>CANNFR010000006.1 GCA_947503935.1 uncultured Paracoccaceae bacterium
CGGTGCCCCGAAGATCCGCTAAACAGCCTTAGACCTTCACGCGGGCTGTAGTTTCCACACAGCTTCGGCCGCCAGCGGACAGGGCGGCAGGCTCGGGATCGTCAGCAAGGTTCGGACGGACAAGCACGGCCGTGTGACCGGCGGGCAGCCATTCTCGTCCGGCGCGCTCTACCATCTCCTCCGCAATGCCACCTATCTCGGCAAGGTCCGTCACAAGGGTGACCTTCACGATGGCAGCATGCTGCAATCGTCGACGAAGCCGCCTGGCGACGTGTGCAGGAGTGATCGGATAGCAACGGTGGCGGCCCGATATCCGGGCACCGTAGGCCAGCCCGCCGATGGCTTGACGGCCGCCTCTTCGACAAGCGCGACCGCCCGATGCAGACAAGTTATGCGATGCGCACAGTTCGATCCGGATCGATTCAGGCGTCGAAGCGCTATTGGTACTATGTGTCGAGGCCGGAACACGCAGACGACCTACCAAAGGTCGATCGCCTTCCTCCTGTTGCTCTCGCAACCGCCGTAAACGAGGCTCTCGTCCATCACCTGACCGACTGTGCCTGGTTGGCGTCCGGCTTGAGCGCCGCCGGAACGAGTCCCGAGTTCATTGCCGATGGGTTGGACCGGGCTGTGAAGGACACATCCACTGTCGCCAGTACGAGCGACTTGGACGATTTGTAAATCTATCTACATCGGGTGGATCTGCGGGAAGGTCTGATCAGCCTTTGGGTCAATCTCGCACCGCTCCTCGATGATCCTGTAGTGTCTGATGTGCTCGTCCCTTCCATTGAACTGCCGATGACCCTGCAGCGCAAGGGGCGGAACCGTCCGATCGTGCTGCGGGCCGGCACCGGTGTGCTGCAGCGCGATCTGGATCTCATCGCCCTAGTCGCGGATGTGCGACGCTCGATGCAGGATCTTCTTGAAGGCCGGGCAGGGTCCATTGCCGAACTCACCGAGCGGGAGCTGCTCCGTCCCGGCGCCGTCAGCCGCATCCTGCCGCTGGCATGGCTCGCACCGGACATCGCACAGGCGATCCTCGAAGGCCGCCAGCCCGTTGATCTCAGGGCAAAGGCCTTGCGTGATCTGCCCGAACTCCCACTCGACTGGTCCGACCACGGCCGGGTGCTCGGGTTCAAGGTCGCCTGAGAGGCAGCGAAGCTCACCGATAGATATCGCGCAAAATCCAACCGCAGAGACTTTGCGCGGAAACCGCCGGCTCAGCCCCGTTACAGAGACGAAACCCCGCCGAACTCTAAAGGCTGCTCCGCACAAGGCGCTGTAAGAACGGCACAATGCCGCACGCGGCAATATCTGGCTCTGAGTGGGAGGGTGAATGGTGGGCGACCCTGGAATCGAACCAGGCGTGCGTCTCCGCGAGGGAGTTACAGTCCCCTGCCACACCTTGCGGCCTGTCGCCCACTGATCGGACGGTGATGCCGTCCGATGCGACGGGCGGGATAGCGCGCGGCCTCAGACCCGTCAACTGGAAAATCCGATATAAATACGGGCCCGCTGTCTTTCGCCTGATCGGATCCGGCCATAGAAGAGGGGCGCGGAGGATTTGACATGAAAAAGCCGACCTGGGTGATCGACAAGGAGCGTGCCAAGCGCGCGGCCGCGGCCGAGACGGTCTGGCTTTTTGGCTTGCATGCGGTGCGCGATGCGCTGATGAACCCGGCGCGCACAAAACTGCGGCTGGTCGTCACAAAGAACGCCGCCCACAAGCTGGCGGACGCTATCGCCGAGGCGGGTATCGAGGCGGACCTCGCCGATCCGCGCAAGTTTCCTGCGCCGCTTGACCCTGGTTCGGTGCATCAGGGCGCGGCGCTTGAGGTCAAGCCGCTGGACTGGGGCAGTTTGTCCGAGATCTGTGCGGCCGGCGCGGGCGCACCTCTGGTGGTGTTGCTCGACCGGGTCACCGACCCGCATAATGTGGGCGCTGTGCTGCGGTCAGCCGAAGTGTTCGGCGCGCGCGCCGTCATCGCGCCCCGCCAGCATTCGGCGCCCGAGACGGGCGCGCTGGCCAAGACCGCCTCGGGCGCGCTGGAGCGGCAGCCTTATCTCAGGGTCAAGAATCTGGCTGACGCGATGGAGGAGCTGAAGCGGATGGGCTACACCCTGCTCGGCCTCGATGGTGAGGCCGACCTGACGCTGGCGCAAGGCATTGCCCGGGCGGAGGGCCGCCCTCTGGGTCTGGTCCTCGGTGCCGAAGGCCCGGGCCTGCGCGAGCGCACGCGCGAGACCTGTGATGCGCTGGTGCGCGTGCCGGCTGCGGGGCCGTTCGGGTCGCTCAATGTGTCGAACGCGGCCGCCGTGGCGCTTTATGCCGCGCGCGACGCGGTTTGAAACAATTCGCACGCGCCATCACGCTTGGGCGAGGTGGGTAGGCAGGGGGGCGGCGACACGGCATCTTCCGCGGCATGAAACGTCCCGCAACAGGAGCCTCGCCCATGCTGACCCGCCGCAAACTTCTCACCCACGCCATTGCCGTGCCCGCCGCCTTTGCCCTGGCCCGCCCCGCCTTTGCCGCGCCGAGCCCGATTTTCCTGAAAGACGGTGTCGCCATCGGCGGCACGGATCCTGTGGGATATTTCACCGATGGCTCCCCTGTCGCTGGCCTGGTTGAGAACAGTCTGGACTGGCGCGGCGCCACCTGGCATTTCGCAACGCCCGAAAACCGTGCCAAGTTCGAGATGCAGCCAGAAGTCTACGCGCCCCGCTACGGCGGCTATTGCGCCTGGGCCGTGGCGCTGGGATCGCTGGCCCCCACGATCCCGGAGGCCTGGGCGATTTACGAAGGCGCCTTGTACCTCAACGCCTCGCGGCGCATCCAGCGCCGTTGGGAGCGTGACATCCCCGGCTTCATCGAACAGGCCGATGCCAATTGGCCGAGCCTCATCGCGTAGCGGTGTCATCACATCCTCGTGTGGTGCCTACTCAACCGCAAACTGCGCCCCATATGTCACAGTGGAAGCAGGGAACCGGAACTTCCCTGTTTCGCTTCACTGTCCCTCGTTCCGTGACTGGCGCCCGGCCTCTGGCTCGGGCGTCTTTTTCTATGGCGTCGTGTTGCCAATCTGACTGCGTCAGCGGATCGTTTTGGGGAGCTATGACTTGTTTCCGTGGTGGAACACCCGGTTTGCGGCGATGGAAATCAAATCTGGAGGTCGGGCGTTGGATCTTGAACCGAACTGGGAATATGTCGCCGATACGGTGATGGGCGGTGTCTCGCGCGGGTCTGCCGAGGCCGCAATTATCGATGGCAAGCGGGCGATGCGGCTCTGCGGGCAAGTCTCGCTCGCCAATAATGGCGGTTTCGTCCAGATGGCGTTTGACGTGCGGGACGACGGTGGCGCGTTCGATGCCTCGGCCTTCAGCGGCCTGGTGCTGGACGTGCGCGGCAATGGCGAACGCTATGATCTGCGGCTGCGCACCGATCAGCTCACGCGCCCCTGGCAATCCTTCCGCGCCGAATTCACGGCGCCAGAGGATTGGGTGCAGGTCAAGGTGCCCTTTGCCGGTCTTGAGGCGCACCGGACCGACGCCGTTTTCGATCCGGCCCGCCTGCGGCGCATCGGTGTTCTGGCCATCGGCCGCGCGTTTGAGGCGGACATCGCCGTGTCGGGCATAGGGCTCTACCGCTGACCTGGGTCAACGCGCTATGTGCTGGATCGTTGAGAAGCCTTCGAATTTCGGGCTGCCCTCATGCAATTTGGCGGTGCTGCCCGCATCCTTGTGAGCGGCGCGGAAGGCCTGGCTTTTCGTCCAGGCGCGAAACGCGTCTTCCGAGGCCCAGACCGTGTGAGAGGCATAGAGGATCCTGCCGTTCTCCGCAGGCCCTTTCAGCATGTGGAATTCGACGAAGCCGTCCATATCCTTGAGGTGGCTGTCGCGACCCAGCCAAAGGTCCTCGAATGCGGCGGCATTCTGTTCGGTGACAGTAAAGCGGTTCATAGCGATATACATCGGTGCACGGGGTCCTTCATTGGGTTTCAAAGGCGTCGCAGGGGTCGGGCCGGTCAGCGGCCTGGGTGATGACGGTCATATCGAAGCGGGGGTCATCTTCCGTCGCCGGGGCTTCCACGAAGCCCACGGTGAAGACGGTCACCTCGGGCGCGGCCAGGCCGATCATTGACGGCACGGCCCAATCCTTGCGGGCATGGCCGTTGCCGGTAATCAGAACGACCGGGCTGCCATAGGTCTCTAGCGCTTCCAGCGTGGCTTGGGCAAAGCGTGCATCGCGATAGCGCTGCGCCTCGACCATTCCGCCCATCATATCGCGCGGCATGGCCTCGCAATGGGCCGTGAATTGCTGGTCCTCGCGGCGAATGCGCTGGTCTTCGGGCAGGGGGGTGTCCAGTCCGAAACGTGCGCCGGCAGGTCCGAATGCGCCGAACGCCCCATCCGCGAAGGCCCCGCGGACCGCCTCACGCGGGGCGGCCGCGCCCACAGCCGGGCTTTGGCCCATCGCCTCGAAAATCGGCTGATAGAGCGCGAAATCCGGCCAGCCCGCCGCATCCCATCCAATCCGGTCGCCAAGGCCAGAAATGTCCGCACGCGGATCGGCGTTGACCTCGGCCGCCTGCTCAGGCGACAGCATCTCGAAGACCACGGCTTGCGGGTTGATGCGGGCGATCAGCTCCGCCTGCCCCTGGTGATGCAGGCCGTTGTCGTGGATTTCGCCCAATATGACGATGTCCGCTTTCAGTGGCTCAGGGAAAGCCGAGACATCCTGGGCGAGAGCAGGGGAGGCGAGGGCCAGGGCGATAGAGGTAAGACGGAGCATCAGATATCCTGCATTGCTTTGCCGAAACGGGCCGCTTGACATCGGGCGCGCTGCCGTACTGTCAAAGCGACGTCTCCGCTGGCCGACCCGGGGGTCGTTCAAAGCTAGCGGTCATCACCCTCGCGTCAAAGGCGGATGATGGCAAGCCGGAATTCGGCGCCTTGGTGGCCACTGTGAGGTGCTCGGTTGCGCATCATAACGGCGGCAGGCATTTGGCGGAAACCTCGTTCTCCCCTCAGGCCGCTGTCACTCTCACGGCCGAAAACTTGAATTCCGGGATCTTGCCGTAGGGGTCGATAGCCGGGTTGGTCAGGATGTTGGCCGCCGCCTCGACATAGGCGAAGGGGACAAAAACCATGTCTTCGGCCACTGCGCGGTCGGCGCGCGCCATCATCGTGATCGTGCCGCGCCGGGTTTCCAGTTGCACATGACCGCCGGGATCAACGCCCAAGCGCCGCAGGGTGGCGGGGTGGAGCGAGCAATTCGCCTCAGGCTCGACCGCGTCCAGTACTTTCGACCGGCGGGTCATTGAGCCTGTGTGCCAGTGCTCAAGCTGGCGTCCCGTCGTCAGGATCATCGGATACTCGGCATCGGGCACCTCATCGGGCGCGATGATGCTGGCGGGGGTGAATTTCGCGCGGCCCTCGGGCCGCGGAAAGCCCTCGCCGAAGACGATCGCCTGGCCGGGATCGTCCGGCGACAGGCTGGGATAGGTCACCGCCCCCTCGGCCTCAAGCCGGTCCCAGGTGATGTTGTCGAGGCTTTTCATACCCTCTTTCATCTCGGCGAAGACCTCGCGCGGATGGGTGTAGGCCCAGTTCAGACCCAGGCGCTGGGCCAGGGCGGTGGTGATCGCCCAATCCTCGCGCGCCTGACCGGGTGGGGGCACGGCGGGGCGGCCCATCTGGACCTGCCGGTTGGTGTTGGTGACCGTGCCGGCCTTTTCGTAAAACGCGGCGGCGGGCAGGATCACGTCGGCGAAATTGGCGGTCTCGGTCAGAAAGATATCCTGCACGACCAGATGGTCGAGCTTGGCCAGGGCTTCGCGCGCATGGGTCACATCGGGGTCGGACATGGCCGGGTTTTCGCCCAGAATGTACATGCCCCGGATGGTGCCCTCGTGGACCGCATCGAGGATTTCGGTGACGGTCAGCCCTTTCTGACCCTCGAAATCGCCGGACCCCCAGATCTGGCTGAACCGGTTGCGGATGCCATCATCTGTCACCGATTGGTAATCGGGCAGGAACATCGGGATGAGGCCCGCATCCGACGCGCCTTGCACGTTGTTCTGACCACGCAAGGGGTGCAGCCCCGTGCCGGGCCGCCCGACATGGCCGCACATCAGCGCGAGGCTGATCAGGCAGCGCGAATTGTCGGTCCCGTGGATATGCTGGCTGACGCCCATGCCCCAAAAGATCATCCCCGCTTTCGCCGTGGCGAAGTCGCGGGCGACGGCACGCAGCGTCTCGGCCGGGATGCCGCAGATTTCGGCCATCTTCTCGGGCGCGAAATCGGCCAGATGCGCCTTCTCGGCCGCCCAATTCTCGGTATAGGCGGCGATGTATTGATCGTCGTAGAGGCCTTCCTCAACGATCGTGGCCATGATCGCGTTCAGCATCGACACATCCGCGCCGGGCCGGAATTGCAGCATGTGGGTGGCATGCCGCTTCAGCGCCTGGCCGCGCGGGTCCATCACGATCAGCTTGCCGCCGCGCTTGGCGAATTGCTTGAAAAAGGTCGCGGCGACGGGGTGGTTTTCGACCGGATTGGCGCCGATGACGATGGCGACATCGGCATTCTCGATCTCATTGAACGTGGCGGTCACGGCGCCAGAGCCCACATTCTCCATCAGGGCCGCAACCGACGAGGCATGGCAGAGCCGCGTGCAATGGTCGACATTGTTGTGGCCAAAGCCCTGGCGGATCAGCTTTTGAAAAAGATACGCCTCTTCGTTCGAGCATTTGGCTGACCCGAAGCCCGCCACGCTCTGCCCGCCCCGTTCGTCCTTCAACCGGGCGAACCTACCTGCCGCGGCGTCCAGCGCCTCATCCCAACTCGCCTCGCGGAAATGGGTCATCAGGTTGCCGGGATCGACATTCAGCCCCTTGGCGGGCGCATCCTCGCGCCGGATCAGCGGTTTGGTCAGCCGGTGCGGGTGGTGAATGTAGTCGAACCCGAAGCGGCCCTTGACGCAGAGGCGGCCCTCATTGGCGGGGCCGTTGATGCCCTCGACATACTTCACCTTGCCGTCCTTCACCTTCAGCGAGACCTGACACCCGACACCGCAGAACGGGCAGATCGACTTCACCTCGGCGTCGAAATCGCGGCTATCGCCGTGTTGCGCGTCATCCAGCACGGTCGCGGGCATCAGCGCACCGGTCGGGCAGGCCTGTACGCATTCGCCGCAGGCCACGCAGGTGCTGTCGCCCATCGGGTCGGCGAAATCGAAGGTGGGGTAGGTGTCGTGCCCGCGCCCCGACATGCCGATCACGTCATTCACCTGCACCTCGCGGCAGGCGCGCACGCAAAGCCCGCACTGGATGCAGGCGTCGAGGTTCACGCGCATGGCGACGTGGCTGTCGTCGAGCAGAGGGATGCGCGCGGGCTCCAGCGGCGGAAAGCGGCTTGTCGTAACCCCCTGAGCCCCGGCCATATCGGCCAGGTGCGAGGATCGGTCATGTGGCGTCTCGGGCTGATCGGCGACGAGCAACTCCATCACCATCTCGCGCGCCTTCACGGCCCGGTCGGAGGCCGTCCGCACGACCATGCCATCCTGCGGTTCGCGAATACACGAGGCGGCCAGCGTCCGTTCGCCCTCAATCTCAACCATGCAGGCGCGGCAATTACCGTCAGGGCGATACCCGGGCGCGGGCTTGTGGCAGAGATGCGGGATTTTCAGCCCTTGCCCATGGGCGACATCCCAGATCGTCTGCCCCTCGGTCGCAGTGACCTCGCGGCCGTCGAGGATGAAGATGGTGGTATTCGGGGTGTTGGTGCCGAGCATCTTATGCCCTCATTTAAATCCAAATTCGCGAGTAAGGAGCATGTAGAGTTGGCGCGCTGCTTCCTCATCGAACTGGATGGTTTGGCTAAGTTTTCCAGGAACCTCTCTGTGATCCGAGCCGTATGTATTCAGTTGCAGAATCTTTCGACTATCGCGCTCGTTGATAACATACTTGCAAATTACCTTTGTCGGATGGAGCGAGCGAAACTCCCGGTCGTCTTTCTCCAACTGTATTACGAAGGCCATATCTATATCTCCTCGGGAAAGTGCTTCATTGTTAGGCGGATCGGGTTCGGGGCGGCTTGCCCCAGACCGCAGATCGAGGCGTCGGCCATGACTTCGCAGAGGTCTTCCAAGAGCGCGGCATCCCATTTCGGCGCCTGCATCAGTTTCACCGCCTTCTCGCAGCCTGACCGGCAGGGCGTACACTGGCCGCAGCTTTCATCCTCGAAGAACCGCAGCATGTTCAGCGCGGCGTCGCGGGCGCTGTCGTGATCTGACAGAACCACGACGGCAGCCGAGCCGATGAAAGACCCGTGTGGTTGCAGGGTGTCGAAATCCAGCGGGATGTCGTCCATCGACGCGGGCAGAAGGCCCGAGGAGGGGCCGCCGGGTTGGTAGGCTTTGAGGGTGTGGCCATCGAGCATACCGCCCGCGGCCTCGATGATGTCGCGGATGGTGGACCCCGCCGGCAGAAGGTGCACGCCGGGGGCTTTGACCCGGCCCGAGACGGAATAACTCCGCAGCCCCTTGCGACCGTTCTTTTCGACCGAGGACAGAATCTCGGGCCCCTCGCGCAAGATGCGGGCGATCCAGTGCAGCGTCTCGACATTGTGCACCAGCGTCGGCCGCCCGAAGACTCCCACTTGCGCCACATAGGGCGGGCGGTGCCGGGGCAGGCCGCGCTTGCCTTCGATGCTTTCGATCATCGCGCTTTCTTCGCCGCAGATATACGCCCCCGCGCCGCGCCGCAGGTCGATATACCCGGATGCCACGAGCCCGGCTTCTTCCAGTGCGGCGATCTCGGTCCGCAGGATATGCAGAACGGCGGGGTATTCGTCGCGCATATAGAGGAAGACCCGTTCAGCCTCGACCGCCCAGGCGGCGATCAGCATGCCTTCCAGCATCAGGTGGGGCGTGCGTTCGAGATAATAGCGGTCCTTGAATGTGCCGGGCTCGCCCTCATCGCCGTTCACAGCCAGGTAGCGGGGCCCAGGGTTGCCGCGCACGAAGCCCCATTTCTTGCCCGAGGGGAAGCCCGCCCCGCCAAGGCCGCGGAGACCCGAGGCGGCAACTTTGGCTTGGACAGCCTCCCAATCGCCATCCTGACAAAGGCGGGCAAGCGTGTCGTACCCGCCGGTTTGGCGATAGGCCGCAAGCCCTTCGTAGTCGGGGATCTCGGCGTGAAAATGGCCCTTGGCGATGACGGCATCGACCTTGGCAGGGGTCGCGTGATCGACATGCGCATGGCCGATTTCCAGGGCCGGGGCCGTGTCGCAGCGGCCCATGCAGGGCGCGCGGAGGATGCGGACCTGCGCGGGATCGTGACCCGCCCCCAACGCGGCGATCAGCGCCTCCGAGCCTGCAAGCTCGCAAGACAGCGAATTGCAGACGCGGATGGTCAGGTCGGGGGGCGGCGCCTCGCCTTCGCGCACCGGGTCGAAATGGGCGTAGAAGGTCGCGACCTCCCACACTTCGGCCATGGAAAGGCGCATCTCCTCGGCCAATGCGCGCAGATAGGCGGCCGACAGATGGCCATGGGCATCCTGAATGAGGTGCAGGAATTCGATCAGCAGGTCACGCCGTCGCGGCCGGCCACCCAGCAGCGCGCGGATCTCGGCCAGCGCGGCATCGTCGTATTGCCGGCCCTTGGGCGTACGCCGCCCGCGGCCTTTGCCCGATTTCCAGATGCCGTCCTGCTGGTCGAGGGCCATATAGCTGCTCCGTTCCCTGTGGTCTTTGGTGTCTTGGCGTCTGTGCAAGGCGCAATCAATCCGTCTGTTCCGTCTGGTGATAGGATTACTCTATCGTAGCACGGCTTTTCCAGAGTCATATTGTGTCATGCCCTTGGCATACGAGATGGACAGAATACGCCCTCTCACCTATCTGTTGCGCCATGGATTGGGATCAGGAAATCGACGCGACCGGCCTGCTCTGCCCCTTGCCGGTGCTGAAAGCGCGCAAGCGCCTCAAGGGGATGGAGCCCGGCGCCATCTTGCGCTTGGTCACGACCGACCCGGCGGCGGTGGTGGACGTGCCGCATTTTTGCACCGAGGCGGGCCATGACCTGCTCAGCGCCGAGGAAGACGGCGCTGCGACGATCTATACGATCCGGCGGGGGTAGACCTCCCGCGCTCAGCCGTTCGGATCGGTGCTGGCGATCACCCTAATCTCGACGATCGCGCCTTCGCGCCGGAGGCCCGCCACCTCAACCGCCGTCCAGGCCGGGTAGGGGGCGGACAGATAATCGAGACGGACCTTGTCGAAAAGATCGAAATGGGCGCGCAGGCCAACATGGTAGGTGGTCATCTCAACCACCGCGTCAAATCCGCCCCCCGCCTCATCCAGGATGGCGCCGATCTTGTCGAAGGCGCTGCGCATCTGCTGTTCTGGGTCGGCCGGCATATGGCCGTCCGCGTCACCACCGGTTGAGCCGGTCAGGAAAAGGTGGGTCCCCGACAGGATAGCAGGCGACATCTTCGACTGCGCTGCCGCCGCGCGGAGGGCGGGCGGCACGATTGCACGTTTGGTCGTGAGGGTCGCTTTCCAGACTTTGCCCGTTGCAGAATAAGGGCCCGGCGGCGATCCGCAATCCCCGGTGGGTTCAGGCCACACCGAACCCTTCATAGGGCAAAAACCGCACGGGCGTGCCCGGCGTGACAGTCAGCGCCCCGTCAGGCAGTTCGACGAGGCCGGTCGCCCAGGAAAGCCCGCTGATCCGGCCCGAGCCTTCCGAGGCGAAAACGTCGGCCGCGCCCTCGGCATTCAGCCGCGCGCGCAGGTATTCCCGACGCCCTGCCTTCTTGGTCTTGCTGAAGGCCGCCGGTACGGTGAAGGCTAAGGGTTGCGCCCAGCCGGCGCCGGCCATCAGCGAAAAGGCGGGCCGCGCAAAGATCAGCGCGCAGACCATCGCGGCGACCGGGTTGCCGGGCAGGCCGAAGACGGGCGTGCCCTCCCACATGGCCAGGGCCAGCGGGCGGCCGGGTTTGACGGCGATGCGCCAGCTGAACAGCGTGCCGCGTTCGCTGAGCAGCTTGGAGACGTGATCCTCATCCCCGGCCGAGGCGCCGCCTGAGGTGAGGATCACATCCGCCTTCCGCGCGCCCTGACCCAGTTTCGCGGCGATGCGGGCAGGGCGGTCGGGCGCATGGCCCAGATCGACCGGGACATAGCCCCAGGCCTTGGCCAGCGCCAGCAGCATCGGGCGGTTTGCGTCGTAGATCTGGTGTGGCGCGGCCGGGCTGGCGGGGTTGCCGACGATCTCGTCGCCGGTGGACAGAACGCCGACGCGCAGCGGCCTGTATGCACTGACCTCGGCCACCCCCAAGGCCGAGAGCAGCGCCAGATCGGGCGCGCGCAGGCGGTGCCCTGCAGGCAAGGCCTGGGCCCCCTCCGCCACATCCTCGCCCGCGCGGCGTGTGTTTGCGTTGGGCTTGACCGGGCCGTCGAAGGCAACGGTGCCGCCATCGGTCGCGCAGTCTTCCTCCAGCACCACGGTATCGACGCCTTCGGGCAGGATCGCCCCGGTCAGAATGCGGATCGCCTGGCCGTGGGGCACGGCGCCCGCATGGGGTTGGCCTGCGGCAGCTCTCCCGTCGATCAGAGGCAAGCGCTGCACGCCCGCGCCGGTTGCTGCATGGGCAAAGCCATAGCCATCGACCGCCGCATTGGCGCGCGGCGGGTTCGATCGGCGCGCCATGGCGGGTGCCGCCAAAACTCGGGCGTCGGCCTGTGCAAGGGGCAGGGTTTCGGTTCCGGTGATCGGGCGCAGCGCGCTCTGCAACCGGTCCAGGGCGTCATCCACCGGAACCCAGGTAACACCCTGCGGCATGGCGAAGCAATCGTCGCGCAGACGTGGCGGGATCAGGGGCGCGCGCAGAGCAGCGGCGAGAGCGGCCTCATGCCCGGCGCCAAGGATCCACCCCTCTTCGGCAAGCACCTTATCGGGGGCGTCGGGCGCGAAAAGCGGCGCCAGCATTTCGTCACGCGCCAGCCGGGCGAGAGCGGTGGAGAGCAGCCGAACCTGCACCTCGTCCTTGATCGCCCCATCCGTGATCGCCGCCTTCACCTGCTGTGCCAGAAGCGATGGGTAGACCTCTGCCAGCACCACGGGCGCCTCGGCCCATGGCTCGAACGGCCAGGCGGCAATTTGCGCGGGGTATGTCCGGCGTAGGCGCGACAGAACTGGCAGACCAAGCAGGCTTTGCGAGCCGACCGAGCCGGTGGTGTACAGCTTCCAGACCGGCTGCGCGCTGGTCACCAGCGCCTCGACCGCGCGGCGTTCCGCGAAGGGGTGGCCGTGGCGGGCGGTGCCTTTCTCGGGCAGGTCGGGGAGTTTCAGGTTGCGCGGACGGCCCCAGAACGGCCCGATGCCCGGCAGACCGGCATTGATCTCGGCCGCCAGGCGGAACCGGTTGTTGGTGTTGTCGGCGGCGTCCTCGATATGGCTGGTCAGCCAGTCCCACAGAGCCAACGGGTCACGTGCGCCGCAGATCTGAGCGGCAAAGCCCGCCGGGTAGCCAAATGGAAAATCAAACCCGATCAGCAGCCGCTCACCGGCGTTCAGGGCGGCGGTGATGGCAGCTTTCAACGTGGTTTCGGCGGCGTCCCGCGTTCGGTGATACGCGGTGGTGACAGTGCCTGTGCCAACCTCTGCGGTCGCGATCCAAATCGCATCCGCAGAGGGCTTGGCGGGCGAGGGGCTGCTGGCCGCAGACCAATCGACGACGAGGATCCTATCAAAACTCACAAACCCACCTCGGCCAGGATGAAATCGGCGATGGAGGCGGTATCGTCGAGGTTCAGCACCGGTAGCGCGGTGTCTGGTGCGCCGTCCGAGGCGATGGCCCGGATGCTGGTATTCTCGCTTGCCAACAGCCCCCGGCCCGTGGCCGTACGATGCGCCTCGATCTTGGGGTGGGGAGCGGCCTTGTAGCCCTCGATCAGCACCAGATCGACAGGTGACAGATATTTGAGCAATGCCTCAAGCGAGGGCTCGGGCGCTTCGCGCAATTCGTGCATCAGGGCCCAGCGGGCGGGCGAGGCCAGGATCACCTGATGCGCGCCCGCCTGCCGGTGGCGATAGCTGTCGGTGCCCGCGCGGTCGGTCTCGGCGCCATGATGGGCGTGTTTGATGGTCGAGACGGTCAGACCCCGGCTGGTGATCTCGGCCACCAGGCGTTCCATCAGGTGGGTCTTGCCGGAATTCTTCCAACCGGTGACGCCGTAGAGCCTCATGTCAGCAGCCGCTCCGCCGCGGCGATGTCATCGGGCGTGTTGACGTTGAAGAAGGGGTCGAAGGGGTCCGATGGAAATTCCGCCGTTCCGGCCTCATGGCGATCGGTCCAGATCACGATCTTGCGCAAGCCGCCCTCGAGGGCCTCGCGCAGGTCATGCCGCAAAGCTACGGGCCAGAGGCCGAAAGTCGGGTGCCGCTGCAGCCGCCCGCCGTCGGGCGAGGCCGCCAGTGCCAGGCCCGAAGGGCCGGCGGCTGCAATCAGACGCGCGGCCAGATCGGTGGGGAAGAACGGCGTGTCGGCGGCCGCCGTGACGATGGCCTCAGCGCCCAGATCTGCGGCCCAGTCGAGCCCCGCCAGAACGCCGGCCAAAGGTCCGGGATGGTCCGGCAAACTGTCGGCCAGAACCGGTAGGACCAGATCGGCAAATCGCGCCGGATCACCATTGGCATTCAAGGCCAGCGGCGCGCATTGCGGCCCCAGCCGTGCGACCACCCGATCAATCAGCCGCCGCCCGCCGACCTCACGCAAGCCCTTGTCGCCCCCACCCATCCGCGTGGCTTTGCCGCCTGCAAGAATGACACCGGGGAGAGGGGTCATTTGGCGGCCTCGTGCCATTGGGTGATCTGGTTTGACAAAGAGTCCAAAGACATACCAGCAGGGAGAGCAGATGGCACAATCGGGAGTGACTTTTCAGAGGCCAGCCGCAGCACCAAGCCGCGACTTCGCCGCTCGACCGGTGGCATGACCCGCCAATCAAAGAATGTTCGGGTCAGGCCGGCATCGACCCAGACACCGCTATCGTCCATGCGGATCGCGATATGTTGGGCCGATGCCATAGCATGTCCAAAGACCGGTCCGGCGGCCCGCAACATGGCCGGCTTAAGGAAAGCCATGAACCCACGATGGGCAAAATAGCCGACCAAAAAAGCCACAAGCACCGCCACCGAGATATATCCGGTCAGGAAAGCGAGCAGCGGCGCCAGGATTAAGACGAGGCGGGCCAACTCGACCAGGACATGATCGAACGGCGCCGCAAAGCCGTATTTTCTGATATCCCTCATCGCCCTGGCCATCGCGGCATAGGAAGGGTAGGTGATGGTCACCGCCTCGGACGGCTCAGTCATCTGCTGCGGCCTTTCTGCGATGCTTCGCGTTCTCCTCGCCGGCTACTGCCGGATCAGCGTCACGCACCAGGCGCTCTTCGCCCGCTAAGCATACGAACCGCTGGCCCCTCAGTCGCCCGATCAGGGTCAGGCCGACATCGCGGGCGATCTCGACGCCCCAGGCGGTGAAGCCCGAGCGTGAGGCGAGGACGGGGATGCCCATCAGGGCGGTCTTGATGACCATTTCCGAGGTCAGGCGCCCGGTCGTGTAGAGGATCTTGTCGGCGGCAGGAACCCCGTGCCGGAACATGAAGCCCGCGATCTTGTCGACGGCGTTGTGGCGGCCGACATCCTCCATGAAGACCAGCGGGCGGTCAGCTTCGCAGAGTACCGTGCCGTGGATCGCGCCCGCCTCCAAGTAAAGCGACGGCGTGGTGTTGATCTGGCGCGCGAGGGAATAGAGCCAGCTGGTGCGCAACTCGGCCTTTGGCAGGGTCAGCCCGTCCAGCCCCTCCATCATGTCGCCGAAGACGGTGCCGACCGCGCAGCCCGAGGTGCGGGTCTTTTTCTTGACCTTCTCCTCATAGGATGTCTGGCGTTCGGTCCGCACCACGACTGTTTCGACCTCGTCATCGTAATCGACCGCCGTCACCACGTCATCGGCGCGCAGCATGCCTTGATTGCGCAGGAACCCCAGGGCCAGATAATCGGGGTAATCACCGATCGTCATGGCAGTCACGATCTCCTGCGCGTTCAGGTAGATCGTCAAGGGCCGTTCCTCGACCACCGAAATCTCGGTAGCCGCACCGGTATGATCAGTGCCCGTGATCCTGCGGGTTAGGCGCGGATCGGTGGGGTGGGGAAGGATCGGCAATGGCGGGGGCATCGGGCAGCTTTCCTGTTGGGCGGCTATCTTGTATGCCCGTCGAGGGGGTTTCAAGAGGTGGCGATGCTTGGCTATGTGACAACCGAGGTGCGTGGGCATTCCGACCGGCTTTTGGCCGGGGTGGCCGCGCGTCTTCAGGCCGAAGGCTGGCCGCTGGCCGGCGCCGTTCAGGTCAATGGCGAACAGCGGGGCGCACAGCCCTGCGATATGGACTTGCACGTGCTGACCGGCCGGCATGTCGTGCGCATCAGCCAGAGCCTGGGGCCGCTGTCGCGCGGGTGCCGCCTGGATGCCGGCGGGCTTGAGCAGGCGGTGGGCCTGGTCGAGGCTGGTTTGCATGAGGGAGCACGCCTTCTGATCGTCAACAAGTTCGGCAAGCAGGAGGCCGAGGGGCGCGGGTTTCGCCCGCTGATCGGGCAGGCGCTGACGGAGGGCATCCCGGTTCTGACCTCGGTCAATGCGGGCAATCTGGCGGCATTCCAGGCCTTTGCGGGCGAGGTGGCCGAACCCCTGCCGCCCACGGATGAGGCCGTTTTGTCGTGGTGCCGGACGATGGCGGTGCCAGAGATCGGCACGCCCTCCACATGACAGCAAAATCGCCCTTTAGACCTGCGGCGGAGGCTGCTAGTGACGCCGCGATGCAACCTGATCTTCACCTGCGGCGGGCCGCTCTGCGATGAATGATATCCTGCAAGGGCTGGCCGAAGCGGGGCGGCTGGTGATCACGCTTGATCCCGATCTGGCCGAAATCACGGCGCGGTCTTTGCAGGTCACCGTCACGGCGACAGTGATCGCGTCGGCCATCGGACTGCCGCTGGGTGCCTGGCTGGCGGTCAACCGGTTTCGGATGCGCCGGGTGGTCATCGCACTCTTGAACGCTTTGATGGGGCTGCCGCCGGTGGTGGTGGGGCTGATCGTTTATATTCTGTTCTCGCGTTCAGGCCCGTTCGGGGTGTTGGGGCTGCTTTTCACGCCGACCGTCATGATCATTGCGCAAGTCATCATTATCACCCCGATCATCGCGTCGATCGCGCATCAGGCGATCCGCGAGCTTTGGGCGGATTATCACGACCTCCTGATCTCGCTGAACACCACACGCGGCCAGCGCATGAGGGCACTCCTTTGGGACGGGCGGCGCGCTTTGATGACGGCCTCTCTGGCGGGGTTTGGACGGGCCATCGGCGAGGTCGGCGCGATCATGATCGTGGGCGGCAATATCGACAACGCCACACGGGTTCTGACCACGGCCATCGCGCTTGAGACCGGCAAGGGCAACTTCGCCCTGGCGCTGGCGCTGGGCTTCGTGCTGATCGCGCTGGCGATTGCCGTCAACCTGGCGTTGCATATGCTGTCGCGGACCGAAAGGGGCAGCCGATGGTAAGTGCAATCCTTCGCCTGACACTGGATCAGGTCGAAATCCGCCGTGGTGGGCGCTGCATCCTCGGGCCGATTTCGCTGACGATCGAGGGCGAGGGGATCACGATCCTCCTCGGGCCGAATGGCAGTGGCAAGACCTCCCTCCTGCGGGCGATGCACGGGCTTGAGCGGATCAGCGGCGGCAAGGTGAGCTGGCAGGGGCCCAAGGACCGGGTGCGGGCGCGGCAAGCATTCGTGTTTCAAAGCCCGGTTCTCATGCGTCGCAGTGTCCTCGATTGCATTGCCTATCCGCTCTTGCTGGACGGTGTCGGTAAGGCGACCGCGCGCCGCCGCGCCGCTGATCGTGGGGCCGAGGTTGGCCTGGGCGATTTGCTGGAGAACCCCGCCAATTCCCTTTCGGGCGGAGAGCGGCAGAAGATGGCCCTTGCGCGGGCCCTGATCCGTGCGCCCGAAGTGCTTTTTCTGGATGAGCCTTGCGCCAATCTCGACGGCCGTTCAACGCGCGAGATCGAAACGATCTTGCAGAGCGCGCGCGCAGACGGTACGCGAATTGTGATGTCGACCCATAATGTGGGGCAGGCCAGAAGACTGGCGGATCATGTTCTTTTCCTGCACGATGGGTTATTGCGCGAGTCAGCTTCTGGTTGTGAGTTTTTCACCGCACCGGCAACGCCGGAAGCGATGGCACATATAAACGGAGACCTTCTGCCATGAGATTGAGAGCTATTCTTCTGGCCCTGTCCGCATCGATCTTCGCGGTTCAGGCTGCCGCAGAAGAAATGAAAATGGCAGTGACCACGTCGTTTGCGAATTCGGGCCTGGCGGATTTTCTGTTGCCGCAAATTAAAAGAGATACCGGGATCGACGTGCAGCTTTTGGTCGTCGGCACAGGCCAGGCGCTGAAGCTGGCCGAGGCCGGCGATGTCGACGCCGTACTTGTCCATGCGCGGGCCGCCGAAGAGGCGTTTGTCGAGGCCGGTTTCGCCACCCATCGGCGTGAGATCATGTACAACGATTTCGTCCTTGTCGGGCCGTCCGTTGATCCGGCCGGGGCTGGTCGCGGGCCCACGGTGTCGGACGCGCTGGTGGCGATCGAGCAAGCTCAGGCCCGCTTCGTTAGCCGCGGCGATGAAAGCGGTACGCACAAGCGCGAACTGGCGCTTTGGGATGCGGCCGGGATCACGCCAGAGGGCGAATGGTATAACGAGGTCGGCCAGGGCATGGGGGCGGCCTTGAACACCGCCGCCGGCATGAATGCCTACATCCTGACCGATCGCGCCAGCTGGCTAAATTTTGGCAACAAGGGTGATCTGGCGTTGCTTTATGAGGGTGACGAGGAACTGATTAACCAATACGCCTATCTGCCTGTGAATGCCGAGCTGCATTCCCATGTAAACGCCGACGCCGCTGCCGCACTGGAAAGCTGGCTCACCGGCTACAAGGCCAAGGTCCTGATCAATAGCTACAAGATCGAAGATCAGCAATTGTTCACCTTCAATGCCCGACCGCTGGAGGGCGGCGAAGGCTAGGCAAGCGGTGGTGCGGCAAAGCGGCCTTGGGGGCGCTGCGACACCGCAGATGACCGCGGCGTAGTGGCCGTGAACGACTCTGCTTTTCCCGTAAGCCGCGTCAGCACGTGTGAATTTCACTCTCGATTAGGGGCAGCCATGTTGGAATTCGATCACCTCGCCATATCCTGCGCCGCGCTCGATGAGGGTGCCGCGGCTGTCGAAGCAGTATTGGGCGTGCCTTTGGTTCCCGGCGGTGAACACGGGTTCATGGGGACCCACAATCGCCCTTTGGGTCTTGGCCCTGGTGTCTACCTTGAGGTCATCGCCATCAACCCGGCCGCCCCGCATCCCGGGCGTCCGCGCTGGTTCGACCTCGACCATTTCATCGGCCCGCCCCGGCTGACAAATTGGGTCGCCCGCACGAATGATATCGACAGCGAACCAGTGCCACTTTCCGGCACGCTCGGGCCGGTCCATGACCTCCGGCGGGGCGATTACCGGTGGCGCATGACCATTCCCGAGGATGGTAAATTGCCCTTTGATGGTGCGCATCCGGCGATCATCGAATGGCTTGGCGCATTGCACCCGGCCGATCGTTTGCCCGATTCCGGCTGCCGTTTGAAGCGGCTTGTCGTGAGACACCCCAGGGCCGAGGCGCTGAGGGCTGATCTTGAGGCGTATTTGCTGACCGATCGCGTCGTTTTCGAGACTGCAACGCAGAAATTCCTTCGCGCCGAGATCGAAACGCCCCACGGGCTCAGGGTGCTGGAGTGACGTCCTGACGCAGGCGCAGAAAACTGCTTTGACGCCCTGACACCGACCGCCGCTGGCGTTAAGCTGGCGGGGATGTCGATCTGGACCCGCATATCCGACGCGCTTTCGGCGCTGGCCTCGGGCGAAAGCCTGGCCACGGTGTTTGAGCGCCTGCGCACGCCGCCTGAACGCAGCGTGGCCTTTACCATCGCGGTCATCGCGCTCAGCGCCAAGATGGCCAAGGCCGATGGGCTTGTCACCCGCGATGAGGTTACGGCCTTTCGCGAGGTCTTCACCATCCACCCCGATGACGAAGCCAGCGCCGCGCGCGTCTTCAACATGGCCCGCACGGATGTGGCGGGGTTCGACGAATATGCCCGCCGGATCGCGGGGATGTTCGCAGATGGCCATTCGACGCTGCTCGACCTGATGGAGGGGCTCTTCCATATCGCCCTGGCCGATGGGCAGTATCACCCGAAAGAGGATGATTTCCTGGCCCAGGTGGGCGATATCTTCGGGCTCAGCGAACGCGAGTTTCTGGGCCTGCGCAGCCGGTTCGTGCCCGATGCCCCACCCGACCCTTGGGCCGTGCTCGGCGTCGAACCCGACACGCCGATGGACGAGGTTCGCGCCGCATGGCGCCGTCTGGTGCGCGAGACCCATCCTGACCGGATGCTGGCCCGTGGCCTGCCGGAGGAGGCGGTGCGCCTGGCCGAAAAACGCCTGGTCGCGATCAACCGCGCCTGGGAAGAGATCGACAAGGCCCACCGTTTATGAGATTGGCGACCTACAACGTCGAATGGTTCAACGCGCTTTTCGACAATGCCGGGCAGCTTTTGCCGGATGATCAATGGTCCGGGCGTCAGGACGTGACGCGTGCAGAGCAGATCGAGGCCCTCATCGCTGTCTTTCAGGCGCTGGATGCGGATGCTGTCATGATTGTCGAGGCGCCCGATCATAATAGCCGACGCAATACCGTGCGCGCTTTGGAATCCTTCGCCGAAGCGGCGGGTATCCGGGCGCGGAAGGCCGTAATGGGCTTCGGAAACCATACCGAGCAGGAGATCGGGTTTCTCTATGATCCATCAGTGATCACCGCCTTGCATGATCCCCAGGGCGATGATCAGGTTGATCCGCCCGCGCCGCGCTTTGACGAAAGCTTCAAGATCGATCTTGATATCGACGCGACGCTGGACACGGTGACGTTCTCGAAACCCCCTTTGGAACTGGCCTGCGAGACGACCTCGGGCGCTGAATTCCGTATTATTGGCGTTCACGTGAAATCCAAGGCCCCCCACGGCGCCCGCAATGCGCGTGAGGCCACGCAATTGGCCATCGCGAACCGGCGCAAGCAGTTGGCACAATGCGTTTGGCTCAGGCGGCGGGTCGAGGCGCATCTGGCCCTGGGCGACAGCCTGATCGTGATGGGCGATTTCAATGACGGGCCTGGTCTGGATGAGTACGAAAAGCTCTTCGGCCGATCTGGCGTTGAAATCGTGATGGGCCTTCCGGGAGAGGCGGGGCTTTATGACCCGCACGCGCGCCGTGCGCTCAGCCATGCGCTGGCCGCCACGCCCACAACGGCGCGGTTCTTCATCCATCAGGAAAACCGGTGGCTCTCGGCCCTGCTGGACTACATCATGCTGTCGCCCGATCTGGTCGCAAAGGCCCCCGCCTGGCGGATCTGGCACCCGTTTGATGACAGGGCCTGTTACCGCGACAAAGCCCTGCGCAAAGCGCTTTTGCTGGCCTCAGACCACTTTCCGGTGACATTGGATATCGATATCTGACTCCAAATCGTCATCCAGAGCGCCTATATGTATGTCATGAGACCCGCAGCCCTTGCCCTTGTGGCCGCTCTGTCGGCCTTGCCAGCGTCGGCGCAGGACGCCCCCTCAACCGAGATGGAAGAGGGGCGCAGCCTGATCGAGGAAGGCGCGCGCCTTTTTTTCCGCGGCCTGATATCCGAGATGGAGCCGGCTCTTGAGGACATGGCCGAGGGCATGGAGGAATTCGCCGCCAATGCCGAACCGATGCTGCGGGAGCTGATCGACCTGATGGGCAGCGTCTCGGACTACCACCCGCCGGAAATGCTGCCGAACGGCGACATCATCATCCGCCGCAAATTGCCCGGTGAGGTGGTGCCAGAAGATGAGATCGAGATCTGACACACTCAACCTCTGATGCTTCAGTTGAGATAATCCCAAGGTCGGCGTACCGAAGTTTAGGCAACCCCCATTCAACTCTTACGCACTTTCAGTGTGTGGGAATTCAAGCGTGCCTTACCAAATTGCGACATCAGAAATCGATAGCCTGTCAAACGTCAGATGCCTTTGATCCTGACGTCGCAAAATGCCCCAAATTCCATAGAAACGGCATGGCTTCTGTTCGTGCAGATCGCGGTGAATGTCGGGAGCGAGCCCAAACCTACCGTTCTTGATATATCCTCGAATAGTCCGAGAACTCAGTGTCCCGCAATCGCTCAGCGACGACCTGTCGCGCAATTTCATAATCCACCACAAAACAGCAGACCTCCATTGAACCGCTACCTATGCTGCCACCGTCACAATGACCCAAGCCTGTCCAGCCCAGTACTTCATTCATAAAGTCCTCAAGAGAATATCGCTTATCTAGGTCGTCAGCATTTCCAAACCCGTCGACCGCGTACTCAATTAAAAGGACATACTGATCCTCAAAGTCTACTTCCTCATAACCTCTTGAGGTATAATCGTTTTCCAGCTTCGAAACTTGCGATCTTGCCGAAGTCAGCAAGCGACGCTTGATTATAGTGCTCTCGCCTTCCGTTCCGAGTTCTCCCCAATGAATAGTGTGCGATCCGTCCCCATTGTCCCAGTACTCCCAGTATTGCTTGGGATTTTTCTTCGGGTGATAGAACTTCTTCATTTTGGTTTTCCGATCTCGAACCATCGCGCCCGCAACCAAATGCCTAGCGCGGCGTTGTCGGAAGAAGGCTTAGCTTGTCGAAGGTGTGTGCTGCAAGTGAACGGCGGCTCTGTCCCACTGCGCCGGCATCCGCGGGACAAGCGACGAACGTCCGATCTGGGGCAGAAATGCATGACGCTTGGAGCAACATGCACAGCGCGGCTTGTTGATTGGATCGAGAAAGCCTATCGCATCGAGCCGAGGATGCTTGGCGGCCCGCATGCTCCTCAGTCGAGCGCGATTAAAACGAAATCCCAAAAATCTGGCTCAGATTTTTCGGGCGCCTCTCTAGTCTTTAGAATGCGCAAGCCTTGGCACGTCCGACGCGCCGGCCGAACCGCGACCTGAGAGCGAGGGGTTTTCCATGAAGAAGCGGTGGCAATTGAAGGGCTGCGCGTCCTCGGCCAGTGGATAGCGGATGTATTGGCCGTCGGGCTTCAGCACCCATGTCTGGGCCTCATCTGCCAGGTTCGCGGCCATGATCTGGTCGACAATCTGCGCCTTGACCGTATCGTTTTTGATCTCGATCAGCGTTTCGACCCGGCGGGTCAGGTTGCGGCCCATCCAGTCGGCGGACGAGATGTAGACGCGCGCTTTCTTTGACGGCAGGCCATGGCCGTTGCCAAAGCAGATGATGCGCGAATGCTCTAGAAATCGACCGACGATGGATTTGACGCGGATATTCTCGCTGAGCCCGGCAATGCCGGGGCGCAGGCAGCAGATGCCGCGCATGACCAGCTGAATCTTCACCCCCGCCTGGCTGGCGGCATAAAGCGCGTCGATTACGTCCTTTTCGACAACCGAATTCATCTTGGCCCAGATCTCGGCCGGGCGGCCGGAGCGGGCGTATTCCGCCTCACGCTCAATCATCTCGATCAGGCGCGATTTCAAATCGAGGGGCGAGATAGCGAGGTTTTCCAGCTTCTCGGGCTGCGCGTAGCCCGAGAGGTAGTTGAACACTTTGGTCGCGTCGCGCCCCAGCGCCGGGTCGGTGGTGAAGAGTGACAAGTCGGTATAGATCCGCGCGGTGATCGGGTGGTAATTGCCGGTGCCGTAATGGGTGTAGGTCACCAGACTGTCGCTCTCGCGCCGGACGACAGTGCTGATCTTGGCGTGGGTCTTGTAGTTCAGAAACCCGTAAACGACATGGGCGCCCGCCCGTTCCAGCCGCCGCGATTGGCGGATATTGGCGGCCTCGTCAAAGCGGGCCTTCAGCTCGACCAGCGCGGTGACGGATTTGCCCATCTCGGCCGCCTCGCAGAGTGCGGCGACGATGGGACTTTCTCGTGAGGTGCGGTAGAGCGTCTGCTTGATGGCCAGAACGTTGGGATCGCGCGCGGCCTGCTCAAGAAAGCGGACCACCATATCGAAGGTCTCGTAGGGGTGATGCAGCAGCATGTCCTTCTGGCGGATGGCTGCGAACATGTCGCCCTCATGGTCCTGGACCCGCTCGGGCACGCGGGGCGTGAAGGACGGCCAGAGCAAATCGCGCCGTTCATCCAGCACCAATTCGCTGAGATCGGCCATGCCGATCAGCCCCTTCACCTCAACCACCTCATCCTCGGTCACCGGCAATTCGTCCATGATCAGCGCTTGCAGTTTGCGCGGCGCGCCGGTTGAGATCTTCATGCGCACCACCTCGCCCCGGCGGCGGCGTTTCAGCGCGACCTCGAACTCGCGCACCAGATCTTCGGCCTCATCCTCAACCTCAAGATCGCTGTCGCGGAGCACGCGGAAGGTGCATGAGGCCTGCGCCTCGTAGCCTGGGAAAAGCGCGCCAAGGTGGATCAGAAGCGACTCCTCCAGCGGCAGGAACCGGTGCTGGCCGGACTTGGCGGGCAGTGGGATGAACCGGTCAATCTGATGCGGTACGGGCAGCAGCGCCTGCAAGGGGCGCTTGTCGGATTTCCGCTCAAGCTGAAGGGCCAGGCAGAAGCCGGTATTGGCGATGAACGGAAAGGGGTGGGCAGGGTCGATGGCCAGGGGCGACAGGATCGGGAACACCTTGGTCAGAAAATGCTCCTCAAGATGGGCCTTGTCGCGGCCGGTCAGCTTGGAGCGGGTGAGGATATGAATGCCCTCGCGCTCCATCTCGCGCTTGAGCTTGTTCCAGACGGTTTGCTGTGCGGCCAGCAGCTTGCGGGCGTCGTTGTTGATCAGAACCAGCTGCTCGGCGGGCGACAGGCCGTCGTCGGAGGGCGTGGTATTGCCAGCGCGCGCCAACTCGCGCAGGCCGGCAACGCGGACCGTATAGAATTCATCGAGGTTGGTGGCCGAGATTGAGAGAAAGCGCAGACGCTCAAGCAGCGGGACGCGCGGGTTCTTGGCTTCGTCCAGAACCCGCCAGTTGAAGGCAAGCCAGCTCAGCTCGCGATTAAAGAACCGGCCCGGTCCGGTTTCGGCATCAGCAATGGTAACGGGCTTGGCAAACGGGGCTTTGAGGAAATCGGCGTGTGTCATGAGGGCGTTATGGCGCAAATTCAGCGAAAGTTCCATGACATGGATCATCTGCGCTGCGCCTTGCAGGCGGGCGGCCTCCGGCGTTTGCCAGGTGCTTGCTTACAGGGGCCAGAACACCAGGATGGCCGGGATCGAGACAGCGACGACCAGTATTTCCAGGGGCAGGCCCATGCGCCAGTAATCGCCAAAGCCGTAGCCGCCGGGACCCAGGATCAGGGTGTTGTTCTTATGCCCGATGGGGGTAAGAAACGCACAAGACGCCGCGACCGCGACGGCCATCAGAAACGGATCGGGCGAGACGCCCAGCCGCTGGGCCATGTCGATGCCGATAGGTGCGGCCACGATGGCCGTGGCGGTGTTGTTCAGAACATCCGACAGGGTCATCGTGACGACCATCAGCACCGTCAGGATCATCCAGGCGGGCAGGCCCTCGGTCAGGCCGACCAGGGCGCCCGCGATCAACTCCGTGCCGCCCGAGCTTTCCAGTGCGGAACCCAGCGGGATCATCGACCCCAGAAGCACCACGACGGGCCATTCGATATGATCGTAAAGCTCGGACAAGGGCATGACCCGGGTCAGAACATAGCCCACCACGACCAGACCCAGCGCGATGGGCAGATAGATCAGCCCGAAGCTTGCCAGCGCCACGGCGCCCGCGAAAAGCCCGATGGCCAGCCAGGTCTTGCTGTCATTGGTCACGGCCAGGCCGCGATCGGCGAGGGGCAGGGCGCCCAGCCAGTTGGCCACATCCTCGGCCTGATCGGCGGGCGCCAGAAGCAGCAGGATATCGCCGGGCTCCACGACGGTCTTGCGCACCTGCTTGGTGATGCGCCGGCCGCGCCGTGAGATGCCCAGCACAACGGTACGGTGGCGCCAGGCCAGGCCCAGCGACTGACAGCTCTTGCCGGCGACGCGCGCGTTGATGGGGACCACGACCTCGATCACCGTCAGCCCTTCGGCATCGGCGCGGATCATCTCTTCACGCTTGGCGTCGGAGAAATCGAGCGACAGGGCCGCGCGGAATTCGTCGAGCGCGTCTGGCGTGGCCTCAAGCACCAGCGCATCGCCGGCCTCGATGGTCTTCTCACGCGCGGTTCCGAACATACGCTTGCCACCGCGCACCAGACCAAGGATCGCCACCTCGGCCTTGTCGCCGTCCTCATAAAGCTCGCGCACCTTGCGGCCGATCTGCTTTGAGCCTTCGGGAACAGTCAGCTCGGCGATGTATTGCGCGGTTTCGCGGTCGGTCTCACCGGCTTGCGCCTCATGCTGTTCGGGGATCAGGCGCCAGCCGATCAGGGCCACGAAGGCCAGACCGGCAACCGCCGTCACCGCGCCGACCGGGGCGAAATCGAACATCGCGAAGGGCTCGCCCAGGCTTTGCTCGCGGATCGTGGCGATGATGATATTCGGCGGCGTGCCGATCAGCGTGACCATGCCGCCCAGAATGGTGGCGAAGGACAGAGGCATCAGCGACAGGCCAGGCAACCGCCCGGCCTTGCGCGCAGTCTGGATGTCGACCGGCATCAGCAAGGCCAGGGCCGCCACATTGTTCATGAAGGCCGACAGGACGCCGCCGATCCCGCCCATGATGGCGATGTGGGCCCCCAGCGACCGGGTGCTGTCGACCAGCGTCCGGGTGATCAGATAGACCGCCCCCGACCGCACCAGCCCGGCCGAGACGACCAGAACCAAGGCCACGATCAGAGTGGCGGGGTGGCCGAAGCCGGAAAACGCATCCTCCACCGGCACCGCGCCCAGGACCACGCCCACCATCAAGGCGGTGAAAGCCACCAGGTCATAACGCCATTTGCCCCAGAGCAGCAGGGCGAACACGGCCCCGAACAGAGTGAAGAGGATGATCTGATCGGTGGTCATAAGCGGGGCCTTCCTCGTATGGTGTCACCCAAGCCGATGCGCGGCCCGATTGCAACGCCCCTGTGCGGGCTTGCAGGGGGGCGATGCCCTCGACTATAGAAGCGGGCGTTCCAACGGCGAGAGTGACGGAGACAGACATGGCAGGCCATTCCAAATGGGCAAATATCCAGCACCGCAAGGGGCGCCAGGATGCCGTGCGCGCCAAGCAATTCTCGAAATTCTCGAAAGAGATCACGGTGGCCGCCAAGATGGGCGACCCCGACCCCGACAAGAACCCCCGCCTGCGTCTGGCCGTGAAAGAGGCCAAGGCCAATTCCATGCCCAAGGACAATATCGAACGCGCGATCAAGAAGGCGATCGGTGGCGAGGGCGACAATTACGAGGAAATCCGCTATGAGGGCTATGGCCCGAACGGCGTGGCGATCATCGTCGAGGCGATGACAGACAACCGCAACCGCACCGCCTCAACCGTGCGCTCGACCTTCACCAAACATGGCGGCAATCTGGGCGAGACCGGGTCGGTCAGCTTCATGTTCGACCGCAAGGGCGAGGTGTTCTACCCCGCCTCGGCCGGCGACGCCGAGACCGTGATGATGGCCGCGATCGAGGCCGGCGCCGAGGATGTGGAAAGCGACGAGGAAGGCCATTGGATCTACTGCGCCGATACCGACCTCAACGCCGTCTCGACCGCCCTTGAGGCCGAACTGGGCGAGAGCGAGACCACCAAACTGGTCTGGAAGCCACAGACCACGACTGAGATGGACCTCGACGGCATGCAGAAGCTGATGAAGCTGATCGAGACCCTGGAAGATGACGATGACGTCCAGCGTGTGACGGCTAATTTCGAGGCCTCGGACGAGGTTATGGAAGCTTTGTAATCAGGGCAAACGGGCTGGTATCGGGGGGTCGTTCGGGCAAAAAGGCTTGGGCAATCCGCACCAACGCGTCCGCCCGGGCCCCGGAAGGAAGCGCCTCAGTTCCATCGTAGGCATCGCGCAGTGTATCCCCGGCGGCTTCTGCGAAACCCAGGCGCAGAAGTAGTCCACCCAATTCTGCAAGATGAAAGGCATCTACTTGTCTGGTGGTCTCGCTAGAGGTGCCCAGTGCATGGCGTTGACGAAAGCGATCACGCTCTTCCAATAGATAAGCCAAAGCTCTCTCGCGCTGGTCGGCCTCAATCAAAGCTTCGGCCACCAATTGCATCAGGCTAAATGGACCATCTCGCGCGGTCAGTATCGCGGCGTCAAAACGATTTTGGGCAAGCCATGCCTCGACCACTGCTTTTCTCAGAAATTCATGATTCTCGATGTTGTTCGCCGTGAAAACGGTCGCGATTTCCTGTGTTTGCGTCAGAAACCCGGCATTGAGGGCGATCATGGCGATGCCGACAAGCTCTGCTTGCTCCCGCCTGGACGGTCTTCTTGCAACCGCAGCTTCCATCATCTCCACAAGGGTCTGCTTTGCACCTGGTTGTTCGGCCTCAGCCCTGATGGTTTGGAACTGGAAGTTTATCCGGAGCCGTTCCGTGCCTTCGATTTCGCTGATAAGTATTTCGGCTACGGCAAAGACCTTCTGCGCGTCCAGGCCAAGCCGATGCAGCAGAAGTGCGGTTTGTGCAATCGGTATGGACAAGTCTTCTGCCCGGTTCTCAATAGGCCCTCGGATCGGCGCGGCTGGAAAGAACCGAGGGATGGCCGCCTCGGCGGCCATGCGGGCACTAAGACGCGCGTCTTCTAGTTGACCAGACTGCCGCTGCGCCTCTCCCAGCTTGACCAGCGGTTCGATCCGATCGAGCCGTGGCAGCAACATAGCTTCTTCATATTGAGCACGGAGTACCGCGCGCGGCTGTGGCGCTGGATCGGAGCCATTGGTATCTGCCAGATGAGTTTTGATTTGAAGTTGAAGATCAAGATCACTGATCAGTGAAACCAATTCCGCTGCCCGATCGGGTTGATTGGCTTCCGAGAGTCTAGCAACGAAAAGAGCGAGAGACTTGTCGACCAGCGCAGTATCACCAACTCTCTCCAACAATCTGGTGCCGCGCTCAGTATCGCCCTCAATAACCAGCTTGAGACCGACGACCAATTCACTCAGCGCGTTTGCGTAGCGCTCTGTTGAAGCAAGGGCGAAAGCTGCATCCAGATCGTTCTGAGCAAGCTGTGCCGCAAGGATATGCGGCACAAAAATTGATGTATCAGTTTCATTGCCGTAGAGCGTCTCACCCAGTTCCAGAGCCTGCGCCCAGCGGCCAAGCGCAAGAAGGGCTTGGAAACGCCCGTTTTCACCTTGAAGACGGGAAAAGACGCGATCGGCCAGCGCCTGATCATCTGCCGCCACGACCGCATGGAGAATCTGATTGAGGGGCCATTCGCCTACAAAATAGTTGTCGTTTGGCGGGGGCATCTTTGCTGCTTCGCCGAATGCCAACATAAGAAGGCATTCGGTCCCCAATTCGCTTTCACAAGCTCCTTCCGCGGCCTTCAGTTCGGCCTGTGTCGGATAGTCTTCCGCAAGGGCGGTACCTGGCAGAATAGCTACGATGAGTGCCGCAAGACTGCGGAGCATAGAGCCAGTTTTCACATATACCCTCACAACTTTCACATATGCACGCGACGCGCGCAGAGCAAGGATGCAGTCAAGGCCAAGCCAAGTTTTACTCGCAAACCGCAGGATTGGGATGAGCATTCGGATCATCGAAGTCCCCCTATCGCCGACCCTTAGCGCTCGATGCACCATCTATTAGATCAGGCATCGGCGGCGGGTGTAGCGCTTCTGAGAGAGGCAGGTAATGAATCTGCAGGTTTCCAATCGATCGTGTTGTAGTTCTTCACGGTCCTCCCGAACGGTTCCAATCATGGGTCGTGATCCATCATCTAGCGCCTTCTACACGAGGTATAGATGCGCGGATCACGTCTATCTCGACCACATCGCCAGAGATGCGGGGTCTTATCGACTTTCAATGCCTACGGTCTGGCTGGGGCTGCGTGGGGTTGGAACAAAAACCGCGCTTTCCAGTGCAAGAAGGGCGTTTTGTATCTTCTGACGCTCACCAATCAGGTGATTGAATTGTGCGTCACACCCCGAAATGGGTGTCGGGTAGGAGGCGATTTCATTTGCGAGAAGAGCCCGGGCCTGCTGCAATTCTGCTCTTGCCGCGATGAGACAGCTTTGAAACGTATCTTGCATTGCTGATCTCCTGCTTGGTATACCGTTGTATACTGTATAGATGCGCTGCGATCAATCCTCAAATCACGGCTGTCTCGCCATCATGTTGCGAATACGTATTGACGACCTTTCCCAGCGGAGAAACCGCGGAAGGGGCTCAGTATCGCAGATGAAACCGTTGATCCGTGTTTCGACCAAATCCGGCCGCACAGTGACGGCGCGTTATCCCGGTCAGGCTGGCGACAGACCGCGCAGACGTTCGGAGCGGCGGCGGAGGAGCTCGACCGTGGTGAGAAGCGCGATGGAGAAGATCACTAGGATCGTTGCGACCGAGAGGATCGCTGGGCTGATCTGCTCGCGGATGCCGTTCCACATCTGCCGCGGGATCGTCTGCTGGTCGAAGCCCGCGATGAAGAGGACGACGACGACCTCGTCAAACGAGGTGACGAAGGCGAAAAGCGCGCCCGAGATGACGCCGGGCAGGATCAGCGGCATGGTGATCTTGAAAAATGCCGTTGTCGGATCTGCGCCAAGCGAGGCGGCCGCGCGGGTCAGCGAATGGTCGAACCCGATCAGTGTTGCGGTGACGGTGATGATGACGAAGGGAATGCCCAGCGTGGCATGCGCCAGCACGATCCCCACATAGCTGCCCGCAAGTCCGGTGGCCGAGTAGAAGAAAAACAGCCCCGTTGCGGTGATGATGATCGGCACGATCATGGGCGAGATCAGCACCGCCATGATCGCCCGGCGAAAAGGCATTTCGGGCCGCGACAGGCCCAGGGCGGCCAGGGTGCCGAGGCACGTGGCCAGGATGGTCGAGAAGAACCCGATGATGACCGAATTCTTGGCGACCTGTACCCAGGTAGCATTGGCCCAGACGTCGCCCCACCATGACCAGTCCCGCGCGCCATCGGGAGCCTGCATGCCGAAGGTCAGAAGCAGGTCGTACCAGCGCGTCGAATATCCGTCCGCGTCGAAGGAGAGCATCTTTTCGGTGAAGGTAAAGTAGGGCTCGGCGTTGAACGACAGCGGGATGATGATCAAGATCGGCGCGATCAGGAACAGGAAGATCAGCGCGCAAATCACGCGGTAGACGTAATACCAGGTCTTCTCAAGCGGGGTGGCGTAGCTTGGTGCTGGCATCTTCAGATGCCTCCCTTGGCGGGCGGGGAAGCCTTCGGCGGGACGATTTGGGACAGACTGAAGGCCATGGGATTCATCATCCAAGCTTGAGGTTGTCGATGCCGATCAGGCGGTCATAGAGCCAGTAGAGCAGCAGCACGAGACCGAGGAGGATCGAGGCCAGCGCGGCGGCGAGCGACCAGTTGAGCGACGTGGTCATGTGGTAGGCGATGAGGTTCGAGATCAGCTGCCCCGAGGCGCCGCCGACCAGCGCCGGCGTGATGTAGTAGCCGACCGCCAGGATGAAGACGAGAAGCCCGCCCGCCGCGATGCCAGGCACCGTCAGCGGGAAGTAGACCGCCCGGAACGCTTTCCACGACGAGGCGCCGAGTGACCGGGCCGCGCGGACGTAGGATGGCGGGATCGGGCGCATGACGGAATAGAGCGGCAGCACCATGAAGGGCAGCAGGATATGGGTCATCGCGATGATGGTGCCGGCCTGGTTGTAGATCATGGACAGGCGGTTTCCGTCATCGATGATCCCGGTCGCGACCAGCGTGGAATTGACCACGCCCTGCTGCTGCAGAAGCACGATCCACGAGGTCGTGCGCACCAAAAGCGAGGTCCAGAACGGCAGGAGGACGAAGATCATCAAAAGGTTCGAATAGCGCAGCGGCAGCGTCGCCAGGAGGTGGGCGATGGGATAGCCCAGAAGGAAGGTCAGGAAAGTGATCAGCGCCGACAGAAGAAGGGTGCGCACGAAGAGGTCGATATAGATCTGCCGGTTCTCGGCGGCCCATGTGATCGCGCCCGTCTCATCGCGGGTCGCATCCACGGCGGCCAAGTAGAAGCTGCCCGTATAGGCCGACGACGCGCTGCGCATGACCTGCCAAAGCTGCGGGTCGCCCCAATCTTCGTCCTTGTCGAGAAGCGCCTCTCTAAACGGCGCTTCATAGCGGTTGGCCGAACGCGCGCCAGAAGTGAAGAGCGAGCGGGAGCCCGAGAGATCGTAATTGACCCGCGTGCCAATCTGACCGGCGGTACGGTTTTCGCGCGCCAGGAGGAGATCGGCAGCGAGGGCTGCGAAGGCAGCCTCGTCCGGGTCGGTGCCGGCAGGGTTTTCAGCGAACCACGCCACGAGATTGGGCATGTTGGCCGAGAAAGCGTCGTTATGGACCGAGCGGAACAGCATCTGCCCGATGGGCACCACGAAGGTGACGAGAATGAACAAAAGGAGCGGCAAGACCAGCAGGAAGGCGCGGCGGCGCGAGCGGGCCTGGGCACTGGCCAGAGAAGCTTTCAGCGGGCGTCCATCGGCGGTGGTCAGGGGCGCGGCGTCCGTCATGGGGCAGGGCTTTCAATGGCAAGACGGGCCCCGCAGAGCGCGCGCATCCCGTTTGCAGAGCGCCGCGGTGGCACGGCCGGTGAGGCGCCCAAACCCATATCAGTTCGCCGCCTCGGGAAGGGGCGCGAGAACTTTGCGATATTCCTCGGCCTGTTCAGGGGGCAGTTCGGGCAGCATCACACGGATCGTATAGGCGCCTTGGATCATGCCGGCATCGTCATAATAGAACCAGTCCGAGATACTCTCTTCGCCGAAGCTGATCGGATCGTATTGCTTGTAGTCGATATAGACCGGGTCATTGGCGAAATAGCCGTCGAAGCGATCGCCCTCGCGGCCGAGCACCGCAACCCAGATATGCTCATGCCCATCGTTGCCGTAGGGCATGCCGACTTTCAGAAGCAGAACCTCCTGCGACAGATCGGTGGCCTCCATCTTTTCATAGAAGACGGGCAGGGTGGCACGGGCCGCTTCGATGGCGGCATTCATTTCGGGGTTCGAAGCGTCATAGCCCCAGACCGGGTCGCCTGCCTGTAGCGGCGTGGCAAGAAGCAAGGCGATAACCAATGTGCGAAAGAGTATCAGCATAGGAGCATGCGGGGGCGGACCTCTCCGCCCCCGTCCTTTCGATTAGTTTGAGGCGAGCCAGGAGTTGAAGCGTTCGTTCAGCTCCACGTCCCGGTCGGCCCAGAACTCAAAGTTGTTGACCAGGGCGTTTTCGAGGTTCGCCTCGGCTGTGGGCATGTGCGGGCCCATCGCGGTCTCGCCGTCCTGGTAGAGGCCGACTAGCGGACCCGAAGACAGACGCGCGGGACCATAGCTGATCCAGCTGGCCTGATCGGCAAGGCGCTGGGTGTCGGTGGCGAAGGCGATGTATTGCAACGCTTCCTCTTTGTTCGGAGCCCCTTTGGGGATGACAAACAGGTCGAAGTCGAGGATCTGACCATCCCAGACGATCTCAAACGGCTGGCCCTCACCGATTGCAGCGTTGAAGATGCGGCCATTATAGGCGGTCGACATCACCACTTCGCCATCGGCCAGAAGCTGCGGCGGCTGGGCGCCGGCTTCCCACCAGACGACACTGTCCTTGATCGTGTCGAGCTTGGCGAAGGCACGGTCGACGCCTTCGTCGGTCTCAAGCATATCGTAGACTTCCGCCGCCGGCACGCCATCAGCCATCAGCGCCATTTCCAGGTTGGCCTTGGCACCCTTTCGCAGACCGCGCTGGCCCGGGAAGTCCGTCAGGTTGAAGAAATCGTCGATCGAATCCGGCGTTCCTTCGACGTTTTCGGTGTTGTAGGCCATGACGGTCGACCAGACGATATTGGCCACCGCACAATCGGTCAGCGCCCCTTCAATGAAGTCATCTTCGGCAGGCGTGCCATCGGGGGCGGCCGGCAGGATCGAGGTGTCGATCACTTCAAGCAGGCCCTCGTCGCAGAGGCGGATCGCGTCGGAATACTCCACATCGGCCACGTCGACCGAGACATTGCCCGCCTCGACCTGGGCCTTGATCGGCGTGGCGGGGTTGTCGGCGGCCACCATGTTGACCGAAATGCCCATCTCGGCCTCGAACGGCTTGTTATAGGCCTCGACCTGGCTGACCTCATAGGCGCCGCCCCAGGACATCACCGTCAGTTCCTGCGCGGTCGCCGGAATGGCGAAGCCGGCAAGGGCGGTGGTCAGGATAAGTGTCTTTCTCATTCATAGTCTCCCGTTGGTTGTTTTGTCCCTGCCCCTTTTCCCGGGGCTCTCTTGTCACATCGGGTTCAGGGCGCGCGCGTCTTGCGGCGCCCAGCCGATGGTGATCTTTTCGCCGGGCTGCAGCCGCCGCTGCCCCAGCGTATTGCGGTTCTTCATCACGAAATCGTCCGATCCGGCCACCCGCAGGCGGGTGCGGAAGATGTCGCCCATATAGATGAATTCCAGCACTTCGGCCTCAATCGTGTGGGCATCCGCGGGGATCATCTCGGGCTTGAATTCCACCCGTTCGGGGCGAATTGACACAAGCGTCTGTGCACCCTGCGTCGTGACGTTGACAGGCGTGGCGTCGATCAACTCTCCGGTGGCCAGACGCACCGTGGCCTTGTCGCCAGCGATGGTCTCAATCGTGCCGCGCAGTTTGTTATTCTCGCCGATGAACTGGGCGACGAAGCTGTTTTCAGGCCGCTCATAAAGCTCATCTGGCGGGGCAAGCTGCTGGATGCGCCCGTCGTTGAAGACAGCGACCCGATCAGACATCGTCAGCGCCTCGGATTGGTCGTGGGTCACATAGACGACCGTGATGCCGAGGCTTTCGTGCAGATGCTTGATTTCAAACTGCATATGTTCGCGCAATTGCTTGTCGAGCGCACCGAGCGGTTCGTCCATCAAGACCAGCGAGGGGTCGAAGACCAGCGCGCGCGCCAGGGCGATGCGCTGCTGCTGGCCGCCGGAAAGCTGCGCGGGACGGCGATTGCCGAACTCACCCATCTGCACCATTTCCAGTGCGCGTTTGACCTTTGCCTCACGCTCGGCCTTGGACATGCCGCGCACTTCCAGCGGGAAGGCGAGGTTTTCGTTCACCGTCATATGCGGGAAGAGGGCGTAATTCTGAAACACCATCCCGATGCCGCGTTTGTGCGGCGGCACCTGGTTGATCGGGCGTCCGTCCAGCCTGATCTCGCCATGGGTGGCGGTCTCAAACCCCGCCAGCATCATCAGACACGTGGTCTTGCCCGAGCCTGAGGGGCCCAGCATCGTCAGAAACTCACCCTTCGGCATGGCAAGGTTGAGGTCCTTCACGACGAGCGTCTCGCCGTCATAGCTTTTCTGTACGCGGTCGAATTCGACGAAAGCGCCGTCCGTCATGGCTTCGGCCAAATCGGTACCCCTGTTACATCCGGCGGCTTTTGTGCCGCGCTCTTGGGCGCTGACTAAAGCGAAGGCCGCAGCACTTTGCAACAGGTGATCTTGGAAACAGGCCGTTCTGTCGCAGGATGACAGGAAAATCGGCGCCGGGGCGGTCATCGGCGATGAAAAGGCGGGACGTTTGTGAACGTGGGGCCAGATTTTCAGGGCAGAAGGGCTAGCCAGACCCAGACACTCAAGATCGAAAGGCCGGTCGCCAGCAGAACCGATGAGGCCGCGACCCGTTTGGCAACGCCATACATGTTTGCGAAGATGTAGGCGTTGACACCAGGGGCCATCGCCGCGGTCAGAACGGCCGAGCGGAACTGATCGACTGATAGCCCCGTCGCCCGCCCCATACCCCAGACGATGGCGGGGTGAACCATCAGCGAGATTGCGACGACGAAGGCGATGGTGCGCAGATCGCCCTCGGGCCGATAGCGGTAGAGCACCCCGCCGAGGCCGAAGAGGGCCGCAGGCAGGGCCGCGCGGATCATCAGGTCAAGCGCGTCGGTCAGAACGCCGGGCAGGGGCAGGCCGGTCAGATTGACGGCGAACCCAAGGGTGATGCCGATGACCAGGGCGTTGGACGCCAGCGACCGCCCGATCCTGGCGAAGGTCGCCCCCATGCCGCCGCCGCGGTTCTTCACCGCCTCCATCACGCCGATGCCCAGCAGGTAGCAAAACGGCGCGTGGATCGCGATAATCGCGTAATTGCCGGCCAAGGCCCCTTCGCCATAGGCGCGTTCGGTGATCGGCAGGCCCAGAAGCAGTGAGTTTGAGAACAGGCAGCAGAACCCGATGGCCACGCTATCCTCCCACGCGCGGCCGAAAAGATAGCGCGCGCCGAAAAGGCCAAGGAGGAAGCACAGAGTGGCGCCCGCGTAAAAGCTGCCCAGAAGGGCCGGGTTGAAGTCCTGGCCCAGATCGAGGGTCGAGATGGCACGGAATAAAAGGCAGGGGATCGCGAAGTTCTGGGTGAACTTCATCAGCCCCTCGACGCCCTCATCGCTGAACAGCCCGCGCCAGACCGCGACATAGCCGAAGCCCAGCACCAGAAAGACCGGCAGGATGACGTCAAGAAGCGCGGTCAATCGGCGGTCTCATAGGTGATGGTCAGCCCATCATAGGCAGGTGTGATATGGGGCGGCGTCTCGGCCTCGACCGTGGCGTAGTCCAGATCGATATGCATGTTGGTCAGCACCGCGCGTGTGGGTGCTGCGCGGTCGATCCAGTCAAGCGCCTGCTGCAGATGGGCATGCGTCGGATGCGGGGTGCGGCGCAGCGCATCGAGCACCCAGCAATCGAGATTTTTCAGGGCGTTCCACGCCGGGCCGGGAATGGAGGACACATCGGGCAGGTAGGCCAGATCGCCGATGCGGAACCCCAGCGCGTCGATTGAGCCATGTTCGACCTGGAACGGCTGAAAGGTGATCGCGCCGCCCGGCCCGTCGATATCGAAAGGCTCATGATGGATCGAATGCAGGTTCAGGATCGGCGGGTAGGGGCTGTCGGCAGGTTGCACGAAGGCATAGCCAAAGCGCGACAACAAGGCCTCCTGCGTGTCGCCATCGGCCCAGACAGGAAGGCGCTGGCGCGTGTTGAAGACGATCTGGCGCAGGTCATCCAGGCCATGCACATGATCGGCATGGGAGTGAGTGTAGACCACCGCATCCAGCGTGCCGATACCTGCATCCAGAAGTTGCGCGCGCATATCGGGCGAGGTGTCGATCAGCACGCGGGTGACGCCCTGTTCGCTCTCGCGAGTGACCAGCATCGAACAGCGGCGGCGGCGGTTCTTGGGGTTTTCCGGGTCGCAGTCGCCCCAATGCCCCCCCAGGCGCGGCACCCCGCCGGACGAGCCACAGCCGAGGACGGTGAAACTCAACCGGGCCATCAGGCGGCCTGCTTCCAGGCGGCGGCCTTGGAGAAGAGCCGGTCGAAGTTTTCCGAGGTCTGGCGCGCGAACTCCGCGTAGTCCATGCTGAAAAGCGCGGCGCCCACCTTCGCGGTATGGGCGGTATAAGCGGGCTCATTCCGGCGTCCGCGATGGGGCGGAGGGGCCAGATAGGGCGCGTCGGTCTCAACCAGAATACGGGTCACCGGGGCGGCGGCGAAAATATCGCGCAACGACTGGCTTTTGAGAAAGGCCGCGATGCCCGACATCGACAGGTAAAAGCCAAGGTCCAAAGCGGCCTCGGCCAGCTTGGCGCCCGAGGAAAAGCAGTGCATGACGCAAGAATAGGGGCCGGCGCGATGCTCTTCGCTGAGGATTCGGGCCATGTCGTCATCGGCGTCCCGCGCGTGGATGATCAACGGCAGGCCGGTCTGGCGCGCGGCCTCGATATGAACCCGCAGGCTTTCTTGCTGCGCCGCCTTGCTGTCGGCGGTGTAGTGGTAATCCAGCCCCGTCTCGCCGATGCCGACCATCTTGGGGTGGGTGGCCACGGCGATAAGGTCATCGACCGTCACCATCGGCTCATCCGCCGCGCTCATCGGGTGGGTGCCGGCGGCGTAGAAGACTGGGGCATGGGCCTCGGCGATGGCGCGCACGGCGGGCTCGCTGCGCAGCTTGGTGCAGATCGTGACCATGCGGGTCACGCCAGCAGACTGGGCGCGGGCCACGACATCGGGCAATTCCTCGGCAAAGTCGGGGAAGTCGAGGTGGCAGTGGCTGTCGACGATTTCTGGCATGGGCCCCGCTAACGGGCGGCGATATCCGCCGCCAATTGGTCGATCTTAAGCAGGATATCGAGGATGAGCGCGGCGGGGTCAAGGTTGACCGCCTTGCCGTGGCGCGCGCGGGCGCCCAGCGTCTGGTGCAACTCGGCCCAGGGGCGGGCCGCATGGGGGCCGGGGGCGAGGCGTGTCAGAAGCGCGGCCTCGCCATCGGCAGCCTCGCCCGGCGGGCCGCTCAGCGCCGTGCGGGCGGCGCGTGACAAAAGCAAGTCGATCAGCCGCAGAAGCAGATCAAGGCGCGGTTCATTCGCGCGGCCTGTGACGCTTTCGGCCAGCTTGATCGCGGCGGGGCGATCGAGGCGAGGGCGAAAGAGGCCGATCAGCCCGGTATAGAGCGCCAGGCCGTCCAGATTGGCCAGCCGGATCGCCTCGCCCACCGACCCGCCGGAAAGCTCCGCCAGACGTTCGGGATGCGCGGCCTCGGCACCGGCCTGGGCCAGGGCCTCGGCCATCTCGGCGGGGCCGAGGGCTGCCAGACGCAGCTCGCGGCAGCGCGAGCGGATGGTGGGCAGAAGGCGTGCGGGCTGGTGGCTGATCAGCAGGATCGTCGCGCCTGCAGGCGGTTCCTCCAGCAGTTTCAGGATGGCGTTGGCGGCCGAGGGGTTCATCTCATCGGCGCTGTCGACGATCACCACGCGCGCACCGCCATCGGTGGCCGACATCTGGAAAAAACCCTTCAGGTCGCGCGCTTCCTCAACCGTGATCTGGGTTTTCAGCACGGACTTCTTGTCGTCCCAGGCGCGGCGGATCAGCTTCAGGCGGGGTTCGGACAGCGCGATCAGGCGCCGCGCGACCGGGAGGTCACCCGGGACATCCAGCGAGGCGGGCGCGGGCGCTTCGCCGAAAAGGCCCGCATCCGCCGGGGCTTCGGCCAGAAGAAACCGTGCCAGACGCCAGGCCAGGGTGGCCTTGCCGACCCCGCGCGGGCCGGTGATCAGCCAGGCATGATGCATGCGGCCCGAGGTGGCGGCCTGCAGAAACGCGGCCTCGGCGGCACCTTGCCCAATCAGGCGTGGGGTTTCGCGCGGATGCGGCGCGCCTTCGACGCGATCAGCTTCGATCGGTTCGCTCATATCAGCGCCCGCACCTGAGCGAGGACTTCACCGGCGATGACGTCTTCGGGGCGATCGCCATCGATCACCACGCAGCGGGTCGGGTATTCCTGGGCGAGGTCACGGAAACCATCGCGCAGCTTGGCCTGAAAGGCCTCGCCCATCTCTTCGAACCGGTCCTCGCCCGAGCGGCGGGCAAGGCCACGGGCCAGCGCGCGGGCCGGGTCCATATCGATGATGAAAGTGCGGTCAGGTTCAATGCCGATCACCTCGGCATGCAACTCATCCGCCAGGCGCCGCATTTCGGGGTGCGAGGCGCCCTGATAAACGCGTGTGGAATCCGCGAAACGGTCGGTGATGACGATATGGCCGTCTGCGATTTTTGGCCGGATCACGCGTTCCACATGGTCGCGGCGCGCGGCGTTGAAGAGGAGCAGCTCGGTCGTGGGTGACCAGCGGTTGGGCGCGCCTTCGACCAGCAATCGCCGGATCTCCTCGGCGCCGGGCGAGCCGCCGGGTTCGCGGGTCAGGGTGACATGGGTCCAGAACGGTTTCAGCGCCTCGGCCAAAAGCCGGGCCTGGGTCGATTTGCCAGATCCGTCAATGCCTTCAAAGCTGAAGAAAAGACCGCGCCGGGACATCAATTGAGGCCTGCGGCCTCACCAGCGAATTGCAGTATGAGCGCGCTGGCGGCCGCCCGCAGCCGGGTCAGGTAACCGCCCTCGGCCACGTCGCTTTCGGCGACCAGAGCAACCTCGCGCGGGGCCATGCCGTCGACGTTGATGACCAAGCGACCCACCTCCTGGCCCGCGGTGACAGGGGCGCGGACCGGGCCTTGATAGACGACCTCGGCATTCACCTCGCTCTGCACGACAGCGGGCAAGAGCAGATTGACGTCTTCGGCGGGGACCAACCCGACTGTGCCCTGCGCGCCCATCCAGACATCGGCTTCGGCAATCCGTGTGTCGCTGGTGGCCACGGTGCGTTCGACGAATTGACGGAACGCCCAGTTGACGATGCGCTCGGATTCCTCGGCGCGCTCGGCCTCGCTGTCGAGGCCGGTGATGACAAAGATGATGCGGCGGTCACCCTGCTTGGCCGACCCGACCAGGCCATAGCCCGCCTCGGAGGTATGGCCGGTTTTCAGGCCATCTGCCCCTTCGATCCGGTTCAGGATCGGGTTGCGATTGCGGTGATTTTGCGGGGCCCGGCCGTCAAACGGGAAGGTTTCCAGGCTGAAATACCCATAATATTCGGGAAACTCCTCCACCAGGCGTGTGGCCACCAGCCCCAAGTCCCGCATGCTCATCCGGTGGTTCGGATTGGGCCAGCCGGTGGAATTGGCGAAGATCGAGTTGGTCAGCCCGATGACGCGGCCGCGATCGGTCATCGAGCGGGCGAAGGCTTCTTCCGTCCCGGCAAGGTTCTCGGCCACCACGACGCAGGCGTCGTTGCCCGATTGCACGACGATGCCCTTGATCAGGTCCTCGACCGTCGGGCGGTCGGTGGTGTCGAGGAACATCGTCGACCCGCCCATCGCCTTGGCCTTGGCCGAAACGTTGAACTGCGTCTCAAGCGAGACACGCCCGTCTTGCAGCGCCTCGAACAGCATGTTCAGCGTCATGATCTTCGACATGGATGCGGGTGGCAGAGGTTCATCGGCATTCTTCGCCAAAAGCACCGTGCCGGTCGTCTGATCGTAGACCCAGGCCGCCGAAGCGCGCGTCTCGAATGCAGCCAAGGCCGGATGGGCAAGTGCCACGGCTGCAAAAACCGCAAAGGCAAAGCGGCGAAAACGGGCGATCATCTGAACATCTCCTCTCGCGGACCGGGCCGGCAAATCAGTGCGCGGGGTCAGCCGCGCACGGGATAGGCATCGCGATACCCTGCCGCCCTGACTTTTGCCAGCATCTCGGCGTTCGCGCCAGGGCCCACGACCACGCGATAGAGCGTTCTGCCGTTGCTGGTGGTTTGCCGGACATTCACAGGCAGACCCGCCGCGCGCAGCTCTCCGGCCGCCTTGTTCGCGTTGGCCTCACCGGTGAAGATCGCCGCCTGGATGAAGCTGTTGCCAGTTCCCGCGGGCGCGGCTGCGGCTGTTGCAGGGGCGGCCTCTGCCGGCGCTGCAGCACCGTCCAGCGGCGCAACCGTCACATCGGCGGCGGCTGCACCCGTGGCCGTTGCGGCCTCGGTCGCGGCAGTGGTCGCCTGACGCGAGCGGCGCCCGAACGAGGTGGGCGGCGCGTCTTCTGGCACCGGCTGCGCCTCGCCATCCTGGGCGCGCGGCGTGCGGCGCCCGAAGGATGAGGGCGAGCGCTCCTCCGGTACAGGTTGCGCTTCGACGGCTGCGGCGGCCTCAGCGCCATCTTCGGACGGAGCGCCGTCGGCAGCCTCGATCGCTGCAGTGGCGGACGCCGCGATTTCGGCCGCTTCCGCATCGGGGGCGGCGGCCTCAGCGGGCGCTTCGGGATCGACCATGTTGTCGGCGATCGGCATCGGCGGCGCCGCAGGCTCAGCCCGACGGAGCGCGACGACGCGCAGCCTGACCGGCTGACCGGCCAGCATCCCCAACTCTTCAGCGGCGTCCGACGAGACCTGGGTACGGGGTCCCGGATTGGCCCGCTCGCGACGGAACAACGCCGCAACGATCGTCCGACCGTTCTCGGGGTTGGTCACGGCCACACGCGCAGGGTCATCGACATCGGGATGCGCCACCCAGACGCCGCCAAGCGATGGGCGCCCGTCCCAAAGAGCGTTTTCGTTGACCGCAAAGTCCTGCGGCGCCTCGATATCAGCCGCTGTCACCCTGACCCCGCCGGCCTGTGGAATGCGCGTTTCATCGTTGCCCGAACCGCTTCCACCTTCCTCGCAAGCTGTCAGAATAAGAAGGGTCCCCAGAAGGAAGGGCAATTGCCCCAGCCTTGATACTGCCATGTCGTGCCCTCAATACCTACGCGGGCCGTTCACCCGCGAGACGCCGTTTTCGGCTGTTGTGCCTGTTACCGCGCGCGTCCGCCCGGCGACGAAAATACTAGCGTCTCTTTGGCGATATTGAAAGGCCGCAAAGGTGTTTTCGGCGGTTTTCGGCCCTCCAGAGACGTCTTTTCGAATCACAACGTTGCGAGTAAGGGCAGTCTGTCGGAGGAGTGGCAGAGTGGTTTAATGCACCGGTCTTGAAAACCGACGTAGGTGAAAGTCTACCGTGGGTTCGAATCCCACCTCCTCCGCCAGTTGCGTACCGTTGAACGTCAAATATATCCGACCTTCGCTTAATCTATTAGCCTGAAGGTGTGGTTTTCCGCGTGCGGAGAACGTCCGGAGGGAACTCAGAGCACCGCATCCCGCCCCGCGCGCGCGGGTTTGTTTTCGTGATTTCCACCTAGGCACGGCCGACATTGGTGATTAGAAAACCCAAACTCCTCTGCTAACCTCTCATCAGCTATACAATCCGGCGACTTGAAGCGAGACATGGCCCATTTCCTCATAGCAGCCAGCATTATACTGACAATCGCAACATCGACGCTTGCCAGCGCCGATGCAGAGACGTCCGAATGGAACGCCATGCTGCGCGACTTCAACGCGGACCGAGATACAGAGCCTTACCGACACCTGCCGGTCGAGCTTGATGCATCGCATCCACTCTGGACGGCGGATCAGGCAAAGCAGATCCGCGCCGCTCAAGAGTGTGATCGCAACGCCGACCACCTCTGCACGTTCGAAGCACTTCATGCACTTTACGAAAGCAACCTCCATTTGATGAGCCGGTCATGCGAAATCAATCAGCCGTGGGATGAATGCGGCCCTTATGATGTGCTTGGGGCGACCTACAACACGCTGTCTCTCCAGCTGGCACAGTCATCGGACGTCCAAAAGTCTCGACGTGCCGCGGAGATGAGTATCGCGCTCTTTGATCGCTTCGGAGCCCAAAGAGGCTACACCCATGGCGCCGTTGTCTATCATCTGCCGCGCGCCGAAGCTTGCATTGAATTGCGCGACATGGACTGCGTTGTGGAAAGTGCCGGTGCCATCGAGGCGGCGATGGCGGCTCGTGCCTGGTGGGTTCCCGTACAACAAGGGTTTCCAGGAGCGATCTTTGAGTTCGATATGGATGATGCCGTACAGAGGGTCGAGGTCATCAACAGTAGCATTCAAGCCATCAGTGAGTAGGCTTTTGCATCTTTGGCGCGGTGTGGTCCGCGTCTAGATCAGGGTTGAAAATTCGGTTCAGCTTTTTCGGGTTCCATCTTAATGTGTGGAATGCCTAATTACTCCGATGATCTTCTCAAGCGCATTCTGACCACGACGAAGGTCATTGCTGTTGTCGGTGTTTCAGCCAATCCGGTGCGGCCCAGCTATTACGTGGCGCGCTATCTGGGGCTGAAGGGGTTTCGGGTGATCCCGGTTAATCCCGGTCTGGCGGGGCAAGTTCTGTTCGGCGAGACGGTCTACGGAAACCTCGCCGACATTCCCCCGGACATTCCCGTCGATATGGTCGATATCTTCCGCCGCTCCGACGCGGTGCCCGCCATCGTCGACGAGGCGCTGACCCATCTGCCCAATCTGCGCACGATCTGGATGCAGATCGGCGTCAAACACCCCGAGGCAACGACCCAAGCCGAGGCAGCGGGCCAGACCGTCATCCAAAACCGCTGCCCCAAGATCGAATATCAGCGTCTTTTCGGCGAATTGCGCATGGGCGGGTTCGCGACGGGTGTGATTTCGTCAAAACTCTAGGGGGATTGAAAGACCTGTAACATCCGTGGCTTGAGGCCCGTTGTCGTATGGCTTAACGTTAGTTGTAAGTGCCAATAAAGTCCCTTCCCATACTTTGAACGAGGTCATGAATGTCTTTCAAATTACCATTCTACGCGGCGGCCATCGCCCTTTGCACAGTGGCAACTGCAAACGCCCAAAGCACATACGTACCTTATAGCTATACCCCGTATGATGTGGCGCAATTCGACATCGCAGGCGTCAAACTGCGGATGACGGCTGCCGAGGCGCTGGAGGCTGTGAAGGCAACATTGGGCGTGACCGATGATCAGATCAGCGCGACCGAGGATTACAGGGAAAATCCCATCACCCAGAAGGCCGAACTGTCGTTCTATACGGTACAGACTGACAATATCGAGATGGTGATCTCGCTTGCCCCTCAGGTGCCGTATGACAGCGAAAATCCGGTGATCGTGCAGGGTGTGACGTTCGAGATGAACGGAGCGGGCAGCATAGTCGAAGACATGAAAACCCGTGCGATTGAGAAATACGGGGTCCCAACGACGGGTCGCGTTGAGGATCCGCCGCATTTTCCGGCTGAGTGGTGTGATTGGCCCGAGGGCAAAACCTCGGGGTCGTGCAATGGGCTGGGCATCGCCTGGCTTGGGATCAATAGAAATGAGCTGACGATGCGCGATCCGGGTGTTGATCGCGAGATGCGTGATTTCCTGCAGAACGCACCGTCGCCCGAGCCGAAATTCTGAACCTGGCGAACAGGAGCTTTCGGATCAGCGCCCGGCCTTCTCATCCAGGCCGGATGTCCCCTCGCGGCGTGTCAGCTCGGCCTCGATATCGGCCAGCGTCACGCCGCGGGCGGCGCACATGACCAGGAGGTGGTAGAGCACGTCGGCTGCCTCGGCGGTCAGGCGGGTGGGGTCGCCCTTGACGGCTTCGATCACCGCCTCCACTGCCTCTTCGCCGAACTTTTCGGCAGTTTTCTCGGGGCCCATGGCCAGCAGTTTCGCCGTCCACGAACTGGCGGGGTCCGCACCTTTGCGGGCCTCGATGGTGGCGGCGAGGCGGGTCAGGGCGCTCATGTCAACCTCACGGGGATGCCGGCGGCGGCCATATGGGCCTTGGCCTCGCCGATGGTGAACTCACCGAAGTGAAAGATCGATGCGGCCAGAACCGCGCTGGCGCCGCCTTCGGTCACGCCTTCGACGAGGTGATCCAAGGTGCCGACCCCGCCGCTGGCGATGACCGGGATCGTCACGGCATCAGCGATGGCGCGGGTCAGGGGCAGGTTGAAGCCCGCCCGCGTCCCGTCGCGGTCCATCGAGGTCAAAAGGATCTCGCCCGCGCCCTTCGCGGCGACCGTTTGCGCAAACTCCACCGCGTCGATCCCCGTCTCGCGCCGCCCGCCATGGGTGAAGATCTCCCATTTGCCGGGCGCCACGGTCTTGGCGTCGATCGCCACAACGATGCATTGGCTGCCGAAATGGTCGGCCGCCTCGGCCACGACATCGGGGTCGGCGACGGCGGCCGAGTTGAAGCTGACCTTGTCGGCGCCCGCCAAAAGCAGGGCCCGCACGTCAGCCGAGGTTCGCACGCCACCGCCCACCGTCAGGGGCATGAAGCATTGCTCGGCCGTGCGCGTGACCAGATCATACATCGTGCCGCGGTTTTCATGGGTGGCGTGGATATCTAGAAAGCACAATTCGTCGGCCCCGGCCGCGTCATAGGCGCGCGCGGCCTCGACCGGGTCACCGGCATCGACCAGATCGACGAAGTTCACGCCTTTCACCACGCGGCCATCGGCCACGTCGAGACAGGGGATGATGCGGGTCTTCAGCATGCCGCCTTGTTTCGGAAAACGCGCCCGCGATCAAGCCGCAAGCGGCATCCGGGCGACCCGCGCCAGCGCATCCCGCGCGATCAGGATGTGAAACGGCAGGATGGTGGCCAGATAAATCCGCCCGCCCAGATTGTGCGGATGCACCCAGGTGGCCAGGTGGACATGGCCGTTTTCACAAAGAACCGAGACCCGAAAATCGAGGTGGCGGTCGTTGAAGCCGGCGATCAGCTCGGTCGCGGTTTCGCTTTCGACCGGGAAGATGCCGACATGGTCGCCGGTCTCGGGGGCGTCGTTGATCAGCCCGAATGGGGTTGTCACGACCCGCCGAAGCTCGAGCAGCAGACGCGCCCAGCCGGGGAAGCTGGTGATGATCCGGGCCGCCTCGCGTGGCGACGCCTCGGCCCTGACGCGGTAGCAATCGATGAAATCGCCAGGCGCGATCCGCGCGTGCAGGGCGCTGGTCTCGGGCAGGGATGTTGCAATGACGTCTGTCTGCATGGCGCGTGCCTCCGATATGGGATGCTACCTTCGCCAGGACACGTCCGGCAATGCGCCAAAGTGATGCGGCAGGGCGCCCTTTGGCGATCCGCCGCCGGATCACGGAAACGTTGTTGGGCATGAGCGCGGGGACGTTTAAGGTGAAGCGCAACGACCGGTATGAGGACATGAAAGGGAGGAATTTCGCGATGAAATCCATGATCTTGGGAGCAGGCTTTGCGATTGCCGCCGCACTTCCGGCCGCCGCCGAAATGGTGCGCGTGGAAAGCAATGCGGACACCGCCGCCACGATGGACGCGCTCCAGGCCGCCGTTGAGGGCGCGGGCGCCACAATCTTCGCGCGGGTCGATCATGGCGCCGGCGCGGTCAGCGTCGGGTCCGATATCGGCGGCTCGCAACTTTTGATCTTTGGCAATCCCGCACTGGGTACGCCCGCGATGCAGGCTGACCGGATGGCAGGCCTGGTGCTGCCGTTGAAGGTGTTGGTCTACGAGGACACCGATGGCCAGACATGGCTGGCCTATGAAGATCCCGCCGCGATGTTCGAAGGCATGGACGTGCCGGCAGACGCCGAATTTATCGGCAAGATGCAAGGCGCCCTGGCCAACTTTATCGCAGCGGCGGCTGGCAGCTAGGCTTTCAACGCGGTCAAGGCCTGACCCAGGTCAATCGCGCCGTCATAAAGCGCCCGGCCTGAGATGGCGCCTGCAATGACGCCGGTGTCGCGGAGCGCCACAAGGTCGGCCAGCGACGCGACACCACCAGAGGCGATCACCGGCAACTGCACAGCTCGGGCCAGATCGGCTGTGGCCGCCACGTTCGGCCCGCCCATCGCGCCGTCGCGGTCGATATCGGTGTAGATGATCGCCGCGATCCCGGCATCCTCAAATGCGCGGGCCAGGTCGGTCACAGTCAACTCGGTTTCTTCCGCCCAGCCGCGCGTGGCCACTTTGCCGCCCCGTGCGTCCAGACCCACCGCCACCTGCCCCGGAAAGGCGCGCGCGGCCTCGCGCACCAGATCGGGGTTTTCCACCGCCACCGTCCCCAGGATCACCCGGGCGAGGCCTTTGCCGAGCCAAGCCTCGATCCCGGCCATATCGCGAATGCCGCCGCCCAGCTGGCAGGGCACATTGACGGTCGCCAAAATCGCCTCAACCGCCGCGCCATTCACCGGCGCCCCGGCGAACGCCCCGTTCAAGTCCACCAGATGCAGCCATTCGCATCCCGCCGCCACAAAGGCTGCGGCTTGTGCCGCCGGATCATCGTTGAAAACGGTCGCCTCCGACATCTCGCCCCGCAAAAGACGCACACATTGGCCGTCCTTCAGGTCGATAGCGGGGTAGAGGATCATCGGGCATCTCCTGATTTCACAGGCCGCTCTTTCGCATGGGTCGTGACAGATTGCAAAGCCCTCGGCGATGCGTTTGTCAGAGCAGAACTTCAGATTACATCACCCGAATGCTCGATGAAAAAGACATCGTCTATCTTGTTGCCGGTCTGGCCCTGCTCGGCCTGACAGCCCTTCCTCTGGTTTGTGGCAAACGCCTGCTCAGCGTGCCGACACTTTACGTGGCCGCCGGTGCCGTCCTGGCCTTCACGCCCTTCGCGCTGCACATTCCCGACCCGAATAGCAGCGAGGTCGCGGGCCTTGTGATCGAGCATCTGACCGAGCTGATCGTGATCATTGCCCTCGCGGCGGCGGGCTTGGCCGTTGACCGTCAGGCGGGGCGGCGCGAATGGGCCCATAGCTGGGTGTTGCTGGGGGTCGCGATGCCCCTGACCATCGTGGGGCTTTACTTTCTGGGGGTCTGGGCCGGGTTGCCAATGGCCGCGGCCCTTCTGCTGGGGGCGGCACTGGCGCCGACCGATCCCGTCCTGGCGCGAGAGGTGCAGGTCTCGGGCCCCAATGAAGGCGACGAAGACGACGTGCGCGTCTCGCTGACCACCGAGGCCGGGTTGAATGACGGATTGGCCTTTCCCTTCGTCTGGCTCGCGATCGCAGTGGCTTCCGCGCAGGCCGCGACAATCGGCCCGGCCCTGGCCGAGACGGGGGTCGATTGGCTGCTCTACGATGTTGGCTGGCGCATCGCCGCCGCATTGGCCATGGGCGGACTGGTCGGTTGGGCCTCGGCCCGGTTTGTCATGGGCGCCTGGGGCGATGCCCGTGCGGGTGGGGCCAATGCAGGCCTGGTCTTTCTGGGCAGCACATGCCTGGTCTACGGTCTGACCGAGGCGATTGAGGGGTACGGCTTTCTGGCAGTCTTCGTGGCCGCAAGGGTGGGGCGCAACGCCTCGCGCGGCCGCGCGGATGAGGGCTATGTCACGCAGCCCCACGCCTATGCTGACCAGTTTGAGAAGATCCTTCTCGCCGTCCTGCTTCTCTGGGTTGGCGGCTATGCAGTCTCAGGGGTGCTTGACGCTCTGACTTGGCGTGAGGTTGCCGTCGCTTTCCTTTTGGTCTTCGTGCTGCGGCCCGCGATTGGCTATCTTGCGCTGTTGTGCACGCGCGGCGATCGGTTCCAGCGCCTGTCGATTGCGTTTTTCGGAATCCGGGGTATGGGCAGTTTCTTCTACATCGCGTTCGCCGCGTCCCACGGCACCTTCGATGATCTGACCGCCGTCTGGCGGATTACGATCGTCACCGTGTTGCTCTCGATCGCGGTGCATGGGGCTCTTGCGCCCATCGCCATGCGCAGGATCGCCCAGTCGCGCGATCAAAAAACCGCCGCTGCCGAATAGGCGCCAACCGCGCGGGCGTCAGCCCGCGCCCGGCCCAACCGTGAGGAGCGGATCTTTGATCCGCGACGACGGGCGGGAGGGCCACCGTCCGGCTCAGACCCGGCCTTTCAGCCACTCCATCACCGCAGGCCTCACGCTCATCTCGCCGGCATCGCGCGCGCCCTCGATCACCTGTCGCAGATCGTCCAAGTTTACCCGCCTAAGGATGTGCTTGACCGGCCCCACCGAGGCGGGCCGCATCGAAAGCGAGCGAAGCCCCATCGCGGCAAAGCAGATCGCCTCAATCGGGCGGCCCGCATCCTCGCCGCAGAACGACAACGGCGTGTCATGGTCGCGGCAGCGGGCCACGATCTGTTCGATGAACGACAGGTAGCTCACGTTCAGCGTGTCATAGCGCCGCCGCACCAATTCATTCTCGCGATCGGCCGCAAAGAAGAATTGCTTCAGGTCATTGCCGCCGATTGAGATGAAATCGGTCATCTGAAAGAACTTGTCGGGCGCGAAGGCCAGGCTGGGCGTCTCCAGCATCGCGCCGATCTCAACGGTTTCGGGCAGGATATGGCCCAGCCGCCGCTCGCGCTCGATCTCATCGAGCACGTGTTGGCGCCCGCCCTCGAATTCCTCCATCTGCGCGACGAAGGGGAACATCACCGACAGGGGGCGCCCTGCCGCCGCACGGATCAGGGCCTGCAACTGCATCCGCATCACGCCGGGCTTGTCGAGGCCCACGCGGATCGCGCGCCAGCCAAGGGCCGGGTTCGGCTCTTCCGGGCGGCGCATATAGGGCAGCACCTTGTCGGACCCGATATCAAGCGTGCGGAAGACCACGCGCTTGCCACCGGCGGCATCCATGACGCGGGCGTAAAGCGCGGCCAACTCGCCGCGTTTGGGCACCTGACTGCGGATCAGGAATTGCAGCTCGGTCCGGAAGAGGCCAACCCCTTCGGCGCCAGATCCCGCCAGCGACGGCAGATCGGCCATGAGGCCTGCATTCATATGCAGCGACACAACCGACCCGCAGAGCGCCTGGGCCGGCTTGTCGCGGATCGAGGCATAGCGCTCCTGCGCCTTGGCCTGCATCGCGATCTTGTCGCGAAAGGCTGATGAGACGGTTTCTTCCGGGCGCAGATGCACCACGCCCTGTTCTCCGTCCACCAGGATCGGATCGCCGTTCAGTGCCTCGGTCGCGATCCGCTCGGCCCCGATGACCAGCGGAATGGCCAAGGCGCGCGCGACGATCGCGGCATGGCTGCCGACCGAGCCTTCCTCGAGCACGATGCCGCGCAGCTTGCGGCCATATTCCAAAAGCTCACCGGGGCCGATATTGCGCGCGATCAAAATCGGGTTGTCGGGCAGGACCGCGCCGGTCGCATGGCCCTGGCCGGTCAGCAGCCGCAGCAGCCGGTTCGAGATATCGTCGAGGTCGTGCAGCCGGTCGCGCAGATAGGGGTCATTGGCCTGCTCCATCCGGGTGCGGGCCAGCGATTGCTCTTTCTCGACCGCCGCCTCGGCGGACAGCCCGCGCGCGATATCCTCCTCCATCCGCCGGGTCCAGCCCTTGGAATTGGCGAACATCCGGTAGGTTTCCAGAACCTCGCGATGCTCAAGCCCCGTGCCGTTGGCCGCCGCCAGAAGGTCATCGACCGACAGGCGCAACTGGTCCATCGCCTTTGTCAGGCGCTCCAGCTCGGCTTGCGGATCGTCGCCCACCGGGTTGGTGACCACGACGCGCGGCTCGTGCAGCCAGACATTCCCCTCGGCCGCGCCCTCCTGCGCGCAGACCCCGCGAAACAGAACGGGCTGCTTGTGGCGCGCGCCCATCGCCTCGCCTTCACCCACGAAAACGCCAAGCTCGGTCATTTCGGCCAGCACCATGGCCACCACTTCCAGCGCATAAACTTCGTCGTCCGAGAACTGGCGCGCCTCTTTCGACTGCACAACCAGAACGCCCAGCTTCTCGCCCAGCCGCTGGATCGGCACGCCCAGAAAGGACGAGAAGATCTCCTCCCCCGTCTCGGGCATATAGCGAAAGCCCCGCTCGGAGGGGGCATCGCCGGTATTGATCGGCTTCGATCCGCGCGCGACGCGGCCGACCAGGCCTTCGCCCAGCCGCATCCGCGTCTTGTGAACCGCTTCCTCGTTCAACCCTTCGGTCGCGCAAAGCTCCAGCGTCTCGGGGTCGCAAAACAGATAGATCGAGCAGACTTCCGTGCGCATCGAATCCGCGATCAGGCTTGTGATGCGGTCCAGCCGTTCCTGCCCTTTGCCAGGCTCGGCAAGGGTATCGCGCAAGCGGCGCAGCAGCTTGCGGCTTTCTGTTTCAGCACGTTCGGGCATAGCCCCCCGCAGGTTGTCCGGCTCAGGCTTCTCAGGCGGCCTTGTCCAATTCGAACGTATCATGGAGTGCTTGGACGGCGAGTTCCATATATTTCCGGTCGATCAATACCGATATTTTTATCTCGGAGGTTGTAATGACCTTGATGTTAATCCCCTCTTGCGAGAGTGCGGCGAACATCCTCGCCGCCACACCGGCATGGCTGCGCATGCCGATCCCCACGACGGAAACCTTGGCGACGTCCGTGTCGGCCACCAGCTCGGAAAACTGGATCTCGCCTTTGTCGCGCGCGCCGTTCATCGCGCGTTCGGCGCGCGCCACCTGATCGACGGGGCAAGAAAAGGTCATGTCGGTGCGCCCCTCTTCGCTGATATTCTGCACGATCATGTCGACATTCACGCCCGCCTCGCTCAGCGGTCCGAAGATCGCCGCCGCGATGCCGGGCCGGTCGGCGACCGAGATCAGCGTCATCTTCGCCTCGTCGCGCGAATAGGCCACGCCCGCCACCACATTGCTTTCCACGATGTCCTCCTCGGCACAGACCAGCGTGCCCGCATTGTCGTCATTATCCTCGAAACTCGACAGCACCCGCAGGCGCACCTTATAGCGCATCGCCAGCTCGACCGAGCGGGTTTGCAGCACCTTGGCGCCCAGCGAGGCCAGCTCAAGCATTTCCTCGAACGCGATCTTTTCCAGCTTGCGCGCCTTGTCCTCGATCCGCGGATCGGTGGTGTAGACGCCGTCGACATCGGTGTAGATATCGCAGCGCTCGGCCTCGAATGCGGCGGCAAAGGCCACCGCGGTCGTGTCCGACCCGCCGCGGCCCAGCGTCGTGATCCGGCCCTCGGGGCTGACGCCCTGAAAACCCGCGACCACAGCCACCTTCATGCCTTCGGCAAATTTCCGGTCCAGATTGGCGCGCGGAATATCCTCGATCCGGGCCGAGGAATGGGCCGATGTCGTTTGCAGCGGCACTTGCCAGCCCTGCCAGCTACGCGCGGGCACGTCCATCTCCTGCAGCCGCAGCGCCATCAGGCCCGCCGTCACATTCTCGCCCGACGAGACCACCGCATCGTATTCGCGCGCATCAAAAAGGGGCGAGGTCTGTTCGACCCAGCCCACAAGCTCATTGGTCTTGCCCGACATGGCCGACACGATGACGATCACGTCATAGCCGCGATCCACCTCGCGTTTGACCTTCTCGGCCGCGTTTGCAATGCGGTCGAGATCGGCCACCGAAGTGCCCCCGAATTTCATGACGAGAAGCGGCATATCACCCTCAGATGCACGAATAAACGCACGCTGCTTAAGCGATGGGGGGCAGGGGCGCAAGCGGTGCGGTTGGGTGTCTTGCGTTCAGCGGAAGCGATCCACCTCAACACGCAATTGGCCGGCGGCCCTTACGAAGATATCCATGCGCGCTGTGGGCACAGTGATTGAGATATCAGGCTGAGCTTGGCTGCGCATGCCGACCGGCACACGCAGCCAACGTCTCAGGCGCCGATCACGCCGCCATCTTCGCGGGTGATGACGATCGTTGCTGAGCGGGGGACGCTGCCCGCCCCGTCGGGGAAGCTTGAGCCATAATCGCCAGCCGCGAATTGCTCGGGCGTGGCATGGCCGCCCGGGTGCTGAAAGTTCACGAACATCGTGCGCTGATCCGGTGTGGTGATGACGCCGGTCACCTCCTGGCCCCAGGGGCCTGTCAGAAAGCGGCGGATCTCACCTGTTTTGGGGTCGGCGGCCAGCATGGCGTTCATCCCGAAATCTTCCAGCGGCCCGGTATAATCGGGGCCCAGATCGCCCATGTCGGTCTGGATCCACAGGCGCGAATCCGCGTCGCACCAGATGCCGTCGGGGCAGGCGAAGATGTTGTCTTCGTCCAGTGCCATGTCGTTGAACGTGGCTGAATGCTTGGCGGTGCCCGCAATGACAAAGAGGTCCCATTCGAAGGTCGTGGCCGTCGGATCACCACCGGGATAGCGCCAGCGCACGATCTGACCGAAATTGTTCACAGCCCGCGGGTTCACCGCGTCGACCTCGGTCATCTCCCGGCGATTGTTGTTGGTCAGCGTGAAATAGACCTCGCCCGAGTTCGGATCGACCGTGCCCCACTCGGGGCGGTCCATCTTGGTGGCCCCCGCCTGATCGGCGGCCAGGCGCGTGTTGACCAGGATATCGGCCAGATCGGCGAAGCCATTCTCGGGTGTCAAGCCATTCTCGCCCGGGGCCAGCGACAGCCATTCACCGGTGCCGTCCTCGTTGAAGCGCGCGACATAGAGCGTGCCTTCATCCAGAATTTCGCCGCGCACCCCCGGCGTATAGGGCTGCGACGAGACGAATTTGTAGATGTATTCGAACCGGCTATCGTCGCCCGAATAGCAGACCACGGGCTGCCCCTCGACGACAGGCGCGAAGACCACGCCCTCATGGGCGAAGCGGCCCAGATGGGTGCGCTTGACGGGGGTTGAGGTCGGGTCGAAGGGGTCGATCTCAACCATCCAGCCGTAGGTGTTGGGCTCATTGCGGTAATCCTCGGCGGCCGAGGCGCCGGTGGCGGTGGCGTTGAAGCGGGTGAAGTCTTCGGCGCCCGAGGCAGCCTTTTCCCACGAATAGCGGCCGTTATCGTCAGGCAGGCCATAGCGGTCATGCTCGCGCGGCTGCTCGCCGGTATTGACGAAATAGCCCGCCCAGTTCTCCTCGGCCGCCATATAGGTGTTCCAGGGCGTCACGCCGTGGGCGCAATTGTTCAGGGTGCCGCGTGTGCGGGTGCCGTCGGGCGAGAACTTGGTGATCAGATGGGCCGAGCCTGCGGCCGGACCGGAGATCTGCATTTCCGTCATGGCATGGATGCGGCGATTATGCGGGTCCTGAATGATTTCCCACGTGCCGTCGGCCTGTTTTGCCGTGCGGTAGATCGAGACGCCGTGGGCATACATTTCCTTCAGCACATCGTCGTCCTCGCGGGTGCCATCGGCGTTCATGGGAACGTCCCGGCCGCTCATCGCCTGGCCGTCGACCTTTGCGGCATGCAAGAAGCGCGGCTCGATGTATTCGTGGTTCATCACCAGAAGGCCGTCCTCTGACGATCCGTCGATCGGGAAGTAATGCATGCCGTCGTGGTGCATACCGGTCTGCATTTCCTGCTGGGCCGCGCTGTTGTCGGGGGCGAAGGCGGGCATGTCGCCGGTAATCGGTGTGCCCCAGGCCCCCAGCACCTGCACGCGGTAGCCCTCGGGCACGGTGACGTTGTCTTCCATGCTGACGGGAACGGCGGTGAAGCCAAGCAGACCCGACGGAGCGGTGGCCTCAGCCATAGCCGCGCGGCCGGTCAGCGCGGTGCCGAAAATCCCGGTCGCGATGGTGGCCAGCCCGCCGGTCAGAAACCCGCGGCGCTTTATATGGGCGTCCATCACCTCGTAAAAGGTCGGGTTGCCTGAACGGTTGCTGGGCCGTTCGTCGCCATGCTCAAAGCCCGGGGCTTCGGTGAAATCGGGATAGTCGCGCTCAAAGTCTTTCATGTGGCTCTCCATTGGCTGCTGTGTGCGTCGCAGAGAAGGCCGGCCCGAAGCGTTCGACCGGCATCGAAAGCGGAGGTATGCGATTCCTGTAACAGCTGGTTGTCAGCTGTCTGCAACATAATACCAGAACGCTTCGTGCAATCGGCAAGAACTCTTTGAACCATTTCGCGAGCTACCGCGACCCATGTGCAGAAGGGGGCGCCTGCCTCGTTCAGAAACACTTGCCAAGGAGTAGAAAAATGAAATCCCCGATCCTCAAGCGCATGACAGCCGGCCTGTTTGCATTATCGGTGACGTTGACAGCCGCCCCTGTGCTCGCTGATGGTGAGCTGCGTCGGCTGACGGAAGGGCCGAGCATCAGTATTTCGGATACGCTCAAACTGCCTACGGAGAGGCCGACAATTATCAACTATCCCAGCTGCCCTGCGGCACTTCAGCTTGCACAGAAGGGCGCTACGATCTTCCGGTGCAAGACCACCGTGCCGTCTGCAACGGTTCCGTTTGTCGTAGCGCAGGCCAGCGCGACCTCCTGCGCTCCAGAATCCTACTGGAACGTCGGGCCGGAAGTTTACACACAAGGCGGTGGCAATGCGGTGACCGTGCATTTCCGGTGCCGTCACACCAACTGAGATGTGCTTGGTTTGAGATAGGGCCGTCCGGAGGATCTTCCTCTCGGGCGGTTCTTGCCCGCTCAGTTGGTTTTGGATTTCGGATGAAAGGGCAGTGGAGCGACGAGGATGCCGTCATCAATCAGCTCTTTCGCCTGATCAAGACGCGCTTCGCCCCAGATCGGACGGTCCGGGGCGGTTCCGTCGTGGATTGCTCGAGCCTCGGATGCGAATTTGAGGCCGACATAGTCCGAGCCTTCCTCGACCTGGCGCTTGAGTTCCGCCAAGGCCTTGTCGCGATCCGTCGCGGGCTCCGAAGACAGTGGTCGCTCCGGTGTGCTTGCGGCCTTGTCACCTGGCCGGATTTGCGGCGCCATCAGAGCCTTCTCAATCGCCACTGATCCGCAATCTGGGCAGGACACCATGCCGGCCGTCCTGACCTTCTCGTAGGCGGCCGCCGACTGAAACCAGCTTTCAAAGCTGTGGTTCTGATCACATTTCAGCGCATATCGGATCATGCACAATCCCGTTTGCAGTTTGAAGCCGGCTAGATCTATTCAGGCGCTGACAAAAATCAACGGCATCTGCATTCACTCATGTATCGATTGCTTTGGGGTCAAAATTCGCCAGCAGATCGCGCAATTCAGGCTCCTCCACCTTCGCGGCGGCCTTTTTCGGGGTGAACCAGCGCCGCTTGCGATCGCCCGCTTCGGGGAATTTTCGATCAAGCGATTTGACCCGCAGGGGATAGACGGCCACCACGCACGGCACGTCCATCTTCGGGCTGCGCACCTTGTGATAGGCGTAAAATCCAATGCAGATATTGCGGATCTTGCCGTTCACACCCGCCTCTTCCCAAGCTTCCTCAGCAGCCGCTTTCGATGAGCTTAGACCCTTCATCGGCCAGCCTTTGGGGATGACCCAGCGCCCGGTTTCGCGGCTGGTGATCAACAGTATTTCGGGCTTTCCTTTCGACATACGCCAACACAGCGCGGCCACCTGCGTGCGCGCCTCATCGTCGGGTATGTCCGCCACTTCCAAAAGTGGGATATCTCGTCTTTGTACTGTCACGGTCCTGCCTACCGACAGATGGATGCCATGCTGGATCTTGCCGCACCGACATAAACTGCCACTTTTTTAGCCATATTATTCTTAATGCTGCGTTTACGCCAGCCCCTGCCTTGATCTATGCAATTCTCACGATACTTCCACAACATGACGGTTTTTCGGCGCTTAAATGGCCTCTGGCGGACAGGTTTGGTATCGCTTGCGTTGCTTCTGGGCACGCCCACGCTGGCCCAGGCACAGTTCACCTTCGCCTCGATTGACGGAGGGGCGCTCAGCCTCGATGAGTGGTCGGGGCGGCCCGTTTTGGTGGCCAATACCGCGTCTTTGTGTGGGTTCACGCGGCAATATGACGGCCTTCAGGCGCTTTATGACCGCTACCGCGCGCAGGGGCTGGTGGTCTTGGCGGTTCCCTCCGACGATTTCCAGCAGGAACTGGCGACCGAGAGCGAGGTCAAGGAATTCTGCGAGGTGAACTTCAACCTCGATCTTCCGATGACCGAGATCACATCCGTCAGAGGCCCCCATGCGCACCCGTTCTATCGCTGGCTCGATCAGGCCCATGGGGTGCGGCCGCGCTGGAATTTCAACAAGGTCCTGACCGGGCCTGACGGCGCGCTTGTGGCCAATTGGGGGTCGACGACCCAACCCATGTCGCGCGCGATCACCGGCCAGATCGAGGCCTTGCTGGCCAAGTGAGCGATGCTTGATCAGGGCGTGCCGCCCCCCCTTTTTCTCGGCCATGAGATTTACCGCCGGTCAAGCTACGGCCCCTGGCATCCCTTGCGCGTACCGCGTGTTTCCACAGCCACCGATCTGGCGCGAGCCTTGGGGTGGCTACCGCGCGCGCAATTTCGCACCTCGCCCAGGGCGAAACCCGCAGCGCTGACAGCCTGGCATACGCCTGATTACATCGCCGCACTTGAGCGGGCCGAGGCCGACCAGGCGGTCAGCGACCCGGTGCGCGCGCGCCATGGGCTGGGCACGGTGTCGAACCCGGTTTTCCCCGAGATGTTTCGCAGGCCCGCCACATCGGCTGGCGGGTCGCTTCTGGCTGGTGAGTTGCTGGCCGATCCCGGTGTCATCTATCATCCGGCAGGTGGCACGCATCACGGCCTGCCCGATCGGGCGAACGGCTTTTGCTATCTGAACGATCCGGTGCTGGCGATGTTGTCGCTGCGCCGGGCCGGGGCGACGCGCATCGCCTATGTCGATATCGACGCGCATCATTGCGACGGGGTCGAGGCCGCCTTTGCGGGTGACGCCGACACCCTGATGATCTCGGTCCATGAAGAGCGGCGCTGGCCCTTCACCGGTGCTTTGGAGGACGATGCCGGCGGCAACGCGTTCAACCTGCCGGTCCCGAAAGGGTTCAACGATAGTGAAATGGCGATGGTGCTGGACGCGCTGATCCTGCCGCGCGTGTCAGACTTCCGCCCCGACGCGGTCGTGCTGCAATGCGGCGCCGATGCGGTGCTGGAGGACCCGCTGTCGCGCCTGGCGTTGTCGAACAACGCGCATTGGTCGGTCGTGGGCGCGCTGCGGGACCTTGCGCCGCGCTACCTTGTGCTCGGTGGCGGTGGCTATAACCCCTGGACGGTTGGGCGGCTTTGGGCCGGAGTCTGGGGCATTTTGGCGGGGGCCGAAGTCCCCGATCGCCTGCCGCCCGAGGCGCGGGAGGTGCTGAGCGTTCTGACATGGGCGCGGCGCGGCGCCCCGGAGCCGGCGCTGCTGACCACGCTCCGCGACGTGCCGCGTGAGGGCCAGATCAGGCCCGACATACGCGAGCGGCTGGCCGTGCTGGCCAGCCGCACCTGACCCGATCAGCTGGCGGGGCCGATACATTTGCCCTGGCCATAATTGTTGGTCTCGCTGGTCTCGGTCATGTCGTCGTTATGATCCGCGGCAATCAGGAAATTGACCGAGCCGTGGTATTGGGTCGGTCCCCAGGCGGCCAACGGAATGGCGGTGTTGCGCAAGGTCACCTGGTTCGGCGATAGGGATGGAATGGCCAGCGTGCCAAAGTTCTGACCGCCGAAATTGACCTGAACGTCTGAGGCCGGCGCCGGGGCCGAACCGATGTTGCGCACATAGAAGTAAACGCGTTGGTTGCCGCCGTTCCAGGGGCCGCAAAAGCCCGAGCCGGGCAGGCCATTATTGCCGTTATAGCGCGGCTCGATGATCAGATCGGGCTGGCCGGCACCGTGGGACGGCCCGACGCGCAGGGTTGGCCTTTCGCGCGTGTCGCCTGCGATGCCCAATCGGTTCTGCTGGGCGCTGGCGCCAGCCGTCAGGCCAAGCGTGACGGCCAGGATTGCGGTGGTCAGTGTCGATAGGGTCGAACGTGCCATGGGTGGTTCCTCCTCGGATTGACATGCTTTGAAGGTGGGTCGTGCCGCATCTGCCAGCGGTTCAATCGCGCTGAAAACTTTTGCTTGCGGATCGATGGGGTTTTGGTGTTTCTGCCGCGGGAATGATGCGTGTATTTCTGGCCATACCCCTTCCCGAAACGGTGCGTGATCAGCTGTCGATTGTGGCGCAGATGCTGCCCGTGCCACGGCGCGTGCCGCCTGAGAACCTGCACCTGACCCTGACTTTTCTGGGGGACGCGTCGGCCCGAGACCTCGAGGCCCTGCATTCCGCGCTGGAGGGCGTGCAGGTCCCGTCCTTTCCCATTGCGCTGCGCGGGTTGGATGTGTTCGGGCGCGACAAGCCGAAATCCGTACACGCCACAATTGCCCCGCAACCGGCGCTGACCCGCCTTGCCGGCAAGGTTGAGACGGCCGCGCGCCGGGCGGGGATCGAGGTCGCCGCGCGCAAGTTCGTGCCCCATGTCACCCTGGCCCGCTTTCGCCCGGCCGAGGTCGATGTGCCCCGGCTTGAGCGGGCGATCATTGATTTGGCGGGCGTCAGTGCTGGGCCCTTCGATGTGACGGGCTTCACACTTTATCAATCGCATCTTGGAGACGGACCGCCAGTCTATGAAGTGCTGGCCGAGTACGAGTTGCGGAGTTAGCGGGGCCGCTGGCTTCACCTGCAACAGACCGTCTCGGGAGAGGCCGGGGGAGGTCCCGGGCCAAGCCCGGGACGGCGTGGTTTCAGGCGGCCGGTATGTTGCCCTGCATCACCTGCACCGCGACGGCGCTATCGATATTGCCGCCGCAGAGGATCACGCCCGCGCGCTTGCCGGCCATCCCGCTGCGTTCCTGCATCAGCCCGGCCAGCGGTGCGGCGCCGGCCCCTTCGGCCAGGTTGTGCGTCGCGGTGAAGTACAGGCGGATCGCCTCGGCGACCTCGGCCTCGCTGACCGCGATGATGCGGGCCGCACCCTTTGAGTAGATCTCGAACGCCTCGGCCACCGGCATGCGCACCGCCATGCCATCGGCGAAGGTGCGGGCGCTGTTGGTTGAGATCAGCTCTCCGGCCTCGAAGGACAGCTTGGCCGTCGGCGCCTCGGTCGAGACGACGCCCACGACCTCGGTCGCCAGACCCAGCGCATCGCGGGCCGCGATGACGCCGCAGATGCCCGACCCGCAGCCGATGGGGACATAGACCACATCCAGCGGCGGGGCCGCGTTGAAGAACTCCCAGGCGTAGGTTGCCACACCGCGCACCAATTCGCGGTGGAAGGGCGGCACGGGGTAAAGCCCCTCGGCCGCGCCGACGCGCATCGCCTCTTCCCGGGCCTCATCGAAATCCTCACCGAATTCGACAAGCTCGGCCCCGAAGGCCTTCATGGCCGCGTTCTTTTCAACCGCATTGCCGCGCGGCACATAGACCAGCGCGCGCAGGCCCGCCTTGGTGGCGGCGCGCGCCTGGCTCTGCCCGTGATTGCCCCGCGTCGCGGTCACAATGCCGGGGCTGCCCGGATGCGTGCGTTTCAGCCAATCGATGAAGGTGATGCCGCCGCGCGCCTTGAAGGCCCCTGTCGGCCCGTGGTTCTCATGCTTGACCCAAACCTCGCACCCCGCGGCCTCGGCCAGAAGTGGCCAGGCATATTGCGGGGTCGGCGCCATATGGCGATGTACCAGATCCGTCGCCGCGGCCAGCTCCTCCTTCGAAAAGTACGGATCGGTCATGTCAGGGCCTCCTTCTTCCGCCGCCATAAACCGGCTTGTGTCAGGTGAGGTCAAGGTGTGGCCGCATGCCTACCGGGCAAGATATGCGTTGGTGAACCAGTCCGATACTTCAGCCCGGTTCCGCAGCACATCGCCATGCGCATCGCGCAGAATGCGGGCTCAAAGAGGAAGTCGACGACCCCCCGTGACCCTGGCCGGATCGATTCACCGCGCAGGTACGCCTAGGCCAATTTTGGCATTAACGCTGTCGGATTACGGATCAAACGTTCCCGGCGGGAAAATAGGAAGTTTCGTACAAATCCCCTCCCAGATCTCATCGAATGACGTCTCGTCTTGGTTTTGCACGTACTGATACGGCTCAGGCGGAGGCGTGTCATTGGAAAACAAATAGGCGTCCGGCGGGTGTAGAAACGACAAAGATTGATCGGGGCTTCCATCCATAAAGGCGAATTCCCGACGAAGGCCAACGAATGGTTTGAGGTAATCTGCGCCCACAATCGTTGTGCTCAGCATCCGCGTGGCGACTTCCCGAAGCGGTTCATGTTCGCCGCGGATCGTATTGTGCGCCTCAATCATCAGAACCCATGTCTCATCTTCTTGCTGGCTCGTTTCATCGCTCGGATCCGCAAAAACCAGAGATCTACGCTCAAAAGAGCGGATTGTGCCGTCAATGACGGCCGTTGCGTGCTCCTGCCAGAGGGACGCATCTGGGTCGCCGAATAGCAGACAAGCCTTTGAAGCGATTGGCGTGAATGCGAACAGAGCAGCTGTGATCGCTGCCGAGACAATTCTTGTCAGCTTTGAAGATTTGGCTGAGATCATTGAGGGAGGAGGTGGAAAATTGCGGATTTCGTGGTCACAAGCTCTATTCGGCCGGATGCTGATGGCCGCTGCGACTATCCAACGCCTTGGTCTCACGGCGCAAAAGGAGTGCGCCGATGATGGCCACGGCAAGCGCGGCGACGGGGATGATGAACTCAAACAGCGTCATGTCGGCCCCTCTTTTCGCAGGTATCCAAGAATATAGTGTGAAAGGGCGTGCATTGCCAGCCCTCCCATCGTCCACCAGAGCGTGGCCAGATCGGCGTTCATCGCGTTTTCGATCAGCGGGCGCAGGACCGCAAAGCCGATCAGGCCCAGGCCGATGGCGTTCAGAAAGCCCGCGAACAGCTTCACACGCTCATTATGCGCTAGCAGATCATCGCGCAGGCGCGTCATGCCGCCTCAGAGCCCCAGCTTGGCCTGGACCAACTGGTTCACCGCGGCAGGATTGGCCTTGCCGCCGGTGGCCTTCATGACCTGGCCCACGAACCAGCCGGCAAGCTTGGGGTTTTGCTTGGCCTTTTCCACCTGGGCGGGGTTTTCGGCAATGATCTTGTCAACCTCGGCCTCGATCGCACCGGTATCGGTGACCTGTTTCATCCCCCGATCCTCGACGATCTGCGCCGGGTCGCCGCCCTCGGTATAGACGATCTCGAACAGGTCCTTGGCGATCTTGCCCGAGATATCGCCCTTGGCGATCAGGTCGAGGATGGCGCCCAGTTGCGCGGTCGAGACGGGGCTTTCGGTGATGTCGTGGTCTTCCTTCTTCAGCCGCCCGAACAGCTCATTGATTACCCAGTTGGCGGCCTGTTTGCCGTCTCGGCCCTTTGCCACGTCCTCAAAATAGGCGGCGTTCTCGGCTTCGGCCGTCAGTACATCGGCGTCGTATTCGGTGATGCCAAACTCGGTGACAAAGCGGGCTTTCTTGGCATCGGGCAACTCGGGCAGCGAGGCCTCGATCCCGTCGACCCAGGCCTGCTCAATCTCCAAAGGCAGAAGGTCGGGGCAGGGGAAATAGCGGTAATCATGCGCCTCTTCTTTTGAGCGCATTGACCGGGTTTCGTTCTTATCGGGGTCGTAGAGGCGGGTTTCCTGCACGACTTCGCCGCCATCCTCCAGAATGCCGATCTGACGGCGGGCCTCAACCTCAATCGCGGCCTGGATGAACCGCATCGAGTTCATGTTCTTGATCTCGCAGCGTGTGCCCAGATGCGAGAAATCCTGACTATCCTGGTATTTCTCATAGGCCCCGGGCCGGCAGACCGACACGTTCACATCCGCGCGCAGGTTGCCGTTTTGCATGTTGCCGTCGCAGGTGCCCAGATAGCGCAGAAGCTGGCGCATCTTCACGACATAGGCCGCGGCCTCTTCCGGGCCCCGAATATCGGGGCGGCTGACGATTTCCATCAGGGCCACGCCGGTGCGGTTCAGATCGACGAAGGACATGGCGGGGTCCATGTCATGGATCGACTTGCCGGCGTCTTGCTCAAGGTGAATGCGTTCGATCTGCACGCGCCGCGCCACGCCCGGGCCCATATCGACGATCACCTCGCCCTCGCCAACAATGGGGTGGTAGAGCTGGCTAATCTGATAGCCCTGCGGCAGGTCGGGGTAAAAGTAATTCTTGCGGTCGAAGGCCGAGACCAGATTGATCTGCGCGTTCAGGCCCAGCCCGGTGCGCACGGCCTGTTCGACACAGAACTCGTTGATCACAGGCAGCATGCCCGGCATGGCCGCATCGATGAAGCTGACATTCGAATTGGGCTCGGCGCCAAATTGGGTCGAGGCGCCGGAAAACAGCTTGGCGTTCGAGGCGACCTGGGCGTGCACCTCCATCCCGATGACCAGTTCCCAATCGTGCTTGGCCCCTTGGATGACCTTGGGCTTCGGCGTTTCAAAGGCGAGATGATCGAGCATGCTTTCAAGTCCTTCCTGACCCTTCGCCTTCTATGCGAGGCCGGTGGGCAAGGGCAAGGGACCAGCGGCCCTCTTCAGGGCGCTTTGGGGATGACCATGATGATCGAGGCGGGCTCCTCATCCTCATATCCGCAGGAGATGGTCGCAAGTTGGACCGGATCGCTCTCCGGGTCATGTCGCACCAGAATTGCTTCAAGAACGGTGCAGCGATCCGCGGAATACGCGCGATCGGCCACGAGCTCGTCAAGGCCGACGCCGACCAGCCCGCGCCTGTCGTAATCGCCGATGTTTTCAGCTGTCGCGTTGATCGAGGCTGTCATAGCGGCCAGTATTGTTTCGGTGTCCAGACGAAAATCTAAACCGCGCCCATAGGTGATGGTCAGGTCGGTCTCTGTGAAAGTCGCGCCGTCGAGGGGGGTGATGTAAAGGTCTGCCCCTGCCGCCGCTGCTGCATCATACTCTTCCAGAACATCCAGAACGTCGTTTGTAAGCAAAGAGGAGGGCCACTCCGACCGAAAATCACTCCCGCGGGTCTTTTGGCGCCGGCCGACATGTCGGAACACCTCGGCGCCAGTCGCGATATCTTTTGTAACAAAAAACAAGTCCTGATGCTGAAGATCGTAGGTGCCGAGGTTGTCGGAGACCAGACGCAAGATGATCAGGTTGGTCTCGCTGAGGCCCAGTAACGAATCTTCGAACGATATCACGTTATTGGGGCCTGCAACGGCGGGAGCCGTGAGAAAAGACAGCACCAATAGGGACCGCGCGAAAACCGCCAAGAGCAGGCCTTTCATATCGGGTGCATGCAATATGCGCCCGAGACCCTGCAAAAGCGAGGCGATATTTCGGGCGGCTCGTTGACCTCTGGCGCGAACGGCTCACGCCCTGGCGGGTTTTGTTTCTGACAGAGCCGGAAAAGCTCTACTGGTTCGGCGGCACCGTTGTGGTCAAACCGGCCTCGCCCGGGGCGACGGCAAGCCCGGCCTCAAGCTCATCCTTGAAACCGGCGGCTATGGCGGCCTGGATGCCGTCATTGTCGTAGGGCCAGAGGGGGGCCTGAACTTCGCGCAAATGGCGGCGCAAAAGGTGTTTGTACCCGTCGCCAAAGCGCTGGCGGTTGTTTTCGGCCTCAGGGGTTGAGACACGGTCCTCGTCCGAGGCGCCGTGTGAGATGCGATAAAGCAATGCGGCAAAGCGGTTGGCCAGATGCGAACTCATCGTAACCGACAGCGTTTCATGTGCGCCTTGCAGAAACAGCTTGGCATCGCACTGCGCGACGGCGGCCGGGTCGGCCTCAAGCGGGGCGCGCCAGAAAAAGGCGTAAGCACCGGCGCCAAGGCCATCGGCGGCACGCGACATGGCGGCACGGGCCTCACGCTCAATCTCGTCATAATCGCCGTACCAGGCTGGCATCAGAAAGCGGCTATGCGTCATCAGCATATGTGGGTTCGACGGATCGAGATCGGCCCAATCCTCGTACCAATCCCGCAGGAAATCGACACCATCGACCACACCGGGGGCCAGCCGATAGCGGGCGTCGGCGATCATGGGCGAGTTTTGCTCAATCGGGTCGAATGCGTCGAGGACCGTCTCAGCGCGGGCGAAATAGCGCCCGGCGGCCTCGGCCGATTCCTTCGGGACGGCGGCGGGCGGGCTGTCGCCACGCACGGCCCAACCGATTTCAATCAGCGCACGGCCCAGGATGACAGCGGGCATGTAATCGCGCGCATCTGCCGCATGCACCGCCTCAAGCACGGGCAAAGCCTCCAGCGCTTCTTCCAGACGCGGCGGGCCGTCTTTCAGATGGCGCGTCACCGGAGAAATCGCACCAGCCAGGGCGCAGTCGAAATAGCGCTTGCCCGAGGCGAATTGCTGGCGCGATTGGTCAACGCCGCGCAGCCGGTCAAGGAGCGAGGGCCAGAGACCGCCATCGGCCAGCTGTGCAAAACCCGCTTCGATCTCGCGCCATTCGTCACGCTCGGTCGCCTTCTGCAAAAGCGGGACCTTCAGCCGTTTGGCAATCGCCGGATCGAGGGCAGGGGGCGGTGGTGCCGCAGGCGGCAAATCAGAATTCACCGCATTCGGCCTGCGCCGACTGCTCAGCGCCCGCTTGAGGCGTTCTTTGAAGCCATTCATGCCGCTAAATCGCGTGCACAGCCGACGGCATTTTTCGGCGGTTGGGAAGGATCGCCATATCTCATCACTCGAATCGCACTCGTCCTGCGTCTTTATGGGCCAGATTGGCCGCGAATTATGGCTTGATCGTGGAATATTGAGCTATTGGTTCCGATACGTTGCACAAAAGGGCCAAAACGGCGCTTCAAAGTGCGGATCCGTTTCTCGTTTGTTCGGCTTGGTGCGATATTTCGCCGAGCGCGGTGTACCGCAATTGCCGCAGCGGATGAATCCGGGCAGCCTTTGCGGAACATTGATGGGCAGATGCTTGAGTGGCACATGAAAAAACTTCTCAAATCAGTTGTTTTGGGGGCAGCTTTCACCTTGTCTGCGTGCGGCGTGGCGTCCGACCCGGTTTCGGACGAACAGCCCGTCATGCGATGGGATTTCCACCCCCAAGCTCCGCAATGGACCGCGGCCACGCTGAATGCGCTTGAGGCACACGGGGCCGAACTGGCGACGATTGTGCCGGAGGACATCGAGGTCTTCTGCCCTGGCTATGCTGAGCGGGGCGAGGCTGACCGACGGGCCTTCTGGGCGGGGCTCTTTTCCGCTTTGGCCAAGCATGAAAGCACCTGGAACCCGCAAGCGGCAGGCGGCGGCGGGCGGTGGATCGGGCTTTTGCAGATCTCGCCCAGCACGGCGCGGGGCTATGGGTGCCGCGCGCAAAGCACGGCTGCGTTGAAACAGGGGCCGGCCAATCTGTCTTGCGCGGTGCGTATCGCGGTCGTGCAGGTCAGCCGTGACAACATGGTGGCGGGCCCCCGCGGCGCGCGCGGTGTCGGCCGCGACTGGGCGCCGTTCCGGTCGGCCTCCAAGCGTGCGGAAATGGCGGCCTGGACGCGCAGCCAAAGCTACTGCCAGCCGCTCTGAGCCGGCAGCCCATCGCCAGAGGCGTAAACCCCTCAGCGCAAACGAAAGATCGACTTGATCTCGGCCAATGCGTCGCTTTGCGCGGGGCTGAGCTCGCTTCCTCCGGCCTCGACGATGCGCTTGATGACGTCCATCGACTTGCTCAGCCCCTCGGCCCCCGCCATCTTGTTGACCTTCTTGGCCAGCCGCGTCACCGCCGGTTGCGGCCCGCCGCATTCGTTCACGAACCAATGGCCCAGGATGACCATTTCTTCGGCGTCTTTCAGCGACAGATCGAGGGACGATTGCAGGCCGACCTCCAATGCGCGCTTTTCCTCGGTCGTGGGCATGCCCGACAATTCAAGGAAAGCGGTCGACAATCCGCCGATCGCCAGCTTCTCATCCTCGATGCTGTCAACAGGGTGCACATTTGCCCGGCGGCGAAACCCAAAGCGCCGCGCCGCGCCCATCGCCGTTTGCGCCATATCGGCGACGTCGCCGGCGATATGGGCGGCATTGCGGGCCCGGTTCATCCAGAAATACGCAGCCGCCGCGAAAGCAATGAGAGCAAGAAGAAATGGCATATCAGCACCTATGGAAAGTCGTCGAATGAGATTGGCTATCGCGCGAATGTGGCAAGCAAAAGGCCGTATGCGCAAGTGTTTTATGGCTGTTCCACACTGACACCACGGGCCGACAGGACTTGAGCGAACCTAGCCCCGCCCGGATGCGCCTCGGCCGGAAGCAGATGTGTCGTGCCGTCCGCCATGCTGAGGGCGGTGTCTTCGCGCGGGTCGCTGGGCACATGCGCCGTAGTAATATCTGTGAGAGCCACGTCGTTGCGATCTGCGCCGACCCACCAGATCAGGCGGCCATCCTCAATCATCGCGCCGGTGGCCGGCGGGCGCAGTCGGGCCACGATCAGCAAGGGCAACGGCAGCGCCCCGCCCACGGCCAGGATCAGCATGTCCCATTGCACCAGTCCGACAAAGATCAGACCCAGCCCCATACCGGCCATGGCGGCAAGGGCCGCCCGGCGACTGCGCCGTTCGAATCTGTAGCTTTCACCGATCATGCCGGGAATTTGCCGTCGGATTGCGGCGGAATCGGGGCTAATCGCCCGATTTCGGGCGGTTTGAAGCGAAAATCCGCATCCTCAGCGGTTTTTCGAAGCGGGATGGGCGGTTCAATTGGCCAGAAGGGCGCGGGTGGCCATATGCAGACGCGAGGTGCGCACCAGTGACACCGTGGGCGCATCACGCCCACCCAGCGCCAGTGTCGCCCGGCGCAACATCTCGATCCCAGCTTCGTCGTCTTTCGGCAGCGCCGAGGGCGAGATCGGCTCACCCAAGGTCAGCCGGAACGGCTGGCGATGCTTGTTCAGTGTTTCATGAAACAGAGTGATATCGCGCAAAGAGGGATGCAGCAGGTCGAACAGATAGAACAATGCCGAATTGCGCGCGCGGATATTCAGCGGGATCACCGGCACCTCGAACTTGCGCGCGATCATCGCGGCCGAGGCCATCCAGTTACGCTCAAACAACCGCAGGCCCCGGCGCTTGGCCAACCGGCCCGAGGGGAAGATCACGCCCATCCGCCCGGCATCCAGCGCCGTGCGGGTGAACATCATCGTCTCGCGCGTCTTGCCATGGCTACGCTTGTCGTGGCGCCATTCGACGGGGGCGATCATCTGCTCCATCTGCGGCATGACGCGCAGGATGTCGCGGTTGGCGAAGAAGAAAAGATCAGGGCGCAGCATCGCCAGCCCATGCCAGAGCATGATGCCGTCGGCGATGCCCGTCGGGTGGTTCGCCACGATCAGCGCCGGGCCCGAGCGGGGCAGGTGGCCCAGGCCCGTCACCTCGACATCGCGGGCCAGAAGGCCTGACATCTGGTCCATGATCTGCGGCGCGGGAAGATCGCGAAGGTCCTCGGCCAGGCGTAGCGTCTCGCCATATCCCAGCACTTTGTCCAGCACCGCGCGCGCAGGTGCGGCCGCAGGGCGGGCCAGCCATGCGGCGCGTTCCAGGATCAGAGGATCGATGCGATCGCGCATGGCACAAAGATGGACATCTTGTGGCGACGTTTCCATGACAATTTGCGCGGTTCGGCAAAACTCCGCCTTTGTCACTCTTCAATCGGGATCCCGCGGCGGTCCAATTCGCGCGCCAGCGGCCCGATCCGAGGGGCGAGAACGGCGGGCAGAACCTGAACCTCCCCGTCGCGCAACTTCAGCGCCAGACCAGCGGGAGCCTCGCGCGTACCGAGGACGCGGACGGCATCTATCTGACCAAGCGGAACGGACCATCTGCGTTTGCCGACGAAAAATCGCCATTCACCGTCCGCGATCTCCATGCCTGCGGGCCGATCACGCAAGGCGCGCCAACTCGACAAGATCAGAAAAGCGCAAATCAGCGCGATGATCACCGGTGACACCCCGCCGCGGGCCAGGGTGTAGATCACCATCAACCAGACACCGATCGATATATACAGCAGCCCTCGGCGCGGGATATGCAAGTATAGGTAGTGTGGTTGCATGCGAGCATCACTTTACGTTGCGTAAGGTAACAATAACCGAAACAATGCGGTTTCGCATCCGGAAAAGCCCAATTTCTTAACGCTTTTTCTGGCGGGTTTGCGATCAAGCCAAAAGGTAAATCGCGGCAATATTTTAGACGATACTCTTAAACGATTAACGCGGGCCCTTGTGCGCGATTTCGGGCCTTCCAACGGGTAAAATGCACCGCCAGGGTGATTCTTAATTGTTGCCTGGCGCCGGGCTATTCTGCTCCGACGGCCAGCAGCCTTTCGACCATTTCCCCGGTATCCGGGCTGAGGCCCTTGGTGTTCGCGATACGGGTCAGGGCCGTTCCGATCAGGGCCTTGCGGTCGGCATCATAGCGGGTCCAGGTCTCGAACGCCGTCGACATGCGTGCCGCCGTCTGGGGATTGACCGGATCGAGGCGGATCAGCCAGTCGGCGACGAAATCATACCCGGTCCCCGAGGGGTCGTGAAAGCCCGCCTGATTGGCCGTCAACGCACCGATCAGGGCGCGGAAACGGTTAGGGTTCCGCCAGTCGAAATCGGGGTGATCGGCCAGCCTCTGGGCCAGGGCGACGGCCTGGTCGGGGGCGGCCTCGATTACCTGCAGCGAGAACCATTTGTCGATCACCAGCCGGTCGGCCTGCCAGCGGCGGTAGAAGGCTTCAACCTCGGGCTGGCCCTGTCCGACCGACAAAAGCGCCGACAGGGCGCCCAGCTCTTCGGTCATGTTGTCGGCCTTGTAGAACTGCCGCTCGGCCCGCCGCCCGTCGTCAAGGCGCGAGAGGTATCCCAAGGCCGTCAGCCGCAAGGCGCGGGCCCCCGCCGCGCGGGGGGCGGGCGTGTAGGGCCCGGGCACGTCCATCGCCTCGTAAAGCGCGGCCAGGTCGGGCTTCAGATACCCCGCCACCGCATCGGCCAGCTTTTCATGCGCGGCATGGATATCCGTGGGGTCCGGCGTGACACCGGCATCGTGCAAGGTCTGGGCGATGTCGTCTTGCGAAGGCAGGCGTAGCGCCAGCGCGCGGAATGCAGGGTCCAGCGCCTCGTCCCGCGCAACGCGGGCCAGCGCATCAAGGTAATCGGGGCCAGGGGCCGCACGCTCGGTCACCATGCGGGTCAGCACGTCTTTCGCCAGCGCGCGCCCGGCCTCCCATTTGTTGAAGGGGTCGGTGTCATGGGCCAGCAGAAAGGCGCGCTCTTCGGCGGAACTTTCACGCTCCAGGATCACCGGCGCCGAGAAGCCACGCAGAAGCGAGGGGATAGGGCGGGTCGCGAGGCCATCGAACGTAAAGCTCTGCCTGGCTTCGGTCATCTCAAGCACCGTGGTCGGCACCACCTCATCGCCATTGGGGCCCAGCAGCCCCATGGCCACCGGCAAGACCTGCGGCGCCTTGTCGGGCTGGCCCGGGGTGGGCGGCGTTTTCTGTTCCAGATGAAGAATATAGGTGCCGTCCTTGAACTCCTCACAGACGGCCAGGCGCGGCGTGCCGGCCTGCGAATACCAGCGCTTGAACTGGCCAAGATCGCGGCCGGTGGCGTCTTCGAAGACGGCCAGCCAATCCTCGATCGTGGCGGCATCGCCATCGTGGCGGTCGAAATAGAGGTCAAGCGCCTTGGCATAGCCTGCGTCGCCCACCAGCCGCTTGAGCATGCCGATCACCTCGGCGCCCTTCTCGTAGACCGTCGCGGTGTAGAAATTGTTGATCTCGACATAGGCTTCGGGCCGGACGGGATGGGCCAGCGGGCCGTTATCCTCACGGAATTGCCGCGCGCGCAGCGTCAGCACATCGTCGATCCGCTTGACGGCGTGGCCGCGCATGTCGCCCGAGAACTGCTGGTCGCGGAAGACGGTCAGCCCCTCTTTCAGGCAGAGCTGGAACCAGTCGCGGCAGGTGATGCGATTGCCGGTCCAGTTGTGGAAGTACTCATGGGCGATGATCGCTTCGATCCGGGCATAATCGGTATCAGTCGCGGTTTCGGGCGAGGCCAGAACGTAGCGCGAGTTGAAGATGTTCAGCCCCTTGTTCTCCATCGCGCCCATATTGAAATCGTCGACCGCCACAATGTTGAACACGTCGAGGTCATATTCGCGGCCATAGACCTCTTCATCCCAGCGCATCGAGCGGATCAGAGCGTCCATCGCATAGGCGCATTTGCCCTGATCGCCCTCGCGCACCCAGATGTTCAGTGCCACTTTGCGCCCCGAGGCGGTGGTGAAGGGGGCCGAGACGGCGACCAGATCGCCCGCCACCAGCGCGAAGAGGTAGGCGGGCTTGGGCCACGGGTCGGACCATTCGGCCCAGCCATCGCCCCGGGCGCCGGGATTGCCGTTGGACAAAAGCACCGGCAGGTCGGCCTCGATCCGCACCTCGAAGGGCGCCATCACATCGGGGCGGTCGGGATAGAAGGTAATCTTGCGAAAGCCTTCCGCCTCGCATTGCGTGCAATACATGCCTTTTGACATATAAAGCCCTTCAAGCGCTGTGTTTTTCTCGGGTGCGATCTGAACCACGGCAGTCCAGGTGAAGGGCCGATCGGGCAGGGCGGCGGCGGGGATTGTCAGGCCGTGGGCGGTCAGTTGATAATCCTTAACCGCCAAGGGCGTGCCGTCGATTGCGGCGCTGATCAGGGTCAGGTCCTCCCCGTCCAGCGCCAGATCGTGCTTGCAGGGCCGCGCGGGGTTCGGGGTAAAGCGGATCTCGGACAGAACGCGTGTGGCCTGCGGGTCAAGCCGGAAGGTCAGCCTGACGGTCTCGACAAGGTAGGCCGGCGGCTGATAGTCCTTCAACTCAACACGGATGGGGGCGGCATCGTTCATCGGCTGTCTCCGGCAGGTGAGGGAACATTTCCCCGCAGGCCGACGTTAGGGGACAGAAAAAGGCGCTGCAACGGGGTGACTTCCGCTGTGGCGCGCTTATCTTTGATTTTGAGGGAGACAGGCAATGTCAGCACCACAGACCGATATCGAAAAGCAGGAGCGGCGCCACCGGGGCCCGCTGATTGGAATAGCCGTGGCAGTGATTTTCGCGGGCGTTCTGGGGTTCATCTTCTTGGCGGATGGCGGCGACGAATTGGTCGTGCCGGAAGAGTCCGTCGTGACCGAGTAAGCCTTCGGGAGCCGCGCCATGGCGCGCATGGTCAAAAAGGCCGACCTGCCGCAGAAAATCTGCGCAACCTGCGGTCGGCCTTTCACATGGCGCAAGAAATGGGCGAAAGTCTGGGACGAGGTCCGCTATTGCTCGGACAGATGCCGGAGCCACAAAGCTCCGGCATCCGACATTTAAGCCAGATCGCGGCCCAGATGGTCGAGGACCGAGCCCCAGCCATCGCAGTGTGAGGCCGCAGCTGCGGCATCGGGCAGACCGCGCTGAAGCATCGTGACGCGGGTCTTCGGGCCAACCTCCTCAAGTGTCACGGTCACTTCAGTGGCATTGGCGATGTGCCCCGCCTCATCTTTCCAGCCATGGGTGAACACAAGTTGGCGTTCGGAGGTGAGTGACAGGACATCGCCGCCCATCGGGAAACGATTGCCGCTATCTTCGCCGACGAAGACGCAATCATAGCGGCCCCCCTCGCGCATATCGAAGCTGCAGTCCGGCATCGTACAGCCATCGGGCACGAACCAACGCGCCAGCGCTTTGGGGTCGGTCCAGGCGGCCCAGACGGCTTTGCGGGATGCGGCGTAGACGCGGGTGAGCGACAGGGTCTCTTCGCCCAGCACAGCCTCGGCCAGGCAATCAAGCGTGGTATAGCCGTGTTCGACCGCGCCGTAGCCTTCGGCGGTTTCCTTCGCCTCGGGGCTCTCCATGACCATGGTCAGCGTCAGTTGGGTGCCGTCATCCCGTGGCTCCAAGCGCACCGAGGCTTCAAAGGCCGTTTCGCCCTTGCCGTCATCGTCAACCGCGTAATCGATGTGGGTCATCGGCGTGATCTGGCGATATCTGTGGCGATTGGCGTAGACGGTGCCATCGGGCGCGATCATGTCGAACCGCCAGAGGCCGCCATCGCGCAGGTCGATCTCATGCGTGCGGCAGGTGAAGCCCCGAGGCCCCCACCATTTCTGTAGGCGGTCCGGGTCGGTCCACGCGGCCCAGACCTGCACCACGGGGGCCGGGATGTGACGGGTCAGGGTTAGCGTGCGGTCTTTGGTGTCGGTCTCATCAAGCATCAGAAGTCTCCTCAGGTCAGCGTGGCGGCATAGGTTTCGAGCTGTTCGGCGGCGGTCGCCCAGCCGTCGTGAAAGCCCATCTTCTCGTGCTTCTCGCGGGCGGCGGCGTCGCCATGGCGGGCGAGGACGGTGTATTCGGTACCGTCCGCGTGGTCGGCGAAACTGACGATGGCGGTGAAGCCAAGCCCGGGCGTGAGGGCAGGGCGGAAGCCCTCGTGCAGCATGTCGGTGAAGGTCAGACGTTCTTCCGGCACGACTTCCAGATAGCACCCGGGCATGGCGGGAAAGGTCTTGCCGTCCATCCGCATCACGCTGTTGAACCGGCCGCCAGGGCGCAGATCCATCTCGATCTCCACCACCTCGACTGGTTTCGGCGCGAACCAGTGCTTGAGGTGTTCAGGCTTGGTCCAGCAGGCCCAGACCTTGGCGCGCGGGGCTTTGAGGATACGGTGCAGGGTCAGGTCAAGGTCAGTCATCATCAGGCTCCGTTGGCAGGGTGGCAAGGTAATCTTCCAGGCGATCGAGGCGCGCCTCCCAGATCTGGCGCTGCTCTTCGATCCAGGCCTGGGCGGCGGTGAGCGGGGCAGGGGTGGCTTGAACCATGCGAGTGCGTCCCGATTTCTCCGACCGGACAAGGCCCGTCTCTTCCAGCACCGAGATGTGCTTCATCACCGTGGGCAGCGCCATGCCGGTGGGCGCGGCCAGGTCAGAGACCGTGGCAGGCCCGGTCAGCAGCCGTTCGACGATGCCCCGGCGGGTCGGGTCAGCCAGGGCGTGAAAGAGGCGGTCGAGTTGGGGATAATGCTTAGTCATGTGGCTAAGTAATATGACTCGCAGGCGGCTGTCCAGAAAAACTTAGTCATGTGACTAACTTTTTGACGATGCGGCCCTTATGCGAAACCCTCAGGAGCCTGATATCACACAGGAATTACCGCCTCGGAATCTATGGGATCCGGTCATCCGATCTGCGCCCCGTCTTCCGCCAGAAGCGGCGGCGGGAACGTCGACGGCCGATTTCTTTCAGGCCTGCCTTACGGCGTCGACAAAGCGCGAGATTTCGTCGTGGGTGTTGAAGTAATGCACGGAAGCGCGCGTCAGAGCAGTCAGATCGCGCGGTTCAAGATCAAGGCGCGCGCAGGTGATGGGTGAGACGGAGACGTTGATGCCATCGGCCCGAAGGGTCTCTGCAATCGCCTTGGGCTCAAGACCGGTTTTCGTAAACGTGACGATCCCGCATTTTTTTCGGCCCAGATCATGCACCGCGACACCGTCGATCTGCGACAATGCCTCGCGGAGGTCCTGGGCCAGCGCGGCCACGCGGGCCTCAATGGCGCCGAGCCCAATGGCCCGCGCATACCGCACGGCCTCTGTCAGACCAACGCGGCCAGCGACGTAGCTTTCCCAGTTTTCGAACCGCTTCGCCCCCTTGGCAAACTCAAAGCTGTTTGCGCCGGTCCATGTTGCAGACCGAAGGTCGATGAAGGGCGGATCGATCTGATCAAGGATGCCTTTGCGAACATAGAGAAACCCCGTGCCCCTTGGACCGCGCAGAAACTTACGCCCGGTGCCGGACAGGATATCGCAGCCGATCTGTGCCACATTCACATCAACCTGCCCGACGGATTGGCAGGCATCCAGCAGATAGAGAACATTGTGTTTCTTGGCGATTTTCCCAATCTCGGCCGCCGGGTTCACCAGGCCCCCTTGCGTCGGCACATGCGTGATCGCGATCAGCCTTGTCTTGGGGCCGATCATCTCGTCCAGCGCATCGACATCGATCTGGCCAGACGCATCCGATGGCACGAGATCGATGTCAAAGCCAAGGCGCCGCGATTGCTGCAACAGCGCAAGGTAGTTGGACGCATATTCAGAGACATGGGTGATGACCCTGTCGCCCGGTTCCAGATGCAGACCGTAAAACGCCATGTCCCAGGCGCGTGTTGCGTTTTCGACAAACGCGATCTCATCCGGTTCGGCATTCAGAAGACCAGCGACCTCGGTATAGAACGCCTCAATGTCTTCCTGCGCCCGCCGCTCGGCTTCGTAGCCCCCCACCTCATTCTCGTCGCGGAGCACATTCTGCAACGCTTGAAAAACGGGCGTCGGCATGAGGGACGACCCGGCATTGTTGAAATGCAGCACGTTTTCGCAACTGGGGGTGTCGAAACGGACTTTCTCAATATCAATCATCGTTTGCATCCTTTGCCCGAGGGGTAGCGGGGCGCGCGGATGAAGACAATGGTGCGACCGCAAGCGCCGGGCGTCAGCCACGCGCGCTGATTCAGCGCCCATGCAAAATGGTGCGGCGGATTTGTTGGATCAGCCATGCGGGCCGGAAGCTTTTTGTGGCGAAGGGCCTCAGAGCGCCCGTGATCAGGGCCGGGGGCTCAGCGCGGTTTCGATTTTGGCGCTGGCCTCAAGCGTGCGGTGCACCGGGCATTTATCGGCGATCTCCAGCAATTTCTCGCGCTGCTTGTCGTCGAGATCGCCGGTCAGCGTGATCTCGCGCCGGAAGACATCCACCGCGCCGCCGCCGCCCGCATCCTGGGCGTGCATCTTGTCGTGGCTCACATCGACGAAGACATGGGCCAAGGGCCAGCCCTTGCGGCGGGCATACATGCGGATCGTCATCGAGGTGCAGGCGCCGAGGCCCGCGGCCAGAAAGCCATAAGGCGTCATGCCCTGATCGCTGCCGCCATAGGCGGGTGGTTCATCGGCCAGGGCGCGGTGCTTGGGGCCTGCGATGATGTCCTGTAGGAATCGCTTCGGGTCGGCCTCGGACGCGCGCACGATCCCCTCGGGCGCGCCAGGGGGCGGGGCGGGGTGGCTGAGATCCAGATAGCGCCCGGCCCAGGCCGCGATGACAGCGGCGGCGTAATCGGCATCCTCGGCCCGGCTGATCAGATGGTCGGCATCGTCGAGCGTGACGAAGCTTTTCGGGTGCTTGGCGGCCATGAAAATCCGTGTGGCATTGTCGATGCCGACGATGGCGTCGCGGGGGGCGTGCAGGATCAGCAAGGCCCGGCCAAGCTTGGCGATGGCCGGTTCCAGCGCCTCGCCCCGGACGTCCTCGATGAAATCGCGCCCGATGCGGAAGGGCCGGCCGGCCAGCGAGACCTCGGCGCTGCCATCGGCCAGGATCGTGTCGATCGCATCGCCGAAATTATGCGTCACATGCTCGGGGTCGAAGGGCGCGCCGATGGTGACGACCGCCTTGACCGAGGCGATCTGCCCTGCCGCCTTCAGCACCGCCGCGCCGCCCAGCGAATGGCCGATCAGAAGGCTGGGGGCCATGCCCTTGTCTGCCAGATAGCGCGCCGCCGCGACCAGATCGCCGACATTCGAGGTGAACGTGGTGTTGGCGAATTCGCCCTCGGAATGGCCGAGGCCGGTGAAATCAAACCGCAGAACACCGATGCCGATCGCGGCCAACCTGGCGGCGATCCGGCGCGCCGCCGCGATATCCTTGCCGCAGGTGAAGCAATGGGCAAAAAGCGCCGTTGCCAGGTGCGGACCGTCAGGCAGGTCCAGCCGCGCCGCCAGCCTTTCGCCAGAGGCGCCCTCGAAGGTCACTTTTTCGGTCGCCATGGCCGGCTCCTGCGCAGTTCCGTGTCGTCGGACATTGCTCTGCCAGGCGGACCCGCCGCAACCCATGTGTCGGCGGCGTCACGCCAAGGTGACTGACTGCAATACGGTTTGCCGCCCTTCGGCGTATGGTTCGGGCAGGGGGTAGGAGGCCATTCGACCGAGGCAGTTCGCGCCGGAGCGGCCGCTGGATGCCCGACGGGCGGTGAAGGCGAAAATCGCGAGACGCAGGGCGGCCAGCGTCGTGCCACTTCAAAACCGGTTAACGCATCAACCCGTGAAGCAGGCTGGCCGCCTGCATCGCCTTGTGCAATGCATCCACGGGGGCATAGATATCGCAGATCGTAAGGGCGTCCGCCTGTGTTGTCGGGCAAGGATGTTCATATTCTGCGCTCAAGACAGCATGTGCGTCCATCGCCCTCCGCCGCTCTGGCAGGGGAAGACCTGTCCGCTGCACGATGTCATCCGCGCGGGGCAGCCCGTCTTTGATCTGGGCAAGGGTCTTGGGCACGAAGTCTGGTGTTTCGGTTTCCGATATCATGGTGGGGCGACCGTCGTGCAGGTTTATTTCGCGCCGCAAACAGTCGCCAAACTCTGCGGTTCCCACCTCACCATGGAAGTGTTCGCACGTCGCGAAAATCCTTGTCCCGTCCAGGCAGACGAAGGAAACCACTGAACCTGCATGGCGATGGCATTGTTCATCATTTGCCGTGCATCCTTCGCGCGCGGCATCATTTGCGACGCTTTGCGCCAAAACCACAGGTGTGCAGGCGTCCCTGGAGGCCAGGTTTGTCCAGAATGACAGATCTGAGTCTGCGGCCACGACCTTTGGAAGCGCGTCATAATCCGTCGCCGTAAAATCCCGGGCAGATGAGTCAAGCATTGCCGTCTGCGCAGACGCCTGACCCGCGATCATTGCCAAGCAGAAGAAGAGGTGTCGTAGCACGTTAGTTCGTCTCCTGATCTGCCAAGGATACGTTTCAGATTGGCGTCATAGATGCAATCAATATGGGGCAGCCGCGCAGATTTATCCAGATAGGGCCCACAGGTCATGGTGGTGGTGCCCCCATCGAGACGTGCGAACCTGACATCGCGCTTGCCGCACAGTCCCGTCGCGCCAAGGCGCGGCCCTAGTGGTTGAGAGGCGATGCGCACCCTTTGCGAAAGGAAACGAATCCGTTACATTCTTCCATATAACGGAAATAAATTCCGCATAGTGAAAATGGGAGGAGAGAATATGGGATGGCTCAAGCCAGTTTGTGCCGCTGCGGTGATGGCTTTGTCCGGGGCGGCTGCCTCTGCCGAGACCGTGCTGATCCATGGTGAGGCCGGGCCCAACCGGGGCGCCAGGGCGGCTGCCTTGCAATGGTTTGCCGATCAGGTCGGCGGGCGCTCGGGCGGGGATATGCGCATTGATATCCAGTGGGGCGGCGCGCTGTTCAAGGCCAATGCCGCCATGCAATCGGTCCGCGATGGCGTGGCCGATCTGGGCACCGTGATTGCCGTCTACTACCCGCAGGAACTGGTCAGCTACGGCATCTCGGACCTGCCGCTTGAGAACCCCGATGCCTGGGTCGGCATGCGCGCCACGGATGAGCTGATGCGCACCTCCGACGCGATCCAGAGTGATCTGGCCGATAAGGGGCTGGTCTATATCGGCACCTTTACCACCTCGGCCGTCAATATCGGCTGCAAGGGGGCCACGATCCGCACTGCCGAGGATGTCGACGGCCTGAAGGTGCGCGGCGTGGGGGCCTACGGCAAAGTTTTCGGCGAGCTTGGCGCGACCATGGTCAACATGTCGATCTATGACGCCTATCAGGGCCTCGACACCGGGTTGATCGATTGCTCGCAAGGCTACAGCTACGCCGTTTCGGCGCTGAAACAGGCCGAGGTGATGGACAGCTACACCCTGCTTGACTGGGGCCAGGTGGGCGGTGTCGGCATCTTCATGAATGCGGTCACCTATGACAGCCTGAGCACGGATCAGCAGGCGCTGCTCCAACAGGTCGGGTCGGACATGGCCGACGAATTCGGGCGTCTGATCACCGCGGCCAACACCCAGGCGATCGAGGACATGAAAGCGCAGGGCGTCGAGGTGATCGAGCTGGACGCGGCCGAACGCGCCAAGCTGGTTGAGCGTGGCCAGCCCTTCATCGGCGCCTGGGCCGAGACGGCCGACGGCGTTGGCCTGCCGGGCGAGGCGCTTCTGGGCGAGTATCGGGCGCTGATCGCGAAATACACCGAGATGCGCGATACCGAGGGCTACCCTTGGGCTGAGTAGGCCCGATGCTGGGCAAACTGGAAAACATCCTTCTCAGCCTCGGCGCCATCGCGGTGATGGTGCTGGGGCTGATGATTGCCGTCAATGTCACCGCACGCGCGGTCTTCGATGTGTCGCTGCCCGATACGGTGATCATCGTGCGCGAACTGATGGTGGCGGCAATCCTCTTTCCCCTGGCGGCCGCCACCGCCGCGCGGGCCCATGTGGCGGTTGAATTCATCACCAACCGCTTTCCGCCCCGCGCGCGGTCTTGGCTGATCGTCCTCGGCTCGCTTATCGGGCTTTTCGCGCTGTCGCCGCTTCTCTATGCGGGCTCGCGAGAGCTGATCAGCAACTGGTCGTCGGGCGGGTTCTTCTACGGCGATCTGAACCTGCCGAAATGGCCCGGCCGGCTGTTCTTCGTGATCGGGATCGGCGCGTGTTGCCTGCGTCTGGCCGAGCTGGCGATCCGCGACACCCGCACCATCCTGCAAGGGGGCATCGTCGACGATACCCACCAGATGACGGAGGCCGAGTGATGGACCCCGCGATCGTCGGCATGGTGGCCTTCTCGGCGGTTCTGGTGCTGCTGGCCCTGCGCGTGCCTATCGCCTTTGCGCTGGCGGGGGTGGCGGTGGTGTCGGCCTTTATCATCTTTGCCTTCCGCACCGGCACCTTCATGCCCGAGCGTGCGTTTCGCGCGACGACCTCGATGGTCTTCTCGAACTCATTCGATCTGATCCATTCCTACGATCTCAGCATGATCCCGCTTTTCGTGGCTCTGGGCCATATCGCTTACCGCGCGCAGATCACCACGAAAATCTACGACGCCGCCAAGGTCTGGCTGACGCGGCTGCCCGGCGGGGTCGCCATGGCCTCGGTCATGGGGTGCGGCGGGTTTTCGGCGATCACCGGATCGTCCATCGCCTGCGCCTCAACCATGGGGCGGATCTGCGTGCCCGAGATGCTGCGCATGGGCTATGACCCGCGCTTGGCCACATCAAGCGTGGCGGCGGGTGGCACGCTGGGCTCGCTGATCCCGCCCTCGGTTCTCTTCATCATCTACGGCATCTTCACCGAAACCTCGATCAGCCGCCTCTTTCTGGCGGGCGTTCTGCCGGGGCTTCTGACGCTGGCGGGCTTCTTGCTGGTCATCGCGGTTTGGGTCTGGCGCAGCCCGGGCATTGCGCCCGTGGGCGATGAGGCGCCGACAGGGCGCGAGCGGATGCAAGCCGCCATCGCGGCCTGGCCCGCGCTGATGCTGTTCGTCGTGATCGTCGGTGGCATCTATGGCGGCATCTTCACCGCGACCGAGGCTGCGGCGGTCTGCGTCGTCGTCACCGCGATGATCGGCTTCGCGCAACGCACGCTTGACTGGGCGGGCCTTTGGGCCAGCCTGCGCGAGACCTGCGTGCAGACGGCGGCGATCTTTTTCATCGCCGCGGGCGCCAAGATCTTCGTGGCCTTCATCGCGCTGACCGGCGTGGCGCCCGCCATCGTCAACACGGTCACGGCCTACGAGCCGTCGGTCTTTCAACTGATGCTGGCGATTGCGGTGATCTACCTCCTGTTGGGCATGTTCCTCGACCCCATCGGCATCATGGTGCTGACCCTGCCGCTGATGATCCCGCTGGTGGAAAGCTATGGGCTGAACCTGATTTGGTTCGGCGTCGTGGTGATCAAGCTGCTTGAGATCGGGCTGATCACACCGCCTGTGGGCCTGAACGTCTTCGTCATCTCGAATGTCGTGGGCAACCGGGCGCCGATCGACAAGATATTCGCAGGCATCGCGCGGTTTCTCAGCGTCGATGTGATCGTGTTGATCCTGATCATCGCCTTCCCCGCGATCTCGCTTTTGCTGCCGATGGGGATGCGATGAACGCCGCCCCGCAAGACAGACGGTTCGCCAATACGCTGGCCCGCGGCCTCAGTATTTTGCGGGCCTTTCGCGCCAGTGACGATGGGCTGACCCACAGCGAACTGGCCGCGCGGACCGGTTTGCCCAACAGCACCGTCTCGCGCCTGACCTACACGCTCAGCACGCTGGGGTTTCTCAGCCATGCCGGCCGCAAGGACCGGTATCGGCTGGGGCCTGCGGCCTTTGGTCTGGGCAATGTCGCGGCCGCCTCGGTGTCATTCGTCGAGGTGGGGCGCGGCATCTTGCAACAGCTGGCCGATGAGACGGGCACCCTGGTGTCGCTGGCCGTGCGCGATGGCGACCGGGTGATGCTGGCCAAGACCTGGCGGCCGGTCGGCACGGCCTCGATCTGGCTGGAACCCGGGCATCGCATCCCCGTCTTCGGGTCGTCATCGGGCCGCGCGATCATCGCGGCGCTGGATGAGGCGGTTTTCATGGCCAGCGCCCCCGAGGATCGGCTGGTCGCCTTTCGCGCCGGTGGCTATGATGATCTGATCGCGCAGGGCTTCACCATCGCGCCGGCCGAGACGCGCTTTTCGACCAGCGTCAACGCCGTGGCCGTGCCGTTTCACGCCGATGAATTCGGCGAGCCGGTGGCGTTTTCCTGCGGGGCCTTGCCCGAGATGCTGAATGAGGAGCGGATGCGCGAAACGGTGGGGCCGGCCTTGCAGAAGACGGTGCGCGCATTGGAACAGATGACAGGGCGCAGCCCGGCGCTGGCGCGGCGCGGATAGGAGGGACGCATGGATGCGGTGAAGTACGACCTGGACGGCGATGTGGCCGTGGTGACAATCCAGAACCCGCCGGTCAACGCCGCCTCGCAGGCTGTGCGGGCGGGCCTGGTCGAGGCCGTTCAGCGCGCCGAGGCCGAGGCGAAGGCCGCCCTGATCATCGGCGACGGGCGTACTTTCATCGCTGGCGCCGATATCCGCGAGTTTGGCAAGCCGCCGAAAGACCCCTGGCTGCCCGAGGTCTGCAACCGGATCGAGGCCTGCAAGATCCCCGTGGTCGCTGCGCTGCACGGCACGGCGCTGGGCGGCGGGCTTGAAGTGGCGCTGGCCGCGCATTACCGCGTGGCCGTTCCAAGCGCCAAGCTGGGCCTGCCCGAGGTGACGCTGGGCATTCTGCCGGGCGCGGGCGGGACCCAGCGCCTGCCGCGTCTGACAGGCGCCGAGGCCGCATTGGAGATGATTACGACCGGGCGCCCCGTCAGCGCCGCCGCGGCGTTGGAGATGGGCATTCTGGACGCTGTGCAGGACGGGACACCGCGCCAGATCGGGCTGGATATGGCGCGCAAGGCGATCGCGAAGGGCCCACGGCCCACGGGCGATCTGCCCGCCCCTGAGCCCGTCGATTTCGATGCCTGGCACGCCAAGGCCCTGGCCCGCGGCAAAGGCCAGATCGCGCCCGCAACAGCCGTGCGCGCCGTGCAGGCCGCCAGCGAGTTGCCGTTCGCCGACGGGCTGGCGCGCGAGCGGGAATTGTTTGGCGACCTGATGGCCTCGCCCCAACGCGTGGGCCTGATCCACGCTTTCTTCGCCGAGCGGGCGGTGGCGAAACTGCCCGAGCTTGAGGGCGCCGCGCCTCGCGATCTGGCCGAGATCGGGGTGATCGGCGGCGGCACGATGGGCGCGGGCATCGCGGCCGCCTGTCTTCTGGCGGGGTTGAAGGTGGTGCTGGTCGAACGCGATGCCGATGCGGTGGACAAGGCCCAAGCCCGCGTTGCAGGCATGTTGGACAGCGCCGCCAAGCGTGGCAAGCTTTCGCCCGAGCGCCGGTCCGAGATCGACAGCGGCGGGTTCCGCGCGGCTGATACCTATGATGCGCTTGGTACGGCCGATCTGGTAATCGAAGCGGTGTTCGAAGACATGGACGTCAAGCGCGAGGTTTTTGCGACTCTCGACAAGGTCTGCAAAAAGGGTGCGGTGCTGGCCACCAACACCTCCTACCTCGATATCAACGCAATCGCCCAGGCCACCGGCCGCCCCTCGGATGTGATCGGCCTGCATTTCTTCTCGCCCGCCCATATCATGAAGCTGCTCGAGGTGGTCGTGGCCGATGCCACCGCGCCCGATGTCGTCGCCACGGGCTTTGCGCTGGCCAAGAGGTTGCGCAAGATCGCGGTGCGCGCGGGCGTTTGCGACGGGTTTATCGGCAACCGCATTCTGGCGCATTACCGCATGGCGATCGACAACATGGTGCTGGACGGCGCCGACCCCTATCAGGTGGATGCTGCCCTTGAGGCCTTCGGCATGGCAATGGGCCCCTATGCGGTGTCGGATCTGGCGGGCCTCGACATCGGCTGGGCCACGCGCAAGCGCAAGGCCGCGACCCGCGATCCCCGCGAGCGGGTTCCCGGTTTCGCCGATACGCTCTGCGAGATGGGCCGGTTCGGGCAGAAGACGGGCCGGGGTTATTACCTCTACCCCGATGGCGCCCGCAAAGGTGACCCCGACCCGGAGGTGCAGCAGATCATCGCGGACGAGCGTGCGAAACAAGGCCTCACCCCCCGCAGCTTCACCGATGATGAGATCCAGCGCCGCTTCATGGCCGCCATGGTGAATGAGGCCGCTCGCGTGGTCGGCGACGGCATCGCGCGGCGGCCCTTGGATGTGGATGTGACGATGCTGTCGGGCTACGGTTTTCCCCGCTGGCGGGGCGGGCCGATGAAATGGGCCGACATGACCGGTCTGGACCTTGTCCTGGCTGATCTGAAACGCTTTGCCGAAGACGATCCCTGGTTCTGGCAGCCCGCGCCGCTTTTGCAAAAACTGGTCGATGAAGGCCGCACATTCGAAGATCTGAACAAGGAGGCACAGCCATGAGGCAAGCCGTCATCGTCTCGGCCGCCCGCACGGGCCTGGCCAAATCGCATCGCGGGTCGCTGAACCGCACCCATGGGGCCACGATGGGCGGCCATGTGATCGCCGCCGCCGTGGATCGCGCGGGCATCGACCCCGGCCTGATCGACGATTGCTATTTCGGCTGCGGCTATCCCGAAGGCGCCACGGGCCGCAATATCGCCCGCCAGAGCGCGGTGCGCGCCGGGTTGCCGGTGACAATCGGGGGCGCGACCGTCAACCGCTTCTGCGCCTCGGGGCTGCAGGCCGTTGCCATGGCAAGCCACGCGATTGTCATGGACGGGGCCGATGCGATGATCGCCGGTGGGGTGGAAAGCATCTCGCTGACCCAGCCGCCGCCGCGCGAGGTGCCCGAGCCCTGGATCATGGCGCATAAGCCCGACCTCTACCTGCCGATGATCGACACCGCCGATATTGTGGCCGAGCGCTATGGCATCAGCCGCGCGGCGCAGGATGCCTATGGGCTGCGTAGCCAGGAGCGGATCGCGGCGGCGCAGGAGGCTGGGCTTTTCGCGGATGAGATCGTGCCGATAGACGTGACCATGGCCAAGAAGGACCGCGAGACCGGCGAGATCAGCGAGGTTGCCGCCACGCTGGATCGCGACGAATGCAACCGCCCCGGCACGACGCTGGACGGCCTGGCCAAGCTTGAGCCCGTCAAGGGGCCGGACAAGTTCATCACCGCTGGCAATGCCAGCCAATTGGCCGACGGCGCCGCCGCCCTGGTGATGATGGAGGCTTCAGCCGCCGAAAAGGCGGGCCTGACACCCATGGGCGCCTTCCGGGGCTTTGCTGTGGCCGGGTGCGAGCCTGACGAGATGGGCATCGGCCCGGTCTTCGCGGTGCCGCGCCTGTTGGAACGCCAGGGCCTGAAGGTCAGCGATATCGACCTTTGGGAGCTGAACGAGGCTTTCGCCAGCCAGGCGCTCTATTGCCGCGACCGTCTCGGCATCCCTGATGAGATCTGCAACGTCAATGGCGGCTCGATCGCCATCGGCCACCCGTTCGGCATGACCGGCGCGCGGATGGTCGGCCACTTGATGCGTGAAGGCAAGCGGCGCGGCGCCAAGCTGGGTGTCGTCACGATGTGCGTCGGCGGTGGCATGGGGGCGGCTGGCCTTTTCGAGATTTTCTGAAGGGAGCGCGACGATGGACCTCAGCTATACGCCGGAAGAAGAGGCGTTTCGCGCCGATGTGCGGGATTTCCTGTCAGAAAAGCTGCCCAAGGCGCTGTCGGACAAGGTGCGCGATGGTCGGGCGCTGACCAAGGACGAACACGAAGAGTGGCACGCGATCCTGAACGCGCGGGGCTGGCTGGCCGGGAACTGGCCCGAGGAACATGGCGGCACCGGCTGGAACGCGGTCCAGCGCCATATTTTTGAGGAGGAATGCGCCCTGGCCCATGCCCCGCGCATCGTGCCGTTCGGGCTGACCATGCTGGGCCCGGTCTTGCAGAAATTCGGCAATGACGCGCAAAAGGCCTATTGGCTGCCGCGCATCCTGAATGGCGACGATTGGTGGTGCCAGGGCTATTCTGAACCCGGCGCGGGGTCGGATCTGGCCTCGGTCAAGACCCGCGCCGTGCGCGATGGCGACCACTATATCGTCAACGGCCAGAAGACCTGGACCACGCTTGGCCAGCACGCCAACATGATCTTCTGCCTGGTGCGCACCGATCCGGACGCCAAGGCGCAGGAGGGGATCAGCTTTCTTCTGGTCGATATGGAAAGCCCCGGGGTTGAGGTGCGCCCCATTGTGCTGCTGGACGGCTCGGCCGAGGTGAACGAGGTCTGGTTCACGGATGTCCGCGTGCCGGCTGAAAACCTGGTCGGCGAAGAGAACAAGGGCTGGACCTACGCCAAATACCTTCTGACACATGAGCGCACGAACATCGCGGGTGTGGGCTTTTCCACCGCCGCCCTGGCCGCCGTCAAACGCATCGCGCGGGCCGAGATGGCGGGCGGGCGGCCCCTGATCGAAAATGCACTTTTCGCCGCCCGGTTGGCGCGGGTCGAGATTGATCTGATGGCCATGGCCACAACCAATCTGCGCGTGATCTCGCAAGCGGCCAAGGGGCAGGCGCCGGGGGTGGAAAGCTCGATGCTGAAGGTCAAGGGCACGATCATCCGGCAGGAGATCAACGATCTTGCCCGCCGCGCGGCGGGCCCCTACGCGCTGCCCTTCGCCAGCGAAGCGGTTGACGGCGGCAATGACCCGATCGGCCCGGCCTACGCCCGCCCGGTCGCGGCGCAGTACTTCAACAACCGCAAGCTCTCGATCTATGGCGGCTCGAACGAGGTCCAGCGCCAGATCATCGCCAAGACCGCTCTGGGGGCGCTGAAATGAATTTTGAGCTGACCGAAGAACGCCAGATGCTGCAGGACATGCTGCGCCGCTATCTGCGCGAGAATTACGGGGCTGAGGCACGCAACAAGATCATCGAAAGCCAGGCAGGCTTCAGCGCCGAAATCTGGGCCGGTCTGGCCGAGCTTGGGGTGCTGGGCGCGCTTTTCACCGAGGATCAGGGCGGGTTCGGCGGCGCGGGCTTTGACATCGCGATTGTCTTCGAGGAATTGGGCCGCGCGGGCGTGGTGGAACCCGTGGCCGAGACCTGCGTGCTTGGCGGGCAGATCCTGGCCGCCGCAGGCCGGGCCGATCTGGTCGAACAGGTGATCGCGGGCGGGCTGCATCTGGCGCTGGCCCATGGCGAGCCCTCCAGCCGCTATGACCTGGCGCAGGTCGCCACGACCGCCGCGGCCAAGGGCGATGGCGCTACACTGAACGGCCGCAAGGCGGTTGTGAGCAACGCTGAAGCGGCCGGCCATCTGATCGTCTCGGCGCGCGAGGCGGATGGCCTCTCGCTGTTCCTGGTGCCGAGGGATGCGGGCGGCGTGAGCTTGCAAGGCTATCCCCAGATCGGTGGGGGGCGGGCGGCCGAGATCACGCTGGATGATGTGGATGTGCCCAAGGACGCGCGCCTGGGGGCGCCCGGTGGGGCGCTGGCGCTGCTGGAACCCGCCGTTGCGGCAGGCACGGTTGCCATCTGCGCCGAGACCTTGGGGGCCATGGAAACCGCCCTGCGGTTGACCACCGATTATCTCGGCACGCGCAAGCAATTCGGTCGGCCGATCGGCACGTTTCAGGCCTTGCAGCACCGTCTGGCCGATATGTTGATCGAGTTGGAGCAGGCGCGCTCAATCGTGATCCTGGCGGCCGGCCATCTAGAGGCCGAGCCAGCCTTGCGTGACCGCCATGTCAGTGCCGCCAAGCACCTGATCGGGCGGGTGGGCCGGATGATTGCTGAAGAAAGCATCCAGATGCATGGCGGCATCGCCATGACACAGGAATACGAGCTGGCCCATATCGCCAAGCGCATCGTCATGGCCGATCACCGGTTGGGCGATACCGATCACCATCTGGAGCGGTTCATTGCCCTCGGCGCCTGAGGACGGCGTGATCCGGGATGAGACCGGCACCCAGCGCCTGCTGGGCTATGTGCTGGATGTCGGGCAGGGCGATGGCGCGGCGCGCTGCTGGCTGGACATCACGCCCGCGCATCTGAACCGCCATGGCGTGTTGCATGGCGGGGTCGCGGCGGCGCTTCTGGACAATGCCAGCGGCGCGACGGCCAGCCTGAGCGTGGATGAGACGGGCCGCGCGCCGTTTCTGACCGTCTCGCTATCGATCGCGTTCGTGGCACCCGCCGAGGGCGGCCGGGTCATGGCCACGGGCCAGAAGACCGGCGGCGGGCGCGGGCTGGTCTTCGTCGAGGCGCGGCTTGAGCACGAGGATGGCCGCCTCATCGCCACGTCCAGCGGCGTTTTCAAGCGGGTCAGGCAATGATGTTCGACACAGCCTTGACCCGCCGGTTCAGCCTGCGTCTGCCGGTTGTCGCAGGCGGACTGATGTGGCTGGGCGATGCCGATTATGCCGCCGCCGCGGCGCGGTCGGGGATTTTGGGGTTTGTCACGGCGGCCAGCTTTCCCGATCCGGCGGATCTGAAAGCCGAGATCGCGAAAGCCCGGCGAGTCTGCAATGGCGCGCCCTTTGGCGTCAATGTCTCGATGCTGCCCAAGCTGGTGCCGGGCGAGAAGACCGAAGAGGTGTTTCGCATCATCGCGGGCGCGGGGGTCGAGGTGATCGAAACCTCTGGCCGCAACCCCGAGGCCTACATGCCGCTTCTGCGGGATCTTGACCTGACGGTGATCCACAAGGTGCCCTCGGTCCGCTTCGCGGTGACGGCCGAACGGATCGGAGTGGATATGGTGGCCATCGTGGGCGCCGAATGCGGTGGCCATCCGGGCATGGACATGGTGGGCAGTTTGGTCAATGGCGCTCTGGCCGAAGCGCGCCTGACGATCCCCTATCTGATCGGCGGCGGTGTCGGCCACGGCTCGCAATTGCTGGCCGCGCTGGCGATGGGCGCGGCGGGCGTGGTGATGGGCACGCGCCTTCTGGTGGCCGAGGAGTTGAACGCGCATCGCGGTTACAAAGACGCGCTGGTCGCGGCGACTGAGCGGGACACGGTGCTGAGCATGCAGAGCGTGCGCAACACCATCCGCACGCTGGCCAATGAGACGACGCGGGTGGTGCAGCAGATGGAAGCTGAAGACCCCAATATCGGGATCGAAGCGCTGATGCCCCATGTCTCGGGCAAGATCGGACGTCAGGCTTACCGAACCGGCGATGTTTCAAAGGGGATGCTGTCGGCGGGTCAATCGCTGGGCCTGACCGACCGGGTTCAGCCGATGGCCGAGATCATTGCCCGGATCGAAGCAGAAGCCATGACAGCGCGGGACCGTATCGCGGCGGTGATGCCACGGCAGGAGGCCTGAAGATGGAGATGATCTGCGGTTATCTGGACAACAGCATTGCCCGCTGGCCTGGGGCGCCCGCCATCCGTGATGCCGATGGCCGCATCTGGACCTACCGCGATCTGGGTGACGCGGCACAGGTGGCAGCGGAGGTTCTGCAAGAGAAAGGCACCAAGGCCGGCGACCGCGTGATGATTGTCGCGGAAAACTGTGCCGAGGCGGTCGCCTTCCTGTTCGGGGCAGCGCGGATCGGTGCCTGGGCCGTGCCCGTAAATGCCCGCCAGACCCCGGCCGAGATCGACCGCATCATTGCCCATGCCGAACCCCGCACTTTGATCCTGACGGTCAGGGTCTCAGGCGATGCTGTGGCCCATGCCGACCGCTTGCAGGCCAAGGGCACCACAGGTGCCTTCGGCGAGGTGGCCATCGCAACCCCGTTTCCCAGCACCCCCGACACAGAAGCTGACATCGCGGTCCTGCTTTACACCACCGGCACAACCGGTGATCCGAAGGGCGTCATGCTGACCCATGCGAACCTGCGCTTTGCCGGGGATGCCTCGGCCAACCTGCGGGGCATGGCCCATGGCGACACGGTCTATGGCGTGCTGCCGATGACCCATGTCTTCGGCCTGGCCTCGATGATCATGGCGGCCACCTATGCCGGTGCCACGATCCGGCTTGAGCCGCGCTTTTCGGCGGAAAAGCTGTATCAGGCGCTGATGGACGATGTGACGATCCTGCCCGCCGTGCCGCAGATGCACGCGCTGTTGATGCAATATACCAGGGATAAGGGGCTTGAGCGTTTGCAGGGGTCGGGCCTGCGCTATGTCTCGTCCGGGGCCGCGCCGCTGGATCCGATCTGGAAGAAGAAGGCCGAGGGGTTCTACGGGATTGCCTTGCAAAACGGTTATGGGATGACCGAAAGCACCGCCGGCATCTGTGCGACCCGCAACCGGATTGGTGACCCGGATATCTCGGTCGGGCGCCCGCTGGACGGGGTGGAGGTGCGCATTGATGAGGCGGCCGAGGGTGGCGGCGCTGGCATGGGCGAGGTCCTGACCCGTGGCCCCCATGTGATGCGCGGCTATTACAAGGCGCCAGACGAGACCGCGAAGGTACTTGGGGCCGATGGCTGGCTCCGCACGGGCGATCTGGGCCGGATTGATGCGGAGGGGCGGCTGCACATCCTCGGCCGTTCGAAGGAGCTGATCATCCACGGCGGCTTCAACGTCTACCCGCCCGAGGTCGAAGCCGCATTGAATGACCACCCGGCAGTGGTGCAATCTGCCGTGATCGGGCGGGCTGTGTCGGGTGATGAAGAGGTTCTGGCCTTCGCGCAGGTGGGCGCGGGGGCCGATGTGGATGAGGCCGAATTGATGGCCTATGTCGCCCAGAGGCTGGCAGGCTACAAGCGCCCCGCCAGGATCGTCCTTGCGCCATCCCTGCCGGCGGCGCCGACGGGCAAGATCCTGAAACACCGGCTGCTGGCGCATTTCAAGGCTGAGTTGGAAGGCTGATACTCCGCTTCTGCCTCTTGCAGTGCGGACAATGGCGGGAGAGATAGGGTGCGAGAACCGGAGGTCAGATATGCCAGCCCTTGTCCCGACTGACTACTATGGCACCGTTGCGTGGCTGGGCCGGGTGGCCGACCGCGAGGCCGCGTTGGCTTCCCAGCAAATTGATCGATTGGACCTGACCTTCGCCGGGCCAGAGGGCGAGGCGCATGGGGGCCTTACGCGGTTCTCCTGCGCGCGGGTGACCTCACAATATCCCAAGGGCACGGAAATCCGGAATGTGCGGCAACTCTCGATTCTGTCGGCGGAGGATTTGACCGCGATTGCCGAGGAAATGGGGGTGGAGCGTGTTGATCCAACCTGGGTCGGCGCGACTATGGTTCTGTCTGGCCTGCCGGATTTCACCTATTTGCCGCCATCCTCCCGCCTTCAGGCCGAAAGCGGCGCGACATTTGTAGTTGATATGGAAAACCGCCCCTGTCACCTACCCGCGAAAGTGATCGATGAGACGCACCCGGGCGTCGGGAAGCTGTTCAAAGCCGCGGCGAAAGGCCGTCGCGGGGTGACGGCCTGGGTTGAGCGTGAGGGCAGTGTCACTTTGGGTGAAAAGGTTCGCCTGCATGTGCCCGGTCAGCGCGCATGGTCGCCCTGACGGTTCAGATGATCGCCAATGTCATGACGGCAAGGCTCATCCCGAAGGCCATACCTGCATTGACCAGAATTGTCACAACGCTCATCTTCTTGCTCCTCTCTGTCATGGGTTCGACGTCAAACGCGGGGCAAGCCTTTCGGTTCCCTAAGCCGGCGCAGCCAGACGGCTGGCGGTTCCGGGGGTGGAAATGTCGCAATCGCCCGTGTGCGGCACGGCGTGGCCCTGTATGAGCGGAGGAAGACCGCCACGAGGGAGCGACAAAATGGCCGTGAAGACCGATATCGAGATTGCCCGCGAGGCGAAAAAAAAGCCGATCATGGAGATCGGCGACAGCTTGGGCATTCCGGCCGAGCATCTGCTGCCTTACGGCCACGATAAAGCGAAGGTCAGTCAGGCGTTCATCGAGGGGCTGGCCGACCGGCCGCAGGGCAAGCTGATCCTGGTGACCGCGATCAATCCGACGCCCGCGGGCGAGGGCAAGACGACCACCACCGTAGGGCTGGGCGACGGTCTGAACCGGATCGGCAAGAAAGCCGTGATCTGCATCCGCGAAGCCTCTCTGGGGCCGAATTTCGGGATGAAGGGGGGGGCTGCCGGTGGCGGCTATGCGCAGGTGGTTCCAATGGAAGAGATGAACCTGCATTTCACCGGCGATTTCCACGCCATCACCAGCGCCCACAACCTGCTTTCAGCGATGATCGACAACCACATCTATTGGGGCAATGAGCTGCAGATCGATGAACGTCGGGTGACCTGGCGCCGAGTGATGGACATGAACGACCGCGCTTTGCGCGACACGGTCACCTCGCTGGGCGGAGTGGCCAACGGCTTTCCGCGCCAGACCGGGTTTGACATCACCGTCGCGTCCGAGGTGATGGCGATCCTCTGCCTGTCGAAAGATCTGGCCGACCTGCAGCAGCGTCTGGGCGATATCGTCGTCGCTTATCGCCGCGACAAGTCGCCGATCTACGCCCGTGATATCAAGGCCGACGGCGCGATGACGGTTCTGTTGAAAGACGCGATGCAGCCCAATCTGGTGCAGACGCTGGAAAACAACCCCGCCTTCGTCCATGGCGGCCCGTTCGCCAATATCGCCCATGGCTGCAACTCGGTCATCGCGACCACGACGGCGCTGCGGCTTGGCGATTACGTGGTGACCGAGGCCGGGTTCGGCGCCGATCTGGGGGCCGAGAAGTTCTTTGATATCAAATGCCGCAAGGCGGGGTTGAAGCCCGCGGCGGCGGTGATCGTGGCCACCGTGCGCGCGATGAAGATGAACGGCGGGGTCGCCAAGGCCGATCTGGGGCCTGAGAATGTCGAGGCCGTTCAGAAGGGCTGCCCCAACCTCGGCCGCCATATCGCCAACGTGAAAAGCTTCGGTGTGCCGGTGGTGGTGGCGATCAACCATTTCATCAGCGATACCGACGCCGAGGTGCAGGCGGTCAAGGATTACGTGGCCCAGCAGGGCGCCGAGGCGATCTTGTGCAAGCACTGGGCCCACGGCTCGGCCGGGATCGAGGATCTGGCGCGCAAGGTCGTCGAACTGGCCGATAGCGGTGTGGCCGCCTTTGCGCCGATCTATCCCGATGACATGCCGCTTTTCCAGAAGATCGAGACCATCGCCAAGCGCATCTACCACGCCGATGAAGTGCTGGCCGACAAGTCGATCCGCGATCAGCTGAAGACCTGGGAGGAGGCGGGCTATGGCCACCTGCCGGTCTGCATGGCCAAGACGCAGTACTCCTTTTCGACCGACCCCAACCTGCGCGGCGCGCCCACGGGCCATTCCGTTCCGGTGCGCGAGGTGCGCCTGTCGGCGGGTGCTGGCTTCATCGTGGTGATCTGCGGTGAGATCATGACGATGCCGGGCCTGCCGCGCATGCCGTCAGCCGAGGTGATCCGCCTGAATGACGCAGGCGAGATCGAGGGGCTGTTCTGACACCTTGCGAGCCTGGATGCGCTGTGCTGTATGAAGCAGCGTCAGGTCCGAACGGAGAGAGCGGCGATGAAAAGCCCGGCAGAGTGCGAAACCATGGCCGATCTGCGCGCCCAGATCGACCGTCTCGATATCGCGCTGATTGATCTTCTGGCAGACCGCGCGGGCTATATCGACCGCGCCGCCCAGATCAAGGCCAAGATCGGGATGCCCGCGCGCACGACAGACCGGGTCGCCGAAGTGGTGGCGAATGTGCGTCGGCTGGCTGAGGCACGCGGCCTCGATCCGGACCTTGCCGAGGCGCTCTGGCGGCAGCTGATCGAATGGGCGATTGCGCGTGAGGAAGAAACCCTGGGGAAGGATATCTCATGACAGCCACGATCATCGACGGTAAGGCGTTTGCGGCCAAGGTGCGCGGGCAGGTGGCCGATCATGTGGCACGCCTGAAGGGACAGGGCATCACGCCTGGGCTGGCTGTGGTCCTGGTGGGCGAAGACCCGGCCAGCGCGGTTTACGTGAAGAACAAGGGCATCCAGACGAAAGAGGCCGGCATGGCCTCATTCGAACACAGACTGCCCGCCGAGACCTCCGAGGCCGACCTCTTGGCGGTGATCGACCGCTTGAATGCCGACCCGGCGGTGCATGGCATTTTGGTGCAATTGCCACTGCCGGGGCACCTGAATGCGGATCTGGTTATCAACGCCATCGACCCGTCCAAGGATGTGGACGGGTTCCATATCTCGAATGTCGGGCTTCTGGGGACGGGGCAGAAAAGCATGGTGCCCTGCACGCCGCTGGGCTGTCTGATGATGCTGCGCGATCATCTGGGCGACCTGTCGGGCCTGAACGCGGTGGTGGTGGGCCGGTCGAACATCGTCGGCAAGCCGATGGCGCAGCTACTACTGGGTGATAGCTGCACGGTGACCATCGCGCATTCCCGCACCCGTGATCTGGCGGCAGTATGCCGGGGCGCCGATATCCTGGTGGCCGCCGTCGGCCGGCCCGAGATGATCACAGCCGACTTCATCAAGCCTGGCGCAACCGTGATCGATGTGGGCATCAACCGGATTGAGAGGGACGGAAAGAAAAAGCTGGTCGGCGATGTCGATTTCACGTCAGCCGCCAAGGTTGCCGGCGCAATCACCCCGGTGCCGGGCGGCGTAGGCCCGATGACTATCGCCTGCCTCCTGGCAAATACCGTTACCGCCTGCTGCCGGGCCAACGGTCTTTCCGAGCCCGAGGGGCTGACCGCCTGAGCGAACCTCCGCACGCCGTTACGTCAACTACCATCGTCGAGGTTGCGTGACGCAGATCGGGAAACTATGACGCAGAAGGTGCTATGTCATAGTTTATAGGTGCGATTTCTTGATCGGTGCGTATTTCAGGGCCTTCTGGCGCGTATTCTTCTCGCTGCCGACGTTTCTGGCTCTTGCTATCATGTCTGTTCTGTTTGCCGTATCTGGCCCCTTCGGGACCTACGATACGCTGTCGCTGCCGCTGCGCTTCGCGCTCTGGTTCGCGCTGGTCGCCGTGTCGCTGATCCTTGGCATCGGTCTGCGTGTCGCACTCCAGCGGTTTCAACCCAAGCTCGCCGATATTCCCGCCGCCATCACCTCGTCTTTCCTGCTTGCGACGATGATGGCTGTCATCGTGCCGCCCGTCGCCTGCTGGCTGGTGGGTGAGAGCGGCATGATGGTGCCCGGCGCGCTGGAAGTCGGGATCATGGTGATCTTGCTGGGCACCGGGGTGACCATGCTCCGCTACCTTCTGACAGCGCGGCCCGAGGCGCATTCCACCGACATGTCGGGCCGCCCTCGGCTGATGGCGCGCCTGCCTGGCGACATCGCGGGCGATATCCTGCATCTGTCGGTCGATGATCATTACGTCGACGTGGCCACCGTCAAGGGAAACGCCCGCCTTCTGATGCGGTTTTCCGATGCAATCGATGAGGCGGCAGGGATTGACGGTCTTCGCGTACATCGATCGCATTGGGTCGCGCGCCTGGCGATAGAGCGGGTTGAGCGTAAGGCCGGACGGACCTTCGTGATCCTGACCAATGGCACCAAGGTGCCGGTCAGTCGCGCCTATCAAGACGCCGTCGAGGATTTGCCGACCGATTGAGCGCGCGGCATCGGCACGGGCGTGACCTTTGGCCCGACAAGCAGGGCGATGGCGTCTGGGCCCATTACCTCGGCCAACGGTCCGCTGCGGCAATCCAGACCGCCGGTATAGGTGCCGTAAGACGGCAGGATGACGCGCCGCTCATCGGCCAGAAAGCACGGCCGCACGATCGAGGCCGCAACCCGCGCCTTCGGGTGGTAATGGCCTGAGACCTCGCCCGTCGCATCCGTCTCGGCGATGTGACGGAATGTCAAATCGCCCTCTCGATGCTCGGCCAGATGCGTGCCGCCCAAAGTCAAAGGCCCCGGGTCATGATTGCCCTCGACCCAAAGCCAGCGGCGCCCCGCCATCATCCGCGCGAGCCACAGAAGATGAGCCTCCGAGAGGGCGTCCGCCGCGGCCAGATCATCAAAACTGTCCCCGAGGCAGAGCAGTGACGCCGGTGCCAAGGCCGCGATATCCGCGTCGAGCCGGGCCAGCGTGTCTTCGGTCTCGTACGGCGGCAATAGCGCCCCCGTACGCCGCGCGGCCCGGTCGGACTTTCCCAGGTGCAAGTCCGAGACCACCAGCATCCGCCGCGCGCCCCACCAAAGCGCGCCCGAGGGCAGCGCCGTCAGCCGCGCGCCAGCCAGAGTGAACTCATGCCCGTTCATGCTTCGTTCGGTGCCACGACACACTGGCTGGTGCAAGCCCCCTTTGAAGCGCGCCTTTGTGAATAATGCTCTGGCTGGGGCGTTGGATCGGCGAAGACAGCGTCAGGCAAGCCCTGCTTCTTCCATCAGCCGCGCTGCGGTGTCGGCGAGGATCCGTTCCTGCCCGGCGCCCTTGATCGGAATGCGGCCCGGTTCAAGAAACAGCGGCGCGGCCAGAGGCGTCACGCGGGTCAGTGCCTTGTGGTCAATCCGGCCATTGATCCGCGCCAGCATCTCTTCGATCCGGCCGAAATCAACCAGCCCCTTCAGCGCCTCTTCCCGCGTGATCTGCATCAACAGATGGTCGGGGTCGTACTTGCGCAGCGTGTCGTAGAGGATATCGGACGAGAATGTCGCCTGGCGGCCTGTCTTGCGCTTTCCTGGCGTGTTGCGGTCGATCAGACCGACAATGATGGCCGAGTTGCGGAAGGTTCGCTTCATCACCGCATTGCCGTGCAGCCAGGTCTCAAGCCCCTCGCGCAGATCGTCCGGCGCAAACAGCGGGGCTGGAGTGTCAACCCGGTCCAGCCCCCAGATCAAGGTCGCATAATCGGTTGCGACAAAGCCCAGCGGATTGAGGCCCTGTACCTCCATCCGGTGCGTCAGCAGCAGGCCCAGCGTTTGTTGCGCGTTGCGTCCGGCAAAGCCGTAGGCAACAAGGTGCTCCCGCCCGTCATGGGGGAACGTCTCAACCAAAAGACGATCTGGTTCGGGCAGCTTCGACACCTCGCGCTGCAGCATCAACCACTCGGCGGTGTGGTCGGGAAGGTTTGGCCAGCTCTTTTGCTGGAACATCCGCAAGATGCGCTGCGACAGCTGGGTCGAGGTCGCGAATTTCGTGCCGTTGAACGCGGCGATCTTGGGTTCTCCGCCGCGGTTGCGGCTGACCTCCACGGTCATCTCGCGCAGGCTTTCATAGCGGACCACTTCGCCGCCCATCAGAAACGTGTCGCCCGGTGTCAAGGTGGCGGCAAAGCCCTCTTCGACCTCTCCCAGTGGTTGACCGCCCCGGCCACGCAGCCTGACTTTCACCGTTTCTGTGCCGATGATCGTGCCGAGGTTCATCCGGATGCGCTGTGCCGTGCGCGGGTCGCGCAACTGCCAGAGGCCGCCCTTCTGCACCAGCCGCTGATAGCGGTCATAAGCCTTCAGCGCGTAGCCGCCATTGGCTGCGAAGTCGAGGCAGGCATCGAAATCGGCGCGGGTCAGGGCCGCATAGGGCGCGGCGGTGCGGATCTCGGCAAAAAGCGCGTCTGCATCGATGGGGCCGGCGGCAGCCATCGCCAATATGTGCTGGACCAGCACGTCACGCGGGCCGGGGCCCCGGGGGTCGCCGTCCAGATCATGGGCCTTGGCAGCTTCGAGGGCGGCGATACATTCGACCACCTCGAATCGATTGGCGGGCACCAGAAGCGCCTTTGACGGCGCGTTGTAACGGTGGTTGGCGCGACCGATGCGCTGCACCAGGCGTTTGACGTTCTTCGGCGCGCCCACCTGGATCACCAGATCGACATCCCCCCAATCAATCCCCAGATCCAGCGTGCCGGTGCAGACGATCGCGCGTAACTCTCCGGCGACCATGGCCGCCTCAACCTTCTGGCGCTGTTCGCGGGCCAGGCTGCCATGGTGGATCGCGATAGGCAGGCCCTCATCGTTTGCCAGCCACAGATCGCGAAAGAACAACTCGGCCTGGGCGCGGGTGTTGTGGAAAATCAGCGTGGTCCTGTGGCGGCGGATCTCGGTCAGGACGGTCGGGATGGCATAACGCCCCCCGCCGCCCGCCCAGGGCGGCGGATCGGGCGTGTCCAGCATGCGGATATCCGGGTCCGGGCCAGGATCGGCGCTGACGATATGGCAGGGCTCCGGGTGCGGGGCCAGAAACCGGCCGATGGCGGCGGGGTCCTCGACGGTCGCCGACAATCCGACCCGGCGCACTCCCGGCGCTAGGGCTGAGAGGCGCGACAGGGCCAGCATCAGTTGATCGCCACGCTTCGATTCGGCCAGGGCGTGGATCTCGTCCACGATCACACGCGAGAGACCTGCAAAGGTGCGCCCGGCATCCTCATAGCTTAGGAGAAGCGCCAGGCTCTCGGGGGTGGTCAGCAGGATGTGCGGCGGGTCCGCGCGCTGGCGGCGGCGCTGGGTGTAGCTGGTATCACCGGTGCGGTCTTCGATGCGGATCGGTAGGTCTATCTGTTGAACCGGCGTCGTGAGATTGCGCTTTATATCGGCCGCCAGTGCTTTGAGAGGCGAAATGTAGAGTGTGTGCAAGCCAGGGGCCGGATTATCTGCCAATTCCGCCAAGGTCGGTAGAAATCCTGCAAGCGTTTTACCACCGCCCGTTGGCGCCACCAGAAGCAGGGCAGGGGTGTCGGCCTGCTGCAGCATCGTCAATTGGTGCGGATGCGCTGACCAGCCGCGACCGGTAAACCAGGCTGCAATCTTGTCAGGAAGCATGACCATGAGATGTAAGCTATCCCGTTTCGACGTCATGGTGAAATACGAAAGCGTCGTGCCTCACGGGCTTTGCGTTTGCTGAGAGGAGCCAAGGCGGAGTTGCAAAAATCTGACTCAGATACTTTAGTTCCAGGACAGGTGAGACCTCAATGCTTGTTCTGACGCTGCTAAATTTGCATCGCAGGTTTTTCCGGACACCGCTCTAACAAAGATCGAAGTGTTGTGAGAGGGACCCGCCACGCTACTAAGCCGGTGGCCCTCCCGCCCCTTGTCACGATCCTTTGCAGGATCGCTCCGCGCGTTGGGCTTGGCCGCGCCTTGCGGCGCGGCGCCTCCGGCGGGGATATTTTGATCAGAAGGAAGGGGCGGGACCGCGCCGAGCGTCAGCGAGGCGCCCGGCCCAACGGGAGGAGAGGATCTTTGATCCGCGACGACGGGCGGGAGGGCCTCTGCCGGAGAACAAAAGGCCGGGCGCAGGGCCCGGCCTTTTGGTCAGTGCGCGATCTTCTCGTCGCGGACGAACATGTTTTCCCATGCGCGATCGATCAATTCCGGCGTCATCTGATAGGGGATGCCTTCAAAGTCGCAGACCGCGATCATCTGATCGATCAGGAACATCGGGTGATAGTTTGCATATTCATACTCGATGGTCGGGTACTTCACCTTCAACAGGTGCAGCAAAGCCGTTTCATCCAGCGGCATGTTCTTCTTGCGGGCGACCATCGCGAAAATCTTCAGGAAGTTCTCCTGATCCGGCCCGTCGATCTTGATCTTGAAGAAGATACGGCGCAGGGCCGCGCCATCGAAGATCTCGTTGGGGTGGAAGTTGGTCGAGAAGATCACCAGCGTATCGAACGGCACCACGAATTTCTCACCCGATTGCAGGGCAAGAATGTCGTAATTCATCTCAAGCGGCACGATCCAGCGGTTGATCAGGGCCTGTGGCGGCTCTTCCTGACGGCCAAGGTCGTCGACGATAAAGACGCCGCCAGAGGCTTTCATCTGCAAGGGCGCCGTATAGGTGCGCGCCGTTGGGTTGTAATTCAGGTCAAGCATCGACAGCGACAATTCACCGCCTGTGATGACCGTGGGGCGCTCGCAGTGGACATAGCGCGCGTCATAGCGGCTTGCATTGCGGCGCAGGGAATTCGGATCGTCCTCCTGCTCGGTCGCCTTCGTGTGGACAATCGGGTCGTAGACGGTGATCACCTGGCCGGAATACTCGATGGCGCGCGGCACGAAGATCTTGTCGCCGATTGCGTCCCGAATACCGTTCGAGATTGATGATTTACCGTTACCCGGCGGGCCGTACATCAGAATTGAGCGGCCAGAGCCGACGGCCGGCCCCAAATGGTCGAGCAACTCATCGGGCAGGATCAGGTGACCCATCGCCCCGATCAGCGCGTCCCGCGTGATCTGGATATTGCGGATGGACTGGCGCTTGGTCTGTTCCTCATAGGTCGCAAGCGGCACTGGCATCGCGCCGTAATATTCCGATTGCGACAAGGCGTCCAAAGCGCGGGCCTTGCCGGCATCTGACAATTGATAGCCCATCTCACCGCCGGAATTGGCGTGTAGCGTACCTGTCGCTTCAACCAGCTTCTGCGTTCGGGCCAGATCTATCAGCTCTTGTGCAATGGCGACGCTGACGCAACAGACCCGTGAAATCTCGCTGACCTGATCGAGGTTCATGCGGAACATCGTTTTCAGCAAGATATCGCGCATCATGACCATCGACAGGCCAAGCTCGTTCATATTGCGCGGCTGCGGTGGTGCCGTCACATTCCCGGTGTGCATATTCATTTCGGTTCCCTCACCCTTGGGGTCCTGAACATCATAATCAGCGTTTACCCTAAAAGGTAAACGCTTTCTTTGCCAAGCTGACAGTTAACCGTGGCAGCACTAAGGCAGGCAGCGGGCGATCGGCGCCATTATGCCAGTGCAGCTATGATCAGGTAGATTGCAAGTGTTCCCGCCAAAGGCAGCCCGAAGGGAAAGTCGGTGGGTCTGCCCCAGCTTTCCCAATGTGCCGTTGCGCGGCGAATGGGCGGGATTGCCCGGAAAAGCCTATGGCTGAAGAAGGTCACCGGTATCATGATCGCGAAGATCAGGAAGAAGCTGATTGCATCGCCAAGTGCCACGAACGGCGCCATGGCAGCTGCAAACTTGGCATCACCGGCACCGAAGGCGCCGACGATATTCAGCATAAAGCCGGCCACGAGAGCAACAACCAGATGCAACCAGCGCCAGGCCCAGACCTCGAAGGGCAGTGCAATCAGACCCACGATCGCAAAAACGGCGACCAAAGCCAGAACAGCTTTGTTCGGGATGGTCATCGTCTTGAGATCAGATAGCACCACCCATCCGAGGATGGGCAGTGCAAAGGGCAGAAACCAGAGCGCAGCCTGCGATGTCATACGTGCTCTTTCCTCTCAGATCAGCCGCTGGTCGCGGTCACAGCCGACGGCTCGTTCGCTTCAAGCGCGCTCAAGGCTCGCGCGGCCGCTTCGAAATGCTGCGGATGCGTCTCAATCGCTTCCTGCAAAAGCTGCTTTCCTGTCCTGGTATCGCCCTGCCTTACGGCTGTCAGCGCCAGAGTATGGAGCAATTGCGCCCGTTCGACCTGGGTCATATCAACGATAGGAAGCTGATAATTACGCTGTGCGCCTCGGGCCAGAGCAAGGTTGTTTTTCGTCGTGAAGTTCTTGCGATCATAGGTCAGGGCTTCGTTGAAAAGCCGCTCGGCCTCGCGGAAATCACCGCGGGTCAGCTTTGAAAAGCCCCAATTGTTCAGGACCGAAGAGGGCTGTGTCGTCAGGCCGATTGATGTTTCATAGAAGCTGTCGGCGCGATCCCAATCCTTGTTGGAATCTGCAACCATCGCTTCAAGGCGGTAGCGCTGGAAGGATTCATAGGTCGGCGGAACGCTGTCCAGCACTGTTTTCGCGCGCGACCAATTGTTCGCCCGGATCAGAGCGTCGGCAAACCCCACCTTGTCTTCCGGGACAGCTTCGGGATGTTCGACAACCCGGCCCCAAACCGCGACAGCCTCGGTCGGCTTTTTGGCACGCACCAATGAACTGGCCAGACCGCGCTGGAGGTCGATCCGATCAGGATTTTCGGCCAATGTCCGCTGGAAATAGTTGACCGCCTCATTTGCGGGGGCTGTCAGCATCAAGTCGCTGAGGTTGGAATCGTCCAGTGCGTTTACGCTTTTGATAGCGCGTTCAACCTCGGCATCGTTCGACTGTCCGCATGCCGAAAGAGACACTGTGCCGACAAGGCACAGGAGTAATAGTTTTGTGTGGCGCATTTGCCTGCGTCCTCTTGCTGCTCGATCCTTGCTTCTCAGAGAGGTGTGGAAAGTAGGAGGAATCTCCCATTGCCTCGCCGCACCAACTGGAAGTCGTTATTGTTATCTGCAGGCGCATCATACGCAGGTTTTTCGAGTTTTGCGATAGCCGAGCTCAAATTGTCGCGAATCTCTTCAGAATTGCCACTATCCAAGGCAAAAGCGTTGCGGAAAACGTTCCTTGCCTCGGCCGTTCGACCCTGTTCCATAAGGGTCACGCCAAGGTTGTTCCAGGCCGGCGCGAAGGTCTCATCCTCGTCGATTGCCTGGCGAAGAACCGTCTCGGCCTGTCTCAAACGGCCCAAGCGGAGATTTGCCGATCCGATGGCTGATAGAACATCGGCATTCAGTCCACGATCCTGGGCGGCGCGATAATAGGCCTTCAGAGCCAACTCATATTCACCAGCGGCCATTAGCCGGTGACCAACGACTAATCCATCGACCGCCTCATCAACGCGGACTGGGCCTGAGGGGGCGAACGGGTTGTCGGGATCAATACGGCCTTGCTGCTCACACGCAGCAAGGCCGATGAAGGCGACGAGAAGCGCAGCCTTGCATTTCATATTAACCGCCGATGTTGAACTCACCCAAGGTCACGGCAATGCCATAGACGGACGGCCCGATCAAGATCAGGAGAAGGGGCGGAACGGTGAACATCATGGTGCCGAGTGTCAGCTTCGTCGGCAATTTGTTCGCTTTTTCCTCTGCCCGCATCACGCGCTTGTCGCGCATCTCGTCAGCATAAACCCGCAGCGCATCTGCGATTGACGTACCAAAGCTTGCCGACTGGATCATCACGGTCACGAAAGATGATACGTCCTGTGCGCCGGCGCGTTCTGCCATATCACGCAAGACCGTGACGCGCTCTTTACCGGCTTTCAACTCATTGGCGACGGTCTCGAATTCCTCGGCCAACGCAGGGTAGCCCGCCTTCGTCTCGCGCGAGACACGGACGATCGCTTGGTCCAGGGATTGACCAGCTTCAACACAAACCAGCATCAGATCAAGCGCATCGGGAAAGCCGTTCTCAATCTCAAGTTTGCGGGCGTTCAAGCGTCGGTTCACCCAGTACCTGGGCAGGTAATAGCCAATACCACCAGGTATAGCGACACTCAGCAAAATCAGTTGTCCGCTGGCATTCCCTGTCGCCGACTGCACCAAGGCATAGAGAGCGCCAAGAAGCAGGAAGCCGATCCCAAGTACGAATTGCGCGAAGTGATACGTCCGCACGGCGCCCTTGCCGCGGTAGCCGGCCTGCATCAACTTCAGGCGCGTGGCCGAATACTCTTCTTCGTTCTGGGGTTCCAAGAAGTTTTTGAAGCGATCAAGTTTTGCCGCGCTGCTTTCGTTTTGACGCAAAGCGGCATTTCCGTCGCGCTTGCCCCCGGTCACAACACCATCGCGCTTGAGCCGATCCATCGGATCGGCCCGCTTCTTGAGGAGAGTCGGAAGCGTCAAAACGATCAGAATGAGTCCGAGAGCGCCGACCGCGATCAGCGGACCAAGAGGACCCAGCGTCTCGGTGAGCATCGTATTGATAGATTCAAACATATCGATGTCCTCAGACTTTGATGTTTACCATGACGCGCATGAAGATGATGTTGGCAACCAGAAAGGCAGCCACGACCATGCATGCGGGGATGAAGACGGCCGTCTCCATGACCTCATCATAGTAATTCGGTTGAACGATGTTGATGACGACCAGAGCGCCAAATGGGAAGATCGACAGGAACATGCCCGACCATTTTGCCTCGGAGGTAATCGCGCGAACTCGGCGAAAGAGCCTAAACCGAGCCCGGACAACACGGGAAAGCCCCTCGAGAATCTCGGCCAGGTTGCCGCCCGATTGGCTCTGGATCGCAACAGCGACCGCCAGAAAGCGGAAGTCTTGGGTTTCAACACGCTCGGCGAGTGATTTAAGGCTTTCCGTCATTTCACGGCCATAGGCCGCTTCATCGGAAATGATGCCAAATTCAGACCCGAGCGGATCGGGGATTTCCTTGGCCACGATGTTCACGGCCGACGAGAACGGATGACCAACGCGCAATGACCGCACCATGAGGTCAATGGCATCTGGCAATTGTTCTTCCATCAGATCCATGCGGGCTTTCGCCTTGCGGTGAACCCAGAAATAGACGCCGCCGATCCCCATCAGCAGAGCAACTAGAATGCGAACGGGGAAGGTCGCAGATGTGCCGATTGTCAGACCAAGAAACGCTACGACCGACAAAAAGCCCATCAGCATCACAAGCTGCTTCGGCGAGAATGCGATTGCGGCTTTCTGAGCCTTTGACGCCAGCAAGGAATAGAGCGGTATCCCGCCCCCCTTCATATGTTGGCCAACCTCCTTGCGGAGTTGTTCCAAAACCTGCTCACGACCGGCACCTTTTTCCAGAAGGTCCATGCGGCGGTTGAGTCTGGCGTTCAGCGAGATCGATTTGCCGAAAACGGTCAGATAGATACCTTCGACCAGCAGCAGAACGCCGACGAAGATAAGCCCGTAAATAAGCGGGGCAGCACTAAATTCCATCGGGTTTTTCCTTACGGTTCAAAGGGTTCGTAGATGGAGGCGGGCAGATCATAGCCCCACTGGCGGAAGCGCTCGGCATAGTTCGACCGCACGCCGTTGGCTGTGAAGTGGCCGATGATCTTGGCCTCTGGGGTCAGACCGACGCGCTTGTAGCGGAAGATCTCCTGCATCGAGATCACGTCTCCTTCCATGCCCGTCACCTCGGTGATCGAGACCATGCGGCGCGAACCGTCCTGCAGACGGCTGGCCTGCACGATCAGGTTCACAGCCGAAGCGATCTGACCGCGTACGGCCTTGATCGGCATTTCGATACCCGCCATCGAGATCATGTTTTCCAAACGGCTGACAGCGTCGCGCGATGAGTTCGCGTGGATCGTGGTCATTGACCCGTCGTGGCCGGTGTTCATGGCCTGCAACATGTCGATGACTTCCTCGCCGCGCGTCTCGCCGACGATGATGCGGTCGGGACGCATCCGCAGCGCGTTCTTCAGACAGTCCCGCTGGCTGACCGCGCCTTTGCCTTCCACGTTTGCAGGGCGGCTTTCCATCCGGCCCACATGGGTCTGTTGCAGCTGAAGTTCGGCCGTATCCTCGATCGTCAGGATGCGTTCATCGTTGTCGATGAATGACGACAGCGCGTTCAGCGTCGTCGTTTTACCCGAACCGGTACCGCCCGACACGATGATGTTTAGCCGACAGGCGACCGCAGCCTGCAGATAAGCGGCCATCTCCTCTGAGAAGGCGCCAAAGGCGACCAGATCATCAATGGCCAGCTTTTCCTTTTTGAACTTACGAATCGAGACCAGGCTGCCATCCACCGCAATCGGCGGCACCATCGCGTTGAAACGCGAGCCATCGGCCAAGCGGGCGTCGACATACGGGTTCGATTCATCGACCCGCCGGCCAACCGCCGACACGATCTTGTCGATGATCCGAAGCAGGTGACGTTCGTCCTTGAAGGTCGTGTCTGTCAGCTGCAATTTACCGGCCCGTTCCACAAAGACCTGCTGCGGTCCGTTGACCAGGATGTCGTTGACGCTGTCGTCTTTCAACAGAGGTTCAAGCGGGCCAAGGCCCGTGACCTCGTCATAGAGATCGTCATAAAGCGTCCGGCGTTCGTCCTTGTTTAGAACGACGGCCATTTCTTCCAGCGCTTCGCCTGAGATCGACGAAATCTCCTGGCGCAAATCACTTTCCGAGGCATGCTCAAGCGCGGCGAGGTTCAGACTGTCAATCAGGCGCTTGTGCAGCTCAAGCTTGATATCGCTTAGCCGATCCTTGCGCTTGCGTTCCTTATCGACCGGGGCGGGCTGAGCGGCCACGCGCGCGGGTTTCGGTGCCACTTTCGGCGCGGCAGCTTCGGCATTTGCGGCTTCCGGTGCCGGGGCGGCTGCATCAGCGGTTTTCTTCTGTGCAGCGTTATCGGGCTTCTTGTAACGAGAGAACATGGGCTACCCCTTCGGTCTCATTCGGCGGCAACAGCCTCCGACAGCGTGAGCGCATGCATTGATGCGGCGAGTTTGGCGATTTCCTTGCGCAGCGGGTTCTTGGCTGCACCTTCGGCCAATGGCAGGCCGTGGTCGTTGGCTTCGGTAACCTGCAGACTGCCATCAGGCAATTGCAGTTCGATCTTGATATCCAGGCTTTCCGACATCCGCTTGACGCGCGTTTTGCCGGACAGGTCGGTGAATTTCGGCGCCCTGTTCAGGACGAACCGCAACCTGTCATGGGGCAGATCCTCGGCTTTCAGAGCGCGAACGAAGCGCAAGGTGTTCTGTGCCGAGCGCATGTCGAGCTCAAGCAGTGAGAAGTATATCTGCGACGCACTCAGAACCGTTTCGGTCCAGGGGACCACGGTTGAGGGCATGTCGATTACGACGAAATCGAAAAGCCTGCGCGCCATGGCGATAACGCGTTCGATGTCCTCGGGTGTGACGATGTCCAGCGGCAACATGTCGGACGGAGCCGTCAGCACATGGAGCTTTTCGCCATGCACCTGCATGGCCCCCGTGAACACTTCCGCATCCATCGTGGCGGTGTCGGACAACATCTCATAAACCGTTTCGCGCCGCGAAAGGTCCAGATAGGTCGCCACCGATCCGTATTGCAGATCAAAATCCAACAGGCAGACGCGCGGTCTTTTGGATTCGTCTTCGTCATCGGCAACGATCGCCAACTCCCATGCCAGGTTGACGGCGAAGTTCGACGCGCCAACTCCGCCGGCAAGGCCGTGGATCGGCAAGACGACGCCTTCGCGGTTGCCGGTATTGGCAAACTGCGTTTGCGCGGCAAGGCCGCCCTGAACGGTGCCGTCCTCCAGAATGACAGGTGGGGCGGAAGCCGCCGAACGAATGCGCTGAATTGCCTCGTGCAACGCACCCTCGGGGAGGGGGTAGGGGCAGAAATCATCGGCCCCAAGCCGCAGAAGCTGGTGCAGTGCGGTCGGGCCGACATCCTGTGCGATCAGGATGACCCGGATTCTCTTTTGTTTCGCGGTGCTGATGATCTCGCCGACAAGGCCCAGTTCGTCCTCATCTTCGGCATCGAGCGCGACCGCGACGAATTCCAAACCCCGCGCCTCTGGCTGACCGAAAAAGGGCAGGGCATCGCGAAAGGTCAGATCCCCCCACTTTTCACCCAACTCCGCCTCCATGTCCTCGATCAAGAGATCGAAGTTCTGCACGTCACGCGAGATGGTGCATGCAACAATGGGGGCGGGTTCGGCCAAACTACTCGTCATTACCACGCTCCTTCGTCGATTCGTCCGTTAACACTCTACTGCTTCCTGCCAACATGCACACCAGTCCTGCAGCGGTAGTGGGAATATGTCGCAAGAAGATCAGATTGAGAGATTGACGAGGAAAATGGGCGAGATTGCGGCCTAAAGGGCTAAATTATTCGTTCATTTAAAACGATCATGGGGCGCAGTGGGTTATCGTTTCCACTGCGCCCCATGACAAGAGCATTATGTTGAGTGCTGGTTACTCAGCGCCTTCGCCAATGGCATCAGCGGTTTCCACCGTCGAGAGCTCAGTGGCGCTTTCCACATATTCGCGCCAGATGACTTCCGCATACTTGCCGTTCAGGACCAGCGGATGTTCGCCGACGAAGCCCATGACATCCGTCACGGTGCGGCGATTGCGACGCTCGCGGCCCTCGGTCACGACCAGCGGCTGGGTTTCCCCGCGTGAGACGACCGCCTCAAGACGCGATCGGCTGACGCCCTGGCTGACCAGGTAGCTCACAACCGTCTGGGCCCGACGTAGACCAAGCCGCTGGTTGTAGGCGTTCGAGCCGACAGCATCAGTATGGCCGTAGACACGGAACCGGATCTCAGGGAATTGGCGGATCCAGTCGGCCTGCCGGCGTAGGATTGCCTGGGCCTCTGCATCCAGCGCCGTGCTGTTGAACGCGAAGTTCACCATCGTGGGCACTTCTTCAGCAAACCGGCGGCCAAGGGCGATGCGATAGTCCCGCTCACCGGAATGAACAAGGATATTGTTCATTGTCGGATTGCCGAAGCCACCTTCGTCAAGACCTGCACCGGATTCGGTGAAGAAGTCGCTTTGGCTTCCTTCGGTGCACGCGGCGAGTGCCAGCACGCTGGCCGCGCAGAGGAGTGTTTTGAGATGCGTTTTCATCGTTCTTTACTCCATCACGTAGCCGTAGGACCCACTGAAGTCCTGCCGCGCCACTTCGGCGGCCGCACCTCCCTGGGAATTGGTATTGGTCGCCACGCTACCCAGCAAGAACAGGTCCTGCTCAGAGGGCGGACGCACCCGGTCAGTCGGCAGGGCCAGGGCCTCGCCACGAGTCGGTGTCACCAGATGAGGTGTAATGATCACGACCAATTCTGACTGGTTGCGCTCATATTCAGCGCTGCGGAACAAGGCGCCCAGAACGGGCACATCACCGACCCACGGAACCTGCTGGTTCAGATCCCGGAAGTCATCCTGTAGAAGGCCGGCAATCGCAAAGCTTTGGCCATCGCGCATTTCGACGGTGGTTGACGTTTCACGACGGCTGAAGCCTTCGATGATGATATCACCCTGTTCATACCGGATCGAGGGGTCAATCGATGACACCGCCGATTCAATCGCAAGGTTGATAATGTCGCCGTCGACAACACGTGGCGTGAAGTTCAGCTCGACACCGAACGGCTTGAACTCGATGGTGATACGGTCATCATCCTGTGCCACCGGCACCGGATATTCACCGCCTGCAAGGAACTGCGCTTGCTGCCCTGAAAGAGCCGTCAGGTTGGGTTCTGCCAGTGTGCGAACAAGGCCCTTACTTTCAAGGGCTTCAAGCAGCACCTCGAATTCAAGCGCGCCAATATCCCCGACAATGCGGCCAAGACCTTGTGTGTCACCGTCGGTGAAGGCGGCAGCGTTTCCAAGTCCATTGCCTGGCCTGAGATACGAGCCGGTTTCTACGCGGCCAAGACCAACGCCACCAAACGCTACACTGCCACCAAGGCTTTTGGTGACCGAGCGCTGCACTTCAGCAAAGCGAACCTTCAGCATCACCTGCTGAATGCCACCAACCACCATCAGGTTCGACACCCGATCTGGTGCGTAGCGCTGGGCGAGGTCCAAAGCGCGATCAAGTTTGGCGGTCGACGAAACCAGCCCCGAAAGGACGATGCCGTCATTTGCCGTGCGCACTTCGATTTTCTCGCCCGGAAGGATTTGGCCCAGACGCTCTTTGAACTCGGCGATGTCGGGGCTCACGTGAACATCTACGTTCGCGAGAAGCGATCCGTCGGGACCAAGCAGTGTCAGGGTGGTGCGGCCCGGCGCCTTGCCGAGCACATAGATCGAACGGTCCGACAACGTCGAGATATCTGCGATACCCGGGTTGGCGATGGACAATTCTGCAAAGGGCTCGTCGCTTTCAACGACAACAGCCCGGTTCATCGGCACCGTCAGTGGTGCAGACGTGCCCCCGGTCATAACGCGGAGGGTTTGTGCACCTACTTGAGGTGCAACCGAAAGGCTCACGGCGAACCCGAGCAATCCGGCTGTTAGCATACTTCTCATTTTCATGTGACCTGCCTCTCTGATCACGACTGTTTAATCGGGTCTTACCGCCCGCGGTTTTTTTTGAACAATGCGCGAAGGGGGGATTCATTGCAAGAATCAAGCTGTTGGGCGTGAGTCTTTATGTGGATAACCTGCAACACACGCAAAATGTCGGGGCATGAAAACGGCCCGCCACCAGATGAGGTGCGGGCCGCTTCGAACAATAGGGAGAAAGTGTGGCAGTGGGCCGGATCAGTCGCGGCAGGGAATTTCGACCTCAACCATTTCGCCGTCGCCACTACGCTGCCGGATGGTGCAGATCCGCTCTTCCTGCTGCTGCACGATCACTTCCTCTTCAATCCCAAGAAGTGTCCCCTGATCGACTTCGATCGATCCGGCCACTGTATTGTCTGTGGCGCCGACGAGGGCCAGGCTAAGGCGGCCGGTTTGCTGCGCCTGCGCAAGTGCGGCCACTTGGGTGGGCGAGACCTCAACCGTCACGGTGCGCGCGACAGCAGGCGCCGAACGGTCCTGATCTGCGGATTGGTCGATCGCGATGATGCGCACGCTTGATTGGATCAGCCTGGTGAATTCCTGGCCATTTACCGCGCCGCTCCAGAAAACGTCGACACGGTCGCCGGGGCTGAGAAAGCCGGAAACGCCCGTGGTGGCATCAACTCTGATCGTGAAGGCGCGCATGCCGTCTGAAAGGAAGGTGGGAATTCCCGCCAGTTCACCCGGCTCGGTCACTTTGGCCGCCAGGATTGGCTCATTTACTTCGACGGCACGGGTCATCATGCGCGGCTGTGCGTTGTCGTTCGGGAACAGGTCTTCCGCGGTCAGGAAAGCCCCTTCAGGCAAGGTCTCTTGCGGAAACTTTATCAGCTTCACATCTTCAGGTGTCAGTTCATGACCATATCTGATTGGCGCAACGGCTACATAAATATCGACCGCCTGAACAAGCGAGTCCCGAAGCTGCCGCTCCTCCTCGAGAGCTGCATCATATTGTCCGATGAAGCTTTGTGCCATGTAGACAGCAAAGCCGGCCAGTCCGAGGCCAACTATCAACACAAGTCCAAAGACCAGACGCATCGCATACCCTTTCCGAATTCCTGCGCGAGGGTTACCCGACTCGGAAGCAACAGGCCACCCTAAGATTGACAAAAGCCCTGCCAACGAAATGTGGCAAAGCTAAGGTCACATAGTAAGCAATAGTATAACGAGCGCTACGTCGCCGAGAAAGGGTAACGTAGGGTATTCTACGTCAAGGCATCACAACGTCTGTCGCGCGCGTCAGAAGATCTGCAAGCGCAACCGGCATCGTGTTCTGGATGAACAGCATGATCGCAAATGAGAATGCGACGATCCCTGCCGTTATGACAACCCAATCAACGGTCACCGCACCATCCTCGTCAGCGATAAAGTCTTTGAATGCGGTTTTCATCGATGTCCCCTACGTAGCCATACTGAGCTTGTTTTTCTACTCTCTGCGTGCCGGAGCATTTGGGCCAAATAAGGGCGGTTGAGCGCTCTAAAAAAGACTATATCGCCGATTGTTTACAGGTTGGACAAAAAGAAATGGACCGCAACAAGATTGTTGCGGTCCATCAGATCTTGTAAGTATCAGGTTAACCCTGAGAGCTTACGGGGTCACCTCAACGGCGTCCACAGCACCGGCGATACGCTCGCTCAGGCCCTGAATCGCGGGGCGGATCAGAACGGTGACGAGCAGGCCCAGGGTCACGATGCCAGCGGTCAGAACGACCCAGTCAACGGTCACGGCACCAGATTCGTCTTTGGCGAACGATTTCGCGAGATCAAAAAGCTTCATTGGTAGTCCCTCCATAGGATCTAGATCACTTCAGTCACACCGTAGCGACGTCTTGTGTCCGGCCATCCTCCGAACTCTTTCGCCTTGGTATGTCGGCATAAAGCCTTCCAAATCGGGCAGGAATTGGGCGATGAACAGTCTTTTTAAGGTGTTGGCAAGAAAGCTTGAAGATCTTTTAACGAATTGAAAAATATACACTAAATATCGATTTTCCCGTTTTTGTTGAAAAATTTCGGCGAACATACGCCGTTTAGGCTGTGGATAACTTGCCGCGGTTTGGCTGATTCTTTCACTTGGCATGGCCAAAAAAGCGCTTTTCTGCAAAAAGGTTAGAAAAAGCCGAACTGGCAGATGAAAAGAGGCAGGTAATATGCGGCACGTAGCCTTCGTGGCGGCGATTCTGATGGGTTTCGCAACCCATTCAGCGGCTGAGCAGCCCTCGCGCTATCCGGACTTTACATTCAAGCGGGTTTCCCCGACGGCGGATGCGCCAGGCCGGCGCATCACAGTGCAGATCGATCCCGAGGAGCAGGCCCGCTATATCGCCGCCCTTCCCAAACCAGGCGATGATCCGCAACCCGAAGCCGAGGCCGAGATTGCGGCGCTGCCGCCCGTGCCTGCGGACGCAGAGACGGCCTATCCCTGGTTTTGGGATGTCGTGTCACCGTCGCGTGAAAACGCATCGCCTGCGCGGCTGATCCAGGCCATTTCCGGCCTGACCGATGTGACCAAAGGCACCACGGTACCAGCCCCAAGGTTGCAGAACATGCAAGCGATCGCCGAGGCCCATGGCACGGAGATTCTCAAAGCCACCATCGGAACACGGGTCTCTCCCGCGCTGGTTCTGGCGGTGATCGGGATCGAAAGCGCGGGACGCCCCGACGCTGTCAGCCACAAGGGCGCGACAGGCCTGATGCAGCTTATGCCCGCCACGGCAGAGCGGTTCGGGGTGACCGATATCACTCTGGTCTCCGAAAATATTCGCGGCGGTGTGGCCTATCTCGACTGGCTGATGGGCGAGTTCGACGGCGATCCGATGCTGGTTCTGGCGGGCTACAATGCGGGCGAGGGCGCGGTGCGCAAGCATGGCGGCGTGCCGCCTTTCCGCGAGACGCGCGATTACGTGCCCAAGGTGCTGGCGGCCTGGACTGTTGCGCGTGGACTCTGTCTGACGCCGCCTCAGTTCATTTCGGACGGATGTGTTTTCAGCATCAACAGCGCCGGTCTCTGAGCCGTCTACGAGAAGACGTCGTCCCATTCCGGGTGGCGTTTTCGCTGTGAGTTCACGAACGGGCAGAGCGGCATCACCTTGACCCCTTCGGCCCGTGCGTCCGCCACCAACCGCTCAACCAGAGCGAGACCCGCGCCATCGCCGCGAAAGCTGTCCGACACCCCGGTATGATCGGCAATGACCAGCTTTGGTGAGGCGATTGAATATGTCAGTTCAGCCTCTTCGCCATCCTTCACTATATAGTAGCGCCCTTTTGAGCCGTTCACCTCGCGGTTGATCTTGAACTCAGCCAACGATCGTGGCCTCGGTCGCGGCGCGCAGCTCGGCCTCGGTCACCCCATCGGCCAGTTCGACGATGTGCAACCCTTTATGGTCGACATCCAGAACGCCCAGATTCGTGATGATCCGGTCGACGACCGCCTTGCCGGTCAGCGGCAGGGTGCACTCCCTCAGCACCTTGCTGTCGCCGTGCTTTGAGGTGTGGTCCATCACCACAACCACCCGGCCGACGCCCGCCACAAGGTCCATCGCGCCGCCCATGCCCTTGACCAGCTTGCCGGGGATCATCCAGTTCGCCAGATCGCCCTTCTCGCTCACCTCCATCGCCCCCAGGATCGCCATGGCGATCTTGCCGCCGCGGATCATGCCAAAGCTCTGGGCGCTGTCGAAATAGCTGGTGCGATTCAACTCGGTGATGGTCTGTTTGCCCGCATTGATCAGATCGGGGTCGACCTCATCCTCGGTGGGGAACGGGCCCATGCCCAGCATTCCGTTTTCAGATTGCAGCGTCACGTCAACGCCGTCGGGGATGTAGTTCGAGACCAGCGTCGGAATGCCGATGCCCAGGTTCACATACATCCCGTCGCGCAACTCCTGCGCCGCGCGCGCGGCCATCTGGTTTCTGTCCCAGGGCATGTTTATTCCTCTAGGTCTAGTTTTTCGGCCAGCATTTCGGCCGCGTCCATCGTGGCCATCGTGTTGGCGATACGCGCGATGACCTCGTGGTGGCCATGGGCGGTTTCGGGGCCGAATACCCTGATAGCTACGCGCTTGGCGCTGTGCAGATAATCCTCGGCGCGGTTTTCAAGACGCTTCGTGCGCGCGGCTTTGTCTTCCATGACTTCCCCCTTAGGCGGCGCGCACGGTACGGTTTTCGATCCGCTTTTCGTGCTCGCCCTGAATAATGTGGTGCACATAAATGCCGGGCGTGTGGATCGCGTCGGGGTCAAGGCTGCCCACTGGCACGATCTCTTCCACCTCGGCCACGCAGACCTTGCCGCAGGTCGCGGCGGGCGGGTTAAAATTCCGTGCCGTCTTGCGATAGATAAGATTGCCCTGCGCATCGCCCTTCCAGGCTTTGACGATGGCCAGATCGGCGACGATGCCGCGTTCCAGTATATAGGTCTCTCCGTCGAATTCCTTGTGGTCCTTGCCCTCGGCGATCACCGTGCCGACGCCCGTCTTGGTGTAGAACCCGGGGATGCCTGCACCACCGGCGCGCATCCGCTCGGCCAGAGTGCCCTGCGGGTTGAATTCCAGCTCCAACTCGCCCGACAGGTATTGCCGCATGAATTCGGCGTTTTCGCCCACATAGGACGAGATCATCTTTCTCACCTGCCGGGTTTCCAGCAAAAGCCCCAGGCCGAACCCGTCGACCCCGGCATTGTTCGAGGCGATGGTCAGGTCCTTGACGCCCGCGTCGCGAATGGCCGCGATCAGAAGCTCAGGAATGCCACAGAGGCCAAAGCCCCCGGCCGCAATCGACATCCCGTCGAACAGAAGCCCGTCAAGTGCCTCGGCCGCCGTGCCGTGGACCTTTGATTTCATCGGTCGTTTCCCCCGCAGTGCTTGTCAATCGGTTGTGCCGTCCGGGCGCGGGAGAGTCAATTGGATCAAGGCTCAAACAGCGTCGGCCCCGGCATCGCCAGGGCCGAACTGGCCTACCTAAAAGTAGTCGGCGCGCATCGATCCGTCATAGCGCTCTGATTTTAGGCAGCAGCGCTTGAAAGCATCGGCCGGATCCGCACGGGCAGGGGTCATTGCGCCCCAGCTTTTCGGTCAAGACGACCTCGCCGCCGCGAATGGTGCGCAGCCCGCGTTTGACGTGCGTTTCGGAAGGGAAGCCCCGGCGGCGCTTAGAGGTCCGCTCGAAAGGAAGGGGCTTCTTCGAAATTGCGATCTTTGGTCATGACAGCCTCCTCTTGGTTATAGGAAAGCGCCATTGACCACAGGTCATGCGCACCGGTCAAGATGCCGCTTTCTTGGTCGTCGTCATGTGCCTTGCGAGATGTCACGGAAAAACCGGCTTTCCGGGAAGTTCCGGCCAGGGCAGGCGGTCTGCTCGCCCGGTGTCTTGCCGTGAAGGGTGACATTGTGCCTGCCTATATTATGGTCTGCCATGAGGCGGCGGGTCAGGCCGACCAGAGAGCGATACTGGGCGTCAGCCATCTGCGAGGTTTCAAAGTTTCCGATCAAGCAAACGCCAATTCCGCGCAGGTTGCGGTCAATGGTGGCGACATGGGCACCCCACAGCGATCGACGCCACCGTTCGGTTTCCACGACCTTCCCCAGGGGCAGCCCATTTCCGTTGCCGATCACATAATGATAGGGAATCATGTCAACCGGATCGCGGGGCTGGCGTTCTCTGTGGACGCGGCGCAAAAGCTCGAGGTCGCCTTGCCCGCCGGCTGAATGATGAATGACGATGTAGTGCCAGCGCCGGGGCCACCATATCGCGGCAAGCCCGGCGGACAGTGCTCCACCTGCCATAAGCGTGCGGCGTTTCATTTCAGAAACTCGCAGGCGGGACCCATAGTACGGCTCAGGCCGTCTTTTTCGCGGTGTTGGCCGCCGCTTTCTTCTTCGCAGCGGGCTTCTTCTTGGCGGCCGTTTTGCGCCCCTTGGTGCCCTTGCCGCCCTTCGCGATCTTCTCGGCGATCAGCTCAAGCGCTTGCTCCAGCGTCACATCCTCGGGCGTGGTTTCCTTCGGGATCGTGGCGTTGATCTTCTGCCACTTCACGTAAGGCCCATAGCGCCCCGGCATGACCTGGATGGGGCCGCCCTCATCGGGGTGTTCGCCCAGTTCTTTCAGGGGCTCGGCCGCCGCCCGGCCACCGCCGCGGGTGGCCAGTTTTTGCGCCAGAACCTCAACCGCGCGGTTCATGCCGATGGTGAACACCTCGTCGATGTCAGGCAGGTTCGCATAAAGCCGCCCGTGTTTGACGAAGGGCCCGTAGCGGCCCAGCCCCGCCTCGACCATCTCGCCGTCATCGGGATGCGGCCCTACCTCACGCGGCAGGGTCAAAAGGCGCAGGGCCTTTTCCAGATCCATCGCATCAGGCGCCCAGCCCTTGGGCAGAGAAGACCGTGGCGGTTTCGGCACTTCTTCACTGGCCTCGCCGCGCTGGACGTAAGGCCCGAAGCGGCCGTTTTTCAGCCAGATTTGATCGCCGGCATCCTCACCCAGCACCTGATCGGCGCCGCCAGTGCCCGTGTCGCCAGACAGGGGCCGCGTATAGCGGCATTCGGGGTAGTTCGAGCAGCCGATGAATGCGCCACCCGACCGCGCGGTCTTCAGGTTCAGCCGGCCCGTGCCACAGACCTGACAGACCCGCGGATCGCTGCCATCTTCGCGCGGCGGGTAGAGGTGCGGCGCCAGAACATCATTGATCTTTTCCAGCACCTCGCCGATGCGCAGATCGGCCGTCTCGGCAATCGCGGCCGAGAAATCGCGCCAGAAGCGGGCCAGAACCTCCTGATAATCGCGGCTGCCGGCCGAGACATCGTCAAGCTGTTCTTCCAGATCGGCCGTAAAATCATATTCCACATAGCGGTGGAAATAGTTCGACAGGAACGCCGTCACCAGCCGCCCCTTATCCTCGGGGATCAGGCGGTTCTTGTCCTTGCGGACATATTCGCGATCCTGGATCGTGGTGACGATCGAGGCATAGGTCGACGGGCGCCCGATGCCCAGCTCTTCCATCCGCTTGACCAGTGTCGCCTCGGTGTAGCGCGGCGGCGGTTGGGTGAAATGCTGCGCGCCCAGAACGGCGCTGGCCTCGTCGATCACCGCATTGTCGGCGCGCCGGATGCCGCCTTTCAATTCAGGCTCGATCACCTCGCCTTCGGCGCTGGTGGCCTTGACAAACGCCTCGCTTTGGGCGCCGTGCGCCAGCTTGGCGGCCTCGCCTGCAGCGATCTGCGGCAGGCGGGCGCTGTCCTCGTCGCCCTCGTCATCGCGGCCTTCCTCGTAGACCTTCAGGAACCCCTCGAAGAGCACCACCTGGCCGGTCGCGCGCAGCTCAACCTGACCGTCGGCGCTGGCGATATCGACGGTTGTGCGTTCCAGCCGGGCGGCGGCCATCTGGCTGGCGATGGTCCGCTTCCAGATCAGGTCATAGAGCTTGCGCTGATCGTCATCGCTGATCTTCAGGCTGGCGGGATCATTCGCCATATCGGTGGGCCGAATGCATTCATGCGCTTCTTGCGCGTTCTTGGCCTTGTTTTTGTACATCCGCGGGCTGTCGGGGACGTATTTGTCGCCATAGCGGTCTTTGATCACCTCGCGCGCCGACATCACCGCCTCGGGTGCCATGTCGATGCCATCGGTCCGCATATAGGTGATGTGGCCCGCCTCATAGAGGCGCTGGGCCGCACTCATCGCCTGCTTGGCGCCCATGCCGAATTTGCGGCTGGCCTCCTGTTGCAGGGTCGAGGTCATGAAGGGCGCCGACGGGTTGCGCGAGCCCGGTTTGGCCTCGACCGACTTGATCGTCAGATCGCGTGAGGCCACGGCGTGGACGGCCAGTTCCGCCGCTTCGGCCGTGCCGATGTCGAACTTGTCGAGCTTCTTGCCGCCCAGAACCGTGAGGCGGGCGGTGTAATCCTGCCCGCGTGGGGTCGTCAGCCCTGCCGTGACCGACCAATATTCGCGCGGGCGAAACGCTTCGATCTCCATCTCGCGCTCAACGATCAGGCGCAGGCAGACCGATTGCACCCGGCCGGCCGATTTGGCGCCGGGCAGCTTGCGCCAAAGGACCGGCGACAGGTTGAAGCCCACCAGGTAATCCAGCGCGCGGCGGGCGAGGTAGGCCTCAACCAACGCGCTGTCCACCTGCCGCGGGTTCTTCATCGCTTCGGTCACCGCCGCCTTGGTGATGGCGTTGAAGACGACGCGGCTGACGGGGGTGTCCTTCTTGATCGCCTTGCGGTCGGTCAGCGTCTCCTGCAGGTGCCAGCTGATCGCCTCGCCCTCGCGATCGGGGTCGGTCGCCAGAATCAGCGCGCCGTCATCCTTCAGCGCGTCGGCGATGGCCTTGACGTGCTTTTTGCTGTCGGCGGCGACCTCCCATTTCATGTCGAAATCGTTCTCGGTATCGACCGATCCGTCCTTCGGAGGCAGGTCGCGCACATGGCCGTAAGACGCCAGCACCGTGTAGCCCGGGCCGAGATATTTGTTGATTGTCTTGGCTTTAGCAGGGGACTCGACGACAACGACCGGCATGAAAGACCTTCCGGAAAATGGGTGAAGCACAGGCGGCGCAAGATGTGGGGCCGTGGCGCGGAATGTCAATGCAAGCCTTTTCGCGCAACATCGGCAATTGGCAGAATCGGTGGTCTTTGCCAAGAAGACCTTCCGGTTTTGAAAGGTAACGATGATGCGGTTTTTTCTGTTTTCTGTAACACTGGCACTGCTGAGCGCCTTCTCTGCGGCCGCCCAAGGGTGGAGCGAACCTGAGCGCGGATCCGCCGAACGCCGCGCCGTGCTTGATGCGATCCGCCCCATCGCCGCGTGGCATTTGGGCGACCCGGTGGAATTCATCGTCGAAGAGATGCGTGTGACCCGCGATCTGGCCTTCGCGCAACTGACCGCGCAGCGCCCCGGCGGCGCGGCCATCGATCTGGCCTACACGCCGATGGCCTTTCACGGGATGGTCGATGTGACCGATCGCGACGGGCCGCGCCTGGATGTTCTCTACAAGCGATCTGGCGGGCAATGGGTGCCTGTGCTGTATGAGATCGGCGCGACCGAGGCCTGGTGGGTCTGGCAGCCCGTATGTGAGGATTTCTACGCCGTGATTGCCGATTACTGCGCGCGCTAAACAGGCCGGCGCGGTTGATCGGATCTGGCAGGATGCTTTCTGGCGCTCCTGACGCCCAGGAAGATGCAAAAGGCGCGTTGCCTCAGGCACACAGCGCCAGCAACCCGCCAGCCCGGCGTTCGATCATGCCCTCCAGCTCAAGCGTCAGCAATTCCGCCGCGACTTTCTGCGCGGGCAGGCCGAGGTCGCGGATCAACTGATCCTCGGCCACCGGCGCCTGGCACAGAAGGTCGAGAATCCGTTCGGCGATATCTGCCGGCGGTGCGGTATTGGCCTGCGGTGCCGGTTCGGGGGCAGTTTCCGGCGGCTTGCGCGCTGTGGGCGGTTCGACGTCGGGCAGGGCGCTGAGGGCGGCCAGCACGTCCTCGGCACCCCTGACCAGCGTCGCGCCGTCGCGGATCAGCATGTTGCAGCCCGAGGCGCGCGCATCGAAGGGATGGCCCGGCACGGCCATGACCTCGCGCCCCTGATCCAGCGCGCAGCGCGCCGTGATCAGGCTGCCTGATTTCGCCGCCGCCTCTACCACCACCACGGCTTGCGACAAGCCCGAGACGATGCGGTTGCGGCGCGGGAAGTGGCGTGCGGTCGGTTGCAGCCCCATGGGTTGCTCTGAGATGCGCAAACCGTTTTCCGCGATTCGACCGGCAAGGGTCGCATTCTCGGGCGGATAGAGCACATCGACACCACCCGCCTGCACGGCGATGGTTCCCGTGGCCAGCGCGACGTCATGGGCGACCGCGTCGATACCGCGCGCCAGGCCCGAGGCGACGACATTGCCAGCCGCACCAAGGCCTTTGGCCAGGGCCTTGGTCATCCGCAAACCCAGGCTGGACGCGTTGCGCGCGCCCACCAGCGCGATGGTGGGGCGGTTCAGAAGATCGGTATCGCCCAAAGCCCAGAGCAGGGGCGGTGGATCGGCGATTTCCATCAATGTCAGCGGATAGCAGGCGTCGCCAAAGCACACCAGCCGCGCGCCTGCCTTGCGGCCGGCGGCAAGCTCGGCCTCGGCCACGCCGGCCGGGCAGGGCTGATAGTCTTTCGCGCCCGAAGCGGCGGCAATGTCAGGCAATGCCTCAAGGGCTGCGCGCGCCGATCCGTGCTCGGCCATCAGCCGGAAGAACGTTGCAATGCCAACGCGGGGGGATCGGATCAGACGGAGCCAGCGAAGGGCATCTTCTTCCGTGGTGGGTGGTGCGAGGGGGGGTGGGGAAGAAAACATTCCGGTGTCCCGCCTGCTCCGTCTGATCACAGGGGAATCTCTAGCACCGATATCCTTAACACGACGTAAACGATGTTCTGGGTTTCGAAAAACTTTTCACCGAAGGCGCGTGGGGACGGCATGGCCCTTAAAACAGGGCCATGCAAAGTTTTGTAAAGCGCGGCGCTATGACCGAACCCAAACCTCAACCCGGCGATTGATCGCCTTGCCGTTGACATCCGTGTTGCACGCCGATGGCATCAGCTCACTATAGGATTTGGTCTGAAAGCGCACATTCGGCAAACGTTGCCCAGCCGCCCGGGCGATTGAGCGAGCCACCGATCTTGCCCGCTGATCGGCCAGGGTCAGGTTATAGCTGAACGCCCCGTCGCTGTCGGTAAAGCCGACGATCGCGACCTCTGACCCCGATGGCAGGGTTTCCAGATACCCGATCAGCCGCGCGATATCGTTACGCTCTTTCTGGCCGAGGGCGCTTGAGCCCGGGGGAAAGCGGATGGTCGTGGACAATCTGTCCCAATTGACGATCTCTTCTCCCAATTGGCTGGCCAATCGTCTTGGAAAATCGCCGCGTACGCTTGCGACCAGGCGATTCGCGTCGCTGAAGCTGAAACTGCGCGATTGGCGCGCCACGCCAAGGCTGACGAAACCGGACGCCTCGATCGGCGCATCGGCCTCGGTCGACAGGGCGTATTCCATGAATTGCCGCGCCTCGGGCGGCATATTGTCGGGCCGGTTATAGAGGTAGAGGCGCCGGCCGAGCGGGTATTCTTCGGTCTTCACGCTGAAGGGTTCGGCCCGGCCCACAAGACCGCATTCGCCCGCCAGATCCAGCACACGCGTGCCCTGGCTATAGGCAAAGCCCACATAGCCGATGGCAAAGGCATCGGCGCGCACAGCGGCGGCCATCTCGGGGTTGTCGCCTCCGGGGTAGACGGTGTCAGGGCCGAGCGGCCGCTCACGCCCCGAGAAGATCACGTTCTCATAGACGCCGCGGGTGCTGGACCCGTCTTCGCGCGACAAAACGGTGATCGGGGCATCGGGCCCGCCCACCTGGCGCCAATTGGTGATGCTGCCGGTATAGATCCGTTCAAGCTGGCTCAGGCTGAGCGAGGTGACCGGGTTACGCTCGTTCACGATCACCGCAAGACTGTCGACCGCGATCACCGTCTCATTCCGCGGATCGGTGATGTCGCCCACACCGGCGCGGCGCAGCACCTCGATCTCGCCCGGGCGGGCAGGGCGCGACGCCATGCCGAAATGCGCGGTCTTGTCGGCCAGCGCATCGAAGGCGTCGCCTGATCCGGTCGAGACCAGCAGATGCCGTGCCAGCGGCGTGTCGCCGCGCATGAAGCTGATCATCTGTTCGGTTTCGCCGTTGATTTCCTGCACGACCATCTGGGCATTCAGATAGCCGGCATAGCCCTCCATCAGGAACGGCATCACCCCAAGGCCGACCGTGTCGGACCCCGCATAGCTGACATCGGGTCTGCCCAGCTGGATAGGCGCGGACGGCTGAACAGTAACCGCGGCGGCTTGCTGCACACTTGCCGCACCGCTTGGACAGGCGGCGCCTTCGCAACGCACATCGTTGCTGGACAGCGCCAGCGTGCCAACATCCGTGCGAACCAGGTAATTGCCGTCGATGAACGAAACCAGCCGTCCCGTGATCTCGGCGCTGCCATCGTTTGCGATCAACCGGACATCCTGGGCGAACGCGGCCGATGCCATGATAGAGGTCGCGAAAAGGATCGCAGCACCGGTCTTCCAGCGGCTCTTCTGTTTACGTGTCTCACACATATGCGTTTTTCCCTCGTTATGCAGTCTCGCATTCTGGGATGCTCGACGTGTTTTACTCTGACGTTTGGGAAGGTCGGCCCTTCTGGGCAGATGCGCGTGACATGTGCCAAGCGCGACGATATTGATCGCGACCGACATCGCGTTTGACAGGTCTGGCAGCTTGCCTCTGTCTTACCATTTACCCCTTACCGGCCTGATGCCTCGCGACAGCAGGCCGTACTCCTCCCTGTTTTCATTCTGCCTAAAACTTAGTCAAAATTTGGACGGAAGGTGATTTTCTGCAGGCGATGGGGGCTGCTTGGGCGTTGAACGTCACCGCGTTTCCTTCAGGAATCTGCGGTAAACTACTCTAGCGCGGGCGATTTTCCGGCGTGGCGCAAAGATCGGGTATGGGCCCTTAAACCTCTTCGGGGACGAGAGTCTTGGTAAAGACCCGCAGAGGGATCTTGAAAGGCCCTTCCGACGTGTCAAGCGGCATGGTCCTGATGCCCTCATCCTGCCAGCCCATCCGCGTGTAGAACCGGCAGGCCCGGGTGTTCTCGGCCACTGCATCAAGCCAGGCGCGGGTGATGCCGGCGGCGGCCAGGCGGGCCTCGCCGTCGCGCAACAGCACCTCGGCCAGGCCGGTGCCTCGGGCGGCACGGGCCAGGAAAAGCTGGTGGAGTTCGTCGTCTCGGACGATGCAAAGCCCAAGAGGTTGCCCCTCGGGTCCTGCAACGCGCACGGCATCGCCAAATTCCTTCAGACGCCGCGAGAAATCCTCAACCGTCCGCAGCCGCGTCAGCGCCTCGGGTACGTAAGCGGCATGGGCGTCCATCCAGGAATCGCGCCAGAGCTGGGCCAACACGGGATATTCGGCAGGCAGGGCCGGGCGCGGGGCGTGCAGGCTCACGCGGCCGAGCCGCCCACCGTCAGCCCGCCGATCAGCAGGCTGGGCTGGCCCACGCCCACCGGCACCCATTGGCCCGCCTTGCCGCAATTGCCGATGCCGGGGTCCAGCGCCATGTCGTTGCCGATGGCGCGGATCTGCTGCAATGCGGTCGGCCCGTCGCCGATCAGCGTGGCGCCTTTGACGGCGGCACCCACCTTGCCATCCTTCACGCGGTAGGCCTCGGTACACGAGAACACGAACTTGCCGTTGGTGATATCGACCTGCCCGCCGCCGAAGCCCACAGCATAGATGCCGTCCTTCAGGCTGGCCACGATATCGGCGGGATCATCCTGGCCCGCCAGCATATAGGTGTTCGTCATCCGCGGCATCGGGGTGTGGGCATAGCTTTCGCGCCGCCCGTTTCCGGTGGCCTCAACCCCCATCAAGCGGGCATTCTGCCGGTCTTGCATATAGCCCACAAGGATGCCGTCCTCGATCAGGACGTTCTTGCCCGAGGGCGTGCCTTCGTCATCGATGCTGATCGATCCGCGCCGGTCGGGGATGGTGCCGTCATCCAGTACCGTAACCCCGGGCGAGGCGATGCGTTGACCCATCAGGCCCGAGAAGGCCGAGGTTTTCTTGCGGTTGAAATCGCCCTCCAGCCCATGGCCAATGGCCTCGTGCAGCAAGATGCCGGGCCAGCCGGGGCCAAGGACCACGTCCATGACGCCCGCCGGGGCGGGTTCGGCGCCAAGGTTGACCAGAGCGATCCGCAGGGCCTCGCGCACCATGGCCTGCCAGCGGTCGGGGTCGAGCAGCACGTCGATCCCATGGCGCCCGCCACCGCCCATGCCGCCTTGTTCGCGCCGGCCGTTCTCTTCAACAATCACGCTGACATTCAGCCGCGCCATGGGCCGCGTGTCGGAGACATGCAAACCCTCGGGTCGCAGGATTTCGACCTCCTGGTGCGAGGCCGCCAACGTGGCCGAAACCTGCACGACGCGGGGGTCCAGCGCGCGGGCAAAGGCATCGATCTCGCGCAATGCATCCAGTTTCAGCGGAAAGGCCGCGCCCGCGATCGGATCGGCATCGGTGTAAAGGCGGGTATTGGTGGCGCGCGGCGGCAGGGCCAGCGTGCCGCCGCCATCGCCCACGGCCAGGCGCGCGGTTTCCGAGGCGCGGATCAGCGCCTGTTCGGAAATCTCGGTCGAATGGGCATAGCCGGCCGTCTCGCCCCGCACCGCACGCAGGCCGAAGCCTTCGCTGGCATCGTAGCTGGCATTCTTCACCCGGCCATCGTCAAAGGTCAGCACCTCGGACCGGCGCCGCTCAAGAAACAATTCGCCGTCATCGGCGCCGTCAGTGGCCGCGCGCAGGACTGCCAGCGCGCGCCCCTCGTCCAGCGCGGTGTCGAACGGGCGGAAGGTGTCGGCGGCCATGGGATGTCTCCTTGCGGGCTGAAAGCGGACAAGCGTCTGTTTGACGCAACGGTTTTGCTTGTCCTTGAGCCAACAATATGGTTTTCACCGGGTCGGGATACAACGGGATTCCGCCCCCGTGCGGGGCTCGGCCTTGGAAACAACCGCGAAAGCTGGCCTAGCCGATCTGAAAATAGGGAACCAATATGCGACTTTTCTCCAGGATTTCGGGCGCTTTGGCCGCGGTAAACTTGTCAACCGGCGCCGCGATCGCCCAGACCTTGCCCGACAATCTGCCGGTCATCGGCGCCCCGGTGCCGGGCGGCATGGGCTTTCAGCCGGCCGCGACCGAGCTTATGTCTGATCTGAGGTGGCTCGACGGGTTCCTTCTGGTGATCATTACGGTCATCTGCGTCTTCGTTCTAGCCCTTTTGGCCATCGTGATCGTCCGCCATAACGCGAAATCCAATCCCACGCCCGCGCGGTTCACCCACAACACCCCGATCGAGTTCGCCTGGACGGCGATCCCGGTGGTGATCTTGCTGGTGATCGGCGCCTATTCGCTGCCGGTCCTGTTCAAGCAACAGATCATGCCCGAGGCGGATGTCGTCATCAAAGTGACCGGCCACCAGTGGTACTGGAGCTACGAATACCCCGATCACGACATCGATTTCGCAAGCTACATGCTGGCGCGAGAAGAACTGGCTGAATACGGCTATACCGACGATCTGTATTTGCTGGCCACCGATACGGCCGTCGTCGTTCCGACGGGGCAGAAGGTTCTGATGCAGGTCACCGGCGCCGACGTGATCCATTCGTGGACGATCCCGTCCTTCGGGGTCAAGCAAGACGCCGTGCCTGGCCGCCTGGCCGAGCTTTGGTTCGAGGTTGAGCCTGGCATGGAAGGCATCTATTTCGGCCAATGCTCCGAGCTTTGCGGCAAGGATCACGCCTATATGCCGATCACCGTCAAGGCGGTCACGCCGGAAGATTATCAGACCTGGCTGGACAGCGCGGTTGAGGTCTATTCCGGCCGCCCGGCGACCGTCGATGTCGCCTCGAACGACTAAAACCCGCAGAGGACGCCAGGGATGACCGACGCCACCTCTTTCGACGGCCCCCGCGATGTGCGGTTCGGCGATTACGTGCAGCTTTTGAAGCCGCGCGTGATGTCGCTGGTCGTGTTCACCGCTTTGGTGGGGCTGGTGTTGGCGCCGGGGGGCATCAACCCGATGCTGGGCTTTGCCGCGATCTTGTTCATCGCGCTGGGCGGCGGAGCCTCGGGCGCGCTGAACATGTGGTATGACGCCGATATCGACGCCGTGATGCGCCGCACCGCCCGCCGCCCCGTGCCGGATGGTCGCGTGACGGCGGGCGAGGCGCGGGCGCTGGGCCTGGGGCTGGCGGGTCTTTCGGTTATCATGCTGGGGCTGGCGGCCAATTGGGTCGCCGCGGGCCTTCTGGCCTTCACGATCTTCTTTTATGCGGTCGTCTACACGATGTGGCTGAAGCGCGCGACGCCGCAGAACATCGTCATCGGTGGCGCGGCCGGGGCCTTCCCCCCGATGATCGGCTGGGCCGCCGCAACGGGCGGTGTCAGCGTCGAAAGCGTCATGATGTTTGCGCTGATCTTCATGTGGACGCCGCCGCATTTCTGGGCGCTGGCGCTTTTCATGAAGGAAGACTATCACAAGGCCGGTGTGCCGATGCTGACCGTGACCCATGGCCGCCGTGCGACGCGCGTGCATATCCTGGTCTACACGATTTTGCTGGCGGGTCTGGCCATCGGCGCGGGCTTCACCGCGCTCGGTGGGCCGATCTACATGGCGGCCGCGATCGTTCTGAACGTGCTCTTTCTGATTGGTGCCGTGCGCATCTGGCGCCGGGATGAGGGCATGGCCGAGGCCGATGGCTATGCGGTGGAAAAGCGCTTCTTCCGCTTCTCGCTTTTGTACCTCTTCCTGCATTTCGGCGCGATGCTGGCCGATACGGCCCTTCTGGAGGTGATGTGATGGCATTTGCGAAAGATCATGACCTGCATAGACGCCGCCTGGGCATGAATGTGGGCGTGGCCCTGACACTGGTCGCCTTCGTCGCCGTGATGTTCGGCGTGACGGTTGTGAAAGTCACCAATGGCGGCCTGATCGAGGCCTATGATCACCAGCCCCGCGCCAGCGTTCTGCCGATAACGGAGCCGGTGCAATGATCGGCTGGTACAAACGCCTGACCGATACCCACAAGACGCTGACGCAAACCGTTGGTGTCGTCGTCCTGATGGGCAGCCTGGGCTGGGCATCGGTGCCACTTTACGACCTTTTTTGCCGCGTGACCGGTTATGGCGGCACGACAGCGGTGTCTGACGGGTCCGACCTTGAGATCCTCGATCAGACCATGATCGTGCGCTTCGATGCCTCGCTTGAGGCGGGCATGCCGTGGGAATTCAAGCCGATGCAGACCCAGATGGAAGTGCGCATCGGCGAGGTCGGCCTGGCCTTCTATGAGGCCTACAACCCGACCTCCGAACCCATCGCGGGGTCCGCCAGCTACAATGTCGCCCCCTTTGCGGCGGGCGGCTATTTCGCCAAGATCGACTGCTTTTGCTTCGAAAGCCAGGTTCTGGCCCCGGGCGAGCGGATGCAGATGCCGGTGACCTTCTATGTCGACCCAGAGATTGTCGACGATAACGACGGGAAATACGTGAAACAGATCACGCTTTCCTATACTTTCCACGTCATCGACCTGCCTGACACCTACGCGGAACTCGCGCCGGTGGCCGGACAGGCCGAGACCAATTGATGCCTGACGGAGACCCTGCATGGCGCATGTGAAAGAACACGACTACCACATCCTGCCCCCATCGCTCTGGCCCTTCATCGGGTCTGTCAGCGCCTTCACCATGCTTATGGGCGCGGTGTTCTGGATGCATGGCAGCGGGCCTTGGGCCTTTCTGATCGGCACTGTCGGCGTCCTTTACGTGATGTTCGCCTGGTGGTCGGAAGTGGTGGCCGAAAGCCGTCAGGGCGACCACACCCCTGTCGTGCGGCTTGGCCTGCGCTACGGCTTTATCCTCTTCATCATGTCCGAGGTGATGTTCTTCGCAGCCTGGTTCTGGAGCTTCTTCAAGCACGCCCTGTATCCGATGGATACCTATGAGGGCTCAACTTATGTCTCGCCGGAATTCTACCATGTCGATCCGCTGCACCTGCCGCTGATCAACACGCTTATCCTGCTCTTGTCGGGTTGCGCGGTGACCTGGGCGCACCACGCGCTGGTCCATGGGGGCGAGCGTAAGGATGTGGAATGGGGGCTGGCGATCGGGATCGTGCTGGGCATCGCCTTTACCGCATTGCAGGGCTACGAATACTGGTACCTGATCGGCCCGCAGGACTGGACCTTCGGGGGCGACAAGTTCTTCTCGAACTTCTTCATGGCCACAGGTTTTCACGGCGCCCATGTGATCATCGGCACGATCTTCCTGACGATCTGCTGGTTCCGCGTTCGCGCCGGCCATTTCACCGCCGAAAAGCATATCGGGTTCGAGGCTGCCGCCTGGTACTGGCACTTCGTTGACGTGGTCTGGCTGTTCCTGTTTGCCGCTGTCTACATGTGGGGCATCGGCGTCTGATCCAACGACCGCGACGTAAGTGAAATGACAGGGAAGCGCGGGGCCAATGTCCCGCGCTTCGCGCCTTTGATGAGGGCCCGATGATCCGCAGTTTGATCTTTCCCGTTCTTCTGGGCGCTGTCGGCACGGCCATTCTGGTGGCGCTGGGGGTCTGGCAGATCCAGCGTCTGGAATGGAAGAAAGGCGTGATCGCCGAGGCCGAGGCGCAATTGGCCGCGCCCCCCGTGGCACTGCCCGCCGATCCGGCCGAAGAGGCGCACGAATACCTCGCCGTCACCGTCACCGGCACGGCGACGGGTGAGGAACTGCACGTGCTCACCTCCGGCACGGCGGCTGGCACGGGCTACCGCGTGATCTCGGCGTTTGAGACGGCCGATCATGGCCGCATCATGGTCGATCATGGCCTGTTGCGGCTGGACGACAAGGCGCTGCCGCCGCAGACAGACACCACGCAGATCATCGGCAACCTGCTCTGGCCCGATGATCGCACCTCCTCAACGCCTGCGCCGGATCTGGCCAACAACATCTGGTTCGCCCGCGACGTCGCGCCGATGGCCGAGGCGCTGGGCACCCGGCCCGTGATGGTCATCGCGCGCACGGCGTCGCAACCGGACCCGCGTTTGACGCCCCTGCCCATAGACACGGCCAACATCCGCAACGATCACTTGGGCTACGTCATCACCTGGTTCGGACTGGCCATCGTCTGGCTGGGGATGACAGGCCTGATGATCCGGCGTATCACGCGCCGGACAGACTGAGGGGCGGGGCTATGCGCTACGTATCGACCAGGGGCCAGGCCCCGATCCTAAGCTTTGACGAGGCGATGCTGACCGGGCTGGCCCGTGATGGCGGCCTTTACGTGCCCGAGGCCGTGCCGACCCTGTCGCAGGGCGATATCGCGGCTCTGGCGGGCCTGCCCTATGAAGAGGTCGCCTTTCGCGTCATGCGCCCGTTCATCGGCGATGCGTTTAGTGACGACGATCTGGCGGGGTGTATCGAACGGTCCTATCAGGGCTTCGGCCACGAGGCCCGCGCGCCCTTGGTGCAGCTTGGCCCGAACCACTTCCTTTTGGAGCTGTTCCACGGGCCGACCCTTGCCTTCAAGGATTTCGCGATGCAGCTGATCGGCCAGCTGTTTCAGCTGGCCCTGTCGCGCTCGGGCCAGCGGGTCACCATCGTGGGTGCCACCTCGGGCGACACGGGCAGCGCGGCGATCGAGGCGTTTCGCGGTCAGGGCAATGTCGATGTCTTCATCCTCTACCCCCATGGCCGCGTGTCCGAGGTGCAGCGCCGCCAGATGACCACACCGTCCGAGACCAATGTGCATGCGCTGGCGGTGCATGGCGATTTCGACGATTGTCAGGCGGCGGTGAAGGACATGTTCAACGACTTCACCTTCCGCGACGAGGTTGGGTTGGCGGGCGTGAACTCGATCAACTGGGCGCGGGTTCTGGCCCAAGTGGTCTATTACTTCACCGCCGCCACGGCCCTGGGCGCGCCGCATCGCACGGTCAGCTTCACGGTCCCCACAGGTAATTTCGGCGACATCTTCGCAGGCTACATCGCGCGGGTCATGGGCCTGCCGATTGATCAGCTGGTTGTCGCCACCAACCAGAACGACATCCTGCACCGCTGCCTGACCAATGGCGAATACCGCACTTCGGGCGTCACGCCCACGATCAGCCCGTCGATGGACATCCAGGTCTCGTCAAATTTCGAACGCGTGCTGTTCGATGTCTACGACCGTGACGGCGCGGCTGTCGCACAGCTGATGGAGGAATTGAAAACCAAGGGCGGCTTCAAGCTGAGCCAGGGCGCCCTGGGCCGGTTACGCGAGACCTTCGCCTCAGGCCGCGCGTCCGAGGCTGAAACCGCCGCGACCATCAAAGCGATGCACCACCAGACGGGCGAGGTGCTCTGCCCGCATTCGGCCGTCGGCGTGAGGGTGGCGGGCGCGCATCTGGGCGCGACCCCGATGGTCACCCTGGCCACCGCCCACCCGGCCAAGTTCCCCGATGCGGTCGAGGCGGCCACGGGTGGGCGCCCCCCTCTTCCAAACCGCATGGCAGACCTCTATGAGAGGCCCGAACGGCTGACCGAGGTTGCGAACGACCTCTCGGCCATTGAAACCCTGATCAGGGAGCGTCGCACGCATTGAGCGTCAATCTGCATACTCTACCCAACGGTTTCCGCATCGTGACCGAGGCGATGCCGGCCCTCGAATCCGCCTCGATCGGGCTTTGGGTTCAGGCCGGCGGCCGGCATGAGCGCGCGCAGGAAAACGGCATCGCCCATTTCCTTGAACACATGGCCTTCAAGGGCACGACCCGGCGCAGCGCGCTTCAGATCGCCGAAGAGATCGAGGATGTCGGCGGCTACATCAACGCCTATACCAGCCGCGAGACCACGGCCTATTACGCCCGTGTCCTGAAGGCCGATGTGCCGCTGGCGCTGGATGTGGTGGCCGATATCGTGCTGAACCCCGTTTTCGACCCCGCCGAGATCGAGGTTGAGCGCGGCGTGATCTTGCAGGAGATCGGCCAGGCGCTGGACACGCCCGACGACATCATCTTCGACTGGTTGCAGGAAGCCGCCTATCCCGGCCAGCCCATCGGCCGCACGATCCTTGGCCCCAGCGAACGGGTCAGCGCCTTTCAGCGCGATGATTTCAGCCGCTTCGTCGCCACCCATTACGGTCCCGAACGGCTGATCCTGTCGGCCGCGGGCGCCATCGATCACGACGCCATCGTGCGCCAGGCAGAGGCGCTTTTCGGCCACTTGACCCCGCGCGGCGCGGAGGCGCCGGAACCCGCCCAGTTCCAAACCGGCGAGCGGCGCGAGCTCAAACGCCTCGAACAGGTGCATTTCGCCCTTGGGTTCGAAAGCCCCGGCTACCGCTCTGACGATTTCTACATCGCGCAGATCTACGCCCAGGTGATGGGCGGCGGCATGTCCTCGCGCCTCTTTCAGGAGATCCGCGAAAAGCGGGGCCTGTGCTATTCGATCTACGCCCAGGCCGGCGCCTATGCCGATACCGGCATGCTGACGATCTATGCCGGCACCAGTGCCGAGGATATTGCGGGCCTCTCCGAACTGACCATCGATGAGATGCGCCGCGCCATCGACGATATGGGCGAGGCCGAGGTGGCCCGCGCCCGCGCCCAGATGAAGGCCGGTCTGTTGATGGGGCTGGAAAGCCCCTCGGCCCGGGCCGAACGCCTCGCCCGCTTGGTGGCGATCTGGGGCAGGGTGCCGCCGGTGGCCGAAACGGTGGACAAGATCGACGCTGTCACGCGCAAGGCGGTTGCCGATTTCGCCGAGACCATTGCCAAGGCAGGGGCCGCCGCGCTGGCGCTTTATGGCCCGGCCGACCGTGCACCGGCGCTGCCCGCGCTGACCCAAAGGCTTGCCGCCTGATGCTGCTGCAACGGCGCAAGGTCCAGATCGCGACCGAACGCATGACCCTGCGCCTGCCCCAGCATGCCGATTTCCGCGACTGGACGGCGCTCCGCCGCGACAGCGCCGATTTTCTGGTGCCGTGGGAGCCCGCCTGGGCTACCGACCACCTGACCCGCAAAAGCTTTACCAACCGGGTCTACTGGGCCTCGCGCGCGGTGTCGCAAGGCTCGGCCCTGCCGCTTTTCCTGATCCGCCGGTCCGACGCGCAGCTTCTGGGCGCCATCACGCTGGACAATATCCGGCGCGGCCCGGCCCAGGCGGGCACGCTGGGTTACTGGATCGGCGCCGCCTTCGCCCGCCAGGGTTTCATGCGCGAGGCGATCCGCGCTGTGGTGCATTACGCCTTTACCGAGCTGGACCTTTCCCGCATCGAAGCCGCCTGCCTGCCCGAGAACGCCGCCTCACGCGGGGTGCTCGAGGGGGCGGGCTTCAAATATGAGGGCGTCGCGCAGAGCTATCTGCAAATCAACGGCCGCTGGCGCAACCACGTCCTCTACGCCAACCTGCGCAACGACCGCCGCGGGCGCACGGATGCCGGCTGAGATACCACGGACGTATTGCGATAGCGCGTGATTTCAAAGGCTTAAAGGCCGCTCTCGGACTGAGGCTTCACGCTTTTCCGACCCGTCTGCTCCCAATTTGAACCAATTGCGCTGCTGGACCGACCAATCGGGACAAGCGGCAGTTTCGCCGCACACCGACACTGGAGTGGACAGATGGCGAATTTCTTTGGAACTGACGCGAACGACTTTCTATCCGGCACGTTTCGTGGCGACCTTCTTTATGGATATGGCGGCAACGACACGATCTTTGGCAATGGTGGCGCTGACGTGCTGCTTGGCCAGGACGGCAACGATTCACTCTTTGGCGGAAGCGGCAATGACCTGATCCTCGGCGGTGACGGCAATGACCGCGCCTATGGCGGCGATGACAACGATTACATCGGCGGCGGTCATGGCAACGACTACCTGGCTGGACAAAACGGTGACGACACGCTGCGCGGCGACAACGGCAACGACTACTTGAATGGCGGCGCTGGTGCCGACTCGCTTGTCGGCGGCGTTGGCTACGACACGCTTCTGGGCGGCGCGGGCGCCGATGTCATCGACGGCGGCGGGGCGTATGACTGGGCCAGTTATGCGGGATCGAATGCCGGCGTTGTGGTGAACCTGACCAGCGGCACCGGGTTCGGCGGCCATGCCCAGGGCGACAGCCTGATCTCGATCGAGAATCTTCAGGGCTCGTCCTACAATGACGTGCTGATCGGCAATGCGCTCAACAACGTGATCGAGGGCCGCAACGGCAATGACAGCCTGTTCGGACTTGCGGGCAGCGACCGGCTGGACGGCGGTGCGGGGAACGACTCGATCTATGGCGGCGATGGATTCGACTTCATGAAACCCGGCACAGGCCAGAACTACGTCAATGGCGGCGCAGGTATCGACTGGGTCGATTTCTCCGACAGCACCGCTCCGGTAGGCTACGTAGTCGACCTGCAGGCCGGCACGGCCACGCAGAGCTACTGGAGCGGCGGGTGGGTCACCAATTCCAGCACGCTTGTCAACGTTGAGAACGTCGTCGGAACGGATCGCAATGACGTCATCCGCGGCGACAACGGCGCCAATGCCCTTTTCGGCGGAGATGGAAACGACCGGCTTGAAGGCCGTTTGGGTGATGACAACCTCTATTCCGGTGCCGGCAACGACACGATGATCGGCGGGGATGGCGATGATCGTCTGGTCACCCAGCGGGGATCGACTTATGCCAGCATGACCGGCGGCGGCGGTGCCGACGAGTTCGAATTCAACCTGTCGGGTCCGCTATCGACCGGTGCGACACGGGGGCTGGTCGCTGACTTCAACGGTGCCGAGGGAGATGTGATCGACCTGAACGTGGCCGGTGGGTCGCTGAGCTATGTCGAGGGTGCCTTCAGCGGGTCCGGCGCGGGTGAAGTCCGCATCGTCAACGGGCTTTTCCGGCGTGAGGCGACGATTGAGATCGATCAGAACGGCGACGGAGTGGTTGATTGGCGGATCGAGGTCAACAATGTCAACATCTTCGATCCGCTGGAGCAGAGCGACCTGCTGCTCTAGCCCGCAAGGCTCTGCGGGAGAGGGTCTGCAGGCGCTCTCCGGCCGATCAGGATCCAGATCACACCTTGCGGATGGCCCGCGCGTTCTCCACGCGGGCCTTGAAAACGGCTGGCGCCTCGAGCGCGCCGTAGCGCGCCAGGCGGCGCAGGCCGAAATGCACATGCGCCATATCTTGATAGTACCGCATGAAGGCCAGGTTGGTGCCGGCGCCTGCTGCGGCTCCGAGGACCGGAACGGCCATCGTGGCCAGGCGCTGGCTCATGATCGCGGCGAAGCGGGGCGCGATCTGGGCGATCAGATTGTTGATTGCGGGGCCGGTCAGCGTCATCCGAGCGCCCAGAAAAGCGAAATCGGCGGCGTCATCTTCGGCCAGGGGTCCGCCCGCGCCGAGAACCTGCAGGCAGGCGGCGCGGGTTTCCTCGGTGGATAGATCCTCACCATAGAACCGCGCGATTTCTTGGATCGAGCGTAGGATCGCCGTTGTCGTAACCGGCAGTTCCGCCAGAGCCGAAGGCAGGCCGCCCAAACCGCCGACGGCTCCGAAGGCGGCCGCTGCCCGGCGATGCGCGCGATCCCCGCCCGGACGCTTGCGGTGACTGCCCTTCGCTGCGCCATAGGCCGTCTCAAGCGCGATGCGAGTCATGTCGTCAATCCTGCTCTGCGTGCCCTTCGGCAGTCGCGAGACCACGTCGCCCACCTGACCGCCAACAAACGTCACCAGTTGGATAAGCACGCCACTGGCCCCGATATACCGTGCCACGATGGCCTGCATCTCGGCCTCGGTATCAAGGCCGGGTGCGGGCAGAAACACCTCACTCAGGTCCGGTTCTGTGATGTCAGGCATGCAAAGCCTCCCTCGCTGTCCCACATAGGATATGGGGTCGACCCAAGGTAAGCTCAAGCTGTGGCTCGTGTCACGGGGCCTTCGACCCCCTCCCACGCGCCGGGTTGCAGCGCCAACTCCAGCACCCTGTCGGGGTTCGTGGGGGGTGGCATGACAGCGCTGTCATGCTTTGCAAACCCGAACTTTCCGTAATAGGGCGCGTCGCCCACCAGCAGCACCCGTTGCCACCCCTCCGCCCGCGCCAGAAGTAGGCTTTCGCGGATCAGAAGCCCCGCCACCCCTTCACCCTGCCGCGTGGGATGAACGGCGACCGGGCCCAGCAGCAGGGCAGGGGCGCTGCCCACCCGAACCGGCCAATAACGGATCGCACCGGCCAGAATACCGTCGTGATCGCGCGCCACCAGACAGAGCGCGGCCACTTTCGGCACGCCGTCCCGCAGCCTGTACGACGACAAGGCCTCGCGCCCCGGCGCAAAGCAGAGGTCATAGAGCGCCTCGACCTCCCACCAATCCGCCTCGGTTTCTTCTGTCAGCCGGATCACGCGCCTGCACCGATTTACCTCTGGAATGCGCCGTAACATGCCTCTAGGTCATGGGCAAATGTTTGGAGATCGCCCATGTTCTACCGCCCCGAAGACGGCCACGGCCTGCCTTACAATCCGTTCAATGCCGTCGTCACCCCGCGCCCGATCGGCTGGATTTCGACCCGCGGGGCGGAGGGGGGCGAGAACCTGGCGCCCTATTCCTTCTTCAACGCCGTGGCCTATGTGCCGCCGCAGGTGATGTTTGCCTCGACCAGCGCCAAGCCCGACCGCCCGGGCACGAAGGACAGCGTGGCCAATATCCGCGAAACGGGCGTCTTCGCAGTGAACATCGTCGAATACGCGATGCGTGATGCGATGAACGTGACCTCCGGCGCCTATGAGGCCGAGGTCGATGAATTCACCAAGGCAGGGATAGAGCGGGCAGAGTGCCGCACCATCGCCTGCAGCCATGTGGCCGGCGCGCCGGCCGTTCTGGAATGCAAGCTGACGCAAATCGTGCAATTACCGGGCGAGGCGAACTTCGTGGTCTTCGGCGAGGTGACGGGTGTGCATCTGCGCGACGATTGCGTGGTCGACGGCCGTTTCGACGTGACCCGTTTCCAGCCCCTCGCGCGGCTTGGCTATCGCGATTATGCGCGGGTGACCGAGCTCTTCAGCCTGAACCGCCCGGGCGAGACTTAGACAGCCCTCGTGCGGTTTGTGGTAGACTAAGCCTTTTGAGAGGGAGATTCGCCATGGCCCGTGCCAATCGCCGTGACCTCAGCTTTGCCACTTTCAACCTTTTCAATCTACAGGCCGTCGGCGGCCTGACCTACGGTAACACACCGCCTTTCCCCGATGATGCCGAGGGGCGGGCGGCCTACGCGCGCAAGATCGAGTGGAGTGCCGCGCAACTGAAATTGCTCGATGCCGAGGTGATCGGGTTTCAAGAACTTTGGAGCGCCGAGGCGCTGCGTGAGGTCTTCCAGGCCGCTGGGCTGGAGGATAGCTACGACATCGTCGCCCGCGACGCGCCAGGCCCGGGGCAGCCGCAAGTGGCGCTGGCCGTGCGCAAGGGCGAGGACGGCGCCGCGCAGCTTTTACCGGGCGCCGATTGGGTAGCGGGCTTCCCCGATGACTTCCGCTTCGACGGCCTGCGAGAAACCGACGGTGCGGAGGAAGAGATCACGGTGACGATTTCCGAATTCAGCCGCCCCGTCCTGATGGCCCGCCTGCAGCCGACGGGCACCCGCCCCAAGCCGCCCGAAGTAGCGGTCTACGTGGCGCACCTGAAATCGAAGGGGCCGGCGCGTTTGTCGTTCCGCAATGCCCCCGATGTTCTCGACACCTGGCCCACGATCACCAAGTCCGCCGTCTCGCATATCCGCCGGGTGATGGAGGCGGGCGCCCTGCGTGCGATGCTGGACGCCGAGATGAAGCGTGAGGATGAAGGCCTCAGCCCCACCGTGGTGATGGGCGACCTCAACGACGGATCCCAGGCGATCACGACCGAGCTGATCTCGGCCGAGCCTGGCTATCGCGTGATCGAGAAGTCGAGGGCCGGTGAACGGTCGGATGCCGGGCTCTATTCGGTTGAACGGCTACAGCAACTCCGCTCGCTCAGGCACGTCTATTATACCTATATCTTCCGGAACAAGATGGAGAGCCTTGATCACATCCTGGTGTCCGAGGAGTTCTATGATCACGCCCGCAAACGGCTCTGGTCCTTCCGTGAGATGGAGGTGATCAACGACCACCTCTCGCGCGATGGCAAGACCGAACGCGCCCAAACCGGCGCCTCGGATCACGGACTAGTCAGGGCCTATTTCGATTGGAACCCGATGCCTGACGACCTGACCAGTTGATCGGGCATACAGGGCAGGACCCAACTGGCAGGCGAAAGTAAGTGCGCAAGCGCCGGGGGACAGCGGTTCAATCGAGCGGCCCGGCGGCGCCGTACTCCAGCCAGGCCCGTTCCTGAGGCGTGAGATACGTGTCCATCAGAGCGTCATAAGCGTTCAGCTCTTTGTTCGTCAGTTCGCCGATCCATTTCCCACTTGTCCCGCTGTCGAAAAACGCCGTGTCCGACTTCATGAACCCCGTACCCGCGCCCGGGGCGTAGCGCCCGGCATGGGCCCGCATATTGTCGAAACGCGCCGTCTGTACCAGCTGATCCATGACAGTATCGGGATGCTTGATGTCCAGCAACGCGGCCACTTCGGCGAAGGTGCCGGGCAAATTGCGGGTCATGTCTGCGTAGTGGAACAGTGCCACATTGGGCCGGTCTGCCAGGGCTGTGGCGGCCTTGTAGTGCTGAATGATATGCGCAAGCGGCATGCCATCGCCGTCAAACCCCTCGGCGCCGCCATCCAGAAACCGGCGGAATGTGACGCCCTCCACATCGTCCTCGGGATACCAATTATCAAAAAAAGAGATGGGAATGTTTTTGAAGTGTTTGCGACACGAGAAATGCGCATCCAGCGGGTGGCGAAATACGCAGATGTACTGCGCGTGATCGTCCAGAGGCAGCCCATCCATGGGTGTGTGGCTTTTCAGGCAGCGCCGCTGGGTCATCGCCTCCAGCCGTTCAGCGACTGCCGGCATCTCGCGAAGGCGAATATCGACCCATGGCATTTTGACCGACACCTCGGGTTCAACCTCGGGATCGCCGGAGAAAAGCAAAGCCACAATGGTCTGCATCCAGGTGGTTCCGCATTTCGGGGGCGTGACAACGATAACGTCGTCAGGGCGGAGATTGACCATGTCCCAGCGCCGATTGTCGGTCAGCGGGCCAAGGTAGAGCTTGCGGCCGGTCATGTTTGTCACCCCGTTCGAATGCGGCGGCCTCAAGAGACGCGGAACAAGGGCCAAAAGCAACGACAAAGCGTCCCCGGACATCATGCCGAGGCCTAAAGCAGAGACCGGTTTGGAAGCAGCTCCGCCTTCCAGGCAAGCAAAAGCTAGTGTCCTGCCCCAAGTTGCCCGGTGCGGACATTGTAATCCACTGCGATCTGGTAGTCGGGGTCATCGTCGCTGTCGACGATCAACTGGCCTGCACGGCTCAGCAGGCGGTGGCAATCGCGGCTGAGGTGGCGCAGTTGCAGCGACTTGCCGAGGGCCTGGTACTTGGCGGCCATCGCCTCGATCGCGGTCAGGGCGGACTGGTCGACGACGCGGCTATCGGCGAAATCGACGACGATCAATTGCGGATCGTTCTCGGGGTGGAACAGCTCGGTGAAGCCTTCGACCGAGCCGAAGAAAAGCGGCCCCTGCACCTGATAGACCTTGGCACCTTCCGGCGTCGTGTAGGTCTTGGCGTGAATGCGCGTGGCGTTGTTCCAGGCATAGGCCAGTGCCGAGACGATGACGCCGACAACCACGGCGGTGGCCAGGTCGGAATAGACGGTCACGGCGGTGACCAGAATGATGACGAAGGCATCCGTCAGCGGCACGCGACGCAGGATCATCAGGGATTGCCAAGCGAAGGTGCCGATCACGACCATGAACATCACGCCGACAAGGGCGGCCAGCGGGATCTGCTCAATCGCGGGGCTGGCGACCATGATGAAGGCCAGAAGGAACAGCGCCGCGGCCACGCCGGCGAGGCGCGTGCGGCCGCCCGATTTCACGTTGATCATCGACTGGCCGATCATCGCGCAGCCGCCCATGCCGCCGAAAAAGCCGGTGACAGTGTTGGCCACGCCTTGGGCCACGCATTCCTGGCTGGCGCCGCCGCGCTTGCCGGTGATCTCGCCCACCAGGTTCAGCGTCAGCAGGCTTTCGATCAGGCCGATGGCGGCCAGGATCAGCGCGTAAGGAAAGATGATTTCCAGCGTCTCCCAGGTCAGCGGGACCATGGGGATGTGGAAGCTGGGAAGCCCGCCCTGGATCGAGGCCAGATCGCCCACGCGCGGCACGTCGATGCCAAAGCCGATGACGATGGCCGCCACGATGCCGATGCCGGCCAGGGGCGCGGGGATGGCCTGGGTCAGCTTCGGCGTGGCCCAGATGATCGCCATGGTCAGCGCGACCAGCGCCAGCATCATCACCAGCGGCCAGCCCGACAGCCACTCGCCCCCCACCATGCCATGGGCGCCGGCCTCGCCGGTGCCGGGCACCTGAAATTGGCTGAGCTGGGCCAGAAAGATCACGATGGCAAGCCCGTTGACGAAGCCCAGCATCACCGGGTGTGGCACCAGGCGGATGAATTTGCCGAGGCGAAAGATGCCGGCACCGATCTGCATCACACCCATCAGGACGACCGTGGCAAAGAGGTACTCAACCCCGTGCTGCGCCACCAGCGCCACCATCACCACCGCCAGCGCCCCCGTCGCGCCCGAGATCATCCCGGGCCGCCCGCCGATCAGCGCGGTGATCAGGCCGACGATGAAGGCGGCATAAAGGCCGACCAAGGGGTGCACACCTGCCACGAAGGCAAAGGCCACGGCCTCGGGCACCAGGGCGAGCGCCACCGTCAGGCCTGACAGAAGCTCGGTCTTGATACGCGAGAGGGAGGGGGCGTCGGGGCCGTTCGGCAGTGTGATCGCGTCGCTGAATGCGGCCAATAGGGCTTTGCTCAAGGAAGATGCCTCGGGGTTTCTTGGTGTGTAAAGTTTGGGCGGAAGCGCCGCCCATAGCCCGGTTCGCGCGCGAATGCACGGGTTTCTTCTGCATAGCAGCCATGCGCGCGGCATTCGGGGCGGGGGATAAGGGGCGCGGGAACGCCCCGGACCCACCGATCCGCGCTTAGGGATCAGCGTTGCGCGCGAGCGTCTGGAACGTCGCCTGGGCCATCGCGTTCAGGCCGAGGCTTCCGAGCATGACGAAGACAAGCCATGTGACCAGATCGCCCTGCCAGGCCAGAAGGCCCGCGATCACGCCGGTCACGGCAAGGGTCAGGGCCCGCAGGTCGGCCCAGAGGCTGCGAAGATGCGCGGGCCACCAGCCCCACATCGACTCGGTCAATTGTTCGCGGAGGGGATCGTAGCGCAGATAGAGGGCCGCGCTGCCAAGCAGAAAGGCTGACCACCCCCACATCAACAGATGCGGCGGGCCAAAAAGTGCGATGAGGATGGACACGCTCAGAACCAACGTGAATATGCCGCGAAGGCCCGCATCGTCCAACTGGCCCTGAATTGACGGCCAACGCAGAGATGTGCTGAGGATCACACGCAAGCCAAGGGCCGGCCCCAGCGCGGCTTCGGCGCCGATCATTCCGGCCATCAGAACGAAGGCCCAGATCGTGATCAGCGACGTCATCAGGGTGTCGCCCTGCCTCGCCAAGGCGCGTTTCAGATCCTCAAACCACATGGTTCATAATATAGGACCAATCGTGGAAAAACGAAGGCGGCCACCTTCCCATTGTGCCCCTCTGGCGGCATTCTGAAACCTGGCAAGCGGGGGCGGCGGCATGAGTGAAACGATGATCGGGGTGATCGGCGGATCGGGCGTTTATGAGATCTCGGGGCTTGAGGAGGCGCGCTGGCAGGCCGTCGCCTCGCCCTGGGGCGCGCCGTCGGATGAGGTGCTGACCGGGCGCTTGGGCGGCGTGCCGATGGCGTTTCTGCCGCGTCACGGGCGGGGCCATGTGCACAGCCCCACCGATGTGCCCTACCGCGCCAATATCGATGCGTTGAAACGGCTGGGGGTGACGGATGTGATCAGCGTGTCGGCCTGTGGGTCGTTTCGCGACGAGATGGCCCCCGGCGATTTCGTCGTGGTCGACCAGTTCATCGACCGCACCTTCGCGCGCGAGAAATCGTTCTTCGGCACCGGCTGCGTGGCCCATGTCAGCCTGGCGCAGCCGACCTGCCCACGCTTGTCGGCGGCCTGCGTGGCAGCGGCCCGCGCCGAAGGGATCAAAGTGCATGACGGCGGCACCTATCTGGCGATGGAGGGGCCGCAATTCTCGACCGTTGCGGAATCGAAGATGTACCGCGAGGCCTGGGGCGCCGACGTGATCGGGATGACCAACATGCCCGAGGCGAAATTGGCCCGCGAGGCCGAGCTTTGTTATGCCAGCGTGGCGATGGTGACCGATTACGACAGCTGGCATGAGGGGCATGGCGCGGTCGATGTGGCCACCGTGATCGCAACGCTGACGGGCAACTCGGCCAAGGCCAAGGCGCTGATCGCGGCATTGCCGGGGCTGTTGGGGCCTGACCGCGCGCCATGCCCGCATGGGTGTGACCACGCGCTGGAGGGCGCCATCATGACCGCGCCCGAGCGGCGCGACACGGCCCTTCTGGCCAAGCTGGACGCAGTGGCGGGGCGGGTGCTGTGAAGGGCCTGGCCTTTCTGATCGTCGTGCTTTTCGGCACCATGGCCGCGGCGCAGGATTGGCGCGCGGCCAGCGGCGCGTTGGAGGATGATGCATTCTACGATCTTGTCGCCTGTGGTGCCGCGCCGGGGGCAGGGTGCACCGGCCCTATGTGCGCTGGCCGGCCGAGGTTGCGGGCGATCTGACGGTCTCGATCCAGCGGATCGCGGCGGGTTACCCGGACACAAAGCGCAGAGCGATCAGCGCAGCGCTCGACGCCGCAATCGCCTAGATTAATGCGGTGGGCGCGGCGGTTACCTTGCGGCGGCTGCCTGACCTGGACGATGCGCAGATCACGGTTTTCCTGACGAACATAGGTCAGGGGGATGCGATCGCGGGCACCGGTCTGCACCCTCGGGACGGCAACCGCATCAGGGCTGCACATGTGCAGATCTGGTGGAACGGAAACCGCGAGTTGACCCGCGGCGGCACTATCCTGTGGTGGATAACTGACATACTGGCGCTCTTTACTTAGGCCTCTGCCCGGCATGCCATTGAATGTAGGCCTGATATAGTGTGGTCGCTGCCTGGAGCCGAAGGCGGCAATGGATGTAGAAGGCCAGAATTGCCGCAAGACACGCCAAGGAGGCGGCCTGCTGGTCGCCACGCTGGGCGAACCAGAATACGAAAATCAAACTGCCCACCGTCAACGCGCGGAAGAGCTTTGAGAGGCCCTCGTCAATCTCGATATGCGCTGTCGGCCGCCCGGCATTGCGAAGCGCGGACATTGCATGGGAATAGGCGCTGCTCCCTTGCGCCTGCTTTCCCATCCGGCGACGGGCTTCTTCAAGATAGCGGTCGCCTCCCCCTCGGTGGAGCGGAACGTAAAGATGGTCATATGGCGCCTTTAAGACATGCCCGACCTCTTGCAGCACAACCCCCAGAACCACGACCAGACAGAAGGCGACGAGGCTGTCGAAGGTCGTCACCGGCCAGGACGGCGGAAGCAGGCCCGGATCAATCTGCCGTACACCCCAGAGAAACAGCATCCCGGGGACAAGATACGCCAACACTTCAATGGCTGTGACGGTCAGGCCAAAATCACTTACCTTCACGTGGAATTCCCTCGTAAATGACTTGAGTGTATCACGAAACCGGATCTCATGCATGACGGCTATGCTGGAACCATTCTTGCGATGCCCGGATGGATCATGCAGTCAGGGACAGAAGAATTGCCCTGCGGCAGAGCGATTTTCAAAGACGGATAGATGCGATGATTTGGGATTTTCTGGGGGGCATGTTCGGCACGCGGGCGATTGAGATCTGCGCCGCGATGCTGGGCTTTATCAACGTCGTTTTGATCATTCGGCGCAGCATCTGGAACTATCCGTTCGGGATCGCGATGGTGATCCTTTACGCGTGGATCTTCTACGAATACCGGCTCTACAGTGATGCACTTCTGCAGATCTTCTTCCTGGTTATCCAAGTGTTTGGGCTGGTCTGGTGGTTGCAGGGCCGCGATGATACGGGCCGGGTGATCGTGCGCCGCATAGCGCCCGATATGGCGGCTTTGGCCGCAGGCGTGGCGCTGGCCGGGACTGTCGCGCTGGGCTTTGTCATGGCCACCTATACCGACGCTGATCTGCCTTATTGGGACGCGACCACCACGGTGCTGAGCGTCGTTGCGCAGACCCTGATGGCGCGGCGCATCCTGGAAAGCTGGCTGGTCTGGATCGCGGTCGATGTGCTGGCCATCGGGATTTACCTGGTCAAGGGCCTCACCCCGACGGCGGTGCTCTATACGCTGTTCCTGATATTGGCGATCAATGGCTATTTCGCCTGGCGCCGGTCGTTCCAGCAAGCCGGGGCGCAGCCTGCATGAGGCGTGGTTTTGCGCTGGGCAAGTTCATGCCGCCCCATGCGGGGCATGTATTCCTGTGCCAGACTGCCGCCGCCCTGGTTGACCAGATGACGGTGCTGGTCTGCACGCTTGAGCGGGAGGAGATACCCGGTGCCGACCGCTTTGCCTGGATGCAAGAGCTGCTGCCGGGGATGCGCGTGCTTCACCACGACCGCGACGTGCCGCAGGCGCCCGATGAACACCCGGACTTCTGGCCGATCTGGCGCGACATCTGCAGAGCGGCCCATCCTGAGCCCATCGATGCGGTCTTCGGGTCGGAACCTTACGTGACGCGGCTAGCGGTCGAGTTGGACGCCGAGCCGGTTATCCTTGATCCCGACCGCTTGGCCTTTCCGATCTCGGCCACCGCGATCCGCGCCGATCCAGCGGCGCATTGGGATATGGTGCCGGGGCCGGTGCGGACGTTCTATCAGCGGCGTGTGGTGCTGGTGGGGGCGGAAAGCGTGGGCAAGACCTCTCTCGCACAGGCGCTGGCGCGGCGGCTTGGCACGCTCCATGTGCCGGAATACGGGCGGGTCTATGACCGGTTCAATGAGGATCGCACGTGGAACGCGGCCGATTTCCGGCGGATTGAGGCGGTGACGGTCGCAATGCGCCGCCAGATCGCGCGGGCGGCAGGGCCGCTGGTGATCGAAGATACCGACCCGCTGCTGACGCGCGTCTGGGAGGAGGCACTGACCGGTGTCGAAAGTGCCGCCGTACCCGTGGACCTGGCCGATCTTTACCTTTTGTTGGATACTGACGTGCCATGGGTCGACGACGGCACCCGCTATTTCTCAAAGCCCGACGATCGCGCGCGGTTTCAAGACCGGTGCGAGGCGTTTTTGCGGCGGGCGGATGCGTCCTACCGGATCATCCAAGGCGACTGGGCGGCGCGCGAAAAGGCCTGTATAGCAGCCTGCGGGGATGTGTTTCCCGATTTGATAAACGTTTGACGTACGAAGGACCAAACGACCCATGGCAAAGACCGTTCAGGATTACATCCGCACGATCGCGGATTTCCCCCATGAGGGGATCATGTTTCGCGATGTCACGACGCTTTTTGCCGATGCGCGCGGGTTTCGCATGGCGATCGACCAGCTTTTGCACCCCTATGCCGGGCTGCCCATCGACAAGGTGGTGGGGCTTGAGGCGCGGGGCTTCATTCTGGGCGGGGCGGTCGCGCATCAGCTATCGGTGGGCTTCGTGCCGATCCGCAAGAAGGGCAAGCTGCCCGGCCCGACCATCGCCGAGGAATACACCCTGGAATATGGCGAGGCGGTGATGGAGGTGCATGACGATGCGCTGCAGGCTGGCGAGCGGGTGCTGGTGGTCGACGACCTTCTGGCCACCGGCGGCACCTGCGAGGCCGGCATCAAGCTGATCGAGCGTCTGGGCGCCGAAGTCGTGGCCTGCGCGTTCGTCATCGACCTGCCAGACCTTGGCGGGCGTGCGAAGCTTGAGGCTTTGGGGATGGATGTGCACGCGCTCTGCGCATTTGACGGGACGTAACCCTCTCTTATCGCGAATTTGTTATTGGGATCGAGCGGTCTGACAACCTTCCATTAACCCCTACCCGTCAGAGTGGTTCCACAAGCAGATGCCATCACATCTCTGCGGAAAAGACCCTCCATCCCCCGTCATCGTCCCCCCGATGACGGGGGTTTTCGTTTGTGAAGTTTCGCGGGCGACGCATTGGGAGGGGGCGAAGTAAGCTCGGTGGGCGTCTGTCCAACACGACTCATTGGCGCGAAGAACACCCATTCCCTTTCAGCCCGCGCGACGAAGAGGTGGGCGGGGCTGCGTTACTTGGGGGCAGCGTAGCCGATATATGTCGCTTCGACGACAGTCCGTTCTGCCTCTTCGGTTTGGTCGGTAAAGCCTTGATATATCTCTATTCCCAAATCCGGCAGAAAACTTGCGTGATAGATGTGCGGAAGCAGGTCGGACCCCTCAGACATGTCCTGGTAGGTGATGCTGAAAGGTATGGCGTCATAGCTGCACTCGCCGATTGACAGTTGTGCGACAGCCCCGGAACGCATTGTCAACCTGGAGATGCTCCAGCTCCTGCCCCACCAGGCAAGTGCACGCCAAATGCCTTTCTCTCCAACCTCGATAAAGTAATCTTTAACGTCGATGGAAAACATCTCTTCCGGTGAGAGAGGGAGGTATTGAGAGACCCTGTCTGAATACACGCTGACAGTTTCCAATTGCGGGTAGCCGCCTGCGAAAATCCAATCCGCCAGTGTAAATATGCCGCCTGCGGCGAGGTATTGATAATCATACGCCTCTGCCTCGGTGTCGTAGATTGTGATGAGCGTATCGCCGGTGGAGGTCGCGTGAAAGCGCGAGTAGGAATTGTCATCATATCCGACATAGATGTCTTTGCCGGGCAGCGGCCCCGCGGGACATTCCGCATGCCCGGCGCTTGGAAAAGCCATCAGCGTGATTGCTGTGATAAGGCAGCCGAAGCCTCTGGAAAAGTTCATTGAATGACGTACCTTGGCCCATCGCTTGGCCTGAGCCATGACATGGCTGAGGACAAGGTTCAATCCGGTCTGTTCGAGGTCTGCGGCGGAGGAGATCCTGTGCTGTCACAGCCGAAAAGATCTGTGCTGCACCGCGAAATGGGGCCGTGGCGCTTTGGACCGAAGCCCGGGTTCTGAGGCTTTAGACTTGGGCCAGAACCGCGCCGGGGTTCATGATGCCGTGGGGGTCGAGGGCGGTTTTGATCGCGCGCATGGCGGCCAGTTTGGCGGGGTCGCCATAGCGTTCGAGGTCGTCGACCTTGAGGCGGCCGACGCCGTGTTCGGCGCTGACCGAGCCGTCCAGCGCATCGACCAGATCATGGACCGCGCGTTTGATCGCATTGCGCTGATCCTCGTGATCCTCCCGCCTGCGGCCGGGCATGGGGAAGACGTTCCAATGCAGATTGCCGTCGCCGACATGGCCGAAGCAATTGATGCGGAACTGGCCGATCTTGGCGATTTCGCGGGGCGCGCGGGCGATGAAGTCGGGGATGGCCGAGAGCGGCACCGAGATGTCATGGGACGACACCGCCCCGATATGGCGATTGGCAGCGGGGATGCTTTCGCGCACCTGCCAGAAAGCTTTGCGCTGCGCCTCGGACCGAGCGATGACACCATCGGTTGCAAGGCCCGACTCGGCTGCCGTCTCGAACAACCCTTCCAGCGCGCTATCGGGCCCGAGCCCCGCGGGCAGGCCGATCTCGATGAGAACTGTCCAGTCGGGCGGGGTGTCGAAGGGCTGGCGGATATCAGGCAGCGCCTCGGTCAGGAAATCGAAGCCCTGGCGGTGCATCAGCTCAAACGCCGAGATGCCGCCGCCCATGCGGTCATTGGCGAGTGCCAGAAGGTCGAGCGCCGCCTGCGGCGAGGGCACGGCCAGCATCGCCGCTCCGATGCCTGCGGGGTGTGGGTGCAGGCGGAGTGCGGCGGCGGTGATGATGCCCAGCGTGCCTTCGGCGCCGATCATGAGGTTGCGCAGGTCGTAGCCGGTATTGTCCTTGCGCAGGCGTTTCAGCCCTTGCCAGATCGACCCGTCGGGTAGCACCGCCTCAAGCCCGAGGCAGAGGTCGCGGGCATTGCCGTAGCGCAGCACGCCGGTGCCGCCGGCATTGGTGCTGAGAAGCCCGCCGATCCGCGCCGACCCTTCTGAGGCGAGAGAGAGCGGGAAGAGGCGGTCGGCATCGCGCGCGGCCTCCTGCACATGGGCCAGGATCGCACCGGCCTCGGCGATCAGGATGTTTTCGCTGGGGTAGACCTGCCGGATTTCCGACATCCGCTCGAGCGAGAGGATCACCGGTGCGGGCCCATCGGTCAGGACCTGCCCGCCGACCAGCCCGGTGCCGCCGCCATAGGGCACGATGCCCACGCGCTGGGCCGCGCCGGCCCGGACGATGGTGCTGACCTCTTCCGTTGTGGCCGGGGCCAGGAGCAATCCGCCCGCACTGCGGTAGCGGCCGCGCGGTTCCTGCAGATAGCCCTCGGTCGCCTCGCGGAAGGTGGCCGGCGGCAGGTCCCTCGCCAGCTTGTCGCGAAAGGCATCATCTGCGGGGGTCAGCATGGGCGCGCTCCTTCGGGTGAAAGGTGAAGCATGGCGGCCGGGCCACTGCAAGGGTGTGCGCTGGGGTTTGCCTTTTTGCCGCGTCTGGCGGGGGGCTTCTGACGGTCCCACGTGAGTGTCTAGGCTTTGCGCACCGTGGTTTGGCTGAGATCCGTTGCGACTCAGGTCGCGCGGCTCCACACCATATTGGTCAGATCAAGTGCGAATGTGTCGGGATTGTCGGTGTAGCCCGGTTCGATCTTGCCGCCGGAGACGATGATGCAGCCCTCGGCCAACATGGCTTTGTGGCGCGATATCCAGCCGGGGTTTTGCCCGGTCGTCTCGACCCGCCGGACCGAGAAATCACCCAGATCGAGGAGCAGGACCTGCGTTTCGCCCGCGCGCCTTTGCTGGGGATAGCCCAGATTGCCGATCAGAAGGATATGATCGTCCAGCAGGGTGGCCGTGTGAAAATCGGTTGGCGGAAAGATATCGGCGGGATAGATGTAGTGATCGACCCGCGCATCGGGATGGATGACGGTGACATCGGCATAGATGCAAAAATCCGGATCGTAGTGATCCTCATGCTCGCCCGCGATCAGAACCCAGCGCCCATCCGGCAATTGAGTTGCGGTGCGTCCGAAGCGGTCGAATGACCAGACGGGCGTGCCCTGGCAATGGGTGGCGCACTTGCCCAGATGCTCCACCTCGGCGCTGTATCCGCTGCGGCCGGTGCGGATCTGCTCGCGCCAGAACGGGATGTCGACGCGCTCTGGGTTTGCGGTGCCGGCACGTGGCGTGGGCTGCCGGTTGAACATCTCGGGCGTGATCGGGGTGGCGGCAATGCGGTCGGCGCCTGTGATTGCGGGGACGTGACAGCTATCGAAGTCTTCCAGGGAGACCCCATGATGGACCAGCAGCCTCACCATGTTGGGTTGGTGCGCCGAGGTTGCCGGGGTGCAGATCACGTCTTCACGCTTAAATCCATCGGGCAAAAGCGTGTCCATGTTTCCTGCTATCAAGCGAGCCGCCTTGGCGAAAACTGATTTGGGTTCGTTTTCGCGCTGGCTTCGGTTCTGCTGGCTGGTGTTCCTTCCTTTGCTGGTATCGGCACCGCATCCAAGCAGCCGCTCCGCAATCGCTAGGTCCTCGCGTTCAACCGCTTCCAGCAAGGCGGTGCCGCCGAATTTGTCTGCTTCATCAATATCGTAACCATGCGCCAAGGCCCAATCGAGCATCTCGACGGATCCCGAGAGCGCGGCCATGATCACTGGGCCTTCCTGATCGGGCAGAGTGTATCTGCCCTCGGGCGGCGTGATTGCGTGAAGTTTGTCGGCGGCGGCGACATGCCCAAGATGGCAGGCCAGCAGGAACAACGTCCGCCCCTGCGCATCGCGCGCGATAAGGCGGGGCGAACCCTCGTCAATCGTGGGAACATCGCCTCTGGCAATCGCCAGGTGGTCGTCGGACCAGCCGAATTCCGACGCATCGGCTCCGTTTTCGATCAAGAGACGCATCGCCGGAAAGGCCGAGCGGCCGAAACATGCGGCCAATGCGGTTTCGCCGTAGGGCGACGCGGCATTCACATCCGCCTCCGCCGCGATCAGCCGGTCGAGTTCTGCAAGAAGCGCATCGTCCGCGGCCTCATGGCAAACCCGGACGATATCGGGATAATTCTTCCAGACGGAGGCAGCCCCCAAATCATCAATGTCGCCAAGGCCCAGCTTTTCCAGCTCGGCCGCCAATTCGGCTTTTTGGGCCTCAAGATCGGCCAGCATCTTATCAAGATCGGGGTCTGACATTTCACCTGGTCTGATACTGGCAAACAGACTGGCAAGAAAGTCGGTTTTCTGGGCGAAAGTGAGGCCGTGGACAAGAGGATGGCAAGTGTCGCAGGGCATTGACCCGTCCCCATTGGCCGGGGCAAAGTCTCGCCCGCGGACAGCCCGGGGGAATCGCGCGATGGACGGAACGGCGGATCAGAACCGGTCTGACGATTGGGGCCCGTTCGGCAAGCCGCTTTTCGATGATCCGTCGGCGCGCGCCTTGTCGCGTGTGGGTGTGATCGATGTCGGCTCGAACTCGGTCCGTCTGGTGGTGTTTGACGGTGCGGCCAGAAGTCCGGCCTATTTCTACAATGAGAAAGTGATGGCGGGCTTGGGTGCGGGCCTGCGCGAAACGGGCCGGCTGAACCCCGAGGGGCGCATACGTGCCGTGTCGGCGCTGAAGCGCTTCGCCCTTGTGGCCAAGGCGATGCAGGTTTCCCCGTTGATCACGGTGGCCACCGCCGCCGTGCGCGAGGCCGAGGACGGCCCGGCCTTCGAGGCCGAGGTGCTGGCCGAGACCGGCCTCAAGCTGTGGGTGATCGACGGCAGCGAAGAGGCGCGTTTGTCGGCGCAAGGCGTGCTTCTGGGCTGGCCTGAGGCCGATGGGTTGATCTGCGATATCGGGGGGTCGTCGATGGAACTGGCGCAGGTCGGCGACGGGCAGGTCGGCGCGCGCCTGTCGACCGAGCTTGGGCCCCTGCGCCTGCTGGGCTTGAAGGGCGGCAAAAAGGGTTTGCGCAAGCATATCCGCGCGATCCTTGACGAGGCGACGAAAACCGTGGGCACCAAGCCCAAGCGGCTTTACCTGGTCGGAGGCTCGTGGCGCGCCATCGCCCGCATCGATATGGAGCGGCGCGGATACCCCCTGGCCGTGCTGCACGAATACCGCATGACGCCCGATCAGGTGCGCCAGACTGTGGCCTATATCGGCAAGTCCGATATCGCCGATCTGCGCGCGCAGACCGGTATTGGCGCCGAGCGGATGGCGCTGGTTCCCATCGCGGCGCTGGTGTTGAAGGAGCTGATGACGGTCCTCAAACCGAAGGAGATTGATATCTCCTCATACGGCATCCGCGAAGGCCTGCTTTACGAGCAGATGCCCGACCGCCTGCGCGCCTATGACCCGCTGATCGAGGCCTGCCGCTGGGCCGAGGCCAATGCCGCCCGCGTGCCGGGCTTCGGGCGTCGGCTGCACAGCTTCATTCAGCCGCTTTTTCCCAATGCAAACCCTGCACGCCGGCGCATCATCAAGGCTGCCTGCCTTTTGCATGACGTCAGCTGGCGCGCGCATCCCGATTACCGCCACGAGGTTTGCTTCGACAACGCAACGCGCGCGAATCTCGGCGGGCTGAACCATTCCGAGCGGGTCTTCCTCGGCCTCGCCTTGCTGCATCGCTACAAAAACAGCCGGGCCGGCACGCATTACGAGCCGCTCTTCTCGCTTTTAAGCGAGGCCGAGCTGCGCGATGCCGAAGTTCTGGGAAAGGCGATGCGCTTTGCCGCGATGTTCTCGGCCGAGGCGCTGGATGAGATGGGGCGCCTGAAATATCAGCCGCGCAAGAAAGTGCTGCACCTGCGCTTGGACAAGAAGGCCGCGCCGCTTTTCGGAGAGGTCGCGCAGGCCCGGTTTCAATCGCTGGCCAAGGCGTTGGGTGTTGAAGATTTCGGGGTCAAGATACGCGCCCGGTGAGGCGTCGCTAGCGCGTCACTCCAGCAGACCGGGTTGCAAGACAATAACGGTCGGCTGCGACGGCAAGGCGTCCAGCGAAACCTCAAGCCAGGTCGCATCGCGCCGATCGATCACGAAATCGCTTTCGATCCCGGCCAGAAAGTCGTTCAATGACGGCTCGCTGAACCAGTGCATCGGGATCACAACCGATGACCGCAGCCGCTGTAACACCCCGATCATCGTCGGCAGGTCCAGCGTCAGGCCGCCATCGACAGGCGCCATCACCACGTCAAGCCGGCCCAGCATCGCATATTGCGCGGGGTCGGGTTCGTGATGCAAATGGCCCAGATGGCCAATGCAGAGGCCTGCCACCTCGAAGACGAAGATCGAATTGCCGTCCTCCTCAACCGTGCCGTCGCCAAAGCGCGATCGGATGTCGGTGGGCACATTGCGCAGCAGGATCTCGCCCAGATCGAGATGATGATCGGCCGGGCCGCCATCGGGGTTCCAGCCGCGCAGCACGTGCGGAATGGCCGGGTCGGGAAAGTTGGTGTAGTGGGTGCTATGCGCCCGGTTCATGGTGACCACGTCAGGAATGATCTCGGTCGGGCCGAGGAATCCGGTGAAGTCAGTGGCCAGTCTGAGGCCGCCCTGGGTCTCCAACAGAAATGTCGCGTGGGCCACATAGTTCAGCCGGACGGTCTCGGCGGCAAGCGGCGCCTGAAAGCTTGCCTGATGGAGGAAGGTCGCGCCCGGCGCGGTTTGTGACAGCGCGATGCAATGGCTGGGTGTCCGCTCCTGCGCGGCGGCGGGCATGGCAAGGCAAAGGGTCAGCAAGATGGTGCGGATCATCGGCAAGTACCTCCGCCCGTTGAACGTAGATCAAGGGGGCGGGCTGTCACCTGCTTTTCTTGTCGACCCGATGGGCCCGCTGGCGCAGTCACCCCACGCGACCCCACGTCATGCTTGCCCGGCCACGGGTCGCCCGCCCAAGATGAACCAGGGATACTGGAGGAGACCACGAATGAAGACGCTTGTTTTGACGGTTGTGGCCACGATCGCGCTGGCGGGTGCGGCCATGGCCGATCCGGTCGAAGGCACCTGGCGCACGGCGCCGGATGATAACGGCAATTTCGGGCTGGTGCAGATCGCGCCCTGCGGGCCAAAGCTTTGCGGGACCTTGGTGCAGGCCTATAACAGCGCGGGCCAGCGGATCACATCGCCCAATGTCGGACGGCAGATCATCTGGGACATGGTGGCGCAGGGCAATGGCAGCTACGGCAATGGCCGGGTCTGGGCACCCGATCGCGACAAGACCTATCGGTCGAAGATGCAGTTGAGCGGCGACCGTCTGGCGGTATCGGGCTGTGTTCTGGGCGGCGCGATCTGCCGGGATGCCAACTGGGTGCGGCATCGCTGAGGCGGCCTGCCTAGTCTGAGGGGCCCGGCACGAGGTCGGCATAGACAAAGCCGTCGCGGGTGACGACCTCGCCGGGTTCGACCTGGATCGGGGCCTTGAACATCGGCCCTCCGACGACGGCGGTATGAAACTCGCCGTTTTCGCCGCAGGGGTCGACCCCGTGCGGCAGATCGGCCAGCAGGCTTTCGTCGAAGCGGCGCCCTGCGAACGACGGGTCCAGCTTGTTGGGATCAAGCGTGACGATGCGGGCGTCCATGCCGGCCGCGATCATCTCGCGCGCAAGGGCGTCGGTCTTGCGCCCCCAAAGCGGAAAGATCGCCTCGACCCCCAGGGGCTTCAACCGATCCTCGCGATAGGCGCGCACATCCTCGAGGAAAAGATCGCCGAAAACCATGTGACGAACGCCAAGATCGGCCACGCGGGTCATCGCATTCGCCATGCGCGCCTCGTAGACCTCATTCGAGCAGGGCCAGGGCAGGGGAACCTCGATGAGCGGCAGCTCCAACGCTTGCGCCTGCCTCTGCAAAAGCGCGTTCCGGGTTCCATGCATTGCGACCCGGTCAAAGGCCTCATTCGTCGTGGTCAAAAGGGCCACCACATCGGCCATGCCAAGGCGCCGGGCCTCAAGCAGCGCAAAGGCGCAATCCTTGCCCGACGACCAACTGAGGACCGCCCGGGGCGGGGTCACGGGCGCCATTGCAGAAAGTTGGCAATCAGGCGCAGGCCGGTGGATTGGCTTTTTTCCGGGTGGAACTGCGTGCCGATGATGTTGTCGCGCCCGACAATGGCCGTGACATCGCCGCCATACGCGACATGGGCCAGACGATGGGCCGTATCGGCCACCTGGAATTGATAGGAATGCACGAAATAGGCGTGATCGCCGGTTGCCAGCCCGTCAAGCACCGGGTGCGGTGTGTCGATGACCAGATCGTTCCAGCCCATATGCGGCACTTTCAGGCCGGACTCACCGGGTAGGATGCGCACGACCTCGCCCTCGATCCAGCCAAGGCCCTGCGTATCCTCATATTCGCGGCCCCAACTGGCCAAAAGCTGCATGCCGACACAGATGCCCAGGAAGGGGCGACCGTTGGTCTGAACGGCTTCGGCCAGCGCCTCTGTCAGGCCGGTCTTCGCGGCCAATTCGCGCCGGCAGGCCGGAAAGGCGCCGTCGCCCGGGAGCACGATGCGATCGGCGCGCAGAACGTCCTTCGGATCGGCTGAGACCAGAACCTCGCCCGCGCCCACCTCTGCCGCCATGCGCTGAAACGCCTTTTCGGCGGAATGCAGGTTACCGGCCTCGTAATCGACGAGGATCGTCAGGCTCATAGCGCGCCTTTGGTGGACGGGATCGCGTCGCCCTTGCGCGGATCGGTCTCAATCGCGTCACGCAGCGCGCGGGCTACGGCCTTGAAGGTGGCCTCGGCAATGTGGTGGCTGTTAAACCCATGCAGCGCATCGACATGCAGCGTGATGCCCCCATGAGTGCTGAGCGCCTGGAAGAATTCGCGCACCAATTCAGTGTCAAACGTGCCGATCTTGGGCGTGGGCATTTCGACATTCCACACCAGATATGGCCGCCCGGAGAGGTCGAGCGCGGCACGCACCAGCGCATCGTCCATCGGCAAAAGGCACGCGCCATAGCGACGGATGCCGCGCTTGTCGCCCAAGGCTTCAGCCAGGGCCTGGCCAAGCGCGATGCCGGTATCCTCAACGGTATGGTGATCATCGATATGCAGATCGCCCTTGGCGGCGATCTTGAGATCGATCAGCGAATGACGGGCAAGCTGGTCAAGCATGTGGTCAAAGAACCCGACACCTGTCTGGCAGTCGTAAGCCCCTGAGCCGTCTAGGCCAAGCTCGACGCTGATGTCTGTTTCCGCCGTTTTCCGGGTGACTTTTGCCGTGCGCATATCTCGCCTCCGTATTCGCGCGCCTTATAGGCCCGGTCGGGCGCGAGGCAAAGACCCGGACTTGGCAAAGCGTCTGGGCCGTGGCAAGCCTGACGCAGCCCGCGAGGAGAAATGCCCCATGAGCACGCCCGTCTTCATCCAGATCCGCTGCAAACCCGGCCAGACCTATGCGGTGGCCGAAGAGATCGTGCTGCGTGAGATGCATTCCGAGCTCTATTCCACCAGCGGCGACTATGACCTGATGCTGAAGCTTTACATCCCGAAAGACGAAGATGTCGGCCGCTATATCAACGACCGGCTTCTGGATGTGCCGGGGATCGAGCGGTCGCTGACCACGATGACGTTCAAAGCCTTCTAGGCGCGGGTCCTGGTACCATGCGTCGGTGCTCTCTCGGCGGGATTAAAACGGGTCCCAAAAATCTGCGTTGCAGATTTTTGGGACGCCGCTCCAAGCCTTCCAAAGCCAAATCCACGCTGTATGCTTCGCCGCATATCCCGTTGGAAAAATCGCTCGCCGCATGAGACGCGACGTGAAACCACTTTATCGCAGAGTGAACACCAGAACCCATGGTGTCTTTCATGGTTTTGGCAGAAAAGCGAAGTGGGACCGCAATACGAAGGCGGCCTTCACCGATCAGTCGATGCGTGGAAAGATGTACAAGAAACATCGGCATGGCCTTGATTATACACCGCTCTTCCAGTTCTTGATCTCCAAGGTCGGAGGAGACTGGGATGCGGTTCACAGTGAGGCCGTCGGTAGGTTGGACAGGGAGGAGCCGATCTATTGGCTCGTGGCGAAGAGCAAGGAAGCCGGCCGTCCCTTCGTGCGTATCGGCGAGAGTTCATACGTCAGCGGTCTCTATATCGATGAGGACAATCGCCTGGCTTTCGTCGACCCTGACCTTACTGTCGAGAAAATGAAACCGCTCTGCCCCTGCTGCACCCACACTTTCAACGGAAAAAGATTTACGCAAAGCTATGCGTCGTCAGATTGATCGTCGGGAGCCGGACGGGTGTGTCCCCACTTCTGCGCCGGGGCAGCGCAGGACAGCCTCAGTGCTTGAGTAAACGCCGATCCTCTCAGGCTTGGATCGGATAGAGTCGACGGTGGATCGTTTTCCTACCCGTCCATCATTTGCGGGGGGGGTCTCTTGATTGGAGCGGGCGAGGCGATTCGAACGCCCGACCCTAACCTTGGCAAGGTTATGCTCTACCCCTGAGCTACGCCCGCACCGATCAAGTGATGGGTCGTTTACAAATCTCGCCGCAGACCTGCAAGGGGGAATCTTACGAGTACGCGAAAAAATCCGGCAGCGCGTATGGGTTCTACCCGAGAGAATGCTCTGCGGAAGGGAGAACAATTCTTCTGCGAAGAATTGAAAAAAGCGATCTTTCTGCGAAAGATCCTCTGTTCCGACCTGTGGCCACGTGATTTTTCGCAGAAAAATCGATGTTCCGACCTCACAGCGGAAATGAAGTGGAGCAAAAATTGCGCAGAAATTTCTTGCCTACTCCAGCTCGATCAGCAAATCCTTCGCGTCGATCTGAGCGCCGGCCTGTACGTGCAGCGCTTTGATCTTACCCTCGCGTTCGGCATGCATGCCGGTTTCCATCTTCATCGCCTCGATGGTCAGCAGCAAGTCACCGGGCTTGACCTTCTGGCCCTCTTTCACGGCGACGGTCGCCACGACACCCGGCATCGGCGCGCCGATATGGTTGGGGTTGTCGGCGGCGGCTTTCGGCCGTGTGGCGGTTTTCGCCTGGACCGCACGGTTCGGCACGCGGATCACGCGGGGCTGGCCATTCAGTTCGAAAAAGACCTTGGCCTCGCCCAACTCATTGGTCTCGCCCATCGCCTGCATGCGGATTTCCAGCGTCTTGCCGGGATCAATCTCGGCGGCGATCTCCTCTCCGGGTTCCATGCCGTAGAAGAAGGTTCGCGTGGGCAGGGACCTTACGGGACCATATTGCCTGTGGCGGCCCATGTAGTCGAGGAAGACCTTGGGATACATCAGATACCCGGCAAGGTCTTCGTCATCGACCTTGTAGCCCTCTAATTCCGCGGACAAGGCAGCGCGCGTGGCCTCGATATCGGTGGACTCGGCGTGAAGGCCGGGCCGATCGGTGATGGATTTTTCGCCCTTAAGCGCCTTCTTTTGCAACGCTTTCGGCCAACCGCCGGGGGGCTGGCCCAGATTGCCCTTCAGCATGTCGATGACAGAATCCGGGAAGGCCACGTCCTTGCCCGGGTCCTCGACATCGGCGCGGGTCAGCCCCTGGGCCACCATCATCAAAGCCATATCTCCCACCACTTTGGACGAGGGCGTCACCTTGACGATATCGCCGAACATGCGGTTGACCTCGGCATAGGCCTCGGCCACTTCGTGCCAGCGTTCCTCAAGCCCCAAGCTGCGGGCCTGGGCCTTGAGGTTCGTGAACTGGCCGCCCGGCATCTCATGCAGATAAACCTCGGAGGCGGGCGCCTGCTGGCCGGTTTCAAACGCGGCGTAATGGGCGCGGACCTGTTCCCAGTAGTTCGAGATCTCGCGGATCGCGCCGATATCGAGGCCGGTGCTGCGATCGGTATGGTTCAGCGCCTCGACCACCGTGCCAAGCGTGGCCTGTGAGGTGTTTCCCGAAAGCGAATCCATTGCGGCGTCCACCGCATCGACACCGGCCTCGGCGGCGGCCAGGATCGTGCCAGACGCGATGCCGGCCGTGTCATGGGTGTGGAAGTGGATCGGCAGGCCGACCTCGTCTTTCAGTGCCTTCACAAGCACACGGGCCGCGGCTGGCTTCAAAAGCCCCGCCATATCTTTCAGCCCCAGAACATGGGCGCCCGCATCGCGCAATTCGCGGCCCATGGCGGTATAGTATTTCAGGTCATACTTGGCCCGGGCGGGGTCGAGCATGTCGCCCGTATAGCAGATCGTGCCTTCCAGAATCCGACCGGTCTCTAGCACCGCATCCATGGCGACGCGCATGTTTTCGACCCAATTGAGCGAATCGAAGACGCGGAACACGTCGACACCGGTCTCGGCCGCCTGGCGCACGAAGAATTGCACGACATTGTCGGGGTAATTGGTGTAGCCCACCCCGTTGGCGCCGCGCAAAAGCATCTGCAACAGCACGTTCGGCATCCGCGCGCGCAGGTCGCGCAAGCGCTGCCAGGGGCATTCCTGCAAGAACCGGTAGGCCACATCGAAGGTGGCGCCGCCCCAGCATTCCATGCTGAAGAGCTGCGGCAGATTGGCGGCATAGGCGGGCGCCACGCGGATCATGTCGATCGAGCGCATGCGGGTCGCCAGAAGCGATTGGTGCGCATCTCGCATCGTGGTGTCGGTGACCAGCAACTGTTTTTGCGCCAGCATCCAGTCGGCCAGCGCTTTCGGGCCCTTCTGGTCCAACAGCGTCTTGGTGCCCGGTGCCGGATCGCCGCGCTGGGCGGGGGGCTTCGGCAGGCGCGCGTCGGGCGAGGGCAGGGGGCGACCCGCCGTCTCGGGATGCCCGTTCACCGTGACATCGGCGATATAGGTCAGGATCTTGGTTGCCCGGTCGCGCCGCTTGCTGAAACGGAACAGCTCGGGCGTCTCGTCGATGAACTTGGTATGGTAGGTGTTGTTCACGAAATCCGGGTGCTTCAGCAGGTTTTCCACGAAGGCGATGTTGGTGGCCACGCCGCGGATGCGAAACTCGCGCAAGGCCCGGTCGATCCGGGCGATGGCGGCTTCGGGCGTAGGGGCCCAGGCGGTGACCTTCTCAAGCAGGCTGTCGTAATAACGCGTGATCACCGCGCCCGAATAGGCCGTGCCGCCGTCCAGCCGGATGCCCATGCCGGTGGCACCCCGATAGGCGGTGATCCGGCCGTAATCGGGGATGAAGTTGTTCATCGGGTCTTCGGTGGTGATCCGGCACTGGATCGCGTGGCCGTTCAGCTGCACGTCATATTGGCTGGCCGTGCCGGTGGCCTCCATCAGGCTTTTGCCCTCGGCGATCTTGATCTGTGCCTGGACGATGTCGATGCCGGTGACCTCTTCGGTCACGGTATGCTCGACCTGGACGCGCGGGTTCACCTCGATGAAGTAGAACGCGCCCGTCTCCATATCCATCAGGAATTCGATGGTGCCCGCGCATTCGTAATCCACCGCCTCGGCGATCTTCTTGCCGAGATTGCAGATCTCTTCGCGCTGCGAGGGGGAAAGATAAGGCGCGGGCGCGCGTTCCACGACCTTCTGGTTGCGCCGCTGGACCGAGCAATCCCGCTCCCACAGATGGTAGATGTTGCCCTGGCTGTCGCCCAGGATTTGCACCTCGACATGGCGGGCCTTGAGGATCATCTTTTCCAGATAGCCCTCGCCATTGCCGAAGGCGGCCTCGGCCTCGCGCCGGCCTTCGCGCACCTTTTCTTCAAGCTCATCTGGGCCCATGATCGGCCGCATCCCGCGCCCGCCGCCGCCCCAGGACGCTTTCAGCATCAGCGGATAGCCGACCTCATCCGCCTGTTTGGCGATCAGCTTCATGTCGTCGCCCAGAACCTCGGTCGCGGGGATGACCGGCACGCCGGCCTTGATCGCGACCTGACGGGCGCTGGCCTTATCGCCAAGCGCGCGCATCGTTTCGGCCTTGGGGCCGATGAAGGTGATGCCGTTGGCCACACAAGCCTCGACGAAATCGGGGTTTTCCGACAGCAGGCCATAGCCCGGATGGATCGCATCGGCGCCGCATTCCTTGGCCACGCGGATCACCTCGGGAATGCTGAGATAAGCCTGCACGGGCCCGAGGCCCGCGCCCACCTGATAGGCCTCATCAGCCTTGAACCGGTGGAGCGACAGCTTGTCTTCCTCGGCATAGATGGCCACCGTGCGTTTGCCCAACTCATTGGCCGCCCGCATGACGCGGATCGCGATTTCGCCCCGATTGGCGATCAGGATCTTCTTGAACTCAGCCATCGGCAACGTCCCCCTATGCGTTGCGCGCACTCTAAGCATGCTGCGGTGCGGCGCAATACCCAGAAGGGCGGAGTGGCAGAGATCGGCGCGATCCTAAAGGTTTCTGAACTTCTGCATCGTGGAGGTGAGGTGACTTAATTTGGTCAACCAGCGATGGAGAAGACTGATGTGTATAATGAGATCCAGCAAGGATCCGCAAAAAAATGGGGTTCTCAGGAACGCCTATTACCATTGATGCAGAATACTTAAGCGTTTTCTAATCAACAGGACGTATATCGACCGGCATCCTATCATGAGGTGCTCCCTCTAAATCTAGACTGATGCCGATCGATGGAATGTAATCGAATTCCCCGGTATTAAAGTAGTTCGTGGCTGTAAACTCTACGTAAACCGGAATATATGTATAGTCACAGTCACCTATACGTATTTGTTTTGGTTCGCGAGCTCTGTATTCTATCTGGGCATTGCTTACTATACGTTCGCTATTTACGGTGCGGCTCCTGACAACCGAATTATAGGCCCATGTCATACGGCCGTTTGGGATTGTTAGTTCAGATGGAGGAATGCCGTAGTCAAGTGCGAAGACCGCCCGTTCTGCTTCAAATTCTCTTATGGTTTGAACCGTATAAAATCCGTGTATAAGCTGGGATGTTACGCTGAAATCATCGTTTCCCCCTACTACCACTTCGACTAAGTCAGGACTAACACGCTGAAACTGAAAGGATAGGCCCCGCCTAAACTCAACGACAATTCCATCCGTAAGGTCTTCTGCATCCACGCATTCAGCGCTTGCGGTTTCAGCAAGCACTGTAGAAAGACAGCACGCAAGCATCATTCCCGTTTTCATCTAGCTCTCCCAGTCACATGTTATAGTAGGGGTTCTTTGCCTTCCACTTGTATTGGAACCGTCCAATTGGGGGGGTAAAAGATCATCTCTGGATCACCTTTGTCGACAGGTCGGCAAAGCTCGCCGCGCCAATCTGCGCCATGCAGGACATCATGTCGGCCTTCAGGATGTGGAGGACATGGGCCGCCCCGATCGGGCCGAGCGCTGCCAACCCATAATGAAACGCCCGGCCCAGCATCACGAAATCGGACCCCAGCGCCAGGGCCCGCAGCACGTCGAGGCCCGAGGTGACGCCGCTGTCGAAGATCACCGGGTAATCGGGGCCAACGGCCGCGCGGATCGCGGGCAGAACGTCGATGGTAGCCGGGGCCGCGTCGAACTGGCGGCCCGCGTGGTTCGAGACCCAGACGGCATCGGCGCCCTCTGACACAAGGCGTTTGGCGTCCTCGGCGTTCAGCACCCCCTTGACCACCAGTGGCCCGTCCCATTCCGCTCTGAGCTCGGCCAGATAGGCCCAGTCGGGCGCCGTGCGCAGCAGATAGCCGACATGCTGGTTCGAGGGCAGGGGGCCTTTGACGTTGGAGTAGCTCTCCATCAGCCTCAGCCGCGGTATGCCAGTGCGCAGGATGCCTGCCGCCCAGGCGGGGCGCAGCGCCGCTTGGGCCAGGATACGGGGCGTCAGCTTCGGCGGGTTGGTCAGGCCGCCACGGGTCTGCCTCTCGCGGCGCGAAGCGGCGGGCACGTCGACCGTCAGGATCAGCGTGTGAAAGCCCGCATCCTTGGCGCGCCGCAGAATGTCGGCGCGGATCGTAGGGTCGCGCGGGGGGTAGAGCTGAAACCAGCCCTGATCGCCCGCCAGCGGCCCGATCGTGTCGGGTGTCTGGGCTGCCACGGTGGACAGGCCGTAAGGGATGCCGGCGGCGGCGGCAAGACGGGCAAGGTGCCGCTCGGCATCGGGCCAGATGATGCCCGACATGCCAACCGGCGCGATGCCGACGGGCAGAGGATAATCGCGACCGAGGAAGCGTGTGCCCAAGTTGGCCGTGATCTCGCCCTTAAGAACAGCCGGTCTGAACCGGATCGCATCAAGGGCGTCACGGTTCCGGCGCAGCGTGGCTTCATTGCCTGTGCCGCTGTCGAAATACTCCCAGACGAAATGCGGAATGCGCCGCCGGGCCCGGGCCTTGAGGTCCGAGATCGCGGGAAAACGGCGGTCGAGATGGGCGGTATCGGGCAGCATGGAACGCGTTATGATCCGTCATTCCCCGGCGGGCAAGCGCAACGCGCGGCGATATCGCACTACACTGATCGATGCCTACCTCCTTGGGATAGTCCCCGCGCCATGGGCGCCCCCGTCGCCCCACAGCTTGTCAATTCAGGTGATCTGGGCAATGAATGCATCGTGCTTGGAACTTAACCGATGCCGCACCAGCGGCAGGGGTCACGGCCCTCCTCAACCTTGGAAGCAACATGGCTTTGGAAAATCAACGTCTGAAGCAGATCGAGGCGCGCAACGCCGAGGCGTGGAAACAGATCGAGGCTTATCGCGAGGAAGCCAGGCAAAAAACCATCTCGCATAAAGAGCTTTTGCTGCGTATCCGCGATGCGCCTTATTTCGGCCTGGTCCCCTGTCGGGCCGGAAACCTGGACTTCGTGATGTTTCACGCCCACGACGATGTGGTGGCGCGCGAATATCTTTGGCGCGGCGAAGACGGATACGAACCCCAGACCGTGAGAACCTGGGTCGAGTGGTGTCGGACGCCAGGAGTTGTTCTTGATATCGGCGGGTATTCCGGCCTGATGTCGATATTGGCGGCCCGGGCGAACCCCGGCAATGATGTCCATCTCTTTGAACCCATCGACAGAACCATTGAGAGAGCCAACGTCAACGTCAAAGTGAACGGCTTGGGCCAACGGATCACGTTACACCATTTCGCGGCCTCCGATGTTGAGGGCGAAGCGACCATTCACCTTTATCGCGACGAAAATTTCCTCGGCACCGGCAATTCAATTGATATCAAGGAAAACGTGCCGGTGATCGATAAAAAGACGATCCGGACGGTGGCGCTGGATCAGTACATGCCCGATCTGCGGCCGAGCGTTGTGAAGATCGATGTCGAGGGCCATGAATTGGCGACGCTAAATGGTATGATATCCATGCTGCGCCAGTCACGCCCGAATATGATCATCGAGGTCTGGTCGAAGACACGCGCCGAGGTGCTCGGCCTCTTGGCCGATTTGGGCTACGAGTACCAGCGCGTTGAAAAGGTTCCCAGAAACGTCGAGAACTACATTGCCACGCCACGGCGGAGCGGGTGAGATTATAAACTAGGCCGCGTTCGCTGCGGTCAGTCGCGCTGTTCGTTACGATGAACCGGGCGCTCAGATCATCAGATCGGGCCTGCGTTTGCGGATGTGATCCCGGAAAACGTGATTGCCGCCATGCAATATGGTCCACTGGATTGTTCTGCTGTCTTTGGCCGATAGGTAGTACCACTCACTGTAACGCGTAAGGCTATGAAGCTCATCCCAGCCAAGCTGGATTTGCTTGGCCCGGCTTGGACGCAGGGAGAGGCCACCCGGTCCCGTGATCTGCGTGTCATCCCAATGCACGTCATAGTAAGGATCTAGAGTATTCCAGCACCAAAGATATAAAAGCGCGCACAACGTGCTGTTCACGATGACCAAGCCGCTACCGGGACTTATAAGGAGATGTCCGAGTATTGGCATTACCAACATGATGGATGCCAGCGAAACACAAGCCAAGCCGTTCATCTTTCTCGATGGTACGATCTTGCCGGCTGTTTCGCTCAGTTCGGCGGGCTTTTCATGGGCTCCAACCACGAAAAGAAGGATCAGCGAGGCAATGCTGACCCCGATTGTCGAGAAGATGATGAGCTGTTCTAGGTCCATGATTGCTTGTGCATTTTTTGAGTCTTCTAATCTGCTGGTCTGTACTTCATCCGATATGCTGACATATAAAACTGCGATTTGTGAACATTAATAGAACACTTCTTTAATTCCCGCGCAGGCCGCGCTAGGTTGCGGTGTATGACTCGCTTTGATGAACAAGATGCGTTTGAGGGGGCGGCGGCCAAGGTGTCGCTGTCGGCGCGTGCGGCGGCGGCGCGGGGCGCGCCCTATCTGGATGAGCTGAACCCCGCACAGCGTCAGGCGGTCGAGGCGCTGGACGGCCCCGTGCTGATGCTGGCGGGCGCGGGGACCGGCAAGACCAAGGCGCTGACCACGCGGATCGTGCATCTGCTGCAAACCGGGCGGGCGCGCCCGAACGAGATTCTGGCCGTCACCTTCACCAACAAGGCCGCGCGCGAGATGAAGGACCGCGTTGGGCGCCTTCTGGGCCACGCTGCCGAGGGGATGCCCTGGCTCGGCACCTTCCACGCGATCAGCGTCAAGCTGCTCCGCCGCCATGCCGAGCTGGTGGGGCTGAAGACGAATTTCACGATCCTCGATACCGACGATCAGGTCCGGTTGCTCAAGCAATTGATCGTGGCGGCCGGGATCGATGAAAAACGCTGGCCCGCCCGCCAGCTTGCCGCGCTGATCGACCGCTGGAAAAATCGGGCCTGGACACCCGAAAACGTCCCCTCCGCCGAGGCGCACGGCTTCGACCACAAGGGCGGCGACCTCTATGCCGAATATCAGCAGCGTCTGCGCACGCTGAACGCCGTCGATTTCGGCGATCTCCTGCTGCATTGCGTGACGATCTTCCAGACCCACGAGGATATCCTCGCGCAGTATCGCCGCTGGTTCCGCTACATCCTGGTCGACGAATATCAGGACACCAACGTCGCGCAATACCTCTGGCTGAGGCTGCTGGCCGGCGGGCATAAGAACATCTGCTGCGTGGGCGATGACGACCAGTCGATCTATGGCTGGCGCGGCGCCGAGGTGGGCAACATCCTGCGGTTTGAGAAGGATTTCCCGGGCGCCACGGTGATCAAGCTTGAGCAGAACTACCGCTCGACCCCGCATATTCTGGCCGCCGCCTCGGGGCTCATCGCGGCCAATGCGGGCCGTTTGGGCAAGACCCTCTGGACCGATGCCAAGGACGGCGAAAAGCTGCGCCTGATCGGCCATTGGGACGGCGAGGAAGAGGCGCGCTGGATCGGGGATGAGCTTGAGGCGATGGGTCAGGGCACCCGCGGCCTGCGGCCGATCGGCCTGGATGATTGCGCCATCCTGGTGCGCGCCTCCCACCAGATGCGCGCTTTCGAGGACCGGTTTCTGACCATCGGCCTACCCTACCGCGTGATCGGCGGCCCCCGGTTCTACGAGCGGATGGAGATCCGCGATGCCATGGCCTATTTCCGCGTCGCCGTCAGCCCCGATGACGATCTGGCGTTCGAGCGGATCGTCAACACCCCCAAGCGCGGCCTGGGCGACAAGGCGATCCAGAAGATGCAGGTGACGGCGCGGGCGAACGGTGTGCCGCTGCTTGAGGGCGCTCGGATTCTTCTGGCCGAGGGCGGGCTGACCGGCAAGGCCAAGGGTGAGCTGACCGCGCTTTTGCAGGGCTTTGGGCGCTGGCATGGCGCGGCTCTGTCCGGCGATAACCACGTGGCGCTGGCCGAGACGATTTTGGAGGAATCCGGCTATACCGCCCATTGGCAGAACGACAAGACGCCCGAAGCGCCGGGGCGGCTGGAAAACCTCAAAGAGCTGGTGAAGGCGCTGGAGCAGTTCGAGAACCTGCAAGGGTTTTTGGAACACGTGGCGCTGATCATGGACAATGAGACCGACGATGGCGGCGCCAAGGTCAGTATCATGACGCTCCATGCCGCCAAGGGCCTGGAATTTCCCGCAATCTTCCTGCCGGGCTGGGAGGACGGCCTCTTCCCCAGCCAGCGCAGCATGGATGAAAGCGGTCTCAAGGGTCTCGAAGAGGAACGCAGGCTGGCCTATGTCGGCATCACCCGCGCCGAGGAGCTTTGCACGATCTCCTTCGCCGCCAACCGACGGGTCTACGGCCAGTGGCAAAGCCAGCTTCCCAGCCGCTTTATCGACGAGCTGCCCGAGGACCATGTCGACGTGCTGACCCCGCCCGGCCTTTATGGCGGCGGCTACGGCGCGGCGGGCATGGCCTCAGGCATGGAGGCGCGGGTGGCGTCCGCCAATGTCTACAACTCGCCCGGCTGGAAGCGTCTGCAGGAGCGGTCGTCCCAGCGGCCCATGTCGCAACCCTCCGAGGCGCGCAATGTGACGATCGACCTTGACGCCATCTCGGCCTTTACCGAGGGCGACCGCGTGTTTCACCAAAAGTTCGGCTATGGCGAGGTCATGGCGATCGAAGGTGACAAGCTGGACATCTCGTTCGACAAGGCAGGCGACAAGAAGGTAGTCGCGCGTTTCCTGACGCCCGCCGACGAAGTGCCGTTCTGAGGGGGTAGTTATGAGACGGCCTCCGATCGCGGCGGGGGCGAGATCGAAGCGCGCGATGCAAGAGGGCGGCCACCGGCAAGGCCGCGGCCGGGAAATATGATCGGGTTGATATGATTTGGGCCTGCTTGAGGCAGTAGCAAATCCAGCTGCTCAGGATCATAATGAGTGAACGGCACTAGATTATGCGCAGATCTGCGGCGATTCAGAACTTGCTGAAATCTTGAAGGCCGTGATGCCTTGAAAAAAGAGGCCCGAGCTTTGCAGCTCGGGCCCTAAAGAGAAGCGGCGACCTCAGGGAGGAGGAAGAGGCCACCGCCAGAAACAGAAAACCCAGGGAGGAGGAGAGGGTCTTCTGGTTCCGTGGGCGGGGCTCTGCGCTGTGCATTACCGCCGCCGTTGAGATTGAAGATAGCCACATGCTGCGGATGCACAATACCTGACAACCGCAATGCTGCTATGCGGCATATGCATATGTAATACTGACCTAATTTACAGGCGTTTTGCCTAACCCTGCGGCAGTTTGCAAACGTATGCGCCGTTCGATTGGGCGATACCGGTTGTCTCTGCCCGAAAAGCCCGCACATAGAAAACAGGGCAATCAAAGGAGGCTGAAGATGTCTGTCACCCGGGATGCTGTGCTGCAGGCGCTGGCCGATCTGAAATTGCCCAGCGGTGACGATCTGATCAGCCTCGATCTGGTGCGTGCCCTCCAGGTGCAGGACGGCGCGGTCCGATTCGTGATCGAGGCCGAAACGCCCGAGGCCGCCCGCGCAATGGAGCCGATGCGCAAGGCGGCCGAGCAATTGATGCTGAAGCTGCCCGGGGTGACCTCGGCCTCGGTTGTGATGACGGCGCATGGGCCCAAACCCAAGCCGGCGGGTGAGGCGCCCTCGCTGAAGATCGGCCGCCACCCGACGCCGCAAGCTGGGCCGCAAAACCCGTCGGGCGTCGACCGCATCCTGGCGATCGCATCGGGCAAGGGCGGCGTCGGCAAGTCGACCGTGGCGTCGAACCTGGCCGTGGCGCTGGCACGTGCGGGGCGGCGGGTCGGGTTGCTTGACGGTGATATCTACGGCCCCTCGCAGCCGCGGATGATGGGGGTCACCAAGCGTGCAGCCTCGCCCGATGGCAAGATCATCGAACCGGTCACCGCCCATGGTGTCACCATGATGTCGATCGGCCTGATGATGGACCCCGATCAGGCGGTGGTCTGGCGCGGCCCGATGCTGATGGGGGCGTTGCAGCAACTGATGGGGCAGGTGGCCTGGGGGCGGCTGGACGTGCTGATCGTCGATTTGCCGCCGGGCACGGGCGATATCCAGCTGACGCTCTGCCAGCGCAGCCATGTGACGGGGGCCATCGTTGTTTCAACCCCGCAGGATGTGGCGCTTTTGGATGCGCGCAAGGCGCTGAATATGTTCGAGGTGCTGAAAACGCCGGTGCTGGGCCTGATCGAGAATATGAGCACCTATGTCTGCCCAAATTGCGGCCATGAGGCGCATCTTTTCGGCCATGGCGGCGTCGCGGCCGAGGCCGACAAGCAGGGCCTGCCGTTCCTGGGCGCGATCCCGTTGGACCTGGAGGTGCGGCTGGCCGGCGATGCCGGCACGCCGGTGGCGGCGGGGGACGGCCCGGTTGCGCAGGCCTATGCCCAGCTCGCGCAGCGCCTGGTGGCTGGTGGAATGGCTTAGGCGCCAGGCCTCCTAGTCCCACCAAAAGTACCAATGATCGCCGCCCATCAGCGCGGCGGCCAGGGCCGAGACGGTGCCGACGCCCTGGGTGACCACATCCTCGCAATATCGAAAGTGCTCAATGGCCAGGGCAAGCGCCTCATCGCGGGTTGCGGGGCTGCGGCTGACGCGCAATTCGATGACATCGCCGGAAATCACCACCGGAACCGCGCCATATCTTTCGGCCCATGACCGCAGGGCGGCTACATGGTGTTCGGGCGGCGGGTTGGCATTCCAGCCGCCGAATTGCAGCAGGGCCGGGGCCTGGCTGGCCTCCGCAGTCGGCAGGATCGCGATATGGATCGTCCCGTGCGGCTGCCCCGTCTGGTAATCGTAGATCGAAATTGGTCCGGTCAGGGCCTGGACCTCCTCGGGCCAGTCGCCGAGCAGCTCGGGTGTGATGTCGCTGTCTTCCTCGATCTCGGCGATCAGGCCGCCGTCTTTCGTGGCGTCGAGGGATCGAAGCAGATCCTGAAGCTCGCCCTCGCGCAGCGCCGTCAGGCTTTCGGGATGCGACAGCTCTGCCGCGCGCGACAGGATCTCCTCAGGGGTCTGTTCCCCCGCCCAGTCATTCGCCGGGTCGAAGGCATCCAAGACGCGCGCAAGGTCCTCATCGCTGCCAAGGATAATCGGTGTTGTCCCGGCGTCCTGCGACAGGCGTTGCCATTCCTCAACGGCGCGATCACCCGGGACCGAGACGATCTTGTATGGAAAATACGCAGGTATATCGGCCATCTTGCCCCACTTGGTTGCGCCGGACCCTTTCCAAGCCATGTCTGACTGTCAAGCTGATGGCATATCCGGCTGATGGGAAAGCATGGGACGAGCTGGATTTTCCGGCGATCGCGTGCGAATCAACCCGGTGTGATTCGGATGAAATCTGCGGATTTCGGTCTCCATTTCGCAAATAGGGACGATCGCGCATCGCGATTTTTCATTTTTTGTCGGGAATTCATGGTCTAATAGGTTGTCTCCTGCGGTATCAATATATGGTAGCACTTGTCGCATATGACACCAATTGGTGTGTTAATAAGCGCGTAATAGCCACAATATGATGTTTTTCGAATGCGCGGATTACCGCATCTAGATATGGCGCCCCATTAATTCCAGTTGATTTCCATGAATTCCCATGGCATCCCTGTAACCACGATGAGGACGGGACAGTTAAGGGGCATCTCAAGAACCCCGAACAAGGCGACCAAGTCAGGTTTCATACAGGCACCCGCTTTCATCGAAGTGAAGATCCGGCGCGCGAGCGAGCAGACATCCCCCCAGGTGGCGCGCGTAGCTGGACAACCCAGTAATGGGACGAGGGCGGCGGATCGGGTGGTGGCAGCAACCCGGTCCGTCGTTTTCGTTAAAGACGGCGAATTTTGGGGCGGATGAGGCAGAGGAGCGCGAACAAGTGGCGCGCGTGTTCAGAGGCGAATTCCACCAAAAGGTGGATGGGAAGGGCCGGGTTTCGATCCCGGCCACGTTCCGTCGCGTTCTGGAATCTGCCGATCCCGACTGGACCGAAGGTCTGCGCCCCCGTTTTGTCATCGTATATGGCGACCACCGGCGGAATTTTCTGGAATGCTATTCGATGGACGCGATGGATGAGGTGGATGCGCGCATCACCAAGATGCCGCGCGGCACGGTTGAGCGGCGTTTGCTGGAACGGCTGATGTACAGCCAGTCGCATCAGACCGAAGTCGACGAGGACGGCCGCATCGTCTTGCCGCAAAAGCTGCGTGACAAGATCGGCCTGGGCCCCGAGGCTTACTTCGTGGCCGCCGCCGATACCTTTCAGATCTGGAAGCCCGAGACGTTCGAGGCCGATGAGATGGCCAAGACCGAGGCCTATCTCGATGAGCTGCCCGAGGGTGTCGACATCCTGTCGCTGCTGCCACCTGAGGAGAGTTGAGCGATGGCCGCGACTGCCCGCGCGACCCCGCCCGAGCCACCGCATATCCCCGTTTTGCTTGGGCCCCTGCTGAAGGCCGTGGCGCCCGTCACCGGCCTCTGGCTGGATGGCACCTTCGGCGCGGGTGGCTATGCGCGCGGCCTGCTGGAGGCCGGCGCTACCTCCGTGATCGGGGTTGACCGTGACCCATTGGCGTTTGAACTGGCCGCCGACTGGGCCGGGGCCTATGGCGACCGCTTGCGTCTGGTGCCGGGCACGTTTTCCGAACTCGATCATCTGGCCGGCGCGCCGCTGGACGGCGTGGTGCTGGACCTCGGGATGTCGTCGATGCAGATCGACACGGCCGAGCGGGGGTTTTCGTTTCAGAAGGACGGGCCGCTCGACATGCGGATGGGCAGTGAAGGCCCAACGGCCGCCGATATCGTGAACCACGCCACCGAGGCCGCGCTGGCCGATATCCTCTACCATTATGGCGAGGAGCGCGCCTCGCGCCGGATCGCGCGGGCCATCGTGGCCGCCCGCCCCATCGAGACGACGCTGCAGCTGGCCGCCATCGTGGCGCGCTGTCTGCCGCGTCCGAAGCCGGGGCAGAGCAACCCTGCCACGCGGAGCTTTCAGGCCTTGCGCATCGCGGTGAATGATGAATTCGGCCAACTGGTTCAAGGGCTTGAGGCGGCCGAGCGGGCCTTGAAGCCGGGTGGCAAGCTGGCAGTCGTGTCGTTTCATTCGATGGAGGACCGGGTGGTCAAGCGGTTCTTGCAGGCGCGGTCGGGCGGCGGCGGCGGGGGCAGCCGCTATGCGCCAGAACAGGCCGCCACGGCCCCGGCCTTCACGCTGGTCGGCAAGGCCACCGGGCCCGATGCGGCGGAGTTGGCGCAGAACCCGCGCGCCCGCTCGGCCCGGTTGCGGGTGGCCATGCGCACCGAGGCACCGGCGGGTCGCGCCGAAAGGTCGGCCCTGGGCCTGCCGGAAATTGCATTGAAGGGGTTGGGGGAATGAAGGCGTTTTTGTCGGTTTTGGCCGCACTTGGCGTGATGGCGCTGGCCTTTTGGGCCTACCGCGAGAATTACGCGACCCAGGCGGTGCTGGACGATGTCGAGCGGCTGGAACGCGAGATTGCCGAGACGCGCGAGGCTTTGTCGGTGCTACGCGCCGAATGGGCCTATCTCAACCGCCCCGACCGTCTGCGCGATCTGGCCGAGCTGAATTTCGACCGTCTGGGCCTCTTGCCGCTTTTGCCCGAGCAGTTCAGTGCGGTCGATCAGGTGACATACCCTCAGCCTGAGGTCCTCTCGGAAATGTCCGATCCGATCGATGTGATCGGCGAAGAGGAGGCAGGCGAATGATCCGCACACCCCTGCGCCCGCTGGCCCGCATTCTGGACGCCCGCGAAAAAGGCGAAAACCCCGACAAGATTGAGCGCGAGAACATCCGCCTGCGCCACGAAGACATGCGCGACCGGGCCCGCGCCCGCGCCGAGGGTCGGCTTTTCGTGCTGGCCCTGGCGTTTTTCTGTGCTTTCGGCACGGTGGGCATCCGCATGGGCGTTCTGGCCTCGACCGAACCGGCCGAGCCGCGGGCGGCCGCCTCTGGCACGGCGATCCTGGCCAACCGCGCCGATATCACCGACCGCAACGGGCGGCTTCTGGCCACGAACCTGGTCACCTATTCGCTCTACGCGCAGCCGCCCTCGATGATCGATCCGCACTCCGCCGTGGCGGCGTTGATGCGGATTTTCCCCGATCTGGATGAGGACCGCCTGCTGCGCCAGTTCACGGGCGAGCGGAAATTCGTCTGGATCAAGCGGCGCATCTCGCCCGAGCAGATGCAGATGGTCCACGATATCGGCGATCCCGGTCTGCTGTTCGGCCCGCGCGAGATGCGGCTTTATCCCAACGGCGCCTTGGCCTCGCACATCCTGGGCGGGTCTGGCTTTGGCCGCGAGGGCGTGCATTCGGCCGAGGTGATCGGCACGGCGGGGGTCGAAAAGGCCTTCGACGGCTGGCTGCGTGACCCGGCGAATGAGGGGCGGCCGCTGGAATTGTCGATCGACCTGACCGTCCAGGCGGCGGTGGAACGCGTGCTGGATGGCGGTATGCAGCTGATGAACGCCAAGGGCGGCACGGCAATCCTGATGGATGCGCATTCCGGTGAGGTGATCTCGCTGGCGTCGCTGCCCGATTTCGACCCGAACGACCGGCCCGCGCCGCCGGCGTCGGGCGATCCCTCCGACAGCCCGATCTTCAACCGGGCGGTGCAGGGCGTGTACGAGCTGGGCTCGACCTACAAGATTTTCACGGTGGCGCAGGCGCTTGAGTTGGGTCTGGTCACCCCCGACACCATCATCGACACGACCAGCCCGATGGCCTGGGGCCGGTTCCGCATCCGCGATTTCCGCAATTACGGGCCCGAGCAGAGCGTGACCAATGTGATCGTCAAAAGCTCGAATGTGGGCACCGCGCGGATCGCGCTTGAGATCGGGGGCGCGCGTCAGAAGACGTTCCTCGACAGCCTCGGCCTTTTGGCGCCGACGGCGATCGAACTGGCCGAGGCGCCCGGCGCGCGGCCCTTGTTCCCGCAGCGGACCTGGCCCGAGATTTCAACGATGACGATCTCCTACGGCCACGGCATCTCGGCCTCGCCGCTGCATCTGGCGGCGGCCTATGCGACGATGGTCAATGGCGGCACGCGCGTCACCCCCACCTTGCGGCGGCTGCCCGAGCCTGTGGTCGGCCCCAGGGTGATCTCCGAGGCCACGTCGGCCACGATCCGGGGCATGCTGCGCGACGTGGTGCAGCAGGGCACGGCCAGCTTCGCCGAGGTGCCGGGCTATGCGGTGGGCGGCAAAACCGGGACCGCCGACAAGCCGCTTCGCAATGGGCGCGGGTATGAGGAAGACAAGGTGATCGCCACCTTCGCGGGCGTCTTCCCCGCTCACGATCCGAAATATGTGCTGGTCGTGACGCTTGATGAACCGTCTGAAACCTCGGGGCCCGAACCCCGCCGCACGGCGGGCTGGACGGCGGTGCCAGTGGCGGCCGAGATCATCCGGCGCGCCGCGCCGCTTCTGGGTCTCAGACCAGAGATTGAATCCAGTGCGGCAGACGGAGTAACACTCGCGCGGAACTGATGAGGTGCGACAGGGGGCCATGGGCGCGGTGAAGACACTTTCCGAATTGGGGCTGCGCGCCCGCGGTGGCGCCGAGGCGCGGGTGACCGGGCTGGCCGTCGACAGCCGCAAGGTCACGCCCGGCGCGCTTTTTGCGGCATTGCCGGGCAGCCGGGTGCACGGGGCCGAGTTCATCCAATATGCGCTCCGGATGGAGGCGGGCGCGATCCTGACGGATGCCGAAGGGGTGCGCATCGCCGCCGACGTGCTGGAGGGCGCCGAGGCCGCGGTGATCGTGGCCGACGATCCGCGCGAGGCTTTGGCGCGGGCCGCTGCCTTGTGGTTCGGGGCGCAGCCCGAGGTGGTCGTGGCCGTCACCGGCACAAACGGCAAGACCTCGGTCGCCAGTTTCACCCGCCAGATCTGGGCGGCGCTCGGCCATGCGGCCTGCAACATGGGCACGGTGGGGGTTGAGGGCTCCTGGTCGGCCCCCCTGGCGTATACCACGCCCGAGCCCACCGAACTGCATGCCCTTCTGGCCGAAATGGCGGGCGAGGGCGTGACCCATCTGGCGATGGAGGCCTCCTCGCACGGGCTGGACCAGCGGCGGCTTGACGGTGTACGCCTGAAAGCGGCGGGCTTTACCAATCTCAGCCGCGATCACCTGGACTATCACGACACGATGGAGGCTTATTTCGCGGCCAAGCTGGGCCTTTTCACCCGGCTTCTGCCCGATGAAGGCACCGCGGTGGTGAACATCGATGATCCGCACGGCAAGGATGTGGCCTCGGCCGTGCTGAAAGTCGGCCAGCCCCTGATCGGCATCGGCCGCGCCGAGGCGGCGGATCTACGGCTGACGGGCCAGCGGTTCGATGCGACCGGGCAGGAGTTGCGCTTCAGCTGGAAAGAGGCACCGCACCAGGTGCGGCTGGGTCTGATCGGCGGTTTCCAGGCCGAAAATGTTTTGCTGGGCGCCGGGTTGGCCATCGGCTCAGGGGCGGCGCCGCAGGATGTGTTCGCCGTCTTGCCCAAGCTGGAAACGGTCCGCGGGCGGATGCAGCATGTGGCCACGCGCGACAATGGTGCCGCTGTTTTCGTCGATTTCGCCCATACGCCCGATGCGATCGCCATCGCCCTTCAGGCCCTTCGCCCCCATGTGATGGGCCGCCTGATCGCCGTTGTCGGCGCGGGCGGTGACCGCGACCCGGGCAAGCGCCCGCTGATGGGGCAGGCGGCGGCCGAACATGCCGATGTGGTCTTTGTGACCGATGACAACCCCCGCACCGAGAACCCCGCCACGATCCGCGCCGCGGTGATGGCGGGTGCGCCCGAGGCCAATGAGGTCGGCGACCGGGCCGAGGCGATCTTGCGCGCGGTCGACACGCTCGGCCCCGGCGATGCGGCGATGATCATGGGCAAGGGGCATGAGCAGGGCCAGATCGTGGGCGATACCAGCTATCCCTTCGACGATGCCGAGCAGGCCAGCGTGGCGGTGGCCGCGCTGGATGGCGCGTTGTGATGGCGCCACTCTGGACCTCGGATGATGCGGCCAAGGCCACCGGCGGCTCGGCCACCCGCGCGTTCGAGGTAACGGGCCTCTCGATCGACACGCGCGAGATCGCGCCGGGCGATATGTTCGTGGCGTTGAAGGATCAGCGCGACGGGCACGATTTCGTGACCGATGCCTTTGCCAAAGGCGCGGCGGCGGCGCTGGTGTCGCGTCGGCCAGCAGGGGTCGCCGACGATGCGCCCTTGTTGATCGTGCCCGATGTCTTGCCTGCATTGGAGGCCCTGGGCCGCGCCGCGCGGGCCCGCACGGCGGCCAAGGTGGTGGGCGTGACAGGCTCGGTCGGCAAGACCTCGACCAAAGAGATGCTGCGCACCGTTCTGGGCGGGCAGGGCCGCGTTCATGCGGCCGAGCGCAGCTTCAATAACCATTGGGGCGTGCCGCTGACATTGGCGCGGATGCCGGAAGACGCCGAATTCGCGGTGATCGAGATCGGCATGAACGCGCCCGGCGAAATCGCCCCCCTGGCCCGGATGGCCGACCTGGACGTGGCCCTCATCACCACGGTCGCGCCGGTCCATCTTGAGGCATTCGACGACATCTCAGGCATCGCGCGCGAGAAGGCCTCGATCCTCGATGGCCTACGCGCGGGTGGCGTGGCGGTTCTGCCCGCCGATATCGAGACCTTTGCGATTCTGCGCGGCAAGGCGCAGGCCGTGGGGGCGTCGATCGTTCTCTTCGGCGCGGGCGAGGCGGCAGATTTCCGTCTGCACCGCGTAACGCCGTCGGGCGATACCACGATCGTTCAGGGCGCAGCACGGGGGCAGGACATCTTGTTCAAGATCCAGACGCCCGGTCAGCATTTCGCGATGAACGCGCTTGCAGTGCTTGCGGTGGCCGACGCGCTTGGCCTCGACCCTGCGCTTGTTGCTTGCGATATGGGCCTCTGGCGCCCGGCCTCGGGTCGCGGCACGCGCGAGCGTCTGATCATGGATGCGGTGGAGGATCAGCTGTCCTTCGATCTGATCGACGACGCCTTCAACGCCAATCCCGCTTCTGTTGCGGCCGCGCTTGAGACATTGGCCGCCACCCAGCCGCAAGACGGCGTCGGCCGCGTATCGCGGGGCCGCCGCATCGCCGTTCTGGGCGACATGCTTGAATTGGGACCGACCGAGACGGCGCTGCATGCCAAGATCGCCGAACATCCCGCGATGGCCAGCATCGATGTCGTCCATTGCATCGGCCCGCGGATGCGCGCGCTCTATGATGTGCTGCCATTGACCCAGCGCGGCGAATGGCATGCCACCGCCGATGATCTGGCGCTTCGCGTCCACCATCTGATCGATGCGGGCGATGTCGTCTTGGCGAAGGGGTCGAAATCAATCCGTGTGACCCGCGTGGTTGACGCGATCCGCAATCTGGGCCATCCGGCCCCGAACGAGGGGTAGGACCAATGCTTTACTGGCTGACTGAGTTTTCGGATGGCGGTGATTTTTTCAATCTGTTCAGATATATAACCTTCCGGTCGGGCGGGGCGTTCTTCACCGCGCTGATCTTCGGCTTTGTCTTCGGACAGCCACTGATCAACCTGCTGCGGCGGCGTCAGCGCAACGGTCAGCCAATCCGCGATGACGGACCGGAAAGCCACCTGATCAACAAGGCCGGCACGCCGACAATGGGGGGCGTCCTGATCCTTGGCGCGGTGATTGTCTCGACCCTGCTTTGGGCGCGCCTGGACACAATCTTCGTCTGGAAAATGGAAAACCCCTATGTCTGGATCACGCTTTTCGTGACCGTGGGTTTTGGCCTTATCGGCTTTGCCGACGACTACAAGAAGATAAGCGGTGGCAATACCAAGGGCGTATCTGGCAAGGTGCGGCTGCTGCTGGGTTTCGTGATCGCGGCTATTGCTGCCTATTGGATGGCAAGTCTGCACCCGGACGAGCTGACAAACCAGCTGGCCTTTCCGGTCTTCAAGGACACGTTGTTGAACCTTGGCATCTTCTTCGTGCCGTTTTCGATGATCGTCATCGTCGGCGCGGCCAACGCGGTCAATTTCACCGACGGGCTGGATGGGTTGGCGATCATGCCCGCGATGATAGCCGCGGGCACGCTGGGTGTCATCGCTTACGCGGTCGGCCGGGTCGATTTCACCGAATACCTCGATGTGCACTACGTGCCCGGTACCGGTGAGCTTCTGATTTTTACCGCCGCACTGATCGGCGGCGGCCTTGGATTTTTGTGGTATAACGCGCCGCCCGCCGCGGTTTTCATGGGCGATACCGGCTCGCTGGCTCTGGGCGGTGCTCTGGGTGCCATCGCGGTCGCTACGAAACACGAGATCGTTCTGGCCATCGTCGGAGGCCTTTTTGTGGTCGAGACGCTTTCTGTCATCATCCAGGTGCTCTACTTCAAACGCACTGGCAAGCGCGTGTTCCTGATGGCGCCGATCCACCACCATTATGAGAAAAAGGGCTGGTCCGAACCTCAGATCGTGATCCGCTTCTGGATCATCTCGCTGGTCCTGGCCCTGATCGGACTTGCCACGCTGAAGCTACGGTAGAACCCGTCCGACGCGATAAGGAGACCGGATATGCCAAGCCCAGATCGGCCGACGGCCCTTGTCACCGGAGGCAATCGCGGCATCGGCTTTGCCATTGCCGAGGGGCTGGTAAAGCTTGGCCATGACGTGACGATCGGGGCGCGCGACGCCGATGCCGGCCAGAGGGCGGCGGAAGAGCTTGGCTGCCGATGGGCCCATGTCGATCTGACCGAGCCCGAGAGTTACTTCGAGGCCGTGACCAAGGCAGGCGGTTTCGATGTTTTGGTGAACAATGCAGGTTTTCTGCGGGACGTCTCGCTTTTGGCGGCCGACAGCGATTTTGCCGAAGCCATGGAGGTGATGGTGGCCGCCCCGTTGGATCTGATCCGCCTGAATATACCGTATTGGCGCGGGACCGGCTGGGGACGCATTGTCAACCTCTCATCGGGATGGGGCAGTTTCGCCGAGGGCCTCGGAGGCCCCGGTGCTTATGGTGTGGCGAAGGCCGCCCTGAATGCGCTGACCCATGCCTTGCCGCGCGATTTGCCGGGAGGCGTGAAAGTGAACGCGATGTGTCCGGGCTGGGTTCGCACCCGCATGGGCGGGCCGGAGGCAAATCTCAGCCCTGAAGAGGGCGCGGATACGGCGCTCTGGCTGGCAACCTTGCCAGAGGATGGGCCGACAGGCGGGTTCTTTCGCCGCCGCAAGCCGATCCCATGGTAACAGCGAAGTTTCTGCGAAACTTCTGGGCAGGACGATCCTTCTGCGAAGGATCTGAACGGGCCGTCTGATCTTTCGCAGAAAGATCGTGGGGTTTTGTTTCTTCGCAGAAGAAACGTAAGCCTTATTGGTTTGTCGCCACGCTCTTGATAAGCGCTGTCCAGGTGACCGGCGCAATAGGAGATGGTTGGATGATCCCAGTTGCAGGATATGCAGGGGCCAAGGTGGCCGTTCTGGGCCTCGGCCGCTCGGGGCTGGCAACGGCACGCGCGCTTGTCGCGGGCGGCGCCGAGCCACTTCTCTGGGACGATAGCGCCGAGGCGCGCGGGAAGGCCGAGGCCGAGGGGTTTACTCTCCACGACCTGAGCCGCGCCGATGCGTGGGAGGGGGTGGCCGCCCTGATCGTCAGCCCCGGCATCCCGCATCTCTACCCAAAGCCGAACCCACTGATCGCCAGGGCCTGGGCGGCGGGTGTGCCGGTCGATAATGACATCGGTCTCTTCTTCCGATCCTTCGCCACGCAGGATTGGGACAATTTTGCGACTGCCCCGCGCGTCATCGCCGTGACCGGATCGAACGGCAAATCCACCACCTCGGCCCTGATCCATCATATCCTGCAGGAGAACGGCACGCCCACCCAATTGGCGGGCAATATCGGGCGCGGTGTGCTGGGCCTCGATCCGGCCGAGGATGGCATGGTCGTCGTGCTGGAGCTGTCGTCCTATCAGACCGATCTGGCCCGAGCGCTGACCCCCGATATCGCCGTCTTTACGAACCTCACCCCCGATCATCTGGACCGCCACGGCGGCATGGGCGGCTACTTCGCTGCCAAGCGGCGCCTGTTTGCCGAGGGCGGGCCGGACCGGGCAGTGATCGGTGTCGATGAAGATGAGGGCCGCTATCTGGCCAATCAGATGGCCGAAGGCGCGGCCGACGACCGGGTGATCCGCGTCTCGGCCGCCACGAAGCTGGCCGGGCCCGGCTGGCATGTCTTTGCGCGCAAGGGGTTTTTGGCAGAGTGGCGCAAGGGGCGGCAGGTGGCCTCGATCGATCTGCGCGACATCAAGGGGCTGCCAGGCGTACACAACCATCAAAATGCCTGCGCGGCCTATGCTGCCGTCCGGTCCCTCGGTCTGGCGCCCAAGGGGATCGAGGCCGCGCTGCACTCCTTCGCCGGGCTGCCCCATCGCAGCCAGCATGTGGGCGAGCGCGGTGGCGTGATCTTCGTCAACGACAGCAAAGCCACCAATGTCGACAGCGCCGCCAAGGCCCTGCAGGCCTTCCCCCGCATTCGCTGGATCGCGGGCGGGCTGGGCAAGGAGGGCGGCATCGGGGCATTGGGCCCTTATCTGGCCCACGTGGCCAAGGCCTATCTGATCGGCCATTCGGCACGTGATTTCGCGCTGGAACTGGGCGACACGCCACATGAGATTTGCGAGACGATGGCGGTGGCCGTCGCGCGGGCCGCTGACGAGGCGGAGGCCGGTGACACGGTCCTGCTTGCGCCCGCTGCGGCCAGCTTCGATCAATATCCGAACTTCGAAAAGCGTGGCGAAGACTTCATCGCCGAGGTGCAGAAGGTGCTGGGCTAGAACGTTTCCGACTTTCCCGGAAGCGATCTGGAACGGCTCTACCGATCCAACCAGCGCGCCACATAGGGCGCGGCCAGGATCACGATAAAGATGCGCAAGAGGTGATGGGCCACCACGAAAGCCACATCGGCGCCTGCGACAATGGCGATGATCGCCATTTCGGCCTGGCCGCCGGGCAGGAAGGCCAGGATCACGTCCAGCGTTCCGGCGGGCGAGAAGAGGATGATGATTTCGATGAACACCAGGGAAATCAGCGCCAGAAACACCGCATAGATCAGACCGGCGCCGACATCGATGCGTAGCTCGCGCGCGGTGATGCCCGCATATTTCGACCCCACCGCCATGCCGATGAAAAACTGGGCCGCCCAGATGGCTTCGGCCGGGGGGCGGGAATGGATGACCCCTGCAAGGCTAAGCGCGGCGGTCAGGATCAATGGCCCCAGGATCGAGGCGCCGAACAGACCGATCCTCTCACCCAGCTTCCAGCCGATAATGGCGGCGGCCACCATGATCGCCATCTGATAAAGCGGCACATCCGTGACCCGGGCGCCCGGTGGCGCGGTCAGGTCGAGGTCATAGAAGAAGGTCAGCACGAAGGGCGCCAGCGTCACGATGACCAGCACGCGGGTGGCGTGGATCAGGCTCATCGCGCGGACATCGCCGCCGGCCTCTTCGCCGAAGATCAGCATGTCCTGCAACCCGCCCGGCATCGCCGAATAGAAGGCCGTGGGATGATCGAACCCCATGACCCGGCGAAAGAACGGGTAGCCCACACATCCGATCACCGCCACGAAGACCGGGATCAGCATCAAGGTGATCCCGTGCGAGGGCAATTCGCGCACCAGATCGGGCGTCACGGTCGACCCGATCGCCACCCCCAGAATCGTCCGCATGAAGGTGCTGAGCGTGCCCATGCCTTGCAGGTCGGCGCCCGCCAGAGCCAGCACGAGGCAGCCGATCATCGGCCCAAGCAACAGCGGCAGTGGCAGGCCCAGCCCCCAGAAGAGAGCAGCCCCGATCGTGGCCCCGGCCAGCGTGACCAGCCTTGGTTTGGTTACCAACCCCATGCCCCCCCGATTAGGGCCGCCACGGCCCGGGCGCAAGCTGCGGCTTGACGCTGGGGGTGGCACATGCAGCATGGGGCGGGTGCTCAGGGGAGGATGACGAGTGACGCAGATACCGACCTCGATCGATGCCGTGCAGGGGATGCTGGGCGATCAGAACTATGTCTGCGGACGGTCGCTGGCCACCGTGGTGTTCCTGTCTCTGAAACTTGGCCGACCCTTGTTTCTTGAGGGCGAGGCCGGCGTCGGCAAGACCGAGATCGCCAAGGCCATTGCCACGGGGCTGGGGCGGCGGCTGATCCGGCTGCAATGCTATGAGGGGCTGGATGCGGCCTCGGCCGTCTACGAATGGAACTTTGCCGAACAGATGATCGCGATCCGCACCGCCGAGGCGGCGGGTGGCGCGGACCGGGACGCGCTGAAATCCGAACTCTTCACCGAGGATTACCTGATCGAGCGGCCTTTGCTGCAAGCGATGCGGCCGCAGGACGGCGGTGCGCCGGTCTTGCTGATCGACGAACTCGACCGTACGGACGAACCGTTCGAGGCCTTCTTGCTTGAGGCGCTGTCGGATTTTCAGGTGACGATCCCCGAACTTGGCACCGTCAAGGCGCCCGAGCCGCCCATCGTGATCCTCACCTCGAACCGCACGCGCGAGGTGCATGACGCGCTGAAACGCCGCTGCCTCTACCATTGGGTCGACTACCCTGATTTCGACCGCGAGATGCAGATCGTCGCCGCCCGCGCGCCCGAGGCGTCGCAGACGCTCAGCCGCGAGGTGGTGGCCTTTGTCCAGAAACTGCGCACCGAGGATCTGTTCAAGAAACCCGGCGTGGCCGAGACGATCGACTGGGCCAAATGCCTGCTGGCGCTGGACGTGATCTCGCTCAGCCCCGAGGTGATCGCCGACACGCTGGGCGCGATCCTGAAGTATCAGGATGATATCCAGAAGATCGAAGGGTCTGAAGCCAAGCGCCTGCTGGAGGACGTGCGCGCGGAGATTGCAGCGCAATGAGGCGCGGATCGACCCGTTGGCTGCGTTTCGAAGCGTTCGCGATTGCCGTGGCCACAGCCCTCTTTACGTGGGAGATGTTGGATATACGTCAGATTTTCCCCATCTGGGGCATGATCCTGATCCTGCTGGCCCCTGATCTGTCGATGCTGGGATATCTGTTTGGCCCGCGCATTGGTGCGTTTTCCTACAACCTGGCGCATACCTATGCGGTGCCGGTTATGCTGCCGTTTCTGACAATTCTATTTCTTGACGCAAACGCGATCCACAATGTCATTGATCAGGTCACGACCATCACGCTGCTCTGGATCATTCATATCGCCTTTGATCGCATGCTGGGCTACGGGTTGAAGGAGACCAGCGGGTTCAAGGACACGCATCTGGGCCGGATCGGGCGCGACAAAGGTGCCTGAATACGCCCCCCTCGATATCCCCGATGACGGCAAGCTGGCGCAGAACATCACCCATTTCGCGCGGGCCCTGCGTAAGGCGGGGCTGCCCATCGGGCCGGGGCGGGTGATTGAGGCGATCCGCGCGGTTGAGGCGGCGGGGTTCACCTCGCGCACCGATTTCTACTGGGCGCTGCATGCCACCTTCGTCTCGCGGCCCGAGCAGCGGCAGACCTTCGCGCAGGTGTTTCGCCTGTTCTGGCGCGACCCGCGCTATCTTGAGCATATGATGGCCGCCATGCTCCCCGCCATTCGTGGCGTGCAGGAGGAGCGGGGCGCCGAAGCAGCCGCCAAACGCGCGGCCGAGGCGCTGCTGGACGGCGTCGATCAGCCTGCCCCCGAGATGCCCGAGGTCGAGGGCGATGAGACCAAGATCGAGATCGACGCGGCGATGACCATGTCGTCGGACGAACGCCTGCGCAGTCTCGATTTCGAACAGATGACCACGGCCGAGATGGCGCGCGCCAAGCGCGTTCTGGCCCGCCTGACGCTGCCGGTGCAGCCCTTGCCCTCACGCCGCACGATGGCCTCGCCCCGCGGGCAGATGGCCGATTGGCGCCGCACGATGCGCCTGGCCCTCAGGCGCGGTGGCGAAGTGATGGACCTGGCCACCCGTACACGGCGCAAGCGCTGGCCGAACCTGGTGGTGCTCTGCGATATCTCGGGCTCGATGTCATCCTACAGCCGGATCGTGCTGCATTTCCTGCACGCCGTGGCCAACCGCAAGGGGGCAGGCTGGGCGCGCGTGCATGCCTTCACCTTCGGCACGCGGCTGACCAATATCACCCGTCATCTGGCGACCCGCGATGTCGATGCCGCCCTCAGGGCCGCTGGCGCCGAGGCCCAGGATTGGGAGGGGGGCACGCGCATCGGCGCCTGCCTGCATGCCTTCAACCGCGACTGGTCACGCCGGGTGATGGGGCAGGGCGCCGTGGTTCTGCTGATCTCGGACGGGCTTGACCGCGACGATCCCGACGCATTGGCGCGCGAGATGGAGCGTCTGCAGCTGTCGGCCAAGCGCGTGATCTGGATCAATCCGCTGCTGCGCTGGGACGGCTTCGCCCCGAAAGCGCGCGGCATCGCCGCCATGCTGCCCCATGTCGACAGCTTTCGCGCCGGTCATAACATCGCGTCGATCGAGGACTTGGCAGAGGCGCTGGCCCGCCCCGACGATATCGGCGAGAAGGCCCGCCTGATGGACGCGCTGAAGTCCGCCGAATAACAGGGCCAAGGAAACCAAAGTCGCTGCGCGTGCGTTATGGCATGCCGCCCAATTGAAAGGGCCAAGGGAGAAAAAGCATGTCAAAACCCATCCTGAAAACGTCGACGGCGATGCTGATAGCGCTGTCATTTTCCGGTTCAAGTGCAGTGTTCGCGCAATCAACGCTGGATACGCTGCAAGAGGGGCTGGCCAATGCCGATGAGCGGCCGATCTGTGCAGATGGCAGCGTGCCTGCCTGCGCTGAAGGGGCGACATTGCTGTCGGTTGGCGAAGCGTCGGCCACCGACCTTGGGCGCGGCAATGCACGCGCGCTGCTCGAATCCGCTTTGGAAGGCGAGGCAAGGGCGATGTGCTCTGACGGCGCAGAGGCGATCTGCGCCGATGGTGTGGCGGTTCTGATGCCGGGCCAGGACGGCTATGAGGCTGCCGTCGCTGCAGAGGCGGATGCAGCCGCCGCCGAGACGGATGTCGCAGCCGACACCGAAGCTCCGGCAGAATCTGAGACGGCCGAGATGGCGACAGCTGAGGCTCCTGTCTCCGAGACGGAAGATCCTGCCATGGCGGAGGCGACTACCGAAGGCACTGTAGCGGCTGACACTGACGTGGCGGCTGAGGCAGAAAGCAATCAAGGCGTCTCGACCATCGAGGCTGACACCACTGCCGAAACAGTCGTCGCGCCGGGCGCTGAACAGGCTGAAACCGTCGAGGCCGAGACAAATACGGAAACCAACGTCGCCAGCGAATTGCAGCGCGTGCTGCAGCCCGATCCCGACAGCGATGCCGGCCGCGTGTTGCAGCTTCTGTCTGACGCCACCGACCCGAGCGGAGGCACCAGTGAGGCCCCCGCCGCCGTCACCGGAGGCGAGGCCGAGGTTGCCTCGACCACCGAAACCGAGGTGACCGAGGAAGATACCCGTCAATCGAGTGAAGATTTTGCCACCGATGTGGCAGGCGAGGCCGAGGTCACGGCCGAGGCGCGGAATGATCGGGATGATGGCCGTTCGGACCTTGAGAAGGCCGCTCTGCTTGGCCTGGGCGCGCTTGCCGTCGGGGCGATCCTGTCCAATGGCGACGAAGTCGTCTCGAACAGCGGCGACCGTGTCGTGTTGCGCCGGGGTGAGGATGATTTCTACGTCCTGAAGGATGACAACGCCCTCTTGCGTCAGCCGGGCTCGAACGTGCGGACCGAGACGTTTAACGACGGCTCAACCCGGGCGACGGTCACGCGGGAAGACGGGTCGCAAATCATCACGGTGCGCGACGCGTCGGGCCGTGTGGTTTACCGTACGCGCGAGAATCCGGACGGGACAAGCGTCGTCCTGATCGACGACACCGAGACCTACGCCGCCGTCGAGGTTGAAACGCTGCCCGAGGCCGAAACCCGTGAAGTTCAGATCGTCGATGGTGATGTGGAGGCTATTCGCACGGCCCTGGCTGCGGCCTCTGCCCGCGATGTGAACCGAACCTTCTCGCTGCGTCAGATCCGCGAGATCGAGCAGGTGCGCAAACTGGTGCCGGAAATCGCGCTCGACACGGTCAATTTCCAGACGGCGTCTGCCGCGATCGATCCGTCCGAGGCGCGCGATCTGACCGATCTGGGGCGCCTGATGGCCGCACTGATCGATGATAACCCAAGCGAGATCTTTCTGATCGAGGGTCATACCGACGCCGTTGGCAATGCCGCCTACAATCTGGCCTTGTCAGACCGCCGGGCAGAATCGGTCGCCTTGGCGCTGACCGAATATTTCGACGTTCGGCCTGAAAACATGGTCATTCAGGGCTATGGTGAGAGCGATTTGAAGGTCCAGACGCTTGAGGACGAACGCCTGAACCGCCGCGTGACGGTGCGCCGTGTCACCCCGCTTCTGTCTGATCGGGTCGCCCGTAACTAGGGTCCGGTCAGCCGCCGCAGAGCGGATCAGAACACCAATGCAGAGAGCCGTCGTCTGACCATGTCAGGCGGCGGATTTTGACAGCTCAGGCGGCGCTCCGCAAATGGGCTCTCCGCTATGTTCGGGGCGATATGGGGCGCAGCCGCACGTGTTCCAGCGCTTGACCCCCATGGCCCGCCCGCGCGATACCTGCGGGATGAGCCTGTCTCTCCTCTTTGCGTCCCTCTGGGTCATCGCCGCGACGATCGTGGCGTTCCTGCCCTATCGCGCGCAATTCCCGCCGGGCATCGCGCTGCTGGTCATGGCGCCTTTCATCATCGTCTATATGGCCATCGACCACGGGCTGCTCGTGGGATTGATCGGGGTGGCGGCCTTCGTTTCGATGTTCCGCAACCCCCTGATCTACTTCTGGCGCAAGGCGCGCGGAACCCTTCCCCCGCAAGCTGACCCGCAGGACGAAAAAGGCGCCTGATGCTGTCGTTGATCTTCGCATGTCTCTGGCTGGTCAGCGCGAATGTGATCGGCATGCTGCCCTCGCGCGACCATCACTGGACCGCCGCCTACATCCTGATCGCCCTCGGCCTGCCCATTCTGATCTGGGTGATCGTTCAGAACGGGGTTCTCATCGGTTTTTTGGTGCTGGCAGCCGCCTCGTCGATCCTGCGCTGGCCGGTGGTGTATCTGTGGCGCTGGATCAAGCGGAAAACCGGCGTGACCAAGCAAGAAGATACGGAAACCTAGATGGCCGCCATGACGATGCCTGCCGTGCGCGGGACCCTGACCCCGAACCGGGCCCTTTCGGATCTGACATGGCTCCGGGTCGGTGGCCCGGCCGATTGGTTGTTTCAGCCGGCTGATGAGGATGACCTGAAGGCTTTCCTGGGCGCGCTGGATCCATCGGTGCCGGTGTTTCCGATGGGCGTCGGGTCGAACCTGATCGTACGCGACGGGGGGATGCGCGCCGTTGTGATCCGGTTGGGGCGGGGGTTCAACGCGATCTCGGTTGAGGGCACCCGGGTGACGGCCGGCGCTGCGGCGCTGGATGCACATGTCGCGCGGCGCGCGGCCGAGGCGGGGGTGGACCTGACCTTTCTGCGCACGATCCCGGGGTCGATCGGCGGGGCGGTCCGGATGAATGCAGGCTGCTACGGCAGCTATACCGCCGATCACCTGATCCAGGCGCGCGCGATCACCCGCCAGGGCGACGAGATGACGCTGACGCCAGATGACCTGCAATTCGGCTATCGCCAGTCGCATCTGCCCGAGGGGTGGGTTCTGACCGAAGCCACCTTTGAAGGCATGTCCGGTGACCCCGCCGACCTGGCCGCCCGCATGGAGGACCAACTGGCCAAGCGCGACGCGACCCAGCCTGTCAAGGACCGCTCGGCCGGGTCGACCTTCCGCAACCCTGCGGGATATTCCTCAACCGGGTGGGCGGATGACACGCACGAAATGAAAGCCTGGGCGGTGATCGATGCGGCGGGCTTGCGCGGCGCGACCCGTGGCGGCGCCATCATGAGCCCCAAACATCCCAACTTTCTGGTGAACATGGGTGGCGCATCTGCCGCAGATTTGGAGGGCCTTGGCGAAGAGGTGCGAAAAAAGGTTTTCCAAGACTCGGGTGTGTTGCTAGAGTGGGAAATCATGAGGGTCGGTGAACCGGCCCCGGAATAAAGAATAAGATCAAGGGGCAACAAAAAGCCCCAACGAGGCAGAGCAGTGACGGGCAAGTCGAGCAGGACAGCCCAACACGTGGCGGTACTGATGGGTGGTCCTTCCGCTGAGCGGGAGGTCTCTCTGTCAACAGGGCGTGAATGCGCCCAAGCGTTGCGTGCGGCGGGCTATGAGGTGACCGAGGTCGATGCAGGCATCGACCTGGCGGAGCGTTTGCGCGCGCTGTCTCCCGATGTCTGTTTCAATGCGCTCCACGGCCGCTGGGGCGAGGATGGCTGCGTGCAGGGCCTGCTGGAATGGCTGCGCATGCCCTATACCCATTCGGGCGTTCTGGCCTCGGCGCTGGCGCTGGACAAGACCCGCACCAAAGACGCCTATCGCGCCAATGGCCTGCCCTTCGTTGACAGCCTTCTGGCCGACAAGGCCGAGGTGCAGGCCGCCCACGTCATGGCGCCGCCCTATGTCGTCAAGCCCAACAATGAAGGCTCCTCCGTCGGGGTCTACCTGGTGCATGAGGCGGCCAACGCTCCGCCGCAACTCTCCAAGGATATGCCCGACATCGTGATGGTCGAGGCCTTTGCGCCGGGGCGCGAGTTGACGACCACGGTGCTGGGCGACCGCGCCCTGACCGTGACCGACATCCTGACCGACGGCTGGTACGATTACGACGCCAAATATAAGCCCGGCGGCTCGCGCCATGTGGTGCCGGCCGATATTCCGGGTGAGATTTTCGAGGCGTGCCTCGATTACGCGCTGCGGGCCCATAACGCTTTGGGCTGCCGCGGCGTGACGCGTACCGATTTCCGCTGGGACGAGGCGCAGGGCCTCGCCGGCCTGGTTCTGCTTGAAACCAACACTCAACCGGGCATGACCCCCACATCGCTGACGCCAGAGCAGGCGGGGCAGGTGGGCATGTCGTTTCCAGAGCTTTGCAGCTGGATCGTGGAGGATGCCTCATGCAACCGATAATCGAACATCCCAAGGCGAAAAGCCGGATCAAGCGGCCCAAGCCCGAGCGTTTGCCGACCTACCGGCTGTTCAGCCCCGAGCTGTCGGATCTTGAGTTTGCGCGTGCCGAGGCGGACATGCCGAAGCCCTTCGTTCTGCCCCGCTCCAGCCGGATCATCGAGGTCGCCTAGTGCCACAATCGCGCCGCCATATCCGGTCCGAGCCGCCGCTGACCGCGCCGCGCCGCGCGCTGCCCGGCCGTGCCGAGCCGCCGGTAACGGCGCGGCGCGAGGTGGTCGAGGCGGCGCAGCCCGCACCGCCGCCGCCCGCGCACGAAGCTGCGGCCGCCAAGCGCGTGCGGATTGACCGTCAGCCGACACCCGCACCCGCGCCCGAGGATCGCGCGCCGCAGATGGCCGAGCCGTCGCCGCGCCGGCGGGCCACCCAGCCGCCAAAGGACCCCGCGCCATCGCGGTTGACCTACCGGATGCACCGCCTCTGGCTGACGCCGATCTACCGCGCCTTCTTCCGCGTGGGTCTGCCGGCCTTCGCGCTGACGCTTGGCGCGGGCCTCTATCTGTCCGACGACACCCGCCGCACCGCGTTGGCCGATAAGGGCGCCGAGGTGATCCGCTCGATCCAGGAGCGGCCCGAATTCATGGTCAACCTGATGGCGATCGAGGGCGCCTCGCCCGATGTTGGTGACGCCGTGCGCACTGTTTTGCCGCTCGATTTCCCGGTCAGTTCCTTCGATCTGGACCTTGAGGCCATGCGCCAGGAAGTGGCCCAGCTTGATGCGGTGGCCGCGGCCGATCTGCGCATCCGGCCGGGCGGTATCCTTGAGGTCAAGGTGACCGAGCGTGTGCCCGCCATCCTCTGGCGCGGCGATGACGGCCTGATGCTGCTGGATAAGACCGGCCACCGCGTGGCGGCACTCTCCAGCCGTCTGGAGCGGCCCGATCTGTCGCTGATCTCGGGCCGGGGCGCCGATGCCCATGTGCCCGAAGCGCTGGCGCTGATCGATGCGGCGGCACCTGTGGCCCTACGCCTGCGTGGCCTCGTGCGCATGGGGGAACGCCGCTGGGATGTGGTGCTGGACAACGAACAGCGCATCCTTCTGCCCGAAGACGGCGCGGTCGAGGCGCTTGAGCGGGTGATGGCGCTGACCCAGGCCGAGGACATGCTGGCACGCGATGTGCACGTGGTCGACATGCGCTTTGCCGCGCGGCCCACCTTACGACTTTCCCCCAGCGCCGTGACCGAGATGCGGCGTCTGCAAGACATAAAAACCGGAGCGAGCAACGGATGACGGACCTTTATCATTCTCAACGCGCCATGCGGCGGATGCGTAAGGCGGCGATAGATCGCCGTGTGATGGCCATTCTCGACGTCGGATCGTCGAAGATCGCTTGTCTGATCTTGCGGTTTGACGGCCCCGACCAATTGCGCGGCGAGGACGGGATGGGATCGCTCGCCGGTCAATCGTCCTTCCGGGTGATCGGTGCGGCGACGACCCGCTCGCGGGGGGTGCGCTTTGGCGAGGTCGACGCGATGAACGAGACCGAGCGCGCGATCCGCACAGCAGTGCAGGCCGCGCAGAAGATGGCCGGTGTGCGTGTCGATCACGTGATCGCGTCATTCGCCGGCGCGCGGCCCCGGTCCTATGGCCTGGCCGGTGCGGTCGAACTGGCCGACGGCACGGTGACCGAAGACGATATCGCCCGCGCCTTGTCGGCTTGCGATGTGCCCGATATCGGCCATGGGCGTGAGGTTCTGCATGCCCAGCCGGTGAACTTCGCACTGGATCACCGCACCGGTATGGGCGATCCGCGCGGGCAGATCGGCAACCGCCTGTCGGTGGATATGCATATGCTCTCGGTCGAAGAGACGGTGGTGCAGAATCTCTTGTTCTGCATCCAGCGCTGCGATCTGGAACTGGCCGGTCTGGCCTCGTCTGCCTATGTGGCCGGCGTGTCCAGCCTGGTTGAGGATGAGCAGGAGTTGGGCGCCGCTTGCATCGACATGGGCGGCGGCACGACCGGTGTGTCGGTTTTCATCAAAAAACACATGATCTACGCCGACACCGTGCGTCTGGGCGGTGATCACATCACCTCGGACATCTCAAAAGGCATTCAAGTGCCGATGACCCAGGCCGAGCGGATCAAGACGTTCCATGGCGGGGTCGTGGCCACCGGCATGGACGACCGCGAGATGATTGAGACCGGCGGCGAGACCGGCGATTGGGAGCGGGATCGCCGCCGCGTCAGCCGGTCTGAACTGATCGGCATCATGCGGCCCCGGGTCGAAGAGATCCTCGAAGAGGTGCGTGCGCGGCTGGATGCGGCCGGGTTCGATCATCTGCCCGCCCGTCAGATCGTGCTGACCGGCGGCGCCAGCCAAATTCCGGGCCTTGACGGCTTGGCCAGCCGCATTCTGGGCCATCAGGTGCGCTTGGGCCGTCCCTTGCGGGTGCAGGGCCTGCCGCAGGCCGCGACCGGCCCGGCCTTCGCGGCCTCGGTCGGGCTCTGCCTCTTCGCGGCGCATCCGCAGGACGAATGGTGGGACTTCGACATCCCCACCGACAGCTATCCCGCGCGCAGCCTGAAACGGGCCGTAAAATGGTTCAGAGACAACTGGTGACCGCTACAGATTGCGATATCCGGCAATATACCGCTGATGGGTCCCGAAAAAATGCCATATTTCGTATGAAATTGGTTGATTTTTCGTGACCTCGGGGCCGTCTGTGGATAATATCGGACTAATTTGGCAGCCGGCGGCGGGAAAAGGCGTCGGGATAAAACAAACAGGCGGATAGAAACATGGCACTGAATCTCACACTGCCCGGTCAGGGAAATGAAGAGTTAAAGCCACGCATCACCGTGTTCGGTGTTGGCGGGGCGGGCGGCAATGCCGTCAATAATATGATTGAAAAGGAACTGCCCGGCGTTGAGTTCGTGACCGCGAATACCGACGCGCAAGCCTTGCAGCAAAGTAACGCCTCGGCCCGCATCCAGATGGGTGTGAAGGTGACCGAGGGCCTGGGCGCGGGCGCGCGCCCCTCGGTTGGGGCTGCCGCCGCTGAAGAGACGATCGAGGAGATCGTCGATCACCTGGCCGGCGCGCATATGTGTTTCATCACCGCCGGCATGGGCGGCGGCACCGGCACGGGGGCGGCGCCGATCATCGCGCAGGCCGCGCGTGAGTTGGGCGTTCTGACCGTGGGTGTCGTGACCAAGCCGTTCCAGTTCGAGGGTGGCAAGCGGATGCGTCAGGCCGAAGACGGCGTGGAAGCGCTGCAAAAGGTCGTCGACACGCTGATCATCATCCCAAACCAGAACCTGTTCCGTCTTGCCAATGAAAAGACCACCTTCACCGAGGCCTTCGCGATGGCCGATGATGTGCTCTATCAGGGCGTGAAGGGCGTAACCGACCTGATGGTGCGGCCGGGCCTCATCAACCTTGATTTTGCCGATGTTCGCGCTGTCATGGACGAGATGGGCAAGGCCATGATGGGCACGGGCGAGGCCAGTGGCGAGGATCGCGCGGTGCAGGCGGCCGAGAAGGCGATCGCCAATCCGCTGCTCGACGAGATCTCGCTGCGCGGCGCCAAAGGCGTGCTGATCAACATCACCGGCGGCTACGATCTGACACTGTTCGAGCTGGACGAAGCGGCCAACCGCATTCGCGAAGAGGTTGACCCCGAAGCCAACATCATCGTTGGCTCGACCCTGGATGCCAGCATGGAAAGCGTGATGCGGGTTTCGGTCGTCGCGACCGGCATCGACGTGGGCGAGACCTCGGTCGAAGCGCCGGCACCCCGCCGCAGCATGGCCGCGCCCCTGGTGATGGAGACACCGGTCGAAAAGGCGCCCGAGGTAGCCGTTGCGGTGGAAGAAGAACCCGAAGAGATGTGGGACGTCGCCGCCCGCGATGTGGGCCCCGAACCGTCGCTGTTCGAAGGGGTTGAAGAGGTGGAAGAGGCGCAGGACGACGCCGATGACAGCCTGCCGCCGCCGGCCTACACGCCCGCCGCGGCGCCGCAGCGCGACGTTGCCGAAATCGCCCCCGACACCTTCGTGGCGCCCTCGGCACCCCGCGCTGGCAGCCCCTCGGCCGAGGCCCTGCAGCGCCTGCAGGCTGCCGTCAACAAGGTGCCCGCACGCGAGGCTGAGGCCGAAGCTCCGGCCGAAAAATCGCGCTTCGGCATCAACACGCTGATCAACCGGATGACCGGTGGCCATGGCAGCGAGAGCGACCGCGCGCCCTTCGGCGGCGCCCGCCAGCAGCCCCCCGTTCAGGCCCCGCGTCAGGTGGCTGGACAGGACGCCGAGCATGACCCCGATCAGGAACGGATCGAGATTCCGGCCTTTTTGCGCCGCCAAGCCAACTGACGCCGCGTCACAATTCTGAAACAGGGGCGGGATCACTCCCGCCCCTATTTTATTGGAATTAAAGGATATTCCCTTCCAGAATCAGCCTTGCGCAGGATTCTGCCCGCCCGTTAACCGCAATGTTTCACACGGTTACAAACTTTGAGTTGTGACCGGTCCACCGGGCCGCTACCTCCAATGTAGGCGGAACGGGGGCGCCAATAGAAGCGTTCTGTGACCCGAGGTGAATCGTGCAAACGACCATAAACTCTCCAGTCGGCTTTACCGGCCTTGGCCTTCATTCGGGCCAGCCCGTGCGGATGGTCCTCCGCCCGGCCGACGCTGATTACGGCATCTGGTTCCGCCGCACCGACGTGATCGGCCGCGACGCGATGGTGCCGGCGATCTGGAATGCCGTCGTGCCGTCGCGGCTCTGCACCCGCATCGCCAATGCCGCCGGCATCGAAGTGTCGACTATCGAACATATCATGGCCGCGCTGGCCGGGACGGGCGTCCGTAACGCGCTGATTGAGATCGACGGGCCGGAAGTGCCGATCCTCGACGGATCGGCGGCGCCCTTCGTGCGCGGCATTCTGGCGCGTGGCCTGCGGGTCCAGCAGGCGCCGATCCGGGCGATCCGCATTCTGGACGATGTCGAGGTGCGCGACGGCGATGCCGTGGCCCGCCTGTCGGCCGCCGACGCGCTTGAGATGGAGTTCCACATCGATTTCGAAGATGCCGCCATTGGCCGTCAGGACAAGCATCTGACACTGGCCAACGGCGTCTTCGTGCGTGAGCTGAGCGACAGCCGCACCTTTTGCCGTCAGGAAGATGTCGAGGCGATGCAGGCCAATGGTCTGGCGCTTGGCGGAACTTATGACAATGCCGTGGTGGTTGATGGCGCTCGCGTGCTCAGCCCCGGCGGGTTGCGCCATGCCGATGAGCCTGTGCGCCACAAGATGCTCGACGCGCTTGGCGATCTGGCGCTGGCGGGCGCCCCGATTCTGGGCCGCTATACCGGCCACCGGGCCGGTCACGCGCTGACCAACAGCCTGCTGCGCGCCCTTTTCGCACGGCCCGAATCCTATCGGATGATCATTTGCGGCCCCAGAACGGTCGAACGTTTGCCGGGCGCCGGGCTTCAACAGGCCGATTACCGCGCCATCGCTTGAAAACTTAAGCGATGTGACCTGCGAAAGGCGTTTTGCGCCCCGGATTTTTCTATGCTACCAAACATGCGAACAGGGTGTGCGGCCTTTCTGCCGCCCCCGCGATACTGAGAAACGGGACGGGCAAGCAGGCATGACGGGCGGTCGTAGGGCAGGTCGGGTGATCGGGGCTGTGGCCATTGCGCTGATGCTGTCGGCCTGTGGGAATTCGGCGGAACCGCCGCTTGAGACGTTCTCGGCGGAAGAGATCTACAATCGCGGTGAGTTTGAGCTTGAGGCCAACAACCCCGAAGAGGCCGCGCGCTATTTCGGCGAGGTTGAGCGGCTTTATCCCTATTCCGAATGGGCCAAGCGCGCGCTGATCATGCAGGCCATGGCCTATCACCGGGACCGCGATTACGAACAAAGCCGCGCCACCGCGCAGCGCTATATCGATTTCTACCCGGCCGAAGACGATGCGGCTTACGCGCAATATCTTCTGGCACTCAGCTATTACGACCAGATCGACGCGATCGGGCGTGACCAGGGCCTGACGTTCCAGGCCCTGCAATCGCTCCGCGCTGTGATTGAGCGCTATCCAGATAGCGAATATGCCCGGTCCTCGATTCTGAAGTTCGACCTGGCGTTTGACCATCTGGCCGCCAAGGAGATGGAGATCGGGCGCTATTATCTGCGCAAGGGGCACTATACCGCTGCGATCAACCGGTTCCGCGTCGTCGTCGAGGACTTCCAGACCACCACGCATACCGCCGAAGCGCTGCACAGGCTGGTTGAGGCCTATCTGTCGCTCGGCCTGAACGACGAGGCGCAGACGGCGGGCGCGATTCTTGGCTACAACTTCCAGTCCAGCCCGTTCTACGAGGAAAGCTTTGCTCTGCTGACCGGGCGCGGGCTTGCCCTTGAAGCGCGCGGCGATAGCTGGCTGACGCAGGTTTATCGTCAGGTGATCCGGGGCGAATGGCTCTGAGGGTGCGCAGGCGCAGCGCACCCGATCGGTAACAAAAAGATGCTCAGACATCTCGACATCCGCGACATGCTTCTGATCGACCGGCTGGAGCTTGAGTTTCAGCCCGGTCTGAACGTGCTGACGGGCGAGACGGGGGCGGGCAAGTCGATTCTGCTCGATTGCCTGGGCTTCGTTTTGGGCTGGCGTGGCCGCGCCGAACTGGTGCGCCAGGGCGCGGCAGATGGCGAGGTGACGGCCGTCTTCGATCTGCCCGACGGCCATTCGGCGCGTACCGTGCTGGACGAGGCCGGATTTCCAGCCGGGGATGAGCTGATTCTGCGCCGGGTCAACGCCCCGGATGGCCGCAAGACGGCCTATGTGAACGACCGCCGTGCAAGCGGCGAGGTTCTTAGAAGCCTGTCGGAATCGCTGGTCGAATTGCACGGCCAGCATGATGATCGCGGCCTTCTTGACCCCAAGGGTCATCGCCGTCTTCTTGATGCCTTCGCCGAGGCCGATGCGGCCTTGGCCGAAACGCGCAAGGCCTGGGCCGCGCGGCGTGCGGCCGCCAAGGCGCTTGAGGCGGCCAAGGCCGATCTGGCCGCCGCCCAGGCCGAGGAAGATTATCTGCGCCATGCCGTGGGCGAATTGGACACGCTGTCGCCCGAACCGGGCGAGGAGGCCGTGCTGGATGCCAGCCGCCGCCTGATGCAGAGCGCCGAGCGGATTCGCGAAGACGTCGCGCGGGTTCATAAGGCATTGGGCACCGAAGGCGCCGAGAGCCTGCTGCTTGATGCTGTGCGCCGTCTTGAGGATGTGGCCGGCAAGGCCGAAGGGCGCCTCGATGCGCCTTTGGCGGCGCTGTCGCGTACCCTTACCGAATTGGGCGAGGCCGAACGCGGTGTCTCGGATTGCCTTGAGACGCTCGATTTCAACCCGGCCGAGCTTGAAGACACCGAAGAACGGCTGTTCGCGATCCGCGCCCTGGCCCGCAAGCATGAGGTGCTGCCCGATGATCTGGGCACCTTCGCCGAAGACTTGCGGGCGCGTCTTGAAGCGCTGGATAATGGTGCGACGAACCTCAAGACCCTCGAAGCGGCGCTGGCGGATGCGGCGGGCGTATACGACAAGGCGGCGGACGCGCTGACCGATCTGCGCAAAGTCGCCGCTCAGCGCCTCGATGCGGCAATGGCGGCCGAACTGGCACCGCTCAAGATGGAACGCGCGATCTTCGCCACAGAAGTGACCGAGGCCGAGCCTGGCCCCGAGGGCCGCGATGCCGTGGCCTTCACGGTGGCCACCAACCCCGGCGCGCCGGCGGGGCCTCTGGCCCGCATTGCCAGCGGGGGCGAGCTGTCGCGCTTTCTTCTGGCGCTAAAGGTCTGCCTGTCGCGCGGCGGCGAGGCACTGACGATGATCTTTGACGAGATCGACCGCGGGGTTGGCGGCGCCACCGCCGATGCGGTCGGCCGCCGCCTGGCGCAATTGGCTGGCGCCTCGCAGGTGCTGGTCGTCACCCACTCGCCCCAGGTCGCGGCGCGCGGCGCACATCACTGGCGGGTCGAAAAGCGGGTAACGGCCGACATGACCACCTCAACCGTGATCCCCCTGCCGGCGGACGAACGGGTCGACGAGATCGCCCGAATGCTCTCGGGCGACCGCATCACCGACGAGGCCCGCGCCGCCGCCCGCGCCTTGCTTGACGGTTGATCCGCGACTGCCTTCTCCTAAAATCTCGGATCGCATCATGGATCGGCGTATCGCGCCGGTTTATGGCCTTTGGCGTCGGCGGCCATGGTCTCGGCGCCGGGAATGATATCGGTGTTCTGTGCCGCGATCGCCTGCCACCCGTCATCCGCCTTTTGTAACACGAAGAGCAGGATTGTGGTGCGCCTGTCCGCCTCTCGGCCATCGGGCAGGCGCTGACCGGTCAGGATGAACCGCTGGTGGACCAGGCACATCTTGGGCCCGAGGGGGCGGATTTTCGTGCGGCCGGTCACAAGGCGGCTTTGCGCGAAAAAGCTGGTCAGGGCGCGGTCATGGGCTGCACGGATGGCAGCGCGGTCCTCCCACCAAAGGCCCGCGACATTCACGAAATCGGCGTCCTCGGTAAAAAGATCCGCCAGGCGGGTCGCATCACGGGCCATCCAGGCGTCGGCGAAAGCCTTGGGAAAGTCTTCAGGCGTGGCGGGAAGGGCGCGTGTCATGGGTAAGTTTCCTTGCGCCTCCAGGCCGGGGTGGCGGCCTTTCGCTTTGCGGCGTATCAAAACCCTGCGGCCGCGCACCGGAATGGTGTCGGGCGCCAGCAACCCTAGGCCAGCTGGGCGGCCTTGGGAAAGCCTGCACCGCAACGCCCGGCTGAAGGCAGCGAAACTTGGCCGAGCCGAAGCCGCCCTTCCTGCGCCGGATCGCCCCGAAAATCAGGGCCGAGCTTGCCCATGCCTGGCGCATCCTGATCACGCGGGGGCCGAGCCAGATCCAGTTCTGGTTTCTGGCCCTTCTAATCGGGATAGCGGCCGGTTTTGCCGCGCTCTTCTTTCGCAAGGGGATCGACTGGCTACAGATCGCCCTTTATGGCGCCGATGAACGGACGTTGGCCAGCCAGGCGGCCCTTCTGCCCTGGTGGTGGGTGATGGTGCTGCCGGTTCTGGGCGGGCTGCTGGTGGGTGTGATCTTGCACAAATTTACCCCCGATGGCCGGGTGCGTGCGGTGGCCGATGTGATCGAGGGGGCGGCGTTGCGGGATGGTCGGGTTGAGAAACGTGCCGGGCTGGCCTCGGCGCTGGCCTCGATGATCACGCTTGGGTCGGGCGGCTCATCGGGTCGCGAAGGGCCGGTCGTGCATCTGGCGGCTGTCATTTCGGCTTGGGTGTCTCTGCGGATCAAGGCCGACGGGGTCACGGGGCGCGATCTGTTGGGCTGTGCTGTGGCCGCAGCCGTGTCGGCCTCGTTCAATGCGCCGATCGCGGGGGCGATCTTCGCGCTTGAGGTGGTGCTGCGCCATTTCGCGGTGCATTCCTTCGCCCCCATCGCCATTGCGTCCGTTGCGGGCACGGTGATCAACCGGTTGGAATTTGGTGGCGTCAGCGAGTTCTCCCTGCGGGAACCGGGCGGTCTGGCTTTCTACTGGGAACTGCCTGCCTTCCTGATCCTCGGTCTGGTTTCGGGCGTGGTTGCCGTGGCGCTGATGAAGTCGATCTTCTGGGCCGAGGATTTCGGCACCTACGTGCAGCGCAAGACCCGCATGCCGCGCTGGCTGCGCCCGGCCGTGGCTGGGCTGCTTCTGGGCGGCTTGGCGATCTTCTTTCCGCACATCATCGGGGTGGGGTACGAGACGACCTCTCTTGCGCTGACCGGCGAGATGCTGTTGCACGAAGCGATCGTTTTGGCCGTGGTCAAGACCATTGCCGTCGCGATCACGCTGGGCGGTCGCATGGGCGGGGGGGTCTTTTCACCGTCGCTGGTGCTGGGGGCGCTAACCGGGCTGGCCTTCGGCTTGATCGCGACAGAGGTTTTTCCCGAGGTGTCGGGCTCTGAGACGCTCTATGCGCTGGCGGGCATGGGCGCGGTGTCGGCGGCGGTTCTGGGCGCGCCGATCTCTACCACGCTGATTGTGTTCGAGTTGACCGGCGACTGGCAGACGGGTCTGGCAGTCATGACAGCGGTATCATTGTCAACGGCACTGGCCTCCCGCTGGGTGGACCGGTCGTTCTTTCTGACCCAGCTTGAGCGGCGCGATGTGCATCTTGCGGCGGGGCCGCAGACATGGCTATTGGCCACTGTCGGCGTCGCCTCGGTCATGCGACCGATGGGAGAGCCCGGCGTGCCTGGTGAGGCTGAGGCCTGGGCCCTGCACGCGAAAGGCTTCTGGCTGACGCCCAATGCGACCTTGGAGGTGGCGATGCCGGTTTTTGAGCGAACCGACGCGTCCTTTCTGCCCATCGTGGCCCCTGCAGCGGATGGCGGCGCTCCCCAGTTGCTGGGCGTGGTCCTCGAGGTGGACGCCCTTCGCGCCTACAACCGCGCTTTGTGCGAAACAGCGGCGGAAGAGCATTCCTGACGCAAGATGCCTTGGCGGGCAGGGGGCAGCGCCCGCCTGCGCCTCAGCCGGGGTGGGGCCGGATCAGGCCAGCATTCCCAGCGGGTTTTCCAGATTGGTCACGATCGCCTCGAGAAGTTGCGCGCCGAGCGCCCCGTCGATCACCCGGTGATCGACCGAGAGGGTGACGGACATCACGGTTGCCACCGCCACCTCGCCATCGGACCCGACGACTGGCTTCTTCACGCCAGCGCCGACCGCCAGGATGCCGCCATGGGGCGGGTTGATGACCGCGTCGAAATTGTCGATGCCGAACATGCCGAGATTCGAGATCGCGAAGCTGCCGCCCTGATATTCGTGCGGGGCGAGCTTGCGGTCGCGGGCGCGCGCGGCGAGGTCCTTCATCTCGGCCGAAAGCGCCGAGAGCGACTTTTGGTGCGCATCTTTCAGGACGGGCGTGAAGAGGCCCCCTTCGATGGCCACGGCCACCGCGACGTCTGAAGGCGCCAGCTTGAGGATCCGGTCACCGGCCCAGACGGCATTGGCGTCGGGCACCTGCTGCAGGGCCAGGGCGCAGGCCTTGATGATGAAGTCATTGACGCTGAGCTTGACGCTACGAGCCTCAAGCTCTTTGTTCAGCTGGGCGCGGAAGGCCATTAGCGCGTCGAGTTTGATGTCGCGGCGCAGGTAGAAATGCGGGATCGTCTGCTTGGCTTCGGTCAGCCGCGCGGCGATGGTCTTGCGCATGCCGTCGAGCTTCATTTCCTCGAAGTCGCGCCCCTCGTACATCTTGAGCACGGTTTCGGCACCCATTCCGGCGGGCATCGCGGGCTTGGCGCCCTCGGTTGCTGCGGCTTTCGGCGCCTCACCGGCGGGTTTCGCGGCGCCGGGCTTGGCAGCCTCGACATCGGCCTTCACGATCCGGCCATGGGGGCCGGAGCCCTTGATCTGTTTGAGGTCGAGGCCCTTGTCCTTGGCAATCCGGCGGGCCAGGGGGGTCGCAAAGATACGCTCGCCCTTATCGCTGGTTGGCGCGGGGGATGCGGCAGGGGCGGCGGCCTTCTCGGAGCCCCCTTCAGGGGCCGCCTCGGCGGCCGCGTCGGACGGCTTCGCCGCCTCCGGCGCGGGTTTCGAGGGGGTCTCGCCGACTTCTTCGCCTTCTTCCACAAGAACGGCGATGGGGGTGTTGACCTTCACGCCCTCGGTGCCCTCGGCGATCAGGATCTTGCCGACGATGCCCTCATCGACCGCCTCGAATTCCATCGTGGCCTTGTCGGTCTCGATCTCGGCCAAAAGGTCACCGGATGAGACGGTATCGCCTTCCTTGACCAGCCACTTGGCAAGCGTACCCTCTTCCATCGTGGGCGAGAGGGCGGGCATCAGGATCTCGGTTGCCATGTCTTTCTCCCTCAGCGGTACGTGACTTGCTTCACGGCGTCGATGACCTCTTTCGTCGTCACCAGCGCCAGCTTTTCCAGGTTCGCCGCATAGGGCATCGGCACGTCCTTGCCCGTCATGTTCAGGACCGGCGCATCGAGGTAATCGAAGGCGTGGGTCATGATGTAGGCCGACAGGTGGTTGCCGATGGAGCCCACGGGAAAGCCCTCTTCCACCGTCACGCAGCGGTTCGTCTTCTTGACGCTTTCGATCACCGTCTCGTAGTCGAGGGGCCTCAGCGTGCGCAGGTCGATCACCTCGGCCTCGATCCCGTCCTTGGCCAGCGCCTCGGCGGCCTCCAGTGCATAGGTCATGCCGATGCCGAAGCTGACGATGGTCACATCACTGCCCTCGCGCCAGATCTTGGCCTTGCCGAAGGGGATTGTGAAATCGTCGAGCACGGGCACGTCGAAGCTGCGGCCGTAGAGGATTTCGTTTTCGAGGAAGATGATCGGGTTCGGGTCGCGGATCGCGGTCTTCATCAGACCTTTCGCGTCGGCCGCCGAATAGGGCATCACCACCTTCAGGCCGGGGATCATCGAATACCAGGCGGCATAGTCCTGGCTGTGCTGGGCGCCGACGCGGGCGGCGGCACCGTTCGGGCCGCGGAACACGATGGGGCAGCCCATCTGGCCGCCGGACATATAGAGCGTCTTGGCGGCCGAGTTGATGATCTGGTCGATCGCCTGCATAGCGAAGTTGAACGTCATGAACTCGACGATGGGGCGAAGACCGCCGAAGGCCGCGCCGACGCCGATGCCGGCAAAGCCATGTTCGGTGATCGGCGTGTCGATCACCCGCTTGGCGCCGAATTCATCGAGAAGGCCTTGGCTGATCTTGTAGGCGCCCTGATATTCAGCGACCTCCTCGCCCATGAGGAAGACGTCATCATCGCGCCGCATCTCTTCGGCCATCGCGTCGCGGAGCGCCTCGCGGACGGTGGTTTGCTTCATCTCGGTGCCCTCGGGCCAGTCGGGCGAGCGGTCGATCTTGAGGGCGGCGGGGCTGGGATGCAAGAGGCCGGCGGCCTTTTGATCTTCCGAGCTTTGTTCCTTGTCGGCAGGGGCGGGCTGCTGCGACTGGGCGGTGTCGACCGTCGCGCTGTCGGCATCCTCGCCCTCGTCCAGCAGCATGGCGATGGGGGTGTTGACCTTCACGCCCTCAGTGCCCTCGGCGATCAGGATCTTGCCCATCACGCCCTCATCGACCGCCTCGAATTCCATCGTGGCCTTGTCGGTTTCGATCTCGGCCAGGATGTCGCCGGACGAGACGGTGTCGCCCTCTTTCACCAGCCATTTCGCAAGCGTGCCTTCTTCCATCGTGGGTGACAGCGCGGGCATTAGAATTTCGGTCGCCATGTCGGGTCGTTGCCTCCAGTGCGCTTAAAAAAGTGTAATCATGCCGAAGACGTTGTCTTCGGTATCGAAGCAGTAGGACGTACGTCCCAGGTCGGGTATTTCAGTAACCGGCGTTTTCTCGCGTCCGCCATTGGCCAGGGCTGTGGCGTGTGCCTTGCCGATATCATCGACTGCAAAGACGACGACAGCGCTGTTTGGGGCATGCCCGGAGGGCGCCGCAGATGCGTCGGGATCCCGTTGGCGCAATGCACCCGTTGGGCGCCCCGCCCCGATCCCCTCACCGTCGACAAGATGGTAGGCCGGATCACGCCATGTACTGTACGTCCAGCCAAGCACTTTGCTGTAGAAGTCCTTTGCGCGCTCGACATCGTCGCAATGAATCTCAAAATGCAGAACACCGCCCATGGGTCAGGCCTCAGCATAGATGTCGGTCCAAAGCTCATCCAATGCCGGTTCGGGGCTTTCTTTTGAGAATTCGGCAGCTTCGTTGACGATGCCCTTGATCTCTTTGTCGATGGCCTTCAGGTCATCCTCGCTGGCATGTTTGCCCTGCAGGAGCATCTCGCGGACATGCTCAATCGCATCGCGTTCCTCGCGCATTTTCTGCACCTCTTCGCGGGTGCGGTACTTGGCGGGGTCCGACATCGAGTGGCCACGGTAGCGGTAGGTCTTGATCTCAAGGATGTAGGGGCCTTTGCCCGCGCGGCAGTGGGCGACGGCCTTTTCGCCGGCGGCCTTGACGGCGAGTACGTCCATCCCGTCGACCTCTTCGCCCGGAATGCCGTAAGCGGCGCCCCGTTCCCAGTAGCTCGGCGATTTGGTTGAGCGTTTGGTCGAGGTGCCCATGGCGTATTGGTTATTCTCGATCACAAAAATCACCGGCAGGTCCCAGAGCTCTGCCATGTTGTAGCTCTCATAGACCTGGCCCTGGTTCGCCGCGCCATCGCCGAAATAGGTGAAGGTGACGCGGTCATTGCCCTTGTACTTGTCGGCGAAAGCCAGGCCCGCGCCGATCGGCACTTGGGCGGCAACGATGCCATGGCCGCCATAAAAGTGCTTTTCCTTCGAGAACATGTGCATGCTCCCGCCCTTGCCCTTGGAATAGCCCCCCTCGCGGCCCGTCAGTTCGGCCATGACGCCCTTGGGGTCCATCCCGCAGGCCAGCATATGGCCGTGATCCCGGTAGGAGGTGACGCGTTTGTCGCCCTCTTCGGCCGCGGCCTCGAGCCCCACGACAACCGCTTCCTGGCCGATATAAAGGTGGCAGAAACCGCCGATCAGGCCCATGCCGTAAAGCTGGCCCGCCTTTTCCTCAAATCGTCGGATCAGCAGCATCTCACGGTAGTAATGCAGCAATTCGTCTTTCGAGACATTCGGTTTCGCGGCGGTTTTCCGGGCGGCCATATTGCGCATCCTCCCCGATGGCATGGAATAGTTTAGCGTTAAACTATTGCATAGCAAAGCGTGTCCAAGGATGCGAGAGGGAATTTCCGCGACGGAAGGGCGGGTGGGGCGGGGCCGCGACTTTTCTGCGAAAAGTCAGCCTAAACGATTTTTCTGCGAAAAACCTGATCCTTTGCAAGAGGATTGCCATATCTAATTCTTCGCAGAAGAATTGCCCTTGAACCCCCTGGGTCCGCAGGTTCGAGCGTTGCGGATCAGCATCATGACTTGGGTGTGTCGCGATCTAACGGATGACGATCTCGTCCGTGCGGATCAGGCCCAGCACTTCGCGGGCGCGTTCGTCCAGAAGATCGAGGTCGAGGTAGTCGTCAGACAGACGGCGGGTGCGGTTTTCCATCGCCGCCACCTCGGCCCGCAAAACCGCCAGATCGGCCTCAAGCGCCGCGCGTTCGGCGTTGATTTGCACGCGGCGGAACAATCCATAATCCCCTTGCACGGCGGCAAAAGTAAAATAAGTGGCCGCCGTCAGCGCCAATCCGAAATAGATGATGACGCCCAGAGCGGGGCGATTTTGGGACATGGTCATTACTCTGCCTCGATGCGCCACCTCTTTTCGGGCGGCTCAGCACACTTTGGCACAGGCCAACCCGAAAGGGAATCCCCCAACTTGTCCGGCGCGATCGGTCAGCCCTTGATCGAGGCCTGATAGATGCTGTCGATGGTGGCCGCGATCGTGCTGTCGAAGGCCTCATCGCTCTGATCGGCTGAAAGCCCCTCGGTCAGCGCGCGCGAGAAGCTGGCGATAACGCCTTTGTTCTGCGCCAGAAGCGCGTTCGCCTCGTCGCGGGAATATCCGCCCGACAAGGCCACGACGCGCATCACTTTGGGGTGGTCGACCAGCGGCTGATAGAGGTTCGCCTTGGTCGGCAAAGACAGCTTCAGCATCACCTGCTGGCTATCGGGCAGGGCATCGAGATGGCGCAGGATCTCGGTCAACAGGATGTCCTCGGCCTCGGCCTTGTCGGCAATCGTGATCGTCACCTCGGGCTCCAAGATCGGCATCAAACCGTGGGACAGCACCTTTCCCCCAAGCTCGAACTGCTGGGCGACTATCTTGGCGATGCCGCCTGCATTCGCGGCATCGATGACCGAGCGTTCCTTGGTCCCGAAGATGCCAGCCTTCACCGCACGGTCGAGCAGCGCGTCGAGGCCCTTGATCGGCTTCATCATCCGCACGGCATCGGCGGGGTCCTCAAGGCCCTGATCGATCTTGAGGAAGGGCACAACCCGGCGCTCTTCCCAAAGATACGTGGCCGAGGGCTTACCGCCGATCTCGCGATCCATCGTTTTCTCGAACAGGATCGCGCCGATCACCTTGTCGCCGGTAAAGGCCGGGGCCATCGCGATGCGGCTGCGCATCTGGTGGATCAGGTCGAACATTTGATCGTCCGACGCATAGGCGTCTTCGCCGATCCCGTAGAGCTTCAAGGCCTTCGGCGTTGACCCGCCGCTCTGGTCGAGGGCTGCGATAAAGCCTTGGCCTTCGGTCATCTGCTGGCGCTGCGCGTCGTTCGGCATGTCTCTCTCCACGGATGTCAAACAGGTTTCAACCGGCTCTAGCGGGCGGTTTCAGTAGGTGCAACGCAGTTGGCGCTAACAGGGTTGCGATCGGCAAGATCACTCCCGCCGGGCAAGGAAAACCGACGCCAGGCGCGTGGTCAGGCTGCGGGGTGCGATGCGGGGCAGGAAGGCGAAGATGGAGTTGTCGATGCCGGTCACCTTGATCCGCTTGCCTGCGATCATGGCCAGCCATCCGGCTTCGGCCACGCTGCGGGCTGAGGGCATGGGCATGCGGTTCAGCAGCATCCCCTTTTCCAGATCGGCAGAGGCGAAAAAGTTCGTGTCTGTCGCGCCGGGGCAGAGGGCGGTGATCGAGACCTTGGTGCCGCGCAACTCCTCGGCCACCGCTTCGGACAGCGACAGCACATAGGCCTTGGTGGCGTGGTAAACGGCCATATTCGGGCCCGGCATGAAGGATGCGGTCGAGGCGACGTTCAGGATGCGCCCGCCGCCATTGGCCTGCATATGCGGGATGGCCTGTTTCATCAGCGCGGTCAGCGCGGTGATGTTCACGTGGATCGATTGCGCCTCACGCTCCCATCCCTCATCGGCGAAAGGGCCGTTGCGCCCCAGGCCCGCATTGTTGACCAGCACCTCGATGCGCCGTCCGTCCGAGGCGTCCGCCCAAAGCTTGTCTGCCGCACCGGCCTGTGACAGGTCGCTGGGGATCACCACGCAGTCCTGCCCGTGCCTGTCCTGCAACTCCTCGGCCAGCGTGTCGAGCTTGTCCTTTTGCCGCGCGGCCAGGATCACGCCCCGGCCGCTTTTGGCCGCCAGGTCTGCGAATTCGCGCCCGAGGCCCTCGGAGGCCCCGGTCACCAATGCCCATCTGTCACTCATCTGCCGGCCTCCCTCATGGAAAGAGCCAACTTTAGCGCGACCGGCCCGCGTGATCTACCCGTCAAAGGCTGCGCTCAGGTCGCGGGACACCCAATCGGCAAGCGCGCGGCCGCGGATCTCGTCGCGCTGCGCCAGCCAGAACGTACCGTCGCCCGACAGGCGGATCGTCTCGTCAATCTGATCGAGCAGGGCTTGAGCCGCGCGGTCACCTGTGGCGGCGGCGAGCGTGGCGAAGTAATAGGCCCCGGCATAATCGCGGGGGGCCTGGGTGCCGGTCATCCGGGCGAAGGCCGCGTTGCGGATGGCGCGCGGGCTTTCGAAATCCGCGTCGATAGGGGCTTTGGCCGCCGCACCTTGCAGTTCGATGACGCTGGCCGCGGGCAGGGTGTCTTCCAGACGGTCGAGAAGGCCCAGGGCCCCGGCTTGTCCGGCTGCGGCGGCCGCAAGCGCCCGGCGATACGCGCCCTCCGGGTCGGACGCGGCGATCGCCTCGGCCAAAGCCAAGTCCAGCGCCGGGGTTGAGGCGACATCGCCCAGAACAGCCGCCGCCAGAGCGGGCGCTTTTGGCGCACCTTGTCCGGTGGCAAGGGCCAGGGCGACCTCGCGGCGGGTTTCGCCATCCAGATCGTCGCGGGCCGACGCGTCAAGCGCCTGCGCCAGAAGGGCTGCGTCCAGCAACGCGACAGGCGGGGTGGGGCGGTTGACGACGCGCGGCGCGAGGGATGCGAAAAGCTCCGCCGGATCATTGATCGTTTCGCCATCGATCAGCACCGGGCCGGTCGCGCCGGTTTCCACCACCACAGGTGTCCCGTCTTCCAGCATGGTGACGAGGGCGCCGGAAAGGGCCTCGGCGAATTCGCTCTGTTCGGGCGTCGCGGGGGCGCCGCCATTCAACTCCATGAACCCACCCATGAGGCCGCTCATCGCCATAAGGCGTATTTGCGCGGGCTCGCTGATCTGAGGCGGCAAAAGCGGGCCGAGGGCGGTGTAGAGGCCGCGATCCTCAAGGCGGATCAGGGCCGAGTTCAGCCGGATCAGCGGCATCTGCGTTTCGCCGAAGGCCGGTTCCTCGCGCGGGACCGACATGATCGACAGATAGTCGAAATCGGCGGCCACATCGATGGCCGCCAGATCGGGAGCGTCCAGGTCGAGGGTCAGTTGTGCAGCCCCGCTTGGGGCGGAATAGACCAGCGCCAGATGGGCGCGATCGGCGGCCACCCCGTCGGGCGCGATCAGAGCAAGCGGCTGTGCGGCATCGGGGCCAAGGCAGGCCGCCGTGAAGGTCAGCCCGGCGATGTCGGCCGTGGCGCGGTAGGTTTCAAGGTCGTCGATCGGCGTGCCAGAGATCATCAGCCGATCGGCGCTTGCGCGACACCCGGGCAGTTGCGGAATGGACGCGATCGTCAACCCGGTCACCGACACACGGGTTGCCGCGAAGTCGATATCGAGATGCTCGTAGCGCACCTCGGCAAAGATGCGCAGCGTCGGCATGAGGCCGACGATCAGCCGTTCGGCCAACCGCTCGGGATGAAGGACGTCCCAGAGGGAGGGCCGTGTCTGAGCACTCGCTGGTAGCGCAATCATCGCCGATAGAGCGCAGGCTGTGAGGGTTCGGAATTTTGTCATGTCTTCAATCTCCTTAACGAAAAATAGTCTCGTCAATCAGACAGCGCGGCGATGCCGGGAAGCTCCTTGCCCTCCATCCATTCCAAAAATGCCCCGCCCGCGGTTGAGATATAGGTGAATCGCTCGGCCACTTGTGCCTGGTTCAGCGCGGCCACGGTATCGCCACCGCCTGCAACCGTGATCAGCTGGCCCGCCTCTGTCAGATCGGCGGCCTTGGCGGCGGCGGCCATGGTGGCCTTGTCGAACGGCTCAATCTCGAACGCGCCCAGCGGGCCATTCCAGATCAAGGTGCGGCATGCCTCGAAAACCTCGCCGATATGGTCCACCGTCTCAGGCCCGGCATCGAGGATCATCGCATCCGCCGGACACTCCTGCACCGCGACCACGTCCGAGGCGGCGCCTGCCTTGAATTCCCGCGCCACAACGACGTCCGTCGGCAGGTGCACCTTGCACCCCTCAGCATTGGCCTTGGCCAGGATCTCGCGCGCGGTGTCGGCCATGTCATGTTCAGCCAGCGATTTGCCGACCTCGACGCCCTGCGCCACCAGAAACGTATTGGCCATGCCGCCGCCGATGACCACGTGATCGACCTTGGCGACCAGGTTGCCCAGAAGGTCCAGCTTGGTCGAAACCTTGGCGCCGCCCACAACCGCCACCACCGGCCGTTCGGGTGTGCTGAGCGCGGCCTCGAGGGCTTTCAGCTCGGCCTCCATCAGCCGCCCGGCAGAGGAGGGCAGCAGATGCGCGATGCCCTCGGTTGAGGCATGGGCGCGGTGGGCGGCCGAAAACGCGTCATTCACATAGACCTCGCCCAGGGCGGCGAGGGAGGCCGCGAAGGCGGGGTCGTTGGCCTCTTCCTCGGCATGAAAGCGGGTGTTTTCCAGCAGCAGAACGGTGCCGTCCGCCAGATCGCTGACCGCCTGCTTGGCAGGCAGCCCGACGCAATCCTTCGCGAAGGCGACGGGCGCGCCGAAGGCGGTCTGCAAGGCGGGAACAAGGGGCTCCAGCGACATCTCGGGCACCACCTTGCCCTTGGGGCGTCCGAAATGCGCCATCAGAACGGGTTTGCCGCCCGCCTCCAGAATGGCTTTCACGGTGGGTACGATCCGGTCGATCCGGGTGGTGTCGGTGACCCGGCCATCCTCAACCGGCACGTTGATGTCGACGCGCGTCAGCACCACCTTGCCCAGCAGCTCCATCTCATCAAGCGTCTTCCAGCCCATGGTATTCTCCTCCGGCAAGGGTCCGCCCCATTCAGCGCATCACCGCGCAAAGGTCAACCGCCAGCCCGCCTTTGGGCTTTCCCCTGCGAGGCCGCGCCGCTAGGTTCCCGGTCAAACCCAACATGCGGAGGACAACATGCCCCAGATCACCGACCCCGAAAACACGATCCTGATGGAACTGAAGGACGGCACCGTCACCATCGAACTCATGCCCGATGTCGCCCCGAAGCACGTCGAGCGGATGAAGGAACTGGCGCGCGAGGGCGCCTATGACAACGTCGTCTTTCACCGGGTGATCGACGGGTTCATGGCGCAGACCGGCGATGTCGCCAATGGCAATGCCGAGAAGGATTTCAATCTGGGCCGCGCTGGCACGGGTGGGTCGAACAAGCCTGATCTGCCGGCCGAATTTTCAAAACTGCCCCATGCCCGCGGCACGATCGGGGCGGCCCGTTCGTCAAACCCCAATTCGGCCAACAGCCAGTTCTTCATCAACTTCAAGGACAACGATTTCCTGAACGGCCAATACACCGTCTATGGCCGGGTGATCGATGGGATGGAGCATGTCGATGCAATCACACGGGGCGAGCCGCCTGCAAAACCAGACCGGATGATCAGCGTCAAGGTGGCCGCCGATGCGTAAGGTTTTGTTGCTTGGCGCTGCGCTGGCCTTTCCGGCGGCGGTGTTTGCGCAATCATTCGAAGACACCGATGGCCCGAACCTGGTGATCGAGGTCGGCGGCGGAACTGACGGTCAGATTGTGATCGATCTCCTGTCCGATGTCGCGCCGGGCCATGTCGGCCAGATCACGGCTCTGGCCGAAGAAGGGGCCTATGATGGCGTCGTCTTCCACCGTGTGATCGATGGCTTCATGGCGCAGACGGGCGATGTTCAGTTCGGCAAGCAGGGCAGCGATCTGTCGCAAGCCGGAATGGGCGGATCGTCGCGCCCTGACCTTGAGGCTGAATTCTCGGACCTGTCTTTTGAGCGGGGCGTTGTCGGCATGGCGCGCTCGCGCAGCCCGAATTCGGCCAACAGCCAGTTCTTCATCATGTTCGCCCCGGCCACCCATCTCGACGGTCAGTACACGATCGTCGGCCGCGTCATTGACGGCGTGGATGTGGTTGACCGTCTGGCCAAGGGGGATCCGAGCGCCAACGGCGCTGTGGCCACGCCCGACTACATGGCCGATGTCAGCGTCGAGCGGTAACGGCCGGTCATCTTTTTGCGAGGGGGGTGGGCAGCTATCGCCCCCCTTGAGACACTGCCTCCGACATCGATGGAGGAGTTCTGATGCGCCACTTGGCTTTTATCGCCGCTTTCGCCTGTTTCGGCTCGGTCGCTTCGGCCAATCCCGACGCCTGGCGCCAGGAATTTCCGCGAACCGATTTTTCGCGCTCCTCGGTCGCCTTTGATGAGATCATTTCCGGCGGGCCTCCCCGTGACGGTATCCCGGCGCTGACCGGGCCGGATTTCATCGATGTGGCCTACGAAGACCGTCTCGACCCCCGCGAACCCGTTGTCTCGGTTGAGCTGGACGGCGCGGTGCCACGCGCTTATCCGATCCGCTATCTGACCTGGCATGAGATCGTGAATGACAGGGTCGCGGATGTTCCAATTGCCGTTACTTTCTGTCCCTTGTGCAATTCCGCGCTGACCTTTGATCGACGTGTGGCAGGCCAGGTGCTCACCTTCGGCGTGACCGGCAAGCTGCGGCATTCGGACATGGTGATGTATGACCGTGAGACCGAGACTTGGTGGCAGCAGGCGCTGGGGCAGGGGATCGTGGGCCAGCATTTTGGTGTCGATCTGGTCACCCTGCCCACCTGGATGGAAAGCTGGGAGAGCTTTCGGTCACGCAACCCCGACGGGCTGGTGATGGACGAACCTGACTGGCGCCGCGCCTATGGCCGCAACCCCTATGTCGGCTATGACAGCGCTCGCAAGCCATTCCTCTATTCCGGTGAGGATCCGCCCCATGGCATCCCGGCTTTGGCGCGTGTCGTCCGCGTGGGAGATCGCGCCTGGCCGCTGACCCGCCTGGCCGAGGCGGGCCAGATCAGCGAAGCGGGCGTGACGCTCAGCTGGGCGCCCGGCAAGGCCTCGGCGCTCGACACGCGCCAGATCGGCGCGGGCCGAGATGTGGGGCAGGTGCGCGTGCGCGATTCCGAAGGCCGCGATCTGGCGCATGATGTGATGTTCGCCTTTGCCTTCCATGCTTTCTGGCCTGACGGAGATTGGATGCTGGAAGATAATTCTTCTGCGAAGAATTAGGGCTGCGATCCTCCTGCGAAGGATCGGATTTTTCGCAGAAAAATCATCTTAACTGACTTTTCGCAGAAAAGTCGCGCCCCCGGCGAACCAATTGATCCGCCGGGGATAGCTCAGCTATTCCAGAATGCTCGCCGATGTCGCCAGCCAGTTCTCGTATTGCGGCAGGACCGGCCGGGTTCGGCTTCCGCGTTTGCCCGTGTCGCCGAAAGTCCAGACGACGCCCAGATTCACCCACTTTTCGTAAGCGCTGTCATCTTCGCCGCCCTGATAATGATCTGCGTAGCTGACCCCCAGATAACCTTTCAGAGCTGGGTTGGCGAAGGTGTAGTCCAGCCCCAGGGCAACTTCCTGCACACGCCCAAGTTCGTCGCGCGGAGTGTCATCATCCATGATGCCTTCGCCATAGGTTGCATTGCCCCAGAGGCCAAATCGATCATTGATCTGATAATTCGCGCCGAGAGAGACGTGCACCATCTCGCTATATCCGTCGAGGCCATCGTCATCGGTGCCGTCCGTGCCGTCGAGATATCCCAGAAGGCCCGTCACCGTCATGCCAGGTGACAGCTCGTGGGTCCCTGCAATTGCGAAGAAGCCGCGACCGGTCGTACCTTCAAACGTATGCGCCATGGTATAGCCGAGGATCGCCTCTCCTGTCGTGGTGCCCCAATCTCTACCGAAGCGCAGGGCCACAAGCTGGCTGTCGTCCAGGCTGCTGTTGGAGAAGTCTTGGGTGTCATAAAGTTGCAGCCGCAGATCGCCCTCGGCAAAGAAGCCATTGCCAAAGGTCCGTCCGGCAAAGGCTGATCCCGTGATGCCACCGGAATGGCCTTCGGGAAATCCGTTATCCGTGACATCGGTGTAGCCCAGCGACAGGTCCACCCCGCCGTAGATGTCCTGAGCCGACCCGGCCTGGCCCGAAAATGTCAGCAACGCCGCCGTGATGATCGCGACAAAGCGGTTCTTGGGAGAGGCCTTCATGCTACTCTCCATATCCTTGCGATTTGCACGCATCGATCTTCCAACCCCTTTATATCATTTGATAATAATTCAACATCAGCGTTTGGCTGAAACACTCGTCTAAAGGTGCGTCGGTTCACATGAACGAAAGGTTCAAAATGATTTGCCGCCTTTGCGGCAGGCAATTCGGCACGAAATCAGCCTAGTTGGGCGCAGTTTTTAAGAAAACCAACGGGCGCACCTACTGGTCGTGCATGTTTGCAGCTTTCCAGGGCCCACAATCCGGCGCAAGTGCGGTACTTTCCAAATCACCGTTGTCGAGGAAAGTAGCGTTTATCAATTATATATTTTAAAATCATAATATTATAGCGCATGGCCTTGCCGTCATTTTCGAACGGCAAGGCCATGCAGTTTTTAGTTCAAAGGGTGCCCAGACCCTCTTCCGCCAACACGCCATTGGCATAGGCACGCGGCATATCGAGCGCTTTGATCAGGGCGCCAATCTCGACCACCTCCGCTTCGTCAACATGACCATCGGCCTTGACCACCGCGATGGCCGAGCGCAGCACCAGCTCTTTACCGGTATCGTTCAGGCCTGGTGCAACCTCGCGCAGGTAATCCGCGACGGTACTGGTATCCTCCCGCGCTGCTTCCAATTCAGCCGCGATATCGCCCGCATCGATCTCGCGTTTGGCGATGTTCTGGAAGGCCTGGGTGATCTGGTCGATCTCTGTCTGATCAATCTCGCCATCGGCCAGCGCCATCTTGAACATCACGCGCTTGGCGGCGATGGAGAAGGCGGCTTCGAACTTTTCCTGCTGTTTTTCAGGATCAAACTCCAGCACCCGGCTGTTGAACGTGCTTTTGCACTGATCGCATTCCACATAGTCGCCCAGATTGCTGTAGGGAAAGATCGGGATGAAGAAGAAGGTGAACCAGCGTTTCACTTGCTTCTGCGCATAATCTTTCCGTCCGTGACAATCGGGGCAGTAAAAGTTGCCCTGGTCAATTGTACTTGCCCGCCCGCGCGAGCCCCAAATCAAAACCATATCCGTCCCTCCGGTAATTTTGTCATGTTCCGCACGAAAGCCGTGTTGGAACCAGCTTCAACCGCGGGAGCGGGCAAATTCAGGACGTGAGCGTGACCAAGGCGTGACGCTTTTTGCCTGCTGTCAGTTTGACAGGGTTTGCCAGGCGGGTTGCATCGAACATCTGGCCCGCATCGGTGGCGGGGGCGTCGTCAACCCGCGCGCCACCCTCGGCAATCAGCCGTTTGGCTTCCTTGCCGGACCCCGCCAGCCCCGATCTGACGAAAAGCTGCGCCAGTGAAATGCCGTCACGCAGGTCATCCGGTGTCAGGGCAAGCGTCGGAAGGTCGTCGCCGATCCCGCCCTTCTCGAACACCTCGCGCGCGGTCACCTCTGCCGCGCGGGCCGCGTCGGCGCCATGGGCCAGGGTGGTCACCTCATTGGCCAGCACGATCTTGGCCTCGTTGATCTCCGCCCCACCCAGTGCACCCAGACGCGCGCACTCGTCCAGCGGCAACTCAGTGTAAAGCTTGAGGAACCGTTCAACATCGGCATCGGTCGTGTTGCGCCAGAATTGCCAGAACTCATAGGTGCTGAGCATATCGGCATTCAGCCAAACCGCGCCCGAGGCCGATTTGCCCATCTTCTTGCCGTCCGACGTGGTCAGAAGGGGCGAGGTCAGCCCAAAAACCTGACGATCCTCAACACGGCGCGTCAGGTCGATACCATTGACGATATTGCCCCACTGATCCGACCCGCCCATCTGCAGCAGGCACCCGTAACGGCGGTTCAGCTCAAGAAAGTCGTAGGCTTGCAGGATCATGTAGTTGAACTCAAGAAAGCTCAGCGATTGTTCGCGGTCCAGCCGTGACTTGACGCTTTCGAAAGACAGCATGCGGTTCACGCTGAAATGCCGGCCGATATCGCGCAGGAAGTCGAGGTAGTTCAGCTGATCCAGCCATTCGGCATTGTTCACCATCAGCGCGTCCGAGGGGCCGTCGCCAAAGCTGAAATACGAGGTGAAGACCTGCCTGATGCCAGCGATATTGCCGTCGATCTGTTCGGGCGTCAGCAGGGGCCGCTCTTCGGCGCGGAAGGACGGGTCGCCCACCTTGGTGGTGCCGCCGCCCATCAGGACGATCGGCTTGCCACCGGTCTTCTGCAGCCAGCGCAGCATCATGATCTGGATCAGGCTGCCGACATGCAGGGACGTCGCCGTCGCATCGAATCCGATATAGCCCGGCACCACGCCTTTTGCCGCGGCCTCATCAAGGCCTTGCAGGTCCGTGCAATCGGCCAGAAAGCCGCGGTCGCGGATGACGGCGATGAAATCGGATTTCGGGTGGTAGGTCATCTGGGCTTGGTCCATTCTTGGCGCTCAAGCGCTCTATAATGGCGCGTTGGCCAGAGGGGAAGGCATGTCGCAGGCGATCTGGGCTTTGGGGGCGATGTCGGGGACGTCGCTGGACGGGGTCGATGCCGCGATGGTGCTGACCGATGGCGAGCGGATTTTGGAGTTTGGCGAGACCGCCTACCGCCCTTATTCCGCCGATGAACAGGTGATCCTGCGGTCCGCCCTTGGCACATTGCCGGATGAGCCGGGGTTTGCCGAGGCCGCCGCCATCGTCGACCGCGCCCATGCCGAGGTGCTGCCCCGGTTCAAAGCTGCCGAACTGGTGGGCTTTCACGGCCAGACGCTCAGCCACAGGCCGTTGGCCGGGCGGACCTTTCAGGCCGGTGATGGTGCGGCGTTGGCGCGGCATCTGGGCCTGCCGGTGGTGTGGGACTTTCGCAGCGAGGATATGCGCCAAGGCGGGCAGGGGGCACCGCTGGCGCCGTTCTTTCATTTTGCCTGCGCGCGATACATCGGCGCCACGCAGCCTTTGGCCTTTCTCAACCTCGGGGGTGTCGGCAATCTGACATGGGTCGATCCCGCCCAGACCTCGCCAGAGGCGCCCGGTGCCCTTCTGGCCTTTGACACAGGGCCCGCAAACGCGCCACTGAATGATCTTGTGCAAACGCGCCTCGGGCGGCCCTTCGATGAGGACGGAGCCCTGGCGGCGGGCGGTACAGCTGACCAGGCGATCACCGCACAGATTTGCCGTTCACCCTATTTCGCAGATCCACCGCCTAAGTCATTGGACCGGGATGATTTTGCCGGGTTGACCCAAGGGGTGGCCGATCTGACCGATGCCGATGCCGCCGCAACCCTGACTGCCGTGATTGCCGAGGCTGCGGCGCGCGCGATGCCCCATTGCCCGACCCCGCCCGCCCGTTTGCTGGTCACCGGCGGCGGGCGCCGAAACCCGGTGCTGATGGCGATGATCGCGGCCCGCGTGGCATGCCCCGTCGCCCCGGTCGAGGATGCCGGGCTTGACGGCGACATGCTTGAGGCGCAGGCCTTCGCCTATCTCGCCGTCCGTGTGATGCGCGGGCTGCCAACCTCGGCGCCGACCACGACAGGGGCGGCAAAACCGGTCTGTGGCGGTCGCATCAGCGCGCCAGACAGATCTTGACCGTGTCGGCATGATCGTATTTCAAAGAAATACCGATTATGCGACATGTTGCAGGCACATTTTCACGATTTTAGGTCGAAACCCAGGTCGCATTGCACACAGGAGAATACTCAGCATGCATCATTTCGCTTTGGGCGCCGCTTTGGCCCTATCCCTGATTGCCGGCCAGGCCTCGCAGGCCGTGGCCCAATCCAATATCAGCCGCCAGATTCCCGTTGATGGTGATTTCATCGATTCCGAGCTTTCTTGGCAATCCTTGCCCGGCGGCTATCAGTTCAAGCTGAACGTGATCGCCGTCGATGGCAAGTTTGAGGTTTGTGGGGTAGGGACATCGACCAACGCCCAGACCCGCCGGTTTGAGCGCCGCCTGTTGCGGGGGGCCAAGTTCACGGTCAATGATCGCCCGATCCTGACCGATCTGAGCTTTTTCAACCGTGTCAGCCGTCCATCGCAGTTGGACACGGCCATCGCCAATTGTCGTGCCACCGGCGTTGCCGTGCCGCGCGGGCGGGTCAGCTTTGGTATCGATTGGCCCGAAGGCCGTTTCCGGATGTGATTTAACCGAGCTTGCCCCGGGGGATGTCAAACCCCTCGGGCGCAAGCTCGAACCCTTCGAACTGAAAGCCCGGCGCGACGATGCATGAGACCAGGGTGTAGTCACCCGTCGTCCGGGCCGATTGCCAATGCTCTTTTGGAACAAGGCCCTGCGGCCTGTCACCCACCTCCAAATCAGGCCCCAGCCTATACTCCGTCGCGGGGTCCGCGCTATCCGCCGCGACGCTGAGGATCAGTGGTGCGCCCGCGTGCCAGAGCCAGATCTCGGCCGCATCCACGCGGTGCCAATGGCTGCGCTCGCCCGTTTTCAGCAAGAAGTAGATCGCCGTGCCGACAGGGCGGCCCGGGCCATCGGGGCGCCAGGTTTCGGTGTACCAACCGCCTTCGGGATGTGGCGCCAGGCCAAGCAGATCGATGATCGCCTGGGCGTCCAAGGGCGTCAGCCGCCGGTATGGCTCATGTGGCGGGTCATCTTGCCGTCGGCACGCTGGCGCGAATAGTCGAAATCGTGGCCTTTGGGTTTTCGCGCGATGGCCGCCCGGATCGCGGCTTCCAGGGCCTCATCATCGGGGTTTGCCCGCAGCGGCGTGCGCAGATCGGCCATATCCTCTTGGCCGAGGCACATGTAAAGCTCGCCCGTGCAGGTCAGCCGCACGCGGTTGCAGCTTTCGCAGAAATTGTGGGTGAGCGGCGTGATAAACCCGATCCGCTGGCCGCTTTCCTCCAGCCGCACATAGCGCGCCGGTCCGCCGGTCTGATCGGGCAGATCGGTGATGGTATAGCGTTCGGCCAGCTGCGCGCGGAGGTCCTTCAGCGACCAATATTGATCGAGGCGGTCCTCCTCGCCCATATCGCCCATCGGCATGACCTCGATAAAGGTCAGATCATGGCCCTCGGCCGCGCACCAGTCGACCAGCGGGAACAGTTCATCATCATTCTCGCCTTTCAGAGCGACCGTGTTGATCTTGACGGCAAGACCGGCCTCTCGCGCGGCCTCGATGCCTTTTAGCACCTGGTCAAGCCGCCCCCACCGGGTGATCTTCTGAAACTTGGCCTTGTCGAGCGTATCGAGCGAGACATTCACCCGCCGCACCCCCATGGCCACCAGATCATCGGCAAAGCGCGCGAGTTGCGAGCCATTGGTCGTCAACGTCAGCTCTTTCAGAGCGCCGCTTTCCAGATGCCGCGACATCGCCTTGAAATACGTCATAATCTCGCGCCGGACCAGCGGCTCACCACCTGTGATCCGCAGCTTTTCAACGCCCATGCGGATGAACGTCGTGGAAAGCCGGTCAAGCTCTTCCAGCGTCAAAAGCTCTTTCTTCGGCAGGAAGGTCATGTTTTCCGACATGCAATAGACGCAGCGAAAATCGCAGCGGTCGGTGACCGAAACACGCAAATAACGGATCGCGCGGGCGAAGGGGTCGATCAATGGGCCTGTCATGGTGCAAAGGTAGGGGCGTGGGCGGGGCGCCGCAAGCAATTTCGGCCCGGGTTGTGAACCGATGGGCTGCGGAATACGTTAGTTGGCATGACACGGTTCCATCTCCTCCTTCTGCTGCCGGTGCTCGCGGCCTGCGCCGCGGGCGACAGCCTGGCGCCGCGCCAGCCTCAGACCGTTACACCGGCCGCCACAGCGCCGACGACCAGCCCGCTGCCCGCGCCGTCAGGCCGCACGGCCGAGGCGCTTGACACGACCAGCGCGGCCGAACGCGCCGCGGCCCTTGATGTCGCACCCGCGGCCGAGCGGGAGTTGGGCACCGCGATCGCGTCCCTGGGCTCGCCGAGCGAGGCCGGGATCTGGCTGAAAACCCCGTTGGTGACCTCGGTGTCGGAGGGGCGGATCGTCTGGACCGAGACGGGCAAGAGCATCACGGTCAATCTGCGCCCGGCCGAGGGGAACAGTGGCACCACGCAGATTTCCTTGGCGGCCCTGCGGCTGCTGGAAGCCCCTTTAAGCGCGTTGCCGGAACTGACGATCTACGCCCGCTGAGGGGGCCGTCTGCACCGCCTGCAACCCGCTTGATTGCATCTCGACCAAGGGGAAGGTGTCATTCCATCAAATGGCGCGCGGCCTCTTTTCGGGCGAAGGGTTTCAGGGTTTCGCCATGGGCCGCCAGCCAGGCGCGGGTGCGGTCGGCATCGTGTTTGGACAGCTCGCGCAGCCACCAGGCGATTGCCTTCTGGATGAACCATTCCCGGTCGGGCGCAAGGCGCGCGCACCAGTCCAAGACCTTGTCTCGGGCGTGCAATTCTTCGGGTTTGGGGTGGTTCTGCTTGGTCCAGGGCAGCGTCATGACCAGCGCCGCGCGGCGCACCCAGAAGTTTTCGTGGGTCAGCCATGTCTCGACCTGATCGAGGCGCGCTGGGTTGGCGACCAGGCGTTTTTGCCCCGCAATCGAGGCGTGATCCGCGATGGCCCAGGCGTCGAAGGACGGCACCCACGAGGCGATCAGCGCCCATACCGCATCGTCGGGCCGAATGCGGGCCTGAGTCAGCAGCTTTGCCGCCGCGATGCGCGCTTCGTGGATGTCTGTGTCCCAAAGGCCCGCGGCAAGGGCCAGCCTTTCGTCCAGCGTGACCTCCTTGCGCCAGGCTTTGGCGAGGGCGTCGATCTGCGGGTTCGCGACCCCAAGATAGGGCCGTGCCGCCTTGTGATAGGCGGCCATCTCCGCCGCTTTTTCGGGGTCGGCACGCGCCTCAAGCGCCGCCAGTGCATCCGCGACCCTGATCACAGTGAGCCTGCGTCGATCTCAAGCTCTTCGGCCTTAAGGAGCGCCCTGAGGCCCGTATATCTCAGCGGTTCGGTCGCCTTGAAGCGGTCGGCTAAAAGCGCGACCAGAGCGCGGGCAAGATCGTCCTGCCGGATGGTCAGGCCAAAGCGGTAATCGTCTGCGCCGACCCAGTCCTCAACCGCTTCGCCGGCATGAAACCCGTGTATCGCTAGGCTTCCATCGGATTTTTGCTCGGCAAAAATCTGCGTCAGATGGGCGCGACCCTTTTCGTCGGGGCGCTCATCGCGATGAATTGTTTGCGCTGTCATTCTACAGTCACCGATTTGGCCAGATTGCGCGGCTGATCGACATCGGTGCCTTTGGCGATGGCGGTGTGATAGGCCAGCAATTGCGCGGGGATTGCGTAGACGATGGGCGCCAAAAGGTCAGGCACCTGCGGCAGCGTTAGCACCTTCCGCGTGCCGTCGCCTGCGACTTCCGCCCCTTTGGCGTCGGTGATCAGGACGACCTGACCGTTGCGCGCCATCACCTCTTGCATGTTCGACACGGTCTTGTCGAAAAGCCGGTCATGGGGTGCGAAGACCACCACCGGCACGGTGCGGTCGATCAGCGCGATGGGCCCGTGTTTCAACTCGCCCGAGGGGTAGCCCTCGGCATGGATATAGCTCAGCTCCTTCAGCTTCAACGCGCCTTCCAGGGCCAGCGGGAAGAGCGGCCCGCGCCCGAGAAACAGCACGTCACGCGCCTCGGCGAGCCAGGCGGCGATATCGATGATCTGCGGTTCGGCTGTCAGCGCCTGCGAGACGAAGCCCGGCAACCGCGCAAGATCGGCCAGGTGGTCGGAGACCTGCGCCGGGGTCAGATGCCCGCGTTCAAGGCCCGCCTGCAAGGCCATCAGGGCCAGGATGACCAACTGGTTGGTGAAGGCCTTGGTCGAAGCCACGCTGACCTCGACCCCCGCCAGGATCGGCACCGACAGATCGGCCTCGCGCGCGATCGACGAGGTGGGCACATTGATCAGCGACCAGATGCGATCGGCCTTGTTGCGGCTGTAGCGGAGGGCGGCCAGCGTATCGGCCGTCTCACCCGACTGGCTGACGAAAAGGGCGGCGGAGTTCGGCGCAAAAGGCGGCTCGCGATAGCGGAACTCCGAGGCAACATCGACCTCGCAGGGCAGCCGCGCGATCTGCTCGAACCAGTATTTCGCGACCAGGCAAGCCAGATAGCCGCTGCCGCAGGCCACCATGGTCAGACGGTCGAGGGCCGCAAACTCAAGCCCCTTGGGCAGGACCAGCTTGCCGCCTTCGGAATAGGCCGCGATCGCATCGGCCAGAACCGCGGGTTGCTGTGCGATCTCCTTGGCCATGAAGTGCTTGTAGCCGTCCTTTTCGATCCGGGTCGCATCGACGTGGATCTCGGTCACCTCACGGTTCGCCAGACGCCCCTCGGCGTCATGGATCGTGGCGCCTTCGCGGGTCAGGACGACGTAATCGCCATCCTCAAGATAGGCGATGCGATTGGTCATCGGCGCCAGCGCGATAGCGTCCGATCCCAGATACATCTCGCCCTCGCCATAGCCGACGGCCAGGGGGGCGCCCTTGCGCGCGCCGATCATCAGATCGTCCTCGCCGTCGAACAGAAAGGCCAGCGCGAAGGCGCCGTTCAGGCGGGCGACGGCCTTGGCGACGGCCTCGGCCGGCGAAAGCCCCAGATCGAGGTTCTGGCGCACGAGGATCGCGGCGACCTCGCTATCGGTTTCGGTTTCATGGGCAAGGCCCTTGGCCGCAAGCTCTTCCCGAAGCTCGCGAAAATTCTCGATGATGCCGTTATGGACCACGCTGACCGGGCCCGAGCGATGCGGATGGGCGTTACCTTGGGTCACGGCGCCGTGGGTGGCCCAGCGGGTCTGGCCGATGCCGGACTTGCCCGCAAGCGGCTCGTGCACCAGCAGATCCGAGAGGTTGACCAGCTTGCCAACCGCCCGCCGACGGTCAAGGCGGCCGTCATGGATGGTGGCGATGCCAGCGCTGTCATAGCCGCGATATTCAAGCCGCTTCAGCGCCTCGACCAGGATCGGGGCGGCCTCATGATGCCCCAGAATGCCGACGATGCCACACATTGGGCTACTCCTTCTTCGCCTTGGCGGCGCGCAATCTGTCCATGAAGCGGCGCGCGAAGCCCGGTTTCGTGTCCTGCCGTGCGCGTGCCACGGCCAGGGCACCATCTGGCACGTCCGCCGTGATGACCGAGCCTGAGGCCGTCATAGCCTCGTCCCCCACGCTGACTGGGGCCACCAGCATTGTGTTCGACCCGATGAAGGCGCGCGCCCCGATATCGGTGCGATGCTTGAAGACGCCGTCGTAATTGCAGGTGATGGTGCCCGCGCCGATATTGGTGCGCTCGCCCACGCTGGCATCGCCGATATAGCTCAGGTGGTTGACCTTGGCGCCCTCGGCAAGCGTGGCGTTCTTGACCTCAACGAAATTGCCGACATGCACATCCTCCGCCAGCTCGGCGCCGGGGCGGAGGCGGGCATAGGGGCCAACGATCGCCCCTCGGCTGACATGGGCGCCTTCAAGATGCGAGAAGGCCCGGATGCGAGCGCCGGATTCAACCGTCACGCCGGGGCCGAAGACCACATGCGGCTCAACCACCGCGTCGCGGCCGATCGCGGTATCCAGCGCGAACTGCACCGTCTCGGGCGCGGGCATGGCAACCCCGTCCTCCAGCGCGGCGGCGCGGGCGTTCTCCTGGAAGATCCTTTCAGCAGCAAGGAGTTCTGCGCGGGTATTGATGCCCAGCGTCTCGGCCTCATCACAGACGATGACCCCCGCCGACAGCCCGCGCGCGCGGGCCAGCGCAGGCAAATCGGTCAGGTAATACTCGCCCGAAGCATTGTCGTTTTTCACCTCGGCGACCAGCTCGGCCAGCACTTGCGCATCGGCCATCATGATGCCGGCATTGCAGAGGCCGATGGCGCGCTCGTGCTCACTGGCGTCCTTGTATTCGACGATGCGCAAAAGGTCGTCGCCCTGCATCACAAGGCGCCCGTAGCGGCCCGGATCGGCGGGTTCGAACCCCAGGACGATCACGTCATGTTTGGCGCGCGCCTCGGCCATGGCCTCCAGCGTTTCGCCCCGGATGAAGGGTGTGTCGCCGTAAAGGACAACCGCATCGCCCTGAAAGCCGTCCAACGCAGGCGCGGTCTGGATGACGGCATCGGCCGTGCCCTTCTGTTCGGCCTGCAAAACCACCTCGGCCGTCTCGTCCCAAGCCTTTGCCGCGCGGGTGACCTCACCCGCGCCGTGGCCCGCGACCACGATCACCTTCTCGGGCGACAGCGCCCAGCCCGAGCGGATCGCATGGGCCAGCAAAGGCGCGCCGCCGATCTCGTGCAGCACTTTCGGGCGGTCGGAATTCATCCGGGTTCCCTGACCTGCGGCAAGGATGATGAGGGCGGTTTGCATTGGAACTGCTCTTTTCTTCTGTGCGTTGAGGTTTTATCCGAGGCGCTGGCACCCGCAAGGGGGCATGCGTTCAATTGGCGTTACCTAAGATTACAGGCAAGCGCGGGAAAGCGCCAAAGGAGTTCGCGCATGCGCACGGTTATCTTCGACCTCGACGGCACGCTGGCCGATACCTCCGCCGATCTGATCGCGGCGGCGAATTATTGTTTTCGAGGGCTCGGCCTGGGCGATCTGTTGGATCCTGAGGCCGACAAGCTGACCGCGTTTCATGGCGGCAAGGCGATGCTGCGGCTTGGCTTTTCCCGGGCGGGCGCGTTTGGCAGCGACGAGATCGACCGCCAGATGCCCGTGCTGCTGCAGGCCTATGAGGACGATATCGACCGCCATACGACGATGTATCCTGGCGCGGTTGAGGCGGTTGAGGCGCTGCGGGGCGCAGGTTTCGCGGTGGGGATTTGCACCAACAAGCCCGAGGGGTTGGCCGAGATTTTGATGACGCGCCTCGGCGTGCGGGACCTCTTCGGCTCGCTGATCGGCGCCGACACCTTGCCCGTGCGCAAGCCCGACCCGGCGCCCTATCTTGCCGCAGTCGAACGCGCAGGCGGCGCGCTGAATTCCTCCCTGATCGTGGGCGACACCGAAACCGACCGCAAAACCGCCCGCGCGGCGGACGTGCCCTGCATATTGGTCACCTTCGGACCAGAGGGCCGCGGGATCGACCGCCTGGCGCCCGAGGCGCTGTTGGATCATTACGACGATCTGCCGGATTTGGCGGGGAGGTTGTTGGGCTAGTCCCCGATATCGCGGTTGCGCCACACACATCCGATCATTGGTCACTGACCCGTTTACGCGCCCACGTGCTTGCCCATAAAGGGCAGTGATGGATGACGCATCTGACACATCACCGGTGAAAGTCGCCCTTCAGGGGCCTTTCAAGGCGGCGCAGCTGCGTGGCTTGGCCAAGCATGGTGCGATCGACACGCTTAGTTTGACAGCCCACCCTTTGATGAGTGTGAAGCTCGTAAAGGAATTGAAGGCTGTGCAGTCCGTGAGAGACTTGCATCTCTGGTGTGAGACAACACGCGCAGCGATGCGCCATGTCGTGTCCCTTCCCGGGTTGGAGGTGCTTAGTCTTTTTAGCTTGCGCAAACCCGGCGTTCTGGAGGGGTTTTCCGAGGCCACATCGCTAAAAACCTTCCGGTCTTCTTCTCTCTCGAGCCGGGACGTGCGCGAGATTTGTCGTGCGCCGAACCTGGAGGTTCTTGGTGTGCAGCATACTCACCTGTCCTTGCAGGCGTTTGAGGCGATCAAGTCTGTCAAAAAACTACGCGATCTGGACGTCGAAGGCTCTAATTTCGACGACGAGATGGCCGCAGCGCTGGCATCCTCCCGCACGATTGATGAGCTTTTGTTGGGTGCGACCCGTGTCACCGCAAAGGGCCTGCGCCATATCTGCACGATGACGCAGCTGCGGGCCCTCGATATCTGGGCGCTCAATCTGCAGGCGGCCGACCTTGAGATGCTGGGCGCGCTTAGAAACCTCGAATATATCTCTGTCGGCGGGTATGAGGGGCAGACTGCGCTGACCGCAGAGAATGTGCTGCCAATTCTGGAGGGTCTGCCGTCGTTGAAACGCATCTGGCTTGATGGAATAGCCCTCACAGAAACTCAGATGAGCGACCTGAGAGAAAAATACGAGTCCGTTCAGTTTTCTTAGAGATACTTCGCCGAGTGCGAGGGGAACGTTCCTCTCTCGGCAGAGGCTGTCAGGCCTGACCCTGCTGGGCTTCAAGCTGATCGACATCTTTGAACTTGATCGACTCGCCGCAGCCGCAGGCGTCGGTGACGTTGGGGTTGCGGAATTTGAAGCCGCTTTCCAGAAGGCCGGTCTCGTAATCGATCTCGGTCCCGAAGAGGAACATCTGCGCCATGGGGGCGATCATCACGCGCGCGCCGTCTTGTTCGACCACCTCGTCGTGGGGATCGACCTCGGAGACGTAGTCCATCGTGTATTCCATGCCCGCGCAGCCGCCTTTCTTGACGCCGATGCGCAGGCCCTTGGTCTCGCCCTTGGCCATCAGGCGCGCGATGGCCTGGGCGGCTTTGGGGGTGATGGTGACGGCCTGTTTTCCGGGGATACCGAACATCTGCAGCTCTCCTGATCCTTCGATTGAATGTAAGGGCTGTGGCGGCGGCACTCAAGGGATCAAAGCCACAAGGGCGTGAATTCCGTATCCTGCGACCAGCGCCCAGCCGACCGAGGCGATGGTGCCGATGATCACATATTCCGAAATCAGGCGGTCTTCGCGCGCGGTGGTGAACCGCAAGACCGATTTGGCCGCGATCAGAAAGCCCACACCGGCGGGCTGGCCGACGACCACCAGGATGTAGGCCACGCCACGCTCCAACAGCCCGATCAGGCGGCCGGCATCCTTCAGGCTGTCTTCGGTCAGCTTGGGTTCCTCCTCAAGAAACGGGGTCAGAAGCTTGCCGATCGCGTAGCCGCCGGCGACCGTCGCCAGAAGCAACCCCGCGCCATAGGCCATCGCCTCGGGCAGGGCCGCGATCATCCCGGCCGGCACCCAGGCGGGCAGGGGGCCGGCCCAGAGGCCCATGCCGTAGAGCCCCGGCACCCAGAGCACGATGCCGGCCAGCGTCAGCATGTGCAGCCCCTGATCGGCCAGGAACCCGCCCAGCCTGTCACCCAAAACCCAGGCTTTGAAGGCGTCGGTGGCCAGATGCAAAAGGGCCAGAACAGCCACTGCCGGGTGCAGCGGAAAGCCCAGCGCGATCCATGTGGCGGCGGTTACAACGCCGATATGCGCCAGCAGGATATGCGGCTCACGCTTGCGGGTGGCCATCCAGCCGGGCTGGAGCAGGAAGTCGGCGACCGCATGGGCAAAAAGCAGGGCTGCGAGCGTTTCGAGCATGAAGCGTGCCTCTTTTCATGTGCAAGCTTTAGGGCTTGCTTTTCGATATATGCAAGCTATTTAGTTTGCATGTTTAATCCAAAGCCTCGATCAGGGTCAGGGCGTCATTCAGGGCCGCGAAGCCAGCGGCGGCGAGCGCCTGATCTACCGCTTGGCGCGTGATGTTCAACCTTTTACCAACCTCGGCGCGGGTGGGTGGATCAGGCGCCAGCATAGGGCGCATCGCGCGCGCCTGGGCCTGCGTCCAGTCGCGGCTGATATGATCGGCCAGCCTGACAGCCGCCCCCAATGCACCGCCCCGCGTATGGATCAGCGTCGCCTGGCCGCCCAGCGCATCCAGCGCGCGGCCCGAGGCGGTGTAGGCCGGCCCGGTGGCTGTGTTCAGGTCTTCGGGCGGGTGGGCCGAGCCCTCGCCATCGGCAATCGCGATCCGGGTCTCGATGCCCTTCTCCGTGGCAGTTAGCGCTGCGCGAAAATACAGCGCCGCGCGGAGCGCGCGATGCGGCGTGGCAAGATAGACCTGCCATCCATCACCCCGGCTGCGGCTGAACCGCGTGGGCGTATCCTGCCAGGCCGCAACATCCCGGGCGGCGTGTTCCAAAGCGTCAAACGCACGGGTCTGCGCCGCAACCGGTAGGTCGGTTGAGCGGATCAGATCCCCTGTCAGAACAGCAATGCGCATCGCGTTTTCCCTTGATCCGCAAGCAATATGGCTTGCCTATCGAAAAGGCAAGCTTTTTTACTTTCGGAATCTTCACGTTCAGGTTGAATGCCTCATAAATGTTCTCTTTATGTTCTTGCGTCAACCCCGAAGCGCCCCGCCTTTGGTTTTCTGGCAAAGTGCCGCGCCCCGGCAGGATTGCATGGCAAAATCGATGTCATCCTAAGCCGCCTCTGCGGCAGACGCTTCGGGAAAGATCTTTTGCTTGGAGGTCTTCTCAAGCTTTGACGCGGCGATGATCATCTTCTCGCGCACTTCGCATTCCAGATCCCAGGCGGTATTGGCGTTGGCGCAGGGCACTTTGAACAAAACGTCTTGGCCGAAGACATCGTGGCCGACGACTTTCACGCCCCGATCCTCATCGGCGCCGATATCCCCCTCAATGCTGTCGAGGACATCTTCATATGCTTCGCGCAGCGGCGCCAGATCGACGCCATGCGCCAGTTTCAGCGTCACCTTGCGGATCATCGCAGGGTCTTTCAAAGCCCAGTTCTCAAATGGTTCAGACACGAACTCCGAGACCGGAACGATCAATCGCTCACCCGTCCAGATGCGCAGCTGCACGAAGGTGAAATTGATCCGTTCGACCGTGCAAAGGTGATCACGAAACAGGATCTTGTCGCCGATCCGCGCAGATTGATTGAGTGCAATTTGCACCGAAGACATGATGTTGGACAACATGTTGCGTGCGGCGTAGCCCAGAACAAGGGTCAGCACACCGGCAGACGCCAGAAGGGAAAACCCGAAGGTCCGGAAGAGGTCGGCGGCCGCCAGGACGATCCCGAAGCCGACAATGGCAACAACGACCAGGGCAACCCGCCGCCCGGCGGCCACCATCGTGGCGATCCGGCGCCGATCATCATAGGCCTCGTCAAACTCGCTGAGGCTGGCACTGTTCATCGGAACCAACCGGTCCAGAATGGCATCCACGATGTTGACGATCAGCGTCAGCACAGCCGACACGAAGCCAAGCGCCAGCAGCGGTGACAGCACGGTTTCGATCCGGCCTGAGAACACGAACAGATATTCAGTGAAGATCGCGATCACAGTGGTCAGGCTGGCCAGGATGACGGGCGAGCGTATCGCCTTGATGATCTTACCGGAAAGTGTGCTTTCTGTCCGGTGAGACAGCCATGACAAAGCGCGATGGATCACAAAGCCCATCAGCAGGGACAGGCCAATCACCAGGGGAAACAGGATCAATTCCCAGCGGTAGAGATTGAAAATGGTCTTTTCGCGCAATGTGTCTGGCAACATGCGCTCAAGTGCCGAAGGCTGGAAACGCTCGGCCAGCAGCGGAATATTGGCAACCGATTGACGCGCAAAAACCCAGACCGCCTCTTCGCCCTCGGGCTGGACCCTGTTCAGTCGGATCGCTATCGGCTGGCCATCGACGTCAAGCGTCCAAAGCAGGATGGACCGGCGCGGCATGCCCGCAACTGCGCTTTCCGAGGTCGCGCGGGCATCCAACGCGTCTGGCCGATCGAGAAGACCGCGCCAGTCGACCACAACCTTGCGGTCGATGACCATATAGAGATCGCGCGCATACGCGGGGGCGTTTGCCACCTCATCCGGCGACAGAAGCGTCAGATCAAGCAGATGTGCCGCGCTGCTCCAATCGCCGCGCCTTGCGGCGTCAAAGAAGCTTTCCATCGTTCCGCGCGGCGTGGTCCGGTCGATCGATTGCGGGGGCGGTCCCAAAGCCTCATTCAGGCTTTCAACCTCATACCAGGCGCTTTGCTGAGCGCTGGCAGATGTGGCGGCAGCGATAAGCAGCAGGGCTGCAATCAGATGTCGCATGCAAGATATGTCCCTCGGCGATTATTGCCGAAAAACGACCGAAGTCGCGGTTTTGTTCCGCTAAGGGGTTTCGGGACAAAGCCGAAAGGCATTGTGCGTGACGCTGGGAGAGAAAGGTCGCTAGGGTTTGCAGCGCCGTAGGGCGCTACATGAAACCCAGTTCCAGCCGCGCCTCGTCCGACATCATCTCCATCCCCCAGGGCGGTTCCCAGGTCAATTCGACGTCAACAGTGCTGACACCGGGAATGGCGCTGACCGCATCGGCGACCCATCCCGGCATTTCGCCCGCGACAGGGCAGCCCGGGGCTGTCAGCGACATCATGATCGCAACTGCCCCCTCGGCCGTGATCTCAATCGTGTAGACCAGACCGAGGTCATAGATGTTCACTGGGATCTCGGGGTCGTAAACCGACCGGCAGGCCGCGACCACATCGTCGTAAAGCGGATGATCGGTCGAGGACGGACGGATCAGCGGTGTGCCTTCCACCGGGCTGTCAGTTTCTGCGTTCATGCGCTTGATCCTTGGTAATTCCCGACGAAACATATAAGAAAAGATCCCATAAAGGTCCAGTGCCGGGCCTGACAAGTTTGTGACGGGATGATTGAGGAGGGCAGGGAATGCCGCTTTGGGCCAAGATTGGGATATTGGTAGCGTTCTGGGGCGCTGCGGTGCTTGGGTATCTTTTCCTGGGGGTTTTCACCGCCGGAGCCTTCGCGCTGTCATCGCTGATCGTCGCGACGATGCTGTTCAAGAAGCCCGACGAAGACAGTCCGACCGACTGAGCCTTTGGGCCGGCGCGCGGCGCCGGGCCTTTCTCGGGCGGGGTGCTTCAAATTGCTCCCGAAACGCTGTAGGCGGGCGCCTCAACGGAGGCGCAGGCGATGCCGGACCAGGTGACATTTCAGCTTGAGGCGCAGGATGGCAAGGCCCGCAAGGGCGTAATCCGCACGCCGCGCGGTGATATCCGCACGCCCGCCTTCATGCCCGTGGGCACCGCCGGCACCGTCAAGGCGATGCTGCCTGAGAACGTGCGCGCCACCGGCGCCGATATCCTTCTGGGCAACACCTATCACCTGATGCTGCGCCCCACGGCCGAGCGGATTGACCGCCTGGGCGGCCTGCACCGCTTCATGAATTGGGAGCGGCCGATCCTGACCGATTCCGGCGGTTTCCAGGTGATGAGCCTGGCCGCGCTTCGCAAGCTGACCGAAGAGGGCGTGCGGTTTTCCAGCCATATCGATGGCTCAAAGCACATGGTGACGCCCGAGCGCTCGATGGAGATCCAGCGGCTTCTGGGCAGTGACATCGTGATGTGTTTCGACGAATGTCCCGCGCTGCCGGCGACTGAGGCCCGCGTGGCCGAGGCGATGCGGCTGTCGATGCGCTGGGCGGCACGGTCGAAGGAGGCGTTCGGCGACCGTCCTGGCCATGCGCTGTTTGGGATCCAGCAAGGTGGCGTGACGCAAGATCTGCGCGCGGAATCGGCCGAGGCGCTGAGGGCGATCGGCTTCGACGGCTACGCCATTGGCGGGCTGGCTGTGGGCGAGGGGCAGGAGGCGATGTTCGGCGTCTTGGACTACGCTCCCGACATGCTGCCCCCCGACAAGCCCCGCTATCTGATGGGTGTCGGCAAGCCCGACGACATCGTGGGCGCGGTCGAGCGCGGCATCGACATGATGGATTGCGTGCTGCCCTCCCGCTCAGGCCGCACGGGGCAGGCCTTCACGCGCCGCGGCGTGGTCAACATCAAGAACGCCCGCCATCAAGACGACCCACGCCCTCTGGACGAGGCCTGCACCTGCCCGGCCTGCCGCAGCTATTCCCGCGCCTACCTGCACCACGTCTATCGCTCGGGCGAGATCATCGCTTCAATGCTGATGACCTGGCATAACCTGCATTATTATCAGGAGCTTATGCAGGGGATGCGGGATGCCATCGCCGCGGGGCGCCTCAGCGCTTTTGTTGCCGATTTCCACGCAGCCCGCGCCGAGGGCGATATCGAGCCGCTCTGACCGGACGTTTCGTGCCGAAGCGAGATGAAGTGCTGATTTGCCGAGTATTTGGGTCAACTTTTAGGTAAAGTGCAGTGACTTGCCGGAGGACCTGTACCACATGAATGTGTACGAGCCGCGCCTCGAAGCCCAGGCGCAGATGGAACAGGAATACTTTTGATAAAACACGGCCTCGCCCCGCGCGTCGATGGTCGCCAAAAGTAGCGACAGACGCGTCCGCCGATCGAGGTATTCGTACAGGCGACCCTTTTGTTCAGAGGCGCCCATAGCTGAGCCTCTGTTTCTGACATGGGCGATGCCAAGGCACCGTTTACAGCTCGCTTCTGGATTGGTAGGCAGCTTTGACCGGCTGGTCAAACGAGCTCATGCTCGGTTTTCGACCCAGTGATATATTTTGAACGAGGTTTTTCATGGATCAGAGGCGCATTAAGCGAAAGCTCACCGCGGGCGAGATCGAGATGCTCAAGCGTGTTTTTGGCGGAGAGGTGAATTACGATCTGATCCGGATCCATAACTATGACGGGGATACGACCGACGATACAGAGCGATCGTATCATGGGGCCAATATGATTTATCTTTTTGATGGTGACTATGCGGATGATATTTCAACCTCAGGTGACATGGAAAAAAAGTATGTGCTGGTTCATGAGGTGGCGCATGCCTGGCAGTATCAATGTGGCCGTTTGAGTCACCAAGAAAATCTTGATGCGCACTATCGATCGGCCTCGGAAAAAGCTGAGAGCAACCTGAAAAGTATTAAAAGAGATATTGAGTACGAGGTCACGCGAAATCGGAAAGAAGACCAGGATTATGTCCGCAAACGCCTGGAGCTAAAACATCGCGACACGATGCATAAATTGTGGATAGCTGGTTACGTCAACAAATTAAAGATCAAGGAAGACAAGAACGGCTACCTGATACGCCAGGGCTATGACCCCATCTTATCCACCATGGGCCCGCGACATGAATTCAACCCCCCGCAGACCCATTTTGACTATCCGGGCGGTTCGAAAGCGCATGACCTGGCGCCGGTTGAACGGGAATTCATTGAAAACGACCGTCCGCGAGATGGCGAACGTTTGTCTGACTTCATGTGGCGTAACCCTGAAATCCGCCGATATTACAAAGACAAAGAGGATTTGGCAGACAATATGCGGAAGTGGGCTGAGGAAGATGATGGCAGCGGTTCTGATAGGCCTGATTACAACTACCTGCTGCACCACGCAGGTACAGTCAACTTCTACGACCTGAGGATAGAGGCGCAGGCCGAACTGATTGCGGAATACTTTCTGGTCAAGAACGGTGTCGATCCAAGAACAATAGGGAGTACCAACTTCCTCACCCGTCCGCCGGTGGCGTTTTACGAGAAAATTATTCCCTTCGTGATCGACCCGCCACCCATCAACCTATTCCCCGCCAACTTCAAAGACTAGAGGTGGTGCGGGCTGCTGGGCACTTGGTCCGGTAGTTTTCGCCAAACCGTCACATTCCCTCCTTGCTCTCGCCGCAGCGGGGAGTAGTCTGGTGTCAAATGACCGTGATGGCCGATATGGTTGAAACGGCAGGCTGAACGCCCCAAGTATTGAGGCCGAACGGGGAAGGTCGGGGCTGCCGCCAAGCGGGGCCGGTACCTTCCTGCGATGTAAAGGAAATGTTATGCAAGACCCCCTGAACGAGAGTTATCCGGTTCTGCCGCTGCGCGACATTGTCGTGTTCCCGCACATGATCGTGCCGCTTTTCGTAGGCCGCGAGAAATCGGTTCGCGCCCTGGAAGAGGTGATGGCCGACGACAAGCAGATCCTCCTGGCCAGCCAGGTCGATCCGACCGAGGACGATCCCAGCTCGGACGGGATCTACAAGGCCGGTGTTCTGGCCAACGTGCTGCAATTGCTGAAACTGCCCGACGGCACCGTGAAGGTGCTGGTCGAGGGCCGCAGCCGCGTGCGGATCGTCAATTATATCGAAAACGAGAATTTCTTTGAGGCAAGTGCCGAGTATCTAACGGAAATTCCGGGCGACGAGGCCTCGGTCGAGGCGCTGATCCGCTCGGTCGCTGACGAGTTTGAGCGCTATGCCAAGATCAAGAAGAACATTCCCGAAGAGGCGCTGACCGCAGTGTCGGAAACCCGCGCGCCGGCCAAACTGGCCGACCTTGTGGCGGGTCATCTGGGCGTCGAGGTGGATCAGAAACAGGAGCTTCTGGAAACGCTCTCGATCGCCGAGCGGCTTGAGAAGGTCTATGGGCTGATGCAGGGCGAGATGTCGGTGTTGCAGGTCGAGAAGAAGATCAAGACCCGCGTCAAGAGCCAGATGGAGAAGACCCAGCGCGAATATTACCTGAATGAGCAGATGAAGGCCATTCAGCGCGAATTGGGCGATGGTGAGGAAGGCCAGAACGAGATCGCCGAACTGGAAGAGCGGGTCGCCAAGACCAAGCTGTCGAAAGAGGCCCGTGAAAAGGCCGAGGGCGAGATCAAGAAGCTGAAATCGATGTCGCCGATGTCGGCCGAGGCCACAGTCGTGCGCAATTACCTCGACTGGATGCTGTCGATCCCGTGGGGCAAGAAATCGCGCACCAAGAAGGACCTGCACAAGGCGCAGGAGGTGCTTGATAACGATCATTACGGGCTTGAGAAGGTCAAGGAGCGGATCGTCGAATACCTCGCCGTTCAGGCGCGGTCATCGAAGCTGCGCGGCCCGATCCTGTGCCTGGTGGGGCCTCCGGGGGTTGGCAAGACCTCGCTCGGGCGGTCGGTCGCCAAGGCGACGGGGCGCGAGTTTATCCGCATCTCGCTGGGCGGTGTGCGCGACGAGTCCGAGATCCGCGGCCACAGGCGCACCTATATCGGGTCGATGCCGGGCAAGATCATCCAGTCGATGAAGAAGGCGAAGACGAACAATCCGCTGATCCTTCTCGATGAGATCGACAAGATGGGCCAGGATTTCCGGGGCGACCCGGCAAGTGCGATGCTTGAGGTGCTGGACCCCGAACAGAACTCGACCTTCGTCGATCACTATCTTGAGGTGGAATATGACCTCTCGAACGTGATGTTCCTGACCACGGCCAACAGCTATAACATGCCGGGGCCGCTCTTGGACCGGATGGAGATCATCCCGCTGGCCGGCTACACCGAGGACGAAAAGCGCGAAATCGCGCGCCAGCATCTGATCGACAAGCAGGTGAAGGGGCATGGCCTGAAGAAGGGCGAGTTCTCGATCACCGACGAGGCTCTGACGGACGTCATCCGCTACTACACGCGCGAGGCGGGTGTGCGGAGCCTTGAGCGCGAACTTGCAAAACTGGCCCGCAAGGCGGTGACGCTGATCGTGCGCAAGGATGCCGACAAGGTTGAGGTGACCGCCGACAAGCTGGAAGATTTCCTGGGCGTGCGGCGTCATCGCTTCGGCCTGGCCGAGACGGACAATCAGGTCGGCGTCGTGACGGGACTGGCCTGGACCAGTGTCGGTGGTGATCTCTTGTCGATCGAGGCGCTCAAACTGCCGGGCAAAGGCCGGATGAAGACCACCGGCAAGCTGGGCGATGTGATGAAGGAAAGCATCGATGCGGCTTCGTCCTTCGTGCGGTCGATCGCGCCCGAAGTGGGGGTGAAGCCGACCAAGTTCGACACGATCGATATCCACGTCCACGTGCCCGAAGGCGCCACGCCCAAGGATGGCCCGTCGGCGGGTATCGCGATGGTGACCTCGATCGTCTCGGTGATCACCGGCATCCCGGTGCGCAAGGACATCGCCATGACCGGCGAGGTGACGTTGCGCGGCCATGTGCTGCCCATCGGCGGATTGAAGGAAAAGCTGTTGGCGGCTTTGCGGGGGGGTATCAAGACCGTGCTGATCCCGGAAGAGAATGCCAAGGACTTGCCCGAGATCCCCGATAACGTGAAAGAGGGGCTGACGATCATCCCCGTCTCAAGCGTACGGGATGTGTTGAAGCATGCGTTGGTCAGCGTGCCCGATGCCATCGAATGGGACGAAGCGGCCGAGGAGGCCGCCGCGGCCCGCGCGGCCGCCGAGAAAAGCGGTGGTGTGGCGGGGCAGGTGGCCCACTAGACGCCGCCCTCATCAAACAGATCGAAGGCGCGCCAATGCGGCGCGCCTTTTTTTCGCGCGGATCATAGGACGAAATCGTCCGCGCCAATCCCACCGATGATTGAGCTCAGGCTCACGTTGATTTGCCCGTCGGCCACACCATCGCCATCGGTGTCGACGTAGACGGTCGCCCGGTCGAGGTCGCCGAAAAAGTCGCGCACAACCCGAACCTCGGCGCCGCCATCACCGCTAAACGCGGCGCCACCCACATACTCGACATCGCCAAAGGCGCTCAGATCGATCTGATCGCCCGCCGCGCTGTTGAAATCGCGAATGATGCCCCAGTGGTTGCGGGCGCCCTCAATATTGTCGCGCGGTGTGAAAACGAAATCATCCGCCCCGGTACCGCCCGTCATAACATCCAGGCCACGCCCGCCATCAATCCGGTCATTCCCGCTGTCACCCAGCAGCTGGTCAGCCCCGTCACCACCAAGCAATGTGTCGTTGCCGCCGCGACCGTAGAGCGTATCGTTGCCGGCCATGCCACGCAGTTCGTTGCGCCCCTCGTCGCCGGCGATGAGGTCGGAGTATCGCGTTCCTCGGACGTTTTCGATGAAGTAATACCGATCGCCGCTTGCTGCACCGCCAAAGCCGATACCCGATTGCAGGCTGACCTGCACATGGGACGTGGCATATTGGTAGCTGATCGTATCGGTCCCGATGCCGCCACTGACGGTATTCGTGCCCTCATGAATGAGGAATAAATCGGAGCCGTTATCGCCGTAAAGCTGATTGATGCCAGTGCCGCCGATCAACACGTCATTGTCGTCGCCCCCAGTCAGGAAATCATTGCCCCGGCCCCCTGTCAGGGTATCGTGGCCATCATTTCCCGATAGGTAATCGTCGTCCGCATCACCATAGAGGCGGTCATTGCCGTTGCCGCCAAAAAGGCTGTCCTCGCCACTGCCGCCATATATCTGATCGCGGCCTGCCCCTCCCGAAATCACGTCATTATCGTTTCCGCCAAAGAGGGAATCATTCCCCTCGCCGCCGATTATTTGGTCATCTCCCTCGCCACCGTAAACGGTATCTTTACCGGCATATGCATAGATAGTGTCGTTGCCTCCACTGGCATTTACAAAGTCTGCCGTTGATGTGCCGTGCAGAAATTCCGACCAGTAATTTCCAAGGATATTCATGTTGGGTTTTCCCGATAATGGTTGGGCTGTCCATGTCCGAACAGCACAGCTTTCAATAAACTTCAGGGATGCCAGGCCACCTGCTTCATTCGCAGGCCTAGCATCTTGTAATCGACGGCCATGTAGCCACCTGCGAGCGGCCTGATCGCATCCGGGCGGTAGGCCAGGACATCCTGGGCCATCACGCCTTCATACATCTGCATCTGGCCGATATAGCGGAAATGGTAGAGCGGCAGGCCACTCGGCGCCGTTCCAACGCGGGTGATGTCGGTTTTCAGACGCGCATCGCTGACTTGCGGTCCTGCGCCACCGCCACCAGAGTTTGAGGCAGCCAGCCCGATCAGCAGGATTGCCAAGATCGGCACCAGAATGCCCGCACGCGAAGAGGATGAGGCGTGATCTTCGATCACCACAGGCGACATGATCGGGTCGCTCATCCCACCGGCGTGCGCCGCATTTGCAAGGATCGTGGCCGAGAGCAGGGTGGCCAGAATGGGTTTCGTTTGCATGTTCGTATCTCCCTGATGTCCGCAGGTCGCGCCACTTTTGGCATTCAAAGTTTTCAAAGATGGGTCGTCTCTGGGCCGGCTTTGGTTCAAACAAACCCACGGGCCCGATGGTCTGGGCGGTCAGCGATGCCGACCGCCCAGACCCATGGTGCGTCCTCAGAAGATGAAGTCGGACGCGTCCAACTGACTGATCAGGACGCCTTCCAGCGTGATGGTATTGCCGGCCCCATCACTGATGAACGTTGTCAGACCAGAGCTGCTCAGGTGATTGGCCTGCAGATCCGCCCAGCTTGTGATGCCTGACACACCGCTCAGGTCGATCCTCTCGAAATTGTTGTTGGCGTCGAAATCGGTGATGACGTCGTTGCCGAAATTTCCCGAGAAGACGAACGTGTCGGCATTGAAGTTACCGCTCAGCGTGTCGTCGCCAGAGCCACCGATCAGGGTATCAAAACCCGCACCACCCAGAAGCACGTCATTTCCAATGTCGCCAAATAGAAAATCGTCTCCCTGATCGCCGTTCAGACGATCATTGCCCTCATTGCCGAACAGTAAGTCATCCCCACCAGCGCCAAATATCGTATCGTCGCCATTTCGGCCAAAGAACACGTTTGCCCCCGCATCGCCGCGCAGGGAATCGTCGTGCGCCGAGCCAAGGACACCTTCGATGTTGGTCAGCGTGTCGCCCTGCGCGTCGCCACCGCTTCCGGTGCCCGTCGTGAGGTTGACGTTCACAGCCGAGGACGACGTGGAATAATCGGCATAGTCGTAGATGCCCGAGCCGCCATCAAGGCGGTCCGCACCCGATCCTCCCACGAGAACGTCGTTATCGTTCCCGCCCGACAGTGTGTCGTCGCCCGAGCCGCCGTTCAGTCGATCCGCGCCGGAATTGCCAACCACCGAGTCATTACCACTTCCGCCGGAAACACTGTCGTTGCCGTTCCCGCCGGAAAGCTGATCATCGCCGACACCGCCATCAATCGTATCGTTGCCGTTCCCCCCGAGGATGGTGTCATCCCCCTGGATGCCGCGCAGAACGTTGTTTCCGCCGTCGCCGATGATGAAATCGCTGCCGTTCGAGCCGGTGACATTCTCGATATTCGTAAAGTCGGTGCTGGACGTGATCGAACCCACCACGCCGATGCTGCGTATCGCTGTTCCATTGTTCATGTTGACGAAGTAGCCGGTGCTGGCCGTCGTGCCAAAGTTCAGGAAGGGGCCAAGGTCGAGCGTATCGGTGCCCGCGCCTCCATCGACAACGTTTTCCAGCCCACTATCGGGCGACAGCCTGTCATTGCCGTCATTGCCGTTAAGCGTGTCATCGCCGGCACCGCCGAAAAGGGAATCATTCCCGTTGCCGCCGGCCATCCAATCGTTGCCGGCCATCCCGAAGGCGGTGTCGTTGCCATCGCCGCCGATGACAAGGTCGTTGCCGCCCCGGCCGATCAGAAGATCGTCGCCACCCAAGCCGCTGAGAAGATCGGCACCCTCGGTTCCATCAAGTGTGTCCGAGCCACCCGTTCCAGTAAGAAAAGCCATTTTTGCCTCCATTAAATCTATCGCACCTCAAAGCAGGTGCAAGAATGGGTCGGCGTAAATGCAGAATTGGTTCAGAATTAATGCAGCTAAGCAGCTAAAGCGGAGTTCTGAACTGCAGATTTTCCGGGCGCCGCTCTATGTTTCGACGCACATCGCCCCGATTGCGCTGAAGTGGGTTTGATTGGGATGTATTGGCGTCGGTAAGACAGCGTCTGCTGGCCGCTTCACGCAGGTCAATGAAAGCGCGCCCAAAGGGCGCGCCTTCTTTCTTGTGTTGCTTCAAAGGATGAAGTCAGCCTCCAGGGGAGCCGTGAGGATATTTATCCCTTGAAGGAAGATCTGCCCATCGGCTGTGCCGTTGCCATCGGTATCGACATGTACGGTGATACCGTCACCGCTGGCCGTCAACCAAATATCGCCCTCGCTCGGGCCACCAAAACCGGCGAAATCAAACCCGTCAGGCCCGCTCAGATCAGATAGGTCGATCTTGTCGCCTTCGAACTTGTCGAAGTCGGTAATCATGCCCCAACTTGTCGGATCGACGGTGTCGTTCAGGTTGAACTCAAAGACGTCAGCCCCCGCGCCACCGGTCAGCTGATTAACGCCTGCACCGCCGAGGATGGTGCCCTCTCCGGCACCTCCGTTGATGGTGTCATTGCCGCGCCAACCGTTCAAGACGTTGTCGCTGGCGTTGCCGAGGATACGGTCATTGCCCCAGGAGACGGTCACATTCTCGATGTTCTGAAAGGTGGTGCTGTCCACGGTTAACGAATTTCCCGAACCCGGAATGATCCTCAGGCCCGAGCCAGTCTACATTTTGATGTTGAAGCCCTGGCTGCCACCCGCGCGCGTGAAGGCGAGTGTGTCGATACCGTCGCCGCCGCCAACGATGTCGTTGCCGCAGCCTGCGAAGACGACGTCATTGCCCGCGCCCGCAAGAATGACGTCATCACCGCCGTAGCCGTTGATGGGATCGTTTCCACCATAGGCGAATATGACATCCTGCCCCTCGGTGCCCGAAAGCGGCTCCGACCAGGCCTTTCCGTAGATGTAATTTGCCATGTCTGAACTCCAGTGCTTGATGCGAGGCTTCCTTTCGCCTCGCGAAGCGGGATCGCGCCAGCAGCGCTCGGGGTTCAATAAAACCGGCCTGGTGGTGCTTTCGCGCGGTTTGGGGATGGAGTCGCCCGTCGAACACCGGTACTGTTCTGCAAAACCCTGTTTGGCTGAGGCTCCCATGGCGAGATCGACGAAAAGCGGACCGAAGGCGCCTGCGAAGAAGGCGGCGAAACCTGCGCCGAAGGCAGAGGCTGACCAGGTGGACGTGGTTCAGGAGCTTCGCAAGAAAGCGCTCGTCGAAAAGGCTGCCGCGCGGGCGGGCGTGAACAAGAAGACCGCGCGTGACGTGCTGGACGCGGCGTTCGCCGAGATCGGTGAGGCGCTCTCGCGGGGCGAGGGGCTGAACCTGCCGCCGCTCGGCAAGGGTCGTGTCAACCGCCAGAAGGAAAGCGGTACGCGCGAGGTGATCATTCTCAAACTCAGGCGGACACCGAAGGCTGCGCGCGAGGCCGAACAAGGTCTTGCGGAAACAGACGACTGAGGCTAAGGAACGCCCCGGCGGGTGATTAGCTCAGTGGTAGAGCGCTTCGTTCACATCGAAGATGTCAGGAGTTCGAATCTCTTATCACCCACCATCTTCACACCTCAGATCCGTTCCAAGCGCCTGACGTCTGCGCACAGCGTTCCGTGGGCCAGCTTTCCTCCGGCATTGGGCGCATCAAGGATTGCCCTCGACATCTGACATCTTCTTTGCGTGGTCTTTTGCATGACGCGATCTTATCCCGACCTCTACATCCTCAGGCATGGTCAGACCGAATGGAATGCGTCGGGCAGGATGCAGGGCGCGCTGGATTCTCCGCTGACCGAAAAGGGGCGCGGGCAGGCTGCGGACCTTGGGGTGCTGTTGGCGCGCGAGGATGCGCTGGCTTTGCCGGCCTTCGTCAGCCCGCAAGGGCGCGCCGCCGAGACGGCCCGCATTGCCTTGGCGGCCGCCAGCGGGCCTTGTACCACCGATGCCCGGCTGCGTGAGATAAGCCTTGGCGATTGTGACGGTCTGACGCGGGCTGAAATCAACGCACGCTGGCCCGGCCTGGCTGATCTTGACGACCCCTGGCACCTCTACACCCATTCCCCCAAGGCCGAGCCTCTGTGGGATGTACATGCCCGTGTGCAGTCTTTCCTGGATGATCTGACAGGTCCGGCCATCCTGGTGACCCATGGCGTCGTCTCGCTGGTGATGCGCACGATCCTCTTGGGGTTGCCGATGGAGGAGTTCTGGACATTGCCGGGCGGGCAGGGGGTGATCTATCGCGTCCGTGACGGCCGGCAGACCAAGCTTGCGATGTGAGGCCGCAAAGGGGCTTGCGGCCCGGGGCCTATCGGCGCTAGAACGCAGCCCGTCGGGTGATTAGCTCAGTTGGTAGAGCGCTTCGTTTACACCGAAGATGTCGGGAGTTCGAGTCTCTCATCACCCACCACCCCTCCATGTTCCCGCCGCAATTCTGGCCCGAAAAGGCCCAAAGCATGAAGCGGCATTTCCTTTACAAAATCGACCAAACCTGTACTTTTAGACAGGTAGGTGGTGCGTCCGGCTGTTTGGAGGCGGTCGGATGTGTCTAGGAAGGAAAGCGGATGGCTCAGTCATTGGATCATTCCCTGCCTGTTGGGCAGGACACGCGCCAGCTGTCGTTGGCCAGCAGCAATGCGGATGTGCCTGTGGCCCTGGGCCCTGCGGGCAAGCTGGGGCTGCGCCGCGCGGCCGAGATCGTGGAGGGGGCGGCCTATGATCTGGCCTCGTGCCAATCGGCGCAACATACCTCGCGCCTGATTGAGATCGCGGCCGAGCTCGACAGACTGGCGCGCGAGGGTTCGGCCGATGCGCCGTCGGGCCATCCCCAGGTCCTGGCCCTGGTGCGCGACTAGATCGTAAGCTCTTTGCCTCTGATCTGCGATAAGCTTAATTCAGGCGCGCTTATCTTCGCAGAAGTCACTCGCACTTTCGAGTTCGGTGTGCATCTACGCACAACAGGATTGCCTTCGTGCCCCTGTTATCGCCCAGCGAAATCTCTACCTCTTCTTCATCACATCTGATTGGAGAACCTAAGATGAGCTGGAACCCCGCCCTAGATCCCCATTGTCCGACTGGCGATGGCGTTGATGCCATCGACACGGTCATCGTCCCGCGCGCCCGCGACCTGGGCGGCTTCGAAGTGCGCCGGGCGCTACCGGCACCGAAGCGCCAGATGGTGGGGCCGTTCATCTTCTTCGATCAGATGGGTCCGGCCGAGTTTGTGACGGGCCAGGGCATCGACGTGCGTCCGCATCCGCATATCGGATTGGCGACCGTCAGCTACCTCTACAAGGGGCGCATGCATCACCGCGATAGCCTGGGCACCGATCAATGGATCGAACCGGGCGCCGTCAACTGGATGGTCGCGGGCCATGGCATCACCCATTCCGAACGGACCGACGGCGAGATCCGGCAAAAGCCCCATTCCCTCTTCGGTATTCAGACCTGGGTGGCCCTCCCTACGGGCGCCGAGGATGGCGCGGCGGCCTTTGAACATGCGCCCGCCGACGCCCTGCCGCATATGGAGGGCGAGGGGAAAGAGGTGCGGCTGATCCTGGGCACCGCCTGGGGCGAAAAGGCGCCCGTCAAAGTGGCATCCGAGATGTTCTATGCCGATGCGATACTGGCGCCCGGCGCGTCGATCCCGCTGCCTGATGACCACGAGGATCGTGGCGCCTATGTCGTCGGTGGCGCGGTCAGCATCGCGGGCGAGACCTATGAGGCCGGGCGCATGATGGTCTTCCGCCCCGGCGACCGCGTCAGCCTGCAGGCCGGCCCGCAAGGCGCCCGCCTGATGCTGCTGGGCGGCGCCACGCTGGAGGGCCCGCGCTATATCTGGTGGAATTTCGTGGCGTCCTCGAAAGAGCGGATCGACGAGGCGAAAGAAGCCTGGCGCCAGGGCGATTGGCAAAACGGCCGCTTTCAATTACCGCCGGGCGACGACGCCGAATTCATCCCATTGCCAGAGAGATAATGCGCGCCCGATTGCTGCGGTCCGACACCTGCCTTACGATGATCTGAGCTTCCATGCGTCCAGGGGGACAGATGCTCCGAACATTAAAGCGTTTCGACTTTATGTTGAAACGTAAAGCGCTGCCGCTCGCCAAGGCTCGCACTCGCTTTGCGTTCAGTGATGACCCGAACAAAAGTCGAAACGCTATAGCCTCAGCCTGTCTTGGCGCCGTCATTTTTCTGGCGGAGCCTGCGGTCGCGCAGACTCCACCCCTGCTGTGTGACGGGCGCTATGCGCAGCCGCAGGAGATGCTGGATGCGGCTTATGGCAAGTACGGCACGCTCTATTCGGGAGGGCAGCATTGGCATGGGCATGATGATGTCAGGGCCAGCGTTGATCTTTACCGGCTTTGGCTGGGGCTGCCCGATTTGGAGTTTCGCAAGACACACCTGCCATACCAAGCCAGCCAGACAGATCGCTATCCCATTGCAGCGCTTCGAAAATCGGGCGGCGACTGGTTTCGCCCGGCCTTGATTGAAGCTTTGGATATTGCTCTGTCAGATAGCCCTGAACCGATTGCACCGGCAAAGGTGTTGTTTGCCATGCGGATGCTGGACCTGGGAACGACATTGGGGCCATCGCCTGACTGGTGGCTCTGGCCCCAGCTGCCGTCAGAAGGGTATGAGAACCTGTCGATCGTTGCCGAGCTGATGGCAAGACATGATCTGCTTGATTGGCTGCAAACGATATTGCCTGCGTCGGCGGCCCCTTGGGCCATCGCCTCGCACCTGGGACCAAGACCCGATCGTCTCGATGTCTATCGGACTTTGCGTATCTACGCAGATGATCGGATCAGCCAACAGCATTCATATGAATGGACAATAGCTGCGTTTCTCTATGGTCCGCGCGCGCCTGACGGATCGTCAGGGCGGCACTTGTCCTACAATGAGGGGCGGCACCTGGTGAATGACTGGCGCAAGCAGATTTTGGCCTGCACGGCAACTGCGCAGACATACGCGGCCTTTGCCGTTGCTATGGTCGAGGCAATGCGGGTCAGCCCCCGTCAAGCCGATGAATGGCTGAAGGACGGCGACCTCGCCCTGCTGCCCAAAGATATACGCCAGGTAGTTGTCACAAACAGTGCAATGAACCTGATCTACAGATGGGGTGCAGAGCCCGACGTGGACGACAGATTGTCACGGATGGCGCGCCAGACCGATGATCCTGCGTTGCGCGCTTGGGTCAATGTCGGGCGGACGTATCTGGCAGGATCGATTGACGATTTGATCGCGGTGCATGACGGCGCTGTTCTGGACCGGCGCACCATAAGGGCACTGAATGTATTGTCGGTCGATCATCTGATGCGCTTTGCACGTGCCGCAAGCCGGACGTCAGACCATCGGGCGCTGTTTTTGCAGGTTGCGTATCTGCGGCTGTTGGCGTTGCGGCGCGACGCCGAGGCAGCGGCCCTGATCCGTGACATCGCGCCCCTGCTGCCCGACCAACAGGCGCAGATCGAACGCATCATGGGCAGGTCGTGGCCTTTGGGCGTGCGTCTGTCGCTTGTTGCCCTTGAACTCCCGCAAAGGTCGGTCTGGCTGACACGCGGGGATGTCTCGACGATCATGCACGATGCCGGCATCTGGCAACGGCATCGGAGCGCTGATGGCTATGACCTGCCGTTGGATTATCGAAATGCGGCCTTTCTTCAGCGTGATCTGGAAAGCTGGCTGCTTCTGCCGGGCCGCTGGGGCGCCTATCGCGGGATGCGGGGCTATGGCTTTGCAGCCCTTGATCGCGCCCATGCTCGCGGTATTGACGTGCCGCCTGGCCAACGGCATGACTTGCGCGGCGCTCTTGTACCTGATGGCCCGATGCAGGGCGAATTGCCATTCACGGCCCTCATCGCCCTGGCTGAGATTTCGCGCTTGAGTCCGGCCGAGGGCCTGTCGCAGCGGATCAGTGAGGAGGTCATTGCCTGGGCTGACGAAGGCTCGGATAGCTGGGTTGAGCGGCGGTTGGCAACCAGCCCCGCGATGCCAGATGCGTTACGCAAAGTTGTGATGTTGAACCAGTATCGCCGTGAGGGACAGGTGAACGGCCTCTTTGCGGGGCAGGCGGCCTTTGTTCTGCTGCACCGACGGTTTCCCGAAAGTGCCGCGGCCGCGGCCACCGACCACTGGCATCGGTGCGACCGGGGGTGCGAGCGTTAGGCGCGCCGTTTGCGCAGCGCCGCCAGCCGATTGCGGAACCGGTTCCAGACGCCGTTCTGCGGTTCGTCGGTTCCGGTCGCGGCCCATTCCGCCAGCACCCGCTCACCGAAGTTTTTCAGCCCGGTGTCCAGCTTGGTATCCTCGGCCAGAGTGCCCCGCATAGCCGCTTTCAGGTCGGTCGGTGATTTGGCCAGGATCGCCTCGGCCATCCGCGGCGGCACCAGGCCCGACACCGCGCAGGCCTTGGCCCAGGCCAGCGTGACCGAGGGGCGCGGCAGGTCGGTGGCCTCGCACCAGGCGTGTTCAAAAAGCGTCATGACGCAGTTCAGCACCGCCTGTTCGGGATGGCGCCTGTCAGGCTTCATGGGCGCGCGGAAGACGTCCATCACCAGCTCGTATGAGGGCCAGTAGCTTAGCACGCCTTCGTCCGCGACCTCGCGCACGACCTCGTCGATGGCCACGCGCAACACGGCCTTCGAGACCGAATTCGACGTGATGCAGGAATTGTCGCGGAACGTGGCGATCAGCGGGATGGGCGAGAGGGTGAAGAGGACCTTGGCATCCGGGCGGTGCTTGCGGATCAGCCGGTAGATGGCGCGCAGGTTGTCCTTGTTCTCCTCGACGGTCGAGACGCGAAAGCGGTGCCGCTCGGGGTCGTAGACATCCTTGGGAATGGTGCGCCAGAACACCTCGCCCGTCGGTTCGTCATACCAGACCTCGGACAGGCCGAAGGTCAGGATGAAGACATCCGTTTCATCGAAAATCCGCTTGGTTTCGGCTTGAACGGCGGGGTCATAGCCATATTCCTCGGCATTGTAGCCATGCCAGAGCGGCTGGTCGAAGGTCCGGTTCTCCCACGCCCATTCGAATTGCTGGCGGATGACGAAGGAATTCACCATCCCCTCGCCGCATGTCACCACATAGGCCGTCTTGGCATCAGCGCCGGTATTCAGCACCCGGTAATGCCGCTTGGACAGCCAGTCCGAGATATTGGCGGCAAAGCAGCTGCCGAAGGCGGTCACCTGAGTGTCGGGGCGGATCACCGGCTTTGGCGGTATCCAGCCCTTCAGTACGAATTTGCGCGCCGCGTCAGCCTCAAACAGCCGGGCCGCTGTGGGGTTGCCATTGGCGCGTTTGCCGCGGAACCAGGTGCGGAATTCGCGGGTGTCTTTCGTGGTGGTCTGAAAGTGCAATTGCTCGGTGCCGGTATGGGTGCGCCGGACGATCGGGGTGTCGTCGGCCCCGTCCTCCACAACCTCCTCGGCAATGTCTTCCGCGCGATTGCTCAAACCCGGCGCTCCTTCAGGGGTGCTGACGGCTTCGTGGCCTAAAGCCCAACTGCGACTTATATGGGGCACGGGCGGGGCCAGGCAACCAATCTGACCCAAGGTGAGCCCGGGCATTTAATAAACCGTTTTCCCCGCTTGACGGGGGCAGGGGCGGCCCTTAGAACGCCCCTCACGTTCGGGCATGGCCCGGGCAGGTATATGCGCGGTTGTAGCTCAGTTGGTTAGAGTACCGGCCTGTCACGCCGGGGGTCGCGGGTTCGAGCCCCGTCAACCGCGCCATTACCTTCCCTCAAGCCCCCGAAACGCTCCGATGCGCGGTTGTAGCTCAGCTGGTTAGAGTACCGGCCTGTCACGCCGGGGGTCGCGGGTTCGAGCCCCGTCAACCGCGCCATCCGTTTTCGATAGTTCTCTGCCGCGCTTTCTGCCCTGAGGGGCGAGTTCGACGTTTCAGGGCGTCTTGCAACGGCGGCCTTTGGCATCATGCTGGTTTTGCCGTGCTGGCGCGGGGAACGATTTCAAAGCCCAAATCGATCACCTTGCGCCCCTTCGGTGCACCGGCCAGCCGGTCAAGCACCATCTCAACCGCATCCGTCCCCATTTCGTATCGGCGCGTGCGGATGCTGGTCAGCGCGAGCTCGGCGCTTGCCGCCGCTTCGGTATCGTGAAAGCCGCAGATGCCCAATGCCGCCGGAACGTCGATGCCCTGGCGCCTGGCCTCGAACAGGGCACCCAAGGCCAGCGCATCGTCGGTGCAGAAAACCGCGTCCAGTTCCGGCGCTTGTGTCAGCAGGTCGGCAAGCAGCTTTGCTCCCAGCGTGACGGCGGGGTGGCCCTCCGACGCCATAACACGGGCCTCGGAAAAAGTGCCCGTTACCTCGGTCGCCAGGCGAAACCCACGCAGTTGCCGGTTCGCCGCTGGTGTCATCCGGGCGGCCATGAACCCCGGCTTGCGATAACCTTGCTCATGAAGATAGTGCGCTGCCCCCTGCGCCGCTTCCTGGAGGGACAGGCCGATCATCATGTCGATCGGGTCCTCCGCAATCTCCATCACCTGGACCACAGGGCAGGGGGCGTTTGCCAGAAGGTCGCGTGTCGTGCCGACCTGGTCGATACCGGCAACAATCAGACCGGCCGGTTTCGAACCGAGGAACGTCCGCAGGGCCGTACCTTCCCCGGCTTGGCTAGGATCGATCAGTTGGATGACATGCGGCGTCGGTGCAATGCTGGCCATGATGCCACGCAGGATATCGGTATAGGCCGGTTCGGTGGTCAGGGGCGCCATCAACCCGATCACATCGGTCCGCCCCGAGGCCAGCGCCCGTGCGGCGAGGTCGGGCACATAGCCCAATTTTTGGATCGCTGCGTCGATGCGGGCATGCAGAGCCTGCGAGACGATATCGGGCTTGCGCAAGGCGCGCGACACGGTGATTGCGCTAACATCAGCCTCTGCGGCCACGTCCGCCAGTGTTGCTTTCTGAACCTTGGCCATCACCGGGTTTCCTTCTGCATAACGCATGACAACGCTAACATAACTGATCGGCAGTGGCGCAAGGGGCTATTCGCAGCGACATCTGATATGCTCCAACATCCGCCGACGATGACATGACGGGGATATTGATCGCGATTCGGGGGGAATTGCCGCCCTGACGCTTGATTGGCCCCTGTGGGGCGACATTCCATTGCGCTCAAGCGGCCTAATCCTGGGGCTCGGAAAAGTAACGTGGCGTCACGAGGTTCGCCGCCCTTTCATTTCCAGACAGCGCATCTGACAGCGCGCACATATGCAATATGCAGCCGCCTTTCCAACCGAGCATAAGGCGCAGGGGCCGCTGCTGCAGGGCAACAATCCTTAAAAACCTCCTAACAAACGGAAAATTGTTTGTTTCGCTATTTTGTCTTTCGCAAGAAAGCTCTATATCGTTAACCTCTTAGAAAGATGGTGAGTGCTGTAAGGGCGGTTCTGTCTGGCGCATCAACTACGGTCCATGCGCCTCATTATTGTCCACTTTCAATCAAACAATGGTCGGCATTCCGCAAGATTAGGGATTTCTAGGTTTACGACTGCAGCCTGTCTGCGTTTTTGCGTGGCGGTCTGTCTGGGGGTCATTTGGCGCACAATATCAAAGCTGCGCAGAGGGCCGCGAGTGAAATGAACGACGCGACCGGCGTATCGGGTATCCCGATGAGGTCAGAGCGGTCGATATGGGGCGTGAGAACGATATGATGGGTGAAGCGGCAAACCAAGAAGATCTGCCGGAAGACAACGGCGACGATCTGCCGGAGTCGTTTGTGGATGAGTTGAAGCCCGGCACGAAGTTGCTGCAGGGCCAGTATACCGTTCTGGAGTTCCTCAACAGCGGTGGCTTCGGCATCACCTATCTGGCCAAGGATTCGCTTGATCGGACCGTCGTCATCAAGGAATGCTTTCCGGGCTCGTTCTGCCGCCGTAGTGAAACCATCGTCCGGGCCCGTTCGCGCGCCCATCACGGTGATTTCCGCTCGGTCGTTCGCCTGTTCGTTCAAGAGGCGCGCAGCCTGTCGAAATTGATTCACCCGAACATCGTCGGCGTCCACCAGGTCTTTGAGGATAACGATACGGCTTACATGGCGATCGATTATATCGATGGCCGGGACATGCTCGACATTATCGAGGATGAGTCGATCACCTTCACGCCGGAGCAGGTTGTCGGTTACCTGAGAAAGATGCTTGAGGCGGTCGCTTTCATTCATAAAAGCAATGTCCTGCACCGCGACATCTCGCCCGACAACATCTTGCTGAATAGCGAAGGTGAGCCGATCTTGATCGATTTCGGCGCCGCGCGTGAGCAGGCTTCGAAAGCCAGCCGCGCCCTGTCGGCTCTGCGCGTCGTCAAGGACGGCTATTCGCCGCAGGAATTCTACATCACCGGCAGCACGCAAAGCCCGTCGAGCGATCTCTATGCGCTGGCGGCGTCATTCTACCACATGATCACCGGCGAAACCCCGCCGGACAGCCAGCGCCGTCTGGCTGGTATCGCCGACCAGACCGGTGACCCCTATGTGCCGCTGTCCGGCCGCTTTGAAGGCTATCCGGTCGGTTTCCTGGAATCCATCGACAAGGCGATCAGCGTCCTGCCGAAGGATCGTATTGCCAGCGCCGAAGACTGGCTGCGCATGATGGATGAGGGCGAGCGGGTCCAGGAAGCGACCACCGCGACCACACGCAGCGCCGAAATTGAAACGGCGGTGAGCCAGTTGGTTCAGACGACCGCAGATGGCAGCCCTGAAGCGCCGAAGGCGACGGATGCGAAAACGGCCGCGGCTATTGCCGTGCCGAACGCCGCAAATGATCCAGCGTCCCAGCCTGCCGCAGCCGCCGCATCGCAGGGTGGCGGTAATGGTAAGGCTATCTTGCTGGGCACGGTCGGCGTGATCGCGCTTGCCATTGGGGTCGGCGTGCTGACCCTGAGCGATGGCGACGAAACGGCCCCGGCCGATACCTCGACAGGTGTTGTGGTTTCCGGTGCCACCGAGACGAACGGAGGCGCTGACGCCACCGCTGCGGAAGAAGCCGCGGCTGCCGAAGCCGCTGCCGCCGAGCAAGCCGCTGCTGAAGCCGCTGCTGCGGAAGCGGCTGCCGCCGAACAAGCCGCCGCTGAAGCCGCTGCTGCGGAAGCCGCGGCCGCCGAACAGGCTGCTGCCGAAGCGGCGGCTGCGGAAGCGGCTGCCGCAGAACAGGCTGCTGCTGCGGAAGCCGCGGCTGCTGAACAGGCTGCTGCCGAAGCTGCTGCTGCGGAGGCCGCGGCTGCGGAACAGGCCGCTGCCGAAGCTGCTGCTGCGGAAGCAGCCGCTGCTGAACAGGCTGCCGCTGAAGCTGCGGCAGCGGAAGCGGCTGCCGCCGAGCAAGCCGCTGCCGAAGCTGCGGCCGCAGCCACTACGCAGCAAGCGCAGGACTCTATCCTTCGTGATCAGATCGATGAAGCCCGCTGGGATATCGTGGTGCCGTTCCAGACCCGCGTTGCCGAGATTGATGGCGAGCCGTTCCCGGTTGTCAGCCAAGTCTCCTCCGCGGTCAGCAATGTCGCCGCGAGTTCCTGGTTGCGTGAAGGCGTGACGATCTACGCCATCAATGATGAGTGGGTCTCGGACCAGGCCTCGATCGAAAACCTGATCGAGCAGATCTCGACAGTCGATGACGATGGTTTCTTTGCAGTGAACGTGCGCATCCGCACCGAGGCTGAGGGCCCGTTCGAACACGTGACCCTCGCCATCCCGACGACCCGTTGGGTGACTTTGAAGAATGGTGTGGTGTTCCGTACTGAACCGGTCAACGGCAATTGGCGGACAAGCGTCGAAAGCGCTCCGCCTGGAATTGATGACGGGCTTGCGACCGGGGATATCCTAGTGTCCGAACGTGTGACGGGTCTGTCGATTGAATCCGCGCAGAGCGTTGAGACGATCATCGATCTGCTGGCGCAGCAAGACGAAGGTAACGCCATCTTTGCTGTGAACCGTGACGACACTCTGACCATCGCTGAGATGCCGATGGTCCGCGAGTGATGGATACCACTTTCGTCCTGTTTGGCGAAGGTGTTCAGAAGAGGCATCTCCAGTGCGACGCCGCACTGAATCGGAATGATTTCGGATGCCATCAGGAGGTGGGGATATGAGCATATTCAAAGGGTTGGCTTCAAGACGCACTGAAGAGGCGAAGTCGGAAAAGCCTGCTGATCCGACCGAAGCGCAAACGTCGCCCGAGGGCAATCTGGTTGATATGCGTGAGCATATGAAATCAGGGCAAAGTGGATCGAACAACCTCTTTGCCGATGAAGCCGAAGCGGCCGAGCCCGCGCAAGAAAGCAGTGTGCGGAACATGTGGGATCTGATCTCGGATCCCGAGGAAGATCTGCCGCCCTTGGCGAAGGAATCGCCTGCGTCGGCGCCGGCCCCCCGCGCCGAGGCGCCAGCTCCGAAGCCGGAGGTGCCCGCAGCCACCCCAGCACCTGCGCCCAGCCCTGCCGCCGAGACACCGACGCGCCGCACGGGTCGTGTCAAAACCCGTCTGCTTGGATTTGACCACTCGAACGGCTCGATGGAGGAAATCGGGTCACGGGCAACAGCGGCTGCTGCGCCCGAGGCGGTGAAGTTTCCCGTGGGTTGGCTGGTTGTCGTTGAAGGCCCCGGTCGTGGTGCTTCGTTTGCCCTGGGACACGGTGTTTCGCAGATCGGTCGTGGTGAGGATCAGGCCGTTGCACTGGATTTCGGCGATACGGCCATCTCGCGCGAGCGTCACGCAATGGTCGCTTATGATGACGAGACCCGCTCTTTCTTTCTTGGGCATGGCGGCAAATCAAATCTGGTCCGCCTGAATGGCAAACCGGTTCTCAGCACCGAGAATGTTTCCCATGGCGATATGATTCGCGTCGGTGAGACTACATTGATGCTTGCTGCCCTTTGCGGTGAATCCTTCTCATGGGACGGCGCCGAAAAGGCAGAGTAAGACGTTCGACTGACCTCACGCCTTGCGTGTGAGGAGGGAAAAACACCCAACATTGACAGAGTATTGACCGGCCGGATCAAATGATCCGGCCGGTTTTCTTTAAGACTGCACGCTATCTTCAATTGGAAACAAAACCCCTTTATAGTACGTTTTGTTTGCTTTTCGTTGCCAGTGTGGTTGCGTTTTCCACGCTTTGGTCGTGCTTCGACACTTGTGTGGAAAACTTCGTGCTAATGCCACATTTTCGCCACCTTTCGCGCCGCTTGGCGACGAGTCTGGGGCTGGGGCCCCTCCCGGTAGAGGAGAATTGACCACACCCACTTCCCCCTAATTGTTGTACAAACACCTGATGTGGAGGTTTCTCGTTGTGTTATAAGGGTTTTCTGCCGGCTCTGCCTCAGAGCGCGGCTTTCCCCGCGGCCTGTTTCCAAAAAATGCATTATTCACGCTTTAGCCGTGTTTAGAGAAATTTTTGGCCACAATAAATCGTGAGAAACCACCATGCAAAGCCAAGACTCCTTGGCATGAATTCGCTTTATCCGCTTCGCCATCTTGGTACGCGGAATCGCTCGGACTGATTGGGAGCTACACAATGCGTCAACGCATCACTCAAAGCCTGCTTGCGGGGACGGCCATGACGGCCCTGTCGGCGACGCTTGCCATGGCCGAACCTGTTACCCTGCGCACGCTCGACGAAAGTTTCTCGGTCGTCGGCGAGATCATGGATTTCGACGGCCAGAATTACACAATTTCAACCGCGGTCGGCAGTGTGACGGTCGCGGCGAACTTGGTGATGTGCGAGGGCGCCGCCTGCCCGTCGATCGAACCGTCGCTGACAGAATTCACCATCGCGGGTGATAAAACTCTGGGTCTGCGCCTGGTACCGGCTCTGCTGCGTGAATATGGCGAAGCGTTCAACGCCAGCACTCAGACGCTTGAAGCTGGCGACGACAAGATGGTGATGCGGGTCTCTGGCGGGACGATGATCGGCACGGGCGAATTGACGATCCTGCCGTCCAACTCATCTGCCGGTATCGAGTCGCTTTTCCGCGGCGAGGCCGATTTTGCCCTGTCGACCCGGCCGGCCCGCTCGCGCGAAGTGCGTGCCTTCAACGAGTTCGGATTGGGCGAGCTGGACAGTGACAGCCAGGAGACGATCGTCGCGCTTGACGGTCTGGTTCTGATCACGCATCCCGACAATTCGGTGCGCGCCATCTCCGAGGCGAACGCGGCCTTCACCTTCGGCGGCCGGATCACCAACTGGAGCGAACTGGGCGGTCGCGACGCGCCGATCAACGTTTACGTCCGCGATGACGAATCGGGTTCGAACGAGGTGTTTGACTCGCTTCTGATGCGTCCGAATGGCCTGAGCTTGAGCGATAATGTGATCGTTCTGGACTCTGACGAGGCGATCGCCGACGCCGTGGCAAGCGATCCGAACGGGATCGGCTTTACCGGCTTTGCCAGCTTTGGCGACGCCCAGCCTCTGGCGATCCGTGGTGAGTGTGGGCTTCAGATCCCGCCCACCGCCTTCTCGATCAAGACGGAAGAATATCCGCTGACGCGTCTGCTCTACATGTATCAGACGAACAAGCCGCTGGAAGGCAAGGCCCAGGCATTTGCCGAGTTCATGGCGTCGGAAGATGCGCAGGAGCTGGTGGCCACGTCGGGCTTCATCGACCAGTCGGTGACGCTTGAATCGATCAACGCGCAAGGCTTGCGGGTCGCCTCGGCGGTTCTGACGAACGAAGCCGATGACGAACTGCCCCGGCTGCGTGAGATGATCGATCTTCTGATCGCGTCTGACCGTCTGTCGACGACATATCGTTTTGAGACGGGTTCCGCCCGCCTGAATTCGCGTGCTGAAGCCGATGTCGAACGTCTTGCCGAGCTGTTGGATACCGAGCGGTTCGCAAACCGCGAAGTGCTGTTCATCGGCTTCACCGACTCGGTCGGCGATGCAGAACTGAACCGTCAGCTGTCGCAGCAGCGCGCCGAGCAGGTGCTGGCCTCGATCCTGGCCGAAAACCCCTCGCTCGCGTCAAGCGTCCGGATGAGTGCGATCGGCTACGGGGAAATCTCGCCGCTGGGGTGTAACGAATCCAACGCTGGCCGCTTGATCAACCGGCGCGTCGAAGTGTGGGTGCGCGACATCGTGGCCGCAAATCGCGGCTAAACCGAGAACGGATTTATTACTTTCGGCGGAAACCGATTCTTGTGCAGGGCGCAAGAGGGGACCGGGAAGAGGGAACGAAATGAACGTGCTGGTAAAAAGTCTTGCATTTGCCGTGGCCACACTTGGTTTTGTTGGTGCTGCGAATGCGTCATGCGACCCAGGTGAGCAGGAACTGAAATTTAGCCTGGTGACCGCGATTCAAGGCCACCCGAAAGGCGAAGCCGCGCAGGCCTTCGCAGATCAAATCAACACCAAGCTGCAGGGCCGCTACTGCGTGGTTGTATATGGCAACAGCGAGCTCTTTGACGACGATACGGTCTATGAGGCCCTGCTGAACGGCGACGTGCATTTTGCCGCGCCCTCCGTCACCAAAGTGAGCGCGTACACCAACAAAATGCGCCTGTTTGACCTTCCCTTCCTGTTCGACGGGCCGCTGCACGGCCTTGAGTTTCTGGGAACGGAACACGGTCAGAGCATGCTGGACGACTTTGCCGACGACGGATTCTATGCTTTTGGGTTCTGGACCAACGGCATGCGCCAGATGTCCGCAAGCGTTCCGATCCGGGGCACCCAAGATGCCGCTGGTCTGACCTTCCGGGTTTCAAACAACTCTCCGATTACGGCCGGACAATATGCCTCCATGGGTGTCGAGACAAAGCGCCTTTCCTTCAGCAAGGTCTATGATGCCCTGAAATCCGGTGAGGTGCAGGGCCAGGAAAACTCGTGGTCAAACATCGAATCCAAGCGCTTTTATGAAGTGCAGGCTGCCGTGACGGAGACCAATCACAATTATCTGGTCTATCTCGCCATGGCGAGCCAGGGCTTCCTTGACAGCCTGGATGCCGAGACCCGCGATACGATCATCAATACGATGAAGCTGGTCTCGCATGAGCGCAATCGCTTTGCCTTTGAGCTGAACCAGATTGCCCGGCAGAACATTCTCGATGATGGGGGTGCGATCATCAAGCTGACGCCGGATGAGCTGAATGCCTTCCGCGAGCTCTTTGCTCCGCTCTATACTGAATTCGGCGCCGAGATCGGGATCGATCTGGTCAATGCGGCGATCCAGGTGAACGCCGAGGCGGACCCCTACAACTAAGGGTCCTTGGGCTGAAGTCCGGCGACGAGGTCGTCGGGCTTTCCAGCTGTGCACCGGCTTTGATTCTGTTCACAGGCCGGCCCGCGTCGGGATGCTCACGCCTCCCGCATGGGCCGGCCTGCCGCGTTCCAGCGCGCTGACGGGTTGGCACCTGACACCATCAGCTCGGATGCCGAGACAAAGCTCACACAACATGCTATCCGAAAGCGGGTTATACGCGCTTGCTATGGATAGGCCCCATGAAAGAAGCAAATCAATACCGTGACGAGATCGAGGCGCTGACGGCTCTGGTCGCGCGCATATCAGATCAGGGCGCGGCCATCTCTGACGAAGCCGTTCACATCAAGGCCGATGCTGAGCGGCTATCGGTCCGGCTTTCGGGCCACGTGCGGGTGGCGCTTGTCGGGCGGGTCGGGTCGGGCAAGGCGAATTTGCTGTCCTTTCTGCTTGGCGAAGTTCTGGCGCCCGATGGCTTCGCCGCAGGTCAGCGCCCGACGATCATGGTCAATCACGCCGATGACCCCTATATCGTCGCCGGCTGGTGGGATGGCCGGCGCAATCGACATGAGGGCACCGCGATGGCGGCGGCCATGGCCGAGCGGCCCGAATATCTTGAATTCGGGCGGCCGTTGCAGGTTCTTGAAACCATGTCCTTCACCGACATGCCCGCTTCCGCCGATGATGAGCGGCAATTGCGTAACCTCAAATGGCTGGTTCCGAGGGCCGATGTGATCCTCTGGGCCAAGTCGGCGGCAGAGGCCTGGTCGCCCGAAGAGGCCGATCTGTGGCGCGCCATTCCGGCCAGCTTGCGCGACAAAAGCCTTCTCGTCGCGACGGAGGCCGATCAGGCCGCACCGGAGACATTTGACGAGATCGCCGCCCGTCTGACGCGCGAAACCGACGGCGCTTTCCACGAGGTGCGGCCCATCGCGACCGCCACGGCCATCGCCGCCGCGCCGGGTGGCGTCGTCAAGGACAAGGCCACCTGGCAGCAGACGGGGGCCCGCGAACTGCTTCTGGCCCTGATCGACCGGACCAAGGCCGTCCGCCTGGCGCAGCTTGACACGGCGCGCGGTGTGCTGGAGGCCGCCGAGGTTCTGGAAGACGCGCCCGAGGCACCTACGCAGCAGGCTGCAATCATGCCGGGCCGCCCCACGGCGCGGGATGGCGGGCGGGCCGGATCGCAGGGCACAGGGGACGCGCTGTCCAACAGTGAAAGCGTGGTGCTGGGCCAGCTTCATGACCGGATCGGGATCCTGATCCGCAAGGCCCGCGGCGGGACGACTTTCAAGGAAGAGGCCTTTCTGATGGCCTGTACGAACGTCCTTGATGACCTGGCCTTCATGATCGCCGATCGCAAAGCGATGCTGCCGGATACATTGTGGGTGAACGAGGCTGTTGAGGAGGCGACCGATCGCCTGGCCGAACTCAGCCTGCAAGGCGACCGCGCCGCCGCTGAAGAGGCCGCCGGCCTTCTGCTACAATTGTCGAAAGATCTCTCATGGACAGTCGCTGCGTAATTCTGGCGCTTTGTCTTGAAATCGTTGATAATGCGTTAGGTTGAAAGCAACCACTCATTAAGGAACGTGATCCGTGCGCCTTGAGGCCGAACTGAAGGCCTGTGTCGATCGTACGCCCGGCTGTGTCGCAGCTGGGTTCGTCGACTTGGATATGGGCATGATGCTGGCGCTGCAAAGCGTCGTTCCCATTTCAGCCGAGGATGCCGATATCCTGGCCGTTGTCGGTGTCGAGGTTCTGAAATCCGACCCCGCCCGCACGATGGAGGCGCAGCTGCAAGCGCCGTTTGCCTCAGCCGTCATCACCGGGGATGAGATATTGCAGATCTTTCAAAGGATTGACGGCCGCCCCGGCAATGCGCTCTACTTGGTGTTCGAAGCGGATATCGAGGCGCCTCTGGCCCTTGCAGCTGCGCGCGATAACGTGGCGGCCGTGGCCGGAGCGGGTTTGTGGTGAGCAATGTGCGTCGCATAATTGTCGGTGGAGCAACCGCGACAGACGAGCCTGGCGTTGTCAAAACGCTTCAGCGCGCGCAGGAGGTGTTGCGCGCCAGCTGGGGGCGCGAGCGTCCGCTGGGTGCGGGCGCGATGGTGGTCGAGGCGATGCTGGCCGAGATCGAGGAGACGTTTCTGACGCGCTTCCTGACCTTTACGGCCTCTGGCGGACGTCGTTTGGTGATCGAGGCGGGGCAGGGCAAGTTCCTGCGCTTTGTCGATATGCGGCCTGAGGATATCTGCACCGATCAGCGCGCGGCATTGGCCGAGGCCTCGGGCAATCTGGGGCCTTCGCATGCCGAGGCCGCGAAGACCTGCATGGTCGCCTTCGCGTACGAGGCGACCTCGGTCACCGTCGCGGCCGAAGCCCTGCCGATGGGCAGCTCTCCCACCAAGGGCGGTATACCCGTCGAGGCGCTGCGCGAGGCCGAGACACCGGATCCGGCAACTCTCACCGCACCGGCAAAACCCGCAAGTCTGGATGAGGCGTTCCGCAACCGTCTGGGGGCAGCGCTGCATGGGTTTGCGGCCAGCGCCCGCTCGGGCTCGGCCGGTGTGGCTGTTGAGGACGATGTTCTGCCATTGGCCGAGAACCTCGGAGAGGTGATGACGTTGCTGCGGGAGCGCCACAATTTTCTGGAGGTCGCTGTCTCAGGGCCGAAGCTGCTGATCCTGGCGGGCGCAAGGGCAGATGACCGCGCGGTTGCCTATAGTTCGGACGGGCCAGCGACGGTTCTGGCCAGTTTCGACACCGCGCAAGTGGCGGATGCGGTGGATGCCTGGCGTGACTATGCCCTGGCCGAGGCCGAGCCGGACTAAAGCGTCTTGCCGCGCGGCCGGATGTCCCGGGTCAAGCCCGGGACGGCTTTGCGTCTGCTCTGACCGGGGCGCCGAGGCTTTCCGACAGGCTGATCGCCGCGTCGCGCACCATTGCACCGATCCGCGCGAGGTCTGATGGCGCGAGGCGTGCCACAGGCCCCGAGGCCGAGAGGCCGGCCACCGCCTCGCCATGGGGGCCCATGACGGCGGCCGCGATGCAGCGCATGCCTTCGTTGCGCTCCTCATTGTCCAGCGCATAGCCCCTGGCGCGCGTCTCGGCCAGATCCGCGCGCAGAGCGGTCTCGTCGGTCAGCGTGGCGGGCGTAAAGCGTTCCCGTTCGCTGCGCTTGAGATAACCGTCAAGCCGCACGTCATCAAAGCGCGCCAGAAGTGCCTTGCCGATCCCCGACGCATGCAGCGGCGATTGCGTGCCCGGCGGAAAGAAGGCGCGGATTGACGCGTGGGTTTCGACCTGGGCGACGAACAGCACATGGTCACTGCGCTCGATGCCAAGGTTCGCGGTCTCGCCCGTGGCCTCCATCAGCATGCGCAGAACCGGGCGCGCGCGTTCCACCACCGAGGTGCGGCGCAGGAAGGCCGAGCCGATCAGAAAGGCCCGCGGGCCGATATTCCAGGCTTGCGTCGCGGCGTCGAGCTCGGCCATGCCGCGGGTTTGGTAGGTGGTCAGCACGCGGTAGAGCGTGGCGGGCGATTGGTCCAGCTTGGCCGCCAGCGCCGAAAGGCCGATGCCGTTTTCCTCGGCCAGGGCTTCCAGGATCATCAGCGCGCGGTCGAGCGACTGGATGATGTTCTGGTCGGTCTTGTCGTGGAAGGCGCGGGGGCGGCCCCGGCGGCGGGGTGTCTCGGCAGGCGCGTCGGGATTTTTCATCTGGTGAAAAATAACGGATGGCGCGCTCAAGGCAAGAGAATCGTGGCCCCGGTGGTTTTGCGCCCCTCAAGCGCTTCATGCGCTTTGACCACATCGGCCAGGGGAAAGCGCTGATCGATGCGGATCTTGATCTTGCCTGACGTGACCATGTCGAAAAGGTCCGCCGCCATCTGCTGGCAGGTCGCGGGGTCGGCGATATGGGCGAAAAGGGTGGGCCGGGTGATCTTAAGCGATCCCTTGGCGGCAAGAATCGACAGATCGAACGGCGGCACGGGCCCCGAGGCATTGCCGAACGAGATCATCATGCCAAGCGGTTTGAGGCAATTGAGCGATCCTTCGAACGTATCGGCGCCGACGCTGTCCATCACCACGTCGACACCGCGGCCGTCGGTCAATTCCCTGACCTTTGCGGTGAAATCTTCGCGGCGGTAATTGATGGTATGGGTCGCCCCATGCTGGGCCGCCAGCGCGCATTTCTCGTCCGAGCCCGCCGTGCCGATCAGGGTGATCCCCTCGGCGCGCGCCCATTGGCAGGCGATCAGGCCGACACCGCCCGCCGCCGCATGGAAGAGAACCGTGTCGCCCTTGGCGATGGGCGTCGTGCGGCGGAAGAGGTAATGCGTGGTCAGGCCTTTCAGCATCATCGCGGCGGCGTCTTCGAACGAAACCGCGTCGGGCAGGGGGCAGACCTGGCCTGCCGGCATCACGCGGGCCTCGGTATAGGCCCCGGGCGGCTGGCAGGCATAGGCGGCACGGTCCCCGGGCCTCAGATGCGTGACGCCATCGCCGACTGCCTCGATCACGCCAGAGGCCTCCATCCCCAGAGCAGCGGGCAGCGGCAGCTTGTAGAGGCCCGAGCGCTGGTAGACATCGATGAAATTCAGGCCGATCGCCTTGTGCCGGATCAGGACCTCGCCCGGGCCGGGCTGGCCCAGCGGGCGGTCGGCCAGATACATCGCCTCGGGCCCGCCATGGGCATCGATCAGAACGGTTTTCGCTGTGGTCATGGTGGCCTCCCTCTGCGGCACGAGAGTGGCAGACTGGCAGCTTTGGTCAAGTTTTGATAGGTGTCGGGCCGGGACGATGGCGCGAGAGGCCCGCGCCGGATTGGAGGCTGTGCCATGACCTCGGTGCATATCCACGAAGATGATGAGGGGATGCGCAACCTCTATCCTGCGGCGGGTTTTGCCGACGCGCTGGCCGACATCAACGAAGCGGCCGCCGCCAGCCAGAGGAACCGGGCGCCGGATGGGGTTGGCTGGACGGATATGCACCTGATCGCCGAGCCAAGCGTGACCTACGGCCAGCTTGGGGTGAATGTCGATGATATCGCGGGCGCAATCGCGCCTTACATGCCGAGAATCCGGCACTTCAGCGTGGGGTTCGGGGCCGGGAACCCGTTTTCATCCCGCCAGACGGATGCGCAGTGCTACGGGTTTGGCAACCATCTCTACCTCAAGCTTGAGACGAAGGGGCGCTCCCTGACGCATATCTGGTTTGACGTGAACACCGATGGCGACGAGCTTGTCGCCTTGCGGCACGCCCTCATGGCGATCGAGGCGCGGGTGCCGTCAGGCATTGCGGATTACTGGATGCATGCGGCGGGCCTGCTGGCGGATGCGGATTTCGTCGATCGGTATTTCGCGGCCTTGCGCGAGGACTGACCGGATACCAAAAAGCCCCGGGGTGTTGCCGGGGCTTCGGACGTGGTTTTCGGGTGGGCTCAGGCGCCGTAAGCGTGGGCCCAGGCGATCTCGTCGATGTTGTGGCGCGAGATGCCCAGATCGTCGAGGTCGCGGTTCGACAGGCTCTGCAATTCGCGTAGCGTGGTCAGGTAAACGGCCCGACGGGCGCGGTTTGCCCGGAAGGTCGCGATCGCCTTGCGAAACCTGTCGGCCAAGGCGGGACGGGTGGGGAGAGTGATGTAAGCCATGGATTGCCTCATTTTTTCGGTTTTGGCGCCGTTTGGCGCGGGTGTCTGTTACCGCTAAACATGGCGTCTTTCTGCGCCCGCACAATGATCGCTTTCGAAATGCCGCTATGCAGCATTTGCAACGCTGACGTTGCGGCGGTTGGGCGTTGCCACCCGCGCCCAGTCCGGGCAGTATCGCGGCAAATCATAGGGGAGGATGATATGACCACGTTGAAATTGACCCGCCGCCAAGCATTGGCCACCACGGGCGCCGCGGCCCTGACCACCACGCTGGCCCGGCCTGCCTTGGCTGAAACGTCGATCCGGCTGGGGGCGCTGCGGCTGACCAGCCATTCGCCAACCTACATCGCGCTTGAGCGGGGGTATTTCACCGAGGAAGGATTGAATGTCGATCTGGCGTTTTTTGAATCGTCCGCCGCGGCTGCAGTCGCCGTGGCAGGCGGCGATCTGCAATATGGCGTGACGGCGATCAGTGGCGGGCTGATGAACCTGGCCGAGAAGGGCGCGGTCAAGGTGATCGGCGGCGCGCTGTCCGAGGATGCGGATGTGCAAGGGGCCGTGATCCTGGCCTCGAACGCTGCCTATGAGAATGGCCTGACCGATCCGTCGAAACTGGCCGGCCGCACCTTTGGCACCACCAGCGCGGGGTCGTCGTTCCACTACATGCTCAGCCGCATCGCGGCCCAGCACGACATCGCGATGTCGGAGATCACCATGCGGCCCCTGCAAAAGGTCGGCGCTGTCATCGGTGCGCTGAAATCGGGCCAGATCGACGCCTGGGTGATCCTGCCCAGCATCGCCAACCGCCTGATTGCCGAGGGGGCCGCCAAGAAGATCGGCGATTTCTCGGATTACGATCCGAATTATCAGGTCACGGCCGTTTTCACCTCGTCCGATATCGCCGCGAATGAGCGGGCCCAGACCGAGGCGTTCCTGCGCGCTCTCTCCCGTGGTGTGGCCGATTACAACGCGGCCTTCGTCGACAAGACGGCTGAGGCGGCCGAGGTCGATGCGCTGGTCAAGATCGTGCACAAATACGTCAATGTGGACACGCCCGAGGATGTCTTCGCCCGGTCGCTGACCGGCGCCTCGATGCGGATCAACAAGGACCTGGCGCTGTCGACAACCTCGGTCGCCGAGCAGGTGGAATGGATGCAGGCCGAGGGGTTGGTCTCGGACAGCATCACGATGGAGATGCTGGTCGATCCGTCCTACGTGGCGACAAGCTAGCGCATGGATCTGCTGCTTGACGGGGTCGGCCATGCCTATGGGCCGGTCCCGGTTCTGAACGATATTTCGCTGGAAATCCCGCAAGGCCGGATCGTCTGTGTCGTCGGCCCCTCGGGCTGCGGCAAGTCGACATTGCTACGCATGATCGGCGGGTTGGAGCAGCCGGGCGAGGGCCGCGTGCTGCAGGTGGGCGACCCGCCCGCCGCCTCGCTGAACCCGCTGACCTACGTGTTCCAGCATTTCGCCCTGCTGCCCTGGCGGTCGGTCGCGGGCAATGTGCGGTTGGTGCTTGAGGATCACGGGCTGGGCCGGGCCGAGATGGACCGGATCGTGGCCGATGTGCTGGGCCGCACGCGGTTGTCGGATTTCGGCGATGCGCTGCCCAAGCAACTGTCGGGCGGCATGAAGCAGCGCGTCGCGATTGCGCGTGCCCTGGCCGTCAGACCCGCGGTGATGCTGATGGATGAGCCGCTCTCGGCGCTCGACAGCCAGACACGCGAATTGCTGATCGACGATCTGGTTGATCTGTGGTCGCGCGAGCCCTTCACCGCCGTCTACGTGACCCATAATCTGGCAGAGGCGGTGCGGCTGGGCCATGTCATCGTGGTGCTCTCGCGCCGTCCGGGGCGCATCCATGCGGTGGTTGAGATTGACCTGCCCCTGGCCGACCGCCGCCTGGGCCACCCCCTGCTTGAGGCCAAGCAGGCCCAGCTGTGGGACATGATGCGCGACGAGGCGTTGGCCGCCGATCTGGAGCTTGTCGATGGCTGACCGGACCGACGCAAAACCCGTCGCCTTCCGCGGTGGCGGGTTCGAACCCCGGCCCGTGCGGTTCGTGGGGGTGTTGGTTTTCGCCCTGCTGATCGCGCTTCTGGAGGTCGGCACGCGCACCGGCGTGATCTCAAGCCTGACCATGCCGCGCCCCTCGGCCGTGCTTGAGACCTTGGTCAACCTCTACCAGACGGGTCTGTTATGGACGCACCTTCTGCCCTCGCTGGAACGTCTTGTCGTAGGCGGATCGATGGGCGCGGTCGCTGGCATTGCCATCGGCACGCTGATCGGGCTCTTCAGCCTGGTGCGGGCCGGGCTGGTGCCGCTCGTCGCCGCGATCTTCCCGATCCCCAAGATCGCGCTTCTGCCGCTCTTCGTGATCTGGTTCGGTATCGACGAGGCGTCGAAATACGCGTTGATTGCGTTTGGCACCTTCACACCCACGGTCGTGGCCACCTTCGGGGCTGTTGACAATGTCGACCGCACGCTGATCCGCATGGGCCAGAGCTTTGGCCTTGGCTGGTGGTCGATCGTGCGCAAGATCGTCCTGCCGGGCGCCTTTCCGGGCATTCTGTCGGGCCTGCGCGTGTCGATCGCGATTGCCATCATCCTTCTAGTCGCGGCGGAAATGCTGGGCGCCGAACACGGGGTTGGGGCCTATATCCTTGAGGCGGGATCGCTCTATGATCTTGAGCGTCTCTTTGCCGGGGTGACGATCCTGTCGCTGATGGGGCTGACCGTCAGCGGGGCCATCGGCCTGCTTGAGCGTCGCTTTCTGGCCTGGCGGACGTGAGAGAACTGCTGGAAGCCCTGCGGCGCTATGTGCCCAGGTTTTCTGCAATCGGCACGCCGCAGATGGTGCACTCAGCCAAGCCGCAGGCGCAGTGTCAGGATTTCGTAGTTTGAGAGGGTCATCGTCACCCGATGATCGACAAGCTCAAGCGGCAGCTGATCGGTTTCCAGAAGGCCGCAGCGTTCGACGGCCCGCACCGAGGGATGACAGGAGAGCATAACCGACCCACGCGTGTTATGCGCCTCGAACAGCCGCACGATGACGCCCTGGCCGTCTTCCGCCGGTTTGATGGTTTCGATCACGGCGTGCGGGCTTTCGCAGATAACCAAGGGCTGGGCGACACCCTTTCCCTGGCCCGGACCGGCAAAGATCCGGGGCGGCAGGTTCAGCGCGTAGGCTTCGCGGCGCACGTCAACGCGCGTGTCGCCGTCATGGGGCAAAAGCGCGTAGGTAAAGCGGTGATGCCCCTGGTCGGCGGTTACGTCGGGCATGGTGGCGGATTTGATCAGCGATAGGCGCAGGACGTCGCCGCGGATATCGTAGCCGTATTTGCAATCGTTCAGCAGTGCGACGCCGTAGCTTCCATCGCTGAGATCGGCCCATTTCTGGGCGGGCACCTCGAATTGCGCGGCGTCCCAGCTGGTGTTGCGATGTGTCGGACGGTCGATCTGGCCCCATTGGATATCGAACTCGGCCCGGGCCGCGCGGACCGAGACCGGGAAGGCGGCTTTTAGAAGAAGGTGCGTCTCATGCCAGTCGACCTCGGTGTCGAAATCGATCCGGGCCGAGTGGCGCGACAGGCTAATCCGCTGCACCAGGCGCGATTGCCGGAAGGCCCGGGTCAGCTTGACGGTGGCGCGCAAGGGGCCGGTCTCGGTGATTTCAAGGCTGTTCAGGGCGGTGACCAATTCGCCCCGATCCTCAAAGAAGATGTCGATGTCCCAGGCGTCCCAACTGATCGGGCGGTCCTCGAACAGCTCAAGCTTGTTGCCGAGGGCGCCGTCTTTCAGCACCTCGCGCCCGGCGCGTTTGTCGAAGATCGACGTCAGCATTCCGTGATCGCCGATCTCGACGCGCAGCATCGCGTTTTCCAGAACCGCGCCGCCTGCGGCGGTTCGGTCAACGGTGACCCCGTCGACATCGCCCGGTGGCGCCTCGGCCCGGGTCAGACTGCGCGGGGCGAGTGGCGCGGCGTGCGGCAATTCCACCAGCACGCCATCCTCAACGCGCTGTTGCGGCAGGATCTGTCCGTTTTCGGCGACCGGTCCGGCATCCGGCGGCAGCAGCGCCAGGCGCGGGCCGGGCAGGGGGGCGCCGTCGAGAACCAGATAGGCCGCGTCGCTTGGCATCAGCCTGTCCGCCGCGCGTCGGAGGGCTGCCTCGGCCGTCTCGGTAATGGCCGCGAAATCGCGGCGCGCGTCTTCGAAGACGACCGGCACGGAGGTTCCGGTCAGGATGTCGTGGAACTGCATCGTGCAGAGCAGCCGCCAGGCGTTGGTCAGGTCGTCCGGGGTGTGCCCGTCCAGCATCGCCAGCGCCATGGCAAGCTCGGCATCGTGCAGCAGAACCTCGGTCTTGCGGTTGGCCCGCTTGATCCAGCCGTTGCCGGTCAGAACGCCGCGGTGACCTTCCAGGTAAAACTCGCCCTGCCAGGTCGGCAGGGCCGGATTCTGTGCCTCGAGGCTTTCGAAATAGGCCCGCACGGTGGATGGCATGACCCGGGGCGCGCCCGGCATCGCGCGGTAGGCGCGGGCCTTGCGGATCAGATCATCCGTCGGCCCGCCGCCGCCATCGCCGTAGCCATAGGCGATCAGCAATTCCTTGACGCGGTCTTTCATGGTGTTGCGCGTCCAGGTGCCGACGACCTCGCCCGCGGTCAGATCGGACTTGTAGTTGGTGGGAAAGGGCAGGTGCTGAACGGTGCGCGGCGTGGTCAGGAACTGCGCCATGACCCGGCTGCCGTCGATCCCCTCCCACCATGTGGTCGAGGCGGGCATCTGGTTGTATTGGTTCCAGTTCACCTTGTTCGTCACGAACCAGCGCAGCCCCGCCTGCACCATCAATTGCGGCAGGCCGCCGGGAAAGCCGAACGTGTCGGGCAGCCAGAGAACCGGGCATTCCGCGCCTGGCCCGAACGTGTCATCGCAATAGCGGCGCGCTAGCAGGATCTGCCTGACCAGCGCCTCTGGTCCCGGCATGTTGGCGTCGGGCTCAACCCACATTCCGCCCAGAATCTCCCAGCGGCCCTCGGTGACGCGGGCGCGGATGGCGTCAAAGATCTCGGGGTAATCCGCCTCGGTCCAGGCATAAAGCTGGGGCTGCGAGTGCGAGAAATGAAACTCCTCATGTCGCTCCATCAGGCGGAGCACGTTGGAATAGGTCCGCGCGTTCTTTTGGCGGATCTGCGCGATGGGCCAGAGATAGGCCACATCCATATGCGCGTGGCCCGCCGCGTGCAAAAGCACGTCCAGCGGCGGGCCGGCCTGGTCGAGCCCCTCTTGCAGCCGCGTCGTTGCCGGGATGATCGAGGCGCGGAATTCGCCGCGCATCGGATCGCGCGTGTCCAGCACCAGGAACGCCGCATCCAGCGCCGACAGAATGGCGTGCTTTTCGGGCCTGTTGTCGTTCAGCTCGCCAGACAGGTCCAGCGCCGTCTCGGCCAGGGTCAAAAAGCTTTGCAGGTCGCGATCGATGTCGATCACCGCGCATTCGCGCAAGAACAGTTGCGTCTTGTCAGACGGGTCGGGGGGCCAGCCGGTTAGGCCGGTCCAGCCGTGCAGCAACAGCTCATGCGGCGTGCCATCGGCGAGGGCGCTCGGCACCTCGATCGTGTGATGATAGCGATCGGCCGAGGCGATGGCCTTGCCGTCGATATAAAGCAGCGCCTCGGGATGGGTGAAGATGTCGCCGGCCACACCCAGCGGCAGATGCAGCGCCGGCGTCTGCCAGCCTTGGGGGATCACAAAGCGCGAGCGCAGGACGAAATGCAGGTTTTGCCCGCCCCAATAACTGTCCCAATCAAGCCGCGTGCCGTCGCTTTGGCCTGCGGGGCGTGACACGTCGGGGGTGACCGTCGCGTCGGCCAGTTTTTCGAACACGAAGCGTTCGATCGGCTGCCGCGCCAGGGCCAGGAAGGGCCGGATCAGCCGCAGGCGTTGGCCGATCTTTTCGGCGGTCAGGCGCTGTCGGTGGGACATGTGTGTTTACCCCTGAGACAGCGTGAAGCCGGGAATGTCGCCGCGCAGGATCGTCTCGGGCCGCCCCTCAAGCTGCTCCAGCCGGTCCAGCGCGGCGCGCGCGTCGTCAGACGAGCCCCAGTCGCGGTCCAGATCGGGCCAGGGGATCGACGAGATCAGAAGTTGCGTATAGGCGTGCCGGGGGTCGCCGATCACCTCCCGCGGCGGCCCGGCCTCAACCACATGACCTTTATGGAGTACCATGACATAATCCGACACGTGATAGGCGGTGGCCAGATCATGGGTGATATAGATGATCGAGATCCCGTGACGGTCCTTCAGGTCGTGGATGTTCTTCAGGATCGTCGCGCGCAGGCTGGCATCGACCATCGAGACAGGCTCATCCGCGATCAGCAGCTTCGGGCTGAGCATCAGGGCGCGTGCCACGATCAGCCTTTGCCGCTGGCCGCCCGACAGCTGGTGCGGATAGCGCCCCAGCACGGTTTCCGGTGCCAGGCCCACGGCGCGGCAGGCCTCCTCCATCGCCTCGCGTGTATGGGCCGCATTGCGCGACAGACCGAAGCGCTCAAACGGGAATTTTAGCGCGTGGTTGACCCGGTAGAAGGGGTTGAAGCAGGCATAGGGGTCTTGGAAGACCGCTTGGACCTCTTTGCGAAAGCTCAGTGCCTCATCGGCCGATTGGCGGTTGATATCGCGGCCCTTGAACAGGACCGCGCCCGACGAGGGGTCGTTGAAGCCCAGCATCAGGCTGCCCATGGTCGATTTGCCCGAGCCTGATTGCCCGACGATCGAGATGATCTTGGGCACCTCGCCGTCCAGCGTGAAGCTCATCGGGTGCAGGGCCGTGACCGACCCGTAGCGTTTCGAGACCGCGCGCAGTTCCAACAGCGGCTGGCCGTTATCGGCCGCATCGCCCCGGGCGGGTGCCGCCGGGGCGGGGTCGAGAAAGCTGGCGCCGCCGACTTGCGGAACCGATGAGATCAGTTCCTTCGTGTAGGGATGTTCGGGGGTTTCGATGATCTGACGCACCGGGCCGAATTCGACCAGTTCGCCTTTCTTCAAAACCGCGATCTCATCGACCGATTGCGCCATCAGCCCCATATCGTGCCCGATCAGGATCAGCCCCGCACCGATCTTGGCCTGCACGTCGCGTAAGGTTTGCATCACGTGGCGCTGGGTGATGACGTCCAGCGCCGAGGTCGGCTCGTCCGCGATGATCAGATCGGGGTTGAGGCAGACGCCGATGGCGATGCAGACCCGCTGCTTCATGCCGCCGGACAGCTCATGGGGGTAGAGGGGGGCGACCACCTTGGGGTCGAGCCCGACACTCGCCAGGGCCGCGTCCGAGCGGCGCCGCAGCTCGTCCTGGGGCACGCCGCCCTCATGGGCCACGATGCCGTCCCAGATCTGGTTTTCGACCCGCATCACCGGGTTCAGCGAATTCATCGCCCCTTGCGGGATATAGCTGATCTTCGACAGCCGAACGCGGCGCATCTCTTCCGCGCCGAGCTTTAGAAGGTTGCTCTGCGGCAGCGAGTTGAGGTGAATCTCGCCACCCGCGACAAAGCCTGGCGAGGCCAGCATGCGCATCGCCGAAAGCGCCGTCGTGGTCTTGCCCGACCCGCTTTCGCCGATAAAGCCCACGCGCCGCCCCTTGCCCACAGACAGCGAGACATTGGTCACCGCATGGACCACGCCTGCCGAGGTCGGGAAATCGATTGAGACGTTCTTGAGGTCGAGAATGGTCATGGCGCCCTCAAAGCCTTCTCAGTCGCGGGTTCGACACTTCGTCGAGGCCCAGATTGATCAAGAGCAGCCCGATGAACATGACGGCCAGCAAAAGGGTTGGGACCCCCCACCACCACCAGAGGTTCTGGATCAGGGCGCCTGAATTGATCGCGTCATAGATCACCCGGCCCAGCGTCGGTACACGCTGTGGCCCGAGGCCCAGCACCTCAAGCCCGACGGCCGTCACGATAGAGGTTGTCACGTTGGCGATAAACGAACCGAAGAGGTAGGGCACGAGGTTCGGCAACATCTCGCGGAACATGATGTGCCCGGTCGAGGCGCCCGACAGGCGCGCCATCTGGACATAGCCGCTCTCGCGCATCGACAGAACCTGCGCCCGGATAAGCCGCGTCGGCGATTGCCAGACGAAACAGGCAATCAGGATCGCCATGATCGTCAGCGAGATGTCCCCGTAGGCGGCCTGGAACACGACCAGGATCAGAAGCGGCGGGATCGTGATCATCACGTCCGATCCCACCCGGATGACATCATCGATCCGCCCGCCGATGAAGCCTGCCGAGAAGCCCAGGAAGATGCCGATCGACATCCCGATGAGCGAGGCCAGAACCCCCACATAAAGCGAATTCGGCGCGCCGACGATCAGAAGCGCCAGGATATCCTTGCCCGTCACGTCGGTTCCCAGAGGATGCGCCCAACTGCCCACCTGGCCGCGCATATTCTCGATCCCCACCGGCGCCTGCCTGGGCAGGCCCGACCCGGTGAACACCATGTCGGTGTCCCAAAAGATCCGGCCCAGAAGCCCCAGCGCGATGATGCCCAAAAGCAGGCCCACGCCCCAGATCAGCTTGGGATTGCGCCAGGGATTGTCGAAGCGCTTCATGCGCCTGACCTGGCGTTTGCTCAGGCCCGTGGCGTCGGGGGCGGCTGTTTCGGGGGCGGCGGCGTTGGGCTCGGTCATCTTTTCAGCCTCCGTGCCGGATGCGGGGGTCGATGAAGGGATAGATCAGGTCGACCAGAAACACCGCCAGCGCGGTCATCAGGATGATCACGAAGGACACGCCCTGGATCACCGGGTAATCCTGCGTGAGGATCGCGTCGTAAAGCAGTTTGCCCATGCCGGGATAGGCGAAGATGCGTTCGACCAGAACCTGCCCGGCAACCAGCATCCCGATCTTCAGCGCGAAGGCCGTGATCTGCGGCAAGATCGCGTTGCGGATCATGTAGCGGTAAAGGATATAGCGCGGCCGCAGGCCCTTGGCCTTGGCCAGCGTCGTGTAATCCTCGCCCTGCACGGTGATCATCAGCCCGCGCATGCCCAAGGCCCAGAAGCCGAAGGTGACGACCACAATCGACAGCGCCGGCAGAAAGCCGTGATAGAGGACCGAGCCCGCGAAATCGATCGTCCAGCCCGGTTCGACATTCAGTCCATAGGGGCCAGAGAGCGGGAACCAGCGCAGCTGGGTCGAGAAGACATACATCAAAAGCAGCCCCGACAGGATCGGCGGGACCGAAGTAAAGACCATTGCCACCGGGATCGCCGCTTTCCACAGACGCGGCGTATGCTCCCACACCATCAGTGCGCCCAAGAGGTTGCCGATGATGAAGGTCACGACAAGCGAGATCAGCATCAGCCCGATGGTCCAGGGCAGGGCGTTCGCGATCATCGCCGAGACGGGGGTGGGAAAGCTGGCCGTCGACAGCCCGAAATCCAGCGTCAGCGTATTCTTGATATAAAGCAGGTATTGCACCAGCAAGGGCTGGTCGAGGCCGAAGGTCTCACGCAGTTGCGCCAGGATCTGGTCGGCATTGGCCACCGATCCGCCGCCCGCCGCCATGCGCCCCAGCGCGGCCGAGGCCGGGTCCAGCCCCGAAAGCCGGGGGATGATCCAGATCAGCGTCGCCGCGATGAGAACGGTCAGGACGAGTGTGATCATCCGGTTCGTCAGGTAGCTGGCCGGGATACGGGCCATGGGCGTCCACCTTCTGTGTTTTTCCCGGGTGGCGGGGGCCGCTCTGGCTGGCGGCCCCCTGCCGGTGTCATCGCATTGCGTCCGAACCTCAGTTGGCGCGGGTCAGATTGTGAATGATCTGATGGCCCGAATTCCAATGGAAGAACGGATGATTGTAATAACTGTCATTGCTCGGCCATCCGGTCCAGTAGGTCGTGTTGAACGGCATCAGCTTATAGGCCTGGACCAGTGGGATGAACGGCATCTCGGCGTCCAGATGCTGGTAGGCATCGGCCACCATGGCGGGGATCTGCGGATCGCCAAGCGGCAGGGACGACATGGCGTTGACCACCTCAGAATAGGCCTCGGCCGCCGGGCTGTTCCACCGCGCTGTGTTGTTGAACCCGGGCGAGCGTTCGCCCACGGGCACCACATCCTGGACGGTATAGCGGCCCATCGATGCCCAAGGCTCATTGACCGACCCGCAGGAGAGCCAGGAATACGACATCTCATAAGCGCCGAAGGGCAGGACCTCGCCCCAGAAAACCGAGTTTTCGACCGGTACAGACCGCGCATCGATGCCGGCGCGCTGAAGCTGTTCGACGACCATGTCGATGGTGCGGGTATATTCGGTTGAGGCCGAATTGACATGGATCTCGGCCGACAGCGTCTCGCCATCCCTTTCGTAGTAATCGCCGTTGCGGACCCAGCCGGCCGCCTCGATCAGCGCCTGGCCTGCGGCCACATCGGCGCTGGCGGGCAGGCCATATCCGGCCTCGACGACTGCATCGATGAAGGGCGACATCGATCCGTATTGTGCGAACATCGTGCTCGACGGTGTGGTCGCGCCCTCGGCCGCGATGTTCACGATCTGGGTCCGGTCGATGATCAGCGCGACCGCCTTACGCATATTGGGGTTGTCCCAAGGTGCTATGGTGGTGTTGATCTCAAGCTGGCGCGCGCAGGGGTCGGCCACGGCGTAGGGGTAGTCCGCGTGCCAGGCGATGACATTGGCGTTCTGCGCCTGGATCGCCTCGAATGTGCCGACGCTGAGGTTCTGGGCCGCGTCAAGCTGATCGGTCGCCATCAATTGCGCGCGGCTCTCCTCGCCGCCCGATTCCAGAAACACCACGCGCAGTGGCTCGGGCAGGTCGGCAAAGCCCGTCTGGGCGCCCCACCATCCCTCATTCCGGTCCCAGATGGCACGGTTCGAGGCCGCACTGGTGAAGGTGTAGGGCCCGGTCCCGATCGGCGGGTTGAAGGTGAAGGTGGCGGGGTTCTCGGCCGCGCTCCAGATATGCTCGGGCATGATCAGGAACGACCCGAAGATGCGCACCCCGAAATTCTCAACCACAAAGCGGGGGTTGGGCGCGTTCAGCGTGAAGCGCACCGTCAGGTCGTCGACCTTCTCGACGCCGGCCACCTGGCCGCGCAGGGTGGCCACCTCGCGCGCGTTCAGCTCTTCGTTTTCCAGCGCCATGTTGACGGTGAAGACCACGTCATCGGCATCAAACGCCTCGCCATCCGACCAGGTGACCCCCTCACGCAGGGTGATGGTAAAGGCGCTGAGGTCGTCATTCGCCTCGAAACCAGTGGAAAGCCAAGGGTCGAGCGCGCCGGTATTGTAGTTCAGGATGAAAAGCGGCTCCCACATCACCTGGTGCGCGCCCTGCATGCGGCGGATGCCGGTACCGTCGGTCATCCAGTTGAAATTCTCGGGGTCCTGGATCGTCCGGTCGAGATCGAAGATCACGGTGTCTTCCCGCGCGACGTTTTGCGCGGACACGGGCCCGGCTATGGCCAGGCTTGCCGCGACGGCCGCAAGCAGCAGCTTTTGCATCGATGTCATTTCTTGTCCTCCCATTATCTTTCGTCTTTTTCGCGGTGCGCGCCTTTTCTTGAAATCCACCCTCCCGGCGTCGCTGGCTCTATCTCATATAGTCCAAAACCAGCACGCGCGTCTCCGCAGGTATGTCTTGCGGCCCGATTTGAACGCTATGCGCGCAGGCAAAATCGACCGCGTCATCCCTGAAATGCGCCAGAAAACTCTCGATCCACATCGTATTGCGCGGCCGGTAGGTGAGGGTGCGGAAATGCATCGGGATCACCAGCTTTGGTCGCACCTTGTGGATCAACTCCATCAGATCTGGCAGCTCGATCGTCAGATACCCGCCCGCCAAGGCCAGCAGCACGTCGGTATCGGCAAAGAACCCCATCTGCGCCTCGGTCAGCGGGTTTCCCACATCGCCCATATGCGCGATCTTCAGGCCATCCATCTCGAACCGGTACATCCCGTTCTGGCCGGGAACCGCATGCTCGGGGTGGTGGTCCCACTCGGCCGCTTCGATGGCGTGCACGGTTAGACCCGCGGCTTGCCCCGCGCCGCCCGATTGCGCCACCTCAAGCGCGTTCAGCACCGCAGGGTTGCCCGCGATCAGATCCGCGCGGCAATGGGCGCTGTCATCATCGGACGAGATGATCACCGCATCCGCGGTCTCGCGGATCGGCGGATAGCCCACGCCTTCGGGCGTGTAGGGGTCGGTGATCACCGAAAACCCGCGCGCGTCCTCCAGCTTGAAGGCGGCATGCCCAAACCACGTGATCTTCACATTTCCCCCCCGGTTTGCGGTTTCATCAATTGTTGCCCACCACATGCGGGCTGGATGTCTTCTTGATATCGTCGTTTGCGGGCCGGGCGTGGTGGCGCCAATGGCCGCTCGGATCTAGCCCACGCGCGATGATCGCCTCGACCCCGCGCGCCCAGTCTTCATCGACGATCCTGACCTCGGGCGGGCAATAGCGCAACGTCAGACCGCAGCGCCGCCTGTCTGACAGGTTGGGCCCGGACCCATGCACCAGCATATCGGCATGGAGCGAGATCTGGCCAGCCTTCAGGCCGTTGGTGAAGGGCGTGCCCAGCCGCTCGGCCCCCGCGATGCCCTTGTGAAACACCGATCCCGCGCCCTCTTCGGTGGTTGTGATTGGGCCTTGATCGTGGGTGCCGGGGATGAATTGCATCGCTGCGTTTTCGGCATCGGCCGGGTCGATCGCCAACCACACCGTCACCGTTCGCGCGGGGCTGAGCTGCCAGAACGCGGCATCCTGATGCCACGGCACGCGGCGCGGATCGCCCGGTTTCTTCGACAGGATCGCGCTGGCCCAGCAGATGATGTTCTCGCCGATGATATCCTGCACGTGATCCAGGATGCGGGCGTCGGTGGCGATATCCCAGATCCCGGCCATGCGCGCCTGATAGCAGTTGATGCCGTAGGCGCCGGCGTCACCCAGATCGGCCATCAGGCAATCGAAATAGCCGCGGATCGCCGCGATCTCGGCCGCATCGAAGATATCGAAGGGCTGGACGTAGCCGAATTGGTTGTATTGCGCGATCTCAGCGGCCAAAAGCCGCTTACCTGGCTTGGGCTCAACCGCCTGAAACCGCAGGTCAAGATCCGTCGCCATAAGTGCCATCCGGTGCCCCCACCCAGCATCCACCCGGTAACAGGGTATGACCCTTCGGCGTGCTTGAGCAGACCCGTGCTTGACAAAAAAGTATACATATTTGATCTTTTTAGGGCTCTTTCTGCACCTGCAAACGCCGGAAAACGCATGCGCCTTCCCCAGAAGATGTTCAGAATTGATACCTATTTGGGTCCGGGCGAGGCCTATCATGTCGTCAGGAAGACCCTGCCTGATATGCCCCCGGTTCTTGAGCATTCCCACGATTACTTTGAACTGATGCTTGTCGAGCAGGGTCAGGTGCATCACTGGATCAACGGCCTGGAGGAGGCGCTGGAGCGGGGGCACCTGGTGTTTCTGCGCCCCGCCGACCGCCACGCCCTGCAAGGCGCACCGGGCACCGGCGCGCGGATACTCAACGTGATGTTCCGCACGCAGACGGCCGACCATCTTGTGGCCCGCTACGCGGATGAGGTTGCAGGGCGCTTTTTCTGGCAGTCGGGGCAATTGCCCGTCACGCTCAGGCTGCAGGGCCCCCAGCTGGAGCGTGCCGTGAACGCGATGCTGACCTTGCAGACCTCGCATCGCGGTCTGGCCAGGATCGAGCATTTCCTGCTGTCGATCATGACCCATGTCCTCGATGCCGGGGCGGCCGTTGATGATCGCGCGCCGGGATGGCTGATCGCCGCCTGTCGCGCCACGCTCGAGCCCCGCGTTTTCCGCAAAGGCGCCGAGGGGTTTTTGCACGTCGCCGGGCGCAGCCATGAACATGTCTGCAGACAGGCGCGCCGCTATCTCGGCCTCAGCCCCACGCAATACGTCAACCGCATCCGCATCCAGCACGCCGCGATGCTGCTGGCCGGAACCGACCGCGCCCTGCAGGAGGTCGTGGCCGATTGCGGTTTCGAGAACCTCAGTTATTTCCATCGCCTCTTCCGCGAGCAATACGGCACGACCCCACGCAGCTATCGCATGCGCCACCGCGCCGTCAGGCCAACGGACGGACCCGTCTGATAAGTGACTCTCAGCCAGACATTACGGGAAACCGGCAGATGATGCGCCGCCATATCCGCCGCCGCTATCGCCCGGCGCGGGCAAACCGACCCCGTTGGGGCTGCAAGCCTCGCCCCCAAGGTTCGGTGTCAGAGATGACGGCTTGCGCGACGCTTTGGATTCACGCGACACATAGACCAACCCGCGCCGGGCCGAAACCGTTGGAGGACAGATGACATTCACCACCCGCCCCGAGATCATGGGCACCTTCGGCACCGCCACATCGACCCACTGGATCGCCTCGGCGGTGGGCATGGCGATCCTTGAAAAGGGCGGCAACGCCTTCGACGCCGGTGTGGCGATGGGGTTTGTCCTGAACGTGGTTGAACCGCATCTGAACGGGCCGCTGGGCGACATGCCGGCGCTCGTCCGCCGCGCGGGTGAGGACGCGCCGACGGTGATCTGTGGCCAGGGCGTGGCGCCGGCGAAGGCGAGTATCGCGCATTACCGGGCCGAGGGGCTGTCGATGATCCCCGGCTCGGGGCTGTTGGCGACCGTGGTGCCGGGCGCCTTCGATGGCTGGATGCTGATCCTGCGCGACTGGGGCACGATGACCCTGCGCGATGTGCTGGAGCCCGCGATCCACTATGCCGAGGCCGGTCACCCGATGCTGCCCCGCGTCGCCGCCACCATTGCGGGTCTGGTCGACTTCTTCCGCGACGAATGGCCGACCTCGGCTACGGTGTGGTTGCCGGGTGGCAAGGCGCCCGAGGCAGGCCAGCTCTTCCGCAACCCCGACCTCGCCGCCACATGGCGCCGCCTTCTGGCCGAGGCCGAGGCCGCTACGGGCCGCGAGGCGCAGATCGAGGCTGCCCGCGTCGCGTTCTACAAAGGCTTCATCGCCGAGACGATCGACCGCTATCTGGCCGAGGCCGAAGTGATGGACGCCGCGGGCGCGCGTCGGAAGGGCGTGCTGAGCGCCGACGACATGGCCGCGTGGCAGGCGACGGCAGAGCCGCCAGTCTCGGCCGATTACCACGGCTGGACCGTGTGGAAGCCCGGCTTCTGGAGCCAGGGCCCGACGCTCCTGCAATCGCTGCGCCTGCTCGACTGCACCGACATCGCCGACCTTGGCGACCAGCCCGCCGCCTTCGCCCATCTTGTGGCCGAGACCATGAAGCTCTCCTTCGCCGACCGCGAGGCCTACTACGGCGACCCGCTCCACACCAAGATCCCGGCCGACACGCTGCTGTCGCGTGCTTATGCCGATGCCCGGCGCGGCCTCATCGGCCAGACCGCCTCGCGCGACCAACGCCCGGGCGAGATCGCGGGCTTTGATGCCCAGGCCCAGGCCGCCATCGCCCGCGCGGGCCGCCGCCCCGAGACGCCCTCCGGCGCCGGGGCGGGAGAGCCCACCATGGCGCACCTCACCGAGCGGCGGGGCGACACCGTCCATCTCGACGTGATCGACCGCTGGGGCAACATGATCTCGGCCACGCCCTCGGGCGGCTGGCTGCAATCCTCGCCCGTGGTGCCCGGCCTCGGCATGCCGCTGAACTCACGCGCGCAGATGTTCTGGCTGGAGGAGGGGCTACCTACCTCGCTCGCCCCCGGACGCCGGCCTCGGACGACGCTGTCACCCTCGATGGCCGAGGGGCATGGCACACAACTTGCCTTTGGCACGCCGGGTGGCGACCAGCAGGACCAGTGGCAGCTGATCTTCTTCCTCCGCCTCGTCCACCAGACCGCGAACCTGCAGGCCGCCATCGACGCGCCCTTGTTCCACACCGCGCATTTCCAGGCGTCCTTCTACCCGCGTGGCACCCGGCCGGGCCACCTGATGGTCGAACCCTCGCTGGGTGAGGCCGCCATCGCCGACCTCCGCGCGCGCGGCCACGAGGTGGAGGTCGCCGAACCCTGGACAATCGGCCGCCTGACTGCTGCGGCCCGCGGCGCCAACGGCATGCTCCGCGCCGCCGCCACGCCCCGGTTGATGCAGGCCTATGCCATCGGCCGATAGGACGGCTTTGGACTGATCGGATCCACGACCATCCGCCCTCTGGTCTGGATGAGCCGCGCGTTCGGCTTTACTGTCACGCTAAATATGCAATGAGGTGTCGTCGAAGGGCAAATTTGGGCATATGAAGCCGTACCCCCGCGCAGCGCGCCCGAGTTCTGTGGTTTGAAGATAGAAAAATGAAGATAAACCAACATGCCAGACTATCCATCGCCCCGGTGATGGATAGTGGCGAAATGGGCGCGATTTCAGTACTTTGTGGCAGAATGTACGCGCGTGATGTTCAAGTTTCTGCCGAGCGATTTCGTACTTCGTCGCGGGCAACTCGGTCAGTTGGCAGCGATTGGTCTCTTCGGTGCCCTTTTTGGCATTCATTGGGGACGAGCTTTTGATGATGTCCAGCTTGTGGGATTCGTAGGTCCTGCTGAAAGCAGCCGTTAGAAGTGGGCGCTATGCAGGTCCGCAGCGCGGAAGGACCAGACGTTTAGCTGCAGCACAGGACTTTGCCTTGCGTCTCAAGTCGTTCTGCCGGAAGTTGTGTCGGTAGTTCGGTCTGTCCGGTGACATGTTGAGGTTGCTTCGACTCAATCTGCCTTGATCCGCGCGTTGCCTGCGAACGAACGGGGCGATTGCAATTGGCGCGATCGTTCACAAAAAAGGTGGGAACGTCCTCCAATTTCCCCTTCGAAGCCAAAGACTTAGATACGTTCATGCAATTGATCCTGAACGGGGTAAGCCAGCCCATACCCGAGGCCTGGGCCGAGGAGCCCCTGCTCTTCGTGTTACGAGAGCATTTCGGGCTGATTGGCGCGAAGTATGGTTGCGGGGCCGGGTTCTGCGGTGCCTGCACGGTGATCGTGGACGGCGTGCCGACGCGATCCTGCATCGCCCGGCGGCCGATTTCGCGGATGCTGATGTGCGCACGATCGAGGGGTTGGCCGAGGGGGACCGCCTGCATCTGATTCAGGCGGCGTGGCTCGAGCTTGGAGTCCCGCAATGTGGCTATTGCCAGTCGGGGAAGATCATGTTGGCGGTCGCCCTTCTCGATACGACGCCGCAGCCGAGTGCGGAGGACATCCACGCCGCGACGGTGGGCAACCTCTGTCGATGGGGAACCTACGGGCGCATCCGTGCGGCGATCGAGCGCGCGGCGGAGGCCCGTGCATGAATCGGCGCACCTTCCTGTGGGCCGCTGGCGGCGAATTGGTGGCGCTGATCGGTGTCGGCGCCGGTGCCTGGAGCCAGGTTCCGGTGATCCCGAAATGCCCCGATCCGGGTCCAGAGGCGGCGTTGGGTTAGATCGCGTGGGGCGATGGGCGCTACACGCTGACGCTGCCGCGCGCCAAGATGGGGCAGAACATCGCCACCGCTCTGAAGCAGGTTGCCTGCGCCGAACTGGATGTAGCGTGGGACATGGTCGACCTGCGCCTGAACGACACGCTGGTGCCACGGGTCAAGGCGACGGTCGGCAGCGAGTCCGTCCAGCTTTTTGCCGAGCCGCTCGCTCAGGCCTGTGCTTCGCTGCGCGACGCCATCGCAGTGGGGCGGACCGAGGGTCCGGTCACCGTTGCGCTGCGGCCGGTGTCCGATCTCCGCAGCCTGCGTCCGGGCGGGCTGATCGGCGCCGCGCCCGAGCTGGTACATGGCCGCGAGATCGTGACCGGCCGGCCGCTCTATGCCGCCGACGTGGCGCGACCGGGGATAGTCTTCGGCCGGGTGTTGCGCGCTTCGGCGCCCCCGGAAGTCGCCTCGCACCCGTGCGCTGGAACGTCGAAGGTGCCCGCGCGGTGCCCGGTTTCGTTGCGATCGTCGAGGATTGTGGCGCGCCGATCGGCCAGGCCCGGGGCCTTGGGATCGTCGCCGAACGTCTTGGCGCGCTTGACACCATCACCGAGGCGCTCGAGGTCGCGTGGGACATCGACGGTCCCCACCCGCGGCCGACATCTCGGCTGCGGTGGAGGTGGACCGGCGTCTGGCCGAGGGGGCGCTGCCGCACAGTGTGCTGGCCGAGGCGCCCGGGGTAGCGGAGGGTCTCTCCCCGTCGTCAACGCCCATATGGTCACGCTTGATGAAAGCGTCGAACGCTTCCGCCCATGGCGCGGGCAATCCTATGCCGTGGATTTCTTCTGCCTCGGTTCACGGGGCCTGCGGGCGCATGGTTGGCAGCCAGCGGATCCATCGGCCGACGCGATCTTCGGTGCACCGCTCGTCGCGCCTTGTTCGGGAACGGTCCTCGCGGCCGAGAACGGGATGCCGGATTTCGACGTCCCGCAAGAAGACCATGTGAATCGCCTCGGCAGCCAGATCGCGCAGGATCTTCCGTGCGCGTTCCGGCTCTTCGAAGAGTGGGGAATGGGCTGAGTTGTCGAAAACATGGTAGTGCTTTTCGGGTGCGTCGAGCCTGTCGAACAACTCCCGCGACATGGCTGGCATCGCCGTCAGGTCGTACACACCGATGAAGAAATGCACTGGGATCTCCAGCCGCCGCACCTGCCCAGAAAGATCGGTGCGCAGGATCTTGTCCCACAGGATCGCACGCGACCACGCCTTGCCGCGCCAGAGACCGATCTTCTCTCGGAAGGTGTAGACCGGCAGGCCCATGACGGGCAGGAAAACGCCCGTGAAGACAGAGGTCATGTCGTGCGTCGTGCCGCCGCCGAGGCGGTGGGTCGCGTCGTCTCGCAGGCGGAGATACGCTTCCGACATGCCATCCTCTATCGACACCGGCGCGGCTTCGAGGCGCTGGACCATTCGGCTGTGGCCCCGGTCGCGATAGGCAGCGATCATCGCCTCGCGCGCCGTGGTCTCGGAGCGGAGCTGATGGACGACTTGCGCCATGCCGACATAGGCGGTGAAGCGGTCCGGAGCACGTGCCGCAACCTGCAGTCCGAGAAAGCTTCCCCAGGAATGGCCAAGTAGGAGGATGCGGTCCTGACCGAAGCGGTCGCGCAGGTAATCTGCGACTTCGATCGTGTCGAGGATTAGGCGGTCGATCGTCAAATCCGCCGGGTCGAGGTCCGGCGACCATGACATGCCCGCGCCTCGCTGGTCCCACCAGACCACGGTGAAATCCTGTTCGAGACCTTTGGGACGGCTGGTCTGTAGGAAGAACTCGGGCATTCCCGGCCCGCCGTGCAAAAACAAAAGGACGCGGTTCGACGGATTGACGCTCTGGATGATCATGCCTTGCGGCACGCCGTCGATCTCGACCGTAAACCGCTCGGAGATGCCGCCGGGGATCGGGTCTTCAGCTGCATCGCGGAGCGGTGGGACAGTTCCCGGGTTCCTGAGCCACGAAAAGATCGCGCCTGTCGCGACCAGCGCGAGGAGAAGGAGAATTGCCCATCCCATCAACCGCACATTACCGGCCCGCGGCAATAAGGTCGGATTCCATGGCGTCGAGTGTGGCCCGGTCCAGCACCCTGCCGCCGGTGATGACAGCACGCGGACGCCGCAACGTCTCGAGTCCATCCAAGGGGTTCGCGTCGAGCAGAACGAGATCGGCGCGCTGACCGACCGCGACGGTCCCGTCCTGATCGCGCAGCCCGAAGAAGCGCGGCGGCGCGACTGTCGCGGTGTAAAGCGCCTCGCGCGGGGTCAGACCAGTGGCGACGTAGATGTCTAACTCGTCGAGCAGTGAGAAACCGTGAAACAGGTAGGGGTTGGCAAAGGACGCGTCGGAGGACGCGAGGATCGGCACCCCTGCCGCATGGGCCATGGCGAATGTACGCCGGTCGAGCGCGATGCTGTCTTGAGCCACGTCCAGGACGTCTTCCGTCACGGCTTCGAGCCGGAAATCGGGTTGCCCCCAGGCGTCTCGCACCGCTGCCGGGATCATCTGCATGCGCGGCACATCCGCACTCGGCCAGTTGCCGATGTAGAAATCCGCGACCACAAGTGTCGGGCTGACATGCAATCCGACATCCGCCATCTGCGCCAGCAAGGACTTGCAAAGCATCTCGTCCCACGTCTCCAGAATGATCTGGTTGCGGGCGGCCATGATGCCGAAAACCGTCGCCTGATCGGCGCCCCCGGCCATGGCCCCGCGCAGGGTATTCAGCATGTCCTCTTCGGCGCTCGAACAGGCCATGGGAACCCGGCCGAAATGCTCCATGCCGTCCTGGCCCGCCTCCAGCGCGGTGCCAAGCGAGACGCGTTCGGGGATGTGTCCGACAAGCGGAAGGCCAGCGCCCGTCGCGGCCTCGGCCAGGGCCAGGTAGGTCATCTCGTCGAGCATCGAATAGGATTTCACAGCGGCCCAGCCCTCGGACCCGATCTGTTCGACCGCTGCACGTGCGTCGTCAGGTGTGTCGGCCAGGAACATGCCTGGCCAGGACCCCGGGCTTGCATCGACCCAGGCGCCGGACAGGACCAGCCGCGGTCCGAGGACCTCACGGTTTTCGATCTGCGCCTGCAGGGCTTGCTGGTCCGCGATGGGCCAGAGCGCGCCCATGTCGCGGACCCCCGTGATTCCGTTGATCAGGTAGAGCGACAGCGCGGTATCCGGCTCGGTAGGTGAAGAGAAGATGTGAACGTGGCTGTCCCACAAACCGGGGATGAGGTAGCCGCCCGTACCGTCTATGCGCGGAATGTCCTCCGCCGCACTCAAATCGGTTCCGATGGCCGCGATCCCGGTGCCCTCGATCAGGACCGATTGTCCGGGGCTGAGACTACCGGTCTCTACATCGACGATTGTCACGTCGGTCAAAAGAGCGTCCGCCTGCGCAACGGATGCGGCTGCGACCGTGAGGCAGGTACTCAAGGATATGATCCAAAACCGTTTCATCTTTCGCTCACCCGCAACACCAACTTGCCCTGCACCTCGCCCGCCTCGACCCGTTCATGGGCGCGACGGACCTCTGATAAGGGTACCACCTCAGCGATGGCGGGGTCGATGCGGCCCTCGGCCAGCATCTCGAATAGCGCCGCGAGATCCTCCTTGAACCACTCGGGATGCTTCCGTCGCATGGCGCCGATAGAGTAGAAGGCGGTGGCATGCCCATTCGGCAACCAGTCCCAGAGTTTCAGTTTAGCAAAATCGAGCGGGATCGATCCGCCGCGTCCCAGCACTTCGTTCTGGAATCCGAAAGCAATGAGCATGCCTCCGGGCTTCAGCGCGTGAAGTGACCGCGACAGGCTTTCCCCACCAAGCGGATCGAACACGAAGTCCACGCCAGCGCCCGCTGTTTCGCGGATTGCCGCTTCTTCATCGTCCGCTTCCGCGTTAATGGCCGTGGCACCGAAGCGACGGATCAGATCGTGTTTGGCCGCGACATCGCTGCCGAAGGCGGTGACGCCGGCATCGCGCGCGAGTTGCAACATCGCGCTACCCACCGCGCCGCCCGCGCCATGGATCAGCAGGCTCTGTCCAGCCTGCGCCTTTGCGACCCGATGCAGCATCTGATAGGGCGTGACCGCTGAGATGATCATCGCCAGAGCATCCTCGTCCGAGACGCCATCCGGCACGCGGGTCAGGCGGTCGGCGGGCAGGCAGACATATTGCGAATAGGCGCCGATGGTCGTCAAGTCCGCGATACGCTCGCCCATCGCCCAGCCATCGACACCGGGCCCGAGCGCGTCGACAAGGCCCACCAGGTCATACCCCGGTACGAAAGGCGGCTTCTCCTTCACGTCCGGGTAGAGCCCTTTGCGGATCATGACGTCGGTGAAAGCCGCACTGGTGACGAGAACACGCATACGTACCTCGCCTGGGGCGGGCTTGGGGAGCGTCTCGACGGTTCTCAGGTCGAGGTTTTCAGGCCCGCCGAAGCTGGTCAGGACGACTTGCGAATAGGGCATGGCATCGCCTCCTAGGATGATGCGGACCGGATGAATGCCGCGATCCGGTCTGCGACGTCGTCGTCATGGCCAAGCCAGATATGGCCACCCGTGGGATAGATTATCAGCTCAGAGCCCGCGATCCGCTCGGCCAGAAGACGGGCGGTCGCGGCGGTTCCGAAAAGGTCGTCCTCGCAGGACAAGATCAGAGTCGGGACGGCGATGTTCTCGTAGGCCGTGGGCGAGGGCGTGCCCGCCCAGAATCCGTCGGTGCGCAATCCGTCGATCTTCCGGTTGATGGGAAAGATCTGATTCAGGATCGTCTGTGCTCTAAACCGCTCCTCGGTCGGAACTGACTCGAGCAGCGCCGGATCCGTCGCCAGAAGCGTTCGGATCATCTGGCCTGGCGCCAGCCGTGACAGTGACCAGAACGCGAAATCCGATCCCAGCACCGCGCCGACGGCGAGCCGCTGCAACGCGGTGAACGCCACCGGGTCGCGGTTCATGAGGTTGGCGGCGGGGACGAGAAGACCGAGATGCGAGCAGCGGTCGGGATGGCGCAGCGCGAACTCGGCCGCCGTCAGCGCGCCCGCCGAACCGCCGAGCACCGGCAGCCGGTCGATGCCCAGATGGTCGAGCAGGTCGACCAGCGTATCGGCCTGGTGCACCGGCGAGGCGTCGTCGGGAAAGGCGCTTCGCAGATACCCGAAGCGCGATGGCGCGACGATTTGGAAGCCGCGGTTCCGAAGCTTTGCGGCGAACAGGAGCCCCTGATCATAACCTCCGCCTGTGTCGTGGATCATCATGACAGGCGGACCATTCCCAGCGACCGCGTATTCTAGCGTGCCCGTGCGCGACGGGATCACGGTTGACTGGCTGAAAAGACGGCTTTCTGTTTGCGCGCGCGCCTCGCGGAAGCTGCCCACGGCATAGCCCGCGCCAACCAGCGCGAGGCCGCCCAGGCCCGTGAGGAACGCCCGCCGCGAGGTCATGCCATGAGCCTCGGGGCAAGCGCCTCTGCCCAGGCTTCGATCCGCGGCCAGTCGCCGCGGTCGCCCACGGGCGACTTGACCGGCCGGACGGCGAGCCGGTCCAGAAAGGACAGGCGGGACGGATCGATCATGCCTTCAAAGAAAACTTCGTCGAATGGCTGGATAATCTCGCGGACCTTCGCGGTGTATTTCTGCGGTTCCGCCACCGCCGCCGGGTCGTCCCCCAGCGCCAGCATGTGCATGGTGAAGAAGGCAACCGGCATCGCCGCGATGCGTTGGCGATTGGTTTAAAGAAAGCCGACCATCTCGGGCAACCAAGCGGCGAAGCGGATGGCGCTGCCAAGGACCGCGCCGTCATAGCCGTCGAGCGCGGTGACGTCAGCGACGGGGCGGACCTCCGCGTCGAAACCGGTGTCGCAGAGACGCAGGGCGATGGCCTCCGCCACTTCGCCGGTCGAGGCGGTCCGCGTGGCATAGGCAACGAGTATCTTCTTGCGCACGATATCGGTACCCTCGCAGGTCGATGAAATCAGTGTCGGTTCGGGGCGGTGGGTCGCGGACCAGATGCCGAGGCCTACCGCTGCGAAAGCCGCCGCTGCAGAGACAACCCACCGGCGGCTCACGATCTTCATCGACGCAGTCCCCTCGAATGTGCTTGGGCTTTTCTCATGTGAGCACCTCGCTGACGGGCCGTCTGAGCGACATCGGCATCATCGGAGCGCGTCCGAAACGGATCACAAGGTCGGGCCGCGAGCCCGGAACACCAAGCCAGGCCGCGAATTCGGGGCGGATGGTCAGGTCCTCGATCGGCTGGTTGATATGCGCGTTCCGAATGCCGAGCGCCGTCGCCTGAAGTGCGAAGCGTTCGAAGCTGCGGCCGACCTTGATCCAGTGCTCGGGGTCATCCCGGTCACCGGCGAAGACGGCCACTCCGGCGGAAGACCGGATGTGATCGGCGTATTTCTGGTTTTCGACCTCCTTGGTGAAGAAGGCCTTGAACATCCGCGACCCGATCCAGTCCGGCACAACCGGATTGCCCGAACAGGCGGAGAAAAGACCATCGCCCATCTCCACGGCGCGATCCGGTGTGAAGCGCAGCCAATCCAGGAGCTCCTGCACGAAGGCGGGGTCGTCCATCTGGGCGCTGTTGCCCGCGACGACGAATTCGAGGATGGCCTCGCGGGCGGCGGCATCGGTGAAGAACAGGACGGACACGCCCTCCTCCTGTGCCGCGGCCTCGAGCATCGCCATGTCCGCCGCCGAGATCGGCTGACCGTCGTAGAGCGAGCGCGTGGATTGCCGAACCGGGATCGCCTCGTAGAGGGGGCCGGGCGCTGCGGCTGATCGGTTCAGCGCGATGTCGATCCGGGGCTCGCCGCCCCGTTCGATGGCCACCTCGGCAGCACGTCCGGTCGCGGCGGCGGCGATCACGAGGTTTTCCGCCGCGCATCCGAGGCTGACATAAAGATGATGATCGTCCGGATCGACGACCTCGGTCCGCCGCGTCAGGTCCGGCAGAATGCTGACCTGCTCATCCAGCAGCCGGAACTTCCATGGCTGGGTGTTGTGCCCGTTGGCCGCCAGTGTAGCCATGCGGACGAATTCCCGAAGGTCGGGATCGACCGCAAGCAATCGGCGTTGCCGCTCGACCTCTTCACGATAACCGTCCATCCGGGGCCACGTGCCGTAGCCAATAGCGCCAAGGGCGGCAACGGAAAAACCGCCCGCGACCAGCGCTCTGCGTGATACCAGTCTCATTGGGCTTTTCCTTTGTTTGTTCGGGTTTCAGATCGTCGGTGGGTATGGCCTGACACTGGGCGCCACCGCGCGGGTTCATTTCGGTCCTTCCGCCTGCGCCAGTGCGATGGCCAAGTCGGCGAGCGCCGCCTCAAGCGCGGGCACGAGATCGGTGCTGTCGTCTGCGATCCCCACATCAGTGTTGATCTGGAAGGCTACGGTTACATCATGATCTGCGTAGTGGCGCAGGCTTGACACGTAGCCCGGAATCCAGCCGCCATGACCATAGACCGGCCCGCGCGGCGTGTCGGCGTAGATCGCCACGCCCGCACCATAGAGAATGTCCGGCGCGTCCGGTGAAACCGCGACCCCGTCGAGCAGGCGTTCGAGATAAGGTGCCCCCATCGCGGCCCCGGTGAACAACGCCTGCCCCCAGGCAGCGAGATCGCGGGAGGTCGAGACCAGGCCGCCGCCCGTCCATTCCATCGACGGATCCCAGAGCAGGCGGCCTTGGTCATCCATGGTCCGGGGCGGAAGCCCGAACGGGTTGCCGTCTTCCACGTAGCCAACCGCGAGGCCGGGGAGCAGGCGTCCATCCGATGGAGCAGTGCCGGTCAGACCGAGGGGATCAATGAAGCGCTCCGTGACGAGGTCGTGATAGGACCGTCCGGCCGCCTCCTCGATCACGAGACCCAGCAAAAGGTATCCGGTATCGGTGTAGGCCCAGCCTGACCCCGCCGGAAACAGCTGGGCTTCATCGAGGACAAAGGCTATGGCCTCGACAGGCGAGATTGCCGGGCTGCCGCTTGCCATGCGCTTGGTCATCTCTGATTGGAACGCTTCAAGGTGGACATGGTCGGGCAGTCCGCCCGCGTGACGCAAAAGGTCTTCGATGGTCATCGTTTCGGAGTTCGGCACCTGCGCGAACCACCCGACATCACCGATATGCGCCGATACCGGATCTACAAGCGACAGCACACCTTCGTTTTCAAGGGACAAGACCGTCGCGGCAACGAAGCTCTTTCCGATACTGGCGGCGAGCATGGGCGTGTCTGGCGCCATGAGCCGCTCTGCCTTGATATCGGCAAGTCCGGTGGCGGCGGTGATGATCTCTCCTTTCGGCAAGGCGATTGCCGCGGTTGCGCCGGGGAAGTCATAGCGCTCCTGGAATCCGGACAATATTGTCCCGAGTGTTTCAGATTCAGATTGCGCCGCGGCGCCAACGGCCATCGTGCACCCAACGGCGACACCGAGGGCCACGCCCCGTGCCCGTTGCCAGGTCATGGCCGCTCTCTGCCCGGAATGACCTCGGTCACGGCGCCCTTGCGCGTGAACATCGTCTCCCGGTTCCACCAGACAACGATGGCGGCGACGACGACAAGGAACCAGGTGTCATAGGGCTGAGCGTCTGGCCAGAACGGGTTGATGAGTGTCCAATGGAACAGCACCGGCAACAGCAGGCTACCACGGGCGGCGTTGAAGATCGGAGTGATGAGGATCGCCAATACGATGTTGCCGATCAGGAAGGGCAGGAAGCTCCAATTCTCGTAGACGACACCGGCAAGGTAAAATGCGGGCAGGTGCCAGACGCCCCAAGCTGTGCCGATGAACGCCCCGGCCCAGAATGGCGCGACATGGCGCTGTAGGAGCGGTTGCGCGACACCGCGCCAGCCCAGTTCCTCGACCGGGCCGAGAAACAGCATCATGACCATCAGTGACACCATCGGTCCTGCGCCTTCCGGGGGCAGCGGCGCCAGCAGCGGACCGCCCTTGATCAGCGATCCGACCATGAAGACAAGCGGCAGTCCGATGAGGATGAAGGCCCACCAGGGCGGCGGGCACCTCCACATCAATAAACGTGAGAGCAGCCCACGTACTCCGGCCAGGCCAGTGAATGCGAGGACAATCAGTATGGCAGAGATGGCCGGGGCCCATGTGGCAAGAAAGTAGAACGGATGGCTGCCGCTGATCGCTCCGAACCTAGCAGCCATCGCGTCGGGCCAGAAAATGTATGCGCCGATCACACCCCATGTGATCGCAAAGGTGATGGCGAAGAACGCAAACAACATTCCCAAGCCGGATGGCTGCTGCCGCGCAGCGGAAACATAGGTCATAGAAATACCTCAGAGCTAAAGGGGAACTCTGTAGAGCATAGTCGACACCTCGAAGAGGATCGTTGACTTGTATCAAGCATCATTGATGGCCGAAGCAGTTCCAGATGCCGTTGCAATCTCGCTCATTGCGCCAGTTTTTCTTCTCAGGAAAACTTGCGAATTCAAGAAATCACAGATGGAGTGCTGATCCGGCCCATAGAGACTGCTTACTCCCAGTCCCGGCAAGCGCGTCGCGCGACTGCCGCCAATAGCCTGTCTTTGTGCGGGCAGGGTGGCAGACCGCGCGTGGTGAGCGTATGGTGTCCGTTGCGGGCACCGTTCTGGAAATGTATGGCCCCGAGGAGAATGCTAAATGCCAGCCACGCAGGCCGCGCGGTTATCTACGCCCCCGATGGCGGATGGTGGTGATTTAGTCAATGTTTCAACTATTTTTGGTGTTCCACGTCCAGTAGATATTCATGTTTCGATCGCGCGATTTCGCGTCTGTTCGCGCCGATGGCGGATTGCGTAGTACTGTAAGCGGCCACCCCGCTGTGCCGTGTCTTTCTGGCGAGAGGGTCACACCGCTTGCCACTAGCGCGCCGGTCTGCGAATTGGGATCAGACGAGTACGGAAAAGCCATGCGCCTGATCGACCCTGAACACCCGTTTTTCCGGCCTGCTTGGCGCCGCTATCTGGTGGTTGCAGCCCCGTTCGCCTGGGCGGGCGTGGAGTGGAGCGCGGGTAATACGATCTGGGCCTATCTCTTCGCTGGGATCGGTGGGTTTCTCGCGTGGAACCTCATTATTGCCTGGCGCCCGGACAGCGAGGATTAGGCCGCGGGCAGATCGACAGGCTGCCCGGTCTCGCAAGATTGCGTCGCCGCGTCGGCCAGCATCTGCGCGCACAGGCCGTCCTCGATCCCCGGGTCGCACGCGGCGCCATTGGTGACAGCCTCGACGAAGGCGCGCATCTCGGCGAGATAGGCCGCCTCGTAGCGTTCGAGGAAGAAATGCTGCGCCGGGTCGCGGCGGAAGCCTGTATTGGTGGCCAGTTCCACGGTCGATTCCAGCTGGTTCTCGGCGCGCAGCATCCCGCGCTGCCCATGAACCTCGATCCGCTGGTCATAGCCATAGGCGGCGCGGCGAGAGTTCGAGATCTGGCAGATCCTGCCCGCCGCCGTGGTCAGGATCACGGCGGCCGTGTCCACGTCGCCGGCATCGCCGATGGCGGGATCGATGAGCGCGCTGCCCATCGCGTGCAGCCGCACGAATTCTTCGCTTATCAGGAAACGGGCCATGTCGAAGTCGTGGATCATCATGTCCCTGAAAAGCCCGCCCGAGCGCGCGACATAGGAGAGGGGCGGCGGGGCAGGATCGCGCGAGGTGATCGCGACAAGCTCGACCGCGCCGATATCGCCTGCACGGATCCGCGCGCGCAGCTTGGCGAAGTTGGGATCGAAGCGCCGGTTGAACCCGGTCAGGAACGCCACGCCCGCGGCCCCCACCGCGTCGATGCAGGCGCGGATGTTGTCGACGGACATGTCGACGGGTTTTTCGCAGAAGATCGCCTTGCCCGCTTTTGCCGCGCCCATGATCTGGCCGAAATGGCTGTCGGTCGGCGTGCCGATGACAACAGCGTCGATGTCGCCCGCGGCGATGATCGTGTCCACGTCACGCACCTCGGCCCCGGTGCTGGCGGCCAGCGCCTCGGCGGCCTCGGGCATCGCGTCGGCGACGGCGGTGAGGGCGGCGCCATCGAGCGCCCTGATACTGCGTGCATGAACCTGCCCGATCCGCCCACAGCCAAGCAGTCCGATCCTCAGCATTTCAGGCCCTTCCGTTTGCGCCCAGTCCGCGTATGACCGCCCGCGCGGCCTCCATCACTGGCGCGTGTGTTTCGTTCAGGATCGCGATCCGGTCGAACCGGGCGAGGTCCGCGTTGATGGCCGAGCGCAGCGCGGCGCCGAAGGCCATGCGCAGTTCGGTGCCAATGTTGAACTTGGCGATCTTTGACCCCGTGGACAAGGCAAGGCGCTGCGGATAGGGCACGCCCGAGCCGCCGTGGATGACCAGCGGCACCTCTGTCACGGCCTCGATCATGCGGATGCGCGCCTCGTCAAGTCCGCCCTCGTGATCGGTCTGCAGGTGCACGTTGCCGACGCTGATCGCCATGGCGTCGACGCCGCTGTCCCGGGCGAAGATCGCGGCCTCCTTCGGGTCGGTCCCGGCCGAGCCTTCGCCGCCCGAATAGCCTACGAAGCCGATCTCTCCCTCGCAGGAAATGCCCGCCGCATGGGCCATCGCGGCCACCTGCGCGGTTTCCTCGATATTCTGGGCAAGCGGCTTGCGCGAGCCATCGAACATCAGCGACGTAAAGCCGCTTTCCAGCGCCTCACGGCATTCGTCCAGGGTGTAGCCGTGGTCCAGATGGGCCACGACAGGCACATCGATGCTGTCGGCCAGGTGGCGGAACATCTTGCCCAGGACCGGCAGAGGCGTGTGCCGGCGGCAGGAGGGCCCCGCCTGCAGGATCACCGGCGCGCGTTCGGCCTCGGCCGCCATGGCATAGGCGCGCATGTCCTCCCAGCCGAGGCAAACGAGGCCAGGTACGGCGTAGCCATCGCGCGAGGCGGGTTGGAGGACCTCGGAAAGGGTCGCGAGGGTCATTTGAACTTGGCCACCATGTCCATGATGCCGGGGATCGTGTGCAACTGCTCGGCATGGGTCGGCTGGAAGTACTGTTTCAGGCTGCGCTGGCTAAGCCCCCCGAGGATGGTGAAGTAATACATCTCGTAGCCCGGTAGCACGCAGCAGGGGTGATACCCCTTGTCGATCAGCACGGTCGAGCCGTTGACGATGTGGTAGGCGTCGCCCGGTTCGTTGTCGACGCGCTGGAGCAACTGCAGGCCCGATCCGTAATCGGGCCGGAAGCGGAAGTTGTAGCATTCGTCGTGCCGCGTCTCGTCGGGCAACCTGTCCGTATCATGCTTGTGGCTTGGAAACCCCGACCAGCCGCCCGCGCCGACGGTGAAAAGCTCCGAGACCAGCAGCCGCCCGACCCGGTCATGGTGGCCGGCGCCCAGGATATGCTTGATCTTGCGATGGGTCTTGGTGTCGTCCGAGCCGTATTGCACGAGGTCGAGGTCGCCGGCCCGAACGGCAAAGGGCTTCAGTGTTTCTGCGAATTGCGCACCGGCGATGAAGGTCTCTGTGTCTGTCTGCGCGGTGATGCGGGCGCCCGTGTCGGCCGGCACGTAGACCCCTTCGGGCTCGCCGTCCCAGACATCAACGCCGCGGTTGCCGATCCCGGCGAAGCTCTCACCCGCCGTCTCGACCGTCACGGTGCCGGTCGCGGGCACCACGCAGGTCTCGTAGCCCGGCACGCGGTAGTCGAAATGCTCACCCGCCTTCAGCTTGACGATGTTGAAGAAGGTCAGCGGCACCAGCGGGTTGTTTACGTCGACGATGGGCCGGTTCTGGTTGTCGTAGGGAGCGATATGCATCTGCCGTCCTTTCAGGCCGCGCTTGGGCCGGCGTGGCGCGCGAGGAAATCGTCGAGCTCTTCCCGCGTCGGCATGGCGGGGGCGCAGCCCACCCGCGCCACGACCATGGCGGCGGAGGCGGAGCCTTGCAACACGGCCTTTCGCACGGGCAGACCGTCGGCCAGGCCAGAGACGAAGCCGCCCATGAAGCTGTCGCCCGCGCCGGTGGGCTTGAGGGCCTTGGTCGGGTAGATGCCGGTCGTCACCTCGCCCTGGGGCGTGATGGTGATCGCGCCTTTCTCGCCCATCTTGTAGACGGCGATCTTCGCGCCCTCGGCCACCAGCTCTCGCGCCTTGTCGAGGCCGCAGTCGTAGTCGCCCGCCATAAAGCCGAATTCCACGTCGTTGCCCACGATCACGTCGCACATCGCGCCCGCACGGGAATAGACCTCGGCGGCGATCTGGGTCGAGGGCCAGGAATACGGGCGGTAGTCGATGTCGAAGATCAGCGGCAGGCCCGCGGCCTTGGCCAGTTCGAAGCCGCGGAAGGCGGCGCTGCGCGAGGGGTCTGCGGCGAGGACCGTGCCGGTGGTGATCAGTGCGTCGTAGGCGGCGTACTCCACGGCCTCCACGTCCGCGGTCGTCATCTCGAAATCGGCGGCGCCGTTGCGGTATATCACCGACTGGTGATCCTCGATCGTGGTCTCGACCACGGCCAGGGAGGTGCGCGCCTCGCCGCCCACGCTGCGCACATGGGCGCGGCCCACGCCGTAGCGGTCCAGCTCGTTCAGGGCGAAGCGCCCGATGGCGTCGTCGGAGACGCAAGTGACAAGGTCAGCCGTTCCGCCGAGTTTCGTGATCGCCACACCGATATTGGCCGAGGACCCGCCGAGGCAGGCGAAGAACTGCGTCGCGTCCTCGGTCTTGGTGCCGGGCGGGTCGGGGTAGAAATCCATTCCCGCACGACCGATGATGACGAAGCGGTTGCCGGTCAGACGCATCTCACACCCCCTGTCGCTGGCGGGTGCGGGTGGCCTCGATCTCGGCGTGTTTCTCGCGCACGCTGGCGCTTTCCGAGACCTGCGCCGTGCCAACCTCCCACCAGGAGTGCCCTTGGGTGGTCCAGCCCTCGTAGGGGTCGACCTGCATGACGATCACGGTGGTCTTGTCTGCGGCCTTGGCGCGGGTAAAGGCCTCGGCCAGTTCGGCTGGGTTCAAGACGGTCATCGCATTGCAGCCCATAGATCGCGCATGCCCCTCGAAATCTACGGCAAAGGGTTCGGGCACGGTCGGGCAGTCCTTGATCAGGTTATTGAAGCTGTCCTGCCCGGTGTTGTTTTGCAGCTTGTTGATGACCGCGAAACCACCGTTGTCGAGGACCAGAACGATCAGCTTTTTATGCGTTAGAACAGAGGAATAGAGGTCGGAGTTCAGCATGAGATAGGACCCGTCACCGACAAAGACGATCGTGTCTTTCTGCGGCTCCACTTCAGCCTGGGCAATCCGCGCGCCCCAGCCGCCGGCGATCTCGTAGCCCATGCAGGAGAACCCGAACTCCACGTCCACCGTGCCGATGTCGAGCGTCCGCCAGTTCGCGGTGACCTCGGCCGGCAGGCCGCCCGCCGCAGTCACCACGCGGTCGCGCTTGTCACAAAGCGCGTTCACCACGCCGATGGCCTGTGCGTAGGAGTTCGGGCGGTTCCCGTGCGCCACATTGTCGGCGACATAGGCGTCCCAGGCCCTGCGCTTGTCCTGTGCTTTGGCCGTCCAGTCGGCGGGGGCGGTGTAGCCGCCCAACACGGCGCCAAGCGCGGGCAGGCCCAGTTTCGCATCCCCCACGACCGGCAGCGACAGGTGTTTCATCGCGTCATGCCGTCCCACGTTCAGCCCGATGAAGCGCGCGTCCTTGGCAAAGGCCGTCCAGGAACCGGTGGTGAAATCCTGCAGCCGCGTGCCCACGGCAAGAACCATGTCGGCGCTCTCCGCGATGGCGTTGGCGCTGTCCGAGCCGGTCACGCCGATGGGGCCGATATTCAGCGGATGGGTCGCCAGCAGGTTTGCACGCCCCGCGATGGTCTCGACCACGGGGATGGCATGCGCTTCGGCGAAGGCGGTCAGTTCGGCCACCGCGCCGGAATACTGCACGCCGCCGCCCGCTATGATCATGGGCCGCTTCGCGGATTTCAGCAGCTCCGCGGCATCGGCGATCTCGGCCCCATCGGGGGTCTGCCGCCGGATGCGGTGGACGCGGCGGGCGAAAAACGCCACCGGATAATCGTAGGCCCAGCCCTGCACGTCCTGCGGCAGGCCCAGGAAGGCAGGGCCGCAATCGGCCGGGTCGAGCATGGTGGCGAGCGCGGCAGGCAGCGACTGGATCACCTGCGCGGGATGCGTGATGCGATCCCAGTAGCGGGTGACGGCCTTGAACGCGTCGTTCACGCCTAGGGTCGGGTTTCCGAAATGCTCCAGCTGTTGCAGCACCGGGTCGGGCAGGCGGGTCAGGAAGGTGTCGCCGCAGAGCATCAGCATCGGCAGGCGGTTCGCGTGCGCGAGCGCCGAGGCCGTCAGCAGATTCGCGGTGCCCGGCCCGGCGCTTGCCGTGCAGAACATGAACCGGCGGCGCAGATGATATTTCGCGTAAGCGGCGGCGGCGTGGCCCATGCTCTGCTCGTTCTGCCCGCGGTAGAGCGGCAGGGCGTCCTGCACGGGGTAGAGCGCCTCACCCAGGCAGGGCACATTGCCATGTCCGAAGATCCCGAAGCCGCCACCGCAGATGCGGGTTTCGACACCGTCGATCTCGATGAACTGGCTCACGAGGTAGCGCACAATGGCCTGTGCCGTCGTCAGCCGGATGATGGTGCCCGCATCGCTCATCTGATCCTCCTCCACGGCGGTCGGGCCCGGTTTGCCCGTTGCGTGCCGCGCCGACTCAGGATACGAATTTTGCAACCGGTTGCAACCGGCCAAGTGCAAAGGGGAGGGGCGTGCATGCCCGCGATCGGCATCGGCCTGATAGGCGGCGGCTACATGGGCAAGGCGCATGCCGTGGCCATGGCCGCGGTTGGTGCGGTCTTCGACACCCCCTTGCGCCCCCGGCTGGAGATGGTGGCGGCCTCCTCACCAAAATCGTCGGAACGCTACCGCGCCGCCTATGGCTTTGCCCGTGCGGGGCGGGACTGGCAGGAGGTGGTCGCCGACCCGCGCGTCGAGGCAGTGGTGATCGCCGCGCCCCAGACGACCCATCGCGCGATCGCCGAGGCGGCCTTCGCTGCCGGGAAACCGGTCTTTTGCGAGAAACCGCTGGGCGCCTCGCTGGCGGATGCCGAGGCGATGGTCGCCGCGGCCGAGGCCTCGGGCCTGCCAAACATGATCGGTTTCAACTACGTCCGCACGCCGGCGACGCAGTTCGTCCGCCGCTTGCTGGCCGAGGGCGCCATCGGGCAGGTGACGTGGTTCCGAGGAGAGCACACCGAGGATTTCCTCGCCGACCCCGAGACGCCCGCCAACTGGCGCTGTCATGGGCGGCCCAACGGCTGCATGGGCGATCTTTCGCCGCACATGGTCAATTGTGCGATGGCGCTGATGGGGCCGATCGCCGAGCTTTCGGCGCGCGTGGAAACGATCCATGCCGCGCGGGGTGGCGTGTTAGTGGACAACGACGACCACGGGCAGATGATGGTGCGCTTCGCCTCCGGCGCGATGGGGCATCTCTATTTCAGCCGCGCCGCCACAGGGCGCAAGATGGGCTATGCCTACGAAATCCACGGCACGAAAGGCGCGATCCGGTTCGATCAGGAGGATCAGAACGCCGTCCATCTCTACCGCGCCGAGGGGCCGGAGGCGACGCGCGGGTTTACCCGGATCCTGGCCGGCCCGGCGCATCCCGATTACTTGGCTTTCTGCCAGGGGCCAGGGCATGGCACCGGCTATCAGGACCAGATCATCATCGAGGCGCGGGATTTCCTGCAGGCGATCCACACCGGTCAGCCGGTCTGGCCCACCTTCCGCGACGGTCTGGCCGCCGCGCGCGTCATCGACACAGCCTTCACCTCGGCCGAGGATGGCCGCTGGCATTCCGTTCCCGCAGCCTGAAAGGTCCCGCTTCCATGACGATCCGCATCGGCAATGCCCCCTGTTCCTGGGGGGTCGAATTCGCCAACGACCCACGCAACCCGCCCTGGCAGGCGGTCCTGAAAGACTGTGCCGAGGCGGGCTATACCGGCATCGAGCTGGGGCCGGTGGGCTTCATGCCCGAGGACCCTGCCGTGCTGGCCGAAGCTCTGGACGAGTACGGGCTTGAGCTGATCGGGGGCGTTGTGTTTCGGGCATTTCACGATCCCGATCAATGGGATGACGTGCTGGACGGCGCGGTGCGGACCTGCAAGGCGCTGGTGGCGCATGGCGCGCAGCACCTTGTCCTGATCGACTCGATCTCGCCCCGGCGCGCGCCAACGGCGGGGCGGCCCGACGATGCCGAGCAGATGGGGCCCGAGGAGTGGGCGGCCTTCCGCGACCGGATCGCCCATGTGGCGAAGATGGGGGCCGAGGAGTACGGCCTGACGGTCGGCATCCACGCCCATGCAGCGGGCTTCATGGATTTCGAGCCGGAGCTGGAGAGGCTTCTGGAGGACGTTCCAGAGGACATCCTTAAGATCTGCTTCGACACGGGCCATCACTCCTATGCGGGCTTTGATCCGGTGGTCTTCGTGCGGCGGCATATCGGGCGGATTTCCTATATGCATTTCAAGGATATCGACCCGAGCGTGAAGGCCGGCGCGATCGCCCGGGGCACCGGGTTTTACGAGGCCTGCGGGCAGGGCATCTTCTGCAATCTCGGCCAAGGCGATGTCGATTTTCCGGCGGTGCGGCAGATCCTGCTGGATTCCGGGTTCGAGGGCTGGTGCACGGTCGAGCAGGATTGCGATCCGACACTCGACGTGTCGCCTATCGACGATGCCCGGGCGAACCGTGATTACCTGCAAAGCATCGGGTTCTGAGGGAGTTAGGCTATGAAGCTCAACTGGGGCATGATCGGTGGCGGCGAGGGCAGCCAGATCGGGCCTGCGCACCGTCTGGGGGCGCAGGCGGATGGGAATTTCTCCCTGGTGGCAGGGGTTTTGGATGTCGACGCCGAGAAGGGTCGTGCCTATGCGCAGCGGTTGGGTGTGGCGGCGAACCGCGCCTATGGCGACTGGCGCGAGATGCTGGAGGGGGAGCGGCGGCGCAAGGACCGGGTGGACCTTGTGACGGTGGCGACGCCGAACTCGACGCATTTCGAAATCACCAAGGCCTTCCTCGAAGCGGGCTTCCACGTTCTTTGCGAAAAGCCGATGACCATGACCGTCGAGGAGGGTGAGAAGATCGTGCGCGTGGCCAAGGCCAGTGACCGGATCTGCGCCGTGAACTACTGCTACTCGGCCTATCCGATGGTCCGCGAGATGCGCCAGATCGTGGCCACCGGGCAGATTGGGCGCGTGCGGCTGGTGGTGACGAATTTCAGCCACGGCCACCATGGTGACACGACTGACGCAGACAATCCAAGGGTGCGGTGGCGCTACGATCCGGCGATGGCGGGGATCTCGGGTCAGTTCGCGGATTGCGGCATCCATGCGCTGCACATGGCGAGTTTCATCGTTGGAGATCAGGTAGATAAAGTCTCGGCCGATTTCGCCTCGACGATTCCGTCGCGCGTGCTGGAAGACGACGCGATGGTGAATTTCCGCATGTCCCGCGGCACGGTGGGGCGACTCTGGACATCCTCGGTCGCCATTGGGCGCCAGCACGGTTTCGACATCCAGATCTTCGGCGAGACGGGCGGGCTCAGGTGGGCGTCCGAGCAGCCGAACCAAGTCTACTACACGCCCGTGGGCGGGCGCACGCAGATCATGGAGAAAGGTGAGGCGGGGCTGAGCGACGAGGCGGCGCGTCTGTCCCGCGTGGCGATTGCGCATCCCGAGGGCTTCCCGCTGGCGGTGGCCAATATCTATGTCGATCTGGCCGCCGCGATCCGGGGCGAGGCGCAGGGTGCGCTGCCCACGGCCGAAGACGGGCTGCGGTCTATGGCAGCGGTCTATGCGAGCGTGGAATCGGCGAAAGCCGGCGGCGCATGGACCGACGCGCGGCCGCCGATGTATCGCTAGAACGCGGGACAGCGGTTCGCAGATCTGGCGGGCGTAGCTTTCGTCACGCAGGCCCGCCCGGCATCATCGAACCAGGCGAAGCGTCCCACGTTCGATCACCCGGCACGGGAACAGCCGTGTCTCGGGGTGCCGATCGGGTTTCTCGATGGTTCCGATCACCAGGTCGATCGACGCGTCGATAATCTCGGCGATCGGCTGGCGGATCGTGGTCAGGTCGAAATTCTGCCAGCGCGCCATCTCGATGTCGTTGAGCCCGATGATCCCGATATCCTCGGGACAGCGGAGGCCCCCCAATCGCGGACAGCGCGCCGATCGACAGAACGTCTTCCCCGCAGAGATACGCCTCGGTCGGGGCGGTCATCAGAAGCCTGGTCATCTCAACCCGGCCCGCGTCGAAGGAATAGGCGCTTGCGTAGCTGATCGAGACCTCGATCTCGGGGTGTTCGCGCAGCACGGGAATAACTCCAAATCCACAGGCGTAACCCCAACGCAGGGCTGGCACGGAGTCAGCGCTTGCGACACCAGAAACACATTGGAAAAGCGGAGACGTTCAAAATGACTATTCAAACAATTGCCATCGGCGGTGATCATGGCAGCGATTTCGACATTCAAGCGGTGCGTTCTATCGGGTTTCGGACCTCTGAAATGGTGGAGGCCGTCTTGCTCAACGGGACGCGTTATGGCGACCTGCAGGGCAAGGAGACCCTCGTGCTCGACATGCAGCAAGACGAGTACATCAACAAGCTGGTCGTCTACGAAAGCCACGACGACAAAAAGAACGAAACCGGATCCGCGGGTTTGAAATGACCACGAGTTTCGGCCGGAAACTCAAGGGAGGTACGCTGAGAGGGCCAAGCAAAACTCTGAACGGCGTCCGCATCCTTGGCCTGGGTGGAAATGTCGGTCATATGGTTTTCAAGTTGCGGGCCCGCTGCATCGCGGACTATCAGGAATCCGCCTTGATTGAGACTGGTGCGATTGCTGTCATCAGCGTCATCCCGCAAGGTCAAACCTTCGAGAGCTTCGAGTCGAGCAGGGTGTCGAAGATGGAAGCCTCGCGCCTTTTCATCGAAACCGTGACCAGCATTTCGCAGACAAGTGAAAGCAGCGCTGCGGTGGGAGAGTTCACGGCCAAAGCCAGCACGACCTTCGGCCTGAGTGTGACCACCCAAAACGAGTTCAGCCAGCAGGTTGAAACAGAAACAGTCAACAGCCAACGCATGACATATGCGCCCCCGGCGGGTCATGTGGGGCTTGAGGTTGTGCGCATGGATGTCTTCCGGGCCAGCGATGGGACGGTCTGGTTTTTCCCGACCTCCGAGCCGTCGATCGTCTCGGCCTCCGTTTCTGGCGAAGCCGTGATCAAGGAAGACCTCTACGACATGACGGGTGTCTTGCCGCTGCACCTGCCCTACATGACAGACCAGTGCTATGGCTATGAGCGCTTTTTGAAACTAGAGTCAGCATAACCTGCATCTCCGTCCGACGGAAGAAGGCCCCCTTCGAGAAAGGGGGTCTGACTTTGTCCGAAGCGGAGCATATGGCCCTTCGGTTGCGCCAGAATGATAGGTGCTAATAGCAGGCCAGGTCTGCCTGATGCTTCTGACAGGTATTCAACGGCGTTTCTCTGGGGTGGCCCTAGGTTTGCATTTCTGCCGCAATCCCCATGCTGCGAGGCTACGCCAACCATGCTCGAGCCGTTCCGCAATGGGCCTGAAACAACGATCAGCCCATCGGTCTCAAGGTGGCCCGCTCGATGATCTGGCAGGGGAAGAGGCGGGCTTCGGTGTGACGGTCGGGGTGGTTGACGGTGGCGATGGCTAGTTCGATGGACGAGTTGATGATCTCGGGGATCGGCTGGCGGATGGTGGTCAGGCCAATGTTCTGCCAGCTGGCCATCTCCATATCGTTCAGACCGATCAGGCCGATATCGCCCGGCACCGACAGCCCGGCCTCGCGAATGGCGCTGAGCGCGCCGATGGACAGGACGTCATCACCGCAGAAATAGGCCTCTGCCGCAGCGTCCTCTGACAGCAGGCGCTGCATCTCGGCGCGCCCGGCGTCAAAGGAATAGGCCGCCGCAAAGCTGGTCGTGATCGTCACGTTCGGATGGGGGGACAATTCGCCCATGAAGCCCGCATGCCGGTCCTGGGTCGAGGTCGCGCTTTCCGGGCCGCCCAGAAACGCGACATTGCGATAGCCGCGCGCCAAGAGGGCCCGCGCCGCCATGCGCCCGCATTCAACGTTGTCGATGCCCACCACATGCACCTCGGGCGCGCTGGACCAGCGGCCGAAGGAATGCACGACCGGCATGTCCGCATCCTTGAACGCCTTGGCAAAGCTGGGGGGCAGGGTGGACGAGGCCACGATCACCCCATCGACCGAATATTGCCGCAGCATCCGAACCGAATTCTCAGGATCGGTTTCATCGCTGAGATTGACAAGGAGCGGCCTGAGGCCGCGGTCCTGCAAACCGCGCGTGAAGAGGTCGAACACTTCGAGGAACAGCGGGTTGTGGAAGTTGTTGGACACCAGTCCGATCAGTTTGGTCCGCCCCGTCGTGAGCGAAGAGGCAAGCGCGTTCGGGCTATAGCCGAGTTCGTCCGCGGCCTTTTGTACCTTGGCCCGTGTCTTGTCCGAGACGGAGGCGCCTTCGGTGAAGGTGCGCGATACTGCCGAACGCGACACGCCCGCACGTTTCGCCACATCCTTGAGAGTTACCGCCATCGTCCGTCATCCATGTCCCTGGTCTTCCCGCTGCGCTTATACACCGCCGTCGCTGTGGTGAAAGCTTCTGGCAATCGATCAGGTTTTGCAACCGGTTGCAAAATGTATGTTTCGCGGCTAGGCTTCACCAGAGGCGGTGGGAGGCATACCGAACACGCCCGAAGCAAATGGGAGGACGATATGAACGGTTTCTTCAAGACCATGGCCGTCACCGCGGTGGCTGCCGCGGCGCTTCTTGGCGGCACGGCGGCGCAGGCCGACGGTGAGCGCTACGTGCTGGTCAGCCACGCGCCCGACAGCGACAGCTGGTGGAACACGATCAAGAACGCGCTGGCGCTGGCCGGCGAGCAGATGGATGTCGAGGTCGAGTACCGCAACCCGCCCACCGGCGACCTCGCCGACATGGCGCGCATCATCGAGCAGGCCGCGGCGAGCGGCCCCGACGGCATCATCACTACGCTGGCCGACCCCGACGTTCTGTCCGGTCCGATCCGCGCGGCAGTCGATGCCGGCATTGACGTCATCATCATGAATTCCGGCACGCCCGAGCAGGCGCGCGAGATCGGCGCTCTGATGTATGTGGGCCAGCCGGAATACGACGCCGGCTTCGCCGCCGGCCAGCGCGCCGCCGGTGATGGCGTAGGCTCGTTCCTCTGCGTGAACCACTACATCAACTCGCCGTCCTCGACGCAGCGCTGCCAGGGCTTCGCCGACGGGCTTGGGGTGGAACTGGGGAACCAGATGATCGATTCCGGCCAGGACCCGGCGGAAATCCAGAACCGGGTCATGGCCTACCTGAATGCCAATCCGGACACGGACGCGGTTCTGACGCTTGGCCCGACCTCGGCCGATCCTACGATCCTCGCCTTGGACCAGATGGGCCTCGCGGGCGACATCTATTTCGGCACGTTCGACCTGGGCGGAGACATCGTGGACGCGATCCGCGACGGCGTTATCGAATGGGGCATTGACCAGCAGCCCTTCCTGCAGGCCTACCTGCCGGTCGTGGTGCTGACCAACTACCATCGCTACGGCGTGCTGCCGGGCAACAACATCAACTCGGGCCCCGGCTTCGTGACCGCCGACGCCCTCGACCTGGTGTCGCAGCTGGCCGGCGAATACCGCTGACCGCTTGATGTTCGGGGGCGGGCGTCGTGTGATGCCCGCCCCCTTCTGTCACTGCAGGGAGGGTCAGGCCATGGCCGAGAGCGGGCAAGGGGCGGCAACTGCCCTGGCGAAAGACGAACGCGTCAAGGAAATCTCGGGGCTGCGCAAGGCGCTGATCCGGCCTGAATTGGGCGCCATCGTCGGTACCATCGCCGTTTTCGTGTTCTTTGTCGCCTTCGCCGGCGACAGCGGCATGTTCAACGCGCAGGGCGTGCTGAACTGGTCGATCGTCTCGGCGCAGTTCATGATCATCGCCGTCGGCGCCTGCATGCTGATGATCGCGGGCGAATTCGACCTCTCCGTCGGCTCGATGATCGGCTTCGCGGGGATGTCCATCGCCATCATTTCGGTCACGCTGCAATGGCCGGTCTGGATCGCGATCCTGCTGACTCTCGCGCTCTGCGTCGCGATCGGCGCGCTGAATGGCTTCATCGTCGTGCGCACGGGACTGCCGAGCTTCATCGTGACGCTGGCCTTCCTGTTCATCCTGCGCGGCTTCACCATCTTCTTTCCACAGCTCATCGAGCGGCAGACGATCATCGGCGGCATCGACGACGCGGCCGAGGGCGACTGGCTGGCGCCGGTCTTCGGCGGCAAGATCGGGGGCTGGATCTTCGACTGGTTGGCCGAGATGGAGATGATCGCGGTCTTCGAGCGCGGCACGCGGGAGGGCGAGCCGATCGTTAACGGCATCCCGATGCTCATCGTCTGGGCCCTAGTGCTGGTGGCAGTCGCGCATGTGGTCCTGACCCGCACACAGTTCGGCAACTGGGTCTTCGCCTCGGGCGGCGATGCGCAGGCCGCGCGCTATGTCGGCGTGCCGGTGAACCGGGTCAAGATCCTGATGTTCATGTTCACCGCCTTCTGCGCCTTCGTCTTCGCCACCTGCCAGGTGATGGAGTTCGGCTCGGCCGGGGCGGATCGCGGCCTTCTGAAGGAGTTCGAGGCGATCATCGCCGTGGTCATCGGCGGTGCGCTCCTGACGGGCGGCTACGGCTCGGTCATCGGGGCGGCGCTGGGAGCGCTGATCTTCGGCGTGGTGCAGCAGGGCCTGTTCTTTGCCGGGGTGGAGTCGAGCCTCTTCCGGGTGTTCCTGGGTGTCATCCTGCTCTTCGCGGTGATCCTGAACACATATATCCGCCGTATCATTACCGGGGAGAGGTGAGATGAGCGGTTTCGACCACGATCCCATCGTCGAGATGAAGGACATCGCAAAGCATTTCGGGCCGGTCATCGCCTTAAACGGTGTCAGCTTCGATGTGCGGCCTGGCGAATGCCACTGCCTTCTGGGCGACAACGGCGCGGGCAAGTCGACCTTCATCAAGACCATGTCGGGCGTGCACAAGCCGACCCGAGGCGAGATCCTGTTCGAGGGCTGCCAGATGAACTTCGACAGCCCGCGGGACGCCATGGAGGCGGGCATCGCCACGGTCTACCAGGACCTCGCGATGATCCCGCTGATGAGCGTGACGCGGAACTTCTGGATGGGCCGCGAGCCGGTCAGAAAGATCGGGCCGATGAAGTTCATGGACTTCGCCAAGGCCAACCAGACGACGATGGACGAGATGCGCAAGATGGGCATCAACCTCCGCTCGCCGGACCAGGCCGTGGGCACGCTTTCGGGCGGCGAGCGACAGACGGTTGCTATTGCGCGGGCGGTCTATTTCGGCGCCAAGGTGCTGATCCTCGACGAACCGACCTCGGCCCTCGGCGTCCGGCAGACGGCCAATGTGCTCGCCACGATCGACAAGGTGCGCAAGACCGGCATCGGCATCGTTTTCATCACCCACAACGTGCGTCACGCGCTGGCCGTGGGCGACCGGTTCACGGTGCTGAACCGCGGCAAGACGCTCGGCACTGCGCAGCGCGGGCAGATCACCCCCGAAGAGCTTCAGGACATGATGGCAGGCGGGCAGGAGATGGTCGCGCTGGAAGGCTCGCTCGGCGGGACGGTGTGACCGATAGGGAGGCCAGCATGCTCGACCGGGGCTATTTCGATCTCGATAGCGGTGACCTCGACGAATTGGCCGAGGTGACGGGCCGGGTATTGGACCCCGCGGGGCTGGCCTACACCGACACCGTATCGCGCAACGTGCCGCTCTACGATATGAACGTGCTGCGGGCCCGCCTGTCGGACCCCGGCGACCGCAGGGCGCTCATGGCCGAATGGGCCTGGGTTCTGGGGCAGGGGCAGGGGCAGGGGCCGGGGGTGCTGGTGCTGAAGGCGGCCTATGGCGATACCGGCCCGATCGACCGCGCCTCGGCCGTGTTCGACGCGATCATCGTGGCAGAGAAGGCTGCGGGCCACGGCAAGGGTGACCATTTTGCCGCGGCCGGCGCGAATGACCGGATCTGGAACAGCCTGCAGAAACAGTGCCTCGCCGATCCCGAGGGCTTCGCGCTCTACTATGGAAACCCGGCGATCGCGGCGGTCTGCGAGGCGTGGCTGGGGCCGTTCTACCAGATGACGGCGCAGGTGAACCTGGTCCACCCGGGCGGCAAGGCGCAAAGCGTGCACCGCGACTATCACCTCGGCTTCCAGACCGCAGAGGTGGCCGCGCGATTCCCGCCGCATGCGCACGCGCTGTCCGCCGTGATGACCCTGCAGGGGGCGGTGGCCCATTGCGACATGCCGGTCGAAAGCGGGCCGACCGTGCTCCTGCCCTATTCGCAGCAGGTGCCGGGCGGCTACCTGGCCCACCGGCGCGCGGAGGTTGCGGTGTATTTCGCCGAACATGCGGTGCAACTGCCGCTTGCGAAGGGCGACGCGCTGTTCTTCAACCCGGCGCTCTACCATGGCGCTGGCGAGAACCGCTCCAATGATATCGCGCGCATGGCCAACCTGTTGCAGGTCTCTTCGGCCTTTGGGCGGGCGATGGAGACGGTGGATCGTTCCGCGATGTGCCGCGCACTTTACCCCGTGTTGAGGCGGCTGGTGGCCGAGTGTCAGCTGGACGCGGCGGGGGCGGAGGCGGCGATTGCTGCGGCTGCCGAGGGATACTCCTTTCCCACCAATCTCGATACGGATCCACCGGTCGGCGGGTTGGCGCTCGAGACGCAGGTCGCGCTCGTCACACGCGCGCTGTCCGAGGCCTGGACCCAGGATGCGTTCGAGGTTGCATTGGACGCGCAAACTGCAAGGAGGGCGCCGTGACGTTGGAATTGTTGCGCAAACCCTCCGGTCGATCAGGCTTGGTGCACAGATTAAGTCCCGCGGATGCGGGCTGGACCTATGTGGGGTTCGATTTGTGGCGGCTGGCGCCCGGCGCGACGGCAGAGGGCCGCTTGGAAGGCCGCGAAGCAATCCTTGTTCTGGTCGAGGGGCGTGCACAAATCAGCGCCGACGGTACGGATTTCGGCGAGATGGGCGGGCGCATGGATGTATTCGAACGCAGCGCGCCGCATTGTCTCTATGTCCCACCGGGAGCGGCGTGGCACGCGGTGTCGACGACTGACTGCACCTTGGCGGTCTGTAGCGCACCCAGCCCGGGAGGACGCCCCGCAGAGCGCCTCGGCCCCGAGGGTATCGTGTTGGAAGAGCGTGGCCGAGGCACGAACACGCGCTTTATCAACAACATCGCAATGGAAGGGCGCGATGTGGCGGACAGCTTGCTGGTAACGGAGGTTTTCACACCGTCGGGGCATTGGTCGTCCTATCCGCCGCATCGCCATGACGTGGATGATTTCCCGAACATCACTTACCTTGAAGAGACCTATTATCACCGGCTGAACCCGAGCAGCGGCTTTGGAATTCAGCGGGTTTTCACGGATGATCTGAGTCTGGACGAGACGATGGCGGTGTCGGATCACGATCTTGTCCTCGTGCCGCGTGGGCACCATCCCTGTGCGGCCCCTCATGGGGTAGAATTGTACTACCTCAACGTCATGGCCGGCCCGCGCCGCAACTGGCGGTTCCAGACACATCCCGATTTCGAACGGCTGGTGATCTGATCCGGCCGCTTTGCGGATATCAAACTGTCCGTAGGGAGCGATCCGAGGTGTGCGACCGCGACGAATGCCCGATTGTTCGAGTCTGGGAAATGGCCCTATCGCGCCTATGCCTCTGGAGATTCATCTCCTGAACACGACGTGGGAGCTTGGCTGCAGTGCGGACTCATCGCGTTGACCTGGAAGGCCAGAAACTGGCCGGCCCGGAATGAAGCGCCGGGACCGCTAGCCAGCAGCAGTGCTGCAACCCAGAAAGACCTTTCAGTCAATATGTTGTTCAGCATGGCGCTTGGGTATCCTAGAGGCGCGGCATCACGAGGTCGAGATAGTTGGTCACGCCCCAGACCGAGGTCGTGCGGGCGTCGTAGGGCAGGACATGGACCCGGCCCGCCCGAAGCTCGCCCCAGAGCGGATCGGCGGCGAGGGCCGCCAGAATGTCGGCATCGCTCGCCTCGGACCAGTTGTTGAGCACGATCACCTCGGGGTCGAGCGCGAGGACCTCCTCGATCGAGGCGGTATAGCTCCAGCTGTTCTCGGTGCCCGGCGGTGCGGGTCAGTCGCAGGTGGCGACCACGTCGAGCATCCCGCAGACCGGGTCGACGTTGCTTGAAATCTCGAAGACACCGGGGCCGCTGACCGAAATCTTCAGGACCGAAGGTTGCGCAGCCGCGAGCTTCGCATAGGCGCCATAGGGTCGTGGAAGGCGCGAACCGCGGCTTCCGCCTCGGCCTCGCGTCCGACGATCCGTCCGAGCGTGCCCAGGTTCTCGCGGTAATCTTCCAGCATCTCGGCGCCCGCAAGCACGCCGACCGAACGGTTACCCAGCGTGGCGAGCTGGCCATAGGCGTCATTGTAGATCGCCACGATCCGGTCGGGCGGACTCGGAAGCGAGATCTCTTGCCCCAGCGTATCGGTCACGACCAGGGCGTCTGCGGCGGCTATGCCGGCCGAAGCAACGAGAAACGGAATGGCGAGCAGTGTCTGGTGCATGAGCGAACTCCACGGCCGCATGGCGGCTCCTCAAGGGATTGCGGATCGCTGGCGCGAGGCCGGCTGTTTATCTGACAAATATACTCGGGCTTTCAGAAGTGCAAGCCGCAAAGGGCATGGGTTTCCGATACTAACCCATTGAAAAGGCCTTGACGCAAATGCCTGTTTTAAATACTCGGATTTCGACCAGCCTCAATCGAAGCAACGATAATGACTTCTGAATGGGGATGGGACATGGCTGGAATGGCGTTCGCGCGCGCCCTTTTGGGCGGCTTTCTGGTGGTCATCCGCGCGGCGGGATCGCTCCGCGCCGAGGGGCCTTGGGAATTCGGGTTCGAGGCCGACGTCTACTGGCTGAAGCGCGACAGCGCCGACGACCCGGAACTCGCGCTCAACCTCTATCCCAGCGTTGCGCTGACCCATCCGGTTGGCGACTGGACCGCCGAGATCAGCGTCGCGCCCGAGCTCTATATCATTGGAACCGGCACCGATGATATCGACCTCGACAATCCCTACCTCTTCTTCAGCGGAACCCTGACTTCACCAGGCGGCCTCGCCTTCGGGTTTGAGCGGGAAACCACCTTCGACCGCGAGACCGACGGCTTCATCGACCAGACCGCCTTCGCCTTCGTCGAGCACCCCGGCTTCGGCTGGCTCGCCGCAGGCGACATCGACAGTGCGCTTGCCTGGGACTGCATCGAGGCGCCGGGCGAGACCACGAATGTCGGCGTCGAGGACCTGACCGGCTTCGGCTCGTGCGAGGGGTTCGGCTATCCCGACACCGCACTCTACATCACGCCCGATATCGGGGGCTAAAAACTGCTGGCCAGCCTCAGCCGTACGCGCGAAAGCGATGTCGAGGCGGGGGAGGCGACCAGATCGGTCTCGCTCGCGCTTCTTTACGCGGGCTCCTTCGGCGCGCACGAGGCGGAATGGAGCCTCGGCATTGAGCGTGCATCCGACTTCGCCGCCGCCGCCGACCACGGCGGCGGATCGGCGCTCGCCCTGCAGGCAGGGCTCGCCGTCCAGGCGGGCAACCTACGCTACGGCCTGCCGGGCAGCGCGCATGATTACGAGGCACCGGTGCCGACCAGTTCGGCCTGGCCGCCGGCCTCGAATGGCTGCGTACCGACCGTCTTCTGCTGACCGGCGGTGCCACCTATGCCGGGCTCGCCGGATTATGGCGCGACGCCCTTCGCCACCGACAGCGAGGTCACGGTTTACCTCGGTGCCGAATACGCGATCGTCCGCGACCGCTTCACGCTCGACGCGGCCCTGTTCCACGTGGACAGCGCCTTCGATGCCTCCGACGACACGCAAGCCGGCGTTGGTTTCTCGTTCGTGTTCTGATGAGGCTGCCGGCACAACCGGTTCATCACTGCCGTCTGCCCTGCAAAGACAGAAACCGCGCCGTAGATCTTCTTCCGGCGATCGAAGGTGACCTGGCTCATACTCATCTTCTGACACACCTCCTCGACCGACGTGCCGACCTCAGCCTGCTGGAAGGCAAACGCGATCTGCTGCTTTGTGAACTTCGATCTCGCCATCGGCTACGGCCCCTCCTCGACGGCCTGTCGTAGCCCGAAAGCTCTCACTCAGACCGGTCCAAACTTCCGGGAGGAGACCACTTCAACGGGCGAGGATCTGAAGCGACCTAGTTTGCTTGGGATCAGAACTCGACGTTCGTGATGACGTCTCCGCGCAAGGCGCGGTACATCTCAAGGTGCTCATCCCAGTACCCGCTGATCGTCAGCCGGACCGTGACCGGCCCCTCTTCGATGTTCATGAAGTAGAACCCGTGGTAGCCGGGAAAAGGGGACGTGAAGGAGCCGTACTGCGCCGTGCCTTCGCCGCGGGCATACGCCATCTCGAACCCTTCGGGATAGTTGGCGGCATCCGCACTCGAAGGATGTCCGTGAAAGTCGTAGTAGACCCCTTCGCCGACAGCATCCACGACCTCCCACGAAAAGACGAAGGTGGTGTCAGCGGGCATGATGAACTTATGTTCCACCTCGCCGAAATCCTCGACCTCGATCTCGATAATCTCTGTCTTGAACGGCGCCTCTTCGCGGTGGATCAGGCCTTGCACGGATTGATCGATCCGCTCGGCCGTAGGGTCATAGTCACCGATGTTGAATTCCAGCACGTCCGTGAAGGGGGCGGCTTCGGTGGTCTCCTGCGCCAACGCCGTCAGCCCAAGCCTGGCACCAAGACCGGTTGGATCAATCCCGTATTCGGCGGGAAGAACAGCCACGATCAGAAGTGTGACCCCGCCTGCGGCTGCGGCGGTCAGTTTTGATGTAAGTATCATTGCCCTGTCTCCTTCATGTTGTGAAATACCCGACCGACTGCATCCCGAAGAAGACCAGGCCGGCTGAAAAGAGGGCGACGTTTGCATTGGTGGCGGTTTGCGAAAAATCGGGGCGTTGGCGCAGCCAGGCGAGGCCCCCGAACAGAACAGTCAAGGCGAGGGCCTGCCCAACCTCGACCCCGACATTGAAGGCCAGCATGTTCGCGACCAGGCCATCGGGCGACAAAGACGGCCCCTGCAGCTTGCTCGAGAGCCCCAATCCGTGGATCAGCCCGAAGCCGAACACGGCGGACTTCGGGTCCATCAGGCGGATGACGCCGAGGTTTTCCAGCGCCTTGTAGCTGACCGACAAGCCGATGATGGCTTCGATGACATCGGCGTTCACATGCAACCCGGCGAGCACTCCGATAAGCAGCGTGATCGAATGGCCGACGGCAAAGAGGCTGACGAAAGTCACAACGTCGCGAAATCGGCCCAGAAAGAAGATCACACCTGCAAGATACAGCAGATGGTCGTATCCGGTGATCATGTGCTTGGCGCCGAGATACAGGAACGGGCCGATGTGGAGGCCCGATGTACTTGCGAGAAAGTTCTGATCCTGCGCCGCGACGCCATGGGCCGACGCCGCGCTGTCGAAAAAGGCACAGATGCAGGCCGCCCCGAACGCGATATCATGGATCTTCGACATAGGGAATCAATCGCCCGAGGATGATGACGCAGGACCAGAAGGTCAGGGACAGCCATGCCACCAGCTGCGCCCCGGATATCAGGTCCGCCGAGGAGATACCTGCGGTCAGCTGCGGTCGGATGCGATGGACAAAATAGGCGGTATTGAGACCGGAGAGCACGATCAGGCCCATCTTGGCCCAGAAGGCGTAGTTGACCAGATAGCGGTCAGGATCGCCGACCAGAAACAGGGTGCCGGTCACCAGATTGATGGCAAAACCGGCCAGGGCGAAGCGAACGAATGTTTCGACCCGCTCGATGGGGACTTTGCGCGCGAAACCGACCACCCGGAGGTCCACGACCAGCAGGGACCCGAACAGAAGGCACAGCCCCAGAAAATGCAGCATTTCAAGGGTCGGGAACACGAAAGCATTGTCCATCACAAGCCCGTTCAGGGCGCTGGCGTTCAATATATCGATGATCCAGGTGAGCAGACTTTCCATCCCGAACCCTTCCTACGCTAGATAGCCGATCAGACGGCCTGAGATGATCGCCGCGATCCACGCCGCCACCGCGGCGCCAGCCAGGTTTCGATGTGACGATGAAATGCCGTCCGCGCGGGCGATGCAGATCCGCACCAGCCGCCAAGTAAGCGCAAGGCCAAGAACGACCAGCACAAGCTTGATGCGAAACGCCCAGTTGAAGAACAGCTCGGACGCGCTTCCCAAAAACAGTGCGGAGCCGGACAGAAGGTTCAACACGAAGCCCCCAACGGCCACGCGCCAGTAAGGCGCCATTGCCGCGACGGGTATAGCAGCGGCGAACCCCAGGACGCGGGCGGTCAGCATCAGGGCAATGCCGACTATGATCGCCATCCCAATTGCATGGAGCGACAGCACGATCGGATAGCCCCACTGTGTACTGGAAACGATCATTCCAATCGCCGAGTCTTCAAGCTGGAAAAGCGTCTCCATCCGATGCCCCTTTTGCTCTGTTCTCCGGTTTGCTTTTGCCGGTCCAAACGTCCGAGCAACGGTTCTTATTCTTTCCGCTCGTTCGTCAGGTCGTCGCAGGCATAGGGCGCGTAGGGATCCGTTGTGAGTGTAACCTCATCCGACCCCTCGAAAGGCGCCTCAAGATAGATCGGATCGACGAACACATACTCCCGCCTCAGAACGGTGCCGTCTTCGTTGAGTGTGAAACGCTCGGTCAGGGTCAGCTCCAGGCTGTTCATCGCGCTTTGTGGGCCGCCACGACCTTCGGCGGACCCGGCCCGGCCCGGCTGTTCCGGGCGCGCGGCCGCGTCCCCGCCGTCTCCGTTCAGACCCGTCCGGCCGCCGATCGGGGCCATAATCCAGCCTTCGTCGAAGCCGATCGTCATGACGACCAGCGTGTCCCCGTCCCATTCACCAACGGAATAGCCCGTCCGGTTCGGGACGAAATCCTCCGGCATGACGTTGCCATCCAAATGGATCGTCCGCACCATGTCCATGAAGCCGTAGGTCAGCGTGATTTCGGTGTCCGTCTGCGTGATGGTGTTCACCATCCCGTTGAAGACCCAGTCCATCGCTACATTTGTTGCTTGGCAATTGAAGCGCGGGTTCTGGTCCGGGCTGGCATCGGCAACAGCTGCCTGTCCGGCTTCGGTCAGCGTAACGGTCGCCCGCCCGCGCTCCTGCGGATTCTCCAGTGCCCAGTTGCCTGCAAGGTTGGGCGTTCCATCCTCCCGTTCGATCTGACGCTCCGTGGCGATCACGCCGCCATCTTCGTCAAAGCTTGCGCCCCGGTCGGCGGTAATGCCGCTTGCAAACGTGATCTGGTTCATATGGCAGGTGGTGTCGTCGTCCCGATCCGGGGAGCCGTTGATAGTAATCTCGCTGCCGATCTCGAACATCTCTTCGGTCCAACCGCTACGCCTCAGCAGCGACCCCGAGGACAGTTCGCAACGCATGTTGACCACTTCTCCCGCGTCAGCGGTCACGTCGAAATAGACATAGGCATGCGGGTTCACGAGGCGGATGCGCGTGATAGTGCCGGTTATCTCGAACGTTTGGCTCATGTCGAACTGGCCGCTAGCTCCATGGTGAGCCACTGCAGCCAATGGAAATGCCATGACCGCCGCGGCCATCCCCAATATAGTCGAGTTACGCACGACCTTTTCTCCGCTTGTGTTTCTTGAGCCAGAAAGCTGCTGGATCATTCATAGGCGTTACACGCAGCAGGTGACGATTTCCGTCGCTGAAGCGGTCGTGCGTCGATCAACTGGCATCGGTCATTCTGGGCTCATTCTGGCTATCCGCCGCAGGATGCACCTATGTTCACCCCCCGGATGGGCGGAGAGCACGCCATCTCGCGCGGAAACGCTCCGATAGGATTTGGTATTGGGGCCCGGTCGCCTTCGCACCCAATCACCGCCGATTGCCTGTCCTTGCACGGGGCAGGGTGGCAGACCGCGCGTGGTAAGCGTATGTTGGCCGTTCCGGATATGTACGGTCCCGAGGAGAGAGTTGAATGCCCTTGAACGCAGCCACCGAGGCCGCGCAGTTATCTGTTGCGCCCATGATGGACTGGAAATATTCAGTAATTATTCCAATGACTTAATGCACGGCGTGTGTATCTCATGTTCATGTTTCGATCGCACAACGTCGCGCTATGGCGTGTCGATTTCGTTGGGTTAAGCCTTGAAGCAACAATGGTCTCATCAAACTGTCTGAGGCTCAGTGGCCATCTGCACTAAAAACTGAGGTAGAAGGCAGCTCAGCTTCGGAGCCTTCGCTTCTCCCGTCTTGGAATGATCTGCAGTTGTGCGCATCAAATGGCCGTTAAAGGTCTTCTTACAGATCTCAGTCCGCCTTCTACTCTGCCGTACCGATGAAATTGGGGTGCAGAAGTGTTCGATAAGGCAACCTTATTGGACATAGCAGAGAACCGCAGAGTGGGGCGGTTTCTACACTATATGGTGGCAGAAAGCGCCGCGACAGGATAGTCTTGTGGCATGACCTACCAGCCCGCTACCATCTCGCACGACCTACGTAACCTACCGAGCCTGCCGGGCTGGGTCACCTCCGGGCGTGCAGAAACCCTTGAAACTGTGGCTTTTCGATCCGGGGCCGCATTGACCGTGCTGGATGGGCTGGTCTCTGATCCGGGACACAGGGTGCCCGTGAAGCTGCTGGCCAACCGGCTGGCACTGAGTGCCGCGACCGCCACCTCGAAACTCGAAGGCCGACTGGCGCGGGAGGCGGATATTCGCGACGCCTACCATCTTGCACCACCAGGCGAGGCGCGGGGTCCAGATGGCGATTTGCTGGCGTTCTGGCGGGAGGCAGCACAGATGCGCTTGACCGGACGCGATTGGCAGGCTGCGCTCGGCGGGCTTACCGGCCCGGACCCCGTGGCTGAAGCCGACAATTCGCTCAAGGGCGGCGTGGCTCGCGCCCGGACTCATGGACCGTTGGCGGCATGTGTCTCAGTGATGTGCGCGGTTCTGGAGGCCGACGACCGGGCCGAGCGGATCGCCTGTCTGCTCTCCGATATCGTCCTGGCCCGCACGCTGGGTTGGCCTTCGCTTTTGCCGATCACGGCGCGACGTCTGACAAAAGCAATGTTGCGGGACCTGGTCGCGGAGGGGCAGGGGGCCGGGCTGGCAATTCAGGTGCGGATCCTCGAGTCCATCGAGGAAACGATCCGACTGGCGCGGAACTTGGCGCCGCGCGGCGCGGCGCTGCAAGCGATTGCTCCAAAGCTACGGGCCAAAGGATCCGAGGCGGCTGTCGCCGTGTTCTTGTCTGAGGATGCTGTCGCGCCGTCGACCATGTTGTCACCGATGATCCAGAGCACCACGATCCAGATGACGGACCGCGCCGCCCGGCGGTTTTGTGACCGGCTGGTGGAGCTTGGGGTCGCGTGCGAGCTGACCGGGCGGCCGGCCTTCCGGCTGTATGGGATCTTACCATGACCGGTACCGGCATGAACGTCGCGGCCAATCGAACGCTTGCGAAAGGGCAGGGGATCTCTGCACATGAGGACGTGTTTGATCGGGAGCTTGAAGACCTGCCGGAGGAGTTGCGTTGGCGCGAATGGATGGGACGGATCGAGGCAGTGCTCTTTGCCAGCGCCGCGCCTGTCGGCCGCGATGACCTCGCGCGCATCGTGGGGCAGGGGGCCTCGGTCGAGAGGCTGATCGACGATATCCAGACGGAACTGGCAGGTCGGCCCTATGAGCTTATCGAGGTGGCTGGCGGGTGGATGTTCCGCACCAAGACCCAGTTCGCGGACGCCATTAAAGCCGCGGCGGAACTTGGCGACCAGCCCCTCGCCTTCACCGAAATGGAGATGGGTGTGCTTTGCGCAATCGCTTATCACCAGCCCGTCGACCGAGCAGGGTTGAAGGACATCTTTGGCAAAGACGTGAGCCGCGATCTGCTGGCCCGGCTGCGCTACAGGGATTTGATTTCCAACGGCCCAAGATCGCCGCGGCCTGGCGCGCCGCATACGTTCGTGACGACGGAGACGTTTCTGGTGACGTTCGATCTGCAGAGCCTGCGGGACTTGCCGGACATGGCGGTCGTTTCGCCATGACATCGTTGGCGTCATTCGACCACAAACTCTCAGAAAGAGGATGGATTTGCCACGAGACTGGCTTGTCTACCGAATCTGAATTGGCCGTTGCAGTTCTCGCGACCGCGAAGGACTTGGGTGTTGTGATGAAAGGCCGTCGGGGCTCATACGTGGAGCGGCTCGAGAGTTTGGAGGAAGACAAGGCCCCTGCATCCTCGTTGAGTGCACAGTTCGGGCGTGGAGAGTTTCCGTGTCACGTCGACATGGCGCACTTGCCGACGCCGTGTCGCTACATCGTTTTGGGATGTGGATTTGCGAAGAAAAGGCCCGCTGCGACGCTGATCCAGAGTGTTGCGAATTTGAAGTTTTCCCCTGATGAAGTCGATTGCCTGCACAGTGGCGTGTTTCTCGCAAGAAACGGACGTCATTCCTTCTATACATCGGTACTGAGCGACCGACGTAGCTTCTTTCGGTGGGATCCTGGGTGCATGCTGGCCAAAGATGAGCACGCACGCGTGTCCCAAGCTGCAATTGAACGGGAACTCGGAGCCATGGATCCAATTCGCCATCAGTGGAAGGCCGGATCAATCCTCGTTTTGGACAATTGGAGGGTGCTGCATGGTCGGGAACGCTGCGATCGTGAAGGTGCGCGGCGCGTGATTTATAGGAGCAGTGTTTCATGAAAAGTAGTGTTGCGCCGGCTTTGGATAGCGAGGCGCTGTATGCAAAGCCTAGGCTCTACATCCGAAAGGCGCTGGTCAGGAAAGTGGATGGGGAATTGGATGAGTACCAGCTTTGGGCATCGTTGGCGTTGGAGCTTCTCGGTAAGTCGGCCCTTGCCTCCCACCACCCTAGTCTTGTCGCCGATCCGAACCATTACCAGTCGATGTTTGCGGCAAGCGGCATCAATCTGTCGACGGACGTGAAGACGATCACTGCAAAGACCCTGTACGCCCGGCTCCGGCACCTGATCCCTCGCTTCGACGAGAAAAACAAGGAATTCTGCGATCAGATTGCACTCCGACGGAACGCCGAGTTGCATTCTGGTGCGACGCCCTTCAATGCGATGTCTCTCGACGCATGGGAAGGGTACTTCTGGTATGCATGCGATACCATCCTCGATCATATGAAATTGGAAATGGAGAGCTGGCTGGGCACGGCCGATTCTACCGCGCCGAAAGCAATCCTCGAGGCTAGCAAGTCTGCGCGTCGACAGTCGGTTGAGCTTCGGGTCGAGCGACACCAAGAAGATTTCTCCCGTCAAAAGAAATCCGACAGGGATGCTGCACTTGCGGCGGCAGAAGCCAAGGAGGCCTTCCAATATCGGAACCTGTTCACTCGGCTTATGGAAGAGGAGTGGTCATTGGAGTGCCCTGCTTGTCATGGCAAAGCATACTTGGCCGGTATTCAGGTTAGTGAAGACGTTGTTGACACCCAGCCTGACGGATACACAGTTTGGGAAACTGTCGAGAAGGAGCTCTCCGCCGAGGAATTCAAGTGCCCGGTATGCAAGCTTGCATTGGATGGGACCGACGAACTGGAGTACGCGGGCATCGATACCTACCACACCCTGAGTGTCGAAAGGGAGATGGAGTTTGAACCGGACTACGGCAACGACTGACCTACACATCAGTAGGTACGATCGTATGCATCCTAGAGAATTCGTTAGAACGTTGGCGCTGGTTGGGTGAGCTTTCGGGACTCGCGCGTCCCCGCATCGAGGCGTGCTAGTCGGCGTCTTCGCACCGCTGATAGTGGGATGCGCTTGCTTACTAATTGGGATGCGGCACAGTCATGTCCGCGATCGACTAAAGCAACGCGGATGCCTGGGCAGCCCGCTCCCGAAGAAAATCGCGGTGCATTGTCAACATATTAATCTCGTCGCCCGGTACTTCAGAAATCATTTCATCCACCTCAGCGAGTGCTCTCGGATAGGTCAACCACGGCGTCGTTTCGTCTGCAGACATCAAGCGACGCGCAATCGCCTTTTCGTAGTCGTGCCGTTCGTCGACGTTCATCAGTTCTGGAGCTTCGCAGTATAGCAAACGCTGTCCGAGTGTACGTAGCCGTGCATCTGCAAGCTGGCCAATCAAGGGCACGCGCTGCGGCCATTCCAAGTTGTGAAAGCGTTCCATGAGGTCATTGTCTGCATTGCTGGCGAAACCGTCGTAAATTTGCTCCTCGACATGCTCGGACGGTTCCCGCTCCTCCCTGGACGCGAGAAGACCCGCGATCAACCGTTCCCTTAGCGCGGCATTACCCTTGACGCGCGCGGCCCGGCGCTTGAGTTCATCGAGCGCCGGATAGGCTTCACGAGTTGCCTCGGGAACATCCTCATAGGGCATAACGATTGGAGCGGCGTTGGTGCGCATGCTCCTCAGCGGCCTGGGGCTTTGCGCCAACACGCCCGCGAGGTCCTCATCGCTTAGCGCCTCGAGGTCATCTGGATTGTTGGAGAGATCGAGGACAAACATCTCCGAGCCGTTTTCGGGATTGGTGCCGATCGCCGCTACCACCCAGGAATAGGGCCGTGTGTAGTAGAAATCGGTCAAGACGAACACGTCCTCATCGAGTGCGAAATCGGTGACTGCGGCTTTCTGCCCAAAGCGTACGAAGCCCGACCACTGCTCCGGCTCGCGCTCGGCAATGAGTCGGCACATGTGGATTGTTGCCTCCACATCCGCCATCGCGTCGTGGGCCGCGCTATGATCGAACCCGTTCGTCGGTGCCAAACGGTCAAGTTTGAAGACCGGTTTGCCGCGATCGTCGACGGGGATGTTCAATGCATCTGGCGCAAAGCGCGCAACTGCCTGGATCATCCGCAAGCTGTCGTTCCGGCAATTGCCGTTGGTGTTCGTCAAGTAGGGCGTATGCAGCGTCTTGTAGAGCGCCTGTCGCAGCAGATGCTCGTCAAAGCCGAACGAGTTATGCCCGATGAAGATCGCCGGCGACCATTCCGTCAGCTTGCCTTTGATCGCCCGCACCATTTGATAGTGTGTCGGCAAGGACGGATCGATGAGCTGCTCGGCCGTAACACCGGTAACACGCATCGCACCGGGAGCCGGAACGACATAGGGCAGAATCTGACAGCGGATTTCGAAACGATCTACTTCTTTGAGTTCGTGGTCGGTCCTGATCGCAGCGAACTGCAAAATCTGGTCGAAGGCGGTGCGGGTCCCTGTGGTCTCTGTGTCATAGAAGACGAAGCTCATCGAGATCCTCCCGCATCTGCTTAGGCGAACAGGTTTCCAAGTCGGAAGCGCATCGCCGATGCGCTGACCTTGTAATGTTTGGCTAGGGTACTGACGGCACCTTCGTCATCTATGTCGAACGGTTCGCCGTCGAGCGAGGCGGCAAGAAAGGACTCTGGCATCAGAAGCTCGGCCGCAAACAGATTGGCCTCGATCTCCATCTCGTTAACACCTTCCGCAGAGACGGTGTTACGCATCAACATAGGGAAACCCTTGTCGACGTGGATCTCCTTGCTGATCTCGGCACGGTGAAGCTGCAAATGGCCAAGCTCGTGCGCGATCGTAAATCGCTGGCGGTTCGGGTGATGCAGGGCATTGACGCCGACGATCGGGGTGCCATCCTTTACATACACCATCCCCGACAGCTCGTCATCGAGCGGCGAAAAGCGAAGATTTGCGCCGAGTGACTTGGCGATCCGCTCGACTGGCACCGGCGCTGACGAGATGCCTTGCGCTTCCAACAAACTGAGCGCTTTTCTCCGTATTTTACTCTTGGTTTGGTGGTTCATTGGTCCTCCCTTCTGGAGTTTTCTCCAGAGTTCCCATGATCGTCAATCTCAAGGACGCCACCCACAAGACTGAGTACTTCCTGGCGTTGTTTATCGGTCAGACCTTCCTCCGCCAATGGTAGGTCGTTCTGTGCTCTGTGCCTACGTGATCCGGCCTGTGGCGCCAGAAGAAGATCCGCCGGCGATTCTAGCTGCAGAGATTCTGCAATCGCAAAAAGATGATGGACAAGCACTTGCTGTTTCCCACGCTCAATATTTGCAAGCGAGGCGCGTGAAATCCCAACCTGTTTGGCAAGCTGGTCCTGTGTAAGGCCCAGGCTTCCCCTCAAGCCCTTAATTCTTATACCTAAATTTCGATATATTTGCAGGGCGCTCATGATGTTTTCATACTTACAAACGCAGCGGATGTCAACATGGCAAACACATATGTTTGTTAAACAAACTACGTAGATGTTTACAGTTTGACATACCTGGTTGTTCGAGGATAGATGGAGTCGGGAAGTGGGGCACTCCGGCTCCGCGCACAGCAACGCCCAGGACACTTGGAGATTGCGTTGGCCTACAAACCGCTAACGCTCGACCGCAACGTCGCATTCGGGTGCTCGGTAGAGGTCAAATCTGATTGGGCAACGTAACGAGAGGACAGTGAATATGCAGGCACACGTGAACTTCTTCCCGCTCGGCAATGCCGACACCGCAAGGCTCGATCTGGCTGACGGGCGCAAGATTCTCATCGACTACGCGGCGATGCGCGACAAGGACGATGATGACGACCAACGCTGCGACCTGCCCGAGACGCTTCGGCGCGATCTCAACAAGGCTGGGCGCGACTATTTCGACACCGTATGCATCACGCACACCGATACTGACCACTGTAAGGGGTTCGGCGAATTCTTCTGGCTCGACCACGCGGCATGCTACCAAGGCAAGGATCGGATCAAGATCAAGGAGCTCTGGGTGCCCGCTGCAGCGATCCTTGAGGAAAACCTTAAGGATGATGCGCGACTAGTCCGAGCCGAGGCGCGTCACCGCCTGCGCCAGGGCAAGGGAATTCGGGTATTCTCGAGGCCTGACCGTCTGAAAGCTTGGATGGACGCAGAAGGTATCGACTTCGAAAGTCGCAAACATCTGATCGTCGACGCCGGCAAGCTCGTCCCCGGCTACGCTCTGTCGGGCTCGGAACGGGTCGAGTTCTTCGTGCACTGTCCGTTCGGGTGGCGGCAGGACGAAAACACCGTTGTGGACCGAAACGAAGACTCCATCGTCATGCAGGCAACCTTCATCGAAGGCGGCCACAAGACTCGGTTACTTCTCGCCTCGGACGTCAATTACGAGACGCTCTCGGCGATCGTTCAGGTGACCCGCAAACACGGCAACGAGGACCGGCTTGCCTGGGACCTGATGAAGCTCCCGCATCACTGCTCCTACAAGTCGTTGGGGCCAGAGCGCGGCGCCGACGAAACGGTTCCTGATGCTGACGTCAAATGGCTGTTTGAGAACCAGCGCCAACCGGGGAGCGACATCGTTTCACCGTCTTGGCTGATCCCGGCGAAAGGTTCGAAGGCAGACAGCGACGTCCAGCCGCCGCACCGGCAGGCAGCGAATTACCACCGCCGGATCACGGCTGCACATGACGGCGAGTTCATTGTTACGATGGAATACCCGTCAAAAAGCAATCCGAAACCCTTTGCCTACAAGATCACGGCGTTCGGTTTCGCGATCGTCCTTTCCGCACCGATGGTGGCCGGTACAGCCGCCGCGGCGTCGCCCAGGGCTGGGTAATGGACATCGAAGCCTGGCTGTCTGCATCGTACGGAAAGGTGATAGCGGCCGGGGACCTTACGTTCCCGGCCGCGGTTTCGTTCGCGCGGTTTGTGGATCGTCACGCCGCGGATGTTGCTACCGTCACCGAGTTGCGCCAGGGGGCGGCCGGCGAATTGGTCGAACTGACCTTCAGGACCGGCAGGCCCCAGCAGAGCGTAATCCCGATCAAACGCACTGAGCGGCTCGGGATCCGCTTTGGCGAAGGTGACACCATGCCCTTCGTCTATGTACTGCGTAGCGACTTTCCAGACACCGCGCATCAGAATCTCACCGCAGAAGGCGCGCCGCGCGCGATCTGCATCGACGATCGTAGTTGGGCCGAGGCCCGCCTCACATGGACGCCGGCCGAACTCGTTCATCGCATCCTCACCTGGTTCCGACGCGCCGCCGAGGGAAACCTGCATGATGCCCGCCAGCCGGTCGATCCTCAGATGTTCGGGACGGGATACAGCCTGATCATGTCCCGCGCGTTGATCAAGCATGCCAGCAAACATGACCTCATCGCTATCCCGGACGACACCGGCACATTGATGCGCGTGATCCCACGTTCCGAACTGAGCGGCGCGGTCAAAGCACTGCCGCTGACGGTCGCCGCCTTCAGTGTGCCTCCCGAAGAAATGGTTCGATTGTCTTTTGCCCCGGGAAACCTCGCTAGTTTAGCTGACATGTTTGCAGCGCGTGGGATCGACCTTTTCGCCGACCTTCGCGCGCGCTTTGGCGCCTGGCTGGATGATGCCAAAACCAATGCCGCGCGGATAAACTCTTGTCTTGCGGTAATCGTCGAGATGCCAATCACGGCTCCTGACGGCGCACAGCAGGGGACCGATCTGCGGGCCTTCGTGACCGCCAAGAAGGTCGGCGACATCGCGGTTGCACTTGGAGTTGCCCACAAGACGGCGAGCAAGGACCAGGGTGGCGCCGCAGGCTATGTGAGCGCGCTAGTTGGCGGTTCGATTGATGAGGCTGAGCTCGGCGGACTGGCGATGCTTCCCGTCGAAGTCCATGCGACCTTTGACCGTGCCCTGGCGACGCAGATTGCTGGCCGTGCGGTCGAGGATGATCGCCGCGCGGTGATTGTTGGCGGTGGCGCAATTGGCGCGCATGTCGCTCCGTGTCTTGCTCGAGAGGGGCGTTTCCGCTGGACTGTGATCGACGATGACGTCTTGCTGCCGCACAACCTTGCCCGGCATATCGCGTTCGCGGGCAACGTAACGCAGCGCAAGTCCGATATCCTAGCCGGCGCGGTTGCAAGTATCCTCGACGACGAGAGCTCTGTTGCAGAAGCCATCACCGCCCGGGTTGGTTCTGATGGGCACCGGAATGAGGATGTCGACCGTGCGCTTGAAGAGGCAGATCTCATCATTGACGCGTCCGCTTCGCTGTTGGCGGAGCGTTACCTCTCCGATCATCAAGCGGGGGCCCGCCGGATCAGCATCTTCTTCAGCCCTGCGGGCGATGCCGCTGTACTCCTCGCAGAGCCAAAGGATCGCAGCGTCACGCTGCGCGATTTGGAAGCGCAGTATCTTGGCCACGTCGTTCACGAGGAGGCCCTCGCGGGTCACCTGGCGACGCCGGCACGCACAGTCGCCTACACCGGCGCCTGCAGGGCCATCACTAGCCTAATCCCGGAATCACGCGTCATGGCGCTCAGCGGCCTCGTCGCAGAAGGGCTCGGCCAAGCAGCCAATGCCGATGAGGGTATTGTCCGCATCTGGTCGCTCGGTGAGGGCGGTGCGGTGCGCAGCTTCTCCTATCCCGCGGAGGCTGTGCGACGGTTCGATGTTGACGGCTGGCAAGTCGCCCTCGACGACGGCCTTCGCAGGCGTGTCGCGACGATGCGGGAAGAGCGGCTGCCAAACGAGACTGGCGGCATCATGTTCGGCGTGGTCGATATCCCGGCCCGGCGAATTCACTTGGCCGGTGCCGCTCCAGCGCCCACTGACAGCGTTGCGTCACCGGGCGGGTTCACCCGCGGAACCGACGGTGTTCAGGAGACGATTGACCGTGTGATGACTGAGACGCAGGGGCAGATGAGATATGTTGGTGAGTGGCACTCGCACCCGCCCCGTGCCGGAGTAATGCCGAGCGTCACCGATCTTATCCAGATCAACTGGCTCGCTTCGATTTTTGACATGGACACTTTGCCCGGCTTGATGCTGATCGCCGGCGAGAACGAACTCGCTGTCGTCTTCATGCGCCAAGAGGATGTTCCAACCTTGCCCGCAGCGGAAACAGGCCGATGAGCGAACCAGCCATTGGCCTCTCACTGTCCGGTGGCGGATCACGTGCCATCGCGTTTCATCTCGGATGCCTGCGAGCGCTGCACGATCTGGGAATTCTCGATGAGGTGAAGGTTGTCTCCACCGTATCGGGTGGCAGCGTCATCGGTGCACTTTACGCCGCCAAGGACGAGCCGTTCCCGGCTTTCGAGAGAAAGGTGCGTGCTTTTCTCGCGCGCGGACTGGTTCGTCCGGCTTTGCGCAAGACGATCACGACCACAGAAGGTCTTCGCGCGGCATATTGTGCTGTGCTGCTGGGCGCGTTCAACCTCGCGATCGTGGCGGTCGCGGCTGGGCCACGACTGATTGCAAGGCTGCTGCCACCTGCGGCGAGAAAGACTTGGAACGTCGAAAACCTGCGAGCACCGCTACCGCGTTTTGCGAGCCGGACGACAATCTTGCGGCGGGTGTTCGATGAAGACGTCTTTCATGGTCAGAGACTTTGCGACCTGCCTGCGAAGCGCCCTTTATTGATTATCAATGCCGCCGACCTGCGCACCGGTTCGGCGTTCTACTTCTCGCGCGAAAAGTCAGGATCTTGGCGACTTGGTGATCTGGCCGGGTCCGCGACCACGCTTGCTCATGCAGTGACGGCTTCTGCGGCATATCCACTGCTTTTGCCTGCGCTTGACGAGCGTCTCGCGTTTAACAAGCCAGACGGGTCTCGGCGTGAGGAACACGTGACTCTCACTGACGGAGGGGCTTACGACAATCTCGGCCTTGCACCGCTTTGGCCCGACCGTGACGCGTCGGTCAGCCTCAACGTCTCCGGTGTCGACACAATCATCTGTTGTCGTGCCGGCTATGGCCTGCGTTACGACCCACCCAGCCAATTCTTCGTAGCGCGGCTGACAAGCACCTTTGCCTGCATCTTTGATAGGGCGCAGAACGCTGGCATAAAGCGTCTGTTCGATTTAAAGGCGGCGGGACGGATCAACGGCTTCTTGATACCGTTCCTAGGTCAGGATGACTCGCGTCTTGCCTGCGCGCCACCTGATCTCGTTTCTCGGGAGGAGGCCCATGGATACCCGACCGACTTTGCGGCTATGCCAGAAGAGTGGATTGAGAAACTCAGCAGGCGTGGAGAACAATTGACCCGCGCATTGGTCACCGAACACATGCCAGAGCTGGTTTCAGGTTCAATTGAAGCAACTGCAGAACAGATGAAAGCCGGCTCTTGAGGTCGGCGCTGCAGAGAGTAGCTGAAGATCAGCGACGCCGTGATTGTTGCATTGGACCTGTTTGTTTCGTCGAATTGATCGACCCAAGCGCATCCTTGCCTCGCTCTTGACTACGTTGGATACCAATTCGTTGCTCCTACTGGGTTCCAGATAAGTTCAGTCCACTTGGCTTCAGGACTGTGCTCTCGTTTCGGTAAAGGATCAAAAAAGAAGTGGTCTCATCAGGTGCTCCAAGCGCAATGAAGAGGATGAATTCGGCATGTCGTTTCAGTTTAGCCGCAATGCGCGGACTCAGCTACAGAACCTGAATATTCCAGGGAGCCATGACTGGACCCAACAACGACTTCGTCAGCTTGGGCGCTGCTGAACCTGCGGATAGCTTGGTTAGGATCACGCGGTCATAGATCGCAACGCAGAGCTGCTCGGTAAACCGACTTGAGTAGAGCATGCCACCAACATCGGGCATCTCCTTGTAAATAAACTCAGAAAAGTACTGGCCTGCTTGATGGTCTGAGTAGCGGATCACATCGGTTGGCACGCCGAAGCGCACGGCATTCCCTGCGGTCAGGTCGAGTAGCGTCAGGGTTGCTCCCGGCGCGTTGGAAAAATTGACCGCGGAACGCGTGTCGTAGCTTGGTTTGCGGAGTATGCGTGCGGGTGTGAGATCGAGACTGTCTCGAATGATGGCCTCGTAAGAGGCCGTTGCCAGGTTGATCGCGCCATAGAGCAGACCAAAGCGAGCCTTTCCGGTTGTTGTCGCCAGAGGGCTGAAGCGACTGGATCCGTACCCGAAGCTCAGCGGATTGACCGCATAGGTCGTTTGCATGACGCGTACGAAATTAGTGATGGGTCTCGTGGTTTTCAGGCCAGAGAGCAACCCAGCAACCGCGCCTTTCTGAGTTGACGTCAAAGATACCAAGCGAAATGCGCTCACCCATGATCCCCGTAGTCAAAGCCCTCCTTGGCGCGCTTGATCTCAGCAAGACACGCGGTCAATTCCGAAGGTTTTGCGGCTTTGATCTTATCGATCGGGCGCGGATGCATGGCCCCGTAGAACACTGCGGAAGTCAGGAACGTCCAAGCCGCATAGTGATCCTCCTCAAAGAACGCCAAAACCTCGGGTATGCCTTTCATGACGAGTCTGCCGTCAAACTGCTCTTTGGGTACGTGCAGCGCATTTTTGAAGAGTTTGAAGCCGATCAACTCGTTGGATTTTATGCGCCGCGTGATCGTTGATTTTGCTACATCCAGTTCCTGGGCGGCCTGATCCGCTGACCAGAATTCGTCATTGAAATCCTCATCCTCGAACTCCGGCAGCGCGGCATTTTCTTTAAAAGAAACAAGCGATGCCAAATCCTGACCCACGATCGCAGGCTCCACCTCGACGCCGAGTGAAACGGCCCCGCTATCCATGTCCAATGTCAGATCGACGGCAATTTCTGGATCGCTGATCTGCTCGAGTAAGGCCACAAGGTCCTTATCCAGAGCACGCTTCGGCCCACTCTTAACTCGCACTCGTCGCTCCATACTGCCCTGTCCGTATTTGGGCAGTGCAACCTCCTTGACCTTGAAGCGTCCATTCTTGTCGTCCTGCCACAAGCGCAAACGGTCGATACGTTGACCCAAAAGGTCGCCCACACCAGGCAATTGGCCCTGTGCTGCCGCGCCTGCGGCAAGCTCCTGCATATAATTTCCGAGCACTTCTAGGCTTCGTGTGGGATCGGTTGCCATCTTCGGATCAGTCATGACGAACTCCTCTGAGTACGGGCATCATAGCCCCAAATCGCACTCGTTGCAAGTAGTGCGTTTGTTGCGGTTGGTGCAGATGTGGTGTAGGTTGGTCGCGATTTCAAGAGTCTTGGGCACGCGCTGTGACCGTCGCCCGGAGCATCACTGCTCTGAGGGGTCATTATCGCTGGAACTACGCGGCGAAAGATCGTAGAAATTGTAACTAATTGTATTCACAAAATTAATGCCGGGGATGATGCGACTACTTGCTACAGCCGACATTCATCTAGGTTCTCCGATCAGGTCGGTCGCGCTGCGAAACCCTGATCTTGGGGATCGTTTGAAGCAAGCCAGTCGCGACACATTCATACGGATCATAGAGCTGGCTATCTCCGAGAAGGTCGACACGCTCGTATTGGCGGGAGACATTTTTGACAACGGATACCCAGATCTCCGATCTCGCGCTTTCCTGGTAGCGCAGTTATCTCGCGCCGCAGAGGCCGGTGTGCCAACGGTCTTGGTCCGGGGTAACCACGACGCGTTGCTCGACCACAGTGCCCACGGAGAGCTTGGCCCTAACATCCATCTTCTGCACAAAGAAATGCCAACTGTCGAAATCGGCGATGCCGCCTTTCACGGGCTTTCGTTCGATGCAGCTCATGTCGGAAAGAGCTTCCTCCCCGACTACCCGAAACCGGTGCCGGACAAGCGAAATGTCGGCCTTATGCATACCTCGCTCGATGGGGCTTCCGGTCATGACCCGTATGCGCCCTGTGCCGCAGTCGACCTGATGGCGCATGGCTTCGACCTTTGGTGCCTCGGTCACATCCATGCGCCTTTCGAGCGTTGGGATGACCAGGTCTTGGCGGTCATGCCGGGTATCCCGCAACCGCGCCATTTCGGTGAGCGTCAAGGCGGGACAGTTACGCTTGTCGAAATGGGAGAAGGCGCACCCATAGTCGAGCGGCGCGACGTTGCGCAGTTGGTCTTTGCCGAGTTGGAATTGGACCTCCACGACTCCGGCGATCAGCAGGATATGGTTGCTACCCTTAGAGACGGGTTCTTATCGGCGCAGCTCCCGAAAAAGGATGCCGCCGTCCGGCTGAGGGCAACGAGGTCAAGGCAGAGCGGCGCGTTTGTCACTGAGCTCGCAGCGGAAGTGCTGGACGACGTTGATCGGGTCTTTCTGGATAACGTCGAAGTCGTGCCGCCCTCCCGTACGCTCAAGACCGAGACAGATGACCTCGTTCGCCTGATGCGCGCTGAAATGGCGGAGGACGGCTTCAGGCAAGCCGCCCTGCAACAACTCGATGAGGTCCGAACCGCGCTGCCGAATGAAATCGCTGCAGAACTGGAAGATCACGCTCTGGACGCATTGCTAGAGGACGCCATCGACGAGGTGATGCTTGCGCTTCATGCGGAGCGCGCGGAATGAGGCTGAATGCGCTGCATCTGATCCGCTATGGCAATTTCGAAGACGCTGAGATCGTCTTTCCGGTGCCCGCGCGTGACACCCCTGATGTAACCGTCGTTTACGGGCCCAACGAGGCCGGAAAGTCGACCGCGTTTCATGCGTTACTAGACATTTTCTTTGGCTTTCGGGCTGGTGCGCATCCCTACGCATTCCGGTTCGAGCGAAGCGACTTGCTTGTGGGGGCCGACCTTGACCTGTCCGGCCGCGGGGCAACTGTCCTGAGGCGCAACAGCAAGCGGTTGAAATCCTTGCTGGACATGCACAATCGGCCAGTCGCCGACGCGATCCTCGGGAGCGCGTTGCACGGGTTAACGCGGGACGAATTCGAGGAGCGGTTCTTGCTGGATGAAAGGGGCCTGCGGGACGGCGGCGAACGGATTGCCAGTGCGAAGGGCGACCTTGGCCAACTTTTGCATGCGGGCGTCTCGGGCCTGACTGGCATTTCGGAGACGCTGAACACGCTTTCGGAGCGCGCCGAAAAATTTCACAAAAAACATGGCCGTGCCACGGAGCTGAAACTGGTGAGCGACCGCCTGAAACAAATCGGTCGCGAGCTTCGAGCGGATCGGCTGACCTCCGAACGGGAACGAACTCTTCGTCAAGACCGTGACCAGAAGGCCGCACTGTTCGACGCGGAAAACACGGCGCTGGTCACCGCGCAGAAACGTCGTCTTGCCGCTACGGCGGCCAGTACTTGGTTCGACCGAACCCAGGAGATGGAACGACTCGCCGAGGCCCTGAAGGACTATCCGAGTGGCCCGGACCTGCCCCGGCATGCGGCCGAGCGCGTGGCGGCACTGGTGGAGAAAGTCTCCTCGCTCGAGGCCAGGATCACCGAGGCAGACGATGACGTCGCCGGCCTGGACCAGATCATTGAGGAGAACCCTGCTGACACGCTCTCCCCGGCGCTGAACGCCGAGTTGGAACGCCTGGATCAGATGACGGTCGATGGCGCCCCGTTGATGGACCGCGCCACGACGGCGCGCGCGGATCTCGACCGTCGCACTGCAGACCGGGATGCTCTCGCCATGGAGATATCGACGGCGCGGGCGCGGCTTTCGGTGTCCGGCACTGCGGTGGCGGATCTCTTCCTCGACACGGCGGAGTTGGAAGAGATCGCCGAGGCTGTCGAGGCGTGCCGCATGGCCAGAGAGGCGTTGAACACGGCCAAGGCCGTCGCCGATGCAGCAAGAGCGCGAGAGGGCGAGGCGCCTAGCGAACCGCAAGATCTGGCGCTCCTGCGCGACGCATTCGAGGCCTGGAGGACGGTTTCGGACCTGACCACGTTCGAAACAGAGCGGGAACAAACCCTCGCGCGCCTAACCAAGGCTGCCGCCGACTTGCCTGCGGACTGGACTGGCTTGGTCGACGCCGGCCTACCCGCACTCGAAACGCTTGAGAAAGCCGCGCGGGAGTGGTCGGACTTATCCTCGGACATCGCCGCAGCCAAGAGCAACATCGAGGAACGCTCGAAAGAATTCGAGGATGCCACAGCCGATCTCTCGGCTTTGCAGGCCGCGCCCGAAGCGGTGGATGCCGCAATGACCGAGGAAACCCGCCGCCACCGCGACCTGGCTTGGACACGCCACCGCGACGACCTGTCCGATCCCTCCGCCGACCAATTCGAGGCAGCGATGCGCGCGGACGACAGCGCACGCGCCCATTTCGTTGCGGGGGCGGAGATCCGCCAGCGGCGACTTGAAGCGCAGAGGCGGGAAAAGACAGCGAAGGCGCGCTTCGAAACCGCTGAGGCGTGGCTGGCAGACCTGATCGATCGCCGCGAGAGTTTGTTAGAGGTTCATTCAAGGCTATCAGCAAGGCTCGGTCTGGAAGCAGGCACCATTCCAGCGGCTTTTGGACCACGCCGCCAGACCCTTTCAGCGGCGTCCAACGCCGCTGCCGATCACTCGAACGCGCAAGCAGCGTTGGATACCCGCCGCCACCGCGAGGAAGCCTTGCGCACCGAACTGATGGAAGCGGCCCGCGCCTTGGATCTCGGCGGAGGTAAGGGCGATATGGCGGCCCGGGTGCAAAGAGTTCTGACGCTGGAAGAAAGTGATCGCAAGGCCTGGAGTAGATGGAGGGACAGCCAGAAGGCCATCGACAAACTGGACGACGACGCGCTGGTCAAGAAGGACGATCTAAAGCGGGCCGAGCTCGATTTCGAACGGTTGACTTCTTCTTTGCCGCTACCGGATCGCTCGGTAGAGGGGGTCCGGACGGCTCTTCCACAGTTGCGGAACCTACTTCGGCTGCACACAGATCATCAGCGTCTCGATGAACGAATCGAGGCACTGCAGCGGGCGATTTCGGCGTTGTCAGAGGGGGCTGAACGGCTGGTGAAGATTCTTGGTGCGACAGAGGATCAGGGCGGGCGGGACCCCATTCAGACCATCGACCAGGCGCGCATACGTGTGGCGGCAGCAACGCGCGCCGACGAAAAACGTGGTGACGCCGAGTCGCGCAGGGACAAGCTTACGGCGGCACGTCTTCGCCATAACACTGATCTTGGGACCGCAAGGAACGAGCTAGATGACCGCTTCAAGGGTCAAGACCAAGACGACAATCTAGCGCCGAGCGACCGGATAGCACGGCTCGTTGAGCGGGATCGGCTTCGCGCCGAGCGCCTGACTGCGGATCGGGATAGGCAGCAGGCCATCGTTGGCGTCGACAAGGACCTCTTCGGCGAGGAACTCGACCTATTGCCGGACGCCTCTCGCGGACCTGTTCTCGAACAGCAGGTGCAAGACGCGCAAGACAGCCGCGACGCAGCGCGCGATGCAGCACGTGAGGCCGAGCGTTTGTACCGCGAAGCATTCGACGCCGCCGACCGTAGCGATCTGGCCACCGAACAGGCGACGCTACTGGAGACGCTCCGCAATGGCGGTCGCCAGGCGGTCGTTGCGCGGCTGGGTGTGCTGGCGGCCCGCGGCGCGCTTCGTCGTCTGGCGGAGGAACGACGCAGCGACATGCTGCGCGATGTCGAGGCGGCCTTTGTGACAATGACCAAACCCAAATGGCGCGGCGTCGAGGTTTGGAGCCAGGTCGAAGGCGAAAAGCTGGTCGGCATCGACGCCGACGGGGACAAGGTTCCGGTCGATAAGATGTCGACGGGGACTATGGGCCAGCTCTACTTCGCCTTGCGGCTAGCGGGGTATCGCAGCTTTGCGTGTGACCTCGGACCCCTTCCGATGATCCTCGACGACATCATGGAAACGTTCGACGACACACGGGCGCGGGCCGCATTGCAACTGTGCGCCGAGATAGGGGCAAGTGGACAGGCAATCCTCTTCACGCACCACGCGCACCTGGTTGAGATGGCCCAGACCGCAGTTCCGGGGGTGGCCATTGTGGAGATGCCAACCTGACCGACCGAGCCTTCATCACGTGGCTGAACCTCACCGTTCGCGAGATTGGTCTTCCAGAAGGGTCGCGGTTCTTTGGCATCGGGAACACCCGAACGCTGTGGCGGGCGGTACCAAGTACGGAGCTAGACTTTCACTATGCAGATCGTCGTTGAAAGACGCTTGTCGGATGGAGGAAGAAAGTGAGCTTTTCATTCTGGTGGATCGTTGGCGGAGTCGTTCTCGTGATTCTCGGAATCTGGGCCTGGAAGCCGAGTAAGGCCACCCGACAACACCGGCATGACGATGAGACCCGGCCCTCAACCGAAGCGGCAAAACCCAAGGCGACTTCCGGCGCCAAGCAACGTGGATTGCGGGCTCCGGCTTCGATGGGTTGGGATGTCCATGAGTTTGGCGACAATGCGCCCGCGGGCGATTGGGTACAGTGGAAGATTGGAAGCGGATGGTTCGACGTCCAAGGACTCTTCAATCGCAAGGAGTCAGCAAGAGAGTTTCTTCGACTGGCCGCCCAAGCCGACGAGCGGGGCGAGCCTTTCGGGGCATTGCTTAATCCCGAGCCTGACAACACGTTTGACAAGAACGCCATGCAGGTGATCGGCATCCTTGGTCCGCACGAAACGCCGACATCACGGGTCCTCTTGGGATATGTGCCTGCCGATGTGGCGGCTGAGGTCGCAAGCTTTCCGGAGGGGATGCCAATTGCCGTGGAACTGAAGAAGTCCCGGATCGGGGAGGTCGACGTCATATTGAACTGCGCAGGTCTATGGCCACCGGCCAAGCAGCGACGGGAGCAGGGATTTGAGAAAGCGCCATCGAAACCTGTCACCAGAGTGGACGAGAACGCACTCGAGAAGCTCGATTCATTGATCGAGCGGATGAACGCGATGCCTGCCCTTACAGCGAAGCAGCCGGATGCGAGGCAGAAACAGAACAGGATCGATTTCATCGAGGACGACGAGGTTACGATTCAGCGTAAGTTGGTCGAAATGGAAGCCGACAGATCGCCTTCGGTTCTCGAGGACCCTGGCGGCATCAAACAATACGACAACGACCTCGCCAAGCAGGTGGAGATCGTCAGCGAGGGACTCGATGGATGGGAACGCTCCGGCATGACACCCGCGCCGTACTATTCCTACCGGATTGCTGTGATCCTTTCGAAGCAGAAAGAGGTTGAGCGCGAGAAGGCTTTCCTAGCCGCTTGGTGCAGGCATTTCTCCGAAGTTGGTATCGGGCAGCGCTATACGGACTTGGTCGAGCGAGCTCGCAAGAAGGGTGCCATTCCAGCGGACTGAAATTTGGTGCAGGTGGCTTGGCACGCCCGTGATAGCGGAGGTATTCACCGGTCGGAGCGGTAACGATAATGGGACCCACTATATCTCAAAGGCGGTCATTCAGGATCACAGCGCATGGGTCCGCTGTGCCGGACTTTCCGGCTTTTGGACAGTTGGAGATTAATGTCTGCATTCGACTAAGCCTTTTTCACAGCGCCCACAAATCGAGTGATCTCTTCTTGCGTGTTAAAATAATGTACGGATGCTCTTACCATGGCAGGCAACCCACGCTCCTCAAAATCAAGACGCGCAGCCGTCACCGGAGCGACCGACACATTCATGTTTTGCGTGCGCAGACCATCGGCAATTGATTTGGACTCAACACCGTCCTTCGAGAACGTGACGATGCCCGATTTTTTCAGGCCCAAGTCATGCACTGAAACGCCGTCAATTTCGGAAAGTGCGTCGCGCAGGTGGTCAGCAAGGTCGACGACACGTGTTTCGATATTGGCCAGTCCAACGTTGCGCGCGTATCGGACGGCTTCCATCAGGCCAACGCGTCCTGCGACATAGCTCTCCCAGTTCTGGAACCGTTTGGCACCGGCGGCAAGTTCGTATCCGTTTGTCTCAGACCAGGTAGCCGAATGCAGGTCAATAAAAGGCGGATCGATCCTATCAAGTGCACTCCGACGCACGTAAAGGAATCCGGTGCCCCTTGGTCCGCGCAGAAATTTTCGCCCGGTGCCGGATAGAACGTCACAGCCGATTTCTTCAACATCCACCTCAATCTGCCCCACGGACTGGCACGCATCCAGCAAATAAAAGACGCCGTGTTTTTTCGCGACCGTCCCCACCTCGGCAGCAGGGTTGATCAAGCCGCCCTGCGTTGGCACATGTGTGATGGCGATCAATTTCGTCTGAGGTCCGACCATGGCATCCAACGCATTGACATTAATTTGGCCGGTATCGTCAGACGGGACGAGGTCGATTTCAAAGCCAAGGCGATGCGATTGCTGCATCAGTGCAAGGTAGTTGGAGGCATATTCGGACGCATGCGTGATCACCCTGTCACCGGGTCCAAGATGCAGGCCATAGAACGCCATATCCCACGCGCGCGTTGCATTTTCCACATAGGCGATTTCATCGGGCCCAGCATTCAGTAAGCCCGCAAACTCGGTATAGAAGGCCTGAATATCATCCTGCGCGCGCCTTTCAGCCTCATATCCGCCGACTTCGTTTTCGTCGCGCAGCACATTTCGCAGCGCGTCAAACACCGATGTCGGCATCAGCGATGAGCCTGCACTATTGAAGTGCAAAATGTTCTGACAGCTTGGGGTGTCCCGGCGGATTTTCTCAATATCAATCATGGATGCGGTTCTCTTTATTTGGTTGATTGTTCAATTACTGTGTGTGTCGCAAATAAGCTGCTGCGCCGCATTTGCGGCCTCTACGATGGTCATGAGGTTTGGCGCTTTCGCGTGGGGTTTGGCACCGCTTTCGTCATCTGAACGTGGTGAACGTTCGATCCAGATGCTGCTCATCCCCAGTGCGTGTGCAGGGCGTGCTTCACACAGGCCTTCTGCAATGTGGATCACCTTGCCGGGCGTTTCACCAAGACTGTGCAGCGCCTGTTCAAAGATGCGGGTGTCTGGTTTGTAGCTATGCATTTGTTGCGACGTGACGACCGCATCAAAACGGACATTGATGTTGCGTAGGGTCTGCGAAATCAGATCATCATCGACATTCGAGATGATCGCCAATCGAAAGTGTCCGGCCAATTGCGCAAGGGCTTTGTTGGTTTCATCAAAAACTGGCCACGTAGGAAGCGACTGCGCGAATTTCTTGCCGAGTTCAGGGTCTGCTCGTCTCAATAGTCTTTTGGCAATTTGATCCGCGACGTTCTGCAAAACGCTGCTGTAAGGGAAAATGCCTTTGCGGATTTCAACCGCATCAAGCTCTAAAAACATGTCGATGAGCGCGTCATCCGAGACGTGGTCTTGCGAGAAGCCATAAATATCACGCAATACCCGTGACGCGCCGCCTTCCCAATCAACAAGGGTGCCGTAGCAATCAAAGGTCAGTGTTGTCGGCTTCGCTGCCGCGAACAGGTCGATCATATCATTCATCAGGTCGATCCTAAGCTCGGTACTTTGGCTGGGTCGCATCCAGAAGACGCTTCATCCCGTCCAGATAGCCTGGCTCGCCGTTGCAGTCTTCACTTGCCAGAGCCTTGGCGTAGGCTTTGTCCATGGGTTCAACATCGGCCCCGCTTGCCATCGCCAAAAGTTGAATTCGGCAGGCACGTTCAAGCTGATACGCCGAGACGCTGGCGTCGGCCAATGATGGGGCCGCAATCAGGATCCCATGATTTTTCATGAACAGAACCTTCCTGTCACCAAGCGCCTTTGCCATTTCTTCACCCTCGGCAGCGCTCGTTCGCGGAACCGCATAGCTGTCGAGATAGCCGACCTTCCCGTGGAAATACGCGCTTGTCTGGCTCAGGAGCGTGTCAAACCGAACGTTCCAAAGGACAGTCAGCGCTGTCGCGTGTGGCGAATGAAAATGTAGAATACACGTCACGTCTGGCCGTGCTTGGTAGATCGGCAGGTGGATCGGTACTGCATCGTGGTTCGCCAATCCGTCACCGGCAACAAGGTCGCCACCTTTATCGTATGAAAGCAGCGAACTGGCCCGCACCATTGAGAAATGGGTGTTGCTCGGCGTCACGAGATACCGCGCACCACCATCGAGTTTGCAGCTAAAGTGCGTCCATGTCCCTTCATGTAGACCTTCTAAAGCGAAAATCCGATGCACGGCGGCAAGGTCTATTCTAAGTGCCGCTTCATTCATTTTGTTTGACCTTCGGCATTGGTTTTCACCTGATTAACGTTATCGCGTGGAGCGTCAGCTCCACGACCTTGCGCCAAGTGATAGTGCTCCTTTCGTTATCCTCGAAACGAATTATATTTCTAATCGTGATAAGCATTGGGAATATCAAAAGATGAAGCAAGATTTGGAAATCGACCTGTTGCGGGCATTCATGGCAGTGGCAACGCATCTGAACTTCACGAAAGCCGCGCAGTCCGTTGGTCGGACGCAATCTGCCGTCAGCCTGAAAATCAAGCGCCTTGAACAGATCGTTGGCAGACCTCTTTTCGACAGAGACCGTCAATCTGTTTCAATCACGCCAACCGGAGAAACCCTGAAGGTTTTTGCAAAGCGTATCTTAATCGCGAACGACACCGCGCTTTCCCAGATACAGCAACCTGACATTGAAGGGCGCGTTCGTGTTGGTGCGCCCGATGACTACGCAACGCTGGTACTGCCCAAGATACTGGCAATGATCGCAGCAGAGCATCCAAGGCTACAGATCGAAGTGGTTTGCGAGAACACAACAGACTTGCTCAGCATGCTCGACAATCGCGATCTCGACATTGCTATCGGGGTCCACACACCCGATACCGTGTCGGGGCAGATCATTTGTCATGAACCCCTGCATTGGGTTGCGGCACCGGGTTACACCAACGACCCTGATGCCGACCTGTCTCTTGTTCTGTGGCCACATGATTGCGCAAGTCGGGTGATCGCAATGGATGCTTTGAAACAGACTGACCGAAAATGGCGTGTCGCCTATTCAACGCGCAGTATGCGACTGATCGAAAGCGCACTGCTGAACGGCCCGTCCCTCGGCGTTATGGAAGCCTCCTGCATTCCGGCATCGTTGCAGATCGTTGATGGCAAGATTGGATTGCCGCCACTGCCTGACGTGGCGATTTCGATCCACAGTTCTGAGGCTGCTGAGCCCAACACTGCGCTCGTCTCGAAGATCATCTTGGGAAACTTTGGAACGAATTTACGGGCAACAGCAAGAGAGCTTCTAAATCGCTGACCCGCAAGCGGCCATCTGTGCGAAGCGCAGCATTGGTTGGATTGGGCTCCCTTGAGACCTTAGCTGCTAGTGTTCTAAAGACGGTTGCGCGGACAAAGCCGACCATCAAGGGATGACCCGCGAAGGTCTGCTCCTAAATCGCTCTTAAGCTATGTGGCGGCTGAGATAAGCGCCCTGTCAAGACGTATCCCTGAGCGTTTTCAGACCCAGCATTACCGCAGCGCCGATCAGGAACACGCTACCAATCCGCTGGATCAAGACAGTCGCACTGCCTTTCAGTTTGCTAGCCAACCAACTCGCGCTGACGCCGTAGCTGGCCAAAAACGTGCCGTCCACAACGAGATATGTGATCGAAAGTGCAAGAAATTGAGGAACGAAGGGATGGTTTGGGTTGATGAATTGCGGAAATAGAGCTGCGAAGAAAACAACGGCTTTGGGGTTTGCCGCCGAGGTGAGGAAACCCTGACCCCAAAGGATTTTCAAGGATGCAGACGGAGCCGCACCCGCCGTCGTTTTGGCATGGCTCGCATTTCTCCACATACGAATACCCATCCAGATCAAATAGGCTACGCCTGCCCATTTTATGACCGTCAAAGCGTTTTGCGATGTCACCAGAATTGCCGCCAGTCCCAAACCAGCGGCAAGCATTTGAAGCCCGTTCGCAGTCAAATCGCCAGCGGCAGTTGCGAGCGATGGCCGAAACCCATGTGTCATGCTGTTGGACAACATCAGAAGATGACTGGGACCTGGTGTGATCATAAAGGCCACTACCGTCGCCAAATAGGCCAACCAGATTTCAAAGCTCATGGGTGCGTTCCTTCGTCTGTCAAAGCGGCTTCTGGCGTAGATTCATCCTTGATGGATAGCAGCACGGCGATCAACACAATAGCACCACCTGTGAACGTCGCTGTGCTTGGCATTTCTGCAAAGATGAAGAACGCGAATATCGGCGCAAGCGGTGTTTCCAGTGCGCTTAACAGGGCCGTTTGACCTGATGGAACACGCTTTGCGCCTTCGGCTAATGTTACCGATGCTATGGCGAACAGCAGGCCAAATGCTGCTAAAACTGCTATCTCAAAAGGGGCAGTTTCAAACGGCGCACCGAATATGAGAGATGGCGGGATCAGGAAAAGAGACTGCATGACGGATGGGCCTGCGCCGGGTGTTTGTGGATAGACCCTGTAAATTACCATGATGGTTGCCATTGCGGTGGTCATGACCAGTGCGAGTGCATCGCCGGTCAGGTTCACCGAGCCAATGGACCCCACAACAATAACCCCTACGCCGATGAGAGCGAGAAGCGACCCAGCAAGCGTTCGTCTCGTAATTCGCTCTCCTATGGCAAGCCAGGCCAGCATCGCCGCGATCAAAGGTGCAGCGGCATAGATCAAAGACACATTGGCGATAGATGTGAGCTTGAATGCTGGAATAAATGCCGCCGTGCCAATCGCGCCTATGACGCCAACGGGCCAACCGCTTTTTCCCATGTTGAAGAAGTTCTGCCGGTATGTGCCTTTGCCGAGTGTCCACCCTGTCGTGAAACCGGCAGCGAACACACCTCGCCAGAAAATGACAGACCACGCCCCTGCGACAACGCCTTTCGTGAAAATACCAGCCGTGCTGTAGGTCACTGCCGCTACGATCAACAAAATAACGCCGACAGAATACTCCGTTCGTTTTCCAGACACGCTTCAGACCCCAACAAAAAGGAACAGTTTTTCTGTTGCGTAAAGCAGAAGACGAATGGTTCTCTTGCGCAGCACAAACTCCTGTTTATTAGGAAATACAAAGTCATGTGGCTCTTCACAAACGAGAAGAAATCACTTGATAGATTACGAAATCTAAAGTGTATGGGCTTATGTCGTCCTTGCCCCCCTTAAACGCTCTACGCGCCTTTGAAGTGGCAGCACGTCATTTGAGCTTCAAAAGGGCAGCCGATGAGCTGAACGTGACGCCAGCAGCGATCAGTCATCAGGTGAAGGCCCTTGAGGAGTGGCTCGGAACCCCCTTGTTTCATCGCTTGACCCGCGCACTACGACTGACTGAGGCCGGACAAGAGGCGTTGCCAACGCTGACACAGGGTTTCGGAAAACTGGTTGAGGCCATAGGCCAAATGCAAGCGCACACTGACAGCAAGGTACTCACTGTCAGTGTCAGCCCATCGTTCGGGACAATGTGGTTGGTGCCTAAGCTTGACCGTTTTCGGGCACGACACCCAGACATTGAAATCAGGATCGATGGCACCGATAAACTCGTCAACATTGCGCAGGGCGATGCTGATGTGGCTGTTCGCTATGGGGCAGGAGACTACAAAGGTGTGCGGGTTGACCTGTTGTTCACCCAGCGGAACACGCCCGTTTGTAGCCCGGTTTTGTTGGAGGGCGATTTTCCGCTGCGCGAACCGAACGATCTTCGCCACCACACTTTGCTCCATGTCGATTGGAAAGACGCAGATGCAAGCTGGCGCATGTGGCTCATAGCGGCGGGCGTCGCAGGCATCAACGCGGCACGCGGCCCACATTTCACGCAAGAAGGCATGGCTGTTCAGGCCGCGCTGGATGGACAAGGCGTGGCGTTGATAGGGGATAAGTTGGTCGAGGATCATCTGACCACAGGCGCTTTGGTTTGCCCGTTCGCGCCCGATATGAGCACGCCCCTTACGTTTTCTCACTATCTGCTAAGCCCGATGGGTGTGGCCGCCCAACCTAAAGTCACCGCATTTCGTGAGTGGTTGATCGGAGAGCTGCAAGAAACTGATCCGGCGTCACGATAGTTGCCGTTCGTACAGATCGCAGCATCGGTCGAAGTGGGCTCGCTCCCGACCTTAGCTGCAAGGCGTTCGGATGGCAGTAGGGCGGACAAACCAGCCTTTTGCAGGTGCGGCCATTGCTGACGCAGCATCCTTTCGCATTCGCAGCACGCCTACCTCTTTGGCTCAGCCCTTGCCGTCGAACCGGTCGTTGGTGGTGATGAAAAAACGCTGGGTTGCGCAACCGCTTGCAGAGAAAGCAACTTCCTGTGACCCAACAGAAGGACTAGGGAGCTTTAGAACCTACAGCTCTAGCTCCTCCTCGATCCATGTGAGGTAGTCGCGGATTGCTGCGTCGTCGCGCTTGCAGTGCCCCCATTTTCCAATGCGAGTGACGGTGACGAAGCGAGCCTGTCGCAGGATATCGAGATGGCGGCTGGCGGTAGGTTGAGCCACTCCGATGGCTTCCGCGATCAGCGACATGCACACACCCTCCTTGGCCGGGTCCGCGGACCATTGATCGGGGAAATTCCCTTTCGGATCGGCCAGAAGCCGCAGCACTTTCATCCGCACTTCGCTGGACAGCGCTTTGATCTGGGTGGCCCGATCTACGGTGATGATCTGATCTGACATCTAATAGTTGCTCATCTGTGGTTCGGAGCGAGCATAGCGCGATCCGATAATCACCACTTTACATTTATATTTCGCTAAGTGACTATATGAGTCGTTTTGAAGCGAGGCGCAAGGGTGAAACCTGCGCCTCACCAGCATCCGACATCGAGGCCCCCATGAAAAAGACAGCACCTGAACCTAACAAAACACTGCCCATGCTCGCGCTGGTCGGTGCGGCATTCATCGGCTCGATCATGGGTGTTTTCGCGCGAGAGTTGGCCACGGGCCTCAACGTGGTGGAACAGGTCGCGCTTCGCTCGATGATGGGAGCGGTTATCCTTCTCTGCGTATGTTGGCGCGTCATAGACCTCGCCAAGTTCCGCACCGCGCCGAAGTCTGACCTGCACCTAACCGCAGCCCGCGCCGTGGCGATGTTCGTCATCGCAATCTCACTTGGTACGGTGGCGTTCGTGGAGGGCAATTACGCCTCAGCTGCCATGATCATGGCACTTCCAACCCCTGCGGTGCTGAGTGTCGTAATGTTCGGAGAACGGATGTCTCTTCGGGACGGGATGTTCGTGACGCTTGCCTTCGTCGGTGCCGCCCTCACAATCCTGGCTGGGACCGGAGCGGGCGCGGCACTTGGTTTGACACTCGACTGGCCAATGATCTGCGCGCTGCTGGCAACGCTGTTCATGTCGTGGGGCATTCTCGCGCGGAAGTGGCAGTCGCCACACCTCACCAACTACGAGACGACGTTCCTGATGCTCTTGGTCGCCGGAATTGTCATGGCGCTTGTCGCAGCCGCCTGGTGTCTGTGGACAAGCCGCGTGCCGGGCCTCACGCTCAACCTTCTGGGGGTTGGTTTGATCGCAGGGCTCGCCAACATCGGTTTCCTTCTAGGCACCAACTACGCCATCCCGCAGCTCAAGGGCGTGGTCACAAACAATCTCCTCGCGCTTCAGCCGGTGTTCGGGATCATTGTGGGCGTAACTTTCTTTGCTGAGATTCCGAACGTGGCCGCAGTAATCGGCTGCGTGTTGATCCTCGTGTCTGTCGTCGCTATAGCCAATCCAAAGTTGCTGTCTCGGCGCGGTGCCGTCGCAGGGAGATAGAGACTACGGTGCGCAAACGCTGGTTTGTGCAACAACGCCTTTCCGCGGAGGTTTCTGCGATCGCATTGGTCCGCTCTGAGCCCAGACTCACCGATGCTGCGGTATCCACGAATGGCCGATGTAACAGCTTCGATCTGATTACCGAAATCCACGACCAAGCGGTCTCCATGAAAGCGCAGCCAAGAGGAAAACACCTGATGCTGCGACCAGAAATGGCATGGTAAGCGCGATGTCCCGTCCCAAGGGAGCTTCGGCCATCCTCACGATGGCACCAGATGCAATCAGCCCAAGGGGCATCATCCCCCAAGAAAAAAGCCGATAGACGCTATTGACCCGCCCTCGGAATCCATCCGGTACGACCCGCTGGCGGTAGGAGATGGAGAGAGTGTTCCAAACAATGCCGCTGAGATAGAAAAAAAACATTGCGGCGGCGACCGTAATCGGTCCAGGAGCGAAGGCGATCAGGAGAAACATTGGTGCTGCTGCGAGGTTCATCCACTGCGCCAGCACACCTGTCGGAAAAAGCTTCATCAGTGGGGCAACTGCGATCCCGCCGACAACCCCCCCGATGGCTCCGACAGCGAGGATCAGGCCGTAAGTAGTGGCACCCGAGTTCAGATTCTCCTGTATATGCAGCACAAGTGCAATGACAGACATTTCAGCGAAGAAATTCCAGAAGCCAGTTATCAAGACAAGAACACGCAGCATCGGGTGCCCCACGACAAATTGGAAGCCTTCCATCAACTCGGCCCGCCACGCCTGCGTTTTCTGTTCGGCTGTTTTGAAATCACCTTTAAGAGAGGCGGTCAGAAGCGCCGCAAACAGCAGCGCGAAAGCGATTGCTAGGAAGGGCAGAGGGACGAAGATGGCGACAATGAAAGCACCAAGTGCGGGTCCCGCCATGCTGTTTCCAACGGTCTCTATGCTACCAAGAAGTCCGTTGGCGCGTTCAAGGCTCTCAGATGGAACGATGTTTGGAAGCATCGACTGTGCGGCATTATCGCGTGCCACTTCCGCGCACCCAATCACGAAACCAAGTGACAGCAAGGTCCAGTAAAGGGATACGCTCCCGATGTCATCAATGACTGGCTCAGCAAGTGGCAAGCTCAACATCATCGCGCCACCCGCTACACCATAACTAAGAGTGCGGATCAAGTCACAGAATACAATCAGCCGCTTGCGATCCATGCGATCCGCAAGAATGCCGGACGGGAGTGCGAAAAAAACCCATGGAATGCGCAGTGCCGCAGGCAAGATAGCAATCCATAAGGGATCACGGGTCAAAAGCGAGGCAATCCAAGCCCAAGCGACAACCGCGATCCCATCGCCAAGGTTTGCCAATCCAACGGCAGCACCAAACCTTGCAAACGCCCCCATCCGACTTGTCTGCGTGCTATTTTCTACTGATACATCCGGCATAAACCTGTCCTCAATCAAACTTGACTTAACGACTGATACCGCCTCAACTTAAGTTGAGGTCAAGAGGTCAGGGGTACCAAAATGGCAGGTGAATTGGCGATCGGTGAAGTCTCAGAACGCACGGGTGTGTCAGTGTCAGCCTTGCATTTCTACGAGCGTAAGAAACTAATCCGGTCACAGCGCACAGCCTCTAACCATCGTGTCTTTCCCCGCAATATTATTCGGCGCGTGACCATCATTCAGATCGCACAGCGGGCCGGTCTGTCACTTGCAGCAATCGCAGATGCTCTGGATCAACTTCCGAAAAATCGAGCGATATCTGCGATGGACTGGGGGCGCGTTTCGACAGCTTGGCGTGATGATCTGACCGAACGCATTGTGTTGCTGACTAATCTTCGGGATGAATTAACCGGCTGCATCGGGTGTGGGTGCTTGAGCGTTGATGAATGCCCACTGGCAAACAAAGACGATAGACTGGCTGAGCTTGGCGCAGGGGCGCATTTGCTCGGAAAGGATAACAATAGTCTATAGGATGTGAACTGGCGAAGTGGAAAATGGCGTGCTCATGGTCTAGATCCTGCTGTATCTCCCAGTTTAACTAGAACCCATACATTTTTGCCACTAGCCAGCGTCGATTATTTTAGTCTGACAACTCATCCGACAACCACCTCAAAAGTGACTTGGTCATAGGATGTGGTTTGCTGCCTGACTGCTGATAAACAGCGATTTCGGCGGGGCGAACGACAGACTCTTGGCAGGGCCGGATTAGCTTACCCTCGTTAATCATTCCCTGCACCGTCCGCTTCCAGCCAAGGGCCACGCCTTGCCCTGCCACTGCCGCCTGTAGGACGAGGGGAAAACTGTCGAATTGCTTGAACCGTTCACTAGACGGGACAGCAGCGCCAATGGTTTCAAACCAGTCCGACCAATCCATCCAGTCCTGTGGAGTGACCAGGTGGGACAAAAGCGGGTAGGCCGCGAGGCCGTCGGGATTGAGTGGTAAAGCTGATGCATCAAGGAGGGCGGGGGCGCAAACCGGAAAAACTTCGTCCGATGCGGTGAAGACCAGCTTTGCCGTCCCTGACAGCCTACCCGTGGTTTGGATCGCTACATCAAACGGGGTTCGCGCTTCCGTCAGCGGCTTGAGCGAACTCACGACGCGCAGCTCGGTGCCGGGGTGACGTTCATGGAAACGGGCCAACCTCGGCATCAGCCAGTAAAACGCCTCGCAAAGCTGACAATGAAGGACCAATTCATCAGAGCTGCCAACGCCGCGAATATAGGCCACCTCGGACGCAATCTCGGATAGTGCAGTACTGACCACCTGTCCCAACCTGCGCCCTTCGTCTGTTAGGAACACTGCGCGGTTTCGGCGCTCGAACAAAGCGGTCCCAAGATCACGCTCCAACTGCGCAATCTGTTTGCTGATTCCTGTCTGGGTCATGCTCAGTTCGTCAGCGGCCTGCGAAAAGCTCTCAAGACGGGCTGCAGCCTCAAACGGCTTGAACCGAGATAGTGGTGGCAAGTTCCGCAATGGGCTATCCATGATCTGTGGTAATGCAAAAATTCCTAGAACTCTTTTTTCTTAAAGCATCATATATGATTTATGTCGCTTTAGAATATCGGTCTGCGAAGCGATTCCAATCCTAATAAGTGAAAAAACAGGACACTTAGCCGTGGCGGTAGAGGCATATAGCACCGGACGGGCTGTGCTGGCAGTGGTGATTGCGGTTCTGGCCTTGTCGCTGGGGGACGCGATCATCAAGTCCGCCAGCCTCACCCTTCCGCTATGGCAGATGTATATTCTTCGCTCCGCGTTGGTTCTGCCGATTTTGTGCATGTTCGTTTGGCGAAACGGTGTCCACCCGTTCGGGTCGTTGCCGTGGGTCATCGCGCGAAGCGTTCTGCTGGTGCTGATGTGGTTGAGTTATTATGTCTCCCTCCCGCTCATGCCGCTCTCGCTGGCTGCTGCGGCCTATTATACGTCCCCGATCCTGATTACAGTTCTGGCCGCCCTATTGGCACACACATGGCCTGCCCCACGCGTCCTCTGGGCAATTGCTCTTGGATTTGGTGGCGTGGTCCTCGTCTTGCGACCGGACACGTCAGGGTTTCAGGTCGCCACGCTCCTGCCGGTTCTTGCGGCGTTTCTTTACGCTTGTGCGATGGTCCTGACCTCTGCCAAATGCCGCGATGATGATCCGTTTTCTTTGGCGCTTGCACTGAACATTGCGTTCATCGTCGGCGGTCTGATCCTCGGCATGTTTGCGGGACGGGAAGGATCGTTCATCTTCGGGCCGTGGCAACCCATAGATTTGAAACTGCTTGGAACTGTCGCGGCGCTTTCAACCGTAATCCTGATCGGCAGTGTGGGTGCCGCCTTAGCCTATCAAAATGGTCCACCCGCGACCGTGGCTGCGTTCGATTACAGTTATCTGGTATTCAGCTTGATCTGGGGAGCGTTGTTCTTCGGTGAACTGCCGGACACACTTGCTATAGTCGGCATTGCTATAATTGTAGGGGCAGGGCTTCTCGCCCTACCGTTAAACAGAAATAGAATTAACGCTAAGGATACATAATCTTGGAACTCCAACTCTGGCTTGCTTTCGTTGCCACCTATACGGTCATTTCAATCATTCCCGGCCCAAGCGTTCTTGTCATTACAGGAGTGGCCTTATCGCGTGGAACGAAAGCTGCGTTCCAGTGTGTTGCGGGTGAACTGGTCGGCGGTGTCGTTCTTGTGGCGCTTTCCCTGTTCGGCGTCGGTGCCATTCTGGCTGCTTCCTCCGAGCTGTTCCAAATCGTTAAGTGGGCGGGCGTTGTGTATATGGCGTATCTGGGTATTTCGCAGATAATCCAAGCGCGTCGGGAAGATATAACCATACAACTAGAGGAAACGTCATTCAGCGGCATTTCCAGCTTCAGAGCCGGGTTTTTCACCGCCATCCTGAACCCGAAAGCCATCATGTTCTATGTGGCGTTTCTTTCGCAATTTCTTGATCCCACAGCAAATATTTATACACAGTTTGCCATCGTCGTTGTAACTTCAACGGTTATCGTCGGCGTCGTTCTTGGTGGCTACGCGCTACTTGCCGCACAGGCCCGCAAATTCTTCCAGAGTCCGCAGTCGCGTCGGCGGTTTGGATATACAGGCGGTGGGTTCCTGATCGGCGGAAGCGCATTTATGGCGGCAACTCGATAGTAAACTAAACAACCGCCATTGGTTGAAGAGGTAACAGAACCAGACATTGACGCACTTGCAACGAAATGTCACTTAGTCCGCTCTGCTGCCGTAGGTCCTAGAAAACTGCAGTCTGCACTGCCGCAAGTCTGCAATGAGCCCAAAGTGCGTGATGCTGCAATGCACAAAGTGGTTCTAGGTGACACTGCTGACATAACTTGGCGGTGACGTATGCTATCCTGGCAGTTGGCCGGCACGGGAGAGCAGATATGAGCAGCATCGAGAACTATGAGTCGCAATCAGGAAAGCTGATCCCTGTCTTTCGAATGGAGATAAACACACGACCGGATGATGCGGAAAGGCTTTTGGACGCCATCTTCAAGGTCCACCCTCTTGCTGTTGGAGCTTACGAGCGGAACGCAACCGTAACCGCTCAGGGAGCCGAGACAGGAAGACCGGGAGAACAAACGGTTACGCGTATTCACAACCAAGACTTCGAGGCCGATGGCACTGAGGTCTATCCCTCAGTCGAACTGAAAGTGTCTTTCGAGCGCGATGTTCAATTGCTCCAAAGCATCATGGAGGCCGTTCTCCACGCCCATCAGTATGAGGAACCAATCATCCATGTTCGTGAGGAATGGGCCAGCCGCGCAAATTATACGCCAAAGAACAACAATCCGAACCGATGGTGGAACGATGGGCGCGGAACTCCACAGATGGTTTCGCTCGATCAAAGCCGGAGGTAGCCGATCATCCTGAACGGCAGCAAAGTCCCGCAAAACTTTCAGTTTGCGCATGGCACAGCGAGCGGGAATGTTTCTAGAACCAACCTTTCGTGATCAGCACGGCTAAGGTCTGGGTCGAGCCCATTTTACCGGATGCTGCGCGGCGGGACGAATGTCAGCTTTCGAGAGCAATTCCGCATGAAACGGGTCGTCGGACGCGGTTGTTCAACGCTACTTTGGGACCGAAGATAGCTTCGACGGAGTAGTGATTTGCAGACAATTTCTCGCCTGACTGGTGCTGCCTATGGTGTGCATCTGTCAGATCAGGTCGCACTAGTTTCTGTCCCGTTGATCGCGGCGTTTGTTTTCGACGCATCCCCTGAAGTGATCGGCATCCTCGTGGCGTGCCAGTCGATGGCTCATCTAGTGGGGTCCATCCCCTTCGGTATACTGGTCGATAGCATCCAGCAGCGAAACCTCACCATAGCGGCGAGTCTCGTGTCCCTGACTGGGTTCACCGGGGCACTTGTCGCGATCATTCTCGACAGCATCCTGCTTTTCGGAGTGTTCATAACTACCGCGGGCTTCGGCGTCGTGCTCTTTGCCCTCTCGGCTCTCTCCATCCTGCCCAAGATTGCTGCGCGGGAAGGTCTCGCCAAGGCAAACGCGGCGATAGAAGTACCACGGGCCATCGCATCATTCGTGGTGCCGCTTCTGATTGGCCTCTACTATACTGCAGTTTCGCCCTTCCTGATCATCGCGGTTGCGGTAATCGCGTCGCTTCTAGCGTTGGGCTTCACAAGCACGCTCCCGGCGGTTGAGATGCAACCGCCTGCCAGTTCACGTGTTTTCAAACGGATAGTCGAAGGGGGTGTTTTCGTTCTCCGTCACCGGCTTTTGCTGCCGATTTCGCTCTGTGCAGTCTTTTGGAACCTCGCCTTCGCCGCCTTGCTTGTCGTCCTCGTTCCGGTCATCCGGCACGTATATGTAATCGACCCCGGGGCGTTCGGCATCGGCCTCTCGGCATTCGGGCTGGCCTCGATCCTCGGCACATGGGTCATGGGACGTTTCTCGGACCGGATCGCTCCGAACCTGATCCTGCTGTTCGGCCCTGGAAGCAGCGTTCTCGCAGCACTTGGCATGGCACTAATCCCAGCTGGCAGCTCGCCTATGCTCTTCTATGCCTGCGCCTTCCTGCTTGGCTTCGGTCCTTCAATGTGGCTGGTGACCCAAAACTCCGTCCGCCAGCTCGTCACGCCATCTGAACGCTTGGGGCGGGTCAATGCAGTCATTCAGACAGCAATATACGGTATCCGCCCTCTTGGCGCGTTGGCGGGCGGGCTAGTGGCAGGCAACTTCGGGCCGCAGACCGGAATACTCTTCGTTGTTCTCGCGTATGCGGCTTCGTTTCTTGCCGCGCTCTTCAGCGATTTACGCAGCGTCCGCAGCTATTCGGAATTGTCTCCAGAGGATGAGCGCGCGTTGAAAGACGGCGCAACCATGACCGAATAGCGGACCTTGGAGAAGTCACAGCGAATTGGCGCTTTGTCCCGCCCTACCGCCATCCAAATACCTTGCAGCTGAGGTCCGGATGGATGAAGGTTTTTCGACGCGGGCCATTGCGCACGGGATCGGCTGGGTTTGAGTTTGGCCCGCGTTGACAAACCTCTCAGGGAGGAAGCTGCGGGGTCTGGGTGCGGTCTATGGGGAAAGATCGTCGTCGGTTGGGTCTTTGCCTTCGACGGAAGCTTTGATCTTTGCTTTGAAGGTGGTCGACCACGAGGTCGACGAGCGGTTTTGGTCAGTATTTGGCCTGGATATGGATGGTTGCGCGCTCCCTGTGTGGGATTTGAGATTGCTTTGGACAAGCGAGGTTGGCCGGTGTCTCTGGGCTAACCGGTTGGTATTGGGGTTAATGAATGCATGTTTGATCATGCGGCCTGCCTCTGGGGTGGGGCACGTGATCGCGGAACCTGTCCGCGCTGGAATATCTCGATGATGCGCATGGGCCCGCCACATTCTGGGCATGGTTCTCGCAGTGTCAGCGGGACGATCTCGGTACTAGGCGTGTCTTCTGGCGTGGCCATTTGCGCGCCGAGCAATGTACGGATCATCGCGATGTTGGCTTTGCGCTTTGCGGAAGCCAGAAAGCCGTAATGGCGGATGCGGTGGAACCCATCAGGGAGAACGTGGATCAAGTATCGGCGGATGAACTCATTTGTCGCCAGCCGCATGACCTTCATACGATCGCCGCGCTTGATCCGATAGTCTTTCCATCGGAACGCCACGGTGTTGGCATCGGCGCTGACGAGACGGCTGTTTGAGATCGCGATCCGGTGGGTGTAGCGGCTGAGATAGGCCAGCACAGCCTTGGGACCGCCGAAGGGCGGTTTGGCGTAAACCACCCATTCGGTCTTGCGGAAGGGCGCAAGCCAATCGGCGAATGCCTGCGTCTCTGCCAACCCGCCCATATCCCCGAAGAAGGCCAATTTGTCCGCATGGTGCAGCGCTACCAGCCCGTCGACGAACAACCGTCGAAACAGCCGCGATAAAACCCGCACATGCAGAAAGAACCCTGGTTTGCATGCGACCCACTTGGCTCCGTCCGGGGACAGGCCACCACCAGGAACGATCATGTGGATGTGCGGATGGTGGGTCATTGCCGACCCCCAGGTATGCAACACGCTGGTCATACCGACCCGCGCGCCCATACGCTTGGGATCTGCGGCAATAGTCGCCAGCGTTTCAGCCGATGCTTTGAACAGCAGTCCATAGACCGCCCGTTTGTTCCAATAGGCGATCTGCGCGATCTCGGCTGGCAGCGTGAAGACCAGGTGGAAGTATTCCACCGGCAATAGGTCTTCGGCGCGGGCTGCCATCCAGTCGCGCGCCGCTGGCCGCTGGCACTTCGGGCAGTGGCGGTTCTTGCAACTGTTGTAGGCGATGTGCTGGTGCTTACATTTGGTGCAAGCCGCCACATGCCCACCGAGCGCCTCGGTCCGGCAGGCTTCAATGGACGACATGACCTTGAGTTGCCCGAGGCTCAAATGCCCTGCATTGGCCCGCCGGAAGGCAGGTCCATGATCACGGAAGATGTCGGCAACCTCCAGCGCGTGCTGCCGCACGCCGCCGGGCCCGCGTTAGGTCACATCCTGGATGTGCTCAAACGGGCTGGACACATTGCGCAACGTCTTGGTTGCCACATGGGTGTATCGCGCCGTCGTGGTCAGCTTGGCGTGGCCGAGGAGAACCTGGATTACCCGTACATCCGTATCGGCCTCCAACAGGTGCGTTGCGAAGCTGTGCCGGAGTGAATGCAGAGTTGCGGGCTTTTTGATCCCCGCCATGCGCTTGGCTGAGTTGAAGGCACGATTGAGCGAGCGCGGCGACAAGGGTTCGACCCGGCTCTGCCCAGGAAACAGCCAACCCTGTGGACGGGCCTCGCGCCAGTAGTCGCGTAACAGCACGAGCAGAGACGGTGAGAGCATCACGTCGCGATCCTTGCCGCCCTTGCCGCGTTCGACATGGATCAGCATACGGTCGCTGTCGATGTCCCGCACTTTGAGATTGGTGACCTCGGATGCCCGCAGGCCCCCGCCATATCCGATGCCAAGTGCCGCTCTTTACTTGAGACCCGGTCCCGGAGCCGCCGACAAAATCGCCGAGACCTCTTCGAAGCTGAGCACAATCGGTAACTTCCGCGGCTCGGTGCGGAACTGCATGTACTTCTTCATGTCCTCGCGGTTGCAGGTCATGCCGAAAAAGAACCGCAGTGCTGTGATCCGGGAATTGTAGACCGACGGCGTGACCTCGGTATCGGTCATGTGAAGCTGATAGGCGCGCAGCTCATCTGGGGTCGCCGTATCCGGCGCTCGCCCCAGAAAGGCTGTGAAATCCTTCAGCGCCCGGATATGCGCCTTCTGCGACGTCTCCGCCATTCCGCGGATCCGCATATCTTCAATCATCCGCGCACGCAGCGGGCTCATCTTCTCCTGTGCCATGGGAACCTCCTGTCCAATTGAGAAAACTCAATCGTCAGCCAGGTCAGTCACATCGCAAAATGTCCCTACATATGGTTCCGCTCGCTACCTCAGCAACACGCACCATTGCCGCGCGAGCGGCTTAGTCCGTGAGCCCATTTGCCCCGATGCTGCAAATCAGAAACTCACTTCGGAACAGGCAATAGCCGACATTCAAGTCGTCAGGAGTTACATGCCTAGTCGAACCGCTGCATCATGGACTTGAGCGCGGAAGCGGATCGGTAGCCGACCTTTTCTGCAACGCTGGACAAAGGATCCCCGGAGGCAATCAATTCTGACGCTACCTGGTACCGCAACCGTTGTCTCCACTGGTCGAACGACATCCCGGTTTCCTGACGAAAAGCGCGTGTGAACGACCTTCTACTCATCGCCAGCTCTGTTGCCCATTGATCTATTGATCGTGGCTCGGACGGGTCCTTGAGCATCGCTTCGGCCAATGCTTTGAGTTTGTTTGAGTTTGGGAACGGTAACGCCATCGCAGAGGCCGGAGTGGTTGTTATCTCGGCGATGATGATGGCGGCCAGATTTTCGGCAATGTCGTCCTTGCCGTATTTCAATGGCCGCATTGCAAATCGCTCGATACAGGCCGACAAAAGGGGCGACACTTGGATAACGCTGCAAGTCGTCCGATGCTGCTGAGGCAGAAGGGCTGCCTCGACGTAGGCTGACCGCAAGAAGACGGCGCCGAACATTTCGACCTGATGTCTGATGTCCGCGGGAATCAATAGGCCGTAACCAGGTGGCACGATCCACGAACCAAGCGCCGTCTGCGCCCTCATGGTTCCTGACTTTGCAAATAGAAATTGTGCGCGTTCATGGACATGTAGATCGGTGACGTAGCCAGCTTCGTAGTCCTTCGACAACATCACCACGGGCCGCCGGATGTCTTGAATAGGGTCCGCTGACGATGATCCAAGTTTATCCATTGGCGATCCTTTTTGGCCCGATCGCGTGAAAACTGGCCCCACGTCGCAATAAGGTCAAGCTATGGTGTGGAGACACATCGAAAGAGACCTCATGAAAACAAGCATCGCCGTATTTGACATCGACGGAACGCTCACCGACAGCGTGGCCGTGCATCAGGCAGCGTTTCTCAGAGCTTTGGAAGCGTTTGGTTTCCCGGACCTTGAGACGGATTGGTCCAGCTACCAGCACCATTCCGACAGCGCGATCTTCGCGGAAGCCTGGGCACGCGCAGGGTGGAACGGCCCCCCGCCACTTGTCGATCTGGAAGATCGATATCGAGAGGCTTTCGATGAAGAAATGGCCAAGACCGAGTTGGTGGAAATTCCCGGTGCGGCCAGCTTTGTACGATCTTTGGCGGATAGCCAGTGGCTTCCGGTTTTTGCGACGGGCAGCTTGCGGCATGGCGCAGTGCGTAAGATGAAGGCGGCGAAGCTACCCTATGAAGATGCAGTCCTTGTCACCGCCTCAGAACATCAAACGCGCGAAGACATCGTAGGCCAGACCATACGGCTTGGGCGCGCGCAGCTCTTACGAAGTCAACCCGCTCGCATCGTGTCGATAGGTGACGGTTTGTGGGATTTGCTCACAGCCAAAACTCTTGATGTTGAATTCATTGGTATCGCCCGTGGTGCAAAAAAAGCGGTGCTTACCGGGGCCGGAGCCAGAGTTGTTGCCGACTATGCGCCATATGCTTCGCCATCTGACTTTTTCGACCTCGCGAGGAAACTAGCATGAAATTGGACAATTGTTCCCCGGCAACCGTTGCGCTTCATGCTGATGAAGCGTTCCGCTCGGACCGCGCCATTTCGCCGCCGATCTGTCAGTCCGTCACCTACCTTGCGGATGGACCTGACGATTTTGCACGCAAGGCAGTCGAGCCGCACAATGCAGAATTCTACGGGCGGCACGGGAACCCGACCGCCAAGCGACTCGCAAAAATCGTTGCTGAACTGGAAGGAGCAAAGGCCGGTATGGTTCTGTCCTCTGGTATGGGGGCTATGACAACGGCAATCCTGACGTTCGTTGGTCAGGGCGATCATATCATTGCTCAAGATGGCCACTACAGCGCCACCTCGAACTTCCTGCGAAAGGTTCTGCCTCGCTACGGCATCGAAACCACTTTTGTCGATCAGACCAAGCCAAACGCCTTTGGCGAAGCGATCCGACCACAAACCAAGCTGATCTTGGTAGAAACCCCAGTGAACCCCCTCGCAACACTTACCGATCTGAAAGCCGTGGCTGATATCGCACGCGCATCAGAAGTGCTTACCCTCTGCGACAACACATTTGCGTCCCCGATCAATCAGCGGCCCTTGGAGTTTGGCATCGACCTTGTTGTTCACAGTGCGACCAAATATATCGGTGGGCATCACGATCTTCTCGCTGGCGTGGTGGTGGGGAAGCAACCACAGCTCGATGCAATTTGGGACATGAGCATGGATCTCGGGCCGATCGGCGCCCCGTTTGATGCCTGGCTTGCATTGCGAGGGTTGCGGACGCTGAAAGCCCGCATTGATCTTCACAACGCCAATGCCATGAAGATTGCCACCTTTCTGGAAAGCCACTCTGCCGTGGGCGAGGTTTACTACCCCGGTCTGTTAACCCATCCACAACACGAGCTTGCGAAGCAGCAGATGACAGGCTTCGGAGGAATGCTCACCTTCGATCTGAAAGGAGGTTACGAGGCAGGTTTGCAATTTGTCTCACGCCTTCAGCTCTGCCTGAATGCCGCGAGTTTGGGAGGGGTTGAAACTCTGGTCGTTCAACCTGCTGTCATGTTTCGGGCCCGGCTCACAGATCAGCAAATCAGAGCGCAGGGCGTCACTCCCGGCATGATAAGAATGTCGGCCGGCATCGAGGACGGTGATGATCTTGTCGCGGACCTCGATCAGGCATTGAGCGCCATCTAGAGCACAGAGTTGAAAGTCTTCTTTGGAGAAAGACTGAGCAACCTCTCAACGGCAGAATTATCACACTCTTCGGTCAGCAGGGCGCCTTGCAGCTAATGCCCAAAACGAGCCCATCTTGCAGTTTTTCTGCGTTGAAGCAAAGGTCGGCTTTGGCGTTGTCTAAAGGATCATCAAGGCATGTTGGAACTACTGATGACGACATTTATTGCCGGATTGCTCTATGTCTTCATCCCAGGTCCGGCTACCCTTGCGGCGCTCAGCCTCTCGGCAGGTCCCGGGCGCATGGCTTGCGCGACGTTCCTGACCTGTCACCTGCTTGGTGATCTAGCTTGGACGATCCTTGCAATTTCAGCCATCATTGGCGTCTCGCAGGCGGGCCCTTTGCTCTTCGATGTTTTGGGGCTTTTATGCGGGGCGTACCTCATTTGGTTGGGTATTAAGGCGCTCCGTAGTCAGAATGCAAAGGCAAGCACTATCGTCGATGTGCCTTGGAAATCAGGACTGATTTTCGGGTTCACAAATCCTAAGGCTTACCCATTCGCACTGGCGATGTTTACAGCCGTTTTTGCTCGGTTTGAAGAAGCGATGACCTTTCAGAATGCTGTTCCGCTCGTTCTGGCAGCGTTTCTTGGGTTCTGTGTCGCAACGCTTGGCGTGGTTTTCTGGACAGGGCTTCCCGTTACCCGACGCATCTTCGCGCGACACAGCCGTCTGATCACGCGGGCCATCGGCGTTGTTTTTATTGCGGCCGGTGCGAAATCTATTGGAACGTCGGTCTCGAATATCAGGCTTCGCGCGTGACGTCGCGCTATCGGGCCTTCCGGCAACAAAAGCAAGTGGGGAAAATTGGGCTTGGCTAGACCGAAGACCGCCGCAAAGTGAGTGTAGCCAATCCCATGCCGATCAGAATGCTGCCACTGACGCGCTTGAACCAAGCAATGATGGAAGGCCTGCGGATCACGCCCTGCATCCGGCTCGCCAGCCTTCCATAGAAAAAGGCATTCAGCCAAGCAAGGCAGGTGAACGTTGCGACCGCTGCAATGAACTGAGGCAAGAGAGGTGCAGATGCGTCGATGAACTGCGGCACAAACGCGATAAAGAACGCGATGGGCTTGGGGTTCAATGCAGTCACGGCAAAACACTGGCGGAAAATCTTGTATGAGCTCATGCGCGAACCGTCTGCCTCAGCTTGCGTCATGCTGCCGCCAGCTGACTGAATTGTTCGAATGCCAAGCCAGACGAGATACGCTGCCCCAACCCATTTGAACAAAGTGAAGACCTCAGCAGATGCCATCATCACCGCGCCGAGGCCAGCCAAGGAGACTGTCATCGCCGTGAAGTCCCCCAAAGCAACACCAGATGCAGCGACCGGTGCAACACGAGGTCCATTTGAAAGACCGAGGGTAATCACGAGAAGGATGGTCGGACCGATTGGAAATATCAAAAACACGGTCGATGCCGCCAACAACGCAAGCCAAGTCTCAAATGTCATTCACTACGCTCCTAAACTGATCTCTCTTGATGGCCGCAAATCGCTAAATCCGTGCTGTTCGAACAAGACACTTCGCCATAAAGGCGAAGTGGATTAGTACAGTCAATCATATGCTGCCAAAAAATGGACCTTCGAGCGGCGATGCTAAAAGGCAGGTTCGTCCCACATCTGGATCATTGCCGCTTGGACCTTCGCCGCGCGATGAATGAATGGTTGGTTTTCTCGCCGCCCTCCAGCGGCATGTTCCGAGCAGCCGCAGCGACTTTCACGCTGCGTGCGCACGCAGCACAAAATCATGATGACCGCCATGGGCTCGCTGCAGACCTTAGCGGCACAGTCTGCGGATGACGGCAAGGCGGGACAAAACGGGCTTTCGCTGCGACTGCACGAACGTCAGTTATCGGAACAATGCTAAGTCAACGCAGCCCGCTCGACGGCTTCTCGAACAGCCTGGAAAATCCCCTTCAATTCACCTTTCGGCACACCACCAAATGCAAGTCGAAGCGCCTGTGGAACTGCGATAGTCGTTGCGAAAGGCTCTGCCCCGGATGCGGAAATGCCGCGTTCTTTAAGGCGAGTGACAATAGGCTCGGCGCGAACACCCTTTTCCAGCGGCAACCAAGCGAATCCTGCATTTTGGTGTGAAAGGATAGACTGCCCATCAAGAACGGTCCGGCAGAGCTGCTGGCGCTCTGCGCCGTCCGATCTTCTATTTTCCTCCGAACTGGCCAGTGTCCCATCTTCAATCCACCCTGTGACCAGACCGGAAATCAGGGCTGGGGTGTTCCAAGTTGTCGCCCGGATCGCTTCAAGCAACCTATCGGTATGGGTTGCGTGGGCGATCAAGTATCCCATGCGCAATCCCGTTGCGAGGCTTTTGGAAAAGCCCCCGATATGAACAGTTCGTTCTGGCGCAAGGGAGATGAGGCTTGGTGGCGGGTTCGGCTCCAGGAAGGCATATGCAGCGTCCTCGATGACCAGCAGGTTATGCTTGCTCGCAACGTCGATCAGCCGCTGCCGCGTCGTTTCGTCCATGACTACGCCCAGGGGATTATGGACGGTGGGCATTAGATAGACCGCGCGAATCTTTCGCTCGCGGCACTGTTTTTCCAGATCATCCGGGTTCATCACGCCGCCCCGTCCCTCCACTGGGACGAGTTCTAGACCCTGTAGAGCGGCAACCGATTTGAAGCCGGGATAAGTCAGGGTGTCGGTCGCGACAACGTCACCGCGTCGAAAAAGCCCGAAAGCGATGATCGCCAATCCATGTTGGCCACCGGACGTGACCAAAAGGCATTCGGGGTCAATGGGACCAAGCGTTGATTTGAGGCTTTCGGCGATGATCCGGCGTTCGTGCGTCCGTCCGCCGTGGGGCTGGTAGCGCAGCATCGCCTCAAGATCGCCCGCCCTTGCAAGTCGCCGAAGTCCAGCGCGCAACATATCTGCATCGGCTACGTCACCCGGCATGTTAAATACCAAGTCGATGAGGCCATCATTTTCGGTCTGTTGCACACCAAGTTTCACTTGCAGGCTAAGGTCGCGCACATATGTGCCGCGACCAGCCTCGCCGACAATCAGCCCGCGCTGTTCAAGCTCTCCGTAGGCTCGCGTTGCCGTGGCGAGGGCGACGTTGAACTGCTCCGCGAATGCCCGATGCGTCGGTAGTTTCGTGCCCGGTGCCAGCTTGCCATCCTGGATCGCGGTCGAGAGCATGTCGGCCAAGCGTATGTATCGGGCTTTTCTCATATTCTCACTGTATCTAGTACAATAGAAAAATTGTTATAGTTACTAACTCATGGCATTCCGGTCTCAAGTCAATCTTCAAGGTCCGCCCGATGTCCAGAATTATCCCGGTTTCGATACTTGCCCTTGGTCTGTTCATGGTGACGTTCGCCGTGAACCTTCAGGCTCCGCTTTACGAAGCCTATGCCGCCAAAAGTGATGTCGGGGCGACGGCGGTGACGGTCGCCTTCGCGGCCTATGCCGGGGGTCTGATGCCGACATTGCTGTTGCTCGGCGGGCTGTCGGACCGGATCGGGCGACGGGTTCCGATTGCACTTGCGCTCATTCTCGGAGCCGTTGCGACCGCGCTTCTTGTGCAGGTGCCGAGTTGGACAAGCTTGGTAATCGCACGCTTTCTGCTCGGGATAGGCACCGGTCTCGCGACGACTGCCGGGACGGCCTACATGACGGAAATTCTCGGATCGGATCGCGCAAAGAACGCCGCCGTTATCGTTACCTCCGCCACTTCGCTCGGCTTTGGTGGTGGCGCTCTGGCGACGGGCATCAGCCTCGGTGTCCAAGGACCGACGCTTCTGCCCGCCAGCTACGTCGCCGTGTTCGTGGCGGCTCCAATCCTTGCCGTGATTGCCCTTGGACTGCCACGCATCGACAGACCCAAGCCAGTGTCACTTCTGCGCCTCCCGGTCTTCCCTGCTGGCACTTGGGTGTTCGGCGCGGCAATGGCGCTGGCCTGGTCCACGACCGGCATGACCATCGCGGTCGTTCCGCTGGAACTTGCCGCAAATGATCTGGGTGGATGGACCGGGCTTGTCATTTTTCTGGCGATTTTCGTCGGCTTTCTCTGCCAGCCAATCGCCCGCCGTATGACCAACGAGCGAGCTCTCGCACTCGGATTTGTCCTGATCCCGCTCGGCTTTCTCGTCCTTTTGGCGGGTGTCTGGTTCAAGATTTTGGTATTCGTTCTTATCGGCACGTGCATCACCAGCGCGGCAAGCTACGGTTTCACCTATCTCGCCTCACTGGCGGAGGTCTCGTTCGGCGCGCCAGACGACCGGGCGCGGGCGACGGCGGGCCTGTTCGTCTATGCCTACTTCGGGTTCTCGCTGCCTGTCATTGCAAGCGGCGCGCTTGCTGACATGCTGGGTCTGTTGTCAGCCATGATCGTCTTCTCGACAGTCCAGATAGCAGTCACGGCGATCATCGTGATGCTATGGAAACGACGGGCTGTCCTGTCCGTCGCCGTTCTCAATGCCGGGTAAAAGCGCGATGACAGTGTACAGAAAGGCCAATTCACTGCAGTTGTGTCGATGACGACCAATAAAAAACAGAAAAGGGACATTCACGTGCCAAACCCGATTGTTCGCTCTGCCGCATCGCGGGACTTCGACGATTTATTGGAGTTGTACACTGAACTGACAGGTGGCCTTCCTGTCCTTTCGGGTGACTCGGGACGCGCAAAGTTGCAGGAAATTCTGCGACATGAAGGGACTTATGTTGTCGGAGCCGAAGTGTCTGGAAAACTTGTTTCTGTCGCAACTCTACACATTTGTCCCAATCTGACGTTCGGTGGACGTTCATATGCGCGCGTCGAGAACGTCGTGACGCTGTCCTCTCATCAAGGAGAAGGTCTTTCCAGAATGGTGATGGAGCATTTGATTGAAATCGCTAGGATGGCGAATGTTGTCTCAATCGTCCTATTTACTGGCAAGGGTCTTGAAGCGCGAGGATTCTATGAGAAGTGCGGATTCAGCGCGGACGAAAAGTGGGGAATGATCCTCAAGTTTTAGTGGTACGCTCCGTATCGCACTTAGCTCTATCAGGTCGAAAAGCCGACCTTTGGTCAGTGCGCAGCATTTTGCGATTTGGGCTCAAAGCGGACTTGCGGTAATGCGGCGGGTTCGTAGCGGCTAGGGCGTCGGCTATGCGGGCTTTGCCGCCGTTTGTCCTCCGCTTTCGAATGACCGGTCAGGTCGGTGTCCCCGTGCTTCCTTTGCCGCGCAATCGCTCACCCATCCGTCCATCAATTGCCAGCAGGCCAATTCCGATGAGGCCCATTCCGACATAGTGCCGCCCGGCCAATTCTTCTCCGAGAATGAGGGTGCCGAGCAGGATGGCGCTGACAGGAACAAGAAGAGTGACGAGTGCGACGTTTACCGCTCCGGCAGACGCGAGGAGGCGGAAAAAGATCACGTAAGCCAGTGCCGTCGAAACGATGGCCAGCGCCAGGACCGACGCGAGCACTGCGGGACCGGGCATCGGCAAGGCCCACGGTCTGTCAATGACAGAGATGATCGGCATCATCATAAGCGTCGTTGCAACGAGCTGGCCGAATGCCACCTGTGTCGCCGTAAGGTCCATTGACTTGAATCTGCGCCCATACACACCCGCAAAACCATAGGCCAGCGCCGCTCCCAGACAGGCGAGCATGCCCAGAGTGGCGACGCTGGGTCCGTTCAACAGATCGCCACCGAGCAGGACAACAACGCCGATGAATCCGAACAGAATGCCAATGGCCTTGTTCGCGGCCATACGTTCGTCCGCCAATAGAAAATGCGCAACGATGATCGAAAATATCGGTGTGGTCGCGTTCAGGATCGAGGCAAGGCCGCTCGGTATCATGGTCTGCGCCCAGAAGAGAAGGCTGAAAGGGATAAGATTGTTCAAAAGGCCCATTACGAAGAATGCCGAAATTGCTCCTCTTGCGATGGGCCAGACTTCTCCACGGAGGCGCAGGATGACGATGAGAGTGAGTGCGGCGATACCAGTGCGCAGGGCCACAACCGTCAGGGGTGGAAGATCTTCGACTGCGACAGCGACGAAGAAGAACGACCCGCCCCAGAGAACGGAGAGCAGAAAGAGCAGCGCCCAATCCTGTAATGTCATACGCATAGCCAGCATCCGTGAATCATTGAATTGCCAGATACCTACGGACTTTCCCGCGACCGCACTGGCCGTTTTCGGACATCATCACCCGAGCGATCTCGCGTTGTGCCGGGATCGGCTCTAAACTCCTTTCATGCTTGATTTCGACACTTGTAACGAAGCGCGGCTTAGGCGCGACCCGGCCTTTGACGGAAAATTCTTTACGGCTGTTCGAACGACCAAAATCTATTGTCGGCCGGTCTGTCCGGTTAAGCACCCTCTCACGAAGAACGTCAGCTACTACCCGACCGCCGCTGCGGCTGAGCGCGCAGGCTATCGCCCCTGTCTGCGGTGCAGACCAGAAACCGCGCCTTTCTGTGCGGCATGGAAGGGGACCCGAACAACCGTGGAACGCGCGCTGAAGCTGATCGAAGACGGCGCATTGGATATCGGCAGCGTGGACCAACTGGCCGCGCGGCTGGGTGTCGGGGCAAGGCACCTGTCTCGGCTTTTCGCGAACCACGTTGGCGCAACACCGCTGCAAACGGCGCAAACGCTGCGGATCGGACGTGCGAAACGCCTGCTGGATGAGACAACCCTGCCAATTACAGACATCGCGTTCAAGGCGGGTTTCGGGAGTGTCAGGCGGTTCAACGCCGCGTTTCAGAAGCTCTACGGTCGCGCGCCGTCTTCCATGCGCAGGCCGAAACGATGATTTCTCTCAGCTACACGCATATCGCGAGCCCTGTCGGCAGTCTGTTGGTTGCTGGCAGTAAGGCCGCCCTTCACTTTCTGAGCTTCCCGACTGGTCACAAGGCGTTCGGGCCAGCACCGAACTGGCAACAGGACGCCGCCTCGTTTCGGGAAGTGAAACGGCAACTCGACGCCTACTTCTCCGGAGAGTTGCGCCAGTTCGACCTGCCGTTGCATCTGTCCGGCACCGCTTTCCAGAACAATGTATGGCAGTATCTTCCCAGCATTCCGTTGGGCGAGACCCGGACCTATGGCCAGATCGCGGCGTTTCTCGACAGACCGAAAGCAAGCCGTGCCGTTGGTGCGGCGAATGGCAACAACCCGTTGCCGATCATCCTGCCATGTCATCGGGTGATCGGGGCGAGCGGTTCACTGACAGGCTTCGGCGGAGGGCTTCCGGCTAAAGAATACCTCCTGCGCCATGAGGGTGTGCTTGAATAGACGGCGGCATCGAAGCGGCCATTCGTAGTGACCGCAGCATTAGGTGAATTGGGCTCGCTCCAGACCTTAGCCGCAAGTCGTTCGGATAGCAGTAAGCGGGACGAAGCATGGGTAATCGGGCTGACCAGATAGCTGGGTCAGGTTCTTGATAGAGTTGCAGGGTGTTTGTGCA
>CANNFR010000007.1 GCA_947503935.1 uncultured Paracoccaceae bacterium
TGCACAAACACCCTGCAACTCTATCAAGAACCTGACCCAGCTATCTGGTCAGCCCGATTACCCATGCTTCGTCCCGCGAACTGTAAGTTCGGCCGTCCTCAAACTTCGCACGCGCAGCCAATGTCTGCTATGCGGGCCGCAACCGCAGCATCGAGATAACGTGGCCAACGGCAGCAATGGGCGGTCCGCGTCGAGCGGCGGTACCGTTAAAGTGTAGATTCTGCGCTGCATCCGAGGTCAGCAAGGAGCCCAGATTTCCTGATGCTGCACATTGTTCAAATGTCCGCTTTCCGCAGGTTGACTGAGGATGGTACGCATACGACCTTTCGCGCCGCGCTCACTCGAAACGTTGCACAACTGAAAAGAAGGACCTTGATAAGGGAATGTTCATTCTATAATTTGGGTGTATGGCACGCCCACGCACATACGATCCTGATGACGCACTCGACGCAGCGATGCTATTGTTCTGGAAACGAGGCTTTGCCGAGGCGTCCTACGACGATCTTACCAAAGCAACAGGAGTCAGCCGAAAGAGTCTGTACGCGACTTTCGGAGACAAGCGATCCCTTTTTCTGAAATCCCTCGAACGCTACTGCAGGACACAAGCCGTCGCCTTTCTTTCCGCACTCGATAACGAAGACGCGACCCTGGACACGATCACGGCCGTGTTCGAACAGATCGGCGCAATGGCCAAGTCTTCTGCCGGGCGCATCGGGTGCCTGATGGCCAATACGGCCAATGACGAGACTGCCCATGATCCCGATGTTCATAACCAGATCGAACGTCACCTGTCGCGCACCAGCGCGCGGTTTCGCATGGCGCTCGGTCGCGCAGGTATCGCGCAAGATCGGGCCGGGCCGCTCGGGGACTACCTGACGGGATTGCTTCAGGGCCTGTTCGTTCTCGCCCATGCCGGTGCGCCCGCGCACATGATCGACGCCACTGTCTCGGAGGGCCTACGGGCGGTGCAGTCGTGAGCTTTCATTTGCCCAGTAAGGGAATGATCGTTCTACATTTAATACGGTATCGCGGATGATGGTCTCGACACTTCCGATCCTGTTCGTTGTCCAGATCGCCTTCGGTCTGCTGCTTGGCTTCCGTGCGTCTCCTGCCGGTCTGCGCGCGGTGGCCGGGATAGCCGCCGCACTTTCGGTCTGGGCAGGCGTTTCCGCATGGCTGGCCCTTTCCGGGACATACAATTCCGGCCTGGTCCTGTCTTTGATGCCCGGCCTGTGGCTACCCGCCGTGCCGTTCGTTCTCGTCGGCTTCATCCTGTTGTCGCGCTCGCTTCGACAGACGCTTTCTGAAATCGCCGGAAATGCTCCGGCCCACTGGCTGGTCGCGATCCAGACATTGCGCATTCTGGCAATCGGAACGCTCATCAAGACGGCTCAGGGCACGTTCCCGCTCGAAGTCTTGCTGTCGATCGGCCTGACCGATCTGGCCTTCGGTTTTTCGGCGCTTCCGGTCTTCGTGTTGGCGCGCAAGGGGCGCATCCACAAAGATGCGCTCGTTCTCTGGCATCTCGTCGGGATCGCCCTGATCCTCGTGCCCGGCATGCTGGCCCTCCAGACCGGACTGCCAGGACCGATGCAGATGTTCGACCGGTTCCCGACCTCCGCCGTCATGCTCGATTGGCCTATGGTGCTCGGCCCGACCCTCGTTGTCCCGATCTTCCTCCTTCTCAACCTGCTTGGCGCATTGGCGGCCAGGCGCGCGGCTCCCCGACACAAAGGAATTGCCTCATGACCTCGAACGAACCCCGAACCCTCGTCCTCGGCGCGACCGGCCATGTCGGCTCCCAGGTCGTCAAGGCACTGCTGAGACGTGGGCGTTCTGTGCGGGCCCTGGTGCGCAAGCCGGACGCTAAAGTCCACGGCGCGGAAGGTCTGGGCGATCTGGACTATGCCGTGGGCGATCTTGCTGATCGCGAAAGTCTGCGCCGCGCGCTTGAAGGCGTCGATATCGTCGTGTCTTCGGCGAATGGTATCATTCCGTCCGGTAGAACGATGTCGGTTAGGTCCATCAACCGTGACGGCCACGACGCGTTGATCGAAGAGGCGGAACGGACGGGCGTCCGCCAGTTCGTGCAGTCCTCCGTTCCGACATGGAAAAAAGAACACACCGTGCCCGAGCTGGCGGGCAAGCGGGCGCTGGAAGCGCGGCTCGCGAAATCCTCCATTCCGGCGACGATCGTGCGCAATCCGGCGTTCATGGATGTCTGGCTGGTCATGGGCGGCTGCCGCCAGCTGATCGGTTTCGATCCCCACGCTACGACGCGCCGTCCTTATGGCTTCATGTGGATGTGGCAGGCAATGACCGGCAATCTCGTTGCCCGGCGCGGCCTCCTGCTCGCCCCCGGAGGGGGCGATCATGGTGCGCCCTTCATCGCAACCCGCGATGTGGCCGAAATCATGGCAGGTGCGGTGGGGCGGGAAGACTGCCTGAACCGCACTATTGAAGCGGGCGGGCCTGAGTGGGTTACGTGGCGCGAGGTTGCGGAGAAGCTGTCCCGCAAAACCGGCCGCAAGGTGCGACCGATCCCTATGAAGGCATGGTTCGCGGCGACAGGGCAAGGTGCGATGCGCCCGATCATGCCCTCGGCCGCCAACGTCCTCGCCCTCGTCAAGCTCGTCGCCGCGCACCAACCGCGATGGGAAAACCCGCCCATCGTGCGGGAACTGGATTTGCCCGAACAGATCACCCTCGACCGATACATTGAACAGAACTGGAGCGCCAACTGATGCCCGAACTCACCCCTGATCTTGGATGGCTCATTGCCGTCCTCATCCTGAACCTCGGCCTTTTTGCCCTCGTTCTGCTACTGCAACCGCTGGTGCGCGATCTCACGCTGGGTTTCGCCTATACAATCTCGAACTTCGACGAACGTCGGGAAGAATCGAAGCTGGGGCGACGCCTCGCGATGGTGAAGGACAACCAGATCGAGGCCTTGATACTCTTTGCGCCCTTGGTCCTCATTGGCTGGTCGTCGGCGCTATCGCACCCGCACCTGTCGGTAATCGCGAGCGTTTTTCTCGCCGCGCGCCTCGCCTATGCGTTAGTTTCCGCCGCCGGTATCCCGCTCCTGCGCTCGGCCGCATGGACAGTCGGCTTCGCAGCAACACTTTATCTCGGCTGGATCGTCTGGTCCGGTATCGGCGGTGCCGAATGATCGGTGCGACTGAAGGATTTTCTGCCGAGACCGCCGCCTATCTGGACCGCGTTCGTGCGGGCCTCCGACAGGTGGGCAAAGACGACCGTGATCTGGAAGAAAGTCATCTCGGCGTCGGCGATCTTGCACCCTTAGACCAGTTCCATGTGCGCGGACTTGACGCAATCGAGGAGCTGAGCGGATCCTGCGACGTCAAACCGGATGCGCGGATCGTCGACATCGGCTGCGGCACAGGCGGTCCAGCGCGGGCCCTTGCGGCCGCCACCAGAGCCAAAGTGACCGGTTACGACCTTAACACCGTCTCGGTAGAGGCCGGAAACCGCATGAGCGCGTGGACGAGCCTGTCAAACCGCGTCGAGCTGCATCTCGGCGATGCGACAGCACTGCCTGCGGACGATGAGAGCTTCGACGGCGCATGGTCTGTCCATGTCGGCATGTTCATCGAGGACAAAACCGCCCTCTATGCCGAAGCATTCCGCGTCGTGAAACCGGGCGGATGGCTCGCCGTCTTCGATCCGGTGATCACGGGCGGGGCCGATCATACCTATCCTGTCCCATGGCGTCGGATCGCTCGGCGAACCATGCGTTGACGGCAGACGATCTGGCCGCGCACTTGCGCCGCGCTGGCTTCATCGGCGTTGCGACCACGGATCGGACCGAGGCAGCTCAAGCCTGGTTCTCCGACCAACGCGCGGCCCGCGAAGCGGCCAGAAAGAAGAGAGAAGATGACGGCCCGCCGCCGCTCGGTCTGCATCTGCTCGTCGGTCCCCGTTTCGGCGAAATGACCAAGAACGCCGCCAAGGCCCTTGCAGCGGGAAAGATCGGCTTCGCCGAGTTCCACGCCCGCAAGCCCGCCTGACACAAAACATACCCACCGAAAGGAAATTCCATGACCCATCGCGCCGAAGCCCGCCGCACCATCCCCGTTCCCGCCGCCGATTTGTGGCAGACCGTCTCCCGCATGGACGGCATGGAGGACTGGTATCCCGGACTGATCCAGAAATCGGAGGTTCTCGAACCCCAGGCCGCGCAACCCCGTCGCGAATGCGTCATGGTCGATGGGGGCGAGCTGAAGGAGCGCATCCTGCTGCGCGACGAGAAGACCCGCACATTCGTCTATGCAATCGACGAGCATCCCTTGCCTGCCGGAAACGTGGTCGGCACGATCCGCATCGACGATCTGGGTGACGGCACCTCGTCCGTTTCCTGGTCGTCGGACCTGGTCCTCGATGACACCAATGCCGAACAGATGCGCGAGATGGTCTCGGGCATGTATGCCAAGGGGCTGGAAGGTCTGGAGCGGTATCATGCCGGATGACGGGATCGAACCGATTATCCTCGATTCAGTTGGAAAAACTCCAGCGCTGGAGCTACTTCGCGTCGCACCGGCATCACCCGATACCTCCCGTCCGCCGATCCTCTTCCTGCATGGATATACCGCCGGGGCATGGCAGTTCGCGCAGCACGTCATGCCCGCCTTGGCGTTAGATGGCTGGACAACCTACGCCCTGAACCTGCGCGGACATGGAAAGAGCGGCGGGCGAGAAAAAGTCCGCTCGGCCCGGTTCGGCGACTACATTGCCGATGTCGCACGCGCCGCAGCTCATGTTGAAGATATCCACGGACAGAAAATCGTCCTCACCGATCATTCCCTTGGCTCGGTTCTGGCACGCCACCACGCCAGCCTGCACGAGGTCGCTGGCCTCGGACTGATCTCGTTTGGCGATATTGGCATCGGCATGCAGGGCTTCATGGGTTGGATGATGCAGCGCTTCCCGGTTCAGGGGATGTTCGGATGCTGACCGGGCGGCCGTCGCAAATATTCGCCCGCTTCGAGCCGCAATATGCGGTCATGTATGAGGGCCAGGATCGCGAAGTCGTCCGCGCGAATGTCGAGCATTTCATGGCGTAGCCGGATTCCGACAAGGTCTTTATGGAACTGGGCAAGCTGTCCATCGGGCCACCCAAAGGCAATCCGCGGGTGCTCGTCATGGCCGGTGACAACGATCCCATCGCGTCACCCGCAAGCGTTCGCGCTCTCGCCACGGCTTACGGGGTCGAACCGATCATTCTCGACGGGGAAGCGCATGACCTCTTCGCCGGGCCAACATGGAGCCGGGCATACGATCAGTTGCGTGCGTGGCTGGATCAGAGCTAGGTATTCTGGTATCGGACTGTCGGCCTTATAGCAGTGCAGGTAATCCCTTTGACCGGTGTTCTGCTTAGCTGGGTCGAACCTACCTGTTCCATCTATGGAAACCCAGACGGGTTTCGGCCAGCACTCGGCCTCTTAGCTACAGATCTAAAAGGACCGTTTGTGGTGCGCTCGTTACAAGAGATGTTCCTTTAAGCCGCCATTGGCACAGGTGCAGCGAAAGTCAGTTCCGTCCCGCACTGCCGAAGTTAGACTAGCTTTCCGCTCCGCCCGGACTCAAACCGAAGGCGCCGGGGGAGCGACTGCCCGCACCCCGGGTTGGCGATGGTGCCCTCCTAGAAATCTATGCAATGACCATCGCATTCCACGACGCCATGTGTGCAATCGTCGTTGGCGCAGATCGCAATCCAGTCGTCGCACATGAACTCGATGCCGTCGAGCGGGTGGTCAGCGGCTGCGGTATCGCGGCCTCTGCCCCTGCCAATTCGCTCGAGGGCAAGTCTCAGCCGCGTCGGCAGGGCACCTGACCTCCAGGCGCGCGGCGCTTGTGCGGTGTTCGCGAAGCTCAATTTGGGTGTGGCTTTGCTGGCGATCTGGCAGTCCGCTGCCATTGCGGGGGCGGTGAAGCCGGTGGTGAGGATAAGGGCCGTCGCGGCGATGAGATGCGTTTTCATGTGGAAGGCTCCGAAATTTGTTTCTGGTCGTGTTTGTTCGTCGGGCCCAGACCAAGATGCGTTCAAATATGTCTTGGAAAGAGCGGAGTTGGCCGCGACCAGCTGCGGCATCCGGCGGCAGACCCGTAGACCTGCAAAGAGATCCGGTCGGCTGCTCTCATTGCAGAGTTTCTGGCGGCTCACGACCCTGTGATCGAAACGTTATCAGATCGTCGGGAACGATATTGGCGCCGGTTCATTGTGTGGCCGTAACCAAATGGAAAGGACGTAATGATGAAACGCTTCATTCTGACCACCGCCATGACCGTCGCTCTTGCTGTTCCGGCTGCTGCGAATGATCAGCTTGCGATGTCTCTGGGTGTTGAGCCCGGTGAGTATACGCTAAGCGAGTTGGTGCAACTGCAAACCGCTATGGAAGAAGGCGATCAGAAGAAGATCGACTTCATCATGGCAGGTGGCGGCACGACTGTGCCCGAAAGCGCGGTGAGCCCGGCACAGATTCAGCTTGCGACCGAACTGAATGTCGACCCTGCCAACTTCTCGTATGCTGAGCTTGTGCAGCTTCGCCAAGCGCGTCTGACAGGCGACATTCAGGAAGAAGGTTTCATCCTGAGCGGCGAAAATGATATCATTTCGACACAGAGCTTCGTCTCGCCCGGTCAAGCGCAGATCGCAGCTTCGCTCGGTCTTGACCCGACCGAATATACGCTGGCCGAGCTTGCATCGATCGCGGCAGAGCGTGAAGATAGCGAGTAATCAACGCCACTAGGCTAGTTATCAAAACAAAAGCCTCGGATCTCTGATCCGGGGCTTTTTACGTGGCTGCCAGAGCAACGGATGGGGCGTAAGACTGTCCCCAAGGCCTACGACCGAAAACGGCTTACTCCTGCGGGTCCGCGTATCTTTGCCTTTCTCACTCCGGCTAAAAGCCGACCCCACCCCGAACCGCAAGCCTTTCTCAAACGGCTGCCTTGCGGCTTTCGTCGATGTAAATCTCTCGCAATCGTCGGGCGACCTGACCGGGGGCGCCATCGCCCAGAACCGCGCCGTCGATCTCGACCACCGGCATCACGAAGGTGCTGGCTGAGGTGATGAAGGCCTCGTCAGCTTCCTTGGCCTCGTCCATCGTAAAGGCTCGCTCCTCAACCTGCATCTGTGCCTCGCGCGCGAACCGCAGGACCGCGGCGCGGGTGATGCCGTGCAGGATTTCAGTGCCCAGATGCCGCGTGATGATCTTGTTTCCCTTCACGATATAGGCGTTGTTCGAGGTACCTTCGGTGACATGCCCATCCTCGACCATCCAGGCGTCATCGGCCCCCGCCTTCTTGGCCATCATCTTGCCCATTGACGGATAGAGCAACTGAACCGTCTTGATGTCGCGCCGCCCCCACCGGATATCCTCAATGCCGATCACCTTCATGCCGCGCGCGGCCACGGGGCTTTCGACCAGCGCCCTGGCCTGCGTGAACAGCACCAGCGTCGGCGTGGCATCCTCGGGATAGGCAAAGTCACGGTCGGCCGCGCCGCGGGTGATTTGCAGATAGACCATGCCCTCGGTCAGGTCGTTGCGCACCAGGAGCTCACGATGGATCGCCAGCAGCTCCTCCTCCGAGGCGGGGCTTTCCATCTCAAGCTCGGCCAGCGACCGCGCCAGCCGTTTGGCGTGGCCCGCGAAATCCAGAAGCTTGCCGTCGATGACTGAGGTGACCTCGTACACCCCGTCGGCGAACAGAAACCCGCGATCGAAGATTGAGATCTTGGCCTCGTCCTCGGGCACATATTCGCCGTTCACATAGACTATCCGGCCCATCGCCTACCCCCAAAACTGCGCATCCGGCAGATGCATATTGCTGCCCTCATAGCGCAGCGGATAGGGCTGGTCTTCGGCCAAGAGAGGCGGCACGTCAAGATCAACGCCGCAAACTGGGGCGTCCATCAAAGGCCGTCTTGGCCAGCCAGTCTTCACGCTTTGGCGGGCGCAGGGCTTCTGCCTGCTGAGACATTCGTGGAACTGCTCGCAGCGAAATATCATGCCAATAGGCGACGCTCTGTGGGTCCGGCTGAGGATTGTCATGGCAAGAAGATGTCATGATCTCAAATCAAACCATCTCTGGAAATCATGCCGCGGCGCAGAATTTGCTTGTGCAGCATCGCGCAATTTTATATCCAAACGTCGAAAAATCTTGAAACATCCTTACCCAAAGGTCGCTCATGTCATTTCGTCTTCAGCCCGCCGCCCCGGCCCGCCCGAACCGTTGTCAGCTGTTTGGCCCCGGCTCGCGCGTGGCCTTGTTTGAGAAGATGGCAGCCTCAGCGGCGGATGTCATCAACCTCGATCTGGAGGATTCGGTGGCGCCCGACGACAAGGCCGAGGCGCGCAAGAACATCGTGCAGGCCATCGGCGATGTTGATTGGGGCGACAAGACCCTCAGCGTGCGGATCAATGGGCTCGACACGCCCTATTGGTACCGCGATGTGGTGGACCTGCTGGAACAGGCAGGCGAGCGGTTGGATCAGATCATGATCCCCAAAGTAGGCAATGCGGCTGATATCTATGCCGTCGATGCGTTGGTCACCGCGATTGAGGCGGCCAAGGGGCGCACCAAGCGGATCAGATTTGAGGTGATCATCGAAAGTGCGGCCGGCATCGCCCATGTTGAAGAGATCGCCGCCGCCTCACCCCGCATGCAGGCGATGAGCCTAGGGGCGGCGGATTTTGCGGCCAGCATGGGGATGCAGACCACCGGCATCGGCGGCACACAGGAGAATTACTACATGACGCGCGATGGCCAATCCTATTGGGGCGATCCGTGGCATTGGGCGACAGCCGCCATCGTGGCCGCCTGCCGGACCCACGGGGTTCTGCCGGTCGACGGCCCGTTTGGCGATTTCTCGGACGATGACGGTTTTCGGGCCCAGGCGCGGCGCGCCGCGACGCTGGGCATGGTGGGCAAATGGGCGATCCACCCCAAGCAGATCGCCCTGGCCAATGAGGTCTTCACGCCGTCCGAGGCCGCCATCGCCGAGGCGCGCGAAATCCTGGCCGCGATGGAGCAGGCCAAGGCCGACGGTCAGGGCGCCACCGTCTACAAGGGCCGCCTGGTGGATATCGCCAGTATCAAGCAGGCGGAAGTGATCGTGAAACAGGCCGAACTGATCGCGGGCCGCTGATCAGCGCAGGTGGTAGGTCAGCGCCTTGCGGATAAGGGCCGAGAGAAGCGCGGGCTGGATATCATCCGTTGTGTCAAACAGCACCGCGCGCTTGCCCTGATAGCGGAACGCGTCGCCGGCCATGTCGCGAAAATCGGCGATCAGCGTGGTCTGGCAATGCACGTAAAGTGCGAAACCACCTTCTTTGCGGGCGCCCAGGCGGATCGTTGAACCCGACTTGGTGTCCGGCGTCAGATAGGATGGCTGGCCCCAGCGCAACGCCTCTTCCACCCGGCCGACCTGCGGCAGGTCGCGGGCCTGATCAAAGATCAGGCCACGCAAAGCCAGCATGCCGTCGCGGGCACCGGGCGGTGCGGCCGCAAAGGCGGCCTGCACCTGGGGGCTCATCTTGCGGCTCACTGCAAAGGTAGGTGCAGCTCGGTCAGAAGGTCATCCGGTGCCGTGTCCATGGGCGAGTTCAGATAGACCTCGAAAGACGATGCATCGGCGGCCTCTTCACCGGATTGGGGCAGCCAAGTGCCGTAGAGGTGATCATAGGCCTGCGGCAGGCCGGAATAGGGGCCCTGATACCGCAGAACCGCGGCGCGGCCTTCCCTCAGCGTCACCTCTTCCAGACCCTCCGGCACCTCGACCTCCTCGGCCAAGATGAACCCTGCGTGGCTGCGCAGCTGGGCCGCTGGCACCTGGGACGGGTCGTCGTAGAACACCCCCGCCATGCCCTTGACCGACGGCCAAAGATTGCGCGCCGCAATGGTGGCCGACAGCTTTTCGAACGCCTTGCTGACACCGCTATAGGGGCCGGTATGGTCGTAGGCCGCCAGGCGATGGGTGGATATCTGGCGAATTTCAATGTCGAACATGTGGGAAGATCCTTTCCGCTGGGGTGGATGCGGCGCGGTCAATGCGCCACGTTCGCGGAACGCCGTGGGCGAAAGCCCGTATTGCCCGGTAAAGGCCCGGGCAAAACTGCGGACATTTCTGTAGCCTGCCTCGGCCGCGATGGCCTGCAAGCCGCGATCCGTTTGTACCAGGGCAAAAGCGGCGCGGTGCAGACAGATACGGCGCACCGCCTCTGACAGCGTCTCACCGGTGACCGCGCGGAACACGCGGTGCCAGTGAAAGCGGCTCATCGCCGCGATGTCAGACAGGGTATCCAGGGATAGATCGGCGCCAGGGTTCTCGTGGATGTAGTCGAGAACCCTGAGCATCCTTTTCTCGTATCCTGCACGCATGTCCCGGCCTTCATATGTGACGTTCCGATTGTGTCATTGCCACGAACCGGTGTCACACATCTTGCTGACTTTGCGCGCGAAGGGGGGCGTCAGTAGTCGCGCAGCGACAGCAGGCCAAACTCGCAAAGCTGGCGGCAATCGCTGGCATCGCGGCCCGAATCGTCGGTCAGCAGGATCTCGGCCGCGCCCATGCCCTCAAAGCGCGGATCGTCGCAGGCGCCGTCATCGGAATAGTCCGAGCTGTCGTCGCCCCACTGGATCGATCCGCATTGCGTCGCGGCGCGCGCGTCCGTCATGCTCCAAAGCTGCACGCGGCCCGCATCATAGGCTGCCTTGCAATCGCTGGCATCCTTGCCGACCGATTCCCAGTCGAGGTTGGCCACCATGCCGGGCCCGAAAAAGCGCCGGTCATCGCATTCGTTGTCATTGGGGTATTCGCCGCTATCGTCGCCGAAATTGACCTCCTGCGCGGCGGCGGGTGCCGCCAGAAGCGCCGCCGTGAACGCCGCAGCAAGAGCTTTCTTGATAATCATCTTCACTGTCCCTCGGTTTTTGTTTGCGCCCCTACATGGCCCAGGTCACCGGTTTGGGTCAACCGCAACGGGCCTGTCCCGAGTTGCAAATGTCCCGCCGCCACTTCATATAACGGGCAGGAAAACCGGAGCGTTTCGCCGATGAATTACCTCGAATTTGAAAAACCCCTGGCCGAGATCGAAGGCAAGGCCGAGGAGTTGCGCGCCCTGGCCCGGCAGAACGAGGGTATGGACGTCGAGAGAGAGGCCGCCGCCCTCGACAAGAAAGCGTCCGATATGCTGGTGACGCTCTACAAAGGGCTGACGCCGTGGCAGAAATGCCAGGTTGCGCGGCATCCCGACAGGCCGCATTGCAAAGATTACATCGAAGCGCTGTTCACCGAATACACGCCCCTGGCAGGCGATCGGAACTTTGCCGACGACCATGCCATCATGGGTGGGCTGGCGCGGTTCGACGACAGACCGGTGATGGTGATCGGTCAGGAAAAGGGCAATGACACCAAAACCCGGATCGAGCGGAATTTCGGCATGGCCCGGCCCGAAGGCTACCGCAAGGCGATCCGCCTGATGGACCTGGCCGATCGGTTCGACGTGCCGGTGATCACGCTGATCGACACGCCCGGTGCCTATCCCGGCAAGGGCGCCGAGGAACGCGGCCAGGCCGAGGCCATTGCCCGGTCGACCGAGAAATGCCTGCAGATCGGCGTGCCGCTGGTCTCGGTCGTGATCGGCGAGGGGGGGTCTGGTGGAGCGGTGGCCTTCGCGACAGCCAACCGCATCGCGATGCTGGAACATTCGGTCTATTCGGTGATCAGCCCCGAAGGCTGCGCCTCGATCCTCTGGAAGGATGCCGAGAAGATGCGCGAGGCCGCCGAGGCTTTGCGCCTGACGGCGGATGACCTCAAGAAGCTTGGCGTCATCGACCGGATCATCCCCGAGCCTGTGGGCGGCGCGCAACGCGGTCGGGAGGAGACGATCGCGGCGGTCAAATCGGCCGTGGATGGGATGCTGAAACAGCTGTCGGGCAAGGACCGCGCCGCGCTTATCAAGGACCGGCGCGCCAAATTTCTGGGCATGGGTGCCAAGGGTCTGGCGGCGTAGAGTGCGGCTTCTGGGCGCCATCCTTCTGACCCTTGGCGCGGCGCCCGCCTTTGCCGACGCCACGCTTTACGACCGGGTCGTCACCTTCAGCACGCTGACCTACGACAACATCGAAACGCCGCTTTACGTGGGGCGCGGGCGCACCGTGCGGGTCACCGATGCGGTCGAGTTCGGGCTTGAGCAGGAGGGGGTGCAAAACGGCCTCGACGTGGTGCCGGTGATTGTGAATATCGGCGAGACACGGGTCGAGCTTGATTATTCCAATACGCCGCCCGGCACCTTCGCCGAGGCCGTCTTCAACGGCTATGTCCTGCGGTTTGAAACCGATTGCGTGCTGTTCGAGGGCGCCGAGGTGGATCAGGCGGCCACCAACCTGCCCTTGGCCGAGGATGCGATTACCTATGGCTACGGCACGTTGAACATCAATGTCGCAGCGTTGAGTTTCAACACGTCCAGCCGCTTGGCCGTCGATCTGGACGTGGCCGACTGCCCCCTGTCGTAGGCGTCTACCACATCGTCTTGGCGGCGCGTTCCGGCCAGGCGGCATCGTAATCGGGCCCGCCTGTCTCGCCCGCGCTGACCTCGGCCAGGATCTGACCGACACTTGGCAGATCGGGCACCGCCTCGCCCGCCCAAAGGCGCGACCGGATCAGCGCGCGGGCGCATTGGGTGTAGACCTCGGCGATGGTGATCAGGATCACGGTGCGGGGCACCTTGCCATCCCGCGCGAACCGGGCGCGTAACCCCTCATCCGCCGTCACGGCCCCCATGCCATTCACCCGCACCACGTTATTCGACCCGGCCACCATGAACATCAGCGACACCCGCCCGTCGCGAACGATGTTGCGCAGGCTGTCGATCCGGTCATTGCCGCGCCAATCGGGCAGGGCCAGCGTCTGCGGATCAAGCTCTGTCACAACCGGGCCGTCATCGCCGCGCGGTGAGCCATCGGTGCCCTCAGGGCCCACCGTCGTCAGCACGCAAAACCGTGAGGTCATGATCCATTGGCGATAGAGCGGCGTCAGCCGGGTCGCCACCTTGCGGAGCGAGGCTTCGCCCGGTGTGCCGTAATGCGCCTCAAGCGCGTCAATCGTCTCGATCAGTTCCATCCGGATCAAACCCCGCTTCGCGCATTAATGCATCCGATCGCGTCTCAACCGCCTCTTCCAGCGTTTGCATGAACGTCTCGCGATCCAGCCCCGGTGGGATCGGATCCAGAAACTCCACCACCGCCACGCCGGGTTTGCGATAGATGCCCCGCTTGGGCCAGAGTACGCCGACATTGGTGGCGACGGGCACGCAGGTCTGGCCTAGCTGTTCATAAAGCACGCCGGTGCCGACCTTGTAGGGCATCCTGACCCCCGGTGCCACGCGGGTGCCTTGCGAATAGATGATCAGCTGACCAGGCTCGGCACGGCCGGCATCGACATCCTTGACCATCTTCTCGATTGCCGCTCCCCGCTTGCCGCGATCGACCGCCACGCAATCAAGCAGGCGCGCATATTGGCCGATCACCGGCATCCAGAGGATCTGGCGCTTCATGATGAACTTGGCCGTGGGCAGGGCGGTGAAGATCATCATGATATCGAGGAAGGATTGATGCTTGGCCGGGATCAGCGCCTCGCCCTCGGGCGGGGTGCCGCGCACTTCAGTGCGCAGGCCCACCATCCAGCGCGCGGTCCAGAACACCCAGCGGCTGTAGGACTTGCAGGCCAACCTTGCCCCCCGCTTGCTGAACAATGCCCAGGGGGCGAAGGCCAGGCCAATGACCGGCATCATCACATACATCTGGATCACGAACAGAAGTGACCGACACCATTGCACCGCATACATCATCAACTGAGGTCCTTTAGGGTTCGCAAGGCGGCGAACCGTGTGGCGGCAAAGGCCACGAGGCCCGCCAGGGGCGGCAGGACCAGCGGCCAAAGCCAGCCGGCCCCCCGAAAGCCGAGGCCGGTCAGAAACCCGCCCGCATCGTCCATGCCTGGCAGAAGGGCCACCGCCCCCATGCCCAGCAGCACACCACCCGCGGCCCCAATCATCGCGCGCCGGGTAAAGCGGCGCACGAAGGCCCGCGCGATGAAGACATCCCGCGCCCCGATCAAGCGCAGAACCTCGATGACGCGACGATTGGCCGAGAGAGAGGCCTGGGCCGCCAGCGCGATCATCGCCGCCGTCGTGGCCCCGATCAGGGCGATGGAAAACAACCCCAAGAGCCGCAACCGATCCGCCGCCTGCACCAACGGGCGCCGCCAGCGGGTATGGTCATCCAGCACCGCGCCCGGCACTTCGGCGGCCAATCTCAGGCGCAGGCCTTCGGCATCGAACCCCTCGGCGGTTTCCACCACCTCGATCAGTTCGGGCACCGGCAAGGTCTCAAGCGGCAGGTCGGGCCCGAACCAGGGCGCCAGAAGCGCGCGCCGCTCCTCATCGGTCTGGCGCCGGGCCGAGACGACACCGGTGGTTTGCGCCAAGACTTCTAACGTTCGGGCCACCTGCGCCTCGATCTGCTCGGGCGCGGCCGAGATGCGGACGGTGGCGGTGCGCGCCAGCGCGTCTTCCCAGCGGTCGGCCAACCGGCCCGCCGACAGAGACAGGGCCAGCGCAAAGACCGCCAGAAAAGCCATTGCGGCGGATGTGAACAGGGTCAGCCGCGCGGTAAAGCCCGTGGGCGGTACGATCCGGTCACCGCCATCGCCGAGACCGTCCAGCATGTCTGTCAGGCGGGTCAGCACGCTCATAAATCGGCCCCGGCCAGTTCCAGCGCACCGCCTTTCAGGCGGAGCGTCCGGGCCGCCACTTGCGCCTTGGCCGCGCGGATCAGGTTCAGATCATGGGTGGCCACGATTACCGCCTTGCCCATGCGGTTCAGCTCGACCAGCAATTGCAGAAGCCGCTGCGACATCTCCCAATCGACATTGCCGGTGGGCTCATCAGCCAGGATCACATCCGGCGACATGACCACGGCGCGCGCCAGGGCGGCGCGCTGACGTTCACCCCCCGACAGTTCGGGCGGATAGGCGCCGGCCTGATGGCCAAGGCCCACCCAGGCCAGAAGCTCACCGATATTGCCAGCCTCAGCCGCCGCATCGGCACCGGCCACCACCAGCGGCAAGGCGATGTTTTCGGCCAGCGGCAGGTGATCGAGGAACTGGCAATCCTGATGCACCACGCCGATGCGCCGCCGCGCGCGGGCCACGTCATCACGGCTCATATCGGCGACATCACGCTCAAACACACGGGTCTGGCCAGTGGTGGGCACCAGATGCATCGAGCAAAGCTTGAGGAGGGTCGTCTTGCCAGCGCCAGACGGGCCGGTCAGAAAATGAAAACTGCCCGGCGCCAGCGCCAGTGAAACCCCTGAAAGCAGGTCGCCCGCGCCATAATTATAGGCCACATTGTCAAGCTCGATCACGAAAGGGCGCCTCCCCGGGGGTCGCGGGGCCGAGTGTTGCCCCAGCGACGCGCCGGTTTCAACAACTTCGGGCGCAAAGACTTTGATTTCGGAATGTTAATGCTACAAGATGTGCGAAACGGCAGTATGAAATGACCTGCCGGCCGAGACGGCAGGGGCAGTTATGGGACGACAGATGCGTTTAACTTGTCCAAATTGCGCGGCGCAGTACGAGGTGGATGCAAGTGTCATCCCTGAAGACGGGCGTGACGTACAATGTTCGACCTGTGGCCACACGTGGTGGCAAACCCGCGATGAGGGTGGTGAGGCGGCAGCGGATGCCCAGCCTGCCGATGACCCGGTAGCGGCGCCAGCCGAGGCCCCTGAAGATGCCGAGAGCGCTGTCCAAACCGATGAGAACGCCCCCGCCGCCCACACTGCTGCGGATGGGCCCGAGCAGGCCGATGAGCCTGCACAGAGTGCGGCGGTCGAAGCGGCTGACGAAGCGCCCATCACCGATGACGCGCCAAAGGCCGATGAGCCGGACACGATAGAAACGGCTGACACGCCTGAGGCCGCCGATACGCCCCAGGCGGCGGGGACACCTGATACCGAAGAGGCCGAAACGCAGGAGAAACCCGAGGCGTCGGGAGACGACCACAAGATTGAAGCGGCCGAGACCGAAGCCACCCATCCCGACGACACGGTCGAGACGCTCGACGATCAGGTTGCCGCTTCAGAAGACGATGACACCGCTGAAAAGGCCCCGACCGCGGAGGAGATCAGACGCAAAGAAGAGGCCCATGCCAGAGAGAGAGCGGCCTCTGACAGCCTTGTGGCTCAGATGTTGGGAACCTCCAAACCCGTCACGGATGACGAGGGCAAGGACGACACCATTTCCCCTGAGAAAGACGCCGCCGCTGAAACCCGCAAGCCGATTGATCTGGACGCGGATGAGGATGACGACGAGGGGCCCCATACGCCGCCACCGGGTGCCAAGCCCCGTGCGCTTGACTCCGCGGTCTTGGATGTCCTGCGTCAGGAGGCCGAGCGCGAAGCGCAGTCCCGTGGTGAGGAAGAGCCCGCGAATGTGCCGGACGCCCCTGTGACCGCGTCGGACGATGCGGGCGTGCGGCAAAAGATGGCTCTTGTCAGTGCGCTTGACGATGATGGAACCGAGGAAGAAGACGGGACGATCGTTGGCAGTGAGCGCGCGCGAAATACCCGCCTGCCCGACATCGAAGAGATCAATTCCACGCTTGACGGGCGTGGCGTCGCACAGGCCGAGGATGAGGATGGCGAAGTCGCCGCTCCGGCACGCCGCCGCCGCGGATTCCGGTTTGGGTTTTCGCTGATGATGCTGCTGACGGTGGGCATCGTGCTGCTCTACACCTATGCAGATGCGATCGTGGCGTGGAGCCCGGGGCTTGCGGGTGCGATGGAAGCCTTCACCGAGACCGTCGACGATGGCCGCTTGTGGCTGGATGCCCGGGTCTCGAACGCATCGGAAGCCATGCGCGAGATGAGCGAAGAACAGTAAGCCGCCAACGCGGAAGGTCACCGACCTTTGCTCCATTGCTGAAGATGTCGGCTTCAAATCAGCGCTCCAAGCGCTGGCCCGTCCGACCTGAACGTCAAGCATTTCGGACGCCGCTCTCGCAGGCCCTGCCAGTCAGATCGTCCACATCTGGTCCGCACGTTTTATGGCAGCGCGATAGGGCGTTCCCATTCGTTGCCCCTAATGCAGGATGGCGTTCGACACGCTCATTGAGTGCGCAGCGCGTTTGGCTATCGGCAGCATCGTGTCAGGCTTGCGCGGTCCGGTAGCGGCTCGGCGTGATGCCATACTTGGCGCGGAACGCGTTTGAGAAGTGCGAAGCGCTGCAATAGCCGCAGGCAAAAGCGACCTCTATCAGCGGCAGCGTCGTCTCAGACAACAGGCCCGCGGCGCGTTCCAGCCTGCGGCGTTGGACCCAGGCCCAGACCGCCTCGCCAGTGATCGTCTTGAAGACGCGGGCGAATTGCGCTTGGCTTAAACAAGCGGCCGCTGCCATATCCGCTATGGAGAGTGACCCGTCCAGATGTACCTCGGCATAGTCGATGGCACGGGCAATCCGCGACTCCTTGGCGCCGATCAAGTCGGTGAATGGATCGCCGCCATCGAACGCGACGTCTGCCTCGGTCCCGCCGTCCTCCGCGCCTCGTGCGGCACGCATCACTGACTGCACAATGGTCATGAAGGCCTGCTCGACGAACAGCGTATCGACTGGATCGGCGCTTGCGGCTGCGGACCATATTGCGCGTGCGAGTCTGTCTTCAAACGTCGTGTGATGGAGCCTGGCATGCAGGGGTTCGATCGCCCGCTCGACCGTTCCTGGAAGCAAGCCAAGAAAGTCATCCACTTGCGTGTAGGGGCAGACAAGGAAGAGTAGGTTAAGGTTCGCACCCTGCCGCATATACACCTTGTGGGTGGTCGGATTGACGTAGGCCGCGGAGCGGCCCGCATGGCAGGTCATTGTCTTGCGGCCGTCGCCGTATTCGACCTCCAGATCATGCGTGCGGTGCGGCCTTGCAAAGCCGAGCGTGAGCGTGCTGTCGGCGGGGGCGTCAGCTTCAAAAGCGGGCTGGCGAACTGCCACCAGCTCAATCGGCAGCTCACCCACATGACGTACCGTACGCGGAAACGCGCTGTAGACGGGATGTGTCTGATAGTTGCTCATGTGAATCAGCGGCGATGTCATGATCCGTCCCCTGATGACGTTGCGATAGCGCGATGAAGACGCCCAAAATTCTACACGAAATCGCGTCCTGCGCCAGCAGGGCGCCCTTCGCCAAGACGCAGCGCCAGTTCGCGGTTCATCATTATGTGTGAAATCTGCAAGAAAATGCGTCTTTCGTGCATCGCCGTCGGACGCACGGACGTTACGCTCAGCCACACCTAAGGGTCGTGCAGTGGCCCCACATCTTCCCGCATCGAAAGGAACTGATCCCATGTCCGACAACCCCCAGATTGATCCCGTTCGCCGCTCTCTTCTAGCCGGCGCGGCGCTCTCCACCGCTGCCGTCGCCCTTGGTGCCGGGACGGCGAAGGCACAGACAGAACAGCGTGCAGCCTCCGCTCCCGGGCGCCGGACGCTTGGAGGGCTAGAGGTGTCCGAGCTGGGTCTTGGGGTGCAGAACATGCACCGCACCTTCCATACGATCATCCCCGACCGCAGTGACATGATTGCACTAATCCGTACCGCCTTTGACGAAGGCATCACCTTCTTCGACTGCGCCGAGGTTTATGGGCCATACGAATGTGAACGCATCCTGGGCGAGGCAATGGCCCCCTTCCGCGATCAGGCCCAGATCACGACGAAGTTCGGCTTCGATATCGATCCCGATACCGGCGCGTTCCTCGGCGTGACAAGCGATCCCGCGCGCATCCGCGCCGCGGTCGAGGGCTCATTGCAGCGTCTTGGTACGGATCGGATCGATCTGCTCTACCAACACCGCGTTGACCCGCAAGTGCCGATCGAAGATGTGGCTGGCGTTGTCCGCGACCTTATTGACGAGGGCAAGGTCCTGCATTGGGGCCTGTCGGAGATGGGCCCCGCAACCCTGCGCCGGGCGCACGAGATCCTGCCCGTGGCGGCGGTGCAGAGCGAATATTCGATGCTCTGGCGCGGACGTGAAGCCGATATCCTTCCGGTGACACAAGAGCTCGGCATCGGCTTTGTGCCATTCGCACCCCTGGGTTACGGCTTTCTCACTGGGGCCATCGATATGGAAACCAGCTTTGCGCCCGCCGACTTCCGCGCGAACACCTCGCGCATGGCGCCAGAGAACCGGGCGGCGAACATGGCATTCCTGGATCTGGCGCGCGATTGGGCCGATCGAAAGGGGGCCAAGCCCGCACAGATCGCCTTGGCATGGCTGCTGGCACAGGGCCCAAACGTCGTTCCCATTCCGGGCACGACGCAGATGACGCACCTGCGCGACAACACCGCCGCCGCACAGGTGACCTTTACGGAAGGCGAGTTGACCGAACTGAACGCCGCGCTCGATGCGCTGGAGGTCCGGGGCGACCGCGCCCCGCCGGTTGTGGCGGCCTGGTCCGACGTCGAGGCACCCGACGCTGGGTAAGACGCCCGGCGGCCTCGCTCTGGCGGGGCCGCCCCCTTGTCCGTCTTTCAGGATGGTGCGCTTCGATAAGACGCCCGCCTGGACCGGTGCATCCGCCCCTTCAACTACGCATATGCTTGCCCATCAGGGGTTGAGGTTCTAGCCTCTCGCCTCATGACAACCGCACTTTTTACCCATCCCGATTGTCTGGGCCACGTCACGCCGCCCGGACACCCTGAACAGGTCGCCCGTTTGCAAGCGGTGGATAAGGCGTTGCAGGCGCCGTCATTCAGTGAATTGCTTCGTCTCGAAGCCCCCTTGGGCGACGAAGCCGACATCCTGCGTTGTCATCCGCAGCCCTACATCGACAAGGTTAAAGCCGCGATACCGGCGGAGGGATGGGTTTCGCTCGATGCCGATACGCATGTCTCGCCGGGGTCGCTGAATGCGGCGTTGCGCGGCGTTGGTGCAGTCTGTCAGGCCGTTGATCTGGTAATGGCGGGCGAGGTGGCGAATGCCTTTTGCGCCACGCGCCCCCCCGGCCACCATGCGGAACGCGAGACGGCCATGGGGTTCTGCCTGTTTGGCAATGTGGCCATCGCGGCCAAACGGGCGCTGGACCATCATGGGCTTGCCCGCGTGGCGGTGGTGGATTTCGATGTGCATCACGGCAATGGCACGCAGGACCTTCTGTGGGACGAAAAGCGCGCGCTTTTCGCCTCGACCCATCAAATGCCGCTATATCCCGGTACCGGCGACCGGCATGAAACCGGGGCGCATAACAATATTCTCAACGTCCCCCTGCCGCCCGGCGCCGGCAGCGATGCGTTCCGCCAGGCGATGGAGGCGATGGTGCTGCCCGCTCTGGAAGATTTCGCGCCCGAGATGATCCTGATCTCGGCCGGGTTCGACGCGCATGAGGCCGACCCGCTGGCCCAGATGCGCCTGACCGAAGACGATTTCGCCTGGGTCACGGACCGCATCTGCGATGTGGCCGATACTTGCACAAACGGCCGTGTGGTCTCGACTTTGGAGGGGGGATATGATTTGCCAAGCCTCGCCGCCAGCGTCGCGGTGCATGTGGCAAAGCTGATGGAGCGGGGCGGATGAGCGACAAAGCAGTGAAAGACATGAGCTTTGAAGAAGCCATGGCCGAGCTTGAGCGCGTGGTGGGCCAGCTGGAACGCGGCGATGTGGCGCTGGACGACTCGATCAAGCTTTATGAACGCGGCGCTGCGCTAAAGGCGCATTGCGAGGCGCGGTTGAAGGCGGCCGAGGAAAAGGTCGCCCAGATCACGCTGGGCGATGGCGGCAAGCCCACTGGTACGAAACCTGCCGAAGGGCTCTGAATGTTTCAGGACAGCCTGAGGGGCGCCTCGGCCCGCGTGAAGGCCCGGCTTGATGCCGCTTTGTCCGATGGCGCCGATCTACCGGTGATCCAAGCGATGCGCTACGCGCTGAAGGGCGGCAAGGGCCTGCGCGGATTTCTGGTGATCGAAGGCGCCCGGCTGCACGATGTGGCCCCTGAGAACGCGGTTTTCGCAGCCGCCGCGGTTGAGGCGATCCACGCCTATTCGCTGGTGCATGACGATCTGCCCTGCATGGATGACGACGACCTGCGGCGCGGGCGGCCCACATTGCATGTGGAATGGGACGAGGCGACCGCCGTTCTGGCGGGCGATGCTCTGCAATCCCTGGCGTTCGAGATGCTGGCGGCCGAGGCGGACACAGCGCCCGAGATCCGCCTGTCGCTGATCGCGTCCCTGGCCCAGGCCTCGGGCGCCGCCGGCATGGTGCTGGGTCAGGCGCAGGATATCGCGGCTGAAAGTGCCGCCCAGCCTCTGGACCTGGACCAGATCACCGCGTTGCAGGCCAATAAGACCGGCGCGCTGATCCGCTGGTCGGCCGAAGCGGGCGCCGTTCTGGGCGGCGCCGATCCTGGCCCGCTGCGGCACTATGCGCAAGCCTTGGGGCTTGCCTTTCAGATCGCCGATGACATCTTGGATATTGAGGGCGATGCCCAGAAAACCGGCAAACGGCTGCGCAAGGATGCCGAGGCGGGCAAGGCGACCTTCGTCTCGCTTCTGGGTCTGGACGGCGCCAAGGCAAAGGCCGCGACGCTGGTCGCCGAGGCCGAGGCGGCTTTGAGCCCGTACGGCCCGGCGGCGGAAACCTTGCGGGACGCGGCGCGTTTCGTTATCGCCCGTGACAGCTGAGGAGACCTCGTGATGAACCAGTATGCCGGCGCGGAAGGGCTCGCCCGGGGGCGTAATGTCATCTGCGATCTGCGCAGCGACACCGTTACCCGGCCCGATGCCGAAATGCGCCGGGCGATGGCCGAGGCCGAGGTGGGCGACGACGTCTATGGCGAGGATCCCGAGGTCAACCTGCTTGAGGCGGAACTGGCGGAGCGGTTGGGCAAGGAGGCCGGCCTGTTCCTGCCCTCGGGCACGATGAGCAACCTCGCCGCGATGCTTGCGCATTGCGCACGGGGCGACGAGGCGATCGTCGGCGCGGGCTACCACGTCTTTCTGCACGAGGCGCGCGGCGCCTCGGTTCTGGGCGGCATCGCGCTGTCGCCGGTGCCGCTGACCGACAGCGGCGGGGTGGCGGCCGAGGCGGTCGCCGGTGCGGTGCAGCCGGACGACCCACATTGTCCGGTCAGCCGGCTTTTGTGCCTTGAGAACACCACCGGCGGGCGGGCCGTGTCGCTGGCCGAAACGCGGGCGGCGGCCGACGCCGCGCGGGATGCCGGACTTGCGGTCCATCTGGACGGGGCGCGGTTCTTCAACGCCGTCACCGCACTTTCCTGCACGCCGGAGGACCTCGCGGGACTTGCCGACAGCGCGTCCGTCTGTTTGTCGAAAGGTCTCGGCGCCCCGGCCGGCAGCGTGCTGGTGGGCCCGAGCGAGTTGATCGACCGGGCGCGGCGGCTGCGTAAGATGCTGGGCGGCGGCATGCGCCAGGCGGGCGTCCTGGCCGCGGCCGGTCGCCATGCGCTGGCCCGCAACGTCGCGGGCCTTGCCGACGACCACCGTCGGGCCGAGGCGCTGGCCGCAGCTCTCGCCGCGCTCGGTGCGGGGTCGGTCCAGCAGGCGACCAACATGGTTTTCTTCACCCCCGAGGCGGGCGCCGGGGCGCCGCTTTCCGCGGCCCTCGCCGAACTCGGCGTGATCGTCTCGCCGCAGGCGCCGACGATGCGGCTGGTCTTGCACCGCGACATCGACGACATAGCGCTGGACCTGGCGATGGACGCCTTCCGCGCCCATTTCGGCGGGTAGCGTCATGACGCACAGAAAGGACAGAAGCCCCGTGACCGACCGATCGACAACCCCGCTCCTCGACCGCATCCGGCTTCCGGCCGACCTCAAGGGCCTCACCGACCGCGAGCTGAGGCAAGTGGCCGACGAACTCCGCGCTGAGACCATTTCGGCCGTTGCCGAAACCGGCGGGCATCTGGGCGCGGGTTTGGGCGTGGTTGAGATGACTGTTGCCCTGCACGCCGTTTTTGACACGCCGAAGGATCGGCTGATCTGGGATGTGAGCCACCAATGCTACCCCCACAAGATCCTTACCGGGCGCCGCGACCGCATGTCGACCCTGCGCAAGAAGGATGGGTTGTCGGGGTTCACCAAACGCTCTGAAAGTCCCTATGACCCATTCGGGGCGGCGCACAGCTCAACCTCGATCTCGGCCGCTTTGGGGTTCGCCGTGGCGCGAGACCTGGGCGGCGCGCCCGAGCATGGCATCGGCGACGCGATTGCGGTGATCGGCGATGGCGCGATTTCCGCCGGCATGGCCTATGAGGCGCTGAACAATGCGGGTCATCTGAAAAAGCGGCTGATCGTGATCCTGAACGATAACGAGATGTCGATCGCCCCGCCCGTCGGCGCGATGAGCTCGTACCTCTCGCGGCTTTACGCCGGTGCCCCGTTTCAGGAGTTCAAGGCCGCCGCCAAAGGCGCGGTCAATCTGCTGCCCGAGCCGTTTCGCGAAGGCGCCAAGCGGGCCAAGGACATGCTGAAACACATGACCGTCGGCGGCACCCTCTTTGAAGAACTGGGCTTTTCCTATGTCGGCCCCATCGACGGCCACGATATGGAGCAGCTCCTGGCTGTCCTGCGCACGGTGAAAGAGCGCGCGACTGGCCCGATCCTGATCCACGCGATCACCAAGAAGGGCAAGGGCTATGCGCCCGCCGAGCGTGCTGTGGATGGCGGCCATGCCACCGCCGCCTTCGACATGGTCACCGGCAAGCAGAAGAAGGCGCCATCAAACGCGCCGTCCTACACCAAGGTCTTCGCCCAAAGCCTGATCCATGAGGCCGAGGCCGACAGCAAGATCGTCGCGGTCACGGCGGCCATGCCAGACGGCACCGGCCTGAACCTGTTCGCCGAGCGTTTCCCGAACCGCTGCTTTGACGTGGGCATTGCCGAACAGCATGGCGTGACCTTTTCCGCCGGGCTGGCGGCCGGTGGCCTCAAGCCGTTCTGCGCGATCTATTCAACCTTCCTGCAGCGTGGCTACGATCAGGTCGTGCATGACGTGGCGTTGCAGCGTCTGCCTGTACGCTTTGCAGTGGATCGTGCCGGTCTGGTCGGCGCCGACGGCGCGACCCATGCGGGCGCGTTCGACATCGCCTATCTCTCAAACCTGCCGGGCTTCGTGGTGATGGCGGCGGCTGATGAGGCCGAGCTGGTCCACATGGTCGCCACCGCCGTTGCCCATGATGACGGCCCCATCGCCTTCCGTTTCCCGCGGGGCGAGGGCGTCGGCGTCGATATGCCCGACCGCGGCATCCCGCTGGAAATCGGCAAGGGCCGCATCGTGGCCGAAGGCGCGCGCGTAGCGATCCTGTCCTTTGGCACACGGCTGGCCGAGGTGCAGAAGGCGGCGGAGAATCTGAGCCAAAAGGGCATCACGCCGACCATCGCTGATGCGCGCTTTTCCAAACCGCTCGACCGCGATCTGATCCTGCAACTGGCGGCCGATCACGAGGCGCTGATCACGATCGAGGAAGGCGCGGTGGGTGGCTTTGGGGCGCATGTGGCGCAACTTCTGGCCGATGAGGGGGTGTTCGACAATGGGCTCAAATTCCGCTCGATGGTCTTCCCCGATATCTTCATCGACCAGTCCAGCCCGGTGGATATGTACGAGACAGCCGGCATGAACGCACCGCAGATCGAGGCCAAGGTGCTTGAGGTGCTCGGCGTCGCCGATATGGCCAGCCGCCGCGCCTAGGACCTGCCGCATCCGATCAGCTGCGCCTGATACAGATCAGCGCGCGCCGCAACCTCGGCCGAGACACGCAAAAGCCAGGCCTTGGAGTTGTAGCTGCCTCGCCGAAACCCGGTATGCCCTTCGTGATAGGCCAGATATTGGTTGCGCGCGTCCGACTTCGCGATGCCGTTCTTTTCGACGGTGCGGGTCATGTACCAGCCCATGAAATCGGTCGCGTCGTCGATATCGTCACGCCGGGCGCGGCGTTTGCCGGTATCGTCGCGGTACTCATCCCACGTGCCGTCCAGTGCCTGGCTGTACCCATAGGCCGATGATTGCCGGCCCATCGGAATGACCCCCAGCGAATACCGAAACGGCGTGCGCGCATCGCCTACGAACTTCGATTCCTGGTAAATCATCGCCATCATTACGGGGACCGGCACATCCCAGCGCCGCTCAGCCCGCTCAAGCGCGCGGAAGTATTCCGGGCGCTCGCGTGCCAACTCGCACGCATTATCCAGATTGCGGGGTGCGGAATAGTTACCGCCCCCGCCGCAGCCGGCCAGAAAGACCAGCAAACACACGCGAAGAAACCTGCTCATCTGCCTCTCGCTTTTCTTTTTTTTCACAGAATAGAGGATTTTGGCCTTCGGGGGAATGGGCAAGGCGCCCCTGTCAGATCACAAATGCCAGGGTCAACGGCAAAGTGATGACCGAAAGCAGGGTCGAGACGACCACGAGGCCCGCCACACCATCCGCATCGGCGCCATATTTTTCGGCGATCAGGTAGGATGTCACGGCCACCGGCGTGGAAAGCTGCAGGACCAGCACGGCAAACGCCACCGGCGGCAGTTGGAACCAAAGGCCCACGCCCCAGCCGATAGCCACGCAGAGCGCCACTTTCACCGTTGAAAGCCAGACCGCTTGCCCCAGACGCCCCGGCGTCAACCGCGCCACGGCAACGCCCAGGGTGACCAGCATCAGGGGAATCGCCATCTGTCCTATCAGGTCCAGCGCGTTCGTCAGAAAGGTCGGCGTCTCCCAATCCTGCCAGAGAAACAGCGCACCCAGAAGCGTCGCCCCCACGATCGGCTCTTTCAAAACGCGCGTGGGATTGCCACCGCCGCTGACCAGCCAGACGCCGAAGGTGAACGACCAGATCGCCATGATCGCAAAGACCACGACGGCAAATCCCAAACCCTCATCACCAAAGGCAAACAGCGCAAGTGGCAGGCCAAGATTGCCGGTATTGCCGAAAATTAGCGGCGCCAGATAGGTCCGCCGATCCAGCCGGGCCACAGCAACCAGAGCCAAAAATACAAAGGTAACAATGGCGTAGGCCACGATTGACGCCAGTGACAACGCCGTCAGCGCCGAGGCTTCGATATCGGTGCGCATCAGTGCGACGAAGATCAGACAGGGCACGGACAGGGTCATCGCCAGACGGGTGACGAATTGCACCCGGTATTCAAAGCCCAGCTTGACCCATCCGAACCCAATGGCGGCCAGCAGGAAAACGGGGGCCACGATCTCAAGCACTGTCAGAATGATAGTCACACACTGTTTCCCCGGATTTGAGCCAACTTTATTTGCAATCGCAGCAATCGAGGACTACTTTCGTCGTAAGGGGGTTGCAACGGCATGCTGAGAACGCTCGCCAAATATCATCTGGGCCAAGTGGTTCGCCACCGGAAGCATCCCTTCCGGGGGGTGGTTTTTGACGTCGATCCGGAATTTGCCAATTCCGAGGAATGGTATCGCGCCATCCCTGAGGAGAGCCGCCCGTCCAAGGATCAGCCGTTCTACCATCTCTTGGCCGAGAATGAGCATGACTATTATGTAGCCTACGTGTCCGAGCAGAACCTTCTGCCGGATGAAACGGGCGAGCCGGTCGACCACCCCGATCTGCCCGACCTCTTCGGTGATTTCGAAGATGGCTTTTACCCGCTGCAGGTTCAGCTTAACTAGTATCCCAGCGCGCAGCCGTCCTTGCGCGGGTCCGAGGCGCCCTGCAGAACGCCTCCCTCATGATCGATCAGAATGGTTTGGGCCCCGCCGACCGGTGTGTCGGGCACCACAACCTTGTGCCCCAGATCGGCCAGCGTTTGGTGAACGTCCTGGGCATAGCCGCGCTCAACCTTCAGTTCGCCCGCATCTGCAAAGGCCCGCGGCGCATCCAGCGCGCTTTGCGGGTCCATCCCGTAATCGACGATGTTTGAGACGAACCGCGCATGGCCCGTGGCCTGATAGGCGCCGCCCATGACGCCGAAGGGCATCGTGATGCGCCCGTTCTTGCGCAGCATCGCGGGAATGATCGTGTGCATCGGGCGCTTGCCGCCCATCGCCTCATTTGGGTGCCCTTCTTCCAGAGTGAACCCGGCGCCGCGATTGTGCAACAGCAGACCGAACTTGTCGGTTGCAATGCCTGCGCCGAAGGAGTGGTAGATCGAATAGATCAGCGAAACTGCCATCCGATCCTTGTCGACCACGGTCAGATAGATCGTTTCCTTATGCACCGCGTCCGAGGTTTTGCGCGGATCGGGCATCGCCCGTTTGGGATCAATCAACGCGGCCAGTTCCCGCGCGGTTTCCGGCGCTAGAATATAGGCAAGCCTGGTCATGTAATCGGCGTCGGCGACAAAGCGATCACGGGCGTCATAGGCCAGCTTGGTCGCCTCGGCCTCGATATGCACCCGGTCGGCGCCTCTGACGTCCATCGCGCCGATGTCAAAATTGGCCAGGATGTTTGCCAGAAGGATCGCCGCGGCGCCTTGGCCGTTCGGCGGATGTTCGACCAGATCGACATCGCGGTAGCTGCCGCTGATCGGGTCGCCCCACGTCGCTTCGACGGCGGCGAAATCCTCGGCGGTGTGGACACCGCCCAGCGCCTGCAAGGTAGCGATCATGTCGTCGGCCACTTCGCCCTGATAGAACGCATCGCGCCCGTCCCGCGCGATGCGGCGCAGCACTTCGGCCTGACCGGGCGCGCGGAAGATCTGCCCCGCCTTGGCCGGGGCGCCGCCGATCAGGAACGCCTCGCGCGCCCTGCCCTGCAAGGCGTCCGCCGCCTCGGCCCAGTCGAAGGCCACGCGGGGCGCGACTGGCACACCGTCTTCGGCGTAACGGATGGCGGGTGCCAAAATGCGGTCGAGCCCCCAGGACCCGTGGCTTTCGGCCAGACGGCAGAACGCGTCGACCGCGCCCGGCAGGGTGACGGCCTCGGGGCCGCCGACCGGGATCGTCGCCAGCCCCCGCGCCCGCAAATCGGCTGCATCCAGTGCCTCCGGCGCGCGACCAGAGCCGTTGAGGGCCAGAACATCCTCGGTCCCCGCGGGTTTGAGCAACACAAAGCAATCGCCTCCGAGGCCGGTCATCTGCGGTTCGCAAAAGCCCAGCAAAACGGCGGCCGCGATGGCGGCATCTACGGCGTTTCCACCATCTTCCAGTATCGAGATCGCCGTTTGTGCCGCCAGCGGATGCGATGTGGCGCACATGCCGTTGGTGGCAAAAACCTGGGACCGCCCTGGAAGATGGAAATCGCGCATCTCATGCTCCTTTATCGACAGGATGGACCCTATGGCAGCCGCTACGGCTTGCCAACCGACGAAAGAATTTGCGATTTCAGGAGAGTAAGTACCTCGGCGCCGCGCACTGGGTGGGGGCTGTGAAACACGGCGCCGAGGGAAGCCATAAGCTACAAGTGTGTAGATGACAGCGATTCGGGGCCGCGTTGGGGAGGAATCGGGGCGACTTCAAGGCAAGTCCATAAGCCCCGAATTGCGCCAGTTACGGATAATCCTGAGCCATGTCATTCGACAAGGTGAATGTCAGCAGATTGCCGTCCGGCTGGCGGGTATACCGGATATCCTGGGCAAGGCTTTGGATAAGGAACCAACCGAACCCACCTTCCGGAAGCTCGTTGATATCAGCCTGTGTATCGGGGCAATCGCCTGTCGGTAGGGCATGACCGGGCATCGGGTGGCCATCGTCCCACACCTTGGCGATGGTCGTGCCATCGCCGATCCGCAAGGTTACCTCAATCCGGCCTTGCGACAAACCGCTTAGAGCATGTTCGACCACATTGTTCAGCACCTCGGCCAAAACCAGCTCGGCTGTGCCGATGGCTGCGTCGGGCAGGCCAGCGGCGCCCAGCGCCTCGGTAAGCTCTGCCAAAGCATCGCGAACGGCATGTTGGTCAGCGGTAAGAGACACGCAGACGCGCGAACGGGCATCATTCACCCGGTCGCAGAGGTCAGGATCACTTATTTTTCGGGACTGGCGTATCGCCACGGAACTAGCCAACGTCGGCGAGTGGTGCCGAGCCGCCGATCGCCTCTTGGGCGCTGGCATGAATGCGGAAGACCGTATTCATGCGGGTCAGGCGAAAGACCCGTTCGACATTCGCCGTCAGGCCCGCCAATTCCAGTTTACAATTGGGGCCGATCAGCTTCATGGCCGCCACCAGAGCGCCCAATCCGCTGGAATCCAGGAAGTTGACGTCCGAAAGATCGAGAACCAGACGCTCGGTCGTCTCAGCCGCGCAATTGCGCACCGCTTCCTTGAATTGAATGGCAATGGCGGCATCGATCCGCTGTTCGCCGACCTTCACAATGCGGATTTCGCCGTGATCTTTCGTGCTTAGCTGCATCATATCCTCCGCGCGCTATCTTGTTCGCGATCAAGGCTAGACGGCAATCCTTACCATTCGGTATGCACGGACGCAGATCATCCAGGGAGGCCGGAAATGGAAGATGTGGTGATAGCGGGGGCTGCGCGCACGCCGATGGGCGGGTTCCAAGGGGCCTTCACAGATGTCGATGCAGCCCATCTGGGCGGTGTGGCCATTCGCGGTGCCCTTGAGAATGCCGGGGCGAGCGCTGACAGGGTTGAGGAAGTGTTGATGGGCTGCGTGCTGCCCGCAGGGCAGGGCCAGGCGCCCGCGCGCCAGGCCGGTTTCGCGGCAGGGCTGCCGGAAAGCGTGCCCGCCACGACCCTGAACAAGATGTGCGGATCGGGGATGAAGGCCGCGATGATGGCCTTCGATCAGATCGCGCTGGGCCAAAGCGGCATCATGGTGGCCGGCGGGATGGAGAGCATGACCAACGCCCCCTACCTGCTGCCGAAAATGCGCGGTGGCGCCCGGCTGGGCCACGGCCAGGTGATCGATCACATGTTCCTCGACGGGCTGGAAGACGCCTATGACAAAGGGCGCCTCATGGGCACCTTCGCCGAGGATTGCGCCGAGGCGTTCCAATTCACGCGTAGTCAGCAGGATGAATATGCGCTGGCTTCCTTGACGCGCGCTTTGGAGGCCGAGAGATCCGGCGCGTTCCGCCCGGAGATTGCGTCCGTCACCGTGGCCGGGCGCAAGGGCGAGACGGTCGTGACGGCGGATGAACAGCCCGCCGCGGCCCGGCCCGACAAGATCCCTCATCTAAAGCCCGCCTTCCGCAAGGACGGCACTGTGACGGCGGCAAATTCCTCATCCATTTCCGATGGGGCTGCCGCTTTGGTTCTGGCATCGCGGAGTGCCGCCGAAGCCAGCGGCCTGAAAATCCGCGCGCGCATCATGGGCCACGCCTCGCACGCCCATGTCCCCGCCTTGTTTCCGACAGCACCGGTGCCCGCCGCAAAAAAGCTGCTTGAGCGGCTTGGCTGGGCCGTCTCGGATGTCCATCTTTGGGAGGTGAACGAGGCCTTTGCGGTTGTTCCGATGGCCTTCATGCGCGAGCTTGGCGTGCCGCACGAGAAGGTCAATATCAACGGCGGGGCCTGCGCGCTGGGCCACCCGATCGGCGCGTCCGGCGCCCGCATCATGGTCACCCTTCTGAACGCGATGGAGGCGCATGACCTCAAGCGGGGGGTTGCGGCCATCTGCATCGGGGGCGGTGAAGGCACTGCCATTGCGATCGAACGGACTTAGCGGTTCACCAGCCAAAGGCTTACCATGCCCGATTACAAGACACTTGCTGCGACCATCCACAGCCTGACCGAGACTGAGACCGACGAGATCGCCTTGATGGCAACAATTGCCTGCGAGGTGCATCATTCCGACGACCGGTTCGACTGGACGGGCTTCTACCGCGTGACGGCGCCAGAATTGCTGAAAATCGGTCCCTATCAGGGGGGGCACGGGTGCCTGGTGATCCCGTTTTCGCGCGGGGTTTGCGGGGCTGCGGCGCGCACGGGGCAGGTCCAACTGGTGCCCGATGTCGAGGCCTTCCCGGGCCACATCGCCTGCGCGTCGTCGACCCGATCCGAGATCGTGATTCCGGTCCGCAACGGTGCGGGCCAGCTGATCGCCGTCTTCGATATCGACAGCAACCAACCCGATGCGTTTACCCAAGAGGATTCCGAGGGATTATCGGCCATCCTCGCGAGCGTCTTCACCCGGGGGCCTAACGCGAAAGACGTTTGCGTCCGATGACTGGGCCATCTCCGCCCTCTTCGATCCGCGTGATGGCCTCGAGGGCGGGCTCATAGGCCACGGCCATGTGATGCGCATTGGCGTGGATCAGCGTGTTGGCATCCACGGCCAGCGCCACATGGCCGTCCCAAAACAGCATATCGCCGCGCTGCAAGGGCACGTTGTCGCCGAAGGGCTCGCCCAGACTGGCCATCTGCATATCGCTGTCGCCCGGACAGGGGATGTGGCAGGCCAGATGCGCGGCCTGCACAAGCCCCGAACAATCCAAGCCCCAAACTGCATTGCCGCCCCAAAGATAAGGCGTACCGAAGAACAGCTGCGCAACTGTGGTCGGGTCCGTGAAGGGGCGGTTGGCGGGCCGGATATGCGGTTTGGGCACGAAATAGCCCTGATCGGTCTCAAAGAACGCGCCCGAGGCCGAAACGATGCGCAGGCGCGCCCCGAAGCTAAGCGGCATCACCTCGGTCCGCTTCATATCCGGGGCGGGGTAGAGATGGGTGGCCGGAACGCTGACGATATGGGTCGCGTCGCCTGGATCACCTAAAGCGCCGGCCTCGACATAGCCCACATATCCGTCGCGTTTGGCCTCAACAAAGGCGAAGCCGTCGCGGGCCTCGTAGACGATCACCTGTTCGCCGAACAGAAGCTGGCGGTCACGGGCGTCACCGGGCGTGCGCCAGAGATTGGCGACTGGCACGCCGATCTGGCGAACCTCACCCTCGACATAGCGCTCTGCCTCAATCCGGCCCTGTAGACGGGCGGCGGCGACACGGCCATTGGTGGGTGTCAGGCGGCGATCCATCAGAGGCCTAGAATGTCGGGCAGGGCCGCCAGCACCGCGCGGGCCCCCTGGCCCACGCCCCCTTTTGGGCGGGCCGGGGCGGGCTTGGGTTGCCAGCCGTAGATGTCGAAATGGGCGTAAGGCACGTCCTCGGATACGAACCGTTTCAGGAACAAGGCGGCCGTGATCGACCCGGCCATGCCACCGCCCGGCGCGTTGTCGAGATCGGCAATGCCCGGTTCGATCATCTCTTCGTAGGGTTGCCAGAACGGCATCCGCCAGACCGGATCACGCGCCGTTGCCGCCCCGGCGTCTATCGCCTGGGCCAGCGCCGGTGCGTCGGTGTAAAACGGCGGCACGTCCGGCCCCAGGGCGACCCGCGCGGCGCCGGTCAGGGTGGCCATCGAGATCAGGCAATCGGGCGCCTCACCCTCGCAGGCATAGGCCAGCGCATCGGCCAGAACCAGGCGCCCCTCGGCATCGGTATTGTTGATCTCAACCGTCAGGCCCTTGCGCGAGGTCAGGATGTCCTGCGGGCGAAATGCGGTGCCCGAGATCGCATTCTCAACCGCCGGGATCAGCACCCGCAAGCGCAAAGGCAGCTCCAGCGCCATGATCATGCGGGCCAGCCCCAGAACGTTGGCCGCACCGCCCATGTCTTTCTTCATCAAACCCATCGAGGCGGCGGGCTTGATGTTCAGCCCGCCTGTGTCAAAGCACACGCCTTTTCCGACCAATGTCAGGCGCGGGCCGCTATTGCCCCAGTTCAGATCGATCAAGCGCGGTGCGCGGGCCGAGGCGCGCCCGACGGCATGGATCATCGGAAAATTCTGTGCCAGAAGGCCGTCGCCCGTGATAACGGCGATGTCGGCACCAAAATTGCCCGCCAGAGCGGTTGCCGCGGCCTCAAGCTCATCGGGGCCCATATCCGAGGCGGGCGTGTTGATCAGATCGCGTGTCAGCGCCTCGCCCGCGGCGATCGCCTTCACCCGGTCGCCATCGACACCATCAGGCAGGGCCAGCCTTGCCAATGGCGCTGCCTGCTTTCGGTATTGGTCAAAGCGGTAGCCGGCCAAAAGCCAACCCAAAGCGGCCTCTTCGGCCTCTGCGGGGTCCAGCGGCCGTTCGATCCGCCAGGCGCCTTCCGGCAATGCCTCGGCCGCGCGCGCCAGATGAAACCGGCCACGGGCCCGCGCCTTGGTGTCGCCCCAGCCGAATACCGCCGCCTCAGGCGTGCCATCCGGCGCCGGTAACACGATCAGATCACCCAGCTTGCCCGCAAAAGCACGGGCCTTCAGCCAGTTCTGCTGGTGCTGCGGGCGGGTGGCGCTCCACGCGTCGACCTCATCGGCCGGGACAACGAAAAGCGGCAAAGCCCCGTCGTGATCGGCAAAGGCGAATGACATTGGGCGGACCTCCGGAGCGGATGCCCGAAGCCGGGCGTTGCGCCCTTACCCTAGCCAGTCTGCGCCTCTGCGCAAGCGCCGCTCAGCCCGAGAGATCGGCCGTGTCCCAGACCGCTGTCAGAGACCGATCACTGATCCGCATCAGCCGCGAAAGTGTTGCGGCCAGGGCCGGACTGTCGCGTTCGTCCGCGCAGATGGCCACGTCGCCCGCGACCTTGGCCAGGCACGTCATGCCGACTTGTTCGGCAATCGCCACCAGACCCCGCGCGCCCTTGGCCAGAGCCTGCATCTCGCAAGCCGCATAGGCCCGTTCCATCAGCGCCAGCCGCATCGCCAGCTCTTCCATGGCGCGGCAGATGATCTCTTCCGCCTGCACCTCGCCAACCGACGCATAAAGCGCCGCCAGTCTGTCTCTTTCGAGCCGCACAGGCTCTTCCGGCCGTAGCCGTGTCGTTTGGGACATTGCACACCCCCTCGCGTCATACCCCGGTCCCCACCGTGGTGTCGTTATGGGCCCAGCCTCTCAACAAATGGTTGCCATGCCAGCGGAAATTCTCTCGAATTTCGTGAAAATGCGTCCTAGACAGGGAGCAACGAAGAGGATTGCAATGTATCGTATCAAGCCACTCCCCGGATATCTGGTCCAGCGATACAGGGGCTGGAAGGCAACGGCCTATTCCGAGAACAAGGGCTGGTATCGCCGTCTGGCCGAAGAGGGCCAGCGCCCGCGCGTGATGGTGATCGCCTGTTGTGACAGCCGCGTTCACATCTCGCCCATGTTCGAGGCCGATACCGGCGAGATCTTCATTCATCGCAACATCGCCAATCTCGTCCCCGCCTATGACCCTGACGGTGATCCGCACGGCACCTCGGCGGCGGTGGAATACGCGGTCACGGCGTTGCGGGTGGCCCATGTCATCGTTCTGGGCCATTCCGATTGCGGCGGGGTGCGAGGGTGCGAGGAAATGTGCGCAGGCCGGGCGCCGCAACTGGAGCTGCCCGAAAGCTTCGTGGGCCGCTGGCTTGAAATCCTGCGGCCCGGCTATGACCGCGTGGTGACCATCGAAAACCCGAAGGAGCGTCAGACCGCACTGGAAAAGCAGGCGGTCATCATCTCGATGCAGAACCTTCTGACATTTCCCTTCGTGGCCGAAGCCGTTGAGGCGGAAGACCTGAAAATCCACGGGCTTTGGCATGATATCGGGGAAGGGCGGCTGGACCAGTTCTTGGGCGAGGACGAAGGCTTCGTTGCCATCTGATGCGCCTCCGGGGGCGGTATCATCCCGTTGCAACACCGGTGCCTGAGAATACGCGCAACTCTTTACTTCGATAGCGTCAGCCCCTAGCCGTCAGCCAAAAGCGAGGGAGAGGGCATGGAAGGTATTCTGGCGCTGGCCGCCGATAATCTGATCTCGCCCATTATTCTGTCTTTTGCGCTGGGCTTGTTTGCGGCCCTTGCGCGGTCAGATCTATCGGTGCCCGAGGCCGCGGCCAAGGCGCTGTCGATCTATCTGCTCTTCGCCATCGGGTTCAAAGGCGGTGTCAGCGTGGCCCGCCACGGCGTTGACGGCACTTTGCTGCTGTCGCTTCTGGCCGGTGTGGCGTTGTCGTTCATCCTGCCCTTCGTCGCCTTTGCGATGCTGCGCGTCCTGACCCGGCTGTCGGTGACCGATGCCGCCGCGGTGGCGGGGCATTACGGATCAATTTCGATCGTCACCTTTGTCGCGGCGACATCGGTTTTGACCTCGCAAGGTATCGCGTCCGAAGGCTACATGGTGGCCGTCGCCGCGGCGATGGAGGCGCCTGCCATCCTCTCGGCGCTTTGGCTTGTGGCGCGGTCCGGCGGCAGCCGTGACATGGACAGCGACCTCTGGCGCGAGATCTTGCTGAACGGTTCAATCGTGCTGCTGATCGGGGCCTTCGCCATCGGCCTGATCACGGGGGAAGAAGGCTTCGCCCGCATTGCCAGTTTCATCGACGCGCCGTTTCAGGGCGTGCTGTGCATCTTTCTGCTGGATATGGGCCTGGTGGCCGGCCGGGGTTTGCGCAAGGTGCGTGGCGTCTTGTCGGTCGGCGCCTTCGCCTTCGGGGTGCTGATGCCTCTGGCAGGCAGCCTGCTGGGGCTTGGCGCGGGGCTGCTTCTGGGCCTCTCTCCTGGCGGCGTGATGCTGATGATGACGCTGTCGGCCTCAGCCTCGTACATCGCGGTGCCGGCGGCGATGCGGGTCGCCCTGCCCGAGGCGAATCCGTCAATCTATCTGACGCTGTCGCTGGGCGTGACCTTTCCCTTCAACCTAACCCTGGGCATCCCCATTTATCTGGCTCTGGCTCAGGCCGCGACAGGAGGCTGATCCATGCAAACCCATAAGGCAAAGCGTGTTGAAATCATCATCGAAGCCCCGATGGAGCGGCGGTTGACGCAAGCCTTGATGGGCGCTGAGGTGACGGGCTTCACAGTGCTGCCGGTTCTGGGCGGTTCGGGCCGGTCAGGCCAGTGGAGCCGCGAGGGCCAGGTGGGCCGTTCTGGCATGGTGTCGGTCGTGTGTCTGATCCGGCCCGAGCGGTTGGACAGCTTGCTCGACGCCGCTTTCGAGGTCGTCGACCGCCATATCGGCGTGGTCAGCGTGACTGATTGCGAAGTCCTTAGGGCCGAGCGGTTCTGAGGCTGCCGTATTTCGTGCTAAAGTCGGCCCACGCAACGTTCGGGAGGGCACGATATGCGTATTCTCAAAAACCTTCTGATAGGACTTGTCGTTCTGGTCCTGGCCTTGGTCGCCGTTTCCTACATTCTGCCGCGAGAAGTGCCGGTGGAACGGTCGATTGTCATCGACGCTCCGCCAGAGGCGATTTTTCCTTACGTGAATTCCCTGCAGCGCAGTGCCGAATGGTCGCCATGGCTGGGCATCGATCCCGATGTGCAACTGACCTATACGGGCCCCGAAGAGGGCGTAGACAACATGCTTGCCTGGACATCCGATCACCCCCAGGTGGGCAGCGGCCGTCAGAGGATCACCGTCAGCATCCCGAATGAGCGGGTCGAGAGTGACCTCGATTTCGGCGATATGGGCCGGGCGGTGGCCACGATTGCCTTGATGCCGCAGGGTGACCGGACCCAAGTGACCTGGGGCCTCATTGCCGATATGGGACTGAACCCGATCGGCCGCTGGATGGGCCTGATGATGGATGATTGGGTCGGCCCCGATTACGAACGGGGCCTCTCCAATCTGAAAGAGGTGGTCGAGGCGGGATAGACCCGCCGCGCCTTTCTTAGCGTAGCCTGTAGCCCTCGGGCCATGTGATGCTGTGCTCAAGTGTGATCTCGCGGCTGGCGCCGGGGGCCAGATCGAATTCCCAGGCCAACACCCCGCGCTGACCGTCTACATCCGTCTCGGTTGCCCGCGGCACGGCGTTATAGCTGATCTCAAGATCGTCTTGCTCCGAATAGGGGACCCGGTCCAGCATCCGCACCGGCCATGCTTCGCCCGTGAGGTTCTCGATCTTGAGAATGGCTGCCTCGTCGATGCGATTACTTGTGGTGATCAAACCGCGTTCGCCCTCGCTACGCTGAGGGATCGTCCGGGTCAGGCGCAGCCCGTCGATCGGACCGAAGCCAAGATCGACCTCATCGCCAGCGGCCACAAGCGGCAACAGACGCTCGCCCACAAAGGCGCCGTCGACGAACATATAAGCCGTGCCGGGCAAGATCACTTCGCTTGTGGCGTTCGTCATCTCGGCCACCAGGAAAGCTTGCTGATCGCGGCTCGGCACGGCGACCGCCGCAATTTCGGGGGCCAGCTCAAGTGTGTCGAGGTCCAGCCGCAACTCCTCCACGCCATCGCGAATGTCGACCGCGTTGCCATAGGTATAGACAACTGTCGCCCCCTGCATTTCAACCTGCGCGGATTCCTCAATTATAACAGACTCCATCTCCGGGGCGGCAGACATCATTAAGTCGCTTTCAGAACGTCCAATAGGCGCCCCTGCAAAAGCGTCGGCCGCGACGTCCTTTTCTTCCCAGATAAAGCGCCGCCAGGGCGAAAGGTCGGAAGGTGCGCTTTGTTCAGCCGGACGGGCCGTCGACAAGGTCAAGGTGACATCCGACCAATCCTCGCCGCTGGATTGGTTGATCAGAACGCCGCGCTCGATCGCCAGCGCGTTTGTTTCGCCGCGTGTCAGCCGCATGTCGTAGACCGGCCGCCATCCGGCATTCTGGGTAAACGTGGTCACATCGAGGCTGGTGGCCCCGTCCTCGGTCGCCTCGACAGCCATGGTCAGAACCGCCCTGGCCGGTTGGCCGGTCGTCAGGGCTGCCAGGTTTTGCTGGGCATTTTTCAGCGCCTCCGCATCGTCCCCCCGCGCGCGCTCGGCGGCCTTGGCCTCCTGCTCGGCCGTATAGGCGGCCTGCCGCGCGGCAAGCGTTTCCGAGCCGATGATGCCGACAAGCGCGCGCAGGTCTTCGGCATCGCGTTCCGCGACGCCTTCGGATTGGCCAAGGGCCCGCAGGAACGTCCATTGTTCGTTCGCGGCATCCACCCGCAGCCTGATCTCGGCGATTGCGGCGTCCCGCTCGCGCAGCACGTCTTCCAGACGCTCAACCTCGGCCCGCGCGGCCTCCACCTCGGGGGAGTCGTTGTCGTCCATCGCAGGCAATCTGTCGGTGGCCAGATTGACGGCACCCACCTTCAGGCCGTCCGCCGCGGCAACGCGCAGGCTGCTGGCAGGCGTGCCTTGGGGCAAGTCTGGCACGATCAGGTCATGCACCCCAGGTGGCGCCGAAAACTCAACCCGGCGCACTACGTTTGCACCCCAAGGATAGAGCGTGACCGACACGACGCGCGACGTCGCTTCAATGGTTTCCGCATGGGACGCAAAGGGAAAGACAGTGAGAAGAAGCAGGGCTGTAAGACGCATATCAGGGAACTCCTTTTGGCGAATAAGTATGACCGTCTTTCTCTCTGACGTTTTAGGCAAGCATTTCCTTGGTCGGTTCACCCCGTTTTAACCATCTCTGGATCAAAACGGGAACATGGCAAAAGATCAGACAGTCACATTTCGAATCCCCCAGGCGCTGCTCAGCTCGACCATGCGGGCCGCGCGGGTTGAGGATATGACGGCGGGCGAATTCATTCGGACGGCGGTTGCCGACCGCGTGGCAGAACTTGGCGGGGCAGGGCATCGCGATCCGGTTGGAACCCTGCGCCGGGCGCTGCGGCGGGATTTTTCAAGCGCGAAGGATTGGCTCGACCTGCAGCGCCGCCTGCGCGAACAGAAGTTTGTCTTGCGCGAGGTGTCGGGCGAGGTCTGGCTGCATACCTGGCCGATTGAGCGGCGCCTCGTGCCGCTCGCCCGGATGGGCGTGACGCGGGAAGAACTGGTTCTGCTCTACCGCGCGCCGTTCCCGGCCCACGCACCTGTTACCATGGCTACCGCAAGCAAGCGCGTGGCGATGCCCAAAGCGGCGTAATCTCATCCGTTAAGACGTTTGCAAGATCTGTGCGGCGAGACCTGGTCTTGGATGACCGGGCAGTCCCTCCTGAAATCTTCGGACGAGATCGCGATAAGCTGGTCCCACCGTGGAGGCTTTGCAGAGGATTTCATTGGTTGCGGTATCGCATAAGACCAGACCGCCACCTCTGGGTTGATAGGTCAGTCCAACCCTTGCAAGGGCAGCTTGCAGGCTGCTCCAATCGACCGCCTCCGCGAGGGCCTCGGCGACGAGAAGCCGAAGGCGCACGAGGAGCCGCTCGTCGATGACTTCGTCACTCCTCGCTTTGCGGCGCTCGGATCTTTGTATTTCCAGTCGGATCAGGTTTCGAAGAACCGCTCCGGGCGCTTCGTCTCGTGCGGCGCAAAGCGCTACAAACCGCTCCCACTTCGTGGCGTCACACCAAAACTGGGTCTCTTTCATAACCATGAGCGCGACAATCCACGCTCATGGTTAAAGGCGCGTTAAGCTAACCCTTCTTCAAGCAGCGGTTCCCCAGAACCTCGGCAATCTGCACAGCATTCAACGCAGCGCCCTTACGGAGATTGTCAGAGACGCACCATAGGTTCAGGCCATTCTCCACAGTCGAATCCTGTCGGATCCGGCTGACAAATGTGGCGTAGTCGCCCACGCATTCCACTGGCGTGATATAGCCGCCATCCTCGCGCTTATCGATCACCATCACGCCCGGCGCTTCGCGCAGGATATCGCGCGCTTCGTCCTCATCCAAGAAGTCCTCAAACTCAATATTCACGGCTTCGGAATGGCCAACGAAGACGGGCACCCGCACGCAGGTGGCCGTGACCTTTATAGATGTGTCGAGGATCTTCTTCGTCTCGGCGACCATCTTCCATTCTTCCTTGGTCTCACCGCTATCGAGGAAATCATCGATATGCGGGATCACGTTGAAGGCGATCTGCTTAGTGAATTTGGACGGGTCGACCTCCTGACCGGGCACATACATGCCTTTGGTCTGGTTCCAAAGCTCGTCCAAACCATCCTTCCCGGCGCCGGAGACGGATTGATATGTGCTGACCACGACGCGCTTGATCCGGGCGCGGTCATGCAAGGGCTTCAGCGCCACCACCATCTGCGCGGTCGAGCAATTGGGGTTGGCGATAATCATCTTGTTTCGATACCCCTCGATCGCGTCGGCATTCACCTCGGGCACAATCAGCGGCACGGCGGGGTCGTAGCGGTAGAGCGAGGAATTATCGATCACCACACAGCCCGCACCCGCGGCCTTCGGCGCATACTTCTTGGTGGCCTCGGACCCGATGGCAAAAAGGGCGATATCCCAGCCCTCGAAATCGAAGGTATCCAAGTCCTTGGTCTTGAGGGTCTTGTCGCCAAAGCTGACCTCGGTGCTCAGCGATTTGCGCGACGCAAGAGCCACGATCTCGTCAATGGGAAACTCGCGTTCGGCGAGGATGTTCAGCATTTCGCGGCCCACATTACCCGTGGCGCCCGCAACGACGACTCGATAGCCCATAAGGCCCTCCGTTCACTAGAGACGGTGCGGATTATCCCATCGGAGCGGCAGTGGGAAGGGCTCTCTCAGGTATCGGGGGGCCTGGATGCTGGCGAGGGCGCGTCTGCATCCTCCCCCAACGACCGCACGTAGGCCGCGGTAAACCTTGCATAGCCATGTTCGACTGTCTGCAAATGATCCATAGCCAACCGATGTAGGTCGGGCAGGCGGTGGAACGGCACGGTCGGCAAGGCATGATGTTCGGCGTGGTAGGGCATGTTCCAGGCCAAAAAGTGGACGATACGGTTGGTCAGCGTGGTGCGAGTGTTCTGGAACATGTTCGCGACCATCGGGCAGCGCCCATGTTCTGCCAGAAGGTAGATCCTTAGGAACGGTTGACCCAGAAGAGCGGGCAACACCCAGAACCATAGGAGCAGGGCCGATCCAGCGGCGACCGAGATCACCAGAAGCGAAACATAAAGGATCAAGAACCACCGCGCCTCGGTCATGATCGCGGGACGCGCCGTTCGTGGCACGAAGGGATCCGCGTTCAGGCCGCGCGCATTTCTGATCAGCACGCTAAGCGCAGACCACCAGGTCGGCAGGCCCGAGACATGGCGCATGAACCGCGCGGCGCTGTCGGGCTTGTCCACGATCAGTTCGGGGTCCTTTTGGGGGTTCTGCGTGTGACGGTGATGGGCGAAGTGGAACTGGCGAAACCAGTTCGGCGGGATCGCGATTAGAAAGCCTGCCAATTGCGCTACTCGATCATTCATCCAAAGTGTGGCGAAGGCCGTGCGGTGGATCGTTTCGTGCAACAGCGTGAACAGAAATATGATGGCGATGCCCTGCGGCAGCAGTAGTGCCCACCACCCAGGCACGCCCGCGGCGATCGCTGATCCAAATGTCACGATGAGGCCGCCGTGCAGCGCAAGACGACGAAGGGCGGGCGCGTCGGATCTGCCCGTCAGCTGGGCGCGCGTCTCGGGCGAGAGGCCCTTGATGAAGGCATCATGTGTCAGTTGGCCGTGCAAAAGTGCCTCACCCGTTGCGCCTGCGCGAGACGAAGGCCCAGGACGAGGCACACATCTCATCGATCCCCTTTTCGGCCCTGAACCCGAACAAGGCCTCGGCCTTGGCGGGGTCGGCCACCAGAACCGGCACGTCGCCCGCGCGGCGTGGCACGTTGACATAAGGTAGCTCACGCCCGACCGCACGGGAATAGGCGGCCAGCATCTCCATCACCGATGAGCCCGTGCCGGTGCCCAGATTGACGACGTGGCTTTCGCCGCTGGTCAGCAACTGGGTCAGTGACAAGACATGCCCGCGGGCCAGATCCTCGACATGGATATAGTCGCGCAGGCCCGTGCCATCGGGTGTTTCGTAGTCATTGCCGAAGACGCGCAAGGCCTCGCGCTTGCCCATGGCAACCTCGGCGATGTAGGGCACCAGATTGTTCGGGATGTCCTGGGGGTCCTCGCCGATCAGCGCCGATTGATGGGCGCCGACCGGGTTGAAATAACGCAAGGTGGCGAAGGCCCAGTTCGGGTCGGCATGGGCGACTTGTTCAAGGATCTGCTCGCAGGTCAGCTTGGTAAAGGCGTAAGGGTTGGTGTAGCTGCGCGGCAGATCCTCGGGGATCGGCCAGATCTCGGGCGTGCCGTAGACCGTCGCGGTCGAGGAAAAAACCAGCCGGAAGACGCCGGCCTCACGCATCGCGTGCAGCAAAGCCGTCAAGCCGGTGACGTTGATGTCGATGTAGTCGAGCGGTTTTTCGACCGACTCGCCCACGGCCTTCAGGGCCGCGAAATGCACCACCGCGTCGATGTTGTTTTCGGAGAAGATGCGCGCCAGCAACGCCCTGTCGCGCACATCGCCGCGATAGACCGTCACCGGCGCTTCGGTGATGATCTCAAGCCGGTCCGGTACGTCGTCGCGCGCGTTTGAAAAATTGTCGAGCAGCACGGCATCATATCCCGCCTCGCGCAATGCGACGAAGGTGTGCGAGCCGATATAGCCGGCGCCGCCGGTCAGCAGAACGGTTTTTGTCATTCAAGGCGCCCTTTGCGGTCAGCTCCCTTGGGCTTGCCCCAGAACCAGGCGCGGATCAACGCTTTGCAGCCTGATGGGCGAGGTTGTGCCCGTTCGCTGGGCAGGCTGGCCGGAACGCGCCGTCTTTCGCGTCAGTCCGGGGCGGCGAGGTCGAGGCTTTGCGGGCGATAGTTGAAGAGCTCAAGCCGCGCCGGTTTGCCGTCTGTGATCCGCAGCGCCGACAGGCTGGCCGGGGCGACGGGAATGATGTTGGCCGGTTGCAGGTCTAGGAACCTTTGCAGGATCGCGCGGATCACGCCGCCATGGCAGACGACCAGCAGGTTCTGGCAGGGCGTGGCCTGTTCCGCTTCGATCACTGCGGTGACACGGGTTGCGAACGCGTCCCAGCTTTCGCCGCCGGGCGGGGTCGTGGTGCCGGCGCGCCAGCCCAGATACCCCTCAGGGTCGTCAGACTGAATGTCGCCGATGGCGCGGCCGGTCCAATCGCCCACATCGATCTCGCGCAGATCGGCGGTATAGCGGGGCCGGACCGCGCCGATGCGATCGGCCGTCTCGGCAACGCGGGCCAGATCGGACGATATCGCGCGGCAGGGCACAATCTCTTCGATCACCGGGCGCAACGCATCGGCCTGGGCGCGGCCATGGTCCGACAGCGCGATATCGGCCTGGCCTTGCAGGCGGTGGCTTGCGTTCCATTCCGATTGCCCGTGGCGCACCAGCAAAACCCGCATCACTGAACCCTCGCGCCATCGGGCCCGAACCAGCAAGCGGGCTGGTCGGGCAATTGCATATGCACCGTCTCGCCGATCCTGAGGCCTGGCGCGCTGTCCACGATCGCCGTCAGGCGCAGCCCATCGCGGAGCGCGGTGACCATGGTGCGCCCGGCAATGGCACTGACCTCAACCAGTTCCATCGGCAGGCTGGTGGATGTTTCCTCGGGCGCGACGCGCAACGCCTCGGCGCGGTACATCGCCAAGCACTGCTCGGCGGGTGGTTCCAGCGCCATATGCTTGCCACCGATCTTGTAGCCCGTGCCGTTCTTGACGACCGGGATCATGTTGTTGGGGGGCGTCCCGACAAAGGTGGCCACGAAGGCGGTTTCCGGCCGCTCGATCAGGTCATTCGGGTTGCCGAATTGCTGAACCCGCCCGCCATCCATCACCGCGACATGGGTGGCCATCGTCATCGCCTCGATCTGGTCGTGCGTGACGTAGACGGTGGTCGCCCCGGTGGCGCGATGCAGGCGCATCAGCTCGGTCCGCATCTCGACCCTCAGCTTGGCGTCGAGGTTCGACAGGGGCTCATCAAACAGCAGCACACCGGGTTTCGGCGCGATGGTCCGCGCGATCGCCACGCGCTGTTGCTGGCCGCCGGAGATCTCGTTCGGATACCTGTCGGCCAGTTGCCGGATGTCGAGCAGTTGCAGCACCTCATCAACCCGGGCCGCGCGGTCGGCCTTGGCCATGCCCGCCACTTTCAGCGGCCACTCGACATTGCCGCGTACCGACATGTGCGGCCAGAGCGCGTAGGATTGGAACACCAGCCCCGAATTGCGGCGGGCAGGATCGACCGACCAGTTCTTATCGCCGTCCGAGACGGTCTGACCCTGGAACACGATCTGCCCCGCGCTGGGTTGCTCAAGCCCCGCCAGCATCCGCAGAAGGGTGGTCTTGCCGCAGCCCGATGGGCCCAGAAGCACCAGAAAGGCGCCGTCAGGCACGGCGATCGAGACGTCTTTGACGGCCTCGACATCGCCAAAACGTTTGGTGAGGGATTTGATCTCTAGCATCTTGCGGCCTTCAATTCTTCAGCCAAGGCTGGGATTTCGTTTGCAAGCGGTTGGCCAGAAGGCTGGCGGCGATGGACAGCAGCAAGATCACCACGGTGATCGCATTGGCGAACTGCCCGAACCCTTCCGAGGCATAGCGGTAGGCCACCACCGACAGGACCGGCATGGTGGGCGTGAACAGCAGCACGACCAGCGACAGGTCGCGCACGATTTTGACGAAGATCAGGATGCCGCCCGCCGCCAGCCCGCGGATCGCCAGGGGTACGGTGATGGCCGCGAGCCGCCGGGCGAAGCCTGCCCCGGTCAGGCGCGCGCTTTCCTCCAACTCGCCGCCAACCTGCTGGATCACCGCGCGGCCCGTCTGCACCGCGAAGGGCAGAAGATAGGCGGTGCCCGCGATCACCAGCAGAGCGAAAGTGCCATAAAGCGCGGGCAAGGGGCCGATGGGCGCGCCCAGATAGGCGATGTAGGCGGCGCCGAAGGCGATGCCGGGCACCAGAAGCGGCAGAAAGCTGATCTGGGTGATTGCGGCCGACATCGCGCCCTCGCGATACCGCGCCGTGGTGTACGAGGCCAGAAGCCCCACGAACATACCTGTGAAGGCTACCGCCACCCCAAGGCCCAGGGTGACCAGCAGCGCGCGGACGATATCCTGGTTGTGCACGATGCCCGGTGTGCCTTGCGCAAAGGCGGGGTTCGACTGGCCCAGCCAGTAATGCGTGGTCCAGTTCGAGAAGAGATCGGCCGAGGATGGCGCGAAGCTGGATGCGATCAGCACGACCACGGGAACGATTGTGGAGGCCAGCAGAATGGTGACCGCGACCGCGCAAAGCGGCCAGCGGGCGGCGCGCAGGTCAAACCGTTTGGCCCGGCCGCCCTTGCCGGTGATCGTGGCATAGGACCGGCGGCCCGAGACGATGCGGTTGCCGGCCCAGAGGAAAACGCCCGAGATCAGCACCAGAAGGATGCCGATCACGTAGCCGCGGCCCACCTGTCCGACCTCGATCATTCCGAAAAGCCGGGTTGAGAGCGTCTGCATCCTGACCGGCAGGCCCAGAAGCGCGGGGGTCGCAAAGTTCGACACGGCGCCTGCAAAACAAAGTGAACCTGCGGCAACCAGCGCCGGGGTTGTGACCGGCAGGATGATCCCCATCAGAATGCGCCGCCCCTTTGCGCCTGCGATCTGCGCGGCCTCGACCAGATCCGAATTCACGGTGGCCAGCGCGGCGGCGATGATGGTGAAGGCAAGGCTGAAGTAATGCAGCGTCAGCACGATCAGCGTTGGCACCATGCCCCAGGCCAACCAGTCCGGCACATCCAGGCCCGAGCCTTGCAGAAACCCGACCTGCCCGCCCACACGGTCATTGCGGAAAAGCGTGCCCCAGGCCAGGGCCGCCGCGAAGGACGGGATCATGAAAGGCAGCGTCGCGCCCACCGCGATCGTCTTGCGGAAGGGCACGTTCGTCATCACCACCAGCCACGCCAGAAACCCGCCGATCAGCACGCATCCGGTTGAGACGACAGCCCCGATGATCAGCGTATTGCCGAGCGGTTTGTAGAACAGATTGGTTGACAGGCGCCCGGTCAGGACATCGGACCAGGCCTTGATGACATCCGGCTGCAAGGTGAAGAGCACGGTGCGCAACAGCGGCAGCACGATCAGCGCGATCAACAGCGCCAGCACCAGCACCTTCAGCAATGTGCCCTGCCGAAAGCGGACGCGCCGCCCCTGGCCGCTTATGGCTGTATCGGCCATGGCCGGGTTCCTTCGGTTGCGTGAGAGAGCAGAAGGGGGAGGCCAGGGGTTGAAAAACCCAAGGCCTGCCCGTGAGCGTTTACTGCAAGGTCAGAACCAGATCGCCGACTTCGGCGCGGATCGTGGCGGTCTCGGCGGGCTGAATGCGCCAGGCGGTGAAATCGTCCAACGGCACGGCGTCGGGATGCGGCGGAATGTCGGTCCGCGTGACGTAATCGCCCGCGACGTAGAAGGGCGCCAGGCCGGGCCCGCCTGTTTCGCTTTCATCGCCCATCAGAAAGTCGATCACCAGACGTGCTGCGGCCGGGTTGTTGGCGTCTTTCGCCAGGGCCACGATGGCGGGGAAAATGATGCCGGGTGCGGGTTGCACGTCATTGGCGACCTGCAGCGCCCAGCCTTCCTCTTCATTATCGCGGCGATCGGAATAGCTGGTGAAGCCGACGGGCGGGTTCTGCTGCCCCAGCTTGCCGACGGCGGCATTCACATCGTCGGTTGACGAGACGAGGATCAGGTCGTTGGCAAAGAGATCCATGATGAACTTCTCGCCTGCATTGGCGGCATCGCCCAGGTCAATCGCCTGGCCGAACTCAGCCTGATAGGCTTCGGCCATGACGTCGGATTGCAGCACGATCTCGGTCATCAGGTCCAGATAATCGCCCCGCTGCAACGGATCGACCATCACGACACGGCCGGTCCACTCGTCGGTCGTCAGCTCCCAGAGGTTGGAGACTGGCGCGCCGTCGGGGTTGGCCTCTTCGTTGTACATCAGCACCTTGGTCGACAGGCGCTGTGCCAGAAGGGGCGATTTGAATTCATCGGGCACACGGTCGGCCACGCGGGGCGGCACGTAGGGTTCGATGATGCCGGTCTCAAGCAACTCGGTCAGCACCACGGGCGTGTCCGAGATATAGATGACATCGGCATTCACCACGCCGGCCTGCGCCTCGGCTTTCAGGCGCGCGATCTGTTCGGTCGATGAGATATCGAAGCCTTGCAGGTCGATGCCTGGGTAAGCCTCTTCAAAGGCGGCTTCCACTTTGCCGATCCGGCTGGTGAAGGAATAGACCGTCACTGTGCCTTCTTCCTGCGCCAGCGGCAAAAGATCCTGTGGCGACATCTCGGCCATATGGGCCTCAGCCCAGGCAGATCCGGCCAGCATTATGCTCAGCGCAGCAGGGCGCGCGATTGTTCTCAGTTTCATGTTTCCCTCCCCAGGGTGTTGTTGGCGTTACTCAAATCGCTCAATCAGCTGACCCAGACGGTCGAGCTTTTTCAGCGAATCCTCCTTCGCAATTAATCCCGCCATGATGACAAGCGCGTTACAGACGGTCATCGGAACGGTCAGTGTCTGGAACGCGTCGGGATCACCCGATCTTGGTGCGGCCAGAAGATGGTCGGGCTGAGGCGCCAGCGTCGCGCCCGTACTGCCCGAAATGACGATTGTCTCGGCGCCTGCCTCCTGCGCCGATTGCAGCAGCGGGGCGTAAGCCCGGGGCGCGCGGCGGAAGACGAAGGTCAGCACCACATCGCCCTTGCGAAACCCCAGCGCCTGTTCGGCCAGGCTGCGCGGATCGGCGCTGAGCATCTGCACATCGCGCCCGAACCGGCGAAACCGTTTCAGCATCATCAGCGCCAGCGTTTCGGCATTGCCGTAGCCGTAGATGAAGAGACGGCCCGCCTGCATCAGCTTGGTGGCGACCATGTTGATCTGTTCGGGCCTGATGAAATCCTCGATCCGGGCAAGCGCCTGGGCCTCGCGCTGGGCAAGATCACCCAGAACCGACCCCGACCCCGCTTCGGCAATCGTCTTCTCAAACCGGGTGGCCGTCTCGCGGGTGGCGATGAATTCGTGGCGCAGGGCCTCGCGGAACTGGGCGTAGCTATCATAGCCCAGCTTGCGCGCCAGCCGCGATGCGGTCGCCTCATGCACGCCAACGGCGCGGGCCAGTTCACTTGCGGTGCCAAGCGCGGCCGAGGTGGGGCTGTCGATGACCGTTTGCACAAGACGCCGTTCATTCGGCGTCAGATCACCTGCGGCGGTCTTGAACTTTTCCAGAATTGTCATGCGGTCTTGCGTCGCCTCCGCCCCCTGCAAGAATACTTGCGCGATTCGGAAGACAATGCAAGCGCACCTGCAAGGCGTGAAGATCGGAGATCATCGGAGAGGTGCGGCGGCTCTGGGTCAGGTCAGTCGGTCGGCCATAAGTTTGCCAAGGGGTTGCACATCTTCAAACCGTTTGCGAACCGCCGTGAGGAGCCCGCCTTTTTGCTCGCGCCACTCCTGCCCGAGGGGGGCATGAACCAGAAGGCTTTTCCGCCGCAGCAGATCGGCGTGCGGATGGTCTGCATCGTAAGGCTGTGGCACGCGTTTCAACGGCTCGGGGCCCCAATCGGACATCTCCATCCCCGTCTCGGCAAGGGCTGCGACCAATGCGTCGCCCCAAGTGTCGACGAAGGCCCGATAGCGGGTCAGTGCCTCGCCCTTCAGGCCGATGATGCCATAGGCAACGGCCAGTTCGCTTGGCGACGAGGCAAAGAAAAACCCCGGCGCGAAGGGATTGTCGCCGACCTGTTCCCAGAGGATATGCAGATGTGCATTCAGTGGGGTCTTGTCTTTCGAGAACCGCACATCGCGGTAGATGCGAAAGACCTTCGGTTTATGCCCACGCCCGGAAATGCGCGAGAAGTCTTCGGCCAGAAGGTCGGCAAACAACTCGGCAGGTTTCTTGATATGGGTATTGTAATGCTCCTTGCGCGGATCGAACCATGCCTTGGTATTGTTCTGCGACAGCTCGGCGAAGAACGCGTTGCTGTCGTCGATCATCTGGGTGAAGCCATCTTCGGCCATGGATGAAATCCTATTGCGCGGCCATTGGTTTTACATTGGCCGAGGACGTCCCGTTGCCCGCCGATTCGGCCTTACGCTCTTTCCGCAAGTAGGTGTGATAGAGCACCGGCACACCCACCAGCGTGAGCAGCGAGGCAAAGCCGAGGCCGGCCATGATCGCCACGGCCATCGAGGCGAAGAACGCATCGGTCAACAGCGGTACCATCCCCAGGATCGTGGTCGCGGCCGCCAGAACGACCGGGCGCAAACGGCTGATCGAGGCGGTGATGATCGCCTCGGATTGCGGCAGGCCTTCCTCGTCTTTCTGGGCGTCGATCTCTTCCACCAGAACGATGCCGTTCTTGATCAGCATCCCCGACAGGCTGAGCAGGCCCAGAAGCGCCGTAAAGCTGAACGGCAAGCCGGTGAACAAAAGGCCCAGCGCCACGCCGTTCACCGCCATCGGCACGATCGTCCAGATCACTGCGGTTTGCCGCAACTTGCCGAAGATCAGAATGGTAATCAGCAGCATGATCCCGAAGCTGAGCGGCATCTGCGTGGCAAGGCTCGCCTGCGCCTGACTTGCGCTTTCGTACTCGCCACCCCATTCCAGGCTGTAGCCTGGGGGCAGCTCGATGGCCTCGATCAACGGGCGGACCTCGGCGAATGCGGTGGGGGGCATCACACCGGCGATTGCATAGCCCTGCACGCTGATCGTGGGCACGCGGTTACGCCGTTCGATTAGGGTGTCGCGTACCACCACCTCGAACCCGTCGATGGTCTGGTCCAGTGCCACGAAATCGTTCAGCGCCGCCGAATAGACCGTTTGATCAAGGATTTGACCGTCGGGCGCGACATCGCCCCTTGCCGTTCTCACGATGATCGGAATGCGGCGATCTCTTTCGCGGTAGACACCGGCCTGGATGCCATCGGTCGCCAGCGCAATGGCCGTTCCGACGCCTTGCCGACCGACACCAATGGCCTGCGCGCGCTCGGTCGCCAGGATCGGCCGGATGGTGAATTCGCGCTCGCGCCAATTCGTGCGCTCGGTATTCAGAAGGTCGGTCTCACGCTCAAAGATCAGTTGAGCCTCGTCGGCCAACCGCCGCAAGACGTCGGGGTCGGGCCCCGAAAAGCGCGCCTCGACATCCGCGCCGGTGGGCGGGCCATAGATGATCTGTTCGGTCCGGACTTCGGCCCAGGGCAGCGCGTCGGTCACGAAGGCGTCCAGATCGCGGCGGAGGCCTTCGATGGCCTCGAATCCGTCGGCGCGGATCACTAGCTGACCGTAAGATGGGTCTTGTTGTTCGGGGCTGTAAGTCAGCAAAAATCGCGTCAGACCCTGGCCCACGGTGGTTGTGGTCGCCACGACGTCGTCACGCTCCAGCAGCCATTCCTCGACAAGGGCCAGGTCTTCGCTGGTCTGCTGGATCGTGCTTCCCTGGGCCGCTTTATAATTGAGATAGAAGAGCGGCGTATTCGCGGGCGGAAAGAACTGCTGCGTCACGCTGCCGAAGGCCGCGAGGCACGCGACCGTGCCACCGATCATCGCCACGATGACCAGCCAGCGGACCCGCAAGGCGCCACGCAGAAGCGTGCCGTAAGCGCGAAAGAATTTGGTGTCGTAGGGATCCTGCCCCTCCTTCAGGCCGCCGACCCGGAACAGATAGCTGGCCAGAAGCGGCGTCACCGTCACGGCCAGAAGCCACGACAGCAAAAGCGATATTCCGATCACGGCGAAAAGCGAGAACAGAAATTCGCCAGAACTGTCCGGGCTGAGACCGATACCGGCAAAAGCCATGATCCCGATCACGGTGGCGCCCAGCAGCGGCACCTGGGTCTTGCGCGCGACCTCAACCGCGGCGTCCTTGGCCTTGCGTCCACGGCGCATCTCGATCTGCATGCCTTCGGCGACCACAATGGCGTTGTCGACCAGCATGCCCATGGCAATGATCAACGCACCCAGGCTGATCCGCTCAACCTTGATGTCGAATATCGACATGAAGAAGAACGTGAAGCTGACCGTCAGCAATAGCGAGGCGCCCACAACCACCGCCGCACGCCAGCCCATGAACAGCGCCAGAACGCCAATCACCACGCTGACGGACATCGCCAGCGACAGAAGGAAGCTTGCATTGGCCTCATCGACCACGCGGTGCTGCTCGTAAATCGGGGTCAACTCAACACCGACAGGCAGGACGTCCTCGATCTGTTGAAGCCTGTCTTCAACCCGGTGGCCGACTGTCACGATGTTTTCCGAGGTCAAACCCGCCACCCCAAGGGTGAACGCCGGGACGCCGTTATGGCGGATGATGTGTTCAGGCTCGTCCACGCGGGCGCGGGTAACGCTGGCCAGATCGGACAGGTTCAAAACCTCGCCCTGAAACCCGAAGCTGAGCGCGCTGATATCGCTGACGCTGTCTTCGCCGGTCGGGGCATCAATGCGCAGGTTGCGGGTGCCGTCCGGACTGTCGCCGGTTTCGACGACCGCGTTTGAATTCTGAACTGCGCTGAGGATGATATTGGGATCGACGCCCAGATTGACCAGCGATTGGGTTGACGGCTCGACATAGATGACCTCTTCGGGAAGGCCCAGAACCTCGACATTGGCGACGCCATTGACCGTCAGCATTTCAAGCCTGAGGAAAGTGGCAATCTCCCAGATCTCGGCATCGGAAAAGCCATCCGCCGTGACCGCGTAGAAGATGCCGAAGACATCCCCGAAGCTGTCGTTCACCTGGGGCGGGCGTGCACCATCCGGCAGATCAGAGCGGACATTTTCAACGCGGTCGCGCAGATCGTCCCAGATTTGCGGCAGCTCATCGCCGCCAAAGGTATCCTTTATCTCGACCGTGATTACCGAAATGCCGGGCATGTTGCGGGATTCGATGAAGTCGATCTCGTCCATCTGCTGGATTTCGGCTTCCAGCACTTCGGAGATTTCAATCGAAACCTCGCTGGCCGAGGCGCCTGGATAGGGCGTGATCACCAGAGCCGATTTCAGGGTGAAGACGGGGTCTTCCAGCTTGCCCACCGCCAGATAGCCCGCGGCCCCGCCGAAGATGCAAAAGAGGATGAGGAGCCAGGTATAGAGCGGTTTTTCGATGGAGAAGCGGGCGATCTGCATGGCCCTATTCCTCAACCGTCAGGCCGGTAAAGCGCCGCACTGTCTGGCCTTCGCGCAACAGATGTGCGCCTGCGCCCACGATCTCAATATCCTCCGGCAGGCCGGTGACCTCAAGTTCGGTCCCTGTGCGCGACGAAACCTCAACCGGCAAAGGCCGCACCGTGCCGCGATCGGCACCTGTCGGCTCAAAAGCCATCACGAAGGGCGCGCGATTTTCGTCGGCGACCAAAGCGGCGGCGGGCACGATCGTGCGCGCTGCCGGCGCGGCGATAGAGGCTGTAACCGTCGCCGAGGCGCCGGGGATCAGGGTGGGAAAGGGCTGATCTGGCAGGGCCAGAACCACCAGATAGCTCTGGCCGATGGCTTCCGTCTGGGCCTGATATTCGACCAGTGTCAGCGGAACCGGATCAGGCAAAGCGGGCAATGAGACGGTGAAATCAACTGTCGTCGGATCGCCGATCTGCTGGAAAAGGCGCTCGGGCACGTCGATCTCGACGCGAAGCTGCGACATGTCGTGCAGGCGCACGATGGGCGTGCCGGCGGCCACGGTTGTGAATGCGGCGGTCAGCCGTTCGGCGATCAGCCCATCGAACGGCGCAGTCAGCGTGGCGTCCTCCAGCGCCTCCTGCGCCTCGCGCAGGGCCACATCGGCCAGATCGCGGGCCGTCTGCGCATCTTCGGCCCGGCTGGTCGAGGCGACGTTGCTTTCGGCCAACGTGCTGGCGCGTTGGAGGTCACGCTCAGCCTGAGTCAGGCTGATCCGCGCCCGCTCAACCGCGCGTTCATAGGGCGCCAGGTCAAGCTGGGCCAGAAGGGCGTCTTTGGGAACACGCTGACCTTCGGTTGCGGGAAAGCGCACGATCTCGCCGCTGACCTGAAAGGACAGGTCCACCGTCTCGCGCGCGGCGATCTGGCCGAAAAATGTCCGTTGAAGCCGGTCTTGCTGTTCATGGGGGGCGATCAGCCGGACGGCTCGGACAGGCTCATCCTGCGCCAGCGTGACCTGCGGCGCAAAGATCAGCGCGATTGAAACAGCTATCGTAAGGGAAAAACCTTGCTTCATGGTGCGCCCGCCATATCTGTGTAGTGGATGACTACCGACCGATCGGTAGTCTTCTGGGGAGGGAAGTATAATGGCTGCCGCTGGGGTCAAGACAGAAAAACAAGCGGCGGCCGGATCAAAGGCGCGTCGTGACCAGATTATCGACGAGGCAACGGCCCTTTTCCTGGAATATGGATACGCCGCAACCTCGATGAGCAAGCTGGCCGAGGCCTGCCAGATCCAGAAGCCAAGCCTTTATCACCATTTTGCAAGCAAAGAGGCGCTGTTTGTGGCCTGTGTCAGCCAGGGGTATGACGCGGCCATCGCGCGGCTTCGGGTTATATGCGATGACCCGCATCTGGACGATGAAGGCCGCCTGCGCGCCGCCTTGCAGGTGATCTATCAGATCATGGCCGCCTCGCCGGCAGGCCGCATGTCACCCATCATCGCCGAGACGTCGCGGCAGATCCCCAGTGTTGCGCGGGCCTTTCATGACCAGCTGATCGATCCGATGCACGAGATCATCCACCAGATCATCGATCGGGGCGAGGCAGGCGGAACCTTCGTTGCGCTGGACCGCCTGGGCCTAGAGCATCTGATCTTCGGACCCGTGGTTAGCCTGTCGCTGTCGCGCGAGATGTTTGCCTCGTTCGAGGCGATTGATGAGCTTTACCCGGTTGATCAGGTTTCGGCCGCGCATACTGACCTGCTGCTGCGGATGCTGACAGGGCAAGCCGCAGTGACGTCGCCCTGACAGATCCGGGTTTGCGTCCGCGCGAAGCCGATCAAAAGCCGCGCGGGCATTGCATCACTGGGTCCAACTGACACCGGTCAGGTCATTGGCCTGGGTTGGCGAATTCTCCCAAAGACCTTGGATATTGGCGTTCGCAACACCGGTTTTGGCCAGTTGGAAGAGATAGCCGTTCACGTAATCCTCGGCGATCTTGCGCTGGGCGTTTTGCAGCAACACGCTGCGCTCGGCGGGGTCGGTGGTGATATCCAGCTCGGCCATGATCTCCTGAAAGGCGGGGTCGGCATACTGAAAGTAATAATCCTCGCGCGCATAGATATCGATATCGGCAGGCTCGGTATGGCTGACGATGGTCAGATCGAAATCCTTGCCCTTGAAGACCTGCTCAAGCCACTGCGCCCATTCCAGATTGGTGATCTGCGTTTCGATGCCGACATTGCGCAGCTGCGCCGCGATGATCTCGCCCCCTCGGCGGGCATAGCTGGGCGGCGGCAGGGCCAGGCGCAGAGACAGACCTTCGGCACCGGCCTCGGCCAACAGGGCGCGGGCGCGGTCGGGGTCGTGGGGCGACAATTCGGTCAGGTCGAGGTAATCGGGGTTATGCGGCGCGAAATGCGTGCCGATGGGCGTGCCGTAGCCGAACATCGCGCCGTCGATGATGTCTTGCCGGTTGATCGCATGGGCAATGGCCTGGCGCACGCGGATGTCCGACAAAGCTTCGGCCTTGTTGTTCATCGCCAGAATGGTCTCGCCTTCGGTTGAGCCCACGATCACGGTAAAGCGCGGATCGGCCTCAAACTGGCCCAGCGTTTCGGGGGCAGGGAAGTTCGGGAAGGCATCGACATCGCCAGCCATCAGCGCCGCGAAGGCCGCGTTCGGGTCCGAGATGAAACGGAACGTGGCCGAGGCGAGTGCCGGGGCATCGCCCCAGTAATCGGGGTTCCTCTCGATCTCGACACGATCGCCCTGCACCCAGCGGGTCAGCTTGAAGGGCCCGGTGCCGACCGGTGCCGTCGCCGCGTCATCGGCGCTTTCGGGCGCCATAATGACGGCGTCACCCCAGGCCATCTTGAAGGGAAACGCGCCATCAGGGGCTGAGAGCGTGACCTGTACGGTCGTCGGATTGACCACGGTCACATCGGCAATGCCCGCAAAAAGCGCCTTCTGCGCATTGGCACTATCGTCAGCCCGTGCACGGTCGAGCGAAAACTTCACGTCCTCGGCATCGAAAGCGGTGCCGTCGTGGAACGTGGCGCCTTGCCTGAGGGCGAACGTGTAGATCAGACCGTCGTCGCTGATCGTCCAGCTTTCAGCCAGGCCCGGCATCACAGACCCATCGGGGCCAAAGCGTGTCAGCCCCTCGAAGATATTGGCATAGACGACCTCGTCGATCGCGGCGGCAGCGCCTGCTGTCGGGTCCAGATTGGGCGGTTCCAGCACCATGCCGATGGCGATCGTGTCACTTTGCGCGAATGCGGGCGCCGCGCAGAGCGCCAGGGCCACCAGGCTGAGACGATGAAGCATTTTATGGACCTCCCCATGGGTTTTGACGAAATCTTAGCGTCCGATGTCCTTTAGTGCCAGCGCCATGGCAAAGCTTTGCGCCTTGGGTGAAAATGTGGAAAACAATGGGAAACGAAAGGTTGGGTCATGCGGCTTGAGGGGAAGACTGCGATCGTGACGGGCGCCGGGTCAGGGTTTGGGGCCGGGATCGCGCGCAAATTCGCGGCTGAGGGTGCCCGGGTCATGGTAGTTGATATCGACCCAGATTCGGCCGGCGCGGTGGCCGCCGAGGTGGCTGGCATCGCGCGCGAGGCGGACGTTTCGCGCGACAGTTCGGTCGCCGCCATGGCCGTGGCGGCGCGCGCGGAATTTGGGCATATCGACATCGTTGTGAACAACGCGGGCGTGACCCATCTGCCGAAGCCCATGGAGGATGTGACGACGGCCGAGTTCGATCATGTGCTGGCCGTCAATGCAAAATCGGTCTTCCTGACCGCACGGCATTTCGCCCCCGCGATGAAGCATGACCGACGGGGCGTCTTTTTGAACATTGCCTCAACCGCTGGATTGTCGCCCCGACCGAACCTGACTTGGTACAACGCCTCGAAAGGGTGGATGATCACGGCGACCAAATCGATGGCCGCCGAATTGGCGCCATTCGGCATTCGCGTGAACGCCCTGGCCCCCGTGGCGGGCGAGACGCCGCTCTTGAAGAGCTTCATGGGCCAGGACACGCCCGAGATGCGCGAAAAGTTTCTGGCGACCATCCCGCTGGGGCGGTTTTCGACGCCGGATGATATGGGCAATGCAGCCTGCTTTTTGTGTTCCGACGAGGCGAGTATGATCACAGGCGTCGCGCTCGAGGTGGATGGCGGGCGCTGCATCTGAGGGCGGGGTGCCCGGGGGTCTTTGCAGACGGATGGAGAACGGATGAGGCCGGGACAGCGCAACCTGATAACCGATGTGGCCGGCCTTCGGGTGGGCAATGCCGAAGATCACGACATCAAAACCGGAGCGACCGTTCTGGTGGGCGACAAACCCTTTGTCACGGCCGTCAGCGTGATGGGCGGCGCGCCCGGCACGCGGGAGACAGACCTTTTGGCGCCTGATCGGCTGATGCAGGAGGTCGACGCGCTGGTTCTGTCCGGCGGATCGGCCTTTGGGCTGGATGCGGCCTCGGGCGTGGCTGATGCTTTGCGAGAGGTCGGACGGGGCTTTGCGGTGGGCGATCAGCGCGTGCCGATCGTGCCCGGGGCAATTCTGTTCGACCTGTTGAATGGCGGTGACAAAGCGTGGAAAGAGAACCCTTACAAAGGTCTTGGCCGGGCGGCTTTTGCGGCGGCGGCGCCGGATTTTGCGCTGGGCAGCGTCGGCGCAGGGGTGGGGGCCACGACGCGCGGATTGAAGGGCGGGCTCGGATCCGCCTCGCTGCGTTTGGAGAGCGGTTTCACGGTGGGCGCCCTGGTCGCGGTGAACGCGCTCGGCGCCGCCCATGTCGACGACACAGCGCAATTCTGGGCCGCGCCATGGGAGTTTGACGGCGAATTCGGAGGTCTGGGGGCCGCGCCCAGCCACAGGTCGCCGCAGGCACCCCTACCCGACAAGGGGTCGGGAGAGGCAACAACGATCGCCATCATCGCCACCGATGCACGCCTGACCCAGGCCGAGGCGACGCGCATGGCCGTCGCGGCGCATGATGGCATGGCGCGGGCCCTGGTGCCGTCCCACACGCCGTTTGATGGCGACCTGGTTTTTGCGGCCGCGACGGGGGACAAGCCTCTGAAGGACCCATTGGTTGATCCGTTTCAATTGGGTCACGCCGGGGCGGTTTGCCTGGCCCGCGCAATTGCGCGCGGTATCTATGAGGCTGAAGCGCGGCCTGGAGACACTCTTCCGACATGGCGCGCACGATTCGGCCAGGACCCGCGCTCTTGAATTCGAACTAGCGCCTTCATGGAGATCGGGCGGTCCTCAGCGGCCGCGATGACCCCCGAAATAGGACACCTGCTAGGCGGCCCCGGTTGAGCACAGATGATCGATCAGAATGTCGGTGGTGAACGGCCGGTGAAGAATACTCAGCCCCTCTTGGCGGGGGGCGTCTTCCGCATCGGCACCCATCAGGATAACCTGCCCGCCCCGCTTCTTTATCTGGTTGTGAAGGGGCGATACCAGATACTCGGACGGCGCGAGAGAGAGGATGGCGGTCGCGACATTCGGGGTTGTCTCAAGGGCGGCCTCAACCTCATGGCTGGTCCTTGATATGATGAGGGGCGCGCCCGGATCGTGCTGCTCAATCGTCAACGCGATATCGCGGGCGATAAGGGCCTGGTTGGTGAGTATGACGTAGGCGGGTCGCAGGGTGGTCTGTCGCATGGGCTCAGTCCCTCGTCTGTCTGCGAAAGAATTGACAATGGAACGAAAACGGCGCCGACTGCATTAAACTGCGACATAGGCAATGCGAAAGGATTGGCAGAATGCCTCAGATTGCCTGTAAAGCCTGCCCCCTCCGGAAATGCGAGATTTTTACGCCTTTCAGCGATGACGAGGTCGGGTTCACGCAGAAGTTCAAAGCGGGGGAGTTGACGGTTGATGCCGGTTCGACCCTTCTGATGGAGGGATCGAACAGCCCGCAGCTTTTCACTGTTTTGCAAGGGATGGGGACCCGTGCGAAGACGCTGCCCAATGGCCGGCGGCAAGTTATCAACTTTATTATGCCGGGCGATTTCATCGGTCTTCAGGCCGGCCTCTTGGGGGAGATGAAGCATAGTGTCGAAGCCTCGTCCAACATGCGGCTTTGTGTTTTCAATCGCAGCGACTTTTGGAAGGTATTTCAATCGCATCCGGAACGCGCCTACGACATCACCTGGATCGCGGCTGTTGAAGAGCATTTTCTGGGCGAAACCATCGCCAGCATAGGCCAGCGTGATGCGACCCAGCGCTTGGCATGGGCCTTGTTGCGGCTTTTTCAGAGGTTGAAGGCGGTGGGTCTGGCCGATGGTTCATCGGTCCCTCTGCCGTTTCGCCAGCAGGATATCGCGGATGCGCTGGGCCTGTCTCTGGTCCACACCAACAAGACGCTGTCCCGGCTGCGCGAGCGTCAGTTGGTCAATTGGTCCGACGGGACCTTGCAGATCCATGACCCCCAGGCCTTGGCAGATATCGCCCTGGTCGAATACGAAGAGCCGCCCCGCCGCCCGCTGATCTGATACATCTCACCAGAGATAGCGGTTGCCGTCGCGAATGCGCTCGATGACTTCAAGCGACCGGGAATCGACGCGGTAGAGTTCGTTGTTGACCACGTAATAGCGCCATGCGCCGTCCACCGGGGGGAGGCCATAATAATCGGGATTGAGGAGCAACTTCGCATCTTCCGGCAGCGGGGTGCCTGCGGGCAGAGGCGGCCTGAGCGTCGGGGCCGCTGCGCATTTCGCCCCGGCTGTCGCCATTCTGCACGACGCGTTGGCCGTGGTAGCGACCATCGGCAGCACCAAAAGCGTGATTGCGAACAAGCGGATCATGGCGGCTCCTTTGACAGCAGAAATATCGTGCAATAGGCAATCTGTCCAATAGCACCTTGTGATGGGCCAGGTTCCGCCGAGAGCGCTAGAGCTTTTCCAGATACGCCAGAAGCTGCCCCTCACCCGCGGCGAGCCCGGGCAGACGGGCGGCATCGGGCAGGATTTTTGCCGGTTCACCGGCCAGGCCGATCACGGCAGGGTGGATATAGCTTTCCCGCGCAATCGCGGCGCTGTTGTGCAGCCGCGTCGCGGCGGCCTCGGCCATTTTGGTGATCGTGGGTTTCTCATCTTCGGCAACAAGCTGGAAGGCGGCCAACGTGCCGGCCCAGGTTCGGAAGGTCTTGGCGGTGGACGCGTCCGCCCCCGCGGCGTCGGCCAGATACCGGTTCAGCATAGATGATGTCACGCTTCTGGCATCGCCGTCGTCATCGATCCAGGTCATCAATTCCGCACCGGGCAAATCCCGCGCCCGGCCTAAAGCGCGTTGCAGCCGCTTGTCGGCGATCTTGCGACGCACCTTTTTGCCACCCTTGGCCGTGAATGACAGCCGGATCTCGCCATCGCGAAGCTGCACATGGCGCTGCCGTAAGGTGACGGCGCCGTAGCTGCCGTTTTCGCGCGCGTATTCCTCGTTCCCGACCCGCAGAGCGAACCTGTCGATCAGCGCCAGGGTGGCGGCCAGTGCGAATTCCTGTTCGCCCTCTTCCACGGCAAGGTCACGGGCAATGCGGCGTCGGATCGCGGGCAGCGCGCGCCCGAAATCCGCCAGCCCCTCAAACTTGGTCTCGGCCCGCGCCTTGGCCCAGTCGGGGTGATAGCGATATTGCTTGCGGCTTCGCGTGTCATACCCCGTTGCCAACAGATGGCCGTTTGGCAAAGGACACATCCAGACGTTCTCATAAGCTGGTGGAACGGCAAGTGCCTCAAGCCGCTTCCGCTCGGCCCCGCGGGCGATGCGGGTGCCATCCGGGGCGACATACGAGAACCCCTTTCCGCGCCGCTCGCGGCGGATGCCGGGCTGCGCGTCGGGGTAGTAGACAAGGTTGCCGTCAGGCAGCGTCTGCAATGTCATTGGGAAGCCGCGCTTCAAGCTCATCGATGGGGAGGCCGGTCAGCACCTTGGGGATCTCGGCGATGATCTTATCAGACACTTCCTGGTGTAGCTCCTGCCGCAGGGTCCCCAAAACATCGGGGCCCGCGACGATCACCAGTTTATCGAATTCACCATTATGGGCGCGCCTGTAAAGGATATCCGCCAAATCGCTTGCAAAGCGGTCCTTCGCCAGTTCGTGCCAGTCGGTTTCTTCGTAAGCCCGACTGCCGGATGAGGCACTTTCTTGCACGCGCCCTGGTCTGTCGGTGCCCTGCACGCGGTCCGGCGGGTTATCCTGCACCTTCTTGCGCCGCACTTCGAGGTTAGGATGATCGGCTTCGCCTACATTTTCAAGAAACAGGGCTTTCTCACCGTCTGCCACCACAATCCATGTGCCGTTTGCAATCTTGGCCATATCGGGTTTCCTTTTCATCTGACGGGCGAGCCCGCGTTCCGCCTCTGTGCACTCAGGCCTTGCGAACCTCGGACGACAATTTCAACACGCCATCACCGTCATCCTGTTCGATGTAGAGTGCAGGATCATCGTCGCTGCCATTACGGGTTACTTCGCTGCCTTGCAGTTTTCGGGTGACTTTCTGGGTGTAGGTTTTCTGAACCTTGCCGGTGGCCGTGCCATTGCCCCAATCCCATTCAACCTTGTCACCTTTACTGTAGCTGGCCATCTGAACCTCCCTGTTGAACTGTACAATTTGCAGCCATGTATTAGCCGCGCTGAGAATAAAAATGCGCCGAAGCGTGTGGGGATCATGCTTCGGCGCTAAGGAGGATCGCGACAGGCAAGCGCGTACTCCGTTGAGCCTAACGAGGGAACGAGGGATCGGTATTCTTCGTAGGTCTCTTGGGTGAAACGCTGTTTGCCGATCTTGGTTCCCGCGTTCTGACGTTTTTTCAGATCGCTGCGCGAGGATCAGCAAACCAGCTCATTATCAGCCTCTTCCTCGCGGCTTTCGTCACGGGCGGCCAGGGCAATGCCGAATGTGAGAATACCCACCCGCCCCGCGGTCATCAGGATGATCACAACGACCTTCCCAAGATCGGACAATTCCCCCGTGGCCCCCATCGACAGGCCCACGGTCCCCATGGCCGATATCGCCTCGAACATGAGAACCTCGAAGGCAATACCGCTTTCCGTCATCCCCAGGCAGAACAGCGATACCATCAGCAAGACCGCATAATAGGACAAACCTGCCGTTGCGTTTCGCAGCGCCAGCGGCGGCACGACGCGCTTGAAAAAGCGAACGTCATCACGGCCTTTGAGGGTGGACCTGACCAGTCCCACCAAGGCGGCGAAAGATGTCGTCTTCAGCCCACCGCCCGTGCCCGCAGGCGACGCGCCGATCACCATGAGAAAGAACAAAACGATCAACGCGGAAAATCCGACGGCGCTGATCGGGACGGTATTGAAACCCACCGTGGTGGACGCCGTCATGGTTTGGAAGAAGGCGGCCAGCAAACGCTCGTCCGCGGGCAGGTTCGCAATCGACGGCTCGACCACCATCAGGATGATCGTCCCCAGCGCCAGAAAGACCAGCGTGATGCGCACGATTATTTTTGAGGTAAAGCCCAGATGCCGCTGTCTGGCCGTCAATGTGCGCCATCCGTCCACGACGATCAGAAAACCCATGGCGCCCAGGATGCTCAGCAGGCTGATCACGATGTTCAGCAACGCATGATCGCTGAACCCCTCAAAGCTGTTCGAGAAGAGCGAGAAACCCGCGGTACAAAACGCCGACACGCTGTGGAAGATCGCCGACCAGAGAGGGTTTTCGACATCATTGCCGGCAAAAATTGAATAAAGCGCGGCGGCGCCGATAATCTGACAGATCAACGTGAAGATGATCACCGATTTGATAAAGGCGGCGGGGTCGATGCCTTCGGGCAGGTTGAACGCGGCCTTCACGGTTGCTTTGCGCATCCGCCCCAGACCGTCCATGAAGGCCAGCGCGGCGAACGAGCCGATGGTCATATACCCCAGCCCGCCCATCTGGATCAGGCTGAGGATGACGATCTCGCCGAAGAAGGTGAAACTGCCGCCCGGATCGACCGAGACGAGGCCTGTGGTAGACACGGCGGAGGTTGCGATGAACAGCGCATCCAGGGCCCCGACCGGCACGGATTGCGAGATTGGCAGCATCAACAGCCCCCAACCCGCAAACATGTATGACAGATAGCCCAGCAGCAGCAATTTCGCCGGCGGTATCCGCATCAGCGCCGTTCGCGCCTCTGCCAGTCGTCGCAGGACGGGCGAATGATAATTCGGCGTATCGTTGTCGGACATCTGGGTTACCTCCTCAGGCGAACGGGCACCGCAACGCGGTGTAACGCCAGATCAGTTTTCCTGTTCCCGCATTTTTGCGTTTAGCCAAAAATCGCCCGCGTAATCAGCACACTGGCCCAGGCGGAAACGCCCGTCAGGACGGCCCCCCATGTCGTGTCGACCATCACTTGCTGCATCGACCAGCGGGACAGTGTCGCGTAATTCGTGAACTCATAGGTGCCGTAGGCGAGCGCCCCCAGGATCGCGCCATTGATCAGTGCCATGGTCGGGACATCGTCACGCAACGCGGGCCATGAGATCAGCCAGAGCACGCCCGCAACATAGACCAGATAGAAGGCCGCCGCAGGCCCGATCCGGATGGGGTCCAGCAGCCAATCGCCCAGGTGTTTTTCGAACAACGGTTTCATGAAATTTCGCAGCATGACCGCGTCGGCTGCAAGGAAGATGAAGGCGGTGACGGCATAGAGGGTGAGGATCTGCATGGGCGGCCTTCCTTGGCAGTGCATGTCGTTTGCAAGTGTTCCAACGAAGCTGGATCGATACCGTGCCATGTCAAATGATCATCGCCGTGTCACGGCGAAATATGGTCGGACACCCGGGAACCGAACGGTGCGCTGCGAGTTGTTGTGCCAGGCGCGTCAATGATGCGCGAAAACAACTCGAAATGGGAGAATACGATGAAAAAGTTACTTCTTTCCAGCGCCTTGGTGGCGAGCACCGCGATTGCTGCGTCAGCCGAGAGCACGACTTATTCCGACCTCTTCATCACCGAAGCTGAGCCGACCCATGTCCGTGCTTCCGACTTCCTCGGGATGCGTGTGTACACCTCTGAAGCCGACGTGACTGTGACCGAAATCGAAGGCTCGCAGGCCGAGTGGAACGATATCGGTGAGATCAACGATGTCATCATGGGCCGCGACGGCGGCGTTGAAGCCGTGCTGGTCGACGTGGGTGGCTTTCTGGGCATCGGCGAGCGTCAGGTCGCCATGAATATGGATGCGATCAAGTTCGTGTCCGACAGCTCGACCGCAGACAATGATGGCGATTTCTTCCTTGTCGTGAATGCGCCGCGGACTTCGATCGAAGAAGCGCCTGAATTCACGTGGGAAGAGGCCGAAGCCTCGATGGAACGCGCTGGCGAGGAAGTTGCCCAGACGGCTGAAAATGCCGAGCAGACTGTTGAGGCCACGATGAACGACATGGCCAACAACGTTGAGCGTGAGGGCTATTCGGAAGTTGAGATGGAATATCTGACCACCGAAAACCTGACTGGCGCTCGCGTCTATGACGCCAATGACGACTGGATCGGTGAAGTTTCCGAACTGATCGTGGGTGAGCAGGGCCAGATCTCGGAAGCGATCGTCGATGTTGGCGGCTTCCTTGGGATTGGCGAAAAGCCTGTTGCTTTGACGATGGACCAACTCGATATCCTGCGCCAGGGTGACGGCGATGACGTCCGCATCTTCGTCTCCGCGACGCGCGAGCAGCTGGAAGCCATGCCGACGTTTAACCAGTAATTGTCATCTACCATTCGTGTCAGAGGCCTGCCCCGTGCAGGCCTCTTTCATTTGCATTTGTATGAATGCATGACCCGGAGTAGCCTTGGACATATCGTGGGGCTGACGCCCTCCAAGCTTGCAGTAGCGGATTGATTGGAGTTTCACATGTTCACGATGGGTAGTATCGGCGCCCTCATTGTTCTCATCCTCAATGTCTGGGCCATCGTGGCGATCTTAGGCTCAGCCGAACCCACGGGCGCCAAGGTCTTCTGGATCGTGGTAGTCCTGCTCTTGCCGGTTCTGGGTTTCATTATCTGGTTCGTCGCCGGTCCAAGCGCGGATAGCGCCAAATCCTGAGGCTGATCATGGCGATCATCGCCAAGATCCGCACACGCTACATCCCGGCTTTCATGGATGTGATTGATCGGATGGACCGGCTGAACCTGGGCCTCATGGCGGCTGGGGTGGGTTTTTTCGCGATGCTTGCGATCTTCCCGGCCCTGGCGGTCGTCGTGATGCTGTGGAGCTTTGTGGCTGACCCGGCCGAGATCGGGGCCCTTCTGGATATCTCGGCCGATGTTTTGCCGCCGGAAGTGCACAAGATCCTGTCCGATCAGGTGAAGGGCGTTATCGCCGCCGCGTCGGATTCGACCTTGGGCCTGGCCACGTTTCTGTCGCTTGCCCTTGCGCTCTGGTCGGCGCGCGCGGGCGTCGCGGCGCTTATCCGTGGGTTGAATGCCGTTTACCGCACCGAAAACCGCGAGGGCATTGTCCGCCGGATGGCAGCGGCCATTGGCCTGACGCTGGTCCTTTGCGGATCGGCCATTGTTGCCATTGCGGCCGTCGTCATTGCGCCGATCATCATTGCGTTGGTGCCGCTGGGGCCATCGGCCACGATGGTGGCCGAGGTTGCACGTTGGGTCGTGGCGCTGACGGTCATCATCTTTTCGCTTGGGCTGATCTACCGCTACGGCCCCAACAAGCGCAAAGACCGCCCGAAATGGATCACACCGGGCGCCGTCGCCGCGGCCATCTTGTGGCTTGCCGTGTCACTGGCCTTTTCGGCCTATCTGTCGAATTTCTCAAACTACAACGAAGTTTATGGATCAATCGGGGCGGCTGTTGCCCTTCTGATGTGGTTCTACCTTTCGGCCTATGTCGTCCTGCTGGGCGCCGCGTTGAATGTTGAGCTCGATCCCGAATTCCGCAAATCGCGGCGCGAGGCGCGGGCAAGGGCGCACGTTTCGGAATAAGCACACTTGTCGCGACGCATTCTATCGGTGAGGAATCGTCATGCGTTGGTTTGCGCAGCACTTTGGCAAAGCGTCTGCAAAATATGCCCGGCGGTTTCCAGATCATCCCGAAAAGCAACACGCTCTGCCGTCTGTTGGGCGGGGTCGGGCAGCCGCAGGATGTAGGACGGATGCACGGTGATAAAAACCGGCATGCCGTCTTCCGCAGCCTCAACCGTTCCGCGCCGTCGCAAGAGCCCCGCCCCGGATCCGGTGAGTGTCTGGCAGGCCGTGGCGCCCATGGCGATGATCAGCTTGGGGCGCACCAAAGCCCGCTCGCGCGTCAGCCACCAGCGGCAGCTTTGCACCTCATCCGCATTCGGGCGCTGGTGGATGCGCCGCTTGCCACGAACCGAGAATTTGAAATGCTTGACCGCGTTGGTGATGTAGATCTGCTCGCGCTCCAGCCCCGCGGCGCGCGCTTCGGTATCGAAGACTTCTCCCGCCGGCCCGACGAAGGGGCGCCCTGTCAGATCCTCGCGGTCGCCCGGCTGTTCACCGACGATCATCAGATCGGCATCATGCGGCCCCTCCCCGAACACGATCTGCGTGGCGGACCCGTGCAGGGGGCATCGGGTGCACCCTTGGGCCTGTCTGCGCAAGTCCTCCATCGTGCCGGGGGCAGCTTCCGTTTTCTCGGGCATGGCCATCGCGCGGGCGACAGCGGCACGGCGGGCCGGAGGGTCGGTCGGGCGCGCGGCCTCCATCTTTGCGGCGCGGGCTTCGGCGGTGCGGATCAAATTTGGGATCAGGTCGGCCTCTGGCAGATTATGCCAGTATTTCTTGGGCATCTCGGATTGCATCGCCTTCACCATCAGCCGGGCGGGATTGAAGATCGAGGCGTAATAGGTGCGCCACAGATCCTCGGTGTCATCGGCAGGTGGGCGCTGGGTGCTCTCCGTCTCGCTAAAGCTGAGCTGTCCCGCGATGAAGCGCGCCGTCACCGCAGGCGTTGCGATCACCCAATCCATGTCGCCGAAGCGGTTGGCGAAGAACGGTGTCGCCGCCTCGACGATGGGATGTTCGGGTTCAAACCATGCGGCAAAGGCGCGGCGGGGGTCGGTGCTTTCGACCTCGCGAAACCGGACGAAGGCGTGCATCTTGTGGATGTCGCGATGCACGGCCTTGGCCTGCAGCATCACCTTGCGCATCGCCGGATCGGCCCGATCCCCCCAGCGCAGGGACCCTTGGGATAGGCGCAGCACCAGCGCATAGGCCCGCGCGAACCTTTCGGGATCGCGATGACAAAGCGCCGATTCCAATCCCTTGATCGCAACGCGCGACAAATTGATCTGCCTCGGCGTGCCAGTTGCCGGAGGTTGGGTTGCAAAAAGGTCTGCCTCGGCCTGCCCGACGCGCCAGCTGACGGCTTCGGGCGGCACACCGCCTGCTGCCAGCCGCCGCGCCTCGGCCCGCCAGGCGGCCACGGTTCCGATGACCGGCAGCACGACCTGGTGCATCAGAGCAAGCTCAGCTGTTCCGGCGGCGGTGCGAAGCGGGTCTTCAGCGCCGCATCGTCGGTCATCCCCCGCGGTGACCAGCCCGGCGCCACGATGAAGGCCTTGGCGTTCTTCATGACAGCCCCCATCGCCGCCAGCCCCTCATACCGCACGGCGCCGTGCCGTCTTGCGGCCAGAATGCGCGCCACGGTCTTGGTGCCGAAGCCGGGCACGCGCAGCAACATTTCCTTCGGCGCGCGGTTCACATCCACAGGGAACGCCGCGCGATGCTCGAGCGCCCAGGCCAGCTTGGGGTCGACCTCAAGATCCAGCATACCCTTCTGCGCAATCTCGCCCACCTCAAACCCATAGAACCGCAACAGCCAGTCGGCCTGATACAGCCGATGCTCGCGCAAAAGCGGGGGGCGGATCAGAGGCAGGTTTTTCGAGGCATCGGGGATGGGCGAAAAGGCCGAATAGTAGACCCGGCTCAGCTGATAATTGGCGTATAGCGTGGAAGATTGCGTTAGGATCGCCCGGTCATCGGCCGCGTCGGCCCCCACGATCACCTGCGTCGATTGCCCCGCCGGCGCAAAGCGCGCCTTGCGTTTGCCGGTATGGCTGCGCTCGCGCGAGGCCTCGCGCCTGACGCGGACTTCGGCCATCGCCTTACGGATGCCGGTGGCCGACTTCTCCGGCGCCAGCCGGGTCAGCCCCGCCTCGGTCGGCATCTCGACATTGATCGACAAACGGTCGGCCCAGCGACCGGCCTCATCAATCAGCTCGGGCGCGGCATCGGGGATGGTCTTGAGGTGGATGTAGCCGCGAAAATTCTCCTGCTGCCGCAGGGTGCGTGCGATGCGCACCATATCGGCCATCGTATCGTCGGGCGACCGGATGATGCCCGAGGACAGGAACAACCCCTCGATATAATTCCGCCGGTAGAATTCGATTGTCAGGCGCACGACCTCATCCACCGAAAAGCGCGCACGCTCGACCCGGCTGGACACGCGGTTCACGCAATAGGCGCAATCGTAGATGCAGAAATTCGTCATCAGGATCTTCAGCAGCGATATGCATCGCCCGTCCGGCGCATAGGCGTGGCAGATGCCCGCCCCGCCTGACGACCCCAGGCCAGACCCGTCGCGCGACCCGCGCCTTTGCCCCCCGGACGAGGCGCAGGACGCATCATATTTCGCCGCATCCGACAGGATCGCCAGCTTTTCGCTGAGGGTTCTCTTGGTCATATGTTCTTATAATGTTCCACACCTTCCTTCGCAAGCCAATCGCTCTTTTTCCCGTTCTGCGGAACTTCGGCGCACCTGCCCGCGTTTGGACGGCAACGATCAACCGGACAAATCGGGGAAAGAATCATGCGGAACGTTTTCTACATCATCGGTGTCATCGTCGTGGCACTGGCCATCATCAATTTCGTATTTTGAAGGAGGCTGAAATGTCGAACGAACACATCAAGGATAAAGTACGCGACGCCGCCGAGACGGCCCAGGAGATGGGTCGGGACGCCCTGAACGACGCCAAGGAAAAAGCGACCGAGGCCGCGAATAACACGGCATCCGCCGTTCGCGAGGAAGCAGGCGCGCGTGCCGAGCATGCAAAGGATTCGCTTGCTGAAGAAGGCCACCGTCTGGCTGACTCGCTGCGTAATGCGGCCGCCGAAAACGACGGTAGCCTGCAGGCACGTCTGCTGGATGCCGTGGCTGGAAGTGTGGCCGATGCGTCGGAGAACCTGCGTGGCCGGAGCTTGGGGTCGATCATCGGTGATGTGGAAGGTTTTGCGCGCCGGAACCCGGGTGCCTTTGTAGCGGGCGCCACCTTGGCTGGATTTACCCTTGCACGCTTCGCTCGCGCGTCTGAGCCGCGGACCGGCGGTGCAGATCCACTGCCCGCACCCCAGCCGACACCTGTCTACGGCGCTGACGGTGCCGAGAGGGAAATTCGCCATCACGACCCCGACTTGCGGACGTCGACCGAGGCTCGCGATCGCCAAATGGCGGTGGAGATCCCGTCATGAGCTTCGACCATGAAGCAAAATCGACCGGCACTTTGCTGTCCGACGCGCTTCAGCATTTGACTGATCTTGTGCGGGGCGAAGTGGCCTTGGCCAAGGCCGAAGTCGAACAGAATTTGCGAAATGCCGGCGTTGGCATTGGGCTTATCGTCTCCGCTGTCGTGCTGGCCCTTGTCGCCCTGAACGTTCTGGCGGGCGCGCTTGTCGCCGCATTGGCCGAGCTGGGGCTAAGCCCCGGACTGGCCGCTCTGGCGGTCGGCGGAACTTTGGCGCTAATCGCCCTCGCTTTGATCTTGAAGGGGGCATCAGCCCTCAAACCGGAAAATCTCGCGCCCGAACGCACGATGAAAAACATCAAGCGCGACGCGAAAGCATTGAAGGAGATTGTCACAGATGACCCATCACACTGACCCCCGCCAGATTGAAGAAGATATCGCGCGCGAGCGTGCATCTTTGGCCTCAACCATCGACGCTTTGCAGGACCGCGCGTCCGTCGATCACATGGCGCGCGAAGCTTTGGGGATGATCAAGACCAACGCCGCTGCCTACACACGGTCGATTGACGAGGCTGTCCGCGCGAACCCTGTGGCGGTCGCTCTGACGGGTGTTGGCCTTGCCTGGCTGGTCTTTGGGTCCAAGAAGTCCTCCACAGACCGTGACGACATGCCAGACCGGTGGGGCAAGACTGCGCCCAATGCCCATCCGCATTACCCGTACGATACCGATGTCGACAAAGGGTGGTCGCAGGAGGCCGATCGTCTGCGCGCCCGCGCCTCGGCCTCGCTTCGCCGTGTCGAGGCGGATGCAAAATCCTATTACGCCCGCCTCCGTGACGGGGCCGCCGATACCTATGAGGATGCGCGTGACTACGCGTCCGAGCGTGCGGCTATCTTGGCTGATTTTGCAAACGATCTGGCACGCAGCTTTTCGTCGGGTCTCGACCAGGTTTCCGAGCAATCGCGCGAGCGTATTATTGCGGCACGTGAGCGCGCCTATTCCGCCCGGCTGAAGGCCGAGCGGACGGCGAAGAAGACAAGCAGCGAAACGGTGCGCTTCATTGAGGATCACCCGCTGGTTGCGGGCGCGATCGCCGCAGCTTTGGGCGCGGCCCTGGCGACGGCACTACCCCGCACGCGGATCGAGGATCGCACATTCGGCGCTGAAAGCGATCGCCTCATGGACGAAGCGAACAGGTTGTACCGGTCGGAACGGGCACGTGCGCTTCGCATTGCCGAGGGTGTCGGCGATGAACTGAAGGACGCCGCAATCGATACGATGGACACTGTTTCCGACAAAGCGGAAGAGGCCGTGACCCGCGCAAAGGATCGCGTGGTGACTGAGGCAAAAAAGCCCCAATCCGCAAAGCGTAAGACAGCGGCTCCACAGACGAAAAAAGCATCATAAGCTGGTAGCTTGGTGTCCAAGACAGGGATGAGTTCAAGGCGCGGCAGACATCATTCTGCCGCGCCTTCGATTTGCCAAGGAACACTTCTCGATTGGTGGACGTTAACCAATCTGTATACCAACATCACTGGGAGATAGACTTTGGATCGCGTTGAAAAAGTATCCCAGTTCTTCATTATCATTTTGGGACTTATTGCACTTTTTACAGCACTGAATGCCGTTGAAAACATCTTCGCGCCTCTGGCACTTGCGCTGGTTGCGGGTGTTGTTTTGTCCCCTGTCTCCGATTTTTGGGAGCGGTTGGGGTTTCCATCTGTCATCGGTGCACTGGTCAGCCTGGCCGCCACGCTGGTCGTCATGGCAACGTTTATCCTGGTCTTTCAGCCCGTTGTCGCGCAACTGGTCGCCCAGGCGCCGAAGGTGTGGAGCGACATGCAGGACACCGTTGAATTCTTGCGCGGTCTGATGAAGGGGTTTTCCGAGGTGACCGACGGGATGACAGACGCCATCGCGCCGGAAGCTAGCGCCCAAAACGGGAACCAATCCAGCGACGATGGAATGACCCTGCCAAGTGTCACCGATGCGCTGATGCTTGCGCCGGTGATCCTGGGGCAGATCCTTGTCTTCGGTGGTGCCTTATTCTTCTTTCTGCTGTCGCGGGGCGATATCTACCAATGGGCCGCCCGCCGCCTGTCAGAGCCGACCGAGCGCGCCCAGACGGCGCGCAAGCTGCAAGAGGCCGAGCGGCGCGTGGCGCGCTATTTTCTGACCATCACGCTGATCAATGCGGGCCTCGGTATCGCGACCGCTTTGGCCTTGCAGGTTATGGGAATGCCGGCGGCGATGCTCTGGGGGCTGGTTGCGTTTTTGCTGAACTTCATCCTTTACCTCGGTCCGGCCGTTCTTGTCTTCTCGCTGCTGTTTGCAGGTATCGCGGCCTTCGACGGCGCTATGGCCCTGCTTCCCGCGGTGACGTATCTGGCGCTGAACGCGACCGAGGCGCAGTTCGTGACCCCCGGCCTTGTCGGCAAGCACATGCAGGTCAACCCGCTGCTGATTTTCCTGTCGCTGGTGTTTGGCCTATGGTTGTGGGGACCGATCGGCGGCATTGTGGCTATACCGCTGCTGCTCTGGGTTCTGGTGCTGAGCGACGGGATCAAATCGGATGCAGCCCAGAACAACGCGCCTGAGCGTGCGGCGTAAGGCGCCGCTCTAAACCATCTCTTCCGGCACGCCGGGCAGGGCTTGCCCGAATTCCTCGGCCGTTTTCAGATCATAGGGCAGGACAAAGCCTTCCCGCTCATGCGGGGCCCGGCGGGCATTCCGGATTGCCAGAGCCCGCCATGCCTCAACGGCTTTCGTCGTCTCGAAATACATGTCGCTTGCCCCGTCGGGCAGCCAATGCGACATGATCCGCAGCCGCAAATCGCGGACCTCGTCGGCACGGTTCAAAAAGACGCCCGCTTCGGTATCCCATTTCAGGCTGCGGCCATTCAGGTTCGCTGATGAGACGATGGCGGCGCGGTCGTCGAAGGTAGAGACCTTCGCATGGATATAGACCAGTGGGGCGCCATGCATCTGGTCGCGCCCGTTTTCACTTTTCGAAGGTCCGGCATGACGCGGTTGCGCCGCGCCGCCAACGAACAGCCGCCGCCCAAAACCCTTGCTCAGAATGCGCAGCGACCGCGCCTGCAGGAACTCTCCATAGCGGGAATCGAGGTCATCCTTGTCTTCAAACGCGACCTCCTCCGGCGCCGCCGGCAGGATCAGGATCATGCTCAGATCGGGCTTTTCACGCCCGATGGCCGCCAGTTTCCGTGCCAACTTGCGGTCACGGAAGAACTGGGTTTCCAGATAAATCAGCTGTTCGCTGCGATTGGCCAGCAACTCATGGGCGGTCGCAAGCTCACTCACCACCGGCTCGGGCCCAAAGAAGGGCCCTTCGACCTTGCGCCGCCGTGAGAGCGTTCGCAGGAAGCGCCGGGGGCTGCCGGGTTCGGCCCGCCCCGCCACGATATCCAGAAAGCTCTCCAGATGTGTCTGAGCCTCGGCCACGACGGGCCCTTCCACGATGATCTGGACATCATGCCAGGTCTCTTCGCCCGGGCGATCATGTTCGGGGGTGTCGTAGCGCCGATCATTCAGATCGAGCCCACCGATATAGAGTTTTTGGCGATCGAAGACGGCCAGTTTCTGATGATGCGTCGCAGGATAAAGTCGGGGCACCTTCGTCAGGTAGGGGCGGTAGGTGCCGTCCTCTTTGCGGTGCAGCCAGCGCGTCAGGCCGGGCATGTCGCGCAGGGCAGTCTCACGTTGGGCAGCGTCCAGTGAGTTCAGCCAACCGCAGGTGCGCCAGAGTTTTTTCATGATCTGCGGCAAGAAGACCAATCTGGGAACGATCCCTGTCTCAGACGCATGCATCGCCGGTCTGACCCGGAGCTTTGCATCTGCTCCGGCCAGTTCGCCGGCCGCCAGAAACATGCGGGTCGTCTTCCATGTACAGCGATGCATGGCGGAGCGGACGACAGGATCGAAATCGGTAATGGTGATGTCGATTGCGACGCCACGTTTCAGAGTGTGGATGATCAGATCATACCACGTTTCTCCAACGGCTTTCGCCGCATCGCTGCGCAACTTGGTGGTCAGGTCGAACACGCGAAATCCGGCCCAGATTTCTGTCTGAGCTTCCAGAAAAAGTGCCTCAAGGGCCGGAAAAGCCTCTGCCGCCGTCAGCAATACCCTCGGCGACTGGTCCGGCACGTTCGACTGATCCACGTGTTCCATATGCATGTCCTGTCCCCCGGCCCAGCTAACGCCGGGCGTCGGGCCAGGTTCCCTCTTGGATAGATCGTGCAAGGTCCCTCCCTGATCCAATAGGGTGTGTTGTGCAAGTGAAATACTTTATCCGTCTTTGTTCTGCTGTTTCCGGGCAAGCTGATGCAGAAGGCTCTGCAATTCTGCCGACGTCCGGTCAGTGGGCAAATCGTGGTAGGCCTTGGCAAGACTGGCCATCGCCCAGTGCCCGCCCTCTGTCAGACGCTCTCCATCTTCCTGATCATCTGTCATCTCAACGGCCTCCCGATTAGGGCTTCGGAAGGGCAACGTGCCCTAGGAGGACCCGGTTCCGGGAAAGATCCGTCAACTTTTAGGGATGTGACTTTTATATCAGCCCGTTATGCTTGAACAACGCCTTGATGTCGCTGTCAGGCCGGGCGCCGAAATGGCTGATGACCTCAGCCGCCGCGATGCATCCCATGCGGCCGGCCGTGGCAAGGGTCTGGCCCGTGGCCAATCCGTAGAGGAAACCTGCCGCAAACTGATCGCCAGCGCCGGTCGCGTCCACCGGGACGATCCGGTGAACCGGCACCGTCACCCGTTCGTCCCCGCGGATCAGCACCACGTCCGAGCCTGAGCGCGTGCAGACGATGATCGGGCAATCCGATGAGGCCTGGGCCAGCGCGTCGTCCAGCACATCCGTTTGGTAAAGCGATGTCCATTCATGCTCGTTTCCGATCACGTAGTTCAGTTGCGTGACGAGGGTGCGGAAATCGGCGCGGTGCCGATCGACGCAGAATGGATCGGACAGGGCGATGCCCGCCATGCCGCCGCCATTGCGGCAGGCCTCGGCCGCGGCCTGGAAAGCGGCTTTGCCCTGGGGTTTGTCGTAGAGATATCCCTCAAGAAACAAAATCTCGGCGGCCCCCGCGACGCTGTCATCCACATCTTCAGGCCCGAGATCGGCCGAGATGCCAAGATAGGTGTTCATACTCCGCTCGCCATCCGGGGTCACAAAGATCATGCTGCGAGAGGTGGGCAAATTGGCGCCGCCGACAGGCGCATTGGGAAAGTCGGTACCCTCCAGCGTCATCGACTTGGCGTAGAACCGCCCCAGCGCGTCGTCGCGGACGCGTCCGATAAATGCGGTTGTCAGCCCCAGATTGCCCAGACCCGCCAGAGTATTGGCCACCGACCCGCCGGGTGCCTCGGTCCGCTCCTTCATGGCGCCATAGAGCGTTTCGGCGCGCTCACGCTCAACCAGCTGCATGATGCCCTTCTCGATCCCCATATGGTCGAGGAACGTCTCTTCGGTCTGGGCCAGAACGTCGACAATGGCGTTGCCGATGCCGACAACCTGATACTTCTTCATGCGGTTTTTTCCTCATACGGGCACAGATCGCGGATCAGGCAATCGGCGCAGCGCGGTTTGCGTGCGGCACAGATGTAGCGGCCATGCAAGATCAGCCAGTGATGCGCATGGCGTTGGAATTCGGCCGGCACGTTGTCTTCTATGGCGCGTTCGACCACGTCCACATCCTTGCCCGGCGCGATGCCGGTGCGGTTGCCGACGCGAAAGATATGGGTGTCGACCGCCTGGGCCGGCTGGCCCCACCACATGTTCAGCACCACATTCGCAGTCTTGCGGCCCACACCTGGCAGCGATTGCAACGCCGCGCGGGACGACGGCACCTGGCCGCCGTACTCCTCGACCAGAATGCGGCTCAGCTTCATGACGTTCTTGGCCTTGTTGCGATAAAGCCCGATCGTCTTGATATGCTCGGTCAGTTTCTCTTCCCCTAACGCCAGCATCTTTTCGGGGGTATCGGCTACGGCAAACAGGCCACGGGTGGCCTTGTTGACCCCCGCATCGGTCGCCTGCGCCGACAAGGCCACGGCCACGACCAGCGTGTAGGCGTTCACATGCTCCAACTCGCCTTTGGGTTCAGGCTCAGCCGCCTGAAACCGGCGGAAGATTTCGGTCATCGTGTGATAGTCGAGCTGTTTTGCCATGGCCTGCGCCATATGCCCCGCACGCGCCCGAACGGCAAGTCCTTCGTGTTTAACGTGCCGTTCATGTTTTGTGCCCCATTCTGTGAGCGCGCAGTAACAAAGGATGTGCCCAATGGGGTTTGCCTATTCGCCCGACGCCCTCGTCTACGACAGCGGATCAAACAGCTGGAGCCTTCGGCCCGACTATGATTTCCGCGAGCATCGCGTCGAAATCCAGATCAACGATGACGACGCTTATCTGGATGGCGATCGTGGCGCCGATGAGGTCGGGGTTGATAGCACGCAACAGGGCGTCGTGCGCGATCTGGATGGCAATCTCATCGCCTCGGGGCGTATCTATGACGATTACTATTATCAGCTGACCGGGCCGTCGGGCGAGGTCATCTATATCGAACGGATTGAGATCGCAGGCCAGCATGTGGGTTGGATCGTCACCGACCCACTGCAACCTGGCGTGACCTATACCCAGACGGACACCGGCGACGTCTATTACCAACCGGGCGACGACGATGACCCCGGCACTGACACCACTCTGAGATACAGCGAAATTCAAAGCGTACCGTGTTTCACGGCCGCGACCGAGATTGCGACTGCGGAGGGTCCAGTGCCCGCAGGCTGGCTTCGCGCCGGTGACATGGTCGTCACGCGCGACCATGGGCTCCAGCCAGTGCTCTGGGTGGGCGAGTACAAGCTGACGCGCGAGCAATTGTGCGCAAACCCCGCGCTCTGGCCAATCACGATTGACCCCAGCGCCACGGGGCAGGCGGCATCGGCCAAACCTCTGACCATTTCGCCCTGGCACCGCGTCCTACTACGGGGACCCCACCTCGCGCTTTGCTTTGGTATGGATGAGGCCTTCGTCGCCGCAAAACATCTGATTGGCTGGCCAGGGGTCGAAAGCAAGATGCCGACCGAGCCTGTGGTCTATCATCACGTTCTGTTCGCCCATCATGAGATCATTCTGGCCGACGGACATTGGACTGAAAGTCTCTTTCTGGGCGACGCGGTGACTGGGATGCCCGGCCATGAGAAAGCTTGCAGCCTTCAGGCGGAAGCCAGACGTGCCGGAGGGCACGAGACATTAGCCCGGCCTGAACTGAAAAGCTGGGAGGCTGCTTTGTTACAGCCGGCCCCATGCCCGGAGGATCGCCTTGAACAGGCCATCGCCTGAGAACCGAAAGCGCAAATTCCGGGTCGTATCGAACGCCTGCCGCTTCTAGATTGGCGGCAGGAGGCAATAGACCCATGCGTGACGAAACACCCGATACCCCGGCCTATCATTACGGCGTGATTGCCCGTGCGATCGAACGGATCGATGCCGCAGGGGGTGGCGCGCTTCCGCTCGACCGGCTTGCGGCCGACCTGAATATGAGCCCGGCGCATTTTCAGCGTGTCTTCACGCGGTGGGTGGGTGTCTCGCCCAAACGCTATCAGCAATACTTGACGCTCGATCATGCCAAACAGCTTCTGGCCGAGCACAAAACAATGCTTGAGACGGCTGACGCCACGGGCCTGTCCGGCGGCGGGCGCCTGCATGATCTGTTCCTGCGGTGGGAGGCGATGAGCCCCGGGGAATATGCGCGCGGCGGCGAAGGCCTGAAAATCTACTGGGGCTGGGTCGACAGCCCCTTCGGCCCGGCGATCGTCGCGGCCACAAAGCGCGGCATCTGCGGTGTCGGCTTCGCCGGCGAAGTCGGGGCCGAGGCCGCGATGGCCGACCTTCTTGGCCGCTGGCCCAAGGCAGACTTCGTCGAAGACCCGATGATGTTGCGCACTTGGGCGATGGCCGCTTTCGGAGCGGATCGGACCAAAGGCGACACAGCGCCGCTCTACCTGATCGGCGCGCCGTTCCAGATCAAGGTCTGGGAGGCATTGCTTGCCATCCCGTCGGGGCAGGTCACGACCTATTCCGACGTCGCCCACCAGATCGGTAGCCCTCGGGCGGTGCGTGCGGTGGGCACCGCCGTGGGCCGGAACCCGCTATCATGGATCATTCCTTGCCACCGTGTTTTGCGAAAATCGGGCGGTCTTGGCGGCTATCATTGGGGGCTCGGCGTCAAACGCGCCATGCTGGCCTGGGAGCGCGCGCGCGCCGATGCAGCGGAAGAACCCCGGCAGATACGGGCCTAAATGGCAGCTTTTCGCCCTTTCTGAACGCTGATATTGAATAACCGTGCAGGAACGGAAAAGGTCTGGCAGCGTTAAATGCCGGTTAACGGCTTTTGAAAGAGGCTTCAAAAATGACAATCAAAACTCCCATCGCGCTGGCTATGGCCAGCATGCTTGCCCTGACGGCGTGTGACCCCTCCTATCAGACTGGCGGCGAAAACCAGCGCACGCGCGATGGCGCGATTGCAGGCGCGGTGATCGGCGGCATTTTAGGCGCGTCACGCGATGGCGGCAATGATCGTGAGCAAGCGTTGGCAGGAGCAGTCGTAGGCGGGATCGCCGGTGGCATCGTGGGCTCGGTTCTCGACGCTCAGGCGCGTGATCTGCGCGGCGATCTATCGGGCAATATTGATGTGATCCGCCAGGGCGATCAGTTGATCGTGCGCATGCCGCAGGATATTCTCTTTGCGACCGACAGCGCGTCGCTCAGCGGAAACCTCCGCAACGACCTACGCATCCTCGCGCGCAGCATGCAGGATTATCCCAGCACTGTGGTCGATGTCATCGGCCATACGGATAACACCGGGACCGCCGCCTACAATCAGAACTTGTCCGAGCGTCGGGCCGGGGCAGTGGCGGCCGAGCTGCGCGCCGGAGGTGTGCCGGGCAGCCGGATCCGCGCCTATGGTCGCGGTGAATCGCAGCCCATCGCGTCAAACTTGACGCCTGAAGGGCGCCAGCAAAACCGTCGTGTGGATATCGTGATCCGCGAATCGCGCTGAACCAGACGCGACCCTTGAGAGGCCGGGGCTTTCCGAGCCCCGGCTTTTTTCATTGCTGGGCGGACCGGGTGGTCATATGTTCTGACCAATTGCAGCAAGAATTGGGGGCAGAACAATGCCGTTTGAACCGGTCCAGCCCGAGAAACTTGCCCAATCGGTTGTCCGGCAGATTGAACTTCTGATCCTCCGCGGCATCTTGCGGCCCGGTGAGAGGCTACCGTCAGAGCGCGAGTTGTCAGACAGGCTGGGTGTGTCGCGGCCGTCTCTGCGCGAAGCCATTGCCGAGTTGCAGGAACGGGGGCTGCTCTCGACCAAGGCGGGCGCGGGCATATTCATCTCGCAATCGCTGGCCTCAACCTTTCCGCCCCCGCTGATCGAGCTTTTTTCGATCCACGAGGAGGCCGTCTTCGACTACATCGATTTCCGCAGCGATATGGAGGGGTTGGCAGCCGAGCGTGCGGCGAAACTCGGGTCAGACACCGACCTGCGGTTGATCGATACGATTTTTCAAAAGATGGAAACCGCACATACCAAGCGAAACGCGGATGATGAGGCGGCGTTGGATGCCGAATTTCACCTCGCCATCATCGAGGCGTCGCACAACATCGTCATGCTGCACATGATGCGGTCGATGTTCGGGCTGCTGCGCGAAGGGGTGTTCTACAACCGCCAGGTGATGTTCAAGCAGCGCACGACACGCAGCGCCCTGCTGGATCAGCATCGCGCGATCAACAGCGCGCTTCAGGCCCGCGACCCCGCTGCTGCGCGGAAGGCGGTTGAGCGGCATCTGGATTATGTGCGCACCGATCTGACGGCCCAGCGCAAGGCCGATCAGAACGAAGCCGTGGCCAAAAAGCGCTTTGAGCATGAGCAAAGTCGCTGATGCCGGCCGTCCGGCAAGGGCGTCAAAAACAAAAAGGCCCGATGCGCGCTCGGGCCTTCCCTGTCCAAAAATCGAAGCGGCGCTTAGTGCAGCTTGGCGTCGACGGTCTTGATCGAGTCTTCGATCAAGGTGTTCGCCTCGGTCGCCGTCATCGCCTTGGCGATCGCGTCACCGGCGGCGGCAATGGCCACCTGAATGGCTTGGTCGCGCACTTCCCGCACGGCAGCCGCTTCGGCCGACGCAATCTGCTCATCGGCCGCTTTCAGGCGCCGCTCAACCGATGCTTCCAGGGCCGCCTTCGCCTCTTCAGCGGCGATCGAGGCTTCCTCGCGGGCCTGCTTGACGATGCGATCGGCCTGATCGGCCACCTCGCGCTGCTTGCGCTCATACTCGGCCAGGACTTTCTGGGCCTCTTCGCGCAGCGCGCGCGCTTCATTCAGGTCCGAGCGGATCTGCTCGGCCCGCTTGTCCAGCATGCCACCGACCAAGCCGGGCACCTTGTAGTAGACCAATATGCCGATAAAGAGCAAAAAGCCGAGTAGCACGACGAAGTCGGTATTGCGGAGGCTGAAGAAGCCATACTCACCCGAGGCCGCCAGCGCGGGGCCTGAGGCCAGCGCGGCGACACCGAACGTTCCAAGAGCTTTGTTCATCCCGCTCACCCCTTCAGCCGGGCGTTGACCGCCGCGGTTACGCTGCGGGCATCGGCCTTTGCACCGAATGCCGAGACGATCTCTTTCGCCGTGTCCTTGGCCACTTCGGAGACGCTCTCCATGGCCGAGGCCCTGATCTCGCCGATCCGCTTTTCCGATTCTGCCGTGCGTGCCGCGATTTCGGCATTGGCATGTTCGGTCGCGACGTCCAGCTCTTTCTGGATTTCGGCCTTCGCCTCATCAATGATCCGATGCGCCTCGGCGCGGGCATCTGCCAGCGCCTTCTCATAGGCTTCCTCGGCCTCGACTGCCTTCATCTTCAACTCTTCGGCGGCGGCAATGTCGTTCGTGATCGTGCCGTTCCGCTCTGCCAGAACCGACTCGATCCGCGGCAAGGCCACGCGCGACAAGATGAAGTAGATGACCAAAAGGGTCAGGACCAGCCAGAAGATCTGGTTGTCGAAAGTCGAGAAATCGAGCTGCGGCATGCCTACAGCTTCTGCATCTGATGTGTCGGCCATGAGATTAGCCCTCCTACGGCTTACTGTCCCATCGGGCGGCCCAAATGACCCGCCCGAACATACGGAACCCGAAGGATCAGACGGCGAACATCAGCAGAAGAGCGACGAGGAACGAGAAGATCCCCAGAGCTTCGGCAAACGCGATGCCGATGAACAGCGTTGCGGTCTGGCCAGCGGCGGCCGAAGGGTTGCGGAGCGCGCCCGACAGATAGTTGCCGACAACGTTGCCCACACCAACAGCCGCGCCGCCCATGCCCATGCATGCAAGGCCCGCGCCGAGGTAAGCACCCATTTGTACGATATCGCCTTCCATAGTCGTTTCTCCTTGAGCTGGAAGATTTCGGAATGTCTGGTCTGACCCTTAGTGATGCGGATGCAACGCGTCTTTCAGATAGACGCAGGTCAGGATGGTGAACACATAGGCCTGGATGAAGGACACCAGCACCTCAAGGCCATACATCGCGGTGACGGCCAGAATGGATAGGGGCGAGATCGCCAGAACGGCGGCGAAGCCCGCGAAAACCTTGATCACGGCGTGACCGGCCATCATGTTGCCAGCCAGTCGAATCGAGTGGCTGATCGGGCGCGCGAAATACGAGATCACCTCGATAATCGCGAGGATCGGCCTAATCGCCAGGGGCGCGGCCGAGACCCAGAAGAGGCTGAGAAAGCCGACGCCGTTCTTGACGAAGCCAAGGATCGTCACCGCCAGGAAGACACCCATCGCCAGAACCGCCGTTACCGCGATATGCGAGGTCGTGGTGAACGCCGTCGGCACGAGGCCAAGGAAGTTCGAGAAGACGATGAACATGAACAGCGTCATGATGTAGGGGAAGTATTTCACGCCGTCCTTGCCGGCCACGTCTTCCACCATCTTGTAGATGAAGCCATAGGCGAGCTCGGCCACGGATTGTGCGCGCGACGGCACGATCGCCCGGCCGCGGGTGCCAACGACCAGCAGCAGAATCACGCAAAGCACCGTCAGCGCCATCCAGAGCGTCACGTTGGTCGGCGTGTACCAGGCAATCGTGTCACCGCCGAAGAGCGGTTTCACGATAAACTGGTCCATCGGGTGAAATTCCAAGCCGCCGCCTGCTTCGTCTGCCAAGTGTCTCAGCCCTTCTCTTCCCGCGCGGCCTTCGCCGACGCTTCGGTCTGCGCCTCATGGGCCGTCCGCATCATGGTTTTCACCCCAGCGACGAAGCCCAGCAATATGAACAGCACCAGGAAAATGGGCATCGTGCCAAACAAGGCATCCAACCCGTATCCGATGCCGAAGCCGATCAGGATGCCGGCCACCAGCTCGATCACCATCCGCCAGGCAAGTTGCGCGCCGGAATAATGCTCGTCCATCCGTGGGGCCGGTTCCTGCGTCTTCTTCGCCGCCGCGATCCGCGCTTCGAGCTGCTTCAATCGCTCGGTCTCTGCGGGATCAGCCATCGGAAAAGGCCCCTTGGATAGATGCGCGATAGCTAGAATCCGGGGCGCTGGGAGTCAAGGGACGGCATGTTAGCTAGGAAATTCCGTAAGTCATTGAAAAATAATCCGTTTAGGACTCGGAGCCGGTGGCTCTTCCTGATCCGCCGCGCTTCAGACGAAGAATTCACGCAAGATCGCATATTCAACCAAACAGTTGACCATTGTGCCTCTCGGGCGCTAGCTCGCCCGATGAACAACCTCGATGCCGTCTTCGCCGCCCTGGCCGACCCGACCCGCCGGGCGATCCTGACGATGCTTCTGGAGGACGACATGGCCGTCACCGATGTGGCCGAGCCGTTTGAGATGTCGCTGGCCGCGATTTCCAAACATCTGACTGTCTTAGCCAATGCGGGCCTGATCGCGCAGGAGAAGCGCGGCCGCGTGAAATGGTGCAAGCTCGATCCCGATGCGCTGCGCGCCGCCTCGGTCTGGATGCAGGGTTTCGGCCAGTTTGAGCCGGTCAATCTGGACGCGTTCGAGCGGTTTCTTGAGGCCGAGCTGCCCGATACGGCCCGCGATTAGGGCCTTGGTAGCCGCGGCGAGGTCAGGCGTACCCTTTCCGGCGATTTGAACCTTACACCGGGTGCATTCAGCGGCCGCGATTGCGGATGCAGATCGGGGTTGCAATTGCCGATGAACAATTCGACCCGACGGTTGAGCGGGCTTGAGGCATGGGTCGGGATGACGTCCCACTCGGCGCCCAAAGCCAGACTTTGCACAAATGCGCCCGGTTGGACGCCGGACCGTCTCAGCTGCGCCGTGACCCTTTCGGCGCGCGCCTGGGATATCCGCATGTTCGCCTGCGGCGAGCCGTCGTCATCGGCATGGCTGGACAGCGAGATCGGGCCGGCCGGGTAGGCCCGCGCCAGATCGCCAAGCAATTGGCGGTCGGCCAGAGAGATCTGAGTGCTGCCATGGGCGAAATTCAGGGTAAAGCGGCACTCGGCGACGGCGGGTGCGGATAATGTCAGACAGGCCCCGAATATGGCGGCGAAAAGCGGCTTTGACATGTGAGGCTCCTGTGGCTTTCAGACGCAAGGTAACCTGCCTTGCAGCGAAGGCCAAGTCACTGATTAGCGACGCTGAAATGTCAGATAATGCGGGCGCCGTCCCTCACGCAGGGCCTTTTGCTCATACCGTGTACTGATCCAGTCGGGCCAGGGGCGGCGCCAGTCCTCAGCGGTCTCGGCCACCCAGCGAAAGCCTGCCTTCGGTATCTGCTCCAGCGCTTGGCGGACATAGTCAGGAATATCGGTGGCGACCCGCAACTCGGCATCCGGAGCCATAATGCGCGCCAGCGGCGCCAGGTATTCCGGCGTGACAAAGCGGCGCCGGTGGTGGCGGGACTTGGGCCAGGGATCGGGGTATAGCAGGAACGCCTTAGCAACGGACTTGTCCGGCAAGACATCGAAGAGATCGCGCACGTCGCCGGGATGCACCGCAACGTTCGTCACCTCGGCCTTACGGATCTTTCCCAGGAGCATCGCAACGCCGTTGATGAACGGTTCGGCCCCGATCAGGGCGATATCTCTGTTTGCCGCGGCTTGATGCACCATATGCTCGCCACCGCCGAAGCCGATCTCGAGCCAGACAGATCGCTCGCCAAACCGCGCGGCAAGATCAAGGGGATTTCTTTCGGGGTTTTCATCCCAACCCACCGGCCCCGGCGCCAGGGCGGCCAGATCGTCGGTAAGGTATCCCTTTTGTGCGCTGTTGAGGGTTTTGCCATGGCGCCGCCCATAGAAGTTTCGATGTGGCTTGTCAGGCATGACATCGTTCCAACACTTGGATCTGGGGCACGACTTTTCGGCGAAAAATCGGGTTGGCAATTCTTCTGCGAAGAATTCGATTGGGGCTACATATCAACCGAGGCGCGGCCAAATTTTTCGCAGAAAAATTTGGCCCGCTGCCTCTCTTAGACCGCTTTCTTCAGGGTGTCGACCAGATCGACACGTTCCCAGGAGAATCCGCCATCGTCCTCTGGTGCACGGCCGAAATGGCCATAGGCCGCGGTGCGCTGGTAGATGGGGCGATCCAGTTGCAGATGCTTGCGGATGCCAGTTGGGGTGAGATCCATCACCTTGCCGATCGCCTCTTCGATCTTGCTTTCATGCACTTCGCCCGTGCCATGGGTGTCGACGTAGATCGACAGGGGCTTGGCCACGCCGATGGCATAGGACAGCTGCAGCGTGCAGCGTTTTGCCATGCCCGAGGCGACGACATTCTTGGCCAGATAGCGTGCCGCGTAAGCTGCCGACCGGTCGACCTTGGTCGGGTCCTTGCCTGAGAACGCGCCGCCACCATGGGGCGCTGCGCCGCCATAGGTATCGACAATGATCTTGCGCCCCGTGAGCCCCGCGTCACCGTCCGGGCCCCCGATCACGAAGGTGCCGGTCGGGTTCACCCACCATTCGGTCTTGTTGCTGATCCAGCCGGACGGCAACACCTCGCGGATATAGGGTTCGACAATCGCGCGGATATCGTCGGAGGTTTGTGCCTCATCCGCATGCTGGGTCGACAGGACGATCGAGGTCACTTCCACCGGCTTGCCGTTCTCATAGCGCAGTGAAATCTGCGATTTCGCGTCCGGCCGTAATGTCGGCTCGGCGCCCGATTTACGCACTTCCGCCAGGCGCTGCAGGATCGCGTGGGAATAGAGGATCGGCGCGGGCATCAACGCATCGGTCTCATCCACCGCATAGCCGAACATGATACCCTGATCGCCCGCACCTTCGTTGCCGACGACGCCTTGCGCAATATGGGCCGATTGTTCGTGCAGGAAGTTAAGGACCTTGCAGGTGTTCCAGTGGAACTTGTCCTGCTCGTAGCCGATATCCTTGATGCAGGCGCGCGCGATATCTTCGACGCGGTGCATGTAGTCATGCAGCTTGTCCTGATCCGACAGCCCGACCTCACCGCCTACCACGACGCAGTCAGTGGTGGCAAATGTCTCGCAAGCGACACGCGCCGAGGGCTCTTCTGCCAGGAAAGCATCGAGGATGGCGTCGGAAATCCGGTCGCAGACCTTGTCGGGGTGCCCCTCCGAGACGCTCTCGGAAGTGAAGATGTAGTTCTGTCGGGCCATGAAAGTGCTCCATTAGGGTTTATATCGCCACGCCAGGAAGCCGTTGTGGCAGATCGCGCACCGTTACGCTGCCGAGGTGCAGGGGTCAATCAGGTTCTGGGGAAGAGCGTAAAGTAAAGATCAACGATAGGGCGATCAGCAGCGCCAGAACCGGCCAGTCGCCGTAGCGCGCATAGGGTGTTGCGGGCAGTGCCAGCGGCAGCGCCGCATCGATGAAACCGTCCACGCCGAGCGGAAGCATCCTGACAATACGGCCATAGGGGTCGATCATCGCCGAGATCCCGGTATTGGCAGCGCGTGCCATGGGAAGCCCTTGTTCAACGGCGCGCATCTGCGCTTGCGCCAGATGCTGATACGGCCCCGATATCTGCCCGAACCATGCATCATTGGTGATGTGAAGCAGCCAATCGGGCCGCTGTGCAGTGCGCAGGTTTTGCGGAAAGATTGCCTCGTAACAGATCAGCGGCAGGGCCAGGCCCGCAAACCTCAGCACTTGCGACCCGGCCCCGGCGCTGAAGCCCTGGCCGGCGCTGGCGGCCAGGCCGTTGATGCCGAAGCGGGCCAGCAGATCGCCGAAGGGCACATATTCGCCAAAAGGCGTCAGGTGAAACTTATCATAGAGTTGATCGATACTGCCGCCCTCGCCGGTCACCACCAGCGAATTATAGACCCGCGCGCCATCGCGTCTGACCACGCCAAATGCCACGGGCCGCCCACCCGAGGCTTGGTCGATCGCCTGCAGAACTCCGTCGTCTTCGCTGAGCAGGTATTGCACGGCGGTTTCCGGCCAGATGACGGCATCGGGCGCCGGGCCTTCGGGGGCCGTGGCCGTATGGGTCAGCAATCGGTTGAAGAAGAACTCGGCCATGCCGGGGTTCCATTTCAGATGCTGTTCGGCATTGGGCTGCACGATGCGCAACACCACCGGATCGGCGCGGTCCGGCAGAGGTGTCGTGGCCCGCTTTACCCCCCAGAGCCCGGTTCCGGCCAGAACCAGAACCGCAACGGCCGGCGCAACCAGCCACAGGCGCGACCGCTTTGCCCAGATTGCCGCCAAGGCGGCCAAAAGCGTCGTCACCAAGGTCAAGCCATGGGGTCCGATGAGTGCGGCCAATTGCATCTGGGCCGACCCGATCCACATGTATCCGATCAGTGCCCAGGGGAAGCCGGTGAAGACAAAAGCGCGCGACATCTCAACCGCCGCCAATAGCGTGGCCAGAAGGAAAAGCCGCCGCCAGCCGCGTCCGAACCGCGCTGCCAATCCGAAGGCCAGACCCCAGAACAGCGCCAGACCGCCGGGCAGTAGGATCAACGCAAAAGGGGCCATCCAGCCGTGGCGGACGGGATCGACGAAGAAGGGCTCAACGATCCAGAAAAGACCGGCAGCGAAATAGCCGAACCCTGCGGCCCAGCCCAGCCATGCGCTGTCGCGTGGGGCCTGCACGCATTCGGCTTGCACGAATATGGCGACCAGCGTGGCGAAGGCCAGATAGGACAGGCTCAAAGGGGCCTGGCCCGCGGCCATGACCACGCCCAGGAAGAATACCAGAACCATGCCGGATCGCGTTTCGCGGAAGGATGCACGCCAGGCGCGCCATTCGGCCCGCATCATCGTGTCAGGAGGCCTCGGCCTGTGCTGTCTCGGGCACCCGCACCCGCAGCCGCTTGATCCGGCGCGGATCGGCATCCATCACTTCGAATTCCGTTCCGCTTTCGTGGCGCACCATTTCACCACGGGCCGGCACCCGGCCGATCAGCATGAAGACCAGGCCGCCCAGCGTGTCGATCTCTTCCTCGTCCTCTTCGTCGACCAGCTTCAGGCCGATCTCGGCTTCGAATTCATCGAGGGGCGTCTTGGCTTGCGCAACATAGCAGCCGGGCTTTTCCACCCGCCAAAGCGCGGCCTCGGCGGTGTCGTGTTCATCCTCGATCTCGCCCACGACCTGTTCGATCAGATCCTCGATGGTGACAAGGCCGTCGACCCCGCCATATTCATCGATCACCAGGGCCATGTGGATACGCTCGGTCTGCATCTTTTGCAGCAATACACCAATTGGCATCGAGGGCGGCGCATAAAGCAGCGGGCGGATCATCTTCTTGACCGAAAAGCGCCCGCCCGAGCCGTTGAAGCCGTGGGTCAGGGCGAAGTCCTTCAGGTGGATCAACCCGACAGGATGATCCAAAGTGCCGTTATAGACCGGCAGGCGCGAGAGGCCTGACTCCTTGAAGCGGGCCACTAACTCATCCTTGGCGATATCCTGAGCGACGGCCACGATCTCAACCGTCGGGATCGCCACATCCTCAACCCGCATCCGCCGCAGGTTGGCCAGCCCCGGCAGAAGGGTCGGGGTCGGCGTGCCGTTCGGGGTATCGTCAGACGGCGTGTCGTCGGCCTCGTCTGTCTCGGATTGTCCGAATGCCCCCAGCAGCCGGCCCAGAAAGCCGCTGCGGGACGATGTTCGCTCAGGGTCCTGGTCGGGCGCGCTTTGCGCCGCGTTAGATGACCCGTCTGTCTCTTCGCCCATTGATCCGTTCCAAAAAAAACCGGGGCCATGCCCCTACGAGGTATATGGGTCCGCGACCCCGAGGCTGGCAAGTATCTCAGTTTCCAAACCTTCCATCAACGTGGCGTCGCCGTCACGCACGTGATCATAGCCCAGAAGATGCAAACATCCATGAACGACCAGATGCATCGCATGGTCCGGCAGGCTTTTGCCGGCGGCGTCTGCCTCAGTCACGCAGGTTTCATAGGCCAGCGCGATGTCGCCCAGCTCACCCGGTTCTGGCGCGGATGGGGTGGCCCCCTCTGTCGCCGCGCCCCGCTCGGCGCTTGGCCATGAAAGAACATTTGTCGGCTGTGGTTTGCCACGGAAATCCGCGTTCAGCGCGGCAATGCGGGTATCGTCAGCCCCCATCACGACGATTTCAAAGTTCCCGTTCAGCTTAAGTGCTTTAAGCGTCGCGCGGCATCCACGCTCGGCCAAGACGGCCAGGTTCACGGCCTCCCATCGCGCATCCTCAATGACCGTCTCGACCAGATCAGCCATTCTTGGCGTCGTAGGCCTCGATAATTCGCGCGACCAGCGGATGGCGCACCACATCCTTGGCGGTGAAATAATTGAAGGCCACGCCGTCGACCCCGTCCAGAATCCGCTCGGCCTCCGTCAGGCCCGAGACGATGCCGCGCGGCAGGTCGATCTGCGTCCGGTCGCCGGTGATCACCATCCTGCTGCCCTCGCCCAACCGCGTCAGGAACATCTTCATCTGCATCGACGTCGCATTCTGCGCCTCATCCAGCACGACGAACGCATTGGCCAGCGTCCGGCCTCGCATGAAAGCCAGAGGCGCGATCTCAATGCTCTTCTCTTCCAGCAGGCGCGTCACCTGCTTGCCCGGCAGAAAATCGTTCAGCGCGTCGTAAAGCGGCTGCATGTAGGGATCGACCTTGTCCTTCATGTCGCCCGGCAGAAAACCCAGCCGCTCGCCCGCCTCAACCGCCGGGCGCGACAGAATGATCTTGTCGACATGCCCGCCGATGAACATGTTCACGGCCACCGCGACGGCCAGATAGGTCTTGCCGGTGCCTGCAGGTCCGATGCCGAAGGCCAGCTCGTTGGTATAAAGTGCCCGCACATAGGCCTTTTGTGCCTCGGTACGCGGCTCGACGATCTTCTTGCGGGTGCCCACCTCGACGCGGCCGCCCTGGAACATCTCAAGCTGGTCGCCATCGCGTGCGCCGGTGCCTTCGGCTGATCCGCCCAGGCGGATCGCCCCGTCGATATCGCCCGAGTCCAGCCCGCGTCCGGCCTCAAGCCTGGCATAGAGCCCTTCCAGAACCTCAGCCGCCTGATCGCGCACCCCCGGCTCTCCCATAATCGACAGCTGATTGCCCCGGCGGACGATCTGCACACCCAGCTGGTGTTCGATCTGCGCCAGGTTGCGGTCATATTCGCCGCAAAGGTCAATCAGAAGGCGGTTGTCAGGGAATTCCAAAAGCGTCTCGTTGACGTCTTCGGCGGCGGGCGTCGGGGTCAGCGCGCTGGTGGCCAAGCAAGGCTCCTTAAGGCAGAATTGACTATATTTAGAGCGTGCACCCGGATTGTCCCCAAGGCAAGGGGTGCATCCAAATTTCACAGAAATGAAACATCGCGTCGGCGGATTGGTTCCGCCAGCCGCTCAATTTCAAAGCTCCTGTCCTTCATTCTGTCAAAAATACCTCCGCCGGAGGCATCCGCGGCCCGAAATCAGGCGATCAATTCGCCCGAGAGGGAATTCCGCTCAGAGCCGGTGATCCTGACCCGCGCCAAGGCGCCCGGTGCCAGATCGGGGGCCTGCGCATGCACGGCGTGCAGATAGCCGGACTTGCCGGTCAATTGGCCCGCCAGACGGCCCGGCTTTTCGAAGAGCACATCCAGCTCGCGCCCAACCATGGCTTCCTGCGCGGCGCGCTGTTGGGTTGCCAGAAGCGCCTGCAACCTTTGCAGCCGCTCGTCGGCTTCTGCGTCGTCCACCTGCGGTTTCTCATAGGCCGGTGTGCCGGGGCGGGGGGAATACTTGAAGCTGTAGGCCATGCCAAAGCCCACCTCTTCGACCAGAGCCAAAGTGGCCGCGAAATCCGCCTCGCTCTCGCCCGGGAAGCCGACGATGAAATCCGACGACAACAGCAAATCGGGCCGCGCCGCGCGCATCCGCTCGATCAGGCGCAGATAGGCCTCGGCGGTGTGCTTGCGGTTCATCGCTTTCAAAATGCGGTCACTGCCAGACTGCACTGGCAGATGCAGGTACGGCATCAGTTTGTCGACCTCCGCATGGGCGGCGATCAGGTCATCATCCATGTCATTGGGATGCGAGGTGGTATAGCGGATGCGTGCCAGACCGTCGATATCGGCCAAGGCGCGGATCAGCCGGCCAAGGCCCCATTCGCCGCCCGCGCCTTGCCCATGATAGCCGTTCACATTCTGGCCCAGAAGCGTGATCTCGCGTGCGCCACGCTCGACCAGATCGCGGGCCTCGCGCAGAATGCGCTCAACCGGGCGGCTCATCTCGGCGCCGCGCGTATAGGGCACCACGCAGAAGGCGCAGAATTTGTCGCATCCTTCCTGCACCGTTAGAAATGCCGTGGGCGCCGATTTCGCGCGGGTCTTCGGCAGATGCTCGAACTTGTCTTCCTCGGGGAAATCGGTGTCGAGCGCCGTTTCCCCGTTCTCCACCGCGCGTACCATCTCGGGCAGGCGGTGATAGCTTTGCGGGCCCACCACCAGATCAACAGCCTTCTGGCGCCGCAAGATCTCGGCCCCCTCGGCCTGCGCGACGCAACCGGTGACGCCGATCTTCAGGTCGGGGCGTTCATCTTTCAGCACCCGCATCCGGCCAAGTTCGGAATAAACCTTTTCGGCCGCCTTCTCGCGGATATGGCAGGTGTTCAAAAGGATCATATCGGCATCATCGGCGCGATCGGTCAGGGTATAGCCCTCGGCGCCCATGGCCTCGGCCATACGCTCGCTGTCATAGACGTTCATCTGACAGCCATAGGTTTTGATAAACAGCTTGCGATTGGCCACGCCGATCACCTCCGGCCGTCCGTCTACACCGAACCGCCCCCGGCCCGCAACGCTTGCAATGTGCGATCGTTTCGCCGATTTTGCCAGCCGCGACAGGCGGAGGCAGGCATGGCCTATTCGGGGCTGGACGATTTTCTGGCAAACGGTACGGCGGCCCTGGCCAAGGGGCCCGTCGCGCTGATCCTGGCCGAGGACGCGGTTGAGGTGCAAAGCACCGTCGATCACCACCACAAGCTTGGCTTCCGCGAAATCATCTTGCTGGCGCCCCCCGATCTGGACCTGCCCGACATGCCTGACGCGCACCTCGTCCCGTTCGACACGCTGGCCGAAGGCGCGGGCCCCGAGGCGATCAATGCGATCACCGCCGCCACCCCGCCCGGTACATGGATGTTCTACTGCTATAACGCCGAATACCTGTTCTTCCCCTTCTGCGAGACGCGCAGCGTGGGCGAGATGCTGGCCTTCCATACCGAGGAACGCCGCGATGCGATGCTGACCTATGTGATCGATCTTTATGCCGACGACCTGAGCCGCTTTCCAGATGCCGTCTCGGTTCAGCATGCCTACTTGGATCGGTCGGGCTATTATGCCCAGGCCCGCAAGGATGCTGACAATCACGACCACCCGAAGGAACGGCAGCTCGACTTTTTCGGCGGTCTGCGCTGGCGGTTTGAGGAACACGTGCCGCCCGCACGCCGCAAGATCGACCGGATCGGCATCTTTCGCGCCAAAAGGGGGCTGACGCTGAGGCCCGATCACACGTTCAACGACGAAGAGCTGAACACCTTCGCCTGCCCCTGGCATAACAACCTGACCGCTGCGATATGTTCATTCCGCACGGCCAAGGCGCTCCGCACCAATCCCGGCAGCCGCTATGCGATCGAGAGTTTTCACTGGCACAATTCCAGACCGTTTGAGTGGAATTCCCAGCAGCTTCTGGACTTGGGGTTGATGGAGCCCGGTCAGTGGTTCTGACCGGGCCCTGGGGCTTTGTCAGCCGCTCTGATCGTGCATCTCGCTTTGGTCATGCATCGGTTTACGCTCAAGATCGACCTCGATCTCAACCTCGATCTCGCCGGCGTTTTCAAAGACCAGCGTGACGGGCACGGTCGCGCCGTGCTCAAACGGCTCGGTCAGGCCCATGAACATCAGGTGATCGCCGCCGCGCATCAGGATGCTGCTGCCGCCCGCGGGAACAGCAATGCCGTCCTCGACCTCGATCATCCGCATCACGCCATTGGCGTCTTCCAGATGGGTGTGCAGCTCAATCCTTTGTGCGGCGTCCGAACTGGCGGCGATCAGGCGGTCGGCCTCGGCGCCGCTATTCTCGATCACCATGAAAGCCGCGCCGGATTTTGCGAATGATCCCGAGGATCGGGCATAGGCATCCGATATCGTCAGTGTGCCCTCGGCCATGGCCGGCAGGGCGATAGCGGCGACTGCGATTGAGAACAGAATGGGGCGCAAGAGCATGGGGCAGGTCCTTCAGGTGGGTTCAGTCAGCGTGCCATGCGGGCGCCATCAGCACCTCGCAAGGCCATGCCGATATAGGATGCGCCCGGCTATTGCGAAAGGCGATAAAACATCGCGGGCTTCAAGGCGGGCGATTTGCCGCCGCCTTCAGCCAGCCCACCGCGTCGATTGCGGCGGCCAGCGCGGCCTCCTCAGTCTCAAACACGGCGGCAGCGTAATGACCGATGGGAAACCACCCGCGCCCATCTTCGGGGTCGCGGCGATATTCCTCGAACCCGAATGTCCCATCGGGGCGGCGGAAGACGTCGACGCAGATCGTATCGCCTTCGGCATTGATCGAGCGGACGACGTTGTGCCTGTGCGCCATCGCGGCCTCACTCTGCCGCGTAATCGAAACCGGCCGCAACCAGACGGGCCAGCCGCGCCTGCCGGTGGCGATAGAATCGCTGCGCGAAAGCGGCCACAAGCGGCGTCAGCAGGCCCGCATCGATTGCGATGCGGTCGGTATAGCGGGTGCCACCGGGTGTCGGTTCCAGCGTGATCAGATGGTCCCAAACCCGGGTCAGGGCGCTATGCCCCTTGTCCCGCAGCGTGCGGACCGGGGGCGTGGTCACGGGGTATTCGATGTCGATGACCTGTCGCCCGAAGGGAAGGATGCCCCATAGTTTGAGGCTGACCTCATAGGGACCAACCTGCCAACTATCCGGAAAGGCGGGCGGGTCATAGGGCGCGATATCGACCATGCCCTTGGCGATATGAACCATCAGCGCGGGCTTGGTGATCTCGTCCCACAACCTGTCAACGGCCACGGGCAGATCAGAGGTGATTTCAATATTCTTCATCGGCAGAGTCCACCTTCCGGCCGAAGGTGACATTCTGGATCATAAAAGCAAAGCCCCGCCGGGTAGGCGGGGCCTGGCTTCTGTCATGTGCTCTGACTTCAGGCCGAAGCTGAGGCTGCCTTGGCGATGTTTTTCTTGATCTTCAGCGCTTTGGCCGACAGCTGGTCGTCCTTGGCTTTGGCAAGATAGGCATCCAGGCCGCCGCGATGATCGACCGAGCGCAGGCCGGCGGCCGACACGCGCAGGCGGAACGATTGGCCCAACGTGTCCGACATCAGCGTGACGTCGTTCAGGTTCGGCAGGAACCGGCGGCGGGTCTTGTTGTTGGCATGGCTGACATTGTTCCCGGTCATCGGGCCCTTGCCAGTAAGTTCGCAGACGCGCGACATCGCACTATTCCTTCAGGCTGGTCTGATTCGTGTAACGCAAATGGGCGCCGCTGGCGCAGCGCCCGAATTTCACGGGCTGATACTAGGCCGTTGCGGCCTCGTCAAGCCTTGAAGCAGCTCCCATCGGCATCTCAACCGCAATAAACCCGCGCGATCCGGCCTTCGGCATCCAGCACGAAGTTCAGACGGTCGGCGTTGAAATCCTCGGTGAAGGGCTGGCCTGGCCGGATGATCCGCATCGGCGCGGGAAAGGTTGAGCGGGCAAAGACCTCTTCATCCTGACCGATAAAGCTTTCATAGCCGTCCGCACTACAGGCGCTGGTGCCGGCCTCGGGGGCACAGGCGGACAGCGCCAGACAGGCGGCGATAAGGGATACGGGGGCTTTCATGGGTACTCTCCTGAACCGGCTTCGGCTGATCGCGCCTCAACGTATGCCAAGCGGCCCGCGTTCCCTACCCGCAGAGGGCGTCCACCACACGCCCGCGCCCATCGGTTCGCAAGGTCAGGCGGTTGGGGTCCTCGACCGCGACAGCCTCGCCCGATTGCACAAGGCGGATCGGGGGCAGCGCATCGTTGGCGGCGACATCCACAACGTTCTGGCCCGCAAACCGCGACAGATCCGTCATCGGGCAGGTCGCGGCGCGGGTGGTTCCGGGGTCGGCACAGGCCGCGAGGAGAGTGGTGGCGACCAGTGCCATGGCGATATTCTGTTTCATGGCAGCTCAGCTATTGGCGGCGGGAATCCCCCGCAACCCCACGGCCGATCAACCACACGTGATGCGCTGAATCCTGCCCGATGGCCCGAGCCAGAAGTTGATGCGTGCCGGATTGTATTCCTGCGTGATGATGTCGCCGTGCTTGATCACGCGCAGTGGGCGGGTGATGCCAAGCGTGGCGACAATCGTCCCAGGCTGGCCGACGACCTGCTGAAAATCGGCCGCCTTGCAGAGGTCAGGCTCACGTTCGACCAAACCGCCATTGCCGGGCCGCGCGGTCAGGTCGCCGGGTTGCGCCGCGCCGGGGGGCGGGTTGTCGGGCGGCAATGGCTCGCACGCCGCCAGGGCCAGGACCATGCCGATGGCCAGCTTGAAATTCATAGGCTTGAACCCTTTCAAGATTGGGCCGATCCTGCCCGCCAAGCCGGACCGGATCAAGGGTATCGGATATCATCGCGATTATTGGGGAGGAGAGACCAATGAAAACCCGCGCAGCCCTGGCGGTTGAGGCCGGAAAACCGCTTGAGGTGACCGAGGTGAACCTTGCCGGCCCCAAAGCGGGCGAGGTGATGGTTGAGATCAAGGCCACCGGCATCTGCCACACCGACGAATTCACCCTGTCCGGCGCCGACCCCGAGGGTCTGTTCCCGGCGATCTTGGGGCATGAGGGCGCGGGCGTGGTGGTGGACGTGGGCGCGGGCGTGACCAGCGTGCAGAAGGGCGACCACGTCATCCCGCTCTATACGCCCGAATGCCGTGCCTGCCCCTCGTGCCTTTCCCAGAAGACGAACCTCTGCACTTCGATCCGCGCGACCCAAGGGCAGGGCCTGATGCCCGACGGCACCTCGCGCTTCACGACCTTGGATGGCGATCCGATCCTGCATTACATGGGCTGCTCGACCTTCTCGAACTACACCGTCCTGCCCGAGATCGCGGTGGCGAAGGTGCGGCCCGACGCGCCGTTCGACAAGATCTGCTACATCGGCTGCGGCGTGACCACCGGCATCGGCGCGGTGATCAACACGGCCAAGGTCGAGATTGGGGCCAAGGCCGTGGTCTTCGGCCTGGGCGGCATCGGGCTGAACGTGATCCAGGGCCTGCGTCTGGCGGGCGCCGACATGATCATCGGGGTCGACCTGAACAACGACAAGAAGGAATGGGGCGAGCGGTTCGGCATGACCCATTTCGTGAACCCGTCCGAGGTGGGCGACGATCTGGTACCGCATTTGGTCAACATGACGAAAACACCGTTCGACGAGATCGGCGGGGCGGATTACTCGTTTGATTGCACGGGCAACGTGAAGGTCATGCGTGACGCGCTGGAATGCACCCATCGCGGCTGGGGCCAGTCGATCATCATCGGCGTGGCGCCGGCGGGGGCCGAGATCGCCACACGGCCGTTCCAGCTGGTCACGGGCCGCGTCTGGAAAGGCACCGCGTTCGGCGGTGCCCGGGGCCGGACGGATGTGCCCAAGATCGTCGACTGGTACATGGACGGCAAGATCGAGATCGACCCGATGATCACCCACACGCTGACGCTGGGCGAGATCAACAGGGGGTTCGACCTTATGCATGCGGGGGAATCGATCCGCTCTGTGGTGGTTTACTAGCCTCCGCCTGTGAAAGCGGGCGGGACGCTGGATCGACTATGCTGCAAACGGTGAGCGTGATTTTCGGATCTCGTTTCGCTTCGGTCACTTGCAGCGCCAGTACCCTTTGCCTGCGGACTTGACCCTTCGCGTCTTGCATAAGGGCGCTCTGCGCACCTTTCTACCATGGCGGGATGGCGTTCCGCTGAAAACTCGCTAGGTTCCCCGGTAACCTCGCGACAGAAGGACCTCTCCGATGCAGATCACCCTGAAAGATGACGACGACGCCAAGAAAGCCGACGACAAGCCGTCGAACCATATCCAGCAGCTGTTCCACAAAACCCGCAGTGTGATCATCACGGGCGAGATCAACGACAAGGTCGCCGGTCGTGCCTCGACCCACCTTCTGGCCCTGGCCGAGGAAAGCGATGATCCGATCAACCTTTATATCTCGTCGCCGGGTGGCCATGTGGAATCGGGCGACATGGTCCACGACATGATCAAGTTCATCAAACCCAAGGTCCGCACCATCGGGTCGGGCTGGGTGGCCAGTGCCGGGGCGCTGATCTTCGTCGGCGCCGCCAAGGCCGACCGGTATTGCCTGCCCAATACGCGGTTCTTGCTGCATCAGCCCTCGGGCGGGATCGGCGGCAAGTCGACGGATATGTCGATCCAGGCGCGCCAGATCGAGATCATGCTTGAGCGGTTCAACAACCTTTTTGCCGAAGCCACTGGCCAGACGCCCGAGCGGATTGCCGAAGACACCAAGCGCGATTTCTGGCTGACCACGCAAGAGGCGTTGGATTATGGGCTGGTGGGGTCGGTCATCTCATCGGTATCGGACCTGAAGTAACCGCCCGCGATGCAGATCCGCGCGGCCAGTCCGGCTGATGCCGATACCCTTTGGGCCATGCTTGAGCCGGTTTTCAGGGCGGGCGAAACCTATTGCGTGCCGCGCGATATCGCCCGCTCGGACGCACTGGCCTATTGGCAGGACCCGCCGCATGAGGTGTTCGTCGCGGAAGAGGGCGCTCCGCTTGGCACCTACTTCCTGACGCCCAACCAACAGGGCGGCGGCGCGCATATCTGCAACTGCGGCTTTGTCACGACGCCTGGCGCGCAGGGCAAGGGTGTTGCCCGCGCAATGCTGGATCACGCCCTTGCCACAGCCCGCGCCCAAGGGTACCTCGGGATGCAGTTCAATTTCGTCGTGGCGACCAATACCCGCGCCATCGCGCTTTGGGAGCAAAACGGCTTTGACATCGTGGGCCGTCTGCCCCGCGCCTTCAACTCGCCGACCCACGGCTTTGTCGATGCCTTGGTGATGTTTCAAACCTTGTAAGGAGTTTCCATGGCCCGCGCCGGTATCCCGCTTCTCGCCGTTCTGATCGATGCCGACAATTCCTCGGCCGCCTGGGCCGAGGCGGTGTTTGAGGAAATCGCAGGCTTGGGCGAAGCCTCAGTCCGTCGCATCTATGGCGATTTCACCAATCCGCATCTGAAGGGCTGGCAGGCCAAACTGGCGCCCCTGGCCCTGGTGCCGCACCACCAGCCCGCCAACACGATCGGCAAGAACTCATCCGACATCGCGCTGGTGATCGATGCGATGGATATCCTGCATTCGGGCCGGTTCGATGGCTTCGTTCTGGTATCCTCGGACAGCGATTTCACCCGCCTGGCCAGCCGCATCCGCGAGCAGGGCCTCGATGTCTACGGCATCGGCCAGCAGAAAACGCCCGAGGCCTTCCGCAAGGCCTGCAAGCGCTTCATTTTCGTCGAAAACCTGATGGGAGCTGCCGAATCGGAAGAAACCGGCGCGAAGGGCCGCCCGGCCCAGAGCGGTGGCGCCAAGAAAGAGCCCGCGAAAAACGCGATTCCCCTTGTGGTGGCCGCCATGCGCGCCATCGGGGGCGACGAAGATTGGTACTCGCTGGGCCAGATCGGCCAATACATCACCCAAGCCAACCCCGATTTCGACACCCGCACCTATGGCAGCGCGAAGCTGTCGGATCTTCTGCGCAAGACATCGCGGTTCGAGGTGAAGCAGGGCGAGGGTAACCACCTTATCGTGCGCGATAAGGCCTGATACGCACAGAATGCTGCCTTAAGAAGGTCCAATTTCTTCGCTGAAGTCTTGCCAATGAGTACCGATCAAATCTTTCAAGTACGCCGACCCACCACCCCCCGCGTCGCTCTTTTAATCGACGGAGAAAACGTCTCCGCAGCCTATGCTGGCAGGCTTATTACCCAAGCGTCGGCGTTTGGGTGCCTGACTGTGAAATGTGTCTTCGGAGACATTGGCAAGATCGGGAAATGGGGCGAAGCGCCAGGTTTTAGGCTTATCCATACCGGCACAGGGAAGAATGCAACTGACATCCGTCTTGTGATCGAGGCGCTTGAGCTTGCATACATGGGACGCGTTGACGCCTTCGCGTTGGCTGCGTCCGACGGAGATTACGTGCATCTTGCTCAGCACCTGGTCGAGCGCGGGTTTCCGTTTCTAGGACTAGGTGGCAGTAAAACGCCCGAAATTTTTAGAAAATCATGTACGAAATTCGTCGTTCTTGAAACTAGTGTTGCCAGAAAAGAATGCGAAGTGGCCCGCGCGAATCCGAAGCTAGAGAATGCTCTTTCAGAAGTTATCAGCAAACACGCCGAAGATGGGTGGATCAAAATCTCAACTCTTGGCAGTAAGTTGAAAGCGGAACATGGTTTGACAAAGAAAGATCGAGGGCGGTCGAGTTGGAAGGCTTATTTCCAAGGCTACCTCAATCTCTACACCTTTGAGGGTTCAGGAAACGACCAGAAGGTGCGTTTGAAGAAAACCTAAGCCTTTACCCCATACCGCGCCATGAACATCTTCACCGCGCCCTCGATCACGCGCTTGCGGTCGTCTTCGGTGAAGACGGTGCTGATGCCAAAGACGATGCGGGGGAAGAGGTCGGCTTTGCAGAGTTCGGCGAACTGATCGGCGGCCAGTTCCATGTCATCTATTTCCAGCGTGCCGCGAGCGACGGCCTCGCTGAGGTATTCGACCATCCGGTTGCGCAGCAGGGCCGGGCCGCTTTCGTAGAATTCGCGCCCCAGTTCCGGGAACCGGTCGCTCTCGGCGACGCAGATGCGGAACACCCGCATTCCGAAATCCGACAGGAAAAAGTTCAGCATGCGGGTTGCGGCTTCGGTCAGCACCGTTTCGGGCGGCGCGGCCATATCGATCAGTTCGATGGCCTCGTCCGCCTGCCGGCAGCATTCGCATTTGGCCACTTCCATGAACAGCAATCGTTTGTCCGGGAAGTAGCTGTAGAGCGTTGCTTTCGACACGCAGGCCACCTTGGCGATTGTGTCGACGCTGGCGCCTTCGAAGCCATCGGCCATGAAGACCTCGCGGGCGCCTTCCAGCACCTGCTCAAACTTGCGGCCCTTTTTAACCTGCTCTGTCACTGCGTTCATGAAAACCCTCCGCCTGTTACAAGCATAAACCGCCCGGTTCAGTTCCGGCAAGGAATGAAAATGGGGCGGGAGATATCCCGCCCCCGGCTGCCTCGCTTGGGGGGAGAAGAGGGGGCAGCCTTAGTTGCCCTGCGGCGCACAGCGCGTGTCCGACAGGGTTGCGGGAGAAGCACAGCCCTGCGCCGCATCCGGGGCAGGGGGTTCGGGGTAGGTGATATGCGGCAGATCAAAGCTGATCCCACCTGCAAAGGCCGGGGCGCCACCGCCAATGATCATTGCGAAGGCGAGGGCAGAGGCGACATGTTTCATGATCTGATCCGTACTAAACTGTTCTGTACGGATTCATCTAAACAGAGCGGTTCACTTTTACAAGTCCACCGCACAGAAATCTTTGCCCATCGCTGTCTGAGCTACCCATGCAGGTGCTGGTGATCGTTTGGTGTCCGAAAATTTCCATTGAAAAACAGGACTGACCGAGTAACTTAGAATAATTCTAACTTGGAGTCTTGCCCATGATCCCTGGAGTATCCAGCCGCCGTCGGTTTCGCGATCTGAGCGAACAGGAGATCCTGGCTCTGGCGATCTCGTCGGAAGAGGACGATGCGCGGATCTATCGCAGCTATGCCGAACGTCTGCGCGCCGACTACCCCGCCTCGGCGGCCGTGTTCGATGGGATGGCCGAGGAAGAGGACGAACATCGCCGCCGTCTGATCGATCTGCATGCCAGCCGCTTCGGCAATGTCATCCCTCTCATCCGGCGGGAGCACGTATCAGGGTTTTATGCCCGCCGCCCCGTCTGGCTGATCGAAAACCTTGGTCTTGATCGTATTCGGGAAGAGGCCGCAGCGATGGAGGCGGAAGCCGGACGCTTTTATCAAAATGCCGCGGCCAACACCTCCGACGCGGCAACCCGCAAGCTGCTGGGCGATCTGGCGGCGGCGGAGGCGGGCCATGGCGAATTGGCCCATGAATTGGAGGAAAAGCACCTTGGCGAAGATGCAAGGACTGAGGAAGACCGCGCCTCGAAACGTCAATTCCTGCTGACCTGGGTGCAGCCGGGCTTGGCCGGGCTGATGGATGGCTCGGTCTCGACCCTCGCGCCGATCTTCGCCACCGCCTTCGCGACGCAGGACACCTGGACCACGTTCCTCGTCGGCCTTGCCGCCTCGATCGGGGCGGGCATTTCGATGGGCTTTACCGAGGTTGCCTCGGACGATGGTGTTCTGTCGGGTCGCGGGTCGCCCATCAAGCGCGGTATCTCGGCCGGCGTGATGACCACATTGGGCGGCCTTGGTCATGCACTGCCCTATCTGATCCCCGACTTCTGGACGGCGACGATCACCGCCATTATCGTGGTTTTTGTCGAGCTCTGGGCCATCGTCTGGATCCAGAACCGCTTCATGGACACGCCGTTCCTGCGCGCCACCTTCCAGGTTGTGCTGGGGGGCGCGTTGGTCTTTGCGGCGGGCGCATTGATCGGCGCTGGTTAGAAGGAAGATCAGATGTATTTCCGCGATAAGGTTGAGTATCAGCCGCTGCCCTTGCCAGACCATGTGGCGCTGCCAGCCGATCAGGCTTTGCAGGCGGCCGAAGCCTTTCGCGACTACATGAAGAAACGCCATTCGATCCGCGATTTCGCGCCCACGCCGATCCCGGCGCAGGTGATCTCGGCCTGTATCGAAGCCGCAGGCTCGGCGCCTTCGGGTGCCAACCATCAGCCATGGCATTTCGTGGCCATCTCAAACCCCGGGGTGAAATCGCAAATCCGCGCCGCCGCCGAGGAGGAGGAGCGCGCCTTCTACGACGGCGGCGCGCCGGACGAATGGCTGAAGGCGCTTGAGCCCATCGGCACCGGCGCCTCGAAACCGCATCTGGACATCGCGCCCTGGCTGATCGTCGTCTTTGCCCAACGCTATGGCGTCACCCATGATGGGCACCGGTATAAGAATTACTACGTGCCCGAAAGCGTCGGCATCGCCACCGGCTTTCTGATCGCGGCCCTGCACCATGCAGGCTTGTCTTGCCTCACCCACACGCCGAACCCGATGAAATTCCTGACCGGCCTCTGCGGCCGGCCTGAGGAGGAAAAGCCGGTGATGATCGTCGCCGCCGGCCATGCGGCAGAAGACGCCACGGTCCCGCAGGTCGCCAAATTGAAAAAGCCGCTCGACCAGATCATGACAGTGATGGATTAGCCTGAAGCCGCTTCTCGGTTCTGGAAATATCCCTGCCGGGGCATTGATCTTTTCCGGTGGAACAGTGACTTCTGGCCTTCAGTAAGGATATCTCAAAAAACGGCAAAGGGGGCTCAGGATGAAGACCGTGTCGGAAAACCGTGCCTTTGGCGGTGTGCAGGGCGTTTATACCCACGAATCCGATGCAACCGGCACCGAGATGACCTTTGGCCTCTTCCTGCCGCGCGAGGCGGAAGAGGGGCCGGTGCCGGTGCTCTGGTACCTATCGGGCCTGACCTGCACGCATGAGAACGCCATGGTCAAGGCGGGCGCGCAGGCCCATGCGGCGCGGCACGGAATGGCGTTGGTCTTTCCCGATACGTCGCCCCGCGGCGACGGTGCCGCCGATGACGAGGCCTACGATCTGGGCCAAGGCGCAGGGTTCTACGTGGACGCCACGGAAGACCCGTGGGCGCCGCATTACAAGATGTGGACATACATCAGCGAAGACCTACCCCGCCTCTTGTCGAATGCCTTCATTCTGGATGAAGACCGTCAGTCCATCACCGGCCATTCGATGGGTGGGCATGGCGCGCTGACGCTGGCGATGCGCCAACCAGGCCGCTTCGCAAGTGTCTCGGCCTTTGCACCGATTGCCCATCCTACGGCGTCGGATTGGGGCCGCAAGCAGTTCAGGGCGTATCTCGGTAGCGATGAGGCCGCTTGGGCGCCGCATGATGCGACATTACTGATGCAGGAAAAGGGCTTCGACGGCGAAGTGCTGATCGACCAGGGCAGCAAGGATCAGTTCCTGCATCTGCTCAAGCCCGAGGCGTTGGCCCATGCCATGGCCGCACGTCATCAGCCCGGCGCGTTTCGCATGCAGGCGGGCTATGACCACAGCTATTTCTTCGTCGCCAGCTTCATGGCCGATCACATGGCGTTTCACGCCAAGGCGCTGGGCCTTTAGATGGCGGTTTATGTCGATGCCGATGCCTGCCCCGTGAAGACCGAAGCCGAGCGTGTGGCGACGCGGCACAAGACGCAGATCTTCTTCGTGTCAAACGGGGGTCTGCGCCCGTCACAGAACCCGTTGGTGCAGATGATCTATGTTGCCGACGGGCCGGACGTGGCCGATATGTGGATCGCCGATCGCGCGGGCGCGGGCGATGTGGTGGTGACAAACGATATCCCTCTGGCCGCGAAATGCGTGGCTGCCGGCGCCGCCGTTCTGCGCCCCGATGGCGACGCGCTGACGCAAGCCAATATCGGCAACATCCTCGCCACGCGTGACCTGATGGCTGATCTGCGCGCCGCCGATCCGTTTCGCCAGGGCGGCGGGCGGGCGTTTTCCAAGGCTGACCGCTCACGCTTTCTGGATGCGCTCGACCGGGCGCTTCGGGCTGCTGCGCGCGCTAGTCCGCCGCGATGAGCCAGGCCCAGACAGCATCGATGACAGGCGCGATCTGGGCGATTGCGGCGGTGACGTGCTTTTCCACCAACGATGTCCTGATCAAGTTCCTCAGCTCGGGCTATGCGCTGCACCAGGTCGTATTGATCCGCTCGATCTTCGGCATTGCATTTCTGCTGGCCATCCTGGTGCCGCTTTCGGGCGGGTTTGCCACTTTACGCACGCGGCGGCTCGGCATGCACCTGTTGCGCGGCCTCTGCGTGGTCTTCGCCAATATCTGCTTTTTCCTCGGCCTCGCCGCCCTGCCGCTGGCCGAGGCGGTGGCCATCTTCTTCGTCGCGCCCCTGATCATCTCGGTCATGTCAGTGGTTTTCTTGGGCGAAACCGTCGGCCCCCGCCGCTGGTTGGCGATTGCCTTGGGCCTTGTGGGCGTGGCCATCGTGCTGCGCCCGGGCACCGAGGCGTTCCAGCCGGCGGCACTTTTGCCGTTGGCTGCGGCCTTCGGCTATGCCTCTCTCCATATCCTGACCCGCCGGATCGGCGGCACGGAGAACGCCACGGGCATGGCGTTTTATATCCAGTTGACCTTCCTGGCGACCAGTGCAGCCATCGGTCTGGCGCTTGGCGATGGGCGCTTTGCCGGAGGTGGCCATCCATCGCTGGAATTCCTGTTCCGCGGCTGGATCTGGCCCGCCTCCTTCGACCTTGGCATCATGGGGGCTGCTGGGCTGATGACCGCGATCGGCGGCTACGCGATCAGTCAGGCCTATCGGCAATCCGAGGCCGCTTTCGTGGCGCCATTCGAATACGCCGCGATGCCAATGGCGGTGATCGGGGGCTTGGTGGTCTTCGGCGAGTGGCCCGACCTCTGGGCATGGCTCGGCATCGCGCTGATCCTTGCATCGGGTCTGGCGCTGATCTGGCGCGAGGCGGCCCTCCGCCGTGCCACACCCAGCCGCCCGCCTGCCCACCGCTGACCCCTTCGCATCGGCGGGCATCCGGTTTAGAAGGAAAGCAACCAAGGGGGCCAGATGGCACAGATCGACGCAGTGGTTTTCGACATCGGCAATGTGCTGATCGAATGGCAGCCCGAGCGGTGGTATGACGCGCGCATCGGCGAGGCGCGGCGTCGCGCGATGTTTGAGGCCGTCGATTTGCACGCGATGAATGATCGGGTGGATCGCGGCGAGGCATTTCGCGAGGTGATCTACGAAACGGCCGAAGCCACGCCCGATTTCGCCGAGGAAATCCGCATGTGGCATGATCACTGGATCGAGCTCGCCGCGCCGCTGATCCCACATTCGCTGCGGCTGATGGAGGCGCTCAAGGTCCGGGGCGTGCCGGTCTTCGCGCTGACCAATTTCGGCATCGGCACCTATGAGGTTGCTAAGCCGCACTACCCGTTCCTCACCCGCTTCGATCAGGCCTTCATCTCGGGCCATCTGGGCGTGACCAAGCCCGACCCGGAAATCTATCGCATTGTTGAGGCCAATACCGGCATCGCCCCTGACGCCCTGCTGTTCACCGATGACCGGCCCGAGAATATCGAGGCCGCCCAGGTGCGACGCTGGCAAACCCACCTGTTCGAGGGGCCTGCCGGATTTGCCGAGCGCCTTGTGGCCGAGGGCCTTCTGACCGAAAGCGAGGCAGAATGACCGTTCCCTTCATACCCTTTGCCGAGGGCGAGGCGCCGCTCGACTGGATTGAGCTGACCGAGGCGTTGGCCGAGGGGCACAAGCTGCCTCTTGCCGGGATTGGCGACACCTTTCTTTACCGGGGCGAGGATACGATCCTGTCGCGCGCGGCGGCGATTGACGGGATGGGCGTTCTGGTCAAGACCGCCACCGCCTTTCCGGGCAATCCTGCGCTGGGCAAGCCCGTGGTGAATGGCGCGGTGTCGCTTTTGTCGGACAAGACCGGAGAGCTTGAGGCCCTGATCGATTTCCACCTGCTGACGAAATGGAAAACCGCCGGCGACAGCCTTCTGGCCGCGCGCCGTCTGGCCCGGCCGGACGCGCAGACCATCCTGATTGTCGGGGCAGGCACGGTCGGCCGGTCGCTGCGCGAGGCTTATGGCGCGGCCTTCCCCGAAGCGCGGTTTGCCGTCTGGAACCGCTCGCCCGCCGGTGCCGAGGCCTTTGCGGCCGACTATCCTAATACCCAAGCGGCCACCGATCTGGAGGCCGCCGTTCGCCAGGCCGATATCGTCACCTCGGCCACGATGGCGACCGAACCTCTGATCAAGGGCGACTGGCTGCAACCCGGTCAGCATATCGATTTGATCGGCGCCTATCGCCCAGATTTGCGCGAGGCCGATGACGCCGCCCTTCTGAAATCGCGCGTCTTTGTCGACAGCCGTGAGACGACGCTGCATCATATCGGCGAGTTGAAAATTCCGCTCGACCAGGGTGTCATCACCGAAGACCACGTTCTGGCCGATTACTACGATCTGGCCTCAGGCGCGTTTACCCGAGAGCTCGACGACATAACGCTGTTCAAGAACGGCGGCGGGGCGCATCTGGACCTGATGACGGCGCGCTACATCCTGTCGAAATTCGCCTGAAGCCGCAACGACCCTCGAGCTATGCTGAGGGCTGCCCCGGACCGAGGGTGGGGGAGAAGCCCCCGCCCGTGGGGGCGGTCGGGGGCTGCCCGGCGGTGCCGCCGGGCGACGGTGGCCTGCAAGTTTGCTGGACCAGGGTCTAGAGTGGCATCCGAAGACTCTGCTTTGGACTTTTGGGATTTCGCTTCAGGCCGCCCGCGCCTCAAGCGGCCGCTCCCGCACCGGCAGGTGCACGAGTGCCGAGAACGCGCCGACACCGACGCCGATCCACCAGACCAGCGTGTAGTCGCCGTAGATGTCGTACATCGCGCCGCCCAGCCAGACGCCCAGGAACCCGCCTAGCTGGTGGCTGAAGAACACGATGCCGTAGAGCGTGCCCATGTAACGCAGCCCGTAGATATGGGCGACCAATCCGCTGGTCAGCGGCACGGTGGCCAGCCACAGCGCGCCCATCGCAACCGAGAAGAGGATCACGGATGTTGGCGTGATCGGCATCAGGATGAACAGCGCCGCCACAATGGTGCGGGCCGTGTAGATGCCAGCCAGCAGGTACTTCTTGGTGTATCGTTTGCCCAACCACCCGGCAGTGATCGTGCCGACGATATTCGCCAACCCGATCAGCGAGATCGCCACCGCCCCCAGCGCCGAGGTTGTGGTAATCCCCACGCCATGCAGGATGCCGCCCGGGTCGATGGGGCCGCAGAGTTCGGTCACAAAAGCCGGGAAATGTGCGGTGATGAAGGCCAGCTGATAGCCACAAGAAAAGAAGCCCAAAAAGATCAACGTAAAGGACGGGTCGCGGAAGGCGCGGGTCAGGACTTCGCCCAGGGTTTCCTCCAGCTCCACGCGGCTGGCGGGCTCGGGTGCTTTCAACAGCGGCAGCGCCAGCAGCGTGGCGAGGATGATGCCCGAGAATACCAGAAAGACGCTCTGCCAGGGCATTGAGGTTAACAGCCACTCGGCGAAGGGCGCGCCGAAGACCTGGCCCGCCGAGCCGGCGGCTGTGGCGATGCCAAGCGCCATCGAGCGGTTCTCGTCCGACGCCGCCCGGCCCACCACGGCCAGAACCACCCCAAAACCCATGCCCGCGATGCCGAACCCGATCAGCACATTCAGAAGCTGATGCGCCTCGGGCGAGGTCGAGATCGCCGACAGCATCAGCCCCGCCACGTAGAACGCGGCGCCTGCCACGATGGCCTTGCGGTCGCCCACCTTCTCAGCCATCGCGCCAAACAGCGGCTGGCCGATGCCCCAGGCCAGGTTCTGGATCGCGATCGCCAGGCTGAACTCGGCGCGAAGCCAGCCGAATTCCTCGGCGATGGGGATCTGAAACACCCCAAAGCTCGCCCGGACGGCGAAGGACATCATGATGATGATGCAGCCCCCGATCAGAACCGGGGTCATAAGCGGCGCGCGAGGGGTCATAACGCTCTCCTGATCCGCCCATGGATCATTCCACGTCGAGCCAGGTCAAATCATTTTGCGTGATGTCAGCGATCAAACATGCCGCTCAATCGGCCGACAAGCTCTCCCACCGCAATCCTTTGGCCGTTCGGTCGGGAAACCCCGTCCAATAGGTGTGGTCTGGCTGGGGGGCGCCGGTGTCATCAAGTGACCAGACGCCGTCCTCGGCGATCTCGATCAGGTCCAGATACGCCGCCTTTTCCGTGTCGCCTTTCAAATGCAGGTCAAAAAACGCTGTGGTGAAATGCTGCAGGATGTTGTTCATCCGCACATTGTCCCAAACCGCATCGGCATAATGCTCAAACGGCGCCCAGCCGAGTGTCTCCGACATCACCCAGGCCTCAACCGGCGCTGGGATGGGGGCGGCGGCATTGTGGTTGGCCGAGATGTAGGTCAGCAGGTGCCGTTCGGTGCTTGTCGTTTCCTCAAATATCTGTCGCAGCGAGGCATATTCCGACACATCGTCCTGACTGCCCGCCACCAAAAGCAGCGGTTTTTCCAGCCCGGCCAGCCCATCGGCATCCCAGAAGTCGCGGTTCCGGCCCCAGGGGGCGATTGCAATGATGGCCTTCACGCGCGGATCGACCAGATCGGCCAATTCCGCACTGCCCGCCGCATTCCGTGCCAAGAGGTTCTGCGGCGGGACGAAGGCTTCGGGCTCGGCCCGGGTAATCGCCGTTTCGGACAGGCCCGCGCCGCCGAAGATCAGTGCGCCATAGCCGCCCATCGAATACCCGACAATGCCGGTATTCTCGGCATCGATCACAGCCCCGATCTCCCCCTCCAGCGCGGCCATGCTGTCGACCAGAAACGCCTGATCGACCGGCCGGTTCACAAGGGTCGAGGTAAAGGCCCCCAGATCGGAATAGATGCTGTCGGGGTGGTCGGCGGACACGACGACATAGCCTTTTGAAGCCAGGTTCTCGCCCAGATGACTCAGCAGAAAGCGGTTGCCCGGATAGCCGTGTGAAATCAGGATCAGTGGGTAACGCCCCTCGGCCGGGGCCGCATCGCGCGCGGCGATCCCGGTCAGCGTGACCTCGGTCTCGCCATCGCGCAAAAACGCGGTGTAATCGCCGCCGGGTTCAGTGCCGTCGGCGGCCGGATACCAGATTTCAACCTTGATCTCGCGGTCGTAGAGCGGCGGTGTGCCCGTGGCTTCGGTGCTAATGACATCGATCCTGCCGGGATCGGTGAGGGTGATGGTGCGGACACCGACCGCATGGGGCCCATGCGCGGCCAGTTCAGGCGCATCGGGGCGGATCAGGTCGATCCGGTTCTGGGCTGTCAGAGGTGTCGTGAGAAGGGCGGCCGCCATCATGGGCAGCACCAGACGCGTCATGACGAAATCCTCCCTGGGTTGTGCGGGCGACCTTGCCTTGCACGCCCAGAAAGCTCAACCCCAAGTCGCGCGGCCTCATGTGAGCTGGCGCAGGTACCGTCCGTAGGCGTTCTTCTCGAACAGTTTCGCGCGCGCGCCAAGCTGAGCCTTGGTAATCCAGCCATGTGCAAAGGCGATTTCTTCGGGCGATCCGACCTGAAGGCCCTGGCGTGCCTCAAGCGTGCGGACGAAATTCGACGCATCCAGCAGGCTGCCATGGGTGCCCGTATCAAGCCAGGCATAGCCGCGCCCCATTTTCTTGACCGTCAGGGTGCCGTCGCCGAGATAGGTTTCCAGAAGCGAGGTGATCTCAAGCTCGCCACGGGCGGAAGGCTTGATTGACCGGGCGCGCTCGGGCGCCGTTTCGTCGAGGAAGTAGAGCCCCGTGACGGCGTAGTTTGACGGCGGCTTGGCGGGTTTCTCGATGATCGCGATGGCGCGATCGTCTTTGTCGAAATCGACGACGCCGTAGCGTTCGGGGTCGGCCACACGGTAGCCGAAGACGGTGCCGCCTTTGGCCTGCGCGTCGGCCTCGGTCAGCAGTTCGGAGAGGCCATGGCCGAAGAACACGTTATCGCCGAGGACCATGGCCGAGGGCGCACCGGCGAGGAAGTCTTCAGCCAGCAGGTAAGCCTGCGCCAGCCCGTCGGGCGACGGCTGGGTGGTCCAGGTGAACGACAGCCCCCATTGGCCACCATCACCCATCAGCCGCTGGAACTGGGCCTGATCCTCGGGCGTGGTGATGATGGCGATCTCCCGAATGCCCGCCAGCATAAGCGCCGACAGCGGATAGTAGATCATCGGCTTGTCATAGACCGGCAGAAGCTGCTTCGAGATGCCCATGGTGATCGGGTAAAGCCGCGTGCCCGACCCACCGGCCAGGATGATGCCTTTGCGCTGGGTCATGGGCGGGCTCCGAGTTCGGTGAGGATGTCGGTGAGATGCGTTCGCCAGTCGGGCCGCGCGATGCCGAAGGTGGTGTCGAGTGAGCTGCAATCGAGCCGCGAATTGGCCGGGCGTTTGGCGGGGGTCGGGTAGGCAGAGGTGGGGATATCCTCGACCGTCACCGCGCGCCCCGATTGGGCAAAGATCTCACGGGCGAAATCGGCCCAGCTTGTGTCAGGGGCACCCGTGAAATGGTAGATACCGGCGGTTGCGGGATTGTCCGCCATGCCCTCGGCCATGGCCACCGTGGCTTCCGCGATGGCCCGGGCCGGGGTCGGGCCGCCCACCTGATCGGCCACGATGCTCAACGCATCCCGTGTCTCAGAGAGGCGCAGCATGGTCTTCACAAAATTCCCGCCATGGGCAGAGAACACCCACGACGTTCGTAAGATGGCCGAGGTGCCGCCGGCGGCGAGGACGGCGACTTCACCGGCCCGCTTGGTGCGGCCATAGGCCCCCAGAGGCGCGGTTTTGTCGTCCGGCCGCCACGGGGCAGAGCCGGTTCCGTCGAAAACGTAATCGGTTGAAATATGAACAAACGGAATGTCGGCCTTGGCGCAGGCGCGCGCCATCTCGCCGGGTGCTTGTCCATTGACAATCTGCGCCAGCACCTCGTCCTCTTCCGCCTTGTCGACGGCGGTGTACGCAGCGGCATTGATGACAGCGTCGGGCCTGCGCGCTTCGATCGTGGCCGAGCAGCTGGCGGGGTCGGAAAGATCGGCTTCGGCCCGGCCTAGAAACCAAGCATCGGTCAGGACGTTGGCCAGTTCGCGCGCCACTTGGCCGGTTTGTCCAAAGACCAGAATTCTCATGTCGTCTGGCTCCATCCCGCCTGTTCCAGTGACCCGATCCAACGATCAAGGTGCGCAAGTGTTCTGTTTGCCTCGGCAACCGCGCTTTGACGTGCCGCGAGAAGCCGGACCCTATCGGGTTTCTCGATCAGGGCAAGGGCGGCGCGGACCAGGATTTCGTCCTCTGCCTCGTCAATTCGATAGACATGTCGCCACCCAAGTGGAGCGAGCAGGTCATAAACCTTGGCTCCGCCCTTGATCTGGTCAATGGCGATAAACGGCACATCGTGGCGGAGCGCGGTGACCGCTCCGTGAAAGCGGGAGGTGACGACCAGATCGCACTGGGAATAGCTGGCCTCGATCTCGTCCGGCGTTTTTCCCGAATGTACCAGATGGTTATCGATCGTGATCACCGACCCGCCATCGGCCGTCACCGCATCGATGATCTTCTGGGCCAGATCTGCGGTCTCGCGCCAAAGGCAGATGTCCAGACCATATTCGGGCTGACGGCCGCGCAACGCCAGCCCGATGACGGGGCGCTTTGGCCTGTCGGGCGGAGGGGTCGCAACAGCCTGCGGCCCGGTGATCGCCACATCGCCGAAGGGCTCTGCTCCGCCTTGTCGTGCAAAGGCCCTGTCAAACGGCTGCAAGTGGTTCATGTGCCCCTCCGGCATCAGGCTGACGCCGATGCCTGAGAAGGGCAGGGTGGCCAGGCGGGCAAAGAGGGCCCCGGTAGTCGGGTGGGTTTTCAGGATCGGCCCGCAAACAAAGATCGCACCATCGATCCCACGCAGATCGACCGTCTCCCAATCGACCCGGCTGGCGCCCGCGATCTCGATCTCGGCACCTGTTGCATGCAGCACCTCATGCCCGCATCCGACCAGATGAGAGACGACGGCCTGCAACGATAGAAGATCGCCAATTGTCCCGAATTGCTTGAATGACCCGTACCAGGCCACCAGAATGCGGCGCTTGGGTGGGCCGGCCGTTACCGGCACTTGGCGCCCGTATCTGCAGATCAAATCCATCAGCGAGTCCGGCCCGCAAAGCTTCGGATGGCGGTAGGTCAACTTGAAGACCGGCGCGGAAGGATCCCGCAAATCGTTCAGATCGGCCTGCGTTGGCTGCGCCGACAGCCGCGTGTTGGCGGGCCCGAAATGAAAGCTGTGGGCCGCAGGCAAGTCGGGCACCGTCTGCCAGAACTGTTCGAAGCTGGGATCCTTGTGAAGCAGCGCTGCAAACAGATTGTGCAGCCAAAAATAGTGATCGCGCTCAACACGACCCTGCCAGTAGGCCCGGACAGCCCTGCACCAATGCTCGGCGAGGTACGACCCCTTCTCGGCGGCCAAAAACCAACTGGCCAGGGGGCGGTCCGGCGCGGGCTTTTTGAAGGCGAAGAAACCCGATCCCATCCTGTCTGGCAGCCAGTCATCCAGAGGCCGGGCGCAGATCGTGGTCGCATCTACCCAAACGCCGCCATACAGGTGAAGCAGTTCCAGCCGGATGCGGTCACTGATCGCCTCGGGCGGCGCGGATGAGCCTAGGATCGGGGCGATCACCTCATCAGGCAGGTAATGCGCAAGGTCGTCGCGATCCAGCGGCACGACACGCCAGCCGGGGTTGCGGCCGCGCCAGCTGGCCAGGGATGCCTGTGCGACCTCCGGTGCCGCCTCCCAGCCTTGCAGCCACAAGGTCCAGATGATTTTGGGAAAATCCCTAGCCGCTTGCATCTGCTGCTGCTTCTGATGCCGTCTCAAGGCCCAGCCGTTCGCCGACGCCCGCACGGTCTTGCAGAGGGCGCCACCAGGCCTCGTTAGCGAGGTACCAATCGACCGTGCGCTCCAGCCCCTCGGCCAGCGTGACCGAGGGTTTCCAGCCCAGCTCATCCCGGATGCGGGTGGCGTCGATGGCATAGCGCAGGTCATGGCCAGGGCGGTCGGCGACGAAGCTGATCAGGCGGTCATGCGGCGCGGCTTGCGCGCGCTTGCGGTCGAGGATGGCGCAGATCGTGCGGACGAGGTCGATGTTCTTCGCCTCGGCATTGCCGCCCACGTTGTAGCTGCGCCCGACCGTGCCGCGCTGCACGGCGGTCAGGAGCGCCTCGGCGTGATCCTCGACATAAAGCCAGTCGCGCACGTTCTCGCCCTTGCCATAGACCGGGATCGGCTTGCCGGCCAGCGCGTTCAGGATGACTACGGGGATCAGCTTTTCGGGGAATTGAAACGGCCCGTAATTGTTCGAGCAATTGGTCATGACGACGGGCAGGCCATAAGTCTCTTGCCAGGCGCGGACCAAGTGGTCCGACCCCGCCTTCGAGGCAGAATAAGGGCTGTTGGGCGCATAGGGCGTATCTTCGGTGAACAGGCCCTCGGCCCCCAGCGTTCCGTACACCTCGTCGGTCGATATGTGGTGAAACCGGAACTGCGCTGGCTTGTCCTGTGCCGTCCAGTAGGCGCGCGCGGCCTCAAGCATGTTGAACGTGCCAGTCAGGTTCGTGTCGATGAATGCTGCAGGCCCGTCGATCGACCGGTCGACATGGCTTTCGGCCGCCAGATGCATCACCGCGTCGGGGCGGTGGGTGGCGAAGACCCGGTCGAGCGCGGCGCGGTCGCGGATATCGGCATGTTCGAACGCATAGGCCGGGCTGTTCGAGACGCTGGCGACATTCTCAAGGCAGGCGGCATAGGTCAGCGCATCGAGGTTGACCACCTGGTGCCCGTCGCGGATCGCCTGGCGCACCACGGCCGATCCGATGAACCCCGCGCCGCCGGTCACGAGCAGTTTCATGGCTGGCCCTCATAGACGAACGGGTTGCTGAGATCGGCCAGTAAGGGCGCGGCCTGGTCCTTGGGGGACAGGTGCGGGGCGCCGGTAAGCCCCCAGTCGATGCCGATGGCCGGATCGTCGAAGCGCACTGCGCCGTCGCATTCGGGCGCGTAGTAGCCCGAGCACTTGTAGACAATCTCGGTATCCGGATCGCGCGTCACAAAGCCATGCAGGAAGCCACCGGGAATGAACAGCTGATGCCCGTTCTCGGCCGACAACTCGGCGCCGACCCATTGGCCATAGGTGGGCGAGCCCTTTCGGATATCGACGGCGACGTCAAAAAGCCGTCCCGCGCCACAGCGCACCAGCTTGGCCTGCACATGGGGAGGTGACTGGAAATGCAGGCCGCGCACCGTGCTGACCTCGCGCGAGACTGAATGGTTGTCCTGCACGAAATCGGCGTCGATTCCGGCCTCGGCCAGCGCCCGGCGGCTATAGGTTTCGGCAAAGAACCCCCGATCATCGCCAAAACGGCGTGGAATCAGCAGTTTGACATCGGCGATGGCGGTGGCTTCGATTTGCATGGGTCCCCGGATGTGACGGATATCTTCTTGGGCCGTTGCCTAACAACTTCGCCGATCGGTGTCACGGTGTTCGATTCTTATCCGTCACAACCGCGCGAAATGACGCCCTCGGCCAAGGCTTGCCGATTTCCATCAACCGTCTGCCCAAGAACTGGGCATGTGCTTAAATCCGCCGATTATTTTGAGCGTCTTCCCGCCATCCGACGCGACTTTTGCCGCGATGCAGCAAAGAGGGGTTCACCTGTTACATAAAGCAGGCAAGGTAGGCCCGATCAGTTAACCATCCTTAACGAAGGTCTTCCCCGATGCCGAACACATTTACCTCGGCTGCGCCTCAGGTGCAGTATTCGGCCTCGCACAATGCTGTGCTGCCGACCCATCAGTTTCGAAAGACGGGGGCGTCGCCTGTTGGCGGCGTCGTCAAGCGCAGTTTCGATGTCGTCTGCGCGGGCCTTGCCCTGATCTGTCTGGCGCCGTTGATGCTGGGCTTTGCCCTAGCGATCCGGTTGACCAGCCCGGGCCCGGCGCTGTTCGGCCATGTGCGGGTCGGCCATGATGGCCGCCTGTTCAAATGCTGGAAGTTCCGCACGATGGTGACGAATGGCCCCGAGATTCTGGCCGCCCATCTGCGTGACAACCCCGAGGCCCGGCGCGAGTGGGAGGCCACGCAGAAGCTGCGTGACGATCCACGCGTCACGCCGCTTGGCCGTGTCTTGCGGGCGCTCAGCATCGACGAGTTGCCGCAGCTTTTGAACATCCTGTCGGGCGAGATGAGCATCGTCGGCCCCCGCCCGGTGACCGAGGGCGAGCTGCAGCGCTATGGCGCGTCGGCCGCCCATTACCTGCGGGCGCGCCCCGGCCTGACCGGCCTCTGGCAGATCAGCGGCCGCAGCGATGTCAGCTATGAGCGCCGGGTCCTGATGGACCGGTATTACGTAGCCAACTGGAGCTTTGCCTCCGACGTCGCGATCGTTGCCAAAACGGTGCCGGCCGTGGTCATGGCCAAGGGCTCGTGCTGAGGCGCCATTTCTGACGGAGCAATGCGGATGCTGTTGCGAGCGATCTTCTGCCTCACCCTGATGGCGGCACTTTTCCGCGTGGGGCCGGCGGCGGCCGAGCCCTATGCCGTGGGCGTCAATGACGCCCTGCAACTGCGTGTCCAGCAATGGCTGCCGGTTGAGGGCGAGGTTCAGGACTGGCCGGCCCTGGCAGGCGAATACGTCGTCGGCGCCGACGGCGCGATCAACGTGCCCTTTCTTGGCAACGTTCCGGCCGAGGGGCTGACCCGGGCCGAAATCGGCGCCGATATCAGCGCGCGGCTGCAAGAACGCTTTGCGCTCAGCGCTGCGCCGGACGCCGCGGTTGAGATCGTGCGCTATCGCCCGATCTACGTGTCGGGCCTGGTGCAGGCGGGTGGTGAGTATCCCTTTGCGCCGGGTCTGTCGGTTCGCCAGGCCGTCAGCCTGGCCGGCGGTCTGTCGGACGAACTGCGCCGTACCTCGTCCTTGGCGCGTGAGATGATCCAGGCCGAAGGCGCGCTGCGGATCTTCGAAGATCAATATGTCCGTCTGGTGGTTCGCAAGGCCCGATTGGATGCGGAACTGGCCGACCAGGCCGAGATCGGCGAGATCCCCGGTCTGGCCCAATCGCCCTCGGCTGAGGCCATCGTGCTGGACGAAACCCTGATCCTGACCGCGCAGCGCCAGCGTATCCAGCGCGAGTTGGAAGGGTTCGACCGTCAGAAGGAATTGCTTGAGGCCGAGATCGAGGCGCTTGAGCAAAAGCAGGTCTCTCTGACGCGCCAGCAGGAGCTGAGCCGCGAAGGCGTCGAGAACACCAATGCGCTGGCTGAACGGGGTTTGGCCGCCAATAACCGCGTGCTGGACAGCGAGCGTTTGCTGGCCACGATCGAAGGGCAGATGCTTGACCTCAGCACCGCGATCCTGCGCGCCCGTCAGGGCCTGGCCAATACCGATAAGGAACGCGCCGCCCTTCTGGCCCAGCGGCAATCCGATCTGGCGGTTGAACGTCAGCGTGTCGAATCCGAGCTTGAGGAGATCGCACAGCGCATTGAAATGCAGCGGATGCTTGCGCTTGAAACGGCAGGACGGGTTGAGCCTGCGATGGGCCTGATGCCCGATCCGTCCTTCGCCATTCTGCGCGTGGTCGATGGCGAGATGCAGGAGATTCCCGCCGATGGCGCCATGATCCTGCGTCCCGGCGATGTGGTTGAGGTGGGTGTCGCCACGCCCGCCATGCAGTGAGCGGGCCTGAAGGCCGGATGACGGATGCCAGCGGCGCCCCCCATAGCCACCTGAAAACCGGACGCGCCCGCGCCTCGGTCGTCGGCGTGTTCTGGTCGGTCGTCAATACCGGGCTGGGCACGGTGCTGACCGCGCTGGTCTTCTACATCGCGTCGCGGTTCCTCACCCCTTACGATTTCGGGGTCGTGGCGCTTGCCGTCAGCGTCGTGTCGATTGCCAGTGCCATTGCGCCAGCGGCCTTCGGAGAGGCGCTGGTGCAGCGGGCCGAGATCGGGCGGACGCATCTGGATACGGTGTTCTGGATGTGCATGGCGGCGGGCGTTCTTTTGTACCTGCCGATCCTGGCGCTTGCACCTTTCATCGCCGATTGGCTGGGCGAGCCGGTTCTGGCCGCGTTGCTGCCGTTCATCGGATTACGGTTGTTTTTTGAGATGCTGGCCGCGGTGCCCAATGCCGTGATCATCCGGCAGATGAAGTTCAAGCTGATCGCGATCCGCACGGCCATCGCCAATGGCGTCGCGGCTGTCGTCTGCGTGACGCTCCTTTGGCTGGGCTACGGGTTCTGGGCGCTGGCCTTGTCGCAGATCGCCAATGTCGCGACGGCCGCTCTGGTGGTTCTGATCTCCGCTGGCTGGCGGCCGGGCCTTAGCCCCCGTCTGCAGGCGTTCCGCGATCTGGCGCCTTACGGCGTCTTTGCCACCGGCAGCCGGATGATGAACGTTCTGCGGCTGGACCAGTTGCTGATCGGTGCGCTGGGCGGCGCGGCTTTGGCGGGGCTTTTCAATTTCGCAAACCGCCTGTTCCAGATGCTGACCGGCCTCATCTCGGGCGCCTTGGCGGCCGTGTCGCACAGCCTGTTCTCGTCGCTGCAATCCGAGGCCCAGAAGGGCCGCGAGGCGTTCTTGCTGGCGGCCTATGCTTCGGCCCTCGTGGCGTTTCCGATCTTTGCGGGGCTGATCGTGGTGGCCGACCCGGCCGTGCCGATGATCTTTGGCGAGCAATGGCAACCCGCCGTGGTGGCCGTTCGCGCGCTGTCGGTTGTTGGCCTTCTCTCCAGCATCGGGGTGGTGCAGGCCGCGCTGATCACCGCCCATGGCAAGGCGAATTGGTGGTTCTATTACCAGCTGTCGCAACAGGTGCTGAGCGTGCTCACCATTCTGGTGCTGATGCCCTACGGCTTTGATATCGCGCTGATCGGGCTGGCCGCCAAGGCGGTGCTGCTCTGGCCCATCGCGGCCATGATGACCCTGCGTCTGATCGGGCTTTCGGCCTTTGACTACGCTCGTGTCTTCGCCGCCCCGGCGCTGGCCACGCTGGCCATGGTGCTGGCGGTGGTTGAGGCGCCCCGCGTCATGGCCGAGGCCAGCGCGGGCATGACCCTGCTGGTCCAGATCGCCGGCGGCGCGGTCTTCTATGCCGCCCTGGCCGGGGCGCTGTCGCTGAGGCGGCTGCGCATGGTCTGGGCCGTGATCAAATCGAAACGAAAGGTGCAAACGGCATGAAACTCTACTTCTACCGCGCCAAGGCGCCCAATTTCGGGGATGAGCTGAACCTGACCATGTGGCAGCACTTTCTGCCGCCCGATTTCTTCGATGACAACGAGACCGAGATGTTTCTGGGCATCGGGTCGATCCTGTTCGACAGGTTCCCGCAGACCGTGCGCAAGCTGGTCGTCGGTTCGGGTTATGGCGCCTACACGCCGCCGCCGAATATCAAAGACGGGTCGTGGGAAATCCTCTTCGTGCGCGGCCCTCGGACGGCCGAGGCGTTGGGGATCGACCCCAAGCTGGCCATTGCGGATGCCGCCATCTTGTTGCGTGAGACGCCCTTGCCCGCCCCGAAAGACGGTGTCGGCGTGGCCTTCATGCCCCATTTCGATTCGATTGAGCGTGGCAATTGGGCCGAGGTCTGCGACCTGGCCGGGGTAACCTTCCTCGATCCGACAGGCGATGTGGACGACCTCATCGCCACGATCCGCGGCGCCCGCGTGGTGATCACCGAAGCGATGCATGGCGCCATCGTCTCGGACGCACTGCGCACGCCCTGGATCGGTATGCGCCCCATCGCGGCGGCGCATCGGTTCAAGTGGAACGACTGGGCCGAGGCTCTGGGCATCGAGTTGCGGCACAACACCCTACCCGCCTCGAACCTGCGCGAGGCCTGGGCCGGGCTGACCGGCCTCGATGCGCGCGGGCAGCGCACGCGGGTTCTGCTGGACGGCCCGCTGGGCAAGCCCGGCAACTGGGCGGTCAAGCACCGCGCGGCGCGGCAATTGCAGGCGCTGGCCGAGGTCGAGCCGCAGCTGAGCGGCGATGCCGAGATCGAGCGCGCGACGGAACGCGCGCAAGAGGCGATTGCAGCCTACTTGAAGAAGCAGGCCAAGGCCCGCCCCGTGTCGACCAAGTCGGTCTGACAGCTTCCGCAAAGAGGCCCCCTCAGCCCGCCAAAGCAAGCTTGAGGGCCAGGCCCAGCATCGTCAGGCCTACGATACCGTCTAACCAGGCCCATGCTTTGGGCCGGGCAAAGACGGGCGCCAGGGCGCGGGCACCGTAGCCTAGGATCAGGAAAAAGACGCACGATGCGGCCAAAGCGCCGCTGCCGAAGATCCAGCGCGCCTCTCCATACGTTGCCGAGACGGCGCCGATCAGGCCGACCGTGTCGAGGTAAACATGCGGGTTGGCCCAGGTCAGAACCAATGTGGTCACCAAAGCCGAGCGCAGGCTTTGTTGCGCCTGGCCGCCCGCCTCCAAGGCTTCATCTGTGGTCAGCGCCGCGTGCAGTGCCCGCAAGCCGTAAGCCGCAAGGAACGCCACCCCGCCCCAACGCATCACTTCAAGCGCCCAGGGCGCGGCCTCGGCGATCATGCCGAAGCCCGCCACGCCGCTGAAGATCAACGCGGCTTCCGAGGCACAACAGACCGCGACGACCGGCCCGACATGCGCCCGCCGTAAACCCTGGCGGAGGACGAAGGCATTCTGCGCCCCGATGGCAAGGATCAGGGAGATCGACAGGGCAAAGCCGGCCGCGAAGGTGGAGAGCATCTGGTATCCGTTCTGTAAGGCAAACAGGACTTTAGCCACACAGAGACCATAAGACTAACGCATTCAATAGATGTAGCATAAGCTGTGCTTATGTTTGACCGCGCCGCCCTTGCCGCCCTTTCTGCTGTTCTGGACACGGGGTCTTTCGAGGCCGCGGCCGCTCAATTGAAAGTCTCTCAATCAGCGATCTCGCAGCGTATCAGGAAACTTGAAGATCAGACCGGTGCCATTCTGATCCGCCGCACCCGACCCGCCACGGCGACCGAGGCGGGGCGGAAATTGCAGGCCCATGCCGAGACGCTGAACCTGCTTGAGCGTGAGGTGAATCGGGCTATGGGCAAGGCACCGGCCAGCCTGGATCGCCCGCTGCGCATTGCGGTGACGGCGGATACCTTGGCAAGCTGGGTGCTGCCCGCCCTGCCGCAGGAGGATCGGCTGTTCTACGATCTGGTCATTGACGATCAGGATCACTCGGCCGAGCTTTTGATGCGGGGCGAAGTGGCGGCGGCGATCACGGCACGTGGCACGGCCCTGACGGCCTGCGATATTACGCCGCTGGGCCCGCTTCGCTACGCGGCCTTCGCCGCGCCGGCTTTCGTGGAAACCTATTTCCCGCAGGGTGTGACGCCCGAGGCGTTGTCCAAAGCGCCTGCGCTGACCTTCAACCGCAAGGATCGGCTTCAGTTGGCCTGGGCGTCTGGCGTGGCCGGTCGTTCCATCCCGTCGCTGCCCACGCATTTCGTGCCCTCGACCCACGGGATCACCGAGGCCGCGCGCGTTGGTCTGGGCTGGGCGGTCAACCCCCTGCCGCTGGTTCAACCGCTTTTCGACAGTAGGGACCTTGTTCGGTTAAGGCCTGACATCACGCTTGAAACAAAGCTCTACTGGCAAGTTCCCCGGCAGAACAAGGCAGCACTTGAGGGTCTAACCAAAAGCCTGACGACCTATGCGAGATTGCAGAACGAACGTGAAAGTTCCAATCTCGGAAAATAGCGCCCGCGTCTTTAGCAGCTGCAAAGCAGGGACACTCCAGACCACGCTTCTTTGGAAGGGTAGGGTGGCGCTCGGGTCAGATACGCTTATGCTTTATTGTCAGTCCGTGGGCCGGCAGCCAAGGAGGGTTTCCAATTGCCCCGCCGATATGCCGACATCTATCCCTCGTCGCCGCTTCTGAACAGCGACGCAATGGACCATGTTTCGGCCGCCGCCCTGATGTCGGTGCGGTATTTTCAGGCCGAGCCTGACACTATGCCGGAAGAGCGTTTCGTTGAACATCACGTCTTGCTGAACCTTTGCGACACGCCGCACAGGGTGCTCAATCGCCGCGATGGCGAACTGCGCGATTTCACAATTCAGAAGAACGACATCATCGTGACACCCGCCGGGATGCGATCGGGCTGGCGGTGGTTTGGAAAGTCGGACGTGATTATCGTCACGCTTGATCCCGAGAAGGTCGAGCGGTTCTCGCAAAGCGAGCTGGGCATGTTGTTGGACCCGCAACAACTCGCCGATATGCCGCAATTTTCCGACGCCGATCTCTGTGCCGCTGGCGTGATGCTTCGGGACGCTCTGGAGAACGATGATATCACCTCGGGCGTCATGTTCGAAGCGATGAGCCGCGTCCTTCTGGTGAAGCTTTTGCAGAGATACGGCAAGAAGCGCCCCGAAGAGGTGGCCCTGAACGCCAAGTTCACGACGGCCCATTACAACCGGATTTTGGCGTATATCCGTAGTCATCTGGACCGGACAATTGCCGTTGAGGAACTGGCGAGAGAGGCGGGGATGAGCACCGGCCACTTCGCGCGGCTTTTCAAGGAGACTATCGGCCAGACGCCGATGCAGTATGTCCTGAGCTACCGCATCGAGCAGGCGATCAAGATGATGAAGGACCCCGCACGCGCGCTGGGCGACGTGGCGTTTGCCTGTGGTTTTGCCGATCAGGCGCATTTCTCGCGTAGCTTCAAACAGGTGACGGGTCAGACCCCCCGGCAATATCGGGCGGGCCCGAGCGCCGCTTGATGCCTTGCCTCACGGGTGAGGCGCCGTAATCCGAAATCTCAGAATCCTGCAAAACTTGGATCGTCCGGTTCAAGTATCGGAGGCAGGCTGGCGATATCTCTTCAGGTATCGGGCAAGACGCCCAAACACTCAAATCTGGAGAGACCGACATGAAAACCATCGCCCTCAGCACAGCCGCGTTCCTGATGGCTTCGACATCGGCCATCGCGCAAGTTGAAACCCGGATCGTCACCTTTGAGAATGAAGGTGCAACGCTGTCCGGCACGCTTTATCTGCCCGAAGGCCATGACGGCACGGCGTTGCCCACCGTGGTCGTGACCGGCGCCTGGACGTCCGTGGAAGAGCAGATGCCGCGTGTCTATGCCGAGCAGATGGTTGAGCGTGGCTTTGCCGCCTTCACCTTCGATTTCCGCGGCTGGGGCAAATCCGGCGATCTGCCGGATAATGTCCGCTTCGTGGAAAGCCCCGAAGCCAAAACGTCGGACATCCGGGCCGCTTTCGACTTTGTTGCGACGCTACCCGAAGTGGACGCCACACGTATCAACGGTCTGGGGATCTGTGCGTCGGCTGGCTACATGGTCGATGCGGCTGCGGGCAATGATCTGGTCCAGCGGGTCGGGCTTGTCGCGCCGTGGTTGCAGAATGCCGAGATCGTCGAGGCCGTTTATGGCGGCGCCGATGGTGTGCAAGGTCTGATTGAGATGTCACGCGCCGCCGAAGCGACGGGTGGCCAGATCATTCCCGCCGCCGGCCCCGAAGGCGCCGAGGGCGTTCTGATGCCCATCGGGGGCTATTACTACGAGGCTGATCGTGGCGCGATCCCGCAATACGACAACCAGTGGAACAATGCCGGCTGGGAAGGTTGGCTGACCTATTACCCCGCTGATAATGGCAGCCGTCTGACGCAGCCGCTGGCGATCGTGCATTCCGAGGCCGCCGCCATCCCGCAGGGCGTCCGCGCTTTCCTCGAGGGTTTCGCCGGAGACGCAACCCTGCAGATGCTTGAGGATGTCACTCAGTTCGATTTTTACGACAACCCCGAAGACGTGACCCGCGCCGCCGATACCATGGCGCAGCACTTCGCCGCGCCCTCCGACCTGGACGGCTGATCTCTCAAAAGATGCGCCACCCCAAAAGGTGGCGCATCCTCCCGATAACCCCCTGATGTAACGGAAAGGAAATCCCGATGAAACATGCACTTGCCCTCCTCACCCTGATCGCCACACCGGCCTACGCCGACCTGGCTGGAACGCCCATAACCGCCGGTAATCTGGTCGATCAGGCCGAGATGATCCGCATCGCCGACACCATCGATGCCGCTGTTGATGCCAAGGATTGGCCCCTGGCCCGCGCCCAGTTCACCGATGAGATCACGGTTGACTTCACCTCCCTGGTTGGCGGCGAACCGGCCACAATTCCCGCAGACGGTCTGATCGTGGGATGGTCGGCCAACCTTGTGGGCGAGAAGGAGAGCTTTCACCTGCGCGGCAACCATCGCATCACCTTCAATGGCCCGGATGAGGCGGTCATGCTGAGCCACGGATACGCCTGGAACAAGATGCCCTCGGGCGCCCTGCCCGAAAATGGTGGCGAAGAGCTATGGGAGGTCTGGGGCACCTACGAACACGGGTTTGAACGGACCGATGAGGGTTGGAAGGTCAACACCATGACGTTCACCGCCACAGCAGAGCGCGGTAGCGAATACGTCCGCAACACGCCGGGCAGCTGACCGGATATCACGCAGCGCATCTGTTACTTGGGCTGGCCTCTTTCTGCATTCGCAGAGAGGCCAGCCTCAGGCATTCTGAGCCTTTCGATGAGTGCAGCTCATCCGTTTTTTCTCGGCAAACCGGGGCCGTTGCAGTGAAGTGCTGCCATGACCGCCATTATTGAAGGTTTCGCCGCGCCAATTCCCCAGCGCCTACCCCGCCGGCATCCGGCTTTCCACGATTTCCGCCCAGAACGAGCTGCCGGCCGGGATCGCATCATCGTCGAAATCGTATTCGGGATGGTGCACCATCGCGGTGTCGCCGTTGCCAACCAGAATGTAGGCACCAGGCCGTGCCTCGAGCATATAGGCGAAATCCTCGCCGCCCATGACCAACGGCGCATCGGTGCAATCACCGGCCACCTTGCGGGCGGCGTCGGCGGCATATTCCGTCTCGGTCTCGGAATTCACCATCACCGGATAGCCCTTGATGTAGTTCACCGGTGCCTTGGCCCCGAAGGCCTCGGCGGTGCTGGAAGCAATCTTGATCAGCCGTTCCTCGGCCAGCGCGCGAACGCCCGGGTCCATCGTGCGCACGGTGCCTTTCAGTTGCACCTTTTGCGGGATCACGTTGAAGGCCTTCGATTCCGTCTCGAAGCTGGTGACCGAGACGACCACCTGCATCGTCGGATCGACATTGCGGCTGGCGATAGTCTGGAGGGCCAGCACGATATGCGAGGCGACGACGGTCGTATCCACCGTCTCATGGGGCTTGGCCGCATGTCCGCCCAGCCCCTCGACATCGATCACGAACTGATCGGTCGCGGCGAAGAACGCGCCGGGGCGGATCGCGAACTGACCGACCGGCAGGCCGGGCATGTTGTGCATGCCGTAGACCTCCTGGATGTTCCAGCGCTCCATCATGCCGTCCTCGACCATCTCGCGGCCGCCACCACCGCCTTCTTCGGCGGGCTGGAAAATTACCGCGACCGTGCCGTCGAAATTGCGCGTCTCGGCCAGGTATTTTGCCGCGCCCAGCAGCATGGCCGTGTGCCCGTCATGGCCGCAGGCATGCATCTTGCCCGGGGTTTTCGAGGCATGGGGCACGCCGCTCGCCTCAAGGATCGGCAGAGCATCCATGTCAGCCCGCAGGCCCACGACCCTGCCCTTGCTGTCGGAATTGCCCTTGATAATACCGACCACGCCGGTCCGCCCGATGCCTTCAACCACCTCGTCACAGCCAAACGCGCGCAGCTTTTCGGCCACGATCCCGGCCGTCCGGTAGGTGTCGAACAAAAGCTCGGGGTTTTCATGGAAATCACGTCGCCAGGCGGCGATCTCGGGCTGCATTTCGGCGATGCGGTTCTTGACGGGCATGGACGTGGCTCCTTCGGCAGACTGGTCTCGCGGCCGGCCGATCTGGCCGTTGCCGCCTCTCGCGCGATCCTGTCGCAAGCATCACCGGGCCGCAAGCCTGTCCGATATCCGAGGGTCTGGCCATCTGGCTGAAATATCTTTGACGGAACGAAAAGGCCTGTCGGATCGCCTTCCCCGGCAAAAGGGTCAGATGGGGCGGCGCAAAAATGGCGTGCGCCGCAAGGCGCTCAATCAGATTACGCTGACAGCTGGTTGAGAAGCTTCAGCATGAAGGCCTCACCCGCCTCGAATTGCGCCACGGTGATGTATTCATCGGGCTGGTGGGCCTGGGCGATGTCGCCCGGCCCGCAGACCACGACAGAAAACCCGCGTTCCTGGAATTGCCCGGCTTCGGTGCCGTAGCTGACCACATGCGCGCCGTTGTCGCCGGTCAGGCGCCGGGCAAGCGCCTCGGCGGCGCCATCCTCTTCGGGCTGCAGAGGTGGCACATGAAAGCGTTGGCTGAGGTCGATGCGCGCCTCAGGGCGGACGGCTTGCATCTCGGCCTCAACCTCGGCCACACGGGCGCGATAGCGCGCCTCCCAGTCGGACAGGCTTTCGCCCGGCACCACGCGGAAGTCAAAGCTGAACCGACAATCCTTGGCGGTGATGTTGTGCGCCGTCCCGCCGCTGATCTGGCCGATATGCAGTGTGGTCCAGGGCGGCTCGAACACCGCGGCCAGGGGCGAGGGCTCGGCCGCCCGGTTCTCGGCGTTCACCTGATTGCCCCAGTCGATCAGCCGGGCCGCCTCCATGATCGCCGAGACGCCCGTATGCATCAGCGAGGAATGCACCTCGAACCCCTGCACATGGGTGTCGAACCCGATGCCGCCCTTGTGGCCTGTGACCACCTTCATCATCGATGGCTCGCCCACAAGCACCGCGGCAGCCTTGGGCAAATGGTTCGCCATCGCGTCGATCATCGGCGGCGCGCCCAGGCAGCCCACCTCTTCATCATAGCTCAGCGCGATTTGCAGCGGCCGGGCCAGGTCGCGCCCCGCCGCCTGGCCCATCGCCCAAAGCGCCAGCGCGTCGAAGCCCTTCATGTCCACCGCCCCGCGGCCGAAAAGCTTGCCGTCCTTCTGGGTCAGTGCCCAAGGATCGGTCGTCCAGTCCTGTCCATCAACCGGGACCACATCGGTATGACCCGACAAGACCACGCCGCCCTCAACCTCAGGGCCCACATGGGCATAGAGCGCGGCCTTCGTCCGGTCCTCGTTCCAGACCCGATGCGCGGCGATGCCATGATCGTCCAGCCAGCCCTCAACCCAGTCGATCAGATCGAGGTTTGAATTGCGGCTGACAGTGGGAAACGAGACCAGTTTGGCCAGGATGTCTTGCGGCGTCATCGACGATGACATGGGGGTCTCCCTTGAATGTGGCGGCAAAGCCTGCTTGCCCCTTGCGCCGGGGTCAAGGCCAGCCGCCACAAAAACGGGCAAATGGTTTACGAAACGGCACCCAGCCCCGAATCCCGCTTGCGAGAGGGGTATTTCATGGTAACACTTCCTCAGTCCAACAGCCGAGATCCAATCTCGGCGAGTGAAAAACGAAGAAAAAACATAAGCTTGGGGAAAGCTCTATGCCCGATGGGGCTGCGACCGTCCTTGATGTAAAGGGCCTGAAAACAATTTTCAGGACACGATCTGGCGAGGTGCACGCCGTCAATTCGGTCAGCTTCGATCTGAAGCCTGGCGAGTTGCTCGGCGTCGTGGGAGAATCCGGGTCGGGCAAATCGGTGACCATGATGTCGCTGATCGGCCTTCTGCCCTCGCCACCCGCCGAGGTGCGCGATGGCCAGGTTCTTTTCGACGAGCTGGACCTTCTGAAATGCACCGAAGAGCAGCTCCGCGCTGTGCGTGGCGCGCGGATCGGGTTCATCTTTCAGGACCCGATGACCTCGCTGAACCCCGTCTTCAACGTGGGCTTCCAGATCATGGAGCCCTTGCGCAAGCATATGGGGATGGACAAGAAGCGCGCCGCCGACCGGGCGGTTGAGCTGCTTGAGCTGGTGGGCATTCCAGATGCAAGGCGGCGGCTGCGCGATTACCCGCACCAATTCTCGGGCGGGATGCGCCAGCGCGTGATGATCGCCATCGCGCTGGCCTGCGACCCCAAGGTGCTGATCGCCGATGAGCCGACCACCGCGCTCGACGTGACGATCCAGGCGCAGATCATCGAGCTGATCAAGGAATTGCGCGAGAAGCTGGGCATGGCGATCGTCTGGATCACCCATGATCTGGGCGTGATCGCGGGCATCGCCGACCGTGTGCTGGTGATGTATGGTGGCCAGGTCGTGGAACATGCCCCGGTGAAGGAGCTGTTCGCCAACCCGCAGCACCCTTATACCCGTGCGCTGCTTGAGACGATCCCCCATGTCCGGGGCGAACGTGCGGCCCGTCTGAACGTGATCGAAGGGCAGCCCCCGATCATGCACGCGCCGCCCGCCGCCTGCCCGTTCTCGGCCCGTTGTCCCGTTTCGTTCGATCGGTGCACGCAGGAAAACCCGCCGCGTTACCCGGTCGGCAACGGCCATGACGTGGCCTGTTTCTGGGACCCCGCCACCGGAGAGCCGCGCCATGCTTGATGCCCCGAACAGTGGCAAGAAACTGGTCGAGGTACAGGGCCTCAAGATGCACTTCCCGATCTATGCGGGCCTCTTCAAGACGCGCGTGGGCGAGGTGAAAGCCGTCGATGGTGTGTCGTTTCATATCTATGAGCGCGAAACGCTGGGTCTGGTCGGCGAATCCGGCTGCGGTAAGTCGACCTGCGGCCGCGCGATCCTGCGGTTGTACGAGCCGACCGACGGCTCGATCCGCATCGATGGCGAGGAAATCGCCAAGGCCGGCCCCGACCGCCTGCGCCAGATGCGCCCGACCATGCAGATGGTGTTCCAGGACCCGCAAGCCAGCCTGAACCCCCGCATGACCGTGGCGGGCATCATCGGCGAGCCACTGGACGAGCATGCCAAGCTGTCCAAGCGCGAAAAGCTTGAGCGGATCTACGAGCTGATGGATGCGGTGGGCCTGAACCGCAACTTCGCCAACCGCTATCCGCACGAATTCTCGGGCGGCCAGCGGCAGCGCATCGGCATCGCGCGCGCCCTGGCGCTGAACCCGAAATTCATCGTCTGCGATGAACCCATCGCGGCGCTGGACGTCTCGATCCAGGCGCAGGTGGTGAACCTTCTGGAAGACCTGCAGGAGCAGTTCGGCCTGACCTACCTGTTCATCAGCCACGATTTGTCGATGGTCCGCCATATCGCCGACCGCGTGGCGGTGATGTATCTGGGCCAGATCGCCGAGCTGGCCCCCCGCGATCCGCTTTATGAAACCCCGCTGCACCCTTACACGCAGGCCCTTTTGTCGGCCGTGCCCGAGCCTGACCCGCGCGAGGAAACGCGCCGGACGCGCATCTTGCTGAAGGGCGATGTGCCGTCCCCGTCGAACCCGCCGCGGGGCTGCAACTTCTGCACCCGCTGCCCGCAGGTGATGGATATCTGCAGCCGCGAGGAACCCGAATTCCGCGAGGTCCAGCCAGGCCGCTACGTAGCCTGCCACCTCTACAATGAGACAACAACAACCGCCGGCCAAACGGCGGCCTCTGAGGCTCAGAGCGCATAATATACGTCGTACCAACAAGGAGACTGAGATGACTTTCAAGACAGCCCTCATGGGCACCGCGGTTGCCATGGCCTTCGCGCCCATGGCTTTCGCCGCCGGGCACGAGGAACGCGGCCGCGACGGCCATGTCAACATCATCTACTGGCAAGCCCCATCGATCCTGAACCCCTATCTGTCGTCGGGCACGAAGGATCTGGAAAGCTCGTCAATGATCATCGAGCCGCTGGCCCGCTACGACGAGAATGGCGAGCTGGTAGCCTGGCTTGTCGACGAAATTCCGACAGTGGAGAATGGCGGGGTTGCCGAAGACCTGATGTCGATCACCTGGCGCCTGACGCCGGGGCTGACCTGGTCTGACGGAACGCCGCTGACCTCCGAAGACGTGGTCTTCACCGCCGAATATTGCATGCACCCTGAGGGCGGCTGCGCCCAGCTTGCCAAGTTTGACGGCGTCGAGTCGGTTGAGGCGCTGGACAGCCTGACGGTTCGGGTCAACTTCAACAAGCCGATGCCGGTGCCCTACGGCCCCTTCGTCAGCGCCGAAGCGCCGATCATCCAGAAGGCGCAGTTTGCAGACTGCCTCGGCGCCAACGCGCCGCAATGCACCGACGCCAACTTCCGCCCGATCGGGACCGGCCCGTTCGTGGTAACCGATTTCCGCCCGAACGACGTGATCTCGATGGAGGCTAACGCAAACTTCCGCGACCCGGCCAAGCCCGCCTTCGCGACCGTCACCTTCAAAGGCGGCGGTGACGCCGCGGCGGCGGCGCGGTCGGTTCTGGAGACGGGCGAGTTCGACTATGCCTGGAACCTTCAGCTTGCGCCCGACGTGTTGCAGGGCATGGTAGAGGCTGGCCAGGGCCAAGCCATCTCGGCCTTCGGCACGCTGGTTGAGCGGATCGAGATGAACCTGACCAACCCCTCGCCTGATCTGCCCGACGGCGAACGCGCGACCATTGCGCATCCGCATCCGTTCCTCAGCGACCAGCGTGTGCGCCAGGCGCTCTCAATGGCGATCGACCGCGAATTGCTGGTCGAGATCGGCTATGGCCAGGCCGGGCGGCCGACCTGCAACCTGGTGCCGAACCCGCCGAATTTTGCGTCCGACAACACCGACTGTCTGACCCAGGATATCGAGGGCGCGAAGGCGCTTTTGGAGGAAGCCGGCTTTACCCCCGGTCCTGACGGCGTGCGCGTCAATGCCGATGGTGTGCGGCTTTCGGTGGTCTACCAGACCTCGACCAACGCCGTCCGGCAGGATTTCCAGGCACTCATCAAGCAGTGGTGGGAAGAGATCGGGGTTGAGACCGAGCTGAAGAACATCGACGCCTCGGTCTTCTTCGGCGGCGATCCGGGCAGCCCGGACACGTTCCAGAAGTTCTATTCGGATGTCGAGATGTACGCCAACAACTTCTCGGGCACCGATCCGCAGCCCTACGTCGCGATGTATCGCTGCGGCAATGAGCCGAAGCCCTCGACCCAGTGGCAGGGCGAAAACATCAACCGCTACTGCGACCCGGAATATGACGCGCTGCTGGACGAGCTTGCCCAGACGGCCGATTTCGAGGAACGCGGGCGCATCGTGCGCCAGCTGAACGATATGCTGACCAAGGACAGCCACACCATCGTTCCGCTGGTCGATCGCGGCCGGGTCTCGGCCCATTCCAACACGCTGGGCGGCGTTATCCTGAACACCTGGGATAGTGAGCTCTGGAACGTGGCCGATTGGTACCGCGTCAACTAAGGCGGACCTTTCGCACAGAGAAATGCGGCGCCCCGGACCTGATCCGGGGCCTCGCCCCCCTCTCCCCGACCAGAGCCCTGAGTAGAGGCGCCGATGTTCATCTTCACGCTCCGACGATTGCTGACAGCGATCCCGACGCTTCTACTCATCTCTCTGGTGATCTTCTTGCTGCTGGAACTGGCCCCGGGCGACCCGATGGCCAACCAGCCCCTGACCATCCCGCCCGACGTGCGCGAGAAGATGCGCGAGGCTCTGGGCCTGGGCGAACCCGTTCACGTCCGCTACTGGAAATGGCTGGTGCAATTCGTCTGGGTTGAACCGCTTTATCTGTTCGACAGCGCCTTCGGCACCAGCTTTGCCGAAGGCGAGCAGCGCATCGTCAGCTGGCAATTCCGCAGCCCCGTCTTCGATACGATCTGGCAGCGCATGCCGCAAACGCTTTGGGTGGTCGGCATGGCCTATGTGGTGGGTGTGCTGATCGCGCTGCCCATCGGCATCATCTCGGCCTATCGTCAGTATTCGTGGTTCGACCAGGTGGGCACGTTCATCTCGATGATCGGCTTTTCCGTGCCCACCTTCTTTACCGGCGTGCTGCTGATCGTGATCTTCTCGGTCGAGCTTGGCTGGTTCCCCTCGATCTACGACACCACGCTGGTCGTCAATTCCTGGGACACCTTCGTTCAGCAGGTCCGCCAGATGGCGATGCCGGTCTTCGTGCTGGCGCTGTTCAATGCCGCCCAGATCAGCCGCTTCATGCGGGCCTCGATGCTGGACAACCTCAATCAGGATTATGTGCGCACCGCCCGCGCCAAGGGCATGCGCGAGCGCACCGTGGTGCTGGTTCACGTCCTGCGCAACTCGCTGATCCCGGTGGTCACCGTGATTGCGCTTGGGGTGCCGCAGGTCTTTGGCGGCGCCATCATCACCGAGCAGGTCTTCAAGGTGAACGGGTTGGGCCAGCTTCTGATCACCGCGATCTACGCCAATGACCTGCCGATGGTGCAGACGCTGTCGGTGATCTTCGCCGTGCTCATCGTGCTCTTCAACCTGATCGCCGATATCCTCTACGGCCTTCTCGACCCGAGGATCCGCTATGACTGAAGCCACAGCCAAACCCTTCAGCGTCGAAGCCGCGCTTAAACCCCCGCGCAACCAGTGGTGGGATGTCTGGGACCAGTTCAAGACCCACAAGGGCGCGCTGGTGGGCATGATCGTGTTTCTGGCGATCGTCTTCGGCACCCTGCTCGGTCCGTTCATCTGGACGATCGATCCCACCTTCATCGACATCCGCGCCCGCAACCAAGGCATGTCCTGGGCGCACCCGTTCGGCACTGACCAGCTGGGCCGCGACATGCTGGCGCGGATGATGTCGGGCGGCCAGGTCTCGATCGCCGTGGGCCTGACCGCGATGATCCTCAGCGTGCTTCTGGGCACGCTGATCGGGGTGCTGGCGGGCTATTTCCGCCGCCTCGACGGGCCGCTGATGCGCCTGACCGACCTTTTCCTGTCGCTGCCGCTTCTGCCGCTTTTGCTGGTCATGGTGATGCTGTTTCGCGAGCCGTTGTCGCGCGCCTATGGCCCCGAGATGGGCACCTTCATCCTGATCGTCTGCGCCATCGGCGTCACCTCATGGATGCAGACCGCGCGGATCGTGCGCGGCGACGTGCTGGCGTTGAAAGAGCGTGAGTTCGTGCTGGCCGCGAAATCCATCGGCACGCCGTCACGCCGGATGATCACGCGCCATATCCTGCCCAACGTGATGAGCCCGATCATGGTCTCGGCCACGCTTGGCATCGCCAACGCGATCATCACCGAAAGCGCGCTCTCCTTCCTTGGTCTTGGTTTCCCGCCCGACTTCCCCACCTGGGGGCGGCTTCTCTTCGACGCGGTCGACTACATCCGCGACTATCCCAGCCGCGTGATCTGGCCGGGCTTGGCCATCAGCTTGGTGGTGCTGTCGGTCAACTATATCGGCGACGGCCTGCGCGACGCCCTCGACCCCCGCATCCGTGGTCGCTGAAAATCGGATGAGGCTTTGGCTTGGCGGTGGGTTGACTGCCCTTTTCTTGATCGCGGCTTTGGCTGGGGCGCTTCTCAACCCCGACCCTTTTCGCTATGCGGTCGACGCCCGCAACCTGCCCCTCTTTTCGCCAGGCCACGTATTTGGCACCGATCAATTTGGGCGCGATATCGGCGTCTCAACACTTGGCGCCGCTTGGTATAGCCTTCAAGCCGCCCTTGTGACCGCCGCTCTTACGGTGGCGGTTGGCACCCTTCCCGCTCTTATGCTTCTGCGCCTTCTACCACAGGCTGCGCGGTGGGTGATCGCTGCCCTGACCACCCTCATCTTGCTTGCGGCGGTCGCGCCCATCGCTTTCTTCGCGATCCTTGCTGTCATCGAACCACGGGCCACCGGGTCCGTCCTTGCCGTCGTAACGCTGAGCGTGCCGATTGCGCTCTTGCTCGCCCTTCACCGACGCCAAATTGCCAGGGCTGAGACCACCGCACGCACCCGATGGACCGGGTTTTGGTCGCGCCTCTTGCGCCTGACATTGCTCAGGACATACAGCATCTATCCGATATTCCTGACGCTGATCATCCCCGCCGCGCTTCTACCGTTTTCCGAGGTATCACTTGCGGGCGCTTTGGTTGCCGCACCCTTTGCGATGCGGCTTGGATTGGCCGCGGGAACGCCGGCCGACGCTCTCAACGCCACAGCCCGCGCCCTTCCCTCCGGCCTGGCCTGGCTCCTGCTCCTGCTCGCGGGCTCCTCGGTCATGGGTCTTCGGTCGGACCGCGAGAGACCTGATCTCATCACACTTACCGCCGATCTGGCACCGATCTTTCCAGAAAAGGCACTGCTACCGGCCGGTTGCCTCGTTGCCTTAGTGGCCGGTCTCGTTCTCGTGGGCGACGCGTTACGCCTGCTACGGCCTTCGGCATCACTGCATGCGGAGGTCTAGACTGTTTGCTTCTTGGCTCTCTCGGCGCGCACCGCACGCATGCCGTAGATGACGCAGACGATGATCAGGATCGTGCGGGTGTTGAACTGGAAGAAGGCCGAGACCTCGATAAAGCTGCCCGCGATCAATTGCACCATGAAGATGGCGAAGAAAACCGACGTCGCGTTTGGCGCCATCAGCGCCCAGCGCAACGCATACCACAGCGCGGCCATCAGGATCATCACTTGCAGGGCGACCCCGATCAGCCCGATCTCGACTGCGTTGTTGATGTAGGTGTTGTGGAAGTTGAACCCTGACCGCGCGTCGATCCCGAACATCGCCCACAACATCTCGGCATAGGGATTCCCGTGAACCCAGAACGCCTGATACCCGACCCCCAGGAATGGCCGCTGGGCAATCAGGCGTCCCGCCACATCCCAAAGGTCGGTGCGCCCGGTCAGCGTGACGTCCTTGCCCGTATAGTCCAGCAGCACCGCGAAAAGCGCATCTCGGAACGCGAAGACAGCGATCAGCGCCAGCGCCGTCAGCAGGACAGCAAAGAGAGCGATCACCAGCTTCTGACGCACCGAAAACCGCGCGGCGAAATAGAGTAGCGGCGCCAGAGCCAGGGCCAGACAGGCCAGGATCAGCGCCCCCGCCGATTGTGCCATGATCAGCATGTAAAGCCCGATCGGAAGGCTTGCGAGTGCCGTCCAGCGCCATATCGGTTTCGCGGTTTTATCGAAGAGAAACGCAGCCGACAGCATGACCAGTGTGGCCATCACGGCGGCGAACGCGTTCTTGCTGCCGAAAACGCCCAGCCAGGCGCCGTCGAACCGCACGCTGCCCGCGCCGAGGCTGGCAATGGCGGCCAGCAGGTAGAGGGCGAAGAGAATGCGCGCGAAAACGGGGGCGCGGACCTTGCACGCAATCGCGATGGCGACGGCGAAGGTCAGCCCCAACTGCACGCTGAACCGCAAGCTGGCCGAGGGCACCTCGGACCAGAGCAGCGACAGGGCGCAGAAAATCGGCAGCGTATAGAACGCCCAATGGCGCAAATGCTCGGGCAGGATGCGGCCCGGCTGCCGCAAGATCAGAACCGCGCCTGTGGCCAGAAAGACCAAAGCGCCCATCGACCCCAGATAGGCCACGAAAACCAAGGCACCGAAGCCGATCGTGGCCAGCACAGCGCTGGGCGAGATTTCGATGATCCGCAGCGGCGGGTTGGTCGCGGTCAGGTCGGCCATCGTAGGGTCAATTCAGTTTGCACAACACCGATGAGGCGAACTGACAGCCCTGGCCCAGTTTCGTATAGGCGACCCAATCGACGCTCATCGTGACTGTTCGCCTTGGGTTTCGGAACGGGCCCATCCATTCGACCAGAGTATCCGTGCCCCAATGGCTGAAATAGATCTTTTGCGGAATGCTGGGCAATGGGCCATCCTCGGTGGTGGCCTCATGCATCAGCTTGCCGTCGATGAACCAGCGCAGGCGGTCAGGCTCCCAAATAAACGAATAGACACGGTAATCCGAATGCGCCGACCCTTCTACTGGAACGGGTTTGCCGTGAAATGCCTCGCCATCCACATATGTATTCAGATCCACCCAGTCCGTGTTGCGCGTCAGCACTTCGAAGTCGATCTCGTGATGCGGCTTGTCATGGTGCGGGCCGATATAGGTGAAGAAGGCGGCGTTCAGGCCGGACCCGCGATCGGTCTTCATCCGGGCCTCGAACGTGCCATAGCTGAAATGGTCGGGCGTCTGGATCTCGGCGCAGGAATACTGGTGCTGACCTGTCGCCTCGGGAAGGAATTTCAATCGCAGGATGCCGTCGACCACGTCCACGGCCTCCGACACCCAGGTGCAGTTCTGCCACTCGCCGTTCGCCCACCCATCGCTGACATACCACCTGTCGCTATCCAGCGTGTCAAAATCGTCGAAGAAGGTCGTGCCGGATGCCGCTTGCGCACCGGTCGGCAGGGCAAGGACAATGCAGGCAATGGCCGTGCGAAACTGGCTAAGCATTGGGACGGCTCCATCAATTTGGGGTGGTAGGAGAAGTGTCTCAGATGAGGGCGAAAGAGGAAACCAAAACGCGCCCTAACACCAGCATTGCGCCGCAACTCGCCTAATCCGGCGGCAGAATGCCTGATTTCGGTCGCGCACTAGACGGAACTTCGCCGATGCCCGGCGCCCGCGTCAAAGTGTCATGGAAGTTGTGCGAAAAGGTTGCAAATAGAATTGACAGGACCTGCAAGCAAAGGGGCTGCTCAAGGTGACCAATCCGCAGATTTCGGTTCTTATGGCAAATCACAATGGCGCTGCGTTCCTGCGCGAGGCTGTAACCTCGGTGCTTGGGCAGAGCATGTCGGCGCTTGAGTTGATCGTCGTCGATGACGCGTCGACCGATGATAGCGTCACGATACTGCGCGAAATGGCGGCCGCTGACACAAGGCTGCGCCTGATTGAGGCGCCGTCCTCGGGTGGCCCCGCCGCCGCGCGCAACCTTGCGCTGGACGCCGCACAGGGCGCTTGGGTCGCCGTTGTGGATTCCGATGATATCCTTCTGCCGCGCCGGTTTGCCCAGATGCTGGCCGCGTCTGGTCCCGGGGTCGATGCCATTGCCGACGATCTTGCCTATTTCGGCGATCCTGAGCTGGAAGGTACGACCCTGATGGCCGGTTACGCCGAACCGAACGCCTGGCCGCTGACGGCCGAGGGGTTCCTCAAGGCGCATCTGGCGCGCTTCGATCTGCCGCCTCTGGGCTACCTCAAGCCGATGTTCCGCCGCGAGGCTCTGGACGATCTGCGCTATGACGAAAGCTTGCGGATTGGCGAGGATTCCGATCTGGTTCTGCGCTTTCTTCTGACCGGTCACCGGATGTTGCTGATGCCCGACGCGCTCTATCGCTATCGTCGACATGCCGGGTCGATCTCGCATCGCCTGTCGCCCGGGGCGCTCCGCGCGATGATCGACAAGGCCCGCTCGATGACCCCCGACATGCCCGCCGATCTGCAACCGCTGATGGTCGAGCGTATCACCGAGATGGAGCGCGGCCTGGCTTTCGAGACACTGGTCGCTGACCTCAAGGCCCGCCGGATCGGCCCCGCTTTGGGCAGCATGGCGGCCCGACCCGCCCTGATGGGGCGCCTTGCCGGTGCTGTCGGCCAGGGCCTCCGCCGTCGTGTGTCGGGGGCCTGATGACACGGCAACCCGACCCGCTGGTTCATATCCGCACGCCGACCTACAGGCGCCCGGATGACCTCAAGCGCTGTCTGACCTCGCTTCAGGCGCAGAGCTGGCGGAACTGGGTCTGCGACGTCTACGACGACGATCCCGATGCCGGTGGGCGCACCGTGGTCGAGGCCTTGGGCGACGGCCGCATCTTCTATCACCACAACCAGCCCCAGCGCTTTGCCTCGCGCAATATCGACGCGTGTTTCAGTCGCGAGAACGCCCGTGGGGCCGACTATTTCTGCGTGGTCGAGGATGACAATTTCATTCTGCCCACCTTCATCGAGGACAACATCGCGATTTGTCGCGACAAAGGCGTGCAGATCGTCCTGCGCAATCAGCTGATCGAACACGCCCAGGGCACGCCCGAGGCGCGACTGAGTACGTTGGGTATCTTGGATGACAAGTTTGTCGAAGGGCGTTATCCGCCAGACCTTTTTCGCATGTCCCTGATTGCTGATATCGGGGTGTCGAACGGTGGGCTGTTCTGGTCGCGGCACGCGCAGAGCGATCTTGAGATCGGGTTCAGCTGTACCGCCACGTTGCAGGAATATATGCGCACCTACGCGATTGTCGAAGATGTCTGGGTGGCGATGGAGCCGCTGGCCGTCTGGGCCGAAAATGGCGCCGGCACGCAGCGCGATCTGGGCGATAGCGCGCGGTATCTTCGGCGCGAATTGAATCTCAAGCGCGCAGTGCAGATGCTGCGCCGTCATGCCTGGCGCCGCGCGGGCGACGAGAACCGCAAAGGCTTTATCACCACGCCCGCCTTCTCCTATGCCCGCGAGATGCGCGCGGCCGGTCTGGCAAAATCGCTCATCCCCGTCGATCTGGGCAATGTTCTGGCTGCGCGCGAGGCGCTTCGCTTGCGTGCGCGCGGCTTGCTGATCCGCGCCATGGGGCGGGCCGAGCCGGATTTACGGCGGTTCATCACATCCCGTGGGGGATAGTGACGATGCCTATCCCGGCGAATCCGGGCTTTGCTTCGTGGAGTATTTGATGTCCGAGGCGTTCCGCGCCGAACCGGTCTCATCGGGTGCGGCCTTGCTGCGCGACAGTGCAAAAACGGCAATCACATAAAGCACTTGCGCGATAATCAGCGTGCCAATAACGCGCAGGATTGTCGTCCCCAAGCCCGCACCGGACAGGGCCGAAGCAACGCCGACAATAACGGCCGCAGCGATCATACCGAGGAGGAATACCAGAATTCTCATGTGAAAATTTCGGTGATGTACGTGCGCGACATGCCGCATCTCCCCCCTATCTCCGCGCGGAAGCCTATGCTCTCTCTGCGCAGAGTTTCGCTTTCTTACACCCAGAATAAGGCAAGTGGAAGATTATTTCGTGGAGGAGGTGTGGCAGGCCCTCAGCGGTGGCCTCACGCGGGGTCAGGCTGCGCCGGAATAGTACTTGGAATACTCGCTGAAATAGCGCTCGGACCCTGTTGGCGGGCTGTAATCGGGCAGCGCGCCCAGATCGACCTTGTTCAGCATCATGCCCACCGCTTTGTCGGCCACCAGGGGCTCGGCCGCCAGCACCTGGCGCACCAGGCCTTTGGGCGTGCGGCCCCATTCGGCCACCATCAGGATACGGTCGAGATGGGGCAGGATTGCCCGCGCATCGACGACCGGCCCCAGCGGCGGCAGATCGACGATCACGTAATCATAAGCCTCGGCCGCCTCGGTCAGCAGGGTTTTCATCGCGGCCGATCCCAGAAGATCGCTGGTATGCGAGACGAAAGCCTGCGTCGTGCAAGGCACGAAGTGCAGTTTCGGGTTGCCGATCTGCAGCCGCGTTTTCTGCCAGCTGACATTGCCGAGGATCGCGTCAACCAGCCCCATGCCCCCGCTGACCTTGGTAAATCGCGTCAGTCCAGGGTTGCGCAGGTCGGCATCGATCAGCAGCGTTGATTGCCCCGATGAGGCCAGCAACCCTGCCAGGTTCAGCGAGACGGTGGTCTTGCCCTCTTCCGGCAGGATCGAAGACAGGCCGATGATGCGATGCTTCTTGCCGGGCAGCGAGCTGTCGATGGCGATCCGGGCGTTGCGCAGCGTCTCGCTATATTGCGAGCGGGGGTGTTTGACCGCGTGAAACTCGATCTGGCCGGGTGCGGTTGGTTTGATCGTCCCCGGCTCGCCCGGGGCTTTGTGCCGTTTGAAAATGCTCCGCCGCGCGCCTTTGGTCAGGTGGGGCAGGTACCCCAGGAAGGGCAGGCCGGTCGCGGCCAGCACGTCATCGCCTGTGCGAAAGAACCGGTCACGATATTCGCGGATCAGGGCGATCGCGGCCCCGGCCATCAGACCGAAGATCAGCATGACAGCCAGCACGCGGGTGGTGCTGGGGCTTGACGCGCTTCTCGGCAGTTCGGCCTGCGACAAGATGCGGGCGGTCGGCACGGGGAAGGACTTTTGCTGATCGATCTCTTCGAACCGGCTCAGATAGCTCTGATACAGCGTGGTCAGCGCTTCGGCCCGCTGCTCGAGCCCGCGCAGTTCAACCTGCAAGGTGCTGGCCTCGGCGTTCACGGTTGATGCAGCGCTGACGGTTGCCCGCAAGGCAGCCTCGCGCGCCGCCGCCGTGGCCTGATCGCCGGCATATCGCTGGGACAGGCGGGTCGCTTCGCGGAACGCGGCCTGCCCCTCTTCCTGCAATTGCGCGCGAACCATCACCGCTTGCGGGTGATCGACGCCGAAATCTTCCTCGATCTGCTGCAGCCTGGACGACAGGGCCGAAATCCGGTCCTGAATCTCGGCCAGGCGCAGGTCGTTCGTGGCATCGAGGCTGAGCACGCGCTGGACCATGCCGTCGCCCGGACCCGCTTCCAGCACCGCGCTGTACTGGCTGGCCAGCGCCTCGGCCCGCGCGTTTTCGGCCACAGCATTGGCCAGTTCTGTATTCAACTGGGCCAGGTTTTGCTCGGTCATCAAACGGCCTTCGCTGGCCGACAGATTGTTCTCGGCGCGAAAGACCTCAACCGCGCGCGATGCCTCCTGCGAGCTGGCGGCGAGGGCGGCCAGACGGTCCTGCAACCAGGCGGTCGTCCGCTCGGTCGCGTCGAAATTAGCATTCAGTTGATCGGCCAGATAGGCCTCGGCATAGGCATTGGTTATGTCCTTGGCCAGGCCCGGATCATGCGCGCCGAAGCCGATCATGAAGACATAGCTTTGCCCGAAGCGCTGCACGAAAATCTGGCGTTGCAAACTGCGTGCGGCGACGGCGATCTCTTGCGCTTCGCGTTCGGTCGGGGTCAGTTCGGGCCCGTTTACCGCAGGTGACGACCCACCCGGCAACAGCGCGCGCACCGCCCCTTTCGCCCCGCCGATCATCTGCGACAGAAGCGAGCTTGGCGGGTTCAGAAAGACCTCGTTCTCATGCAGCCGCAAATCCTCGGCCACGATCCGGGCAATCTGCTGCGACCGGATGATCTCAATCTCGTTCAGCAGCACCGCATCGCTTTGCACACGGGCCTCGAAGGCCGAAACCTCTTCGACGATCTTGTTGCCGACCGTGTCGACCAAAATGGTGGACGAGGCGAAATAGGTCGATGGTGTGGTGGCCAAGTAGAACACCCCTAGGACCAGGCCGGCCACCGCCGACACGCCAATCGGCCAGATCTGCCGCCGCAGACCTGCCAGGATGCGATCCAGTTCGATCGTATCGCCTTTGGACGATCCGGTATCGGGGTCGCGAAAGCGAAGGCCGATCTGGTTCATGGCGTGATCTCTTTGCGAGGGTTGCGGGCGGCAGGGGACCCGTTGCCACCTGCGACGCGGCAGAATAGCGCTTTGAGGCCAGGCAACGCCATCTGCCACGCGTCTGTCGCCCAAGCCGCGCGGGTTCTTGCCATTTTGGCCCACGCCATCGGCGGATTTCTAGGCATCGTGGGGTTTCGCCCGGGTGGACTGGCCATAAAGCACCGGTGCCGCGCCGCCGAGGGCACCCCAGACCACGCCCAGATGCAACGTGGCCCGCATCAGGTACATGTTGCGCTTCAGCGGCCAAAGCGCCGTCAACACCGCACCCGCACCGCAGATCGCGGCCTTGCCCAGGGCCAGCGCGGCCTTGCCCCTGCCAAGACCGCGCGCATGGGTCAGCCCCATGCGCCAGCGCCGTTTCAACAGCCAGCCCAGCCGCGCGCGATCCTCTGGCACCGCCTCGCTGACCCAAGCCTCGGGTGCAAAGGCAATCCGCCCGCCGCGCCGATGAAGTGCTGTGAAAAACTGCGAATCCTCGCCGCCTGACCGGCCGAGCGACACATCGAACCTCAGCCCCGCGACATGGGGCGAAAGCCGGTCGATCAGCACATTGCAGGTGTATCCAGTCAGGATTTCGCCGCGCACCCAGACGGGCCGCGTGTCATGCACGCCGCCCGCCTGCATCCAGGCCGGCGCGTTTGGCGCATAGACTGCGCGGACGGGCCCCAGCACGGCGTCATGGCCGGGCAGCGCCGCGATAAGCTGGCCGATCCAGTCTGGTGCGGCGACCTCGTCATCGTCCAGGAAGGCCAGAAGATCGGCGTCGCTCGCCTCCAGCGCGGCATTGCGGGCCAGCGCGATATTGCGGCCCGGCCGATGCAGATAGAGCACCGGCAGCGGCGCCGTTTCGGCAAACCGCGCCACCAGAGCCTCGGCGCTTGGCGTGTCGTCATTGTCGATGACGATGATCCGGCCCGCGTGCCCCTTTGGCCAATCCTGCCGGGCGAGAGAGGCCAAGGCCCCGGCCAGTTCGGGCCGCTGAAACGTACAGACGCACAGATCGACACGGGTCATCCCGGCACCGCCTTTCGGGCCTGGCGCCGCTCGCGCAGGAGGCTGGCCCAGAAACCGGCCGACCAAGCGGTATGCATCACGGCCGCCGCACCCCCCGACAGCGCCAAGGCGGGGCGTCGCGCCTCCCAGGCGATGGCCAGCCCTCCGGCCAGACAGGCCAGCAGCCATAGAAGTGCTGGCAAGGCAAAGACCGGCAGCCAGAGGGCCAACGGCACCAACGCCAATGCGGGCATCACCGACAGCACGACGGCCTGGCGCAGTTTCGGCACGACCCGATGCTTCAGGACCGTGCGCGCGCGTCCGGCGCCGTAGTTGAGATATTGCCGCGCGAGCGCGCCCAGCGTGGCGCGCGGGTAATAGGTGACCAGGGTATGCGGCGTCAGCCAGATATCATAGCCGGCAGCGCGCAGGCGCATGTCCAGTTCGGCATCCTCATTATGGGTGAAGCTTTCGTCATAGCCGCCCACCGCCCGGAACGCCGCGACCTGCATCAGCGCATGATGGCCGTGATCCACGTATTGGCCGACCGGCGCGTTGCGGTGCTTGGACCCACCATTGCCAAGGCGCGAGTTCTGGGCGGCCGCGATGGCGCTTTGCATCGGGCCGGTGCCCCGGGCCAGCATGCCGGTGACCACACTGGCGGCCTGGGTTTGCACCGCCTCGCCCAGCAAGACGTCGCAGTAATCATCCGGGTACGCCGCATGGGCGTCTATGCGGATCAGATATGTCGCCTGCGCACCATATTCCGCTACGGCCAGGTTCACTGCGGCACTTTGCAGGCGGGCGGGATTGTGCAGCAGGGTGACGGTGTCTTCGGCGTCGGCCATCCGGCGGGCGATCTCGCGGCTGCCATCGGTGCTGCCGCCATCGGCGATCACGATCTGCCCGTCCAGACGTTGGGCGACGGGCACAAGCTGACGCACCAGCCCTTCGATATGGGCGGCCTCGTTCAGGCAGGGGATGACGATCAGCACCTTGCTCATGGCAGGGCGGCCTGCTTGGTGGCGGCTGGCTGCTGTGCTGTGCCGATCCGGGCCCCGCGCGTGATCTGCGCCACCAGATTGACGCAATCTTCTTCCGTGAAGGTCCACGTGGTTCTGGGCAAAGCCAGAAGATCGGTGCGGGCCTTCGCCCAATCGGCGGGCGTCAGGTGCCCCATGACGGCATCGAAGGCCTGCGGGGTGACATCGGCCACCTGCAGCCCCGCGCCAAGACGCGCCAGATGGGCTGCCGTCTCGGTCCCGGTCAGGGTGATCGGCACGGCCCCGAAGGCGCTGCCCTCATAAAGCCGGTTGGGCAGAAGCCAGTCCGAGTTCTGGTTCGCCTCATACCGGTCGATCGCCCATGAGAAATGCACGTCGCCATAGATATGCGGCAGATCGCGGGCGCCGTCATAAGGCCCCTCGAACACCATGTCGGGATTGGCGGCAACCACCTGATGAAAGTCGGGCACCGCATCCAATGCGGGCTTGCCGCGCAGGATGATGCGATAGCGCCCCGGCGCGGCCCGTGTCGCGGCATCGAGGCAGGCCAGAGACGCGGCGCAGCGCAGGATGCCGAACCAGCCGATCCGGATCGGGCCCGGCGCGGGCGGGTCATAGCGTGGCCACGCGCCTGGCAGAACCTTGTTCTCTACAATGCGGATGGGGGTCCGGGTGCGCGACAGCGGTGTGAAGTAGTGGCGCACGAAGGCGGGCGAGCTGGTCAGGATCAACCGCGTATGGGCCAGTAAGCTTCTCTCGACCTGCCGCAGGGCGCGCGCTTTCGGACCCTCGCCCAGCATCATAGCGTGGATGTCCAGACATTCATAAACCAGTGCGGGGCGCCTTGACCCGAACAGCCGGCGCAGCCGGGGCGCCAGGGCCAGTGTTTCCAGGTTGCGCGCCAGAATGACATCTGGCGCGGGCACGTCGCCCAGCGTGCCGCGAAGCCCGGCAAAGGCCCGCGCCACGGCCAGCGCGCGTTGGCCCATCCGGGCATTGTAGGTCTGCCCCAGCGGGATGATGCGGGTCTGCCCGTCGCCCGCAGGCGGCGGGCCGCGATGAAACCCGGCCAGCGTCACGTCGGCGCCACCGATATGCAGCATCGCAACGCGCCGCCAGGTGGCGGCATCGTTCAGATCGAACGTCAGGTAGAGCACATGGGCCATGATCACTCCGTCCGTTTGGGGGAAAGCCCCCCTCGTGCCGTCAGGATGCCGCGCGCGCGCGCGTGGCCGCCGGCATCTCGCCGCCGACCTGGGCTGCGACATAGGGCAGGAATTCGTCGCGCAGATCTTCCCGCGCCAGCGCCAATGCGACGGTGGCTTGCAGGAAGCCCGCCTTCGACCCGCAATCGAATCGGTGCCCGGCAAAACGGAAGCCGAAGACACTGCCCTCATTTGCAGCGATTTCGGTGGCAATTGCGTCGGTCAACTGGATCTCGCCACCGACGCCGACGGATTTCTTGTTGAGGTGCCGCATGATCGCGGGCGTCAGGATGTAGCGCCCGATCACGGCCAAGTTCGACGGTTGGGTGCCGGGTGCCGGTTTTTCCACCATGCCCTTCACCGAAACGACGGAGCCCATATCGTCAGCCACGTCCAGAACGCCGTAGGACGACGCCTTGTCGGGCGCCACTTCCATCGTCGCCAGGATGTTGCCGCCGGTCACCTCATGGGCCTCGACCATCTGCTGCAGGCAGGGCTTTTCGGCTGCGATCACGTCATCGGGCAGGATCACCGCGAACGGTTCATCCCCGATCAGACGCCGCGCACACCAGACCGCGTGGCCAAGGCCCAGCGCTTCGTTCTGGCGCACATAGGCGATGCGCCCGCTTTCCATATTGGTCTCTTTCAACGTGGCAAGAAGGTCGGTCTTTTTCTTCTTGCGCAGCGACGCCTCAAGAATGGGCGCGGTGTCGAAGTAATCCTCAAGCGCGCTTTTCCCGCGCGAGGTGACGAAGATGAACTCCTTGATCCCGGCGGCGCGGGCCTCGTCCACCGCGTATTGGATCAGCGGGCGATCCACGAGGGTGAGAATCTCTTTCGGGATCGATTTCGTGGCGGGAAGGAATCGGGTGCCGAGCCCTGCGATCGGGAAGACCGCCTTTGTCACACGCTTCTTCATGATTGTTGCCCCTACATGGCTAATCCGTTGCGGCCTCCCTCATTGCACAGTCGCAATGCAATGACATGACAGACAAGCGTGAGCGCGCAACACGGGCTGATATCCGCCCGTTTGCCTATTTCGCATGCGCAAAGCTTTGCGATTGCCACGCAGACGAGCGGTTGACGTTTACCGACCGCTGACTAACGGGGCGGGGTGGTATGACCGGGCCGATAATCCTATTGCAGTGCCGACAGGGCTGCGGCCTCATCTGCGGTGGATAGCGGGGCACCGGCGCCGGTGGCCGAAAGATAGGCGTCCAGCGTTTCCAGGGACGATGCCGGCGCATAGAGACCGGGTGTCGCGGCCGGTGCCGCGATGGCAAAACGCACATCCCAATGGGTTTGGTCATGACAGGCCACGGCGACCAGCGTCGTCCCGCTTACCTGATCATATTCGAACTCGCGACAAAACCGGCCACCGCCGTCCTCGAACGAGGCGATCGCAGCGAACTGGTTGCCGTTGTCCAGCACCTGACGTTCGCCGGATGGCAGGGTCGACAGGGCTTCCACAATCGCGGGGTCACCCAAGGCGGCGATCTCAAGTCCTGCGGGGGTCGTCGAAGAATGCGCCACGATCCAGCCGCCAATGGCGCCGATGGCCAAGGCAATTGAGGCCGCGAGCGGTAATTGCCAACTGCCGGCAGGGCGCCGGCGGGCCGAGAGATCGACGATCTTGTCGGGCGCCTTTTCAGCGGCGGCGCGACCGGCGGCATGGGCGGCACCCAGCGCACGGACCTTCTCGGCCAAGGCCTCGGGCACTGCCAAAGGTGTGGCCATCGCGGCCTCTCTGACGGCCTTTCGGCTGCCCGCGAAAAGGGTCACCCGTAAGGCCAGCGCCTCATCCTCGGCCATGGCGCGCTCAACCTCGGCGGCCTCCGCGGCGTTCAATTCGCCATCGGCGTAAGCCATCAGCTTTTCATCGGTGATCGTCATGGATCGATCTCACTTTTCCCGTTCCTGACAGGCAAACGCGCCAGGCATCATTTTATTCCCAGCTTTTCCGCAACAGCCAGACGGGCGCGGGCCAGACGGCTCATCACCGTGCCGACGGGGATGTCCAGCGCCTCGGCGGCGTCCTTGTAGCTTAATTCTTCAACACAGATGAGCAGCATGACAGCGCGTTGATCCTCAGGCAGGTCCGCCATCGCCGCCCCTGCCGCCCCCAGCATCAGCGCATCTTCGGCAATCTTGGTGCCGTCGACCGTGGCGGCATCCGGCGCGTCGTCGATATCAACGATTGTGCCTTGTGTCTTGGTGCGGCGGGTCTGGTCGATCCAGGCGTTGCGCAGGATGCGGAAGAGCCACGCATCCAGCCGCGTTGCGGGGTCGAACCGGTCGCGCGCGGCGAAGGCGCGCTCGGCCGTGATCTGCACCAGATCGTCAGCCATATCGTGCCTGCGGCAAAGCGACAGCGCAAAGCGCCGCAGATTGGGCAGGAGGGCAACAAGGTCTTCGGTGAACGTATCGGGCATCTTGGTGCTGAACTTTCGCGGCTTGGCGAAGGGAATAAACGCAAAACCGATGCGTTACCAAGGCCAGGGGTGGAAAAATCCCGATCTGAACCGATGTTCTTTAGCAGATGGACGGAGCGCGATGATGATCTTTCGGACGTTGCTTGGCCTGATGGCGGCCTTTTTGCTGGTTCTGACTGTCGGGGCTGTCACCGGCGGCAAGCTTTCACCGGCCGGTCCGGCCTGGGCCGACGAAGATGGCGGTGGTGACGATGACGACGATGATGACGACGACGATGATGATGATGACGATTATTCCAGCCGCGAGCAGGGCCGCGATGATCGGTCGCGTAATCGCCCCGCATCGGTTGCGGCACCGGCTGCCCGTGCGCCGGCACCTCTGCGTCGTCCCGCAGCACCACCCGCCGTTTTTGCGCCTGATGAGATCGTGGCCTACCGCCTGACGCCGGAAGATCTGTCGGTTCTCGTGGCCCAGGGGTTTGAGGTGATCGCCGAGGCCGCCATTCCAGCGGCCGAAGTGACAGCGCGCCGGCTGCGCATCCCATCCGGCATCTCGCTTGAAGCGGCGCGCGATACGGTCCGCGCTCTGGCATCTGGTGAGGATGCCGATTTCAACCATTACTACCGCGCGGAGACCGCGTGTGACGGCCTGCATTGTCCATCGCTCAACCTGGTGGGTTGGCCCAGCCCCGATCCCGTTCGCGGCACCTGCGCCAGGCCCGCCGGGATTGGGGTGATCGATACCGGCATCAATGCCGACCATGAGGTGTTCCAGAACAGCCAGCTGGAGGTGCATCGCCTGTCGGAGGATACGCTCGATCCCTCACGCGCGATCCATGGTACAGCGGTGGCGGCCTTGCTGATCGGCGATCCCGAAAGCCGCTCCCCCGGTCTGGTTCCAGCTGCGCGGGTGGTGGCCGTGGACGCCTTCCACCGACAGGGCGGAGATGAGCGTGCGGATGTGTTCACGCTGGTCCAGGCGATGGGGTTTTTGGCGGGTGAACAGGTAGGCGTTGTCAACATGAGCTTGGCTGGACCGCCCAACGAAGTGCTTGAGGCGGGGGTTGCCGACCTGACCAACAGGGGGATCGTGCTGGTCGCGGCGGCGGGAAATGGTGGGCCACGGTCAGAGCCCGCTTATCCCGGGGCCTATCCGGGTGTGATTGCCGTTACCGCGGTGGATGCCAATGGCGACATCTATCGCCGTGCCGGTCAGGGTGACCATATCGATCTGGCCGCGCCGGGGGTTGAGGTCTGGACAGCGGCCTCGATCAGGGGCGCGCGCCCCAAGACCGGCACATCCTTTGCAGCGCCGTTCGTTTCGGCGGCCGCAGCCCTGATCGTGTCCGATAACCCCGGCGTCAGCCCGAAGGAGGTCGCCGAACGGTTGCGGGCTTCGGCGCTTGATCTGGGCGATGCGGGCGAAGACGCAGTTTACGGCGCGGGCCTTTTGCAGATGGAGCAGATTTGTAACCCCAGTCTTTGAAAATCTGGGCCGGCTTGTCAGGGGTCAACCAATGCCGTCCAGGCGTTCGTTGTAACCGGCTTGGCAGATAGAGCCTTAAAAGCGGAAAGTCTGTGCATCGCCGGATTTTCACGATACCACTTGGGATATCATCAAGGAGGTATCAAATATGAAAAGACGGCATTTCACACTCATAGGCGCCGCGATCATCGGACTGATGACCGGCGGCATCGCCTCGGCGCAGGAACCGCAATTCTTCCGCATCGGCACCGGCGGGACGGCGGGCACCTACTATCCGATTGGCGGCCTGATCGCCAATGCCATCTCAAACCCCCCGGGCTCGCGCCCGTGCGAGGAGGGTGGCTCATGCGGTGTGCCGGGGCTGATCGCGACGGCGCTGTCGGCTAACGGATCGGTCGCCAATGTGAACGCCATTGCGGGCGGCACTCTGGAATCGGGTTTCGCCCAATCTGACGTTGCCACCTGGGCGCAAACTGGCACTGGCATCTGGGAGGGGCGCGATGCCGTCACCGACCTGCGCGCCATCGCCAGCCTTTATCCTGAGACGATCCACCTGGTCGCCAGCGCCAGCGCGGGCATCGAAAGTGTCGGCGATCTGGCCGGCAAACAGGTCTCGCTGGACGAGCCAGGATCGGGCACTCTGGTCGATGCGCGCATCATCTTGGGTGCCTGGGGCCTCAGCGAAGACGATGTCGAGGCGAATTACCTCAAGCCCGATCAGGCGGCCGAGCGGATGCGCGATGGCGCGATGGATGCGTTCTTCTTCGTTGGCGGCTTTCCGGCCGGCGCCATTGCCGAACTGGCCAGCCAGCATGACATCGTTCTGGTCCCGATCGTCGGGGCCGAGGCCGATGCGGTGATGGAGGAATACACCTTCTTTGCGCAAAACACCGTACCGGCAGGCACGTACGAAGGTGTCGATGGTGATGTGCAGACAATTTCGGTCGGGGCGCAGTGGATCACCAGCGCCAGCCAGCCGGAAGAGCTGATCTATGAGATCACCAAAGCGCTGTGGAACGACAATACCCGCAAGTTGCTGGATGCGGGCCATCAGAAAGGTCGCGAAATCACGCCTGATACCGCGCTGGACGGCATCGGTATCCCGCTGCATCCGGGGGCCGAGCGGTTCTACCGCGAAGCCGGTCTGTTGGAATAGCATTTTAAGGGGCCGGGCCAACCGGCCCCTTTTTCTGATCGGGGGACAAGACAGATGACAGCCAGCAAGGACGCAGAACGCGCCGAAGGCCTGACCGAAGCCGAAAAGAAGGAGTTGGAGGAAAAGTTCGACCCCGAGATGCGGTTTCGCCCCTTGGGCAAAGTACTGTCCTGGATTACGGCAACTACACTATTCTGTTTAGCTTGCTATCACTTCTATACCGCGGGCTATGGCATCCCCCAAGCCACGCTGCATCGCGGCTTGCATATGGGCGTGACGCTGGGCCTGATCTTTCTGTCGTTCGCAGCCCTCAGCAACATGCGCGATACGCGTCCCGGAGTATTGGCGCCGCTGGGCCTGCCGATCCTGGACTGGCTCTTTGCCATCGCTGGTATCGTGTCGGCGCTCTATGTGCCGTGGGTCTTCAACGATCTGGCTTTCCGGGTCGGCAACCCTCTGCCCATCGATGTAATCATGGGCACCATTCTGATCGTGGTCTTGCTTGAGGCAACGCGGCGCGCCATGGGCTGGCCGTTGCCGGTGATCGCGATCCTCTTCATGCTATACGCCTATTTCGGGCAATCGATGCCGGGCGTGCTGGTCCATCCCGGCGCGAGTTGGACAAACATCGTCAACCACCTCTACCTGACCTCGCAAGGCATCTACGGTACCGCGCTGGGCGTGATCTCAACCTACGTGTTTCACTTCGTTCTGTTCGGGGTAATGGCCACGCGGATCGGGCTGGGCCAGTTGTTCATCGATCTCGCCTCGGCCGTGGCCGGGCGCTTTGCGGGCGGGCCTGCGAAGGTGTCGGTGCTGTCATCGGCGATGCTGGGCTCAATCTCGGGCTCGTCCATCGCCAACACAGTGACCACCGGGTCGCTGACGATCCCTGCGATGGTGCGCATCGGCTATCCGCGCCACTTCGCGGCGGCGGTTGAGGCGGCGTCGTCCACCGGTGGGCAGATCACGCCGCCGGTGATGGGGGCGGTAGCGTTTCTGATGATCGAATATCTGGGCGTGCCGCTGACCACGATCCTGACCGCGGCGCTGGTGCCCGCCTTCATGCATTTCTTCGGCGTGCTGGTGCAGGTGCATCTTGAGGCGCGCCGCCGCGGCCTGCGCGGCTTGACCAAAGACGAACTGCCGGTCGCCTGGGCCGTCTTCAAGGCCGGCTGGCTGACCACATTGCCGCTCTTCGTGCTGGTCGCAATCCTTTTGTCGGGCAAGACGCCCTATCTGGCGGCGTTCTGGGGCATCGCCTCATGCCTGCTGGTCCTCGTGATCCAGAACATCATCCGCCACGATCTGGCGACGGCGGCCCGCGAAAGCGTACGCGAGGCGTGGGACGCCTTCGTGATCGGCGCGAAGTATTCGCTGTCGGTCACCGCGGCGGCCGCTCTGGTCGGGATCGTGATCGGGGTCGTCACGCTGACCGGCGTGGGCTTCAAGATCGCCTTCATGGTGACCTCGGTCGCGGCCGGCTGGGCCGAAAGCGTTAATGTCTGGCTGGCGATCCTGCCGTTCGAATTGATGAGTGTCGAATCTCTGACGCTTCTCTTCACCTTGGTGATGACGGCGATCGTCTGCGTGCTGATGGGGTGCGGTATCCCGACCACCGCGAATTACCTGATCATGATTGCCGTCGCCGCCCCGATCCTTGGATTTCTGGGCGTGCAGCCCCTGGTCGCGCATTTCTTCGTGTTCTATTTCGGGGTTCTGGCCGATATCACGCCACCTGTCGCATTGGCGGCCTATGCGGCGGCGGGCATTGCCGGGGCGGATGCGTTCAAGGCGGGGAACACGGCGTTCCGGTTGGGCATGGGCAAGGCGCTTGTGCCGTTTGTCTTCGCCTTCTCGCCTTCGATGCTGTTGGTGGTCGAGGGGTTCACGTGGTCTGAATTCTTCCTGGCCACCGGCGGCGCGATGCTGGGCATCTGGGCTTTGTCGGCCGCCTTTGCGGGCTGGCTCTTCGCGCCGCTCCGCGGGTATGAACGATGGCTTCTGGGGTTGTCGGCAATCTTGCTTGTGGCGCCTGATTTCTACGCCACCTTGATCGGTTTGGCGATGATCGCACCGGCCTTCCTGCGGCAGGTCTTTATACGCAAACGCGGCTTGGACGTCGCCGAGTAGCGCGGTCTGATAAATGATGTGCCGCGCCCGGAGAGGCGCGGCACATGCAAATCTGGAACGAGCGGCGCGGTCACAGATTGACCGAGGCGGTCTTGCCACCCAGGTCAATCGTCATCGTCATCGTCATCGTCATCGTCATCGTCATCGCGATCATTATCGTCGTCATCCTCATCGTCGCGTTGCCCGGAGCCTTTGCTGCTCTGCGACCCATTTCCCATCGCCTGTATTTCGGCCGCAATCGCGTTGAGGAACTGGCCGACCGGATCACCACTTGATTGCGCGGCTGCGGGGGTTGAGATTGCAGCGCTCGACGCCAGAAGAAAGGCAAGCAGGGTTTTCTTGGTCATCATTGTTTCATCCTCTTTCTACCTTCGGCCAATAGGGCCACACCGGGGAAAACGGGGCTGATTTGGCTTTATTCCATGAAGCGCTGACTTTTTCAGGTAAGGCTCCTGACAATCCGGGTCTTTTCTTTGGCAACGCCGCTCGCTACTGCAAGGCGTGATGACGACGTCTGTAACTACGCTCTACAAGTCCCGCCTGGCCGAAGGACACTTACAGCCTGACCCGGCGCAAGAGGCGGTTTTGCCTGAGTTCGAGCGTATTGCCGCTTGGCTGGCCGACCATCGTGAGCCGCGTGGGTTAGGGCGCCTGTTTCGCAAGGCACCCAAGGTGACGCAGGGCCTCTATCTCTGGGGTGGGGTCGGGCGCGGCAAATCCATGCTGATGGATCTCTTTGTCGAGGCGGTGCCAACACCCGCCAAGCGCCGCGTCCACTTTCACGCCTTCATGCAAGAGGTGCACAGCGCCATGCACGCCGCCCGGCAGAAGGGCGTAGACGACGCCATCGCCCCGGTGGCCGAGGCCGTGGCGGATGAGGTGCGCCTGCTGGCCTTCGACGAGATGCAGATCACCGACATCACTGATGCGATGATCGTGGGGCGATTGTTCCAGAAACTCTTCACCGCGGGGGTGGTGGTGGTGACCACGTCGAACCGCCCGCCGGAGGACCTCTATAAGGATGGGCTGAACCGGCAATTATTCCTGCCCTTCATCGACCTTCTGAAGGACCGGATGGTCGTGCACGAGCTGGCCAGCGTGACCGATTACCGGCAGAACAGACTGGAGGGCGAGCAGGTCTATTTCCACCCCGCCGGCGCCGAGGCGAATGCAGCCGTTGAGGCGATCTGGCAAAGCTTCACGGGTGGTCAATCCGAACAATTGACCTTGCGGGTCAAGGGCCGAGATGTCGTCATCCCGGCGTTCCATGCTGGCGTGGCCCGCGCCACGTTCTGGGAGCTTTGCGGCAAACCCTTGGGCCCGGCCGATTACCTGGCCCTGGCAGAGGCCGTGCGCGTTCTGATCCTTGAGGACATCCCCCTGCTATCCAGCGAGAATTACAACCAGGCCAAGCGCTTTGTCACACTGATCGACGCACTTTACGAGGCGAAAGTCCGGCTTATCGCTTCGGCCGCCGATGCGCCGGAACGGCTCTACATCGAAGGCGAGGGCAGCTTTGAGTTCGCGCGCACCGCCTCACGCCTGCGGGAAATGCAGGCTGACGGATGGGGCGCATGAGGTATACTGGCCCCCAGCACGGAGGATGCCATGCCGACAATCCAGAAATCAGCCGAACTCCAGACAGTGATCACCACCTTCGAAGTGACGCCTGGCACCTGCCAGGACCTTTTGGATGAATTGCAGGAGGCTTATGCCGCTTTCATCTCGAAACAGCCGGGCTTCGTCTCGGCCGCGTTGCATGTGAACGACGCGCAGACCCGCATCGCCAATTACTCGCAATGGCAGCGGCGCGAGGATTTCCTGGCCGTGCTGCGGTCCAGTGAGATGCGCAAGCGCAATCGCCAGATCAACCAGCTTTGCCGCAGTTTTGAGCCTGTGATGTACGATGTCGCCGATGTGTTCGACGGCGGTTGATCGCGCACCGCCTTGCGGGAACTCTAAGTTCGGTTAACCTTGACGACGCGGCCCGGCGCAATCCGGGGGCGTCTTGGAGGGGGACGGGGCATATGGGTATCACAAGTCTTCTCATTATGCTGCTGGTCGGCGCGATTGCCGGTTGGCTGGCCAGCAAGATCGTCAAGGGGTTCGGCTTTGGCCTTCTTGGCAATATCGTCGTCGGGATCGTGGGCGCGTTCCTCGCGGGGTTGATCCTGCCGCAGATCGGTGTGGTCATCGGCGGCGGGATATTGGGCGCGATCATCAACGCCACGATTGGTGCGGTAATCCTGCTGTTCTTGATCAAACTCATCCGGCGCTAACCGATCGGGCCAGCATGGTCTGGCCCTGATCGTCTCAAGCCGCAATGCGCAGGGGTGCCGAATTCACCAGGGCATAGCCCCGCCCGCGAACGTTCTCGACAATACCGGCGTCGCCTCCCAATGCCGAGATTTTCGCGCGGATATGGCAAATGTAGACGCCGATGATCTTCGGGTCCGGCGCGTCCCCCAAGGCGTAGATCTGTGCCATGATCTCATCCTTGCTGACGATCTTGCCGGCGCGAAGGGCCAGCATCTCGACAAGCTCGTATTCCAGCCGTGTCAGATGCAAAGGCTTCCCGGCGATGGATGCGCGCCGTTGGGCGCAGTCGAGCGTCAGATCGGCAACCTGGATCGTCGGCGCCGACAGCCCCGCACGACGGCGCGCGATAGCTTGCAGGCGCGCCGCCACTTCCCGAGGCTCGGCCTTGTACTCGATCACATCATCCGCGCCGCATTGAAACGCGCGAAGCTTGGCGGCCAGGTCTTTGGGTGGCGCCATCATCACGATCGCCGCCCGAGGGTAGGTCCGCCGAAGCTGGCGTAGGCAATGATGCCCGGACATGTCGGGCAGGTCGACATCCAGCAAGATCACATTCTGCTGCGCCAAGTCGGCATATTCGAAGACCTCGCCGCCGTCAGCGGCAGGGGTCACAAGGAAACCCGCATTGGCCAGATCGTTGGCGATGGCCATCGCGGCCCAGGTCGTCTCGGAAACAAGTATGCGCATTGGTCGGTCAATCCCCGGTTGCTGGCCTGAGGGGGACCCGCTGCGCGGCGTGGCCCCGCAAGGGCCACACACATGGCGGTTGAGTTGTCCTCCCGGCTTTCAAAGCGTGGGAGCCGTTCTGAAGCGAACCGCCCGCTGATCGCAGCTGTCCTGGCGGTTCCGGTGATTGATAAAATTTTACGCGATCTCGGGGAAGTGGGTTTTCGGCTGGTTAGTTAACGATGCGCTGCGCCGACCGGGATCGGCGAAAAACGCCCGTCCTTGGGAACCCGAACGATGGTTTGTGCGTAGAGGGGTCATCTGGCGGGGCGTCTTGCTGTCCGCCAACGAGAAGGAGAGACTTATGAAACCCGCATTCGCCATCATTGGTGGTCTTGTTGTCGTCGCACTGCTGGTGTTCGGTTTTTACATGATCGACATCGATCAGACCCAGGAAGCGCAACTTCCCGATGTGGATGTGACTGTCGAGGGCGGTCAGGCGCCTGAGTTTGATGTGGATACCGGATCGGTTGCGGTCGGCGAGGAAGAGGTCACCGTGACCGTGCCGACGCTTGAGGTTACCCCGCCTGCGGACGACAACCCCGCCGACAACAACTAAGTCTGGCGAAAAGGATGTGCGGGCGGCCCTCGGGCCGCCCTCCTTCATGCGTGACATCTGGGGCGGAGAAGCACTTAGGCACCTGTCGTATCGGGCTGCCAATTGTTGAGCCTTCCGAAAACGATCTCGATCCGGCCGCGGCATTTTTTAGACGTTCATCGTACTTCATGCCTGCCTTGCGTTGCTTTCGGCCTGGGATACAGGCGCGGATCCCCTTGTCTTTCGACGCCTCTTTGAAACAGTGGCATTCGACCACTTTCCTCCGCCGCGCCCAGCGGTTGTGGAGTGTCTCGTGAGGTCCTTACGCCCTGGGAGTATCTTTCAAGCGCGACGTAGCGGTGGTTCTGAAGAAATGAGGAAAACTGTCACGCATCGGCGTTTTCTCGTCCGGGCCGCCATGATTTTCCCGCCATCCAGTTCATCGCCAGGATGACAGCCAAAAGTGCGGCGCCAACGATCTCAACGCGCAGATCGGGCCAGAACACGGCGACGATACCGGGCAGGAGGACGGCGCGCTGCCAGAGGGGGATGGGGGCGAAGAGGAACGCTTCGAGCAGTGCCGCAAAAGCGACAAGCGCCAGGATGGCGATGGCACCGTTCCAAAGGACTAGGGGAACGGGCCCGCCGAGGATGATGGATTCGTTGTAGACCATGAAGAGCGGGATCAGATACAGGCCCTTGGCGTATTTCCAGGCTTGGAGTGATGTCTCCATCGGTTTTGATCCCGCGATGGCGGCCCCTGCGAAACCGGCCAATGCCACGGGTGGCGTAACGTTCGAATCCTGCGAGTACCAGAAGACCACGAGGTGAGCGATCAAGAGCGGCACGCCAAATTCGTTCTGAAGCGCTGGGCCGACGAGGATGATCAGCACGATGTAAGCGGCGGTGACCGGCAGACCCATCCCCAGGATGAGGCTAGCGATCAGTACCAGAAGAAGCGCCAGCAACAGGTTGCCGTTCGAAAAGGCCAGCATCATTGCGGCGAACTTCAACCCCAGCCCAGTAAGACCGACGACCCCTACGATAATTCCGGCGACCGCACAGGCAATAGAGACGGCGACAGCATTGCGCGCACCAAGCTCAAGGGCCTCAAGCGTCACGCGGACCCCGCGCCCGATCAGCGCGGCGAACCCGTCTGCCTGCGACGTGCCCCGCGTGAAGTCCCAAAGTGCCTTGGCGCCTGCGGCCGCCATGACTGACAGAATCGCATAGAACCCTACGCGCATTGGTGAATAGCCGATGATCAAAAAGGCGATGAGAGCCGCCAGTGGCAGAAGAAAGTGCCAGCCTTCAGCCAGGACCTTCCGCGTTTCAGGAAGGTCGGAGGCGGGCAGACCTGTCATGCCCTGTTTCACCGCTGCGATGTGAACCAAGAGGTAGACCGCGCCAAAATAGAGGAAGGCCGGGAAGATCGAGATCAGAACGATCTCGACATATGGGATGTTGGTATATTCGCTCATCAAAAAGGCGCCTGCGCCCATAAGGGGCGGCATGATCTGCCCGCCGGTCGAGGCAGCAGCCTCGATGCCGCCTGCCTGGGCGGGGCGATAGCCCAGCTTTTTCATCAGCGGGATGGTGAAGGCGCCCGTGGTCACGACGTTTGCAATGGCGCTGCCGCTGATTGAGCCCATGCCAGCGCTTGCAACCACCGCGGCCTTGGCTGGGCCGCCGCGCTGGCGACCGGTGGCGGCATAGGCCAGATCAATGAAGAACTTGCCAGCGCCCGTCACCTCAAGGAACGCGCCGAAGAGGACGAAGACGAAGACATAGGTCGAGGCAACGCCCAATGGCAGACCGAAGATGCCTTCTGCGCCCAGGGTCAGATGTGACGAAAGCCGGTCAACGGAGTAGCCGCGATGATTGAGAATACCCGGCAGGATATCGCTGAGCCAGGGAAGCGCACCCCTGCTGCCTGCAAAAGCGTAGAGCGCGAACGACGCACCGATGATCGTCATCGCGAGGCCGACGGCACGGCGCGCGGCTTCGAGCACCACGAGGGTGGTCAGGATGCCGACCCAGATATCGATATCACGCGGGAAAACTGCATTGAAGATGGCATCGGTATTCGCGGGCAGCCAGTAGCCCACCAGCACGCCGCAAGCGATCAGCGGGCCGTCGATGGCCCAGCCGATGATCCCGCGCGGGCGATTGCGCCCCGTGACTGGGAAGATCAGGAAGGCCAGCACCAGGATGAAGCCCAGATGGACCGGGCGCTGGACGTAGAGGCCCAAGGGCTCAATCCCCGCGCCGTAGAGTTGAAACAGCGACAGCGCGATGCCGATGATCGTGATCGCGCGCAGGACATAGCGCGGCTGATCGAGCGGCGGCAGGGTGTCGTCGGTCATCAGCTCTCTCCGGGGATCAGCGCGATGGTCACGCGGCCGCGGGGGGCGAGGCGGCTGAGCGAGACCTCGGCCTGGGCTGTGCGCAACCGATGATCGACCGCGATGCTGCCGGGGCGGAGGATATAGGCGTTGCCGGGCACGGGCTCATCCAAGTCTTCGATCCAATAGCCGCCCTGGCCATCGGAAAGCTGCTCGCCACGCCCCGGAATATGGTCAAGCCCGGCGGCGAAATCGGGCAGGTGCGAGCGGGTCAGCACCATGGCGCCGCCGCGGTTTTCATAGCAATCCTGCACCTCGAAGCCTTGAACGGAATGGTTCCAGAGCACGCACCAACCGCTGCCCTCAGGCACGGCAAGGCGCGCGATCTCGGTGCCGTCGGCCAGCGTGGCCGTCAGCGTGCCGGCCGAGGCCTGGGTGCAGATCAGGGCGGCCGCAATCAGCCGCCCTGCAAGCCCGGTGATCACGGACGCAGATCGTCGGGGATCTCTGCGCCGATCTCGTCGTAATAGCGCACCGCACCGGGATGCAGCGGGATCGGCGTGGCGGCCATGGTGAACTCAACCGTGGTCTCGTTCGCGGCAGGGTGGACGGCCTGCAGATCGGCGATGTTTTCGAACATCGCCTTGGTCACCGCATAGGCCAGATCGTCGGACATCTCGGACGAGACGACCAGCACGTTCGGAACACCGATGGTGGGGGTGGCCTCGGCCACGCCTTCATAGATGCCGGCGGGCAGCGACAACGGCGCCATCACCACCGATTCCTCGCGCGCCGCGGCGATCTGCGCCTCGGTCAGGGGCACCATGCTGATCGAATTGGTCGTGGCCAGGTTCAGGATCGACGAGGTCGGCGCCCCGACCGACCAGAAGCCCGCGTCGATATCGCCGTTGCGCAGCGCATCGGCGGTCTCATTGAAGTTCAGGCGCTGGGCGTCGAAATCATCGAACGTGATGCCATTTGCGGCAAGGATGGTCTGGGCATTCACTTCCGTGCCCGAGCCCGGTGCGCCGACCGACACGCGTTTGCCGCGCAGATCCTCGATCGAGGCGATACCGCTGCCGTCAATCGTGACGATCTGCACCATGTTGGCATAGAGCGATCCGATGGCGCGCAGGCTGTCGATCTGCTGGCCTTCAAAACGGCCGCTGCCGGCATAGGCCTGGAACACGGTATCTGCCAGGCCGATGGCGAAATCCGCGTCGCCCGTGGCGACCAGCCCCATATTCTCGACAGAAGCGCCGGTGACTTCGGCTGTCGCAGCATAGCCCTCGACATGGTTGTTGATCACCTCGGCCAGGCCGCCGCCCATCGGGTAGTAGACCCCGCCGGTGCCGCCTGTGGCGATCGACAATTGCTCCTGCGCAAGGGCCGGCGTGCCGACCAGCAATGCGGTGGCCGCCAATACGTGGAATAGTTTCATTATGACCTCCCAGTCTTTTTTATCGAGGGGCACCGTAGCAAGGGGGCCTGACTGTGCCAAGCTGCTTTGCAGTGCCTTGCCAAGGTCAGACCCGTCGTGCGAGTTTGGGGCTTGATCATCAGGGAGGGGCCTGTGCGAACCCAGGCGGAATCTGAAGCCCGAGGCCAGCAGGCGCCGGATGCGGCGCAGCTGCCGCAGGTGGGCCATGCACGCAACGATGGCACGGCGCTTGACCTTGATTGGGTGGCGAGTGTCCAGGCCAACACCTCGGCCATCGAGCGGCGCGCAGCCAGCCTGCCGGGGCGGCGGTCGGTCAAGAAGGAGTGGCAGGCGGCCTGGCTCTGCAAGGCGGTGTCACTGATCGATCTGACCACACTGGCGGGTGACGATACAGAAGGCCGTGTCCGGCGGCTTTGCGCCAAGGCACGGCAGCCGGTGCGGGCCGATCTGCTCGAGGCGCTGGGCATGGAGGGGCTGAAAGTGGGCGCGGTCTGCGTCTATCACGATATGATCGCCACAGCGGTGGACGCGCTGAAGGGATCGGGCATTCCGGTGGCCGCCGTGTCGACGGGTTTTCCGGCGGGCCTGTCGCCCTTCCATCTGCGGGTGGCCGAGATCGGCGAAAGCGTGAAAGCCGGGGCGGACGAGATCGACATCGTGATCTCGCGCCGCCACGTGTTGACCGGGAATTGGCAGGCCCTCTACGACGAGATGCGCGAGTTTCGCGCGGCCTGCGGCGCGGCCCATGTGAAGGCAATTCTGGCGACGGGCGAATTGGGCACGCTCCGCAACGTGGCGCGCGCCAGCCTGGTTTGCATGATGGCGGGCGCCGATTTCATCAAGACGTCCACCGGAAAGGAAAGCGTGAATGCGACACTGCCGGTCAGCCTGGTGATGATCCGCGCGATCCGCGACTATCACGAACGGACCGGCTGGCGCGTGGGGTACAAGCCTGCGGGCGGCATCTCGAAAGCCAAGGACGCTTTGGTGTATCTGGCGCTGATGAAGGATGAGTTGGGCGATCGCTGGTTGCAGCCCGACCTGTTCCGGTTCGGCGCGTCGTCTCTCTTGGGCGATATCGAGCGGCAGTTGGAGCATTTCGTGACGGGCCGGTATTCGAGCGCTGACAGGCATCCGATAGCATGACAAGTCTCTTGGAGATTGGCGCGCGCGTTTGCGTCGTATGCGGCAATCCAAACCAACCTTCATTCGAACAGGGTTTGACGACATTTGAGATTTGCCGAATTTGCGGCTGCGAGTCGGGATATGAGTACGGAACAGCCACGTCTATGGATCACTTAGAAAGTCTGCGTAGAGCATGGATCAAGAGGGGCCGGTGGTGGGATGGAACGCCTCCTGCGGGATGGTCAGCCATTATCCAATTGAAGCGCGCAGGTATTGCGCCACCGGATGGTGAGGAGTGGGAATGACAGTTCGCGACATCTTCGAGACGATGAGCTACGGGCCCGCGCCGGAAGGGGCGGCCGAGGTGATGGCCTGGCTGGACGGGCAAGGGCGGCGGTTCGGGCATTTCATCGGGGGCGCTTTTACCGAGCCCGGCGAGGTGTTCGAGACGCGCAATCCGGCGAATGGCGTGGTGCTGGCCGAGGTCTCGCAAGGCGCGGACGATGATGTCGCGGCGGCTGTGTCGGCGGCGCGGAAAGCGGCGGGCAAGTGGGGCAAGACCAGCGGGCATGAGCGCGCACGCGTGCTCTACGCGCTGGCCCGGCTGTTGCAGAAGCACGCGCGGATGTTCGCGGTGTTGGAGAGCCTGGACAACGGCAAGCCGATCCGCGAGAGCCGGGATATCGACGTGCCGTTGGCGCAGCGCCATTTCTATTACCATGCCGGCCTCGCACAGCTGCTGGAGGCCGAGATACCGGGGATGCGGCCGCATGGCGTCTGCGGGCAGGTCATCCCCTGGAATTTTCCGCTTCTGATGCTGGCCTGGAAAGTGGCGCCGGCTTTGGCCGCTGGCAACACGGTGGTGTTGAAGCCCGCGGAATACACGCCGCTGACGGCCTTGCTCTTCGCCGATATCTGCGGCGAGGCGGGGGTGCCTGCGGGGGTGGTGAACATCGTCACCGGCGATGGCGCGACGGGCGCGGCTCTGGTGGCGGCTGATGTCGACAAGGTGGCTTTCACCGGGTCGACCTCGGTCGGGCGGCGCATCCGTGAAGAGATCGCGGGCAGCGGCAAAGCCCTGACCCTCGAGCTGGGCGGAAAGTCGCCCTACATCGTTTTCGATGATGCCGATCTGGATTCGGCCATCGAAGGGCTGGTCGATGCGATCTGGTTCAATCAGGGGCAGGTCTGCTGCGCGGGCTCGCGCCTCTTGGTGCAGGAGGGCGTGGCCGACCGGTTTCATGACAAGCTGAAGCGGCGGATGAATGGCCTGCGGGTGGGCGACCCTCTGGATAAGGCGATCGACGTGGGGGCGGTGGTCGACCCGGTGCAGCTGGCCAATATCAAGCGGATGGTCGAGGCTGGCGGCGGCGAGGGTGAGGTGCATCATGCAGAGGTCGATCTGCCAGAGGGCGGGTCGTTCTATCCGCCGACGCTGATCACCGGGCTGTCGCCCTCCGCCATGCTGATGCAGGAGGAGATCTTTGGCCCCGTTCTGGTGTCGATGACCTTCCGCACGCCGGGCGAGGCGGTGCAACTGGCCAACAATACGCGGTTCGGGCTGGCCGCAACACTCTGGACCGAGAACGTCAATCTGGCTCTGGATGTCGCGCCCAAGCTTGAGGCTGGCATCGTCTGGGTGAACGCGACCAACCTGATGGATGCCGCCGCCGGGTTTGGCGGCGTGAAGGAAAGCGGCTTCGGCCGCGAAGGCGGATGGGAGGGCCTGCGCGCCTATCTGCGGCCCGCGCAGGAGGGCGCCAAGCTGAAGCCCATCGCGCCGGTTGAGGCGCCGAAGGCGGGCGACGGCAGCGGCCTCGACCGGACGGCCAAGATGTATATCGGCGGCAAGCAGGCACGGCCCGACGGTGGCTATTCGCGGGCCGTGTGGAGCAGCAAGGGCAAGCTTCTGGGCCATGCGCCCATCGGCAACCGCAAGGATATCCGCAACGCGGTTGAGGCGGCGCAGGCGGCCCGGGGCTGGGGCCGCAAGACGGGGCATCTGAGGGCGCAGATCCTCTATTATCTCGCCGAAAATCTGTCGGCGCGGGCCGAGGAATTCGAGGGGCGCCTGAAAGACCTGACCGGCAAGCCCGGCAAGGCCGAAGTTGCCGCCAGCATACAGCGCCTCTTCACCTATGCCGCCTGGGCCGACAAATACGACGGCGCGGCCAAGGGTGTGCCGCTGCGTGGCATCGCTCTGGCGATGAACGAACCCGTGGGTGTCATTGGCGCGCTTTGCCCTGATGAGGCGCCGCTTTTGGGGTTCATCTCGGTCATGGCCCCGGCGATGGCCATGGGCAACACCTGCATTCTGGTGCCCTCGCAGCCCTATCCGCTGGCGGCGACGGATTTCTATCAGGTGCTGGACACATCCGATGTGCCGGGCGGTGTGGTCAATATCGTGACGGGCGACCATGCCGAGCTGGCCAAGGCGCTGGCGGGCCATATGGATGTGGACACGGTCTGGTCGTTCTCGTCCGCCGATATCTCGGGCCTGATCGAACGGGAGGCGGCGTCAAACCTCAAGCGCACCTGGGTGAATTATGGCCGTGGCCGCGATTGGACCGCGCCCGAGGGCGAGGGGCGCGGGTTTCTTGAGGCAGCGACCGAGGTCAAAACGATCTGGGTGCCCTACGGAGAGTAGGCGCGTCGGCAAAACCGGTCAGTTCTGAAGCCGCTCGACCAGCTCGACCCGCCGGTTCAACTGACGCCCGGCGTCGTTTTCGTTTGAGGCCAGCGGCGCCAGCGGCCCGACACCGCCCGATTGCAGACGGCCCGCATCGATCCCGTGCTGATCGACCAGCGCGCTGACGATTGCGGCGGCGCGGTCGGCTGATAGTTGCATGTTCATCTCAAACCCGCCGGTATCGTCGGTGTGCCCCACGACATAAAATCTGCCCTCGCGCGATTGCAGGACCTCGGCGATGGTCTCAAGCGACCCGGTTGAGGAGGGGCGGATGACCGCGCTGCCGGTGTCGAACTGAACGCCGTAGAGAATGGCCTTGCCCGCCTCCTCGATCTCGGCGGTCAGCGCTTCGGCTGTGATCTCAACCGTGCCTTCTTCCATGGCGGCGGTGGTCGCCTCTTCCATCATGTAGAGGGGTTGGTTGCTGCTCATGGTCAGCGTGAAGACGGTTTCCTGCCCGCCTTCCGTGCGGGTGGCCGAAATGTAGTGGCCGGGAAAGATGTTGACCTGCTGCGCCGCAAGGCTGAAGCCCCTGTCGCTCAGGCGGTTCGCCTCCTGCAAAGCCTTCAGCGCGTTTTGCTGGGGCGAGAATTGCGGCGTTGCGGCATTGACCAGGATCGTGAAGCCGGCCTCTTCCAGAGCCCGCTCAAAGCTGCGCTGAATCTCGATCGCCGCCTTGCCCTCGGGCCATCTGAACATCGCCGACCGGAACTGCCCCTCGATCTCGGCCGTCTCTGCCTCCTCACCTTCGAGAAGCGTGAAGTAGCCGAGCACGTCGAAGTCGACGGCATATTGCGAGCGGACCGGTTCGGACCCCGCGAAAGGCTGCACGATCGTCGGCTCCTGCGCAGTGGCGGGAAGGGCGAATGCGACGGTGGCAACCAGTGCCAGACAAATCTTGTGAAGGCGCATGATCAATTCCTCTCTCATCTGATCGGCATTTCCGTCATCGGATCGGAACCACCTGTTTCAGACTATAGGTGCACCAAAGGCTCTGTTGGTTCAAAAAATGAGCTTGGTCGTCAAAGGGCGGGGAAGTACCGCGTCGATCCCGGTCATGTTTGCGCCGGGTGTTGCCACAAGCCCGCTTCCCCGCCCTCGGCCGGTACCGATCGGTCGCTATGGAATTTGGGGAGCATCGGCCCTGCTGGTGACGCAGGGCCGGGTGCTGCCATATGCAGGTCGGTATCAGATAGAGGTGGCCAGCGCGTCACGCTGTTCCGGCGTGACCAGAAGATCGCGGGCCAGCTTGTCGATGAACTCTTTGCCAGGGCCGTCGGCCATCTCGTCCTTGCCGATCACCATCATGGCGACGCGCAGAAGCTGGTTGCGCGAAACCTGGTCCAGCCCGGCACCCAGGCCAGTATAGTCAAACGGCGTGGGTTGGTCATTGATGTGATCGATCATGCGGCGCACCCCGTCAGGATTGACCGGCTGTGACGTGAGATTGCCTGCGATCGCGCAGATGACGCCAACCTCGCGGTCTTCGATCTTGCCATCCGCGCCCGCCGCGCGGCAGGCGACCTCAAGCACGCGGGCCATGTATTCGGCATGCGCATTATTGACGTTGCCCTGCCCTGCAGACCCCTTGCCACGGCGCAGGAACTTGCCGCCCAAAATCAGCAGAACCAGACCGCCCCATAGGAACGGTGTCGCCATCTGCATGGTCGAAAGCGATGGCGTGGCCGGTGTATCCGCGGGGATCAGGCCATCAGACTTGAGGCCGGCCAGATTGCCTGCATTGACCGAGTAATAGGCGTCGGTATCACAGCGATTGGTGGCCAGCGCATAGCCTTGCGACTGGTACCAGAGCGGAATGAAGATCGCGTGCCATTTCTTGACGAGGTGGCACAGGGACAACGCGCCAGAACCGTCGGGATCGGGAAGTTGGGTTTCGTGCACCAAGTCCAGAAATTCTGTCGTGCCACCACCGCCGCGCCCCGCGTCCACCGGTGTGCTTGCTGTCATGAATGCGACTGAGAGAATGATAATCGTGATAAAGTGTCTCATACCCAAAAGCTCCACTGGTCCTTTGAAACGCCTTGGGCCGTGAATGCGGGAAATATGTGTAAAGAATTGGGTAAGATTCGCCATTTCGGCGGCGTTTTCTAGGCATCACCTGCCCTTCCCTCAGCGGGGCAGGTGACCGGATGGCATCAGGAGTGGATCGGCCCGTCACCGCAGGCAAGCGCGGCTTCGCGCATCGCCTCGGAAAAAGTCGGATGCGCGTGGCAGGTGCGCGCGAGGTCTTCGGCGGCGGCGCCGAACTCCATCGCCACGCAGACCTCGTGGATCAAATCACCCGCCATGGGCCCGATCAGGTGGCAGCCGAGGATCCGGTCGGTCTCCTTGTCGGCCAGGATCTTCACGAACCCATCGCCCGCGAAGACAGCCTTAGCGCGTGCATTGCCCATGAAGCTGAACTTGCCGACCTTGTAGGCCCGGCCCTCTTCCTTCAGCTGCTCTTCGGTCTGGCCGACACTAGCCACCTCGGGGTGGGTGTAGATCACGCCGGGGATCACGCCGTAATTCACGTGGCCTTTCTGGCCGGCCAGAATCTCGGCCATCGCCATCCCCTCATCCTCGGCCTTGTGGGCCAGCATCGGCCCTTCGATCGCATCGCCGATGGCGTAGATGCCTTTGACGTTGGTGGCATAATGCCCATCCGTCGCGATCTGGCCGCGCTTGGTCATCTCGACCCCCAAAGCCTCAAGGCCAAGGCCGTCGGTATAGGGCTTGCGCCCCGTGGCGACCAGCACGACGTCGGCGTCGATCGTCGCATCGCTGTCATCCTTGCGCAGCTTGTAGGCGACCTTGGCCTTGGTCTTGGTCGCCTCGACCTTTTGCACAGCGGCCCCCATGATGAACTTCAGCCCCTGTTTGGTCAGCGTGCGCTGGAAGGTCTTGGAAATCTCGGCATCCATGCCCGGTGTGATATGGTCGAGATATTCGACCACCGTCACCTCGGTGCCGAGACGGGCATAGACCGACCCCATCTCAAGCCCGATCACGCCTGCGCCGATCACCACCATGGTCTTGGGCACTTTGGCCAGTTTCAACGCACCTTCCGAGGTGACCACGACCTTTTCGTCAACCTCGACACCGGGCAGCGATGACGGCTCGGACCCCGACGCGATGACGATATGCTTGGCCTCATGCACCTCGTCGCCGACCTTCACCTTGCCAGCCTCGGGGATCGACGCCCAACCCTTGATCCAGTCGATCTTGTTCTTCTTGAACAGAAACTCGATGCCCTTGGTGTTCTGGCCGATCACGTCGTCTTTGTAGGCCAGCATCTGCTTCCAATCGACCGAGGGCGATTTGCCCTTCAGGCCCATCTTGGCAAAGTTATGCTCGGCCTCATGCAGCTGGTGGCTGGCGTGCAACAGCGCCTTCGAGGGGATACAGCCGATGTTCAGGCACGTGCCGCCCAGCGTTTCACGCCCCTCGACGCAGGCGGTCTTCAACCCGAGCTGCGCGCAGCGAATGGCGCCCACATAGCCGCCGGGGCCCGAGCCGATGATGATTACGTCGTAGCTTGCCATGAATGGCTCCTTTATCTGCTGGCAGTGCGTGGGGCTCTGCTCTGCCCGAGGATGTTTGGAAACGAGAAAGACATATGCGTCAGATCAGGGCTGCAATCAGCATGGCGATCGTGGCGCCGAAGCCCACGAACCAGATGAGCGACCGCCAGGGCGAAAGGCCGAACGCGTAGGCCGGAACATAGGCGATGCGGGCGGCAAGGTAGATCCAGGCGCAAGCGGTGGTGACAGGCGTGGACTGGTCGCCAAGCGTGACCACCACGACGGCTAGAGTGAACAGGATCAGCCCCTCGAAATGGTTGTTCAGCGCGCGTTGCAGGCGGCCGGCAGTGCCGGTCAGCTCGATCTTCCTGTCCCGCGGGCTCATGGCGGCCTTGGGGCCCACTTGGCGGTTGGCCGTGATGGAATAGGCGGTGAATTGGGCTGCCTGCAGGAGGCCTGCCAACGTGAGGACGGTGAGTTCTGGGGTCATCATGGTTTGCGCAGCTCTCCTGAGCGGATCAGATAGAGGATATAGGCGAGCTGGAGCGCCACAGCAATCGGATGCGTCGTGACCAGACCGATCAGGTAACTTGCTGGCGAGTAGGCCACAGGCGTGCCCACCATCTGGGGCAGGATATGGGACAGCAGATAGAGCACGTAAATCCAGAGAGCGGCGGCGCTGCGCAGGATGAAAGCCAGCGCGATAGCGACAGGAGCGGTGAACGCGAAGGAAAGGCGTGGCGCCGCTGGCAGGGTGTCGAACCCCTCAACCTCAAGTGCCGAGAGGCTGTTTTGAAAGCTTTCAATCAGAACTGGCAACACAAGAGCTGCGCCAAGGCATGCATAAACGACGGCGATCCAATAGGCCCAGGTCGAAAGTGCGGTTCTGCGCCGCGTTGGTGTATCGGTGCCTTGTGAAATCATAGAGTTGTGTGACCAGACGGTGGCCTGCAACACTGGCACGGAAATGTCATTTCGCGATCGTCTGAAATGCGCCACGTCGCCAGAGATGGGTGACGAACAATGCCGCAAGCAGGCAGGGTATGAGCAAGATTAAAGTCAGAGCATAGTCGATCGCCAGACTATAGGAGTGGCTCGAACCAAGGGCCGGAAGCTCCGCCATGATCGCGGCAACCACGACGCCGAACCCAAGCCACGCCAAAGGAACGCTGAGGGTGCTGCGCCGCGCGGCTGTCTGGCCGAGAAGAAAAAGCATCGCTGCGAAGGCAAGAAACGGCCATCCCGCCAGGTAGCCCCAAGCACTCTGTATCTCCGCGGCCCGACCGATTCCGGGGATGATCGAGAAAAGTGCGAACACCACTGCAAGGCGTTTAAACTCGCCCGGGCCTTTATCGAAGAACCAGGCCTCATAGGTGTCGAGGCGGGTCATGATCTTGTCCTCCATTTTGAAGGGCCCGGTCGGGCGGTCTGTCTTAGGCCTTCTACCATTCGATCACGATCGGAGTACCGTCGGGCACCAGCGACCAGATTTCGCGCATCTCTGTATTTGTGACGGCAATACAGCCATTGGTCCAGTCCCACATGCGGTGGAGCGTTCCGAGAAAGCCCCAGCCATTGGCGATACCGTGGATCATGATGTCGCCGCCGGGGGAGACGCCCTGCGCCTGCGCCCGGGCGATGTCGTCGGCATTGGGGTAGGAGATGTGCAGGCTCAGATGCGCGATCGAGTTGGGGTTCCGCCAGTCAATGACGTAGGCGCCCTCGGGCGTGCGTTCGTCGCCCTCGCGGCTCTTGTGCCCTTCGGGCGCGGCGCCGAGAGAGACGGGATAGCTGCGGATGACCTGACCATCGCGCATCAACTCAAGCCGCCGCTCGGACTTCACGACGCGGATTTCGTCGGCCTGTTCGGCGGTCGCGGCCATGGCGGGCGGCGTGCCCGAGCCGATACGGGCCATGCCTTGGGTGTAGGCAAAGGCGGCGATTGGAAGGGCCAGCGCGAGAATCAGCAGCAGGCGTGGGGTCATTTCATGCGCGCGGGACGACCCGCTTTCTCAGGGCCTTGGATGATACGTAGGATCAGGCCAGCCCATAGCACCAGAACCGCTATGCTGACGGGCGTTATAAAACGAATTGTGTCGTCAGCCACGATGCGGCCGGTGAGCGCGTCACTGATTACCTCCGTGACGACGATTGAGCATACAACCGTCAAGACCATCATCGGTATAAGCGGTGCGAATGCGGTAAAAGCCATAACACCAAGGAAGAACAGAACGATTGCCCATCTTTCGGTCACCGTGGTCAGGAAAGACTGGGGAGAGCTTGAGGCGAAGTTCTCAATGCGATGCGCCTCGGCGAGCGCGAAGTATGCGGCCAATAGGAACAAAAGCAGCGCCACAATCGTGAAGGCCGGTTTGGGCCGGATCACTATCCACTTCAGCCATTTCACGTTCGTTGACACCATTGATTGAAGCGGGACTTACCGCGTTTTTACTGGCTTAATCGCTTGGAGGTCCAGCAGCACCTTGCTTGGAGGATGTGTGGGAGAGAGTGTCGCTTGGTCCTTTGCTGTCGTGTTGTGAAGACAAGGCGCGCGATAAGACAAGGGCCGGCCAAGGCGGCGGCCAACAGCCATAGGGTGCGATCTTTCGGCGGGGCTTGGTCTCATGGCCGCCGCAACTCGGTGCGCCGGACGAGGTACCAGAAGACGCCACCGCCGACGGCAAGGCAGATTGCGACAAAGGCAAGCAGCAGGGCTTTCGCGCCGAAGGGCATAGAGGGGTCTGCCCACATCGGAATGAGAAGCACCAATGTTGTTTGGAAGGCGAGCAGCCCTGCGATCCAGACCGCAGCGCCAGAGCGTAGGAGCATTGCAACCGCGATGACGATCAGTGTCAGAGGTGTGGACATCGCAGTTAGGAGAGCGGCCAAGTGAACCGCCCTGCCTGCGCCCACAGTCGCGTCCGCAATCTGGTCGTAATAGAAATCGCCGATGCGGACCGCCGCCGCCGAAAACAGCAGAATGGTAAGGCGATAGACCCAGCGGGAGAACGTGGTGCGTTTGGAGGGGGCGGTGGAGGTGACTTCGGTCATGTCAGATGCTGCCGGAACCGTTCGGGTGTATGGCGGGTAGCTGCGGCGTGCAGCGCCGCAGCGGGGACCAGAGCGTGCGAGATTTGGGTATGGTCGATCGATGTTCTCAACCGACCCCATGCCGTGTTCGAACCGCAACGCCGACGCGTTGTGCGGGAAGGCCGACGCCCCGGCTCAGGGCCGGGGCGACGAGAGAAGAGGAGGCGGGGTTTGGGCATGTCAGGGGGTCATGGGCAGATCACCCTTCCTACTTGGTGCTATCAGTTTTGTTGGTCTGAAGAATTGGTCGACCTGCGATCTGGCGCTGCCCAACAATGCGGATCGCGTAGCTGCCTGAAGCCCAGGCCATAACGACTCGATAGCACGTGTCACAAATCCATTCGCGCGTGTTCTCGGGAGACCTTATTGCACTGTGTCCATCCCAGACCCTGCCAGACTTGATCGTCATCGGAACGCCTTCGCCAGGATCGTCGGCTATCCAGCACAAAGTTCCCTTGCCGTCATCATCACTTTTCCGGAATACTGCCCAGCACAATGTGCAATGGTCATGGTCCCAAAGTTCATCTGGCGCGACGTAGCGTGCGCGCTTCAAGGTCGGCAAAGGGGTGTTCTCGGAAAGACAACCCCACCGCATATCTAGTGCTTCGAGGACATAGGTGATGTCCTCGCCTGACTCAGGGTCGATTATAGGCGCTATCTTAACGATGGTTCGCAATCACAAATCCATCAACAATCGCCGCGGGTCTTCCAGCGCCTCTTTCACGCGCACGAGGAACGTCACCGCGCCCTTGCCGTCGACGATCCGGTGGTCGTAGCTGAGGGCAAGGTACATCATCGGGCGGGCGACGATTTGGCCGTTCACGACCATGGGCCGCTCCTGGATCTTGTGCATGCCGAGGATGCCCGATTGCGGGGGGTTGAGGATGGGCGAACTCATCAGCGAGCCATAGACCCCACCGTTTGAGATGGTGAAGGTGCCGTTCTGCATTTCGGCCATGCTGAGCTTGCTGTCGCGCGCGCGGGCGCCCAGTTCGTTGATCTTCTTCTCGATCGCGGCAAAGCTCATCTGGTCGGCGTCGCGGACGACCGGCACGACCAGGCCCGTGGGCGTGCCGACGGCGATGCCCATGTGGACGAAGTTCTTGTAGACGACATCGGTTCCGTCGATCTCGGCATTGACTTCCGGAACCTCGCGGAGCGCGTGGACGCAGGCCTTGGTGAAGAACGACATGAAGCCCAGCTTGACGCCGTGCTTTTTCTCGAAGAGCTCTTTATATTCCTTGCGCAGCTCCATGATCGCGCCCATATCGACCTCGTTATAGGTGGTCAGCATGGCGGCGGTGTTCTGCGCGTCCTTCAGGCGGCGCGCGATGGTCTGGCGAAGGCGGGTCATCTTGACCCGTTCCTCGCGGGCGCTGTCCTCGGCGGCGACCGGCGCGCGGGGGGCTGACGGGGCCTCGGCCTGCGGTGTGGCGGATGACAGCGCCTTTTGCACGTCTTCCTTCATGATCCGGCCATCGCGGCCCGAGCCCTGGACCTGATCGGGCGAAAGGCCAGCCTCGGCCATCGCTTTCTTGGCCGAGGGTGCATCCTCGACATCGGCTTTTGCGGAAGCAGAGGGTGCCGGGGCCGGCTGGGGAGCCGCTTCGGCCTCGGGCTTGGGCTCTTCTTTCGGTGCGGGTGCGGCGCCCTCACCCTCGGCGATGGTCGCCAGAAGGGCGTCGACGCCGACGGTTGAGCCTTCTTGGGCAACGATCTCGCCCAGCGTTCCGGCAACGGGCGAGGGGACCTCGACCGTCACTTTGTCGGTCTCCAACTCGCACAGCATCTCGTCCACCGCGACGGCATCGCCGGGCTTCTTGAACCAGGTGGCGATAGTGGCTTCGGTAACGCTTTCCCCCAAGGTGGGCACGCGGACTTCGGTAGACATGGTCTATTTCCCTTCGATCGTCAGCGCTTCGTTCACCAGCGCTGCTTGTTGTGCTTTGTGTTGGCTGGCCAGCCCCGTCGCGGGCGAGGCCGCGGCCGCGCGGCCCACATAGACGGGGCGGGTGTGTTTCGATTTGATGCGGGTCAGGACCCACTCCAGATTGGGCTCCATGAAGGTCCAGCCGCCCTGGTTCTTGGGCTCTTCCTGGCACCAGACGACATCTGCCTGCTTGAAACGCTCAAGCTCTTTCACCAGGCTGAGGGCCGGGAACGGATAGAATTGCTCGACCCGAAGCAGGTAGATATCGTCGATCCCGCGGGCGTCGCGTTCTTCGAGCAGGTCGAAATAAACCTTGCCCGAGCACAGCACCACGCGCTTGATCTTCTTGTCGGCCACCAGCTTGGTGTCGGAATTGCCCTTCTGCGCATCGTCCCAGAGGACGCGGTGGAAGGACGACCCGGTGGTGAAATCGGCGGCCTCGGAAATGGCCAGCTTGTGGCGCAGAAGCGATTTTGGCGTCATCAGCACCAGGGGCTTGCGGAAGCTGCGATGCAGCTGGCGGCGCAGGATGTGGAAGTAATTGGCCGGCGTCGTGCAATTGGCCACGATCCAGTTGTCCTGACCGCACATCTGCAAGAACCGCTCGAGCCGTGCCGAAGAGTGTTCGGGGCCCTGGCCCTCATACCCGTGCGGCAGAAGCATCACGAGGCCTGACATGCGCAGCCACTTCGACTCACCCGACGAGATGAACTGGTCGAACATGATCTGCGCGCCATTGGCGAAGTCGCCGAACTGCGCCTCCCATATGGTCAGCGCGTTGGGTTCGGCCAGCGAGTATCCGTATTCGAACCCCAGCACCGCATATTCCGACAGCATCGAATCGATGACCTCGTAGCGCGCCTGCCCTTCCTTGACGTTGTTGAGCGGGTAGTAGCGTTCCTCAGTCTGTTGGTCGATCAGGGCCGAATGACGCTGGCTGAACGTGCCGCGCGCGCTGTCCTGACCGGCCAGGCGCACCGGGTATCCCTCGGCCGCCAGGCTGCCGAAGGCGATGGCCTCGCCAGTGGCCCAGTCGAACCCCTTGCCGGTCTTGAACATCTCGGCCTTGCTATCCAGCAGGCGTTTGACGGTTTTGTGCATGTTGAAACCGTCAGGCGCGCGGGTCAGTGCGGCACCGACCTCTTTCAGCATCTTCTTCGAGATCGCCGTTTCGCCGCGCTGGTATTCGCCGTCTTTGCGATCAAGATGCGACCAGCGGCCGTCCAGCCAATCGGCCTTGTTAGGCTTGTATTCCTTACCGGCCTCGAACTCTTCATTCAGATGGGCTTGGAAGGCAGCCTTCATATCCTCGATCTCGCCCTCGGGGATCAGACCATCCTGCACAAGGCGTTCGGTATAAAGCTGCAACGTGGTCTTCTGGCGCTTGATCTTCTGATACATGACGGGGTTGGTGAACATCGGTTCATCCCCCTCATTGTGGCCGAAGCGGCGGTAGCAGAAGATATCGATCACCACGTCCTTGTGGAACATCTGGCGGAATTCGGTTGCCACCTTCGCGGCATGCACGACGGCCTCGGGATCATCGCCGTTCACGTGAAAGATCGGCGCCTCGACCATCAGCGCGATATCGGTCGGGTAGGGGCTGCTGCGCGAGTTGTGGGGCGCGGTGGTAAAGCCGATCTGGTTGTTGACCACCAGATGGATCGTGCCGCCCGTGCGGTGACCTCTGAGGCCCGAAAGGCCAAAGCATTCCGCCACCACACCTTGCCCGGCAAAGGCCGCGTCGCCGTGCAGCAGGATCGGCAGCACGTTCGAGCGGTCTTCGTCATGCACCTGATCTTGCTTGGCGCGTGCCTTGCCCAGGACGACGGGGTTCACCGCCTCCAGATGGCTGGGGTTTGCGGTCAGCGACAGGTGTACCGAATTGCCGTCAAACTCACGGTCCGACGACGCGCCCAAATGATACTTCACATCGCCTGAGCCATCGACGTCTTCGGGCTTGAAGCTGCCGCCCTGGAATTCGTTGAAGATCGCGCGGTAGGGCTTGGCCATCACATTGGCCAGCACCGACAGACGCCCCCGGTGGGGCATGCCGATCACGATATCCTTCACCCCCAGCGCGCCGCCGCGCTTGATGATCTGCTCCATCGCGGGGATCAGGCTTTCGCCGCCATCCAGGCCGAACCGCTTGGTGCCCATGTATTTGACGTGCAGAAACTTTTCGAACCCTTCGGCCTCGACAAGCTTGTTGAGGATCGCGCGGCGCCCCTCGCGGGTGAAGGCGATCTCCTTGCCGTAACCCTCGATCCGCTCCTTCAGCCAGCCGGCCTGCTCAGGGTCCGAGATATGCATGTATTGCAGCGCGAAGGTGCCGCAATAGGTGCGCTTAACGATCTCAAGGATCTGGCGCATCGACGCGAAGTCGAGGCCCAGGACCTGATCAATGAAGATCGGGCGGTCCATATCGGCATCGGTGAAGCCATAGGATTTCGGATCAAGCTCAGGGTGCGGGGTCTGGTCGCGCATGCCAAGCGGGTCGAGATCGGCCACCAGATGCCCCCGGATGCGGTAGGCGCGGATGATCATCAGGGCGCGGATGCTGTCCAGCACGGCGCGCTTGACCTGATCGTCGCTCACGGCATGGCCTGTTTCGGCGGCCTTCGCCTTGATCTTTTCGGCCTGCTTGGCGGGCTCGGCCCATTGCCCATCGAGCGCGGCCGTCAGCTCATCCGATGGCATAGGCGGCCAGTCGGCCCGCGCCCAGCTCGGCCCCGCCGCCTCGCGCTTGGCGTCCTGATCGCTGTCGCCCAACTCACGGAAAAACGCCTGCCACGCCTCATCGACCGCATTGGGGTCGTTGGCGTATCGGGCATAGAGCTGCTCGATATACTCGGCGTTGTGGCCTTGCAGAAAGCTCGAGGCCTTGAAGATGTCGTTCGGGGATTGGTCGGTCATGGGGTTACCTCAAGCGGGTTGGGACCGTAACGATTGGGGCCGGGTTGAGAGGGGAGGGAGAAGTAAGTTACACCGATAGCCAAAAAGAGTGCGGTATAGATGGTGAATATCTCCATCACGTGGCTGTGTTCATCGATACTTGAGGAGATAGCGGCAATGTAGAGCAAGCCACCAATGCCTATCCCTACCGTTTCATTATGGCCAATGTCTTGCGATCTAGAATGAAAGAGTAGAAAGCACCGAAGTACTGCGAGAAGAGTCACTGCACCTATAAAATAAGAAATAGCGCGATATGCTAAGGACGTATATTCCCCGAAAGCTGTGTTCACTAACTTGTAGAGTGCAAGACTCTTCGGATTGTCCGGGTCGTAAATGCCATGGATCAAGTGAAGAAAGGCAAAATAGAAACCGACGGACGTGAAGATACCGATCCAAAATTCAGCGCGATCCACTCTAGGCTCCTTCGGGAAAATCCTTAGGCAACGTCTCGCAAGTCCCGGCCTTGCAATCATTTTGTTGCCTCCGCATTTTCCGCTAGTTGTGCGTTGGGTCTACCCAGAAGCTACCCTATCCAATCGCCTTCAGCACCGCCTCGCCGAGGCCTGCGGGGCTGTCGGCGACCACGATCCCAGCGGATTTCATTGCTTCGATCTTCGATTCAGCGTCGCCCTTGCCGCCTGCGACGATGGCGCCGGCGTGGCCCATCCGGCGGCCGGGGGGGGCGGTGCGGCCGGCGATGAAGCCGGCGGTGGGCTTCCAGCGGCCCTTTTTCTTCTCATCGGCCAGAAACTGCGCGGCTTCCTCTTCGGCGCTGCCGCCGATCTCGCCGATCATGATGATGCTCGTCGTCTCATCATCGGCCAGGAACCATTCCAGCACGTCGATATGCTCGGTCCCCTTGATCGGATCGCCGCCGATGCCGACGCAGGTCGATTGGCCCAGGCCCACATCGGTGGTCTGCTTGACCGCCTCATAGGTCAGCGTGCCCGAGCGGCTGACAACGCCGACGCTGCCGCGCTTGTGGATGTGGCCGGGCATAATGCCGATCTTGCAGGCGTCGGGCGTGATGACACCGGGGCAGTTCGGCCCGATCAGGATGCTGGTCGAGCCTTCAAGCGCGCGTTTGACCTTCATCATGTCCAGCACGGGGATGCCTTCCGTGATGCAACAGATCAGCGGGATTTCGGCGTCAATGGCTTCCAGGATTGAATCCGCGGCGAAAGGCGGCGGGACATAAATCACACTGGCATTGGCGCCGGTCTTTTCCACCGCCTCGTGGCATGAGTTGAAGACCAGCAGATCCAGATGCGTCTGCCCGCCTTTGCCGGGGGTTACGCCACCGACCATCTTGGTGCCATAAGCGATGGCCTGCTCGGTGTGGAATGTGCCTTGGCTGCCGGTGAGCCCCTGGCAGATGACTTTGGTGTTTTCGTTGATGAGAATGGCCATTCTAGCGGCTCCTAGAGATTTTCTTCGATTGCAAAAAAGACGAACTGGGTTGGTTCTTCGACGAAATAAATTTGCACGTCACCAAACCGTTGTGAGCTTTCATCTGGTTCCCAAATCCACCCGTTGGTGATTTCTCGCCGAGCCCCCAAATCCCCTTCAGCATCAAAAAACTCTGAGAGTTCTTCCACCACCAGGGCCGCATTTGCATTAGGTGCACTGGTAAAACTGCATAGCCTGTAACCAGGTGGTGCGCCTATCGTAAAGGAAGCCTCTGATTGATCCTTGTAGATCGTAATTTGCCCGTCAGTTCCGGTTGGTCTGAAACCCAGAGTGACGATTTCCAGTTCCGCTTCTCTAAATCCGAGAAACTCTTCTGATAAGACGCTGCACACCTTTAAGAGCGTCTTTCCCAGCTCTACCGAATTGCTCGGAAGTTCGGCTGAACTCACACTGCCTGTGCAAGCCAGCGCAACGGTTATGAGGAGACGTCTCATCCTTTCACCGCGTTAACGATCTTCTCGGCACCGTCCTTCAGGTCGTCGGCGGCGATCACGTTCAGGCCTGAGCCTGCGATGATCTCTTTGCCCTTCTCGACATTGGTGCCCTCAAGGCGCACGACAAGCGGCACCTCTAGGCCAACCTCTTTCACCGCGGCGACGATGCCCTCGGCGATGATGTCGCAGCGCATGATGCCGCCGAAGATGTTCACCAGGATGCCCTTCACCTGCGGGTCGGAGGTGATGATCTTGAAGGCTTCCGTCACCTTCTCCTTCGTGGCGCCGCCGCCGACGTCGAGGAAGTTTGCGGGCTCGGCCCCGTAGAGCTTGATGATGTCCATCGTGGCCATGGCCAGGCCCGCGCCGTTGACCATGCAGCCGATCTCACCATCCAGTGCTATGTAGTTCAGGTCGAACTTCGAGGCGGCGAGTTCCTTGGGGTCCTCCTCGGTCTCGTCCCTCAGCGCCATCACGTCGGCCTGGCGATACAGAGCGTTGCCGTCGAAGCCCATCTTGGCGTCGAGGCATTTCAGGTCGCCCTTGTCGGTGACGATGAGGGGGTTGATTTCAAGCATCTCCATGTCGCGCTCGATGAACATGCGGTAAAGCGTGCCCATCAGCACCACGCATTGCTTGACCTGGTTGCCCTTCAGCCCCAGCGCAAAGGCGATGCGGCGGCCGTGGAAGCCTTGGTAGCCGGTGGCGGGGTCGACGCTGAACGACAGGATTTTGTCAGGCGTGTTGGCGGCGACCTCTTCGATATCCATGCCGCCCTCGGTCGAGCAGACGAAGGACACGCGGCTGGTCTGACGGTCGACCAGAAGAGCGAGGTAAAGCTCGGTCTCGATGCCCGAGCCGTCTTCGATATAGATACGGTTGACGACCTTGCCCGCTGGTCCCGTCTGGTGGGTGACCAGCGTGCGGCCCAGCATGCGTTTGGCCTCGGTCGCGGCCTCTTCCACCGACTTGGCCAGTCGAACACCGCCCTTTTCGCCGGCATCGGCTTCTTTGAACGACCCTTTGCCGCGGCCGCCTGCATGGATCTGCGCCTTGACGACCCAGAGCGGGCCGTCCATCTCGCCCGCCGCGGTCTTAGCCTCTTCGGCGCGCAGAACGACGCGACCGTCCGACACCGGTGCGCCGTAGGACCGCAACAAAGCCTTGGCTTGATATTCATGAATGTTCATTTCGATCCGCCCCTCGGGTTCCGCAATTTAGGACGTGATGGCACATTCAAGCCCTGACTCGAAACCGCTTTTCGGCTCAAGACCAGCTTTCGGGCAAACTTTCTCCGGTTTGTGATCACGATCAGAAATTGTGTGATCACAAATCTGGCGATAGCCTAATTTTCGGTTTGGGAAAAGGCGTTCGAACGGTGCCGCAAAAGATTCTCATTGAAAAGAACCCAGGCATAAGTCTAGTTTCCTTGCTGTCCACGAGCCTTTGAGGGTCGCCAGTGGCACATTCGGCGCTATCGCGTTACCTCGCCTCCAATTCGGCAAGGACCGCCGCCGGGGGTGTCAGGTCGAATTGCTGATAAAGCCCGGCCAGACCCCCTTCCAGATCGCTCAGCTGCAAATCGCCGTATTCCGCGATGATATTGCCGTATTTCTTCGTCAGAACCTTGCTCTTGGGGTCGAGATTTTCGATCACCACAAGGCCGGTCGGCGCGGCCGCGGCCACCTTGATACTCAGGTCGGGCCGATATTTCAGCAAGATCAGCAGGGTCTTCCAGACATCGCCTGTCCACGAGCCCCGTTTGAAAGCACGCTGAGCCATGCCTTCATCGGTCGGACAGCAATCATGCATGGTGATTACGCCGCCCTCGGCCATCGCCTTTTCGGTGTTTATGAAATCACGCAGCAGGAATTCGAACTCATGCAGCCCATCGAGAAAGGCAAAATCGATCGAGATCTTGTTTTTCGACAAAAACCCGCTGTCGAAAAAATCGTCGCTGGGTTGCTGGAACAAGAACATCTGCGTCCCCGAGCCTGCCGTGATCGGGTTTGAGACTTTGAAGTTCGGGTCAATGGCCACGTAATTGCAATCGACAAGTGTCAGGCTTGATCCCGAAAAGGTGCCGACCTCAAGATACCAGTTGGGTTTGAGGATCTCATGCATGCGTTTGAGCATGCTGTGATATTGAAGGCCGTTGATCTTGGGCACGTCCAGTGACGATGAAGGGCTGCCAGCCATGATACTCTTACCTTTCTGCGATTTTTGCCATTTCAGAAATTCGGGGCGCTCATCCTGCCGCATGATCCACTCGCCGCCTTGCAGAGCGGCGGTTTTCGAATGTGACAATTGGTCATCACTCGGCGTGATCCAATCTGCCGTCTGTGTCGCATCGTCCAAACCATGCTTGCCCAGTTCCGCCCGAAGCGCGCCGAAGTCGACTTCGCCCAGAGATCGGTTGTTCGAGCGCGCGCTTGGCCACCATTCTTCGACGAGAGTGTTGATATACTCTAACGACGCATTCTCGCATCCCGCACCAAAGCTTTCGAGATGGTTCAGGATGTAGGCCGGTTTTTCATTGCGCCGGGCGATCATCAGGATCTTCTGCCCCGATTGCCGCGCCAGCGCGATGAGATGCGCATGCGACCCATCGGTTGTGACGATCGTCTCGGTTGCGGCATAGCGGCGAAGCTGGTCGGCGACGGAATGCCGCTCGGGTGCGAAAATCTCAAAACCGATAGCGCGCAGGTTCTGCTCGAGAATATCTTCGCAAAGGATACGCCCCGTCGTCGGCGCAAGACGCGAGCGTGTTACATAAAGTCGCGAGCCGCGAACAGGCCGGATACCCGCCGGCAGGAAGATTTGCCGCGCCCAGGTCACATAAGCCGGATCGGCTCGGCAGGCCGTCAGTTCGCTGAACTGATCGGGGCCAATATGGAGGTGTTGCACCCGGGTCGGCTCTGCCAAGGCCAGAACCGGGGTCGTGATGCCCAGACCGTCCAGAAGCCTTGCGAACATGGCCGTGCTGGCGGGGTCCGCCGAGCGCTTGTCAACGTGGGCGTAAACGATGCCGTCAAACGTGCGGCCAGACCCCAACGCAGCAAGGCGACCAAGCGATCGCGTGATCTGATGGCCGAAATGATGCGAGGCAATGCCGCCGAACAGCCAGTCGCCTTTCAGCACCTGTGGCGCGTCGGTGGTCTCGGGCACATAGCCAGCGCTTGTGATGCTGTGAAACCCGCAAATCGCATCGGGTATCACCCCGCCATCGGCATCCAGAACAGCGATCCGCAGCTTTCCGGCAGGCCGCCGCGAGGTAGGCGATGGGAACACCACCGCATCCGGGTAAAGCTGCGGTTCGGTTCCGCTGTCAGGATAGACTGGTACGGTCACATCATCCAAGCGAAGCGTCGATATCCTTGCGGGTTAAGCCAACTCCGCAGTGCGGCGTTGGCAGGTGGCCTTACTTCAATCCGTCATCAATCCCCTTACAGGCGGTAACCAGGCCTTTCACGGCATCGACCGATTTGTCGAACATGGCTTGTTCGTCCTTGTTCAGCGCGATATCGATGACCTTTTCGATACCACCGGCGCCGATGACAGTCGGCACGCCGACATACATGCCGTTCAGGCCATAGGCGCCGTCGACATGGGCCGCGCAGGGCAGGACGCGCTTTTGGTCTTTGAGGAAAGATTCAGCCATCTCGATGGCGCTGGTGGCGGGCGCATAGAAGGCCGAGCCGGTTTTCAGAAGGCCCACGATCTCGGCCCCGCCATCGCGGGTGCGCTGCACGATCGCGTCAAGCTTGTCCTGCGTCGTCCAGCCCATCTTGACCAGATCGGGCAGCGGAATACCGGCGACGGTGGAATAGCGCGTCAGCGGCACCATCGTATCGCCATGGCCGCCCAGAACGAAGGCGGTGACATCACGCATCGAGACGCCGAATTCCAGCGACAGGAAGTGCCGGAAGCGCGCGCTGTCCAGCACGCCCGCCATGCCGACCACCATGTTGTGCGGCAGGCCGGAATATTCGCGCAACGCCCAGACCATGGCATCCAGCGGGTTGGTGATGCAGATCACGAAGGCGTTCGGTGCGTGCTTGGCAATGCCTTCGCCCACCGATTTCATGACCTTCAGGTTGATGCCCAGAAGGTCATCGCGGCTCATCCCCGGTTTGCGGGCGACACCGGCGGTGACGATGCAGACATCCGCGCCCGCAATATCGGCGTAATCGTTGGTGCCGGTCATCGTGGCGTCGAACTTGGCGGACGGGCCGCTTTCGGCGATATCCAGCGCCTTGCCCTGCGGAATGCCTTCGGCAATGTCGAACAGAACGACATCGCCCAGTTCCTTCTGCGCTGCGAGATGGGCAAGGGTTCCGCCGATCTGGCCCGCGCCGATAAGGGCAATCTTGGATCTGGCCATGGGTGAGCTCTCCGTTTGGCTGATTTGATTGGGCGACTGCCTAGTCCGTGACGCCCCCGCTGGCAAGGTGCGAGAGGGCGGCACGATGGCCGGATTTGGGCTGGCCGATCGGTGGGGTGCGCGCTAAGCCTATGTGCGGGCTCAGGAAATATCGCAAAGGATGGCCGGAAGGTGGAGTTCAATCTTGCATTCTTCGCACTTTCCATCCCCGCCGTCATCTTTGCAGGCGTCTCGAAAGGCGGGTTCGGGTCGGGTGCGGCCTTTGCCGCGACACCCCTTCTGGCGCTGATTCTCGAGCCGGCGCAGGCGCTTGGATTGATGCTGCCGCTGCTGATGTTGGTCGATCTGGCGACGCTGCGCCCCTATTGGCGGCAATGGCATGGGCCTTCGGCGCGATTTCTGATAATCGCGGGGCTGCCCGGTGTGGCCCTTGGGGCTGGGCTTTATCAGGTGGCAAATGCGGATGTGCTGCGGCTGCTGATCGGGGCCATTTCGCTGGCCTTCGTGGCGTATCAGATCGCGCGCGGGCAGGGCTGGCTGCGCATTTCGCCGCGCCCGCTCGGCCCTCTGGCGGGGGTGATCGCGGGGTTGGTCGCCGGATTTACCAGTTTCATCAGCCATGCCGGCGGCCCACCTGTGGCGGTCTACCTGCTGGCGCAGGGCCTGCCCAAGACGACATATCAGGCGACCACCGTCATCACCTTCTGGGTGGTCAATATCTTCAAGGCCGTGCCTTACGCATTCCTGGGCATCTTCACCGTCGACACCTTGCTGGCGAATGTCATTCTGGCCCCTGTCGCACTCTTCGGCGCGTGGCTGGGCGTCAAGGCGCATTACATGGTGTCCGAGCGGTTGTTTTTCGCCATCACCTACGTGTTGCTGACGGTCACGGGATCCAAGCTGATCTGGGATGCGCTGAATTGAGGTCTAAGGCCTCTGGTCTGGATTTCCTCCAAACGCGCTGTCAGTCATCCCTTGACGCTACGCGTCAGCCCGGAACCAAACCGAAGGCGCCGGGCATCGCCAGACCGGCCCCACGGGCTGGCGATTTCCCAAGTTCTGGTGCACCGAAGGGGCGGAAGATGGGCTTGGCCACCATAAAGCGCTCAGAAAATAGGTAGGATCGCCATCCCCCGGTCCGGCGATGCCCTCTAGCCCTTACCCGATCTTCCCCCGCACACCCCCTGTCTGCGCGCGGTCGAGCAGCAGGTGATCGAGCAGCACGCAGGCCATCATCGCCTCGCCCACGGGCACCGCGCGGATGCCGACACAAGGGTCGTGGCGGCCTTTGGTGACGATGTCGGTCTCTTCCCCCGCGACCGTGATCGTCTTGCGGGGTGTCAGGATCGACGAGGTCGGCTTCACCGCAAAGCGCACCACAACCTCCTGGCCGGTCGAGATCCCGCCCAGAATGCCGCCTGCATGGTTTGTCGAATAGACCGGGCCATCCGGCCCCATCGTGATCTCGTCGGCATTCTCAACCCCCGTCAGCGCGGCCGAGGCCATGCCGGCCCCCACCTCAACCCCCTTCACGGCATTGATGCTCATCATCGCGGCGGCCAGCTCGGTGTCGAGCTTGGCATAGACAGGCGCGCCGAGGCCGGGCGGCACGCCTTCCGCCGAAACCTCGATCACCGCGCCGACCGAGTTGCCGGATTTGCGCAGATCGTCGAGATACGCGGCCCAATTTTCAGCCGCCTCTGCATCGGGGCACCAGAAGGGGTTCTCGGTCACCTGCGCCAGATCGAACCGGGCGCGGTCAATCACCCGGGGGCCCATCTGCACCATATAGCCGGTGATCCGCAGACCGGGCGCCAGATCGCCCAAGACAGCCCGCGCCACGCCGCCGGCCGCCACCCGCGCCGCCGTCTCGCGCGCCGAAGACCGGCCGCCACCGCGCGGGTCACGCAGGCCGTATTTCTGGTGGTAGGTGATATCGGCATGCCCAGGCCTGAATTTCTGCGCGATCTCGCTGTAGTCTTTCGAGCGTTGATCGGTGTTGCGGATCATCAGTTGGATCGGCGTGCCGGTCGTGCGCCTTTCATAGGTGCCCGACAGGATCTCGACCTGATCTGCCTCACGCCGCTGGGTGGTGTACTTGTTCTGCCCGGGTTTGCGCTGATCCAGCCAGGGCTGGATTGCCTTTTCATCCAGGGCAATCCCCGGTGGACAGCCGTCAATCGTGCACCCCAGCGCAGGCCCGTGGCTTTCACCCCAGGTGGTGACAAGAAAGAGATGGCCGAAAGTGTTGAATGACATGGGATGGCAACGCTCCGAAGGTTTCGCCTTTCGGTTACAGGGGCCTCGCTCAAATGCCAAGCCCGGCGGTGCTTGGGTTGTTGAATGGCAAAATGCGGTTCCCTACCGTGCCAATCATCAGCTATGCATAAATGGATTATTAGCAAAGCAGATGTCCTGTTCGCTCAGGAAAGATAGTAAGATATGTCATCAGCCCCGACTTGGGATGATTGGGCCCGTCAGCCCAAACGCTTTTCACGCGACGAGAAGCCATCCAGAATCCCTACATTCGAAGATATGTTGGCGGGGTTCGATATGGCATTGCATGCCAAGGACACTTCGGGCGTTCTCACATACCAACAAACAGCCCCCTATCCCTTTCTCGAGTCTCACGGGATGTTCATAGCGCGCAAGCAATCCGTCGCTGGTGAAATGTTCAGCATATTCGCCTTCAACAAAAGAAAGATTGGCAGAAATGCAGGCGTCAGATGTCAGTTGCTCGACCTCACTACGGGCGCGGCAGGGGCGTTTGAACGGCTCTTCCAGGCGGCTGCGCACTCCGCCAGCGAAGAGATGGATCATATCGGGCGGGATGGGACATGGATCCAAGCCGCGCTTTTCGGAGATAGTCCGGTGTTTCTCAAGGCCTGGTCTCCCGGTGAGAACAGTCTGCCTGGCCAGTTCTGCACCATCATGTCGAAGGTGATCAAAGACGTGCTGGCAAGCGAGGCTGCGCGTTTTGATGCAGCACCACACATGCCCGATATAGAGCGCCTTGCCGATAGTTTTGCGGAGATGGGCCCAGCCTGATCCGCCGCCACTTGCCCTTCCCGGCCAGCGCGCATAACGTCGGCTACACCTCGGGGTGCCTGGCGACAGGCTGAGATGCGCAAGCGAACCCGTCGAACCTGAACCGGTTAGGACCGGCGGAGGGAAGGTTGCACCCCCAAAAGGCTGCGCTTCTCCGTCTGTCACCCATGGAGGATGACATGCGATTGACGACATTTCTGGCCGGGCTTTGCCTGGCCACCACGGCTGCGGCCGAAGCCCCCGAATTTACCGTTTATGCGCCCGATTACTTCGCCTCGGAATGGGGCCCCGGGCCCGGCATCGAGGCGGCATTTGAAGAAACATGCGCCTGCGATCTGGTCTTCGTGACCGGTGATGTGTTGCCTCGGCTGCTGATCGAGGGCGACAGAACCCGCGCCGACGCCGTGATCGGGCTGAACACCGACATCACCGCACGTGCCCGCGCCACGGGCCTGTTCGCACCCCACGGGCAGAAGACGGACGATCTGACCATGCCGATTGCCTGGGAGGATGAGGTGTTCTTGCCGTTCAACTGGGGCTACACTGCGTTCGTTTACGACAAGACCCGGCTTGAAAACCCGCCGTCGAGCTTTGCGGAGCTTTTGTCGCTGCCCGATGACGTGAAGATCGTCATTCAGGATCCACGATCCTCAATCTCGGGCCTGGCGCTTTTGCTCTGGGTCAAGGCGGTCTATGGCGATGAGGCAGGGGGGGCCTGGGACAAATTGGCGCCCAAGATCCTGACCGTAACCAAAGGCTGGTCGGAAGCCTACGGCATGTTCACCGCAGGCGAGGCCGACATGGTGCTGAGCTACACCACCTCGCCCGCCTATCACATCATCGCCGACGGAGATCGCACCAAGGCAGCTGCGATTTTTGAGGAGGGGCATTATTTCATGGTCGAACTGGCCGGTAGGCTTCGGACAACTGATCAGCCCGATCTGGCCGATGCGTTCATGGCCTTTATCCTGTCGGAACGGTTTCAGGCGATGATGCCCACCGGCAACTGGGCCTATCCCGTGCGGCTTGATCCGGCAAAGCTGCCAACCGAATTTGCCGAGCTGGGCCAGCCGCCCCGCGCGGTCTTTTACAGCGAGATCGCGGCCGAAGCGCTGCGCAAGCCTGCGTTGGATGAATGGCTTGCGGCCTTCTCGCGCTAGCGCTTTCGCCTTGCGGCCCCAGACGGGGCCGCCTAAGTATCGGACTACCTCGGGGTGCCCGGCTGCGGGCTGAGATGCGTGATGCGAACCCGTAGAACCTGAACCGGTTAAGACCGGCGGAGGGAAGGTCGCATCTGATCCTTCACACCGCCCGTCGCATTGGAGGATGAGAATGCGCTATCCGATCCTTGCTGCGGGATGCCTCATGGCCAGTATGGCCCAGGCGGAAACACCCGTACTGACTATCTACACCTATGACAGCTTCATCGCCGAATGGGGCCCGGGCCCCGCGGTTGAGGTGGCGTTTGAGGCCGTCTGCGCCTGCGATCTGAAATTCGTGGCTGCCGGGGATGGGGCGGGGCTTTTGGCGCGGATCAAGCTGGAAGGGGCACGGACCGAGGCGGATGTGGTGTTGGGTCTCGACACCAACCTGACGGCGGCGGCGGCGGACAGCGCCCTGTTCCAGCCCGTCTCGGTCGAGGCGACATATGACCTGCCGATCGAGTGGGAGGATGACCTCTTCGTGCCTTACGATTGGGGCTATTTCGCCTTTGTCTATGACAACACCAAGCTGACCGATGTGCCCACGGATTTTGAGGCGCTGGCCGCTTCGGATGTGTCGATCATCATTCAGGACCCCCGGTCCTCGACGCCGGGACTTGGCCTGCTTCTCTGGGTGCAGGCGGCCTATGGCGACCGGGCGGGCGAGATCTGGGAGGGGCTCTCGGACAATATCGTTACCGTCACCCCCGGCTGGTCCGAGGCCTATGGCCTCTTTACCGAGGGCGAGGCCGACATGGTGCTCAGCTACACCACTTCGCCCGCCTATCACCTGATCGCCGAGGAAGACCCGACGAAATCAGCCGCCCTTTTTGCCGAGGGGCATTACCTGCAAGTCGAAGTGGCGGGCAAGATCGCCTCGACCGAAGAGCCTGAACTGGCCGATCAATTCCTTGATTTCATGGTGTCCGAGGCGTTCCAATCGGTGATCCCGACGACTAATTGGATGTATCCTGCCGTCATCCCCAGCGACGGCTTGCCCGAAGGGTTTGAGACGCTGATCCTGCCCGGCCAGGCGTTGATCTATGCACCCGGCGAGGCGGCAGAGATCCGCGATCAGGCGCTTGAGACATGGCGCGCCGCGCTCAGCCGCTAGAGCCGCTGCACTGGGTCGGGGTCGCGGCGGTTGCCGTGATCCTGATGCTCAGCCTCGGGACATTGGCGGCCGTGGCGATGCGCGCCGAGGGATGGGGCAGCCTTGGTGTGGCCGATTGGGCGGCGGTGCGTTTTACCGTGGTGCAAGCGCTTATCTCGGCGGCGCTGTCCTGCCTGGTGGCGATACCCGTCGCGCGGGCGCTGGCGCGGCGGCAATTCCTCGGGCGCGGCGTGTTGGTGACGCTGCTCGGCGCGCCGTTTATCCTGCCGGTGATCGTAGCCGTGCTTGGGCTGCTGGCGGTCTTCGGGCGCAACGGCTGGGTTAGCCAGGGCCTGGACCTGATCGGCCTGCCGCCGGTCAATATCTACGGGCTGCATGGGGTGGTTCTGGCGCATGTCTTCTTCAACCTTCCGCTGGCGACCCGGCTGATCCTGCAAGGCTGGCTGGCGATCCCGGCCGAGCGGTTCCGTTTGGCTGCGACCTTGGGGTTTCAGCCGGGTGACATCGCCCGCGTGCTTGAAAGGCCGATGCTGCGCGCCGTCCTGCCGGGCGCGTTTGCGGTGATCTTTCTGGTCTGCCTGACCAGTTTTGCCGTGGCGCTGACGCTGGGCGGCGGGCCGCGCGCCACAACTGTTGAACTTGCGATCTATCAGGCGTTCAGCTTTGACTTCGATCTGGCCCGCGCCGCGTTGTTGGCGCTGGTGCAGGTCGCCCTGACGGTGGCCGCGGCCCTTCTGGCGATGCGGGTGGCCATCCCCGCCGCGCTTGGCGCGGGTCTCGACCGGGCGGTTGAGCGTTGGGATGCGGGCGCGCTGGTCCTGCGGGTGCAGGATATCGCGTTGCTGACCATCGTGACCCTGTTCCTGCTGGTCCCCATCGCGGCGGTCATCGTGGCGGGCCTGGGCGCGCTGCCGGGCCTGCCGGCCTCGGTCTGGCAGGCGACGGGGCGGTCGCTGACCGTGGCGCTGGGCTCGGCGGGGCTGACCCTGGCGCTGGCGCTGCCGATGGCTTTGCTGATCCAGCGTCTGAGGGGGCGTGCGGGCGGGGTTCTGGCCGAAGGGGTCGGGTATCTGACCATCGCCGCCTCGCCCCTGGTCATGGGGGTCGGCCTTTTCATCCTGCTTTTCCCGCTGGTGAACCCGTCCGACCTTGCCTTGCCGGTCACGGCGACCGTGAACGCGGCGATGAGCCTGCCCTTCGCGCTTCGCGCCTTGATCCCCGCTTTGGCCGAGGCCGAGGCCGCCTATGGACGCCTGGCCGACAGCTTGCGGCTGCGGGGAATGGCGCGGTTGCGCCTCTTGATCGTGCCGCGCCTGGCGCGGGCCTTGGGCTTTTCAGCCGGGCTTGCAGCGGCGTTTTCCATGGGGGATCTGGGCGTGATCGCGCTCTTTGCCGATTCCGAGGGCGCCACCTTGCCCTTGCAGCTTTACCGTCTGATGGCGGCCTACCGGATGGAGGATGCGATGGGCGCGGCCCTTTTGCTGATGGGCGCCAGCATCGCGCTGTTCTGGCTGTTCGACAGGGGAGGGCGCCTGAATGCTGCTGCTTGACGGGCTATTGGTGAGGCTGGGCACGTTTCGCCTGTCGGCGGACCTCACGGTGCCGACAGGCGCACGCATCGCCGTGATGGGCCCGTCCGGTGCGGGCAAATCGACATTGCTGAACGCAATCGCGGGGTTTGTCGCGCCAGAGGCGGGCCGCATCCTCTGGGACGGGCGCGACCTGACACCGCTTGATCCGGGCGACAGGCCGGTCAGCGTGATCTTTCAGGATCAGAACCTGTTTCCGCATCTCAGCGTCGCGGTGAACGTGGGCCTCGGCCTGCGGCCTTCGGCGCGGCTGACGCCGGAGGAGAAGGCAAGGGTCGGCACGGCGTTGGAGCGTGTCGGCCTGGCTGGTCTGGGCGACCGGCGGCCTTCGCAATTGTCGGGTGGCCAGCAAAGCCGGGTGGCCCTGGCCCGGATGCTGCTGCAGGCCCGGCCCGTGGTTCTGCTGGATGAACCTTTTGCCGCGCTTGGGCCTGCCCTGAAGGCCGAGATGCTGGATCTGGTCGCCGATCTGGCCGCCGAGACCGGCGCGACCTTGCTGATGATCAGCCACGAGCCTGAGGATGCAAAACGAATCGCCACGGATGTCTGTGTGGTCGATGCCGGCCAGGTCTCGGCCCCGGTTGCGACAGAGGCGCTTTTCCGCGACCCGCCTGCGGCCTTGCGCCGATACCTGGGCTGAGGGGGCTGCGGTAGCTCCAAGTCGCGAGAAGAGATTTCTGCCTCCGGCGGGGATATTTGGAAACAGGAAAGACGGGGCTTTCAGCCCGGAAATCCATCGGCCGCGCGCAGGATGCCCGTTTCGGCCTTGCGCCAGTTCGTCTGCGGCGTGTCGAGCCGTTTGCGCGTGGCGGGGTGATCGTAGTCAAGTACGCCCGCCCGCACCAGCAGGGCGGCGATTGCCAGCTCGGCGGCGCGGGTGCCGCCATCGACGATTTTCAGCGCGATGCCGATCTGTTTTTCGGGGATGATGGCGACAAAGACGGCCTCGGCGCCGGTCTTGATCGCGACCTTGCCGCCCATCGCGCGCATCAATTCGGTGCAGGCGCGCCCCTCGCCTGCGACCAGGTCGGGATAGGTCGCCATCGCCTGGCGGAGGCGCACCATGGCACGGCCCCTCGTATCGGTCTCGGCCGCGTTGGCGAAGGCCGACATGGCGCGGGCCAGGCCGGTGATCGTGCAGGCGAAATTGGGGGCCGAGCAGCCGTCGATGCCGTAGCCGGGAGAGGCCTCGCCGGTTACCTCTTCTGTCACCTGCCGGATCGCCTGCTGGACCGGATGATCGGGGTCGATATAGTCAGGCCCCGCCCCCAGATGTCGCGTCAGCGTCAGAAAGCCCGCATGTTTGCCTGAGCAATTGTTGTGCTTCTGGCAGGGTGTCGTGTGGCCCAGGATCAGGCCGTTGCGCGCTTCTTTGTCCTTCGGCCAATGGGCGCCGCAGCGCAGATCGTCGTCGCCAAGGCCGAGGTCGGTCAGCCAGCTTTCGACCATCCCGGTATGAAGCGCGGCGCCCTGATGCGAGGCGCAGGCAAGCGCCAATTGTCGGTCGGTCAGACCCGCCGCCTCGGCCGCGCCGCTTTCGATCAACGGCAGGGCCTGGACCATCTTGCAAGACGATCGCGGGTAGATCATCGCCTGCGGGTCGCCCCAGCTGTCGACCACCGCGCCGCCGGGGCCGCAGATCACTGCGTGGCCGGAATGATAGGATTCCAGCATACCTCCCCGCCAGAGTTCTGCCATCCTGTGTGGTTCGGCCATGTGCGGTCCTCCGTTCCCCGATACGCAGTTTTCCGCTGGAAGGGCTTTCAATACACCGGAATTTTACGTTAACCTTGCCCTATCGAGTTGAAATAATTTCCGCCAGAGGCAAAAAGGTCGATCAAGCGGTCCAAATGGCGGGCGATGAGGCAGAGACAGCTGGAGGCTGTAGGGAAAATGACGACATGGATGATCCGCAGCGCGTTTGGTGCATCAGTGGCATTGGCCGCATCGGTTGCAATGGCGCAGGAGGAAAGCACCAATCGGGTCGGCGCGAATACTGATTGGAGTGTGTTTGTTGAGGGCGATCCGCAGGAATGCTGGGCCGTCTCCAGCCCGAAGGAAACGGTGAACACGCGCGATGGTCGCGTGGTGGCCGTGCGGCGGGGCGATATCTTGATGTTCGTGACCTATCGGCCCAGTGCGAATGTGGCCGGCGAGGTGTCGTTCACCGGCGGATATCCCTTCGCCCCCGGATCGACCGTGTCCCTGGATATCGGCGGCACGGCGTTTCAGCTGATCCCCGATACCGAAAATCCCGAATGGGCCTATCCCGTACCGGAAGATGATCAGCGCATCGTGTCGGCCATGCGAAACGGTGCTCAGGCCGTTCTGGTCGGCCGGTCCGCTCGTGGCACGACCACAACCGACACGTTCTCTCTTCTGGGGTTCACGGCGACGGTGGACGAAGCCGCCAACCGCTGCACAAGCTGATCACCAGCCGTTGAAGCCGCCATCCACATGGTGGATCTGGCCGGTGATGTAGTTCGACTGGTCCGAGCAGAGAAACAGCATCGCGTCGGCGATTTCATCCGGCTCAGCCATGCGGCCCGCCATGATCAGGTTCGAGACCCGCTTCTGAAATTCCTCGGAATGGCCGTTGAACACGGCGCCGGGGGCGATGGTGTTGACCGTCGCCTGGCGCTTGGCCCAATAGGCCGCTAGCCAGAGCGTCAGCCCGTGGATGCCCGCCTTGCTGGCGGAATAGGCGCTGAAGGACCGGAACGGCATGCCGTCGTAGATCTCGTGATGCGGCGCGTTCAGCGCGTACATCGAAGCGACGTTGATCAGCTTGGCGGGCCATTTGCCCACGATGTCACGGTCCATCTGACGGGCGACCATGAAAGCGCCGGTCATGTTGGTGCGCAGCGTCCGCTCCCAATCAGTGACCGAGGTGTTGGCGAAGTCAGGGAAGGGTTTGCCCGCGCCCATCAGCAATTCGCCCGTAATGGCTGCGTTGTTCAGCACCACATTGGGCTCAAGCCCCATGCCGAGCAGTTTCTGGAACACGGCTGTCACTTGGTCTTCGTCGGCCACGTCAAGCTCAACAAAGGTGAACGCGTCGTTTGATCCGTGATCGGCCTTCAGCTTGTCAGCGCGCTCGCCCGGCAGGTCAGAGGCCACCACGCGCGCGCCCGCCGCCAGCATCCGGCGCACATAAGTGCTGCCTAAAACGCCACCCGAGCCGGTGATGAAAATGGTCTTGCCGTCAAGCTGGGTCTGCATGCATCCGGTCCTTGAGAAGAAATTCGACGAGTTTGAAATCGAACGGGCTGTCGATATCGAGGCAGCGTTCGGGCGGCATGAGGTAGGGAATGACCCGACCCTCGAAGAGCGCGTTTGCGCGGCGGAGATAATCGGGCGCGACCACATAGGTCGACGCGGCGTGCTCATAGACCACCGGTGCCTGCTGGCGCGCGACCACCCCGCCGGGCAGGGGTTTTGAGACATGGAGCGCGCCGGTTTCATCTGGCTCGACCAGGTTGAAATAGGGGTTCTTGCGCGCCTCGCAGCACGACATCACCATGTCTGGCTGCTCGGTTTGGAACAGCGCCAGCGCATCGGTGATATCCTGAGGGATGCGCAAAGGCGCGGTCGCGTCGAGGTCGAGGAATGCTGTGACAGGGCCGGTCAATGCCTCTGCCGCATCCAGGGCATGCTGCCAGACGCCCCATTTCCCCGCGCCATCGGTGGCTAGATGCGCGGGCCTGAGGCCGATATCCAGCGCCCCCTTGGCCAATGCGTGCGACAAGATTTCAGGGCTGTCGGTCGAGACGACGACCGCGTCGACCTGATCATGCTCCAAAAGCTGATCGAGGCTCCAGTCGATCAGGGGCTTACCGCAAATCGGGCGAAAGTTCTTGCCTGGCACGCCTTTCGACCCTGCGCGCACACCGATATGCCCCAGGATCACGGCTTGCCACCTTCCAGATGGCCGGTAAAGCGGCGCGCGGCATGGGCGGCGGCGATCTCTTCACACGACGCGCGGACACGGTCGAGCCGGGGCAGATGTTCGACCGATGAGGTCGGCGCCCCGGCGATCAGCGCCAGGAAGTCGTGCATCGCGCCCAAAAACATCTGATTACGCTCAAACGGGAATTTGAGATCGGCCTCGCCATCGGCATAGCGGCCTTCGATCAGATCGAAGGACCTGCGGGTTTCGGTGCCCGCAATCTCGATCCGGCGGGTCGAACGCGGGGAAAGGTAATCCATCGAGACAAGTCCCAGTGCCGGCCCCTGCCGGGTGACTTGCGTGGCCATGTCGACGCCCGGATACTTCGTGTGGCCGATGCTTTCGACATCGCCCAGCACACCGGGGAACAGGCAATGGGCCATATCGATCTCGTGACAAAGGTCCAGCAAGACGCCACCGCCCTGCGGTTTCGCCGCATAGCTGTCGGCAAAGCTCCAGTTCTGGCGCCACTGGGTCACGTCATGGCCGATCTCGAAACTATAGCGATAGGTGTCGGACAGGTTGGCGCGAGCCAGATGCCGGAAGGCCGGGTGATAGCGCACCATGAAGCCCACCATGCTGCGTTCGGCAATCTTTGTGGCGGCAGCATAGATGGCAGAAATCGTGTCGGGATCGAAGGCCAGCGGCTTTTCGATATAAAGCGGCATAGACTTGTTGGCGGCGGCCTCGATCAGGTCCAGGCGGATCTGCGTTTCCGTCGCAATCACGGCCCCGTCGGCGCCATCGGCGATGTGCTTCAACGCCGAGGCAAGCCCACCATCGCGGATCGAGACGGTCTCAACCGTGGCCCCAAGCGCGCCCAGATTGCCCGCATGCCTGTGCCCGATGGACCCGGTGCCGATGACGAGTATTTTCATAGGCCTCCCTCGGATGCGTTTTTTCTGCGAAAAAACGGGGTCATCGCCTAGCTGTGTCAAACGTTTCTTCTGCGAAGAAACAGCGCGTTTTGCTTTTGAATTTTCGCAGAAAATTCGTTGCCCCCGGACGTATCGCAACGTTGCTTCAGAGGCAAGGTGTGCGCGGGTGTTCCTTTTGGTATCAAAGCGCTATATTGAGGCTGCTTCCCAGAGGACCGACAGAATGACCGCCCCGATCACGCAAGATGTGCTGACGCTGCCCCGCAAGCTGCCCGAAGGGCCCGTGAACCTGATCGGGCTCACGCGCGCGGGCCTGCGCGAGGCGTTGATTGCCGCGGGTACGCCCGAGAAGCAGGCGAAGATGCGGGTCGGTCAGATCTGGCAATGGATCTACCATTGGGGCGTGCGTGATTTCGCGGCGATGACGAACCTGGCCAAGGATTACCGCGCCATGCTGGCCGAGACCTTTGTCATTTCGCTGCCCGAGGTGGTGACGCGGCAGGTCTCAGACGATGGCACGCGGAAGTATCTGGTGCGCATTGCGGGCGGCCATGAGGTTGAGGTGGTCTACATCCCCGAGGAGGATCGCGGGACGCTTTGCATTTCGTCCCAGGTTGGCTGCACGCTGACCTGTTCGTTCTGCCACACGGGCACGCAGAAACTGGTGCGCAACCTGACCCCGGCCGAGATCGTGGGCCAAGTGATGCTGGCGCGTGACGATTTGGGCGAATGGCCAGAACCTGGTACCGGCACCGGCGAGGCGGGCCCTCGGCTTTTGTCGAACATCGTGCTGATGGGCATGGGCGAGCCGCTCTATAATTTCGAGAACGTCCGCGACGCGATGAAGATCGTGATGGACCCCGAGGGGATCTCGCTGTCGCGCCGCCGCATCACGCTGTCCACCTCGGGTGTGGTGCCCGAGATCGCGCGCACCGCGGAAGAGATCGGCTGCCTTCTGGCGGTCAGCTTCCACGCGACCACCGACGAGGTGCGCGACCGATTGGTGCCGATCAACAAGCGTTGGAACATCGAGACGCTGCTTGGTGCGCTGCGCGACTATCCGCGCCTGTCGAATTCCGAGCGGATCACCTTCGAATACGTCATGCTGAAGGGCGTGAATGACAGCGACGCCGATGCCAAACGGCTGGTCAAGCTGATAGAGGGCATTCCCGCCAAGATCAACTTGATCCCGTTCAACGAATGGCCCGGTGCGCCCTATGAGCGTAGCGACCGGCAGCGCATCAAGGCCTTTGCCGACATCATCTACAAGGCGGGCTATGCCAGCCCCATCCGCACCCCACGCGGCGAGGATATCATGGCCGCCTGCGGACAGCTGAAATCAGCCACTGAACGCGCCCGAAAAAGCCGGGCCGAGATCGCGGCGGAAGCCGGGCTGGGCTAGGCCCAATGTCGCACGATCATCACGGGCACCGCCATATCGACCCCGATGCGGGCGACAGGCGGGTGGCGCTGGCCGTTGCGGTCAACCTGATCCTGACGGTGGCGCAGATTGTCGGCGGGGTCTTGTCGGGCAGTCTGGCACTGATCGCTGACGCGATCCACAATCTGTCGGATGCGCTGTCACTGGTGATCGCCTTTGTGGCTCGGCGCATCGCGCGGCGCCCGGCGCCTGGCGGATGCGCAGATGACCTTTGGTTATGCCCGTGCCGAGACGGTGGCCGCATTGATCAACTACACTACGCTGATCGTGATCGGCCTCTATCTGATTTACGAGGCTTTGGTGCGGTTCTATGACCCGTCACCGATCAACGGGTGGATTGTCGTGGTGCTGGCGGGCATCGCTCTGGTCATCGATCTGATCACTGCCGCGCTGACCTATTCGATGTCGAAAACCTCGATGAATATTCGCGCGGCATTCTTGCACAATCTGGCCGACGCGTTGGGCTCGGTCGGGGTGATCATCGCGGGGACGCTGGTGATCCTTTACGATTGGCATATCGTTGACCCGCTCGTGACACTCTTGATCGCGGGATACATCCTCTGGCACGCTTTTGCCGAGATCGGTGGCGTGATCCGTGTTCTGATGCTGGGCGCGCCGCCCGATGTGTCATCCGTGGACGTGTTGCAGACTATGCGGGCCGAGGCGGGGGTGCGCGACATTCACCACCTGCATCTCTGGCAGATGGAAGAGAACCACCCAGCCATTCAGGCCCACGTGGTGATTGAAGAGGACCGTTGGAGCGACGCCGATGCCATCAAGACCGCCCTGCGGACGCGGCTGGAGGCACTGGGGGTCGGCCATGCGACGCTTGAACTGGAATGCCACTTTCATGCTTGTGATGATGCCGCTACGATCGGGCACGGCTAGGACCTGCCTGGTGACATGCCAACCAACGATAATAGGCACTTAAAGACAGGAAAGACCTGCACCTCTCTTGAAACCTGAAAACCTCGTTCAGATTTGCCCGATTACACCTCAGCGGCCGGGAATGGCGTTGCGCTTCTGGCCCGCGCCATCCCAGGTTTCAATCGCTTCGACCGCTTCGGCCGCGGTTTCGACATAGCGGAACAAGTCGAGGTCTTCAGCTGCGATGGTGCCGGCATCGGCCAGCGCCTCCCAATTCACCATCTTTTCCCAGAAGGTGCGACCGAAGAGCAGGACGGGCACCCGCTCCATCCGGCCAGTCTGGATCAGGGTCAGGCTTTCGAACAGCTCGTCAAAGGTCCCGAACCCGCCGGGGAAGACCACGATGGCCTTGGCGCGCATCAGGAAATGCATCTTGCGGATCGCGAAATAGTGGAAGTTAAAGCAGAGGTCGGGGGTCACATATTCGTTCGGCGCCTGTTCATGCGGCAGCACGATGTTCAGCCCGATCGAGACGCCGCCGGCATCCGCGGCCCCGCGATTGCCCGCCTCCATCACGCCAGGCCCGCCACCGGTGACGATCACGTCGTCGCGGTGGCCGTTGTGCCTGCTTTTCAGCGTCATCAACCGGGCAAATTCGCGCGCCTCATCATAGTATTTCGAAAGATCCGCCAGCGTCTTCGTGCGCGCCTTCGACGCATTGGCAGGCGCCGGAATGCGCGCGCCACCGAACAGTACAACTGTCGATTCCACGCCGTACTCCGACATCATCAGCTCGGGCTTGAGCAGTTCCAGCTGCAACCGAACGGGGCGCAACTCGTCGCGGCACAGAAAGTCATTATCGGCAAAGGCAAGCTTGTAGGCGGGCGACCGTGTCTGCGGCGTGTCGGGAATGCTCTGGGCGCTTTCAATATCCTCGCGTGCCCTGCGGAAGGGGTGGGCCTTGTCGTCATGCATAACTGCGGGTCCTCGTATTGTTCGCACGTTTCGGTCTGTCTATAGGCTGTAGCAGAGCATGACCAGCGAGGGTGTGATGGACACGTGGCAAGCGCGGATTACCCAGGCCGCAGACCGGATCGAGGGGCATGTGCTGCGCACCCCGGTGATGCGGATGGCGGGCTTCGGGCTGGGCTATCCGGTCGAGCTGAAGCTTGAGCAGATGCAGCATACCGGCAGCTTCAAGGCCCGCGGCGCGTTCAACACCCTGCTGTCGGGCGGGGTGCCCGGGTCGGGTGTCGTGGCGGCCTCTGGCGGCAACCATGGCGCGGCGGTGGCCTATGCGGCGGCGCATCTGGGCCACAAGGCGCGCATCTACGTGCCCGAGATCGCGGGGCCTGCAAAGATTGCGCTGATCGAACGCTCGGGCGCGGATTTGCAGGTGGTGCCGGGCGCCTATGCCGATGCTCTGGCTCAGGCCGAGGCGTATCAGGTCAAGACCGGTGCGATGCAGATCCACGCCTATGATGCCGAACCGACCGTGGCAGGCCAGGGCACTTGCCTGCGCGAATGGGAGGCTCAGGGCCTTGAGGCTGACACCGTCCTGATCGCCGTCGGCGGGGGCGGGCTGATCGCGGGATCGCTGGCCTGGCTTGCCGGGCGCCGCAAGGTGGTGGCGGTTGAGCCGGACTTGGCGCCGACGCTGCACACTGCGTTGCGCGAGGGGCCTGAGGCCGAGGTCGAGGTCTCGGGCATCGCGGCCAATGCGTTGGGCGCCCGGCGGATCGGGCGCATCTGCTACGATCTGGCAAAAGCGCAGGGCGTGCACTCGGTGCTGGTCTCCGACGACGCGATCCTCGACGCCCAGAAGCGGCTCTGGCGCGAGGCCCGCCTGCTGACCGAACCGGCAGGTGCCACGGCCTTGGCCGCGCTGACCTCAGGCGCCTATGTCCCCGCCCCGGATGAGCGGGTCGCCGTATTGATCTGCGGCGCGAATCCATCCTCCGATCCGTTCCCTTGATCAAAGAGATGTGGAAGACGTTCTTTTTAGGTTTTAGGAGATCAACATGAAGCAATTTGAATTCGAACTGACAGCTTTTCGTGACGCGCCAAGCGTTCTGGAGGAAAATGTAAACCAGCTCGCGGGGAAGGCATTGCTGAACGAAATCCGAAAGGGTTTTGTCGCCGCCGAGTATCAGTGCGACGACGTCGGTGCCGAAGACTGGGGGTGGTATTTTTATGCAAAGCGTAACGGCAGCACATATCTCTGCGGCGCTCAGACCGAGCAGGGCCCCGAAGATCATGAGACCGAAAAACCGTTATGGGGCAGCGCGTTCGTGGAACATGAGCGCGGTCTGATGGACCGATTACGCGGCCGAAACCGCCCTGACCCCGCCGACAACAGTGCCGAGACGCTTAAACAGGTCCTGTCCGGCTTGCCGGGCCTCCTCAATCTCCGCAAAGGCGATTGATCAACACGTTGTGTCAACCGATGCTGGCGGATATAGCGCGTCGGAGTAGTGAACAGAAAACCGGAGCGATCGTATGTCGAACGCCGCACTTGAGACCGCTATCGAGGCCGCCTGGGAGGCGCGCGATCAGATCACGCCTGCGACCACGGGTGAAACGCGCGAGGCGATCGAGGATACGCTGAATGCGCTGGATAGCGGCCAGTTGCGTGTGGCCGAGAAGCACGGGCAAGACTGGCATGTGAACCAATGGGCCAAGAAGGCGGTTTTGCTGGGCTTCCGCCTGAAGGATATGGAGCCGCAATCCGGCGGGCCCCAGGGCGGCGGCTGGTGGGACAAGGTCGACAGCAAGTTCAAGGATTGGGGCGAGAACCAGTGGGGCGCCGCAGGGTTTCGCGCGGTGCCGAACGCGATCGTCCGCAAATCCGCCTATATCGCGCCGGGCGTGGTGCTGATGCCCTCCTTCGTGAACCTCGGTGCCTATGTGGACTCAGGTACGATGGTCGATACCTGGGCCACGGTCGGCTCCTGCGCGCAGATCGGCAAGAACGTGCACCTGTCGGGCGGCGTCGGCATCGGTGGCGTGCTGGAACCCATGCAGGCGGGCCCCACGATCATTGAGGATAATTGCTTCATCGGTGCGCGGTCTGAGGTGGTTGAAGGTTGCATCATCCGCGAAGGCTCGGTCCTTGGGATGGGGGTTTTCATTGGCCAATCCACCAAGATCTTCGACCGCGAGACGGGCAATGTGATGTATGGCGAGGTGCCGGCGGGCTCGGTCGTGGTGGCCGGATCGATGCCCTCGAAGAACGGCGTGAACCTCTACTGTGCGGTGATCGTGAAACGTGTTGACGAAAAGACCCGGTCGAAGACCTCGATCAACGAGCTTCTGCGCGACTGATCGGCTCTGTGCATCTGCGTTAGCTTGACCTAAGGTTGCGTTGTACATTCATCGCAACCTTGGGGAGTTTCGTATGAAAACCTGGATCATTCCGCCCATTCTGGCTTGCTGTCTGGCCCTGCCGGCCATCGCGCAGGAGGCCGCCGATACCGTAGCGCCCGAGGGCGAGACGGCGGCACCAGCGGCGTTTGAGGGCCTGTCGGACGCCACCAGAAACGCGCTGGAGGCAAAGGCCGCTGGCGTACCGGTCGAGGCGGAGAATTGGATGGTCGCCGCCGCGAACCCGTTAGCGGTTGAGGCGGGCGCTCGGGTGTTGCGCGAGGGCGGGTCGGCCGCTGACGCGATGGTCGCCGTGCAGGCCGTTCTGGGCCTGGTTGAGCCGCAATCCTCGGGCCTTGGCGGCGGCGCGTTTCTGGTCTGGTATGACGCCGCAACCGGCGAGGTGACCACGCTGGACGGCCGTGAGACGGCGCCACTGGATGTCACGCCGACGCTGTTTCAGGACGAGAATGGCGAACCTTTGCCCTTCTTCGATGCGGTTGTCGGTGGGTTGTCGGTCGGTACGCCGGGCACGCCCAAGCTGATGGAAGAGGCGCATCGCCGCTGGGGCCGAGCCAATTGGGGCGGGCTCTTTGACGATGCGATTGCGCTGGCTGAAGACGGGTTCGCCGTCTCGCCCCGTCTGGCGACCATGGTCGCGCGCGGTGAGGAGCGGCTGACGCGTTTTCCCGCAACTGCCGAGTACTTCTTTCCCGGCGGCACCGCCATCGCGGCGGGCGATACGCTGACGAACGCGGCCTATGCCGAGACGCTGCGCGCCATCGCCGAACGCGGAACCAGCGCGTTCTATACTGGCCGGATCGCGGAAGAGATCGTGGCCGCCGTGCGCGGGGCCGAGGGCAACCCCGGCCGCCTGTCGACACTGGATCTGGCGCTTTACCGCGTGGTCGAACGGGCGCCCGTCTGCGTGGAATATCGGGCCCATGATGTCTGCGGCATGGGGCCGCCCTCATCGGGGGCGCTGACCGTGGGACAGATCCTCGGCATGCTGGGCAGCTACGATCTGGCAGAGCTTGGGCCGCAAAGCGCCGAGGCCTGGCGGCTGATCGGCGACGCCTCGCGTTTGGCCTTCGCTGATCGGGGCCGCTACATGGCCGACAGCGATTTCGTGCCAATGCCGACCGAGGGGCTGGTGGCGCCTGAATATCTGGCGGAACGCGCGGCGCTGCTGGCGGGCGACGATGCCCTGCCCGAGGTGGCCCCCGGCAACCCCGAATGGGACCATGCCCAGCTTTGGGCCGATGATGTCAGCATCGAGTTTCCGTCGACCTCGCATATCTCGATCGTCGATTCCGAGGGCAACGCCTTGTCGATGACCACGACCATCGAGAACGGCTTTGGCTCACGCCTGATGGCGGCGGGATTTCTGTTGAACAATGAGTTGACCGATTTCTCCTTCCGCACCCATGCCGATGGCGTGCCGATCGCCAACCGGATCGAACCGGGCAAACGCCCCCGGTCATCGATGTCACCGACCATTGTTCTGCGCGATGGCGCGCCTGTGCTGGTGGTGGGCAGCCCCGGGGGCAGCCGGATCATCGGTTACGTGGCCAAGACCATCATCGGGCATCTGGATTGGGAGATGAGCGTGCAGGAGGCCGTGTCGATGCCGCATCTGGTGAACCGCTTCGGCACCTATGACCTTGAGGACGGCACTGGCGCCACCGATCTGGCCGAGCCGCTGACGGCGCTGGGCTACGAGGTGAACCTGCGTGATCTGACCTCGGGCCTGCATGCAATCTCAATCGGCGAGACTCTCCTGGGCGGTGCCGACCCGCGGCGCGAGGGGATCGCGCTGGGCGAATGATATCTGGCCGCCGGGGCGACCCCGGCGGTCACGCCCCGCGCGGCAGGGGCAACTCGGCCTTGTTATAGGGCTGCCAATCGGTGATCTCGGGATAGTAGCGCCTGCGCCAATCGCGCACGCGCGGGTTCATCCGACGGCGCCAGAGCGGCGGGATCATCGCCATGATCGTCATCATCGGATAGCCGTAAGGCAGGTTCGGGGCCTCATCCTCGCCATAGGTTTGCAGCAGCGGAAAGCGCCGGTCGGGCTTGTAATGATGGTCGGAATGGCGCTGAAGGTTGATCAGCAGCCAGTTCGAGGCGCGCTGCGCGGCGTTCCAGGAATGGCGCGGCAGGACATGTTCGTACTTGCCGTCGCCCAGATGCTTTCGCGTCAGGCCGTAATGTTCGATGTAATTGACCAGCTCCAGCTGCCAGATCGCGGTGCCTGCCTGCACGAGGAACAGCCCGAGGCCGGCCCATCCACCGATGGCGAAAGCCAGCGCCAGCATGGCAAGCTGCAGGATGGCGTAGCGCCAGAACGGATTGGCCCGTGCGGTGACGGGCAAGTTCTTGCGTGCCAGAAGTGCTTTTTCCGCCTTCCAGGCCGAGGTGAGGCATTGCCAGAGAACACGCGGATAATAGCGGTGGAAGCCTTCGTTATAGCGCGCCGTCACCGGGTCGCGCGGGGTGCCGACATAGAGGTGATGCACCCGCAAATGTTCGGACCGGAAATGGGAATAGAGCACGGTGGCCAGAAGGAGGTCGGCCAGCCAACGCTCAAGCCGGTTTTTCTGGTGCATCAGCTCATGGCTATAATTGATGCCGATCGTGCCCCCGATCACGCCGACACCGAAGAAAAGCCCGATCTTCTCGAGGCTATTCAGATGGGCAGCCCGCGTGACATACCAGATCAACCCGAACTGTAGGGCGAACTGCACCGGAAACCAGATGATCGTGATCAGGCGATACCAGAAAAGGCCCTCTTCGGGCGTCTCAAGATCGGGGTTTTCAAGGTTCAGGCCGGTCAGGGCGTCCAGGAGGATAAAGAGGCCCCAGGCCGTCAGCGGCACCAGCAGAATGAAAAGCCCGCCCTGAACGGCACCCAGAATGGCCAGCGGTACAAGGCCAAGCGACGCCCAGAAGGGCAGAGCATTTCGGAAACGAACAACTTGTGACGCGGGAATCATGAAACCACTCCGATCAGGTGAAGTGAACTATACGGTGCGGTGCAGTTTATCTCAATCATCCAGGCTGTCGCGGGCCAGATTGTAAGCCTTGCGCATGACAGTCGGCAGGTCGGAGGGGCGGAATTGGTCGGATGGCAGAAAAGCGCCGCGCTCTGGCGTGGCCCCGGGCCCCACAAGCGCGGTATGCACCGCCAGATGCAGGTGGAAGTGGGTGAAGGTGTGGCGAACCTCGGCGCCCAGCGGCTGCCAGTCAGCCGTCAGGGGCGGGGCGGGTTGCGGCGCGTCGGACCAATCCGATCCGGGCCAGCCCAGCATGCCGCCCAGAAGGCCTTTTTCGGGCCGACGCTCAAGCAGCCAGGCGCCATCGGCGCGCCGGGCGAGGTAGATGTGACCCCTGCGGGTGGGCTTTTCGGCCTCGGGCGATTTGCGCGGCAGATCGGCGGCGATACCCTCTGCGCGCGCCCGGCACGGTTCGCGCCAGGGGCAAATCCCGCAGGCCGGATTGCGCGGTGTGCAGATCGTGGCGCCAAGGTCCATCACCGCCTGGGCATAATCGCCGGGGCGCTTTTGCGGCGTCAGGCGGGCGGCCAGCGTAGTCAGCTCGGGCTTGGCGGCGGGCAGGGGCGTCTGAACGGCATGGAGGCGCGCCATGACCCGTTCGACATTGCCATCGACCACCGTCTCTGGCCGGTTGAACGCGATCGAGGCGATGGCGGCGGCGGTATAGGGGCCGATGCCGGGCAGGGCGCGCAGCCCGTCGGCTGTGTCAGGAAACCGGCCGTCATGCTCGTCCGCCACCACGCGCGCGCATTTCAACAGGTTGCGCGCGCGGGCGTAATAGCCAAGGCCTGCCCATTCGCCCATCACATCGGCGTCGTCGGCAGCGGCCAGCGCCGCGACATCCGGCCATCGGGCCATGAAGCGGCGGAAGTAATCGCGTACCGCAGCCACGGTGGTTTGCTGCAACATCACCTCGGACAGCCAGACCGCGTAAGGGTCGGGCCGTTGACCGCCCATGCGATCCTGCGGCGAGACGCGCCATGGCATCACGCGGGCATGGGCGTCATACCAGTCCAGCAAAGCGGCGCTCATCTGCTCGTCACGCAATGTTTATGATTCCTTAAACGTTTCGGCTTTCGCGGGCGGGCATGTCGGCTACAATAGAGACCGACCAAGGACAAGGACAGTCGATGACGGCCAAGTCTGGCACACGACCTGAACGGCGGCGGCGCGGGTTCGAACGCGCCTCTGGCCTGCTGGCCGAGCGGATTCGCAAGGCGGGCGAGGGCCGCGGTTTTGCCGTGGCGCGCCTTCTGACCCATTGGGCCGAGATCGTGGGCGCCGAGACGGCGGCGATGGCGCGGCCGGTCAAGGTGTCCTACGGGCGCGACGGCTTCGGCGCGACGCTCAGCCTGCTGACGACCGGGTCGCAAGCGCCGCTCTTGCAGATGCGCCTGCCCGAGATTCGCGAGAAGGTGAATGCCTGCTACGGCTATGCCGCGATCGCCCATGTGCGCATTACGCAGACGGCGCCGACCGGCTTTGCCGAAGGCCAGGCCGAATTCACCCCTGCGCCCAAAGTGCCTCAGGCGCCGCCCCCCGAAGCGCGACAAAAGGCGCGCGCCGCCGCGGATGCTGTGGCCGACCCCGGCTTGCGCGAGGCGCTGGAAAAGCTCGGCCAGAACGTATTGTCGAAAACCTGAAAAACGGAAAGATGAGGCAGCGATGCATAGACGAACCTTCCTTGCAGCCCCGGCCCTTGCATTGATCGCAGGCGCGGGCTGGTACGCCCTCCAGGGCCCACAGGCCGCAATGCCGTTCGCGGCCCATGCGCAGGAGGTCGATACCTCGGTCGTGCAGGACATGACGCTGGGCAGCGCGGATGCGCCCGTGACTGTGATCGAATATGCGTCCTTCACCTGCCCGCATTGCGCTAGTTTCCACGCAAACACGTTCGAGCAGATCAAGGAAAACTACATCGATACCGGCAAGGTCCGGTTCATACATCGCGAGGTCTATTTCGACCGCTTCGGCCTCTGGGCCGGTATGGTCGCGCGGTGCGGCGACGGGCAGCGCTATTTCGGGATCGCCGACATGATCTACGAAAAGCAGGCCGAGTGGACTGCTGGCGGCGACCCCGCCACCATCGCCAGCAACCTGCGCACCATTGGCAAAACCGCGGGCCTCAGTGATGAGCAGCTCGATGCCTGCATGGCCGATGGCGACATGGCTCAGGCGATGGTTGCCGTTTATCAGGAGAACGCGACGCGCGACGATATCCAGGGAACACCGTCCTTCATCATCGACGGCCAGAAGTATTCCAACATGTCCTATGCCGAATTCGCGAGCGTGCTTGACGAAAAGCTGGGCGAATGATGGCAAAAAGCCTCTAAGCCCCTGGTGTTTTCAAAGAGAAGTCAGGCCGGCCAATGGGCTGGCCTTTTCCTTTTCAGCCCGAGGCCGGAACGCTTCCGAAAATCGGCAGGTAGGCATTTCCTGACTAACAATCGGTCCTTCCGACCCGCTAGAGTGCTGCAGGCGCCCAAAGCAAAGATACCTCGGCGTCAGATATGGATCAGCAGGAAGACTGAGATGAATACGCTTGAAACTCTTTTCCCGAACCGCCCTTTGCGTGTTCTACGCAGTGGCAACGGCCAATTCTGGCCCTTCGTCGGCATGCTTTTCAGCCTGGCGCTGACGCTGGGGTTCCTGGCTTGGCAAGTCCCGACATTCGTGCGCGATTACCAGATCAGCCAGAGCTACATGATCGCCCCCGATGGCGAGATGCTTGGCGGATATTGCCGGTCGCGGATGGCGATTGCCGCGCAATGCAGCGTTCAGATCGCTTATGATGACGCCGGCACCCGGCGTAACGAAGACGTCGGTATCATGTTCTTGTCCTTCGATGCGGGCAGCGATTACTACGTCGATGTCGTGCGCTCCACCACCGATCCCGCGCAGGTCACGATCTCGCTGGCGGTCGAAAAATTCTGGAACCGCGTGGCCCTCAGCGGTCTGATCACCGCCCTTCTCGTGTTTCTGACCTATGGCGGGCTCAAGGCTTTTCTGCGGGGTCGGGCCAGCGCCAAAGCCTTGCGCGAACCGGCGCGACTGACGCCGATGGCCGCGACATTGGTCCAACAGGCCTCCGGCAGTTTTCTGGGTGCGGGCGTGTCGTTCCAATACGTCACACCCGAGGGCAAAACCCGCAAGGTCGGCGGTTGGCTGAAGCGCAAGGAGCAGCCGTTATTCCTGCCCGACGGATCTGTCCTCGTGGCGATGCCTGAGGGCGGCAAGACGCCGGTTCTGCTTGACGAGGGGCTGCAGCGCGTCGATCTGACCGAGGCTGAACGGGCCGAGATTTTCGCCAAGATCGACGCGATGCCCGCCTGATCAGCGGATCACGACGGGGTCGTTGGAAAGAGGTCTGCCAGCGCCGCGTCGAGTGGCCCCCAATCGTCGATTTCAAGGCGTACGGGGAACGTCAGAACCTTCGGGCGAAATGCGGGTGGCAGGCGCGCCGCATCCTTTTCGGTCGTGACCAATTGCGCGCCTGACATCTTCGCCTCAGCCTCCAGCCTGAGAAGCAGGGTGTCACTCAGCGCCTGGTGATCGGCCAATGGCAGGGCGCGTACGATGTGGGCGCCCTCAGACCGGAGACTTGCAAAGAACTTTTCGGGATGGCCGATCCCCGCAAAGGCGATGACGCGGGTTTCGGCCCAATCCATCCCCATTTTCAGCGGCTTCAGCGATCCCGTCAGATGCGGGATCGCAATGGCGGGTCCCCATCTATCGGCAAAGGAGGCCTGTGCCGTTTCCGGTCCGATTGACAGGATCAGGTCAGCCCGCGCAAGGCCGGTGCTGACCGGCTCGCGCAGGGGGCCTGCGGGGAGGCATCGGCCATTGCCGAAGCCGATATGTGCATCGACAACAATGATAGAGAGGTTCTTGCTGAGGGCCGGATTTTGAAAGCCATCGTCCAGCAGAATTACCTGCGCCCCGGCGGCAATCGCGGCCTCGGCGCCCGCGGCTCTGTCCTTGGCCACCCAGGTGGGGGTGAATGCCGATAGCAAAAGCGGCTCGTCGCCCACATCCCGCGCGCGATGTCGGCGCTCCTCCACACGCAGGGGCCCAGTTTCCGTGCCGCCATACCCGCGTGAGACGACATGCGCCGCAACCCCCCGCTCCGCCAGCCTAAGCGCCAGCGCTATCACCGTAGGCGTCTTGCCGGTCCCCCCGGCATTGAGGTTCCCAACGCAGATCACGGGGGCGTCTACGCGCTTGCCCGTATTGGCAACGCGGCGCGCCGTCGCCCTGGCATAGAGCGACCCCAGTGGGGTCAATGCACGCGCTTGCAATGAAGGTCGGTCGGGCGGTGTGAACCAAAACGCCGGTGGGCGCATCAGCCTGCTGCCCGTTTGGCCAGGCCATCGGCCACAAGGGCCAGGACACGCTCGTTCATATCCGCGCCGCCGGTTGAGATACGCCAGGCGGCATGCGCCATGGTCGCCGCCTTGTCGGGGGAGAGCAGCTCGGAAAGGGCCGCCCCCAGAGAATCGGCATCGGTCGTGCCCCGTGCGGCATGTGCCGACCAGAACCGGCCATAGACCGCCTTGTTACGTCCCAGCATCGGGCCATGCAGGATGGCCGACCCCAGGGCCGCGGGCTCAAGCGGTGACCGACCGCCGTCTTCGTCCGGGTCCATGGTCCCGCCCATGAACGTGATAGGGGCAAGGCGATACCACAGGCCAAGCTCACCCTCGCTATCGGCAACAAAGACCTCGGTCGAGGCATCGGGTTCGCCCTCAACCGACCTGCGCGCAACGGTCAATCCCTGCGCCGCCAGCCGATTGGCCAGCTCGGGCCCCCGGTTGGGATCAGCCGGCACGAGGATAAGGAGCAATTTGTGGGCCTGACGCACTGCCTTTTGGTGCGCGGCAATGACAATCTCTTCCTCGGCTTCGGTCACCGAATTGGCCAGCCAGACGGGCCGCGCTTTCAGGATGGCTCCGATCGCGTCACGCTCACGCAGATTGTAGGGCAAGGTTGCGGCCTCTTCTTCCAAAGGGCCTGCGACGACAATCGCGTCGGGATCAGCGCCCGCCTCAGCCAATTCCTCGGCGGCCGCGTCGTCGGTTGCGAGAATTGTCTCGAAGCCCCTCAGTGTTGCGCGCGCCAACCCGCTCCAGCCCTTCCAGCCGCGGATGGCATCAGGGGCACCCGCCGCATCGACCAGATGCAGCATCGTGCCCCTGCTGACCGCCTCGTGGATCAGCGCAGGGCGCAAGGACGTCCCGGCCCAGAGTGCGATATCCGGGCGCCAATGATCGAGAAAAGCACGCACTGGCGCGGAGGCCTCATGCGGCACGTATTGATGGATCACGTACGGTGGCAGATCGGTGTCGAGCGTAAGGCTGGCATCCGTTGTCAGCAGAAACGAAGCGTCGGGATGGCTGTCGGCAATGCGCTCGGCCAGGTCCAGCAGAGGCTTTTCCTGAACCACCGCGCAGGCGTGAAGCCAGATCAGCCGACCGTCCGGCCGCCGCTGGCTCGGTTGGCCCAGGCGTTCGGAGAGCCGAGCAGCCTCGGCGCCGCCGCGCGCGATCTCGCCGGCAATCCGCCGCCGTGCCGTTGAAGCCCCCAGAGCGGCGAGCGATAGATAGGCAACAAGACCCGGTGGGCGGGACATGGCGGTCACTGCGCGGCGCGTTTCAGGTGCCGAGCTCCTCTGTCGGGCTGGCAGGAGCCTCCTCATCGCGCAAACGGTGCAGGTGGGCGATGAAATAGCGCATATGGGCGTCGTCCACCGTGCGCTGCGCCTCAGACTTCCAGGCCGCATAGGCCGAGGCGTAGTCGGGGAAAATTCCCACGACATGAACGTCATCGACATTCTTGAAGGTGGTCGTGCTGGGGTCGATCAGCTCGCCGCCGAAGACAAGGTGCAGGCGCTGGGTCATGGGAGGGCTCCGTCACGCTTAAGGTTCGGCGGCAACCTACCGGAAGTGCGGGTGCGGTCAAGGATGGGACTAGAACGGGCACTTCGACGAGAAGCTCAGGCCCTTGCCGCCATCCGGATGGCGCAGGCGCAGGCTTTCGGAATGCAGCATGAGCCGCGGGTAGGCCCGTGCAGGACCATCGGCATAAAACGGGTCGCCCAGAATCGGATGGCCGATCTCCTTCATATGGACGCGCAACTGGTGGCTGCGGCCGGTGCGCGGCATAAGGCGCAGGCGCGTGGTGCCATCGGCGTCGCGCCGCACCACACGCCAATCGGTCTGCGCCGCGCGGCCGTTTTCAAGATCGACCATCTGCCGCGGCCGGTTCGGCCAATCGACGATCAGTGGCAGATCAACGGTTCCGGTGTCGTCAGTCACACGCCCCCAGACCCGCGCGACGTATACCTTTTTGATCTGGCGTTTTTCGAATTGCAGGCCCAGATGGCGTTGCGCGCCGGTTGTCAGCGCGAAGACCATGATGCCCGATGTGTCCCTGTCGAGCCGGTGGACCAACAGCGCTTCCGGAAAAGCGCGCTGGACGCGGGTGATCAGACAGTCGGCCAGATGTGCGCCTTTGCCGGGAACCGAGAGAAGGCCCGCGGGTTTGTCGACCAGCAAAATCTCGTGGTCGCGATGAACGACGACCAGTGGTGCGTCTGGGGGGGCGTAGGTATCGGACGTCATTCCGGCGGCATATCGGAAACCACCTTGGGGTCAAGACCCGGCGGCGCTGCGATTTTTCTGCGAAAAATCAAACGAAATCTGCAACCGAGCCTGAATCTTCGCAGAAGATTCGCTTGTCATGGATTTTTCGCAGAAAAATTGTGGCCCCCCGTTAAGACCAGCGTTTTCGCCGTGGAACCTTGACGGCAAGCATCGGCATCAGCAGTGATGACGCGAAACGATTGAGATCAAGCGCTTCATGAACGCCGATTGTTTCTTCTCCGTCGATTTGGGTCCGTACCGCCGAACGGCAGTAAAACGGGGCGTCGAGCATGCGTTTGACCTGCCGTGGTGCGTAACCCGCATCGCCACGCGTCTCGCGCCGCACAGCCCAGAGTGAACGTGATAAACGCGCCTTTGGTGGGGGCGCGACACTTTCGGCCTCGCCCCTCTGGTCAAAGCGGATGGCGGTCGCAAGGTCGGTACCGTCGCGGCGGGTAGCGTCGTAAAAGCATGTGGCACCCTTTCGTGTCGGATACCGCCCCCATGTCCAGTAACCGAAATCGGCCTCCAATGCGGCGGTGCCGAAATTCGCATCGAAATAGCCATGCCCCGACCATGTCCAGCCGGGGCGGTTCAGGGCAACCTCGATACGCGAGATCGGGGCGAAGGGCCGCCAGATATGAGCGCCAGAGGGGGTCAGCGGCAATTCTACCGATGTCAGGGCTTCGGGCGTCAGTGTCACGCGACCCTGCAAACGGCCCGGATGGGGCAGGGTCGCCTCGTCGATCTCGATCACCAGTCGGTCGCCATCCCAATGCATCGCCGAGGGGCCGATCTGCAGCGTGTCCTGCGACAGCTTCAAGGCCGCCTCACCCCGGTCGGTCATGGTCCAGCGGCCGCCTCGCCCATAGGTCGCCACGTTCAGGCAGCAATGGTTCGCAGGATTTCTGCGCCCGCTCCACCGGTACCAGGGCGAGAAGACCGACCCTATGAAGCCGATGATTGAGATCGCGCGCGTGCCGTCGTCCGAGAGACCGTCGACATACCACCAGGCGTAGCCATCCGGCGGGACGGCGATGTCGAAGCATGGTCTGTCATGATCGCCTCGGCCGCGTGCCGGCCGGAGAGCGTCGCCATCGGAATGCCCGCCCCCGGATGCGCCCCGCCCCCCGCCAGGTAGAGCCCCTTGACCTGCGTTCTGGCTGTCGGACGGTTGAAGGCCGCCATCATCCCATGCGGGCTCGGCCCGTAAAGGGAACCGTCCGATCCGGGGAAAAGCCGCGCGAAGCCCGCCGGTGTCGTCAGGGCTTCGGCCGCCGGTTCGGGGCTGAAGGTCAGGCCGAAGCGGGCGAGTTGCGGGAAGATCCGTTGGCGGCATGTTGCGTCCTCTTCGGATGGCCCTGCGCTGGTCGGCGGGCCGTTCATGATGATTTCGAACCGTTCCGGTCCTTCAGGTGCGCCCGACCCGCCGCGGTCTTCGGCACAAAGGTACAGTGTCGGGGTGTTGGGCGCGCGACCGGCGGACAGCGCCTCGAATTCCCCTTGCGGATCGGCGCTGAAGAACACGTTGTGATGGGCCAGATCGGGGCCGCTCGGCTTGGCGGCAAAGCTGTAGACATAGGCCGAGTGGCTGCGTGGCATGGTTTGCCGTAGACGCGCGGCCTGCCTGACACCTTCGCCCAGAAGGCCTGTCGTCAAAGCGCGCGGATCGCCGTTGAAGACGACGTGGTCCGCATGCAGATGCGCGCCGTCATCGGTTATGACGGACCTGACCTGGCCGTCCGGCGCCTCGATGCAGCGCACGCCGGTGCCGAGGCGGATGTCGACGCCCAAGTTTTCGGCCAGCGATGTCAGCGCGGCGGCAAGGCGATGCATCCCGCCCTCGACCCGCCAGACGCCTTGTGCTTCAGAATGCCAGATCAGCGCCAGCACCGAGGGCGCGCGATAGGGCGAGCCGCCGACATAGGTCGCATAGCGGCCGAAAAGCTGTGCAAGTCGCGTGTCGCCAAATTGCCGCGCCAGGCTTTTGGCCAGCGTGCGGTGCGGTGCCAGAACGGGGATCAGCCCGGGGCGCGCAAGGACATGGGCCACCAGCTTCGCCAGATGCGGGCGCGCGGCATACATCATCGGGGCCTCGAATGCCTCGAACAGCCTCCTAGCCTTCGCCGAAAAGGCGCGGAAGTCGGCCTCGGCCCCGGGGCCCGCGAAATCGCGGATCGCGGCGGCGCTGGCCTCGGGGTCGGCATGCAGATCAAGGCTGCTGCCATCGGGCCAGAAGTGGCGGGCCAGGATCTCTTCCCGGTGGAGTGTCACATGATCGTCCAGCTTCGCGCCGACATCGGCGAAAAGCGTGTCAAAGACAGGGCGCATCGTCAGAACAGTCGGACCCGCATCGACCGGGCCGGCAGCACTTGGGACCGTTCGCATCTTGCCGCCGGCATGGGCGTGGCGCTCGAGCAGCGTCACCTTGAAACCCGCATGGGCCAACCGGATGGCTGCCGCCAGCCCGCCCATGCCGGCCCCGATCACCACCACCTGATTTTGCGGATTTCCCGGCACGATCTGTCCATCCTTGTTGACAGACAAGGATAGACTGTCCAGATTGATTTACAATAAATATGTAATTTATATCTGACATTCTGCGGAAAGGAGCCATGGCTATGCCGCTGACAGCTCGGATAAATGCCGCCATCGGCCAAGCGATCACACGTGGGCAGGGTGGCGTCGCGCCGCCCCGGCTGGCCTCGGCGCTGGAATACGCCGTGACGCCCGGCGGCGCACGTATCAGGCCGACGATTCTGTTGTCCGTCGCCATGGCCTGCGGAGATGATCGCCCCATGCTGTCGGATGCCGCCGCCGCGGCGCTGGAACTGATCCATTGCGCCAGCCTTGTGCATGACGACCTGCCGATGTTCGACGACGCCGATATGCGGCGTGGCAAGCCGTCGGTCCACCGCGAATATTCTCAACCTCTTGCGCTGCTGACCGGGGATAGCCTGATCATCATGGCGTTTGAGGTTCTGGCCCGTGCCGCGCCGCACGACATGGCGCGCGCGGTTGAACTGATCACGATCCTGTCCAAGCGCACCGGCATGCCGGATGGCATTTGCGCGGGCCAAGGTTGGGAGAGTGAGGAGAAGGTCGATCTTTCCGCCTATCACCGCGCCAAGACCGGAGCGCTTTTTATCGCCGCGACCCAGATGGGGGCCGTGGCCGCCGGGCAGGAGGCCGAGCCATGGGAAGAACTGGGCGCTCGCATCGGCGAGGCGTTTCAGGTGGCCGACGACCTGCGCGATGCGCTCTATGACGAAGCGACGCTCGGCAAACCCGCCGGGCAGGATGAGGTGCATGCGCGGCCGAACGCCGTCGCCGAATTCGGGGTGCAGGGCGCGATCAGGCGGCTGAATGACATCCTGTCGGGCGCGATTGCCTCGATCCCCTCCTGCCCGGGCGAGGCGATGCTGGCGGCCATGGTGCGCAAGACGGCCGAGCGGCTGACCCCCGTGGCGCCGGTGCGGACCAAGGTGTGACCGGCTTGGCGCGAATAGATCCCGCCTTTTGTCATGGCTGATGTGGGTGTCGGATCGGATCACTCGAAAAGGCCGCACTGGAGCTGGCGGCGATGGCGCAACCGCAAGGCCGCCGACCCCCGGTTTCAAAGCTGGGCGTCGCGCTTTGCGCTGACCCGGGGCATCGCGCGGCGCGATGGCGAAAGGTTGTTCGATCTGGTCGCGGGGTTCGTGCATTCCCAGGCCCTGCTGGCCCTGGTTGAGCTTGATATCCTGCGCATTGCTCTGGACGAGGTGCAGGGTGTCGAGGCGCTGGCGTTCCGGACCGGTATCGACGCGCAAAGGCTTGAGGTGCTGCTGCGCGCGGCCGTGGCGCTTGGTCTGATGGAGCGCGCGGCGGGCGGCTATCAGACCGCGCGGCTGGGGGCCGCCCTTCTGGGTGTGCCGGGGCTGGAAAAGATGATCGGCCACCACAAGGTGCTTTACGGTGATCTGTCCGACCCCGTGGCCTTGCTGAAGGGCCGGACCGAGACCGAGCTTGCGCGGTTCTGGCCCTACGTGTTCGGCGCGGGCGGTGCCGTCGACCCTGCCGTGACGGCGACCTATTCCGATCTGATGGCCGAAACGCAAACCCTGGTGGCCGAAGAGACGCTGCGCATGGTGTCCTTCGCGGGCGCCCGGCATCTGCTGGATATCGGCGGCGGCACCGGCGTGTTTCTGGCCGAGGTGGCCAAGGCACATCCCGAACTTGCGCTGACGCTGTTCGACCTTCCGGCGGTTGTCAGCGGGGCCGCCGCGCGCTTCGATGCTGCGGGGCTGACCGATCGTGCCCGTATCGTGGCGGGCTCGTTTTGTGACGATCCGCTGCCCGAAGGCGCTGACGCGATCAGCCTTGTGCGCGTTCTCTACGATCATCGCGATGAGACGGTCGCGGCCTTGTTGGCCAAGGTCTTCGGGGCGCTGCCGCCGGGTGGCCGTGTGGTGATTTCCGAGCCGATGTCGGGCGGCGCCCGCCCTGAACGGGCCGGGGATGCCTATTTCGCCTTCTATTGCATGGCGATGCAAACCGGCCGCGTGCGCTCGGCCGATAAGGTCGGCGCCCTTCTGCACCAGGCGGGGTTTGAAAAGATCGCCGGTCGGGATGCCGGCCGGCCCTTCGTGACCTCGGTCGTCACGGCTGCGAAGCCTCTGTAAACGTGGCCTGACAATAGAAACTGTCAAAACTAATTGACAATACAAGGTGTCTAGATAGACTTACACCTAGACAGATCGCGATCTGGATCCTGCGGCACCGAGTCGCAGCTATCGGGGGAGAAGCCAAGGTGCAAACCACAGCCGTCATCCTGCAAGGGCCGAAAGACCTGGGCCTGGCGGATGTCGATCTGTGTGCCCCCGAAGACGACGATCTGGTCATCGAAATCACCCATTCTGGTATCTCGACAGGGACCGAAAAACTCTTTTGGTCCGGTCAGATGCCGCCTTTCCCGGGCATGGGCTATCCGCTTGTGCCGGGCTACGAAAGTGCCGGCGAAGTGGTCGAAGCCGGGCCTGCGACCGGGTACAAACCCGGCGAGCGGGTCTTTGTGCCAGGTGCCAATTGCTACGGCGAGATCAAGGGCCTTTTCGGCGGCGCCGCGCGGCGGCTGGTGACAAAGGCCGACCGTGTGACGCGGATCGATGCTGCCCTGGGGGCTGAAGGTGCGCTTCTGGCGCTGGCCGCGACGGCACGGCACACGATGGCCGGTCTGGATCACGCGATGCCCGAGTTGATCGTGGGCCACGGCGTTCTGGGCCGCCTTCTGGCGCGTCTGACCCTGGCGGCGGGCGCTCCCTCTCCGACAGTTTGGGAGGTGGATGCCAGCCGCGCGGGCGGTGCCGACGGCTACCCGGTGATCCACCCCGATGACGACCCGCGCCGCGACTACCGCGCGATCTATGACGCCTCGGGCAACGGCGCGCTGTTGAACGACCTCATCACCCGCATCGCCAAGGGCGGCGAGATCGTGCTGGCCGGGTTTTACACCGACCCGCTCAGCTTCGCCTTCCCGCCCGCCTTCATGAAAGAGGCCCGGCTGCGTGTCGCCGCCGAATGGACGCGCGATGACCTGACCGCCACCCGCGCTTTGATCGATGCGGGCGCGTTGTCGCTGTCGGGCCTCATCACGCACACCGCCAAAGCGGCGGACGCGCCGGATGCCTACCGCACCGCCTTCGATGATCCGGCCTGCCTGAAAATGATCCTGGAATGGGGAGCCGTCCAATGACGCTCGACGTGCCGAACCTGAAAGATTTCGATCAACGTTTGCGCGACGAGGCGAATGAAGATCTGGCTGATATCGTGCCGACCGAGGCTACGAAGAAGACGCAGATCATCGCGATCTACGGCAAGGGCGGGATCGGGAAATCCTTCACGCTGGCCAATCTCAGCCACATGATGGCCGAGATGGGCAAGCGGGTGCTGCTGATCGGCTGCGATCCGAAGTCCGACACGACCTCGCTGCTGTTCGGCGGCAAGGCCTGTCCGACGATCATCGAGACCAGCACGCGCAAGAAGCTGGCGGGCGAAGAGGTGAAGATCGGCGATGTCTGCTTCAAGCGCGGTGGTGTCTTCGCAATGGAACTTGGCGGGCCCGAAGTCGGCCGCGGCTGCGGCGGACGCGGGATCATCCACGGGTTTGAACTGCTCGAAAAGCTCGGCTTCCACGATTGGGATTTCGACTACGTGCTTCTGGATTTCCTGGGTGACGTGGTCTGCGGCGGCTTTGGCCTGCCGATCGCGCGGGACATGGCGCAAAAAGTGATCCTGGTCGGCTCGAACGACCTGCAATCGCTGTATGTCGCCAACAACGTCTGCTCGGCGGTGGAATACTTCCGCAAGCTCGGCGGCAATGTCGGCGTCGCGGGCCTGGTCATCAACAAGGACGATGGCACGGGCGAGGCGGCGGCCTTCGCCGAGGCGGTAAAGATCCCCGTCCTGGCCTCGATCCCGCAGGATGACGACCTGCGCAAGAAATCCGCGAACTACCAGATCGTAGGCACGTCAAAAAGCCAATGGGGCGAGATGTTCGCGGGCCTTGCCGAGGCCGTTGGGGTGGCCCCGCCGATCCGGCCCGCGCCCTTGGATCAGGACGGTCTTCTGAACCTCTTTTCCGCCGAGACGACCGGCAAGGATTTCGTGCTTGAGCCCGCAACCGATATGGACATGCGCGGCAAGAACGTCGCGCCGAAGAAATCGCTGGAGGTGGTATACGACGATGTTTGATCTTGATCGCCTTGCCGAATTCGACCGTGCCCTGGCCACTTTGCCGCAAAGCGAAATGCCCGTGGCGCGCAAGCGGCCCGCCCGGCCGGCCCGCCCGGAACGTCTGAGCTGCGGCATGATGGAGAGCATCGGCGCCCAGCCGCTTTGCCCCTTCGTCCGCACCGAGGCGGCCGCGTGACCGATGAGGTCACATACGACACCGCCCATGAGGCCGAGGTGATCGTGGGGGCGGATGATCCGGCCGATGCGGCGCCTGTTCTGGCCGATGGCATGGGGTGCCACGCGGGCGCGGCCGAGATGGAGAAGGCCGCGCGGAGTGCCGGCAAGTCCGACATCCTCGACCAATACGCGAAGGACTATCCGCAAGGCCCCCATGACAAGCCGCAGAGCATGTGCCCGGCTTTCGGGTCCTTGCGCGTGGGCCTTCGGATGCGGCGGGTGGCGACCGTGCTTTCGGGCTCGGCCTGCTGTGTCTACGGGCTGACCTTTGTGAGCCATTTCTACGGTGCGCGGCGTTCGGTGGGATATGTACCCTTCAATTCTGAAACTCTGGTTACCGGAAAGCTCTTCGAGGACATCCGCGAGGCTGTGCACGAGCTGGCCGATCCCGACCGCTATGACGCGGTGGTGGTGACGAACCTCTGCGTGCCGACCGCCTCTGGCGTGCCGCTGCGGCTTTTGCCGGACGAGATCAACGGCGTGCGGATCGTCGGGATCGACGTGCCGGGCTTCGGCATCCCGACCCATGCCGAGGCCAAGGACGTGCTGGCGGGCGCCATGCTGGCCTATGCCCGCGCCGAGATTGAGGCGGGGCCTGTGGCGGCACCCGTGGGCGGGAAGTCTGACCGCCCGACTGTGGCTTTGCTGGGCGAGATGTTCCCCGCCGATCCGATGATGATCGGCGCGATGCTGGCGCCGATGGGGCTGGCCGCGGGGCCGGTTGTGCCGTGCCGCGAATGGCGCGAGCTTTATGCGGCGCTCGATAGTTCCGTCTGCGCCGCGATCCATCCGTTCTATACCGCCGCGATCCGCGAATTCACCGCCGCCGGTCGGCCCATCGTGGGCTCGGCGCCCGTGGGCCATGACGGCACCGCCGCCTGGCTGCAGGCCATCGGCGAGGCCCATGGCGTGGCGCCCAGCCAGATCGCGGCGGCACAGAATGCTTTTCTGCCCGCGATCAAGGGCGCGCTGGCTGCGACGCCGATCAAGGGCACGATCACGCTAAGTGGTTACGAAGGTTCGGAACTTCTGGTCGCGCGGCTCTTGATCGAAAGCGGCGCCGAGGTGCCTTACGTGGGCACCGCCTGCCCGAAGACCCCGCAGAGCGAAGCGGATCGCGACTGGCTTGAGGCGCATGGCGCCAAGGTGAAGTACCGCGCAAGCCTGGAAGACGACTGCGCCGCGATGGAAGCGATCCGGCCCGATCTGGCCATCGGCACCACGCCTGTGGTGCAGAAGGGCAAGGAGATGGGCATCCCGTCGCTCTATTTCACCAACCTGATTTCCGCGCGGCCTCTGATGGGTCCGGCGGGCGCAGGCAGCCTGGCGCAGGTGGTCAACGCGGCCATCGGCAACAAGGGCCGGATGGACCATATGCGGGCGTTCTTCGAAGGCGTGGGCGCGGGCGATACCGGCGGTGTCTGGGAGGGGGAGCCGAATCTCCGCCCCGATTTCCGCGCCGCGCATCAGAAGAAACTCGACAAGGCGAAGCGTGCGGCAAAAGCGCAGGAGATGATCTGATGCGTCTCTTCTGTGCATCAACGCAAAGGCACAGATTGTGCACCGAACGTGCACCGGACGTGCACCAAAATGTCGCCGGGAGGGCCCGCTGATGTTGGTGCAGGATCACGACCGGGCCGGCGGCTATTGGGGGGCGGTTTACGCCTTTTGTGCCGTGAAGGGATTGCAGGTGGTGATCGACGGGCCGGTCGGGTGTGAGAACCTGCCGGTGACCAGCGTGCTGCATTACACCGACGCGCTGCCGCCGCACGAACTGCCCATCGTGACGACCGGCCTCGGCGAGGAAGAGCTGGGCCGCGACGGGACCGAGGGCGCGATGAAGCGGGCCTGGGGGACGCTCGACCCGGCGCTGCCGGCGGTCGTTGTGACCGGCAGCATCGCCGAGATGATCGGCGGGGGCGTCACGCCGCAGGGCACGAACATCCAGCGCTTTCTGCCGCGGACCATCGACGAGGATCAGTGGGAATGCGCCGACCGGGCGATGACCTGGATCTTTACGGAATATGGCATGACCAAGGGCCGGATGCCGCCCGAGAAGAAGCGCGACGAGGGCGCGGCGCCCCGCGTGAACATCCTCGGGCCGATGTACGGCACCTTCAACATGCCCTCGGACCTGGCCGAGATCCGGCGTCTGGTCGAAGGGATCGGCGCCGAGGTGAACATGGTGATGCCGCTGGGTGCGCATCTGGCCGAGATGCGCAATCTGGTGAATGCTGACGCCAACATCGTGATGTACCGCGAATTCGGGCGCGGCTTGGCGGAAGTGCTGGGCAAGCCCTATCTCCAGGCGCCCATCGGGATCGAATCGACCACCGCCTTCCTGCGCACCCTGGGCGAGATGCTGGGGCTTGACCCCGAGCCGTTCATCGCGCGCGAGAAGCATTCGACCATCAAGCCGGTCTGGGACCTTTGGCGCAGTGTGACGCAGGATTTCTTTGCCACGGCCAGCTTCGCCATTGTCGCGAACGAGACCTATGCCCGCGGCATCCGCCATTTCCTTGAGGCCGATCTTGGCCTGCCCTGCGCCTTCGCGGTGGCCCGCCTGCGCGGCAAGAAGACGAACAACGAGGAGGTGCGCGCGATGATGCATGCAAAACGCCCCCTCGTCGTGATGGGATCGATCAACGAAAAGATGTACCTGGCCGAGATGTCGGGCGGCCACGGGCCGAAGCCCGCCTTCATTCCGGCAAGCTTTCCTGGCGCCGCGATCCGCCGCGCCACGGGCACGCCCTTCATGGGGTATGCCGGCGCCACCTACCTGGTGCAGGAAGTGTGCAATGCGCTGTTCGATGCGCTTTTCCACATCCTGCCCTTGGGCAGCGAAATGGATGCAGCCGACGCCACGCCCACGACGCTGCGCCGTGATTTCCCGTGGGACGAGGACGCGCTGGCCGCCCTCGACCGGATCGTGGCCGAACACCCGATCCTCACCCGCATTTCCGCGGCCAAGACGCTCCGCGATGCCGCCGAAAAATCCGCCCTCGCGCAAGGCGCCGAGCGCGTGGTGATTGAGACAATCCGAGCCCTGCAACCGGCAGGCTTCGCCCAAGACGACCACAAAGGAGAAAAGTGAATGGCCGATCAAACGACCGACATTCCGATGCAGCGTACGACGAAGCCGCCCAAGGCCGAGTTCTACACGTATTTCGGCATCATCTTCATCGCCACCCTGCCGCTGTCGACGCTTACCTGGGCGCTGGCCGCGGTGAAGGGCGGGCGCCTGCCGGCCAAGGGCCCGGTGGCGCGCGCCTGGAGCCAGGCGCGGATCATCACGCCGATGATCTTCTCGGCCTGAGGGCGACGTATCCGCTCTGCCCTGATGGGCGCGGAGCACCCGAGGTTCGCCCCCCGACTTGGGGCGGATGATCCGGTGGAACGTGAGGTTCCGCCGGAGACCTGGCCGCCAGGTGGCGCGGCATCAGTCTGACGTTCCGGAGGAAAGTTAATGGCTGATAATACCGACCTGTCCTTCACAGGTCTTACCGACGAGCAGGCCCAGGAACTGCACGCGGTGTATATGCAAGGCCTGTACCTCTTCGCAGGGGTCGCAGTGGTCGCGCATATCGCCACGTACTTCTGGGCACCGTGGTTCTGAGGAGGATCAAAGAATGGCAAAATTCTACAAGATCTGGCTGATCTTCGATCCCCGCAGGGTGTTCGTCGCCCAGGGTGTGTTCCTTTTCCTGCTGGCTGTGATGATCCACCTGGTGGTTCTGAGCAGCGGCCTGAACTGGTTCGAAAACGCTGCCGCCCGCAAAGAAGCGGCAATGGCATCGAACTGAGGCAGAACACCAGCCTTGCGAAAAAGCACGCGGGCGGCGACCCTTCATGGATCCGCCCGCGGCAAATCCGACAAGACAAGCGACGGCTGAGGCCCCGGATGGCTTCGCCGCCAGAGTAAAGCCCGGGCGGCGCGGCCGCCAAACGCGGAGTAAGACGCATGGCATTGCTGAGTTTCGAACGCAAATACCGCGTCCGTGGTGGGACGCTGATCGGCGGCGATCTGTTCGACTTCTGGGTTGGCCCCTTCTATGTGGGCTTCTTCGGAGTGACGACGGCCTTCTTCGCCGCTCTTGGAACAATTCTGATCTTCTACGGCGCGGCGATGCAGGGCACGTTCAACCCGTGGACCATCAACATCGCGCCGCCCGATTTGTCCTATGGCCTGGGCCTGGCGCCGCTTCTGGAGGGCGGGCTGTGGCAGATCATCACGATCTGCGCCATCGGCGCCTTCGTCAGCTGGGCTTTGCGCGAGGTTGAGATCTGCCGCAAGCTGGGGATGGGCTATCACGTGCCCTTCGCCTTCGGCGTTGCGATCTTCGCCTATGTGACGCTGGTGGTGATCCGGCCGGTCCTGATGGGGGCCTGGGGGCACGGCTTTCCTTACGGGATCTTCAGCCATCTCGATTGGGTGTCGAACACCGGCTACGCCTATCTACATTTCCATTACAACCCGGCGCATATGCTGGCGGTGACGTTCTTCTTCACCACCACCCTGGCGCTGGCCCTTCACGGCGCGCTGATCCTGTCGGCGGCCAACCCCGAGAAGGGCGAGGAGATGAAGACGCCCGATCACGAGGACACGTTCTTTCGCGACTTCATCGGCTATTCCGTCGGCACGCTGGGCATTCATCGTCTGGGGCTGTTGCTGGCGCTGAATGCCGGGTTCTGGTCGGCGGTCTGCATCGTGATCTCGGGGCCGGTCTGGACCAAGGGCTGGCCCGAATGGTGGAACTGGTGGCTCGACCTGCCGATCTGGCCGGCCGCGCAAGTGGCGGGGGGGATGTAAGCGATGCCCGAATATCAGAACATATTCACGCAAGTTCAGGTCCAGGGGGCCCCGGAATGGGGCATGGACAACGAGCTGAACATGATGGACGAACGCGCCGGGCGGCCGCGGTTCAGCACGCTGGTCGGCTGGCTGGGCAACGCGCAATTGGGGCCGATCTATCTGGGCGTCTTCGGTGTCGTGTCGCTGGCCACGGGCCTCATCTGGTTCAACATCGTGGGTCTGAACATGCTGGCGCAAGTCGGCTGGTCGATCCCCGAATTCATCCGCCAGCTCTTCTGGCTGGCGCTTGAACCGCCGAGCCCTGAATACGGGCTGACCATCCCGCCCTTGAACGATGGCGGCTGGTTCATCATCGCGTCCTTCTTTCTGCTGGTCAGCGTGATGTCCTGGTGGGTCAGGTCGTACGAGCTGGCGCGCATGCACAAGATGGGCAAGCACGTCGCCTGGGCCTTTCTGGCCGCGATCTGGCTGTTCCTGGTGCTGGGTCTTTTCCGCCCGATCCTGATGGGGTCGTGGTCTGAGGCCGTGCCCTACGGCATCTTCCCACACCTCGATTGGACCACGGCATTCAGCATCCGCTACGGAAACCTCTACTACAACCCGTTCCACTGCCTTTCAATCGTGTTCCTCTACGGCTCGGTCCTGCTGTTCGCGATGCACGGCGCCACGATCCTGGCCGTCTCCCGCTTCGGCGGCGACCGCGAGTTGGAGCAGATCGTTGACCGGGGCACCGCCTCGGAGCGTGCCGCGCTCTTCTGGCGCTGGACCATGGGGTTCAACGCCACGATGGAGGGCATTCACCGCTGGGCCTGGTGGTTCGCCGTCTTGACGCCGATCACGGGTGGCATCGGCATCCTCTTGACCGGCACCGTGGTCGACAACTGGTTCCTCTGGGCGGTCGAGCACAACTTCGCGCCTGAATATCTCGAGCCCTATGGCTACGAGTCCTATGTGACGGGAGAATGAGCCATGTTGCCGAAATGGTTTAACGACTGGAACTCTGAAAACCCGACAAACATCTACGGCCCCGCGATCCTTGTGGGGGTCGTGGGGGGCGCGGTGTTCGCGGCGGCCATGCTGGTGGCCTTCGGGCGGCCCTTTGCGGTGGAAGCCGCGCAGACCGGCCCGCGCGGCACCGGCATGTCGGTGACCGACTTCGTTTCGGACAACGCCACGCCCGATCCGACGATCGACCTTTACTATACCGAGCCGCCTTACATCCCCGAGGGTGGTGAGGCGCTGGCCGGCGATGTCTATGAAAACGTCCAGGTTCTGGGTGACCTGACCGAGGACAACTTCAACCGCCTGATGAATGCGATCACCCAATGGGTCTCGCCCGAGCAGGGCTGCGCCTATTGCCACGGCGATGTGGATATCGCGGAATACGGGGCCGATGACCTCTATACCAAGGTCGTCTCGCGCCGGATGATCCAGATGACACAGAACCTGAACGAAAACTGGTCGGGCCATGTGAATATCTCGGGCGAGGCGGGGGTGAATTGTTATACCTGCCACCGTGGCGAAAACGTGCCGTCGGACATTTGGTTCAGGATCGCGCCTGTGACCGAGGCGACGGCCGGCTGGGCCTCGGTCCAGAACCGCGTGACGATGCAAAGCGGGTCGACCTCGCTGCCGTCGGACGCGCTTGAGAAATACCTGCTGGAAAGCGAATTGATCGCCGTCCATGACCTTGATCCGCGCGTCGCGGGCCGGGCCAGCGACGAGGGGTACCGCACCTGGCAGGATACCGAACGCACCTTCAGCCTGATGAACTACTTCGACAATTCCCTGGGTGTGAATTGTGTCTTCTGCCACAACAGCCGCGCCTTCTACGATGTCGCCCAGGCCACACCGCAATGGGCCACGGCCCAGCTGGCCATCGGCATGGTGCAGGAGATGAACGTCGATTACCTGGTACCCCTGCGGGACGTATACCCGCCCGAGCGATTGGGCCCGGTCTATGCCGATGCCCCGAAAGCGGCCTGTGCGACCTGCCACAAGGGCTATCAGCGACCGATGGGTGGTTTCGACGCCATCGGCGATTGGCCAGAGCTCGCCGCCACCGGCGCCCCGGTCTACGAATGAGGCGGGGCGGCACATATGCCGCCTGCCCACCGGGATCGGGCCGGTCGCTCGGCTCGATTTTCGGGGCCTCCACACCCCGGTTCCCTTCCTGTTTGCTACAGGACACCTGACGCCGCGGGACGTGCTCCCGCGGCGTTTTTTGATGACGGAGGTTTGTTCATGACCCGCCCCGATACCCCGATTCTCGACCGTGTTGCAGGACCTGCCGACCTGAAGGCGCTGGGCGATGCCGATCTGGCCGTTCTGGCCGACGAATTGCGCGCCGAGGTGATTTCGGCCGTGTCGGAAACCGGCGGGCATCTGGGGTCATCGCTGGGCGTGGTCGAATTGTCGGTTGCGATCCATGCGGTCTTCAACACGCCGTTCGACAAGCTGGTCTGGGATGTGGGCCACCAATGCTATCCGCACAAGATCCTGACCGGGCGGCGGAGCCGCATCCGCACCTTGCGGCAGGAGGGCGGGCTTTCGGGCTTCACCAAGCGCAGCGAATCCGAGTTCGACCCGTTCGGCGCGGCCCATTCCTCAACCTCCATCTCGGCCGCTCTGGGCTTTGCGGTGGGCCGTGACATGGGGCGCCCCACGGGCGATGCGATTGCCGTGATCGGCGACGGGTCAATCAGTGCGGGCATGGCCTATGAGGCGCTGAACAATGCGGGCCATGAGGGGCGGCGCCTCTTCGTGATCCTGAACGATAACGAGATGTCGATCGCCCCGCCGGTGGGCGCGATGTCGAAATACCTTTCGGGCCTTTATGCGGGCAACACGCCCTTCGCGGCGTTCAAGGATATGGCCGAAGGGTTTGAGAAAGCCCTGCCTGGCCCCTTGCGCGATGGGGCCCGTCGCGCGCGACAGCTGGTCACCGGTATGCCGGGCGGTGGCACCTTGTTCGAAGAGTTGGGCTTTTCCTATATCGGCCCGATTGACGGCCACGATATGGGCCAGCTTCTGCCGGTTCTGCGCGCAGCCCATGCGCGTGCCACGGGCCCCGTTCTGATCCATTGCTGCACGGTCAAGGGCAAGGGCTATGCGCCCGCCGAAAGCTCGGCTGACAAGTACCATGGCGTGTCGAAATTCAATGTGGTCTCGGGTGAGCAATCGAAGGGCAAGTCGAACGCACCGGCCTATACCAAGGTTTTTGGCAACGCCCTGACCGCCGAGGCCGAGAGGGACACCCGGGTCGTGGCGGTGACCGCCGCGATGCCATCGGGCACGGGGCTGGACATCTTCGCCAAGCGCTTCCCCGCGCGGGTCTTCGATGTCGGCATTGCCGAGCAGCACGGCGTGACGTTCTGCGCAGGCATGGCGGCGGCGGGGCTGAAACCGTTTGCGACGATCTATTCGACCTTCCTGCAGCGCGGGTACGACCAGGTGGTGCATGACGTGGCCCTGCAAAAGCTGCCCGTTCGCTTTGCCATTGACCGGGCCGGGTTGGTCGGCGCCGATGGGGCCACCCATGCCGGCGCCTTCGACGTGGCGTATCTGTCGAACCTGCCGGGCTTCGTGGTGATGGCCGCAGGCGATGAGGCCGAGCTGATGCACATGGTCGCCACCGCCACGGCCTATGACGAAGGCCCCATCGCGTTCCGCTATCCGCGCGGCGAAGGTGTGGGCGTCGACCTGCCCGAACGCGGCGAGGTGCTTGAGATCGGCAAGGGCCGCATTGCGCGTGAGGGCGGCACCCTGGCACTGTTGTCCTTCGGCGCGCACCTGTCGGAATGCCTGCGCGCGGCGGAGGAGCTGGAGGCCAAGGGCGTCTCGGTTACCGTGGCTGATGCGCGGTTTGCCAAGCCGCTGGACACCGACCTGGTCGCTGAGCTGGCCGACAACCACGCCGCGCTGATCACGGTTGAGCAAGGCGCCGAGGGCGGGTTTGGTGCGCAGGTGCTGCACCATCTGGCGCGGACCGGGCGCCTCGACCGGGGCCTTGCGATCCGCACCATGACGCTGCCCGACCGCTTCATCGAACAGGCCAGCCCCGTCGCGATGTACCGCGACGCCGGGCTGACGGCGGCGGATATCACCGCAACCGCGCTGCGCACCTTGGGGATCAGCGCGCCGGAATTTGGCCGCCGCAAAGCCTGACATGGCGGCGTTCTGGGACCTTGCCGAGCGATTGAGCGCGCACGGGTTTGATGTTGTCCGATTTGTCAAACCCGCCGAAGCGCCCGCCTGACGGCACCTTGCGGGAACCAAACGCGGCTTTGTGCGTTTCTTTCTCGAAATCAGGCTGCATTCCGCAGCTTTCAAGAAGGTGAAAAGGACAGGGACATGGCTGGAATTGGATGGCTTGGCGCCATTATCATTGGCGCGCTTGCAGGTTGGATTGCCGAGAAGATCATGAAGGCCGATCACGGCCTGTTGCTGAACATCCTTCTCGGCATTGCCGGTGCTTTGGTCTTGAACTTCATTCTGGTAGCCGTTGCAGGCGGGACATTGGGCGGCGTTATTGGCCAACTGATCGTTGCTGTGATCGGCGCGTGCCTGCTGATCTGGGGTTACCGGATGGTCCGCCGATCCACATAAGCCGACATTTACCCCCTCGTATTGCCGCCCGCAGCGCGTTAAGCCTGCGGGCGGTTTTGTATTTCGGGTGTCGGGATGGCGGAAAAAGGGGACGGACGCACTTCGCGGCAGCAGGTTTTCACATTGCTGGTCGAGGTCGGCCGCAAGACGGGTGACGGATTGCCAAAAGGTGCAACCGGCGGCGCCTTGCTCTGCTACGCGTCCGGCGTGGATGAGGCCGAGGCCGTGCGCGAAACCGTCGCTATCCTGAAACAGGCCGACCTCGCCCCTCTGGATGTCAGCGGCTACGGCACGCTGGACGAGCGGCTGAAAGCCGGCGAGGACATTCCCGCAGAAGAACGTGCCCTGATGGATCGCGCACTGGCGGAAAACTCTGTGATCGTCGCGCAGATGACGCCATTCTTCGAAAAAGCCTGAGCCCGCACAAGGAGCGTACCCATGACCGACCCCGTCGCCCTGACCGCCGATCTGATCCGCTGCGCGTCGGTCACACCGGCCGATGGCGGTGCGATGGGGGTGCTTGAGGCGGTTCTGTCCGAGGCGGGGTTTGAATGCCACCGGGCGGATCGCGGCGATGTGGCGAACCTCTACGCGCGCTGGGGCGCCAAGGGCCATCCGCGCACATTCGGGTTCAACGGCCATACCGACGTGGTGCCCGTGGGCGACCTGGCCGCGTGGAGCGTCGACCCTTTCGGGGCCGAGAAGAAAGACGGTCAGATCTGGGGCCGTGGCGCGGCCGATATGAAATCGGGCGTCGCGGCCTTTGCCGCCGCCGCGGTGGATTTCGTGCGCGACACCCCGCCCGATGGTGCAATTGTCCTGGCGATCACCGGCGATGAAGAGGGCGATGCGGTCGACGGCACCGTCGCCCTGCTGGACTGGATGGCCGCCAATGATGAACGCATGGCCGCCTGCATCGTGGGCGAACCCACCTGCCCCGAGCGTATGGGCGAGATGATGAAGATCGGCCGTCGCGGGTCGATGACGGCCTTCCTGACCGCGACCGGCGTGCAAGGCCATTCGGCCTATCCGCACCGGGCGAAAAACCCCGTCCATGCGATGGCGGCGCTGGTGCATAGCCTTGCCTCGGCCACGCTGGACGACGGCACCCAGCATTTCGACCCCTCCACCCTGGCGGTGGTGACCTTCGATACCGGCAACCCCGCGCAGAACGTGATCCCGGCCGAGGCGCGCGCCACGGTGAATATCCGCTTCAACGACACCCATAGTGGCGCCAGCCTGACCGCCTGGCTGAACGAAGAAGCCACGAAGGTGGCTGATGAGTGTGGTGTGCAGATCGCGATGGATGTGAAGATTTCGGGCGAGGCGTTTCTGACACCGCCGGGCGCGCTGTCCGCCCTGGTCGCCGATGCGGTCGAGGCCGAGACGGGCCTGCGCCCGGTGCTCTCTACCTCGGGCGGCACGTCGGATGCGCGCTTCGTCAAAGACCATTGCCCAGTCGTGGAATTCGGCCTGGTCGGCGCCACGATGCACAAGGTCGATGAGCGGGTCGAGACGGATCATATCCACCAGCTCAAGGCGATCTACACCCGCATCCTGCGCGACTATTTCGCCGATCCGAAACCATGAGCGTGACGATCGGGAAAACCGAGGATCTGGCGGCCTGTCTGGCCTTGCGCCGCGCGGTGTTCATCGATGAACAGGGTGTGTCCGAGGCCGATGAGATCGACGATCTGGATGCCGAGGCGGTGCATCTGCTGGCGATAAAGGACACCGCACCGGTCGGAACGGCCCGGCTGCTGATCCTGGGCGATACCGGCAAGATCGGCCGGGTCTGCGTGTTGCCCGAGGCGCGGGGCTCGGCGCCGCTCTGATCCGTGCGGCGGTTGCGGAATTTGCGGCGATGGGCGGGATATCTCAGGTGAAACTGGGCGCGCAGGTCCATGCGCTGGGGTTCTATGAGGCGCTGGGGTTCGAGGCCTTCGGCCCCGTCTACGACGATGCCGGCATCCCGCATCGCGATATGGTGCGGACACTTCGGAGTTAGCCCATTTCGCACCGTGACGCCGCCCCGCCGCCGTGCTAATTCGGCGCCATGGTTCGTATCCCCACCAAAGATGAAATCCTCGCCTGGATTGCCGACAATCCCACCCTGACGGCCAAGCGCGACATCGCCAAGGCCTTCGGGATCAAAGGGTCCGACCGGATCGAACTCAAGCGCCTTCTGAAAGAGCTTGAGGATGGCGGCCAGCTGGAAAAGCGCAATCGCAGCTACCGCGACCCCGACAAGCTGCCGCCGGTGACCGTGCTGCAGATTGCGGGCACTACGCCGGATGGCGATTTGCTGGCCCGTCCTCTGGAATGGCAGGGCGAGGGGGCCGCGCCGCGGGTTCTCTATCTGCCCCGCGCGGGCGATCCGGCCTTGGGGGAAGGCGACCGTATTCTGGGCCGGGTGACCGCGGTCAAGGCCGACGATCACCAATATGAAGGCCGCCTGATCCGCCGGATCGGCACCAACCCGAAGAAGATCCTGGGCGTTTTCCGCAAAGGCGCCGAGGGGGGGCGCGTTGTGCCGATTGACAAGGGCGCCGAGCGCGAATGGATGGTCGCGACCGAGGCCACGGGTGGTGCCAAGGACGGTGAGCTGGTCGAGGCCGAGCAGGCAGGCCCCGCCGGCCGCATGGGCCTGCCGCGCGCGCGCATCATCGCACGGCTGGGCGACCCGTCAGCGCCCAAGGCCGTCAGCCTGATCGCGATCCACCAGCATGGCATCCCCGATGATTTCCCCGATGCCGCCATTGCCGAGGCCGACGCCGCCAAGCCCGCCGGGCTGAAGGGCCGCGAGGATCTGCGCGACATCCCCCTGATCACCATCGACCCCGCCGATGCCCGCGACCATGACGATGCCGTCTGGGCGCATGCCGATGACGACCCGCGCAATGAGGGCGGGCATGTGGTCTGGGTGGCGATCGCCGACGTCGCCTATTACGTGCGCCCCGGCACCGCGCTGGACCGCGAGGCGCGCAAGCGTGGCAACTCGACCTATTTTCCCGACCGCGTCGTGCCGATGCTGCCCGACCGGCTATCGGGTGACCTCTGCTCGCTGCATGAGGGCGTGCCACGGGCCTGCATTGCCGTGCGCATGGTGCTGGATTCCAAGGGCCGCAAGATCGCGCACCGGTTCCTGCGCGGCCTGATGCGCTCGGCCGCGACGCTGAGCTACGCCGAGGTGCAGGCGGCGCGCGACGGCCAGGTCTCGGCCCGGATTGAGCCGCTGATGGAAAGCGTGATCACCCCGCTTTATGCGGCTTACGAGGCCGCGAGGACAGCGCGCGCGATGCGTCAGCCGCTGGATCTGGACCTGCCCGAGCGCAAGATCGTGCTGACCGACGAGGGCGTCGTCAAATCGGTCGATTTCGCCGAACGCTTCGATGCCCACAAGCTGATCGAGGAATTCATGATCCTCGCCAATGTGGCCGCCGCCGAGGAATTGACCAAACGCAAGCGCCCGCTTCTCTTCCGCGTGCATGAGGAACCACCGCCTGAAAAGCTTGAGGCTTTGCGCGAGGTGGCCCAAGCCTCGGGTTTCACGCTGGCCAAGGGGCAGGTGCTGCGGACCGAGCATCTGAACCGCCTGCTGGCGCAGGCCGAGGGCACCGAATTCGACCAGCTGATGAATATCAGCACGCTCAGGTCGATGACCCAGGCCTATTACAGCCCCGAGAATTTCGGCCATTTCGGTCTGGCGCTGAAGAATTACGCGCATTTCACCTCGCCCATCCGGCGCTATTCCGACCTGATCGTGCACCGTGCGCTGATCACCGCGCATGATTGGGGCAAGGACGGGCTCAGCCCCGACGAACTGGCCGGTCTGGACGAGACCGCCACGCATATCTCCGAGACCGAGCGGCGCAGCATGGCGGCCGAACGCGACACCACCGACCGCTATCTGGCGGCCTTTCTGTCCGAACGGGTGGGCAACGAATTTACCGGGCGCATCTCGGGGATTGCGCGGTTCGGCGTTTTCGTGAAGCTGGATGAAACCGGTGCTGACGGGCTGATCCCGATCCGCTCTCTGGGGCGCGAGTTCTTTCATTACGACGCCGACAGCCAGACCCTGATGGGGTCGGATACCGGGCTGACCATCGGCCTCGGCCAGCGCGCCAAGGTGCGGCTGGCCGAAGCGGTGCCGGTGACCGGCGGCCTGATGCTGGAGCTGTTGGAGCTGGACGATGCCGTGGTGCCACGCGGCCCGCAAGGCAGAAGCCGGTCGAAAACCGGGCCGCGCAAGGCCGGCAAGGCGCGCGCCAAGGCCGCCAAGACCAAGCGCAAAGTGGCCCGGAAGCGGCGCTGATGCGGAAAATCGCCGGCCCATCATTGCGGTGCTTTCCGACGGCCTTCATTCGCGCTAGATTAGCGCCAATGAACAATATGCGGCACAGGCGAGCAGGTCTCATGCGGCGAGTAAAAATGATGGCGGGCGCATGCGCCCTTTCCGGTGTTGTGGCGTCAGCCGCCTGGGCAAGCCCCCTGGCGGTGGAAAGCTCAATCCGCCCCATGCCGCGTCCGGCAGGCATCGCAGAGGAGGCGCTGGTGCTGGCATCCGCAAATCTGGGGTTCGACCGGTGGGTCGCAAGCTTTCGGGGCCGTGCCCTGGCGCAGGGGATCTCGGCCGAGGTCTTCGACGGCGCGCTGGCAGAGGCCGATTACAACGCTGAAGTGATCGCCCGCGACCGCAATCAGAGCGAATTCACCAAGACGCTGTGGGATTATCTGGACAGTGCGGTGTCCGACACCCGCATCCAGAATGGCCAGACAGCGCTGGCCGAACATGGTGCGGTTTTGGATCAGATCGAGGCGCGTTATGGCGTCGAGAAAGAGGTGGTTCTGGCCGTCTGGGGGCTGGAAAGCGCCTACGGCGCTGTGCGCGGATCAACGCAGATCATCGGCGCGCTGGCGACCCTGGCCTATGACGGCCGGCGTGGCGCCTTCTTTGAAGAACAGCTGATCGCGGCGCTGAAAATCCTGCAAAACGGCGATATCACGCCCGAGGCGATGACTGGCAGCTGGGCCGGCGCGATGGGCCACACGCAATTCATGCCGACCTCGTATCTCGAGCATGCGGTCGATTTCACCGGCGACGGCAAGCGCAATATCTGGTCGGATGATCCGACCGATGCGCTGGCCTCGACAGCCGCGTATCTGGCGCATTTCGGCTGGCAGACGGGCCAGCCCTGGGGTGTTGAGGTGCGGGTGCCGGAGGGCTTTGATTATGGCCTGACCGGTGAGCGCGTGAAGAAATCGCCCGACGATTGGGCCGCGCTTGGCATCCGCGCGGTGGATGGCAGCGTGGTGCCCGATCATGGGCCCGCCTCGATCCTGGTGCCGGCTGGTGCGCAGGGCGCGGCTTTCATGATCTTCAAGAATTTCAACGTGATCGAGCGCTATAATCCGGCCGACGCCTATGTCATCGGCGTTGGCCATCTGGCGGATCGCATCGGCGGCGGCCCGGCGATCGAGGCGAGTTGGCCCCGCGAAGACCGGGCCCTGACCCGCGATGAGCGGCAGGAATTGCAGCAGCGCCTGACCCAGGCGGGGTTCAGCACGCAAGGCGTCGACGGTAAGATCGGTCCGAACACGCTGGCGGCAGTGCGCGCCTATCAGCGGTCAATCGACATGACGCCGGATGGCTATGCCAATCTGGGTCTGCTCAATCGGCTGCGGCAGGTGCAAGGATAGGGCGCTTCAAGATCTCCCTTTGCCAAATTAACCTTAACGGCGCTGCTTTCCCGTTTTTCAAATATCCCCGCCGGAGGCAAGAAACTCTTCTGGCACGACGCCTCACCCACGGCCCGACCGGGCCGCCTTGCGCAAAAGCATGTCACGCTTCACGCGGCTGAGGCGGTCGAAATACATCCGCCCGGCCAGATGGTCGATCTGGTGCTGCACCGATGTGGCCCAGAGGCCGACGAAATCGCGGTCTTCCGACTGACCCTCGGCATTCAGAAACCGCACCGTCACCGCGCGGGGGCGTTTGATCAGGGCCGAGACGCCGGGCAGATTGGGGCTGGCCTCTTCGTGGGGGCGCAGTTCGACCGAGGCGTGCAAGACCTTGGGGTTGGCCATCAGAACGGCCTGACCCCGGGCCTCGGACGCATCGACAACAGCCAGTTGCTGCATGATGCCGATCTGCGGCGCGGCCAGGCCCACGCCCGGCATCGTCTCCATCGTGTCGACCATATCTGCCCAGATTTCGCGGGTCTCGTCGGTCACGGCGTCGACCGGCGCCGCAGGTTTGCGGAGGCGCGTATCGGGCCAGGGGACGAAGGGGCGGATCATGGCGAATACGCCGCTTCAAGCGCGGCGCGCTGTTCGGGTGGGACGCGGTCGAAGGTGACCAGCCCGTCCAGATGGTCCAGCTCATGCTGGGCGCAGCGGGCGGCGAAACCCGGGAGGGTTTCGATCACTGCCTTGCCGCTGAGGTCGGTCCAGCACATCCGGACCTCCGCTGGGCGCGCGACCCCAGCCGTCACGCCGGGGATCGACAGGCACCCCTCATCGCCGGTCTCGACATTGTCCGAGTGCCATTGGATTTCGGGATTGATCAGAACCATCGGTGCAGGGGCGCCGTCCTTCCAGCCGATATCCATCACGAATATCCGCCGCAGCAAACCCACCTGGGGCGCGGCCAGCCCGCGGCCCGGGGCGGCATACATCGTTTCCAGCATATCCTCGGCCAAGCGCGTGATCTCGGCGTCGATCGTGCCGATCTTTTCGCAGACCTGGCTGAGGCGCGGGGCGGGCCAGCGCAGGATGGGCAGCACGGCCATAGCGCTCAGGCCCGTGCCATCTCGCGTTTCAGCTTTTCCATTTTGCGGGTGATCAGCTGGCGTTTCAGCGGCTTGAGGTAGTCGATAAAGAGCTTGCCGTTCAAATGGTCGATCTCATGCTGCACGCAGGTTGCCCAGAGGCCGCTGAAATGCTCCTCCTCGGTCTTCCCTTCGGGCGTCAGCCACCGCACGCGCACCTCGGCGGGGCGCTCGACATCTGCATATTGCTCGGGGATCGACAGGCAGCCTTCTTCATAGACGTTCCGGTCTTCCGACGACCAGATGACTTCTGGGTTGAAGAGCGCCAGAGGCCTTGGCGTGTCCTCTTCCTTCTTGGCGCAATCCATCACGATCAGACGATGCGAGAGGCCGAGCTGGGGTGCGGCCAGGCCGATGCCGGGGGCGTCATACATCGTCTCGAGCATGTCATCGGCCAGGCGGCGCAGATCGTCGGTCACCTCGGCCACAGGGGCCGCCACCTTTTTCAGGCGCGGGTCGGGATGGATCAGGATGGTCCGCAGGGTCATGTTTGGGGATTTAGGATATCGCGTGCCGCCATGCAACGGGCCTTGCGCTTGGAAATGGCGCGGGTAGCTTGGGGCGGCAGAAGGAGTGACCCATGAGCTTTGACGAAATCATCGACCGGCGCGGCAGCCATTGCGTGAAATGGGACATGATGGACAAGCTTTATGGCGTGCCCGCGGATGAGGGTATCGCGATGTGGGTGGCGGATATGGATTTCCGCCCGCCCGACTGCGTTCAGGCCGCCGTGCAGGCGATGGTCGACCATGGCGTCTACGGCTATTTCGGCGATGAGAGCAAATATCGCGCCGCAATCCAGTGGTGGATGCGCGAGCGTCACAATTGGGAGATTGAGCCTGACTGGATCTTTTCGACCCACGGGCTGGTGAACGGCACGGGGCTGTGTGTCGATACCTGGACCGCGCCGGGGGATGGGGTGATCCTCTTCACGCCGGTCTATCATGCCTTCGCGCGGGTCATCAAAGCCGCCGGTCGCGAGGTGGTGGAATGCGAGCTGGTCAACACTGCCGGCCGCTACGAGATGGATTTCGACGCCTATGACGCCCAGATGACGGGGCGCGAGCGGATGGTGATCCTGTGTTCGCCGCATAACCCGGGCGGGCGCGTCTGGACGCAGGCCGAGTTGCGCGGTGTCGCCGATTTCTGCAAGCGGCATGACCTGATCCTGGTCTCGGACGAGATCCACCATGATCTGGTCTTTGCCGACAATATCCACATCCCGATGACGCGGGCCGCGCCGGATATCATGGACCGTCTGGTGATGATGACGGCGACGACCAAGACGTTCAACATCGCGGGCAGCCATATCGGTAATGTCATCATCCCCGATGCGAAGCTGCGCGCTGATTTCGGGGCCAGGATGGCCGCCCTGGGAATATCACCCAATTCCTTCGGCATCTTCATGGCGACGGCGGCCTATTCGCCCGAAGGCGCGGCCTGGGTGGACGATCTGGTGGCCTACCTGACCGAGAACAAGCGGGTGTTCGACGACGGCGTGAATGCCATTCCGGGCCTGGCGTCGATGCCGCTTGAGGCGACCTATCTGGCCTGGGTCGACTTCTCGGGCACCGGCATGGAGATGGCCGAGTTTACTCGCCGGGTTGAGAAGGCGGCGAAGATCGCCGTCAACCATGGGCCGACCTTCGGCAAGGGCGGCGACAGCTTTCTGCGGTTCAATATCGCGGCGCCACGGTCGGTGATCACCGATGCTGTGGCGCGGTTGCAGACGGCCTTTGGCGATCTGCAATGAGGGCGGGGCGCGTCACGCTCTATTCGTCGCTTCTGGTGGCGCTGGTCGCGGGCCAAATGATGTATGCGCGCTTTGCCGCGATCACCCCGCGCATGCCGCCGCCGCTGGAAGGCTATATCGACCGGATCGTGATCGACAAATCCGACCGGCGGCTGATCGTCTATCGCGACGATGTGGCGCTGAGGGTCTATACCGTGGCGCTGGGCTTCGCGCCCGAGGGCGATAAAGAGCGTCAGGGGGATGGTCGCACGCCCGAGGGGATTTTCCGCATCGACCGCAAGAATGGGCAGAGCCGGTTTCACCTGTCGCTTGGCCTTGATTATCCGCATCGCGATGACATCGTGCGCGCGGCGGCGGGTGGTTACAGCCCCGGCGGTGACATCTTCATCCACGGCCAGCCGCGCGGTGTCTTTGGCCGCCAGTGCATCGCCCGCGACTGGACGGAGGGCTGCATCGCCGTCTCAAACGCGGTGATGAACGAGCTTTGGCGTGTGACGCGCATCGGCACGGTGGTTGAGGTGCGGCCCTAGGGCGCGAGGGCCTCAACAGCCTCTGCGACAGGCCTGCCGATGCTGTCGATCCTGCCGTCATTGGTGACGATTGCGAGTGCGTACTTCGTTTCGGGCCAAAACGCGACCTGTGCAAACCAGAGCGTGTTTGAGCCCGAATGCGTCAGTACGCCATTAATTCCCACGCCCCACCCCAGCGCATATCTGTCACCTTTGTCGCTGTGAAGCATCTCCCACGCTTCAACCGGCAGGTAGTCGGTTGAGCGTTCGGCATGGGCGATGGCGTATTGCATGAGATCACAGAGCGAGATGTGAACGGTGCCAGCAGGGCCCATTGCGGCCGGATTGTCGGCAAAAGGACCCGGCTCGCGCGACTGGAGCCCGCCCAGCAAGCCCGCCGTGTGGCCACGGGGTTGATCTAAAGTACCCGCGATTCCGGGCGGGCCGAACCCGGCGGACGTCAGGCCCAGCGGTCCGAAGACATGGGCCTGCATCAGGGCCTCCCAGCTTTCGCCTGTGGCCGCTTCCATCATCGCGCCTGCGATAACGTAGCCTGCATTCGAATAGGTGAAGGACTGGCCGGGCGTGGCCTCGGGCGGATCTTTCAAGATCGCCCCGGCATAGGCCAGCCGTTGCTGGCGAAGGTCGGCGCCGGCTTGCGTGCGGATCAGGTTCAGCGAGGCGAGCGTGCCCAGATTGGGCACCAGCCCCGCGCGATGGGATAACAGCTGGGTCAGCGTGATCGCGCGTGTGTCGGGGTGAAGATCGGGCAGGGCGGCGCCCAGAACATCGCCCAGAGTGTCGTCCCAACGCAGCTGGCCCGCGGTCACAAGGCGCGCGGCCAGTGTGGCCGTCATGGATTTGGTGATCGATCCGATATGCCAGAGGTCACCTTCGGCCACCGGGGTGCTTTGGCCTGCGGCCCGCACGCCCCCGACCGTGCAAACCGTCGTGTCGCCATCCCAGAGCGCGACGCCAGCGGCCGGCGCGCCTGCCGCGATCAACGCTCGAACATGATCCGCGGGATTGGACAGCGCAGGACAAGCCGACATCGTCAGACCGGCAGCCAGAGCCGCTGGACGGGCGACGTTAAGACAAAAGCGCGATAGGTGCGTGTTCATCCTGCTCAAAATCAAGGGCGGGGCGATCTGCGGCTTCGGTCCGGCGCTTGTATTCATAGCGCATTTCGCCCTCTTCCTCGGACGAGGCCACGATGAGGCATTGCGCGACATGCTTGGACCCTTCGTAAAGGTCGACAAGCCCGCGCAGATGCGGCGCCTCCTCCGGCAGGGAAAACCCGTCCTCCGACAAACGAATGACCGGGTAAATCTCATCACCCGCCATGATGCGCAGTCGGCTTTTCTTCACCAGATCCTGCTGACGGGCCCGTTCGAGCCCCTCGCGAATTTCTTTTGGTAGGAAGTCAATCATCATCAAATCTCCAGCCCCTGACCCAAGATTGGCCGCAAAATCCCTTGCGTCAAGTTAATCCACTGTTCGGACGTGCAAATTTCATCAATTTCTTACATTCAGGCGGTCTATCGCTTGACCAGACTCCATTGCGTGATGGGCGATAGCGACGGCCATTTCAGCACGCCGTCGGTCCGGTCGGCGCGGGCCACCTGCAGGCGCACCAGCTCTCCGCCATAGCGGGCGTCGAGCTTCAGCAGCAGCTTTTCGTCGGCTTCGGTCAGGCCGTTCGCCACCAGCCGCCCAAGCGGACGAAGCGCCGACCAGGCCGCCTGAAACGCGGGCTCGGTCAGGCCGCCGCCGATGCAGATCGCATCGGGTGGGGGCAGGCCCGCGAAGGCCGCGGGCGCTTCGCCTTCCACGATCTCAAGCTTGGGCGTGCCGAGGGCCAGCGCGTTGGCCGCGGCCATCATCCGGCGGTCGGCGCGCGGCTCAATCCCGATGGCGCGGGCATAGCGGGCCGCGCGCATCCATTCGATAGCGATTGAGCCTGATCCTGTGCCGATATCCCATAGAAGCGCGCCGCGCATCGGCATCAGCTTGGCCAGTGTGGCCGCGCGCACCTCGCGCCGCGTGACGGTGCCGTCATGCTGGAAGAGGTCATCCGACAGGCCCGGCACGCGGGGTTGCAGGGCGGCCTCGGGCGCGGCCATACATTCGATTGCCAGCGTGTTGAAGGCGGGCACCTCGGCCGACCAGCTTTCAGCCCGGCCCTCAAACCGGGCCTCCTCCGGCCCGCCCATTGCGGCCAGAACCGTCATCGGGCTTTTGCCGAAGCCGCGATCGGTCAGAAACCGCGCGATGCGGGCGGGCGTGTCGGCGCCGGTGGCCAGGATCAGCAGCCGCTGATCGGGCTGGATGAAGGCGATCATCTGCTCGATCGGGCGGCCATGAACGGTCAGCGTCTCAACATCCGCCAGCGACCAGCCCATGCGGGCCGCGGCCAGTTGAAAGGCCGAGATCTGGGGGTGATAGACGATCTCGGAGGGCGGGATCGCCCGGCCCACCCGCGCGCCGACCGAATACCAAAGCGGATCGCCCGCCACCAGCATCGCCACGCGCCGCCCGACATGCTGGCGCAGCAGCGCCACCAGATCGTCGAACGCCTCGGGCCAGTCGATGCGCTTTCCCTCGACCGGCAGATCCGCATGGCGTGTGCCGCCGATGATCAGCTCGGCCGCATCCACAACCGCGCGGGCCGGGGGCGACAGACCGTCAAGCCCGTCCTCGCCCATTCCGATGATATGCAGCCAAGCCGCCATTCCAGTCCCCGTTCCTTCGGGCCGGGTATAGGCGGGCCCCTTGCGCGCTGCAATCCATGTGCGCCTGCGCAGGGATGCCGTGCGGCGGCCGGGGTTATCCGGTGGGCAGCGGCGCGCTAAATCGTCGTTGAGCAAACTGCAGGAGGATGAGATGGGCCAGCTGGTTGACGGAAAATGGCACGATGTCTGGTATGACACGAAGTCCTCTGGCGGGCGTTTCGTGCGCTCAACCGCCAAGTTTCGCAACTGGATCACCGCCGATGGCGGGCCGGGCCCGTCGGGCGAGGGCGGCTTTCCGGCGGAAAGCGGGCGTTACCACCTTTATGTCTCGCTTGCCTGCCCCTGGGCGCATCGCACCCTGATCTTTCGCGCGCTGAAGGGACTTACGCCGCATATCGGTGTCAGCGTGGTGCATCCCGATATGCTATCGGATGGCTGGACCTTGGCCAGCGATTACCCTGGTGCGACGGGCGATGACCTCTACGGGCTGCCCTTTCTGCGCGACATCTACACCAAGGCCGTGCCGGATGTCTCTGGGCGGGTGACGGTGCCGGTTCTGTGGGACAAGGAACGGCAGACCATCGTGTCGAACGAAAGCTCGGAAATCATCCGGATGTTCAACTCGGCTTTCGATAAGATCACTGGGAAATCCCAGGATTTCTGGCCTGCCGACCTGCGTGACGCAATCGAGCCCGTCAATGAGCGGATTTACGAGACGCTGAATAACGGGGTTTATCGGTCAGGCTTCGCCACCACGCAGGAGGCTTATGATGAGGCTGTGACAGCGCTTTTCGACACGCTCGACTGGCTTGAGGCGCGTCTGTCGCGCAGTCGCTATCTGGTGGGCGACCGCGTGACCGAAGCCGATTGGCGCCTCTTCCCGACGCTGGTGCGGTTCGATGCCGTCTACCACGGGCACTTCAAATGCAGCCGCAACCGCATTGCGGATTATCCCGCGCTTTGGGCCTATTCACGCGAGCTCTATCAATGGCCCGGCGTGGCCGAGACGGTGAACTTCGACCATATCCGCCGCCACTATCATTACAGCCATGAGACCATCAATCCGCACCGGATCGTGCCTGTCGCTCCGGCGCTGGATTGGAGCGCGCCGCATGGGCGCGATCACTTGGCGGCGGCGTGATAGTCGACGATCGCCGCCAGATCGGCGGGCGGCGTGTCTGATTGCAGGAACGCCGAGGCATTGTGGCTGAGCGAAAAGATCGACCCGTCCGAGAAAACTTCGTCATGGGTGACGAAGATCACCCGAGCGTTTGGACAACGGAACGACGCGAAATCCGCGACGGCCAAGGCGCTGCCGTCCGACAGAGTCAGATCCAGGACGACCGCGTCGAAGGTTTCGTCACGCAGCGCATCGATGGCCTCTCTCTCACAATTGGCCAGCGCGACGCTGCCGTTCATCTCTTCTATGTGCTCTGCCCAAGTCTGACCGAGATTATGGTCAGACTCGACGATTAGTATATTCATCACCAGCCAATTCCCCAACAGTTGACCGAGACCTTCCCGCGCTTACTAAAGAGCAATACAGATTAAGCGGAAGTTAACGGCGACGATTAATCGTAAACATCGGCGGGTCTATGCCGTCATCTCCTGCTATTCTGGATTGTTGCGCTGACGCGCCCGGCTGATAGGATGCGATCATTGATGGGGAGGGGTATTCATGATCAGGTTCTTTGGTGTCTGCACAGCTGTCGCGATCAGCATCGCTTTGGCGGGCGGCGCCCAGGCTCGGGTGACGTGCGGCGGTAGTTTTTCAAGTTTTGTCAATAACATGAAGTCCGAAGCCGTTTCGCGAGGCCACGACAGGCAGGCGGCCGAACGGTTCTTCAATGCCGCCCGTCAGGACAATCGCGTCATCCGTGCCGATCGCAACCAAGGCATTTTTCGGAAAGATTTCATTGATTTCGCCCGGACGGTCATCAGCCAAGGTCGACTGGTTAACGGGCAACGCAATGCCGACCGTCATGCCGCGATTTTCCGCGAGGCCGAACGGCGCTATGGCGTATCGCGCGGGGTTCTGCTGGCGTTTTGGGCGCTTGAGACGGATTACGGCGCGGTTCAGGGCGATTTCAACACACTGAATGCGCTGATGACGCTCAGCCATGATTGCCGGCGGCCCGATCTGTTCCAACCACAGGTTTTTGCAGCACTTGCGCTTTATGAGCGGGGCCAGTTCGACCCCGCCCGGACAACCGGCGCCTGGGCCGGTGAGATCGGGATGGTTCAGATGCTGCCCGGAGACATTCTTGAGCGTGGCGTTGACGGCGATGGCGATGGCCGCGTCAGCCTGAAGACCTCCGTGCCTGATGCCATTCTGTCTGGCGCACGGATGCTGCAATATCACGGATGGCAGGCCGGTGAGCCCTGGTTGCAAGAGGTCGTGGTGCCCGATAATCTTGATTGGAGCAAAACGGGACTCGACACGGAATTACGGGTCTCGGACTGGGCGCGGGCGGGCGTTCGGCCGCGGGCGGGCAATTTGCCATCGGGCAATCTGCGCGCGTCGATCCTTTTGCCGATGGGGCGTAAGGGGCCAGCCTTTCTGGCCTATCCGAATTTCCGGGTGTTCTTCGATTGGAACAAGAGCTTTGTCTATGTGACGACAGCGGCCTATTTCGCGACCCGCCTGGAAGGCGCGCCTGTCTTCGATGCCGGTAACCCCGATCCTGCGCTCTCGGCCAATCAGATGCAGGAATTGCAACGCAAGCTGACCGCGCGCGGTCACGACGTTGGCGGTATTGACGGCATCTTGGGGGCAATGACGCGGGCGGCCGTGCAAAAAGAACAAATGCGCCTTGGTCTGCCAGCGGATGCGTGGCCGACGCGGGAGCTTTTGCAGCGGCTGTGATCGGGGGAAAAAGTTTTCTGCGAAAACTTTTGGACGTCAATTTTTCTGCGAAAAATTGGGTACCGTGACTTTCGGGTCAGAACCTGCCCAAGATTTTTCGCAGAAAAATCGTGACCCGATTAAAGTCCGGCCCATTGCAAAGGGGACGGCAGGGGGTCTGCGGAAAAGTCCAGTTGCAAAATGCGCCGCCTGAGGGGCTTCTGGGCCCGATCTGAGGCGTGCACGATCAGAGTTCGGTAGACCCAGATGTCGCCGCGCTCTGCCAGACAACGGAATTGGTGACTTTTCGCGACCACGTCCGCGATCAGATCGGTCGGGACGAAACCTTGATTGTGTGAACCCAACGCGACCTTCAGGGGCGCATTGGTTTCCGGACAAGGATCCAGATGAACGCGCATCGTAAGCATTCGCGCCAGAATCTGGGCGGGAGGCTGCACATGCAGAAGCCCATTTTTGACGGTAAATGGGCCGAAACCCGGTACATCCGCGCGTTCCCTGACGCAGATCGTGCGGTCCTGGTGCCAGCCGAGCGGCCAGTTGTTCTGGGCGGTCTTGTCGAACAGAATGGCGCGGACGGGTTGCGCGTCCGTGCCAAGTATTTCCGCGGCCAGGCGACCGATGGTGCTGGTAGAAGCCGTCAGGCGGGCGACATCGGCATCACCGCTTAAGCGCAATCCGGCGGAGCTTGCGCGAAGCCGGTGGGAGAGGGCGTCCATGCATTCCAACTCTGCGGGGTCGAGCATGTCCGGGTGATGCTCGGCCCCATCGGGATCGAGGCGTGGTGTCATCCGTTCTCGCTCAGCACCTGACCGGCCAGGTAAAGCGACCCGCAGATCAGGATGCGCGCGTCGGGGTCATGCGCGGTGATGTCGCGGATGGCGGCGATGACACTTTCGGCCGTGCTTGCCTCGTGCCCCATGGCCTGCGCGGCGGCCAGGGTTTCCTCTGCGGTCAGCGTGTTCTTTTCACCCGGGATTGTGACCGCGTGTAGGGTTTCGGCCCGATCGGCCAGGGGCGCCAGAAACCCTCGGACGTCCTTGGTGTTCAGCATGCCGACGATCAGATGCAGGGGGCGGGGGGGAAGGCGGGTCAGCGCCTCGGCGATGGCGGAGCCTGCGGCGGGGTTGTGCCCTCCGTCGAGCCAGAGCTCGGCTTTTCCCGCCGCCTCGACCAGGGGGCCTTGGCGGAGGCGCTGCATCCGGCCCGCCCATGTGGCTTTGGTGATCGCCGCTTCGGAGATATCGGCGCCAAAGCCCAGGGCGCGGAGGCCCGCGATGGCGGCGCCGGCATTCTGCACCTGATGGGCGCCGATGAGGGTAGGAAGGGGAAGGTCGAGAAGACCGTTTTCGTCCTGATAGACCATCCGCCCGCGTTCCTCTGACACATGCCAATGTTGGCCATAGGCCAAGAGCGGCGCGCCAAGACGGACAGCCTGGGCTTCGATCACGTCCATCGCCTCATCTTCCTGAGGGCCGACGATGCAGGGCACGCCACGCTTGATGATCCCCGCTTTCTCGCCCGCGATCTCGGCCAATGTCTCGCCCAGATATTGCTGGTGATCATAGCTGACCGGCGTGATCACGGTCAGCGCGGGTTTGTCGATGACATTGGTCGCGTCCAACCGCCCGCCAAGGCCGACCTCAAGCAGCGTCCAGTCGGCGGGTACGCGCGAAAAGGCCACGATCGCGGCGATGGTCGTAATCTCGAAGAAGGTGATGGCCTCGCCCTCATTGGCCGCCAGGCATTCGTCCAACGTGGCGCTGAGCACGTCTTCCGAGATCAGCTGGCCCGCCAGCCGAATGCGCTCGTGAAACCGGGCCAGATGCGGCGAGGTGTAGACATGGGCGCTTTGCCCCGCCGCCTCGATCCCGGCGCGCAGCATCGCGGTGGTGGAGCCTTTGCCATTGGTGCCCGCGATATGCACGACCGGGGGCAAGGCCCGCTCAGGGTTGCCGAGGCGGTCGAGCAGGCGATGCACGCGGCCAAGGGTCAGGTCGATGATCTTGGGATGGAGCGACATCATCCTGTGCAGGATGAGGTCGGATTGGGCGCCGCTCACGCCTTGGCGTCTCCGGCGGGGGCCGGATCGGCCTTTGGCGCGTCGGCCGCAGCGGGCTCAGGGCTATCAGGCGCATCCTCGGGCTCGGGCGCTGGCAGATCGCCACGCACAGCCGGAGGCTGACCAGTCAGCATGCGGACGATGGTGATCAATTCATCCTTCATCGCCTTGCGGTGCGTCACCCGGTCGAGCATGCCGTGATCCAGCAGATATTCGGCGCGCTGGAAGCCCTCGGGCAGTTTCTCGCGGATCGTCTGTTCGATCACGCGGGGGCCCGCGAAGCAGATAAGCGCGTTCGGCTCGGCGATATGCACATCGCCCAGCATGGCATAGCTGGCGGTGACGCCGCCGGTAGTCGGGTGGGTCAGCACCACGATGTAAGGCAGGCCGGCCTCGCGCAGCATCTCAACCGCCACAGTCGTGCGCGGCATCTGCATGAGAGAGAGGATCCCCTCTTGCATCCGTGCGCCGCCCGCCGCGGAAAAGAGGATCAGCGGGCGCTTCAGCTGCACCGCGCGTTCGGCAGCCGCGATGATGGCGTTGCCGACATACATGCCCATCGACCCGCCCATGAACGAGAAATCCTGACCCACGGCCACGATGGGCGTGCGCCCCATCTCGCCCTCGGCGACCAGCATCGCCTCGGCCTCGCCCGTGGCTTTCTGCGCGGCGCGCATCCGGTCGGGATAGCGTTTTTGGTCGCGGAAATGCAGCGGGTCGGTCAGAGGTTCGGGCACTTTCACTTCCGTGAAGATGCCGCCGTCAAACAGGGCCTCAAACCGCTCGCGCGGGGTGATCGCCATGTGATGCTGGCAATTGGTGCAGACGTTCAGATTTTCCGACAGCTCGCGATGGAACAGCATCTGCCCGCATTCGGGGCATTTCGTCCAGAGGTTCTCGGGCACTTCGCGCCGCGAAAACAGCGAGTTGATCTTGGGACGGACGTAGTTGTTGATCCAGTTCATGCCGGGCTGTTTCCTTAGGCGCTGTTGGCAGGCTTCGAGATAAGCCCGTGGCGGTGGAAATGCAATCTAACGCGTCAAAACCCAGCGCAACAGCCGCCATAGCGCCAAGAGGAACACGATGTTCAGGCAAAGCGAAATCACAACCGTCCGCGTGTCGGTGATGTCGAAGGGGGTTGTCCATTTGGCAAGGCCAGTGATCGTGCCACTCATCGCGATAATCGTCAGGCCGTAGGTGTTATTGACCAAGTGCAGGCCGATCGCCGCACCCAAGCTGCCCGTGCGCTCGGTCAGGTCGGCGGCGATGAGCGCAAAGATAAACGTGGCCAGAAGGATCAGCCAGACCGCCTGACCTGCCATCGGGTTCCAATGCAATGCCGCGAAGAGAAGCGAGGGCAGGCCCATCCAGATCACGCGGAGCCGGAACCGCGCCGCCAGTTGCTGTTGCAGATATCCGCGAAAGACCAGTTCCTCGGCGGTGACCTGGATGACCAGCAAGATAATCGCGAAGGGCAGCCAGCGCAGCCAGACGGACCAGGCCAGATTCTCAACCGGGGCGTCGAAATATGACCCGATGGCCAGCAGAATTGCGTAAGTCGGGATCGTCACGGCCAAGACCGTCAGAAACCCGCGCAGCGTTTCATCGAAAGGCCCGAACAGCGTGCCAGGCCCGCGATAGTGGCAGGCGGCGGCGGCCAGGATGGGCCCAAGGAACATGCCGAAGAAGGTGAAGAAAACCGCGATTGTCGTGACCGGATCCGAAGGCTGGTTGAGGCTGATAAGCCAACCGCCGAATTCAAACGGCCCGACCACAGCGAAGAGGCCGACCAGAAGGATGGCAGCGCCGCCCGCATAACAGAATACGATAAGCAGGACGCCAAGCAGCAACCGCCACACCTCGGGGTAGAGCTTGGCGGGCGCGATCATCGCCTCGAATTCCGGTGAGCGCATTTTGTGGGTCCTCGTTTTGTCGACGGCGACCCTAGCTTGCGTCGCTGCCGGCTTCAATCAGACACGTAAGGCCACGCGGGCGGCCAACCAGGATACGCCCATGGCCCCCAGTTCGAACCATATGATGGGCGTCAGCGCCGCCACGTCATCAGCCTCGAACGGCGTCAGGTAAAGGGCGAGGCCTGACATGCTGCCCGGAAAGGATGAGATGAGAATGGCGATGATATTGTTGGCAAAGTGAAACCCGATCGCCGCCCCCAACGTGCCGGTCCGTGCTGTCAGGTCGGCGGTGATCAGGCCGAAGACGAAAGCCAGGGCGGCGAAGGGAAGGGCGTTCCCCCCGGCCTCTTCCGGGGCGTAATGGCCGGCGGCAAAGATGACCGACGGGATCACCATCCATACCAGGGGCGAGCGGACGCGCGCGGCAAGCTGGCTTTGCAGATAGCCGCGAAAGGCGACCTCCTCGGCCCCGGTCTGGATGACCAGCGCCACAAGGCTGAGCGGCAATACCATCAGCCAGGGCCCGAAATCCAACCCGTCGCGCATTTCGAAATCGGACGGCAGCAGCACCCAGAACACGAGTGACAGAATGGCCATCGCCCGCACCACGACCCAGAAGTCGCGAAACGCTTGTGGCAATGGCCCGATCAGCGTGAACCAGGCGCGCCTGTGCAGGATCTGGGCGATGATGATCGGCGCAAGCGCCATGCAGATGAAAGAGAACAGATACAACAACGTCGCGCGTGGCGTTTCACGGTCGATAAACTCGTCGATCAGAGCAAAGCCACCGATTGACCCGAGCACGCTCGCAAAGTTGTTCAGCAAGAAGGCATAGAGCGTCACCGCCAAGGCAAAGCCGATGGCCGTGCGCCAGAGCTCGGCCTTGCCGCGGGCGGGTGCGACAAGCATTTCGTGCGGTTCGTATGCCATGTGATCTCATCTTTGGCCCGACCGTATCGCCCGCATCCCGCGCCTTCAATGATGCTTGTGCCGCAGCGCCGGCTCGCCTATTCCCAAACGCAAGCCAGCCTTGGGGAGGACGAAAATGCTGAAACGCCCGGTCGATAAGTCGAAACTTCCAAGCCGCCATGTGACGGAGGGACCCGCCCGCGCCCCGCAGCGCAGCTACTTCTACGCGATGGGGATCACCGAGGAAGAGATCCACCAGCCCTGGGTCGGCGTCGCCACCTGCTGGAACGAGGCCGCGCCCTGCAACATCGCGCTGAACCGGCAGGCGCAGGTCGTCAAGCAGGGCGTGAAGAAGGGCGGCGGCACCCCGCGTGAGTTCACCACGATCACCGTGACCGACGGGATCGCGATGGGCAACGAAGGCATGCGATCGTCGCTGGCCAGCCGCGATGCGATTGCCGATACGGTTGAGCTGACGATGCGCGGCCATTCCTATGACGCGTTGGTGGGCCTTGCGGGCTGCGACAAGTCTCTGCCCGGCATGATGATGGCCATGGTGCGGCTGAACGTGCCGTCGGTCTTCATCTATGGCGGGTCGATTCTGCCCGGCCGGCTGGATGGCAAGGACGTGACCGTGCAGGACGTGTTCGAGGCGGTCGGCAAGCATCAGGCCGGCACGATGTCGGATGCCGAGCTGGAGATCCTTGAACGTGTGGCCTGCCCGTCTTCGGGGGCGTGCGGCGCGCAATATACCGCGAACACCATGGCCTGCGTGTCTGAGGCGATCGGGCTTGCCCTGATGAACTCGTCGGGTGCGCCCGCACCCTATGAAAGCCGCGACCAGTTTTGCGAAGCCTCCGGCGTGTCGGTGATGAACCTGATCGAAAAGAACATCCGTGCGCGGGATGTGGTGACCCGCAAGAGCCTTGAGAATGCCGCCCGCGTCGTCGCCTGCACCGGCGGGTCGACCAATGCGGCGCTGCACCTGCCCGCCATCGCCAACGAGGCCGGGATCGATTTCGACCTCTTCGATGTGGCCGACATCATGCGCGACACGCCCTATTTCGTGAACCTTCGCCCCGGTGGCGAATATGTGGCCAAGGACCTTTACGAAGTGGGCGGCGTGCCCGTTGTGATGAAGGAATTGTCCAAGGCTGGCCTTCTGCATGAAGACTGCATGACAGCCTCGGGCCGGACGCTGGGCGAAGAGCTGGAAGATATCAAGGGCGAGGCCGATGGCCGGGTCATCCATCCGGTCAGCACGCCGCTGAGCAAGACCGGCGGCGTTGTGGGCCTGAAGGGGAACCTCGCGCCCGAGGGCGCCATCGTGAAGGTCGCGGGCATGACCGAGGCGGAACAGGTCTTCACCGGCCCGGCCCGCGTGTTTGAATGCGAGGAAGACGCCTTCGCCGCCGTCAAGGCACGGGAGTATCAAGAGGGCGAGGTGATCGTCATCCGCAACGAAGGGCCGATGGGCGGCCCCGGTATGCGCGAGATGCTGGCTACCACCGCAGCCTTGTCGGGCCAGGGTATGGGCAAGAAGATCGCGCTGATCACCGATGGCCGGTTCTCGGGCGCGACGCGGGGTTTTTGCGTCGGCCATGTCGGCCCCGAGGCGGCCAAAGGCGGGCCTATCGCGCTTTTGAAGGATGGCGACCAGATCACCCTGAATGCCGTGACCGGCGAGATTTCGGTGGCCTTGTCGGATGACGAACTGGCCCAACGGAAGGCCGATTGGAAAGGCCCGCGCGAGACGCTCTATGCCTCGGGCGCGATCTGGAAATATGCGCAGCTTGTCGGGTCGACCCGGTTGGGGGCCGTGACCCATCCCGGCGCCAAGGCCGAGCGGCACGTCTATGCCGATCTCTAGGGCACTTGCCCTTGTCGCCTGCTTGGGGCTGGCGGCCTGCGAGGGCGGCTTTGGCCCCGGTGGCGTGCAAAGCCTTGCGGTGGCCGGCGGTGCGGTCACCGTTGCCGGCCCGCGTGTATATTGCGTCGACCGGCGGCTGACGCGCGATGGCCCGGCCGAGGCCTTTGTGGTGATGGGGTCCTGCGCGGCGCTGACGCGCGGTGGGGCGCAACCCGTGGGCGCGCCATCGGTGCTGACGGCAACGGTCGCCCCTACGCCCGGCGCAACCCTGCCACCGCCCGCCGAGTTGGAGCGGTTTTTGCGGTCCGAGGCCGGGCGCGCGGCCTTGGCCCGAAACGGTCAGCCGGGCAATGTCCGCATCCTGCAGACGCAGGCCCGCGATGGCATCCTCTACCTCTATATCCGCGATACCAGTGCCGCGGCCGAGGGGCCGCCGACCGACCCGGCCTATTGGCGGGCAGTTCTGGTGCTGAACGGCCGTCTGGTCACAGCCACGGTGCTGGCTTTTGCCGACCAGCCGCTGTCAGCCGATCGCGGGTTTCGCAAGCTTGGTGATTTCGTCGCCCGCCTGAGGGCGGCCAATTCCGGCGCGCCTTCTTGATCGATTAACCATTTCGCCGGATGCTGGCCCGGCCTGATAGAGTTTATAGCAATGCCGCCCCAAACCACTTCGTTGATCGACCGTCTTGCCGAACGCCGCGCCTTGCGGCTTTGGGCGCGGGCGGCCGATGGGGCCGACAGCGCGGATATCTCGGCGCTGCGCGACCTGCGCGGCCGCGCGCGGCGGACCAAGGCCGAGATTGATCGCCTCTTGCACAAGGCCGATGGGCGCCTGGCCCTGCCCGCGATCGGATCGAACGCGATGGACCGGCCGCTTGGGGCCGATTGGGCCTGGCGGCCCGACCTCTGGCGCTTTCCCATCGCGCCGCAGGGCCATGCTGGCGCGCCGTCGCCGACCGCTCTGGGCGATCAGGTCACGCTTTTTCATGATTGTCCGTTGGTCGAGGTTACCCTGCGGCAGCGGCGCAATACCCGCCAGGGTGATCTGGCGCCGTTTGGTCTGATGTTGGAGGTTCTGGGGTTTCAAGGCAGCTTTCTGTCGCTGGCCGTCGATCTGCCGGGCGACGCGGTGGCAGACCTGCAACGCCGCCACATCATCCGCGCCCAGCTTGAATTCGAGGCCGAGCGCCCGGTGACCATCATCGGCAGGCTGAATGTCAAACACGGGCCGAATACCGAGCAAAGCCATGCGCAGGTTTCCTCGGACTGGCCCGAGCGTGCGATGGATTTCGATCTGACCTACACGGATGTGAACGAAAAGCGGGTTGAGAAGATGTGGCTCGATCTGATTGTCGAGCAGCCCGCGATGAACGCGATCAGCCTGCGTGACCTGACGTTCAGCCGTCGCCCGCGCGCCGAGATGTGAGGGCCGGATGTCCGACATTCAGATGACACCGATCGGTCTGCAGGCGGGCATGTGGTGCGCCAGGCTGGTGGCCGTGGCCGAGCCGCAGGTTGACGTGACCCATGATGGCGCTGTTTTGCAGGGCGCCAAGGTGCAGGCCGATGGCGAGGGCGCCTGGCTGATGCGCGTGCCGGTGCCACAAGACACGCTGAGCGATGGCCTGCAGACCTATCTGGTGACCGATCGCGATACTGGCGCGAAGCTGGGTCACTTCACGATCCTGGCCGGTGAGATCCCGGCGGATGATCTGCGCGCCGAGGTCGCTCTGCTACGGGCCGAATTGGACCTGTTGAAAAAGGCGTTTCGCCGCCTGGCCGGCGGAAGCTGAGGCGCGATCCGCCCCGGCTTCTGGTCCGTGTTTGCAGATTTCAGATGCCGTCGCCCACGGCAGGTGTTTCATCCGTCACCTGTTCGAATGCGTGGCCCGAGGCCACAAGGCAGGTGGGCCCGCCCGGCATGGTGACCGTGACGGTCCAGGTGCCGGTCTCAAGCGAGGCGAAGACCTCAAGCACCGCGTTGTTCGCGGCAAGGCCGATGGACCGGCGCGTCTCGCCATAGGTGCTGCCCAGCCGTTCGACCACCAGCGCATGGTCGGCGCAATTGGTCTGCGCAGTGGCGATATTGGTGGCCGCGATCAGCACCGCGAAACCGAAAGACAGGGCAAACATTTCTTTCATCATGACTCATCTCCCGCCGGGCCGGGCAGAACATGCCCGACCATGAATGATGTGAATTTCTCGAAGGTCTGGGCAGCTTGCGTCTTGCGCAAATCCGATGGGCCAAGCCTGTCGTGCGGGCACCAAGAAAAGGTAAATGTACCGTTCACCAGCCTGTTGCGTGCCTATAACCCATTGCGCCAGCGTAATTTCTGCGCTGCGGCATGAAGCCCCTTGATCCGCAGGGCGGTGTCGGGAAGGGTTCGCCCCAGCAAGCGAGGGAGAGAATCAATGCAAGCAGCGCTGCGGCCTTGGCGGTCGGTCCTCTACATCCCCGGCTCGAAAGAGCGGGCGCTTGACAAGGCGCGCGGGTTGGCTGCCGACGCGATCATCTTCGATCTGGAGGATGCCGTGGCCGCCGACGAAAAGGTGGGCGCGCGCAAGGTTCTGGCCGAGGCGCTGCAGGCGGGTGGATATGGCCCCCGCGCGCGCCTTGTGCGCGTCAATGGCCTGGATACGCCTTGGGGCGATGACGATCTGGCGGCCTTTGGCGGCGCGGATATCGATGGCCTTCTGTTGCCCAAGGTAAACCACCCTGATGATATCGAAGCGGTCGCAAGCAAGGCCCCGGACATTCCGATCTGGGCGATGATGGAAACGCCGCAAGGCTGCCTCAACGCGGCGCAGATCGCGGCGCATCCGCGCATGGCGGGCTTTGTGATGGGCACCAACGATCTGGCCAAGGATATCGGCGCGCGGTTCCGGGCGGATCGCTTGGCTCTGCTGACCGGCTTGCAGCTTTGCCTGATGGCCGCCCGCGCCCATGGGTTGGTCGCCGTCGATGGGGTCTATAACGCGTTCAAGGATGCGGGCGGCCTGCGCGTGGAAAGCGAACAGGGCCGCGATATGGGCTTTGACGGCAAGACGCTGATCCACCCCGATCAGCTGGCCGTCGCCAATGAGGTCTTTGCGCCGTCGGAGGCGGATATCGACCTCGCGCGGCGCCAGATCGCCGCATTCGAGGCGGCCGAGGCCGATGGGCAGGGCGTGGCCGTGGTGGATGGACGTATCGTTGAAAACCTGCATGTCGTAACGGCCAAGGCGACCCTTGCCAAAGCCGACGCGATCGCGACACTGAGCCAAGCCACCTGATCGGGAGCCTGCCCATGACCCTACTCATCCTCGGAATTCTGCTCTGGTATGCGGGCCATTTTTTCAAGCGGGCCCTGCCGGATCTGCGTGAAAGCCTGGGCACTGCCGGGCGCGGTGTCTCGGCCGCGCTGATCATCGGGGGCGTCGTGCTGATGGTGATTGGGTATCGCGGCTGGTTCGCGGTGCAGGTGTGGTATCCGCCGAGTTTCATGATCCACATCAATAACTTGCTGATGGTTTTGGCCTTCTACCTCTATGCCGCCAGTGGCGCGAAAACATGGATCACGCGCAAGATCCGCCATCCGCAACTGACGGCCTTCAAGGTCTGGACCGTGGCGCACTTGTTGGTGAATGGCGATCTGGCGTCGATCGTCCTGTTCGGGTCTCTGCTGGCCTGGGCCGTGATCGAGGTGATCGTTCTGAACCGGGCCGAGCCTGACTGGACGCCGGCCCATGCAGCACCCGCCAGGAAAGAGGTCACCGCGATCATCGCAACGATCGTGGCCTTTGTCGTGGTCGCGGGCATCCATGCGTGGCTGGGCTATTGGCCCTTCCCGGGGGGTGCGCCATGAAGGCCTACCGCCTGCTGACCGGGGATGACACCTCGGCCTTTTGCCACAAGGTGACCGAAGCTCTGGCCAAGGGGTGGGAGCTTTATGGCTCGCCCGCCTATGCCTACGACGCGGCCACCGGCAAGATGCGGTGTGCCCAGGCCGTGGTGAAGGAGGCTGATGGTGACTATTCGCCCGATATGAAACTGGGGCAGCTATGAGCAAGACCAATCCCGGCCGATTTTTTGAAGAGTACCGCTTGGGCGAGACGATCCGCCATGCGGTTCCCCGGACGCTGTCGGGGGGTGAGCGGGCGATGTACCACGCGCTCTACCCCGCGCGGCATGCGCTGTATTCTTCGGATGAATTCGCGCGGGCTTGCGGGTTGCGCGCCGCGCCGCTGGACGATCTGATCGTGTTTCATACGGTCTTTGGCAAGACAGTGCCGGACGTCTCACTGAATGCGGTGGCCAATCTGGGCTATGCCGAGGGGCGCTGGCTGGCGCCGGTCTATCCCGGCGATACGCTGACGGCGTCGTCCGAGGTGATCGGGCTGAAGGAGAATTCCAGCGGCAAATCGGGAATTGTCTGGGTGCGGACCACGGGGCGCGACCAGACCGGGCGCGCGGTGCTGGACTATGTGCGCTGGGTCATGGTCAGGAAGGGCGACTCGGCTACCGCTGCGCCAGAGGCCCACATTCCGGACATCGCCCCTTTCGTCGATCCAAGCGCGCTTGTTGTTCCAGCCGGGCTGGATTTCAGCGCCTATGATTTTGCCTTGGCGGGAGAGCCGCACCGTTGGGGCGATTATCAGGTTGGCGAGGTGATCGACCATGTCGATGGCGTGACCGTCGAGGAGGCCGAGCATATGCTGGCCACGCGCCTTTGGCAGAACACCGCGAAGGTGCATTTCGATGCCACCCAACGCCCCGATGGCAAGCGGCTGATCTATGGCGGCCATGTGATCAGCCTGGCCCGGGCCTTGTCGTTCAACGGGTTGGCCAATGCACAGATGATCGTCGCGCTGAACGGGGGTGCCCATGCGAACCCCTGCTTTGCGGGCGACACGATCCGCGCCTGGTCCGAGGTGCTGGACCGGGCCGAGACGACGGCCCCCGGTGTCGGGGCGTTGCGTCTGCGTCTGGTGGCGACCAAAGGGGACGCGCGCGCTTTGCAGGATGATGCGGGGAAATATCTGCCGGAGGTTCTTCTTGACCTTGATTACTGGGTGCTTGTGCCCGTTTAGGCGCAGCCATCGTCTTTCAGGGGGTCATGCCCCCAATTCATCAGCGAATAGCGCCATTTGCTATCGGCCGCATCGCCATCCGGCCCGCCTTGCGAGCAATGGCGTTTGATGTAACCGACTACCTTCGCCATATGGTCCCATTGGTCATCGGTCAGGTCGTCCTTGTTGGTGCGCTTGATCTGAACGATCCGCCGCCCGCTTTTGTGACCTGTGCTTTCGCCGCTCTCGGTGTCGCCCACTGATTTGCTTTCGTCAGTGTCCAGCCAGTCTTCCAACTCCTGCGGCGCCATATTGACCAGGTCGCGCCACTCGTCCCAAACCTCATCGCGGGATTTCTCTGAACTCATATCGTGCTCCCTTGATCTTTGGATATCGGAACGATCCCGGGTCTGCCGCGGTTCCCCTGAATAAGTGCCCGATCTGCGGCGGACGGCGTGGGGCGAATCGGGTATCTGGATCGGATGTTGTTTTCATTGCCAGATGACCGGACGCTCTATCAGGCCCTCTTGGAGAGGGATGGCGCCTATGACGGGCGCGCCTTTGTGGGCGTGACCAGCACCGGCGTATTCTGCCGGCTGACATGCCCTGCCCGCAAGCCGAAGGCCGCGAATTGCCGGTTTTTCGAGACAGTTGCCCAATGCATCGAAGCCGGGTTCCGGCCTTGCAAACGGTGCCATCCCCTGGGTCCGGCCGCGCAGGAAGATCCGGTGATCGGCAAGCTTATGGCGGTGTTTGAGGCTGACCCCGGAAAGGTCTGGGCCGAGGGCGATATCGTGGCGCTGGGGCTTGACCCCTCGACCGTCAGGCGCAGTTTTCGGCGCCATTACGGCATGACTTTTCTCGAACTCGCCCGCCTATCGCGGTTGCGCGACGGGTTCACGACGCTGGCCTCTGGCGGCCGTGTGATCGATGCGCAGTTGGAGGCGGGCTTTAGCTCGCCCAGCGGGTTTCGCGAGGCCTTCGCCCGGCTTCTGGGCCAGCCACCGGGCGCGTTCACCGGCCAGGAATTTCTGAAGGCCGATTGGATCGAAACGCCGATCGGCCCGATGATTGCGGTCAGCGACCGGACTACCCTGCACCTTCTGGAATTCGTTGAGCGCAAGGCGCTTCGGTCTGAGTTGCGCGATCTGAAAACCAAGGCCAAGGGCGCGCTGGGCATCGGCAGCCTTCCACCGACCGAGCAGATCAAGGATCAGTTGGCCGCCTATTTCGCGGGGGAGAGCGCCCGTTTTGACGTGCCGCTGACATTCCATGGCAGCCCCTTCGCGCGGGAGGTCTGGGCCGAGCTGCGCCGTATCCCCGTCGGAGAGACGCGCAGCTATAGCCAGATCGCGCGGGCCGTTGGGCGCCCCGACGCGGTGCGGGCCGTGGCGCGGGCCAATGGGGCGAACCGCCTGGCTCTGGTGGTGCCGTGCCACAGGGTGATCGGCGCGGATGGGTCGCTGACAGGCTATGGCGGCGGCCTTTGGCGCAAGCAGTGGCTGATCGATCTGGAACGGAAACTGGCGGAGGGTGGAAAATGAGTCAGGCTGACAGGGCGCGGGCATTTCATGCCTTGCACATCAAAGGCGATCCCTTGGTGCTTTATAACATCTGGGATGCGGGGTCGGCGCAGGCTGTGGCCGAGGCGGGGGTCCGTGCCCTGGCCACGGGAAGCTGGTCGGTGGCAGGCGCGCAAGGCTATGCGGACGGGCAACAGATTCCGCTGGACCTGCTTTGCACCATCGCGGAGCGCATTACCGAGACTGTCGATCTGCCGCTCAGCGTCGATATCGAGGGCGGGTATGCGACCTTGCCCGACGGCGTGCGCGCCACCGCCGAGGCGATCCTGGCCACAGGCGCGGTTGGCGTGAATTTCGAAGATCAGGTGGTCGGCGGCAGCGGTTTGCACGAGATCGCGGACCAGACCGCCCGGATCGCCGCGCTGGTCGCGGCGCGTGAGGCCGCGGGCGTCCCGCTTTTTCTGAACGCGCGCACGGATGTCTTCCTGAAGGCCAAGGATGGCCACGGCGCACTGGTCGATCAAGCGATTGAGCGTGCGGCGGCCTATGCCGATGCCGGGGCTGACGGGTTTTTCGTGCCGGACCTGACGGATGCCGAATTGATCGGGCGCATTTGCGATAAGGTTTCTCTGCCGGTGAATGTGATGATGCGGCCCGATCTGCCAAACCGGGCCGCCCTCGCCGATCTGGGGGTGGCGCGGATCAGCCACGGGCCCGGCCCCTACCGCGATGCCATGGCAGCGCTAACGGAAATTGCAAGAACGGCATTGGGTTAGAGCGAGATATCGTCTGATGTGATCACAGCGTCAAAAACTGTGATCACATTTTGGATTTTTCCTGCCCTTGCGCCAATAAACCACATCATTTTCAACGCTCCCCGCGTGACAGCGGCCAAAAAACCGCTATTCATGTTGCAAAGGCTGCCGCAGATCGCAGCCTGAGCAGAAAGGAGCCAAAGCCATGGCTGATGTGAACCGGGGCAACCGCCCCCTTTCGCCGCATCTTCAGATCTACCGGCCACAGCTAACCTCGATGACGTCGATTTTCACCCGGATCACCGGCAACGCGCTGATCGTCGGCACGCTGTTGATCGTCTGGTGGCTTCTGGCGGCGGCGACGGGCCCGGATTACTTCGAGACGGCCAATGCGGTTCTGACCTCGTGGTTCGGTGATCTGGTGATGTTCGGCTCGCTCTGGGCGCTGTGGTATCACACGCTGGCGGGGCTGAGGCACCTTTACTGGGATACCGGCCGCGGCCTTGATGTTCCGACGGCTGAGAAGCTCGGTTGGGGCGTGATCGGCGGGTCGGTCGTGCTGACCATCCTGACAATCATCATTCTTTGGTAGGGGCGCGAGATATGGCTTTTCTGACAGACCGCAAGCGCGCCGATGGCATGGGCTCGGCCAAGACCGGGACCGAGCATTTCTGGCATATGCAGATCAGCTCGGTCGCGCTGCTGATCCTGGTGCCTTTGTTCATCTTCACTTTCGGCAGCATCCTGGGCGCGCCGTACGACGAGGTCGTGGCCTACTTCGCCCGGCCTTTCCCGGCCATCATCTGCGCCCTCACGCTGATCGTGGGCCTGGTCCATTTCCGCAATGGCGCGCAGGTGCTGATTGAGGATTACGTGCACGGCCTGGCCCGCAAGATCTGCATTATTGCCGTTATCTGCCTGTCCTATGGCGCCCTGGCGACCGGGCTTTTCGCCCTGATCCGCCTGGCACTTTGACCCCCGGAGACCTTCATGCAAGCCTATGAAATTGAACATCATATCTACGACGTCGTAGTCGTGGGCGCGGGCGGCTCTGGGCTGCGCGCAACGCTGGGGATGGCCGAGCAGGGTCTGAAAACCGCCTGCGTCACCAAGGTCTTCCCGACCCGCTCGCACACGGTTGCGGCGCAGGGCGGCATTGCGGCCTCGCTGTCGAATATGGGGCCGGATCACTGGCAATGGCACATGTACGACACCGTCAAGGGCTCGGACTGGCTGGGCGATACGGACGCGATGGAATACTTGGCGCGCGAGGCCCCGAAGGCGGTTTATGAGCTTGAGCATTACGGCGTGCCGTTCAGCCGCACCGAAGAGGGCAAGATCTATCAGCGCCCCTTTGGTGGCCACACGACCGAGTTTGGCGAAGGCCCCCCGGTGCAGCGCACCTGTGCGGCGGCCGACCGGACGGGGCACGCGATCCTGCACACGCTCTATGGCCAGAGCCTGAAGAACAACGCCGAATTCTACATCGAATACTTCGCCATCGACCTGATCATGGGTGAGGATGGCAGCTGTCAGGGCGTCCTGGCCTGGAAGCTGGATGACGGCACGCTGCACGCCTTCAACGCCAAGATGACGGTGCTGGCCACCGGCGGCTACGGACGCGCCTATTTCAGCGCGACCTCGGCCCATACCTGCACCGGCGACGGCAACGGGATGGTCGCGCGGCAGGGGCTTCCCTTGCAGGACATGGAGTTCGTCCAGTTCCACCCGACCGGCATCTACGGTGCGGGCTGCCTGATCACCGAAGGCGCGCGGGGCGAGGGCGGGTACCTGACCAACTCCGAAGGCGAGCGGTTCATGGAGCGCTATGCGCCGACCTACAAAGACCTCGCCAGCCGTGACGTGGTCAGCCGCTGCATGACCATGGAAATCCGCGAGGGGCGCGGGGTGGGGCCGAACAAGGACCACATCCACCTTCACCTCAACCACCTGCCGCCCGAGACGCTGGATTTGCGCCTGCCCGGCATCTCGGAAAGCGCGCGCATCTTCGCGGGCGTAGACCTGACGAAAGAGCCGATCCCGGTTCTGCCCACGGTGCATTACAATATGGGCGGCATCCCGACGAATTACTGGGGCGAGGTGCTGAACCCCACGGCCAAGCAACCCGACCGCGTCGCACCCGGCCTGATGGCGGTGGGCGAGGCGGGATGTGCCAGCGTGCATGGCGCGAACCGCCTGGGCTCAAACAGCCTCATCGACCTTGTCGTCTTCGGCAGGGCTGCCGCGATCCGCGCGGGCGAGGTGGTCGATCCGGCATCGTCCAACCCCGAGTTGAACCAGAAGTCCATCGACCAGGCGCTGGACCGCTTCGACAAACTGCGCCATGCCGATGGCGCCGTTCCGACAGCCGATCTGAGGCTGGAGATGCAGCAGAACATGCAGGCCGATGCCGCCGTCTTCCGCACCGACAAGACGCTGGCCGAGGGCTGCAAGAAGATGGAGGCCGTCGCCAAGAAGATGGACGACATCAAGGTCACCGACCGCAGCCTGATCTGGAACAGCGACCTGATGGAGACGCTGGAACTGACCAACCTGATGCCGAATGCGCTGGCCACCATCGTGTCGGCCGAGGCGCGCAAGGAAAGTCGTGGTGCGCACGCGCACGAGGATCATCCCGACCGTAACGACAAGACCTGGCGCAAACACACGCTTGCCACGGTGAACGGTGCGAAGGTCAAGCTGAGCTATCGCCCGGTTCATCTGGACCCACTGACCAAGGCCGATGAGGGTGGGATCGATTTGAAGAAAATTGCACCGAAAGCGAGGGTTTACTGATGAAGCTCACCGCATGGAAAATGACGCTGGGTTTTGCGTCTTTGGCAGCACTGTCCGCTTGTGCCACATCATCCGGGCCGGACTATGCCTTGCAATGCATGTTCGAGGTCGACGCGCCGGGCGAGTATGAATACGCCGCCGGCGTTCTTGAGCCGACCGTTTTCCCCAGCCGGGGTGGAACGCAGGCAGGGGCAGATGCCATCAACGCCTGCATCGTGCGCAAGGCCAATGATGCGCGCATTGCCGCAACGACCAGGACGGGCCAGCAGGTGCAAACCACGGCCAGCGGTGATCGGGTCGTGCGGACGGTCACCTACGGCACCCCGCCCCAATCGCAACGCCGGACGTCCGGGGGCAGTCTGCCGCTGCCGACACAATACCCGTTGCAGCCGGGGGATGAGGCGCTCTGGCCCACTCTGACGATTGCCCAGCAGCAGCGGGCCTTGCTGTTTCTCGAAAGCGGCAGCACGATCCGCTCATCCCTGGCGGAAGACTGAGCGATGATGTCGCCCGGCATAACAAAGCTGACGGCGGGTATCCTGGCACTGGGCCTTCTGTCCGCATGCGATAGCGAGATCGGTACCGAAGTCAGCCGCGCGGCGGCAAGGTCGGTTGTCAACGACGTGATCCAGGATCGGTTTCCGGGCTTGCCCGTCGCGCCGATCACCGATTGCGTGATCGACAATGCAAGTGGATCGGAAATCGTGACAATCGCCAGTTCGGTCGGCTCTGCCATCAGCGACCGGACAATTGGGTTGATCGTCGATATCGCCCGTCGTCCGGCCACTTTGGCCTGCATCACCGACCGGGCCGCCCCCCAGGTTATCGGCCGCATCCTTCTGGATATAGGGGCCTAAGGAGTAGAGATATGGTTCAACTGACCCTCCCCAAGAACTCCACCATGCGCACGGGCAAGGCCTGGCCCAAGCCTGAGGGGGCCAAGAATGTGCGCAAGTTCCAGATCTATCGCTGGAACCCCGATGACGGGAAAAACCCGCAGGTCGATACCTACTTCGTCGACATGGATACCTGTGGTCCGATGGTTCTGGACGCGCTGATCAAGATCAAGAGTGAGATCGACCCGACGCTGACCTTCCGCCGGTCGTGCCGTGAGGGAATCTGCGGGTCGTGCGCGATGAATATCGACGGGATCAACACGCTGGCCTGCATCTACGGCATGGACGAGGTGAAGGGTGACGTGAAGATTTACCCCTTGCCGCATATGCCGGTGATCAAGGACCTGATCCCGGACCTCACGCATTTCTATGCGCAGCATGCCAGCATCATGCCCTGGCTCGAGACAAAGACGAACCGCCCGGCCAAGGAATGGCGCCAGTCGATCGAGGATCGCGAAAAGCTGGATGGGCTTTATGAATGCGTGATGTGCGCCTCGTGCTCAACCGCGTGCCCCAGCTATTGGTGGAATGGCGACCGTTACCTCGGGCCGGCCGCACTGCTGCACGCCTATCGCTGGATCATCGACAGCCGCGATGAGGCGACGGGCGAGCGTCTGGATGAGTTGGAGGACCCCTTCAAGCTCTACCGCTGCCATACCATCATGAACTGCGCCAAGACCTGCCCCAAGGGCTTGAACCCGGCCAAGGCGATTGCCGAGATCAAGAAGATGATGGTCGAGCGGGTGGTCTAAGCCAGCCGACGCAACGTCAGACCCAGAAGCGCCGCTACGTCAGGTGCTTTTGGAAACAAATCATTGACTTCCCCCGGTTAAAGCGGGATGAGGCATCTGCTACTGCCCCCTGCCGCGTGAGCAGGCGACCCGCGATCATCGCGATTGGTCAGGGCGGGGCAGGGCTGCATGTGCAGCCAATCGAAGGTTCCCAAATCACGCAGGGGTCCACCGGCCTGACGGTTTTGGCGCAATCCGGCGCCGGGGCCAGCGCTGGCCGAACTCTATGCGATGCCGTCCGGCCGCTTGCGATGATCGCAAGCCAGGCGAGGTGCGGCGATGTATGTGCTTTGGGTCCCAGGCCCGAAAGCCTAAGGAAAGATAACATTTTGACCGATTTCAAATCTCTCGGCGTCTCGCCGCGCCTTCTGGGCCGGCTTGACGATATGGGCCTGACAGCCCCGACCCCGATCCAGGAGCAATCCATCCCCGAGGTCCTGCAAGGCCGCGACGTGATGGGTCTGGCGCAAACCGGCACCGGCAAGACGCTGGCCTTCGGTCTGCCTCTGGCCCAACGGCTGGCGCAGATGCATGGCAAGCCCAAGCCCAAAACCGCGCGCGCCCTGATCCTGGCGCCGACGCGCGAACTGGCCAAGCAGATCGAAGCCTCACTGAAGACCCTGACCACCGGCACGCCGACGCGTGTATTCGTTGTGGTTGGCGGCGCCTCGATCAACGTGCAGACCGACCGTTTGTCGCGCGGCATCGATATTCTGGTGGCCACGCCTGGACGCCTGATGGACCTGCTGGAACGGCGCGCCGTCGATCTGTCGGAGACCGGCTATCTGGTGCTGGATGAGGCGGACCAGATGTTGGATATGGGCTTCATCCACGCGCTGCGCAAAATCGTGCGCTATCTGCCGGATGAGCGTCAGACGCTGCTTTTCTCGGCCACAATGCCCAAGCTGATGTCCGAGATTGCGGGCGCTTATCTGAACGATCCCGTGCGGGTCCAGGTCTCGCCCCCCGGTAAGGCCGCCGACAAGATCACGCAGGCTGTGCATTTCGTCCCGCAGGGCGACAAGGCGAAACTGCTGGAGAGCTATCTGGACGAACATCGCGATGAGCTTGCCCTGGTCTTCTCGCGCACCAAGCACGGCGCCGAAAAGCTGATGAAGCTTTTGGTCAGCTGGGGCTTTGCCGCCGCCTCGATCCACGGCAACAAAAGCCAGGGCCAGCGCGATCGTGCGCTTGCCGCCTTCAAGGCGGGTGAAATCCGGGTGCTGGTGGCCACCGATGTGGCGGCCCGCGGCCTGGATATTCCCGCGGTCCGGCACGTTTATAATTACGACCTGCCGAATGTGCCGGAAAACTATGTCCACCGGATCGGCCGCACCGCACGTGCGGGGGCCGATGGCCGGGCCGTGGCCTTTTGTTCGCCTGCCGAGATGGGCGAGCTGAAGGACATCCAGAAGGCCATGAAGATGGAGATTCCGGTGATCGGGGGCGCCGCCTGGGCCAAGCCGGCGACCGAGGATAAGGCCAAGCCCGGCAAGAAGCCCAACCGCGCGCGCCGCCGCAACCGTCCGGCGAACAAAGGCCAGGCGCGCCGCGCGGCTTGAGGCTTTCGTTCACGCGCAATCCATGGCGATATGGGCGGACCCCAAGATGAGGTCCGCCACATGCGCCACACCGAACCAACCGACGCCCAGGCCCGTCGCGATATCGCGCCGGTCATCTGCTATCCGACCGAGGCTTTGCCGCCCCCTGACCTGACGGCCTATCAGGCAGCGCGCGACATCTCCTTGAAGATCGACGAGGTGCGCGTCCCGCCGCGCGATGCCCGCACCTTCCGCGCCCCGGCCGGGCATTTCTTTCGCATCACCAGCGTCGAAGGCCCGCAGGTGGGCGATCTGAACCTCTGGAACGCCGCCGATCTGGATGAGCGGTTCTATTCGGGCAAGACCCGCGCGCTGCATGGCACGCATCTTACGACAGGTCACAGGATGTGGTCGTCTTTCCCCCATCTGCGCCCGATGGCCACGATCACCGACGACACGCTTGGCTGGTACGGCATAGATGCTTTCGGCGGTGCGGTGCATGACGTGATCGGCACGCGCTGCGACCCCTATACGAACCGCCTGCTTGCCGGTGGCAACTATCATTATTGCTGCCACTCAAACCTCACCCGCGCGCTGACCGGCGAGGCGGGCCTCGCCCCCGATCAGGCCGAACCCCTTGTCCATGATGTGTTAAACGTCTTCATGTGTACCGGCTTTACCCGTGACACGGGGCAGTACTTCATGAAGGCCAGCCCGGTCCGCCCGGGCGATTACATTGAGTTCTTCGCCGAGATCGATCTACTCGGCGCGCTGTCGGCCTGCCCCGGCGGCGATTGCAGCACCACGCATTCCAGCGATGCCGCCGCCTGCCACCCGTTGCTGGTTGAGGTCTTCCGCCCCCAGACCGCCCCGTTCGGCTGGGCCGAGCCGCCGGTAAACGCCTATGGCCGCACTCACGGGCTCTGAGGGCTTCCGCGCTGTCGCAATTGTGCGATGTTTCGTCGGCTCTACCTCGCCCCCATCAGGGATTTGCGCGAAGGTAGCATCAGGGTTCTGCAAAAAGGCGCGGGCGGATGAAGACGCATGTAAAGGCTTTGGTGGTTGGCGGCGGTGCGGTGGGGGCGGGGATCGCCTATCATTTGGCCAAGGCCGGCTGGGACACGATGCTGCTTGAGCGGGACGAGCTGACCAGCGGATCCACCTGGCATGCGGCGGGTCTTCTGCCGCTTTTCAACATGTCCTACGCGACGACCCACATCCACAAGTATTCAGTCGATTTCTACAAGACGCTTGAGGCGGAAACCGGCCTCAACCCCGGCTTCTATGTAGTGGGCAACCTGCGCATGGCGCAGACCGATGCGCGCATGGACGAATACATGCTCTATTCCTCGGTGGCCGAGACGGCGGGGGTCTATCATGAGTTCCTGACGCCGAAGGAGATCGGCGAGCGCTGGCCGCTGGTGCGCAGCGAAGACCTGAAGGGCGCGCTGTTTCATCCGCAAGATGGCTACATCAACCCCGCCGATGTCACGCAGGCCATGGCCAAGGGCGCGCGGCAACACGGCGCCATAATTGAGCGACGCTGGCAGGTCGATGGCTATCGCTGGACCGGGTCGGAATGGGTCGTCTCGGTGACCAAGATGGTCGAGAAGGGCGGCAATCTGGTGCCGGGCGAGGAGACGGCCGAGATCGTGGCCGAGCATGTGGTGACGGCGACCGGCAACCATGCGCAGCGGACCGCGCGCCTCCTTGGCATCAAGATCCCCGCGATCCCGGTCGAGCATCAGTATATCGTGACCGAGCCGGACCCGATGCTGCAGGAGTACCGCAAGTCGCACCCTGAGCACCCCGTGCTGCGCGATGCCGACGCCAAGTGGTATGTCCGCGAAGAGCGCGGCGGCTGGATCCTCGGCCCCTATGAGCGGAACGCCCCGGCGCGGTTCCTCTACGATGTGCCGGAAAGCTTCCGCGCCGACCTCTTCCCACTCGATCTTGAGCGGATCGAGGAAGAATACATGAGCATGATCCACCGGATTCCTTCGTCGGAAACCGTGGGGCTGAAGGACGATTTCAACGGCCCGATCTGCTACACGCCCGATGGCAACCCGCTGGTCGGCCCGGCGCCGGGCCTGCACAACATGTGGCTAGCGGAAGGGTTTTCGTTCGGCATCACGGCCGCGGGCGGCACGGGCTACTACCTGGCCCAGATGATGACAGAAGGCGAGGCCGAAATCGACATGGCGAGCCTCGACCCCAAGCGCTACGGGCCGTGGATAACCACCGAATACGCGGCGCGGAAGAACGAGGAATGCTACGAGCACGTCTTCATCCTGCACCACCCGGATGAAGAGCGTGAAGCCTGCCGCCCCCTGCGCACCGCCCCCGCCTACGACCGGCAAAAGGCCCGTGGCGCGCAGTTCGGCCAGGTGAACGGCTGGGAGCGTCCGAATTATTACGGCCCCGTGGATGCGTCTGAAGATTTCGACCACAAGTCCCGCAGCTTCCGCCGCGGCGGCTGGTGGCAATACGCGGTGGACGAAGCGAAGGCGATCCGCGAGACGGCCGGTTTGATCGACGCCACCGCCTTCGCCAAACACCGCATCAGCGGGCCGGGCGCGACTGCATTCCTGGATTGGTTCACCACCAACAAACTGCCCAAGGTCGGACGCATCAACCTGACCTATGCGCTGACCGAGGCCGGCACGACGCGCACCGAATACACAATCGTCCGTGTGGCCGAGGACGATTATTACCTCGTCTCGGCCGGCGGATGGCATACCTATGACGAAGACTACCTCTATGACCTGGTCATGGAGAAAGAGGACGAATTCGGCCGCATCAACGAACAGGACGTCACCACCCAATGGGGTGTCTTTGCCCTGGCCGGCCCAAATTCGCGCGCCATTCTGAACGAGTTGGTCAAGGATGCCGACCCGGGCACCGTTCTGTCGAACAAGCGGTTTCCATGGCTCTCGACGCGCGATATCGAGCTGGGCATGTGCCCCGTCCGCGCCATCCGCGTGGCCTATACCGGCGAGTTGGGCTGGGAGCTGCATCACCCGATCGAGATGCAGACCTACCTCTTCGATCGGCTCATGGAGGCAGGCGAGAAGCATGGAATGAAGCTGGTGGGCGCGCGGGCGCAGAACTGGCTGAGGCAGGAGAAAAGCTATCGCGCCTTTGGGACCGAGCTTGGCCGCGACGCAACCCCGCTAGAGGCCGGGCTGGACCGGTTCGTCGACCTCTCGAAGGATTTTTTGGGCAAGCAGGCGATGATCGACACCGGCATCCGGTCGAAATGCGTGACGCTTCTGATCGACGGGCCGCAAGATGCTGACCCCTGGGGCAAAGAGGCGCTGTTGCATAATGGCGAGCAGGTTGGGCGCCTGACCTCGGGCGGGTATTCGGTGGCCTTCGGCAAGCAAATCGGCATGGGCTACGTCCCGCCCGCCCTGGCCGCGCCCGGCACCAAGCTCCAGGTCCGGATGTTGCGACAACTCTTCGATGCGGTGGTGACCGACGACAGCCCTTACGACCCCAAGAACGAACGCATCCGGGTCGACGGATGAAGCCATCGTGCGAAAAGGGGCCCGGCGGCCCCTTTTCATGGCTTATGGCGTCAGTTCGCCCACGTCGTGTAGCCAAGCTCCAGAGCCGTCCCCGAATAGCCGTTCACGCGGAACTGCGATATGCGGCCCTGGCTGGTTCTGACGCAGACATAGGTGCCGACCGGGATTGACGCGAAATCGAGTCGACCTGACGAATAGCTTGCCGTCGAGCACCCCGCAAAACCCCGGTTCGACCCGTCGCCACGTGCAAACTGCGCGCCGTTGATCGGCACCAGACGGCGGATCGGTGGATTGTTGGCGCGGTACCAGATGTCTGCCCCCGCCATGCCGATATTTCCGTTGTCGAGGTTGAGGCGCCGGGTCTCAGGCAGGGTGCGGGCGCCGGTGGAAAACGTTGTTGGTGGACCGACGGGCGCCGCCGTCCCGACGAAGACCTCCAGCGACGAGACGCGGTTGTTCAGCGAGCTGCCCAATTGCCCCTCGCTCGCGTTCACGACCCGGCAGAAGCCGCCAAGGTTTGGGTTCTGGCAGAGGCGGACGCGGGCATCGCCCGACAGCCTGACCGATGTGATCCGGTCATTCGCCGAGGCCGGTAAGGCATCGATCCGCACGGGCCCGCGGCAGAAACTGTCGCCAGTGAAATTGGGCAGATCATAAAAGCACGCCTGATCGCCTGTTGGTCCCGGGTCAGGCCCAGGACCGGGGTCCGCGTCCGGACCATCGCCGCAGATCACCCGAAACTCAGGGCCGTCCGCACCGATCGTCAGCTGGAAGCGGCAATCCGGCCCTGGTATCTCGATACCCGGCGCGGCGGTCAGGAAGCGCGCGCTGACCCAACCGTCCGGTCCATCATGGGTGACGAAACACCATCCGCTGGCTTGGCATTCGGTCATGTCGACCACCTCTCCGGGATTGAGTACGTCGACAACGCTGAACCCCGTTCCTGGACCGGACCTTACGTTGAGGAATGTCGTCGCGACAGCGTCCTCCGCCGCTGCAGGACCTACCGCCAAGGGTGCTGTCAGAATGGCCATCGCCAAACCCGTGATGCGCAAAAGTGCTTGCATGGTCTCCTCCCTATGTTTCGCGAACGCGCGAACATCTCGCTGCATCCGCGATCGCGAAATGCTGATGGGCCAGGACTATTGCAGGTTCTCGGTGACTGGATCTTGCGCTGCGTCAATTGGATAGATCGATTTGTCGGTTCAATCAGTTGAGCCGACAAAGGCTGTCAGAACGGAGTCCTAACGCTGCCGCCGCCCGAGCCATGCCGCCCAGGCTTCGGGCGAGCCCGAAAATGCATTGAGATCGACATCACCGCTGACGCCAGGCACACGGCCCGTGCCGCTGTACTGCCAGAAGCTCCAACGCGCCCCGGGATAGGTCTCGGACGGATGTCCGGCGACCGAGCGAAGCCACAACTCCTCGCCACGCAGCTGGCCCAGATCATTCGCTCGCCAGAAATCGACCGTCGTGTAGATAACCGGGCGTTCACCGTAATGCGCGCCAACAATGCGCTGGAAGGTGCGAATCTCGGCACGGATATGGGCGGGCTCGGGGCGGGCACGGCAGGTGGGGGAGGCTTGGTTGTATTCGATATCGAGGACTGGCGGCAGATCGCCCCGGCGGCGCGGCACATTCCGGATGAACCAGCGCGCCTGCGTGGCCGCATCGGTGCAGAGGTAGAAGAAATGATAGGCGCCGGTCGGAATGCCCGCCGCACGTGCGCCGCCAGAATGATCTTTGAACATAGGGTCGGCCAGGTCGCCACCTTCGGTCGCCTTGGCGTAGACGAAGGCCACGCCGGCCTCGGCCGCCCTCCGCCAATCGATCGGGGGCTGGTAGCGCGCCACATCGAGGCCATGGACCGGATAGGATGCAGGCGCGCGCCCCACCCAGTCGTGCGGGTCACTGTCGCCAAAGCTGGGCGGGACCACGTAGGCGCTTTCGGACAGGCGTTCGTTTCTGCCGCAGCTTGCGAGGGTGGCCAGCGCCGCGAACACGAAGAGGAGGCGCACAAGACGCGTGTTCGTTATGGATCGGCTCCGCACCTTACGCCCCCTCTCGATAGACCAGAAGAAGGTTGTTTGCCGGCATCTCAATATGGTCCTCAGCATGCAGGCCGGCCGTGCTGGCCCAATCCTCAATCTCGCTCACATCCTTATAGCCAATCGCGGGATCCTGTGCACGCAGGCTGGCGTCAAAGCTGCGGTCGCCATCGCTGGTCAGCTGCCCGTCGCGGCGGAAAGGTCCGTAGATCAGCGCCTGGCCGCCTGGCCTTACAGCCTCGGCCATGCCGCGTACAACGTGCCGCGCCTCGTCGGCCGAGATCAGGTGCAAAAGGTTAACCGTCATCACCAGATCATAGCCGGTTTGGCTGGCGGCCCAATCCAGGCGGCCTGCATCCAGCAAAACGGGCGGGCGCAGGTTTGGCAGGCGGGTGGCATCGACCCAGGCCGTGATACTGGCCAGCGCGTCTGGATTGGCATCCGAGGGCTGCCAGATCAGCCCCGGCAAGGCTGCAGCGAAGGCGGCCGCGTGCTGTCCGGTGCCCGAGGCCAGCTCCAGCACCCGGCCTTGATCCGGCGCAAGGCGTGTCAGCTGTTCCAGGATCGGCGCGGCATTCCGCTGGGCCGACGGGGCGATGCGGCGCGCATCACCGCCCGGGGCCAGTGCCGCGCTGTCGGGCAGGGTCAGCTTGCGCGGCCCGCTCATCCAAAGCGTGCGGGCGACAGGGCCGCGACCTCGGCCGCATCCAGTTCTGGCGCGGTGCCGCCGATCAGGTCGGCCACAAGCCGGCTGGCGGCGGGCGAGGTCTGCACCCCGTAGCCGCCCTGGCCCGCACACCAGAAAAAGCCGGACTCCTCAGGCGCGAACCCGATCACCAGGCATCGGTCAGGCGCGAAGGTGCGCAAGCCCGCCCAGGACGCCAGAAGGCGGGTCACCGGTTCGCTCACCATCTCTTCATAGCGCGCCAGCCCCTCGGCCAGCACCATGTCATCGGCCCAGGCGTCATGCGGCTCGGCCGGGTCCTCATCGGCGGGCGAGACCAGAACGGCACCCGCATCAGGTTTGGCATACCACGTCTCGCCCGGCCCGAAGAGCATGGGCCAATGGGCCACATCATGCCCGCCGGGCGCGGGGATGCGCGCCATCGAGCGGCGGAGCGGCGTGACCCCAAGCGGCGCGATGCCCGCCATCCGCGCCACCTGGTCGACCCAGGCCCCGGCCGCGTTGATCAGGATGCGGCCCTCAAAGCGGCCCGCGGATGTCTCAACCTGCCATCCCTCGGCCACCCGTGTGATGGCGGTGACGCGCGCGCCGGTGACGACCTGGCCGTTGGTCTTCGCCTCACGCGCATAGGTTTGCAGCAGCTTGTCGGTGTCGATATCCTGCGCCGCATCGGAATGGGCGGCGAAGGCGACCTTCGCGGGGTCGAGAACCGGCACCATCTGGCGCGCCGCTTCGGGCGAGATCGGCGTCAGGCCCATTGCTGCGGTGTCGTGTTCGTAGGCGGCTTGCTCATCGGCCTTGCCGACCACCATAAACCCGCGTGGCGACAGAACGCCTGCCGCTTCGTGAAAAGCGCGGCTGGCCCGGTTCAACGCAATGGTTGCGGGCAGGCCATAGCTTTCCTCAAACAGCGCCGCCGACCGGCCCGAGGCGTGGTAACCCACGGCCTCTTCGGCTTCGAGGACCGTGACATGGCCCAGATGCGACAAACGCGCGGCCGCCGAAAGCCCGGCAAACCCCGCTCCGATGATCAGAAAATCCGTTGTCATGGGGGAGTGTTGCCTTGGACGAGCCGGAAAGGGAAGGGCCGAGTGGAGGTTGCAAGGGCGATCAAAACTCTGTCGGGCGAGATCAGAGGCGCATGGCCGCCTTCGCGAAGTCGTTCAGAGCCTGTTCAAAGGCACTTGTCGCGGGTGCCACCTCGCGCGCCATGTTGAAATACCCAATCTCAAGCGAAATCTCCTTGCGAAACGGAACCAGGGCAAGCTGCGATTTCAGCTCGGGGTCGAGTGCGATGGCGTCGCCGAAGGTGAAGCCAAGCCCGGCCGCAACCAGACGATAGGCATTGGTCCCGGTCGAGACTTCGAGGCTGGGCAGCAAGGCCTGGCCCTCGGTATCCATTGTTGCATCGATCGCACGGCGCACGGCCGTCGTCTCGTCGAGCGCAATGTATCGCTCGCCGCTCAGATCGGCCAGATCAAGATGCGGCGCCCGGGCCAGCTTGTGCGTTTTGGGCAGGACAACCTGCAGGCGCAGCCTTCCAAGGGGGGTCGCCGTGACCGTTCCCAGCGACAGGGGCAGGGCTGCGATAGCGAAATCATAGCGTCCGGTCAGGACCCGGCGCGCCAATTCGCGGCGCGGCGCGGTTTCCAGCCGGATCGGAAGATCGGGGTGGTCTCTGGCGACGCTTGCGATTGCGGGCACGACCAGCCCGCCTGCCAGACGGGAATGACAGATCACCTGCATGGCTGTGCGCGACTGCGCGCTTGAGACGACCTCGGGCAGCGCGCCGACCTGCGCCAGAATGCGCAAGGCTTCGGGATAGAGGGCCTCGGCCGCCGCCGTCGGCGTCATCTGCCGTTTCTCGCGCAGAAAGAGCGGTGCGCCCAACGCTTCTTCCAGCAAGGATAGCAGCCGCGAGGCGGCCGATTGGCTGAGGTTCAGGCGATCGGCCGCACGGGTCAGCGTGCCGTCATCCATGACACCCAGAAAAACGCGGAGGGCCCGAAGATTCATGTTTCGATTTTCTCGAACTGTTTTTCAGATGCTTGCGTCAGTCAAATATATCTTTGGGCAATAGTCTAGCCGTGAACTTCGCCCGGGCCGTCTGAGCGCAAGCGGTGGCGGCATTCGGCCCTCCGTCGATTGCCCTTTCGCTCAGCCTCGCCTAGATGGGGGGAAATCCATTCGACGGCGGAGGAACACCCATGGCCAGCTATCAATACGTCTACCACATGGATGGCGTCTCGAAGACCTATCCGGGCGGCAAGAAGGTGTTTGAGAACATCCGCCTGAACTTCCTTCCCGGCGTCAAGATCGGCGTGGTCGGCGTGAACGGCGCCGGTAAATCGACGCTTCTGCGCGTCATGGCCGGGTGGGACAAGGATTTCTCGGGCGAGGCCTGGGCCGCCAAGGGCGCCAAGGTCGGCTACCTGCCGCAGGAGCCCGATCTCGACGAAAGCCTCAATGTCCGCGAGAACGTCATGCTGGGCGTGGCCGAGAAGAAGGCCAAGCTGGACCGGTTCAACGAACTGGCGATGAATTACTCCGACGAGACGGCGGACGAGATGGCGGCCCTCCAGGATCAGATCGACGCCGAGAACCTCTGGGACCTCGACAGCCAGATCGACGTCGCGATGGAGGCGTTGCGCTGTCCCCCCGATGAGGCCGATGTCAGCACCCTTTCGGGCGGTGAACGGCGCCGCGTGGCGCTCTGCAAGTTGCTGCTCGAGGCGCCCGACATGCTGCTCTTGGACGAGCCCACCAACCACCTTGATGCCGAAACAATCGCCTGGCTGCAAAAGCACCTGATCGAATACAAGGGCACCATCCTCTGCGTCACCCATGACCGCTACTTCCTCGATGATATCACCTCGTGGATCCTCGAACTGGAACGCGGCCGCGGCATCCCGTATGAGGGCAATTACTCTGCCTGGCTGGAACAAAAGGCCAAACGGCTTCAGCAGGAAGCGCGCGAGGACAAGGCCAAGCAAAAGGTGCTGGAGAAGGAGCTTGAATGGATCCGCGCCGGCGCCAAGGCCCGCCAGGCCAAGCAGAAGGCGCGTATTACGGCCTATGAGAAGATGGCCGACGAGACGGTGAAGGACCGCGTCGGCAAGGCGCAGATCATCATCCCGAACGGCCCCCGTCTGGGCGCCAAGGTGATCGAGGTCGAGGGGCTGAAGAAGGCCATGGGCGACAAGCTGTTGATCGAGGATCTGTCCTTCTCGATCCCCCCCGGCGGCATCGTCGGCGTCATCGGCCCCAACGGCGCGGGCAAGTCGACGCTGTTCAAGATGCTGATCGGGCAGGAAAAACCCGATGCGGGCTCGGTCACTATCGGCGATACGGTGAAGCTGTCCTTCGTCGACCAGTCGCGCGACGCGCTCGACCCGAACAAGACGGTTTGGGAGGAGATCTCGGGCGGCGCCGAGATGATCGAACTGGGCGACGCCCAGGTCAACTCCCGCGCCTATTGCGGGGCGTTCAACTTCAAGGGCGGCGACCAGCAGAAAAAGGTGGGGCTGCTCTCGGGGGGGGAGCGCAACCGCGTCCACATGGCCAAACTGCTGAAAGACGGCGGCAACGTGCTGCTCCTCGACGAGCCCACCAACGACCTCGACGTCGAGACGCTCCAGGCCCTCGAAGCCGCCATCGAGGATTTCGCCGGCTGCGCCGTGATCATCAGTCACGACCGCTTCTTCCTCGACCGCCTCTGCACCCATATCCTCGCCTTCGAGGGCGAGGCCCATGTCGAATGGTTCGAGGGCAATTTCGAGGCCTATGAGGAAGACAAGATCCGGCGGCTGGGGCCGGATGCGGTGGAACCCAAGCGGGTGAAGTACAAGAAGTTTACGAGGTAAATATGGAGTGGAGTGCTATTTTGTCGGGAGGTTTTGCGGGCCTGGGCTCAGGTATAGTGGCCTCAATAGTCGCACCATGGGTAAACTGGGGCATTCGGAAACGCGAGTTTCGCATGTCAGCTCGGAGAGAACTCGTAGAGAAGATCAGATCCTTAGTTAATCCAGAAATAAGTAATTCTGCAATCCGTAACTCGCCAATATATCCCCAAATACTTCCCTATTTGAGCGAAAATACTCTGAAATACCTAAGGAGTGACAATCAAATTCGCGTCATAGAAAGGGGCAGTGGTGGTGAGGTAAAAGCTACTGCCGCCGATCTCGTATTAAGAGACGTTGCAGAGCTAGAAAGAAAATGGAAACTGCTCTGACAGCAGAGCAATAGGTAAGATGAACAACAGCAATCTTAGGATGGGTGCTCTCACCCCGATGAACCCCTACGCGGTCAGCGCAGGCGTCCGCCTGGCGAATACCGAATGGGGCGTGGTTGCGCGCAGGTCGGCGTGGCGATCGCCATCTATCGGTTGCGAAGCTTGGCCTCAGGCTGCCTTCGCCGCGCCCTCCGGCCCCGCGCGCTCGACCTTTAGCCAGACGCCTCCTTCGGGGCGGAGGGTCAGGATGAGGACGGGTTTGGGCTCCTTGCCCGGGACGCGGCTGAACCGGAAGCGTGAGATGAGGGTCGCCAGGATGATCACCGCTTCCTGGATCGCGAATGAGGCGCCGATGCAGATGCGGGGGCCGTCGCCGAAGGGCAGGTAGGCGTAGCGGTCGATGGCCTTGGGGTCGGAGAAGCGATCGGGGTTGAAGGCGTGCGGGTGATCCCAGAGCAGATGGTTCCGGTGCAGCGCGTAGAAGGGCAGCATGACCGTGTCGCCCGCCCGCACCTCGCGCCCGCAGAGCGTATCCGCCTCACGCGCGATGCGCGAGACCATGGCCGCAGGCGGGTAGAGGCGCAGCGCCTCGTCGATTACTTGCCGGATGAAGGGCAGGTTCTCCACATCATCGGCCGTCGCCGTGCGGCCTTGCAGCACCCCCTGTGCCTCGGCACGGGCGCGGGCCTGAACGGTCGGATCGAAGGCCAGAAGGTAGAGCGACCAGGCCAATGTCAGCGCGGTTGTTTCATGGCCGGCCACGATGAAGGTCAGAAGGTTGTCGCGCAGTTCCTCGGTGCTCATCGTGCGCTTGGTCTTGGGGTCTTCGCCTTCAAGCAGCAGATCCAGAAGGTCGGGCACGTTATGCGGCCCACTGGCGCGCCGCGCTTCAATCGCGCCATCGGCCATGCGCTTCATCTCGCGCATCGCGCCGCTGGAGATCATGCGCAAGGGGCGGGGGATCCAGCCCGGCGCGCCGAAGATATCGAGGATCGAGACCTTGGCCGTCTGCGCGATGTACTTGTCGATGGCCGCGTGCACGGCGGAGCGGTCGAATTTCTCACCGCCCGAGAAAGTGACGTCCGAGATCACTTCGAACGTCGCCGTCACCATCTCGTCAAAGAGGTTCGCGGCACGGCCGACCGCGCTTTCCAGCCGCTCGCTTGAGCGTTCAGCCGCCAGCGACATGATCGGCCCGAGGTTGCTGATGTTGCGATGCGAAAAGACCGGTGCGGCCGCGCGCCGCTGCCAACGCCAATGGGCACCCTCGGCGATGAAAAGGCTTTCGCCGATGGCGGGTTTGAGGATCAGCTTGGTGACATCGGATTTCGGATAATTGTCAACCGCGTCCTTCAGAATATAGCGGTTCGCCTCGGGGTCCATCACCATGTGCCAGCGCACGGCCGTGCGGCCCGAAACGATAGGCTGGCGGGTTGCGACCTCGGGGATCAGTTCAAGCAAGTTGCGCCGCGCCACCTCAAGCGATTTCAGAATGCCCCAAGGCTCGGTGACCAGCGGCACCTGAACGGGCAGTTCCGGGGTAGGGACCTCATCGCGTGGCATGGCGCACCTCCTGACCCATTGTATATAGGCCGCACTCTGCGGCCGGGCAATTGAGCACAATGCCACGCGCGATTGCGTGGACCCTTGGCCTGCGCTAAGGCTGCATTTGCTGATATCTGGAGGGTTCCATGCCGTTTGTCCGTCTGTTTGCGCCTGTTGCGCTGTTCTTGCTGGCTGCCTGCGCGAGCAATGACGGGCTGGACCAGCCACCGCCTGATCTGGGTGATTTCCGTCTGGGCCATAACATCGTGGTGGGTGAGACGGCGAAGATGGTGCCCCCCTCCCGCTCGGCCACGGCCGAGGAATGGGAGGCCGCGCTTGAGCAGGAGATTGGCAAGCGCTTCGGTCGCTACGAGGGCGAGACGTTCTATAATCTGGGGATCAGCGTCGATGCCTATGCGCTGGCCGTACCCGGCGTGCCGGTTGTGGTGTCGCCGAAGTCGGTTCTGGTCATGTCGGTCACGATCTGGCGGGATTCGACACAGACCAAATTGAACGAGGAGGTCAAGCAATTGACCGTTCTGGAGAGTGCCTCGGGCGATACGGTCGTGGGTTCGGGCCTGACCAAGACCAAGGAAGAACAGATGCGCGATCTGTCCTATAACGCCGCGCGTGCGATTGAACGGTGGCTGGTGGAGAACCGCGCCTGGTTCGACGAGGGCGCTGCGCCACAGGCAAACGCCAACTGACGCTTGATTTTTCCTCGCTGGCCCAGTAGACGGCGCGCGAAGTTCAATCGGGCCAGAGAGGCCCCCCATTGAGACGAGGCGTCGCAAGACATGGCAAAGGCAAAGTTTGAACGTACTAAACCGCATGTTAACGTTGGCACGATTGGTCACGTTGACCACGGCAAGACGACGCTGACGGCGGCGATTACGAAGTATTTTGGCGAGTTCAAGGCGTATGACGCGATTGACGCGGCGCCTGAGGAGAAGGCGCGTGGGATCACGATCTCGACGGCGCATGTGGAATACGAGACCGAGAACCGCCACTACGCCCATGTCGACTGCCCGGGCCACGCCGACTATGTGAAGAACATGATCACCGGGGCCGCCCAGATGGACGGCGCGATCCTGGTCGTGAACGCCGCCGACGGCCCGATGCCGCAGACGCGCGAGCATATCTTGCTGGGCCGCCAGGTCGGCATCCCGTTCATGGTGGTCTACCTCAACAAGGTCGATCAGGTGGATGACGAAGAATTGCTCGAGCTGGTCGAGATGGAAGTGCGCGAGCTTCTGTCGTCCTACGATTATCCCGGTGACGACATTCCGATCGTCAAGGGCTCGGCCCTGGCGGCTCTGGAAGGTCGCGACGAGGAGATCGGCGAGAAGTCGATCCGCGCGCTGATGGAAGCGGTCGACAGCTACATCCCGACGCCCGAGCGCCCCGTGGACCAGCCGTTCCTGATGCCGGTCGAGGACGTGTTCTCGATCTCGGGCCGCGGCACGGTTGTGACCGGCCGGGTTGAGCGCGGCGTGATCAATGTCGGCGACGAGATTGAGATCGTGGGCATCCGCGACACCAAGAAGACGACCTGCACGGGCGTCGAGATGTTCCGCAAACTGCTGGATCGCGGTGAAGCAGGCGACAATATCGGCGCGCTTCTGCGCGGGGTCGAGCGTGACGGGGTCGAGCGGGGCCAGGTGCTCTGCAAGCCCGGCTCGGTGACGCCGCATACCGAGTTTGAGGCCGAAGCCTACATCCTGACCAAGGAAGAGGGCGGCCGCCACACGCCGTTCTTCGCGAACTACCGTCCGCAGTTTTACTTCCGCACGACGGATGTGACGGGGACGGTTGTTCTGCCGGAAGGCACCGAGATGGTGATGCCGGGCGACAACCTGAAGTTCAACGTCGAACTGATCGCGCCGATCGCGATGGAAGAGAAACTGCGCTTCGCCATCCGCGAAGGCGGCAGAACCGTCGGCGCAGGCGTCGTAAGCAAAATCTTGAAGTAAGTCTCGCCCGCAAATGGCGTGGTAGACGGAACGGCCGCCCCTCACAGGGCGGCCGTTTGCCGTCAGGCGGCAGCTTTGTTAACCCCGCCTTTCATGGCGATCTCAGTCATGCGCCGGTCACCTTCATACGTGTTGTCTAGGCATTCCTGCAGCCTGGCCGCGTCACCGTCCAGCTCAAGCCGATTGGCGAAGGCCACAAGGCAGCCATAGCCCGCGATCGCGTAATGCACCATGCGCTGATATTGCGTGATGATCATCGCATTTTGCGCGTCTTCATCGCCGAATTCTTCTTCAAGCCCGTGGGCGCGCGCCTCTTTCACCAGGCCCTCCATGCCCTTGCAATGCTCACCATTGGGGTCGATGTCATGCTCGGAACAAATGCTTGCCACGACATCCATGCCGCGGCTGATGCCGTTCGCACCGGCAATCAGGGCTTCGCTGAGCTCCTTGTTTTTGGCGGCACGGCCGAGGGCGGTCGTGACCTCCAGCGACTGCTTGTTGGCCGAATAGATATCCTGCAACTGGTCGAGATAGACGTCTTTGAGATTTTGAATAGCCATCTTTGCCTCCGTTCATGTCAGTAACGTGTTCACGGGAAGAACGCGCCGATCCGCACCGATGTTCCGAGGATTTCTGGCGATAGCGCTTGACCGGATGCGGAACCTGCCGTAATCCCGCCCTCGGCCTTAGGGGTATAGCTCAGTTGGTAGAGCATCGGTCTCCAAAACCGAGGGTCGTGGGTTCGAGTCCCCCTGCCCCTGCCAAGCCGCCTTCGGAAAAACATGCGATCTGGTCGTGTGAAACAGATCACGGCGTCGGCTTGATTTGGGTGATTTAAATGCCCCGTTTGGGCCAAGATCGTCCCCCCAACTTTTCACAGACCTGCCGATCTATTCCTTCGCTCCGCCTTCTGAAAGCCACACTTTTCTGCGTTTTCATGGGCTTCGCGGTGAAACTGCGTGCAAATTTGGCTGAAACCAGTATCGTCGGGACAAGGCGTTAGGGGTGCGGGATGCTCAGACTACTCCGATTGCTTGTAAGCTTGGCTGCCATTGGCGCGGCGGTTTTCTGCTTTTATCAGGCCTATGTCCTGTTCGATGATGTCTACGCGAGCGAGCAGGAAAAGCTGTCTGCCGTTGGCGCTGGCGTGCCGGATCCCGTTCCACTGGACACATTCCGCCGGGACAACGATGTTCATACCGGTGGTGAAGTTCATGTTATCGGACAGATAAATAACCGCTACACCGCCGATCTTGACACTGATCCCCCCCGCAAGATGTTTGTCTTGTTCGGTCAGCGCGACGCCGTGAATGCCGATCGCGCCCGCGCCGTGGTGCTGGTGCCCGAGGCCAAGGCCATCAACTTCGCAAGCGAAATGATGGCAAGCGGCATCACGAATGGCGAAATGGGTATGGTATTTCGTCTGAATGGGCGTTTGGTTGATGACGGGTCCTTGCGCGAACTTGCCTCCGGCACGCTGGTAGAGGCGGGCCTGCGCCTATCGCCCAATTTCATGGTGATCGAACCCTGGCCGGTGGATCGTGCCACGGCTATGCGGCCAGAGGGCCCGATGGCCTTTGCGCAAGCCGCCGGGTTTGCGGGGGGCGGGCTGCTGGCGCTGTTGGTCGGGCTGATCTTGCTTGTCGCCAAAAGAAAAACCGCCCCGCCCGCCAAGGCCAAAGAGGCGCCGACGACAGATCGGAAAGCCGCCCCAAAACCTGCAAGACCGAAGCGTCAGGTTTTGACGATGGGTCTTATTCTGCTTGGCTTTGGCGCCATGGGCGGGACGATGTATCTGCGCCCGGAACTGGGGGCGCTGGTTCTGGTCTATTTCGGCGGCGCGCTTATTCTGTTCGGTCTTCTCAGCATTTTTCTGAGCCCCTGGCGCCGTAAAGCGGCACAGGCAACCGAGATAGCGCCGCAGGAATACGATCGCGCGGCCGTCACGTCCTCCCGCCGCGTGGCCGAAACCACGTCCGAGGCCGACGGCGCCGCGGAGAACGAGCCTGCGCCGGAGCCGGTTGCCCCGCAGCGCCCCTCAACTGACGCCTCTGAGGAAAAGGCCGCCGAGCCTGAGGTTGAACCTGCGCCTGCACCTGTTCCGCAGCCGACGCCAGAGCCTCTGGCGCCAACCCGGCGATCGACTGGGGTGGATCATCTTATTCCCCCATCGCAGCGCCCGGCCGAGAACCCCGATGATGCGCCCTCCAAGCTTGAGGTAGAGCAACCCGCGCCCACACCTCCACAAATGCCGACGCCTGAAGTGACGGAACCGCAGGCCCCCGAGCCGCCGACAGAGCAAGCACCCCCACCGGCGCCTCAGGCCGAAGATGCAGCGCCCGCGCGCCCGGTCCGGCAGGCCGCGACGCCGCGTCCGCCCAGTGATCCAGAAGCGCGCGATGCGGTTCTGTCGAAGCTGAGTGCTCTGACCCAAGGCGGCAAACCGGACCCGACTGTGCCCCCGCGTGAGGCAAGCCGGCCAAGGCCACCGGCGCCAGGCAAGTCGTCGATGGGTGGTTTGCTGTCTCAGCGCCGCCAGCAGCTTAGAACGGATGCAGCTCAGGACGCGCCGGAAGATCCCGCGCCCGAGCCCGAGGAAGATAACTCGGTGAAACCGAACACTCCGCTGCGTCGCCCGTAGGGCTGATGCCTATGCGGGCTTGAAACTGTAAGCCAAAGAACGTATCTGCCCCGCTATCAACCGCGAAGGACGCGAGAATGGCTGCTGTTAATCCCTTCAAGTTTCTGCAACAGACCCGGGCCGAGATCGCCAAGGTCACGTGGCCGACGCGGCGGGAAGTGCTGATGACCACCATCATGGTGTTCATCATGGCCACGTTGACGGCCATTTTCTTCTTTCTTGTCGATCTGACCATTCGGTCCGGCCTGCAAGCGGTGCTGGGTTACTTCGGCTAACCTTTGGTTTTCTGCCACCAAACCCTTGATCTGGCGGGATGGTGGCGCTAAGGCGGGCAGCGATTTCCAGGACCGGCGTGCAATGATTCGGGTTGCGCGCCGTTGTTTGTTCCGGAAAGGGCAGGCGAGCAGCCTGTGAATTATGGAATTTCCGGCCAATGTGCCGGGCGGCGTAAGGGCAGGCACGACATGGCAATGCGATGGTATTCGGTCAGCGTTCTCTCGAATTTCGAGAAACGGGTGGCCGAACAGATCAAGCACGCCGTGGCCGATGCGGGCCTGGAAGATGAGATTGAAGAGGTTCTGGTGCCCACCGAAGAGGTGCTGGAAATCCGCCGCGGCAAAAAAGTGACGGCCGAGCGTCGGTTCATGCCGGGCTATGTGCTGGTGCGGATGGAGATGAACGACAAGACCTATCATCTGGTCAGCTCGATCAATCGGGTGACCGGGTTTTTGGGGCCGCAGGGCAAGCCGATGCCGATGCGCGACGCCGAGGTCAACGCGATCCTCAACCGCGTGGAAGAGGGCGAGGCCGCGCCGCGCAGCCTGATCAGCTATTCGGTGGGCGAGAAGGTCAGCGTCACCGACGGCCCGTTCGAGGGCTTCGATGGTATGGTCGAGGATGTCGACGACGAGGCCCAGCGCCTGAAGGTGACGGTATCGATCTTTGGCCGGGCAACCCCGGTCGAACTGGAATTCACGCAGGTCTCGAAAGGGGCCTGACGTTCTTGTGGGAGGCGAGCGCCGGGTAAGGCCCCGGTGACGGACCGCACCACTAAACCCGCTCCGGAGCTGATCCGGGGCCTCGCCCAAGCGGCGAGCAACGGTGATGAAGGAGAGGCCGGATGGCCAAGAAAGTGGTTGGGCAGCTCAAGCTGCAAATTCCGGCGGGTGGGGCCAACCCCTCGCCGCCCGTGGGCCCGGCTCTGGGTCAGCGCGGGATCAACATCATGGAATTCTGCAAGGCGTTCAACGCCAAGACGCAGGAGATGGAAAACGGCGCGCCGGTTCCGACCGTGATTACCTATTATGCCGACAAGTCGTTCACATTCGACACGAAGACCCCGCCGGCCTCGTTCTACCTCAAGAAAGCCGCCGGTCTGAAGCCGGTCGGCAAGCGCAACCGCCCGCAAGGCTCGCCCACGCCGGGCCGCGCCACTGTCGGCACCGTGACCGTCAAGCAGGTGCGTGAGATCGCCGAGGCCAAGATGAAGGACCTCAGCGCGAACGATGTCGAAGCCGCCATGCAGATCATCCTGGGCTCGGCCCGGTCGATCGGCATCGAAGTGAAGGGATAAGGCAATGGCCAAGCACGGAAAGCGTACGAAAGCCGCGCGCGCTGCCTTCGCGGACAAGCATGAGGTTTCGGTTGAAGAGGCAGTGGCGCTGGTCAAATCCAACGCCAAGGCGAAATTCGACGAGACGGTCGAGATCGCGATGAACCTGGGCGTCGATCCTCGCCACGCCGACCAGATGGTGCGCGGTGTGGTAACCCTGCCGAACGGCACCGGCAAAACGGTGCGCGTGGCGGTGTTCGCGCGCGGCCCGAAAGCCGATGAGGCGAAGGAAGCAGGTGCCGATATCGTGGGCGCCGAGGATCTGGTGGAAACCGTTCAGGGCGGCAAGATCGAATTCGACCGTTGCATCGCCACGCCCGACATGATGCCGCTGGTCGGCCGCCTGGGCAAGGTGTTGGGCCCGCGCAACCTGATGCCGAACCCCAAAGTCGGTACGGTGACGATGGATGTGGCCGAGGCGGTGAAGGCGGCCAAGGGTGGCGAAGTGCAGTTCAAGGCCGAAAAGGCCGGGGTTGTGCATTGCGGCATCGGCAAAGCCTCGTTCGATGAGGGCAAACTGGTTGAGAACCTGCGTGCTTTCGTGGATGCAGTGTCGAAAGCCAAGCCTTCGGGCGCCAAGGGTACTTACATGCAGAAAGTCTCATTGTCGTCGACGATGGGCCCGGGCGTGTCGATCGACCTCAGCTCGGCGACGGGCAACGCATAAGGGTGCGTTGGCGCACCTGATCAGATTTGCCGGGCCCCCGCGCCCGGCAGATGGCGGGGCGGCCCGCACGGTAACCGCCCTGTCCTGTCCGAGACGGAGGGTTGGGTCGCAAGACCCGGTAAATCCTTCCTGAGACGGGGAACGAGACTTGTCGACCGAGGTTCACCTCGGGCGATCTGGCCCTCGGGACCCCCGTGAAGACGGACCCGAACGCCTTGGACGCAAGTCCGGGGCAAACATGAGCCGGAGGGGGAGACCCCTCCATACTTGGAGTGAAACTGTGGATAGAGCCCAGAAAGAGAAAGTGGTCGAGGAACTCGGCCAGATCTTCGAAAGCTCTGGCGTTGTAGTGGTTGCCCACTACGCGGGTCTCACGGTTGCCGAGATGCAGGATCTGCGCGCGCGCATGCGTGAAGAAGGTGGATCCGTACGCGTTGCCAAGAACAAGCTCGCCAAGATCGCCCTTGAGGGGAAGCCGGTCGCTTCGATCGCCGACCTTCTCACGGGTATGACCGTTTTGTCCTATTCCGAAGACCCCGTGGCAGCTGCCAAGGTCGCGGAGAAGTACGCCAAGGATAACGAAAAGTTCGTGATCCTGGGTGGTGCGATGGGCGAAACGGCTCTGGACCCTGCCGGTGTGAAAGCCGTCGCTGCGATGCCGTCGCGTGAGGAGCTTATTGCTTCGATCGTGGGCTGCATTGGGGCGCCTGCCGCAAACATCGCCGGTGCCATTGGCGCGCCTGCTTCGAATATCGCGAGCATCCTGTCGACCATCGAGGAGCGTGCGGAAGCCGCGTGACCCCCTCATGAGCCCGCGTGGGGTTGAACACTGCGCGTTGGAACACATCTAAACGAACGGAACAGAGAAAATGGCTGATCTGAAGAAACTTGCAGAAGAGATCGTGGGTCTCACGCTTCTCGAAGCTCAGGAACTGAAAACCATCCTCAAGGACGAGTATGGCATCGAGCCCGCCGCTGGCGGCGCGGTGATGATGGCCGGTCCCGCCGGTGGCGACGCCGGTGGCGCCGCTGAGGAGAAGACCGAGTTTGACGTCGTGCTGAAAAATGCCGGCCCGAACAAGATCAACGTCATCAAGGAAGTCCGTGGCATCACGGGTCTTGGCCTGAAAGAAGCCAAGGACCTGGTCGAAGCGGGCGGCAAGGTGAAAGAAGGCGTTGCCAAGGCGGAAGCCGAGGAAATCAAGGAAAAGCTCGTCGCCGCTGGCGCCGAGGTGGACCTGGCCTAAGGCCTTTGGGGCTTCGGCCCCGCGATACGAATGAGGCTGGATGCGGGCGAAATCCGCATCCAGCCGAACCTGTCTTAACGAGGGCCTTTTCGGCAGGAGGCCTTGGTTTAGGCGAGGTTTAAGGCTCGGGAGCTTGCCGGTGGGACGGCGGGCAGGAATTGAGCTACAACGCCTGTTTTCGTGAGCGGTGCGCCCCCTCAGGCCCAGGGGGGAGGTGCAACCGCGCATAACGAAAGGTGACGACGAGCATGTCGCAAGCATACGTTGGCCAGAAGCGTATCCGCCGGTACTACGGCAAAATCCGCGAAGTTCTTGAGATGCCAAACCTGATCGAGGTGCAGAAAAGCTCTTACGATCTGTTCCTGAATTCGGGCGACCAGCCCGATCCGCTGGATGGCGAGGGCATCAAGGGTGTCTTCCAGTCGGTTTTCCCGATCAAGGATTTCAACGAAACCGCCGTTTTGGAATTCGTCCGTTACGAGCTGGAAAAGCCGAAATACGACGTCGAGGAATGCCAGAGCCGCGACATGACCTATGCAGCACCCCTGAAGGTGACGCTGCGTCTGATCGTGTTCGACGTCGATGAGGATACCGGCGCCAAGTCGGTGAAGGACATCAAGGAACAGGACGTCTACATGGGCGACATGCCCCTGATGACGGGCAACGGTACGTTCATCGTGAACGGGACCGAGCGGGTGGTGGTTTCCCAGATGCACCGCTCTCCCGGCGTGTTCTTCGACCACGACAAGGGCAAGACCCATAGCTCGGGCAAGTTGCTGTTTGCCTGCCGCATCATCCCCTATCGCGGCTCGTGGCTGGATTTCGAATTCGATGCCAAGGATTTGGTCTTCGCACGCATTGACCGCCGCCGGAAGCTGCCGGTGACGACGCTGCTCTATGCGCTTGGCATGGATCAGGAAGGCATCATGGATGCCTATTACGAGACCGTGAATTACAAGCTGGTGAAGAACAAGGGCTGGTCCACCAAGTTCTTCCCCGAGCGGGTGCGCGGCACGCGGCCCACATATGACCTGGTCGACGCCAAGACCGGCGACGTGATCGCCAAGGCGGGCGACAAGGTGACGCCGCGCAGCGTGAAAAAGCTGATCGACGACGGCAAGGTGACAGACCTTCTGGTGCCGTTCGATGATATCGTCGGCCGGTTCGTGGCCAAGGACATCATCAACGAGGAAACCGGCGCCATCTATGTGGAAGCCGGCGACGAGTTGACGTGGGAGCTGGACAAGGACGGTGAGGTTAAGGGCGGCACGCTGAAAGATCTGATGGATGCCGGGATTACCGATATCCCTGTGCTCGACATCGATAATGTCAATGTGGGCGCCTATATGCGCAACACGCTGGCCGCCGACAAGAACCTCAACCGCGACACCGCGCTGATGGATATCTACCGGGTTCTGCGCCCGGGCGAGCCGCCGACTGTTGAGGCGGCCTCGGCGCTGTTCAACCAGCTTTTCTTTGACAGCGAGCGCTATGATCTGTCGGCCGTGGGCCGGGTCAAGATGAACATGCGTCTTGATCTGGACGCGCCCGATACCCAGCGCACCTTGCGCAGCGAAGACATCGTGGCCTGCATCAAGGCGCTGGTCGATCTGCGCGACGGGCGCGGCGATATCGACGATATCGACCATCTGGGCAACCGCCGGGTCCGCTCGGTCGGCGAGTTGATGGAGAACCAGTACCGCGTCGGCCTTCTGCGGATGGAGCGTGCGATCAAGGAACGCATGTCGTCGGTCGAGATCGACACGGTGATGCCGCAGGATCTGATCAACGCCAAGCCGGCCGCAGCGGCGGTGCGTGAATTCTTCGGCTCGTCACAGCTGTCGCAATTCATGGACCAGACCAACCCGCTGTCTGAGGTCACCCACAAGCGGCGCCTCTCGGCGCTGGGCCCGGGCGGTCTGACCCGCGAGCGTGCGGGCTTTGAGGTGCGCGACGTGCACCCGACCCATTACGGCCGGATGTGCCCGATTGAGACGCCGGAGGGCCAGAATATCGGCCTGATCAACTCCCTCGCGACCTTCGCGCGGGTGAACAAGTACGGCTTCATCGAGACACCGTATCGCCGGGTCGAGAACGGGCAGGTTACCGACGACGTGGTCTATATGTCGGCCACCGAAGAGATGCGCCATACGGTCGCTCAGGCCAACGCGCAGCTTGATGACAAGGGCAAGTTCATCAACGATCTGGTGTCGACCCGTCAATCGGGCGAATACACGTTGCAGCCGAATGAGCATGTCGATCTGATCGACGTGTCGCCGAAGCAGCTTGTCTCGGTCGCGGCCTCGCTGATCCCGTTCCTTGAGAACGACGACGCGAACCGCGCCTTGATGGGCTCGAACATGCAGCGCCAGGCGGTGCCTCTGCTGCAATCCGAAGCGCCGTTTGTCGGCACCGGGATCGAAGCGGTCGTTGCGCGTGACAGTGGCGCCTCGATCATGGCGCGCCGCGCGGGCGTGATCGACCAGGTCGACGCGATGCGTATCGTTGTGCGCGCGACCGACGATCTTGAGCCGGGCGATGCGGGCGTGGACATCTACCGCCTGCGCAAGTTCAAGCGATCGAACCAATCCTCGACCATCAACCAGCGTCCGCTGGTCAAGGTGGGTGACACGGTGACCAAGGGCGAGGTGATCGCCGATGGCCCCTGCACGGATATGGGCGAACTCGCGCTCGGCAAAAACGTGGTCGTCGCGTTCATGCCGTGGAACGGCTACAACTACGAGGACTCGATCCTGATCTCCGAGCGGATCCACCGCGACGACGTGTTCACCTCGATCCATATCGACGAATACGAGGTGGCGGCGCGGGACACCAAGCTGGGGCCGGAAGAGATCACCCGCGATATCCCCAATGTGGGCGAGGAAGCTCTGCGCAACCTCGACGAGGCCGGCATCGTTTATATCGGTGCCGAAGTGCAGCCGGGCGACATCCTAGTGGGTAAGATCACGCCGAAGGGCGAAAGCCCGATGACGCCGGAGGAGAAACTTCTCCGCGCGATCTTCGGTGAAAAGGCGTCGGACGTGCGGGATACCTCGCTGCGGCTGCCGCCGGGGGCCTTCGGGACGATCGTGGAAGTGCGTGTGTTCAACCGCCACGGCGTTGAGAAGGACGAACGCGCGCTGCAGATCGAGCGTGAGGAAGTCGAACGCCTGGCGCGCGACCGCGATGACGAGCTCGCGATTTTGGAGCGTAACATCTACGCGCGCCTGCAATCGATGATCATGGGCAAGACCGCCGTGAAGGGGCCGAAAGGCGTCAAGGCGGGGTCGAAGATCACCGATGAATTGCTGGAAACGTTAAGCCGTGGCCAGTGGTGGCAGCTTGCTCTGGGCGAAGAGGCTGATGCGCAGGCGGTCGAGGCGCTGAACGCGCAGTTCGAGGCGCAAAAGCGCACTTTGGAGCATCGGTTCGAAGACAAGGTCGAAAAGGTGCGCCGGGGCGATGACCTGCCGCCGGGTGTGATGAAGATGGTCAAAGTCTTTGTCGCCGTGAAGCGCAAGCTTCAGGCGGGCGACAAGATGGCCGGACGTCACGGCAACAAGGGCGTCGTGTCAAAAGTCGTACCGATGGAGGACATGCCGTTCCTCGGGGATGGGACGCCGGTTGACTTGGTGCTCAATCCGCTTGGCGTGCCGAGCCGGATGAATGTGGGCCAGATTCTGGAAACCCACATGGGCTGGGCCGCACGCGGCCTGGGTCTGCACATCGACGAAGCGTTGCAGGAGTACAAGCGGTCGGGCGATCTAAGCCCGGTGCGCGAGGCGATGCAGACGGCCTATGGCGACGAGGTGTTCGATGCCGCCTTCGGCAAGGCCAGCGACGATGTTCTGCTGGAAAGTGCAGGCACTGTTACAAGGGGCGTGCCGATAGCAACGCCGGTCTTCGACGGTGCGAAAGAGGCTGATGTCAACGACGCGCTGATCCGCGCGGGCTTTGACAAGTCGGGCCAGTCGATCGTCTTCGACGGCCGGTCGGGCGAGCAATTCGCGCGGCCCGTCACGGTAGGCGTGAAATACATGCTCAAGCTGCACCACCTGGTCGATGACAAGCTGCACGCACGCTCGACCGGGCCCTACAGCCTTGTCACGCAGCAGCCTCTGGGCGGTAAGGCCCAGTTCGGTGGCCAGCGTCTGGGTGAGATGGAGGTCTGGGCGCTGGAAGCCTACGGTGCGGCCTACACGCTGCAGGAGATGCTCACCGTCAAGTCCGATGACGTGGCGGGGCGCACCAAGGTCTACGAGTCCATCGTCAAGGGCGAGGACAATTTCGAGGCCGGCGTGCCGGAGAGCTTCAACGTGCTCGTCAAGGAAGTACGGGGCCTCGGCCTCAACATGGAACTCCTGGATGCGGAGGAGGAGTGACCGAATGGCAGGCTGATGCCCGCCCTACGGCCCCTGCAGGCCGGGCCTCAGCCCGGCTTGCCCCCCGCCCCAATTCAAGGATTTGAAGATGAACCAGGAACTGACAACCAACCCGTTCAACCCGCTGGCACCGGTCAAGACCTTCGACGAGATCAAGGTCTCGCTGGCCTCGCCCGAGCGGATTCTCAGCTGGTCGTATGGCGAGATCAAGAAGCCCGAGACGATCAACTACCGGACCTTCAAGCCCGAGCGCGATGGCCTGTTCTGCGCCCGGATCTTCGGGCCGATCAAGGATTACGAATGCCTTTGCGGCAAGTACAAGCGCATGAAGTATCGCGGCGTCGTCTGCGAAAAATGCGGTGTGGAAGTGACGCTGCAGAAGGTGCGGCGCGAGCGGATGGGCCATATCGAACTGGCCGCCCCGGTCGCCCACATCTGGTTCCTCAAGTCGCTGCCCAGCCGCATCGGCCTGATGCTGGACATGACGCTGCGCGATCTGGAACGCATTCTCTACTTCGAGAATTACGTGGTGATCGAGCCCGGCCTGACGGACCTCACCTATGGTCAGCTGATGACCGAGGAAGAGTTCATGGATGCGCAGGACCAATACGGGACCGACGCGTTCACGGCCAATATCGGTGCCGAAGCGATCCGCGAGATGCTGAGCCAGATCGATCTGGAGGCCACGGCCGAGCAGCTGCGTGAAGAGCTGAAGGAAGCCACCGGTGAGCTGAAGCCGAAGAAGATCATCAAGCGGCTTAAGATCGTCGAGAACTTCCTGGAATCGGGCAACCGGCCCGAATGGATGGTGCTGACGGTGATCCCCGTGATCCCGCCGGAGCTGCGCCCGCTGGTGCCGCTGGATGGTGGCCGGTTCGCGACGTCTGACCTGAACGATCTCTATCGCCGGGTCATCAACCGGAACAACCGTCTCAAGCGCCTGATCGAGCTGCGCGCGCCCGACATCATCATTCGTAACGAAAAGCGGATGCTGCAGGAATCGGTCGATGCATTGTTCGACAACGGCCGTCGCGGCCGCGTCATCACGGGAGCCAACAAGCGCCCGCTGAAATCGCTGTCGGATATGCTCAAAGGCAAGCAGGGCCGGTTCCGCCAGAACCTTTTGGGTAAGCGCGTCGACTTCTCGGGCCGGTCGGTTATCGTGACGGGCCCCGAACTGAAGCTGCATCAATGCGGGTTGCCGAAGAAAATGGCGCTCGAGCTCTTCAAGCCGTTCATCTATTCGCGGCTTGAGGCGAAAGGCCTGTCGTCGACGGTGAAGCAGGCGAAGAAGCTGGTCGAGAAAGAGCGCCCCGAGGTCTGGGACATCCTGGACGAGGTGATCCGCGAGCATCCGGTGCTCTTGAACCGCGCACCGACCCTGCACCGCCTGGGCATCCAGGCCTTCGAGCCGATCCTGATCGAGGGTAAGGCGATCCAGCTTCATCCGCTGGTCTGCTCGGCCTTCAACGCCGACTTCGACGGCGATCAGATGGCCGTGCACGTGCCCCTCAGCCTCGAAGCCCAGCTGGAAGCGCGCGTGTTGATGATGTCGACCAACAACGTGCTGTCGCCCGCCAACGGTGCGCCGATCATCGTGCCGTCGCAGGACATGATCCTCGGCATCTATTACGTGTCGATGGAGCGTAAGGGCATGAAGGGCGAGGGCATGGCCTTTGCCAGCCCCGAAGAGGTTGAGCATGCGCTGGCGGCGGGTCTTGTTCACCTGCACAGCAAGATCGTGGCTCGCGTCAAGCAGATCGACGATGAGGGCAACGAGGTTTGGAAGCGGTTCGACACCACGCCGGGCCGCGTGCGTCTGGGTGCGATGCTGCCCTTGAATGCCAAGGCGCCGTTCGAGCTGGTCAACCGTCTGCTGCGCAAGAAGGAAGTGCAGCAGGTCATCGACACCGTCTACCGCTATTGCGGCCAGAAAGAGTCGGTCATCTTCTGTGACCAGATCATGTCGCTTGGTTTCCGTGAGGCGTTCAAGGCGGGCATTTCGTTCGGCAAGGACGACATGCTGATCCCCGACAACAAGTGGGATATCGTCAACGAGACGCGCGATCAGGTGAAGGAATTCGAACAGCAGTACATGGACGGCCTGATCACGCAAGGTGAGAAGTACAACAAGGTCGTCGATGCCTGGTCGAAATGCTCGGACGCCGTCGCTGGTGAGATGATGAAGGATATCTCGGCGGTGCGTGTCGACGATGCCGGCGCCGAGATGGAGCCGAACAGCGTCTACATGATGTCGCATTCCGGTGCCCGGGGCTCGCCTGCCCAGATGAAGCAGCTGGGCGGCATGCGCGGTCTGATGGCCAAGCCGTCGGGCGAGATCATCGAAACGCCGATCATCTCGAACTTTAAGGAAGGCCTGACCGTGCTTGAGTACTTCAACTCAACCCACGGTGCCCGGAAGGGTCTGGCCGACACGGCGTTGAAGACGGCGAACTCGGGCTATCTGACCCGCCGTTTGGTCGACGTGGCGCAGGATTGCATTGTGCGCACGCGCGATTGCGGCACTGATCAGTACATCACCGCGAAAGCGGCGATCAACGATGGTGAGGTCGTCTCGACCCTCTCCGAGCGTATTCTGGGTCGCGTCGCGGCTGAGGACGTTCTGCGCCCCGGCACCGATGAGGTGATCGTGGCCCAGGGCGAGCTGATGGACGAGCGCAAGGCCGATATGGTCGAACAGGCCGATGTGGTGGCGGTGAAGATCCGCTCGCCCCTGACCTGTGAGGCGGAAGAGGGCGTCTGCACCATGTGCTACGGCCGCGATCTGGCCCGTGGTACCATCGTGAATGTCGGCGAGGCTGTCGGCATCATCGCCGCGCAGTCGATCGGTGAGCCGGGCACGCAGCTGACGATGCGGACGTTCCACATCGGCGGCATCGCGCAGGGTGGCCAGCAATCGTTCCTCGACGCCAGCCAGGAAGGCAAGATCGAGTTCCGCAACCCCAGCACCATCTCGAACGCCGCCGGCGAAGAGATTGTCACGGGCCGGAACATGGTCGTCGCCATCATCGATGACAATGGGCAGGAGCGGGCCGCGCACAAGATCAGCTATGGCTCGAAACTGTTCGTCAAGGATGGCGAAGCGGTCAAGCGTGGCACGAAGCTGTTCGAGTGGGACCCCTACACCCTGCCGATCATCGCCGAGAAGGACGGTGTCGCGCGGTTCGTCGACCTCGTCTCGGGTCTGTCGATCCGCGAAGACACCGACGATGCGACCGGGATGACACAGAAGATCGTGTCGGATTGGCGCAGCGTTCCGCGCGGGTCGGACCTCAAGCCCGAGGTCATTCTGATGGATGCGAAAACGGGTGAGCCGGTGCGCAACGAAGCCGACACGCCGCTGAGCTATCCGATGTCGGTCGACGCCATTCTGTCGGTCGAGGACGGTCAGGACGTCAAGGCCGGTGACGTGGTCGCGCGGATCCCGCGTGAGGGCGCCAAGACCAAGGACATCACGGGTGGTCTGCCGCGCGTGGCGGAATTGTTCGAGGCGCGTCGTCCGAAGGACCACGCGATCATCGCCGAGCTGGATGGCTATGTGCGCTTTGGCAAGGACTACAAGAACAAGCGTCGCATCGCGATTGAGCCTGCCGACGAGTCCTTGGAAAAGGTCGAGTACATGGTGCCCAAGGGCAAGCACATTCCGGTTCTGGAAGGTGACTTCGTCCAGAAGGGCGACTACATCATGGACGGCAACCCGGCGCCGCATGACATTCTGCGCATTCTTGGGGTTGAGGCGCTGGCCGACTACCTGATCGACGAGGTGCAGGATGTGTATCGTCTGCAGGGCGTGAAGATCAACGACAAGCATATCGAGGTGATCGTGCGGCAGATGCTGCAGAAGATCGAAATCCTCGAGTCGGGGGACACCACGCTTCTGAAGGGCGAGCATCTGGACAAGGCCGAGTTCGACGAGGCAAACGACAAGATCGTGGCCAAGGGCGGGCGCCCCGCAACGGGCGAGCCGGTTCTTCTGGGCATCACCAAGGCATCGCTGCAAACCCGCAGCTTTATCTCGGCGGCTTCGTTCCAGGAGACGACACGGGTGCTGACCGAAGCCTCGGTCCAGGGCAAGCGCGACAAGCTGGTCGGCCTGAAAGAGAACGTGATCGTCGGGCGCCTGATCCCGGCGGGCACGGGTGGCGCGACCACCAAGATGCGCAAGATCGCCACCGATCGCGACCAGAAGGTGATCGATGCACGCAAGGCCGAGGCGGAAGCCGCGGCGGCGCTGGCCGCACCGATGGAAGACGAGGTCATGGAGGCGGCCGAGGCCGACGACATCCTGGTCGAAACGCCGGAAGAAAACGGCTAAGCCTTCGGGGTTTGAAACAAAGAAGGGCGCCATCGCATTGCGGTGGCGCCTTTTGCTTTTTTTTTAGGGCAGTCGGCCACTGTTGCTTGCGCATGTGACGCCGGCGCCGATATCGCACAGCCCTGTCGCGGTCACCACGCTATCAGAATGCCCCGGCTAAACGCAGGTGATGTTCATAACGCGGATCGTCTTCCGTGCGACCGCCGGCCTTCGCCGCCAGCCGCGCAACATAATCAGCGCAGCACAGATGATGTAGCCTCGCGACCTGGGGTAGCGCCATCGCCTTGGCGTGGAGCCGATCGAAGCGGTTCTGACGCTTCAGGGCCGTCGCGTCGTGAAATTCGTTTCTATTGTACTTTTCGTAGAATTCATCGGTGTAGCGGTCCTTCATAGCCACGGCGTTGAGTGTGCCGCGCTTCAGCCCGAAGCTTTCGTCGGAGCGGATCATATAGTGGTTTATCTGGGCGTGACGGTGGGTGATGTAATCGCGGTACATCCGGCTGGGATAGCTGCCGTCATAGCGCCAGTTCGGCAATTCATGCCCTTCGGAATTGACCCAGACGAGGCCATCGCGCCCCCAGGCCTCTCCCGCCAGATCGGGGCGTAGCAGCCACGGCCCATGCTCTCGCATCTTGCTGAAAACCTCCGCGCGCCGGAAGATGGATTTGACCCATCGCGCGCTCCGGTCGGTGGCCCCGCCACATTTGAGGAATTGCCGATGGACGAGGCCGTCTTGCCAGCGCGTATGCCTCGACGTGCCGAAGACATTCCAGTTGATCGCCATGCCCAGGTAGCCCTCTTCGCCTTCGGGGACCAGATCGGTGACGCGCCCCTGGCCGCGATGCACCACCAGAAACTCGTCAACATCGCAAACAAAGACCCAATCCGCTTGCCGGACTGCATCATGCCGGCGGGCGGCCTCAAGTTTTGGCGGGCAGGGCGGGGTGCCGGGCGGTACATCGTGGCGCAGATGGGTGACCCAGCCGGCGGCCTCAAGCGCGTCGAGCAATTCAGGCGAGTGGTCGGTGCAATCGTTGGAGACCACAAGGATATCGTCAAACGCCAGCGCGCGATACCAGGTGACCCATTCCACGATGAATGGGCCTTCGTTCCGCATGGAGGCGACGAGGGTGTAGCCCAAGGGCGGTCTCCTGTTATCACGCGGCGGGGGCTGGATAATGCCACCGCGCGCTGCTAGCCGTCATAGCATGAGGGCTCTGTCTGACAATATGCGCGGCGCGGCCCTGATGACGGCGGGGATGGCGGCCTTTACGGTGAACGACACCTTCATGAAGACGCTGTCGAACGACCTGCCGCTCTTTCAGGCGATTTTCCTGCGCGGTGTTGCGACGACCTTGTTTCTGGTGGCGCTGGCCCGCGCGATGGGGGCCCTGAAGCTGAACCTGACACGCCGCGATTGGGCGATTGTGACGTTGCGCAGCCTGTCCGAAGTGGGCGCGGCGGTGTTCTTCATCACCGCCCTGTTCAACATGCCCCTGGCGAACGTGACGGCCATCCTGCAATCGCTGCCGCTGACAATCACGCTGGCCGGTCTGCTGATCTTTCGCGAACCTGTCGGCTGGCGAAGGATGACGGCCATTCTGGTCGGGCTGGTGGGCGTCTTGCTGATCGTGCGGCCGGGGGCCGAGGGGTTCACGATCTACTCGCTCTACGCGCTGGCGGCTGTGGCCTGCGTGACGGTGCGCGATCTGGCGACGCGGCGGCTCTCGGCCGACGTGCCGTCGCTGACCGTGGCGTTGATGGCGTCGGTCGCGGTGACGGTCTTCGCCGCAGCAGGGGCCGTTGCGGGGCCCTGGGTGCCGGTCTCGGGCATGGCCGCCGCACAACTGGGCGGCGCGACGGTTTTCGTCATTCTGGGATATGTCTGTTCGGTCCTGGTCATGCGATCGGGCGATATCGGCTTTATCGCGCCGTTCCGCTATACCAGCCTACTGTTTGCCCTGATCCTGGGGCTGGCCGTTTTCGGCCATTGGCCCGCGCCACTGACCCTTCTGGGGGCGGCGATCGTGACGGCCACCGGCATCTTCACGCTTTATCGTGAGCGGGCGGTGGCGCGCCGTGGGCCGATGGGGCTGCGCGTGCGTTGACACGCGGGTCAAGGGCTGTTGACACCCCCTGCGACTCCCCTTATACGGCGCCCACTCGGGCTTCGGGTGCGTGAGCATTCGGCCTGAACTCAAAATTCGAAGTGGCCATGATCCGGGCCGATAAAGCCCCGATCCTCTGAAATTCCACCGCGTCGTTCCCGCGAACGAGGGGACGCATGCGGTTTTTGTGTTTTGCGGACGCGCAAGGCGCAGTGAACTTGAACCTGGTGCAATACGGGGAACCGGTATGCCAACGATCCAACAGCTGATCCGCAAGCCGCGGCAGCCCAAGGTGCAGCGCTCGAAATCGCAACACCTCCAGTCCTGTCCGCAGAAGCGCGGCGTCTGCACGCGCGTCTACACGACGACGCCGAAGAAGCCGAACTCGGCCATGCGTAAGGTTGCCAAAGTGCGCCTGACGAATGGCTTCGAGGTGATCAGCTATATCCCGGGTGAGAAGCACAACCTGCAGGAGCACTCGGTTGTGTTGATCCGCGGCGGTCGTGTGAAAGACCTTCCCGGTGTCCGCTACCACATCCTCCGCGGTGTTCTCGACACGCAGGGCGTCAAAGACCGCCGCCAGCGTCGTTCGAAATACGGCGCGAAGCGTCCGAAGTAAGGAGAGGCATAGATGTCCCGCCGTCACGCCGCCGAAAAGCGCGAAGTTCTGCCCGACGCCAAATATGGCGACAAGATCCTGACGAAGTTCATGAACAACCTCATGGTCGACGGTAAGAAATCTGTCGCAGAAGGTATTGTTTACAGCGCGCTGAGCCGCGTTGAAGAGCGTGTGAAGCGCCCGCCGATCGAGGTGTTCCACGAAGCACTCGACAACGTGAAGCCCTCGGTCGAGGTTCGCTCGCGCCGGGTTGGTGGTGCCACCTATCAGGTGCCCGTCGAGGTTCGGCCTGAGCGTCGTGAAGCGCTGGCGATCCGCTGGCTGATCATCGCTGCCCGCAAGCGCAATGAGAACACGATGGAAGAACGCCTGGCGGGCGAGCTTTCCGACGCCGTTCAGAACCGCGGCACTGCGGTGAAAAAGCGCGAAGACACCCACAAGATGGCCGACGCCAACAAAGCGTTCAGCCATTATCGCTGGTAACCCATTAGCCTGAGGACCGACCCCATGGCACGCGACTATCCCCTGACCCGCTACCGGAATTTCGGGATCATGGCCCACATCGATGCGGGCAAGACCACGACGACCGAGCGGATCCTGTACTACACCGGCAAGTCTCACAAAATCGGTGAGGTGCATGATGGCGCCGCAACGATGGACTGGATGGAGCAGGAGCAGGAGCGTGGCATCACAATCACCTCGGCTGCGACTACCACCTTCTGGCAGCGCCAGGAAGATCCGACCGCCGAAGGCACGTCGGACACCAAGGTGCGCTTCAACATCATCGACACCCCCGGCCACGTTGACTTCACCATTGAGGTTGAGCGTTCGCTGGCCGTTCTGGATGGCGCGGTGTGCCTGCTGGACGCCAATGCCGGGGTTGAGCCGCAGACCGAAACGGTCTGGCGCCAGGCCGACCGCTACAAGGTGCCGCGCATCGTCTTCGTCAACAAGATGGACAAGATCGGTGCCGACTTCTTCAATTGCGTGAAGATGATCAAGGACCGCACCGGTGCCACGCCGGCCCCCGTCGCGCTGCCGATCGGCGCCGAGGACAAGCTGGAAGGCATCGTCGACCTGATCAAGATGGAAGAATGGGTCTGGCAGGGTGAAGATCTGGGCGCTTCATGGGTGCGTCAGCCGATCCGTGACGAGTTGAAGGCGACCGCTGATGAGTGGCGCTCGAACCTCATCGAGATCGCGGTTGATATGGATGACGACGCGATGGAGGCCTACCTTGAAGGCAATGAGCCCGATGAGGAGACACTCCGCAAGCTGATCCGCAAGGGCACGCTGGCGCTGGCCTTCGTGCCGGTTCTGGCGGGCTCGGCGTTCAAGAACAAGGGCGTGCAGCCCCTGTTGAACGCGGTGATCGACTTCCTGCCGTCGCCGCTGGATGTGCCGGCCTATATGGGCTTCTCGCCCGACGATGAGACGGAAGAGCGCAACATCGCCCGGTCAGCTGACGATGATCAGCCCTTCGCCGCGCTGGCCTTCAAGATCATGAACGACCCCTTCGTCGGTTCGTTGACCTTCACCCGGATCTATTCCGGCGTGATCAAGAAGGGCGACCAGATGCTGAATTCGACCAAGGGCAAGCGCGAGCGTGTCGGTCGGATGATGATGATGCACGCCATCAACCGCGAAGAGATCGAAGAGGCTTTTGCAGGCGACATCATTGCGCTGGCCGGCCTGAAGGAAACCACGACGGGCGATACGCTCTGCGACGCCAATAAGACGGTGGTTCTGGAAACCATGACCTTCCCCGATCCGGTCATCGAGATTGCGGTAGAGCCCAAGACCAAGGCCGACCAGGAGAAGATGAGCCAGGGTCTGGCCCGTCTGGCCGCCGAAGACCCGTCCTTCCGCGTCGAGACCGATCTTGAATCCGGTCAGACGATCATGAAGGGCATGGGCGAATTGCATCTCGACATTCTGGTCGACCGCCTCAAGCGTGAGTTCAAGGTCGAGGCCAATATCGGTGCGCCGCAAGTGGCCTACCGCGAGACCATCGGCCACGAGATCGAACATACCTATACCCACAAGAAGCAGTCGGGTGGATCGGGTCAGTTCGCCGAGGTCAAGATGGTGATCTCGCCCACCGAGCCGGGCGAAGGGTATTCGTTCGAGTCGAAGATCGTCGGCGGGACCGTTCCGAAGGAATACATTCCCGGTGTCGAGAAGGGCATCAAATCGGTCATGGATTCCGGCCCGCTGGCCGGCTTCCCGGTGATCGATTTCAAGGTCGCGCTGATCGACGGTAAGTACCACGATGTGGACTCCAGCGTTCTGGCGTTTGAGATCGCAGGGCGGATGTGTATGCGCGAAGGCCTCAGGCAGGCGGGTGCGAAACTGCTCGAGCCGATCATGAAGGTCGAGGTCGTGACACCGGAAGAGTATACCGGCAGCATCATCGGTGACCTGACCAGCCGTCGCGGCATGGTGACCGGCCAGGATGCACGCGGCAACGCCAACGTCATCAACTCGTTCGTGCCGCTGGCCAACATGTTCGGCTATATCAACACCTTGCGGTCGATGTCATCGGGTCGTGCGAACTTCACGATGCAGTTCGACCATTACGAGGCCGTGCCGCAGAACATCTCGGAAGAGATTCAGAAGAAATACGCGTAAGGGCGGCCCAGCCCTTACCCCGAAACAGACAGGAGGCCACCATGGCAAAGGCAAAGTTTGAACGTACTAAACCGCATGTTAACGTTGGCACGATTGGTCACGTTGACCACGGCAAGACGACGCTGACGGCGGCGATTACGAAGTATTTTGGCGAGTTCAAGGCGTATGACGCGATTGACGCGGCGCCTGAGGAGAAGGCGCGTGGGATCACGATCTCGACGGCGCATGTGGAATACGAGACCGAGAACCGCCACTACGCCCATGTCGACTGCCCGGGCCACGCCGACTATGTGAAGAACATGATCACCGGGGCCGCCCAGATGGACGGCGCGATCCTGGTCGTGAACGCCGCCGACGGCCCGATGCCGCAGACGCGCGAGCATATCTTGCTGGGCCGCCAGGTCGGCATCCCGTTCATGGTGGTCTACCTCAACAAGGTCGATCAGGTGGATGACGAAGAATTGCTCGAGCTGGTCGAGATGGAAGTGCGCGAGCTTCTGTCGTCCTACGATTATCCCGGTGACGACATTCCGATCGTCAAGGGCTCGGCCCTGGCGGCTCTGGAAGGTCGCGACGAGGAGATCGGCGAGAAGTCGATCCGCGCGCTGATGGAAGCGGTCGACAGCTACATCCCGACGCCCGAGCGCCCCGTGGACCAGCCGTTCCTGATGCCGGTCGAGGACGTGTTCTCGATCTCGGGCCGCGGCACGGTTGTGACCGGCCGGGTTGAGCGCGGCGTGATCAATGTCGGCGACGAGATTGAGATCGTGGGCATCCGCGACACCAAGAAGACGACCTGCACGGGCGTCGAGATGTTCCGCAAACTGCTGGATCGCGGTGAAGCAGGCGACAATATCGGCGCGCTTCTGCGCGGGGTCGAGCGTGACGGGGTCGAGCGGGGCCAGGTGCTCTGCAAGCCCGGCTCGGTGACGCCGCATACCGAGTTTGAGGCCGAAGCCTACATCCTGACCAAGGAAGAGGGCGGCCGCCACACGCCGTTCTTCGCGAACTACCGTCCGCAGTTTTACTTCCGCACGACGGATGTGACGGGGACGGTTGTTCTGCCGGAAGGCACCGAGATGGTGATGCCGGGCGACAACCTGAAGTTCAACGTCGAACTGATCGCGCCGATCGCGATGGAAGAGAAACTGCGCTTCGCCATCCGCGAAGGCGGCAGAACCGTCGGCGCAGGCGTCGTAAGCAAAATCCTGAAGTAAACCGTAAACCGGTTCGATGTGGGGCGGGGTATCCCGCTCCACCTCTCAACTGCGAAAGGCTGACCCAATGCAAAGCCAGAACATCCGCATCCGCCTGAAGGCGTTCGATTACCGCGTGCTGGACGCCAGCACCCAGGAAATCGTGAATACCGCCAAGCGGACCGGCGCGACCGTGCGCGGGCCCATTCCGCTGCCGAACAAGATTGAGAAGTTCACGGTTCTCCGTGGTCCGCATATCGACAAGAAGTCGCGCGACCAGTGGGAAATCCGGACGCATAAGCGTCTTCTCGACATCGTGGATCCGACCCCCCAGACCGTGGACGCGCTGATGAAGCTCGACCTCGCCGCTGGTGTGGATGTCGAGATCAAGCTGAACTGAGGAGGGCATGAGCATGCGCTCTGGAGTAATCGCGAAGAAGCTGGGGATGACCCGGTTGTTCATGGATGATGGCAAGCAGATCCCGGTGACGGTTCTGCAGCTGGATGGTTTGCAGGTCGTGGCACAGCGCACCGCTGATCGCGACGGGTACACCGCCGTGCAGCTGGGTGCTGGTGCCGCCAAGGCCAAGCGGGTGTCGGCGCCGATGCGCGGACATTTCAGCAAGGCCAACGTGGCGCCCAAGCGCAAGATCGCCGAGTTTCGGGTCAGCCCCGAGAACCTGATCGGCGTCGGCGAAGAGATCACCGCGAACCATTATTTCGAAGGTCAGTTCGTCGACGTGGCGGGCACCTCGACTGGTAAGGGTTTCGCGGGCGTCATGAAGCGGCACAATTTCGGTGGTCTGCGCGCGTCGCACGGCGTGTCGATCAGCCACCGCTCGCACGGGTCCACGGGCCAGTGTCAGGACCCCGGCAAGGTGTTCAAGGGCAAGAAGATGGCCGGCCACATGGGCGCTGCCCGCGTGACCACGCAGAACCTTCAGGTCGTGCGCACCGATGCAGACCGCGGCCTGATCATGGTCAAGGGCGCTGTTCCCGGCACCAAGGGCGGTTGGGTAACGATCAAGGATGCGGTGAAGAAGCCGGTCCCCGACAATGTTATCCTGCCGGCCGCGCTGAAATCGGCTGCCGCCGAGGCCGCAAAGGCCGCTGAGGAAGCCGCTGCCGCTGCCGCTGCCGAGGCCGAAGCCGAAGCCAAGCGTCTGGCTGAAGAGCAGGCCGCCGCCGAAGCCGCCGCTCTGCAGGAAGCCGAAGCGTCGATTGAAGCCGACAAGACCGAGGATGGCGCGACCGATGCCTCGGACGCTCCTGAAGGAGATCAGAAAAATGAAGGCTGACGTCATCACTCTTGATGCCAAGAAGGCGGGTTCGGTCGATCTGCCCGACTATATCTTCGGGCTTGAGCCGCGAGCGGACATTCTGCATCGCATGGTGCGCTGGCAGCGTGCCAATGCTCAAGCGGGCACCCATAAGGTCAAAGGCCGGTCCGAGACCAGCTATTCGACCAAGAAGATCTACCGCCAGAAGGGCACCGGCGGCGCACGCCACGGTGACCGGAACGCGCCGATCTTCCGCAAAGGCGGCATCTATAAAGGCCCGGTTCCGCGGAGCCACGGCCATGAGCTGACCAAGAAGTTCCGCAAGCTGGGCCTGCGCCACGCGCTGTCGTCCAAGGCGGCGACGGGCAACCTGATCATCCTCGACACCGCCGAGATGAAAGAGCCCAAGACATCGGCTCTGGCCAAGGCCGTCAAGGAGATGGGCTGGAAGCGCGTGCTGGTCATCGACGGGGCCGACGTGAACGAAAACTTCGCCCGCGCGGCGGCTAATATCCAAGACGTGGATGTGCTGCCGACGATGGGTGCCAACGTCTATGATATTCTGCGCCGTGACACGCTGGTGATCACCAAGGCAGGTATCGAAGCCCTGGAGGCGCGGTTGAAATGAGCGCGAAACCCGAACATTACGACGTGATCGTCAAGCCGATCATCACCGAAAAGGCGACCATGGCGTCTGAGGCCAATGCCGTTGTTTTCGAAGTGGCGATTGACTCCAACAAGCCCCAGATCAAGGAGGCGGTCGAAACCCTCTTTGGTGTGAAGGTCAAGGCGGTCAACACCGTCCTGACAAAGGGTAAGCAAAAGCGGTTCCGTGGCCAGATCGGTCGCCGCCGCGATGTCAAGAAAGCCTATGTGACCCTTGAAGAGGGTAACACCATAGACGTCTCGACCGGCCTCTGATAACAGGCCCGGATCAACGGCCCCCGAACGCGGGGGCCGCGATCATTTGAACCCATGGAGCGTGATGCTCCGCTGACGAAACGGACCATCGGTCCAAGGCAAACGGAAGACAGAAAGCATGGCACTCAAGTCGTATAAACCGACGACGCCTGGCCAGCGCGGGCTGGTTCTGATCGACCGTTCGGCGCTTTGGAAAGGTCGCCCGGTCAAGGCCCTCACGCAGGGTCTGACCAAATCGGGTGGCCGGAACAACACCGGACGTATCACCACGTTTCACCGTGGCGGTGGGGCCAAGCGGCTCTACCGGATTGTCGATTTCAAGCGTCGCAAATTTGATGTGGCTGGTACGGTCGAGCGGATCGAATACGATCCCAACCGCACGGCCTTCATCGCGCTGATCAAATATGAAGATGGCGAGCGCGCCTATATCCTGGCGCCGCAGCGTCTGGCCGAAGGCGATCAGGTGATCGCCGGCGCCAAGACCGACGTGAAGCCGGGCAATGCGATGCCGTTCTCGGGCATGCCGATCGGCACGATCGTCCATAATGTTGAGATGAAGCCCGGCAAGGGTGGTCAGATTGCACGTGCGGCGGGCACCTACGCCCAGTTCGTGGGACGTGACGGTGGCTACGCGCAGATCCGGCTATCGTCCGGCGAGTTGCGCATGGTGCGTCAGGAATGCATGGCGACGGTTGGAGCAGTGTCGAACCCCGACAATTCGAACCAGAACCTCGGCAAAGCCGGTCGCAAGCGGCATATGGGCGTTCGGCCTACAGTGCGCGGTGTGGCCATGAACCCGATCGATCACCCGCATGGCGGCGGTGAAGGCCGCACCTCGGGCGGCCGTCATCCGGTCACCCCCTGGGGCAAAGGCACCAAGGGCAACCGGACCCGCAAGAACAAGGCGACGGACAAGTACATCGTCCGCTCGCGTCACGCTCGTAAGAAGGGCCGCTAAGAATGTCGCGTTCAGTCTGGAAGGGCCCCTTCGTCGACGCCTTCGTCCTGAAGAAGGCCGAAAAGTCACGTGAATCGGGCCGCAACGAAGTCATCAAGATCTGGTCGCGCCGGTCGACCATCCTGCCGCAATTCGTGGGCCTCACCTTCGGGGTTTACAATGGCCACAAGCATATCCCGGTGAATGTCACCGAGGACATGATCGGTCAGAAGTTCGGGGAATATTCGCCGACGCGGACCTATTACGGTCATGCGGCCGACAAGAAAGCGAAGAGGAAGTAAGCCATGGGTAAGGAAAAAAATCCCCGCCGCGTGGCCGAGAACGAGGCGATGGCGAAGACGCGAATGCTGCGGACCAGCCCTCAGAAGCTGAACCTCGTCGCTGGCCTCATTCGTGGCAAGAAGGTGGACAAGGCCCTGGCCGATCTGACCTTCTCGAAAAAGCGTATCGCGGGCGACGTGAAGAAATGTCTTCAGTCGGCCATCGCGAATGCCGAGAACAACCACGGGCTCGACGTTGATGAGCTGGTAGTGGCCGAGGCCTTCGTGGGCAAGAATCTGGTGATGAAGCGTGGCCGTCCGCGGGCACGGGGCCGGTTCGGCAAGATCATGAAACCGTTTTCCGAGCTGACCATCAAGGTCCGGCAGGTGGAAGAAGTCTCTGGGGAGCAAGCGTAATGGGTCATAAGGTCAATCCGATCGGTATGCGCCTGCAGGTCAACCGCACCTGGGACAGCCGCTGGTTCGCCGATGGCAAGGAATACGGCCAGCTTCTGCATGAAGACCTGAAAATCCGGGAATTCATTCAGGAAGAGGCCAAGCAGGCCGGCGTGTCGAAGATCATCATCGAGCGTCCGCACAAGAAGTGCCGGGTGACGGTGCACACCGCCCGTCCGGGCGTGATCATCGGCAAGAAGGGCGCCGACATCGAGACGCTTCGCAAGAAGCTGGCCGCGATGACGGATAGCGAGCTGCACCTCAACATCGTCGAGGTTCGCAAGCCCGAGCTGGACGCCGCCCTGGTGGCCGACAGCATCGCCCAGCAGCTTGAGCGCCGGGTCTCGTTCCGTCGGGCGATGAAGCGCGCGGTGCAGAACTCGATGCGCATGGGCGCCCTTGGCATCCGCGTGAACGTCGCGGGCCGTCTGGGCGGCGCTGAGATTGCGCGGACTGAATGGTACCGCGAGGGCCGGGTGCCGCTGCACACGCTGCGCGCCGATATCGACTATGCGCTGGCCGAAGCGATGACGCCCTATGGCATCATTGGGATCAAGGTCTGGATCTTCAAAGGCGAGATCATGGAGCACGATCCGCAGGCGCGCGACCGTCGTCAACAGGAACTCCAGGAAAGCGGCGGGGCCTCGCGCCCGCGTCGTGACCGCTGAGGGGTAAACACAGATGCTGCAACCTAAGCGCACAAAATTCCGCAAGCAGTTCAAGGGCCGCATCAGCGGCGAGGCCAAAGGCGGCTATGAGCTGAGCTTTGGCACCTATGGCCTGAAGGCGATCCAGCCTGAGCGGATCACGGCCCGTCAGATCGAAGCCGCCCGCCGCGCGCTGACGCGCCACATGAAGCGTCAGGGCCGGGTCTGGATCCGGATCTTCCCGGACACGCCGGTGACATCGAAGCCCACCGAAGTGCGGATGGGCAAGGGCAAGGGCTCGGTCGATTTCTGGGCCGCCAAGGTCAAGCCTGGTCGGGTAATGTTCGAAATCGACGGCGTCTCCGAGCCCATCGCCCGCGAGGCCCTGCGCCTGGCCGCGATGAAGCTGCCGATCAAGACCCGCACGGTCGTTCGCGAGGATTGGTAACGGTCGCGCGCCCGCGCGCGACCAGTGCGGCGTAGCGGGTTTTCGAAGAAAACCTGCGAGCCGGCACCCGGTGAAAGTTGAGAGCCCCGCCAATGATCTGGCGGGGCTCTTTCTTTTCCACGTCAGGCCGCAATCAGTTTCTACTCGATGCAACAGATATCTGTGTCACGCCATTTGCCGCAAAAACATCGAGAAGCTCCAGGAAAGCTTTCGGCGGCGCAGTGCCGAAATCTACATCGATCACGTTCTCATCCAGGCTGACCGAATGGATGACCGATGCACGTTTGCTGTTCTCGATCCGGTGGACGCCCTCGAGGTCGATCCATCGATCAAACCACATTTCAAATTCTGGAAGTGTGGCGAGCTCGGGCTCAATTGTGAAACGTACCCCGTCCCATGAGACGGATTCAAATCGAAGAGATATGGAGCCGTAGAGAAACGGGCCACCCTGCAGATATGTATCATCGGCCGGCGTAACTTCGACGATCGATTGCACTGCGTCGTTCCATACAACGAAATCGGCGACATAAAGGTTTTTGAACGTTCCGCCTGAAATCTCCAATGCAATTTGCGGGAAGCTCTCCGCGTTCTTCGACTGCGGTTCACTCCATACAGACTCATACTGAGCGACGTAATTCGTGCTAAGCGCTTCCAGAAATGCCCCGAGTTCCATAAACAAGCCCTTCTTGTTGAGTGTCGAAGGCGATGGTTAGCCGCTAGGCGCCTTTAACCACACTTCGTCCGCCTCACACCAATAAAGTGTTGAAGTGCGGTTTGTTAAGGAAAAGGGCTTGCCATGCCGGGCTATCCCATCTATTGGGGCGCCTTCTACCCAGAACTCCACTGGAATCAGGGTGACCTTTCGGGGGCCCTCTGGTGATGTTGAAAGGACAAAGGCGATGGACGCCAAGGAATTGAACGACAAGACGCCGGATCAGCTTCGTGATGAGCTGGTGTCGCTGAAGAAGGAGGCGTTCAACCTCCGCTTCCAGCAGGCCACCGGTCAGCTTGAGAATACCGCTCGCATGCGCAGCGTCCGCCGTGACGTGGCGCGTGTTAAGACCGTTCTGAACCAAAAAGCCGCCGAAGCGGCCAAAGCGAAGGCCTGAGCCCATGCCCAAACGCATCCTGCAAGGCACCGTCACAAGCGACACCAACGACCAGACGATCACCGTTTCGGTCGAGCGTCGCTTTAAGCATCCGCTGCTGCAAAAGACGGTTCGGAAGTCGAAGAAATACCGCGCCCATGACGCGGACAACAAATTCAAGGTCGGTGATACCGTGCGTATCGAAGAATGCGCCCCGATCTCGAAGACGAAACGCTGGACGGTGGTGACTGAAGCTTCGGCTTAGGGCGCATACTTTCCGGTTTGATCGAAACCCTGGGACGCGTTCCCAAAGGTCGGGAGAAACCAAATGATCCAGATGCAGACCAATCTGGATGTGGCTGACAATTCCGGTGCTCGCCGGGTTCAGTGCATCAAGGTCCTGGGTGGTTCCCATCGCCGTTACGCCAGTGTTGGCGACATCATCGTGGTGTCGGTGAAGGAAGCCATTCCGCGTGGCCGTGTGAAGAAAGGCGATGTCCGCAAGGCCGTCGTCGTGCGCACCGCCAAGCAGGTCCGCCGTGAAGACGGCACCGCCATCCGCTTTGACCGCAACGCCGCCGTCATTCTGAACAACCAGAATGAGCCCGTCGGCACCCGTATCTTCGGGCCGGTCGTGCGCGAGCTGCGGGCCAAGAACTTCATGAAAATCATTTCGCTGGCGCCGGAGGTGCTCTGAGATGGCTGCGAAACTCAAGAAGGGCGACCGTGTCATCGTGCTCGCCGGGAAAGACAAGGGCAAGCAGGGTGAGATCACCCGTGTGATGCCGCAGGACGGCAAGGCCGTCGTCGATGGCATCAACATCGCCATCCGCCACACCAAGCAAAGCCAGACCAGCCAGGGTGGCCGCGTGCCGCAGGCGATGCCGATCGACCTGTCGAACCTGGCGCTGACCGACAAGGATGGCAAGCCGACCCGTGTTGGCTTCCGCATGGAAGACGGCAAGAAGGTCCGTTTTGCAAAGACCACGGGGGACGTGATCTGATGCTTGACCAAGCCAATTATACCCCGCGCCTCAAGGCTCTGTTCCATGACAAGGTGCGCGCCGCTCTGAAAGAAGAGTTCGGCTATAAGAACGACATGCAGATTCCCCGTCTGGACAAGATCGTCCTGAACCAGGGTGTCGGCGAAGCGGTGAAAGACACCAAGAAGGTGAAGGCCGCGGCGGAAGAGCTGTCGCTGATCGCCGGCCAGAAGGCCGTCATCACCACGGCGAAGAAATCGATCGCCGGCTTCCGCGTTCGTGAGGAGATGCCGCTTGGCGTCAAAGTCACGCTGCGCGGCGACCGGATGTACGAATTCCTCGACCGCCTGATCACCATCGCGCTGCCGCGCGTCCGCGACTTCCGCGGCGTCAAGGGTTCGTCCTTCGATGGTCGTGGCAATTATGCGATGGGCCTGAAGGAGCAAATCGTGTTCCCCGAGATCAACTTCGACAAGGTCGACGAAGTGCTCGGCATGGACATCATCATCTGCACCACCGCGAAAACCGACGCGGAAGCCAAGGCGCTGTTGAAGCATTTCAACATGCCCTTCAACAGCTGACCGCGAGGAGAGAGACATGGCAAAAGTATCGATGGTCCAACGCCAGAAGAAGCGCGAGCGCCTCGTGAAGAAGTACGCCGACAAGCGTGCGAAGCTGAAAGAGATCGCCCGCAACGAAGAGCTTCCGATGGAAGAGCGCTTCAAGGCGCAGTTGAAACTGGCCGAATTGCCCCGCAATTCGTCGGCCACCCGGCTGAACAACCGGTGCGAGCTGACCGGCCGTCCGCGGGCCTATTACCGCAAGCTCCGTATGTCGCGCATCAAGCTGCGTGATCTGGCCTCGAACGGCCTGATCCCCGGCATGGTCAAGTCAAGCTGGTAAGGGGGAGAACACATGTCAATGAACGATCCTCTGGGCGATATGCTGACCCGCATCCGGAACGCGCAGATGCGCGGCCGGACGACGGTGCGCACGCCCGCCTCGAAGCTGCGCGCCTGGGTGCTGGATGTGCTGGCCGATGAAGGCTACATCCGCGGCTACGAGCCTGCCACCGGTGCCGATGGCCACCCTGAGCTTGAGATCAGCCTGAAATACTACGAAGGCGCCCCCGTGATCCGTGAATTGCAGCGGGTCTCAAAGCCAGGCCGCCGTGTGTATATGGGTGTGAAATCCATTCCGAGCGTCCGTCAGGGCCTCGGTGTTTCGATCGTATCGACGCCGAAAGGCGTGATGTCGGACGCGGCAGCGCGCGCAGCCCATGTGGGCGGCGAAGTGCTCTGCACCGTGTTCTGAGGAGAAGGTCATGTCTCGTATTGGAAAAAGACCGGTCGAGCTGCCGTCGGGGGTATCTGCCACCGTCTCCGGCCAGACCGTGGAAGTGAAGGGGCCGAAAGGCACCCGCAGCTTCACCGCAACCGACGATGTCACGATCACGCTGAATGGCAGCGAGGTGACTGTTGCACCGCGCGGGTCGTCCAAGCGCGCGCGCCAGCAATGGGGCCTCAGCCGCACCATGGTGGCGAACCTGGTGCAGGGTGTGACCGATGGCTTCAAGCGCGAGCTTGAGATCAACGGCGTGGGCTATCGTGCAGCGATCCAGGGCAATGTTCTGAAGCTGTCGCTGGGCTACAGCCACGAAGTGAATTTCGATGTGCCGGAGGGGGTCACGATCACGACGCCCAAGCAGACCGAGATCGTCGTGGAGGGCATGGATCAGCAGCTCGTCGGCCAGGTCGCGGCCAACATCCGCAAATGGCGTGCACCCGAGCCCTATAAGGGCAAGGGCATCAAGTACAAAGATGAGTATATCTTCCGCAAGGAAGGCAAGAAGAAGTAAGGAACGCAAGCAATGGCTATGAACAAGAGAGATCTGTTCCTCAAGCGCCGTCTGCGCGTCCGGAACAAGCTGCGGGGAATGGCGAACGGGCGTCCGCGCCTGAGCGTTCACCGCTCGAACAAGAACATCAGCGTGCAGCTGATCGACGACGTCAAGGGTGTGACCCTGGCCTCGGCCTCGACCCTCGAGAAGGATCTGGGCGTCGTGGGCAAGAACAATGTCGATGCAGCAGCGAAGGTCGGCAAGGCCATCGCCGAGCGCGCGAAAAAGGCCGGAGTGGCGGAATGCTATTTCGACCGTGGCGGTTTCCTCTTTCACGGGAAGGTCAAGGCGCTTGCCGACGCCGCCCGTGAAGGCGGACTGAAGTTTTAAGGGGACGAGAGATGGCAAGAGAACCGAACCAACGGGGCGGCCGCCGCGACAATCGCGACGAAACCCCGGAATTCGCCGATCGTCTCGTTGCGATCAACCGTGTGTCGAAGACTGTGAAAGGCGGTAAGCGCTTTGGCTTTGCCGCGCTCGTCGTGGTCGGCGATCAGCGGGGCCGTGTGGGCTTTGGCAAGGGCAAGGCCAAGGAAGTGCCAGAGGCGATCCGCAAGGCGACCGAACAGGCCAAGCGCCAGATGATCCGCGTGCCGCTGCGCGAAGGCCGCACGCTGCATCACGACATGGAGGGCCGCCATGGTGCGGGCCGCGTTGTGATGCGCACGGCCGTGCCCGGAACCGGGATTATCGCCGGTGGTCCGATGCGCGCCGTGTTCGAGATGCTGGGTCTGCAGGATGTTGTGGCCAAGTCTCTGGGCAGCCAGAACCCCTACAACATGATCCGCGCCACCATCGATGGCCTGCAAAAGGAAACCAGCCCCCGTCAGGTCGCGGCCCGCCGCGGCAAGAAGGTGGCCGACATCCTGAAAAAGCCCGACGCCCCGCAGGTCGACGGCGACCAGGCCCCTGTGGTTGAGGAGGCTTGATCATGGCAAAAACCATCGTCGTCAAACAGATCGGCAGCCCGATCCGCCGCCCCGAGGTCCAGCGCAAGACGCTGATCGGCCTCGGCCTGAACAAGATGCACAAAACGCGGGAACTGGAAGACACCCCGGCGATCCGCGGCATGGTTGCCAAGGTCTCGCATATGGTCGAGATCATCGAAGAAAAAGGCTAAAGCGACGTCTGGCGGGAGCGATCTCGCCTGATGCCTATCGGTATGGCGGGCCTTTCCGCTAGATAAATCAGGCCGTGGTTGCCCCTTCGCTCGTGGGCATATCCGGCAAGGAGAGAGCGACATGAAACTGAATGAACTGCGTGACAACGAAGGCGCGACCAAAAAGCGGATGCGCGTCGGCCGTGGCCCGGGCTCGGGCAAGGGCAAGACCGGCGGACGAGGCATCAAGGGTCAGAAATCCCGCTCAGGCGTGGCGATCAACGCCTATGAGGGCGGTCAGATGCCGCTTTATCAGCGTCTTCCGAAGCGGGGCTTCAACAAGCCGAACCGCAAGAAATTCGCCGTGGTCAATCTGGGTCTGATCCAGAAATTCGTCGATGCCGGTAAGCTCGATGGCAAGGCCGAGATCACCGAGGACGCGTTGGTCGCCTCGGGCCTCGTGCGCCGCAAGCTGGATGGTATTCGCGTGCTTGCCAAGGGCGATGTGACGGGCAAATTGAAGCTCTCGGTCACCGGCGCCTCGAAATCCGCCATCGAAGCTGTTGAGAAGGCCGGCGGCTCGCTGGCGGTCACAACCGCGTCGGCGGCTGAATAATTGCTTGTGAGCGGCGCCCACGCCGCTTACATGATCTAGAGTTCCGCGCCGCCAACCGGGCACCGGTCTGGCGGCGCTGCGCATAAAGACACCGCTAACAGAACGGGGCATCATGGCATCTGCGGCAGAGAACATGGCAGCCAACATGAGCTGGTCGGCCTTCGGCAAGGCGACCGAGCTGCGCCAGAGGATCGTATTCACACTCGGGCTTTTGATCGTCTACCGTCTGGGGACGTATATCCCCGTACCGGGGATCGACGGCGCCGCATTGCGTGATTTCTTCGAGCAGGCGTCGGCCGGTCTGGGTGGTGTCTTGGACATGTTTACCGGCGGCGCCATTAGCCGCATGGGCATCTTTGCGCTGGGCATCATGCCCTATATCTCGGCCTCGATCATCGTGCAGTTGATGGGCGCGATGTATGAGCCTTGGAAGCAACTCAAGAAAGAGGGCGAGCAGGGGCGCAAGAAGCTGAACCAATATACGCGCTACGGCACCGTTGGTCTGGCGCTATTTCAGGCCTGGGGCCTGGCCGTCAGCCTTGAGGCTGGCGGATTGGCGCAAGATCCGGGCATGTTCTTTAGGGTGGCGTGCGTCGTCACCCTGGTTGGCGGCACGATGTTCTTGATGTGGCTGGGTGAGCAGATCACCGCGCGCGGCATCGGCAATGGCATCTCGCTGATTATCTTCGTGGGCATTATTGCTGAATTGCCCGCCGCTTTGGCGCAATTCCTGGCGCAGGGCCAGCAGACCAGATCGGCCGCGCTGGTCATCGGCGTGATCCTGATGGTGGTCGGCACGATCACCTTCGTGGTGTTCATGGAACGCTCGCTGCGCAAGATCCACATCCAGTATCCGCGCCGCCAGGTCGGCATGAAGATGTATGATGGCGGCTCGTCGCATCTGCCGGTCAAGGTGAATCCCGCGGGCGTGATCCCGGCGATCTTCGCCTCGTCGCTGTTGCTGTTGCCGACAACGATCTCGACGTTTTCGGGTGGTGATACCGGGCCGGTCATGTCGTGGATCCAGGCGAATTTCGGCCCCGGACAGCCCCTGAACCTGCTGTTCTTCACGTCGATGATCGTGTTCTTCACGTATTTCTATACCCAGCAAGTGGCCTTCAAGCCCGAGGATGTGGCGGAAAACCTGAAAAACCAGAACGGGTTCATTCCCGGTATTCGCCCAGGGAAGAAAACCGAGGAATATCTGGAATACGTTGTTGTGCGCATTCTTGTTCTCGGCTCGGGCTATCTGGCGCTGGTTTGTCTTCTGCCGGAAATCTTGCGCGCCCGGTTTGCGGTGCCGTTCTATTTCGGTGGCACCTCGGTGCTGATCATCGTGTCGGTCACGATGGATACGGTCGAGCGGGTTCAATCGCATCTTCTGGCGCATCAATATGAGGGTCTGATCGAGAAGTCGCAGCTGCGCGGCAAGAAACGCACAGGTCCGCGCAAGGGCCCCGCCCGCAGATGATCAACGTTATTCTGCTTGGACCACCTGGGGCGGGCAAGGGCACTCAGGCCCGCCGGCTGGTCGAGGAACGTGGCCTGGTGCAGCTTTCCACCGGCGACATGCTGCGCGAGGCGAAAAGCTCGGGCACCGAGATGGGGCGCCGCGTGGCCGAGGTGATGGATCGGGGCGAATTGGTCACCGACGAGATCGTCATCGGCCTGATTGCCGAAAAGCTTGAGGGTGCGACTGGCGGCGGCTTCATCTTCGATGGGTTCCCGCGCACGCTTGCCCAGGCCGATGCGCTGTCCGAGCTGCTTGTGATGCTGGGCCAGAGCCTGGATGCCGTGATCGAGATGCGGGTCGATGACGCGGCTTTGGTTGCACGCATTACCGGGCGGTTTACCTGCGGCAATTGCGGCGAGGTCTATCACGACCAGACCAAGCCCACGAAGGCCGAGGGGGTGTGCGACGTCTGTGGCTCAAGTGATCTGCGGCGCAGGCCCGACGACACCGAGGAAGCGCTGCGCACGCGCATGCTGGCCTATTACCGCGATACCTCACCGTTGATAGGGTATTACTACGCCCACAAGAAACTGCGCGTGGTGGACGGATTGGGGTCGATCGACGCGGTTGCGGCCGATATTGCGAAGGTTCTTGACAAAGGGTGAAAACCCGGCCTTGACGCGCCGAAGAAAAGCCCATATGTGACGGCGTCTCGGAAGAGACTCATTCTTGTTTTCCGAAGGTTCGCTTCGATCTGCAAGAGACCATAAATCGGCCCGGCGGCGAAAAGCCCTCGGGCCATAGTTGTGAAAAAAGGTTCCGGGGTTACGGAACCGCAACGAGAGGACCACATCACGTGGCACGTATTGCTGGCGTTAACATCCCCACCGCGAAGCGCGTTCCGATCGCGCTGACCTATATTCACGGCATCGGCCCGAACGCCGCTGCCAAGATCTGCGAGGCGGTCGGTATCGATACGACCCGCCGCGTCAATGAGCTGTCGGACGCCGAAGTGCTGTCGATCCGCGAGCATATCGATGCCAACTTCATGGTTGAGGGCGACCTGCGCCGTGAAGTTCAGATGAACATCAAGCGTCTGATGGACCTGGGCAGCTATCGCGGCCTGCGTCATCGCCGCAACCTCCCCGTGCGCGGCCAGCGCACCCACACCAACGCACGCACGCGCAAGGGCCCCGCAAAGGCCATTGCCGGCAAGAAGAAGTAAGGGGAGCGTTCAGATATGGCACGCGAAAAGACCCGCACGAAGCGTAAAGAGCGCAAGAACATCGCCGCAGGTGTGGCGCATGTGAATTCGTCGTTCAACAACACCAAGATCCTGATCTCGGACGTGCAAGGCAATGCGATTGCCTGGTCGTCTGCCGGAACGATGGGGTTCAAGGGCAGCCGGAAATCCACACCTTACGCCGCCCAAATGGCCGCGGAAGATGCGGGCCGCAAGGCGCAGGAACACGGCGTCAGGACACTGGAAGTCGAAGTTCAGGGGCCGGGTTCGGGCCGTGAAAGTGCGCTGCGCGCGCTGGCGGCCGCCGGCTTCCAGATCACGTCGATCCGTGACGTGACGCCGATGGCCCATAACGGCTGCCGCCCGCCGAAACGCCGCCGGGTCTGACCTGGCTGATCTTTGGTCCGGGCCGCGCGCATCGCGCGCGGCCTGGATTTCGTCATTTTTATCCTCGGGCGTCCGCCACTTGGGACATGGGTAGCGGACAGGTATGGAGGCGACACGCATGATCCATAAGAATTGGGCCGAACTGATTAAGCCCACGCAACTTGACGTAAAACCGGGCTCGGATCCGGCGCGCAAGGCGACTGTCGTCGCCGAGCCGCTTGAGCGGGGCTTTGGTCTGACGCTGGGCAACGCGCTGCGGCGTGTGCTGATGTCGTCGCTCCAGGGCGCGGCGGTGACCAGCGTGCAGATCGACAATGTGCTGCATGAATTCTCAAGTGTTGCCGGTGTGCGCGAAGACGTCACCGACATCGTTCTGAACCTCAAAGGCGTGGCGATCCGTATGGAGGTCGAGGGGCCCAAGCGGCTGTCGATCTCGGCCAAGGGTCCGGCCGTGGTGACGGCCGGCGACATCTCGACCAGCGCGGGCATCGACATTCTGAACCGCGACCATGTGATCTGTCACCTTGATGACGGGGCCGATCTGTTCATGGAACTGACGGTTTCGACCGGAAAAGGCTATGTGGCCGCGGACAAGAACCGCCCTGAAGACAGCCCCATCGGCCTGATTCCGATCGACGCGATCTATTCGCCTGTCAAGCGTGTCAGCTATGAGGTCACGCCGACCCGCGAGGGGCAGGTGCTGGATTATGACAAGCTGACGATGAAGGTCGAAACCGACGGCTCGCTCAGCCCCGACGATGCCGTGGCCTATGCCGCGCGCATTCTGCAGGACCAGCTGTCGATCTTCGTCAACTTCGACGAGCCGGAAAGCGCCAGCAAGGGCGAGGCCGATGACGGTCTCGAGTTCAACCCGCTTCTGCTCAAGAAGGTCGACGAGCTGGAGTTGTCCGTGCGCTCGGCCAACTGCCTGAAAAACGACAACATTGTTTATATCGGCGACCTGATCCAGAAGACCGAGGCCGAGATGTTGCGGACGCCGAACTTCGGCCGCAAGTCCTTGAACGAGATCAAGGAAGTGCTGTCGGGCATGGGCCTGCACCTTGGCATGGATGTTGAGGAATGGCCGCCTGAGAACATCGAGGACCTGGCCAAGAAGTTCGAAGACCAGTTCTAAGATCACGGGATGCGCCGCGAAAGGCGCATCCTTTCACCAACTGGGCAATCCCGCCCCAAGGAGAGCGGCCCGAACGCAGGGACCGCCGGACAAAGCAAAAAAGACGATAGGAGATAGAAAATGCGTCACGGAAGCGGCTATCGCCGACTGAACCGCACCCACGAACACCGCAAGGCGCTGTTCGCCAACATGGCCGGCTCGCTGATCGAGCATGAGCAGATCAAGACGACCCTGCCCAAAGCCAAGGAATTGCGGCGTATCATCGAAAAGATGATCACGCTGGCCAAGCGCGGCGATCTGCATGCGCGTCGCCAGGCAGCGTCGCAGCTCAAGCAGGACATGCATGTCGCCAAGCTGTTCGACGTACTGGGCCCGCGCTATAAAGAGCGGAATGGCGGATATGTGCGCGTGCTGAAGGCGGGCTTCCGCTATGGCGACATGGCGCCCATGGCGATCATCGAATTCGTTGATCGCGACGTCTCTGCCAAAGGCGCCGCCGATCGCGCGCGCCTCGAATCAGAAGAAGCTTCGGCCGAGTGACAACAGGCCTAGCCGGTCACAGGCGTCTCGCGGAGGCCTGTTGTTTCAGCGGGACTTCGCGCACACGGACCTGGTAAAATTGACAAGCCAACGAAAAAAGCCCTGCCAATAGGCAGGGCTTTGCTAATGTTGGATGGCTTATGAACTGGATATTTTCGATTTTGCCCCTGAGCCGGACAACAAAGCCTTTTCATCAAAATCTATACACTTCGCCTTAACCTGCTTATGGCTATGTTCCCCCAACAGATCGAGCAACTCATCAAGCGCTCCTGGGGAAAGAGACAAAAGTTTGGACACAAGATCACCGTCCAGCACAACCATAGAATGTAACCTCGCTGCGTCATTCACTTCTGCCTACAATTTACGGTTGACCAGCCAAAGCGCAACTTATCTAAAAAGACATGTCCTTTAAGTCAGACCTCGATCTAGAACTCTGTAAATTGGCAAGCCTCTCGCCTGCCGGCTACTTTGTGGGCTTGCACATCCGGTTTGCCGCGCCCTTGATGACATTCCAGACCTACGATCAGCGCTGGACGGATCGGTATACCGAACAGGCCTATGCATTGCGCGATCCGATGATCGCCTGGGGGTTTTCTACGGAAGGTGTGGCAAGGTGGAGCGAGATTACGATTCCGGACCCCTTCAAAATCATGGAAGAAGCCGCCAGCTACGGCTTGATCTATGGTGTCTCTGTCGCTTGTGGCCCGATCGCATCACGCACGATTGCCGGCGCGGCGCGGTCCGATCGCGAGTTCACCGATGCCGAGCAAGCGCGAATCCAGGAAATCGTTCTTCGTCTGCACGATATGACGGAGCCTCCCGATAGCCTGACACCGGCTCAGATTGAAGCCTTGCGGTGTATCGCGGCAGGAGATCGGCATGCGGCGGCAGCGGCGAAACTCGGGATATCCGAAAGCGCGTTGAAAGCACGGCTCACGTCGGCCAGGCATAAACTACTTGCCAGGACGACCGCCGAAGCGCTTCAGCGTGCGAAAGACTACCGCCTGCTCTAAGCCTGCCTTTCTCTATGTCGTGGCGGGGCTTCTGTTTCACCACCACGCAGGAGTCTGTAATGCAAACCACCACTCTCTCTTTTGCCAACATGCACAACCATGGCGAATTGTTAGCCAATCTTTTTCGTGCACGGCGGCAGTCGTTCATCGTGCAGAACAAATGGGACCTGCCCGAGGCCCTGGGAATGGAATACGATCAGTATGACACCCCGGCAAGCCGCTGGGTCGCGGTCCATCACCTGGGCGATATCTATGCGGGCATCCGTTTGACACCGACGACCGCGCGCTGCGGTATCTACAGCTACATGATCCGCGACGCGCAACGGGGCCTGCTCGACACTATTCCCCAAGACCTGCTTTTTGATGAAGCACCGGTGGCCGAGAACGTCTGGGAATCCTCGCGAGTTTTCGTGTCGCACACAACTCCGATGAATATTCGGCGTCGGGTGCATGCCCATTTGATCATGGAGATGACCAAATCGGCGCGTGAGCTTGGGGCAGCCCGTGTTCTGGGCCTTATACCGGCAAACTGGCCGCGCTGGGCACCGCGCTGCGGGCTTGATATGTCGGCGGCAGGCCGGGTGATGTCGATTGATGAGATCGAAAACCAATGTGTTTCGATCGATCTGAGCAGCAAGCTGCACTGATATCCTGACCGTTGCATCGAGAAGGGAACGGACGCATATCCTTTATGGCTATAACCGGAGGGGCCATGCGTTCCGTTCTTACTTTCCTGTTTATCGGCATTGCTCTTTCGGGTCTTGGCCACGCGGAGACCCGCGTCCCCCATTCCCCGGCTGAGATCAGTCTCAGTTTCGCGCCGGTGGTTGAGCGGGCTGCGCCCGCCGTGGTCAATATCTACGCCCGCCGCGTTGTGGCCGCACGGCGAAGTCCGTTTCAGGATGACCCGTTCTTTGGCCCTCTTTTTCGCGATTTCGGCCAGGCCCAGCCGCGGCTGCAGAACTCGCTTGGTTCGGGCGTGATTCTCTCGTCGGACGGCGTGGTCGTGTCGAATTATCATGTGGTGGGCGAGGCGCGTGATATTCGTGTCGTGCTGAATGACCGTCGTGAATTCGCAGCCGATATCCTACTGTCGGATGAGGAAAGCGATCTGGCAATCCTGCGGCTGCGCGATGCTGAAGGGTTGCCAACACTCAATCTGCGCAACTCCGATGATCTGGCGGTTGGCGAGTTGGTGCTGGCCATCGGTAACCCCTTCGGCGTAGGCCAGACGGTGACCAGCGGCATCGTTTCGGGCTTGGCGCGGTCGGGCACCGCCACGGGCAGCGCGCGGGGGTATTTCATCCAGACGGATGCCGCGATCAACCCGGGCAATTCCGGCGGCGCACTGGTCGATATCAACGGGCATCTGGTGGGCATCAACACCTCGATCCTGACGCGGTCGGGCGGGTCGAACGGGATCGGCTTTGCGATCCCCTCGAACCTGGTTGAGAGGTTCGTTTCACTGGCCGTCGCCGGCGCGACCGAGTTTGAGCGCCCCTGGGCCGGGATCGGCGGGCAGGCCGTGACGGCCGATCTGGCCGAGACGTTGGGGATGGCTGTCCCCGAGGGGTTTTTGGTGTCGGTCGTCCATCCGGCCAGCCCCTTCGCCAACGCGGATATCGCCGTGGGCGACGTGATCCTGGCGCTTGACGATGTCCCGGTCAGTGCGCCGCAGGACATGATCTTTCGGCTGTCGGTTGCGGGCACCTACGGCGAGGTGACGGCCCGGGTTCTGCGCGACGGTCAGATGCGCGAGATCACCGTGCGTCTGACGGCGCCACCCGATGACCCGCCCTCTGACCCCGTGACCTTGCCTGACCGCGTGGCACTGGCCGGGCTGACCGTTGCCAATATCAACCCCCGCATTCTGGCCGATTGGGACTTGCCGCTTGAGGCCGAGGGCGTGGTGGTTTTGGCGACCGGGCCTTATGTGGGGCGCGTTGGCCTGCGCCCCGGCGACGTGATCTTTGCGATCAATGGCGCCGAGATTCGCACCACCGCTGATGTGACCCGGGCGGCCTCGGCACGCGTGCGAAGCTGGAACGTGGACGTCTTGCGCAACGGGCGCCGCCTGCGCCTGCGGTTCCGGGCGTAGGTGATGGCTTCCCCCGTGGCGCCGGCGCGCTTAGGTTAACGCCATGGCCGACCTTTTCGATCGCCCCTCCGATGCTCCACCTGCTGGCGCCCCACGGCCGCTGGCCGACCGCCTGCGACCGGCGAAGCTGTCCGAGGTGATCGGGCAAGGCAAGCTTCTGGGCCCGGACGGCCCGCTTGGCGTGATGCTGTCCTCGGGCGCGTTGTCGTCGCTGGTATTCTGGGGCCCGCCCGGCGTGGGCAAGACCACCATCGCCCGGCTTCTGGCCGAAGAGACCGATCTGAGCTTTGTGCAGATCAGCGCGATCTTCACCGGTGTGCCCGAGCTGCGCAAAGTGTTCGAGGCCGCGCGCATCCGCCGCCAGAACGGGCAGGGCACGCTGCTGTTCGTGGACGAAATCCACCGGTTCAACAAGGCGCAACAGGATGGATTTTTGCCGCATATGGAAGACGGCACGATCCTTTTGGTCGGCGCGACCACCGAAAACCCCTCCTTCGAGTTGAACGCGGCGCTGCTCAGCCGCGCTCAGGTTCTGGTGCTGGAGCGCCTGACGCTGGCCGATCTGGAATTGCTGGCGCAGCGCGCCGAGAGAGAGCTGGACCGCAAGCTGCCCCTCAAGGCCGAGGCGCGCGAGCAATTGCTGGAGATGGCCGATGGCGATGGCCGGGCGTTGTTGAACCTGATCGAACAGATCGCGGCGTGGAAGGTGGAAAAACCGCTCGATGCGCCTGCTTTGGGCCAACGGCTGATGAAGCGGGCGACGAATTACGACAAGTCGGGCGATCAGCATTACAACCTGATCTCGGCCTTGCACAAATCGGTGCGCGGGTCCGACCCCGATGCCTCGCTCTATTGGCTGGCGCGGATGCTGGCGGGCGGCGAAGACCCCCGCTATCTGGCGCGCCGCATCACCCGCATGGCGGTCGAGGATATCGGCCTGGCCGACCCGCAGGCGCACCGCGTGTGTCTGGACGCCTGGGAGACCTATGAGCGGCTGGGCAGCCCCGAGGGCGAATTGGCCCTGGCGGCCGCGATCACCTATCTGGCGCTGGCCCCGAAATCGAACGGTGTCTATGTGGCCTGGAAAGCAGCACTTGCCGAGGCCAAGCGCACCGGCAGTGAGCCGCCGCCCAAACACATTCTGAACGCGCCCACAAAGCTGATGAAGGATGAGGGTTACGGCGCGAATTATGCTTATGATCACGACGCCGAGGATGGCTTTTCGGGGCAGAACTACTTTCCCGAAGGCATGAAACGCCCGATCCTTTACCAGCCGCCCGAGCGCGGCTTTGAGCGTGAGTTGAAAAAGCGGATCGACTATTTCGCCAAGCTGCGCGCCAAGCGCGGGGACGGTTGACACCGCGCCCGTGTCGCCCGAGACAGGCGCGATGATTGCAACCCTATTCCAGGTCGCCCTCGGTGGCGCGATCGGCGCCTCGCTTCGCTATCTCAGCGGGGTGGCGGCGATACGCGTCTTCGGGCCGGGCTTTCCCTGGGGCACGCTTTTTGTGAATGTCGCGGGCTCGGTCCTGATGGGGGTTCTGGTGGTGGTGCTGGCCGAAAGGGGCGGGACGCGCTACGCGCCGTTTCTGATGACCGGCATCCTGGGCGGCTTCACGACATTCTCGGCCTTTTCGCTGGACGCGCTGACGCTGTTCGAGCGCGGGCAGGTGGGCCTGGCTGCGGGGTATGTTGCAGGGTCGGTCGTGCTGGCCTTGGGCGGGATCGTTCTGGGCGTCACCCTGGCGCGGGGGGTGATGGGATGAGCGGCGTGAAAACCCTGACGGTCTCGGTGGATGAGGGCGAGAGCCGCCTCGACCGCTGGATGAAACGGCGCTTTCCGCATGTTACGCAAGGCCAGATCGAAAAGATGTGTCGCACGGGCCAGGTGCGGGTCGATGGCGGGCGGGTCAAGGCGAATGCGCGGATCGCCCCCGGTATGAGTGTGCGCGTGCCGCCCTTGCCGCAAGACAAAGCCCCGCGCCGAGACCCGGCGCCTGTGGCGACCAGCGATGCCGAGATGATCCGCGCAGCCGTGATCTGGCAGGACGATCATATCATCGCATTGAACAAGCCCCCGGGCCTGCCCAGCCAAGGTGGCAGTGGGCAGGGCAACCGCCATGTTGATGGTCTGGCCGAGGCGCTGAAATTCGGACTGGCGGAAAAACCCAGCCTGGTGCACCGGCTGGACAAGGACACCTCTGGCGTTCTTCTGCTGGCACGCAGCACCCGCATCGCGCGCAAATTGTCCGAGGCGTTTCGCGCCCGTGCCACGCGCAAGATCTACTGGGCGGTTGTGGCCGGCGTGCCGCATCCGAAAATGGGGACGATCCGTTTTGGTCTGGTCAAGGCGCCCGGCCACGGGCGTGGGGGTGAGGGCGAAAAGATGCTCTGCATCCATCCCGCCCGCATTGATGAGACCGAGGGCGCCAAGCGCGCCACCACCGATTACGCGGTGCTTGAGGCGTTGGGTCAGCGCGCTGCCTGGGTCGCCCTGTCGCCGATCACCGGGCGCACGCACCAACTGCGCGCCCATATGGCCGAGCTGGGGCATCCGATCGTGGGCGATGGCAAGTATGGCGGCTCGGGTCAGGAAAATCTGGGTGACGGTTGGGGCGCGCAGCTGGGTGGCGAGATCAGTCGCAAGCTGCACCTCCATGCCCGGTCGATCAGCTTCGACCATCCGATCAGCGGCCACCGCGTGACGATCACCGCCGACTTGCCCGATCACATGGCGCGCACCTGGGATAGCGTCGGTTGGACCCCGTCGGACGTGCCGGCCGATCCGTTCAGGGATGAGACATGAGTGACGCCCGGCGCCTGATCGTCTTCGATGTCGACGGTACGCTGGTCGACAGCCAGGCGCATATCCTTGCCTCGATGGCGGGCGCATTTGCGGCACTTGGCCAGCCTGCCCCGTCTCGCGATGAGGCTCTGTCGATCGTCGGGCTGTCCCTGCCGGTGGCGCTGCGCCAGCTGGCCCCCGATGTCAGCGAAGACGAGGCCGGCGCGATGGTCGAGGCCTACAAGGCGACCTTTCAGGGCATTCGGCTGAGCGGCGAGGCGGCCTCGCCGCTTTACCCCCAGACGCGCGAGACGCTGGAGGGGTTGCGCCGGGATCAGGCCTTGCTGATGGGGCTTGCCACTGGCAAATCGCGCCGCGGTTTGGATTACCTCGTTGAGGCCCATGAACTTGCACCCTATTTCGCGACGCAACAGGTTGCAGATGATCATCCGTCGAAACCGCATCCGTCGATGTTGCAGCGCGCTTTGCAGGAAACGGGCGTCGACGCGTCACGGGCCGTGATGGTCGGTGATACCGAGTTTGATATCGAAATGGGCCGCGCTGCCGGGTTTCGCACGATCGGTGTTAGTTGGGGGTATCACCCGATGGCGCGTCTGGCGGCGGCCGATATCGTGATCGACACCTGGGGCCAGCTTTGGCCGTTTCTGGAAGAGCTCTGGGGCGGCAGATGACCGAGTGGGCCGCGAAACGGTTCTGGAAGAAAACCACGGTTGCGTCGCTTGACCAGGGTTGGACGGTGCACCTGGATGACCGTCCGGTCAAGACGCCGGGAAAGGCATCGTTGGTCCTGCCGACACAAAGGCTTGCCGTCGCGATTGCTGCGGAATGGAACGCGCAATCTGAGCGCATCGATCCTTCCGGGATGCCGCTGACGCGGGCCGCAAACTCGGCCATCGACAAGGTTGCCGTCCAGCGGGCCGAGGTGACTGACATGCTTGCCTCGTATGGGCAAACAGATCTGCTCTGCTATCGCGCCGAGACGCCTGATCAGCTGGCCCAGCGGCAAGCTACCGCATGGGATCCGCTTTTGGCCTGGGCCGCGCAAGAGCTGGACGCGCCTTTGAATGTGACCACCGGTGTCATGTATGTCGATCAACCCTCGGGTAGCCTGTCGCGCCTCAAGGCCGAGGTGGCGGGCTTGAGTGTTTTTGAGCTGACAGCCTTTCATGACCTTGTCGCACTGTCCGGGTCACTGGTGATCGCCCTGGCCGTAATTCATCGCCACGGATCGCCTGAGGATCTTTGGGCCGCATCGCGTGTGGACGAGATCTGGCAGGCCGAACTTTGGGGCCATGATGACGAGGCCGCAGCCCAGGCCACCCGCAAGAAAAGCGACTTCTTGCAGGCGATGCGGCTTTTCAATCTGCTCCGCGAGGTTGAGTGACGCAGGGTGAGCCTGCCAGGCGATGCGGCAAAGTGGGGCTTTTGCCCGAAAATTATTCAGCTTTCCGCGCCAAACCCCGACCTTGGCCTTGACGTATTCGGGAAGATTCGCCCAAACTCTCGCCACCGAAATGGGACTCGCTCCCATGAGATCACCCCGGTCAGCATGGCCGGAAGAAACCACCTGCAAACGGGTGGATCATCAGGAAGAGGTAAAAATGAAGAAATCCGTATTCTTCGGCGTACTGACTGCCGCTGGCCTTGTGGCCGGTGCTTCGGCCGCCGCGACCCTTGACGACGTGAAGGCGCGCGGCACGCTGAACTGTGGTGTGACAACCGGCCTGACCGGCTTTGCCGCGCCCGACGCGAATGGCGAATGGCAAGGCTTTGACGTGGCCGTGTGCCGCGCCGTGGCCGCTGCCATCTTGAGCGACCCCACCGCGGTTGAGTTTGTGCCGACAACCGGCCAGACCCGATTTACCGCGCTTGCTGCTGGCGAGATCGACATGCTGGCCCGCAACACCACCTGGACGTTCTCGCGCGATACCGACCTCAAGTTCGATTTCACGGGTATCAACTACTATGATGGACAGGGTTTCATCGTTCCGAGCGCGCTGGGCGTGTCCTCGGCGAAAGAGCTGGATGGCGCCACCATCTGCATCCAGACCGGCACGACGACCGAGCTGAACCTGGCGGATTACTTCCGCACCAACAACATCAGCTACGAGCCTGTTCCGATCGAAACAAACGCGGAAGGTCAGCAGCAATATCTGGCCGGTGCCTGCGACGCCTACACGACCGACGCTTCGGGCCTTGCGGCCACGCGCGCCTCGTTCGAGAACCCGGGCGATCACATCATCCTGCCCGAGATTATCTCGAAAGAGCCGCTGGGTCCGCTGGTCCGCCACGGTGACAGTGAGTGGGGCGATATCGTGCGTTGGACGCTGAACGCGCTGATCGCCGCGGAAGAGCTTGGCATCACTTCGGCCAACGTCGCCGAGATGTCGTCTGCGCCGGGCGACAACCCCGAGATCAACCGTCTGCTCGGCACCGAGGGTGACCTGGGTGCGATGATTGGCCTTGATGCCGAATGGGCCAAGCGGGCGATTATGGCCGAAGGCAATTACGGCGAAATCTTCGAGAAGAACATCGGAGAGACCACGCCGATCGGCCTGGCACGCGGCCTGAACGCCCAATGGCAGGATGGCGGGCTGCTCTACGCACCGCCGTTCCGCTAAGCGACATGAAGGGAAGGGCGCGGGGACACACCCGCGCCCTTTACCAATCGTGACTCCAAACCTTTCGTTGACAGCGCATTCGTGTGGGCCCTGCCCGCACTGGCAGAGCGCATTTCAACGCAATAAACGATAAGGACGCACGCCATGGCAGATGTGTCAGGACCCCCGAAGGAAAGCTTTCGGCTTAGCCAACTCATCTACGACTCACGCTATCGGTCGCTGACAATTCAGGTCGTGGCGACCTTTCTGCTGACGGCCGCCATTGTGTGGCTGGGTATGAACCTGGTTGAGAACCTCAACCGCCTGGGCCGGGGATTTGACCTTGGGTTTTTATGGCAGCGGGCGGGATACGATATCAGCCAAACACTTATTCCTTACACCAGTGAGTCCACCCATGGCCGCGCCGTTCTGGTGGGAATGCTCAACACTCTGCTTGTCGCGTTTCTTGGCTGTATTCTGGCAACCATCATCGGCGTGATCGCAGGTGTGCTGCGCTTGTCGAACAACTGGATCGTTTCGCGCCTCATGGCTGTCTATGTTGAAGGCTTTCGCAACGTCCCGCTTTTGCTTTGGCTGCTGTTGATCTTTGCCGTGCTGACGGAAGCCACGCCAGAGCCAAGAGAGTTCCGGCCAGACGAAAATGGCGTCGCAGCATATAGCATGTTTTTGGGTGATAGCATGGCATTCACCGCGCGCGGAACGCTTATACCCGCGCCTGTATGGGAGCCCGGATCAGGTGTCTTGGTTGTTATCTTCATTGCGTCCATAATTGGCGCCTTTGTGTGGCGCCGTCATGCTCTGCGCCAACTCTATCAATTTGGGCGCGTAGTCCCAATACTTTGGCCTGTTCTAGGTATTTTGATCTTGCCTACACTGATTGGCTTTTTCTTGCTGGGGCGACCCATCTCGCTTGAATACCCAGTTCTGGGAAGGTTCAATTTTTCAGGTGGCGCGACAATTTCGAACGCGTTCATGGCACTTTGGCTGGGGCTGTCTCTCTATACCGGTGCTTTCATTGCCGAGATCGTACGAGCAGGTATTCTTGCCGTGTCGAAGGGCCAGACGGAGGCAGCATACGCGCTGGGCTTGCGGCCGAGACGTACACTGAGCCTGGTTGTTCTGCCCCAGGCCTTGCGCGTGATCATCCCCCCGCTGATCTCGCAATTCCTGAACCTGACGAAAAACTCGTCCCTGGCGATCGCGGTGACCTATCCCGATATTCGGGCGACATTGGGCGGAACGGCCATCACCACGACCGGGAAAGAGCTTGAAGGCCTGCTTTTGATGGGGCTGTTCTTCCTGGCACTGAGCTTTCTGATTTCCGGGGTGATGAACTTTTACAATTCCCGCGTAAAGCTGAAGGAGCGCTGAGATGAGCGAGACACATTCCTTCACCGTCGGGTATGTCCGTCACGAAATGCAAGGCCCGCTGCCGCCGCCTGTTGCGGAAAGCGGCGCGGTCAAATGGATGCGGGAAAATCTGTTCTCGTCCTGGCTGAACGCGATCTTGACGGTCGTTTCGCTCTTCGTGATCTGGTGGGTTCTCAGCCATACCTTGCCATGGATGCTTGCAGGGGTCTGGAGCGCATCGTCCCTGACCGACTGCCGCAACATACTGGCCGAGCGCGGCTATTCCTCGGGGGCCTGCTGGGCTGTCATCACCGAACGTTGGCCGCAGCTGATTTTCGGCTTTTACCCAAGCGAGCTCTATTGGCGCCCGATCTTGGCCTTCGTGCTGTTGATCGGGGCAGTTGCGCCGGTCCTGTACACGTCGCTGCCCCGTAAAATGCTCTGGTTCTCCCTGATCTATCCGCTGATCGCGTATTATCTGCTCTGGGGCGGATCCGTATGGACCCCGGTGATGCTGGCTGTCGGCTTCAGTCTTGTCGGAATGGGCGGTACCCTGGCATCGAACAAGAGCGGTTTCTTCTTTGGCGTCCTGATTGCCATTCTCATCTTCCTACTGATGTTCTTCGATCCGCTTTCGGCACTGCTAAACGTCATGGGGGGCATCGCCGGGCTGTTCTCGGCCGACAGCGTGCGTCTTAGCCCGATGATTGGGTCTCTGGCTTTGCGCGATCTTTTCCCATTGATGCCGACCTTATCGGACCTCTTGGGAAGTATTGCGCCGATTGGACTTGAGTCGGTGACGTCGCGAGAAATCGGCGGTTTCCTTCTGGCCCTTGTGATCGGTCTGTCGGCGATTGTATTCTCGATGCCGCTTGGCATCTTGCTTGCTCTCGGGCGTCAGTCTGACCTGTTCATCATCAACAAGGTGTGCGTGACCTTTATCGAGGTCATTCGGGGCATTCCGCTGATCGTCTGGCTTTTCACGGCCTCGACGCTTTTGAACTACTTCCTGCCCCCCGGCACCACTTTCGACCTTATTCTGCGGGTGATCATCATGGTCACGTTCTTCGCGGCGGCCTATATCGCCGAGGTGATCCGCGGTGGCCTGGCGGCGTTGCCGAAGGGCCAGTATGAGGGCGCCGATAGTCTTGGACTGGATTACTGGCAGTCGATGCGGCTGATCATCCTGCCGCAGGCCCTGAAAATCTCGATCCCCGGGATCGTGAACACGTTTATCGGTCTCTTCAAAGATACAGTACTGGTCGTGTTCATCGGCCTTCTGGACCCCATCGGGTTCATCAACCTGATCCGCGCGACCGTCGAATGGAACGGGATCTACTGGGAACTCTACATCTTCGTGGGTCTCTGCTTCTTCCTGTTCTGCTTCTTCATGTCCCGCTATTCGCAATATCTGGAGCGCAAGCTTCGGACCGATCATCGCTAAGGAGAGTTCCATGTCCGAGACAGCAGCCATTGAGCGCGCCATCGACCGGAGCCAGATGCAGGTCTCCGATGAGGTGGCCATCGAGATCACCAACATGAACAAATGGTACGGCCAGTTCCATGTTCTGCGGGATATCGATCTGACCGTGAACCGCGGCGAGCGGATCGTGATCTGCGGGCCCTCGGGTTCGGGAAAATCGACACTGATCCGATGCATCAACGCTTTGGAAGAGCATCAGAAAGGCAAGATCGTCGTCGATGGCACGCATCTGTCGTCTGACATCAAGAACATCGACAAGGTGCGGTCCGAGGTCGGGATGGTGTTCCAGCATTTCAACCTCTTCCCGCATCTGACGATCCTCGAGAATTGCACGCTGGCCCCGATCTGGGTGCGCAAGACGCCCAAGCGCGAGGCCGAACAGGTGGCGATGCACTACCTCAAAAAGGTCAAGATCCCCGAACAGGCCAACAAGTATCCCGGTCAGCTCTCGGGCGGTCAGCAGCAGCGGGTGGCGATTGCGCGGTCCCTTTGCATGAAGCCGCGGATCATGCTGTTCGATGAGCCGACCTCGGCGCTCGACCCCGAGATGATCAAGGAAGTGCTCGACACCATGATCGAGCTGGCCGAAGAGGGGATGACGATGCTGGTGGTCACCCATGAGATGGGCTTTGCCCAGGCCGTGGCGAACCGCGTGATCTTCATGGATCAGGGCCAGATCGTCGAACAGAACGAGCCGAAAGAATTCTTCAACAACCCCAAATCCGACCGGACCAAGCTGTTCCTCAGCCAGATCCTCGGCCATTGAGGGATCTCGTTCTAGCCGCGCTCGGACGGCGTGAAGAAATCCAAGGTCGCGCCGGTTCCCGGCGTGATCTGGTCCCAACCGGTCGCGTCGAAATTGACAACCAGCGTGGCCGAGGTCGGGTAACGCGCAAAGTCGGGGTCGGTGGGCGGCGTGGCGGGCAATGTCGATGCAAATTCCCCGATGCCGGGATTATGCCCGATCATCATCACCGTCTGGCCGGTGGCGCCTTTGAGATGCTGCAGCATGGTCGCGGCCTCTGCATGGTAGAGCGCAGCGATCAGGTCCGCATCGGGCGCGTCACTCAGTGATCTGGCGATAGCGGCCCAGGTCTCACGGGTGCGGCATGCATCCGAGCAAAGAACCTGATCGGGCAGGTAATCGCGCGACACCAGCCATTGACCAAGCTCGGTGGCCGCCCGCTGCCCGCGCCCATTCAAGGGGCGGTCGTGATCGGGTAGCGATGGATCGGACCAGTCGGATTTGGCGTGCCGCGTCAAGATCAGGCGGCGGTGACCGTCAGGTGTCATGTATGAAAGCGCCCCATATGATAGGCGGATTGTTCCGGCAGCCTGCCATAGGATTGGCTGACAGGGCAAGCGCGGCGAACGGCACATCCGGTTTTAAGGCAATCCTGTCCCGGCGCGGTCTCGAGAAACGCATGGCAGGCCGGCACATCGTACCCCGCCGGCACAAGCGCAGAGACCGGGCAGGCGGACAGGCAGGGTTGGTCATCGCAGGTCGCGCAAGGGGGTGCAGGGGGCGGATCGGGCAGATCTAGCGCCGTCTTCAAAGCAAGCGCGCCGCGATAGCTGACCATCAGACCCGCCCGGTCATGAACCAGAATATTCACGGGCGAGGCCCAGGCCCGGCCCGAGCGTTTGGCCCAGGCGATGAACGGGTGCCAGGGCGGACCACTGAAGGGAAACAGCGCCTTGCCGCCCAGATCGCAGGCAATCCGGCCGATCACCCGCCGGGACCACCGATCAAGCGGGTCCGGGTTGCCATCGTTGAATTCCGGCGCTGCCGTGACATGCGCCCAGAAACCGGGCTCATGCGGGCCGATCAGAAGAAGTGTCTTGGTGCCTTTCGGGGCCGCGTCCTCCAGCCTGGGGTGAAACGCACCGAAGATATCCAGCTGCGATTGCCTGAGGCGGGCTTGCAGCGCCTCATAGGTTACGGTGTCGCCGTCCAATTAACGTGCTGCCGCCGTGGTCTGATCGGGGCGTTTTTTCACCTGAGAGGCTGCCGAGCGGATGATGGACCCCGCCCCGTGATCGGTGAAAAGCTCCAAAAGGCAGGCATTCGGCTGGCGCCCGTCCAGAATTGCCGCCGCGCGAACACCATTTTCGACCGCGGTCAGCGCGGTATCGACTTTTGGGATCATGCCACCCGAGATCGTGCCGTGGTCGATCATCTCGCGCACTTCGGCCAATGACAATTCGGTCACAACCTCACCCGCCTCGTTCTTGACGCCGGAGACATCCGTCAAAAGCAGCAGCCGGTCGGCTTTCAAGGCCCCGGCAATAGCCCCTGCGGCCGTGTCGCCATTGACGTTGAAAGTTTCATTCTCCTCCATCCCCGTGGCCACCGGCGCAACGACCGGGATGATCCCGGCCGCGAAAAGGTCGTGCAGAACCTGCACATTCATTTCAACGGGCCGCCCGACAAAGCCCAGTTCAGGGTCGTCAGCCACACAGACCATCAGGTCGTCATCCTTGCCCGACAGACCCACTGCGCGGCCGCCCTCATCCATGATGGCCTGAACGATGCGCTTGTTCACAAGGCCGGTTAGCACCATCTCAACCACCTCGACGGTCGCCTTGTCAGTCACCCGTTTGCCGCGCACGAATTCCGATTTGATGCCCAACCGATCCAGCATCTCGTTGATCATCGGGCCGCCACCATGGACGACCACGGGGTTTAACCCGACCTGGCGCATCAGAACGATGTCGCGTGCGAAGCTGGCCATCGCGTCGGCATCGCCCATTGCGTTGCCGCCGAACTTGATCACGACGATGGCGCCGGAATAGCGCTGAAGGTAGGGAAGGGCCTCGGACAGCGTCCGGGCGGTGGCGATCCAATCGCGGGTCATGGCAATCTGCTTTTTCATGTGGCGCTCTTGCGGTCGGTCTCTTTTGTTAGGCGGTCGTGCCGGGCCTGCCAAGGGTGGATTGTGAATTCCACGCAGAGGGCTAGGGTGTGCACCGATATGGGAGGGCCGGATGCCTGACGATTCGCAGAAAACATTGGTTCTGACCGGCGCCAGCCGTGGCATAGGCCATGCGACGGTCAAGCGGTTTTCAGCCGGGGGCTGGCGCGTCCTGACTTGCTCTCGCCAGCCTTTCGACGATCGCTGCCCCTGGCCAGGCGGCGAGGAAAACCATATTCAGATCGACTTGGCCGACCCTAGCAACACGATCGAAGCCATCAGCGTGATCCGCGAAAAACTGGGCGGACGTCTGGACGCGCTTGTGAACAATGCCGGGATTTCGCCAAAAGGGTCTGAGGGGGAGCGGCTGTCGACGCTGGACACCGACCTACGGACATGGGGGCAGGTTTTCCATGTGAACTTCTTTGCAAGCGTGGTCTTGGCGCGCGGTCTGCGAGACGAGTTGACGGCCGCCAAGGGGGCCGTGGTCAACGTCACCTCAATTGCCGGGGCGCGCGTGCATCCATTTGCGGGGGCCGCCTATTCCACGTCGAAAGCAGCTTTGGCCGCGCTGACCCGAGAGATGGCGCATGATTTCGGGCCCTTTGGCGTGCGTGTCAACGCGATCGCGCCAGGTGAGGTCGAGACCTCGATCCTGTCGCCCGGGACCGAGAAGATTGTCGAGGGGCTGCCGCTGAGACGGCTTGGGCAGCCTTCGGAAGTGGCTGATGTGATCTGGTTTCTGTGCTCAGACCAATCAAGCTATGTGACGGGAACCGAGATTGAGGTGAACGCCGGCCAACACGTCTAGGACAGATTTTTCTGCGAAAAATCTGGGCGCCATGTTGCTGCCGTTCTGAGTCATTCCAATCCGGCGATCACGGCCCGCAATGTCTCGATACCATCGCCTTTTTCCGATGAGGTGACGATCATCTCGGGGAAGGCCGCAGGATGTTTGGACAGGGCCGCCCGGACTTGTGTCAGGATTTTCTCCTGTTCGGCGGCGCGGACCTTGTCGGCTTTGGTCATCACCACCTGAAACGTCACCGCTGCCCGGTCGAGCAGGGCCAGGATCTCTTCATCCACCGCCTTTATGCCGTGGCGCATATCGATCAGCACGAAGGCGCGTCGCAGCGTGGCGCGGCCCGAGAGATAGGCCTTGAGCAGGCGTTGCCATTTCTGCACCACGGCCAGAGGCGCCTCGGCAAAGCCATAGCCGGGCAGATCGACCAGATAGCGGGTTTCACCCAGCGTGAAATAGTTGATTTCCTGCGTGCGGCCCGGGGTGTTCGAGGCACGGGCCAGGGCCTTGCGACCGGTTAGCGCGTTGATCAAAGACGATTTTCCGACATTCGAGCGGCCGGCAAAGCACACCTCGATCCGGTCGGCGGGCGGCAAACCCTCCATCGCGACGACACCTTTGAGGAATTCCACGCCGCCTGCGAACAATTTGCGACCGGCCTCGCGTTCAGCGTCGTCAGGGTCGCGAACAAGGGGAAAGGGCAGGGTCATAGCACAATGACCGCATCGCCTTTGGCGATTGCCCCGCCTTTGACGACCCTTGCATAGACGCCGAAATCCTCGTGCCCATAGCCGTCGGACAGGGCGCCCAGCGTGTCCGCATCCACTTTGCCAGTCTCCGGGTTTCCACATGTCGCACAGCAACGCGTGATACGCATCTCGATCTTCAGTTCGGCTTGCCCAATCCGAAGATGGCGATCGATCAGGTCAAACTCTTCCCACGGGGCCAGTCCATTAACCCAGAGATTGCCGCGCCAGCGGTGGATCGACAGATCGCGGCCCAAACGCTGGCCTAGCGTGCGGTTTGAGGCGAGATTCAAGAGCGACACATGCGGTGTCGGAATATCCGTAAAAGGTTGATCGCCGGCTTCGATGATTGAACGGGGGGCAGGGCGGTTATCTGGCCAGAGTGGCTGCAACCAGGCGACAAGAGCGTCCCGTTCCGAGGGATTTGTCATGACCACCGAGATGTCATCCCGCTGGGGATGCGACAGCGTAATGCGGTTCTTTTCATCAAGCCGAGCTCGAACGGCCATCAACTCAGCCGCGGAAACACCCCGCAGGAAGTTCTGTTTTGGGCCCCAGACGCCAGCCTCAAGGCGGGCCGCTTCGTGGGCGACAGCCCATCGACGGTCACCCAATAGACCCTGACCAATCGCCAGATCGGCTTTCGTAACCTCCTCCCACCCGACGGCCTTGATCGGGTGGCGGACGATGTGGGCCAGATGCGCGGTCACTTCTGCCCTGGTTTTTTCGTGTCATTCGCGGCGGCGGGCTTGCGCGAAAGACCGGATTTTATGTTTCCGAATAAGTCCGGTTTATGCCCGTGCATGCGCATGATGACGTATTGCTGGCTGAAGGTGATCAGGTTGTTCGCGATCCAGTAGACGATGAGGCCCGAAGCAAAAGAGCCCAGCATGAACATGAAGACCCATGGCATCCATGCAAAGATGGCGGCTTGCGTCGGGTCGGTGGGGGCCGGGTTCAGCTTTTGCTGCAGCCACATCGAAATACCGAGGAGCAGCGGTAGAACACCTATGAAGATCAGCGCCATGAAGGTGCCGGGTTCCGGCGCGGCCCATGGCATCAGACCGTAGAGATTGAAGATCGAGGTCGGGTCGGGGGCAGAAAGGTCGCGCATGAAGCCGAAGAAGGGGGCGTGGCGCAGTTCGATGGTGACGAAGATCACCTTGTAGAGCGAGAAGAAGATCGGGATTTGTAAAAGGATCGGCAGACAGCCCGCAGCGGGGTTCACCTTTTCCTTCTTGTAAAGCTCCATCATTTCCTTTTGCAGCTTCATGCGGTCGTCGCCCGCGCGCTCCTTCAGCTTCTCCATTTCGGGCTGAAGTTCCTTCATCTTCGCCATCGAGATGTAGGATTTGCGCGCCAGCGGGAAGAGGAGCAGCTTGATCAGGATAGTCAGGCCGATGATCGCCAGGCCCATATTGCCGATAACGGCGTTCAGCCAGTGCAGAACGGCGAAGATCGGTTTGGTCAGGAAGAAGAACCAGCCCCAATCGATGGAATCGAGAAAGCCCTCGATGCCGGCGCGTTCGTAATTGCGGATCGCCTCCCATTCCTTGGCGCCTGCAAACAGCGCCATGGACGAGCTTGCCGTATCGCCGGGCGCAACGGTAACCGCGGGAAACCGGGCTTCGGTCTGGAAGATGTCGGCCGCGCCCACATATTTCGAGACCGCGGTGAAGGCACTACCGGGTTCCGGGATGAGCGTGGTCATCCAGTAATGGTCGGTGAAGCCGATCCAGCCGTTTTCAGAGACTTGCGTCACCTCGGCCCGCGCCGCCTCGCGTTCCACGAAGTCGAGATCAGGCATGTCGTCATAGTCGGTTTCGATCAATTGACCATCGGCCATTTGCACGACGCCTTCGTGCAGGATGAAAAAATTCATCTGCTCTGGCAGCCCATGGCGGGCGACGACACCGTAGGGGGCTAGGCGGACCGGTTCGCCGGTGGTGTTTTCGACCGTCTGGGTGACCGAGAACAGATAGTCCTCATCAATCGCCATCGAGCGGCGGAAAACGAGGCCGGCGCCGTTATCCCAGCGCAGAGTGATCGGGCTTTCGGGTGTCAGAGTGGTGCCGCTTTCAACATTCCATTCGGTGTTGGCACCTGGAACGTCGTCATAGGTCAGATTGCCGCCGGGGACCCAGCCATAAAGCGCGTATTGCGCACCGGGAGTTCCGACGGGGGACAAGAGTGTCACATTCTCGGCGCCTGGATCAAGCGACTCGAGGTAGCCGTTTAGAGACAGGTCGTCGATCCGCCCGCCGGTGAGCGAGATTGACCCTGAAACGCGCGGGGTTTCGATTTCAATGCGGTCCGCACCGGAAAGCGCCTCGGCGCGGATCTCGGACGGGGTTTGCGGCAACTCAACCGCGCCGCCTGCGACCGGGGGGGCGGTGATGGGGCCGCCATCCGTCTGAACCGCCTCGGTCGGGGGCAGAGCCGGCTCGGGCGGGGCGATAAACGTGTACCAGACCAGGATCACCAAAAAGCTCAGCACCGTGGCGAGGAGGAGGTTCTTGTTCTGATCTTCCATATTGGATTGGCCCTGCCGGTCTGGGAAAGTCTGGCAGGTTCAACAATCCGAAGGCCCAAAGGTCAAGGGGAATCGGGCTTTCGACGTCTCTGAATCCCCAGTGGCGTACCGTCGCAAGGGGCCGAATCCCCCGTTCAGACGGCTTTGCGCGTCACTTCGGTTGCGTTCGTCACACGGTCGCCATGGCGTTTGATCCATCCGATCGTGTCTTCGAAGGGCATCGGGCGGGCGATGCCGAAGCCCTGGACGTGACCGCAGCCCAGCTGCGACAGCATCGCGTGTTCGCCCACACGCTCAACCCCCTCGGCAAGCGTTTCGACCCCCAGCCTTTCGGCAAGGCTGAGGATGCCGGCCACCAAATTCTGTTGCTGCCTGTCCTCATCGACATTGATGACAAATGAGCGGTCGATCTTGATCCGGCCGACCGAGAAGCGCTTGAGTGCTGCCAGCGAGGCATGCCCGGTTCCGAAATCGTCCAGATCGATCCGGCATCCCAGCTTGGCGAGCGCGGCAATCGTGCGGGTGATCGTGTCGTCGCCGGGATCGGCGACAACGGTCTCGAGAATCTCCACCGTCAGCCGTTCCGGTGTCAGATCGAAACGGTCCAACTCCCACGCCAGTCGTTCGGCCAGTCGGGGATTGCGCAACTCTTCCGGCGAGAAGTTGACACCCAGCGAGGGCACCGCCAGCCCGGCCCGATCCCACGATCGCAGGGCTGTCAGGCCATGAAACAGCATGACCTCGCCCAGTCGGCCGATCTGTCCAGCGGCCGTGATGGTCGGAATAAAGTCCTTCGGGCCCAGCACGCCACGCTCAGGATGTTCCCACCGCGCCAGAGCCTCAAAGCCTGAAATCGTACCGGTATCGGTCGAGACCTGGGGTTGAAACCAGGGCCGTATCTGACCGCTCTCCAAGGCGCTGAGAACTTCTGTTTCGAGCTCAGCGCGCCGCGCCGTATCGCGCGGCTTGCTGGCCGAATAGGCGCGGATCGCGCCGGCACCGCTGGCGCGCGCCTCGGTCAGGGCCTCAATAGCCGCAGCCAACACGGCTTCGCCCGTCGGCCGTGGGGCACGCGCACCAAGGCAGAAACCGACGGAACATGTGACGTGGACACGGGCGCCATCGACCAAAATGGGTTCGCGCACAGCCTCTTGCAGGCGGGCCGCCACCTGCAGGGCGCTTTCCAGATCGGCACGCTGGACCGGGCCGAAGGCGGCCCCGAACACCGCGCCGTCGATGCGCGCGACGATATCGGTGCCGCGCAAAACCATGGCGATCCGTTCGCCGACGCGACGCAAGACATCCTCGGTCGCGTGAAGGCCCAGCCTTCCCTCGATCTCGCTGAAATCATCGATAGCAATCGCAAAGGCGATCGTCGTCTTGCCGGATCGTGGGGCCTTGGTAAAAACACTGTCCAGCGCTTCGATCAGGACGGCCCTGAGGGGGAGCCCCGTCACCCCGTCACGCACACTCATCTGCCGGTCTTCGCTGTTGGGCGGTTCGCCGAACATCGCATAAAGCGCCGGAAAGACCAGGGCGCCCAGGATCAGAACAAATTCGCCGCCCAGCCAGACGCCTGCCAGAAGCAACGCAGGTATGAAGGGCAAGACATGACGGCCCAGAACCCACCGGCGGATGAAGCCACGCACAGTTGTTGCGGCGGGCAGGGGCATGGCAATATCCTTCTCTCGCGTGGGCCGAGGCCTCTTTGCAGAAAAGCTATGCCGGGAAAGGTCAGTCTTCGGTTAACGCAGAGCCGCCAAGTTGCGGCGCATTTTCATCGAATTCCCGCGATCCACGTGTCAGCCCCGCGAAATCGAACAATTTCGGATCGAGCAGATGCGAGGGGCGGGCATTCATCAGTGCGCGGAACATCACCTGACGGCGGCCGGGGCTGTTTTTCTCCCACCCGTCCAGAATCGCTTTTACCTGCTGGCGTTGCAGCCCGTCCTGCGAGCCGCAGAGATCGCAGGGGATGATCGGATAGTTCATGGCGCGGGCAAAGCGTTCGCAGTCGGCCTCGGCCACATGGGCCAGGGGGCGGTAGACGAACAGATCACCCTCTTCGTTCAGCAATTTGGGGGGCATCGTGGCCAGGCGCCCGCCATGGAAAAGATTCATGAAGAAAGTTTCGAGAATATCGTCGCGATGATGGCCCAGAACGACAGCCGAGCATCCTTCCTCGCGCGCGATCCGGTAAAGGTTGCCGCGCCGGAGCCGCGAGCAGAGCGCGCAATAGGTTCGCCCCGCCGGCACCTTGTCTTTCACGATGGAATAGGTGTCCTGATACTCAATCCGATGCGGAACCCCCATTTTCGTGAGAAACTCGGGCAAAACCGTCGCTGGAAAGCCCGGCTGCCCTTGATCGAGGTTGCAGGCCAGGATCTCAACCGGCAGAAGCCCGCGCCATTGCAGTTCAGTCAGCGCGGCGAGCAGGGTATAGCTGTCCTTTCCGCCCGAGAGGCAGACCAGCCAGCGCGCACCGCGTTCTACCATGCCATATTGCTCAATCGCCTCGCGCGCCTCACGGATAATGCGCTTGCGCAGCTTTTTGAATTCGGTCGTCGCGGGTGCGCCGTGGAAAAGCGGATGGATTTCTGTATCGTCCAACATGGCCCCCGTTTAGGCCATTCCAATGCCCCCGAAAAGGGAGTTCGCACGTGTTGAAGAGATACGATCACCCCGCCTGGGTCACCAACCCCTATCCGGACGATTGGGAGGAGTTTGGGGATTTCGAATATCTCAGTGCGCTCAGCCTGATCCGCCCGGTCAACTCGGCCCGTGATCGGCTGGGAGAGGATGGCGATTATATCCTGCAACATGATTTCGACGTGGTTTTCACGGTCGATGGCCAGAGGCGCGCGATCACCGTGCCGCGCGGCTTGATCACCGATCTGACCAGCGTGCCGCGCATCTTCCGGGTCTTTATCGGCCGTGTGGGACCCTGGCTTGAGGCGGCCATTCTGCACGATTTCCTCTATATCGCGTGGCAGGATGTGCCCGGCCTTGGCGCCCGCCCGCGTGACCGCTTATTCGCCGATCGGATGATGCTGCTGGCGATGGAGGCTGCGGCCGTGGGGCGGGTGACGCGCTGGGCGATCTACCTGTTCCTGCGGGTGTTCTCGGGCAGCTCCTACGCCAGCCCCAATCCGTGCAGATATGCGCGGCTGGACGATCCCGCCTTGAAGGGGCGGCTGGCCTTCACGTTGCCCGACGGTGCCCGGTGACCAGGGATCAGTCGCCTGGTGCAGGCCGACCCAACAAAACCACATTCTCTACCAGAAGCGTTTCCAGCACCAGCCGGGCCGCCTTGGTCCCTTCTGCATCAGTGAAGATCAATAACTCGGTCTGCCGGTCGTATGGCTGCATCTGAACCTGCCCACGAATCCCTTCAAACAAGGTGCGGATATCGCTGCCGTCAGGCTTCATCACCATGACATCGGATGTGTCCGAGGCCGAGAGGCGCCCATCTTCGTTTGTATCCTGCGTAACGATGCGAAGAAGGGTGCCGTAGGTGCGTCGCTCCTGGTCGCTCTCCGCATTTCTCTGACGGAGCAGCGCCTCATTTTGCACGATCAGTCTGCTTTGGTTATCAAACAGCCAACGGGTTTGCCCGACCTCAGGGTCCACAAAGCCCAGATTGACGACATTATGCTCGGTCGATTTGGAGGAATAGCCATAGTCGAACGTTTGGGTCCGGGTGAGCGCAAAGCGCAAAAGCGATGTTTCGCCTGCGCGCTGCACTTGGCCAATCGAAAAGCTTTCCTCAATATCGGAGGGGCCGCTTTCGGTCTGGGCTTCGATGTTTATGACGCCACGGGCTTGGGTTCCGCGGGCGACATCCCTGGCGATCTCCCAAAGGACCAGCGCGCCAATTCCGATCATCGCCAACGCGATTGCCAGTGCGTTGAAGCGCCAGATCCATTTGAAAAAACCGCTATCCATCCGTGTTCTCCTGTTTAGGCTTGGTCTTAGCCGGAACCGGATCAAACCCCGATCCACCCCACGGGTGACACCGGGCGATGCGGCGGAGCGTCAGCCAGCTGCCCTTGATGCCGCCGTGCTTTTGCAACGCCTCCAGAGCGTAGGCCGAACAGGTCGGTTGAAACCGGCAGCCATGGCCGACCCAGGGCGACAGCAGCAGGCGATAGGCGCGCACGGGCAGGGCGACAAGGTGGGCCAGCGGGCTCATGCGCGGTGTACCTTCTGCAAGGCCTGGGCCAAGTCATTTTGTAGCTTGTCAAAGGGACGGTCTGCCGTGGCGCCGGCCCGGCCTATCAGGACGTAGTCCCAGCCGGGCTGGCCGTTTTGCGGGATGACCAGCCGGGCGACCTCTCGCAGACGGCGCTTGGCGCGGTTGCGGGCGACGGCGTTCCCGACCTTTTTCGAGCAGGTGAAACCGATGCGGATGGTTTGGGGCGGCACAGGCTCATCAGGGTTACGCCGACGCGCTTGTAGCAGAAACCCCGGCATGCCCTGCCGCTCTGCCCGGGCGGCGCGCAGGAAGTCGGGGCGTTTGCGCAGAACCTCCAGACATGACGAAACCGCCGGAGCCCGTTCCGCAGCCTTGGCGCTTTGGCCTGCCACGGGGGTCTCCGGCGGTGTCATTCGCGTGTCCGGCAGATCGGCCTTAGGCCGACAGCTTTTTCCGGCCCTTGGCGCGGCGGGCATTCAGGATCGCGCGGCCAGCTTTGGTGGCCATGCGCGAACGGAACCCATGGCGCCGCTTGCGGACCAGGTTCGAGGGTTGAAAGGTGCGCTTTGTCATCGCTCGTCTCCAAGAAGTCGGACCCGATCCATCCACGGGATTCGAGGGCCGCAATCATTCGAAGACCGCTCTCTAAGCGAGGTGTCGGTGCAAGTCAACGCGGGCGACGGGCTATTTCCGTACCGTCGCTGCAACATTTCGGCCTCGCGCGCCCTTAGTTTGTTACAGGCCTTTGTAACATCTCACCCCAAAAGCCCGCAAACCCCTCGCGCTTCATCAAGGCGCCGTGAGGGGGCTATCGCCGCGCCCCGGCTTGGGCGCATGGTCTGCCCAACCGATTTAGGGACAGGACCAATGACAGATATGACCGATGCACCCAAAAGCGGGTTCGCCCGCCGCCTGCCACTGATCGCGATCGTCATCGTTGCGATCGTGGGCGCCTTCACCTTGCGCGATTACCTCTCGTTCGAGACGCTGGCCGCGAACCGCGAAAGCCTGATTGCGTTTCGGGACGCCAATTACCTGCTGACGGCGCTGGCCTTCATCGGGCTCTATGTGGTGATCGTGTCATTCTCGCTGCCCGGGGCGACCATCGCCACACTGACGGGCGGGTTCCTCTTTGGGGTTTTCCCCGGCGCTTTGTTCAACGTCATGGCCGCGACCATCGGCGCCACCGCGATCTTCCTGGCCGCCCGCTGGGGTGCGGGTGAGCGGCTGGCGGCCAAGTTCGACAGCAGCGAAGGCCGGATCAAGCAACTCCGCGAAGGCCTGCGCGAGAATGAGCTGTCGGTGCTTTTCCTTCTGCGCCTGGTGCCCGCCGTGCCGTTCTTCGTGGCGAACCTGCTGCCCGCGCTGGTCGGCGTATCGCTGAGCCGCTTCGCCTTCACCACCTTCTTCGGGATCATTCCGGGCGCTGTCGTCTACACCTGGGTCGGCGCTGGTCTGGGCGAGGTCTTCGCCCGCGGCGAGACACCGAACCTCGGCATCATCTTCGAACCTCACATTTTGGGACCGATCCTTGGCCTCTGTGCGTTGGCGGCTCTGCCCATCGTGCTGAAAGCCTTCGGCAAAAAGGACATCTGATCATGGAACGCATCAAAGTAGACATCTGCATCATCGGTGCGGGTTCGGGTGGATTGTCGGTGGCCGCGGGCGCGGTCCAGATGGGCGCCAGCGTGGTCCTGATCGAAGGGCACAAGATGGGCGGCGACTGCCTGAACTACGGCTGCGTCCCCTCGAAGGCGCTGATTGCGGCGGGCAAGCACGCCCATGCGATGCAGACGGGAAAGCCGTTCGGCGTGACCCCGGTGATGCCGAAAGTCAGCTATTCCGACGCCAAGGACCATGTGCACAAGGTCATCGACACAATCGCACCCCTGGACAGCGAAGAGCGGTTTGAGGGCCTGGGCGTCAACGTGATCCGCGAATGGGGCGCGTTCATCTCGCCGACCGAGGTTCAGGCCGGCGACACGGTGATCGAGGCGCGCCGCTTCGTGATCGCTACGGGGTCAGGCCCTTTCGTGCCGCCGATCCCCGGTATCGACAAGGTGCCGCATCATACGAACGAGACGATTTTCGACCTGCGCGAGAAGCCAGATCACCTGTTGATCATCGGCGGCGGCCCGATCGGGATGGAGATGGCGCAGGCGCATCTGAGGCTCGGCTCGAAAGTGACCGTGATCGAGGGCGACAAGGCGATGGGCAAGGATGACCCCGAGATGGCGGCCATCGTCTTGGACCGTCTGCGCGAAGAGGGCGTTGAGATCGCCGAGGATGCTTTGGCCGAAAAGATCACCGGCAAGGAAGGGGCGATCACCGTCAAGACCAAGGATGGCCGCAGCTTCAAGGGCAGTCACCTTTTGGTGGCGGTCGGTCGCAAGGTGAACCTCGACAAGCTGGATTTGGACAAGGCCGACGTGAAGTTCGACCGCGGCGGTGTGAAGGTGGGCGACGATCTGCGCTCAACCTCGAACCGCAAGGTCTATGCCATCGGTGACGCGGCAGGCGGCCTACAATTCACCCATGTCGCAGGCTATCATGCGGGCGTCATCATCCGGTCGATGCTGTTCGGTCTGCCGTCGAAAGCCAAGACAAGCCACATCCCCTGGGCCACCTATACCGACCCCGAACTGGCGCAAGTGGGCCTGACCGAGGCGCAGGCGAAGAAGGCGCATGGCCCCAAGCTGAGCGTCGTGCGCTGGGAATACAGCGAGAACGACCGCGCCATTGCCGAGGGCAAGACCGCCGGCTTGGTCAAGGTGATGGTCGCCGGAGGCAAGCCTGTCGGTGCTTCAATCGCAGGGGCCCATGCGGGCGAGCTGATCGGCCTTTGGGCCATGGCCATCGCAAACGGCCTGAAGATGAGCGCGATTGCCAACACCGTTCTGCCTTATCCAACGATAAACGAGATCAACAAGCGTGCGGCGGGAGCCTATTTTTCCCCCAAACTCTTTGATAGTGCTTTGGTCAAGCGTGTCGTGGGGCTGGTTCAGAAATACCTGCCCTAGGCGCAAGCGTCAGAGGTAGCATGTTCTTCAGAACGCTCTCCGGAAGGTTCCTGATCCTCACGATCATCTTCGTGATGATCGCCGAAGTGATGATCTTCGTGCCTTCCATCGCGCGCTACCGTGAAGACTACCTTCTGTCTCGGCTTGAGCGCGCGCAGATCGCCGCGCTCAGCCAGATCGCGGCCGATGACATGATCTCGCCCGAGCTTGAGGCCGAGCTTTTGCAGAACGCCGAGGTGTTCAACGTCGTTTTGCGCCGCGATCAGGTGCGCCAGCTGGTGCTGTCGTCGCCGATCCCTGCGCCGATCGATGCGACCTATGATCTGCGTGATGCCTCTGCGTTGGAGCTGATCCGCGACGCGACGATGAGGCTTTGGGACACCGAAGACCGGATCATCCGGGTGATCGGAAATCCCGTTCTCTCGGCCGGGCTCTTGATCGAGGTGACGATGGAGAGCAAGCCCTTGCGCATGGCCATGATCGATTACGGTCTGCGTATTCTGGCCCTGTCGGCCGTCATCTCGATCGTGACCGCGGGGCTTTTGTTTCTGGCTGTGCGCTATTTTCTGGTCATGCCGATCCGGCGGGTCGTGGCCCATATGCAGATCTATGCGGACGCGCCCGAGGACGGACGGCGCATTATCACGCCCACAGCCAGCGTGCTTGAACTGCGCGAGGCCGAGGATGCGCTGATGTCGATGCAGACCCAGCTGACCAGTGCGCTCAAGCAGAAGGCCCGACTGGCGCAATTGGGGGGCGCTGTCGCCAAGATCAGTCACGACCTGCGCAATATCCTGACCACGGCGCAGCTTTTTGCCGACCGGATGGAGATCAGCCAGGACCCTGCGGTGAAACGTGCCGCGCCGAAGCTGGTGAACTCGATCAGCCGCGCGGTGAACCTTTGCGAAAGCACATTGACCTTCGGCAAGGCCGAGGAGCCGCCGCCCGCGCTTGACCGCGTCTCGCTGGCGCAGATCGTGGGCGACGTGATCGAGAGTGAGCGGCTGGCCTCCGGAGAGGCCGAGCTCAGCTTTGGTGAGGACGTGCCCGCCGGCTTCGTGATCCGTGCTGATGGCGAGCAGCTCTATCGCGTGCTGGGCAATCTGGTGCGCAATGCGCGCCAGGCGATCGTGGCCTCGGGCCGGCCCGGCGAAATCTCGATCCGCGCCGATGAGGACGATGCGGCCTGGATCATCACGGTCAGCGACACGGGCCCCGGCCTGCCCCCCAAGGCCCGCGAGTACCTGTTTCAGCCCTTCCAGGGCGGCACGCGCAAGGACGGGACCGGCCTCGGCCTGGCAATCGCGGCCGAGCTTGTGCGCGGCCATGGCGGCCGCCTCGACCTGATCCGCAGCGACGAGGGCGGAACCGAGTTCGTCATCCGCCTGCCGAAATCCGTGGTGACACTGGATGAGGCGGCCGAGTGATTTACCCTTGCAACCCCAGCCACCGCCCGCTAAATCCCCAACCGACGGACCGATAGCTCAGCTGGATAGAGTACCTGACTACGAATCAGGGGGTCGGGGGTTCGAATCCTCCTCGGTCCGCCAATACTTTCAATGTCGAAAACCTACATAAGTTGCTTTTCTGATCGCATTTTTGCCTTTTTATTGAGTAAAGTTTGCCATTCGGCAGCATCAGCTACGTAGCTGATTGTGAAGTTATGCGGCTGCAGACACGGTCTTCGCAGGCATTAGTTGAAACTTTCGGTCGAGAGACCCCCGACAAAATCCCGGATTGCCACGGTTTGCAAACGCGGCTTCGGCGGCTTGCAGAAGCCCGCTTGCACCCTCCCTGCCGTGGTCAAGTGCAGCCGGATTGGCCAACTCGGGGTGGTAGTAATTGTCAATCACACCAGTTCCTGTGATATCATGGGCAGGGGAGAGTGCAGCCGCGAGGCAGGCTGTGCGATAATGTAGCCCTCAAGATCATCGGGTGAACCCAAGACCATCATGTCGCGATCTCGCAGGGTAAGGCTGCGCGTTATCCACGCTGAAAGCCGTGGGTCGGCTTCGGAATGGATTTCCCAGAAGGGGTCGATGTCGAAAAGAACCTGCCGGTTCTCGGCACTGTGCGTAACGATCCCGGGAACATCGTCTTCTGTAGCTTGCCCATCGGCAGGTATCCCCTGAGCGCCAACATCCGTGCGTGAAAGATAGAGCGTGAGAGGTTCGTAACCCTTCGCATCAAACGCAGTCCGCCAATCCTCCCTGGAGACATGGGAAGACAGTGTGATCCGGGCACCGGCTTGGTGAAGAGCATCCTCGGCTGCGGCCAGCAGAGCCCCCACTGTGCCGTTCGGTGCATCGGGTGCCGCTAAAGAGGCGGGCAGGATTAGCCCCGGCTCATCACGCGAGCCCGCATAGATCGGCGGCACCGGTAGCAGCAACGCATGAATGACGCCGGTGATCTGACCGCCATCCTCCGCGACTTGCCAAATCTGTTGGAATGGTTGTTGTTCGGCTGTGAGCGCGAACGTTAGCGCCTTTTCGATCTGCGCGGGCGCGTCGCCCGCCATCTTCCAGAGGATCGAGTCCTGTGCATGGCGCTCCTGAGCATCAAGCATCCGAGGCTCGACTAGGCGTGGAATGTCGTCGGGTGTCCAGCACCGTCAGATCATCTCTATTCACATCAAGCAGCTCACCGTTGACTTCCAGGAAGTCCGTCGTCGATGGCACGATCGTTTGCACTGCGCTGTCCAGATAAACAAGCGGCATGAAATGCGAAGTCGTAATGTCATCTGCGCACGCGCTACTTTCCCGCTGTGTCGAGCAAAGGGTGTGAGGGCATCGATCCTGCTTTTTCAATCGCTCGGGTCGTTCACCGACCGGCTACGATCACCAACTTGCGGAATGGTGCTTCGAAGTGCCAAACCGTTGATGTTCCCTTGGACCACGAACAGATGTCGCCTTTTTCGAAACGCTCACGTTCGCCGGTATCGACCGCCTCGATTTCAACGGCGCCTTCAAGAACAAGAAATGTCTCATCTCCCAAATCCGATGTGTAGACCGGACTCGTCGTGCTTTCGTTCAAACGCCAGATGCCGACGGCCAGCGGCGTACCGTCTGATCCTTCCATGCGAATCCCCGACATCTCCCCAAAAGTCACCGAGCCTTGGCCGGGTTCCTCGTAGGCAAAAGCATCAAACCCCGCTTGATCGGTATTACCGCGATAGAACGTCGGCCGTTTTGCATCTGTCATCTTCTCTCCCTCCCATACGGCTACTTCCAAGTCTGCATCATATGTTCAGTGTGACCATTTGACGTTATCCCCGAACGCACGTTAGCTTGTCTGTGAGAGAAAACTGAGGGTGTGATGCAAACTCTGGTGGACGTCGGCTCATTGCCACCATCGCGCCAAAAAACGGCATGGTCAGAATTGGTCTGTGAGCGTTTCATCGCGTTAGACCTTTCGCAGCTGACCTTGACCGGCAAGGATAAGATCGGCGGGTCTAGCCAAGGAAATTTACGGCTTTCCCGAGTGACCTCGGGCCCGCAAGAGGTCATGCGTCGCGCAGATCGGGTGGGCGATGAAGCTGAACCCTTTCTATTTGTTAATCTACAAACCCAGGGCGATTGCACAGTGCGACAGGGTGCGCAGGGTGGGCAATTGTCTTGTGGCGACGCCGCAGTGTTCGTGAGCCACAGACCTTACAAACTGGCGTTTCCGACCGCATTCGAACAGATGGTTTTGCAACTTCCGCTGGACAGCGCCATTCCATATGCAGGCCAAATCGACAATGCTGTCGGTCATCGCATCAATGCACAAGGTTCACTTGCTTCAACCATGTCAGCGCTTGAGATGGTTCTGGATGAGAACGCAGCTGGGGCTGTAGAAATGACGCGCTCTTTGTTGGCGATCGTCTTTTCACGGCTTCCGGCAATCACGTCCGCCGGCATCGACATCACGCGCGAACGTGCCCTGAAGCTGATCCATGAGCAATCCGATGACTGTGAGTTAACCCCGACAACCCTGGCAAAAAGGTTGAGCTGCTCTACACGGCATCTTCACTTGGCGTTTGGCGGAACTGGTATCAGCGCAGGTGAAGCAATATGGTGCGCGCGACTAGATCGCGCGGCCGAGCGTCTCTTGGCAGCTAAGACTCTGTCTCTGGCCCAGATTGCTTGGGACAGCGGTTTCGCAAGCTCTGCTCACTTGTCGCGCCGCTTCTGCGCCAGGTTTGGCCAACCCCCAACAACATGGCGTAAGCAGTTTCAGCAGGGGTGATGAAGTTGCCAGCAATGGCACGCACTGTCCCACCCTCCAACATCTCGAATCTAACTCAAAGGGTAAAACAAGTGGACGCGATACACCACGAATACCCAACCTGGAAGCGGCTTTGAGACCCAGATGCTGCGGGGCCGGTCAGTGACTAAACTGGCGCAGCAGCGTTGTTGAGCAGGCAGTGGTTCGACGAGCCGCACCGCGGCATATCGACAACGCCTTGGAGGTCGGCTTTGGGCCGTCTTCGCAATGCGAGTCTCCGCCCCAAAGGCTTGTATAGTCGGTCGTCACCGTTTCGGCGAATGCGCTTCGGACGCGGTCCCAATCGCCGCGATCAGCCCCCGCAGCGATGTCCGTGATTGATCGTGTGATCTCGGCAGGGTCTGCCATGGCGCCGCCTCCGATAGCGACGGTCTGTCAGTACAGTCGTGTGTCCGGCCTGTTTGTGTGGCAATTGCCACTGGCCCTCCCTCTCATCGCTGCAAGCAGCGACTGCCGGGCAGTGGATGAGTTCCGCGAGCAAGGTTCCTATCGGCTAAACGACATCAGAGGGCCGTGACATTCGTCGGAGTGTCCTTACTCTTGGTTGACTTCGTTTCGCATCATCACATCAAGCGTCTTGCATCACGGGGCAGGATCAGGCGATCGGCTGCCGGTAACTCGACCTGTTTCCGCAGCAACCGTTAACCTACCGCACAGGTGGAAAGAAGTCGTCCTCGTCAAATGCCTTGAACCAGCGCCGCCATTCGTCCGGGTCGTCGCCGAAGTCGAGGAGTGCGATTTCTGTCAGGCGCGCAAGAATTTCAGCCCGGGTCTTTTCGCCGTGGATAGGTGCATCGGCGTCACCAATTCCTTTGTGAGGTATTGGAACGCGAGTCGCTGTATCAGGAAGGTGATATTTCTTGTCCGGTCTATAGCAGTCGTCCAGATGGCTTTCTTCCAAGGCATCGACCAAAGCTCTTACTTCATTCCAGTTCATCGCATAAGATCGTATCGCTTCGGTGAAATCATCGCCGTCGATTATGTACAGACTCTCCTGGAATTTTTCATAGTCTTCAAAAAGCTTTTCCCCCAGAAGTTTCTCGTAGTGCTTTAAGTCTTTACTTTTCGGTTTGTACTTTTTTTTCATTGGCCTAGCGCCCGCTTTGCATCATCAATGTATTTGCGGCTTTCCTGAATCGCTTCAGACAACAACAGCCGTACAGCCCGCGCATCCTCGGCGCGCCCCGCTGCTCTCAAATCCCCAGGCACTCTGCGTGTCGCGCTGATCGTTGCGCCAATTGCGAGCTGTTCGGTTAGAATCTCATCTTCGTAGTATTGTGGCCGCCGATTGAACGGGGCTGGCACATTGGGGTAGAAGAATGTTCGCTGATAGCGATCAGGGTTCCCGCCACGCGCGATGTATCTTTGATAAGCAAGTGCATGATTCAATTCATGTGCAACTTCTGTGAACGCACGGAGTTCGTTGTATGAGCCTGGATTATTGAGAGGTTCCCCAACATTTCCCCGAATGTGCAGCACTCGACGCCGAAGATCAAAGCTGCTGTTCGCTAGTTCGCCATTCGGCTTCACCTTCCCAAACTCAATCCGGCGGGCGAGTTGCCGAATATCGGCAGCGCTCAGTCCCATATGGCGCCCGACCTCGTGAACGAAGGCGATGGCTTTACCTTGATCATTAATCGGGCCACGTGCGAAGCCTGCCATTCCCTGGCCGAGTTCGGCCGAGCGCTCCTGGACCATACCCGCTTTTGAGCCTCGCAAACGCAAGAGCACGCGGATGTCGGAATCGAAGACCGGAATCCGAAACGGACGCACGCCACTGAGCGCCATGATCGCCCCGCGAGCCGATGGCAGGGGCGAATAATCACCGATCAAACTAGGGCCGAACTTATGCCCCTTCACCTCGGCGATCCCAAGCCGGGCTTCGTCGAGTTGGCCGCTCGCGATGGGGCGGATATGTTGGCCCGAACCAGCAACGCGGGTGGCGCGGGTGGCGGCATAGCGGATGACTACCGGTGCACCTAGACCTGCGACGATTTGTGTTACGGCCCAACCCCGGTCGAAGGCCTGCGCAGTTTCCTCTCCGCCAAAGTGCATCGCAGTATTATGAACCAGATCGCCGATCCAGCCCCGTTCGCTGGCGTGCCGGTCGGGTGTCCAGAGCATCTTGGCACCCTGACTTAAGGTATCGAAACCCACAACCGTCAGAGCGACTCCACCAACAGCAGCGATACCACCACTGCCGATTGCGACAGTCACGCCGCCAAACATCTCCAGCGCACCAAGGCCGACCAGCGCTACACCCGCTGCGTTGCGGGTTAGCCAGTTGCGGAAGAACTCTTCCTCAGATCCTGCACCCGGATAGCCGTTCCGGGCCATCCAGTCGCCCATGACAGCATAGAGCCAGTCGGCACCTTCCTTGTTTGTCGGCAAAGGATTTATTCCATCGTCCCCAAACGGGACGTACTCGGCGAGAAACATCCGGTCCACGTTTCCGTCGATGGTGGTGTAGATATGTATTGTCTTGGTCGCGTCGTCGATGCGCCAGCGGCCTGCCTGCCGCAGTGTTTCGCGCAAGGCCGCCCGGCGTTCGAAAGCGTCGGTCATGACCTGCTCGCGTCTCAAGCGCTCCTCAAGTATCTCGCGGGTGTTCTCGCGCCCACGGCCTGCCATCATCCGCTCGATGACCACGTCGTTTATCTCGTTGTGAGCAGCGCGCGCTTGATCGTACTCAGTCTCAAGCCGCGACAGCTCTTCTGTCATTGGGGCGGCTTGAGCCGCATCATCCAGAAACTCCAACCGGTAGCCAAGTGCGAGATCTCCCTCGTCTGACAAGAGCTGAAGCAGGAAGCTCGCGCGTTCCGGATAGTGGCGGGCGAAGCAGTCGAGCAGACCGTCCTCGGTCAGAAGCGCGCCATCGAAGATGACTGGCAAAACCTCGTCACTTAGCGGCAGTTCCTCGACATCCGTGAAACCGAACAATTCGTCGAGGGCGACGTTGCCCTGGTCGAAGGGCAGGACGACGCCCTCGCCGCCGCATCCCTGACCCTCGGCACAGGGCATATCGGTGTAGTACTCACGTGGGCGTTCGCTGAGCGGGCCAGTCGCAGCTGTGGCCAGAGTGGCGGCGCTAGGGGGTTGGGCCAAATCCTGGGGCATCAGGTATAAATCTCCTCCAGACGGCGCTGGAATGCTGCAAATCTCTCTCCGCTGGGTACCTCACGGGTATCGCAGATGTGGGATAAGACGTGATCAGCGCGTTCGAAACCGATCCCATAGAAAAGTTCCCATAGGCCCCATCTCTCCTGCTGCAACGGCTGCTGGAAGCCATAACCATGCATCCGATGAAAAGCATCAACGATGGCACATTTCTGCGCCGTCCGCACATCGCGATCTGTGGACATCGAGACAGCGTTGCCTTTGTCCAGCTTGGCCATTAGCGCATCGGCGCGCGCCTCGAATGTCAGGTTCCGGAACACCGCCTTCTCTTCGGGGCCAATCTGAATCGGCCGGGTATCCGCAGGAACAGTTCTGGCAGGGCAGGCAATTTCTGCCCGATTGCCGAAACATGTCAGGACGGTCAAATCACTCCAGGGCGACGGTCTGGCGAGGAAGCGGTGCCCGAATTTCGGCGCGCCTCGCAAAAAAGCGCGCATCACACGAGGATCGTAGAGGCGCAGATAGTACCACGCACCGGCTTCATCGCGCACCTTGACGAACTTGCGCAGATGTGTCCGAAGATCCTCCAGCCCATCACGCGACCGGACGTAGATACCGGGAGCACGATCCCACATCGCCCAGGGCGCATCGCCCTGGGTGAACAGATGCCGGACAAATCGGTTTCCCTCTTCCAGCTTCACGATCCACGGAGCCACGTCCCGCAATTCGTCACCAGCGTCGCCGTTGAACAGACACACGTATTCAAGACCAGAGGCGGAAAGGATTTCCGGCAAATTCTGCACGTTGGCCGCGTCGAGAACGGCAAAGGTACCGAGTGACGGGACCACAGATGCATCACCCTCAGCCATGATCTCGGCCTTGGTCGGCTCGGGCTGGTCGAAGAGCAGCTCGTAGAGTGCGTCCGGAACCGTCTTCGGCGCCTCGACACCGAACTGTTCATCAAGCGGCGCAATGTTCTCAATAGTGTCGATATGTAGTGCCGACGGTGACTTCTGCGCAGTCGCGTTCGCACCCAAAGGCGTCGGGTGGACCCAGATATTACTGAGATCGTCTGGCTTTTCAGGCAAATCCGTTTCTCAAATTTCTGTCCAACTATTGGCCTGAGGTTACACAACGCCACAGCCAACACAACCCTGACAGGAACAAGTCGCAGGTGACGAGGCTCGTATCGACCACCTCTTTGAAATCCTTTGCTTCCCGGCGCAGTTCCTTCACCTCATCACTGTTTGCGGCACGCGCAGTGTCACCTGCAAGCCGCTTCTTCCCGGCTTCCATGAAGTCCTTGGACCATTTGTAATAGATGCCCTGCGATATGCCTTCACGACGACACAGCTCCGCAATACTGTCCTCGCCGCGCAGGCCATCCAGCACAATGCGGATCTTCTCTTCGGATGAATAATGCTTGCGCGTGGCGCGTTTGATATCTTTGACGATCTTCGCGCCGGGGCTCTTCGTTGTCTTCCTCATCGTCCACTCCTCAGTGGCGACGATGCGCAACAAACCCTCTCTTAGAAAATTGCCCTAATTGGACCCATAGACGCTGACGTCAGACACGAATGTCTACTTCGAAAACAGACAGCGCAATGTAACCCAATCAGGTGTTCGGGGAACCAAGGGCATTTCAGGCATCTTCCGCGAGGGAGAAACCGTGACCTGTCAAGATACGAGCAAAGATGTAGACTAGGAGCCCGGTCGGGCCGAGGAAAAAGTGAGAAGAAGACACGGAACCAATGTATAGTGATTGCCCCCACGACGTTCACTGTCACGCGCTTCCCATGCTCCCACAAATAAATCAAAAACAAGGTAGTGCGACCAGCCTACCAATACACCTAATGGGTGTGAAAAAAAGCGCTTGTGCCAGCGGCAGACATGAAACTACCTTCATCGCTGCCCATGTTGAAGGCGAAAACCATTAATAGCATGATCAAGTAAAACACGCCAAGCCCGACCGGGTATATGCCGGAATGAACCAGTGTTCCAGTAATCGTTACACGAGGTATAAAGACTAGGGCCTGTGGACCATCATCTTGATGCTATGAGTGTAGCGACAAGGTTCCAACACGCTGCGTAGCTGCAATCAGTT
>CANNFR010000008.1 GCA_947503935.1 uncultured Paracoccaceae bacterium
CCCAGAACAGGCCGGGCACTTCGCGCGGGAATACTTGTCACAGAACGAAGCCAGAAGCTTACCGGGTCATTGGGCGGGTGTTGTGAATATCACTCGGCCCAATCGGGTTTGCGCTTTTCGATGAAGGCCTGGATGCCTTCGTCGGTGTCGCGCCAGAGCATGTTTTCGACCATCACTGCGGCCGCGTGATCATAGGCCTTTGCGATGGGCAGCTCGGCCTGCTCGTAAAACGCGCGCTTGCCGATCTTGACGGCGGCGCCGAGCTTCGCCGCAATCGTTTCGGCCAGGTTGCGGGTTTCGGCCTGCTGCGTCTCTGACGGCACCACGCGGTTGACAAGGCCAATCGCCTCGGCGCGGGTGGCGTCGATGAAGGCGCCGGTGGTCAGCATCTCGAACGCGTGTTTGCGGGGAATGTTGCGGCTGAGCGCGACCATCGGGGTTGAGCAAAACAGGCCGATATTCACCCCGTTCACGCCGAACCGCGTGCCCTCGGCCGCCACGGCCATGTCGCACGAGGCGACCAGCTGACAGCCCGCTGCTGTAGCGATGCCGTGCGCCTCGGCGATGACCGGCTGCGGCAGGCGGGGGATCATCAGCATCACCTCGGCGCAGCGCGCGAAGAGGTCGGCGAAGTACGCGCGGCCCTGATCGGGGCTTTGGCGGCCGGCCTGCATCTCTTTCAGATCATGGCCCGCGCAGAACGCCTTGCCCGCGCCACGCAGGATCACCGCGCGGATCGCCTTATCCTCGGCCAGTGCCGCAAACGCGCTCTTCAGCTCGGCCAGCATCGCGTCCGACAATGCGTTCAGCGCCTCGGGCCGGTTCAGCGTCAGCGTGGCCACGGCGCCTGTATCTTCGCGCAAAAGGATATCGGTCACTTGTCAGCCCCCTTCATTTCGGGCCAGCTTACGCGGGCTGACCTCAAGGGGGAAGGGATGACACCGGAGGAATTGCACGCATTTCTGGAGGCCGAGTTTCCCCAGGTCGATGGGGATTTCGTGGTCGAAGAGGTGGGCGAGGCCGGCATTCGTGTGCGCATGCCCGTGGCCGACAAGCATCTGCGGCCCGGTGGCACAGTCTCGGGGCCGTCGATGTTCGCGCTGGCCGATGTGTCGATCTATCTGGCGATCCATGTGCGTTTGGGGCCTGTCGCCATGGCGGTGACGACGAACTGCGCGATCGATTTTCTGCGCAAACCAGAGGCCGGGCGCGATTTGATCGCCGAGGCGCGGCTCTTGAAGCTGGGCCGAGTGCTGGCGGTGGGGGATGTGTTGATCTACTCGGACGGCGCGCCCGAGCCCGTCGCGCGCGCCAGCCTGACCTATTCGATCCCGCCCAAGCGTTGATCAGGCCGGAACAAGCAGGCCTTGCAGGTTTTCAAGCGCTTTTGTGTATCCCTCACGATGCCCGGCGACACCGTCAGGGCCGACGAAGGAGGCGACCTGATCGGTGATCTTCAAGTGCGTGCCATCCGGGACTTCGGCAAATTCGACGCTGATCAGGGCGATGGTCAGCATGTCGTCGCCGTCCCGCAATTCTTCGGTGAATGTGATCAGGCGGTCCTGATCGACCACATGATAACTCACATTCAGCCGCCATTTCATGGCACCTTTTGCGCCGCAGCGCGCCGCCTCTCGGCCGCCGCTGCGCATGTCGGAACTGTCGATGCGCACCTCCGTATCGGCCGAGGGCGCAGACCAGACTTCCCGCTCCCTCGGATCGGCAAAGGCCTGAAAGAGGCGTGCGGCGGGCACGGGGAAGGTGCGTTCAAGCGTGATGGTGTCGTGATGAAGGGGCATCGGGTCAGTCCTTTTTGGCGTTGAGGTGGGTTTGAAGGCGGTCAAGCCGGCCCTCCCACATGGCGCGCCGGTCGGTGAACCAGCGGTCGAGGGCGGACAATCCGGCAGGGTCGATGGCGCAGGTGCGGACCCGGCCGGATTTGTGGCTTGTGATCAGCCCGGCGCGTTCGAGCACGCCGAGATGTTTGGTGAAGGCGGGCAGGGCCATTGGGTGCGGTTTGGCCAAATCGCTGACCGATGCCGGGCCCTTGAGAAGCTGTTCGAGGACTGCGAGGCGGGTCGGATCGCCAAGAGCCTGGAAGCTTTGATGTAAATTGTTATCCATTTGGTTAAGTTATATTGAACGTTTCAGCTTGGCAAGAACAGTTTTCCAATTGGAAAAGTATTGGCGCAAAAAAAGGGCCGGGCAGGTGCCCGGCCAGGAAGAGGTTCGTGTGTGGCGCGGTCAGCCGCGCCAGAAGGGTTTGGTGATCTCTGATCGCACATCTGCGGCGTTGAGGCCGATATCGCGCAGCATGTGATCGGAAAGCTGGCTCAGATTACGGCGCATGCGCCAGCGGCCGTCCCATTTCAGCAATAGCGCGACCAGCCAATTCTGTTGCAGGCGGGCCGGGACCCAAGGGGCAAACCGGCTTTGATCGATGTAGATCCGGCGGGGCAGGGCGGTTGACTGGGTCATGGGCTTATTCCGATTTTGTATTGATACAATTTGCGACTCAAGCTACATGGAAAGGGTACAATCCAATTGTGCGACCTCCAAGTGAAAGATTGTGATGGTTACAATTCCGGAATTTGATCTGTCCTCCTCGACCGGTCCGAAATATCTGGTGCTGTCCGAGGCAATCCGCGGCGCCATCGGTAATGGGCGGCTTTCGCCGGGCGACAGGCTGCCGCCGGTGCGCGAGCTTGCCTATCAGCTGGGCGTCACGCCGGGGACGGTGGCGCGGGCCTATCAGCGGCTGACGGACGCGGGCGCGCTTTCGGCCCAGGTCGGGCGGGGCACCTTCGTGGCGGCCGGTGAACCGGGCCGCAATCGCCGCCTTGATGATGACAACTGGAAGCGGCAGACCGAGGCGCCAGAGGCCGAGGGGGTGAACCTCTTCAGCCCGCGCCTGCCCGATGTGGGGCAAGTCGCCGCGATCCGCGACGCCTTCGCGCGCATCGGCCAGACCGACCCGATGCGGCTTCTGAACTATCCCATGCGACACGCTTATCGGCCGCTGCGCGAGGCGGTGGTGCACTGGCTGCGCGACGTGCCGCTGGGGCCGCTGTCAGACGAGGACGTGGTGCTGACCCATGGCGGGCAAAGCGCGATCTGCACCGTGCTGCAGGCCGTTCTGGCCGGGCCGCGCCCGGTGATCCTGGTCGAGGACCTGTCCTATGCCGGGTTCCGGCGCGCGGCCGAGATCCTGCGGGCCGAGGCGGTGGGCGTCCCGCTTGACGGCGAGGGCGTCGTCCCGGGCGAGCTCGAAGCCATCGCGCACCGCACCGGCGCGCAGGTGTTCTGCACCTCGCCCGAGGTCCAGAACCCGACCGCGCTTCACACGCCCCTTGCCCGGCGAAAGGCGCTGGCCGAGGTCGCCCGGCGGACGGGGATGCAGATACTCGATGACGATTGTTACCGCATGGGGCCTGCGGCGGCGCCAAGCTACCGGATGCTCGCGCCCGAGCGCGGCTGGCATGTCTCCTCGCTCTCGAAGACGCTGACCCCCGCGCTGAGGGTCGGCTTCGCCATCGCGCCGCAGGGCAGGGGGGGTGACCTCAGGCGCGTCGCCGAATACGGCTTCTTCGGCATCGCCCAGCCCCTGGCCGAAGTGATGGAGCTTTTGCTGAAAGACCACCGGACCGAGACGCTGATCGAGGCTGTACGGCACGAGATCGCGGCCTATATCCGTATCGCCGTCAACGTGCTGGGCCGGCACGATTTGGTCTGGCACGAGGACGTGCCGTTTGTGTGGTTGCATCTGCCCTCGGGCTGGCGGGCCGCGGCCTTCTGCCGGGCGGCGGCGGCCGAGGGCGTGCAGATCCGCTCGGCCGACGAATTTGCGCTGCGCGACGGACGTGCGCCCCATGCGGTGCGGATTGCCGTCAACGCGCAGGTGTCGATCGGCAGCTTCGAGGCCGCGCTGATGCGGTTGAAGCGGTTGCTGGACAATCCGCCCGAACAAATTGCGGTGTGAGAGTGGGGTAAAATAATACCGTTTTTGCAACCCATTGATTTGGAATGATTTTTGCGGATCGAAGGGCCTTGACGGGCCGCAAGACTTCGGCGATACACCGCGCTTACATGAATTCCGGGTTGCCCCACGGGCGCCCGACTGACTCCAGCCGATAGGGCATGACATGAAAACCTTCTCCGCGACCCCGGCGGATATCGAGAAGAAATGGGTGCTGATCGACGCCGAGGGCGTCGTTCTGGGCCGTCTCGCCTCGATCGTCGCCACCCGCCTGCGTGGCAAGCACAAGGCCACCTTCACGCCGCACATGGATACCGGTGACAACGTGATCATCATCAACGCCGACAAGGTGCAGATGACCGGCAACAAGCGCGCCGACAAGACCTATTACTGGCATACCGGCCATCCCGGCGGCATCAAAAGCCGGACCGCGGCGCAGATCCTTGAGGGCAAGCACCCCGAGCGTGTGGTCGAAAAGGCCATCCAGCGGATGTTGCCAACCAACAAGCTTTCGCGTCAGCTGATGACCAATCTGCGTATCTATGCGGGCGCCGAGCATCCCCATGAGGCGCAAGAGCCTGAAGTCGTCGATGTGAAATCGATGAATTCCAAGAATCACCGGAGCGCATGACAATGGCTGATGAAGTGAAATCCCTCGACGACCTGAAAGAGGTCGTCTCCGGCACGCCCGCCGCCGATACGGCAGCGCCTGCCACCGATGACGCGCCCAAATACGAAGCCAAGCGCGACGATCTGGGCCGGTCCTACGCCACGGGCAAGCGCAAGGATGCGGTCGCCCGCGTCTGGATCAAGCCGGGCAAAGGCAAGGTCACGGTGAACGGCAAGGACGTGAACGCCTATTTCGCGCGCCCCGTTCTGCAGATGATCCTCAAGCAGCCCTTCGAAGTGGCGGGTGTCGAGGGCCAGTTCGACGTGATGGCAACCGTCGCGGGCGGTGGCCTGTCGGGCCAGGCGGGTGCTGTAAAACACGGGGTCTCGAAGGCGCTGCAGCTTTACGACCCCAGCCTGCGCGGCGCGCTGAAAGCCGCCGGCTTCCTGACCCGCGACAGCCGCGTGGTCGAGCGGAAGAAATACGGCAAGGCCAAGGCCCGCAAGAGCTTCCAGTTCTCCAAGCGTTAAAGGGTGTGGGCCGGGTGCCCACCTTCCGAAACCGCTCAAACGGTCCGCCCTCCCGGCGGGCCGTTTCTCGTTGTGGAGGGGTTTGGGCGCGGTCGAGTTGACCGGCGTCAATGCGTTGGCCGGAAGATGAGCGCAGGTTGGTACGCAAGCGGCGTCGGCACGCACCGAACTCATCAGCGGTTTGAATGGAATGGCCGACATGCAGCCTGCGCGGCTGAGATGACAGGAGGGGGCGAGATGCGCGAAGGCAGGCTGAGGATAGGTATTGCGCTCCTGATCGTCTTTCACCTCTTCAACCTGGTGATCTGGTTCTTTGGCCAGACCATCGCGATCGTGAATTACGACCTGGTGGCCAGTTGGGGCCTGCAGGAGCCACGCTCGCAGATCGATCCGGCGATTGTCGCGGTGAACCGGGGCATTGCGCTGGCCGATACGATCTTTCCAATTTTCCTTTTCGCCGTGGCGGCCTTCGGCCTTTGGTCCATGCGCTGGTATGGTGCCGTGGTAAGCTGGATGATCTTCGGCTGGTCGCTCAACTGGCCGCTGGTCTTCTGGGCTTCGCAGGCTTTTTATGCCGAGGCGGGGATCCGCCATGCGCCAACCGGTAGTGCCGGGATCATCCTGCCGGGCGCGCTCTGGCTGATTGCGGCGTGGGGGGCGGCGTATCTCTACCGCATCCGCGCCCAATTCGTGTGAGGGGGGGCGGATGGAGGATCTGTCGCTTCTCTCGCGCCTGACGCTTTACCCGCTCTTGGGGCTCCTCGCGTTCTTTTCGGGGCTGCTTGCCTGGTTCCAGGCACAGGTGCTGCGCGGCAAGGCGATGCCGAACCCGGACGGGTCGTTCGACGACTGGCACCGGCAGAAAACCCATTACGGCATCGCGGTTGCGGACCTTTTCATCACCGTCCCGGCGACGGTCGCGGCCATCGTGGCCATCTTCCTGTCGCTGCGCTGGGGGCTCTTCTTCCTGTCGATGGTCGGTTACTTCTACGTTTGGGCCAACACCATGACCACGGTGACAAGCTTGCGGTTCGAAAGGCCGAAGATCACCCTGATGTGGATCATCGTCTTTCCTGCGGGCATCGTTGTCGGGTTGGCGGTGCTGGCTTGGGTGACGCTGCACCTGCATATGGTGTGATCCCACCTCAAGGCATCTAGCGACGGCCGTTTCGCGTGAGCGTCATAGCGGCAGCTAACTTCAAAACCAGCGGCGTCGTTCGAGGCAAACTCAATTCCATTCGCTGCTTACTCCATCACCTCCACCGACAGAATTGTCGGCAGGTGGCGGGCGATTTCGGCCCAGGTGTCGCCCTCATCGTGGCTGGCGAAGACCGAGCCGGTGTTGGTGCCGAAATAGAGGCCTGCCGGGTCGGCCGTATCCCCGGCCATGGCCTGCCGCAGCACGGTGAAAAAGCACGCCTTTTGCGGCAGCCCGTTGCGCAGCGCTTCCCAGTTTTGCCCGCCGTCGCGCGTCCGCCAGACGGCGGCCGCCGCATCGGGCGGATAGCGGCCCGCGCTGTCGCCGTTCAGGGGCAGGACCCAGGCCGTCTCGGGGTCGCGCGGATGCACGCGGATCGGGAAGCCGAAGGTTGAGGGCAGGCCTGCGGTGATGTCGTCCCAACTGCGCCCGCCATCTGCGCTGCGCCAGACCCCGTGGTGGTTCTGCTGGTAGAGCACATCGCCCGCCCCGCCGGGGGCCCGCAGCATGTTGTGCACGCAACGCCCCGTCTCGCCGTCCTTTGGCGCCGCGGGATGGTCATGATGGCCGCAGGCCTCGGCGTTCGACAGCCGATTGCGCCGCTCCCAACTGGCGCCGCCATCCTCAGTTGCAAAGACGCCCGCGGCCGAAATGCCGATCCACAGCTTTTGCGTATCGGCGGGATCGGCCACGATTGTGTGCAGCACCAGACCCGCCGCACCGGGGTTCCAGCTATCGGCCGAGGGATGGTCGGTCAGCGCCTCGACCTTGTTCCAGGTCTTGCCGCCATCGCGGCTGGCCAAAAGCGTCGCGGGCTTGGTTCCGGCATAAAGCGTGTTGCCAGATCGACCGAGCGACCAGATCTGGGAAATCTCGCTGCCGAAGGGTGGTTCCGACGGTTCCCAGCCGATCATTTGGGCGAAACCGGCATCGTTTGCCGCCCAATCGTCGATCTGGCCCTTGGACAGCTTGGCCAACTGCCAGGTCGCGCCGCCATCATCTGACCGCCAGACGCCCGCGCCACTCCAATCGCCGCCGCCGCCGGCCCAGATCGTGCCGCTTTGCGCATCGCCGATCACGTGGTTGATCGACCAGCCGCCGCAATGCGGCCCGTCGACATCCCAACCCTCACCGTTTTCACGGATCAAGAACGCCCCTTTTGTGGTACCCACAAGCATTGTGCGATCTGCTGCCATCCTGACCCCCTTTCGCCCTGCTGCGACAGAATAGCACAGGTTGCGCCCGCCGCCCATTGACGCCCCCGCCGCGGACAGATAGCCCCGCGCCCATGGCCCGCGCTCCGCTTTTGCAACTGACCGACATCGCGCTCACCTTCGGTGGCAATCCTGTCTTCGACGGGCTGTCTCTGGCTGTGCAGCCGGGCGACCGGGTGGCGCTGGTGGGGCGCAACGGATCGGGGAAATCGACGCTTCTGAAGGTGATGGCCGGGCTGGTCGAGGCCGATCGCGGTGCGCGCGCCGTGCCGCCCGGCGTATCGGTGGGCTACATGGAACAGGACCCCGATCTGTCGGGCTTCGCGACCTTGGGCGACTACGCCGCCTCGGGGCTGGAGCCGGGCGAGGAATACCGGGTTGAGATGGCCGCCGAGGGCCTGGGCTTTCGCCCTGAGGCCGAGACTGCAACCGCCTCGGGCGGCGAGCGGCGCCGCGCCGCGCTGGCCCGCCTTCTGGCGCAGGACCCTGAGCTGATGCTGCTGGATGAGCCGACCAACCACCTCGACATCAACGCGGTCCGCTGGCTGGAGGCCCGGCTGGCCGAGACCCGCGCGGCCTATGTGCTGATCAGCCACGACCGCGCCTTTCTGCGCGCGCTGACCCGCGCCACGCTCTGGATCGACCGGGGCGAGGTGCGCCGCCTTGAACGGGGGTTCGAGGCCTTCGAGGATTGGCGCGAGACGATCTGGGCCGAAGAGGATGAGGCGCGCCACAAGCTGGACCGCAAGATCAAGGCCGAGGCCCGCTGGGCGGTGGAAGGCATCAGCGCGCGGCGCAAGCGCAACCAGGGCAGGGTGCGCGCGCTTCAGGGCCTGCGCGCCGAACGCGCCGCGATGATCCGACGTCAGGGCACGGCCGCGATGGCGCTGGAGGCGGGCCAGAAATCGGGCCGCCGGGTGATTGAGGCCAAGGGCGTCTCAAAGGAGTTCGACGGCAAGCCCATCGTCAGGGAGTTCGATTTCCGCATCGTGCGCGGCGACCGGGTGGCCTTTGTGGGCCCGAACGGCGTGGGCAAGACCACAATGCTGAAGATGCTTTTGGGTCAGGAGCCGCCCGATACCGGTGAGGTGACGCTGGGCACCGGGCTGGACATCGCCGTCTTCGATCAGGCCCGCGCCCAGCTTGACCCCAAGGCGACCCTTTGGGATAGCCTGACCGGCGATCCCGGCATGGGCGTCTCAGGCCGCGCCGATCAGGTGATGGTGCGCGGCACGCCGCGCCATGTGGTGGGCTACCTCAAGGATTTCCTCTTTGATGAGGCGCAGGCCCGCGCCCCCGTCTCGGCGCTGTCGGGCGGCGAAAAGGCCCGGCTTCTTCTGGCCCGGATCATGGCGCGGGAATCGAACCTTCTGGTGCTGGACGAGCCCACCAATGACCTCGATGTCGAGACGCTGGATCTGTTGCAGGAGCTTTTGGGCGAATATCCCGGCACGGTCCTTCTGGTCAGCCACGACCGCGATTTCCTCGACCGGGTGGCCACCGTGACCGTGGCGATGGAGGGCGATGGCAAGGCCACGGTTTATGCCGGCGGGTGGAGCGATTATCAGGCCCAGCGGGGGGCCAGGACGCCTGCCGATGCGCCTGCCAAAGAAGCCCAAAGGCCCAAATCCGCGCAGGCCGTCAAGACTGCCGGCGCCGGGCTGACCTTCACCGAGAAACACCGGCTGGACGCGCTGCCCGGCCTGATCGACAAACTGACCGATGAGATCGCGAAGCTCGAAAGCGTTCTGGCCACGCCCGATCTTTACACCGCCGAGCCTGCCAAGTTCGCGAAAGCCACCGAGGCGCTGGTGCAGCGTCAGGCCGCTTTGACCGAGGCCGAGGAGGAATGGCTGATGCTGGCCGAGAAGGCCGACGCGGCGCCGTGAGCTCCGCGAAATAAATCTGACAATTCTACTTGGTCTTTCTTGACGCTCCCGCGCGCCCGCGCTATCGAAGCGATGTTCTGACAAAAATAGTCAGATATTGGAATCGAACCGGAGCATCTCATGACCCGCCTTCCCACATTGATCGCCGCCCTTCTTGTGACCGCCACCGCCGTGCAGGCCGAGGGTGAGCTGAACCTCTATTCCTCGCGTCACTACGACACTGATGAGCGGCTCTATTCCGACTTCACCGAAGCCACCGGGATTGAGATCAACCGCATCGAAGGCAATGCCGACGAGCTGATCGCCCGGATGGAGGCCGAGGGCGCCAACAGCCCCGCCGACGTGCTGCTGACGGTCGATGCGGGCCGGATGTGGCGTGCCGATCAGAAGGGCCTGTTGCAGCCGGTCGCGTCCGACCTTCTCGACCAGCGCATCCCCGAGGCGCTGCAGCATCCCGACAACCACTGGTTCGGCTTTTCGCAGCGGGCCCGGGTGATCTTTTATGCCGAGGACCGTGTGGAAAACCCGCCGCAGACCTATGCCGATCTGGCTGATCCGGCCTATGAGGGGCAGATCTGCGTGCGCTCGGCCACCAATATCTATTCGCTGTCGCTTCTGGCCGCGATCATCGAGCATGAGGGCGAGGAGGTCGCCCGCGCCTGGGCCGAGGGCGTCAAGAACAACCTCGCCCGTGACCCGCAGGGCGGCGATACGGACCAGCTGCGCGGCATCGTCTCGGGCGAATGCGATATCGCGGTGGGCAACACCTATTACTTCGCCCGCGCCATCCGGACCTCCGTCGACGGGCTCAGCGAAGCGACCGATCAGATCGGCGTCGTCTTCCCCGATCAGGGCGGCAACGGCACCCATGTGAACATCTCGGTCGCGGGCGTGGCCGCCAATGCGCCCAACCGTGACAACGCGGTGGCGTTCCTGGAATACCTCGCCTCGGATCAGGCGCAGGAATACTTCTCGGCCGGCAATGACGAATATCCCGTCGTCGAAGGCGCCACCCTTGCGTCCAGCGTTGCAGGACTTGGCGAATTCGAGGCCGACGATCTGAACCTCTCCGTTTTGGGCGAAAATCAGGCCGCGGCCGAACGTCTCTATAACGAAACGGGTTGGGAGTAACCCCACACTCCCCGCGCCATCGGCCACTTCCCGGGCTGGTGGCGCATTTTTGATTGACCGGCTCAGTGCCAAAGATGTCAGGACTGGATCCTCCACCCCGATATAAGGCCCGGGCGGGCGAGGTCCCGGGTCAAGCCCGGGACCGCGTGGTTTTGACCGCAATCAACCCGCTTCAATCCCCCACACGCGCCCGACGGCCGCCCTTGCGGCCCGGGGTCGGGGCGGTGGCCAGGCCTTGTTCCAGCACGTCATTCATCGGATGGCCCGCACGGCCGCCATATTCCGCGATCAGCCTGCGGATGGCCAGCTTGGTGCTGGCGCCCTCTGGCAGGGACAAGGCCCAGTCGAGAAAGATCGACCGGCATTCCTCGGCGCTGATCCCGTCGATCCGGTAACTCTCGCGGATCAGCCCCTTGGGGTCCGCCATTTCCAGCCGCATCTCTCGCATCCCCATTGTTATCGCCCCGACACTATGGCGCCGATCAGGGTCGCCGTTTCGTGACGTGCCTCGGCCAGCCGGGCTTGTAGCTCGTCCATGCCCGCAACGCCCGTTTCACGCAAGAGGATCGCCGATCCGCCTTCGCCGATCTCAGCGGGGTCGAGTGCGCGATCGGTCAGCAATTTCGTGACCGCCTGCACCGCCCAGAGCAGGCGGTAGGTGGCCGCCAGCGCCTCGGCCGCATCGGTCTGCAAAAGCCCCGCCTTGCGGCCCGCGCGCAGCTGCGCCGCGACCCCGCGCTGCGGCGCGCCCGCGATCAGGGCGCAGGCCTCGGCCAGCAATTCGATATCGGTCAGCCCGCCGGGTCCGCGCTTGACGTCCCACGGGCCCTCGACAGGTTTGGCCCCAAGCAGACGGGCGCGCATCTCGGCCACGTCGGGCAGGGTGCGGGTGCGCTGGCCGACCTCGGGCAGCAAGGCGCGGCGAAAGCCTTCGATCTCGGCGGCCAGATCGGCGGCGCCGGGGCCGATCTGGCCCACGGGCCGCGCGCGGGTCAGCGCCAGATGCTCCCAAGTCCAGGCCTCGTCGCGCTGATAGCTCTGGAACGCCTGAAACGAGGTCGCGACCGGCCCCTGCCGCCCCGACGGACGCAGCCGCATGTCGACCTCATAGAGCCGCCCTTCGGCCATCGGGGCGGAAATCGCGGTGACCAGGGCCTGGGTCAGGCGTGCGTAATAGGCGCGCGCGGCCAGCGGCCGGCGCCCGTCCGAGGCCTCGACCCCGTCGGCATCGTAGATCACGATCAGGTCGATATCAGACGCCGCGTTCAGCATCTGGGCACCCAGCGAACCCATGCCAAGCGCCACCGCCCCGCGCCCGGGTGGGGGCCCGTGCCGGGTGGTGAATTCGGTACTCACGACGGGGAAGAGGGCGGCCACCACGGCACCGGCCAGATCGGCGTATTCGCGCCCGGCCTCTTCGGCACCGATGAGACCCCGCAGGTGGTGAACGCCGACGCGGAAATGCCATTCCTTGGCCCAGAGCCGGGCGGCATCGAGCTGTTTTTCGTAATCGGCCGCGCGCGCCATCTGGGCGGTCAGATCGGCCGCTAGCGCCGCTTCGCCGGGCCAGGCGCTAAAGAAATCGCCGCCGATCACCGCGTCGAAAACACCGGCATTGCGCGACAGATGCCTGGCCAGCCTTGGCGCGGTCGCAGCGATATCGATGATCAGGTCCACAAGCTGCGGGTTCGCCTCAAACAGCGCGAAAAGCTGCACGCCCGCAGGCAGCCCGGCAAGAAATCCGTCGAGTCGGCTTAGCGCTTCGTCGGGCTTGGCCGCGCGGGCCAGACGGGCCAGGAATTGCGGGCGCAGACGGCGAAACATCTCCTGCGCGCGGTCTGACCGCAGGGCGGGATAGCTGCCCCACCGCTCAACGATCTCCTGCGCGTCGGGGCCGAGATCGGGCGCCTCCTCGGTGCCCTCGTCGGGGGCGAAGAAGCCTTCGGTGAGCTCGGAGACAGACGTCAGCCGCGCCTCGATCTCGCGGCGAAACGCGTCGGTATCTCCGATGCCCGCCAACCGCGCTAGACGGTCCCAGGCCTCGGGCGTGGTGGGCAGATCATGGGTCTGCTGGTCGGCCACCATCTGGATGCGATGCTCGACCTCGCGGTGGGCGCGGTAATGGTCGGTCAGCGTGTCGCGCACGTCGCCCGGTACCCAGCCGGCCTCGGCCAGCCGCGCCAGGCCGTCGACCGTGCCGCGCACCCTGAGCGCGGGGTCGCGCCCGCCGGCGATCAACTGGCGGGTCTGGGTGAAGAATTCGATCTCGCGAATGCCACCTTGACCCAGTTTCATGTTGTGCCCGTCCAGCGTGATCCCGTGCAGGCCCTTGTGGTCGCGGATGCGCAGCCGCATGTCGTGGGCGTCCTGGATCGCCACGAAATCCAGATGCCGGCGCCAGACGAAGGGCCTGAGCGCCTCGACAAAGCGCGCGCCGCCCGCCAGATCGCCGGCAGAGGGCCGGGCCTTGATCCAGGCCGCGCGCTCCCAAGTGCGGCCGACGCTTTCGTAATAGCGCTCGGCCGCCTCCATCCCCAGGCAGACGGGCGTGACCGACGGATCGGGGCGCAGCCGCAAATCGGTGCGGAAGACATAGCCTTCGGCCGTGTTGTCGGACAAAAGAGCCGTCAGCTTGCGGGTCGCGCGGATGAAGGCGGCGCGGGCCTCATAGGCGTCCGAGGGGTCAAATCGGGTCTCGTCGAAAAGGCAGATCAGGTCGATATCCGAGGAATAATTCAGCTCAAACGCGCCCATCTTGCCCATCGCGAAAACGACCATGCCAGCCATGTCATGCAAGGCGTCCTCGCCGAGGCCGGGGATCTTGCCGCGCCTGAGTTCGGCGCCTACGAAGGCGGTCAGACCCGCCTGGATGCTGGTATCGGCCAGCCGGGTCAGCGCCTCGGTCACCGTTTCCAGAGGCCAGACGCCGCCCAGATCCGCCAGCGCCGCCAGCAGCGCCACGCGCCGCTTGGCCTGCCGCAGACCGGCCGGTAGTGCGTCGCCGGTCAAACCGGCGATCGCCTCCAGCGTCTCTGCCAAGGCATCCTCTGGCGCGCCGGACAGCGCCGCCTCGGCCCAGTCCCGTTCCCGCGCGAGGAGGCCGGCCAGATAGGGGCTGGATCCCGCGGCCCCGGCCACCAACGCGCGCAGTTCGGGCGGTAACGCGGCAAAGGCCTCGGCCGCCTCCGCGCCGCGCTCGGGCTCGTAGGGAATGGGGGCTCGGGTCAGGCGGGCGGCGAATGTCATGGGCGAGACCCTGCCTTTGCCGGGGCGGGGCGTCAATTGGGGGTGTGGTCAGACGGACGAGATAAAAGGGCGCTCACCTCGTTCGAAGCTCATGAGCTCTTCCGGCAGCTTGCGGGCCATGAGCTGGGCAGCGCCTGTCCGTGGGATGGCGCTGCAACACTTGTGCGGGGCGCTTATCCTAGCCAAGTTCATCACCGCTCTGATCTGAGCACTCACGCCTCCAAAGCGCCAGCCCGCCGGGACGGGCAGGCGCTGCCCGGCGCCTTCGGCTTGAGTCGGGGCAAAGCCAACGGATATGTCTTCAGCCAAACAGCACCAGAGCGCCCGGGTCCCAGGCCACGCGGGTCGCCTCGCCCTGGGCCAGAACCTTGCGGCCGAAGACGTTGCGCATCGAGATCGTCAGCGGCTGTTCGACCCCCTCAAGGCGCACGGCATAATAGGTCATGTCGCCGTAATAGGTGACCTCGTCGATCACGCCGTCGGCCACGCGGCCCTTGGGCGCCTCGCCATCGAACAAAATGGTCAGCGTCTCGGGCCTAAAGCCCACGCTGGCCTGACCGGTCGCCGCGCCGCCCGGCGCCTGCTCGGCGGCGATCTGCACCGCGCCGAGGCCCGCCACCTCCAGCGCGACCGCGTCGCCCTGAACCCCGGTCACCCGCGCGGGCAAAAAATTCATGACCCCGATAAAATCTGCCACCTGACGGCTTTGCGGCCGGCGGTAGAGCTGTTGCGGGGTGGCCAGTTGCGCGATCCGGCCCTCGAACATCACGGCGATCCGGTCGGACATGATCAGCGCCTCTTCCTGATCGTGGGTGACCAGAATGAAGGTGATACCGACATGGCGCTGCAGCCGCCTGAGCTCGGACTGCATCTGATCGCGGAGCTTCTTGTCGAGCGCCGACAAGGGCTCATCCAGCAGCAGCACCTTGGGTTTCAGGATCAGCGCACGCGCCAGGGCCACGCGCTGCCGCTGACCACCCGAGAGCGCATGGGCCGCGCGGCCGCCATAGCCGTCAAGGCCGACCATATCCAGCGCATCCTCGATCAGCGCCTGCTTGGCGGGCGCGTTCAGATCGCTCCGCCGCCTGAGCCCGAAGCCCACATTCTGAGCCACACTCAGATGCGGAAAAATCGCGTAGGATTGAAACACCATGTTGGTCGGCCGCTTGTTGGCCGGCACCCCCTCCATCAGCTTGCCGCCGATATGCACCGTGCCGCTTGAGACATCCTCAAACCCCGCGATGGTGCGCAAAAGCGTGGTCTTGCCGCAGCCCGAGGGGCCCAGAAGCGAAAAGAACTCGCCCTCGCCGATATCGGCTTCGATATCGCGCAGCGCGTGATAGTCGCCGTAATACTTGTTGACGCCGCGAAGCTCGATAATCGGTTTCACAAAAACCCTCCGGTATCTTTGCCGCCGGTCTTTCTGACGCCGAGGCGGCGGTAGTATTCGGCGATGATCAACAGCACGATCGACAGCGCCACCAGGATGGTCCCCAGCGCCATGATCGAGGGGATTTTGGTTGGGAAGCGCAGCTGCGACCAGATATAGACCGGCAGCGTGGGTTCGGTGCCCGTCAGGAAGAAGGCGATGATGAACTCATCCAGCGAAATGGTGAACGAGATCAGCAGGGACGAGATGATGCCCGGCATAATCAGCGGCAGCGTGATCAGGCGGAAGGTCGACCATCTGGTCTCGCCCAGATCGTAGGCGGCCTCCTCAAGTGATCCATCCAGCGACAGGAAGGCCGAATTCAGGATGGCGATGCTGAACGGCGTGCAGATCAGCACATGGCCCAGGATCACCGTCCACATGCCCAAGTTGATCCCGACGCCCAACAGAACCACCAGAAGCGACACCGCCACGATGATCTCGGGCAGAACCAGGGGCAGCATGATCAGCCCCATGATCGGCCCCTTGCCGGGAAAGGTGAACCGGGTCGCGGCCCGGGCCGCGAAAATGCCCAGGCACGTCGCCAGAACGGCCGAGCTGACGGCAATGATCAAGCTGTTGCGCAATGCCTGATGCATCGCGGGCGCGGCCCAAAGCTCGGCAAACCATTCGGTCGTGAAGCCCGAAAGCGGGAAGGCGATGATGGTCGAGGCGTTGAACGCAAAAAGCGGCAGAAGGATGATCGGCGCATAGAGGAAGATCAGGTAGAAGATGGTGTAGACGCGCAGGCCCCTCATTGCTTGACCCTCAGGAAGCGGCGGTTGAGGAAGACGAAGATCAGGCTGACGGCGGTGACGATCAGCATCGCCGACACGGCCAGAGCCGAGCCCAGCGGGTAATTGTCGAGCCTGAGATATTGCAGCTGGATCGCATTGGCGATCATCCGGCCCTCGGGCCCGCCGACCAGTTGCGGGGTCACATAATCGCCGATGGTCGGGATGAAGACGATCAGCACGGCGGCCACGACACCGGGCATGGCCAGTGGCAGGGTGACGCGCCAGAAGGTCATGAAGGTGGATTCGCCCAAATCCCGCGACGCCTCCAAGAGCGACCGGTCGATCTTTTCCAGCGCCACGAAGATTGGCAGGATCGCGAACGGCGCATAGGCGTGGGCCAGGGTGATGACCACGGCGTTCACGTTGTAGAGAATGAAGGTCAGCGGCTCATCAATGATCCCGAGGCCCATCAGCGAGGAGTTGACGACCCCGTTGAAGCCCAGGATCACTTTCCACAGGAACACGCGGATCAGATACGAGGTCCAGAACGGGATGGTGATCAGGAAAAGCCAGAGCGATTTCCGCCCGGGCCGCACGTAGAACGAGACGTAATAGGCCACCGGAAAGGCCAGGAGGACGGTGGCCAAAGTGACCAATCCCGCCACCATGAGCGAGCGCAGCATCACCTGCCGGTAGAGCGGATCGCCCCAGGCTTCGGCGTAATTTTCCAGTGTGGGCGTCCAGATGATCTCAAGATAACCATCGGTCAGGAAGGAATAAGCGACGATGGCGGCCAGCGGCACGGCCAGCATGATCAGCGCATAAAGGGCTGTCGGGCTGATCAGTTTCAGGCCTGTGGCCGCCTCCGACCGGCTGAACCGGCCCCATCGCGTGCGGGCATCCATAATAGCAGGCCACTCCCCGTTGCCGTGGCCCCATGAATACACATTGCAAGGGGCGTGAAAAGAGGGGCCTAGCGGCGGGTGGGCCTGACCGGATGCAAGTCGTCGGTCACAATGGCATGGTCGTGCTCAGGACCCTCTGCCAGATGCGGGTGATCCAGCGGCAGATCAGGGTGGGTGCGGGCGATGGGCGCGCCGTCATCGGCGGGCCAGAGCGCAAGGGCGGCAAGGCTGGCCGCCAGCGCCAGGGCGCCGAGCAGGGCCAGGGCCGCAGGCAGCCCGAAAAGGGCGCCCACCCAGCCCGCAAGGGGATAGGTGACCAGCCAACAGGCATGGGACAGGGCGAATTGCGCGGCAAAGATTGCGGGCAGGTCTTCGGGCGTAACCGAGGCGCGCAAAAGCCGGCCCGAGGGCGTCATGATCGCCGCATAGGCCGCGCCGCTGAGGGCCCAGAGGGCCAGGAACACGCTCCAGGCGGGCAATCCGAACACTGCCATCCAAGCGGCCAGCCCCAGCATCAGCGGCACGATCACGCCCGCCCCGGTTAGCATCACGGGGCGGTCCGACAGGCGTTCAAGCAGCGGCGGCAGGGCCAGAGCGGCGGCCATCGATCCGCCCCCGAACGCGGCCAGCGCCAGCGCGACACCCGCATCCGACCCGCCATAGGCGCCCCGCACGATGACGACCGTATTGACCAGAACAAAGGCCACCATGGAAGCCGCCGCCATGATCAGCGCCAAAAGCCCGCGAAGGCGCGGCGTGGCCAGGTAGAGGCGCGTGCCGCGTGTCAGGCGGTCGATAAAGGGGCGCCCTCGCGCAGGCTGGACAGGCGGCAGCGCGGCCGCCCAAACCAAAAGGGCCGAGCCCAAAAACCCCGCCACCGTGCCCAGAAACAGCCAGTGATAGGTCATCACCGCCAGCAAAAGCCCGGCCAGGGCGGGGCTAACGAGGCTTTCCAGGTCATAGGCTAGGCGGGACAGCGACAATGCCCGGGTATAGTCACGCTCATCCGGCAGAACCTGCGGGATCAGGGCCTGAAAGGCGGGCGTGAAGGTGGCCGAGGCCGCCTGCAGCAGGAAGATCAGCACGTAGATCTGCCAGATGGCGTCGATGAACGGCAGGGCCAAGGCGACGGCAGCGCGCACCAGATCGGCCCCGATCATCACCGCCTTCTGCGGCAAGGCCCCGGTCAGCGCCTGGGCCACCGGCGAGACACCGACATAGGCCACCATCTTGATGGTCAGAGCCGTGCCGAGCACAGCGCCTGCATTGGCGCCCGCAAGATCGAAGGCCAGAAGGCCGAGGGCCACGGTCAAAAGCCCGGTGCCGAGCAGCGCCACCACCTGGGCGGCAAACAGCCGGGCATAGGTCTGGTTGCGGAAAAGCGCGATCATGGGGCCAGCTTACGCCCCCTGATCCCATGCGTCAGCCGGCAATCGCCTCGATCGCGATGGCGCGTTTGGTCAACTCGGCATGCAGCGTCGGCACCACGCGCAGGTGATCCACCGCCAGGCGCATCGCCTCGCCCACGCCGGCCAGGTTGGCATCGGCCGCCACGCGCCAGATCATGCGCCGCGCGCCGCCATCGTCATAGACAAGCTCAACCGCGCCGCCGCGCCCCTCACGAAGGCCCAGAAAATCGTCGCGTCCGCTGGTGGAGTGGAATGCTGGATATGTCATTTGTTACTCGATTTTTGTTGTTTTACCGCCTCAAGCGGCCACGATGCCCACGCGACTGCCTTTGCGTCAATTCGCAGGCACGCGATTGGCCCGGCTTTGAGTCCGCACCGCAACACCCTGCCTGCAAGAGCTTAGGAGGAGAGGCTTACCAAAACCTTGCCGATCCGTCCGCTGACGCCCACCCGCACAATGCCGACGCCGCGCTGTTGCCAGACCCGAGAGAGAGGAGTATCACCAACTGTTTCATGAGGCGGTAAACGCCCGCACTTAGCCCAAGCTTCCGAACCAAACGTAGCGCAGCGAAGGTCAGCTTAAGCCAGTGCTTTGAAGTAGGCGCGATCCAGCGCCCGCGCGTCGTGATTTTCTTGCCTGCTTTCATTGCGACTTCAACGCGTGAGCTTGCGGGCCAGCCTCTCGAGATCTTCAACAAAGTCATGGCGGCGCTCCGCGCTGAGCTCCATGAGAACACCGCGGCAGTTTTCTATGTCTCTGGCGCGAATACCCTCAATCACGGTCGTACCGTGTGGCGTCAGTTTCACGGCAATGGCGCGCCTATCTGTTGGGTGTTTTTGCTTTTCGATAAAACCGCTGTCCGACAACCGCTCGAGGATAGACGCCATTGTTGTCGTCTGAACGGCAAAGAATGCTGCGAGCTCTTTTGTCATCAGCCCCGGTCTGCTCAGAAGCAATCCCATAACCTGTCGCTCGATGACAGACAGCTTCAGGCGGGCCTCTTCAACCTCGGCCTCTTGCTGGCCGACATACACAGCACGAAGCAGCATGCGAACGGCTTCAGACATGCGCTCTTCCAGAGTTTCAGGTGATGAAGTGGATTTCTCAGTTGCCATTTGCCCCATTCACTTGATTAGAACGAATTTCGTTATATATACAACGAGTATCGTCTTATCTCAGGCGCGCGCCATACGCACGCGTCGTACACCTAAACGCGGGAATCGGAAAACCAAATGCGCAAACTTCTTATCGCCACGGCTGCCCTGACCCTCACAATTGCTGCGGCCGGCCTGACTGCCATACTGGGCGCGAGTGACCAGTCGCCAGACAATCCTCCTGCCTTCGAGGCCGCTTCTGCATATGCCGTTCATACGACGTCGCGCGTGGTCAACGGATCACAGCAAGATGTGAAAGACTGGGTGGAAGAGGTTCGTCTCGCCAGTTTCATGGAGGCGGCGTCTGGCATTCCTGGTGTGGTGTCCACGTCACCGATATCTGGCACCTGGGGCGAGAACGGCGCGACACGTTATGCCCATCTGGATAACGGCCACACCGCCATCGACCGGATTATCGAGAACCGGGACCCGGACCTGTTTCACTATCAGGTCTTCGGCTTCACCGCGCCGTCACGATATGTGGTTAACCACATCGTCGGTCGTATTGAATATGCACCGATCTCCGAGACCCAAACGCGCGTGACATGGAGCTATGCCATCTCTCCGACATCACCGGTTACAAGACCATTTGCAGCCAACTTCCTTGCCAATCGGATTGCGCCGTTCATGGAGAACACGATGGACAATATGGCTAAAGCCGTGCCTTTCTAGACCCTGCGAGTGATGCGAAGTGGTCATCGAAACAAGACAATCCAAGGTCGGCTTCTATCCGCGCAGCGGATCTTTGGGCCGCGAACACTTGGAGATCGGGCTAACTCTGTAAGGTGGAACGTTTTTAGGCTCGGGGAACCTTGTGGTTTGACACAAAGGTTTCCCGGGGGCCACATCTGCGCAACCCGCCGGATTTTCGAGGAACCAAACCGTCAGGGCCAGATGGGGACGCTGTCGAGGCCAGCTGTTTCGGGCAGGCCGGAGATCAGGTTCGCGTTTTGCATGGCCTGACCGGCCGCGCCCTTGCCGAGGTTGTCGACCACTCCCATCGCGATCACCAGATCGCGCTCGGGATCGGCGGCGTAGCTGACGAAGGCCAGGTTCGATCCCGCCGCCCATTTCGTCTGCGGTGGCCTTTCGGTCGCGCGGACGAAGGGCCGTCCGTCGTAGAACCGCCGCGCCGCGTCAAGGCATTGCGTGGTCGTGGCGGCGCCTTTGCAATACATCGTCACAAGGATGCCCCGGGTCATCGGCACAAGATGGGGCGTGAAGACCAGGCCGGACGCGGTGCCGCCACTGAGGCCTTCGATCGTCGTCGCGATCTCGGGCATATGGGTGTGTTTCAGCAGGCCGTAGGGCACGAGGTTCTCGTTGCTCTCGGCGTAGCCGAAGGTTCCGCCGCCGCCCCGGCCGGCGCCCGATATCCCGGTCTTGGCGTCGATGATGATGTTGCCGGGCGCGATCAGCCTTGCTTTCAGGATCGGCGCCAAGGCGATCAGGGCGGCGGCCGGAAAACAGCCCGGATTGGCGATGCGGGTTTGGCCTACGATCCGGTCGGGCCAGATATCGGCCAGGCCATAGGTCCAGCCTTCGGCATAGCGGTGATCGCCGCCGATATCGACGATCTTCACCTCCTCGGGGACGCGCGCCAGAGCCTCTTGCGATGCCCCTGTGGGCAACGACGCGAATATCAGATCGAGGTCCGGCAGGGTGGCGGGGTCCCATTTTTCGATCACTAGACCGGCCAGCCTGGGCGGCAAACCTGGAAAGCGATCCCCCAACGGGGTGCCTGCGCTTGCCTCGCCCGCGGCATGGACCAGCTCGAAGGCGGGGTGGCCCGCGATCAGGCGCAAGGCTTCGCCGCCGCCAAAACCGCTGATCCCGACGATGCCGACACGGATGCTCATGAATATCTCCCTTCCTGGGTGTCAGCGGGCCTTGGACGGCCCGCCAATGGATGTCTGAAAACAAAAAAAACCGCGCCAGAGGCGCGGTTGCGGATGAAGAGCTTAGGCAAGCATCATCGGCGTCGCGCGAAGGCGAGGCAAAGACGGCGTCGGATGAAAATGGTGCGGCTCATGGCCTTTACTTAGGAGAGAGACGTCTTTGCCGTCAACAGCGCATTGCCCAAAACCCGCTCAACCAAGCGGCCGGGCAAAAGCGCGATTTCACCTACCAGAGGCGAAACCTGGGCTTTTGCCCGGGGCTTACGATCAGCGCGAGGTTTCGGTCAGGCGGCGGCGAACATAGGTGTCGACCTCGCCGATCATCGTGTCCATATGCGGATCTTCGAAGAAGTGGCCCGACCCCTCCACCTCGGTATGGGTGATGGTGATGCCCTTTTGCTCATGCAGTTTGTCGACCAGGCCCTTGATGTCCTTCGGCGGGGCGACGCGGTCGGCCGTGCCGTTGATGATCAGGCCCGAGGAGGGGCAGGGGGCCAGGAACGAGAAATCGTACATGTTGGCGGGGGGCGAGACGCTGATAAAGCCCGAGATCTCGGGCCGCCGCATCAAAAGCTGCATGCCGATCCAGGCGCCGAAGGAAAAGCCCGCCACCCAGCAATGCTTGGCGTTCTGGTTCATCGCCTGCAGGTAATCGAGCGCGGAGGCCGCGTCGGACAATTCGCCGATGCCCTGGTCATATTCACCCTGGCTGCGCCCAACGCCGCGGAAATTGAACCGCAGGACCGTGAAGCCCATATTGTAGAACGCATAATGCAGATTGTAGACGACGCGATTGTTCATCGTGCCGCCGAATTGCGGATGCGGGTGCAGGATGATGGCAATGGGGGCGTCGCGGTCTTTCTGGGGGTGGTAGCGTCCTTCAAGCCGCCCTTCGGGGCCGGGGAAGATAACCTCGGGCATCGTGCCTCTTTCCGATTGGCCCGGCGTTTCTTGACGAATTCGCTCGGGCAATTTAGAAGTATTCTAAAGAACGGCAGGCCAATTGGCCCGCCGGTTGAAGGGAAGTAAGCGTCCCGTTGGCGGCAGTCAACGGATTTGGCCGGGGGAAACGCATGAAACTGAGTACCAAGGGCCGTTATGCCATGGTTGCCCTGTCCGATCTGGCCTTTCAGGCGGAAGATGGCCTGATGTCCTTGGCCGAGATCTCAAAACGTCAGGACATTTCGCTGCCCTATCTCGAGCAGCTCTTCGTCAAGCTGCGCCGGGCGGGTCTGGTGGAATCCGCCCGTGGCCCGGGTGGCGGCTATCGGCTGGCGCGCGCGCCCGAGGCGATCCGGATCAGCGAGATCCTTGAGGCCGTGGATGAGACGGTGAGTGCAATGCATCAGGGCGCGGGTGCCACCGGCGCGCATTCGGGCAGCAAGGCGCAGAGCATGACGAACCGTCTGTGGGAAAGCCTGTCGGCCCATGTCTATGTGTTTTTGCACCAGACGCGGCTGTCGGACGTGATCGGCAACGACCTGACCCCGTGTCCCGCCGTGCCGACGCTGTTCACCGTGGTGGATGAGCCATGAGCGAGCCCCTTTGTGACAAGGCGGGGAGGGGGGCCATCTGCCCCCCGCCTGCGGCCCCCCCCGAGGATATTTGGAAACAGGAAAGATCTGACGCTTTGAGGCCTTGGGGTGGCTGAGCGCGTCTATCTTGACTGGAACGCCACGGCGCCCCTGCGGCCAGAGGCGCGGGCCGCGATGATCGCGGCGATGGACATGGTGGGCAATCCGTCCAGCGTGCATGCCGAGGGGCGGGCGGCGAAGATGATTGTCGAGACGGCGCGGGGGCAGGTCGCGGCATTGGTGGGCTGCGCACAGGGCGATGTCGTCTTCACGTCTGGCGCCACCGAAGCGGCGGCGCTGGCGATCCCGGAATATTCGACCGTATCGTCGTCGGGGGTTGAGCACGATGCGGTCATGGCATGGGTCCAGAAGGATGGTGTCGATCTGACCCATCTTCTGGATGTCGACGCCTCAGGGCGGTTTCTGGGGACGGCGGGGGGGCAATCCTATGACGGGACAATCTGGGACGACGTCGTGGCCCTTCAGGCGGCCAACAGCGAAACCGGTGTTCTGAACGACACGCTTGCGCAGGCGCAGAAGCTTTGGGCCTTGCAGAGGTCGGTGCTGATCCTTGTGGATGCCGTTCAGGCAATCGGCAAGGTGGCGTTTTCGATGGATCGGGCAGGCGCGGATTTCGTGCTTGTCTCGGCCCACAAGATCGGCGGGCCGAAGGGGGTGGGGGCTTTGATCACGAAACCTGGCGTGCCCCTCACGCCCCGGATGCGCGGCGGCGGGCAGGAGATGGGGCGCCGGTCGGGGACCGAGAATGTGGCCGGGATCGCCGGGTTTGGGGCGGCGGCCGAGGCTGCGGCGCGTGATTTGGCGAATGGTGTCTGGGACCGGGTTGCAAAACTTAGAAATATTCTAGAAACAACTCTGGAAGCCGGCTCAAAAGAGACTATTTTTGTCGGGAAAGAGGCTGATCGCCTGCCCAACACCTCGTGCTTCGCCACGCCCGGATGGAAGGGCGAGACGCAGGTGATGCAGATGGATCTGGCGGGGTTCGCGATTTCGGCGGGGTCGGCCTGTTCGTCCGGCAAGGTGCGCGAAAGCCGGGTGCTGCGGGCCATGGGGTACGGCGCTGATGTGGCTGGGTCGGCTGTGCGGGTCTCGCTCGGGCCCACGACGACGGAAGACGAAGTCATGCGGTTCGCGAAAGCATGGCTTGAGGCAAAGGCGCGGCGCGACAGCCGGGCCGCATGAAGAACACGAGGCGCAAGCCGTTGAAAAGAAAAGGTGGATAAGATGTCAGCTTTGGACACCGATATCGAAGTGCGTGACGGCGTTGACCGGGAAACGGTCGAGACGGTCCAGAATATGGGCACGTATAAATACGGCTGGGCCACGGATATCGAGATGGAGTTTGCGCCGAAGGGCGTGAACGAGGACATCGTGCGCCTGATCTCGGAAAAGAACGAAGAGCCGGAATGGATGCTGGAATGGCGCCTGGCCGCGTTCCGCCGCTGGGTGCAGATGGAGGAGCCGACCTGGGCGATGGTCGACTACCCCAAGATCGATTATCAGGACCAGTATTATTACGCCAAGCCCAAGAGCATGCTGGAAAAGCCCAAAAGCCTGGATGAGGTGGACCCCAAGCTGCTGGCGACCTACGAAAAGCTGGGTATCCCGCTGAAGGAACAGATGATCCTGGCGGGTGTCGAAGGGGCCGAAGACATTCCCGCCGAAGGCCGTAAGGTGGCCGTGGATGCGGTGTTCGACAGCGTCTCGTTGGGCACGACATTCCAGGCCGAGCTGAAGAAGGCGGGCGTGATCTTTTGCTCGATCTCGGAAGCCATTCGCGAGCATCCCGAGCTTGTGAAAAAGTATCTCGGCAGCGTCGTGCCGCAATCGGACAATTTCTTCGCCACGCTGAATTCTGCCGTCTTCTCGGACGGGTCGTTCGTCTACATCCCCAAGGGCGTGCGCTGCCCGATGGAGCTGTCGACCTATTTCCGCATCAATGCCGAAAACACCGGCCAGTTCGAACGCACGCTGATCATCGCCGAAGAAGGGTCGTATGTCAGCTACCTTGAGGGCTGCACGGCGCCCAAGCGCGATGTGGCGCAGCTGCATGCGGCCGTGGTTGAGCTGGTCGTGCTGGACGATGCCGAAATCAAGTATTCGACCGTGCAGAACTGGTATCCGGGCGATGAGGACGGCAAGGGCGGCATCTACAATTTCGTGACCAAGCGGGCCGATTGCCGGGGCGCGCGGTCGAAGGTGATGTGGACCCAGGTTGAAACGGGGTCGGCCATCACCTGGAAATATCCGTCTTGCATCCTGCGCGGCGACGACAGCCAGGGCGAGTTCTACTCGATCGCCATCGCCAACAACATGCAGCAGGCCGATACAGGCACCAAGATGGTGCATCTGGGCAAGAACACGAAGTCGCGCATCGTGTCGAAGGGGATCAGCGCTGGCAAGGCGCAGAATACCTATCGTGGGCTTGTGTCGATGCACCCGAAGGCCAAGGACAGCCGGAATTACACCCAGTGCGACAGCCTGCTGATCGGCGACAAATGCGGGGCGCACACGGTGCCGTATATCGAGGTCAAGAATAACTCCTCGCGGGTGGAGCACGAGGCGACGACATCCAAGGTCGACGACGATCAGCTGTTCTACTGCCGGAGCCGTGGCATGGATGAGGAAGAGGCCGTCGCCCTGGTCGTGAACGGGTTCTGCAAGGAAGTGCTGCAAGCTCTGCCGATGGAGTTTGCCATGGAGGCGCAGAGCCTTGTGGCAATCTCGCTGGAGGGGAGCGTTGGGTGAGCAAGGACGATTTCCACAAACGCATGGCGCGGCTCGGTGTCCGGCCGGACACGTTAGCTGGAGGGCCGTCACCGAGGTCCCATTCTTCGACCGGGCGCAACAACGGGTTCAGGCTTTCGCGGGTCGTGTTGGGGGCGCTTTGCTCGGCTATTGTGTTTTTTCTCTTCAACAACACACAAAAGATATCCGACGCAGCGCCGCAATCCGTCAGGGACAGCGACACTCCGGGCTTGTTTGGTGCCCCGATAGCGGTGCTAACGATTGCATGGTTCGCGATTATTCCGCTGTGGTTCGTGGGAACCGTCACTGCTTCGGCGATGAGGGGCCGTTCCGCGCCGAGACCGTTCGTGGTCGGGGCCTTTCCTGGCCTAGCGGCGGGTCTGGCGCTCATGCAGCTACCTTGAGGTAAGCCATGATCATCACAACCACTCCCTCGATCGAAGATAAGACCATCACAGTCTACCACCGCATCGTTTCCTTGATCGCTCGAGAAGGCAAATGGTGCTATGTTTGATGGCTTTTTCGTGACTCTGGCGGGAACGTTTGAGAAACTCGGAATGCGAACTGAAAGGAGCGTTGGATGACCCGAAGCAATTTCCAGAACCGTATCGAGCGCCTGCAGGCAAGGAGCGTTAATCCTCTTGCGGATGGTGCGACGAGTCAGGCCGGTGCTCGTTTAAGCACATGGCAGTTCCTGTGTCGGGAGTATCCCACGATTTTGGGCATTTCCATCGCCTGCATCGCGATGGTTTTGCTGGTTGCGAGACTGTTGCTAAGCGGCAATGTGCCAGGTATCCATTCGCCTGAATTCGTTCTGCAGCTGAAACAGCTCGCCAGTATTGGCTTCATCGTTGGCTTGCTGGGCGGTTCCGCGCTGAAGTTGCTGAGCGGCGAGGTGTCGTTTTTTGAGCCGGAAGATTGGTCTGCCGAAAAATCGGTGCCTATCGCGTTCTTCTTCGGGCTTGCAATCGCGGCTACTATTGCGGCGGTTTTTGCGCAATACGTGGATACGACGTTGCCAGTGCCGGTTGGCAAGACTGCGTTGGAGGATCTCTGGTTGTAACGTCGGCCCGATCGGTTCCGGACACGCTGTTATCCCGCTGTAGAGGAGAGGCTCGACGGTCCTCGCAGCTAGGATGAAGAAGAATGGCAGCTGACAGGCGCTGGCGCCGAGCGGGTCCGCAAAAAGCCCATGGCAAAAGACACGCCACGATACGTGAGTTTCAGGAGATCAGGATGATCGTTATCACCACTCCCTCGGCCGAGGGCAAGGCTATCATCACCTACCATGGCATTGTTGCCGGCACTGCATCGCTGAATGTTGTTGTGGGTCAGCGTGTGACGGTGGCGATGTCTCTGGATCTACTGCAGTGACAGAGCAAAACGATCATTTTCAGGACCGGTTGACCCAGGTCGAGAAGGCGCGCCAGGCAACGGCTGAGGAGATTTACCACGGGGCTGATCTGGGCGTGAAGCCTGGCGCCTCCAGGCATGAATTCCTGGGTGGGTTTCGCCAGTTTCTGCACGAACATCCGCTGTTCAGTGCCGCTCTCTGGGGCTTTGGCCTGACGGCAGCGCTGGGCGGTTTGGGTTTGATCCTTTGGGTGATGTCGGGTCTGCAAGACGACAGCATCGGTCACCAATTGACCTCGTTTGTCGCGATCGGAGACGTGTTCGGGGTTCTACTGGCCGGTGTTTCATATTTCATCGGGCGGGGCTTCAACCTGTTTGATCAAGACAAGGACCTCGACGACATACCTCGGGCGACGATGTTCTTTCTGGGGCTGGCGCTGGCGGCCTTTCTGACCAGCCAGACCGCAGGGTTTTTGACGGCGAACGCGCCGCCGGTGCTGGTGGAGCTACCCATGCCGGTCGAGGAAGCCCCCAAATGGTGGGAGGTGTGGAAGTGACGCTTGAGACAGAAAACGGCCTCTTGGCGGCTCTCATCGTAAAGCGGGCAGCCGCATCTCCGGGCACGGAAGAGGGGGACCACAAATGATCGTCACAACAACGCCCTCGGTCGAGGGAAAAACCATCACTGTTTACCATGGCATTGTCACGGGTGAGGCGATTCTGGGGGCGAATATCTTTCGTGACCTCTTTGCCAAGGTCCGCGATGTCGTCGGTGGGCGGTCTGCCGCCTATGAGAAGGAATTGGCCAAGGCGCGCGAGACAGCTCTGGATGAAATGCAGGAAAGGGCTTCTGCGATGGGCGCAAACGCGGTTGTGGGCGTCGATCTGGATTACGAAGTGATCAACAACATGCTGATGGTTTCCGCCTCGGGAACCGCGGTCAGCCTCAGTTGAACCAGAGTCTCACCATGTCGTTGCCGTTTTTTTGCCAAGGTGCTGAACTACCCCTGATCTTGGTCAGCTGGGGAGTGAGTAACCGTGAATGCGATGGTCGGCATAGAAGCCCAAAAGGGCTCGTTCAGCAGCAGATTGAAACGGATCCAGGCAGGCGGCGAGAATACCACCAAGCACATCTATGTGGGCCCGGTCGAGGAATCGGCAGCCGGTCGGCCGGTCAAGCACAAGAAAAAGTCGAAATCCGCCAAGCTCGTGCGCCAGCCGAAGGACCGGGGATCGTTCTTCAAGGAACTGTTCATGACCCCGATTGCCATCGCAGCCGGCGCGATCTGCGTCGTGGCGGGGCGCGCGATCGAGTTTCATTTTGTCCCCGAAGACGTGGTGTTGTCCATGATAAGCCAGAACGCGCCGTTTCTGATTCCGTATATGGGCTATATCAGCCCGAATATCGGCTATCTCGACATCGTCATCGCGATGGTTCTGGCCGTGATCTTGGGCAAGATGTTCCACCTGCGCGTCTATCGGCGCGGCAGGGCGCAGTTCGTGGGCTTCGCGGCGATGCTGCTGCTTTGGGGCGCGGCGATGGCCGAGTACCCGCAGGTCTTCGAAAAGATCTATTCGGCCGAATACGTGGCCGAGGTTCTGGCGCGCTACACCGCCTAACACCGTCATCCTATCCGACCCATCTGCAAGGGGCCCGCTGCGCGGGCGCCCTTTTCATGCATTCTGAGTGAGGGAAAAATGCTGGAAATCAAGAATCTGCACGTCAAACTTGAAGAAGAGGACAAGGCGATCCTGAAGGGCGTCGACCTGACCGTTGAGGCCGGCAAGGTCCACGCCATCATGGGGCCGAACGGGTCTGGCAAATCGACCCTGTCCTATGTGCTCTCGGGGCGCGACGGCTATGTCGTGACCGAGGGCGCCGCGCATCTCGAGGGCGAGGACCTGCTTGAGATGGAGCCCGAAGAGCGGGCCGCCGCAGGCCTTTTCCTGGCGTTTCAATACCCGGTCGAGATCCCCGGCGTCGGCAACATGACCTTCCTGCGCACCGCCGTGAATGCTCAACGCAAGGCGCGCGGCGAGGAGGAGATGTCGGCAGCCGATTTCCTGAAGGTGATCCGCGCCAAGGCGAAAGAGCTGAACATCGACGCCGAGATGCTGAAGCGCCCGGTCAATGTGGGCTTCTCGGGCGGCGAGAAAAAGCGCAACGAGATCCTGCAAATGGCGATGCTGGAGCCCAAGATGTGCATCCTGGACGAGACAGATTCGGGCCTTGATGTGGATGCGATGCGGCTGGTGGCCGATGGCGTGAACGCATTGCGTGACGCAGGCCGTGGTTTCCTAGTTATCACGCATTATCAGCGGCTTCTGGACCACATCAAACCCGATGTGGTGCACATCATGGCCGATGGCCGCATCGTCAAGACCGGCGGGCCGGACCTGGCGCTTGAGGTTGAGAATAACGGCTATGCCGATATCCTGGCGGAGGTGGCGTGATGGCGGCTCTGGCCAGGAAAGCGGACGTGACCGCCGACAGGCTGGCGGTGCTTGATCTGCCACAGGGTGGCAAATGGGCGACCGAGGCGCGTCAGGCTGCCCTGGCGCGGGTCAACGCCATGGGGCTGCCGGGGCGGCGGGACGAGTATTGGAAGTACACCGATCCGACCAATCTGACGGTGCCAGAGGCGCCGCCGGCGGCGTTGTTCGACCCCAGGGAAACGCCCGTTTTCGATGATACCGAGCGTTTGCAGATCGTTTTTGTCGACGGTGTTTTCGATGCCGAGGCCTCGGACGATCTGGAGATGGCGGGGCTTGAAATCTCGCGTCTGGCCGAGGCTGGCGGGCATGACATCCATTGGGCGAAGGACGTCTATGGCGTGCTGGAAGCAAGCGGGCAGGCCCCGGTTGAGCGGCCGCTGGCGGCGTTGAACACGGCCTACGCCACCGATGGCGTTCTGATCCGCGTCACGGGCAAGGCGGCCAAGCCTGTGTCGCTGATGTATCTCCATAAATCAGAGACGTCCGACGCGATCCTCCACCATACGATCCGGGTTGAGAAAGGCGCCGATCTGACAATTCTTGAGAATGGCCCGGCGGCCGCGCGGTTCAACAAATGCATGGAGGTCGATGTCGCCGACGGCGCCGCGTTCCACCATATCCGCGTGCAGGGCCGCGACCATGAGCGCCGCGCGGCGACCCATATCTTTGCGCGGGTGGGTGCGGCGGCGACGTTCAAGAGCTTTACGCTGACGGTGAACGGCCGGCTGACGCGCAACGAGGCGGTGATAGAGATCGTGGGCGATGAGGCCGTCGCGCATATTGCCGGGGCCAGCGTGGGTGATGGCGACTTTCATCATGACGACACGGTTTTCGTCACCCATGACGCAGTGAATTGCGAAAGCCGGCAGGTCTTCAAGAAGGTGCTGCGCAACGGGGCGACGGGCGTTTTTCAGGGCAAGATCCTGGTGAAAGAGGGGGCCCAGAAGACCGACGGCTATCAGATCAGCCAATCGCTGCTGCTGGATGAGGACAGCCAGTTTCTGGCCAAGCCCGAGCTAGAGATCTACGCCGATGATGTGATCTGCAGCCACGGCTCAACCTCAGGCGCGATCGACGAGACGGCGCTGTTCTACCTGCGCTCGCGCGGGGTGCCCGAGGCGGCGGCGACCGACCTTCTGGTGCTGGCCTTCCTGGCCGAGGCGCTGGATGAGATCGAGGATGAGGGGCTGCGCGAGGGCATTCTGGCGCATCTTGAAGGCTGGTTGGCGCGCAGGCGCAGGTAATGGCCGTCTCGACCGAGATATGGCGCAGTTGGCGCGGGCCGGGGGCGGCCGTGCGCCGTCAGATGGCCGGCGCGACCGAAGGACGCGCCCTGGCCTATCTGATGGCGGCGTGCTTCTTGATCTTCATCGCCCAATGGCCACGGCTGTCGCGCGAGGCCTATCTGATGCCCGAGGTTCCGCTGGAGGCGCGCCTCGGCGCGGCCCTGCTGGGGTGGGTGTTCATCGCGCCGCTCTTCTTCTACGGGCTGGCGGCCCTGTCGCATCTGGTGGCCAAGGCCTTCGGTGGGCAGGGGACCTGGCTGGGGGCGCGTCTGGCGTTGTTCTGGACTTTGCTGGCGCTCAGCCCAGTTTTCCTGTTGCAGGGTCTGGTGGCGGGCTTTATCGGCCCGAGCCCGGCCCTGACGGCAACGGGGGTGGTTTTAACCTTGGGCTTTTTCGTGCATTGGCTGCTGGCAATGGCCGAGGTCGAAGGCATCGGCCCCGGTTGAGCGGACAGCGCGGCCCTAGCGGCGCGCGCGAGTTTTGGAGTGATGATGGATACGACACCACAAAATCTGGTGGCATTGCTGCGCGAGACGCTGCTCAACCCCATGGATGCGGCCCGTCAGGTCAAGCATATGGGGCTGCCGCGAGAGGCGCTCTGGCAGGCCTTGGCGCTGATCATCGTCGTAGGAGTCTTGGTGGGCGAGATGTCCTCGGGCCTGATCATGGCAGCCCCTGAGGCCGAACCCGCGCAGGTGCCGCCCTTCATGTTGATGATGCAGGAGAACCCGATTCTCGGGGCGCTTGGGCAGGTGTTCCTCCTGGTCGTCTCGGTCTTTGCGGTCCACAGGATCGGCGTGGAGTTCGGCGGGACCGGCAGCTTCGATGAGACGCTGCATCTGGTTGTCTGGTTCGAGGCGGTCATGCTGGTGCTGCGTGTGGGCATGCTTTTCACATTGGTCCTGTCGGCGCCTCTGGGGGTGATGGTCGGCTTCGTTCTGGTGATCGTGCATTTCTGGCTGGCCAGCGGTTTTATCATGGAATTGCATGGCTTTACCTCACGCGGGAAAGTGCTGTTCGGGATCGTTGTGGCCACGATTGCCCTGGCGATCGCGCTGATGATCATCCTGGCCATCCTGGGTGTGCAACTGGTGCCGCAGGAGCTGGCCGATGTATGATGTCAACGCCGTGCGCGGCGACTTTCCGATCCTCGCGCGGGAGGTAAATGGCAAGCCGCTGGTTTATCTCGATAACGGCGCGTCGGCGCAAAAGCCGCAAGTGGTGATCGATGCGATCACGCAGGCCTATTCGATGGAATATTCGAATGTTCACAGGGGCTTACACTATCTTTCGAACCTGGCGACCGAGAAATACGAGGCCGTGCGCGGCAAGGTGGCGCGGTTTTTGAACGCAGCCAGCGAGGACGAGATCGTCTTTACCTCGGGCACGACCGAGGGGATCAATCTGGTCGCCTATGGCTGGGCTATGCCGCGGTTCGAGGCGGGCGATGAGATCGTGCTAAGCGTGATGGAGCACCACGCCAACATCGTGCCCTGGCACTTTTTGCGCGAACGTCAGGGTGCGGTGCTGAAATGGGTTGAACCCGACTCGGCTGGCGACATCTCTGTCGATCGTGTGCTCAGCGCAATCGGGCCCCGCACCCGTCTGATCGCGATGACCCATATGTCAAACGTTCTTGGCACCAAAGTGGATATCAAGGCGATCTGTGACGGCGCGCGCAAGAAGGGCGTGCCGGTGCTGGTCGACGGATCGCAGGCGGCCGTGCACATGCCGGTGGATGTGGCCGATCTGGGCTGCGATTTCTATGCGATCACCGGCCATAAGCTTTATGGACCAAGCGGTTCCGGGGCGATCTTCATCAAAAAAGAGCGGATGGCCGAGATGCGCCCCTTCATCGGGGGCGGCGACATGATCCGCGAAGTGACGCGCGACACGGTGATCTACAACGACCCACCGATGAAGTTCGAGGCCGGCACGCCCGGCATCGTCCAGCAGATCGGTATGGGCGTGGCGCTGGACTATATGACCGAGCTTGGCATGGCCAATATCGCGGCCCATGAGGACGGCCTGCGCGATTATGCGCGCGACCGCCTGGCGGGGCTGAACTGGCTCAATGTGCAAGGGACCTCGGCCACCAAGGGTGCGATCTTTTCCTTCACGCTGCAGGGGGCGGCACATGCCCACGACATCTCGACCATCCTCGACAAGAAGGGCGTCGCGGTACGCGCGGGCCAGCATTGCGCGGCCCCGCTGATGGATCATCTGGGGGTGGCCGCGACCTGCCGCGCCTCATTCGGCCTTTACAACACGAAAGCCGAAGTTGATGTGCTGGTCGATGCCCTAGAACTGGCGCATGAATTGTTTGCGTGAAACTTTGCGAGGTTGGTTTCGCCAGTAGTCCGGGCGTTCTTTTCGGAGTTTGGCAGAGTCCCCAATGCACAATTTTTGGCAGACTTTGGGCCAGCGGACCCGAGAAGTATTCTTTACTTTACTCGTTATGTTGCGAAGTCCTAGTCTTGCTTCAAAGATTTGAAATGACGAAGGATATTTAGCGTGTCTGTTCTGTTGTGGATCATTGCCGGGATCGGCGTCATCGCCCTTCTCGCCGTGGGTGCTTTCTTCGGCGCGATCTTCATCGACATGGGCAAGGAACTGAAAGGCGACCGACAGCATGCAAAGAAGATCTTTGAACATGGCAAGGTGGCGCTGACGGGCAAGTTTGCCGAGAATTACCCCACGCCGAAGAGCATGCTGTTGGACCGCAGCACAATTCCCTACGCAGACGAAGAAAGCTTTGGAACGGATGATCGCTATCTTCTGGCTCTGGCCGCCCCGTTCAATGCGCACAGATGCAAATCCACCATGAGTGTCGGGGGATATTTCGACCGCGTGAAGTACATCGACCCGGACCTTGGCCCCGTGAATGAGGACGACAAGGAGATCTTGCGCAAATTCATCGTTGATTTTGAGCGGATCGAAAACGCTGCACATCTGACGGATATCCTTGAAAGCCGGCTTTTGCGCGAGATGAGTTACGAGGTTTCACAGGTTCTTGCTTTGAATGGCCATGACACCGTCCCGGACGATATGGCCGCGCTATACGAAAAGGGCACGGTTGACGGGTATCAGCGGGGCATCGACAAACATCCGGAAAACACACCCGCACTTGATCTGCGGACCTACCGTTTGATCATGCTGATCCACTACGCCCGCATCGGGGCCACGCTGGAATGGATCCCCGAACGCGAGGCATGGGCCCATATTCGGCGCATCGGGGTTGAGTTGCGCGCGCGCGTTTGCAGGTACGAGTCGTGGGAGCAGTATGGGGAGATGCTTCTGCAGTGCCACAGATACCTGATCGAGCAAAACTACGTCTCAAAAAGGCTCGCCAGTCAGCTGCGCTTCCTCAAATCCGAAAAGTGCAGCCCGTGGAAGAAGCTCTCGTTACATCACAGCGAGGCGCAGAAGGCTTATGCAAAAACAGTGCGGCCCCTGGAGCTCAAAATGCCGGAGCCCTTTGTGGCCAACACCGACTTCGCAGAGCTTCGCGACGGCCGCTATCTTGACGCCGGGGACCGATTGATTGGTGCGGCCAATTGCGACGCGATTGTCGATCTTGTGCTCAGTGGCGACATTCTGGACATACCCCAATCAACTCTCGACGATCTTGTCATTGCCAATCCGGATCATGCCGGCATTCATCTGCTGGCGGGACATCACGCCTCGGAAGCGGGGTTCAAAGCCCGTGGCGACAAGACGGCGAATTGGGTCAGCGAAGAGGCCTTTGCCACCCTGCAGGAACGCACGCAGCGCGCCTGCGATCTGGCCCGGCGCGGGTTTGAGCTTGCCCCCGACCATCATGGGTTCGTCGGCCTCGTGATCTCGGCGGTGGATCACACGGGGCGAATGGATGAGTATCAGGATCTGTCCCGGAAGGCGTTCGAGCTGGCCGGCACGACGCACATCGTTGACCTCGCGCTGCAGATGCAGTTGATGCGGCCGCTTCTGGAGAAATGGGGCGGGTCGGTCAACGCATCCTTTGGCATGGCAGAAGACCGCATGGCGCGGAGCGAGAACCCATTGGCGGCTTTGCTCTATATCTACGCGGCCATCGAATATGTCAGCCTCGGCTCGATGTGCGGCGGCTCGGATGACCGACACAAGGATTTCAGTGTTCGGGACGGTGTTCACAAAGCCGCCACCGATCTGTTGGTGATCAGCGACCCGCAGGACGCGCGAAGGGTGCGCAGATGGCTGACCTATTGGGCCTACGCTGCAGATGATCTTGATATGCTGCTCAGGATCGGCCCGTTCGACGGCAGTTTTTCGTTTGATTCCGTGCCTTGGATCTATGTCGGCCCGACCAAGGCCCGCGTCCTGCTCGCTCTCTATCGTGACATCGCCACGGTGGCCGGTGATCGGGAGTGGTTGAGGCTGACAGGCTTCTACGAGGACACAGCCCGGCCGGATGGGCTACTTCAGTAGTCTGGCGTAAGATTTTGTTTTGAAAAAGATTTTGTGTATCAAATCATTGTCACCCCAAGCCACGGCTTATCTCGGCCGGGATAGGCTTAAAACGGGATACCCCAACAAGGCAGCGCCATACCGATCAGGGCGGGTTGCTCCTGAGCATGGCGACCAGATGCGGTTGATGTCAAACACCCCTTTTCTTGCTGCGCCTTGGGGAATAGTTTAATGCCAAACTAATTCAGCAACCGGAGGAACCCGCATGGCCGCCAAAAGCTTCGACATGATCGTGATCGGCGCAGGGCCCGGCGGCTACGTGGCCGCGATCCGGGCGGCGCAGCTGGGGCTGAACGTGGTCTGCATCGAACGCGAGCACCTGGGCGGCATTTGCCTGAACTGGGGCTGCATTCCGACCAAGGCGATGCTGAGGTCGTCGGAGGTGTTTCACTTGATGCACCGCGCCAAGGAATTCGGGCTGAAGGCCGAAGGGATCAGCTATGATCTGGATGCGGTCGTCAAGCGCTCACGCGCTGTGGCCAAGCAGCTGTCTGGGGGGATCGGGCATCTGTTCAAGAAGAACAAGGTGACGACGATCATGGGCGAGGCAAAGCTGGCCGGCAAGGGCAAGGTGACCGTCAAGACCCACAAGGGCACCGAAGATCTGACCGCGAAAGCCATCGTCGTGGCGACCGGCGCGCGGGCGCGCGAGTTACCGGGGCTTGAGGCCGATGGCGATCTGGTTTGGACCTACAAGCACGCGCTGGTGCCACCTCGGATGCCGAAAAAGCTTTTGGTGATAGGCTCGGGCGCCATTGGGATCGAATTCGCCAGCTTCTACAACACGCTCGGCTGCGAGACGACGGTGGTTGAGGTGATGGACCGGATCCTGCCGGTGGAAGACGCCGAGATCAGCGCGTTCGCCAAGAAGCAGTTCGTCAAGCAGGGCATGAAGATCCTCGAAAAGGCGGCGGTGAAGAAGCTGGACCGCGCGAAGGGTAAGGTGACGGCCCATATCGAGACCGGCGGCAAGGTCGAAACGCATGAGTTTGACACGGTGATCTCCGCCGTTGGCATCGTCGGCAACACAGAAGGCCTGGGGCTGGAAGAAGCGGGCGTCAAGATCGACCGGGCCCATGTGGTGACGGATGAGTATTGCCGCACTGGGGTCGAGGGCGTCTATGCCATCGGCGACATCGCAGGGGCGCCGTGGCTGGCGCACAAGGCCAGCCACGAGGGCGTGATGGTGGCCGAGCTGATCGCGGGCAAAAACGATGTGCATCCGATCAAGCCGGGCTCGATCGCGGGCTGCACGTATTGTCACCCTCAGGTCGCCAGCGTCGGTCTGACCGAGGCGAAGGCCAAGGAAGCCGGGCATGAGATCAAGGTCGGTCACTTCCCGTTCATCGGCAACGGCAAGGCGATCGCTTTGGGTGAGCCCGAAGGGATGGTGAAAACCGTCTTCGATGCCAAGACAGGCGAGCTTCTGGGTGCCCATATGGTCGGCGCCGAGGTGACCGAGCTGATCCAGGGCTATGTGGTTGGCCGCACGCTGGAGACGACCGAGGCCGAGCTAATGGAGACGGTCTTCCCGCATCCGACGCTCAGCGAAATGATGCATGAAAGCGTGCTCGACGCGTATGGGCGCGCAATACACTTTTAAGCGCATCGATCTTTGTGCGAAAGATCCGGAGACGGAGGCGCGATTTTTCTGCGAAAAATCGGGGTGGTGCGGTGCGGAACGGCCTGATCCTTCGCAGAAGGATCGTCATCGTTCAGCTGAAACCGATCATCCGGTCCGAGATCAAGATGGCGGGCCATAGCGCCAGCGACAGTATCGCCGCAAGGCGCTGGCGGGCGGGCGTCAGATTTGTCAGCCGAAAATGCAAACCGGCGTTCAAGACTGCCGCGCCGAGGAGCGCCATTTTCGTGCGAAACCAACCGTTTTGAGCGTAGTCAGTCGCTTGTACCAGAAAGAGAAGCATCCCGCATGCGATGGCCAGACAGGCGCCCGTAATCGCAAAAGGACGAAGGAGAGCGATGGTATCGGCGATGATCGGGCTTTGCTTGGCGCGCAGCAGGCGCATATCCATCGGGATGACGGCGCCGACGAGTAGCGCAATACCCAGGATATGCCCGGCATTGACTAACGGATAGGTCCAGCGCGACACCCGCAAATGGTGCGCCAGCGCTGTGGCCTCAAGCGCCGCAAAAAACTCGATCACGAACGATCGGGATAGAGGTCGTGCAAGGTGCCGCCGATCACGATCCGTTCGGCCTTCATCGTCAGGGTCTCGGGATCAGCGGCGCGGTGGCCACGGGCTGTGATCTCGGTGCCCGGCGCCAGCATCGCATCGGTCAGGCCCGCGTTCTCGTTTCGCCATGGTTGACCGACTTCCACCGTCCAGACCTCGTCATTCACCTCGACCGTCAGCAGCCCGTGCGGGTTGCCAAGCTGGGCGGCGGTGATCACACCGGTCAGTTCAAACTCGCCACTATCGGTCCAGCGCCAGCCGTGGTGGGCGAGGGCGGGGACTGCGATGGTGGCGGCCAAGGACGCCAGGATCAGGCGGCGGGTCGGGTGGGGCATGGAGGACGCTCCTGTTGTTTGGGCCTCAGGCACAGGTAGGGCGGTCGCCCATACACGCAAGGTTTACGCCATGACGCGCTGACCCCAGACCTGGACGCAGGTGATCGAGGTGAAAGTGGTGTCGGGAAGGGCCAGATGGGCGCGACATTGCGCCAGAAGATCGTCAAGCGCGGCGTCGGTGATGCGCCCTTGCGCGACAAGGCCAGACCGCAGAGATTCAACCGTTGCGGGCAAGTAGTCCTGCCAGGCATCGCCCGCGCGGGTGCCAACCAGGCGCGGCCGGTACTGCACGTCTTGAAACCCGGCCTGGCGCAGCATCCGGTAGAGCTGTTGCGCGACGGGGTCGTCGCTGTCATGGCCCGGAAAGGCGCTTGCGAAAAGCTCTGCCAACTGCGCCCAGGCGGGATGCGGCGGGTAGCAGCGCAGGGTTGGAAAGTCAGCCTCTTGCATGGCCAGCGTGCCGCCTGGCTTTAGAAGGCGCCGCGCTTCGGCGATCAGCCGCCCGGGCTGGCCCGCCGTTGAGGCGAGAAAGCGGATATGGACCAGGTCGAAGGACCCGTCGGGCAGACCGGTTGCATAGGCGTCGCCCTGAATATAGCGCACCTCCGCCGGGCCCCAGCAGCGCGCAATGTCCAGAAATTCGGCGTCGGCATCAAGGCCGGTCACCGAACCGCTGGGCACCACGCGGCCGGCTAGCATATCGGTTATTCCGCCCGGTCCGCAGGCCAGATCGAGGCAGTGCCAGCCCGGCCCGACACCAATCGCGTCCAGCATCGCGCCGGTATCCGGTGCCCAGGCGTCGCTTTGGTGCCGGAGCCGGTCAACTTCACCCGCCCGCCGCTCAATCGGATAGGCACCGGAAGGGAGTGCCGCGTTGGTCATGCCGCCTCGCTGTCTTGTCAGAGCAAGTATCCCGAAATCGGGCGCTGATACAACCATGGGCTGTATTGGCGAGCGGCAGCTCGGTGACAACTGGCCCTTAACTCGCGCCGTCCCGGTGACCTCTTGCGGCGTTGGCGAATGTGGCGACGCCTAACGCGCGACGGGCCGCGGGCCCGTCGCGTCTTTTCTCAATCCGTGCCTCGGTAAGGTTCGACGTATTGCAGCGCCATGTCCCACGGAAAGAAGATCCAGGTGTCCTGGCTGACCTCGGTGATGAACGTGTCCACCATCGGCCGGCCCGAGGGCTTGGCATAGACGGTTGCGAAATGTGCCTTGGGATACAGCCTGCGGACCACTTCCAGCGTCTTGCCGGTATCGACCAGATCGTCGACCACCAGAATGCCGGTCCCGTCGCCCATGATCTTGTCCTGCGGCGCCTTGATCACCTTCGGTTCGGCCTGTTCCTGATGGTTGTAGGACTTGATCGAGATCGTATCGACAGTGCGAATGTCCAGCTCTCGGCTGACGATCATCGCAGGCGCCATGCCGCCCCGGGTGATCGCCACCACAGCGCGCCAGGCGCCGTCATCGGGGCCCTGCTTGTCCAACCGCCAGGCCAGCGCCCGGCTGTCGCGATGCAACTGGTCCCAACTGACGTGAAACCCCTTTTCGTGCGGCAGGCGGTCGGTCATCGGGCGTCTCCTCAGGTCACGGCGATCTTGACGCCAAAGGCTGCGATCAGGCCACCAAAGGCGCGGTCAACCCAGCGTTTGCCACGGGCATAAACCGCGCGCACATGCCGGGTCGAGAAGAGTTGGCCGACCAGCATGTACCACAGCGTCTCATTCGCGAAAATCACCACCAGCAGCAAGATGAGGGCCTGCCAGCCCACATCGGGCGGCACCAGGCCCACGAAAACCGCGCCGAAGAACACGGCGGGCTTGGGATTGGCCAACTGCGTGATCACCCCCAGCCGCAGCGCCGACAGGGCCGAGCGGGGCGTTGCGCCCTCGGTCACCTCAGGCAGCGGGTCACTGGCATGGCGCCAGGTCATGATCGCGATCCAGATCAGAAAGGCGGCGCCGACGATCTTGAGCGTCGTGAACAGCCAAGGCGCGATCTGAAACAGGACAGCCAGCCCGAAGAGGGCCGCGAGCGCCCAGATCACCGCGCCGAGGCCAAACCCCACGGCCAGCGAGGCGGCCACCCGAAACCCCTCGGAGGCCGCGGTGCGGACGGCGACAACGAAGGACGGGCCGGGGCTGATGGCCGCCATGAGGTGGATAAAGACGATCGAGGCGAAGACCGCAAAGGTCACAGGCCGTCGCCTTTACGACCGACGGTAGCGTCGATATCGGGTGCGTCCACAGCCTTCATGCCGACGATATGATAGCCGCTATCCACATGATGCGTCTCGCCCGTCACCCCTGATCCCAGATCGGACAAGAGGTAGAGCGCGGATTTGCCCACATCTTCCTGCGTGACGTTCCGGCGGAGCGGCGAGTTCAGCTCATTCCACTTCAGGATATAGCGGAAATCGCCGATGCCGCTGGCTGCCAGCGTCTTGATCGGCCCGGCCGAGATCGCGTTGCAGCGGATCCCGTCCTTGCCCAGATCCTCGGCGATGTAGCGGACGCTGGCCTCCAACGCCGACTTGGCCACGCCCATCACGTTGTAATGCGGCATGACGCGTTCGGCACCGTAATAGGTCAGCGTCAGAAGGCTGCCGCCATCGGGCATCATCGCCGCGGCCCGCTGGCAGACGGCGGTGAAGGAATAGACCGAGATATCCATCGTCATGCGGAAATTCTCGGGGCTGGTATCGACGTAACGGCCCCGAAGCTCGTTTTTATCCGAAAAACCAATGGCGTGGACGACGAAGTCAAGCTTGCCCCAGGCGCCATGCAATTGCCCGAAGGCGGCGTCCAGCGAGGCCGCGTCGGAGACGTCGCAATCGATCAGCTGGGTCACCCCCAGCGAGGCGCCCAAGGGCTCGGCCCGCTTGCGAAACGCATCTCCCTGGTAAGACAGGGCCAGCTCGGCCCCCGCGTCGTGGAGCGCCTTGGCAATACCCCATGCGATTGACTTATCGTTTGCCAGCCCCATGATCAGGCCACGTTTGCCCGCCATCAATCCCGTTGTCATGCTGTCCCGCCCGTTATGCTGCGTCTTTGATTTCGGGTTTAGGCGATTGCGTCAGGTGCTTCAAGACTGGCCCGTTTGACCGAAACGGGATGTTGCGGCGACCCGCGGATGCCTGTAGGTCGCATGGCAAAGGAGATAGGACAACATGGCTGACCGAACGGGACACTTCGCCGGGGACGACCCGTTTGCCATCGCGCGCGATTGGCTGGCCACCGCCGCCGGGAAAGAGCCGAACGACCCCGACGCGATCGCGCTTGCCACCGTGGATGCCGACGGGTTGCCCAATGTGCGCATGGTCCTGCTGCGCGAGATCGAGGCGGACTGGTTCGTGTTCTATACAAACTACAATTCTCGCAAAGCGCACGAAATTGACGTTAACGGAAAGGCGGCTTTCGTGCTACACTGGAAGTCCATTCGTCGACAGATCCGGGTGAGGGGCCTTGTCGAAAAGGAGGATGGCGAAAAAGCAGATACCTACTTCGCCTCGCGGTCACTGAAAAGCCGCTTGGGCGCTTGGGCTTCGAAGCAGTCGGAACCGCTCGCCTCGCGCGCGGCACTTCTGGCTGAGGTGGCGCGGGTGACAGCCGTGCATGGGACATCTCCCGAACGCCCGCCTTTCTGGGGCGGATTTCGCATACGACCGCTTGAGATTGAGTTCTGGGCGGATGGCGATTTCCGTTTGCACGACCGCTTCCGCTGGCGGCGCGAAACCATGGGTGACCCATGGCAAATCAGCCGCTTGAATCCATGACATTCACGCTTCGTGAATGGCAAGGCCTTGGCTTTATGGGGAAATTTTCCGCTTGCATCCGTTAACGGTTGCCTTGAGATATAGAGCCACAGAATTGGGATAACGGTGCCGTCTTGGCCAACGATCAAACAGATACACAGCGCGCATCCGTGCGCGGCAAGGTGAAATGGTTCGACCCCTCGAAAGGCTTTGGATTCATCCTGGCTGATGAAGGCGGGCCGGATATTTTGCTTCACGCTAATGTCTTGCGGAATTTCGGCCAGAGCTCGGTTGCCGAGGATGCTTTGATCGATGTTGTTGTGCAGGAGACGCCGCGCGGACGTCAGGCGCTGGAAGTGCTGAAGATCGAGCCGCCGCTTTCGGGTTCGCCAGCGGGGCTCGAAGACATCGAGGTGCTGGATGCCGAGGCGCTGGCCGCAATCCCGCTGGTGGCGGCGCGGATCAAATGGTTCGACAAGGCCAAGGGGTTCGGCTTTGCCAACGTGTTCGGCCGCTCGGAAGACGTGTTCATTCATGTCGAGGTCCTGCGCCGCTCGGGGTTTGCCGATCTGCAGCCGGGCGAGGCGGTCAGTCTGAAGGTGATCGACGGCCAGCGCGGACGCCTGGCCACACTCGTGGCCGCCTGGGATGCCGCACCGCGCCAGGACGACTAGCTTCATGCGATGGTTTCTCGCGGCCATTATTGCAATGGCGCCCGGCATCGCCGCGGCTGAATGCGACCCCGACCGCATCCATCTGCGTGGTCCGCAGGGAACCTCGGCCTTCACCATTGAACTGGCCGATGATGCGGCCGAGCGGTCGCAGGGGCTGATGCACCGCGAAAGCCTGCCGATGAGTGCGGGCATGCTGTTTGTCTACGAACGTCCGCAGGCTGTGAACTTCTGGATGGAAAACACTCTGATCCCGCTGGACATGATTTTCATCGATTCGGCCGGTCAGGTGGTGAAGGTCCACGAAAACGCGGTCCCGCTTGACCGCACCCCGATTCTCGGCGGCGATAACATCCTGGCCGTGCTTGAGATCAACGGTGGTCTGGCCGGAACGATCGGGATCGGCGCGGGCACCGAGGTGCGCCATCCCGCCATGCCGCAGGACCTGGCCCTTTGGCCCTGCGATGAGTAAAGGGCTTTTCAGCCTGATCTTTCCCCGCTAAGAGGGCGCCGTCGGGGCGTAGCGCAGCCTGGTAGCGCGGCGGTTTTGGGAACCGTAGGTCGTAGGTTCGAATCCTATCGCCCCGACCATTTTTCTGAAAAGCACCTCCGGCAACGGCAATACGCCAATCGCGGATTTCACCTGCGATCTCAGGTTATTGGCCTAACCCCTCGCATGGTGACGATAAAAGCCAATTGTTAACGTGCCGTCCGTCACAAAAGTGAATCATTCGGGCCAAGACCGATCTGGCAAATGTGCGATCGGTCAACCTAAAAAACCTCTCATTAGATCAAATTTTGTCGTTGACCTGGGGGGCGCAAATACGCCAGTTTGTGCTGGCTGCCCGGCGCGACACTAAATCTAGTGTGCCGGGGCAGGGGGAGAGACTGCCAGACATGGGGTGCCTTCTGGGGCATCCGTAAGGCTGGGTCTGCCTTTTGGGCAGGCTCCAGGCGGGTCAGTTTTGTCCCGCGGTAGCGAGTGTGACGAGGGGCGCAGATACGCGCGGAAATGAAAAAAGACGGGGCAAAGTCATGAAAATCGAACGTATGTTCACCGAGGCAGGCAAAGACGCCTACGCAAGCGTCGAGTTCACCACCACATCTTCCGAGATTCGCAATCCTGATGGCAAAGCCGTCTTCAAACTGGACGAGATGGAGGTGCCGGCCTCGTGGAGCCAGGTTGCCTCGGACGTCATCGCGCAAAAGTATTTCCGCAAGGCCGGTGTTGCCGCGCGCCTGAAGAAGGTCCGCGAAAAGGGCATCCCTGAGTTTCTGTGGCGCTCGGTCCCCGATGAGGCCGCGTTGGCCGAATTGCCCGAGGATCAGCGCTATGGCGGCGAAACGAAGGCCACGCAGGTCTTCGACCGTCTCGCCGGCGCCTGGGCCTATTGGGGCTGGAAGGGCGGCTATTTCACCAGCGAAGCCGATGCGCGCGCCTATTTCGACGAGATGCGCCTCATGCTGGCCCGTCAGATGGCGGCGCCGAACAGCCCGCAATGGTTCAATACCGGCCTGCACTGGGCCTATGGCATCGACGGGCCCAGCCAGGGCCATCACTATGTCGATTACAAGACCGGCAAGCTGACAAAGTCGAACAGCGCCTACGAGCACCCGCAGCCCCATGCCTGCTTCATCCAGTCGGTCAGCGACGACCTGGTGAATGACGGCGGTATCATGGACCTCTGGGTGCGTGAGGCGCGGCTGTTCAAATACGGCTCGGGCACCGGCACCAACTTTTCGTCACTGCGCGCCGAGGGCGAGAAATTGTCGGGCGGTGGCAAGTCCTCGGGCCTGATGGGCTTTTTGAAGATCGGCGACCGCGCCGCGGGCGCCATCAAGTCGGGCGGCACCACGCGCCGGGCGGCAAAAATGGTGATCGTCGATGCCGACCACCCCGATATCGAGGAATTCATCAACTGGAAGGTGCTGGAAGAGCAGAAAGTGGCGTCGATCGTCGCCGGCTCAAAAATGCACGAGCAAAAGCTGAACGCGATCTTCGCGGCCATCAAGGGCTGGGACGGGTCGCTGGACGATGCGGTCGACCCCAAGCAGAACCCGCAGCTGAAAGCGGCGATCCGCGAGGCGAAAAAGGTCGCGATCCCCGAGACTTACGTCAAGCGCGTGCTGGATTATGCGCGCCAGGGTTACAGCAGCATCGAATTCCCGACCTACGACACCGATTGGGATTCCGAGGCCTATAACTCGGTCTCCGGCCAGAACTCGAACAACTCGATCCGCATCACCGATGCCTTCCTGAAAGCGGTTGAGGCCGATGCCGATTGGGAGCTGATCAACCGCAAGGACGGCACCGTCGCCAAGACCATCAAGGCCCGCGATCTGTGGGAGCAGGTGGGCCACGCCGCCTGGGCCTGCGCCGATCCGGGCATCCAGTTCCACGACACGGTCAATGCCTGGCATACCTGCCCGGAAGACGGTGCGATCCGGGGCTCAAATCCTTGTTCGGAATACATGTTCCTCGACGATACGGCCTGCAACCTGGCCTCGATGAACCTGCTGAAATTCTACGATGGCGACCGCTTCAATGCCGAGGGCTATGTGCACGCCTCGCGCCTCTGGACGCTGACGCTGGAAATCTCGGTGCTGATGGCGCAGTTCCCCTCGAAGGAGATCGCGCAGCGCAGCTACGACTTCCGCACGCTGGGCCTGGGTTACGCCAATATCGGCGGCCTGCTGATGAATATGGGCTACGGCTATGACAGCCCTGAGGGCCGCGCGCTTGGCGGCGCTCTGTCGGCGATCATGACTGGTGTCGCCTACGCCACCTCGGCCGAGATCGCGGGCGAAGTGGGCGCCTTTCCGGGCCATGCCCGCAATGCCGACCACATGCTGCGGGTCATCCGCAACCACCGCCGCGCCGCCTATGGCGAGGTCAAGGGCTACGAGGGCGTCAACGTCAACCCGGTGCCGCTGGATGCGTCAAGCTGCCCCGACAAGGGCCTGATTGCGCTGGCAAAATCAGCCTGGGACGAGGCACTGACCCTGGGCCAGAAACACGGTTACCGCAACGCCCAGGCCACTGTGATCGCGCCCACGGGCACGATCGGCCTGGTGATGGATTGCGACACGACCGGGATTGAGCCTGACTTCGCGCTGGTCAAGTTCAAGAAGCTGGCCGGTGGCGGCTACTTCAAGATCATCAACCAATCCGTGCCCGCCGCGCTGGCCAAGCTGGGCTATTCCGAAGCCGCCGCGCAGGAAATCGTGGCCTATGCGGTGGGCCACGGATCCATGGGCAACGCGCCGGGCATCAACCACACCTCGCTGATCGGCCACGGCTTCGGCCCTGAAGAGATCGCCAAGGTCGAAAAGGCCCTGCCGACCGCCTTCGATATCCGGTTCGTCTTCAACCAGTGGACCCTGGGCGAGGAGTTCTGCACCCAGACCCTCGGCATTCCGTCCGAAAAGCTGGCCGACCCCACCTTTGATCTGCTGCGCCACCTGGGCTTCACCAAAGCCCAGATCGAGGCCGCAAACGACCATGTCTGCGGGACGATGACGCTGGAGGGCGCACCGCATCTGAAGGCCGAACATTACAGCGTCTTCGATTGCGCCAATCCCTGCGGGAAGAAGGGCACGCGCTATCTGTCTGTCGCCGCCCACATCCACATGATGGCCGCCGCGCAGAGCTTCATCTCGGGCGCGATCTCGAAGACGATCAACATGGCGAACTCCGCCAGCATCGAGGAAACCTTGGCGGCTTACGAGCTGTCATGGAGCCTCGGCATCAAGGCCAACGCGCTCTACCGCGACGGATCGAAGCTGTCGCAGCCGCTGGCCGCGGCCCTCGTCGAAGACGATGAGGAGGCCGAAGAGGTGCTGGCCACCGGCACGCCCCATGAAAAGGCGCAAGTCCTGGCCGAGAAGATCGTCGAAAAGATCATCGTCAAGGAAGTCGCTCGCGGCCGCGAAAAGCTGCCCGAACGGCGCAAGGGGTACACCCAGAAAGCCATCGTCGGCGGCCACAAGGTCTACCTTCGCACCGGCGAGTATGGTGATGGAAAGCTTGGCGAAATCTTCATCGACATGCATAAGGAGGGCGCCGGTTTCCGCGCGATGATGAACAACTTCGCCATCGCGGTGTCGGTGGGCCTGCAATACGGCGTGCCGCTTGAGGAATTCGTCGACGCCTTCACCTTCACCAAGTTCGAACCGGCGGGCATGGTGCAGGGCAACGACTCGATCAAGAACGCCACCTCGATCCTCGACTACATCTTCCGCGAGCTGGCGGTCAGCTACCTCGACCGGACCGATCTGGCCCATGTAAAGCCCTCGGGCGCGGCCTTTGACGATCTGGGCGAGGGCGAGAAGGCCGGCAACGTCTCCGAAGTGTCCGAGACCGCCGCGTCGAAATCGATCCAGGTCCTGCGCCAGATCTCGTCGACCGGCTACCTGCGCAAGCGCCTGCCGCAAGAGCTGGTCGTGCTTCAGGGCGGGGTCGGGGCCACGGCACTGGATGCGGCGTCCGACCCGATGGCGGCGCTGGAAACGCTGGTGCCGGTCGTCGCCGAAGGCACCGTCGCCGCCACCACCACGACAACCGCGCTCGCCACCGGCTCAGTCACCCTCGACGCCCGCGCCAAGGCCAAGATGCAGGGCTATGAGGGCGAGGCCTGCGGCGAATGCGGCAACTACACACTGGTGCGGAACGGCACCTGCATGAAGTGCAATACCTGCGGTGGAACGAGCGGGTGTAGCTGAGGAGATTGAAATGTATACGAAATCATTTACTGGCCGGCTGGTTTGTGGAGAACATACCTCTCAGGAGGTAGACATGGAACTCCACGTATCCCGCACACGGGGAATCCTTAGTGGTCAAACATCTCTCGTGGTGCCTGGATCGTCGGTTGGCCCTCTCATGAATAGTCAGGCGGTGACGTTCCAAACGGATGGAGGAGAGGAATTCAACCTTTTCGTGAGCCGCTTGGACCCAGCTTCGGGTAGGGCCTCACTTAAGACCTCCGGGCCCGTGCCTGGAATCTACTAGGTTCGCCAACGTAAGTTGGTGAGGAGACACGGGGCGGGTGCGCTCGCCCCTGACGCGGATCGGGCCGCAGGCAGAAAACCGAGCGGTACCAAAGAGTGAGCCTGATCAGCGAAACTGGGGAGCCTTCGGGCTCCCCTTCTTCTTTTCGGCCTCGGGCGCGGGCAGGGTCAGCCCCTCACGCAGAATTTCGGCATTGCGCAGGTTCGCCTTGAAGCCAAGGTCGAAGAGGTCACCCACAAGGGGGATCGAGCCGATCACGTAATCGATGCCGGTATTGGCGGCCATGCGGCCCAGCGTGTAGCCGGGCAGCCCCATCTTGTAGCCGCGCCAGATCATATAGGCCGAGGGCAGGGCGGTCAGCGTGTCGCCGATGCCGGGGATCAGGCCGATCATCGAATCCAGGCCAAAGCGGAAATTCGTGCCGGGAAAGCGGAATTGCGCGTCAAGCAGGCGGGCAAGCCGGTCAATCCGGGCCAGTTCGGCTTGCCGGGTTTCGGGGGTCAGGGGGGTGTCTGATGTGGCCATAGCGGGCTAACGCAATGCGGTGTCGGTCTGTTCCCCGCAATCCTACCGGTCAAGAAGGGCGCCGACGGGGTTGGCTTCGGGCAGGTCGAAATGCTTGCGAAGACGGGCCCGCCCGCGCGAGACGCGGCTGGCCACCGTGCCTTGCGGCAACCCGCTCTCCTCGGCCAGCTCGGCCATCGTGCCGTCGCCTGTGGCCGCCCGCGTCAGAAGCTGGGCTTGATCGGCGGGCAGGGTGGCCACGGCCTCCAGCACCTCGTGCATGGTGATGCGGTCAAACGCGGCGGCGGGGGTGGTGTCGTCCGGGGCGGCCTCAACCGGGGCCATCCTGGGCGGGCGCTTGGCCAGATTGCGCAAGGTGGTCAGCAGGTAGGGGCGCAGATCGTCGATCTCGGCGCCGGCGCGCAACTTGGCCCAGACCCGCAAAAGCGCGTCCTGGGCCAGATCCTCGGCCCGGTCGGGATCGCGGGTGATCGCACGGGCCGCGCGGATCAGCACCGGCATGAGAGAGGTCAGGGCCTGCGCGTTGATCGCCTCGGGTGCCAGTGGCTTGTAAGGGCCCATCATCGCGCGGGGCGTCACTCTGTCAGTCAAGGGAGCATTCATCAGAGTCCTCCTTGGTTGCCCGTCTAAAGTGGCGTGCAAAAGGCGATAGGGGAAGATCGCGGAAATCTGCCGCATTGGCCAAACGCCTCTTTTCAGGCCAAAAGCCGCGCGTTTTTGCAAATCCCCCCAGCAAGAGGGTGCCGATCGGCGGAGGGGCGCCCACATCCGGGCGAGGGCGCCCTGACACGTGGTATAAACTTATGTTTATGATAGAGCGCAGCCATGTTTGGGAGTGATTTACGATGAAGGTGCCTCTGTTTGCTTTTGCACTTGCTGCCTTTTGCGTCGCCAGCACCGGCGCATCGGCCTCGTCGCGCATCGATACCGATGGCGATGGCCGCTATTCCCTGGACGAATTACGCGTTATTTATCCGACACTTAGCCAATCGGCCTACAAGCGCATGGATCTGAACGCCGATGGCTCGGTCACGCCGGGTGAATTTCGGGCAGGCCAGGATGACGGCCTTCTGCCCAAAGCCGTGAACGGCTGATTTCGGCGCCTTCCCGCCGCGGGCCATCCCGGTTCCGGCGATCCTCTGCCACCTTTGCGTGTTGCTAAAAAGCCTTGGGATAAACTTTAGGTATACGGCGTCATGTCAGGTGAGGGACGCAAAAAATGCCCTCCGAACACATGACCAACAAGGAGAATGTCATGAAGAAGTATATCATTGCCATCGCCGCCATCGGGTTCGCGGGAACCGCTATCGCTCAGGAGCTGACGGATACTGACGGAAGCGGCGCGTTTTCCATGGAAGAGCTGATGACAGCTTATCCCAACATCACCGAGGACGTGTTCGTTCTGATCGACGCGAATGGTGACGGTGCTGTTGATGCTGACGAGCTGACGGCAGCCCAGGACGCAGGCACGCTCCAGTAACCTTCCCTCGTGCCTCTCTGGCCCCCGGCGAAATCCCCCTTTCGCCGGGGGCCTTTCTTTTTGGGCTTCTGAAAGAGCGCACTCGGATTGGGCAACAGTCCATCCGAGCCGGTTTCGCCTTAAGGAATGCGCGCGACCACTTTGATTTCAAAGAACAATGCCGGGTCTGCCAGGGAGGTGACGCCGATCGCCGTCCAGGCCGGATAGGGCTTGGCGGGAAACGCGTCGCGCTTGGCCGCCCCAAAGGCGTCGAAATGGGCGTCGAAATCAACATGAAAGCTGGTGACGTCGATAATATCGTCAAAGGTGCATCCGGCTACTTTCAAAACCTCGCTCAGATTTGCAAAGGCCTGTCGCGCCTGTGCGACGGAGTCGATGACGGGGGCGCCATGATCGTCAACGCCAACTTGGCCGGAGATGAACACAAGCTCTCCACTCGCAACACCGGGCGCATAGCCGTAGGTGTCGTAGATGGGCTGTCTGATGGGCAGTTCGAGGGCGTTGCGTGGCATATGTTTGCTCCTTTTGGACACATTCAATACAGTCGTATAGATATAAATATACACTTGTATTGAAATCGGCAATTCTTATTGTAATGCCTATGTCGCGACCCAAATCATATGACCGTCAAGAGGCTGTTGAGCGTGCCTGCCAGGCCTTTTGGGCCCATGGCTACACTGCGCTTGGCGTGCGGGCGCTGGAACAGATGACCGGTCTGAACAAGTTTGCGATCCGTACCGAGTTCAGCGGGAAGGAGGGGCTCTACCTGGAAGCGCTGCGCCTTTATGCGGAACGGGCCGCGCAATTCGCCGTTGAGCCTTTGAAAGCGGGCGGCCTCGATCAGGTTGAAGAGTTTTTCCAAGGGCTTGTGGGGGGGAGCTCGCCCATGTCCAGCCGATTTGGGTGCCTGATGGTCAATACCGGAATTGAAAACGCCGAGCTGAAAAGCCCAGCACTTGAGGAGGTCTCAACAGTCTATTGGTCGATGCTGTACAGGGCTTTTGAGGCCGCACTTCAGACCGGGCGGGAGGATGGCGCGCTGAAACGCGACCTGGATCTGGCCGAGGCCGCACAGGGCCTGGTCACCGCGGTCATGGGGATTCATACGATGAACCGGGTTTCCGGCCGCGATGACGGGGGCGCGGCGCTTGTCGGTCTGATCCGCGATCTGCTGGCGTCCTGGCGGACCTGAGAAGCGGCAACCCTTCGAACGTCAAGCGCCCCGCGATAGGGCGGCGACGCCGGTGCGCGCCATCTCGATCAGGCCGAGCGGGCGCATGAGGTCGGCGAAGGCGTCGATTTTCTCGGATGTCCCGGTGATCTCGAAGACAAAGCTTTCCAGCGTGGAATCCACCACATTGGCGCGGAAGATATCGGCCAGGCGCAGCGCCTCGACCCGCTTGTCGCCCTGGCCCGCCACCTTGAAGAGCGCCAGTTCACGCTGCACGGCGGGGCCTTCGACCGTCAGGTCATGCACCTCGTGGACCGGCACGATACGGCCCAGCTGAGCCTTGATCTGCTCGATCACCTGCGGCGTACCGGTGGTGACCACCGTGATCCGGCTGCGATGGCCGGTATGGTCAATCTCGGCCACCGTCAGGCTTTCGATATTGTAGCCGCGCCCGGAGAACAGCCCGATGACCCGCGCCAGGACGCCCGCCTCGTTATCGACGATGGCGGCCAGGGTATGACGCTCAATCACATTGCCATGGGGGTCGCGCAGATCGTAGGCCGAGTGGCTGCTGGCGCCCTTTTTCAGTTTCAGTGCGGACATCGGATTTTCCGTTTCAAGATCGCCGGTTAACCCCGTCTATAGCGGGAATTTCCGGGCGGTAAAGGCAAATGGCAGCTGGACCGCAACAAGGCGGGCCAACGCCTTGTGTCGGATCAGATTTTTCGACGCTCATCCTGCAGGCCCTTGAAGATGGCCCAGCACATCAAAAGCAGGATGATCGTGAAGGGCAGGCCGGTTGAGATGACCATCGCCTGCAAGGCCCCAAGGCCGCCGCCCAAAAGCAGCACGATCGCAACCGCCCCTTCGAAGGTGCACCAGAAGACCCGCTGCGGCAGCGGTGCGTCGACCTTGCCGCCCGCGGTGATGGTGTCGATCACCAGCGATCCGGAATCCGATGAGGTCACGAAGAAGACGATGACCAGCACGATCCCGATGGTCGAGGTGATCGCCGACCAGGGCAGCCCTTCGAGCATCGCGAAAAGCGAAATCGGCGGGTTGTAGCTGTCGATCACCTGCGCCTTCACGGCGGACCCTGCGGGATCGTTGATGACCTGTTCGATCGCCGCACCCCCGAAGGTCGCCATCCAGAGGATGCAGACGAGCGACGGGATCAACAGGACGCAGATGACGAATTCGCGCACCGTGCGGCCACGGCTGACGCGGGCGATGAACATGCCGACAAAGGGTGACCAGCTGATCCACCAGGCCCAGTAGAAGGCCGTCCAGCCCTGCACATAGCCGGTATCCTCGCGGCCGACCGGGTTCGAGAGCGGCACGATCTCTTGCGCGTAGGCCAGAAGCCCCCCGAAGAAGCCCGACAGGATGCCCAACGCACCTGCTGCGAAGAGGACGAACAGCAACAAAAGCGCCGCGATGACCATGTTGATCTCGGACAGCACCTTGACCCCGCCATCAAGGCCGCGGACCACCGAGACCAGCGCAATCGCGGTGATCGCGGTGATCAGCAGCACCTGAACGGTGGTGTTGTTGGGGATGCCGTAGACGTATTCCAGCCCGGCATTGGCCTGCTGCGCCCCGAACCCCAGCGAGGTCGCCAGGCCAAAGAGCGTCGCGAAGACGGCCAGGGTGTCGATGATATGACCGGTCCAGCCCCAGACCCGTTCGCCGAAGATCGGGTAGAAGGCCGACCGGATCGTCAGCGGCAAGCCCTTGTTGTAGCTGAAAAGCGCCAGTGACAGCGCAACCACCGCATAGATCGCCCAGGGGTGCAGCCCCCAATGGAAGATCGTCGCGGCCAGCGCCATGCGGCGTGCCTCTTCGATATTGGCCTCGATCAGGGTGCCATCCTCGGCAAAGGGCCTGACTGCGCCCAAGGGCTGGTCGCCCCAGGGCGTGCCGAAGTAATAGACCGGCTCCAGCACGCCGAAGAACATGAGGCCGATCCCCATGCCGGCGGCAAAGAGCATCGCGAACCAGCCGATATAGGTGTAATCGGGCGTGGCATCCGTACCGCCCAGACGGACCGCGCCCAGGGGTGTGACGATCAAAAGCAGGCAGAACAGCACGAAGACATTCGCCGCGCTGAGGAAGAACCAGTCGAAATTTGACGTCAGGAAGGACCGCAGACCCAGATCGCAGAACGCGCCCGCTTCGCAGCCCGCCACGGCGGCCGCATCAACGCCGGTGAAGAAATCGCTAGCCTGATCACGGAACACAAGCGCATAGAACACGAAGAACGCGATGCTGAGGCTCGAAATCATGAAAACCGGGTTGTGGATGTCGAACCCGAACGGGCCGACCTGGCCCTCAACATTGTCCTGGCCGATATTGTATTCCGTGTCGATGATGGCCGAGGCGCCTTCCGGTTCGGGAATGCCCGGGGCCGTTGTTTCGTCTGTCATACGATTTATCCCTTCTTCTGTCCGGCTTGGGTCCCGCCGGAACGGGGTTTGAGACCTTACAGGCGCACCACGAAGACCGAGGCGGTGGCATGCCCGGCCAATGCCCCACCATTCGACGGCCAGATGTATTCCTTCAGGCCCGGAATATGCGAGGCGACCACGATCAGATCGGCGCCGATCTCATCCGCGGTCTTGAGCAGCGTGCTGTCCAGATCGACGGCCGGGTCGTGGCTGATCGCGGCCTTGGCCATCGTGGTGATCCCATGCTTCACGCCCTGTTCGGTGGCGAAGGACTCCAGCTTTTGCTGGAATTCCGCAGGGTTATGGGCTACAGCACTTGGCGTGGCGGCCGTTACGCCGACATAGCAGATGCGCGCGCCGTAATGCCGGGCCAGATCTGCGCCCGTGTCCAGCGCCTTGCCCAAGTCGGCAACATGCGCCAGATCGACGGGTATCATGATGTTCGTATACACGTGGCCCCTCCCGTGTCGGTTTTTCTCAAGGGAAGACGCAGCCATCCGGTGGTTGAGCTCGGCTCGCTCCGAATCCGGTATCCCCCCGATTATGGGCGAAGCGTAGACCAAGTCAGAAGAAACACCAAACCTTCGGCCATGGCGCCGTCAGCGGCGCCATGACAATGTCGTTTCAAACCAGAACCGCGCCGGTGGCGCCGATCGCGCCCTGGGTGTCAGCCTCGCCCAGCAGCATCTCGTTATGGGCCTTGCCGCTTGGGATCATCGGAAAGCAGTTTTCGTGCTTTTCGACCAGGCAATCGAAGATCACCGGGCCGTCATAGGCCAGCATCTCCTTGATCGCGTCGTCCAGATCGGCGGGGTCGCTGCACTGGATGCCCTTGCCGCCGAATGCTTCGGCCAGCTTGACGAAATCGGGCAGGCTTTCGGACCAGGAATGCGAGTAACGCTCGCCATGCAACAGCTCCTGCCATTGGCGCACCATGCCGAGGCGTTCGTTGTTCAGGATGAATTGCTTGACCGGCGCGCGGTACTGAACGGCGGTGCCCATCTCCTGCATGTTCATCAGCCAGCTGGCCTCGCCCGCGACGTTGATGACCAGCGCGTCGGGGTGCGCGATCTGCACGCCGATCGAGGCGGGCAGGCCGTAGCCCATGGTTCCAAGGCCGCCAGAGGTCATCCAGCGGTTCGGGTCCTCAAACCCCAGATATTGCGCGGCCCACATCTGATGCTGGCCCACTTCAGTGGTGATGTAGCGGTCATGATCCTTGGTCAGCGCCTCCAACCGCTGCAACGCGTGCTGCGGTTTGATCGTCTTCTCCGACGGCTTGAACTTGAGGCAATCGACCTTGCGCCAGTCCTCGATCTGTTTCCACCACTTGGCCAGGCCTTCGGAATTCACCTTGCGCCCGCGGGATTTCCAGATGCGCAGCATATCCTCCAGCACATGGGCTACGTCACCGATGATCGGGAAATCGGCATGGATCACCTTGTTGATCGAGGAGGGATCGATATCGATATGGGCTTTCCGCGACCTGGGGCTGAAATCGGCGATGCGGCCGGTGATCCGGTCATCGAACCGCGCTCCCACATTGATCATCAGATCGCAGCCATGCATGGCCAGATTGGCCTCGTAAAGCCCGTGCATCCCCAGCATGCCCAGCCATTTGTCGCCCGAAGCGGGGTAGGACCCGAGACCCATCAAGGTCGAGGTGATGGGAAAGCCCGTCGCCTCGACAAACTCGCGCAGCAGCTGGCTGGCCGCGGGGCCCGAATTGATCACGCCACCGCCGGTGTAGAAGACCGGCCGCTCGGCCGTCTCCATCGCCTCGACCAGGGCGGTGATCGTGTCGATATCGCCCTTGACCTTGGGGGCGTAATGCTTCGTGCCGGCGGCTTGCGGCGGGGTATAGGTGCCGGTGGCGAATTGCACATCCTTGGGGATGTCCACCAGAACCGGGCCGGGGCGGCCATGGGTGGCCACGTGAAAAGCCTGATGGAGGGTTTCACTCAGGCGGTCGGTCTCTTTCACCAGCCAATTGTGCTTGGTCGCGGGCCGGGTGATGCCCACGGTATCGGCCTCCTGAAAGGCGTCCGAGCCGATCATGAAGGTCGGCACCTGGCCCGTCAGAACGACCAGGGGGATCGAATCCATCAATGCATCGACCATGCCGGTCACCGCATTGGTGGCGCCGGGGCCGGACGTCACCAGGACGACGCCGGGCTTGCCGGTTGACCGGGCATAGCCCTCGGCCATGTGGACCGCGCCCTGTTCGTGGCGCACCAGGATGTGGCGGATCGCGTTTTGCTGGAAAATCTCGTCATAAATCGGAAGGACCGCGCCGCCGGGATAGCCGAATACAACGTCCACACCCTGATCCTTCAGGGCCTGAACCACCATCTTCGCTCCGGTCATCGACTTGGTCATCTTCGTCTCCGTCATGGCCGCCCTCGCGGCTGTTTCGCGCACAAAAAAGCCCCCGAACTTTCGGGGGCGCATGGGTGTACCTGTCAGGGTGTCCGTTACCGGCCCATGCGCCATGATCCTACAAGTACAATTAGCTTCGCCAATGTAAGGCCTCCTTCGTGTGCGGGCACATTATGCAGGTGCGAAATGGGCGTCAACATGGTTTGTGTGAAAAAGTGTCGCGGAGGGGTGGAAAAAATGCAACTTTATTTCTCGCGCTGCTTTGTCAGCCGTTGATCCTTTTCGAAATCAGCAAGGCCACAATGGCAATGCTGGCAAAAAGGCCCGCCGCATATCCCAGCGCGTCGACCCCATAGGCGGCGATGACGAAACCGCCCAATGCCGCCCCAAGGGCCGCGCCCACGTAGATCGCCGCCGCGTTCAGCGCCAGAACGACACTGGGGCCATCGCGCGAGAGGCCAATCAGGCGCACTTGCTGGGCCGCCATGAACGACCAGCCGCAGGTCGACCAGAGGCCGATCATCGGCAGGGTCAGCCAGACGGGCAGCGGCAGGGTTGAGAAGAACGGCATAATCGCCATCTGAGCCAGCGACAGCGCGAAAAGCGTGCGGAACGCCCCGATCCTGTCGGTGGCGATCCCGCCCAAAATGTTGCCGAGGACGGCGCCGATGCCAAAGGCCAGAAGCGCCAGCGAGATCCCGTCGCGGCCGAACCCCATCGTCTCGGCCAAAAGCGGCGAGAGGTAGGTATAGAGCACGTAGATCGCCCCCAGAAAGAGCGCCGTGAAGCTGACCGCCAGCATCACCGGCCAATTGCCCAAAGTGCGCGTCAGATCGTTCAGCGACACGGGCTGAAAGGCCAGACCTCTGGGAATCCGCGTCCAGATCAGCCAGAGGCAGGGCAGGGCCAACAGCGCCACCAGGATGAACGCAGCACGCCAACCATATGTAAACGCAATAAAACTGCCGGCCGGTACGCCCGCGACCTGGGCCAATGTCAGACCGAAGAACACAGCCGCCAGCGCGCGGGCCCGCCGCTCGGGCGGGCTGAGGCCCGCGGCCACAGCCGCCGCCACCGGGGTGAAGACGCCGGCCCCCGCCGCGGCCAGGATGCGCGAGGCATGGAGCGTGACCTCGCCCGGGGCCATCGCCGACAGCAGATTGGCCAATGCGAAGGCGCCAAGGCTGAACGCCAGAACGCGGCGGCGGCCCACCCGGCCCGTGCCTGCCACCAAAAGGGGCGAGGCGATGGCATAGGCCAACGCATAGGTCGTCATGATCTGGCCGGCAGCCCCCGGCGACACGCCCAGATCGGCCGAGATCGGGTTCAAAAGACCGATCACGACGAACGCACCCATCCCGATGATGAAGTTCGACGCCGACAAAATGGCGATCAACATCGCCATGCTGCGCTGATCGTCGGGATGTGAATGGTCTGCCTGCGTCATCGCCAAGCTTTAGCAAACCGTCAGGCAGATTACCTAGATCAGGGCCAGAGCCGCGATATAGCCGCCATAGAGTGCCAAAAACGCCACGCCGGCTATGCGGCCCAGACCGCCTCGCAGCCACAAAAGTACGGCCAGCCCAGCCGAAAGAACGATCATCAGCGGCACGTCGACGGCCAGGAACCGCGCCTCAACCGGGATCGGCGTGATGAGGGCGGTGATGCCCAGAATGGCGAAGATGTTGAAGATGTTCGACCCGATCACGTTGCCCAGCGCAATCTCGCGCTGTCCGCGCCAGGCGGCGACGATGGATGTCGCCAGTTCCGGCAGCGAGGTGCCGACGGCCACGATGGTCAGCCCGATCACCGCCTCGCTGACGCCGAAGGTCCGCGCGATATCCGTGGCGCTGTCAACCAGAAGGCGCGCCCCGATCAGCACCAGGCCAAGGCCCGCCAGAGCGGAGAAGATCGACCGGCCGAGGGCAGGGGCCGCAACCTCCCCCACCGGTTCCGAGCCTGCCCGCCGCAGATTCACGGCGATATAGCCCAGGATCAGCGCCACCAGCACCATCCCCTCTGTGCGGCCGATCAGCCCGCCCCAGAAGATCGGGATACAGATCAGGGCCGCACCCATCATCCAGGCCAGATCGCGCCGGATATCGGCAAACCGCGCGACCAGGGGCCCGATCACCGCCGACGCTCCAAGTATGAGAAGGATATTGGCGATGTTTGAGCCCACGGCATTGCCGATCGAGATGCCCGGTTGCCCGCCCAGCGCCGCCTGGAGTGACACCAGCAATTCGGGCATCGAGGTGCCGAAACCCACAATGGTCAGCCCGATCACGAAGGGCGGTACGCGGTAGCGCAGCGCAATGCCGGACGCTCCCCTGACCAGCCAGTCACCACCGAAGAAAAGCCCCGCCAATCCGAGCGCGAAGAAGAGTGCCGTCACGACCATGATCCCCGCCGCCTCAGAGGCGGCCCGTCGTAAATGGGCGCGGCACGGGCCGGGGCAAGAGCGCCGCGAAAATATATTCCGCGCGCCGCATATGGGCGGGGAACCACCTGCGTCTATGGGCGGTTACCCTTCCAAGCGACAGGGAGACGCGAATGACCAGAGGCCGCGACGCAGAGCACCCAACCGACATTCCCGTGAAGGGCTGGACCGACATCGCCTTCCGCCTGAAAGATCGGATCGGCGAAGACCGGATCGGCCTGATTGCGGCGGGCTGCGCGTTCTACGGGCTCCTGGCGATCTTCCCCGCGATCACGGCGATGATGGCGCTGGCCGGCCTGGTGGCGCAGCCCGACATCTTAACCGACAAGCTGGAAACCGTCTCGACCCTCATGCCCGAGGCCGCGGCCGAGATCGTCATCGGTCAGGCGGTCGAGGTGGCCGGATCGAACGATGGCGGCCTTGGTCTTGCCGTCATCCTTGGTCTTATCATTGCGATCTATTCGGCCTCGAAAGGCATGGCTTCGGTCATGCAGGGCCTGAACGTGGCATCCGGCGAAGAGGAAACGCGCGGATTTGTCCGGCTGACTTTGGTCAAACTGGCGCTGACCGTGGGCATGATCGTGGGATTCCTGGCTTCGGTTTTTGTACTGGTCGCTCTGCCTGCGCTCCTGTCCTTCCTGCCGTGGGACGGCGTGACAGAGGCGACGGTCTCGGTGCTGCGCTGGCCGTTTCTGATCGTCCTTGTCATTCTGGGGCTCTCCGCGCTCTACCGCTGGGGGCCGTCGCGCGAACCCGCCAAATGGCGCTGGATCACCCCTGGCGCGGTGCTGGCCACATTCCTCTGGCTTGTCGGATCGCTGGGGTTCAGCCTCTACGTCAGCAATTTCGGCAGCTATAACGAGACCTTCGGCGCGCTCGGCGGCGTCATCATCCTTCTGACCTGGCTCTGGCTGTCGGCCTTCATCGTGCTTCTAGGCGCCGAAGTCGACGCCGAGATCGAGGCCCAAACCCGCAAGGACAGCACAAAGGGCAACCCCGCGCCAAAAGGCAGCCGAGGCGCCGTCAAAGCCAACGAACTGGGCGAAGCACAGGTCTGAGGCAGATGCTGTCACAAGCCATGGAGCTCATGGGCCTTGTAATGTCAGGCCGTCGCAATGTGCGCTTGCAGAGAAACTCAGTCTGATCGCATCGGTCGCCGGTCTGTCCGGCGCTTTGCTTGAACAACAGATTTGCTTCGCAGGGTCGCTGCTCGGTTCACCGGCAAGGCCGTCAGTTGACATACTTAGCGGAAATGCCCGCTGTTAGGTCGAGTTGATACTTGTTATAGCGTCGGTATGGGGCGTCTTGTTTTCATCTCTTGCAAAGTATTCGTGATTTGCGTAGCGATGATAGCTTTTGTTGCCGTGGGATTTGCGCATCGCTCAGAGCGACCTGCGCTGACGCCGGAACTTGCCGAATATCTTGCCGCGGGCGGGTTGCTCAGCGATATTTGCGGGACAGCTGATGGGCGCGGCGGTGCGTTGGTTCAGACCTGTGAAGCCTGCCGCCTCACAGACGGTTTTGGCTATGCAACTGACGGAAGATCAAACGCGCCGGAACGCATTGCCAAAGTTTATGTATTCAATTTCATAGCGAAGCGTCTGGCTGAAAGCGGCCGCCTCGATACGGTGCGTCTGGCGCGCGCGCCACCCCAAGCCTGATCCCTTCATACTGGATGTTCAACTTTTTCACGTCTCGCAGGGGGCGGGGAATTTCAGGCTTGGAGCCCGGAAATGACGATGACCAATACACAAGCGCAGCCCGAAGGCGGCGCGAACAAGCTCTACTTTGCTGCGTGGCGCTGGCATTTTTATGCAGGATTGTTTGTTATCCCGTTCCTGATCATTCTTGCGACAACCGGCATGATGATGCTTTGGATCGCTTGGGTGGACGGGCGGGACGGCGAGCGGACGATCGTGGTTCCGAAGGAAAGTACGATGGCGGTCGCCCTTCAGTCGGAGGCCGCGGTTGCCGCAGTGCCCGGTGGAACGCTTAAACAATATGTCGCGCCTAGGCGGGCGGGCCTTGCAGCCCTGTTTCGGGTGGATGCAGACGGAGACGCAACCATGGTCGCCGTCGACCCATATACTGCGCAGGTTATCGAACTATTTCCCCGCCGCAGCGGCTGGTATGACTTTTTTGACAACATCCATAGCGATCTCATGCTGGGCGTTGTAGGGGACCGCATGCTGGAAACAGCGGCATCGCTGGCTTTGCTGCTTGTGGCGACGGGACTTTACATGTGGTGGCCACGGGGCGGGGGATGGCGGCGCGCCTTGGTTCCGGCGTTTGGCACCGGACGTGCACTGTGGAAGTCTTTGCATGGCGTTGGCGGTATTTGGGCGTCGATTTTTCTGGTGTTTTTTCTGATTTCCGGCCTTGCCTGGGCAGGTATATGGGGCGGCAAGATGGTTCAGGCTTGGAGTCATTTTCCAGCTGAGAAATGGGACAACGTGCCCTTGTCGGACGATATTCATGCAAGCATGAACCACGATCGGCGCGAGGTTCCCTGGGCCCTTGAACAGACACACCTACCTGCCTCTGGCAGCGGCGCAGGCATCACCGGTATCACCGGCGCCGTGACCATTGACAGCGTCGATCAATTGGCGCGGGCAATCGGTTTTGACGCCCGGTATCAGCTGAACCTGCCGCTGGGGAAAACCGGCGTCTGGACACTCAGCCGAGATTCCATGAGCACCGATAGTACCTCGCCCACTACCGACCGGACTGTCCATGTGGATCAGTACACCGGCAAGATCCTCGCCGATGTGAGGTTTGAAGACTACTCCCTTGCCGGCAAGGCCATGGCTGTCGGCATTGCGTTGCATATGGGGACGTTGGGGTTGTGGAGCGTTTTGGTCAATACGGTTGTGTGCCTGTCTGTCCTGTTTCTGTGCGTTAGCTCCGTCGTCTTGTGGTGGAAACGCCGACCGGCGAATGCCCGGCGTCTTGCCGCGCCGCCGATGCCAAACGAACTGCCACTCTGGCAAGGCGCCATGCTTGTTGGTCTTGCGGTGTCGATGGCCTTCCCGATGGCGGGTGTCGCGCTTCTTGCTGTGCTGGCTTTGGACCTGCTCATCCTGTCCCGATTGCCGAAACTGAGACATAGCTTGACCTGAAACGCCTTGGCGTGGCGGCCATCACCGCCGCGCCAAACGCCGGATGTCAGTAATCAGCGGGAAAATAGGCAGTGAATTGCAGAACAGGAATTGCGGCTGGCTCCACACATCTGTCCACCGATCAGAAATGCGGGTGATTGGACCGGACCGGCAATATTGGCCGGGCGGGATTCGAAACCACAAGCTGGCCGCCAGGGGGCGGGGGGCTTCGGGCGTTATTGGCCTGTGCCGGTTCCTTGCAGGACGCCGTGTTCCAGCGCGTAGCGGGTCAGGCCGGCGGTTGTGGCGATGCCGAGTTTGCGTTTGATGTTCTTGCGGTGGGTTTCGACCGTGCGGACCGAGATATCCAGATCAAGCGCCACCTCCTTGTTTGAGCGGCCTTGCGCGACCTGCAGAAGGATCGTCTGTTCGCGGCTGGTCAGCGCCTCGCGGGCGCCGGTGCCGCGCGGCGTCAGCGAGGCCTCGGAGCCAGGGCAGAGGTAGCGCTCGCCCCGCATGACCGTGTCGATCGCCACCTTGATCTCTTCGGTGGGGACGTCCTTCAGCACATAGCCCATCGCCCCGTGGCTGAGCGCGGTTGAGATGTATTCCGGGCTGTCATGCATCGACAGGATCAGGATGCGCGTCTCCGGCCGACGCTCGAGGATCATTTCGGTCGCGGGCAGGCCGCCGACCTTGGGCATGTTGAGGTCGAGCAAGATCACATCGGGCGCCAGCCGTTTCACCTGGTCGACCGCCGCGCGGCCATCGCCCAGGGTGCCGACGACCTCAAGATCGTCATAGGTTTCAAGGATCGCCTCGATCCCTTCGGCCACCATCGGGTGGTCGTCCACGATCACCACGCGGATCGGTCGGGGGCTGTCACTCATGCGCTCTCCTGCGACTTGCTTTCGGGGGGCAGCATATGGCTGAGCGGCACTTCGGCCTCGATCAGCGTGCCGCTTTTGGACGAGAGGATGCGCAATGTGCCGTCAAGCTTGTCGATCCGCTCCTGCATATTGCGCAGGCCCAGGCCCTGGCCGCCGCTGCGCTGGGGGGCAAAGCCGTGGCCGTCATCCTGCACCCGCAGCACCGCGCCGTTCTTGTGGCCGCGCAGGAATAGCTGCACCGTGCTAGCATCGGCATGACGTTCGACATTGGTCAGCGCCTCTTGCGCGATGCGGTAAAGGGCGATCTTGGCCTCGGGGTCCAGACGGTTGCGGAAGACGACGGTTTCGAATTCGGTCTTGATCCCGGTGCGGTTGCCGAATTCATCCATCAGGGCCTGCAAGGCGGGCCCGAGGCCCAGATCGTCCAGCACGCCGGGGCGCAGATCGCGGCTGATCCGGCGGACCTCCTGAATGGCGCCGGAAAGCGTGCCGATGCCCTTGTCCAGGCTCTCGCCCGCCCGCGCGTCGCCCTTTGCGATGCGGCGCCGGGCCAGTTCCAGCGTATAGCGCGCGCCGACCAGGATCTGGCTGATCGAATCGTGGAGTTCGCGCGCCACGCGGCCGCGCTCTTCCTCCTGGGTGTCGAAGACACGCTGGGTCAGGGCCTTCAGCTTGGCATCGGCCAGGCGCCGTTCGCGCAGGTTCAGCATGAGGCCGGAGGCAAAAACCATCAGCAGGGCGGCCAGGGTGATCGCCCCGATATAGAGGAAGGTCTGGCGCACTTCCGCCTCGGTCTCGGCCCGGGCGGCGGCGACGGTGGCGCGGATATCGTCGATGAAGATACCGGTGCCTACGGCCCAACGCCAATCCTGCAGGCCGATGACGTAACTCACCATCTCGGCCTCCTCGCCCGTGGTGGGCTTCCACCAAAGATGGGTGTGATACCCGCCGCCAGAGCGGGCGAGTTCGATGAATTCTTGCGTGATCGCGGTGCCCTGGCTGTCTTCCAGGCCCAGCCAGTTCTCGTTGATCAGTTGCGTCTGGCGCGGGGCGACAAGGTTGGTGCCGTCGTAATCGAAGACGAAGAAATAGCCATCCTGCCCATAAAGCATCGCGGCCAGCAATTGCTTGACCTCGGTCTTGGCAACATCGTCGTCGGGCAGGGCGTTGCCGTAGATGGCCCCGAAAGCGGTCCGCGCGATTGAGATGTAGTTCTTCAGCTCTGCCCGCTTTGCCGACAATAATTGCAGCTCAAGGGCGGCAACTTCGCGCGTGGCCGTCGCGCGGGCCTGCATGGTCACGACCAGCGCGATGGCCGCCGCCGCCAGGATCAGCGGCAGCGCCGCCCAGAGGAAGATGCCCAGCCGTGGCACGCGGGCAGAGCGGCCCGACGTATCGAGTTTGCGTGTTGGCAGGTCTGGCTCCTCCGCTCGGCCGCCCCAAGGCGCACTACTATACGCCCAAGCGCGTCTCCTGCAAAGAAAACGCCGCCCCTTTTTGCAGCGAAGGGGCGGCGGCGTGAGGTTGGGTCTGGCTTAGAAGCCTGCCTTGATCTTCTCGAATTCCTCCAGCATCCGCTCGCGCATGGTGTTGTCCATGGGCGTCTGGGCCAGAAGGGTCGAGGTGATCGGGTTCACGAAGGCCGCTTCCATCTCGGTGGGGTCGATCGCCCCGGTGCCGGTGCTGTTGGTGTGGACATAGCCGAACCCGTCCAGCAAGGCCTGGGCCGAGGCGGGCTCAAGCCAGGCATTGATGAAGTCGTAGGCCTTGTCCTCGCTGCCCGGCGCGTCCTTCATGTTGACGTAGCCGCAGAACCAGTTCGAGGCGCCCTCGGCCGCTTCGCGCTGGAAGCCGACCGGAAAGTCCTCCTCCTGCATGATCGCCACGCCGTCGTTCCACGACCAGGCGATCTGCACCTCGCCCGAGACCATCAGCTGTGCCAGTTCCGACGGATCGGCCCAGTAGGTGCGGACATTCTCATGCGCCACGCGTAGCCAACTGGCGGCGGCCTGGAACTGCTCTTCGGTCACATCGGTCCAGTCGCTGACGCCGGTCGCCAAGAGGGCCAGGGCCCAAACGTCGTCGGTGTTGTCGGGCAGCGAGATACGGCCGGCATAGGCGGGGTTGTGGAAGACCTGCAGGCTGGCCACATCCTCGGCCGGGACCGTCTCGGTATTATAGGCGATGGCGGTATAGGCGTAATCGGTCGGAATGTACCAGACGCCCTCATCATCGCGGAAAATTTCGGACTCGAGGAACCGCGCCTCAATATTCTCGAATTCGGGAATACGGCTGGTATCCCAGGGTTCAATCAGACCGGCATCGCGGTATTTCGAGACCATCTGGCTGCACGGATGCACCACATCGGCGCGAAAGCCCGAGGCGACCTTCTGAAACGCCTCATCATCATCGGCAAAGAGCGCGTAGGTGGGCGCCGCGCCGTGGGTTTCGATGTAGGAACTGATTAACGCCTCATCCTCGAACCCGGCCCAGTCGAAAACGATCAACTCAGGGTCGGCGGCTAAGGCGGGCAGGGCCGTGGCAAAGACGGCGGTGGTGATCATAAGGCGATGAAGGCGCATGGGTTTCCTTTCCGGAAAGCGTGAAAGCTGGGTAAGAATTAGTTTAGCTCTGGCGCGCCCTCAAGGGTTTGATGCAGGATTGTCGGGCCCGAGCGCGAAAATAACCGTCCAAGGGCCCCGGCACGGCGCAAGAAAAGGCAGGATCTGACGCATGAGGAGAGCCCGCAGCCCCGACAAACAACCTCTGGCGGCGGGTGAGGGGGCGGTGCTGACCGCGCGCCTTGTGCTCTGGCCTGCGTTCTTCGCCGGTATCCTGATCGCCTGGGCGGCGCTTTGGGTGATGGGGCAAGAGGTGCGGGGGTTTGCCGTCTATGGCCCGGATTTCTGGCTGGCGCTTTGCCGCGCCGCCGCCGCGGACCTGGCCTATCTGCCGCTGGTGGCGATGTGGGCGGTAATGGCGGCGGCGATGATGGCACCCACCTTCGTGCCCGCCTTGCGCACCTTTCTGGACCTGCCGCCGCCCGCGGGCCGGGCCGGGCAGGCCGTGGCGCTGGTGGCCGGGTATCTGGCGGTCTGGGCCGCCGCCGCCTTCGGGTTCGCCGCCTTGCAGGCAGTATTGGGGCGGGCCGGCCTGATGGCGCCTGACGGGCGCAGTCTGTCGCTTTGGCTGAATGCGGGCATCTTCCTTGTGGCGGGCCTCTACCAATTCTCGCGCCTCAAATCGGCTTGTCTGTCGCGCTGCCGGGCACCGATGACCTTCTTCATGACCCATTGGCGCCCGGGCGCCTGGCCGGCGTTTCATATGGGCGCGCGCATGGGCACCGATTGCCTGGGCTGCTGCTGGGCGCTGATGGCGCTGGCCTTTGTGGGGGGCATGAGCAACCTGCTCTGGATGGGCCTCGCCACCGCACTGATGGTCGTCGAAAAACTCCCCAACCTTGGCGAGTTATTGACACGCCCGCTTGGTTGGCTGTTAGGTGCCCTTGCGGCAGCTTCGGCGGCCATGGCTCTGGGAGGATTCTGATGCCCGACACCGTGCAACCCCACGCCGCGGCGGAGGCCCAGCTTGGCCGTGTGCCCTGGGCCATCCAGGGCGAGCTGATCCTGAACTGCAATTGCACCGTTTTTTGCCCTTGCGTAGTCTCTTTGGGCAAACACGCCCCCACCGAGGGCTATTGCCAGGCCTGGAGCGGTATTCGCATCGACAAGGGCCATTATGGCGACGAGGATATCTCGGGCCTGAATGTCGGCCTCCTGTTGGAAATCCCCGGTCTGATGGCGCGCGGCAACTGGAAGGCAGCCGCCTTCATTGATGAGCGCGCGAGTGACGCGGCCTATGACGGGCTGGTGGCGATTTTCTCAGGCGCGGCAAGGGGTACCACCGGCCTTTTCAAGTTGCTGGTGTCGGAATTTTTGGGCGCCGAGCGGGCGCCCGTGACGTTTGAGACCGAAGGGAAAGAACGCCGCCTGACTGTCGGCAAGAAGATCCAAGGGGCGGTGGTGCCGGTGCCCGGCAAGGACCCCGATCAGGATATCGTCGCGGTCAACACGCAATATTGGATGGGCCCCGACATCACGGTGGCCACCGCCACCAAGGGCCGCGTGCGCGCCTTCGGTCGGGTCTGGGATTTCGACGGCCGCTCGGCCGAGATCTGCCAGATCGACTGGCATGGCCCCGAAACCTGAGGCCGGGGCCATGATTACCCCCGGCTGGTGCCACACGATGGCGCGCTACAATACCTGGCAGAACAACAACTTGCTGGACGCGGCTGACACGCTGACCGACGATTCCCGGCGCCAGGACCGAGGCGCCTGGTTCGGCTCGATCCACGGCACGCTGTCGCACCTCCTCTGGGGGGATCTGCTGTGGATGAACCGTTTTGATGGAGGCGATCCGCCACCGAATGCGAACCACTTCATGGACACCGCAACCGCGTTTCCCGACTGGACCGAATACAAGCGCCGGCGTCGGGCCACCGACAACCGCATCGAGGCCTGGGCCGCGCGGTTGGAGCCGGACGATCTTGAGGGGGATTTGTCCTGGTATTCCAAAGCGATGGAACGCGATTTTACCAAGCCTAAATCGATTTGCATCATGCAGGTCTTCAACCACCAGACCCACCATCGAGGCCAGGTTCACGCCATGCTGACGGCCGCCGGGGCCCGGCCCGGCGACACCGATCTGCCGTTCATGCCGGATGCGATCTGATGGCGCTTCTGTCGCCCTCGCGCCGCATCCGCCGCACGCCCTTTTCCGACGGGGTCGAGGCCGCGGGCGTCAAGGCCTACACGGTCTACAATCACATGCTGCTGCCGACGGTCTTCGACAGCGTCCAGGCCGATTACCACCACCTCAAGAAACATGTGCAGGTCTGGGATGTCGCCTGCGAGCGTCAGGTGGAACTGCGCGGCCCCGATGCTGGCCGGCTGATGCAGATGCTGACCCCGCGCGATCTGCGCGGCATGCTGCCCGGACAATGCTATTACGTGCCCATCGTCGATGAGACAGGCGGCATGCTGAACGATCCGGTGGCCGTGAAGCTGGCTGAGGATCGTTGGTGGATCTCGATCGCCGACAGCGATTTGCTGTTCTGGGTCAAGGGCATCGCCAACGGCTATCGCCTGGATGTTCTGATTGATGAGCCCGATGTCTCGCCGCTCGCCATCCAGGGTCCGAAATCAGATGACCTGATGGCGCGGCTGTTCGGCGACGAGATTCGCAATCTGCGGTTTTTCCGCTTTGGCTGGTACACGTTCGAGGGCCGCGACATCGTCATTGCCCGGTCCGGCTACTCCAAACAGGGCGGGTTCGAGATCTATGTGATCGGCGGCGATATCGGCATGCCGCTCTGGCACGCGCTGATGGAGGCAGGCGCCGATCTGGACGTACGCGCCGGGTGCCCCAACGTGATCGAGCGGATCGAGGGCGGGCTTCTCAGCTACGGCAACGACATGACGCGCAATAACACGCCCCATGAATGCGGGCTTGGCCGGTTCTGCAACACCGAAACCGCGATCGGCTGCATCGGGCGAGATGCGCTTTTGCGCGTGGCCCGTGAGGGGCCGGTGCGCCAGATCCGCCCGCTGACCATCGATGGCGGCCCGGTACCGGCTTGCGAGTATCCCTGGCCGCTGATGGCCGAGGGTGAGAAAGTGGGCCAGATCACGTCTGCTGCCTTTTCGCCCGACCACCGCACCAATGTCGCCATCGGCATGGTCCGCATGACCCACTGGAAGCCCGGCACACGGATCACGCTTGAAGCGCCCGATGGCGCGCGCGAGGCTGTCGTGCAACCGCAATTCTGGAATTGAAGGAGACCCCCATGTTCAAGGCCCTGCTGGTGGAGAAGGACGAGGACGGCAAGACCCATGCCGCCGTGCAGGAGCTGGACGAGGCGCGTCTGCCTGACGGCGATGTCACCGTCGCGGTCGAGTATTCCACGCTGAACTACAAAGATGGCCTCTGCATCGGTCCGGGCGGTGGGCTGGTGCGGAACTATCCGCATGTGCCGGGGATCGACTTTGCCGGTATCGTCGAGGCCTCGGACGACGCCCGCTATAGCCCTGGCGACAAGGTCGTGCTGACCGGCTGGCGCGTGGGCGAGGCGCATTGGGGCGGCTACGCGCAAAAGGCGCGGGTTAAGGCCGATTGGCTGGTGCCTCTGCCCGAGGGGCTGACCACGCGCCAGGCGATGGCGGTGGGCACGGCGGGATTCACCGCGATGCTGGCCGTCATGGCGCTTGAATACCACGGGCTAACCCCCGAGAAAGGCGAGGTTCTCGTCACTGGCGCCGCCGGTGGCGTCGGCTCGGTCGCCACCGCGATCCTGGCCCAGCTTGGCTATCAGGTTGCCGCTGTGACAGGTCGGCCCGAGACGGAGGGCTATCTGACCGCGCTTGGCGCCGCGCGGATCGTGCCGCGCGAAGACCTGGCCGAGACCACCAAGCGCCCGCTTGAGGGCGAAACCTGGGCGGGATGCGTCGATGCCGTCGGGGGCGCGATGCTGGCGAGGGTGCTGGGCCAGATGAAATACGGCGCCTCGGTCGCGGCCGTCGGCCTCGCCGGCGGCGCAGGCCTGCCCGCCACGGTGATCCCGTTCCTCCTGCGCGGCGTGAACCTTCTGGGCATCGACAGCGTCATGCGCCCCTATGACGACCGCGTCCGCGCCTGGGCGCGCATCGCCAAAGACCTGCCGATGGACAAGCTGGACGCAATGATCCAGCCCGCCACGCTGGCTGACCTGCCGCAGTTGGGTGCAGATATCCTCAAAGGTCAGGTGAAGGGCCGCGTCGTCGTCGATGTGAACGCCTGAATACAACCGTCAGGCGCGCAACACATTTGCCACCCGATCGGCTTGGCGCAGAAGGGGCGCCTCACCAAACCGGCGCAGGCGTTCAACCACTCCAATGCCCTTGCTCTCGTGATAATCGGCATTTGCCCGCTCCTGCGCCGCGATAAAGGCCCGCAACTCGGCTAGGGCCGCCTCGCATTCGGCACAATCCAGTTGGCTATGCTGAACGTACACATTCATGGCCACCTGAAAGCCCAGATAAAGGTCCCAAAGCTCAACCTCTTCATAGCCTGTATCGGTGACGAACGCGCAATGCCAATAGGCCTCTTCAGGGCCGTCTTGCGGGGCAAGAGCCGCGATGTTGCGCGGCATGAGCAGGAATTTCTGCTGCACGCCGCCGCCATTGCCGGTGGCCAGATGGTGAACCCAGCTGATCAGATCGACCTCCCAGAGGAACATGAGGAAGCCCGTGACTTGCGCGTGTACACCCACCAGCCCGGTTTGCAGGGCGCGGATCGGCAGTTCGACCGGGTTTATGATCACGCCGAAGGGGTGCCCATCTACACAACACCCGACCGCGCGCCTGCCGTCGGGGCAAAGCCCCTCCCAATTCAGGGCCAGATAGTCATAATCCGGCGATCCATCGGGGGACGAGGCTTCTGCGGCTTCATTCGCCGCCGCAATACAATCACCGTCGGTATAAACGTCCGGCTCAAACGTGTAGAGGGTCAGCCGTGCGTCCTCATCGCCACCAAACATATCGCCTGCGACCGCCATAACGCGTTGCGTGTAGGGCAAATCCTCATATCCGCGCCCGATTTTCGACAGATCAACAAGGGGTTTTGGGCCGAACATCAAAAAAATGCCTTCGGAGGATCAGAGGATGAAATGAAGTTTCACGATGGCGTTGATCAAGCCGGAATGCAAGCTAACCGACATGCACGATTAGAGGCCAAAAGGCGCGTTGTAGCGAGCTTCGGTCTCACCTATCGACTGAGGGGTGACCTGCCGCCGTTTGGCGTGGTCGCGCGTTACTCCGACGAGTAGACCAAACGCAGATGCCCGCGGCGGGCGCCCGCATCGGGTTCGGCAAAATCCGCGCTGTCCTCGGCAAAGCCGGGCAGGGGGGCCAGGGCGGCTTGGGTCTCGGCCCCCTGGCAGGTGGCCGCCGCACTGCCCGCCAGCCGAAAGCGGCGCGGCGCGCGGCCGATAGCGCCATCGGCCACAAGACCGCCCAGAACGCGGGCCACATCGCCCGCTTCATTGCGCAGCGGCAAAAGCAGCATGCGCGCATTCAGGGCGGGGCGACCGATGCTACGGTTCGATGTCAGCTCCAATTCCACCGCGGCCGGTTCGGCGAAGGCGCGCTCAACCTGGCGCTGCACCTCATCGCGGATCACGGGCTCGAAGAAGGCGGTCAGCGGCATGCCACGCACCTCCATCCCCATGAGGTCGTTCAGATGCATCCCCGCAAGGCGCAGGCGCGCCACGCCGGGCGCGATTCGTTCGGCGATGAAGGCATATTCCAGCGCGCGTTCGATCCCGCGCGGGTCGATCTGGGCGCGGGTCGGCAAATCGCCCTCGGCACGCAGCCCTTCCCAATAGGCGCGTAGCTGCGCCAATGCCGGATGATCCGCTGTCTTGCCACGTCGATCTGCCATGCTCACGACCTTCCCACCCCATATCAGTCCGTCAATGATCTTCATGGCCCCAACCTGCATATTGTCGTCCCGCCGGCCATGTTTCGTTAACCATGCCAGCGGATTGCTTACCTGAGTGTTAACATGCCATAGAAGTCTCGCATTTGGCGGGAATTCTTCACCAATGGTTAATTGAGATGACCAAGTCGATGACAGGCTTCGCAGCCCAGACCGGCACCGGCGCGGGCCATAGCTGGTCGTGGGAGGCGCGCAGCGTGAACAGCAAGGGGCTGGACCTGCGGCTGCGCCTGCCTGACGGGATCGAGGGGCTTGAGGCGGCCGTGCGCGCCGCCGCGACCGAGCGCTTTGCGCGCGGCAGCATCACCCTGTCGCTCAGGATTGAGCGCGATGCAGCCAATGCGGGCGGTGGGATTGACCCGGCAGGCCTCTTGCGGGCCCTGACCGCCCTGCAGGTTGTTGAGGCCGAGGCCGCGCGCGTCGGCGTGCCGCTGGCCCAATCCTCGGCGGTCGATATCCTGGGGGTACGTGGTGTGATCGAGACAACACCGCAAGCCACCGAAGCCCAGCTGCCCGCGCTGAAAAGCGCTGTCCTGGCCGATCTGCCGCCGCTTCTGGAGGCGCTGGCGCTGATGCGCGCCACCGAAGGCGCGGCCCTTCACGATGTGCTGACAGGCCAGGTGGCCCGCATCGAGGCGCTGGCCGACGAGGCCGCCGCCCAGGCCGAGGCCCGGGTGCCGGTGCAGCGCGAGACATTGGCGGCCGCACTGGCCCGGGTGATGGAGGCCGCCGACGGCGCCGATGCCGATCGCGTGGCGCAGGAACTGGCCCTGATCGCCGTCAAGGCCGATGTGACCGAAGAGATCGACCGCCTGCGCGCCCATGTGCAGGCCGCCCGCGCGCTTTTGGCCGAGGCGGCGCCGGTGGGGCGGCGCCTGGATTTCCTCTCACAGGAATTCAACCGCGAGGCCAACACCCTTGCGGCCAAATCGAACTTTCCGCCGCTGACCAATGTGGCGCTTCAGCTGAAGGCGGTGATCGATCAGATGCGCGAACAGGTGCAAAACGTGGAATGAGCATGGACAGGCCCACCCAAGAAGCCCGCCGCGGCCTGCTGATCATCCTGTCCTCGCCCTCGGGCGCGGGCAAATCCACCCTGGCCCGCCGGCTGATGGCCTGGGACCCGGGCATCCGTTTTTCGGTCTCGGCCACGACGCGCGCGCCCCGCCCGGGCGAGGTGGATGGCCGCGAATACCATTTCCGCTCGCGGCCCGCATTCGAGGCGATGGTGGCCAATGGCGAGATGCTGGAACATGCCGAGGTGTTCGGCCACCTCTACGGTAGTCCGGCCGCCCCGGTCGAGGCGGCGCTGGCCGCGGGTCAGGACACGCTCTTTGACATCGACTGGCAGGGCGGCCAGCAAATCCGCGATTCTGCGCTGCGCGCCGATGTGGTGTCGATCTTCCTCCTGCCGCCCTCGATCGCCGAGCTGGAAAGTCGCCTGCGCGCGCGGGGGCAGGACAGTGACGAGATCATCGAGGGCCGCATGGCCAAATCCGAGGCCGAGATCAGCCATTGGGCGGAATACGATTACGTCCTGATCAATCGCGATCTCGACCAATGCGAGGATGAGCTTCGCACAATCCTGACGGCCGAACGCCTGCGCCGCACGCGGCAGCCGGGGCTGGCCGGTTTCGTTAAAGGCCTGAACGCGGAATTCGAGGGGCGACCATGATCTATACGCTTGCCGACCTGACGCCGCAGATCGATCCTGATGCTTGGGTCGCGCCCGATGCAAATGTCATCGGCAACGTGATCCTCGGGCACGAAAGCTCGGTCTGGTTCGGCACCACTTTGCGCGGCGATAATGAGCCGATCACGGTGGGCGCGGGGACAAACGTGCAGGAAAACAGCGTCTTTCACACCGATATGGGCTTTCCGCTGACGATCGGGCGTGATTGCACGATCGGCCACAAGGCGATGCTGCATGGCTGCACGATCGGCGATGAAACCCTGATCGGCATGGGGGCGACCGTTCTGAACGGCGCCAAGATCGGCCGGAATTGCCTGATCGGCGCGGGTGCGCTGGTCACCGAAGGCAAGGAGATCCCCGACGGATCGCTCGTCATGGGCGCGCCCGGCAAGATCGTCCGGCAGCTCGATGACCAAGCCATCGCCATGCTGCGCGCCTCGGCCCTCCATTATCAAGAGCGCGCCCGCCATTTCCGCGACGCCCTCAAACCCATCTGACCCCTTCCTTCTGATGAAAATATCCTCGGGGGGTCTGGGGGCAGACGGCCCCCCAGCCTCTCCACCAGAACCGGAGCTATGGCATGTCCGACACACCCAAAACGATCGTCCGCCGCACACCCTGGCCGGTCAGCGCCTCACGCCCGGTGGTCACACCGCTTTCGCCCTCGGTTGTCTACGCCTCCGCCGATCCCGACTCGCTGGACGCGCAGTACGAGGGCGAAGCCCACGGCTATACCTATGCCCGCGAAGGGCACCCTAATGCCGAGGTGCTGGCCCGGAAGATCGACGGTCTTGAAGGCACCGAAGGCGGGCTGATTGTGGGGTCCGGCATGGCCGCCGTTACTGCCACCTTCCTCGGCCTTCTGAAGGCTGGTGACCATGTCGTCGGCGGCGATCAGCTTTATGGCCGCTCGTTGCGGATGATGAATGAGGAATTGCCCCGCTTCGGCGTCGCCACCAGCTTTGCCGACCCCACCGATGCCGGCGCGATCGAACAAGCGCTCCGGCCCGAGACGCGGATGATCGTGGTCGAGCTGGTCTCGAACCCCACCCTCAGGGTCGCCGACATTCCCGGCATCGCGGCCTTGGCGCAGGTCCGCGACATCCTTCTGGTGGTCGACAACACCTTCACCACGCCGCGTGCGTTCAAGCCTTTCGAGCATGGGGCTGATGTGGTGATCCATTCGGTCACCAAGCTGCTTGCCGGGCATTCCGATGTGACGTTGGGCTATGTCGCGGCGAATGACGCCGCCCATCGCAAGGCGATCTATGACACCGCTGTCACCACAGGCCTCACACCGTCCCCCTTCGATTGCTGGCTGGCCGAACGCGGGCTTTATTCGTTCGAGCTGCGCTATGACCGGGCCGAGCAAAATGCGGCTCAACTGGCCGATGCGCTGGCGGAACAGCCCGGCACCGCCCGGGTTCTCTACCCGACCCGGCCGGACCACCCGGACCATAACCGGGCCACGACGCTCCTCGGGCCGCGCGGCGGCAACATGCTGAGTTTCGAGCTGAAAGGCGGGCGCGCCGCGGCGAACGCCTTTACCCAGGCCTGTCCCAACATCGCCTTTGCCCCAACGCTGGGCGATATCGGCACGACCTTGTCGCATCCCGCCTCATCCTCGCACCGTGCGCTGACGCCTGAGGCGCGCGCAGGCTTGGGGATCAGCGAAGGGTTCTTCCGTGTCTCCGTCGGGGTCGAGCCGGTGGAATTGCTGATCGAGGAGATCTCGCGCGCGGTGCGGATCGCGACCGAGACGTAGTCAGCCGCGCAATTGCCCCAGCGTCAGAAAGTCGACATCCAGCCCCGGGCATTGTGCGCCGACCTCGCGCAGCACGACATCGGGGCGGGGCAGGGGCGCATCGACGAGAATCCTGTAACCGCCCTCGAATTTCAGATCATAAAGAAGCTGAGCAAGCTCCAGAATGTCGAAGCTGGGTGTCAGAATCGGAGAAACGACAAAATGAGGCGCGAAGCTCTGCAAGATGTCGGCGGTCAGGGCGGAAAAATCGATCAGATCGATATCGGGTCCGAAACGGTTATTGACCTCTTCGCTGCCAGGCCCGTTCGGAATGTGGCTCACGAACAATATTCGCGTCTCGTTTTGGCCAGACCCCGTAGGGGGATCCGATCCCACGCGTCCAATCATTCCGTCACCTTGGCGGGTTGCGTCACGAGACCTGTCCCGTCTTTCGTTGGTTTTAAATGCGACCGTTTCATCCCTTCCGCACTGAAACAGCCGGTACCCCACTACCAAAGCTTGTATTCACGCGCGGAATTTCACTTTAATCAGCAGCTTGGCTTTTGCAACCGCAGCTTGGATCGAATGCGATGAATACCGAATTTACCAAAGCGCTGCTGGCCGCTGTTCCGCTCCCACTGATCCTGATCGGCAAGGATGAACGGGTGATCGCGATCAACACGGCGGCGCATGCGCTGGTCGATGCGGGCGCCGAGGGGCGGCATTACATGACCGTTCTGCGCGCGCCGCAATTGATCGATTGCGTTGAAACCGCGCTGCGTGCCGGGCGCCCGGCGCAAGGGCGCTATCTGACCTCTGATCAGGGGCATGAGGGCACTTGGCGCATCGTCGCCCAGCCGGTTGAAGGGGAAAGCGGGGCGGGCGTTCTGATCAGCTTTGAGGATATCACCGCGCTGGAAACCGCCGTGCAGATGCGCCGCGATTTCGTGGCCAATGTCAGCCACGAGATGAAGACGCCCCTGACCGCGCTTTTGGGCTTCATCGAAACGCTGGGCGGGGCCGCCAAGAACGACGAGGCCGCGCGGGGCCGGTTTCTGGGCATCATGGCGCGCGAGGCCGAGCGGATGAACCGCCTGGTCAGCGATCTCTTGTCACTCAACCGCGTCGAAAGCGAGGAACGCGTGCGCCCGACCACGCGGATTGATCTTGAGCCGCTTTTGTCCTCGGTTCTTCTGACGCTGCGGCCCCTGGCTGAGGATCGCGGCGTGACGCTGGAGATTATCGGCAGCGACGGCCCGATCTGGGTTCAGGGCGACGCTGATCAACTGACCCAGGTGTTCACAAATCTGGTGGAGAATGCCGTGAAATATGCCGCCACCGGCAAACGTGTGGCGGTTGAGGTCAGCCGTACCGAGCGCGAATTGGCGTTCCGCGGACCCGGTGTAACGATCACGGTCGTCGATTGGGGCGAAGGGTTCGACCCCATCCACATCCCCCGCCTGACCGAGCGATTCTACCGAATCGACAGCCACCGGTCGCGTGAACAGGGCGGAACGGGCCTTGGCCTGGCGATTGTGAAGCATATCGTGAACCGCCATCGCGGCCGGTTTCGCATCGAAAGCACGCCCGGCAAAGGCAGCCGGTTTTCTGTTATTTTGCCGCGAGAATAAGGTGTTGGCGCCACCTGTATCGGCTGCGCACCGCCTGGCGCTCGCCACCTTCCTTGCCAGCGCAGACAAGCGAAGCCGTCTCGTGTCATAAAACTGTTACGCAAACGTCACAAAAGCATAGTCGCCGGCGGCTAGGCCACCACATGAGGCCGCATCTGCCGCGGCCCAGACATCTGGAAACGTTCAGGAGCTTTTTCCATGACATTCGCAAAACTCTCTGTCTCGGCCCTTGCCATCGCTGCCGTCTCGGCCACATCGGCCGCCGCGCGCGATCAGGTTCAGGTGGCCGGGTCCTCGACCGTGCTGCCCTATGCCACCATCGTGGCCGAAGCCTTCGGCGAAAACTTCGATTTTCCGACGCCGGTTGTTGAATCGGGCGGCTCGTCGGCTGGTCTCAAGCGCTTTTGCGAAGGTGTCGGCGAAAACACGATCGACATCGCCAATTCCAGCCGCCCGATCCGTGAACGCGAGGCCGCCGAATGTGCCGCCAATGGCGTGACCGACATCATCGAAGTGCGCATCGGTTATGACGGCATCGTCTTTGCCAGCGATATCAACGGCAATTCGTTCGAATTCACCCCTGAGGATTGGTACCGCGCCCTGGCCGCCGAAATCGTGATCGACGGCGAGGTTGTCGCCAACTCCTACACGATGTGGAACGAGGTGAACCCCGACCTTCCCGCCCAGCCGATCCAGGCGTTCGTGCCCGGCACCAAGCACGGCACCCGTGAAGTGTTCGAGGAAAAGGTGATCCTGGCCGGGTGCGAAGCCACCGGTGCGATGGAGGTTCTGACCACCGTCAAGGGCGACGAGGACGCCGCCGAAGAGGCCTGCATGGCGCTGCGCACCGATGGTCTGTCGGTCGATATCGACGGTGACTATACCGAAACGCTGGCGCGTATCGAGGCGAACCCCAACGGTATCGGTGTCTTCGGCCTGTCGTTCTATGAGAACAACACCGCGAAACTCCAGGTCGCGACCATGTCGGGCGTGACCCCGTCGACCGAGACCATCGCCTCGGGCGAATACCCCGTCTCGCGTCCGCTGTTCTTCTACATCAAGAAGGCGCATATCGGGGTGATCCCGGGCCTGCAGGAATTCGCGGAATTCTTCGTGGCCGATGAGATCGCCGGCCCCAGCGGCCCGCTGGCCACCTATGGCCTGGTCTCGGACCCTGAGCTGTCGGCCACGCAAGCCAAGGTCGGCACCGGCGAGGCGATGTAAGCCACGCCAAAACATCGGGCTGGCCCGTCACCGGGCCGGCCTATCCACTTCTCTGATACGCGGATGCTGCCCCCATGCCCGTTCTCTGGATCGCCCTGACCGTTCTTGCCCTGGCGGCGGTCGGATTTCTCGTCGGGCGGGGCAGGGCGCTGTCGACCGCTGGCGGCGATGCCCGCAAGCTGCATTCCCTGCCGAACTATTACGGCTGGAATGTCGCGCTGTTTGTTCTGGTCCCATCGCTGCTGACTTTGGCCGCCTGGATCCTGATCGCACCCACCATGATCGAAGGCCGCGTCGTCAGCCTGATCTCGGAGGAGGTCGCCGCTGACGCCGATGCCCGCAATCTGATGATGGCCGATGTGCGCCGCGTGGCTGCTGGGCTTGACCTGGCCGTGGCGCAAGGCGTGATGAGTGCCGAGGAGGCCAGTGATCTGCGCGCGGGCGAAAACGACATTCGCGGGCGTCTGGCCGAAGTGGGCGTGGCGCTGGGGGACAATGTCACCACTGCGGTCCTTGCCGCCGCACAGCGCTACCGCGTCCTGTCCTCGGCCTCGTCGCTCTGGATGACCATCGCGGTTCTGGGCCTTGCGGGCCTCGGCTTTTTCTACGCCTGGCGCCGCACGAGGCCCGACTATCGCGCGCGGAATGTGGTTGAGCGGAGCATCCTTCTGCTCCTGATCCTCTGCGCCTCGATCGCGATTCTGACAACTCTCGGCATCATCCTGTCGATGCTGTTCGAGACGCAGAACTTCTTTTCGCAATATCCCTGGCAGGACTTCTTCTTCAGCACCACCTGGTCGCCGAACTTCCGCGGCAATTCCGACCTCGGCATCCTGCCGCTGCTCTGGGGCACGCTCTATATCTCATTCATCGCGCTTCTGGTTTCGGTGCCCATCGGGCTGTTTGCCGCGATCTACATGAGTGAATATGCAGGGCCCCGCATGCGGTCGGTCGCCAAACCGATGATCGAGGTGCTGGCGGGCATCCCGACCATCGTCTACGGCCTTTTCGCGCTGATCACCGTGGGGCCGCTCTTGCGCGATTACTTCGCGCAGCCGATGGGCTTTGGCCAAAGCTCGTCCTCGGTGATGACGGCGGGCATCGTGATGGGTATCATGCTGATCCCGTTCGTCTCGTCGCTGTCCGATGACATCATCAACGCGGTGCCGCAGACCATGCGCGACGGCTCTCTGGGCCTCGGCGCCACCCATAGCGAGACGATCCGCCAGGTCGTTTTGCCCGCCGCCTTGCCGGGCATCGTGGGCGCTGTCCTGCTGGCCGCCAGCCGCGCCATCGGCGAGACGATGATCGTGGTGCTGGGGGCAGGGGCGGCGGCGCGGCTTGATTTGAACCCGTTCGAGGCGATGACGACCGTCACGGTCAAGATCGTCAGCCAGTTGACCGGCGACACCGATTTTGCGGCGCCCGAAACGCTGGTGGCCTTCGCGCTTGGCCTGACGCTGTTTGTGATGACGCTGGGCCTGAACGTGCTGGCGCTCTGGATTGTGCGCCGCTACCGGGAGCAATACGAATGACCGATCTTACAGCGGCCGCGCCCGTGCCCAAAACCTCAATCCTGACGCAGGACAAGCGCACCAAGCGCCGCAACGCGGCTGAGGCGCGGTTCAAGGCCTATGGCCTGGCCGCCGTGCTGACCGGTATCGCCGCGCTGATTCTGCTGATGGGCTCGATCCTCTATAACGGGCTGTCGTCGTTTCAGCAGACCTATATCTCGCTGGCGGTTGAGCTGCCCGCCGAGGCGCTGGACAAGACCGGCAACCGCGATCCGGCCGAAATGCGCTCGGTCTCGACCTTTGGCTACACGCCCTTGATCGCCGCGGCGATCGAGCAGAAGATGGCCGAGGCGGGGGTCCAGATCGAAGGGTTGTCGGCCCGCGATGCCGGGGCGCTGATCTCAAAAGAAGCGCCGGCGCAGTTGCGCAATTACGTGCTGGCCAATCCTGAGGTCGTGGGCACCACGGTCACGTTCAACCTGCTGGCCTCGGGCCGGATCGATGGCTATTACAAGGGCCGCGTGACGATGGAAAGCGCGCTGCTGGACCAGAATATCAGCCAGGCGCAGCTGCAACTGGCCGATGCTTTCCGCGACTCAGGGACATTGGTCACCGGCTTCAACTGGGCCTTTATCACATCGCCGGATGCGTCCGACCAGCGGCCCGAGGCGGCGGGCCTTGGCGTGGCGATCCTGGGCTCGCTCTACATGATGCTGATCGTTCTGGCACTGGCGCTGCCGATCGGGGTCGCGGCCTCGATCTATTTGGAGGAATTCGCGCCCAAGAACCGCTGGACCGACCTGATCGAGGTCAATATCTCAAACCTCGCGGCGGTCCCGTCCATCGTCTACGGGATCCTGGGTCTTGCGATCTTCATCAATTTCGCGGGCCTTCCGCAATCGGCGCCGATCGTCGGCGGTCTGGTCCTGACCCTGATGACGCTGCCCACGATCATCATCGCCACCCGCGCCAGCCTGAAATCGGTGCCGCCCTCGATCCGCGATGCGGCTTTAGGGGTAGGGGCCTCGAAGATGCAGGCGGTCTTTCACCACGTGTTGCCCCTGGCCGCGCCCGGCATCCTGACCGGCACGATCATCGGCCTGGCGCAAGCCTTGGGCGAGACCGCGCCGCTTCTTCTCATCGGCATGGTGGCCTTCGTGCGCGAGTTTCCAGATGCGCCGCCCGAGGGCTTTTTCGACCCCGCCTCGGCCCTGCCGGTGCAAATCTATAACTGGACCCAACGCTCGGACCCTGCTTTCGTGGAACGGGCCTCGGGCGCCATCATCGTGCTTCTCATCTTCCTTCTGGCGATGAACGCACTGGCCATATTCCTGCGCCGCCGTTTCGAGCGTCGGTGGTAGAAGGGGAGACATGACATGGACGACGCACGGCTGACGGAGAGACATTTGAGCACCGACGAGACGAAAATCGCCGCAAAAGGCGTGCAGGTGTATTACGGCGACAATCACGCGATCAAGGACGTGAATGTTGACATTTTGGACAAGACGGTGACGGCTTTCATCGGCCCGTCGGGGTGTGGCAAGTCGACTTTTCTGCGCTGTCTCAACAGGATGAACGACACAATTGATATCGCCCGCGTCGAAGGCGATATCCGCATTGATGGCGAGGACATCTACGACAAACGCGTCGATCCGGTACAATTGCGCGCCAAAGTGGGCATGGTGTTTCAAAAACCCAACCCGTTCCCGAAATCGATCTATGACAATGTGGCCTACGGCCCGAAAATCCATGGCCTATCGCGCAACAAGGCCGAACTGGATGAGATCGTTGAGAAATCCTTGCGCAAGGCAGCGCTTTGGAACGAGGCGAAAGACCGGTTGCAAGAGCCCGGCACGGGCCTCTCCGGTGGCCAGCAACAGCGCCTGTGCATCGCGCGCGCCATCGCGACCTCGCCCGAAGTGCTGTTGATGGACGAGCCATGCTCGGCGCTTGACCCTATCGCGACGGCACAGGTCGAGGAGTTGATCGACGAGTTACGCGCGCAGTATTCGGTGGTCATCGTGACCCACTCGATGCAGCAGGCCGCCCGCGTCAGCCAGCGAACCGCGTTCTTTCACCTCGGCAACCTCGTCGAGTATGGCGAGACCGGCCATATCTTCACCAATCCGGAAGACCCGCGCACCGAAAGCTATATTTCGGGGAGGATCGGGTGATGGAGGGAAAATTGCCCAGCGAACAGCATATCGTCTCGGCCTTCGACCGCGATCTTGAGGGCATTCAGGCGCAGATTATGAAAATGGGCGGTCTGGTCGAGGCCGCGATCCTGGATGCCTCGACCTCGCTTGAGACCCGCGACGAGGAACTGGCCGAACAGGTCCGCAAGAACGACAAGATCATCGATGCGCTGGAAGAGCGGATCAACGAGGAGGCCGCCCGCGTTCTGGCGCTGCGCTCGCCCACCGCGACCGATCTGCGCACCGTGCTGTCGGTCATGAAGATCTCGGCCAATCTTGAGCGGATCGGCGATTACGCCAAGAATATGGGCAAGCGCACGTCGGTTCTGGTGCAGATGCCCGCCATCGGCAGCTCTGGCGGGGCGCTCCGCCGGATGGCGAAGGCGGTCGAGGAGATGCTGAAGGACGCGCTGGATGCCTATATCCAGCGCGACGCCGAACTGGCCCAGGATGTGCGCCTGCGCGACCACGACGTCGATCAGATGTACAATGCGCTCTTCCGCGAGTTTCTGACCCATATGATGGAAGACCCGCGCAACATCACCGCCTGCATGCATCTGCATTTCATCGCCAAGAATATCGAACGCATGGGGGACCACGTGACGTCGATCGCCGAGCAGGTGATCTATCTGGTCTCCGGCGTCGTGCCCGATGATGCGCGCCCGAAAGGCGATGAGACGCCCTATAGCAACTTTGGCGAGGAGCAGTAATCATGGCGGCGAGCGATCATCACCCCTCGGTTCTTCTGGTCGAGGACGAACCCGCTCAGCGCGAGGTTCTGGCCTATAACCTTGAGGCGGAGGGCTTTCGCGTCACCAAAGCCGGTAACGGGGAAGAGGCCTTGGTTCTGGTCGATGAATATCCGCCCGATGTGATCGTCCTGGATTGGATGCTGCCGAACCTCTCGGGTATCGAGGTCTGCCGCCGCCTGAAAACCCGCAGCGAGACACGCGCGGTGCCGATCATCATGCTGTCGGCCCGATCCGAGGAGGTCGATCGCGTGCGCGGCCTTGAAACGGGTGCGGATGATTACGTCGTCAAACCCTATTCTGTGGTCGAGTTGATGGCCCGTGTGCGTGCGCAATTGCGCCGTACGAGGCCCGCCAGCATGGGTGAGGTGCTTGAATACGAGGATATTCGCCTCGATGCGGAAACCCACCGTGTGACCCGTTCTGACGCGCCCTTGAAATTGGGGCCGACCGAGTTTCGGCTGCTCTCGACCTTCATGGAAAAGCCTGGCCGCGTCTGGACCCGCGAGCAATTGCTGGACCGGGTCTGGGGGCGGGATGTCTACGTTGATACCCGCACCGTCGACGTTCATGTCGGACGCCTGCGCAAGGCGTTGTGCTATCACGGTGGTGAGGATCCGGTGCGCACGGTCCGCGGCGCGGGATATGCGCTGGGATAGGGGCAATTCTTCTGCGAAGAATTGGCGTGACAGCAACTTTTCTGCGAAAAGTCCGAACCGGCGCGCGTGTGATCTTTCGCAGAAAGATCGTTCTTTCACAATTCTTCGCAGAAGAATTGTGCTTACCCACCCAAGGTCTGGGCTGCCAGCCTGCGGATGATGGGCATGGCCTGATCTGCCGTCATGCCTGACCGCAGATTGCGGTTGTAAAGCATTGCCAGCAGCATCTCATCGTGCCGTGTCAGCACCCCGAATTCTTCATTGTCATTGAAAATCGACGGACGCGCATCCTTGCAATCATTGGGCAGACCCATGCCTTGGGCCAGCTCCTCCTGCATGCACGATTGCCGCATCACCGGCCCATGCTCAGCCCGGATGATCGCCACAACGCTGCGATACCCCCGCCGGCGATCGGCATGCGGTACGGCGACGACCATGCAGAAGTGATTGCGCCGCATCGACAGGATCGCGTTGATCGACCGATCACTCAGCCCTGCCACATTGGCTTTCAGATAACCGCCCAGACCACGCCGCTCGGCATCGTTGACGACGAGCACGTGAAAATTCGGCCGGTCTTGCGTAAGGTGCACTGGATGACCGGTCACTTGGCCCAAACGGCTGGCGATCCCCCGGATGGCGCGCAGGTCCTGCGATTGCTGGCCCGCGCTGACTGACGCGCCGAATTGCACGCGCATCCGAACAGGGTCTTCCCATCGCAGAAGCGGCTTGCTGCCGCCGCGTGCGGAGAGCGACCCTCCCGCATATTCCTGGCGCAAGGCGATGGCGACAAAATCGCGCGTCAGATCGTTCGCGTTGAAGGGGGCGTCCCGCGCGGTTCTATCCTGCCGCAGATAGCCTTTTGAAATCAGCGAGGCCTGAATGCGAGCGTAATATCCACTGAGATCGGATGCTGGCGCGGGCCCACTGGCTACCGCCAGAAATGCAATCACGCAAAGTATACTCGCAAAACGCGCCCTCCAACGGGGCGTGGCACATCCGATCATTGAGCACTCTCCAGCAAGATCGTTTCTCAGTTTTCAGCTTAGACGTAAGATTGCTGTGCAATCAAGGCCTCGAAATGGCGTTGCGATGACATCTGAAAGACCGGCTCGCCCCGGTGCAACTTTTATGGGCAAACTTTGAGCCCCTCAGCGCCGCTGGAGATCTTCAAGAACGAAGAGACGGATCGCCGAGGCGAGGCCCACATCCCCGCGGCGTGCGTCAATCTCCGCGGCCAGGGCGTTCAGGGTTTGCCCGCGCTCATCCGCGATCTTGCGGAAGGCCTGCCAAAAGGGGTCCTCAAGGGACACGCTGGTCCGGTGCCCTTTGAGCGTGAGGGAGCGTTTGGCGGGCCGGCTCACGGCGTCTTTCCGCCCCCAGAGAGCCCGCGCACGCGCTAATCCTCTTCGCTGCGGCGGTGTTGATCCAGGATCCGGCGCGCCTTGTCGGCTTGCGCGGCGGCCAGAACGCGTTCGGCCTTGGTATGGCCGAACTTCGCGGCATTCGCGTTGGCCTGAAGTCGCGCCTCCTTGCGCAGGCGGGCCTTGCGGGCGCGACTGAAGCTGATCGGCGTGTCGCTCATGGTTTCGGGCCGATCATGTCTTCGGGGCGCACGACCCTGTCGAAGGTCTCCGCATCGACAAAGCCAAGGGCGATTGCCTCTTCACGCAGTGTCGTGCCGTTCTTGTGGGCCGTTTTGGCCACCTTGGTCGCGTTGTCGTAGCCGATGGTCGGCGCCAAAGCCGTCACCAGCATCAGGCTTTCCTTCATCAGCTTGTCAATGCGGGTGGTGTTGGCCTCAATACCTGCGACCATGTTGTCGGTGAAGGCCGAGGCGCTATCGCCCAAAAGCTGCATGCTTTGCAGCACGTTGTAAGACATCATCGGCTTGAAGACATTCAACTCGAAATGCCCCTGACTGCCAGCAAACCCCACGGCGGCGTCATTGCCCATGACATGGGCGCAGACCATGGTCAGCGCCTCGGCCTGGGTCGGGTTCACCTTGCCCGGCATGATCGACGAGCCCGGCTCATTTTCCGGCAAGATCAACTCGCCCAGGCCCGAGCGGGGGCCAGAGCCCAGAAACCGCAGGTCATTGGCGATCTTGAAAAGGCTCGCAGCGACGGTTTTCAGCGCGCCCGACATCTCGACCATCGCGTCATGGGCGGCCAGTGCCTCGAACTTGTTCGGCGCGGTGACGAAGGGCAGGGCGGTGATCTGGGCGATTTCGCGGGCGACGTCTTCCGCCCAGCCGGCCTTTGTGGCCAGCCCCGTGCCCACGGCCGTCCCGCCCTGCGCCAGCTCGTAAATCGCAGGCAGCGCGGCCTTCACCCGCCGAAGGCCCATGGCCACCTGATGTGCGTACCCGCCAAACTCCTGGCCCAGCGTCAGGGGCGTCGCGTCCTGCGTATGGGTGCGGCCGATCTTGATGATGTCCTTGAAGGCCTCGGATTTCGCCTTGAGGGCGTCGTGCAGCTTTTCCAGCCCCGGCAACAGCACATCGCGCGCCATCATCGCGGTGGCCACATGCATGGCCGTCGGAAAGGTGTCATTCGACGACTGGCTCATGTTCACATGGTCGTTCGGGTGGACGGGGTCTTTTGAGCCCATCTGCCCCCCCAGCATCTCAATCGCGCGGTTTGAGATCACTTCGTTGGCGTTCATGTTCGATTGCGTGCCTGAGCCTGTCTGCCAGACGACCAGCGGAAAATGATCGTCAAACTTGCCCGCAAAAACCTCGGCGGCTGCCTTTTCGATGGCCTCGCCCAGCTTGGCGTCCAGCTTGCCCTGCGCCACGTTCACCCGGGCTGCCGCCTGCTTGATCGCGCCCAGAGCGCGGATGATCGCCACAGGCTGCTTCTCCCAGCCGATCGGGAAGTTGATGATCGAGCGCTGGGTCTGCGCGCCCCAATACTTGTCGGCGGGAACCTCAAGCGGGCCGAAGCTGTCGGTTTCGGTGCGGGTCTTCGTCATCAGGGCCTCCCAAGCATTGGTCCGGCCCGTCATAGCCAATCGGCGCGAAAGATCAATGCAGGCGGCGGCCTGTTTCGGGTCGATCCCGGTCGGGGGCCGGATCGTAATATAAGCAGTCGTTGCCACAGCACGCGGCGAAATCTGGCTGTGAGCCCGAAGTTTCGAATGCTGCGAGGTGCCAAAATGGCCGCTTACCGGCGAGAGTGAAATTTTTTCGGATCGTTGCCTCTGGGTTCAACTGCTGGCCCATTGCCCACACGGAAATCGACTCCAGACAGAGCCTTCGCTTTCGATTCAATACAATCGATGTGACGGCATGACCTTGTTTCGGTTGACACTCGCCAGCGTACAGGTTCTTGGGAAACGTCGTTTTGCTTTTCCTGCGCCAACAAGCTGTCGGGCCGGCTCCGCCGGTTCTGACTTGAACTGGAAAAGTTCGGGAAAAATCGAGGTCAGTTCGCTTTTGGCTGCATGGTCCAGCGCCCCAATCGCAACCGGTCCCGGATAGAATGATTCCGTTGCGACACCTTCCGAAAAGATCACCTCATGCCGGTCGAATATCATGTGAAAGTACTCGACCGCGTTGCAGCCTTTTTTTTGGCGAACACCGCGATGATGTAACAGCCCCTTGGCCGCAACCAACTGCCCAACCGCGCTTTGCCCAATTTCCGGATCGGTGGACGTGATCAGCACGCGATGCTGCGGCGACACGCAAAGAGTGCGCTTCGGCAAACCAGGCCCCAGGCTGCCCGGTTTGAACTCGATTGGTTTGTGTGTGTCATCATCATGGTCAAAGTCCAGCCGTCGATGGACGATCATCCGGATTGGACGGGCTCGACCATCAAGCGTATCAACCAGATCGCCCTCATTTAACCTCTCGACCGGCACATCACCCACGGGAGTCGTGATCAAGGTGCCTTTGACAAAGCAAACGACATTCGACGTGTAGATGTTGAAGATCCCGTCGCCTTCCTCCGCCGTTCCCGGATTGATGGCGCCGCTCTCGTCCAGGTCATAGTCACCGGTCTGTTCAGGGACGTTGAGGATCAGCTTGCCACCATCCGGCACGGCATCTTCGAACGTCACGCCGATGGCCGGGGACAGGACTGCAAGCTTCAGGCCCTCGACGAAGAAATAGGCATCGCCCATCTCGGTGATCGAACCGCCGCCGAATTTGATATTGTCCGGCGAGGATAGCAGCTCCACGCCGTTTACTTTGATTGACAGCACGGTGATCTTGCCGTCGGCTCCACCTTCAATGAATTCGCCGTTGGCATCGATGTCGGCGTCATCAATTTCAATCAGGATGGCGTCGGTCGCGCTGTAGTATGGATTGCCACTGCCGTCGAGGTCAGCGGAATCGTCAACTTCGATATCAGTGCCGCCAGCGCCATCGTCATTGAACGAATTGATCTGACCTACAAGATTGCCTTCGAATAGTAAGAACGCCACGTAAGTTTCCTTGTTCTGGGAGTTCTTGATACGATTGTGCCACGGCAAAACTAAGGAAAAGTGGTGGAAGACATCTGTCTCCATCGATCGGGCGGATGTCGTTAAGCTGCCATTGGGGAACCCAAGGCAAATGACCGTAAAGTCCCGCACTACCAACTTCAGCGCAGACTGCGATGAAGGTCCGGTCTGGGTCAAAATGCCTGGCTTTTCCGGCAGGATTGCGAGGCGGGGGCTGTCGAGGGGGTCGAGATAGTCCGTCGCATCGGGCCAAAGATGCGCGGCATTCCTTGCTTGTGCTGGGGCGCGTCCGGTTTCAGATGACGAAATCGACGCTGTTCCATAGCGGCAATTCGCGGATGCGCTGGCCGGTCAGCGCGAAGATGGCGTTGGCCAGTGCGGGGGCGGCGGGGGGTGTGCCGGGCTCGCCCACGCCGCCCATATGGGCGTTGGTCTCGAACACCTGCACCGCGACCTCGGGCGTGTTGTGCATGCGCAGGGCGTCGTAATCGGGGAAGTTGCCTTGCTGAACCTGACCGTCTTCGAACGTGATCTCGCCCATCACCGCAGCCGATAGGCCATAGATCAGGCCTGAAATCATCTGCGCCTCGATGATCGAGGGGTCGAGCGCGCGGCCGACATCGCAGGCGATCCAGGCGCGGCTGATGCGAATGCGCCCGCCCTCGTCGCGCACCTCGATCACCTCGGCCACGGGCGTGCCGAAGGAATAGGTCATCGCGACGCCCTTGGCGGTGCCTGGGGCGTCATTGCCCCAATCCGACATGCGGCCCACAGCCTCAAGCAGGTTCGCGGTGGGGGTATGGGCCGGGCGCGCCAGATCGATGCGGAATTGCAGCGGGTCGGCGCCGGCGGCATGGGCCATCTCGTCGATGAAGCTTTCGTGGAAGAAGCCGTTGAACGAATTGCCGACTGAGCGCCAGAACCCGATGGGCACCGCGACATCGGCCAGATGGCCCGCGACGCGGTAATTGGGGATCGCATAGGGTTGATCGAATGACCCCTCGACATGGCCCTTATCGGCGCCGGGAGGCGAGAAATCGGCGATGCGCTGCATCGATTGCCGGGTGACCGAGGGTGCCGCGATCTTGGCGTCGAGCATCGTCGCCCGGCCGTTCTCAACCCGGCCCCGGAAGCGCGCCATGGCGGCGGGGCGGTAGAAATCGTGGCGCATATCCTCTTCACGGCTCCAGATCACCTTGATCGGCGTGCCGGGCATCTCGGTTGCGATGCGGGCTGCAAGAACCGAGAAATCGAACTCGGCCCGGCGCCCGAAGCCGCCACCAAGAAAGGTGGTGTGGACGGTGACCTGTTCGGGCTCAAGCCCGATGGCCGCCGCCACCTTGTCGCGCGCCATGACCGGGGCCTGATTGCCGCACCAGAGGGTGAGGCGCCCCTGGCTGCGCATCTGGGCGCTCGGGTTCATCCAGAACCCGTCGATCCCTTCCAGAACGGCGGTCGCGTTCATCGGCTCCATCGTGGCATGGGCCAGATAGGGCACGCGATATTCGGCAGTGATCTCGCCTTCCGCCGGTTCGGGGATCGTGCCGTCGTCGCGCAAGGTCGAGTTGGCGTCGGTGTCGAACGCGGCCTCGATCGCCTGGAAGATCGCATCAGTGGTCTCGGGGTAGGGGGCTGGGCCCCAGTCGATCTCAACCGCGTCGGCCGCCTGCATCGCATGCCATGTGCTGCGCGCGATTACGGCGATGCCGGTGCCGAGGTCGACGATCTTCTCGACCCCCGGCATCGCCTCGGCCGCCGTCGCATCGAAGCTGTTCATGACGCCGCCGAGGTGCGGGTTCATGCGAACGGTCGCGAATTTCATGCCGGGCAGCTGCACATCGGCGCCGAATTCAGCGGTGCCGGTGGCCTTGGCGACCATGTCGGTGCGGGGCATGGATGTGCCGAGATACTTCCACTCGGACGGATCGCGCAAGGCGACCTCGGGGATATCGATCTCGGCCGCGTCAGCCGCCAGATCGGCATAGGCGATCCGCGTGCCATCGGCGGAGATGACCTGGCCGTTTTCGGTGGTCAGCGTGCCGATATCGACGCCCAGACGGGCGGCGGCGGCCTGTTTCAAGACCTCGCGCGCGGTGGCGCCGGCATGGCGCATCTTCTCAAACCCATCGACCGTTGAGGTCGAGCCGCCTGTCACCTGCAGCGAGATCAACTTGGGGATCGCGCCCATCTTTTCGCCGACCCAGCGCTGCCGGTCGGTCAGCGCGTAATTGGCGTAAGGCAGGCCCGCCTCCATGATCGCGCCGTTGTAATAGGCCTGGGCGGGAGGCCCGTGCAGAACGCGGACATCCTCCCACGCGACATCCAGTTCCTCGGCGACCATGGCGGCCAGCGTGGTGTAGACACCCTGGCCCATCTCGGCGCGGGGCGTGATCACCGTGACGCCATCGGCATCGATGATCAGCCAGGGGTTCAGCACTGTGGCCTCATCGGTCGAGGTTAGCGGGTTCGGCGGCACCTCGCTGGCTTTCCAGACACCGAAGGCGACACCACCGGCCACGGCGGCGGTGGTGACCAGAAAGGCGCGGCGCGTGTATTTTCCCAAACGGCCCATCCCTTAAGCCTCCCGCATCATGTCAGCGGCCGAGCGGATCGCGGCGCGGATACGCGGATAGGTGCCGCAGCGGCAGAGGTTGCCCTGCATCGCATCGTCAATATCGGCATCGGTCGGGTCGGGGTTTTCCGCCAGAAGGGCGGCGGCCTGCATGATCTGGCCCGACTGGCAATAGCCACATTGCGCCACCTGATGGTCGACCCAGGCCTGCTGAATCATGGCCAGGTTGTCAGGCGTGCCCAGCCCCTCGATCGTCGTGATCTCGCCCCAGACGTCGCCGATCGCCGTCTGGCACGACCGCACCGCCTGGCCGTCGACATGCACCGTGCAGGCCCCGCAGGCCGCCACGCCGCAGCCGAACTTGGTGCCGGTCAGCCCGACCAGATCGCGCAAGGCCCACAGAAGCGGCATGTCGGGCTCGGCATCCACCTCATGGGCCGTGCCGTTGATGGTAAGCTGCATGGGGGCCTCCACAATGTGTACGGTTCAGTTTAGCTTATACCGGGGGTTGGGCCAAGGGGGCCGATGGCGTGGCCCGCACGTACCCTTCCAATGTGCTGAGCCGGCGCTAGCCGGGGGCCGCTTCGCTGTGCTAACCAACGCCAACAGCAAGGGGAGATGCCAATGTTCAACGCGACGATGGGGTTTGGTCTGGGCGAGGATATCGACGCGCTTCGCGACATGGTCCACCGCTGGGCGCAGGAGCGGATCAAGCCTATCGCGGATGAGGTTGATCGCACCAATACCTTTCCGGCCGATCTCTGGCGCGAGATGGGCGATCTGGGTCTTCTGGGCATAACCGTGCCGGACGAGGATGGCGGCGCCGGCATGGGATATCTGGCCCATGTCATCGCGGTGGAAGAGATCGCGCGCGCCAGTGCCAGCGTCAGCCTGTCCTACGGCGCGCATTCCAACCTTTGCGTCAATCAGATCAGCCTGAATGGCTCGGCCGAGCAGAAGGCCAAATACCTGCCAGGCCTGATCTCGGGTCAGCATGTGGGTGCCCTGGCGATGTCCGAGGCGGGTGCGGGATCGGACGTCGTCGGCATGAAGCTGCGCGCCGAAAAGAAGAACGGCTATTACACGCTGAACGGCACGAAATACTGGATCACCAACGGCCCCGATGCCACCACGCTGGTGGTCTATGCCAAGACCGACCCCGAGGCGGGATCGAAGGGCATCACCGCCTTTCTGGTCGAGAAATCGATGAAGGGTTTTTCGACAAGCCCGCATTTCGACAAGCTGGGCATGCGCGGGTCGAACACGGCCGAGCTGGTCTTCGACGATGTCGAGGTCCCGTTCGAGAACGTGCTGGGCGAGGAAGGGCGCGGCGTGCGGGTTCTGATGTCGGGGCTCGATTACGAACGTGTGGTCCTGTCTGGCATTGGCACCGGCATCATGGCCGCCTGCCTGGACGCGATCATGCCCTATCTGGCCGAGCGCAAGCAGTTCGGCCAGCGCATCGGGGATTTCCAGCTGATGCAGGGCAAGATCGCCGATATGTACACCGCCATGAACACCGCGCGGGCCTATGTCTACGCGGTCGCCGCCGCCTGCGACCGGGGCCAGGTCACGCGGGCGGACGCGGCGGCCTGCGTGCTTTATGCCTCGGAACAGGCGATGGTCCAGGCCCACCAGGCGGTGCAAGCGATGGGCGGCGCAGGCTTCATGAACGACAGCCCCGTTGCGCGCCTCTTCCGCGACGCCAAACTGATGGAAATCGGCGCCGGTACCAGTGAGATCCGCCGCATGCTGGTCGGGCGCGAGATGATGGGGGCGATGGGGTGAGGGGCATCACGGCACGATTGGTAACCAGACTGCGGCAATTGATGTGCGTATCAGGCCTTTGCCTTTCTCTCACATTGCTCGCAAGCACGGCTATGGCCCAGGACATGAACAGGGTGTTTGCCAAATTCCAGGCCAGACAAGCAGATAATCCGGGTCAGCTTGCGGCCTGCACTGCCGAGACCATGATTGCCGACCTGCGGGATGAGGCGTTCTACGGAACCTGCGAGGCGGGCGACCTGTCGTGTTTCCGGGCTGTTGGCAGCACGCTTGCCAGTATCTGCCTGACCCTCGATCTTTTCTCATGTGGTGGGGGCACGCCGCAAAGCGCGGAGCAGATCGCTGACACCCGTGAGTGCCAACAGGACCTCCGCAGTTTCGCAGATGCGGCCTATCAGGCGATCCATGCGGAATTGCCCGCGCCACGGGATATCGGCAAGATCGAGGCGCTCGGCTTCACCGAAGAACGTCGCATTACTCAGGAGCTTGACGACGTCAACGTGCAGGCCTGGCCCGCTGATTGCGGCCCGTTCCCGGCCGAGACACTTGCCACAAGTGATATCGGATGCGCGAACATGTTCTCGGCCGAACGTCTGAAGCTGGTCAGCAGCATTGCCAGCGTGTTGCACGGGGCGGCGGATGCTTTCTAGACGCGGGCAGAAACGCGTCTCTGTGCGCTGGCGCTTGGCACAAGCGGTTGTCACAGCCGGGCTTTTTGCACTGTGGTTCGTGCCCGCACCTCTTGCCGCGCAATCCGTGGTTCTGGACGAGGCGATTGTCGAGGCCTGTTATGCCGATGCCCCCCTCGGGGCCCATGCCCCCGATTGCGCGGGCGCGGCGGCAGAGCGCTGTAAAGAAGACAATCAGGGCGATCCCACGGCAATCGCCGCCGCGTGCATACGCTACGAAATGGGCGTTTGGGATTGGCTTTACACGGCTGAATACGGCGGGTTCTTGCCCGCGCTTGAGGCCATCGATGCTCAAAACCCCGATCAGGCTGTTCCACGCGGTCAAACCCTTCAGGCGTCCGAGCAGTATTGGCGCCTTCAACGCGATGCCGATTGCCGGTTGCTCTATGCGTTGGGCCAGCAGGATCACCCGACCGCTCTTGCGGCCTCGACCCGTTGCGAACTGGCCCTGACGGTGGCGCGGGCCTTACGCTTGCGTGATCTTCGGGGCGGTCTGACGCCATGACCGGGCCCCGCCCGCCCAAGCGCAAACGTTTGACGCCGCAGGAGAAAAAGCGGCTGTCCTATCTGAGGGACCGACGCGAGGCTTACGGCCAGAACGACAAGGCCGCGCGCCGGCTGGTGCCGCTTCATAAGGCCAAAGCCAACAGGCGCGTCCGGCGGGGCGACAAGCTGGCCCTTGCCGCAGCTGATCCCGACGCACTTGAGATGATCGCCCCCAGGCGCCCGAAACCCGATTGGCGCAAAGCCCCGGGCGTCACGCTGCGCAAGGCGGTTGAGGCCAGCCGCGAGGCCCGCATGCGCAGATCTGGACGCCGACATCGCACCAAGCAGGGCTGGATCGCCTGGTATACACGTTTCTACAATGAGGCCGTCGCGCGCCGGATGGAACGGCTATTATTCGCCCGCAAGGACGACGGATGAGGCCGCCACGATCTGTCTTCCGGCACGGGTTGGCTTTAGGGACGGCTCTCGCAATTCTGGTGCTGTCACAGCCTGCCTTTGCCGAGGCGCCACAGTTTCCGCAAGACACTCAAGTCTGTGTCCGCGCGGCCGCGCAAAGCGATGCGGACCCCGCGACCCTGAAAGACTGTGCCCTGCGGTCAACACGGGCCTGCCAGGCGCGGGAGCCCTTCGTGTCTTGTGCCGAACGCGAGATGGAGTTCTGGCGCGGTCTTCTGGACCAGACCCTCGCCAGCTTTCTGGGCGCGGCGGCGCAGGATCATGACCGCCCCCACCTGGCCGACGCCCTGAGCCGCTCGCAAAAAGCATGGGAAATCTACGTCGAGGCCCATTGCCATGCAGTAGAGCGGGCAATGCTGGGCGGGTCTGGCGCGGCGCCTGAAGAGCTGTCATGCCAATTGAACCACATCGTCGCGCGGATCATCGCATTGCAGGGCCTCGATTGATGTGTGCCATCCGCGCCATCGCTTTGTCTGCTGCCGCATTGATGGCAGGTCACGCGGTGATGGCAGACATCATCCCGCTCCCACCCGACACGCCCCTTTGCGCCGCACCTGTTTTGCAAGATGTCGATGCCTCGGCCGCCCTGCGCGACTGCGCGCTTTTGTCGACCCGCGCCTGTGAAGCCGAAAACGGATTTGTCATCTGCGCCAGTCTTGAGACCGCGTATTGGGAAAGCGTGATGGCCAGCGAGGTCACGGCCCATCTAAGGGCCCATGCTGCCTACGACGCACGCCTGCCCGGACTTCAGGGCGTCGGATCAGCCGTGATGGATGCGCAAGCGGCGTGGCAGGCCTATGCCGAGGCGCAGTGCGATCTGGTCATGGCCATCAACTCACCCGGCTCGGGCGAGATGCCGTCCGGCGCGTATTGCCTGCTGCACATGACTGTCGACCGTATCATTGAACTGCGTGAAATGCCCTGAGGACAGCGGTGCGATCACACGTGTTCCCGTCCGGACGCGCGTCCGCTATAAGCGCGAAAAGAGATGGGGCGGTTTGAATGATACTGAAAAGCGCGGTTCAGCCAAATTCGGAAACCTTTGCGGCCAATGTGGCGGCGCATCAGGCTGCATTGTCGGCCGTGTCCGAAGCCACGCAAGTCGCGATTGCGGGCGGGGGCGAGAAAGCGCGCGCGCGCCATGTCTCTCGCGGTAAGATGCCCCCGCGCGAACGGGTGTCGCGCCTCTTGGACCCCGGCTCGCCCTTTCTTGAGGTCGGCCTGTTCGCGGCCCATGGGCTTTACAACGGCGACAGCCCCTCGGCCGGTGTCATCGCAGGCGTCGGGCGCGTTGCGGGGCGCGAGGTGATGATCGTGTGCAACGATGCCACCGTGAAGGGCGGCACCTATTACCCGATGAGTGTGAAAAAGCACCTCCGCGCCCAGGAGATCGCCGAGGCGAACCATCTGCCTTGCGTCTATCTGGTCGATAGTGGCGGCGCCAACCTGCCCAACCAGGACGAGGTTTTCCCCGACCGCGACCATTTCGGGCGCATTTTCTACAATCAGGCGCAGATGTCGGCCAAGGGCATTCCGCAGATCGCGGTGGTCATGGGCTCGTGCACCGCCGGGGGGGCTTATGTGCCCGCGATGTCGGATGTGACGATCATCGTCAAGAACCAGGGCACTATCTTTCTGGCCGGGCCGCCTTTGGTGAAGGCCGCGACGGGCGAGGTGGTCAGCGCCGAGGATCTGGGCGGCGGCGATGTGCATACGCGCCTGTCGGGCGCGGCCGATTATCTGGCCGATGACGATGCCCATGCGCTGGCTCTGGCGCGCCGCGCGGTGGCGAACCTGAACCGGGTGAAGCCGCAGGCCCTGCAATTGCAAACGCCGGAAGAGCCCGCCTATGACCCGGCGGAAATCCTGGGCGTGGTTCCGGCGGACCTGCGCACGCCCTATGACATCCGCGAGGTGATCGCGCGCGTCGTCGATGGCTCGCGTTTCGATGAGTTCAAGGCCCGCTACGGCACCACGCTGGTCTGCGGGTTCGCCCATGTGATGGGCATGCCGGTGGGGATCATCGCCAATAACGGCGTGCTGTTCTCGGAATCCGCCGTCAAGGGCGCGCATTTCGTCGAGCTCTGCAGTCAACGTGGTATCCCCTTGGTTTTCTTGCAGAATATCACCGGTTTTATGGTCGGCCAAAAGTATGAGGCGGGCGGTATCGCCAAGGATGGCGCCAAGCTGGTCACGGCTGTGGCCACCACCTCGGTGCCCAAGATCACCATGTTGGTGGGCGGGTCCTTTGGGGCGGGCAATTACGGCATGTGCGGGCGCGCCTACAGCCCCCGCTTCCTCTGGACCTGGCCCAATTCGCGCATCAGCGTCATGGGCGGCGAGCAGGCCGCGGGCGTTCTGGCCACCGTCCGCCGCGACGCGATGGAGCGCAAGGGCGAGGCCTGGAGCGCCGAGGACGAGGCCGCCTTCAAGCAGCCCACCATCGACATGTTCGAGGCACAATCCCACCCCCTCTACGCCTCTGCGCGCCTCTGGGACGACGGCATCATCGACCCCCGCAAAACCCGCGACGTTCTGGCGCTGAGCCTGGCCGCCGCGCTGAATGCGCCGATCGGAAAGACGCGGTTCGGTGTGTTCAGAATGTGAGGGAACAGCACCGATGAGAAGGGTCACAATACGTGCACAGCGTGTGCACCGGACGTGCACCAGAAGATGCGCGCAGACAGCCTTAAGCTTCAGTCTCAAAATGATGAGGAGCGGCGCGGTGCCGATGGCCTCATGCCCGTGACCGGACGCATCGAAGAGGTCTTCGAGATTGCGGGGCTCGGGATCGTCTTGTTCCTGGAGGAATGGGAAGGAGAATTCTCAATGCCTGCCACGGTGCGCGTCGCCGGTCATGCGCTAGTGCTTGGCGGGTTTGACTATCCCAGAACCCTGCGACGCGACCCGTCATCGCCGCCGCTGGCGCTTTGGGTCAAAGACATCGGCATATCCGAGGCACGGGGCTGGATCGGTGCGGATATTGTTGTCGACAGAGCAGAGGGAACGCGGTGAGATGGGCGCGGCCATTGAGATCGTTCAAGCCGATATCACGACTTTAGCGGTCGATGTGATCGTCAATGCGGCCAACCGCTCACTGTTGGGGGGCGGGGGCGTGGATGGAACCGTTCACCGTGCCGCGGGGCCGGGGCTGCTGGCGGAATGTCGCGCGCTTGGGGGTTGTAATACTGGCGAGGCCAAGATGACGGCTGGCTATGATTTACCTGCGGCCTATGTAATCCACACGGTCGGCCCGATCTGGCGCGGCGGCGATCAGGGCGAGGCCAAATTGCTGGCCGCTTGTTACCGGGTGTCCCTGCAACTGGCCGAGGAAAAGGGATGCGCCAGCATCGCATTTCCCGCGATTTCCACCGGCGCCTATTCCTTTCCCCATGATCTGGCAGCCGAGACTGCCATTAAGACGGTGTGCGATGTGGCGCATGACCTGAAGAACGTGCAGCGTATCTTGATGGTTTCACTGGATGCACGAACAAAGCGGCATCTTGAAAACGCCATGGCCAGGTATCGATCCACCCGGGAACATCGGGACAACAGGCGGAGCGGGTCATCGTGGTAAAGGCGGATGATCCGAAGCTAGAAATCTTCATTGGATGCGGCCATTCCGCTTTGACCGATGCCTTGCCGGAGGATACGGCCTTGCGTCTCAGCCTGGTGAGCGAACCTCCGGCGGCGCTTGGCGATATGGCGTGGGTCTATCGGGTTACCGATGGCACGCTTAAGGTGCGGTGGCTGCAGGAGGAGGCTTGGGCCGATGCCGCGGCTGGAATCTACGTCATGGACGGCAATCCAAGAGGGTATGCCGCGCTCCGGGTCATCTGCACAGTCGCGCTGGGTGCCGCGCCGGTGCGGCTCTTCTCGCGGGTGGAGGGGTCTCAACCGCCGCCGCCTGAGGTCAAGCCGCTGACGGTTGACCAGATCGTGCCGGGCGCGCTGCTCTTTTCAGGCCTGTGGGGTGAGGTGCCGGCCTGTCTCTACGCTTTGGAGGCAACGGATGACGGTTTCCCTGCAAGACGCTAAAGCGGCCTATCCGGACGCGGAGACGTTCACCTTCGGCGACAACCGCGCGCTCTGTGATCGGTTGCTTGCGCTTGTCAGGGCGGGCCAGAAAACGGCGACCTGCGGGGCGCTGAGCAGCTTTGAAGCTGATGGCGAGGCGCTGCCGGTCGTTGGCCGCAAGGACATCGCGCTGGACTGGGACGGTGCGCCGGCGCTGGTGATCGAGACCACCGAGGTCACGATCCGCCGGTTCTGCGACGTGGATGCCGATTTCGCCTTGGCCGAGGGCGAGAACGAGACCCTGGAAGGCTGGCAGGCAGATCACCGGCGGTTTTTTGAGCGGAATGGCGGCTGGGACCCCGAGATGGAGTTGGTCTGCGAGCGCTTCCGGCTGGTCGCGGATTTCGCGGCGCTGTAAAGAGGGCGCAGGGAAAGTGTGAAACGGCGCAATGACATCTCGACCCATCGCCCCTGTTCCGCGCGTCTGGATCGCGGTCTTTCTGTTGCCCTGCTGGGTGACGGCCGCTCTGGGCATCGCGGCGGCAAGTCTGCCGGGGGTCGGGATCGCGGTGGCCTCGCTTGCCCTTGCGGGCCTGATCCTGGCCGGGCAGGTCGGTAAATACCCCGCGCTGACCATCGTCGGGCTTGCCTGGCTTGGCGTGGTCCTGTTGATCGGGGCGGGTCTGGCGGCACTCTTGGGCTCTGTTCCGGCTCTGCTGATCGGCGGGGTGCTGGCGATGATCGCGACCATTGCGGGCGTCCGCATCGCGTTGCCCTGGGGCCAGGCGCGCGCGGCGGCTCTGGCGCGAAAGGGGCGGGCCATTCGCGAGTGGGAATGGGTCTATACCGGCCGCGATTTCGCGCTGTCGCATCCCCTGGCGCGGCGATTGGGCGGGATCATCTGGGTTGTGGCCTTCATCATCGGGCAATGGATGTTTGCCCTCTACACCCTGGTGCAGATCGGCGCGCCGGTCTGGCCGTGGCTGGTCTTCGCGTTCTACTCGCTGTTGCCCCTCTTGACGGTCATCGCGCTTTTCCGCCGCCATCCCATCGCCTGGCCACTGGTCTGGTGGGGCTTGCTGATGGGGCTACCGTTCAGCCTGCCGCTGATCGTATACTGGGCCGATGGGGTGCGGCCCAATCTGATCTATCGCCACCGTTTTGAGCGGCTCGTGACACCGGGGGAAGAGAGTGTTTGACAAAATCCTGATCGCCAACCGGGGCGAGATCGCCGCCCGCGTCATCGCAACGGCGCGCCGTCTGGGCGTGCGCACGGTGGCGGTCTATTCCGACGCAGATGCGGGCGCGCGCCATGTGGCGATGGCCGATGAGGCGGTTAGGATCGGGCCCGCACCTGTGGCCGAAAGCTATCTGGTGACCGATTGCATTCTGGAGGCCGCCCGCCAGACCGGCGCGCAGGCGATCCATCCGGGCTATGGGTTTTTGTCAGAGAACCCAGATTTCGTCGAGGCTGTCGCGGCGGCGGGGCTGGTCTTCATCGGCCCGCCGGCCAGTGCGATCCGTGCCATGGGCCTGAAAGACGCCGCCAAGCGCGCGATGGAAAAGGCGGGCGTGCCGGTCGTGCCGGGCTATCACGGGGCGGATCAGGAGGCGGGCTTTCTGGCGGGCCAGGCCGACGAGATCGGCTATCCGGTGCTGATCAAGGCGCGCGCGGGCGGTGGCGGCAAGGGCATGCGGCTGGTCGAGGACCCCAAGGACTTCGCCTCGGCCCTGGAGGGGGCACAGCGCGAGGGGCAGGCCAGTTTCGGCGACCCCGCCGTTCTGATCGAGAAATACATCACCAAGCCGCGCCACATCGAAATCCAGGTGTTCGGCGACGCCCATGGCAATGTCGTGCATCTGTTTGAGCGCGATTGCTCACTGCAGCGCCGCCACCAGAAGGTTGTCGAAGAGGCGCCCGCGCCCGACATGCCCGCCGAGGTGCGCGCGGCGATGGGCCAGGCGGCGGTCGAGGCCGCGCGCGCGATCGGCTATCAGGGCGCGGGCACGGTGGAGTTCATCGCCGATGGTAGCGAGGGGCTGCGCACCGATGGCTTCTGGTTCATGGAGATGAATACTCGGCTGCAAGTCGAACACCCCGTCTCCGAGGCCATCACCGGCCTTGATTTCGTTGAGCTGCAATTGCGTGTCGCGGCGGGGGAAGCCCTGCCGGTGGCGCAGGACGACCTGCAGATCAACGGCCATGCCTTTGAGGCGCGGGTCTATGCCGAGGATGTGCCGAAGGGCTTTTTGCCCGCGACGGGCACGTTGCAGCATCTGTCTTTCCCCGCCGGCGCCGAGTTCACCCACGCCCCGGTGCGCATCGACAGCGGTGTGCGGCAGGGCGATCAGATCAGCCCGTGGTACGACCCGATGATCGCCAAGGTCATCGTCCACGGGCCCACGCGCGCGGCCGCCTTGCGCATGTTGTCAGGCGCGCTGTCGGAATGTCATGTGGCGGGATCGGTCACCAATCTGGCCTTTCTGGGCGCCCTGGCGCGGCACGAAGGCTTTGGCAGGGGCGAGGTCGATACCGGCCTGATCGCCCGTGATCTGGACGCTTTGGTGGCCGAGGCCGATCCGGCCTTGGAACTGACGGCTCTGGCCGCGCTTTCGGGCCTCGGGCTGCTCGCGCCACGCGATCCCGCCGATCCGTGGCAGGCCCTGGCCGGATGGCGGCACTGGACCGAGGCGCGCTATCACGCGCGCCTGAGTGAAGGCGAGAGGGTGATGGAGCTGCAGATCACCGCCAAGGGGCAGGGGGCCTACCTGGTTGAGGCCGGCGGCAATACCCTGGGGCTCAGCGTGACCCCCGGTGCGGGCACCGCCGTGACCCTGCAGACCGAGGCGCGCCGCTTCACCGCCAATGTGGTGAGGAACAGCGCCCAGATCACTGTTTTCGCCGATGGCCAGACCCATGCCTTCCACATGCCCGACCCACTGGCCGAGGCGGCCGAGGGCGAGGCGGGCGGCGACAGCATCATCGCGCCGATGCCGGGGCTGGTGAAGGTGGTCGAGGCCAAGCCGGGGCAGGGGGTGGCCAAGGGCGATGCCTTGATGGTGCTTGAGGCAATGAAGATGGAACACACGCTGCGCGCCCCCCGCGATGGTGTCGTAGCCGAGGTTCTGGCTGCCGCCGGCGATCAGGTGACCGACGGCACGGTGCTTTTGTCGCTGGAGCCCGGCGATGGCTGAGGCCGTCACGATCTTCGAGATGGGCCCGCGCGACGGCCTGCAGAATGAGGCCGCGCAGATTGCGACGGAAGACAAGATCCGGCTGGTCGACATGCTTTCGGCATGCGGGTTTTCGAAGATCGAGGTGACCAGCTTCGTCAGCCCGAAATGGGTGCCGCAGATGGCCGATGCGGCCGAGGTGCTGGCCGGGATCACCCGCGTGCCGGGCGTCTCTTACGCCGCCCTGACGCCGAACCAAAAGGGGTTTGAGCGCGCTTTGGCCGCGCGCGCCGATGAGGTGGCGATTTTTGCTTCGGCCTCGGAGGGGTTCAGCCAGGCCAACATCAATTGCTCGATTGCCGAAAGTCTGGAGCGGTTCGCGCCGGTGATGGAGGCGGCCCAGGCGGCGGGGGTGCCTGTGCGCGGCTATGTCTCGTGCGTGACTGATTGTCCGTTCGATGGGCCGACCCCGCCTGCCAGCGTCGCGCGCGTGGCGAAAGCGCTAGCCGATATGGGCTGCTACGAGGTCTCGCTGGGCGACACGATTGGCCACGGCACGCCTGAGACGGTGGACGCGATGCTGGATGCCGTACTGGCAGAGGTGCCCGCCGCGATGCTGGCTGGCCATTACCACGACACCAAGGGCCGGGCGCTGGAGAATATCGCGGTCTCGCTGAAGCGTGGCCTGCGCACCTTCGATGCGGCGGTCGGCGGCCTCGGCGGCTGCCCCTATGCGCCGGGCGCTGAGGGCAATGTGGCGACCGAGGCGGTGGCCCGGATGCTGGAGGCCGAAGGGTTCGCGACCGGCCTCGACCATGCCCGGCTGGCCGCCGCCGCCCGGTTCGCGCAAAGCCTGAGGAGCGCCTGAATGAAAGATTACGCCACGCTTGCCATCCGCAGGGACGATCGCGGTGTCGCCTATGTGGCGCTGAACCAGCCCGACAAGCGCAATGCTCTGTCAGCGCAGATGATCGCCGATCTGACTGATATGGCGGAAACGCTGGGCGCCGATCTGAACACCCGCGCCATCGTCCTGTCGGGCGAAGGCAAGGTGTTCTGTGCCGGCGGCGATCTGGCCTGGATGAAGGCCCAGATCGAGGCCGACCGGACCACCCGCATGGCCGAGGCCCGCAAGCTGGCCATGATGCTGAAGGCGTTGAACGAGATGCCGACCCCGCTGATCGGGCGCCTCCATGGCGGGGCGTTCGGCGGCGGCGTCGGGATGGCCTGCGTTTGCGATGTGGCGGTGGCCGAGGCGGGCACAAAGTTCGGGCTGACCGAGACGCGGCTGGGCCTGATCCCGGCCACCATCGGGCCTTACGTGCTGGCCCGGATGGGCGAGGGCAAGGCGCGGCGGGTTTTCATGTCGTCACGCCTCTTCGATGCGCATGAGGCGCGGGACCTGGGCGTCGTGGCGCATGTAGTTGAGGGCGCCGCGCTGGACGCGGCGGTTGAGGCCGAGGTCGCGCCGTATCTGTCTGTCGCACCGGGCGCCGTGGGCGCGGCCAAAGCGCTGGCCCGCGCGCTTGGGCCCCGGATCGACGAGGCGGTGATCGACGACACGATCCGCCGCCTGGCCGATACCTGGGAGGGCGAGGAGGCCGCCCATGGCATCGAGGCGTTTCTGTCGAAAACCCCGGCGCGTTGGGCGTAGCTTAGCCAGGCGGCGCCCGCCGGAAGAGCCGCATCAATCGCCCGTCCAGGATGGCCAGCCCGGCGGCCAGAAGGCCGAGGCCCAGAAACGCGCTGGGGGCCAGAACCTCACCCCGGGCCATAGCGCCAAGGGCGATGGCCACGGGCGGGATCATCAAGGTAACGAAGAGCAGGTTGGCCGAGCCCGCCGTCGCGAGAATGCGATAGTAAAGAAGATAGGCATAGGCGGTCGAGACCAGCGCGTAGTAGCCGATGGCCGTCCAGGTCGCGGGGGCCAGGTTGAACGACGGCGGCCCCTCAAACGCGATGGCGAGCGGGACCATGACCAACGATGATCCGGTCAGCATGCCGGCGGCCGCGACTTCCGGCGGCAGGCCCGACAGCCGGACCCGCGCCCAGAGCCCGGCAAATCCGTAGGACAGCGTGCCGAGCAGCACCGCCAATTGCGCCAGCGACCGCAGATCGAGCCCGGCCAGGACACCCGGCCCGATGGCGGCGATCACACCGGCAAAGCCAAGCGTGACGCCAAAAACTTTGCGGGCCGTCAGCAGTTCGTCGCGAAAGGCGATGGCGGCAAGAACGACGCCGAAGATGGCGGTCGTGGCGTTCAGGATCGAGGTGAGCCCGGTCTCGATATGAAGCTGCGCCCAGGCCATGAGGGTAAAGGGGATGACGTTGTTCAAAAGGCCCATCATGAGGAACGCGCTCCAGATGCGCCAGCCGCGCGGCAGGGGTGTCCTGCGGGCCAGCACCCAAAGCCAAAGCGCCAGAGCGGCGGGCGCCACGCGCCAGGCGACCGAGGTCAGATACCCGACCTCATCCAACGCGGTGCGGATCGCCAGGAATGATCCGCCCCAGACGAGGGCGAGCAGCACCAGATCAAACGTCGCACGCGGGGTCAGTGATTTTTGCTCAACCATGACACGAGGTCTACGCCAAGCCCGCATCCCCCGCGACCCGAAAACTGCGCATCGCGGCAAAGGTGCGACTGGAACGGGGTCCTCCCGCCCCTCGTCACGGATCAAAGATCCGCTCCTCGCGTTGGGCCCGGCGCCATGCTGGCGCATGGCGCGGTTCCGCCATTGGCGATCCGCGCGCGACCATTGCCGATCTGGCGCCAACCGCACCGCCGCCAAGGCGGTGCCGGGCCCAACACCGGACAAGCGGCTTTGCCGCGCTGCTCCGGGGGCGGGAGGGCCCCTTTGCCGGAAAGGCGCGGGGCGTTGACAGGGGCGCTGCTTTCCCCCATTCGGTCCCTCGCAATCATTCTATGAGGACGCCATCAATGCGCATCGCGGTGATCGGAACGGGATATGTGGGCCTTGTTTCGGGCGTTTGCCTGTCGGATTTCGGGCATGAGGTGATCTGTGTCGACCGCGATCCGCGCAAGCTTGAGATGCTGGGCCGGGGCGAGGTGCCGATCTATGAGCCGGGGCTGGAAGACCTCATGGCACGCAATGTGGCGGCTGGCCGCCTGTCGTTCAGCGGCGATCTGGCGGCCTCTCTGGCCGGGGTGGACGCCGTCTTCATCGCGGTCGGCACGCCCACGCGGCGCGGTGATGGCCATGCGGATCTGACCTATGTGATGGAGGCCGCCGCCGAGATCGGGCGCGCATTGACCGGTTACGCCGTCATCGTCACCAAATCGACCGTGCCCGTCGGCACCAACCGCAAGGTCGCGGAGGCGATCCGCGCGGCCGCGCCGGAGGCGGAATTCGACGTGGCCTCCAACCCCGAATTCCTGCGCGAAGGCGCCGCGATCGACGACTTCATGCGCCCCGACCGGGTGGTGATCGGGATCGAGAGCGACCGCGCGCGTGAGGTGATGGCCGATATCTACCGCCCGCTTTACCTGCGCGACTTCCCGATCGTCTTCACCGATCTGGAAAGTGCGGAGATGATCAAATACGCCGCCAACGCCTTTCTGGCCACCAAGATCACCTTCATCAACGAGATCGCGGCCCTTTGCGAACGCACCGGCGCGGATGTGAAGGCGGTCTCCAAGGGGATGGGGCTGGACGGACGCATCGGATCGAAATTCCTGCATGCGGGGCCGGGCTATGGCGGCTCGTGCTTTCCGAAGGACACCCGCGCCCTGGCCCGGATTGGCCAGGAACATGGGATGCCGATGCAGATCACCGAGGCGGTGATCAAGGTGAACGAAGAGGTCAAGCGCCGCATGGTCGAAAAGATCCTCGACCTCTGCGGCGGGTCGGTCAACGGCAAGGCCATCGCGATTCTCGGGGTCACCTTCAAGCCCAATACCGACGACATGCGCGAGGCCTCGGCGCTGACGATCGTGCCGGCCCTGGTGGGCGGCGGCGCCAAGGTGCGGGTCGTCGATCCGCAGGGCCGCCGCGAGGGCGAGGCGCTTTTGCCCGGTGTCGACTGGATCACCGACCCCTATGTCGCCGCCGAAGAGGCGGAGGCGCTGGTGCTGCTGACCGAGTGGAACGAATTTCGCGCCCTCGATCTGCCGCGTCTGGCCGACCTGATGGCCGTGCCACGCATGGCCGATCTGCGTAATATCTATCCGTCAGAGGATGTGCAGGCGGCCGGTTTCCAGGCCTATGCCGGGGTTGGCCGCTGACCCTTCCGCAGGGACGTGTCCGGCAAGGGCCGGGCGGACGTCAAGCCGATATCCTGAAAATCAGCGATGCTCCGGGACGCGCCTGATGGAAGGGGCGAGACACCTCGACCCTGCGATGAACAAACATGTGCGTCAAGCTGTATTGTTGACCATACATCTCTGGCCGAAAAACGATTATTTCGTGTTCAAAAGCGGTTTGGATTACGCAACGTCATCGATTAATCAACCAATTGTCCTGCAAGCATAATCAGGGTTTCGGCCTAGAAATTAGGCGAGTTCAAGGTCAGATCATACAACTTGTGATTGTTTATTCGGATCTCTCTTCGCACTCTTGCGCCGTGTTCTGTACGATTCTGGTGGGGGCACCAGAGCAAGGAAAGAGACGCGGATGCCATTCAAACGTTTTTTGGTCGTGACGCTCTGTGCGGCGTCGGCGCTGGCCTTCTCAACCATCCCCAACCGGGCTGCAGCCGAGGTGACGGTGATCGAGGCGGCGCATAAGGTTAATATTGCGGGCCGTCAGCGCATGCTGTCGCAGCGCATCGCAAAAGCGGCCTGCTTTGCCGCGCGCGGGATCTCGGAAGAGCATTACCGCACGCAGCTGAGCGAGGCGCATGACCTCTTTCACACGTCGCTGAAGGCGCTGCGCCACGGCAACCCGCAGATGAGGCTTTCGCCCGAAGAGATTCCCGAGGTGATCGCCGCCCACGGCCCTGTCACTTACGCTTGGGAGGAATACCGCAAGCCGCTGTCCCGGATCCTTGCCGATCGCACGGTCGGGCGCCGCACGCTGTTGGACCTTGATCCGCTGAGCGTTGAGGTTCTGACCCTGTCCGACAAGGTCGTGAGGCGCACCGCTTATGCCTATGCGGCGCAGAATGGCCATGTCTCGCTCAGCCATACGATCACCGTCAACATCGCAGGCCGCCAGCGCATGTTCTCGCAGCGGATGGTCAAGCAGCTTTGCCTTCTGGGCGTCGAAGGTGCGCCGCCTGAGCTGGCCGAAAGTCTGGCCGAGACGGCCGATCTGTTCGAAAAATCGCTGAACGCGCTTCAGAACGGCATGGAGGAGGTGGCGATCATGTCCGCGCCCACGGCCGAGATCGCGGGCAAGCTGGCCGAGGTCGCCGCCGATTGGGAGGCCTTGAAGCCGGTGATCGAACAGGCGCTGGAGGGGCAATTGCCCGATGAGGCTGCGCTTGAAAGTATTGATGCGCGGGCCGAGAGCCTGCTTGGCAACATGAACGAAGCGGTTGGACTTTATGAATATATCGACGCGGCCCTCTGAGGGCCTCATCGATATCTGGCGGCCCCGTGTCCCGACCCTTCCCCTTTGACGGGGTCGCCAGACCTGAAAACGTGATGGGGGCCTGCGGCCGGGCCGCCCGAGATATGCAGAAGAGGCGCGGGCGAGACCCGCGTTTTCGGCGTTACGTTGAGGCGGTCTAAGAGCTGAGGTCCAACATCCTTCGGATATTGGCTGGGTCTGCACCTTCGGCACGGTATGTCGACAAGGCGCGCGCATCGTCACGTTTGGCCAGGCGTTTGCCATGGTCGTCGCGGATCAGGCGGTGGTGGTGATAGATCGGGGTGGGCAGACCCAAAAGGTGCTGCAAGAGCACATGGATCGGCGTCGCCTCGAACAGATCGCGGCCACGCACGACATGGGTAATGCCCTGCGCCGCGTCATCCTGCACGACCGAGAGGTGATAGGACGTGCCCATCTCGCGCCGGGCCAGCACCACATCGCCCACCTCGGCGATCAGCGTCGCAGCGCTGGTCAGGATCGACCCGGTCTCGCCCGAGGGGCCGGCGCCGGTCTCATCGAAGCGGTTGGCCCTCTCTCCCAGCGCGGCGAGGGCGCGGCGCATGTCCAGCCGCAGAACGGCCTCGGCGGGCGTGGGTGAGGGGCCGCCTGGCGCCTTGGGCCGGCAGGTGCCGGGATAGACAAGGCCGTCGGGACCGATGACGCGTTCCGTCCCCTCCTGCGGCGCCGAAAGGGCGGCGGCGATGTCGGCCCGGCTACAGGTGCAGGCATAAAGCAGGCCTTGCGCCCAGAGCTGGTCCAGCGCGGCGCGATACGTCTTCAGCCGGTCGGATTGGCGAAGCGGCGGGGCGTCCCAGGTCACGCCAAGCCAGGTCAGATCGTCCTTGATCTGCGCTTCCCATGCGGGGCGGGCGCGGCTTTGATCAATATCCTCGATCCTCAGCAGAAAGCGCCCGCCCGCGGCGCGGGCCATGTCATGGGCCAAAAGCGCCGAATAGGCGTGACCGAGATGCAAAGGGCCGGTGGGTGAGGGGGCGAACCGCGTCGTAAAGGTCAAGTCTTCTCGATCACATAAACCGTGGATTGGACATCGATACCGGGGAGGTGATCGCCCCGCTCCTCAAACGCGACGCGCACCTGACCCGCCTGCGCCAGTTCCGGCACGGCCTGCGCATAGGCAGGGTCGCCCATCGCGTGGTCGTTGAACGAAAAGCCCAAGATGCCGCCCGGGGGCAGCGCGTCGAGCAGCCGGTAGAGCACGTCAAGCGGCGCCGCGCCGTGACCGATCACGCCGATCGCCGCCATGGTGGTATAGCCCGGCGGCGGCGCGTCATCCGGGCCGATGGGGGTGAGATTGCGGTAAAGCCCCTTGGCGGCGGCGACCTTCAGCATCTCAGGCGTCAGGTCGACGCCATCTATGATCTGAAACCCCGCCTGCTTCAACGCCGCGCCGGAAAGCCCTGTGCCGCAACCGAAATCGAGGATCGGTTGGGCGGTATCGGCCCCGGCCGCCACTAGGGCCTGCGCAACGCGGGCCGGGGTGGCATAGCCTGCCTCGCGCACCTCGTCTTCGTAGCTGTCGGCCCAATTGGCATAGAGGCCGCGCACCTCGTCAGGCTGCTCGACCTTGTAGACCTTTTTCAAGAACTTGGGCATCGGCCAAAGCCTAGCAGGCAGGCTTAGGCCGGGGCAAGGGTCTGTCGGGCGGCCAGCCAATCGGTAAAGGCGGCCTTGGCGCGATCGGTATAGGCCTTGTAGCGGTCCTTGCGGCCGCGACGGCCGCCTTTCAGGCCCTCAACCGGTGGAAAGAGGCCGAAATTGACGTTCATCGGTTGAAACGTCTTGGCCTCGGCTCCCCCGGTGATGTGGTGGATCAGCGCGCCCATCGCGGTGCCTTGGGGCGGTGCCTGCAAGTTTTGCCCGCGGGCTTCGGCGACGGCCAAGCGCCCGGCCAAGAGGCCCATGGCGGCGCTTTCCACATAGCCTTCCACGCCTGTGATTTGCCCGGCGAAGCGCAGATGCGGCTTTGACTTCAGGCGCATCTGGGCGTCGAGCAGCGTGGGCGAGTTCAAAAACGTGTTGCGGTGGATGGCGCCCAGCCGCGCGAAGCTGGCATTCTCCAGCCCCGGAATCATCCTGAAAACATCTGTTTGCGCGCCGTACTTCATCTTGGTCTGAAAGCCCACGATGTTGAACAGCGTCCCCAGCGCGTTATCGCGGCGGAGCTGCACAACGGCGTGAGGTTTTTGGTCGGGCGCATGGGGGTTGGTCAGGCCCACGGGCTTCATCGGGCCGAAGCGCAGCGTCTCGCGGCCGCGTTCGGCCATCACCTCGATCGGCAGGCAGCCGTCGAAATAGCCCGCCGTCTCGCCCGGCTTGAAAGCGGTCTTCTCGGCGGCCAGAAGGGCGTCGATGAAGGCCTCGTATTGGTCGCGGTCCATCGGGCAGTTGAGATAGGCCGTACGCTCAGCCTCGGTCTCGCCCTTGTCATAGCGCGATTGCATCCAGGCCTGTCCCATATCGATGCTGTCGGCATAGACGATGGGGGCGATGGCGTCGAAGAAGGCGAGGGCCTCGGTCCCCGTCTCGGCGCGGATGGCTTCGGCCAGGGCCGCCGATGTCAGGGGGCCGGTGGCAAAGATCCAGGCGCCTGAGGCGGGCAGGGCGGTTACCTCTTCCGCGACCACGCTGACCATCGGATGCGCCCGCAGCCGGGCGGTGACCGCCTCGGCGAACGGGTCGCGGTCGACCGCCAGTGCGCCGCCGGCGGGCAGGCGATGGCGATCGGCCATCTCCATGATCAGGCCACCGGCGGCCCGCATCTCCCAATGCAGAAGGCCCACCGCGTTTTGTTCGCTGTCGTCCGAGCGGAACGAGTTGGAGCACACCATCTCGGCCAGATGACCGGTCTGATGGGCAAACGTGCCGACCTTGGGCCGCATCTCGTGGATCACCACGGGATGCCCGGCCTGGGCGATCTGCCAGGCGGCCTCGGCGCCCGCCATGCCGCCGCCGACGATGTGAATGGGATCGGTCATGCGTGTCATTTAGGCCGATTGGCGCGGGATGGAAAGAGTGGAGCGCGTGCGGCGCGCTCCTCGATTTCTGGCCAGAGCGTTCTGGCCGCATCCCGTCCCTTTGGTGGCAACATCCATCAGACAGCCTGCTGATCCCGCCCGATCATTTCGTGGCCCGTATTTAGGTGCGGACGCCCCGGAATTGGAGTGCGCAGGCGGGTCGGAGGAGATTCCGTGCGGCGCAGGGTTGGGCCGCACGGGGGGTGCTTCAGAACGAAAAGAGGGCGATGCTGTCTTCGCGCGCGTCGTCCATCCGGTCACGCGCCATGACACGGCGCCCACGTTCGAAGGTCAGTTCAAGGCCAAAGGTGTCGGCGTCCCCGCCGACGATTCCATCTGTTCTGGTATAATTCGCATCGAGCCAGACGTTGTCGGCCACGCGGTAACCAGCGCCCGCCGTATAGGTTTTGATCGTCGTCACAGGCCCGAAGTCGAGGTAGGAAAGTCCACCTATCACCCGGACACGCGGACCCACTTCATAAGTCGCGCCAAGGCCGAGTACATGTGCATCGACATCACTTGCACCGATCCAGACAGCGGACAGGTCGAGTGGGCCGCGCTTGTGGTCCAGCGCGAGCGTATAGCTGGTGGATCCTGGGCCGCTGCCGGAATCCGTGATCTCAAGCGACACCTCGGTCGCCTCCGAAAATCGATAGGCTGCATAGGCGACCGTGGCATCGATATCGTCCTCATCGCCCTCGGCATAGGCGCCGAGCGTCAACGCGTTGCGTTCATATTCAACACCGAGCGAGAATTCGGTCGAAGTACTGCCGATGTCGGAGTAGTCGATCTCGAGGCCGAAAAGCATCATCAACTGCGGTTCGATCCGATACCCGGCAAGCATGTCGGCCGATATCGACGTATTCGAGAAGACATCAAGATCGCTGTAGGACACCGATAGGTCGCCGGAAAAGGCCAACGGCCCATGGTCGTAATCGCCGCCAATTGAAACGGCTATTTCGCTGAGTTCACCGAAAGGGCTGTCGGTTTGCAGGTACTCGACGCCGTAGCTGAGGTATTCCCAGCCCTCGGCTGCGGCCTGCGTGGCTGCAGCCCCAAGAATTGTGGAAAGCGCGGTCGCGGTGGTGAGAAGATATCTGGTCATGAGTCTGTCCCCTTCTGACTGTCATGACGGTCAGTCGGGTCAGGCAGGCGAAGGGTTCAATTTGGTCGGTTGTGACCCTAACTGAGCGGGGCAGACGCCCTAACGGCTGAAAAGCAGCCTAAGGCCGAGAGCGCCCAGGATGACGGAGGCGGCGCGGTCGAGAATGAATTTGGCGCGGAGATACGCGCGGCTGACGGCCTCGGTGCTCATGGCCAGGGCGAGGGTTGTGTAGAAGGCCAGTTCGAGGGCCAGGTGGTTGGCCGCGATCATCAGGCTTTCGGTCAGGCTGAGACCGGGCGGAAAGATCACGACTAGGACAGCCCCGGCGAAGATCACGGATTTGGGGTTTAGCACGTTGATCAAAAGGCCCTGCCGGAACGCGTGGCGGGCGGGCTTTGCGGTGGCGCCTATCCCGTCGCGAGCGCCCGTCCACATCTTCCAGGAAATGTAGATCAAGTAGAGCGCGCCAAGGGTCTTCAAGATGACATAAGCCCAAGGGAAAAGCGCGAAGATGGCATCGAGGCCGAGAAGCGCCACCAAGGTCCATGCCGCCGCCATCAGGGCTAAACCTCCGCCGGCGGCAATGCCTGCGCGGCGGCCTGCGCTGAGCGTCGTGCGGAGCGCGACCAGAAGGGCGGGGCCGGGGCTCGCTACAGCGGCGAGGAGGGCGAGGTTGAAGGCAATGAAATGCTCAGCACCCATTGTCCGCGCTACTGCCGTTTCTCAAGCTGGGTTGCGATGCGTTCCAGCGCGCTGACCTGGCGTTCCTGCAGGGCGATCAGGTTGCGCTGGTTTTTCTCGATTTTCTCATTTGTCCGCTGCATCCGCCTGCCCCGGACAACGCCAATCACGTAGAGAACAGTGAGAAGGCAGAGAAACCCGGTTACTACATAGGTGAGTGTTTCGCTGTTCATGGCCGCTCACCTCGTTCGGCGATTTTCTCAAGCGCTTCGGTTTGGCGGCGGACAAGGTCGATCAGCTCGGCCTGTTGCGCGGCTTGCGCCTGCATGGTGCGCACCTGATCCTGCATCAGCGACATGTATGAGACATCGCCGCCGCCCTTGCCGAGCGTCCGTTGCATGACGACGGCAAAGCCGACAAAGACGCCGATCAGCAGAAGGAACGGCCAGCTATAGTCCAGAACCTCAATCATCGGCGCCGTCCTCCTCGTCGCCCTGATCGGCGATGCGCGCGACCGAGACGACCTCTTCGCCCTTGGCGGTGTCGAACACTTTCACGCCGCCCGCACTGCGCGAGCGGAACGAGATGCCATCAACCGGGCAGCGGATCGACTGGCCGGTCGAGGTGGCCAGCATGATCTGGTCGTCGCCCTCGACGGGGAAGGACGCCACAAGCCGGCCCGCCCGCATCGCCTTGTCCATCGCCATCACGCCCTGGCCGCCGCGCCCGCGCACGGGGTAGTCGTGGCTTGAGCTGATCTTGCCCGCGCCCTTGGCGGCGATGGTCAGGATCAGGTCTTCGGCCGCCGACATCTGGGCATAGCGTTCGGGCGACAGCTGGCCTTCGGCCACCGCCTCTTCATCGTCATCAGGCTCGGCCTCGTCCTCAATGGCGCCGGCCATCAGGCGGCGCTGCTTGAGGTAGGCGGCGCGTTCCTCGGCCGTGGCCTCGAAATGGCGGATCACCGACATCGAGACGACGCTGTCGCCCTCGGCCAGTTTGATGCCGCGCACACCGGCGGAATCGCGGCCCTTGAAGACCCGGACTTCGGTGGTCGGGAAACGGATGGCGCGGCCGAGCGCGGTGACCAGCATCACATCGTCATTCTCGTCGCAGATGCGCGCATTCACCAGCGCGACGCCCTCGGGCAGGCGCATGGCGATCTTGCCGTTCCGCATGACATTCGTGAAGTCTGACAAGGCGTTACGGCGCACACCTCCCTCGGATGTCGCAAAGAAGATCTGCAGGTTGGCCCAATCCTCCTCTGGCGCGTCCACGGGCATCAGGGCGGCAATCGACACGCCGCCGGGGATCGGCAGGATGTTGACGATGGCCTTGCCCTTGGCCGAGCGGCCCGCCAGAGGCAGGCGCCAGGTTTTCAGCTTGTAGACCATGCCATCGGTGGTGAAGAACAACAGCTGCGTATGGGTGTTGGCCACAAAGAGCGTGGTCACAACATCGTCTTCCTTGGTGGCCATGCTGGACAGGCCCTTGCCGCCGCGCCGCTGGGCGCGGAAATCGACCAGGGGCGTGCGCTTGATGTAGCCACCGGAGGTGATGGTGACGACCATGTCCTCACGCTCAATCAGGTCTTCATCGTCCATATCGCCGGCCCAGTCGACGATCTCGGTGCGGCGGGGGACGGCGAAAAGCTCTTTCACTTCCGTCAGTTCGGCCGAGATGATTGCCATGATCCGGTCGCGTGAGCGCAGGATATCGAGGTAATCCTTGATCTTGGCGGCCAGTTCCTGCAGTTCGTCCGTCACCTCTTTCACGCCCATCGCGGTCAGGCGTTGCAGACGCAGATCGAGGATCGCGCGAGCCTGCACTTCGGAGAGGTTATAGGTGCCGTCGTCATTCACCGGATGGCTGGGGTCGTCGATCAGCTTGATGTACTCGATGATGTCGCCCGCGGGCCACCGCCGCGTCATCAGCCGCTCGCGCGCCTCGGCCGGATCGGCGGAGGAGCGAATCGTGGCGACCACCTCATCCACGTTCGAAACCGCCACGGCCAGACCGCAGAGCACATGGCTGCGTTCGCGCGCCTTGCGCAGCTCATAGGCTGTGCGGCGAGCCACAACTTCCTCGCGGAAGGTGATGAAATAGCTCAGGAAATCGCGCAGGAGCAATTGCTCGGGCCGGCCGCCGTTCAGCGCCAGCATGTTGCAGCCAAAGGACGTCTGCATGGGTGTGAAGCGGAACAGCTGGTTCAGCACCACCTCGGGCGTCGCGTCGCGTTTCAGCTCTACCACCACACGGACACCGACCCGGTCGCTCTCGTCCTGGACATGGGCGATGCCTTCGATCCGCTTGTCGCGGGCGGCCTCGGCGATCTTCTCGATCATCGAGGCTTTGTTGACCTGATAGGGGATCTCGTCGACGACGATGGCGTAGCGGTCCTTGCGGATCTCTTCGACCCGGGTCTTGGCGCGGATCACCACGCTGCCGCGCCCCTCAAGATAGGCCTTCCGCGCACCTGCACGGCCCAGAATGATCCCGCCGGTCGGAAAGTCGGGGGCGGGTACGTAGTCCATCAATTGTTCCGACGTCAGATCGGGATTCTCGATCAGCGCCAATGTGGCATCGACGACCTCGCCCAGATTGTGCGGCGGGATGTTGGTGGCCATGCCGACGGCGATGCCGCCCGCGCCGTTGACCAGCATGTTGGGAAAGCGGGCCGGCAGGACGGTGGGTTCTTGCTGCTTGCCGTCGTAATTATCCTGAAAATCGACCGTATCCTTGTCGATATCGGCCAGCAGAAAGGCGGCGGGCTTGTCCATCCGCACTTCGGTATAGCGCATGGCCGCCGGGTTATCGCCGTCCATCGAGCCGAAATTGCCCTGACCGTCCAGAAGCGGCAGCGACATCGAAAAAGGCTGCGCCATCCGCACCAGCGCGTCGTAGATCGCGCTGTCGCCATGGGGGTGGTATTGCCCCATCACATCGCCCACGGGCCGGGCCGACTTGCGATAGGCCTTCTCGTGCGTGTTGTTGGTCTCGTGCATCGCGTAGAGGATGCGCCTGTGCACCGGCTTCAATCCGTCGCGCAGGTCGGGAATCGCGCGGGAGACGATCACGCTCATCGCGTAGTCGAGATACGAGGATTTCATCTCGTCTTCGATGCTGACGCTCGGCCCGTGATATTCAGGGGGCGCAGGCGGGTTTTCATCATCCATTTCAGGGGGTTCTGGCGTATCGCTCAAGTCACTGCCCGTTCTTCTGTCGTGCTTCTATATCTTGTGGGGGCGAGTATAGCCTCTGCGGCATATGGGGTGCAATGGCTGGTTGCGACGCGGGTCAGCAGCCAGGGAGGCCAAGTGCTAACAGATTGTTTTCATTGAAAAGTAATCGGCCCGTGGCATCATCGGAAAAAGAATCAACCGATGAGGTGGCGCATGAGTGCACAGGAAACCGAAATGATGCTGCGTGGATATGGCCTGACGACGGCCGAGTTTTTCTATCGCATGCCCGATTACAAACAAGTGCTGAACACCTTCGTCTGGCAGGATTACGATCTGGCGCCGGACTACCCGAAGCTCTTCAAATTCATCGAATTCTGGCAAGATCAGATCGAGGGGCCGCTGCATTCGGTCCGCTTTACCCATCGCAAGATGCTGTCACCGGGCGAGTGGCGCCATGTCACGGGCGAGTTTACGCTGCATTAGGGCGCGCGCCCCCTTGCCCTGACCGGGCTCTGGGGTAGGGTCGGCGCTGTCACGCATCAGGAGGCCGCCCATGCACCCCACTCGTCGCCACGTCACCTTCGGGCTGGCTGCCTTGGGCCTGTCGGCCTGTACCGGCGCGGTGGCGCCCTCTGGCGCGGGCAGCACCAGCGCCCCGGCGCCGCGCCCTGTGGCCAATGCGGGCTTTGACACCTGGGTTGCGGGCTTTCGCACGCGGGCTGCCTCGCGGGGCATCTCGGAAGCCACGCTGAACGCGGCCTTCCGTGGCGCAGGGTTTTTGCCCATCGTGGTCGAGCGTGACCGCAACCAGACCGAATTCAAGCGCTCGCTTGAGGATTACCTGTCCATCGCCGCCTCGGATGAGCGGATCGCGATGGGCCAGTCGATGCTGTCGCGCCACGGCGGGGTGTTGAGCCAGGTCGAGGGCCGTTACGGCGTCGACCGCCATGTGGTGGCGGCCGTCTGGGGGCTGGAGAGCTTTTATGGCACCAGGCGCGGCAATATCCCCGTGATCTCGGCCCTGTCGACGCTGGCCTATGATGGCAGGCGGGGCGCGTTCTTTGAAAGCCAGCTGATCGCGGCTTTGCGCATCCTGCAAAACGGCGACATCACGCCCGCGCGGATGACGGGCAGCTGGGCTGGTGCGATGGGCCATACCCAGTTCATCCCGACCTCGTATCTGGAATATGCGGTCGATTTCACCGGCGACGGGCGGCGCGACATCTGGTCGGACGATCCCGCCGATGCGCTGGCATCCGCCGCGAATTACCTCGCGCGCTCGGGTTGGCGGCGTGGCCAGCCATGGGGGGTCGAGGTGGTCTTGCCGCAGGGCTTCAATGCAGGCCTTGCCGGGCGTGGCACCACCCGCAGCGCGGCGGATTGGAGCGCGATGGGGGTGCGGGCGGCCAGCGGCGGCGCTTTGCCGGGATCGGGATCGATCCTGATCCCCCAGGGCCTGAACGGCCCGGCCTTTCTGGTCTTGCGCAACTTCTCGGTCATCCTGCGCTACAATAACGCCGAGAATTACGCGATCGGGGTCGGCCATCTGTCGGACCGTCTGCGCGGAGGCGGGCCATTGCGCGGATCGTTCCCGCCGGATGCGGCCGGGATGACCAAAGCCAATCGGCAGGAGCTGCAGCGCCGTCTGACGGCTGCGGGCTTTGACACCGAGGGCAGCGACGGGGTGATCGGCCCAAAAACCCGCGCGGCGATCAGTGCTTATCAACAGCGCGAGGGGCTGGCGGTGACGGGCGAGCCGACGCTGGCCTTGCTGCAACGGCTGCGCTGACGTCCGGCCGGGGACGCTCCCGCCCCTCGTCGCGGATCAAAGATCCTCTCCTCACGTTGGGCCGGGCGCCGCGCCTCCGGCGCGGCGCGGGCGTGCTCTTGGGTAGCCTGCTTCCAGATATCTCTACCGGACGTCCTTGCGATAAGGTCGGGAGCCTCCGGCGGGGATATTTTTGTCAGAAGGAAGGGGGATGTCAGGACGCCTTGGCGCGGAGCAGCATGCCGTAGAGGTCGCGCGGTTCGTCGGGGTCGGCGATCATGTCGAGGTTCTGGAAAAACCCGGTTCCCTGCAGCTGGGCATGGATGTAGCGCAGGGCCGAGAAATCCTCGATCGCGAAGCCGACGCTGTCGAAGAGCGTGATCTGCCCGGCCTCGGTCCGCCCTGGTGCGGCGCCGGTCATCACCTGCCAGAGCTCGGTCACCGGGTGGTCGGGCGCGAGTTGCTGGATTTCGCCTTCAATGCGGGTTTGCGGTGGGTATTCGACGAAGATCTCCGAGCGCAGGAGGATGTCGCGGTGGAGCTCGGTCTTGCCGGGACAGTCGCCGCCGACCGCGTTGATGTGCACGCCGGCGCCCACCATGTTGTCGGTCAGGATCGTCGCATATTGCTTGTCGGCAGTGCAGGTGGTGATGATCTGGGCGCCGAGAATGGCCTCTTCGGGGGTTTTGCACGGGGTCAGCTTGAGCCCGGCGTCTCGCAGATTGCGCAGGCATTTCGCGGTTGCCGTGGCGTCAGTGTCGTAGAGGCGCACCTCGCTGATGCCGCAGATTGCCTGGAAGGCCAGCGCCTGGAATTCCGCATGCGCGCCATTGCCGATCAGCGCCATCACCTGCGCGCCTTTGGGGGCAAGGTGCTTGGCCGCAAGGGCCGACATGGCCGCGGTGCGGAGTGCTGTCAGGATCGTCATTTCCGACAGGAGCACCGGGTAGCCCGTTGCCACGTCGGCCAGAAGGCCGAAGGCGGTGACGGTCTGCAGGCCTTCCTTCATGTTCTTGGGGTGGCCGTTGACATATTTGAAGCCGTAGAGTTCGCCGTCCGACGTGGGCATCAGCTCAATCACGCCGACATCGGAATGCGAGGCCACGCGCGGTGTCTTGTCGAAGTCCGGCCAGCGGCGGAAATCAGCCTCGATCTCGGCGGCCAGATCGGTCAGGACACGGCCGACGCCTAGATGAAGCACCAGCTTCATCATGTTGTCCACGCTGACAAAAGGGACGAGGTTGAGGCTCATGCGAAGCTCCGTGTCGGGCGGTCGAAGACCTTGCGGCCCATCAGCGAGGCGACGAGGTCGACCATCAGTTTCGCGGTGCGGCCGCGTTCGTCGAGGAAGGGGTTCAACTCGACCAGGTCGAGTGAGGTGACCAGGCCGCTTTCGTGCAGCAGTTCCATCACCAGATGCGCCTCGCGGAACGTCGTACCGCCAGGCACGGTGGTGCCGACGGCGGGCGCGATGGAGGGGTCGAGGAAATCGACATCCAGTGACACATGCAGAAGGCCGCCTTCAGCTTCAACGCGGGTCAGGAAGTCGCGCAAAGGGGCGATGATGCCGGCTTCATCGATGGCGCGCATGTCGATCGGGGCGATGCTGTGGTCCAGAAGGGCGGCATGCTCGGCCGGATCGACCGAGCGGATGCCATAAAGGCATATCCGGTCGGCAGGGATCGGGGCGGGGAAGGGGGGAAAGGCGTCAAACCCCTCGCGCCCGGCGATATAGGCCACGGGCGTACCATGGAGATTGCCAGACTTGGTGGTCAGCGGTGTGTGGAAATCCGAATGCGCGTCGAGCCAGAGCAGGAAAAGCGGGCGGCCCACCTTGGCGGCATGGGCCGCAATGCCGGCCACGACGCCCAGGCCCATGGAATGGTCGCCGCCCATGACGATCGGAAAGCCGCGCTCCATAGCCGCTTCGGTGGATGCCGCCAGCGAACGGGTCCAGCCGACGGTTTCGGCCAGGGAATGCACGGCCTCATTGGAGCAGGTCGCCTCGACCAGAGGCGCCGGGGCCACGTCGCCGAGATCGCTGACGCCATGACCCAGATCGGTCAGAGCTTGGGTAATGCCCGCCACCCGATAGGCCGAAGGGCCCATCAGGCATCCCGCGCGCCGCTGGCCGCTATCGATCGGTGCGCCGATCAGCTGGCAATTCTTCATGCTAGTGCCCTTTCTGTTTTCCTTGGTATCTTTTCGCTTTGCGACAGGCGAAAGCCTCAATAGGATCAAATCGATCATACAGATGATCGGTTTGTATTATGGGACCACCGTTATGGATGATACGGACTATGCCTTGATCGCTGAGCTGCGCCGCGATGGGCGTGCGGCGCTTTCCGACCTGGCGGCGCGGCTCGGCATTGCCCGGGCAACTGTCCGCGCGCGGATGGAGCGGCTGCGCGCATCGGGTGAGATCGTGGGCTTTACTGTCCTGACCCGCGGCGATGCCGCCGAGGCGCCCGTGCGCGGCCTCATGATGATCGGGATCGAGGGGCGTGGGGCGGAGCGGATCATGGCGCGCCTGGCCGGCCTGCCCGAAGTGACGGCGGTGCATTCAACCAATGGCCGCTGGGACTTGATCGCCGAGATAGGGGCGCGAACCCTTGAAGAGTTTGACAGGGTCCTTTTCCGGATACGAGGGTTGGACGGTGTGCTGAGTAGCGAAACAAGCCTGATGCTGTCCACACGGCGGGCTGGTCGGCGATAGACAGGCGGCTTCGAATTTTCTGCGAAAATTCACGCGCCGTACCCGATTTTTCGCAGAAAAATCATATGCCACTTGAAATTTTTCGCAGAAAAATTGGCTATCCGGCCCGCGCGGCCATCAGCCAAAACCCCATCAATGCGAAGGAAATGACCGCGTTCCAGGAGGCCATTGACAGCCCAAGCATCTCCCACGGCACTTCATCGCATCGCACCAGAGGGGCCGCCAGGATCTGCTCCATGAGTTGTTCCGGTGTCACGCCTCCGATCGGTCCGGCGCTGCAGGTCGAGGGGCCGTCCCACCAGTCGCGCTCAACTCCGGTATGGTAGAGGCCGATCGCGCCGCTCGTTCCAGCCGAGAGCGCCCCCAGGATCGCCAGCGCCGCAGAGGGCATTGCGAGACCGACAGCGCCAAAGCCCAAGGCCACCGCATGGGGCCAACGCTGCCAGAGGCACAATGCGCAGGGCGCAAGCCCGCCGATATACTGAAAGCCGAACGCGCCCAGCAGCAACGCCGCCGAACCCGCCGTTGCAAGGGCGATCCACATTTTTGCTGTCATAGGAACCGGACCAAGGCAAAACTTCCAACCAGAAGAATGATGAAGAGTGTGAACAAGATACCAAGCCGCTTTTCAATGAAAACCCGGACCGGTGCTCCGAACTTCCAGAGAAGGCCAGCAATGATAAAGAAACGCAAAGCACGCGCGATCGCGCTGGCAATCATGAAGACCCAAAGGTTCAGGCCCGTCGCGCCCGACAGGATCGTGATGACCTTGTAGGGAAACGGCGTGACGCCCGCGATCAGCACGGCCCAGGCGCCCCAGGCATTATAGCGCTCGGCGAAGTCTTTGAAATAGGCGTCCTTGCCATAGAATTCCAAGACCGGGCGGCCGACCTGCTCGAACAAGCCGAACCCGATCCAGTAGCCCGCCAAGCCGCCCAGAACGGAGGCCACGGTGGCCAGCCCCGCGATCACGAAAGCGCGCGAGGGGCGGGCCAGGATCATCGGAATCATCAGGACATCCGGCGGGATCGGGAAAACCGACGATTCCAGGAAGGCAACGATTGCAAGCGCCCACATGGCGTGCCGCGAGGCGGCAAGCTGCATCGTCCAGTCGTATAGCCGTCGGATCATGGCCCATGCCCTTGCCTGTGTTGGCCCGTGTTGAGCCATGCGCAGCAAGCGGCGTCAAGGCGCCTGGTGGAACCGGATCGGCGGGTTTAAGCTTTATCTTCGGATCGAGGGGAGAAAGCGCATGAAATGGCGAGGCAGACGCGGCAGCCGCAACATCGAAGACAGGCGCCGCATGGGGCGCGCTGCGGCGCCGATCGGGGGCGTCGGTCTTCTGGCGGTTCTCGCTATCGGCTACTTTCTGGGCGTCGATGTCACTCCGATCCTCGAAGATCAGCTGACCCAACCTTCTGCCACGCAGGAGCTGACCGCGGCCGATCATCAGGCGGCAGAGTTCGTTTCGGTCACGCTGGCCGATACCGAAGAGGTCTGGGAGGCGATCTTCGCCGACCAATTGGGTGCAGCGTACGATCCTGCCACGCTCGTCCTCTTCAAAGGGGTCACGCAATCGCCCTGCGGTGGGGCCTCGGGGGCGACGGGTCCCTTCTACTGCCCGGCCGACCGCAAGGCGTACCTCGATACGGCGTTTTTCACGACCCTGGCCGACCGCCTGGGGGCCCGCGGCGACTTCGCGGCCGCCTATGTCATCGCCCACGAAATTGCCCATCACGTCCAGAACGAGCTTGGGATCCTCGGCCAGGCCAATGCGTTGCGCCAGCGCGCCTCGGAACGGCAATCCAACGAGATCTCGGTCAGGATTGAGCTTCAGGCCGATTGCTTTTCCGGCATCTGGGCCCGCACGGCCGAGCAACGCTTCGGCACGATCGAGCCCGGCGACCTCGAGGAGGCGCTGAACGCCGCCCGCCGGATCGGTGACGATACCTTGCAGCGCCAGGCAGGCCGCGTGCCGCAGCCGCACACCTTCACCCACGGCACGGCCGAGCAACGCAGCCGCTGGTTTGCGCGCGGCTACCAGACGGGCAGTCTTGAGGCCTGCGATACATTCGGCACAAACCGCCTCTGAGCCCCGTTGACCACGCCTGTGCTCCGGGCTAAACCGACGCCGCTACAGCCCTCGTGCCCGAGTGGCGGAATGGTAGACGCAGGGGATTCAAAATCCCCCGCTGGCAACAGCGTGCGAGTTCGAGTCTCGCCTCGGGCACCAATCTCATCCCTTTATCGTCACTGATGCCCTGCTGATCCGCAACGCGCAAGCTCACACCGCCCACAATGCCCTGAGAGGGAGCAAGCGCCGATGAACTCGGCCAGACCCGCAAGACCGACCGCACGTACAGCCACGCCGTCTTGCTGGAAGGCAAGGAGGGATGGCGCGCTGTCGGCTTCTGCGGCCGTCCCGACCTGGCCGAGAAGAAGCGCGGAGAGCACCCCGGCTCGATCGTGGTCGAGTGCGGCAGCTTCGGTGGCCGCGTGGCTGACATGCCTGAGGCCAAGGTCACCGAGAACGTCGAGAAAGCCGCGCCGGACGCAGACGACAAGCCCGCACGCAAGCAAACGGTCGATGAGAAGATCGCTTCGGCCAAGGTGCACGGCCCTGAGCCGAAGCGGACCATCGGATCGCTGGCGCAAGAGCTGCTGATGGAGCCCGAGCTCGGTTACCTTGCCATCGTGGATCGGGTCGTGGCCGAGTTCCCCAACGCCAAGACCTCCGTCCGTTCGGTGGCCTCGGTCGCCGCCATCCTGCGAAAAAAGGGAGTAGACGTCCCGTTGCGGCGTCGACGAGGATCGTAACCGAATTCCATTCGGCAAAGGCGTTTTCGGCCCGGCACGATTGGTTGCCGGGCCTTTTACTTCTTCAAACTTTCAGGCGGCGCGAGTAACTGCACCATAACCCTTTCCTTCGCCTGGATGGGCTTCATGCTCGCTTATAAGATCGGCGTACTTTGTCGGCAAATCGGCGATTGGCTCGGCCATAGGGCAATCCTGTCTCCGGGGTGGGAGCAATGTGGGTACCGCTTCAATCGGCCCGAGCCCGAGCAACTGCTGCCCAATCTCCAGGGCTAACACCTCTGCAAAAAGTGACGGTACAGCGTTTCCAATCATCCTTTGAGCATCGACCCTGCTGCCGACGGGGGTCACATCGTCTGGGAAGGTTTGCAGCCGGCAGAGTTCGCGTACCGAGAGTTTTCGGCTACGCCAATGAAATGGTCCTGTGGCAGAGCCTGGTTGGGCTTGTATTGTCCAAGACGGGCGGTTCTTGGCCAATTTCAACAGAAAGTTCCAGTAGCGCCGCCTCCAACCGAACAGCGGTTTGCCTCCGCCTCGCTCTGTATGCCAAAGGTAGTTGTATCCCTCCGGTATCGTTGGCAGAAGGTCAGCCCATTTGCCTGACATTTCCAAGCCAGGTTCGTTCGGGTCTTCAGATAGATCACCTAACGCATCCCAGGTCGTCATGTGCGGCGTTTCTGTTGCCGAGCGGTCTCCATGGGTAGGTGCGGGAAACTCGAACGGTCTTCCATCTCTGCTGGCGACCATGACCAAACGTTCGCGCATCTGCGGAACACCAAAATCAGCGGCATTCAACACTGCCCAGTTCGGCTGGTAGTTCGTGCCATGCGCTGCATTAACGGCTTTCACGCCATCCAGCAGAGATTGCAGGCCCTCCGATTTCTTTCGGAAGCCAAGTCCGGGTACGTTCTCGAGTAAAAAGGCCCGAGGACGTGCCTCCCCCAGAACCCGCAAGTAGGCGCCAAGAGTGTTGGCACGGGGATCTTTCAGCCTAGCCGCGTCACCAGACGACCAGTATCCTGATTTTGAGAACGGCTGGCATGGCGGACCACCGATCAGTACGTCAGCATCGCCCGGCTTAAGTCCTGCTGTCCGGAGTATGTCCGCCGTCGACACTTCGTGGATGTCGCGGTCAATTACGGGCCAGTCACGGTTTGCCCGAATGCTCGCGCAGCAGGCTCGGTCCATCTCGACCGCGACCGCAGTCTCGAAGCCGGCTCGTTCGAAACCGAAGTCGAGACCGCCAATGCGGGTGTAGAGTGAGATGACCTTCCGCATGACCTTCGCATCTTGTTGTGGGCCGCCGCTTCGAGCATAATAGTGGCGGAATGGAATCCCTAACTGGCAGGCTACATGGCGGAAATTGACGATCTTCTAACCTGGATGAGGTCCGCTTGTAGCCGATACGAGGTCGAGCCTGTTGCTGTTTATCGGCGCCACGGATCGCATGCTTGGCCGCTTGTCGCCGAGGACGCCGAGGACCTCGAACGGCAGCTAGCAGACGGGGGACACTTTCTGCCCCTTCCCAAGGAGCCCGCGGCCCTCGCCAACATCATCGAGGTCTCGATCGTGGATTTCTTGCTCACGGAGGCCAGTGCGAGAAAGGACATCACTGTCTCGCGTGGCACTGAGAGGGGCTATCCTGATATAGAGGTCTCAGGTCAAGCGTTTGGCGACAAGTTCTTCGCCGTCGACGTCAAGGTCGCAAAGCGGAGGGTCAGCAAGGCCGGGAAACTCAATCCGAACCGTACCTAAAGTCGGATTACACTCTATACCGGGAACACGTACTTCCGGTGGCCAGACCTGTGCTGGCCAAGTACGTTCCGGCCTTTCAGCGAGTATGAGGCTCATCTCGACATCGTGGTGATCTACACCTTGGATGAGGCCTCGCCGTCGCGGATTGCTGACATGGAACTGATCGTCCACGAGACGTGGCGTCTCGCCTCGAAGCAGCGCTCATCCACAACTCGGGAGTACCTAGGCGCAGTTGACGACATAGAGCGGCTGAGAAAGGGAGAGGGCGATTTTTCCACGAAAGAAGAGTTCTACAAGTTTTGGCGGAAGTTCCCGTTCAAGACGGGCAAGGTCGTGGAACAACAATTGCGGCGGCTGCTGACAAAATAGGGCCCCGACGTTCTGTCAGCGCTTGCACCCAACTTATCCGTTGTGTACTTGCCCACAACAGATAAGTTGGGTACATTGAGGCATGGCAATGAATGGAATCACCCTGAACGAGAAGGAGGCGCGGGAGGCTCGCGCCCGCATTTCTCGTCTATCCGAGGCACTGAACTCGGGACACGCGATGGAACCGGTTGTGGCCGGTCTGCCGCCCGAGGTGGTTTCTCAAGTCTCGCGCATGATGAAGGCCGAGCGCGAGCGCCTGACCCACGCGGTCGAGGCGTACGAAGAGGCAAAGGATACCCAACGGCCCACCGCGCTTACGGCGCTGGTTAACCGCGACCTTGGGCTGATGCTCATCGTGGCGAGGATCGCCAACGGCTTTTCTCAGAAGGATCTGGCATGGCGCCTTGGCGTGAAGGAGCAACAGGTCCAGCGGTGGGAAGCTGAGCGATACGGGCAGATCAGCCTCAAGAATTACCATCGCGTGGCGGCGCTGCTCGGGGTGCGTCCTTGGGCGGACATGTCCGACCAACCGGAACTCCGCGGGCTGGACAAGGTCATCGACGGAGTGTCGAAAACCGAGATCAAGAAAATCCTCAAGCATGGGCGCGAGAACGGCTGGTTCGCCGAGGACTTCACCGAGGCAGAATTTCGTCGATACATCGCCGAGAACCGGATCGACTTTGGAAGCCCCGGACTTCTCCGAACTGGCCTCAACGTTGTGGATCACACCGAAGACGTCATGCTCCAAGCTTGGCGCGCCAGGGTCACAGCAAGGGCGCGCGAGGTATTTGCGGGTGTCGAGGACGTTCACGAGCCGCTTGAACTCAAGTGGATGCCCGACCTAGTCCGCCTAAGCAAAGAATCTGACGGGCCGCTCCGGGCAGTGGAAGTGCTCGCCAGCCACGGCATCGTCTTGATTGTGGAGCCACAGGTCCCCGGTCTCAAGATCGACGGCGCGGCGTTCATCGTCGATGGGAGACCGATTATCGGAATGACCGTCAGGACCGACACGGTGGACAACTTCTGGTTCACGCTGATGCACGAACTTGCCCACGTCACGCTTCACTTCTCAACCGGGCTGGCCGTGGGCTTCTACGATCAGACGGACCAAGAGACATCGGTCGATGAACAGGAGGAGGAGGCCAACCGCTTCGCCTCCAACTTGCTCATCCCAGAAGAACGCTGGCGGCGCTCTACCGCCCGCATCGCGAAGTCGGCTGCGGTCATCGAGCGCTTCGCCAATGAGCTAGGTATCCATCCGGCGATTGTGTTCGGGCGGATACGCAAGGAACGGGGCGAGTGGTCCCTGTTCGCAAACAAGATCGGGAGGAACACCGTGAAGAAACTGTTTGTGGGCGAAGCCTAGAAAAGAAAGAGCGATGCTCCCATACTACCCGGCCCTAAGGGCTAAGCCCGGCGAGTTCGCGGCCTGCGGCAGGTTGGCACCCCGTTATCAGGGGTACGTTTGCCCGCGCTTCGTGGTTCCGCCTCCCGCCGAGTCCGACCCGGAAAAGGGACGCGTGCCCACGCTGGACGAGATCGCCCAGATGATGGGAGAGCGCATCGGAAAGAGCTGGCCCCACCGGCGTGCGTTTCTTGACCCGCAACTGGCCGCGGCGGCCCTCGGCGACGAGGGGGTAGCGACGCTCTTCCGTATCGCCACGGCGGTAAACTCCCGCCTGCTTCCGGTCCTGACGTTTGCCGATCTGACCAACCCGGCCCGCCAGGCGCTCGTTAGGGACGGAGACGTCAAGGCGGGCATCTACATGGACTTCGAGGAGGTTGATCCCGCCGCTTTGGTCGAGGCGGTGGAGAAGGCGGGTGTCCGGCCGGAACAGTGTGTCCTCTTCGTGGATTTCACCGGGGCCCCCTTGGGCGCCGACTTCGCGCCTGCTATCGGCGAAATCTTCGATCAACTGGACGGCGCGGCGCGGTGGAGCAAGATCGTCTACCAAGCGTCGGCGTACCCGGACAAGCTGCCGGTCGGTGCCAACGAGCGCACGTTGATCGCCAGGGCGGAGTGGACCACCTTCCAGGCGGCCCTGAAAGAGACCGGCGTCCAACCGGATCGTCTGGCCTACGGTGACTTCGGCGCGGATTGCGGGCGGATGCTGTTCCCGAAGGGCAAGGGAGGCGGAAGGCCAAGGCCGCACCTGCGCTACACCGGCAAGACCCACACCTTAGTGGTTAGGGGCAGCGACTCGGGAGCCTTCACGCCGACTATGCGCGACGTCTGCAAGCAGATCATCGAGTGCACGGAGTACAGCGGCAGGGGCTTCTCACCTGCGGACGACCGTATCTGGCGAAACGCGAAGGGGCTGACCGATACTTGCGGCGACTCGACTGGTTGGCGGGAACTGAACACCGCGCACCACCTGGTCAGGATCGTCAGGGACTTGGGTGCCATGTCCGGCATCGAGTTCGAAGAAGATGCCGTGGCGGAGTACTCAGAGCAGGGGGCTCTATTCTAATAGCCGACAGGAGCGGTTCTTCGCTCGAATACAGTGCTTATTCGGTACTTGGTGTAGCTCGCACCCGGCTGTGGTCAGCCTAAGTGCTTGTTTTTATTGGCTCCGGCGGTAGGGATCGAACCTACGACCAATTGATTAACAGTCAAGTTTTTCCACGCAACACCGCCTAACCGTGTAAAACGGTCCTTCCTTAAAATCCTTTGAAAAACAACTATTTTCTTGCATTCCGGCTAACGGTGTATAACTTGGGGGAACAGCGGGTATCTGCAATTCTGTTCCCCAGAGTGTTCCCCCGGAGGCCAATTGATCATGAAACTTACCGCCGCGACCGTGGACAAGTTGCAGCCGACCGACCGGCGGCAGGAAATACCCGACGCGCTTTGCGTGGGGCTCTACCTGACCGTGCAACCTACCGGGAAGAAGGGCTGGCAGGTGCGTTACCGGAACGGCGGAGTGCATCGGCGCATGACGCTGGGCGCCTATCCGATCCTGTCTCTGGCGGATGCCCGGCAACGGGCTCGGGACGCGCTTGCGGCGGCGGCCGAGGGCCGAGACCCTGCCGAGGAAGTCCGGGCGGCTAAGGCTCCCAAGCCCGAGACTGACCGCGACAGGGTGGCGACCCTATTCGGCACCTACGCTAAGCGTCACTTGGCCAAGCTGAAATCCGGCGACGTGGTAAAGCGCGAGCTGGAGCGTCATGTGATCGCGGCATGGGGCGACCGGGACATTCACGGCATTGCCCGCCGCGACGTGCTCGACCTTCTCGACGGCATCGCCGACAGCGGGCGCGTGGTCACGGCAAACCGGGTCAGGTCTTACCTTTCCGGGTTCCTCAACTGGTGTGTTGAGCGCGACGTGATCGGCGCTTCGCCTGCGGCAGGGGTGCGGCCCGTGGCGAAGGAAGTCAGCCGCGACCGCGTTCTGACCGACGACGAAATCCGATGGTTCTGGCGGGGTTGTGAGGCCGAGGGTTTCCCGTGGGGGCCGCTCGGCAAGCTGCTGCTGTTGACCGGTCAGAGGCTTTCGGAAGTGGCGGGCATCCGCGACGGCGAGATTGAGGGGCAGGTGTGGCTCTTGCCGGGCGCGCGGGTGAAGAACGGGCGGGCGCACCACGTGCCCCTGTCCGACGCTGCGCGCGCTGTGCTGGACGGCATGGACCGCTTTGCGGGGACCGACCTCTATCTCACGACGAATGCAGAGACGCCCGTCAGCGGCTTCCACAAGGGGCGCCAGCGGCTTGCCGAGGCGATGGCGAAGGCTGCGGCCGAGGAACGCGGCGAGGCCGTCGAGATACCCCATTGGGGCTTCCATGATCTGCGCCGGACGGCTGCGACCGGCATGGCGAGGCTTGGCATTCCCGTGCGCGTCACTGAGGCGGTGCTTAACCACGTGAGCGGCACCGCGAGCGGTATCGTCTCGGTCTATCAGCGCCACGATTATGCTGACGAAAAGCGGCGCGCTTTGGACGCATGGGCGGGGCTGGTCAAGGAGATTGCCGAGGGCAAGGCCGAGAATGTCGTGCGGATAGGGAGGGGCTCGGTATGACGACGGAAAGCGTGGAGACTCTGCGAGCCGATCTTGAAGACGCCGCAGCGAAGTTCGCAGACAATGAGGTTTTAGGCGCTCTTCAATCATTGCACGCCGTTACCGAATTCTTAAAACGCGAAAACATGAAACCGCGTGGTGTCATGGTTCCGCTGATTTGGGTTTCGGACAAGATCACAAGCGAGCATCTTAACCTGCCGGGAAAGACGCCCTTTGAAGCGGCGCAATTGGGATGCGCAGCGGCCACAGTCGATATCCTCAAAGAAAATGGCATGACTATAGATGGGGCTTGCAGGGCCGTTGCTGGCAAAACTGCGGGAAAGTATTCCGCAGCGCAGGTGAGAGATTTCCGAAAAACTATTGGCAGGGGCACGGCAAACCAAGACGCCATCGAGTTCTATCATCACCATAAGAAGGATGCTCGAAAACGGCTTGAGGGCGCCTCAGATCGGGAATTAATTAAGAAGGCCGTTTTGGCCGGCGTCGCGAACCTATTCGGAAAAAAAGGGTAATACCCCCCCTCCTATTACCCCAAGAAGACGGGCTTTTTGCCACCTAACGTTTAACAACGGGGTGGCTTATGACCGAAAATCCTTCACTTGACCCGCACCGCCGGATCAACGCAGCGCGCGTTCGCGAGCTGTGCGGCGGAATTTCCGACATGTCATTGTGGCGTTGGCTGGAAACGACCGATTTCCCGAAGCCCGCCGTTATTTCGCGCCGCCGGTACTGGCGCGAATCTGACGTGATCGCATGGCTAGACGCTCAGGTGTCGGCATGAGGTTCTCCGAACTTCCACTGGAAGATCTCTTCGCCCCCGAGGAAAAGCCCAGCTTCACAATCAAGCGTAATGAGGGTGGGGCGGTCGTCATTCTTCATCGTGCAGGCAAGCCCATTGATCGGATCGAGTGTTTATCGCCAGGCCACGCCAATCAGGCCCGTCTGAGGTTCTCCGATCTGGGCATGGCCGGAAAGGTCGAGGGAGGCCCGCTGTAATGGCTCTGGAAAAGCGAACCCCCGGCGCGCTTGGAAGCACAACCGAGGGTCATATTGAGGTCACCCAACCTCAAGGCAAGAATACCACCCGAAAGCCTACGCGGCAACAGCGTTGGCGCCAACGGAACCCTAAAAGTTATCTGGCTCATATATCTGTCGGCAACGCGCTGCGTTTAGGCGTTCTGGTCCGCCAGCCATGCGTGGTCTGCGGCGAGCCGAAGTCGGAAGCCCACCATGAGGATTATGACCGCCAGCTTGATGTGACCTGGCTCTGCCGGGCGCATCACAAGGCGCACCACGCAAAGACCTGACCCACCACGCCCCCCGTGCTTTGGACACGGTGCGGGGGGCGCCCACTCATCGGAGCAGACCGGACGCCGAGCCGGGCACATCCCCTAACTGTCCTAGCCTCTGACCGCTGAGCGAAATCAGCGGGGCATGACGACCCGGGCTCATCACCCAAGCCGAGCGGTATCGGCTCCTACTGGACCGCTCAGAGACGCGCCAACGTAACCCACCGGCACAGGCCAAGGATAGGCCGACGACCGGGGACCGCACCGGAGCAAAGCTGCGAAGGGCGGGGCAGGTGAGAAGCCTGCGGGAAGGCGGCTGGCCCCCGATACAGGGCAGCGCGTGGAAACGGGTCGAGGAAGCGTAGGGCCTTCTCCTGCATGCGGGGGGAAGGAGCGGGTGGCGGTATTGTATCCGCAAGAAATAGGTATCAAACCGGACCTATTAATGGTAAGTAGTGCTGACCTAATTGTGTGAAGTGAAATGAGGCAACGCAGAATGGATGGACGTGGCGAAGATCTGGTCCCAATGCCCCAAGAAAATCTTAGGGGGCTTTTCGGGGGTCTTACACTTCATCGTACACACACCTTGGGGCTGCCCGGTTGAAGGCGGCCACTCTCGCCAAGCGGTTCTGCCGGTCCCTGACGGTTCCTACGGGGCGGCTGGCGGGCAAGCCTGTAAAGCTGGCACCGTATCAGACCCGGTTCATTGATGGCGCCTTTGCCGAGGGCATCAACGTGGCCTGCCTGAGCGTGGGGCGGGGCAATGGCAAGTCTTCTATCTCGGCCATGCTTTGCCTCGGCGAGCTTATGGGGGCATGGTCTGACGCGGCAGAGCGTGAAGTGATCATTGCGGCGCGAACGCAGGATCAGGCGAAGATTGCCTGGAACTATGTGGTCTCATTCATCCCGACGCTTCCCGAGGAAATGCAAGAGCGGATCACGATCCGGCGCCAACCCCGTTTCGAAATTCAATATGACGACGACAACGGACCGCATCTGATCAAGGCTATCTCGGCTGACGGTAAATCTGCCCTCGGCTCTAGCCCGACACTGGCTGTTCTGGACGAGCGGGGACACTGGCCGGTTTCTCAGGGCGACGAGCTGGAAGCGTCACTGCTGACCGGTTTGTCAAAGCGCGACGGCAAGGCCCTCATTATCAGCACCTCGGCTGCAAATGACATGCACCCCTTTTCGATCTGGATGGATCGGGACGCCCCGGGTGTCTATCGGCAGGAACACCGGCCGACGCCGAACCTGCCCGTTGACGATATCGATAGTCTCTTGATTGCGAACCCGGGCGCAAAGCATGGCATCGGCCCGACCGTGGCACGGCTCAAAGAGGATGCGGCTCTGGCGCTGGCGCGGGGCGGCTCTGCGCTGTCACGGTTCCGGCTTCTGTCCCGCAATGAGCGGGTGTCCGAGGATAACCGCGACGCCCTGCTGGACCTGAACGAATGGCTGCAATGCGAAACCGATGATCTGCCGCCCCGGCAAGGTCAGGTGGTGATTGGGCTGGATCAGGGGCAGTCGGCTTCTATGAGCGCGGCGTCTTACTTCTGGCCCGAGACTGGACGGCTTGAGGCATGGGCGGCCTTTGGTACGGTTCCGACGCTTGAGGAGCGCGGTAACTTTGATGCTGTGGGCGATCTGTATTCGCAGATGCACAAGCGCCGCGAACTGGCCTTGATGGGTCAGAAGACTGTCCCGATCACGCAATGGCTGCGCCGCGTCCTGGAGCATGTCGAGGGCGAGCCCATTGCGGCGATTGTCGCTGATCGGTTCAAACAATCCGAGATCGGGGACGCGCTTTCAGAGATCGGCAACCGGGCTCCGGTGGTATGGCGCGGGATGGGGTTCAAGGACGGCTCCGAGGACGTAGAGCGATTCCGGCGGTTCATCTTTGACTGCAAGGTGCATGTCGCCGAAAGCCTTCTGTTGCGGCACGCCATGGCCGAGGCGGCGGTATTCATCGATCCGGCTGGCAATTCCAAGATCGTAAAAGGCCGGTCCAAGGGCCGTATTGACGCGGCTTGTGCGGCTGTTCTGGCGGTGTCCGAGGGCGCCCGGATCATGGGCCGCCCGGCACACAAAGCGGGGAGAATAGCATGGGGCTAGGCGCAGCACGGATGGGCAGGACCGCTTCACGGATCATCGCCAAGTATGGGCAGGCTGCCACGTTTGAGCGCAGCACGATTTCACAAGACCCGCGCGACCCGGTGAGCCCGCCCACGTTCCACCCGGCGACAGTGGCCATTGCGACCGACGCGCAACTCTATGGCGATCGGCGAACGCTTATACAAAGCAATGATCTCAAGGCGCTGGTGTCTATCGAGGGCCTGGACATCGTCCCCAAGACGTCGGACGGCCTCACGGTTGGCGGTGTTGAATATACGGTTCTTTCGGTGACAATGCTGGCCCCTGACGGGGTGACACGGTTCTTTGAATTGAAGGTGTCACGATGAGCGCCCGCAAGGAATATGCGCGCCACTCGGCCCGCGTCACGCGCGGCCCCCGCTGGAAGGCGCTGCGGATGCAGGCGCTTGAGCGTGACGGTTGGCAGTGCGTCCAGTGCGGCACCCGCAAGGGCCTTGAGTGCGACCATATACAGCCGGTCAGGACGCACCCTGAATTGTCTTACGTGCTGTCAAATTTACAGATGCTTTGCGGTCGCTGTCATACCCGCAAAACACGAATTGAGGTTGGACATAAGCCTCTAACCCCAAAGCGTCAGGCTTGGCGCAACCTGCTGCGCGATATGCAGCGAAACCTTATCGAGCAACAAGAGGTATAAATCATGCTTGATTCACTGAAAATCACCCGGCGACAGTCGGAAATCCGGCAGGAATTGTCGGCGCTGGCGGGCAAAGAAAAGCCCTCCGAGGACGAAACGCGAAGCATGGAATCGCTGGATGCTGAATATCGCACCAACGAAATCAGGTTCCGCGCGGCGCTTGTCGCAGAAGATAGCGAGCGCAAAGAGGCGGGGGCCGAAATTGAAACCCGCTCCGAAAAAGAATGGTCGGAAATGGCCAATCGTTTCGAGGTTCGCCAAGTCGCCTTGGCTCTGGATGAGGGGCGCAAACTGGATGGCGCAACGGCTGAAATGGTCGAGGAGCTGCGTAGCCAAGGCGGCTTCCAAGGCATCCCTGTCCCCCTTGAGGCGCTGGAAACCCGTGCCGGCGAAACACTGGCGGGTGGTGTCCCTGACCCTGTGCGCACTATGCCTACTATTGATCGACTTTTTGCTGGCTCTGCTGCTCTGGATATGGGTTGCCGGATGATCAATGTCGGCACGGGCATCATGGAATATCCGGTTGCCACGGGCGGCGCACAGCCGGGCTGGGCTGGCTCTGAGACGGGCGACGTTCCGGGTCCGCAAGCCTACACCACGGTTGACCGCCCGATGCGCCCTGACCACACCCTGGGCGTCCAGATGAAGATCACCCGCAACGCCTTGAAACAGGCGGGCGCTGGTCTGGAATTGGCGGTACGGCGCGACATGAGCGCGGCGATCCAGCAAGAGGTTGGCCGGTCCATCTTCTTGGGGTCGGGTGCTGGTGGCGAGCCTCTGGGCGTGATCACCGGGGCCGCGACCTACGGCATCAACGTCACTGCGGTTGATGCGGCGGCGTCCTATGCGGCCTTCCGTGCGGCGGCTGTCCGGTTCATGACTGCCAATGCGGCATCGGGTCTGAGCGCCATCAACCTTATGCTGCGCCCCGAGGTATTTGACGGGATGGACGAAAACCTTTTGACCGGGACGGCGATCTCGGAATGGGACCGTCTGGTTGCCAAGATCGGCAAGGTTGTGCTTTCGACCAACGGCATTGCGGCCCCGGCCGGCGCACCGCTGGAAAGCACCGCGCTGTTGACCACGGAAACGAACGGGGTGCCCCCGATCTTCTGCGGTATGTGGGGAGCGGTGGACGTCATTCGCGACCCTTACTCGGATGCAAAGTCGGGCCAGCTTCGCCTAACCGCGCTCACCACGATGGACGTGACGGTTTCGCGCGCTGCGCAGCTTGAAATCCTGACCGGTATCCAGTGATGCTAACCGGCTTCGCAGACGGCGGTCTGGAACTCCGCAAGCGGGCCTCCGGTGCTATGGCGCTGCGAGGCCGGTTTCCCTATGGCAAGCGGGCGGTCCTCAGTGATGGGGGCCGCTCTGGCAGGCCACGAAAAGAGGTGATTGCGCCCCGCGCCTTTGCCTATCGGGTGGACCGGCCCGAGGAAGATATCCATCTTCTGATCGGTCATTCTTATGATAGGCCGGTGGCGTCCCGCGCTGCCGGAACGTTGGACCTTGTGGACAGTGATGATGCGCTGACCTTCACCGCGACGATCACGCCAGAGGTGCAGGAAATCAGCTACGTTAAAGACATGCTGGCGAACGTCTCGGCTGGCCTGACCATCGGGGTATCCCCGGGCTTTCGGTTGCCCCCAAAGCGTGCGGTTGCCGAGTCTGAAAAGGTTGAGGATGAGGGCAGCGACCCCGAGCGAGGGATGCATAATGCAATCATCCGAACGGTGCTGCAGGCGCTTTTGTATGAGCTTTCAATCGTGACACGGCCTGCCTATCCCGAGGCGCAAATCGAGGCCGAACAGATCGAGGCCCGCAATTGGGAGCCGACGCAATCGGGGCTGATCCTGCCCAAGGCCCATTCCTCTTACCGTTGGAGGGCCTGACGTGATCGATGTTCTAAAGCAATTCGAGGCGGTTCCGGCTGCATATCCGGCCACCTCCCTCAACCTTTCGCTTGATGCGCAGATGGTATCATCCAGCATGGTCTGGGCGCGGATCGAGGCTTACATCGCCCATCGCTTTACCGAGCGTGAGGTTGTCTGGACCCTGGCCGGTCATGAGGGCGATCAATTCCATCCTAACCTGACGCCGGTGGTGTCCAGTGTGGCGGATATCTGGCGCACCCAATGGGAGCCCTTGACCCTTGAGAGCGGCCCTGTCGGCCTCTGTCTGCCCCAGAGCGGCACCTACCGCATCACGGCGCAGGTCGGCGGCGGCAACGTGCCTGCGCCTGTCATTGAGGCTTACAGGCGATTGGCGGAATACATGGCCGAGGTCGAGGACAAGATGGGTGTCTCTGATTATTCAGTCGATATGGGCGGGGCCATTCGAGAGAGCTTCAAGCGCAGCCCGGCATGGATGGCGCGTGCAATGCAAAACAGCGGGGCGGCTGATCTGCTGCGCCCCTATCGGAGGGCTTAACCCATGTGGCCATTCAAGCGAAAAGATATCGAAACCCGGTCCAGCGGTAGCGGCTACACCGCCCAAGTGATGCAGGCGCGAGCCGATTATATCACCGGCGTTGACGGCTTGGCGGAACTGACCGGCACGGTGCAGGGCTGTGTGAGCCTCTGGGAGGGGGGCCTGAGTCTTGCGGACGTTGAGGGCACCGACCTACTGACCCCGGGCATATTGGCGCTCTCTGCCCGTTCTCTGGCGCTGAGGGGTGAAGCCCTGTTCCTGATCCGAGAGGATGGGTTGCTGCCGTGCTCCGATTGGGACTTGACCACGCGCAATTCGCGGCCCGTGGCCTACCGGGTCGGCATCCCTGACACGGGCGGCGGCACGACCGAAACGGCGCTTGCTGGCGAGGTGCTGCACCTTCGCATAGGGGCCGATGTGTCCATGCCCTATGTCGGGCAGTCACCGTTGCGCAGATCGCGTCTGACGGCGGGTCTTTTGCAGACGATGGAAACGGTTCTATCCGAGGTCTATTCAAACGCGCCTATCGGGTCAGCCGTCATTCCGTTTCCCGAGGCAGAAGATCAGGACATGAGCGCCCTTGCGCGCGGGTTCCGGGGTTTCCGGGGCAAGGTTCTGGTGCGGGAATCGGTCAACGTCACGGCGGCTGGCGGCCCTGCGCCTCAGAGCGATTTGAAGCCCAACGACATATCGCCCGACCTTTCAAAGAGCATGACCAAAGAGACACTGGCCTCGGCTCGATCCAGTATTGAAATGGTCTACGGCGTGCTGCCCGGTCTTAGCAATATCAGCACGACCGGCCCGATGGTCAGGGAAGCGCAACGCCACCTTGCCCAATGGGCGCTCATGCCAGTTGCGGCCATGATCGGCCAAGAGGCCAGCGAAAAGCTGGGCAGCACAGTGAGCCTGGACGTGATGCGCCCCCTGCAAGCCTTCGATGCGGGTGGCCGTGCGCGGGCGCTTGGCACCATCGTCAAGGCTCTAGGCGAGGCAAAGGCTCTGGGCCTGTCAGAAGCCGAGACGGCGCAAGCCCTCAACCTTGTGGACTTCAAAGAATGAATCGGAGCCTGACGAATGCTGGTTATGAGCCCTGCCGCACGAAAGGCGATACGAAAACAACAAAGACGTGAGAGGGAAGCGAAAAGGGGGCGACTGCCGGGCAAGCGGTTTGACGTTGTGTCAGACAGGTGCGCGCGGGCCATTCGTCTAGCGTTTGAGACTGGCGTGATAGCTTCCTTGCTGGGACTTGAGGGACCGCTGCGTCAGGGCATCCGGTCTGATCTTTGCCTAACGGGCTGGACATGGAAGGACGCCGACGACATGGCAAAGCTGATCGTTGCCGAGGCGTTGAAAAAGGTCAGGGCCGAGCGCCCGTCGTGGAATGAAGGACAACGGGAATGGACGGTGGAGGCCGGGACGCTGATCGAAAGAACGCATTGCGCCAAGTGTCACAAGGCGTTGCCCGAGGGTCACCACAAGTTCTGCGGGGATCTTTGCCGCTGGACCCACCACGCAAGATTGGCCTGGTTGAAGCAAGCGAGCGAAGAACAGGTGGTTCGGTCGGTGACGAATTACACCTTGACCTGACCCACAGATGCCAGCACTGCGACGACCCTTTACCGGAACGCGCTGCCAATGGCGCGCGGACCCGCTTCGACCGCATGTATTGTTCCCAAAAGTGTCTGGACGCCTCGCGGAAAACCGCCCGGCGATATGGCATCAAAGATCGGGCCTGCCCGCATTGCGGCAAAGCCATTCCAATGATGGCCCACTTGAAGATCAGGTTTTGCTGCAGGAAGTGCTGTCGGGCTTATCACAACGGCCTGATCTCTGCGGCGCTGGTAAAAAAAAGGGAGGCCAGATCATGCAGGATTTGCAAAGAACCCATTAGCCCCGCCAGAAAAAAGGGGTCGGTCTATTGCTCCAAGGCTTGCAAAGTGAAGGCGGACGTAAAAAGGAACGCGGACAGGCGCAAAGCCGATACACGGGCGAGCGGCGCAAGCCCTTGATGCGCCTTGGAATATCGCGCCAGCCGATACAGCAACCGATACAGTAACCGATACAGGCGGAAGCCCGGTTGCCGGGAAAGCCATCAAGCGGAGATAAGGGGACAATGCCGTTCCCCCAGTGTTCCCCCGAGGCGAAGAAATAGGCGAGCAGGATTTGCAACGCCCTGATACTGTCTTGATATCTTTGAGAGATTTTGGCTCCGGCGGTAGGGATCGAACCTACGACCAATTGATTAACAGTCAACTGCTCTACCGCTGAGCTACGCCGGAACACGTGGCGGCATATAGCAAGCGTTTTGGGGGGCGTCCAGAGGGTTTTCTTGGGCGGTAAGGTCAGGCGCGTCGAAATCCGGTGGCCGCGCCAAGGGGGCCGTCGGGGTGGGCCAGGTTGCGCTCGGTCAGGTCGACGAGATGGGCCAGGACGTTTCGGGCGGCCATGGGCAGGAGGGCTGCATCGATATCGGTATAGATGCTGTGGGCCAGGGCAGAGGCGGTTTGCGGCGTGTCGCTGAGGTGGGCCAGAATGGCGGCTTCGCGGGCGCGGCGGTGGGCGATCAGCTCGGCGATGCGGGTGGCGGGGTCGTCGATCTTGGGGCCGTGGCCTGGAAGATAGAGGTGCGCCGGATAGCCCGCCAGCCGGTCGAGCGACGCCATGTAGGCGCCCATATCGCCATCCGGGGGCGAGATAAGCGTCGTGGCCCAGCCCATGACATGGTCGCCGCTGAACACCAGATCGCCCCAGGCAAACGCCAGGTGGCTGCCCAGATGGCCGGGGGTTGCGATGGCTGTGATCTGCAGGGCGCCTGCGTCGATCACCGTATTGTCGGTGACGATGTGATCGGGTGCGAAGTCCAGGTCGAGCCCTTCACCCCCACCGGCCAGGCCCGAGGCAGCGAGGGCCTGCATCGTCTCGCTGCGGCCATCGAAGGCGCCACCGCCGGCATAGATCGGCGCGCCGGTCACCTCGGCCAGGGGGCGGGCGAGGGGGGAGTGGTCGAGATGGGCATGGGTAACCAAAAGGGCCGCCACATGCTCACCCGGGCTCAGGGCCTGCAAAAGCGCGTCAAGATGGGCGGGAATATCCGGGCCGGGATCGATGATCGCCACCGCGCCCGCCCCCAGGATGTAGCTGTTGGTGCCCGTGTAGGTCAGCGCCGAGGGGTTTGGCGCCACGATCCGACGCACCCCATCGGCCACATGTTCCACCGTGCCTGCCATCGACTCTTCCTCTCGCCTCAGCCTGGGTTTAGCCTTAGCGCATGTTTTTCCGCTGGCTCAAACGCTTCTTACCACGTGGCCTCTTCGGTCGGGCGATATTGATTCTGCTTGTGCCGGTCGTGGCGGTGCAATTGGTGGTGTCCGTCGTCTTTCTGCAGCGGCATTTCGACCGCGTGACCGAGCAGATGACACGCAGTGTCGCGATCCCGCTGCGCTACATGCTGGCCGGGATCGATGCTGCGCCCGATGCGGAAACCGCGCGGCAGATCGCGACCGAGCTTGGCCAGGATCTGGGCTTCGTCGTGGGGTTTGAGGGCGATCCGGTTATGTCTTCACGCGTGTTCTACGACCTCTCGGGCCGCTCTATCATCCGCACGATGCACCGGGTGCTGCCGGCGGTGACGCAGATCGACCTGGGCAGCGATCTGGATTTCGTGCGCCTTGCGGCCGAAACGGAATGGGGTCTGGCCGAGATTCGCTTTGCCCGTGGGCGGGTTTCGGCCTCGAACCCGCACCAATTGCTGGTCATCATGGTGTTTGCGGGCCTCCTGATGACGGCGGTGGCCTATATCTTTCTGCGCAACCAGCTGCGCCCGATCACCCGGCTGGCGGCTGCCTCGGATGCGTTCGGCAAGGGCCGGATCGTGCCCTATCGCCCGCGCGGTGCCACCGAGGTGCGCGCGGCGGGTGCGGCCTTTCTGGACATGCGCGCGCGTATCGAACGGGCGCGTGAGCAGCGCAATCTGCTGCTGTCCGGCGTCAGCCACGATCTGCGCACACCGCTGACCCGTTTTCGCCTGGCGCTGTCGCTGCTGGATGAGGATGACGATACCCGCGCCATGGTCCGCGACGTGTCCGAGATGGAGCGGATGCTGGACGATTTCCTGGCCTATGCGCGTGGGGAGTTCGAGGGCGAGGTTGAGGCCGCATCCCCCACCGCGATCGCCCGAAAGGTGGTCGGCAACGCCGAACGGATCGGGCGGGCCGTGACACTGACCCTCCATGACGACGTGCCCGAAACGGCCGCGATGCGGGTGCATGCCGTGCAGCGGGCGTTACAAAATCTGGTGCAGAACGCCCTGAGATACGGGCAAAATGTGCAGCTGACGGTCAGCCCGACGCGGGAGGGGTTTTGCTTTGTCGTTGAGGATGACGGCCCCGGCATCCCGAAAGACCGTCAGGACGAGGCGCTCCGCCCCTTCACCCGCCTCGACCCCGCCCGCAATCAGGACAAGGGCGGCGGCGCCGGGCTGGGCCTGGCCATCGCGCTGGATATCGCGCGCGCTCATGGTGGGACGTTGCGCTTGGGCCAGAGTGAGGCGCTGGGAGGGCTGAAGGTGACCTTCGCATTGCCGGGCTAGGGCGGGATATTGGTAGGCCTGGAGGGATTTGAACCCCCAACCAAAGCGTTATGAGCGCTCTGCTCTAACCGTTGAGCTACAGGCCCGCCTGTGCTCTGCCTATGGCGGTGATCTTTGGCGGTCAAGCCCCTCCGGCGTGCGTGGGCGGTAGACGAATGCGGCGGCGGCTGGTAGAGCGCCGATGGTCTTTGATGAGGAAGCTGCCGTGACGGAAAGCGATAAGGGTGCCAGTTACGCCGAGGCGGGTGTGGACATCGATGCGGGCAATCAACTGGTCGAAAAGATCAAGCCTGCCGCCGCCGATAGCGACCGGCCGGGCACGATGGCGGGCCTGGGCGGCTTTGGCGCGCTGTTCGATCTGAAGGCCGCCGGCTATTCCGACCCGATTCTGGTCGCCGCGACCGACGGTGTCGGCACCAAGCTGCGGATCGGCATCGATACCGGGATCTATGACACGCTGGGCACTGATCTGGTGGCGATGTGTGTCAACGATCTGGTCTGCCAGGGGGCTGAGCCTTTGTTCTTCCTCGATTATTTTGCCACGGCCAAGCTGGATGTCACCCAGGCTGCCCGCGTGGTGGGTGGCATCGCACGGGCCTGCAAGGCGGCGGGCTGCGCTCTGATCGGCGGTGAGACGGCCGAGATGCCGGGCATGTATCAGACGGGTGATTTCGACCTGGCGGGCTTTGCCGTCGGCGCGATGGAGCGGGGCGGCGATCTGCCCAAGAACGTGGCCGAGGGCGACGTGCTTCTGGGGCTGCCGTCAAGCGGCGTGCATTCCAACGGCTTCTCGCTGGTGCGCCACATCGCGACGAAGGCGGCGTTGGGGTGGGACTCGGACGCGCCATGGGGCGGGAAAGAGACGATGGGCGAGGCCCTGATGACGCCCACGCGCCTCTATGTGAAGCCGGTACTGGCGGCTCTGCGGCAAGGCGGCCTCCATGGGGCTGCCCATATCACTGGCGGTGGTCTGACCGAAAATCTGCCGCGGGTTCTGCCCGATGGTCTTGGGGCCGAGGTGCATCTGGATGCCTGGACCTTGCCGCCTGTGTTCAAGTGGCTGGCCGAAAAAGGCCGGGTCAAGCAGGCCGAGATGCTGAAAACCTTCAACTGCGGTATCGGCATGGTGCTGTTCGTCGCGCCGAAAGCGGCCGAGGAATGCGCGCGCACCCTTTTGAAGTCGGGCGAGCGTGTCGTGCCATTGGGCCGTGTCGTGAAAGGGCAGGGGGTGGCCTATAAAGGCACGCTGACGTGAGGCGTGTGGCCATCCTGATCTCCGGCGGCGGCTCGAACATGGAGGCGCTGGTGCGCGACATGGGGGGCGACCACCCCGCGCGGGCGGTTCTGGTGGTCTCGAACGTGCCGGGCGCGGGCGGGCTGGCCAAGGCGCAGGCCCTGGGCGTGCCGACCGCCGTGGTCGATCACCGCGATTATCCGACGCGCGAGGCGTTCGAGGCGGCCCTTACCCAGGCGCTCCGCCCCGCCGCGCCCGAACTGATTTGCCTGGCCGGTTTCATGCGGGTTCTGACGGCCGGGTTCGTGGCGGGTTGGGAGGGCCGGATGCTGAACATACACCCCTCGCTTTTGCCCAAATACAAGGGGTTGAACACCCATGCCCGCGCGATCGAGGCCGGCGACGCACAGGCTGGCTGCAGCGTGCATGAGGTGACGGCCAGGCTGGATGACGGCCCGATCCTGGGCCAGGCGCGGGTGCCGGTTGAGCCCGGCGATACGCCGGACACTCTTGCCGCGCGCATTCTGCCGTGGGAGCATCGCCTCTATCCTGCGGTTCTGCGCCGCTTTGCCCTGGGCGATAAGCGGCCCGTTCTGCTGCCGTGAGGCCTTTCCAAGCCCACCGGATTTGCTTATGAACGTCCGACCCGAGAGTGCCCGTTGAAAGGTATAGACCCGCCCCCGATGCGTACCATTACCGATACCGATAGCCTTGCCGAGTTCTGCGAGGTGGCCCGCGCCGCGCCCTATGTGACCATCGATACCGAGTTCCTGCGCGAACGGACGTATTGGGCCAAGCTTTGCCTTGTGCAGATGGCGCTGCCCGAGGATGGCGAGGCGGTGCTGATTGATCCGCTGGCCGAAGGTCTGTCTTTGGCGCCGCTCTACGAGCTTCTGGCCCATAAGGGCACGGTCAAGGTTTTTCACGCCGCGCGGCAGGACCTTGAGATTTTCTATGTCGAAGGCGGGGTGATCCCCGAGCCTCTGTTCGACACCCAGGTCGCCGCCATGGTCTGCGGCTTTGGCGAGCAGGTAGGCTATGAGACGCTGGTCAAACGGATCGCGCGGGCCAGTGTCGACAAGACCTCGCGGTTCACCGATTGGTCGCGCCGGCCGCTGACGGAGGCGCAGAAATCCTATGCCCTGGCCGATGTGACCCATCTGCGGGTCATCTACGAACACCTCGCCAAGGAGCTACGCAAAACCAAGCGCACGGCTTGGGTTGAGGAGGAGCTGGCCGTTCTGACCGACCCCGAGACTTATATCACGCGGCCGGATGAGGCCTGGGCGCGGATCAAGACCCGCTCCTCCTCGCCCCGTTTTCTGGCTGTCGTGCGCGAGCTTGCGCGGTTCCGTGAGGATTATGCCCAAAGCCGCAACATCCCGCGTAGCCGGGTTTTCAAGGACGACGCGCTTTTGGAGGTCGCCTCGACCAAACCGAAAACCCCCGAGGATCTGGGCCGCTCGCGCCTGCTTCTGCGCGAGGCCCGCAAGGGCGATATCGCCGATGGTATTCTGGCCGCGATCCAGGCCGCGATGGCGCTGCCGAACGAGGCATTGCCGCAATCGGACAAAAGCCACGAACGCCCCCAGCAGGGCAATGCTGCGCTGTCTGATCTGTTGCGCGTGCTTTTGAAGGCCCGGTCAGATAGCGAGCGTGTGGCCGCCAAGCTGATCGCGACCTCCGCGGACCTCGATGCGCTGGCCTCAGGCGACCGCGATCTGCCGGCCTTGAAGGGCTGGCGGCGCGAGGTTTTCGGCGAGGACGCGCTGCGCCTTTGTCAGGGCGAAATCGCGCTGTCGGCGAAGGGAACACAGATCGTCGCGGTACCGCTTTAGCGGCGGGACACCCGCTCGGTCCGGGCGCCGCGCACGACGATGCGGGCGATGCCGTCCAGCTCGTTGTTGGTCAGGGTGGTTGCGACGACAATTTCGCGCGAGGGCTGTGTGCCGACACGGGCCCGGTAGGGCGGCGGGATCAGGCGGAAATCGAAGACCAGCACGCCCTCGTCGACACCTTCGCCCTCAAATGGCACAAGCTCGGCATCCCAGAACCCTTGCGTCGGCGGCAGGCCGGTTGCGCGGATGATGGCGCCGCCGGGGGTCTGCTCAACGCGCATGTCGATGACCTGATCGACAAGCGGGCGGGGATCGGCGGGGCGCACCACGCCGGTGCCGCGCACGACGGTGGTTTCCTGGGCCTGACTGCCGCCAAACCAGTTCAGCGGGTTCAGCCGCGACTCACGCGCCGCCCCGCAGGCACCAACGGCGATCGTCAAGGCCAGGGCGGCCAGCAGGTTTATGCGCATGATGTTCCCTCGTCTCTGGCCATGGACTAGCCCAAAGAATGCCGCTTGAAAAGCCCGCGCCTCTGGACCTTCGTCCTGCAGGCGCCTAGGTGAGGCAGAGCTTGACAACAAAGGGACCGACCCCGTGGCCACGCCCGCCTTCGAAGATATCGCCGAGACGTTCGACTTCCTGGACGATTGGGAGGATCGCTATCGCCATGTGATCGAACTGGGCAAGGCGATGCCGCCTTTGGAAGAGGCGTTTCGCGTGCCCGCGACCAAGGTCGATGGCTGCGCCAGCCAAGTCTGGATCCTGCCTGAGATTGAGGGGCAGGGGCTCGACGCCACGTTCAGCTTCCGCGGCGAGAGCGATGCGATGATCGTCCGCGGCCTGATCGCCATTCTGCATGCGCTTTATGCGGGCCAAAGTGTGGAGGAGGTGCTGGCGGTGGACGCCCGGGCCGAGTTGGGCCGGCTTGGCCTGAATGATCACCTGTCCTCGCAACGCTCAAACGGGCTGACGGCGATGGTGGCGCGCATCCGCGATCTGGCCGCGGCGGCCGCAGAACAGGGCGGTTAGTCAGGTCAGGGATTTCCCGCGCTCAAGCTGCCTCATCGCCACCTCAAGATCGCCATAGCCGGTAAAACGCCGTTCAAACGGCAGCCCCAGGCGTTTGGCGCAGAGTTTCGCCTTCTGCGTCAGCGCCGGATTGTCCGTCTGCGCCTGATAGACCAGCTTTTCGTAATTGCTGAAGTAAGTGTCCTTCAGGGTCGGATGCCGGTCCAGTCCCAAAGGCTCCCACACGAACGCATCGAATTGGCGCACCAGGAAATCGGTCAGGTAAAATGCGGTGAACTCATCCTCGGCACGCGCCAAAAACGCCTCGGTGCCCTCGAAAAACGCATAGCAATGCGGCCCCTCGACCATCTCGACCCCAAGGTTCTGGCAGAGATCCTGCAACTGGCCGCCGGTGCCGCAATCGGCGTAGACTACGAAAATCCGGTCATAGCTTTCTCGGTACGATTGCACGGCCTGCGCAACCGCCGCCGGGATGCGCTCAGGATGGTTGTGCAAGATCGCCGGCAGGCATTTCAGGTCAAGATGGTCCCATTTGTTGGCGCGTTTGAGCGCCATGATCTCATGGGCCAGCGCCCCGCAGGCCAAAAGCAGAACCTGCCCGGACCCTTTCGGCGAAAGGCCTTTTCTGGTCAGGTTTTGATCATCGAGCATCATTTCAACCGGACGGCCGTGCCGTAGACCATGACCTCGGACGCGCCTTGCTGAATTGTCGACGTCTCCATGCGGACGCAGACAACCGCGTCGGCGCCCATCGCGCGCGCATCCTCAACCATCCGGTCCATCGCCTGCTCACGCGCGCCCGCCAGCAGCTGGGCGTATTCCTTGACCTCGCCGCCGACCAGATTGCGCAGCGAGGCCACGATGTCCGAACCGATATGCTTGGCCCGGACGGTGGACCCGCGCGTAATGCCCAAAGCCTCGACAATCTCACGGCCCGCCACACCCTCGGTGGTGACGACCAACATGTTACTTCTCGATACGGTCATAATGATCGTCCTCTGCGCTTGAAAGCCGCTCTGAAATCACACGCCAGGCGATGTAGCCCGCCAAGGCGGCCGGGATCGCCAACAGCCATCCCGCAATCGGAAACCCGATCAATGTACCGATCAGCGCCGTCACCGCAAAAGTGGCGATAACGGCCGCGATCACACACACAATGATCAACACGAAACGGTCAAGCGGCATGGCGGCCTCCTCTGCCGTCGATCTGGCAATCCGTCACTAGCCTGCAAGAGGCGCACACATCTGCTGGCCGACGGGACGGCGATAACATGCAGATCACCCAAAAGCCTTAAAGCCTGGTTGAGGCTATAATATTTCTGGGCCTAAGACGCAATGATCGTGGTTAACCGGCCGCCAGCTGATTGTGTTTGCGCGAAATGAATTGTTTTGCGGTCTCAACGGCCACGGCGGCGTCACGGCAATAGGCATCCGCGCCGATCGCCTTGCCGAATTCCTCATTCAAGGGGGCGCCGCCGACCAGAACGATGTAATCGTCGCGCAGACCCTTTTCCTTCAGCGTGTCGATGACGACCTTCATGTAAGGCATTGTTGTGGTCAGCAAGGCCGACATGCCCAGGATATCGGGCTGTTCCTTCTCAAGCGCCTCGAGGTATTTCTCAACCGCGTTGTTGATCCCCAGATCGACAACTTCAAAGCCCGCGCCCTCCATCATCATGGAGACCAGGTTCTTGCCGATATCGTGAATATCGCCCTTCACCGTGCCGATCACCATCTTGCCCATGCGCGGCGCACCGGTTTCGGCCAGAAGCGGCTTCAAAATCGCCATGCCGCCTTTCATCGCATTCGCCGCCAGCAGCACCTCGGGCACGAAGAGGATGCCATCGCGGAAATCGGCGCCAACGATGGTCATCCCGGCGACCAGCGCCTTGGTGAGGATGTCATAGGGCTGCCAGTCGCGGCTCAGCAGGATGTTGACGCCCTCTTCGATCTCTTCTTTCAGACCGTCGTAAAGGTCGTCGTGCATCTGCAAGACAAGCTCGTCGTCGCTTAGTTCCGACAGGATGATTTCGTCGTCATCGGCCATCTGGCTCTCCACAAGCTTTGCGCAAAGGGCTTTCCCCGGCGTCTATTGAATAAATGCGCCGCAAGTGCGGCCAACACGCGACGTTTTGCGACCAGCGGCGTTTCACGACCGACACCGCGCCGCTCCGCCGCGAAATGTGACCTTCACAAATGTTCTTATTTCGTTCTATAATTTCGAGATGAGATTGCCCAATTCGACACATCTTGACCCGACCCGGCGCAAGGGCCGTGGGGCGGCCAGCAATGCGGTCAGCCGGTTCGACCCGTATACGCGCGAGGGGGTCGATGACGGCTGGGAGATTGACGAAGATCTGCCGCCTCTGCGCACCGAGATCTCGGAAGAGCGGCCCCGTCGCGTGATCACCCGCAACAGCTCGCCCGATATCGGGTTCGACCGGTCGATCAACCCCTACAGGGGCTGCGAACACGGCTGTATCTACTGCTTTGCCAGGCCCACCCATGCCTATCTCGGCCATTCGCCGGGTCTGGATTTCGAGACCCGCCTGGTTGCCAGGCCAACCGCGCCCGAGGCTTTGGCCCGTGAGTTGCGCGCGGCCAGCTATCGGCCCGCCACCCTCGCGCTGGGGACGAATACCGACCCCTATCAGCCGATCGAAAAGGATTACCGCATCATGCGTCGCATCCTTGAGGTGCTGCGCGATTTCCGCCATCCGGTGGGCATCGTCACCAAGGGCACGCTGATTGAGCGGGATATCGACATCCTGGCGCAGATGGCGGGGCAGGGGCTGGCCGCGGTGGGCATCAGCGTCACCACGCTTGACCCCGATCTGTCGCGCCGGATGGAGCCTCGGGTGCCTGCGCCCGCGCGGCGGCTTCGCACCATCACGCGGCTGGCCGAGGCGGGCATTCCCGTCAAGGTCATGGCCTCGCCCATGATCCCCGCGCTCAGCGATCATGAGCTTGAGGGCATCCTGCAGGCCGGTCGTGACGCAGGCGCCGTGTCGGCCAGCACGATCACGCTGCGCCTGCCGCGTGAGGTCTCGCCGCTGTTTCAGGATTGGCTGGCCGAGCATTATCCGGGCCGCGCGGCCCATGTGATGGCGCGTATGCGCGAGTTGCATGGTGGGCGCGACTACGACCCCGAATGGGGCACGCGGATGACGGGCAAGGGACCGTTTGCCGCTTTGCTGCAGCACCGCTTCAAGATCGCGATTGCGCGTCTTGGGCTGTCGCATCGCCTGCCTCCGCTCAGAACCGATCTGTTTCGGCCGCCGCCCCAGCCGGGCGACCAGCTGTCGCTGTTCTAGCCACGTCTGCGCCGTCTTTCGCGGGGGGGCGGGGCCTGATCGCCGGTACCGTCCGAGGCTGATGAGAAACCGCCCAGGGTCGTGGTGATCTGGTCGAGGGTCGGGCGCGGGCCCGCCTCGCGCGTCTCAAGGGCGGCGCGCATGGCCCGCAGATGCTCGGGCGTGGTGCCGCAGCAGCCGCCGATGATCCGGGCGCCGGATGCGCGCGCCAGCACGGCATATTCGGCCATCAGATCGGGCGTGCCGTCGTAATGGATGTGGCCGTCGACATATTTCGGGATGCCCGCATTGCCTTTGGCGATCAGCGGGCGTTCGGTGCCTTCGGCGGCAAAGCCCAGAACGGTGCGCAGCAGGTCCGACGCGCCGACCCCGCAATTGGCGCCGAAGGCCAAAGGCGCGTGGTCCAGCTTTTCGACCATCTTGACCATCGCGGCCGAGGTCAGGCCCATCATCGTGCGGCCCGCGGTATCGAAGCTCATCGTGCCGCACCAGGGCATGTCGGCCAGCCGGGCGGCCTCGGCGGCGGCCTTGTACTCCTCGGCGGCCGAGATCGTTTCGACCCACAGGATATCGGCGCCGCCGGCCTTCAGGCCCTCGGCCTGTTCGTGGAACATCTCGACCGCGAGGTCATGGGTCAGCGGGCCCATCGGTTCCATGATCTCGCCGGTCGGCCCGACCGAGCCTGCGACCACCACGGGACGGCCGGCCTTGTCGGCCACCTCGCGCCCGATTTCGGCGCCCATGCGGTTGAGGTCGTGGACCCGGCCCTCGGCGCTGTGGAGTTTCAGGCGTGAGGCATTGCCACCGAACGTGTTGGTCAGGAACATGTCGCTGCCCGCGTCGACGGCCCCCTGATAAAGCGCTTGGATGCGGTCGGGATGCTCCTCATTCCAAAGCTCGGGCGCATCGCCGGACATGAGCCCCATGTTGAACAGGGTCGTGCCTGTGGCGCCATCGGCCAAGAGCCAATCGCGCGATGCAAGGAGACGGGACAACGCGTCAGTCATGATCTGACCTTTTGCAAAGCTGTGGGAGGCGGCACCCGCAGGGGCCCGCCAATGCGCGCTCTCTGCCACGGCGGGGCGCAAGAGGCAATTCGAAACGCTTCATGATCTTGTTGAGATGAGGCGCAATTAGGGGTGCCTTGGGTTTTTGCCCGGCGGCTTTTGCCGGGTGTCCATCTCGGCTCAGGCGGCTTGACGTTGCGGGCGTTCCCTCCGGTCTGTCGGGCGGGACGCGGGCAAGGGGCCGGGCCAGCGGATCGCCCGCGCGATATCCCAGGTCGCCAGAGCCAACCCGGCGCGGGACGGCGCTGCGGCATAGAGCACTTCCCAATGCGGCGCGAAGCCATGTTTGAACTGCGCCAATCCCGGCATCTCGGCGGCGCGTCTGAGGGGGGCGGGCAGCTTGGCCGTCAGGTCGCCCAACCAGCGATGTGGCAGCGCCGCGAGTGACAGGCGCGGCACGCCTTCGCGGCCTGCCTGCCCGATCGCTTGGGCCAAAAGGGCATGCATCGTGCCATCGGGCGCATCGGCACCGGCGCGCATCAGATCCAATGTCCATTCCGACCGGGCTTCGTGCAGGGTCAGGAAGGCGACAAGCCGTCCCTGCGCATGGGCCAGGAAAACCCGCTGTGATTGGACATAGTCGGCGCTGTAGCGGCCCATCGAGAACCCGCGCTCACCCCCGCGGTGGGTGGCCCAATCGGCGGCGATATGCGCCATCTGGGCCGTGGCGCCCCCGTGCCATTCGGCAAGTGTCACGCCCGCCGCCTCGGCCTTGCGGATCTTGCGGCGGAGTTGGCGCCGCGCCGGGATGTCAAGTTGGAACTCCGTCGGGCGCAGCCAGCCTTCCATCGCCAAAGGGGCCACGGCCCATCCGGCACGGCGGGCCTGCGCGGCCATGCGGGCATTGACCTTGTAGAGCACCGGCAACCGCCCCTCTGCCCAGGCAGCTTCTTGCAGCCGGACAAGGCCCGCGCCATCGCGATCGGGTCCAAAAGGATCGCCGATCATCGCCAGAATGTGGCCGGTGCGGCCCAGAACGGCCCCCTCAGCTGCACTGTCCAGCGGCAAAAAGGCCTTGTCGCCTTGGCGGAGCAGCCCGGCCTCGGCCCGGCCCGCGCGGTACATCGCGGCCTCAAGTCGGGCGGGCAGGGGGCGCCCGACCTCAAGCGCCATCGGGGTGGTGGTGCTCGGGCGGTCGGGAAGGGGCCCGCGCGCCAGAAAGACCAGCGCGATCAGGGCCGGCACCGTATAATAGACCACGCGCCAGGCCACGATGCCCGCCAGAACCGGCGCGGTCGCCGCGAACGGCAGCATGGCCAGCAAGGTCACCTCGAAAGCGCCCATGCCGCCGGGCGCGCCCGAGAGCATTCCCGCGCCGAAGGCGATCAGGAAGACGGGCAGCAAAACCGCCACGCTGACCCCGGCCTCGGGCGGCATCAGGACCGCAAGGCAAAGCCCTGCGGCCAGCGTATCGACAGCGGTCAACCCCACCAGCCGCGTCAGCGTCATCGCATTCGGCAAACGTATATCGCGGCCAAAGACCGTGATCCGCGGCTGCCAGAGGCAAAGGCCCGCGAAAACCGGCAGAACGATCAGCCCGGCCCAGGCCAATGCGCGCAAGGCGGGCGGGACGGGCAGCAACAGGAAGGCAATCAGCGAGACGAATCCCCAACCGATCAGGAAAAGCACACTGACACTCAGCGTGATCTGCACTGCGCGGGCCAGGGTGACGCTGGGCAGCATCCGCCAGCGAACAAGGGTGCCGGTGAGCACGCCGAAACCGGCGGTCTGCCCCAGGGCAATGGCCAAAAGGCCCGCCCGCCCGGCCTCACGCGGGTCGCAGCCGGTGGCGAGATGCTGATGAACCAGCGCGTCATAGCGCCCGATGGCCCAAAAGCTGAGGGCTGTCAGGCCGGCCGCCGCAGCCCATTGCCAGGTCGCCAGGGCGCCCAGAGCCTGAAGAACGGCACGGGGGTCAACCTCGTCGACGCGGCCCCAGAGCAGGAAAACCAGCCCACCCGCAAGAAGGAGGGCCGGCATCTGCCGCAAGGCCAACCACCAAGGCGATGGCTGCGTCCTGACCTGCGCAGCCGCGCGGGCAAACGGGAAAACTGACATCGGCCCGACGCTCCTTCACCATCCACTCAGGTGGCCGGAGCATGGGGCCTATTCGTTCAGCCAAGTTTAACGCCCGCGCATCAGCGCAGGCGTTCCAGGGCTATTTGCCCATATCTTTGCTTAAACTTGAACGATCTCGGGGCGCCGTCGCCTAGAGTTCGTTCATAAGCTGGGCCTTGGCTTCGGCCCCGTAAGCGATGATCTTGGCGCGGATCTCATCCTCGGTGGCCAGATCGCCCAGATCGCCCTTCACCTTGCGGACCACGTCTTCATAGCCGGCCTCTTCGAAATCGGCGGCGACCACTTCCTTTGCGTACTCGGCGGCCTCGTCCCCGGTCTTGCCCATCAGCTCAGCCGCCCAGAGGCCGACCAGACGGTTGCGTCGCGCCTCGGCCTTGAACTGCATCTCGGCATCATGGGCGAATTTGTTCTCAAAGGCATTTTCGCGGTCGTCAAAGGTGCTCACGTCGGTTTCTCCCAAGGTTCGAGGTGCTTTTAAGTGTCATATGCGGTCGCGATGGCCATGTGCAAGGCGGGCTTATCTGTGCAATCAGAAACTTTGCCCTGTTTCATGCGTCAACAACCATCGAAAGCGGACGTACGCCTCTCAGCCGGACCTTTTCAGTTTGGCGTCCGCCCAGCTCAGCAACAGCCGATAATGGCGCGGATAGACATCCGGCCCATGATGCATGACCGAGCAAGGGTCGTGGGAATAAATTGGATTGGCATAGTCTTCGTCCAGACCAATCATATGCCCAAATTCGTGGGCAGCGGTCGTATAGCCTGCCTCGGCAGGGACACCACTTTTTTCACGTATCATCTCGGCTTGCTTTTCGCTGCGGGGCGCAAGTGAATTGGAGTCGATTTCTACATCTGCATCATACAAGACTTGGTCAAGCAAATCTCGTCTGCGTTCGACCGATCCAAAACCGCTGACGATGCCGTCGGGCGCCTTGAAAACCTCGATCTCGAAATGGTCCTGCATCCAACCCGCTTCCTGGATGAAGAAATTGAAGTTTACGTTGACGGGTCTGGTTTGACCAAGCTCTTCGGGGTGGACGAATGTGCCGAGCTTCATATCCGGCGAATGGCCGATCCGCCCCACATGCATCCGATTCCAAGTCGACCGGATGAGCTTGTGCCATTTCCTCATATAATCATGACGCTCGGCTTGGGCCCATATGCGCTCGTCGTCATCTTCGAATTCCCACTGCATGATCTCGATGATCCAGTCTTTCGCGTCGACGAAGAAGAACTGCAGTTTCATGAAGACTTCGATATCGAAAACGCCGCCTGCTCTGCGTATCAGGCGGGCGTCAAAATAACCGTTATGCCCAACCTTCAGCGTTTCTTCCGCAACGAAGACATCGTTTGCCCTGACAATCAGTCGCGGATCGGAAATGGTAAACGTCATAGAGTCCTCATTGATGCTAAAATGCCGATAAAGCCTTCCATGAGGCAGCATTGTCAAGCATCCGTGCCGGGCATTTCCACATCGTCCGAATTCGGCGTATGAGACGATCCTGAAGCGTGGCGAGCAGGGTGGGCACAGCCTTGCAGCACTGCGCCCCTTGGCGTATATGCCGCGCAACAAGGGCACCCCCGCTTTGGTGGCGTGCCAGCAGGGAAAATTCATGGCACGGCGCAAGAAAGTCTACGAAGGCAAGGCGAAGATCCTTTATGAAGGCCCCGAACCGGGAACGCTGGTTCAGTACTTCAAGGACGATGCCACCGCCTACAACGCCCAGAAGAAGGCGGTTTTTGAGGGCAAAGGCGTTCTGAACAACCGCCTGTCGGAATTCTTCATGGTGGGCCTGGCGGGCATCGGCGTGCCGACCCATTTCATCAAGCGGATCAACATGCGCGAGCAATTGATCCGCATGGTTGAGATCATCCCGCTTGAGGTCGTTGTCCGCAACTTTGCCGCAGGGTCGATGTCGACGCGCCTTGGCATTCCCGAAGGCACCGCCCTGCCGCGCCCGATCGTTGAGTTCTACTACAAGGACGACGCGCTGAACGACCCGCTGGTGACGGAAGAACATGCCGTGGCCTTCGGCTGGGCCAGCCAGCAGGATCTGGACGATATCGTGGGGCTTGCCCTGCGGGTGAACGACTTTCTCTCTGGCGTGATGATGGGGGTCGGCATCCGGCTGGTCGATTTCAAGATCGAGATCGGCCGGGTTTGGGAGAACGACTTCCCACGCCTGATCATCGCCGATGAGATCAGCCCCGACAGCTGCCGCCTGTGGGATATCAAGACCGGCCAGAAGCTGGACAAGGATGTGTTCCGCCGCGATCTGGGCGATCTATCCGACGCCTATACCGAGGTGGCCCGCCGCCTGGGCGTGCTGCCGTCAAATGTCACCCACGCCACGAAGCCCACGCTGATCAACTGAGAGGGCGTTTTCCACTCCAGCCGGTTTTTGCGAGAAAGGCGGGAGCTTTCGGAAAAGATCTGATCTGAGGCCGGACCAGTTCGGCTTGGGCCTACCCGTGCTGGACATGGAGATGCTTTCGGCGACATCTCCGGCAGGGATGCGTATCGCCAAAAGACCGAGGGCGCAAAGCGCGGCAAGTTTTTGGCGATACCCGGGAACGATCTAGCTGCCCTCCGCCCGCACCACATGCTCGGCCGCTTGCATCACGCCGGCGCCGGCGCGCAGGGCGGCGGCCACGAAGGCGACTTCGGCCAGTTCCTCCTCCGAAGCGCCCTCCCGCCGCGCCATCGCGCTGTGGACATTCAGGCAATGCGGGCATTGCGTCGTCAGCGCAACGGCGACCGCGATCATCTCCTTCACCTTGCGCGACAGCGCCCCTTCGGCCATCGCGGCGCTGTCGAACCGCGCGAAGGTGGCCAGAAGCTTTGGCGACGCCCGCTCTAGCCCGGCGAGCTTGGCGATCTCCGCCTCGGCGGCGGCGAGGTCGGGGGCGAGAAATGTCGGATCGGCTGTCATGGCGTGGTGTCCTGTGCTGGGATAATGTCGGAAAGCGCGGCGATCAGCTGCTCGCGTTCGGCTGGCGTGAGCGGCGAGGTCCCGAGAAGCTCGGAAATCCAGAGCCCGTCGAGGGCGAAGTGCAACAGCGCGGCGCGCTCTGCCGGCAGCCCGGCCCGGGTCAGCCCTTCGATCACCGCCCCGGCGGAGGCCTTGAGCGGCGCCAGCAGGTCGATGTCGCGGGCCACGGCGGCCAGCAGTGTGGGCGCGATCGGATCGCGGTCGCCCGGCGTTTGCGTTACCCGCTCGACATGCGCCCGCACCGCCGCCGCTGCGTCCGGCGCGCCCTCCAGCGCGGGCGAGGCCTCGCGCGCCGCCAGCCGCTCGATCATCGCGATCAGCAGGGCGTCCTTCGTCCGGAAATGGTGCAGCACGGCCCCCTTGGACACGCCCGCCTCCTCGGCGACCGCATCGAAGGTCAGCGCGCCGCCGCCGCCGCGCCCGACCACCCGCTCGGCCGCATCCACCAGAAGATCCGTCGTGATCGTGGCCGGCCGCCCGACCCGTGCGCGCTCCTCCGTCATCGCGAGCCTCCCGCCCATGCGGCCAGCGGCGCATGCATCAGCACAACCCCGCCCACGATCAGCGCCAAGGCCGCCATATGCTGCGCCGTGATACGTTCCGCGAAGAACACCGCCCCGCCAATCGTGGCCCCGACGATGCCGAGCCCCGCCCAGGTCGGATAGGTGATCGAGATCGGCAGCACCGCGCTGACCCGCGCAAGAAGCCACAGCGATAGCCCGAAGCCCGTCAGGGCCAGCACGGACCAGCCCAGCCTGACGAACCCGCCCGACGCCTTGAGCGCCAGCGAGGCGATCACCTCGACAAGGATGGCGAGAAGGAGAATCATGTAGGGCATAGCCACCTCGTAAATACCGTCCAGACGGTTTGTAATTATTTCGGCGGAGTTGGTCAACCCTCCAAGACGTGCTCAACCCTGACGAGAGGCGACGGCGGCGGCCGTAGGGCGGCGACATGCTTCCCGATCGTCGCGCCCGAAGATGAATGGGGCATTGACGCACGGAGGATGAAAGGGGGTGAAAAGATGTCTCAGGTGCTTGCGGGGCCAGGCTTGCGCTTGTAACAGAAGCGCATGCCACCAAGGAGCTAGCCCATGAAAGCCCGTGTTCATGTCATGCTGAAGGACGGGGTGCTCGACCCCCAGGGCGAGGCCGTGCGCCATGCGCTTGGCACGCTGGGGTTTCAGGGGGTTGAGGGCGTGCGCCAGGGCAAGGTGATCGAGCTGGATCTGGACCATCAGGACGCCGAGAAGGCCGAGGCCGAGGTGAAGGCGATGTGCGAGAAGCTGCTCGCCAATACGGTCATCGAGAAATACACCGTCGAGATCGCCTGATGCGCGCGGTCGTTATCACATACCCCGGATCGAATTGCGACCGTGACCTGGTGCGTGGGTTCGAACTGGCCGGGTTCGAGGTTGAGCGCGTCTGGCACAAAGACACCGATATGCCGCAAAATGTCGATGTGGTCGGCGTGCCTGGCGGGTTTTCCTATGGTGACTACCTGCGCTGCGGCGCCATCGCGGCGCGGTCGGCCATTTCGCCCGCGATTGTGGCCCATGCCGAAAAGGGCGGCTATGTGCTGGGCGTCTGCAACGGCTTTCAGGTGCTGACCGAGATGGGCATCCTGCCGGGCGTTCTGATGCGCAATCAGAGCCTGAAGTACATCTGCCGTGTGGTGGGCTTACGGGTTACCACCTCCGCCAGCCCCTTCACCTCTGCTTACGGGGCGGATGTGGTGATCGACGTGCCCATCGCCCATCACGACGGCAATTACGTGGCCGACACCGATACGCTGGCGCGACTTGCCGGAGAAGACAGGATCGCCTTCCGCTATGTCGACAACCCCAACGGCTCGGTCGATGACATCGCGGGCATCCTGTCGGAGAACCGGCGCGTTCTGGGGATGATGCCCCATCCCGAGCGGCGGGTTGAGGCGGCGCAGGGTGGCACGGATGGCGCGGCGCTCTTCCGCTCACTTCTGGCCGAGATGTCGGTCGCCTGACCCTTGCCCGCTTGAGCCGGGCGGCGTCTGGGCCTAATCTTCCGCAATGACAGCGTCAGACGACAAACCGGCCCGAGCGCGCCGCCGCACCACCACCCGCAAGGTGCGGCTGATCGTGCTGGGCATGTTCTTTGTCGCGGTCGGCCTGATCTTTGTGACCAACCGCTTGCTGACGGAACGCTTTACCGAGACCACACGCAACCGGGCCGAGATCCGTCTGGCGCTCTATTCCGGGAACATCATGTCCGAGTTGCAGCGCAATTCGGTCGTGCCGCTTCTGCTGTCGCGCGACCCGACGCTGATCACGGCATTGACCAGCCGGGACTACTCGCAAAGCTCGCAGCGCCTGATTTCATATCGCGATGAGATCGGAGCGGCGCAATTGATGCTTCTGGACTCCAGTGGCCGCACCGTGGCCTCGACCGATCGCAACCTGATCGGCACGGTGCATCGAAATTCGCCCTATTTTGTTGAGGCTCTGCGCTCATCCGACACGGTCTTCACCGCCACTGAAAGCGAAACTACCACCTACGATTTCATCTATTCCAGACGGGTGCAGAGCAACCGGCAGACGGTGGGCGTGATCGTGGTTGAGGTGGATCTGCGCAAGTTTGAGCGGGCCTGGTCGTCCATCGCCGATGCCGTCCTGGTGACCAACAGCGAGGGCACGATCATCCTGGCGACCGAGGCGGCCTGGCGCGGCCTGACGATTGAAGAGGCGCTGGGGACGCGCCCCGTGCCCTCGGTCATCCGCCGCACCATCGAACGCGCCGCCGATTGGGGCGCGCTGCCGCCTGACGCCTATATCCGCGGCGATGCGGTGATGCGGCTGGACGGGCGGGTGCCGTTTCAGGGCTGGCGCATCACGTCATTTTCCACCTTCGCCAGCGTGCGCGAACGGGTGAATGCGGTTCTGGCGCTCGAGATCATGGGGTTTGCGATTCTTCTGGCGCTGACCTTCTATTTCCTCTCGCGCCGCGCAGTGTCACGATCACTTTTATTTCAACGGGAATCGGCAGAGCTTCGCGCGCTGAACGCACGCCTCCAGCGGGAAATCGCCGAGCGTGAGAAGGTGCAAAGGACCCTCGAAGTGGCCGAGCAGACGCTGGCGCAATCATCGAAGCTGGCCGCGTTGGGCGAGATGTCGGCCGCCGTCAGCCACGAGCTGAACCAGCCGCTTGCGGCGATGAAAACCTACCTCGCCGGCGCCCAGCTTTTGCTGCAGCGCAAACGCCCGGATGAGGCGCTGTCGTCGTTCCAGCGGATCGACGATCTGATCGAGCGGATGGGCGCCATCACCCGGCAGTTGAAAAGCTACGCGCGCAAAGGCGGCGATGCGTTTGAGGCCTTTGATGTAAGGGACGCCTTGTCATCCGCGCTGTCGATGATGGAGCCGCAGCTGAAAACGCGCAAGGTCTCGATCACCCGGGCGATCCCGCGCGAGCCGGTGCGGGTGATGGCCGATCGCGTGCGTCTGGAACAGGTGATCATCAACCTTCTGCGGAATGCGCTGGATGCCACGCGCGACGCCGATGATCCGACAATTGATCTGATCTTGTCGGCGGGCGAGACCGCGACCCTGACGGTGCGCGACAATGGCGAGGGGATCACCGATCTGGACCGGCTGTTCGAGCCGTTCTACACAACCAAGGCGCCCGGTGACGGGGTCGGCTTGGGGCTTGCCATTTCCTCTGGCATCGTGAACGACCTTGGCGGACGTCTGACGGCGCGCAATGCGGCGTCGGGTGGGGCGGTGTTTGAGCTGCAACTCCCCATCCTGGACAGTGAAATGGAAGCGGCGGAATGAGGGTGGCATGGCGCGCGCGATGAAAATAGCAATCGTCGATGACGAACAGGATATGCGGCAATCGATCAGCCAATGGCTGGCCTTGTCGGGCTTTGATACCGAAACCTTTCCAAGTGCCGAGGATGCGCTAAAGGGGATCACCAATGATTATCCCGGCGTCGTCGTCAGCGATATCAAGATGCCCGGCATGGACGGGATGCAGTTTCTTAAGCGCCTGATGGGCATCGATAGCGGCCTGCCCGTCATCATGATCACCGGCCACGGTGATGTGCCCATGGCGGTTGAGGCGATGCGCGTCGGCGCGTTTGATTTCTTGGAAAAGCCCTTCAACCCCGACCGGATGACCGAGCTTGCCAAGAAAGCCACCCAGGCCCGGCGCCTGACGCTGGACAACCGGGCGCTGCGCAAAGAGCTGTCGGACGGCACCGGCATCATGAAGAAACTGATCGGCACCTCGCCGGTGATGGAACGTCTGCGCGAGGATATCCTCGATCTGGGCCAAGCCGACGGTCATGTGCTGATCGACGGTGAAACCGGCACCGGCAAGACGCTGGTGGCGCATGCGCTGCATGCCGTGGGGCCGCGGGCGGGCAAGAAGTTCGTCACGATCTCCTGCGCCGCCCACGACAAGGACACGCTGGGCGAGCGTCTGTTCGGCCCGGCGGGCGAGGGGATGCAGCTGCCTCTGGTGGAAGAGGCGCGCGGCGGTACGCTGGTGCTTGAGGATGTCGAGGCGCTGCCCTCAGAATTGCAGGCCCGCCTTCTGACCTTCATCAACGATCAGGGCAATCCGGCCGAAACCCGCATCATTGCCATCGTCAACCAGCACGGGCCCGACACCACGGTCGAGCAGGTGATCCGCCCCGACCTTTACTTCCGCCTGGCCGCCCTGAAGATCGTGCTGCCGCCGCTCCGCGCCCGGGGCGAGGATATCCTGGTGCTCTTCACCCGCATGGCCGAGCAGTTTTCCGACGAATATGGCTGCGACGCGCCCGAGGTGACGGCCCAGGAAGCGGCCCAGCTTTTGCAGGCGCCCTGGCCCGGCAATATCCGCCAGCTGGTCAATGTGGCCGAACGCGCCGTGCTGCAAAACCGTCGCGGCACCGGCACCATCGCGTCGCTTCTGATGGCCGATGATGAGGATACCGGCCCCGCCATGACGACCGAGGGCAAGCCGCTGAAGGAATATGTGGAGGCGTTTGAACGCATGCTGATCGACAACACCATGCGCCGGCACAAGGGGTCCATTGCCAGCGTCATGGACGAGCTCTGCCTGCCGCGCCGAACGCTGAACGAGAAGATGGCCAAATACGGGCTTCAGCGATCCGATTACCTCTGATACCCCGAAGATCCGGCCCAGCCCGGCCAGTTCGGGCCGGGCATTTGAACGGCCATTCGATGTCAGGGTAAGGGGTGGTTTCCATGCTGTTGCTGCTTTACGGCGCGATCGTTCTGGCCGCGCTTTTGGCGTATGCGGTCCCGCTCTATCTGGGGGTGCGCTTTCTGCGGTCGGGACGGCGTTGGTTGGGGGGCGGGCTGCTGGCCCTTGTCGCGATCATCGCGGTGGTCATTCCGGCTTACCAACAATACTCGGCCCAGCGCATCCTTACGGCGGTCGAGGCGGCTGAGATCCTTCCGGACGTGATCGACGTGGCCGGCAAACGCGTGCTGGTCATTGGGTCCTTGTTCAACGACCGTGACACTGCAACCGCGTTTCTTACTATTGGTGGGGCGGATGCGGTGTTCGGTGTCGAGAAAACAATGAACGAGGCGGCGCAATTTGCTACATTTGCCGATATCGACGCTCTGCTGGACCAGGCCCAGCACCTGGGTGAGGAGCCGGCCCCCTACAACCCGGAAGAAACCTGGTTTCAATTCGGCCCCGTTACGGGTCCTGTTGGCTATGATTACGTGTTTTTCGGCGCGTCGCCCCCTTATGGCGAGGCGCCGCCATCACCGTTTCTCGGGCGGTGGCTTGCGCTTGGGCCATCCGATATCGGCAGGGTCATCTATGTCCGTGCGCTGCTGGAGCGGCCGGACAACCCCGCCACCCCTTTGGCAGAGAGCCGCCCGCTCTATCTGAAAGGCTATTTTCAAGAGGTCACGCCCTCTGTTCCGCTCTGGCCTCTCGGTAATCGCCATATCGGCGATTTCAGCAGTACGACGCCCGAAAACCTGCGTCAGGCGCTCTGCGAAAGGGAAGGCGCCCAGGACTGGAATGAATGGTGCCTTTAGACGGTCAGCAAAATTGCCATTGTCTTTTGCTCTGCTTCCCCGCTAGTGTCGGCACACGTTGGCCGGGTGACGCATGGTCGTACCCTCCAGCCCATCAGTTTCGCTGACAAGCGCGCCGTGTACGGGCCGAAATGCCCCGGCGCCCCCTTGTCGGACAGATTGGCCGAAAGGCCGTAAGGACGCCTCCGATGGCCAAGGCCGCAGGGGGTATTGTATCGGCGCCGGATAAGGCGCCCCAAGGAAAACCGCGATGACGCGCGCTGACAGGACACACTTCGATGCAGGCAGGCCTCTGGCCGCGCTCATGCGTCGTGTCGCGCCCCGGATCGCCTTCGAATTGCCTGCCGTCTCCCGCGATTGCCCGCCTGGGCAGTTGCGATCTCGGCATGCGGAAAGACATCAATGCCTAAGAAAATGCTTATCGATGCCACCCACGCGGAAGAAACCCGCGTCGTGGTGGTCGACGGAAACAAGGTTGAGGAATTCGACTTTGAATCGGTCAACAAACGCCAGCTAGCCGGCAACATCTACCTCGCAAAAGTCACTCGGGTCGAACCGTCGCTTCAGGCGGCCTTCATCGATTACGGCGGCAACCGGCACGGATTTCTGGCGTTTTCGGAAATTCATCCCGATTACTATCAGATCCCCGTGGCCGACCGTGAGGCCCTTCTGGCCGAAGAACGCGCCGAAGCCGAAGCCGCCGAGGAGGAGGAGCGCAAGCCCGCCCGCCGCCGGTCACGCTCACGCTCAAAGGCCAAGGCCGAAGCGGTCGAGGATGCCGATGCACAGGTCGAAACCGCCGAGCCTGCGGCGGAAGCCGCTGCAGAAGGCGAAAAGGATGCAGAGGCGTCCGAGGCACCCGCCGAGACTGCTGAGGCGCCGGCCGGGGATGAGCCTGCGCCGATCTCGGGCATGGATGTCATCGATCTGGATGACGACAAGCCGGGTGACGATGAGGATGGCGATGCGCCGTTCCGGGCGGTCGATCATGCCGCCGAGATGGACGAAGAGATTGAATCGGTCGCCGATGAAGACGTGACCGAGGAAATCCGCCGCCCCCGCAAGCCGCGCGTGCGCCGCTACAAGATCCAGGAAGTGATCAAGGTGCGCCAGATCATGCTGGTGCAGGTCGTCAAGGAAGAGCGTGGCAACAAGGGCGCCGCACTGACCACCTATCTGTCGCTGGCGGGACGCTACTGCGTGCTGATGCCCAATACCGCGCGCGGTGGCGGGATCAGCCGCAAGATCACCAATGCCGCCGACCGCAAGAAGCTGAAGGAAATCGCAAACGAGATGACCCTGCCCGAAGGGGCGGGCCTGATCATCCGCACCGCCGGTGCCCAGCGGACCAAGGCCGAGGTGCGGCGCGACTACGAATACCTCATGCGCCTTTGGGAGCAGATCCGCGAGCTGACGCTGAAATCCATCGCGCCCGCGCCGATCTACGAGGAAGGCAACCTGATCAAGCGCACGATCCGCGACCTCTACAGCCGCGAGATCGATGAGGTCTGGGTCGAGGGCGAGGGCGGCTACCGCACCGCCAAGGACTTCATGCGCATGATCATGCCGTCGCATGCCAAGAACGTGAAGCTGTACCAGGAAGCGATGCCGCTTTTCGCCCGCTACCAGGTGGAAAGCTATCTGTCGTCGATGTTCAACCCTACGGTCCAGCTGAAATCGGGCGGCTATATCGTGATCGGCATCACCGAGGCGCTGGTCGCGATCGACATCAACTCAGGCCGGGCCACCAAGGAAGGCTCGATCGAAGAGACCGCGACGAAGACCAATCTTGAGGCCGCGGAAGAGATTGCCCGCCAATTGCGCCTGCGTGACTTGGCCGGGCTGATTGTGATCGACTTCATCGACATGGAGGATCGCAAGAACAACGCCGCCGTCGAGAAGAAGCTGAAAGACAAGCTGAAAACTGACCGCGCGCGCATCCAGGTCGGCCGCATCTCGGGCTTTGGCCTTCTGGAGATGAGCCGTCAGCGTCTGCGCCCCGGTATGCTTGAGGCCACGACCCAGCCCTGTCCGCATTGCCACGGCACGGGTCTGATCCGGTCGGATGACAACCTGGCCCTGGCCGTTCTGCGGCAGCTTGAGGAAGAGGGCACGCGCAAACGCTCAAAAGAGGTGCTACTGAAGGCACCGGTCGCCATCGTGAACTACTTGATGAACGAAAAGCGCGAGCATGTGGCCCAGATCGAGGCGCGCTATGGCATGGCGGTGCGGCTTGAGGCCGATCCGATGCTGATCAGCCCCGATTTCTCGATCGAAAAGTTCAAGACCGCCACCCGCGTTGTGGCACCCGCCGCGCCGGTCGTGTCGATCGATACGACCGAGATGGACGCGCTTGACGACGCTGCGGCGGCCGCGGCCGCCGCCGAGGACGAACAAGAAGAGGTGGCCGAGGCCGACCGCGCCGATGACAACGGCGAAGGGCAGGGCGGCAAGAAAAAGCGCCGCCGTCGGCGCCGCCGTCGTGGTGGCGGAGGAGGCGAGGCCAATGGCGATGCCGTCGTGGCCAGCGAAGCCGCCGAAAGCGACGGCACGCCAGTCGAGGCACCGGCCCAGGCTGAGGCGGGCTCTGAGGCCGAAGACGAGACAAAAGCGCCGCGCAAGCGGTCGCGCAGCCGTGGCGGACGCGGCCGTGGCAAGGCGTCTGAGGCGGAAGCCGATGAGGCCATCGCGGCGCCTGACAAGGCGGCCGAGGATGCCGCAGAGGCGCCTGAGGTGACACAAGCGGCAGAGGCCGAGGCCGAAGAGGCGCCCAAAAAGCGCGTCACCCGCAGTCGCCGCAAGACGCCCGCCAAAGAGGCTGCCGAGGCTGAGCCCGCCAAGACTGAGCCCGCCGAGGAGACGGCCCCCGCAGAGGCCCAAGCGGCCGAGGCCGAGACCGCCGACGCGCCAAAGCCCAAACGCGTGCGCAAGTCGCGCGCCAAGCCCAAGGAGCCGGTCGCGGCCGAGGCAACCGAAGCACCGGTTCTGCTGACCCAACCGATTGAACCGGCCGCACCAAAGCCGGCGGCGGCGAAAAAGGCAGAGCCCGCCGCTGAGCCTGAGGCCAAGGACGACAAGCCCAAGCGCAAGGGCTGGTGGTCTCTCGGGCGATAACTCGTTCCGGGATGCCAGGCCAAGGAGGCTCGGCATCCCGCGACAACGGTCTTCAGACGGTCGGCCGCCACGGCCCCTCAAGATGGGTGGCCTCATCGTCGCCCGGCCAGGGCGGCATGGTGATGCAGATGAAGGTCAGATCCTCATCACCCGCATTGCGGTACTGAAAATCCGTGCCGACGGGGATGTCAATCGACGTGCCGGGCACCAGGGGCGTCACGCGCTCTTCCCTGGCCGAGCGCCGCCAGATTTCGCCCGCACCGCCCAGCACGTACCAGAACTCGCTGACACTGGCATGGCGCGTCGCCCGGTTGATCTGGCCCGGCGGAACCGTGCTGTGGATCATGTTGCCGGCAGGTCCGTCCATGATGAACCTGATCTGCGCTCCGGCCGGCGAGGTCGCGTCGGCCTCCGGCCCCAAAATGGTCTCTTTCAAGGTGTGTCCTCCATAGAAACGCTAAGCCGGTCGCGCCCCGGCGGCTCTGCCACGCAAATGTGAGCCATTGACACGTGACTGGGCCGGTCATGCAAGATATCTCATGGGCAGGAAGGGAATTTCCCATGTTCGGAATCGAGATCATCGATGCGGCCCTCTTGCCTGCGCTCTTCGTGGCGCTGGCCGCTGGCGTGCTGTCGTTTCTCAGCCCCTGCGTGCTGCCCATCGTGCCGCCCTATCTGGCCTATATGGGGGGCATCACGCTGAACGATGGCACGGCCGTGCGCCGCCGCGCGATGCTGCCGGCTGTTTTCTTCGTGCTGGGCCTGTCGACCGTCTTTTTGTTCCTGGGCTTTACGTTTTCGTGGATCGGACAGCTTTTCCTCAGCAATCAGATCCTGCTGTCGCGGATCGCAGGCGCGGTGGTGATCGTCTTCGGCCTGCATTTCTTGGGCGTCTTGCGCATCCCGCTGCTCAATCGCGAGGCCCGGCTGGATGCCGGCGATCAGGGTGGGTCAGCCTTCGGCGCCTACATCCTGGGCCTGGCCTTCGCCTTCGGCTGGACACCCTGCATCGGCCCGATCCTGGGCGCGATCCTGTCGCTGGCCGCGACCGAGGCCAGCGTGGCGAGGGGCACATTGCTTTTGGGCGTCTACGCCTTGGGGCTGGGCCTGCCCTTCTTGCTGGTCGCGGCCTATCTCGACCGGGCGCAGGGCGTCATGGCACGGCTCAAGAAGCATATGGGGCTGATCGAAAAGCTGATGGGCGGGCTTTTGGTGGCGGTCGGTGTGGCACTGCTGACAGGCGCGTTCTCGGCCTTTTCGTTCTGGCTGCTTGAAACCTTCCCGGCGCTTGCCACGCTTGGTTAAGGGCTACTCTTGTTAACCTTGTCCGGTTACTCTGCCGCCCATGACAGCGATGGCAAAGGTGCGGAAGGTCAGGCGGCGGCGGGTGTTCTACATCCCCGGCTATGATCCGTTTCATCCGCGCCGCTATCGCGAGCTTTACCGCAAGGAAGGGGCCACGCAGGCCGCCCTGTCGGGCTATCGGATGACGCTCCGCCCCAAGGCCGCGCCGGGGCCCTATGGCTGGCACGTGACCGGCATGATCGAAGGGGCCGAGGTTGAGGCCGAGATTGAGGTTCTGGTCTGGTCTGATATCGTCAAGTCGTCCATGGGCCACGGCATCATCGCCACGTACTTGCAGCTTTTCAGAACAGCCTGGATCTACATTGCCTCAGGCGCGCTGTTCCGGCTGATGCGGCTGCGCAAGGGGCCGGTCATCGCAGCGCTTTACCCCATTGCGATGCTGCTGGCTCAGTTTGGCATAGCCCTTTTGGCGGCGGCCATCGCGGGCCGCGTGATCGGGTTGGTGGCGCCGCCGCTCAACTGGCTTGGCCTTATCGCAATCTGGCCCGTCTTGGCGCTGTTCCGGCGCTATGACAACAAGCTCTACGCCTATTATCTGATGCATGACTACGCCTATTCGGCGCGCTGGAAAGGGGCTTACCCGCCCGAGCTTGAGGCGCGCATGGCCACCTTCAAGGCGCGCATCGCCGAGGCCTTGGAAACTGATGTCGACGAGGTTTTGGTGGTCGGCCATTCATCGGGCGCGCATCTGGCGATTTCAATTCTGGCCGATCTGATCCGCGATTCCCATGTGCCGATGCACGGGCCGCAACTCTCCTTTCTCTCGCTGGGCCATGTGGTGCCGATGGTGTCCTTCCTGCCGAAAGCCGATCGCCTGCGCGCCGATCTGCACTATCTCAGCCAGCGCGATGAGCTGGCCTGGGTCGATGTGACGGCCCCGGGCGACGGCTGTGCCTTCGCGCTTTGTGACCCGGTCGCCGTGACGGGCGTTGCGGGGCCTGCGAAACGCTGGCCCCTGGTGCTTTCGGCGGCGTTCACCCAGACTCTCAGCGCTGAACGCTGGCGCGAGCTGCGCTGGCGCTTTTTCCGCCTGCACTTCCAGTATCTCTGCGCCTTCGACGCGCTGTCGGGGACGCTGGGCGAATACGATTACTTCCGCATCACCGCGGGCCCGCTGACCCTTCATGACCGGTTTGCCAACCGGGCGCCGTCAAAAAGCCGGATCGAGACGCCGGTCTCGCGCCACACCTCGATGGCCGCATGATCCCGCCAAAGCCGCCAGCGCGCGAGGGGCGGGTGTCGCTCTTTCGCTATCTGCGCCTCTTCCGCCGCGATATCTTGTCGGCGCAGCCCGCGCGCCTCTACCGGGCCCGCATGGCCGAGTTCAAGACGCCCTTCTTCCGCTCATACCTGATCAACGAGCCTGACCTGATCGATCTGGTGTTGAAAGAGCGGTCCGACGATTTCCCGAAATCCGACCGTGTGGGCGAGGGGCTGCGCCCGCTTCTGGGCCGGTCGGTCTTCGTGACAAACGGGGCGGAGTGGAAGCGCCAGCGCCGCATCATCGACCCGGCTTTTGAGGGCGGGCGTCTGCGTGATACCTTCCCCGCGATGTGGGCCGCAGCGCAGGGCGCTGTCGCGCGGATGCCTCTGGGCGAGACCGAGATCGAGGCGCAGACAAGCCACGCGGCGGCCGATGTGATCTTCCGCACGCTCTTCTCGATCCCGATCGAAAGTACGATTGCTCAGGAGGTGTTCGAGGCCTTCCGCGCGCATCAGCGCACCCAGCCGATCCTGAACCTGGCGGCCTTCCTGCCGCTGCCCCGTTGGTTTCCTCGGCTTCACCGGCCCGCGACCCGCCGCACCGCGCGGCAGATCCGGGCCCTGATCACCCAGCTGACGGCCGAGCGTGCGTCGCTGATCGCCGAAGGCCAGGCGCCCGATGATCTGGCCACCAAGATCATGACCACCGCCGACCCGCAGACGGGAGACCTCTTCGCGACCGATGAGATGGTCGATCAGGTCGCCATCTTCTTTCTGGCCGGGCACGAAACCTCGGCCTCGGCCCTGGCCTGGGCGCTATGGCTCCTGGCGGCCCATCCCGATGCGCAGGACAAGGTGGCGGCCGAGGCCGCGCGATTTGCCGAAAGTCCGATTTTCGCCAGCCTGTCGGGCCTGGCCTTCACCCGGGATGTTTTCCGCGAGACGCTGCGCCTCTACCCGCCGGTGCCGATGATGGTGCGTCAGGCGACGCGGGCTGAGGTATTTCGGGGTCGGGATGTCAGGCCCGGCGCGCAGATCGTGCTGTCGCCCTGGCACCTGCACCGGCATGAGCGGCACTGGGACAACCCCGACGCCTTCCGCCCGGCCCGCTGGCAAAGCGCCGAGGGCAAGGCCTCGGCGCGGCAGGCCTATTTGCCATTCTCGGCCGGGCCGCGCGTCTGCACCGGAGCGGGGTTCGCGATGGCCGAGGGCGTTTTGCTTCTGTCTGCGCTGATTCGAGAGTTTCGTTTTGAGGTGATTAACAATCGTCAACCCCTGCCGGTCGCACACCTGACGGTACGCGGAAAAGAGGGCATCTGGCTGAAAGTGCGCCGCCGAAACAATCCCGAAAACAAGTGACGCCACGTTACAAAACGCCTCCGAAACCGGTTTGGAACGAAAAATGCAAGCGTATGCAGTCATTTGGCGAACAATCGCCTATTCTGAGGGGAATTGGTCCGATTTTTCCCCTCTCGCGCGAATCGAAAAATCGGGTACACCCATTTCATCGACGTATTCGAACCAAACGTGGGGAGTTTGGACAATGCAATCGAACTGTGCCTACCAGACCAATCACCGCGGCCCGTTTCGCCGGCTGCTTCGGGTGTTTCCAGCGTTCTCGCGCCACCAAACGCGCCCGACGCTCAATGCGGTTTCCGAGCCCGACAAGGTCTCGCGCGAAGAGCTGCAGGATCTCTTTGAGACCGAGCTGATGGCCCGGCCGAATGGCCAGAAGACACCGCCGGCCGACAATGTGGTGGTGTTGCACACGCGGCGGATTGAACGCGAAACCTCGCCCTATATCCTCGATCGCAAACAGTTGCGGGTTGCCGGCAGCCGTTTCTAGAGCGTCGTCCGAAAAATCTGATGATGTTCGCTCTACCGCTTCGCTACGATACCAAGTTCGTTGAGTGCGGCCTCAAATTTCGACTGATCTGAATCGAAACTGTCTGCCTTGATCGCGTCAAAGCGCTGGCGGAGCGCGCGCTTTTCCGCGCCTTTGCAGTCGTTCCAGGGGCGACCCTGCAACCCCATGACCAGAACGTAGTATCCGATGAAGTGGGGCCGATGGCCGGACTTCAGAAGGCGCCGATAAGCCTCATCGGCGCCGAGGTCGCGCAGTTCTTCGGCCGAATGCACGCCCGCCGCGGCAAAGGCGGCCTCCATCGCGGGACCGAGGTTGCGGATCGACGAGACAGGCGTTGCCATCCGACGATGGTGTCAGCCCAACGACAAATCTACAAGCGTCAGATGCTAGCCCAGTCGGTGAACCTGGCCTGCGGCTGCGGCGCGGGTTGGCTCTGCTCGGCGGTCTTGTCGTAGGTGGCTTGCGTGCGCGTCAGATCGGCGCGCGGCTGCTCTTTAATCTGCGGTTTCTGCTCGGCCATGGCCTTGTCCCTTTGTTGCCTCATGGGATTGCGCATTTCTCCAACGCGTCCCTGACAATCATGCTCACCCCAGAGGGCGCACACGGTCAAGTCACGGCTTCGGGAGGGCGGCAAGGCGCTGCCGATTGAGGTTTCAGTTCAGTAACTTTGCGAGATGGCGAAGCGCCAGATCATAGCCATGAACACCACATCCTGCGATCACTGCATCGGCCCGCCCCGATATGTAGGAGTGATGCCGGAAAGCCTCACGTTGATGCACGTTCGAGATATGGACCTCGATCACCCGGCCGTCATAGGTATTCAGGGCGTCGAGAAGGGCAATTGAGGTGTGAGTCAGGGCCGCGGGATTAACCACAATGGCCGAAAACTCACCGCGCGCGGCGTGAATCCAGTCAATCAATTCATGCTCGGCATTGCTTTGCCGGCATGTCACGGTCAGCCCCAAAGCCTCGCCGGTCGCCTTTGCCGATGCCTCGACATCAGCCAGGGTCTCATCGCCGTAGACCTCGGGCTCGCGTGTTCCGAGCAGGTTCAGGTTCGGGCCGTTCAGGACAAGGACTTTGGATGACATGCCGTAGGTCTCCGATCAGATATGGGGGCGAGTTAACCCCGGCGCCCTGTGCTTGTCTACCGCGCCGGTTGCGCCCGCCCGTTTGCGGGCGCTACGGTGGCCGAAAGGGGGAGCCATGGATTTCACGATATCATCCGAAATCGAGGCGTTGCGCGCCAAGGTCGCGGCCTTCGTGGCTGACCGCATCTTGCCGCATGAGGCCCGCCCGGACAGCTGGGACGCGCATGGCAATATCGCCGAAGCGCCTCTGGCCGCCCTCAGGGCCGAGGCGCAGGCCCAAGGTTTGTGGGCCTTTCAGGTGCCCTTGCAGGGGCGCCCGGCGTTGCCCTTCGTGGCGCAGGCGGTGCTCTATGAAGAGATGAACCGCTCGATCTTCGGGCCTGTCTGCTTCAACGCCGCGGCGCCCGATGATGGCAATATGCGGGTGCTGGAGGCCGTGGGCACCGAGGCGCAGAAGGCGCGGTTCCTGGCGCCCCTGGTCAGCGGCGCCGCGCGCTCGGCCTTCGCGATGACCGAACCGGCGCCGGGCGGTGGCTCGGACCCTTCGATGATCGAAACACGGGCCGAAAAGCGGGGCGACAGGTACGTCATCACCGGGCGGAAGTGGTTCATCACCGGCGCTGCTGTCGCCGACCACTTCATCCTGATCGCCCGCACGTCTGACGATACACGCCGCGGCCTGTCGGCCTTTCTGTTTCACAAGGACCAGCCGGGCTGGCAGATCGTGCGCCGGATCGGGATCATGGGCCCCGAGGAGCATGGCGGACATTGCGAATTGGCGTTTGACGGACTTGAGGTGCCCGAGGAAAACCTTTTGATGTCAGAGGGTCACGGCATGAAGCTGGCGCAGATCCGGCTGGGGCCCGCGCGGCTGACCCATTGCATGCGCTGGCTGGGCTTGGCCAAGAGATGCCTGGAGATTGCGCAGGATTACGCCGCGACGCGCGAGGGGTTCGGGGTTCGGTTGGCCGATCGCGAGAGCGTGCAGATCATGCTGGGCGAGATCGCGATGGGCATCGAGATCGGGCGTCTTCTGACGATGAAGGCGGCCTGGGCGCTGGACCGTGGCGAACGCGCCCGCAAGGAGGTCAGCATGGCCAAGGTGCACGTCGCGAACCTGCTGCATCAGGCGGCGGATGTTGCCATTCAGGTCAACGGCGCGCGCGGCTATTCGACCGACACGGTGCTGGAATGGATCTACCGCTACGCCCGCCAGGCGCGACTGGTCGATGGCGCGGATGCGGTGCATATGATGGTTCTGGCCCGGACGATGGGCGAGGAGGGGCGGGATTTCTGGAACTGGCCCGCGGCATGAAAAAGCCCCGCCGAAGCGGGGCCTTTCAAATGCGAGGTCGTGATCGGGATCAGAATTTATAGCCGACGCGCAGGCCAAACCCCACACCGTCATTGTCTTCGAAGTCGGCCCCGATCGTCGTGGTCGCGCCGCCGATATCGACGTAGCGCAGGCCACCGGTGATTTCCATGTTGCCCATCGTGTAGGTGGCCGCCAAGGCAATGCTTGAAAAGCCGTCGGTCGGCCCAAGGTTGCCGGTGATATCACCGGTGGATGGCTCGTGCGACACGATCACGGCCCCGGACCAGGTTTCATTGAACCGCCGGCCAACACCAAGCGTGTATGTGACGCGGTCGGAATCATACGACACGAGGGGGCTGCCAACGGCAAGCGCATAGCCAGCTGGGTTGATGTCAAACTCACTCCAATCGACCCAGCGGATCGAGCCGAAGAGCAGAGTGTCCGCAGCAATACCCGTCTGGAATTCCAGGTTGACCGATTGTGGAACTTCAGTATCGAACTCTCCCGATCCGGGAACCGGCCCCGTCTCGGTGTATTCGAACGTGTGGGTGATCGCTGAGTTGTAGGTCAAGGCAACACGGGCCGCGATATCGGGGCGTTCCCAGGCCGCGCCGATAACATAGCCGAGCCGATAATCGGTATTGGTGTTCATCGTGTAGCCGGGGCCGGGCGCTCCCACGAAGGGGATTGAGACTGTTCCCTCGACGGCTTGCGCCCGAAGACCACCATAGATCGAGATGTTGTTCTGCATCCGATACTTCAGCAACGCCGTGAGCGCGAGAGAATCGAGCTCGGCCGTTGTCCCGGCAAGCGGGTAGGGGCTTAGTCCGAACGTGCCCGGATAATCGACATCGGCGCCAATCGGCTCGTCCAAGATCACCGCGATATCCAGGTTTTCAGTCAGAGCCTGCTTGTAAGCCAATGAGAACGTCTGATAGCTGGGCGACATGTCACCCGACGCGATAGCACCCCCGCCGAGAGAGCCGCTCACATCTGGGCTGAAACTTCCAAAGCTGAATTCGGCGTATGTGCCCTCTTCAAAGAGGATGCCGACCGATTGTGTCGAGCGTTCGACACCGCCTGCGAAGGCACTGGTTGCCGCCAAGGTCAGGGCGGCACTGCTCAGTAGAACACGTCTCATTTATTTCTCCCCCGTGTCCGGATTTTTGCAGATGTTACGGCGCCGTTTGCCAAACCGTCAATCAATGACGCCGCGTCAGTGCAAAAAGTCTGCCGATTCCTACGTGTCGTCGCGTTTAGGACACTCTATCAAGGGTTGCGTCGCCGCGCGCCTGCCAAATTGATCAAATTTGCGGCCATGATGACCGCGCCGCCGATGAAGACCGGCGCCATCAGAGGCTCGGCATAGAGGATCGCACCGACCACCGCGATGACCGGCAGGCGCAGGAATTCCATGGGCGCGACCAGGGTTGCCGGCGCATGGGCCAGCGCCGATGTCAGCGAATAATGCGCCGAGAGCCCCGTGATGCCGACGATGACGAGCCATGGCAAAATGGCGAACGAGGGCAGGGGGATGCCGCCCGGTGCACCCAGAACCGCGCCCATCACCGCCTGGCTGGCGGTCATCCAGAACAACACGCAAAGCACCGTGTCATGGGCCATCAACCGGCGCGTGTAGATCGTGTTCAGCGCAAAGCCCAAGGCCGCCCCCAGCGCCAGAAGATGCCCGACCTCAATCGGCGCCACGCCGGGCTGCGCCACGATCAGCACACCTGCAAACCCCAAAAGCGCCACCAGGATGCGGCGCGCCGTAAAGCGTTCGCCCAGAAGCAGCGGCGCCAGCAGTGCGACCCAGACCGGGTTGGTAAACTCCAGCGCCACAAGCTGGCTGAGCGGGATCAGCATCAGCGCCATGAACCACACATTCTGGCCCGCGAAGTGAAAGAGGTTGCGTTTGACATGCAGCGAGGGCACCTGGCTGCGGATTTCGGCGAACCCGCGCGGGGCGAGGGCGGCGCAGACGATCGCAAAGCCGATGAGCGACCGCCAGGCCATCAGCTCGAACGAGTTCATCTCGGTCTGCACCACCCGCCCCGCCACCGCCATCAGCGTGAAGGACACGATTGCGCCCATCATCCAGAGTGCGGCGAGAAGGGGGCGATGGGATATATGCACGAAAGTGGGCGTCCAGATAATGGGTCGCCTTTGGTGACGTGAAATGAAGGGGCTGTAAAGAGTTCAGCCGTCTGGCCGTCTTGAAGCCTTCAGGGGCGAACCGTGTCATGCGCTTCTGCGGCCTGCGCTGCGTTTTCACGCAAGCACTGGGGAAGGCTCAGCCAGTTTTCTTCAAGGGTCCCCCGGCGCACGCGCAGACCAATTGAAACCAACAATCCATCTGCGGCCCAGTCCGACGCATAGAAATCCTCGGCCGATGCCACGGCTTCCAAGCGTGTGGGAAAATTAACGCCTTGGTCATAGACCCGCAGCAGCGCCCCTGACGCCACGCAGTGAGACACCTCGGCCGCACACTGAGTCTGACAGGTGTTGACCAAAGGCAGCAGGTAGGGTGAGCGCGCCGCATCCGCCATGACCAAGCGCCCCAGAGCGTCAAATTCGGCCTCGGTTGGCGGCGGATTATCCTCCAAATCACCGGAAAAACCGGCCCAACTCAAAGTGGCCCAGCGTAGGCTCGTGGCTGGGACTTCAAAAAACTCAAGAAAATCGGGATCAAAGGTTATGAGCATGCCCAGCGCGACAATCGCACTCCATCGGCCTTCGGAGAGTGCTGTTGCAAATGCTCTGTCCTGTTCTTCGCCCCACGGAGGCTCGCCCCAACGCGCACGGCGCTCGGCTGCACGTTCTGGATTAAAGCGGTCGTCGAGATCGATACTTGCACGCCCAAGTCCGCGGAGGAACCAAACGTAAGATCTTGCATGATCGCTGTCCTCTAACACGCCATCAGCGAACACTGTCACGGCGGGCATCAAATGCCGGTTGGTTAAGGTCATCCCGAATTGGAGCATGAATTCTTCGCGCAATCCCGCTGCCAACATCGTCTCCGCTCCGGCGATCCAATCATCGGCCGATTTAGCAAATGTCATGCTGGATTGCGCTTCATATGCCGGGATGGTTGACGTATCCACCCGATAGAGAAAGGTACTGTACTTGAAACGGTTCGGAGCTTCCGTTCGATCAGGGGGAACTAAGGCCCGAAGCTCCTGCCGGCTCATCTCGGGAAACCGCAACGGCATGTATCGGTAGACAAGCGTCCTGACGATCAGGCGGGCAGCAATATTGCCGTCTGCGGCGATCTCGCCGATGGACCAGAGGTCTTCTTTCGGGTTTTCAGCTGCCAGCCAGTCCGACACCGCCGCACGCAGGGCCGGATCATCCGCGCCAGGGATCGGTTCTGCCCGCGCGCCGGAGGACACCAGGCAGAGAACTGCGATAAAGACGCAGATATAACGACGCCAGATTCCGGTTTTATCAGCAGCCATACACTCTAATTGGTGAGTTCGGCGTCTGGCACAAGTCCATCCATTCGGATCGTGGCAGAAGAAGTTCACCCTACTGCCCGCGCCAGATCCAGCCGCCGCCAAGCACGCGGCTGCCGCCGGTCTCGTAGAAGACACAGGCCTGGCCTGGGCTGACACCGTCTTCGGGGGCCAGCAACTCCACCTCGGCCTCGGTGTCTGAAACAGGCCGGATCACCGCCTCGCGCGGCGGGCGGGTGGATCTCACGCGAACCGAGACGGGCCATTCGGCGCGCGAGGTCAGGGGCGCGTCGCCCAGCCAGTTGATCTCGCGCACCGGCACGATGCGGGTGGTCAGCATCTCTTTCGGGCCGACGATGACCTGGCGCGCATCGACATCCAGCTTGACGACATAAAGCGGCTCGTCCAGCCCGCCGATGCCAAGGCCGCGGCGCTGGCCGATCGTGTAGTGGATCACGCCCGGATGCTCGCCCAAAACGCGGCCGTCGACATGCACGATCTGCCCGGGCTCGGCCGCACCGGGGCGCAGCTTTTCGATGACGGCGGCGTAATTGCCGTTCGGCACAAAGCAGATGTCCTGGCTGTCGGGCTTGTCGGCCACGATCAGCCCGTGTTTGGCTGCCAGAGCGCGTGTTTCGTCTTTCGAGGCAAGGTGCCCCAGCGGAAAGCGCAGGAAAGCCAGTTGCTCGGGCGTGGTCGAGAACAGGAAGTACGATTGATCGCGTGCCTGATCGGCGGCCATGTGTAGCTCGAGCCCGCCCGGGCCCAGCTTGCGTTGAATGTAATGGCCCGTCGCCATGCAATCGGCGTCGAGGTCGCGGGCGGTGGCCAGCAAGTCCTTGAATTTCACCCGTTCATTGCAGCGGATGCAGGGCACCGGGGTCGCACCGGCCAGATAGCTGTCGGCAAATTCGTCGATCACCGCCTCGCGAAAAATGTTCTCGTAATCCAGCACGTAATGCGGAAAGCCCATCGCCTCGGCCACGCGGCGCGCATCATGGATATCGACGCCCGCGCAGCAAGCCCCCTTCTTGGCCAGCGCCGCGCCATGGTCGTAAAGCTGCAAGGTCACGCCCACCACATCATAGCCCTCGGCGGCCAGTTCGGCGGCCACCACGGACGAATCGACGCCGCCCGACATGGCCACGACAACGCGCGTCTCCGAAGGCGGCTTCGGAAACCCCAGCGAGTTCAGGGGTGTGCCTTGGTCAAGGGCCATGGGATGCTCCAGGAAGTTCCGCCGCAATATATGAAAATCTGAACTACTCTCAAGGGCTGGCTTCACCGCACGTTAAGGCGTTGCCGCCAAAGTGGCCTCGGACGAACAAGGGCAGAGCAATGTTTCTCAAGCGTGTGAATGGGCCACGGACTGTCACGCTGCCGGATGGCAGTTCGATGTCGCGGGCCGATCTTCCTCCGGTCGACACCAGGCGGTGGGTGGCCAGCCGCAAGGCTGCCGTTCTGAAGGGGGTCGATTCCGGTCTGATCACGGCCGAGGAGGCTTGCCGACGGTATGGTCTGTCCGAGGAAGAGCTTGCAAGCTGGCGTAATGCCATGTCGCAACACGGCGAACAGGCATTGAAGGCCACAGCCATCCAAAAATTTCGACAACTTTAAGTTGCATTACAAATTATGACCATTATGGTAACGGGCCGTTAACCATTGTGAGTAACTGTGTCCTAGGAACGGGGCACTAGCGGAGTAAGAGTAATGCGTATTCTTTTGGTTGAGGATGATCCGACCACAGCAAAAAGCATCGAATTGATGCTGACCCACGCCAACCTCAATGTCTATTCGACGGACCTTGGCGAAGAGGGCATCGATCTTGCGAAGCTTTATGATTACGATTTGATCCTTCTCGATCTGAATCTGCCCGACATGAATGGCCACGAAGTGCTGCGCCAGCTTCGGATGAGCAAGGTTGAAACCCCGATCCTGATCCTGACGGGCTCGGACGATACCGAGAACAAGATCAAGGGCTTCGGCTTTGGCGCCGATGATTATCTGACCAAGCCGTTCCACCGGGAAGAGCTGGTCGCGCGTATCCACGCCATCATCCGCCGCTCGAAAGGTCATTCGCAAAGCATCATTCGCACTGGGCAGATCGGCGTGAACCTCGACGCGAAAACCGTTGAGGTTGAAGGAAAAACCGTGCATCTGACCGGCAAGGAATACCAGATGCTGGAACTTCTGTCGCTCCGCAAGGGCACGACGTTGACCAAAGAGATGTTCCTGAACCATCTCTATGGCGGCATGGATGAGCCGGAACTCAAGATCATCGATGTGTTCATCTGCAAGCTGCGCAAGAAGCTGGCCACGGCGACGGGCGGCGAGAACTACATCGAAACCGTCTGGGGCCGCGGCTATGTGCTGCGTGACCCGGAACCCGCTGAAATGGAGCGTCGCATCGCGTTAGGGGCCTGATCGGGTCTATGTGGTCCGCGCCCCCTCGGGGCTGTGAGGGGCGCGGATAGGAACATCTTGCCGCTCGCAAGGCGTCGTTGCACGATTTCCCTCACGTGCAATCGATGCGACGCTAGCCGTCATATGCCACAACGCTCGCATGGCCGATCAAGCCCGACCGCCTCGCCTTTTCTCCAGGGCGGGGCGGCCTTTTTCATGGTAACCACCGCTGGACCTTGATCCGACCCGCGCCTATCACTTGGGCCAGGCGGATAGGGGAGAGAGGGCTATGGAAGCCGACAAGCCGGTGGCGGAGTTGACCGAGGCGGAAGCCCGCGCGGAACTGGCGCGATTGGCCGATGAGATCGCGCGCGCGAACACCGCCTATCATCACGACGACGCCCCCGATATCTCCGACGCTGCCTACGACGCCCTCAAGGCGCGCAACGCCGCGATCGAGGCGCGGTTTCCGCATCTCAAGCGGGCCGACAGCCCTTCGGAACAGGTCGGCGCCGCCCCGTCCGAGACCTTTTCGAAGGTCACCCATGCGGTGCGCATGCTCAGCCTGGAGAATGCCTTCGCGGACGAGGATGTGACCGAGTTCGACGATCGTGTGCGCAAATACCTCGGCCTGCCTGCGGGCGCGGTAACCTATACCGCCGAACCCAAGATCGATGGTTTGTCGCTCTCGCTGCGCTATGAAGACGGAAAGCTCGTCCAGGCGGCCACACGGGGCGACGGCGCGGTAGGCGAGAATGTGACGGCAAATGCGCGCACCATCGATGATATCCCGGAACGCGTCAAAAACGCCCCGGATATTATGGAGATCCGTGGCGAAGTTTACATGTCTCACGCCGATTTTGAGGCTCTCAATGCGCGAAACGAGGCGGCCGGTTCAAAAACCTTCGCCAACCCAAGAAACGCCGCCGCAGGCTCGCTCCGCCAGCTTGACGCCGAAATCACCCGATCCCGCCCGCTGAGGTTCTTCGCCTATTCCTGGGGCGAATTGTCCGGACCGTTGGCCGAAACCCAAATCGAAGCGCTTGAACGGCTGGCGGCATTCGGGTTTCAGACCAACGACCTGACCCGCCTCTGCGCCGATACCGACGAAATGCTAAAGGTCTATGCCGATATCGAACAGCGCCGCGCGACGTTGGGCTACGATATCGACGGCGTGGTCTACAAGGTGAACGATCTGGCCCTGCAAGCCCGTCTTGGCTTTCGGTCCACCACGCCCCGCTGGGCCATTGCGCACAAGTTTCCGGCCGAGCTGGCCTGGACGCGGCTGGAAGCCATCGAGATCCAGGTGGGCCGCACCGGCGCGCTGTCGCCCGTGGCGCGCCTCAGCCCGGTGACGGTGGGCGGCGTCGTCGTGTCGAACGCAACCTTGCATAACGAAGACTATATCGCAGGCCGCGATGCCAAAGGCGCCCCGATCCGCGACGGCAAGGATATTCGGGCGGGCGATTGGGTGCAGGTCTATCGCGCGGGCGACGTGATCCCGAAGGTGGCCGATGTCGACCTGACACAACGGCCGAAAGACGCCGCGGCTTACGATTTTCCAAAAACCTGCCCCGAATGCGGGTCAGAGGCGGTGCGCGAGGCGGGCGATGCCGTGCGACGGTGCACGGGCGGTATCATTTGCCCCGCGCAGGCCGTTGAAAAGCTGAAACATTTCGTCAGCCGCGCCGCGTTCGACATCGATAGCCTCGGCGCAAAGCAGGTTGAGATGTTCTACCATGACGACCTTTTGCCGATCCGCGAGCCCGCCGACATCTTCACGCTCCGCGCGCGGGATGCTGACAATGTCTCAAAACTGAAGAACCGCGATGGCTATGGCGAACGCTCGGCCGCGAACCTGTTCGATGCCATCGACGAGCGGCGCAACATTCCGCTGAACCGGGTGATCTTCGCGCTTGGTATCCGCCATATCGGCGAGAGTGCCGCGAACCTTCTGGCCCGACATTACGGCACCTGGGAGGCGTTCGAAGGCGCGGTGACGCGCGCCGAGGTCGGCCAGGGCGACGACTGGGCCGATCTGGTCGCGATCGACGGGATGGGTGCTGTGATGGCCGCGTCGCTGGTCACGACCTTCCATCAGGAGGCCGAGCGCGCCTCAATCGATCGGCTGGTGTCCGAGCTTGACATCCAGCCGGTCGCCCCACCGGCCAGCAGCGATAGCCCGGTGGCCGGCAAGACGATTGTCTTCACCGGCACGCTGGAAAAGATGACCCGGGCCGAGGCGAAAGCGCGGGCTGAGGCGCTGGGGGCCAAGGTCTCGGGCAGCGTCAGCGCCAAGACCGATCTGCTGGTGGCGGGCCCCGGCGCGGGGTCGAAGGCCAAGAAGGCCGCCGATCTGGGCATTGAGGTCATCGACGAAGACGCCTGGCTTCAGTTGATCGGGGCGGGGTAGGGTGCCCGGCCGTCCCGACATCTTGTTCCCGCTCTTCGGTGATCTGGAAGGGCTGCCCGGTATCGGGGCCAAAACCGCCAAGCTGCTGGCGCAGATGGGGGTTGAAAAGCCCCGCGATCTGGCCTTCACCCTGCCGCATTCCGGGATTGACCGGACCTTCCGCACCTCGATCCGCGAGGTTGTGCCGCCGGCGACCGTGACGGTTGAGGTGACGGTCGGCCGCCACATGCCGTCGCGCACGAAATCGGGGCCGTCGCGGGTGGTGGTCGAGGATGCCGAGACGACGTTTCAGCTGGTGTTCTTCCACGCCCGCGGTGATTGGCTGGAAAAGCAGTTGCCGACCGGTCAGCGGCGCGTCGTTTCGGGCAAGGTCGAACTCTTCGACGGCATAGCGCAGATGGTGCATCCCGACCATATCCTGCGCCCCGGCGAAGCCGACAGCCTGCCGGCGTTCGAGCCGGTCTATCCGCTGACCCAGGGCCTGACCCAGCGGCTGATGGCCAAGGCCGCGGCCGCAACGGTTGAGCGGGCGCCGGACTTGCCCGATTGGATCGACCCCGCCTTGAAGGCGCGCGAGGGCTGGCCCGGCTGGCGCGCGGCGCTTCTGGCCGCCCATGCGCCGGCGGGCCAGGCCGATCTGGCCCCGACCGCGCCCGCGCGTCAACGTCTGGCCTATGATGAGCTGTTTGCCCACCAGCTGACCCTGGCGCTCGCCCGCCGGGTTGAGCGGCGCGGCAAGGGGCGCCCGTCACACGGTACGGGAGCCCTGCAAGCGAAGGTGTTGCAGGCGCTGCCCTACCAGCCGACCGCCGCGCAAGAGCGCGCGGTGGCCGAGATCACCGCGGATATGGCGGGCGAAAAACGGATGAACCGCCTGCTGCAGGGCGATGTCGGGGCGGGCAAGACGCTGGTTGCGTTTCTCGCGTTGGTGGTCGCGGTCGAGGCGGGCGGGCAGGGGGTGATGATGGCGCCCACGGAAATCCTGGCGCGGCAGCATTTGCAAGGGTTGCGCCCCCTGGCCGAAAGCGCGGGCGTGGTGCTGGAAATCCTGACCGGCCGCGACAAGGGGGCCGAGCGCGCGGCCAAGCTGGCGGCGCTGGCCAAGGGCGATATCCAGGTGCTGGTCGGCACCCATGCTGTGTTCCAGAAGGATGTCCATTTTCAAGACCTTAGGCTGGCCGTCGTCGACGAACAGCACCGGTTCGGCGTGGCCCAGCGGATGGAGCTAGGCGCCAAGGGGCAGGGCGCCGATGTGCTGGTCATGACGGCCACGCCCATCCCCCGATCGCTGGCGCTGGCCAATTACGGCGATATGGATGTCTCGGTTCTCGACGAAAAGCCCCCCGGGCGCACGCCGGTCTCGACCGCTTTGGTGTCAAATGGGCGGCTTGACGAGGTGGTCGACCACCTGCGCCGCGCGGTGGCCGAGGGCAAGCAGGCCTATTGGGTCTGCCCCCTGGTCGAGGAGAGTGAGGTGGTCGACATGACTGCCGCAACCGACCGGTTTCAGCGGCTGCGTGCGGCTTTGGGTGAAGGTGTCGTGGGCCTTGTCCATGGCCAGATGCCCGCGGCCGAGAAGGACGCCGCGATGGCGCGCTTTGTCGCCGGGCAGACCAGCGTTCTGGTCGCGACCACGGTGATCGAGGTCGGGGTGAACGTGCCCAACGCATCGATCATGGTGATCGAGCGCGCCGAAAGCTTTGGCCTGGCCCAGCTGCATCAGCTGCGCGGTCGGGTCGGGCGGGGGGCCGAGAAATCGACCTGCCTGATGCTCTATCAGCCGCCGCTCAGCGAAAATGCCGAGCGCAGGCTGGCGATCCTGCGCGAAACCGAGGATGGCTTTCGCATCGCCGAGGAAGACCTGGCCATGCGCGGGGCAGGCGACGTTCTGGGCACCGCGCAGTCAGGCCTGCCGCGGTTTCGCATTGCGGATCTTGAGCGTCAGGCCGCCCTCATGGCGGTGGCCCAAAGCGATGCGCGCAAGCTTCTGGCCGACGACCCTGAGCTCAGATCACCCCGCGGTGAGGCCGCACGAACCCTTCTGTGGTTGATGGAACGCGATCGGGCCTTCCGCCTGCTCAGCGTCGGCTGAGCCTGCAATTTCACTTTGTTCGCGAATGTTCTAAAAAAGTTCTTGCCAATTGGTAAATAAAGTGAGAACAAAGAGGCAACACGAAGAGAGGAGACACCATGTTCGGTTCGCTGAAAAACGTTCTCAACCGCACCGCACCAACGCTGATCGAGGATCTGGCGGGCTGTCTGGCTCTGGTCGTTATTCTGTATATGGGGCTGACACTGCCCAGCCTCATCTGACTCTGCCTGCGGTCTTTGACGGGCCTTGCGCGTTTCTCCCCAAGTTCCCGCGCTTTTCCCCGTTCCGGTCTGTCCCCCGGATACCTGCCCCAAAGACACGCTTCCTGCCGCCGCCTTCCCACCCCGGAAGTGCGGCGGCTTTTTTATTCAGGCGACGCGCGCTTCCGCCTCGGCCACCGCTTCGGCCGTCGCCTCAAGCGCCAGAAGGATCGAGGCGTGACGGTTTTTGTAATCCTTCGCCGGCAACAGCACCTCCAGCCCGTCGAAGGGCGGGCCCGGCACCGGGCCGTCTGATTTGAGCATCGCCGTCAATTCGTCGCGGGCCTGCTCAACCTCCGCACGGGTGCGCCCGATGACGTTGGCCCCGACAACCGACGCCGCCGCCTGACCCAATGCGCAGGCCTTTACGTCCTGGCCGAACTCGGCGATCCGCCCATCCCTGACCACCACGTCGACCGTCACGGTTGACCCGCACAAAGGAGAGCGTCGTTTCGCCGTTGCGGTCGGTGCGTCGAGCCGCTTGGCATGCGGCAACTCGACCGCCAGCGCCCGAATGCGGTTCGAATAGAGTTTGATCAGGTCGGCATCGGTGCTCATCACGCTTTCCCTTTTCGGGTTCTCTCCCTAAATAGGCCCGACTTTGCACAAAGGAAATCCCCAGATGCCGTTTGATCCCGCCAGCCTGACCTATGATGCGCGTGGCCTCCTGCCGGTCATCGCGCAGGACCATGCCTCGGGCGAGGTGCTGATGCTGGCCTGGATGAATGCCGAGGCCGTTCAGAAAACGCTTGAGACTGGCCTGGTAACTTACTGGTCACGCTCGCGAAACGCTCTTTGGGTCAAGGGCGAGACCTCGGGGCATATCCAGAAGCTGGTTGAGATGCGGGTAGATTGTGACCGTGATTGCCTGCTGGTTCTCGTCGACCAGACCGGCCCGGCCTGCCACACCAACCGACGCGCGTGCTTCTACACGGCCGTGCGGGACGGCGCCGAGGCTGAGATCATGCAGCCCCTCGCAGACGGCTCTTGAACTTGGGGCCCGGGCTACAGAGACTGCCGGCATGAGCATTTCGGGCCCGCCCATCCTCACGCCGCCGGTTGCAATGGCGCAGCCGCGCGGGCTTTGCACCGATTGTGGGCTGTCGCGCATGAAGATCGCTGGGAAGTGCGGCATGGCGTGTCAGTTCATCAAGCCCGATTATCCCCGAATGGAGGCCGCTGTACATGGCCGCGCCCGCGATCCGGGGCAGGGGGATGAGGGCCATTTCGGCCCTTACCGCGCGATGTATCGCGCCGCGCTGACCCCGCCCGCGCCCGGCGCGCAGTGGACCGGGATCACCACGCGGATCGCCCAACGATTGCTGGAAGAGGGGGCTGTCGATGCCGTTCTGACGATGGTCCCTGACCCTCACGATCGCTGGCGCCCGCAGCCCGCCCTGATCACCGATCCAGCCGCCATGCCCATGGCACTCGGCATGCGGATGGGCTATGCGCCCTTGCTGGCGATGCTTGAGCCTGCCATCGAAGCCGGGTTCCGGCGCCTGGCTGTGATCGGCATTCCCTGTCAGATCTATGCGCTGAGGCGGATCGAGGCGGAGCTGGGTCTTGAGCTTTTTGTCATCGGCACGCCGTGCTCCGACAACACGACGACTGAGAACTTTCACAAATTTCTTGCCCGCCTGACCGATGCGCCCGAAACCGTCAGCTATCTTGAGTTTCGTGCTGATTACCACGTCGAGCTGCGTTTTGACGATGGCACGCACCGCGAAATTCCCTTTCTGAAACTACCGCTTGCCGACCTTCCTTCAGACTTTTTCCCGCTGACCTGCCGCACATGCGTCGACTACACCAATGTGCTGTCGGACATCACGGTGGGCTACATGGCCGGAGAGGGCGCGCAATGGGTGATCGTGCGCAATGAGCGCGGCGCAGAGCTTTTGGAATTGATTAACGGCGAGGTCAGCCTCTCGCCCCCCGGGAGTGGCGGAAAGCGGCGCTCGTCGGTTGCAGGGTTCATCGAGAACACCCGGCTGGCAGCCGGTGGCTTGCCGCTCCGCCGGATGCCGAACTGGCTGCGCGGCATCATGGGCTGGCTCATGCCCCGCATTGGCCCGAAGGGTCTGGAATTTGCACGCGCCCGGGTTGAGATGAAGGCGGCCGAGACGATTCTGCATCTGCGGCGCCAACATCCCCGGCGGATGAAAACGATGATCCCCGATCATGTCTGGCGCCTGGCAGAGCCCTATGGCTTGACGTCGCAAACGGGTGAACAAGAAAGTTCCGCAATATCAGGGCCACCGGAAGAGACATTAAAGTGATTTCTGAGCATTCACTTTTTCTTAAGCCGGTCTTCCGATGACGCCTGCCGCACGAGTTGCAACAGCGATCGAGGTGCTCGACCGGGTTCTGGATGGCGAGCCCGCAGAAAAAGTGCTCACCTCATGGGCGCGGGCAAACCGCTATGCGGGTTCCAAGGACCGGGCCGCCCTGCGCGACCATGTGTTTGATGCCCTGCGGTGCTTGCACTCCTACGCGGCCCGTGGCGGCGCAATGACTGGGCGCGGTGTGATGTTGGGGGCTTTGCGGTCGAAAGGTGAGGACCCGGCGGCCTTTTTCACCGGTGAGGGCTATGCACCCTCGCCGTTGACGCCAACTGAGCAAGCTGCAGGGCTTGAACCCGAGGGCGCCGATGCACTGGATTGCCCCGCCTGGCTGATGCCCAGCCTTCAGGCCTCTCTGAAGGAGGATTTTGAGCCTGTTCTGAGGGCATTACAGGCCCGCGCTCAAGTTTTTGTCCGCGTCAACCTCAGGAAAACCACGGTGGACGGCGCCGTGCGGCGCCTGTCCGAAGATGGCATTGAGACAACACCAAGCCCCCTTTCGCCGACAGCCTTGGAGGTGACGGCGGGCGCCCGTTGCCTGCAAGCCAGCGCGGCTTTGGCCGAGGGGTGGGTTGAGGTCCAGGACGCGGCCTCGCAAGCGCTGGTCGACACACTGCCCATCACCGATGACATGCGCATTCTCGACTATTGTGCGGGGGGAGGCGGCAAGACGCTGGCCATGGCGGGGCGCGTCGCGGCGCAGTTTTACGCGCATGACGTGGCAGCGCAAAGGTTGCAGAATATCGTCCCTCGCGCCGGGCGGGCCGGCGTTAACGTCACGTTAACGCATGAGCCCGCGAAAGAAGCGCCCTACGATCTGGTCCTGTGCGATGTGCCCTGTTCAGGCTCGGGCGCGTGGCGCAGGACGCCCGAGGCGAAGTGGCGCCTCGATGCCGCCGGGCTGCGGCGTCTGGTCGCCATGCAAATGGAAATTCTGCAACAGGCAAAACCGCTTGTCCGGCGAGGCGGAACCTTGGCCTATGCCACATGTTCGCTGCTGGACGCCGAGAACGGCGGCCAGATTGCCGCCTTCCTTGCGGAAAATCCGGATTGGCGCGTCAGCCTTCAGCGGCGCTGGACCCCCCTCGACGGCGGGGACGGGTTTTATATTGCACACTTGACGCAATATATTTGAATTGATCTAGTCAACCTGTGGGTGAAGTCTGACAGGCCTTAAGGGGCAATTAAGTCTTCGTGCTGATTTTGGGGGCGCAACGAATCGAACCGGAGGGTTTCGGTGACGAACGCCATTGTATCGGATGCGCCGCTTGCGCGGATATCCGAAGTGCTAGTTGAGCAAGGTATCAAGCTCACCGCCGCCGCGGTTGTGCTCATTGTGGCTGGCCTGTACCTCTTCCCGCAACCCTTCGAAATCCTGGCGCTTTCCGCCGGGGCCACGCTGATCAGCCTGGCCGTTCTGGGGCAGGCTCTGGTGTTCGTTCAGACCCGCGGCATACGCGGCACCATCCGCGATATTGATGCAGTCGCGAAGAACGATCTTGCGCCCTGCCTGCTGACCCAAGCCGATGGCGAGGTGCGCTATGTGAACCCCGCGGCCAGCAAGCGCTTCAAGTCCCGCTCTGGCGGCACATTGGTTCAGGCCTTGGGCGATCTCTTCGCCAATCCCGCCGGTGTTCTTTTCCGGTTGCAGGAGAAGGCTTCTGCCGTCGGCGGCGCCCGGGAAGAGGTGGTCACGCGCAGGGGGCATATTCGGCTAACAGTGGTTGCTCTCGCGGGCGATTGTTTCCTCTGGCGCTTTGAAGAAATGGCCGAGCCGCGCATGCCCGCCAAGGGCCTGGAAGGGTTCAGCCTGCCCATGCTCATCGTTAACAAGGCGGGCAACGTCCAGTTCATGAATGAGGCTTTGCGCCAGACTTTGGGCGGCGGTGCCAAGTATCTCGACCGGATGATCGACGATCTGCCGGTGCGCTCCGGCGCCGTGCATCAGGTCTCGACACCGCAGGGGACAAAGCCGTTCCGCTTGTTCGAAATCGCGGTCTCCGACGACCGTGCCGAGATTTACTTCCTGCCGGTTGAGATGGCGGAGGCGGACAAGGGCTTGGGCCGATTGTCCGGGATTGAGGATCTACCCGTCGGATTGCTGCAATTGCAGGCTGACGGGCAGATTGCCGAAGCCAACAAGTTGGCGCGCGATCTGCTTGAGCCGGAGGCGAATGTCGATCTGGTGGGTCTGGCGCTTGGGGACCGGCTTGAGGCGCTTGGCCGCCCGGTCCGCGATTGGCTGGAGGAGGCCGCTCAGGGCCATGGGCTTGGCCGGCCCGAGGTCTTGCGCGTCCGCTCGGCCGAGACCGAGACGTTCCTGCAAGTCACTCTTGGCCGTATCGTCGAAGATGGCAGGGTCAGTCTTGTCGCGGTTCTGAATGACGCGACCGAGTTGAAAACGCTTGAGGCGCAGTTCGTTCAAAGTCAGAAGATGCAGGCGATCGGGCAATTGGCGGGCGGTGTCGCCCATGATTTCAACAACCTGCTCACGGCGATATCTGGCCATTGCGACCTGATGCTGCTGCGCCATGACCAGGGCGACCCCGATTATGGCGATCTGGTGCAGATCCACCAGAATGCAAATCGCGCGGCGTCGCTGGTGGGTCAGCTTTTGGCCTTCTCGCGCAAGCAGACGCTGCAACCGCAGATCATCGATCTGCGGGATACCTTGTCGGATCTGACGCATCTTCTGAACCGTTTGGTCGGCGAACGTGTGGCGCTGACCCTACAGCACGAGACCGATTTGCCGCCGATCCGCGCGGACAAGCGGCAGCTTGAACAGGTTATCATGAACCTCGTGGTCAATGCCCGCGATGCCATGCCCGAGGGCGGTGAAATCCGGGTTGAGACGGTGACCCGCGTTCTGGGCGATGAATTGCGCCGGGATCGTGCGAAAGTGCCGCCGGGGCGCTACGTGGTGGTCAAGGTTGAAGATCACGGTACGGGTATTCCACCCGACAAGCTCAGCAAGATCTTTGAGCCGTTTTACACCACCAAGCGTACGGGCGAAGGGACTGGCCTCGGGCTGTCGACCGCTTACGGCATCGTCAAGCAAAGCGGCGGGTTCATTTTTGTCGACAGCGTGGTCGGAAACGGCACGGCGTTCACCTTGTACTTCCCCGCCCATGAGCCACCCGCCGAGATTGCCGCCCTGCCGGAGAAACCAAGCCCGGCTAAGAAAGCCCGGGCCAATAGCTCGGCCGGCATCGTCTGGCAGGCCCCCGCTTTCGCCGCACGGGGCAATGGCGCTGCTGCGGGCGCGGTGGCGTTCGACAATTTTGAGATGGCGGAAACTGTCCCGGTCGCGGCCTCCGACAGCGCAATTTCGGCAAAGGACGAGGTTGAGCTTGGTATCTGGACCGCGGCGCAAGACCCCGAGGAGGGACCTGCCGTCTCAGACGATGCTGGCGATGCAGCAGCCATCGGTGTCGTGGAAGCAGACGATATGTCCGCGACTGTAGATGTGGCGCACTTGACCGAGGTGTCGGACAAAGATGCTGCTTTGAGTTCCGAAAACGCCGGCACGACACCCGATCTGCCGATCGAAACTGGGCAAGGGATTGCGCAGGTGCCGGCTTCGCCACCTAAGGGCGAGGGGGTGATCTTGTTGGTCGAGGATGAAGCACCCGTCCGCGCCTTCGCGTCGCGGGCCTTGCGCATGCGGGGCTATACGGTGATCGAGGCCGAGAATGCCGAGGAAGCGCTTGCGACCCTTGAGGATGAGGCTCTCGAGATCGATGTTTTCGTCACAGACGTAATCATGCCCGGGTTGGATGGGCCAAGCTGGGTGCGCCAGGCGCTCGAGAAACGTCCCGGTGTGAAGGTGGTCTTCGTATCCGGATATGCCGAGGATTCGTTCGGTGAAGAACAGGCGAAGATACCGAACTCGGTCTTCTTGCCGAAACCGTTCTCCCTCAGCGAACTGACGGCGACCGTACAGGACCAGATCCTTTAGTCCGCAAGGCTTTGTGATGGCGCTCTAGGGATGCTTTTTGCACAATGAAGGGTGGAAAAACGGCGCAGAAGAGAGCGACCCTGATGACCGCCGCCTCCCGCAATGTTCCTGTCGATCAGAAAAGCTTGTGCGGAACGGGTCGGTCTACACAGATGATTCTTCCGCAGCGCCCCTGACCATACGATACGCGTGCCGCCAGTGCTGCCGAGAAGCCTAGGCTTTCGGATCTGACTATACATTTGCAGATCTGATTAAGTTGGCTCGCGATCAGAAAAGAAAACGAAATCGGCGGCTTACAGGTGCTCTTTGAAGCAAGTGGCATTCGAAAATGTAAGGGCACGCAGAAGTTTCAGACACTCACCAATCGGTAACCAGTCTTTAACCAAAGCATTAGAATGTAGAATTGCAAAAAATTCGATTGAAATGTTCTTGTTTTGGACCCATAACAAGACAGAACGCAACGTGAACAATTGCGGCAATTGCCGGCCTTCGGCGGGTGTGAAATAAGGAATGGCAGAATGGCTACGGGAAACCTCCTCGACATGACCGACAAACGGACAAGTGACAAGCAGAAGGCGCTGGATTCAGCTCTGGCCCAGATCGAACGGCAGTTCGGCAAGGGCTCGATCATGAAGCTGGGCGCTGACAATCCGGTGGCCGAGATCGAATCGACCTCGACCGGGTCGCTGGGCCTGGACATCGCGTTGGGGATCGGGGGTATTCCGAAGGGCCGGATCGTTGAGATCTATGGGCCGGAAAGCTCGGGCAAGACCACGCTGACCTTGCATGTGGTGGCTGAAGAACAAAAGAAAGGCGGCGTTTGCGCCTTTGTTGACGCGGAACATGCGCTCGACCCGCTTTATGCCCGCAAGCTGGGCGTCAATCTTGATGAGCTGTTGATCAGCCAGCCCGATACCGGTGAGCAGGGGCTGGAGATCGTCGATACCCTCGTCCGTTCGGGCGCCGTCAGCCTGGTGGTGGTCGATTCCGTCGCGGCGCTGACCCCGAAATCGGAACTTGAAGGCGATATGGGCGACAGCAGCGTCGGCGTCCATGCCCGTCTGATGAGCCAAGCGATGCGCAAACTGACCGGGTCGATCAGCCGGTCGAAATGCACCGTGATCTTCATCAACCAGATTCGGATGAAGATCGGCGTGATGTTCGGCAGCCCCGAGACGACGACGGGCGGCAACGCGCTGAAATTCTATTCCAGCGTCCGCCTGGATATCCGCCGCATCGGGTCGATCAAGGATCGCGATGAGGTCGTGGGCAACACGACCCGCGTCAAGGTCGTCAAGAACAAGGTGGCCCCGCCCTTCAAGCAGGTCGAATTCGACATCATGTATGGCGAGGGGATCTCAAAGACCGGCGAGTTGGTCGATATGGGCGTGAAGGCCGGGATCGTCGAGAAATCGGGTGCCTGGTATTCCTATGGTGATGAACGCATTGGCCAGGGGCGTGAGAATGCCAAGCAGTTCTTGCGCGAAAACGAAGCGGTTGCCTTTGAGATCGAAGACAAAATCCGCGCCAGTCACGGCCTGGACTTCGAGGCCTCTGCTGGAGAGGACGGCGACTGCGAGGTTATGGAATCCTGAACCCGAACGGTTGCAGAAAAGGAACTGCCGAAATCTTCCCAGTCGGGAAACGTTCGGATCGATAATACTCCGGGGCGGACCGTGACAACGGTCGCGCCCCGTTTCGTTTTCCGGATCAGGGGACCGAAACGAAGACGATGCAGTCAGTTCCAGGCCCCCGGCATCCGGGAAGGACGGCTGAATCCGGATTATAGCCCACAAAGCCGAGCGGAACCGGGAAGATGATACCGGCCTGCTTCCCCTCAGCCTCCTTCGAGGCAAGGCGCCTTACAGAGGGAAGATGGACCCGGCAATTCTTGTCGACGCCGCGCGGTGCGCGCACCTCAACGATAAGAGCGCGGCTGCCGTTCTCAAGGCGGAATGAATAGCCACCCGATTGCGACTCGACATCCCGTTTCGTAACCCAGGTCTGCGCCGAGACAGGTGCAGCGATGGTCAGCAGCGCGAAAATCGCCGGGACAAAGGTTTTTGCCAAGATCATGATTGGTCTCCGTTCGGTCAGGTTCAGCGGTCGGTGCCCCGCATCTGGCAAGCTTGGGTCGCCGCAGCCGCGGATCGGGTTCAAAAATATGGTGTGCTCGCTAGGGCTTCTCTTGGGTCTTGCCAGACCATTGCCCCAAGTCTCGGTGGACAGCGCGCGGTCCAGTGGCTATGTCCGCGATTACCCCAATGTAAGAGGCGTCCGATGCCCAGCTTGAACGATATCCGAACGACGTTTCTCGACTACTTCGCCAAGAATGGGCATGAGGTTGTCGACAGCTCGCCGCTGGTGCCGCGCAACGATCCGACGCTGATGTTCGCCAATTCCGGCATGGTGCAGTTCAAGAACCTGTTCACCGGGGTCGAGCATCGCGAGTATAAGCGCGCGACGACCAGCCAGAAATGCGTGCGTGCCGGCGGCAAGCACAACGATCTGGACAATGTGGGCTACACGGCCCGTCACCATACCTTCTTCGAAATGCTGGGGAATTTCAGCTTCGGCGATTACTTCAAGGAAGAGGCGATCCCCTTTGCCTGGGAATTGCTGACCCGTGATTTCGATATCCCGAAGGACCGGCTTTTGGTTACCGTTTACCATACCGATGACGAGGCCGCGGAGATCTGGAAGAAGGTCGCGGGTCTGCCGGAGGAGCGGATCATTCGCATCCCCACCAGTGACAATTTCTGGCAGATGGGCCCGACGGGCCCGTGCGGCCCCTGCACCGAGATTTTCTTCGATCACGGCGATCATATCTGGGGTGGCCCGCCGGGCAGCCCTGAGGAGGACGGCGATCGGTTCATCGAGATCTGGAACCTCGTTTTCATGCAGAACGAGCAATTAGCCGATGGCTCGATGGTGCCGCTGGATATGCAATCGATCGACACCGGCATGGGGCTGGAGCGGATCGGGGCGCTGTTGCAGGGCAAGCACGACAATTACGACACCGACCTGATGCGCAGCCTGATCGAGGCATCGGCCCAGGCCACCAGCAGTGACCCCGATGGCGAGGGCAAGGTGCACCACCGGGTGATTGCGGATCACCTGCGGTCCACCAGCTTTCTGATCGCCGACGGGGTGATGCCCTCGAATGAGGGCCGCGGCTATGTGCTGCGCCGGATCATGCGGCGCGCGATGCGCCATGCGCATCAGCTGGGCGCGGACGATCCGCTGATGCATCGTCTGGTCCCGGCGCTGGTCAGCCAGATGGGGCAGGCCTATCCGGAATTGGTGCGCGCCAAGGCGTTGATCACAGAGACGCTGGAGTTGGAAGAAAAGCGGTTCCAGAAAACGCTGGATCGCGGGTTGCGGCTTTTGGATGACGAGTTGGCCAAGCTGCCCGAGGGCGCGGCCCTGCCGGGCGAGGCTGCGTTCAAGCTCTATGACACCTATGGCTTCCCTCTCGACCTGACGCAGGATGCGCTGCGCGAGAAGGGGCGCAGTGTCGATACGGCCGGGTTCGATGCGGCCATGAAGGCGCAGAAAGAGCAAGCGCGGGCTAACTGGGCGGGCTCGGGCGACCAAAAGGATGCGGCGATCTGGTTCGATCTGGCCGATCGGGTCGAGCCGTCTGAATTCCTGGGCTACGACACCGAGCGGGCCGAGGGCGAGGTGCTGGGCATCGTGGCCGATGGCAAACTGATCGATGCGATCGCGGCCGGACAGACCGCCTGGCTGATCGTCAACCAGACCCCGTTTTATGCCGAAGCGGGCGGGCAGGTGGCCGACCACGGTTTCATCCGCAAGCTGGCCGACCATGACACCCAAGGCGCTGTCTCGGACGTTCAGAAATTCGCCGATGGACGGATCATCGGCCATAAGACGAATGTGGCCGAGGGCCGCATCGCGGTGGGCGATGCGGTGGCGCTTGAGGTCGATCACCCGCGGCGGACGGCGATCCGCGCGAACCATTCGGCGACGCATCTGCTTCACGAGGCTTTGCGGCGCGCCTTGGGTGACCACGTGGCGCAGAAGGGGTCGCTGAACGCCGAGGATCGGCTACGCTTTGACTTCAGCCATGCCAAGGGGATGACGCAGGGTGAGTTGGAGACGGTTGAGGCCGAGGTCAACGATTTCGTCCGCCAGAACACCGCCGTCGAGACACGGATCATGACGCCTGACGATGCGCGCGATTTGGGCGCGCAGGCGCTTTTCGGCGAGAAATACGGCGATGAGGTGCGGGTGGTGTCGATGGGCACGCTGCATGGCTCGGGGAAGGGTTTGGACCGCGAGACCTACTCGATCGAGCTCTGCGGTGGCACCCATGTGCGGCGCACCGGCGATATCGGTGGCTTTGTGCTTTTGGGCGACAGCGCGTCTTCGGCAGGTGTCCGGCGCATTGAGGCCCTGACGGGCGAGGCGGCGCGCAAGCATCTGGCGGGCGAGGCAAAGCGGGTGGCTGAGATTGCTGCTGCCCTGAAGGCGCAACCGGGGGAGTTGGTGGAGCGCGTGAAAGCGCTACTCGACGAACGCAAGGCCCTGCAGAACGAGGTGGCGCAGCTGCGCCGCGATCTGGCGATGTCGGGCGGCGCGGCCGAGGGGCCGACCGTGCGCGATGTCGCGGGCGTGCCGTTTCTGGCGCAGGTTTTGCAGGGCGTCTCGGGCAAGGACCTTCCGCCGCTCATCGATGAGCATAAGGCGCGGATCGGCTCGGGCGCGATCCTCTTGATCGCGGATGCGGGCGGCAAGGCGGCCATCGCGGCCGGTGTGACCGACGATCTGACCGGTCAGGTCTCGGCCGTTGAGATCGTCAAGGCGGCGGCCGGCGCGCTGGGGGGCAAGGGCGGCGGCGGGCGCGCGGACATGGCCCAGGCCGGCGGCCCGAGTGCCGAGAATGCAGAGGCCGCCATCGCCGCTGCCGAAGCCATCATCGGAGGATAGACTTATGCCCAAAGCGCTCTGGATTGCCCATGTCGAGGTGACCGACGCGGACGCCTATGGCCGCTATGCTGCCATCGCCACGGAAGCCATCGCCGAGCATGGCGGCGTCTTCATGGCCCGCGCCGGACGCTATCGCCAGATGGAGGGCAGGGATCGCCCGCGCAATGTGGTCGCCCGGTTCCCCAGCTTCGAGGCGGCCGTCGCCTGCTATGAAAGCCCCCGCTATCAGGAGGCGCTGAGCCACGCCAAGGGCGCCTCTGAACGCGATCTGGTGATCGTGGAAGAGGCCGAAGGATAAGGGCGCTTTCGCACAAACCCTGTGCGCGTATCGCCCTTGGTCCGATAGCCGTCAGGTCCATATGAAACTCCAAAGGGCCGTCTGAGGCCCGTAGAAGTTTGGAGATTTCATATGCTCACCCAGATCCAGGGCCTGCACCACGTGACCTCGATGGCGCGGGATGCCCAAGAAAACAACGCGTTTTTCACCGATACGCTGGGCTTGCGCCGCGTGAAGAAGACGGTGAATTTCGACGCGCCGGACGTCTATCACCTCTATTACGGCGATGCCGAGGGCACGCCCGGGTCGGTGATGACCTACTTTCCCTTCCCCAATGCCGGGCGCGGCCGCCCCGGCGTGGGTGAGGTCGGGACCACGGTTTTTGCGGTGCCTGAGGGGGCTCTGCCGTTCTGGCAGGAGCGTCTTGCCGCGATGGGTGTGGCCAATATCGGCCAGGAGACGCGCTTCGGAGAGGACCGGCTGACTTTCGACGGCCCCGATGGTGATGGGTTCGCGCTGGTCGAACAGCCGGGCGACAGCCGCAGCCCGTGGGGCGAGGGCGGCGTGCCGGCGGATCAGGCGATCCGGGGCTTTCACTCCACCGCGATGCGGCTGGCCGATATCGGCGCCACGTCCGAGCTGCTGCGCTTCATGGGCTATACCAAGGCCGACAGCGCCGAGGCCACCACGCGCTTCGTGCGGGACGGCGGCAATGGTGCGCATGTCATTGATCTTGAGGAACTTCCCGGTGCTGCGCCGGCGGCACAAGGTGCGGGCTCGGTCCATCATGTGGCGTTTTCGGTGCCTGACCGGGCGGCGCAATTGGAGGTCCGCAAGGCCATCGAGGATACCGGTTACAGAGTGACCCCGGTGATCGATCGCGACTACTTCTGGGCGATCTACTTCCGCACCCCCGGCGGTGTTCTGTTCGAGGTGGCGACGGACGAGCCCGGGTTTACCCGGGACGAGGACGCCGCGCATCTGGGCGAAACCCTGAAGCTGCCCACCCAGCACGAGCATCTACGCGGCTGGCTGGAAGAAAACCTTCCCGCCATCGGCGAGTGAGGGCGGGGCCATGACCTACACATTCGTCGAAGAGCGCGCCCAGCCGGGCGCGCCGCTTCTGATGACATTCCACGGCACGGGTGGGACCGAGCATCAATTCTCGGATCTGGCCGCATCCTTGATGCCCCAAGCCAGCCACATCGCGCCGCGCGGCGACGTGAGCGAGCACGGCGCGCTGAGGTTCTTTCGCCGCGCCGGCGAGGGCGTCTACGACATGGCGGATTTGACCCAGCGGACCGAGGCAATGTCAAAATTCGTGGCTGCGCAAAAGGCCAGGCTGTCCCCCAAACGCTTGATCGGGCTTGGCTATTCCAACGGGGCCAACATCCTGGCCTCGGTCGCGTTCCACAGCCCGAGCCTCTTCGATGATCTGGTGTTGATGCACCCGCTGATCCCGTTTCGCCCCGAGAAAGCCGACCTGACCGGCCTTTCGGTTCTGATCACCGCGGGTGAGCATGATCCGATCGGCCCCAAGCCGCGGACTGTCGCGCTGTCGGAGATGTTCGAAGAGGATGGCGCCGACGTGACTATGCACTGGCATCCGGGCGGGCACGAATTGCGTGCCTGCGAGGTCGATGCAGCAGCCGCGTTCCTGACTGGAAAGGCATGAGGTCGTGCGAAAAACTCGCCCGATCTGACGATGGCCTCTCAGTAAACCGTCACTTTCGTGCCGATCGGGATCTGCTCGTACAGATGCGTGACATGGGCGTTCAGCATCCGGATGCAGCCGTTCGAAACCGACCGCCCGATTGAGTTCGGCTCGGTCGTGCCATGAATCCGGAACGCCGTGTCGCGCCCGTTCTTATAGAGGTAAAGTGCGCGCGCGCCCAAGGGGTTACCGGGGCCGCCGGGCATTCCATCGGCATATTTGGCATAGCGCGGATTACGCTCGATCATCTCTGGCGTGGGCCGCCAGGACGGCCATTCGGCCTTGCGCCCGATCACCGCCTCACCGCGAAAGTTCAACCCCTCCTGGCCCACGGCCACGCCGTAACGTACGGCCTCACGATCACCGGTGACGTGATAGAGGTGATGGCTGCCGATCAGAACGATGATCTGGCCCGGCGTGAATTCACGCTTCACACGCACGCGGACGGGCCGCAGATGCTCGGCCAGGACAAACGGTTCCCGCGCGGCCTGGCCAAAGGCCGGCACTGCCGGGGCCGCGACCGAGGCGGCGGTGAGAGCAAGGATCTGGCGCCGAGAGAGCATATGTGTATTCTTCCAATTGCAGGTGAGACCTTGGCTAACTATCGCGTCTACCCCCGTGGCGCCAAGGAAAAAGCGCAAGCCAAAGCGAACGGGGCGAGGTCAGGACGCTCACCTTTTCGTGAGGTGGCCTCCCTATATCTTTGGAATCGAGGGACTTATAGGCTCACATTCCAAGATACGGGTTTTCGGGGCAGACATTCCGCCAAGGCCGACCTATAGAGCTTTCGTTGCAATATGTGCCTGTCCCGCCACAGACAGAATGGGGTTTTACATGCTGAACCGTCTTGCCGCCGCCTTTGTCGCCGCCACTTTGCCGCTGGCCAGCCCCGTTTTTGCGCAGGAGTTGACGCCGGAAGAGGTCAAGCGGCTGGCGCTTGAGGCCATTCTCGAGAACCCAGGTATCGTGATGGAGGCGGTCGAGATTTTGCGCGCGCAGGAGGAAGCCGAGCAGATCGCGGCCACGCAGGCGGCAATCGCCCAGATGCAGGTGGAATTGCTGAACGACCCCAACGCGCCCGTCATGGGCAACCCCGAGGGCGATGTGACCGTGGTGGAGTTCTTCGATTACAACTGCCCTTACTGCAAACAGGCGGCCAGCGAGGTGAAAACCCTGATCGAGGCCGACCCGAATGTCCGCGTGCTCTATCGCGAATGGCCGATCCTGGGCGAGGGATCGCTTTTCGCCGCCCGGGCGGCCTTGGCGGCGCGAGAGCAGGGGATGTACGACGCGTTCCATTGGGCGTTGATGGAGGATCGCACGCGCAAGGACGCAAGTGCCGTGTTGCGGATCGCCGGTGAGGTGGGCCTGGATCTCGACAAGCTGCAGGCCGACATGGAGGCCGAGGCCGTGACCGCCCATATCGAGCAATCGAACACTTTGGCGCGCGACCTTGGGTTTTCGGGCACGCCGGCCTTCGTGATCGGCGATCAGGGCATCTTCGGCGTGGCCACGGCCGATCAGATGGCCGAGGCAATTGCATTGGCCCGGAGCGCATCGGCGGTCGACGGCACCGGCACCCTTACGGAGTAGCTAGACGTCCGTTTAACCTCGGCTTTTGCGGCAGCGATCAGCGCATGATCGCGACCTCCGGCACCTCAGTGGCGATGATGTCGCGGATGGTGTCGGCAAGCGCGGAGAATTCCGCCGCCCGCACGCTGCTCTTGCGCCAGACCATGCCGATGATGCGCGCGGGCGGGGTGCCTTGCATGGGGCGCGCCACCACAAGTGTCTCGCGCGCAACCTCGGACCGGACATAGAGCGCGGGCAGCAGCGACAGCCCCATGCCCATCGCCACCATCTGGCGCAAGGTGTCTAGGCTGGTGCCCTCGTAATCATGGCTGAGATCGGCCCCGATCGCCTCGGTCAGCTGCCGGACCTGGTTGTAAAGCTGGTGTCCCGGCTCCAGCGCCATGATCGTCTCGCCCCGCAGATCGGCGGGCGCGATGTCGGGTTGCGCGGCCAGGGGGTGGTCATGGGGCGCCACGACCAGCAGCGGTTCGCGGAAAAGCCGCGTCGCGACCAAGTTGCGTTCTGGCACCGGCAGCGGGAAGAACAGAAGATCCAGCGCGCCGTCATCCAGCTGCCCGGTCAGCGCCCTCGGCAGCCCCTCGCGCACATAGAGCTTGAGGCCGGGATGGCGCTGGCGCAGCTGCGGCACGATCAGCGGCAGGAAGTATGAGCCCAGCGATTGCACCACGCCGACACGGATCGTGGCCGTCAGCGGCGCCTGGCCCTGGCGCGCAAGTTCAACAATCTCGGTCATGTCGCGCAAGACACCCTTGGCACGGGCCGCGATATCGCGGCCTAGAGGGGTCAGCACCACCTTCGCCCGGCTTCGTTCCACCAAGGGCACGCCCAGCCGCGCCTCAAGCTCCTTCAATTGCGCCGAGAGGGTGGGTTGCGTCACATGGCATTCCTCGGCCGCACGGCGGAAATGCAGCGTCTCGGACAGGGCGACCAGATAGCGAAGCTGTTGCAGGGTTGGCATCGCGGCTTTTTGATAGATAAAAGCTATCAAGTCCAGCTGCAATTTCGATTGGACCCGCGTTTCCTGCGGACCTATGTCGCCACTCAACGTGGGGAAAAACCGATGCAGCGCTTTCGCAACATTCTGGTCGTGGTCGAGGAAGAGAGCCACCATGCCGCCGCGGTGGAGCGGGCGATCTGGCTGGCCAGGGCCAATGAGGCCAGGCTGACCTTCCTGGATGTGGCGGGCAGCGAAGAGGGCGAGCTTTCCCGCCTTTTCAGCATGTTGCCGGGCGCGCGGGCCGATGTGATGGGCGAAGAGGTCATGGGCTTTCATCGCGAGCGCGTGCAGGCCCTGGCCGCGCAGGCGGAAGGCGAGGGCCTGCAGGCTACGGCCGAGGTCGTGACCGGGACGGCCTTTCTGGCAATCATCCGATACGCGATGCGGCAGGGTCACGATTTGATCTTGAAGGGGCAGCATACCGGCGCCTCGGGGCTGACGGGGGCGTTCCGGGGGCCTGATCTGCATCTGATGCGCAAGGCGCCCTGTCCGGTCTGGATCTTGCGTGACGACACCGCCTCGGGCACGCGGTGCATTCTGGCCTGTATCGACCCCGACGCGATGGAGGATGACGATACCCGCGTCGACCTGAACCGGACGGTCATGCAACTGGCCCTGTCACTGGCCGAACGCGATGGTGCCTCGGTCGACATCCTCGGCGTCTGGCGCGTGCAGGAGGAGGCCGCCTTGCGCTCGGGCCGGGTGACGCTGGCGCCGGGGGAGGTAGACACCATCGTTGAGGGCGAGCGTGTAGCCAGCCTGGCGCGGCTTGAGGCGTTGGCGGCCGAATTTGCCGATCGTCCGGTTCGGACAAACCTCTTGCATCTCAAAGGGGTTCCGGGCGATGTCATCCCCGATCACGCGGCCAGCGCGGGAATCGATACGATCGTGATGGGTACCGTCGGGCGGACCGGCATTTCGGGTTTCTTCATTGGCAATACGGCTGAGACGATCCTGAACCGGGCGGCCTGTTCGGTGTTGACGCTCAAGCCGCCGCAATTCGTCTCGCCCGTTCTTCCGGATGGCGCGGCATAATTCACTGGAAACGCGGGACAATCGCGCCAGATAAGGACGAGGTTGAGGGCAGGACGTATGGCGGGATCGTCAGAACATCACGGCACGGATTGGAGCGTGGGCGCTTTTCTGCCCGCAGTTCTGCCAGCTTTGCTGTTTGTCTGGGCCGCGGGCTATCTGCCGCTGATCGCGTCGGGCGAGGTGGCCCGCCCGGTCTTGGACTGGGTGCCCTCGCTTGGCATCGCGCTGTCCTTCCTGATTGACGGCCTGTCGCTGACCTTCACGCTGCTGATCACCGGCATCGGCACACTGGTGATGCTTTATGCCGGGCAGTACATGTCGGGGCACAAGCATTACGTCCGCTTCATGAGCTACCTGACCGCCTTCATGCTGTCGATGCTGGGGCTTGTGCTGGCCGACAACCTGATCGCGCTCTTCGTCTTCTGGGAGCTGACGACGATCACCTCTTACCTGCTGATCGGTTTCGATCATGCGACCGCGAAATCGCGCCGCTCGGCCTTGCAGGCCTTGCTGCTGACCGGCACGGGTGCGCTGGCGATGCTGGCGGGCTTCATCCTGATCGGCACGGTGGCGGGCACGTTCGAGCTGTCGGAAATCCTGTCGCAGCCGGGCGTTCTGACCGAGCATCCTTGGTACCTGGCGATCCTGCTCCTGATCCTGGCAGGCGCCTTCACCAAATCGGCGCAATTCCCGTTCCATTTCTGGCTGCCGAACGCCATGGCCGCACCCACGCCGGTCTCGGCCTACCTGCATTCGGCCACCATGGTGAAAGGCGGCGTCTACCTTCTGGCGCGGCTGCATCCGGGCCTTGGCGGCACCGATGTCTGGCTCTGGACGCTGACGATCTTCGGGGCGATCACGGCCGTCTTCGCCAGTATTCTGGCCCTGCGGCAGACCGATCTGAAACAGGTCCTGGCCTATACGACGCTGATGGCGCTTGGCACGCTGACGCTGTTTCTGGCCTTCGACGATTCCGTCGCGATCACGGCGGCGGTGACCTTTCTGATCATTCATTCGCTCTACAAGGCGTGTCTCTTTCTGGTGGCCGGGATCATCGATCACGGCACCGGCACCCGCGAGGTGTCGCGCCTGCGCGGGCTGGCCCGGGCCATGCCGATCACAACCGCTGCGGCGGCTCTGGCCGCGCTTTCGATGGCGGGCTTCCCCCCGTTTTTCGGCTTCATCGGCAAGGAGTTGATGTACAAAGGTGGGACCGAGGCGATGCATGCGCCCATCTTCGTAACCGCAGCCGCCCTGGCGGCCAATGCGCTGATGGTGGCGGCCGCCGCAATCGTGGCCTTCCGGCCGTTCTGGGGCAGGGGCGAGGCCGAGACCGAGCCCGGCGTGACCCCGCATGAAGCCGCCTGGCCGATGTGGATCGGCCCCGCGATCCTGGGCCTTGGCGGTCTTGTCCTGGGTCTGGCGCCAATTCTGGCGGCCCCGCTGGTTAATGCCACGGTCGCCGCGATCCTGCCTGGCGGTGAAGGCTATGAGCTGAAGCTCTGGCACGGCGTCAACCTAGCGCTGATGCTTAGCCTCGCCACCTTCGCGCTCGGCTTTTTGATCTATGCGTTCTCGGATCGTCTTCGCGCCGGGCTGGCCGCGCTGGAGGCGCGCAATCCGATCCATTTCGACAACGGCTGGGACCATGTCATCGACGGCGTGAAGGCCTTCGCCGGCTGGCAGACGCGGGTCATCCAATCGGGCGCCTTGCGGGTCTATCTGCGTATCACCTTTGTCACGCTTTTTCTGGCCATCGGCGGCACCATCTTCGCGTTTGGCGCGTTCGACGTCAGCGTGGTCTTCCCCAATCTTCTGGTCAAGCAATGGGCGGTGATCTTGCTGATCGTGGCGGGCACCGCATTGGTCGTGCTGACCAGATCGCGGATCACCGCGATTGCGGGCCTGGGCGTGGTCGGCATCGGCGTGGCGCTGATCTTCATCATCTACGGCGCGCCCGACGTGGCGATCACCCAGCTTCTGGTCGAAACGCTGGTCGTCGTTCTGGTGGCGGTCGTTCTGCTGCGCTTGCCCTATCTCTACCCCGAGGGGAAGGTGATCCACCGCAAGTTCGACGCCCTTCTGGCCCTGGCGCTTGGCGCGGGCACGACGATGATCCTTCTGATGGTCAATGCCGGGCCGCTTGACCGGCGGCTGACCACGTTCTTTGAACAGGCCTCGTGGCCCGAGGCTTATGGCCGCAACATCGTCAACGTGATCCTTGTCGACTTCCGCGCCTTGGATACGTTCGGCGAGATTGCCGTGGTCCTGGTGGCCGCATTGTCAGCCTTCGTGCTGCTGAAGGGTATGAAGCGGGAGAAGGCGGAATGAATTCCCTCATCCTCATGGCCGGGTCGCGCATTCTGGTGGCTTTGCTGGTCGTCTTTTCGATCTTCATGCTGCTGCGCGGCCATAATGAGCCCGGCGGCGGCTTCATCGGCGGTCTGATCGGCGCGGTGGGCTTCGTGATCTACGCGATCTCCTGCGGCACAGCCAGCGCGCGCGAGGCGCTGCGCCTCACCCCCGAGACCATCGCCGCCGTCGGATTGGGCGTGGCCCTTTTCGGCGGATTGATGGCCGCCTTCACGGGCGACGCCTTCTTCACCGGCCAATGGCTGTTCATTGGTGAGACCGAGGACGATAAGGGCCTGCCACTGTCGTCGGTGCTGGTCTTCGATGTGGGGGTCTATCTTGTGGTGTTCGGGTCGATCCTGTCGCTGGTCTTCGCGATGGAGGAGGAGATCTGATGGAAACCGCCCTTGCCTTTCTGATCGGCCTTTTGGTGGCGGCGGCCATCTATCTGATGCTGGCGCGGTCGATCCTGCGCTTTCTCTTCGGTCTTTTGCTGCTGTCGAACGCGGCGAACCTGGTGATCTTTGCCTCAGGCCGCCTGACGGCGGGTGCGCCGCCCTTGATCCCCGAGGGCGCGGACGCGCCGGTGGGCTTTGTCGCCAACGCCTTGCCGCAAGCCCTGGTGCTGACGGCGATCGTGATTGGCTTTGGCCTTTTCGCCTTTGCACTGGTCCTGGTCTTCCGCGCCTATTCCGAGCTTGGAACCCTGGAATCCGACGATATGCGCATTGCTGAACCGCGGGAGCCTGCTGAATGAGCTGGCTTCTCGCCCTTCCGATCATCATCCCCTTCATCACCGCCGTCGCAGCCTTCCTTCTGCGGACGACGCCATGGGGGCGGCAAGTCAGCGTGCTGGGCTCTGCCGCGGCGCTGATTGCGGCCATTGCGCTGATGGCGGCTGTCTGGCGCGAGGGCGTCATCGCGGCCCAGATGGGCCAATGGGCGGCCCCCTTCGGGATCACGCTGGTGGCCGACCTTCTGTCAGCCGTGATGGTCGTGATCACCGCGATCACCGGTCTTGCCGTCGCCGTCTATGCCTTGGGCGATATCACCGAGCGGCAGGAGCACCTTGGCTTTCATGCGCTTTTCCAGGTGCTTCTGGCCGGTGTGACAGGCGCCTTCGTCACCGGGGACCTCTTCAACCTCTATGTCTGGTTCGAGGTCATGCTGATCTCGTCCTTCGGGCTTCTGGTGCTGGGCGGCTCGAAAGAACAGATCGATGGCGGCGTGAAGTATGTGCTTCTGAACCTGGTCTCGACCGTTCTGTTTCTGTCGGGTATCGGCCTGATTTACGGTCTGACCGGCACATTGAATATGGCCGATCTGGCGGTCAGCGTGCCGCAGGTGGAAAATCAGGGGCTGGTGACCGTCGTGGCCATGATGTTCATGGTGGCCTTCGGGGTGAAGGCGGCACTTTTCCCGCTGTTCTTCTGGTTGCCGGCCTCCTACCACACGCCCGCCTTTTCGGTCTCGGCGGTGTTTGCGGGCCTTCTGACGAAGGTCGGTGTCTATGCGCTGATGCGGGTCTTCACGCTGATTTTCATCGGCAATGTGGCCTATACCCACACGATCTTGCTCTGGGTTGCCTGCCTGACCATGGTGGTGGGGGTTCTGGGGGCGGCGGCACAATCGGATTTCCGTAAGATCCTGTCGTTCCACATCATCAGCCAGATCGGCTACATGATCCTGGGCCTGGCCCTTATGACGCCCTTGGCGCTGGCGGGCGCGGTGTTCTACCTCGTGCACCACATCATCGTGAAGGCGAACCTGTTTCTGGTCTCGGGTGTGGGCAATCGCATCGCGGGCGGCACCGAATTGTCGCGGATCGGCGGGCTTTACAAGACAGCGCCGCTTTTGGGCTTTTTGTTCCTGATCCCGGCCTTTTCGCTGGCCGGGTTCCCGCCGCTTTCCGGCTTCTGGGCGAAGTATATCCTGGTCAAGGCAACCCTTGACGAAGGGATGTGGCTGGTGGCGGGCATTGCGCTGGCCGTGGGCCTTCTGACGATCTTTTCGATGACCAAGATCTGGGGCGAGGCGTTCTGGAAACCGCATCCGGATGGCGTCGACCCACGCCTGTCCAGCCTGCCCACGGCCCACCGCCGGGCAATGATGTTGCCCATTGCCGCGCTGGCTGTGCTAACCTGCATCATCGGCCTGTTCCCTGAGCCCTTCGTGCAATTCGCCGAGCGGGCGGCCGACCAATTGCTGAACCCGGCGGATTATGTGCGCGCGGTCCTCGGCATCGAGATCGGGGGGGAGGTGGCCCCGTGAACATCTTCGGCATCAATATCGCGCTCGCCTTTACCTGGGCCACGCTGACCGGTAGCTTCACATTGCCGACGCTCTTTGTGGGCTACATTCTGGGCTACATCGCGCTCTGGCTGTCGCAGCCCTTGTTCAATGAACCATCGGGCTATTTCCTCAGAACCTGGCGGGCCATCTGGCTGGCGATCTTCTTTGTCTACGAGTTGATCATCTCGTCCCTGCAGGTGGTCTGGGATGTTCTGACGCCCGAACAAAAGTCGCGCCCCCGGATCATCCGCATGCCGTTGGAGGTGCAAAGCGAATTCGGCATTCTGCTGGTGACGAACCTCATTTCGCTGACGCCGGGCACGCTCAGCCTGGATGTGGCTGAAGACCGGTCCTGCCTGATTGTGCACGCGATGTTCGCCGACGATCCCGAGGCGGTGATCGCCAGTCTGAAAAAGTTTGAGCGTATGGTGAAGGATGTGGTGGAATGAGCGGCGCGGTTTTCCTGTCCTACGCGATCGAAATCTCGTTCTGGCTGGTGATGCTGGGGGTGCTTTTGGCCTTCGTGCGCCTGGCCAAGGGGCCAAGCCTGCCCGACCGGGTCGTGGCGCTGGACATGATGACGATCCTGATCGTGGCCTTCTGTGGCGTCTTTTCGGTGTTTTCCAGCGATGCGGCCTTCCTCGATGTGGCGATCGTGCTGGCCCTGATCGGCTTTCTGGCAACGGCCGCTCTGGCCCGCTTTGCCGAGCGTCGCCAGGCCCGCCGCAAGCAGAGCGAGGATGCATCATGATCGAATGGGTGATCGGCGCTTTCCTTCTTCTGGGCGGCTTCTTCGCGTTGGTGGCGGGCCTGGGCGTTTTGCGTCTGCCGGATGTCTTCACCCGCATGCATGCCTCGACCAAGGCGGGAACGCTGGGGTCGTCCTTCATCCTTGTCGGTGCGGCATTTCACTTCGGTGCACTGACGATCACCGCGAAAGTGACACTGACGATCCTGTTCATCCTGCTGACGGCCCCCATTGCTGGCCACATGATCGGCCGCGCTGCACAGCGCACCGGTGTGAAGATGTGGACCGGTAAGGACGACGCTTAAGGGGGCCACGATTTTTCTGCGAAAAATCAGGACGGCCCAGAGGCAACCGCTGTGCATGATCCTTCGCAGAAGGATCGTAAGATCAATTTTTCGCAGAAAAATTGCCACCTTGCGCGGGGTGCGCTGACATATCGACCGGTCCGGCGCGGGGCATCGACAGCATCAGGAAAGCACCTAACGCGGTGCAGGCGAAAATCCCGAAGGCGAGCGGTGCCGGGGTGCCGTCGAAGGCCAAGCCAATCGGGGCGGCGATGAACACCGCCGCTACGGTCGACAGCGCGCCCACGATCGAGGCCGCCATGCCTGCGATATGGCCGACGGGCTCCAGCGCCAAGGCGTTGAGGTTACCGAAGGTCAGCCCGGCCATGAAAAACACACTGGTCGTCCAGGCGATATAGATCGGAAAGTAAAGCGCTTCCGGCCAGAGACCGAATGCCGTGACCACCCCGAAGGTCAGTGACAGGCCGGCCTGAACCGCCATCGTCCACAAGATCACTGGCCGCATTCCAAGCCGCATGACGATTTGGGAATTCAGAAAACTGCCGGTCCCCGCCAGAACGGCGATCAGCGCGAACCAGAGCGGGAAGCTGGCGCCACGACCGAAGGTCTCGTCAAAGATCTGTTGGGTCGAGGAAAGCGTGCCGAAGAGCGCGCCGAAGCCCAGCGTCAGCACGGCGATTGCCCTGAGGATCGTGCGGTTGGTCAGCACCTCAACCAGAGCGGCCTTCAGCGGCTCCGCACGCAGGGAACGGCGGGCCTCGGGCGGCAGGGTCTCGGGCTGGCGAAGGGCGAGCCAGGCGGCCGAAACCAACGAGAACAAGACGAAGGCACCGAAAATACCGCGCCATCCGACGCCCGCGATGATGAAGCTGCCCAGAAGCGGCGCAATGGCGGGGACCAGCGTGAAGATCATCATCGCGAAACTGACCACCCGTGCCATCTGCCGACCGCTATAGAGATCGCGGATCATCGCCATCGACACCACCCTTGGGCCTGCGGCGCCCAGCCCTTGGATCACCCGCGCGGCCAACAGCAGATCAAGCGAGCCCGCCGCCCAGGCCAGGCTGGCGCCAATGATATACAAAACCGCACCACCCAGGATCACGTTCTTGCGCCCGAACGCATCCGATAACGGCCCGGCAATGAACGTCCCGATCCCCATGCCCAGCACGAAACTGGTCAGGATCAGCTGCGCCCGGTTGGGGTCAAACGGCGTCAGCTCGTCCGCAATCTCGGGTAGGGCGGGCAGCATTGCGTCGATGGAAAATGCAATGGTCGCAAAGAGCATCGCCGTCAGGGCGATGAACTCGGTCTGGCTGAGCGGTTTCTCCGGCCTCATGCCAGGCGCCTCTGGCGCAAAAAAAACGTGATGGCGACGGCCCAGATCGCCAGTTCGGCGGCGAAGGTCCAGTGGGTCAGGAAGGACAGCACCCAATGGCTGCGGGTCGCCGGCACCTGGACCAGTGCGTAGAGGGTATCGTCAAACGGCCAGAGCCACATGATGCTGCCCGCCAAGCTGTCGAGGATCAGATGCACCAAAAGGGCTGCGAAAAAGGCCCATGCGGCTGGCATGTGGCGTGGCAGGCGCCAGCGCATGAGCGGTAAACTCGCCGCCGCGACGATCAGCCAAAACCCCGGCGCGTGCACCCAATAGCGGTGGTGATGAAAGGCGCGGTCATCGATGAAATAGAACCAGATCAGATCGAAATCCGGCAGGACCGAGCCTGCCAGAGCCGCCGCCATCACCCACGGCGCGACAGGCATGGCCCGGCCCACGATATAGCCTGCTGGCAGATGGGCGGTGATCATGGGTTTAGCTGCGCCATGACCTCGTCGATCAGCTGCTCCCAAAGCTGCGGCGGTTGGGCGCCCGGCACCACGTGTTGGTTCGCCACGATGAAGGTTGGCACGCCGGTCACCCCACGCTCGCGGGCATTGGCGTCGCGGGTGCGAATGTCCTCAACATCCGCGTCTGAGGCCAGAAGTCGCCGGATCATCGCGGCATCAAGGCCGGCACTGTCGGCGATATCGGCCAGTGTGTCGCGGTCACCGATATCGCGGCCCTCCTTGAAATAGGCCTTGAACAGCATCGAGACGATGGCCGTCTGTCGCCCCTCAAGCCCCGCCCAGTGGATCAGCCGATGGGCGTCGAGTGTATTGGGCGTGCGCGCGATGGAGGCCCAGTCGATCTCAATCCCGCTTTCGCGGGCGGCCTCGTCGATACGGGCATAGACCTCGGCCGCCTGCGCCTTGCTGCCGAACTTGCCTTCCAGATAGGCGCGCCGATCCATACCCTCAGCGGGCATGTCGGGGTTCAGCTGGAACGGGTGCCACTCAATCTCGAACGGATGCTCCGGGCGGGCTTCCAGCGCACGGTCCAGCCGCGCCTTGCCGATCATGCACCAGGGGCAGATCGGATCGGACAGGATATCAAGCTTGATCACGTGCGGGGCTCCTTCAGGCGTCCTTGATCCCGGCCCGCAAGGCGCGCCGGTTGAGTTTACCCGTTTTCGTGCGGGGGAGGGCCGCGAGGTGGACCCAGATTCTGGGGCATTTGTAGCGTGCAAGGCGGGCTTCTGCAAAGGCCGCAAGCCCTGCCTCTGGCAGGGGCGCCGGGCTGGTGTAGAATGCCGCGATCACGGTGGTATCGGCCTTCACCGGCACCTCGCAAACAGCGATGTCGCCGATGCCCGGCGCCCCGGCAAGAACCGCCTCGACTTCCAACGGCGAGACGCGCACGCCGCCCGCATTCATCATCTCGTCCAGCCGGCCGTGATAGTAGATCGCGCCATCCTCGGCCATGGTCACGCTATCGCCGGTGCGAAACCAGTCGCCGGCAAAACGGCTTTCCGTCTCGGCCTCCGCGCCGTGATAGCCCAGAAAGAGGCCGGGATCGGTGCGCGCGATGGCCAACTCGCCCGCTTTGCCGCGCGCGACCGGCGTCAGATCTGGGCCGAGCACCGCTACCTTGCGGCCAGCCTGCGGATAGCCCGTGCTGCCTACGGGCGCCGGGCGGGCAGGGGCCCCCGAGATGAAGGTTGAGCATTCCGACATTCCGAGCGCCTCGTAAACCGGGCGGCCGGTTGCCGTTTCCCATTTTGCCTTCAGCGCGGGCGACAGCTTTTCGCCTGCCGACAGGCCATGGCGGAGCGCGGGCAGGTCCAGCGCCGCACCGGCGGCCAGCATCCGGCGGTAGATGGCGGGCGCCGCGGCAAAGATCGTGGCTTTGTGGGTGTGCAGGAGGCCCGGCAAGGCGTCGGCGGAGGTTCCTTCGGCCGGGATCAGCGCAGTCGCCCCAGAGGACCATGGGTCGAGAAGGCCGGTGCCGAGTGTATAGGTCCAGTTGAAGGCACCGGCATGCAAAACCCGGTCGTCGCGGCCCATGCCATCCCAGCCCTCACGCATCATGCCGCGGGCCCAGATCGCGCGGTGGGCGTGGACCACCCCGCGCGGGCGGCCCGACGTGCCGGAGGTGAAGACAATATAGGCGGGCCGATCGGCCGGGCCCATCTGGCACTCTGCCGGCGGCAGGGTGTGCCAGGCGCGCAAGGTGGCCATTGTCACGATCGGGCCGGCGGCATTCGGCAGAGGCAGGCGTTCATCGTGCATTATCAGTGCGGGCGTCAGATCGGCCAGAAGCGCCGCGACCTCGGGCGCGGTCAGTGCGGACGAAACGGGCACTGGCACGGCGCCTGCCGCCACGCAGCCCAGAAACGCAATGGGGAAATCGACCGTGTTGCCGAGCCGAAGCAGAACGCGGCCCCGGCCGATTTGCAGGGCGGTCAGCCTTTGGGCGACCCCCAGAACGGCGGCTTGAAGGCACCCATAGCTCCAAGCCTCGGCGCCATCCGCCGAGATCACCTCAAGCGCGGTCTTGCCGGCTTGAACGCTTGCGTGGCGCAGAACGTGGGCGGCCAGATTGAAAGGCTCGGGGCAGGGTGGCCAGGCAGGGCCGCTATCGGAGACAGAGAGCATGACCGCCGATAGGATGCCCGGGCCGCCTTGGCAAGATCAGCTGCGCCCGATCGGCGTGTCGGCCTTGTTGTCATCCCCGAACCGCGCATCATCCGAAAGCGGGTCTTCGCCCTCGGGCACATAATCGGCGGATTGCGAGATTGAGGCGTTGTCGTGGTGTTCGTCCATGACCACGTCCGCCGGCATCCCGCCTTCTATCCACCGGGCGACATCATCGACCACAACGTCACGCGGCTGGCCGGTGACCTCGGCGATATGGGCCAGAAACGCCTCATACTCGCCCTCGATCCGCAAAAGCGCGTTCTCGTCGGCCGCGGGCCAGCGTTGCAGGATCGGGGCCGAGAAGGCGTCCCAGTTGTTGGCGATATCGGTCCAGCGCATGATGCCTCCATTTTGCTTGGCAGGGGTCAATGCCCGGGGCCGCGCGCTTGTTCCCGGCTTGGGGCATTGACGGTCGTGACGCCGCAGGGTAGCGCGGCGGGGACGGAGGGATCTGCCGATGACAAGGGCCTTGCTTCTTCTGCTCTGGTTGGGCATCTTCGCCGCGCTTGCGGCGGTTGCGGGCAGTTTTGCCGGGGTAGTGCATCCCTTGGGCGATTCGCTGGCGGTGTTCCGGCTCTATTTTACCGGCGCCTGCCTGATACTCGCCTTTCTGATCGCGCTGATACCGCGCAAGGGGCGCTGGCTGGCACTTGGTCTGGGGGTGATCTCTGGGGTTGCGGCGCTGCCCGTGGCGCTGAGCTATGGGGCCGACGATGGGGCAGGCGGCCCTCATGCGATCTATCAAAAGAACCTCCTGTTCCGCCTGGTCGATCCCGGCCCGATCGTGGCCGACATTCTGGCGTCGGACGCCGATCTGGTCACCCTGCAAGAAGTCAACGGGCGCAACATGGCGGTGATGGCCGCGCTGGAGCAGGCCTATCCGGCCCAGGCCCATTGCGCCTTCGGCACGGTCGGCGGCACGGCCGTTCTGTCGCGCTGGCCTGCCATGGGCGCGCCGATCTGCTCGGAACGAGGCGGGCTGACCGCGCTGCAGGTTGCCGCCCCCGATGGCCCGCTCTGGGTCGTTTCGGTGCATCTGCACTGGCCTTATCCCTATGGCCAGGCGGCCCATGTGGCGCGTCTGTTGCCGGTGATCGATGGGCTGAGCAGCCCGGTCATCATCGGCGGCGATTTCAACATGGTGCCTTGGGCCCACAGCGTGCGTACCATCGCGCGCGCCTCGCGGACACGGACCATGCAGCGCACCGCGACCACGCTGAGCCTGAAAGGCGGGCTGATGCCCCTGCCAATCGACCACGTCCTGGTCCCAACCGGCTGGGCCGCAACCTACACGATCCGGCCCGAGCTTGGCTCTGATCACCGGGGCGTTCTGGCCAGCTTCGGCCCTTAGCCAGCAGCAAAACCCCGTCATATCGCCGCTTGGCGCACTGATATGATACGGCAGATGTTCGCTCGGGGCCGTGACCTTGATAGGGTCCGGAAGACCAGATTACGATCCGACGCATCCCGTCAGAACCGTCTTTCCCCAAGCTCAAAGAGCAAAGCATCTACAAAACCGGGCATTGCTCACCTACAAGAAGCCTGGGTAACAAGCTCGGCAGTTTCCAGGCGGCAGGTTGATGGCGTTTACGCTGAAACAGATCAGGTATTTTGTCGCCGTTTCTCAATACGGCACCGTCAGCCGGGCGTCGCAGGAAATGTCGATCTCGCAAAGTGCGATCACCGAAGCGATCAAGGATCTTGAGGCCGATCTGGGTGTCACGCTCTTTGAAAGGCATTCGCGCGGTTTGAACCTCACGATGCGCGGCAATCAGTTCCTACGGCACGCCGAGAAAATCCTGGCGGACGTGTCGGTCGCCCGGAACACGTTTGAGAACCCGCACGAGGGTGAGGGTGGGCGCCTGCAACTGGGGGTCACGTCCCTGATGGCCGGCTATGTTCTGTCCGATGTTCTGTCGCGGTATCGCCGCGTTCGTCCTGGCGTCGAGGTCACCGCGATCGAGGATGGCGCGGAATATCTTGAGCATCTCCTGATTGGCGGCGAACTTGATGTGGCCGTCCTTCTTGCCGGTGGCCAGAGAGACCGGATGGCCCTCAACACAGAAATCCTGAATGTCTCACCCTTTCGCCTCTGGATGCCTGCGGGGCATCCGCTGACCGCAAAGGAAAGCATCTCGCTTGATGATGTCACGTCCGAACCCCTGATCATGCTGCGCGTGGATGAGATGGATGACGCGGCAGAGAGCCTGTTATCGGCCTTGGGGCGCAGGCCACGGGTCGCTTTCCGCACGCGAAGTGTCGAGGCGGTTCGCAGCCTGGTCGCGACGGGGGCAGGGGTCACGCTGTTGCCCGACCTCGTTTATCGCCCCTGGTCGCTTGAAGGCGACCGGATCGAAAGCCGGGACGTCTCGGGCACTCTGCCTGTAATCCACGTCGCCGTCGTTTGGCGAAAGGGGGCCCCTCTGTCGCGCGAGGCTGCGGACTTCATCGCTATCGCGAAAGAGAACACCTCGGCGTGATTTCGGAAAATCCGATAATGGAATTCTGAAAACTGAATTGGTGAAACCACCGGCCGCTTGGCAAGCTTTCCCAAAGGGTTCGAAACCGCAAGAACCCGACAACAGGGGAGATCAGCATGACCAAGAGGTTTCACACCGCGACCGCAATCGTATTGGCCGTGGCCGTCGGGCAAACGGCGATTGCGCAGAGCATGATCACCGAGATCGGCGAGGGTGAGGGCGAGCTCCGCATTGTCGCCTGGCCGGGCTACATCGAACGTGGCGAAACGGATTCCGCCTTCGATTGGGTGACGGGCTTCGAGGACGCCACGGGCTGCATGGTGCGCGTCCAGACCGCGAACACCTCGGACGAGATGGTGGCCCTGATGAATGAAGGTGGGTTCGATCTGGTAACGGCGTCGGGTGATGCTTCGCTGCGCATGATCGCAGGTGATCGGGTTCAGCCCATCAACACCGCCCTCATCCCGTCATGGGACACTATAGATGACCGGCTCAAACAGGCACCGTGGCACTACGTTGACGGCACGCATTACGGGGTGCCGTATATGTGGGGTCCGAACGTGCTGATGTATTCGACCGAGGTGTTTCCCGAGGCGCCGACCTCGTGGTCGGTTGTGTTCGAGCCGCAGGATCTGCCTGACGGGCAATCCAACGAAGGCCGCGTGCAAGCCTATGACGGTCCGATCCATATCGCCGATGCCGCGCTCTACCTCATGACGCACCAGCCCGATCTGGGCATCGTCAGCCCCTATGAGCTCAATCAGGATCAGTACAATGCCGCGCTCGACCTGCTGCGCCAGCAGCGCACCCTTGTCAGCCGCTACTGGCACGATGCCTTCATCCAGATTGACGATTTCCAGAACGAAGGCATGGCCGCCTCGGGCTCGTGGCCCTTCCAGGTGAACATCCTTCAGGGCAATGGCGCACCCGTTGCCTCCACCATCCCGGAAGAGGGCGCGACCGGCTGGGCCGATACGACGATGATGCATTCCGAGGCCGACCATCCCAATTGCGCCTATATGTGGATGGAACACACGCTGACGTCCAATCTGATGTCCGATCTGTCAGTCTGGTTCGGCGCGAACCCGGCCGTGCCGGAGGCCTGCACGGACGGACGCGGCATGCAGACGGCCGAAGGGTGCACGACGAACGGCTTTGATGATTTCGAACGCATCCGCTTCTGGCAAACGCCGGTAACGCAATGTGAAAGCCAGGAACAATGTGTCCCCTACTATCGCTGGGTGTCCGACTATATCGGCGTGATCGGTGGACGGTGACCTCCCTGAATTGGTGGCCCGCCCAAAGGCGGTGGGCCATTTTTTTGAGCAGAAATCCATGAATGCAGCGGTTCAGTTTTTCGGTGTCTCGCGTCATTACGGTCCGGTGCGCGCGGTCGATGGCGTCGACCTCTCGATCCGCGAAGGCGAATTCTTCGCGATGCTTGGCCCCTCTGGCTCGGGCAAGACAACCTGCCTGAGGCTTATCGCAGGTTTTGAAACCCCAACCGCTGGGGATGTGGCGATCTTCGGGCAGGCCATGAACGATACGCCGCCCTATCGCCGGCCGGTGAATACGGTTTTCCAGGATTACGCGCTGTTTCCGCACCTGAATGTGCGCGACAACGTGGCCTACGGGCTGATGGTGGCCGGGCGCGGCAAGGCCGACCGGCGGCGCGCGGCGGATGAGGCGTTGGAGTTGGTGGCCCTGCCCGGCTACGGCGATCGCAAGCCCTCGGCCTTGTCCGGTGGTCAGCGTCAGAGGGTGGCACTGGCCCGCGCGTTGGTTATGCAACCAAAGGTCCTTTTGCTGGACGAACCGCTTGGCGCCCTTGATCTGAAATTGAGGGAGGCGATGCAGGACGAGTTGAAAGCGCTCCAGCGTCGTTTGGGAATTACGTTCGTGTTCGTGACCCATGACCAGGGTGAGGCCTTGTCGATGGCCGACCAGGTCGCGGTCTTCAATGAGGGCCGGATCGTTCAGGCCGGCACACCGGAAGACATCTATTTCCGCCCGGAAACCCCCTTCGTTGCCGATTTCGTTGGCTCGTCCAATGTGATACCGCCCGCTTTTGCAGCAACGCTTGGCCTTGGCGACATTCAGGCGGCGCTGCGCCCCGAGGCTATCCGGATCGTGTCAGACGGCGGTCACGAGGTCCGCGTGCTGCGATCTACGTTTGTGGGAACATCGACCCGCCTGACGCTCGATAAAGACGGGCACCGGCTGACCGCTCTGATCCCGGCCGGTTCTGTGACGGTTGCGGAAGGTGATACCCTGCGCATTTCCTGGGATCCGCAGGCCTTGCATGTGATGGCGGCGACCTTATGACGGCGCTCGATGCGGCCGAAACCGGACGTGGGACAAACCTCACGGGTCGCGCTTCGGACTTTCTGTGGCGGCGGCCCCGGCTTTTGGTGCTTTTGCTTGTCGGTCCGCCGCTGGCCTGGCTGGGGATTGTCTACCTCGGCTCGCTCTTTGCCCTTTTGGCGCAAAGCTTCTTTTCCATTGATGAGTTTTCGGGCCAGATCCGCTATGAGCTGACGCTCAGCACCTACCGCGAACTCTTCCGGGCCTATAATCTCGACATCATTCTGCGGACCGTCGCCATGGCCGCCAGCGTGACAATTGCAGCCGCAATCGTTGCCTTCCCGATTGCTTACTATGCCGCGCGCTATGCAACGGGCCGATGGAAGGCCGTGTTCTATCTGGGCATCATGCTGCCTTTGTGGTCCAGCTATCTGGTCAAGGTCTACGCCTGGAAGCTGATCCTGGCGAAAGAGGGTATCCTCGGCTGGTTCTTCGAGACGCTGCACCTCACATGGCTTCTTGAGGCCTATCTTTCCATTCCCGGCATCGGTGGCAATTCACTGTCGGTCTCGTGGACCGGCACCTTCCTGGTTTTCCTCTATGTCTGGCTGCCCTTCATGATCCTGCCTGTTCAGGCCGCGCTTGAGCGTGTGCCGCCATCCATGCTGGAAGCCTCGGGCGATCTGGGTGCGCGACCGGGTCAGACGCTGCGCCATGTGCTGATCCCGCTGGCCTTGCCGGGGATCATCGCGGGGTCGATCTTCACCTTCTCGCTTACCTTGGGCGATTACATCGTGCCACAGATCGTCGGCACCTCGGCCCGGATGATAGGTCAGGCGGTCTACCAATATCAGGGCACCGCGGGGAACATCCCTCTGGCCGCCGCTTTCGCGGTCGTGCCGATCCTGATCATGGGCGTCTATCTGTGGGTCGCCAAGCGAAAGGGGGCTTTCGATGCGCTCTAAAGCTCCGCTCGGCCTCAAGATCGCGGCGATCGCGGGATTGCTCTTTCTGCATCTGCCGATTCTCTTGATCTTCGTCTATGCCTTCACCACCGAGGACAGGTCGTACCAATGGCCGCCTCCGGGGCTGACGACCCAATGGTTCGCCGTCACCTGGAACCGTCCCGATGTGTGGGAGGCGCTGTGGCTGTCGGTGCGCGTCGCCTCGATCAGCACGGTGATCGCGCTGATCCTGGGCACGCTGGCCGCGGCCGCAGTGGCGCGCACGCACTTTTTCGGGCGCGAGACGATCAGCCTTCTGGTCATCCTGCCCATCGCGCTGCCTGGCATCATCACGGGCATCTCTCTGCGCTCGGCCTTCAATCTTGCCGATATCCCGTTCAGTTTCTGGACCATTGTTCTGGGCCACGCGACCTTCTGCGTGGTGGTTGTCTACAACAATGCGGTCGCACGGTTCCGGCGCACATCGGGCAACCTGATCGAGGCGTCGATGGATCTGGGGGCAAACGGGTTCCAGACCTTCCGGTTTGTGATCCTGCCCAACATCGCCACAGCCCTCTTGGCAGGGGGCATGCTAGCCTTCGCGCTGTCCTTCGACGAGGTGATCGTGACCACCTTCACCGCCGGACAGCAGCAGACCCTGCCGATCTGGATGCTGGAAGAGCTGGTGCGCCCGCGCCAGCGCCCTGTCACCAACGTTGTGGCCATGGTGGTCGTGCTTGTCACGTTCCTGCCGATCCTGGCCGCCTATTACTTGACCCGCGGCACCGAAACCGTCGCGGGCAGCGGAAAATAAGGGAGGAATTCAATGGAAACCCAGATGCTGATCGGCGCCGCGTTTGAGGCGGGCACAGAGACCGAAGAAACCGTTCTGAACCCGCGCACGGGAGAAACGCTTCTGAAGATGCCAGAGGCCGATCCGGCCCAGATCGACCGTGCGGTCAAGGCGGCCCGGGGCGCGTTTGGCGCGTGGTCGCGCACGACGCCGGCAGAGCGTTCGGAAAAACTGCTCGCCATTGCCGCGGCGATCGAGGCGGATGCCGAGGGCTTTGCCCGCATCGAGGCGTTGAATTGCGGTAAACCCTACGGCGCCGTGCTGGAAGATGAGATCCCCGCCATCGTCGATTGCTTCCGTTATTTCGCGGGCGCTGTGCGGAACATGCAAGGCTCTATCGCGGGCGAGTACATGGCCGGCCATACCTCGATGATCCGCCGCGATCCCATCGGCGTCGTGGCGTCCATCGCGCCTTGGAACTACCCGCTGATGATGATGGCTTGGAAAATTGCCCCGGCCCTGGCTGGCGGCAATACTGTCGTCTTGAAACCGTCCGAACAGACCCCTCTGACAGCGCTTAGGCTGGCCAAGGTTGTGGCCGATCTCTTGCCCGAAGGCGTCGTCAACGTGATTGTGGGGCAGGGCGGCAGCGTCGGGAATGCGCTCATTTCCCATGATGACGTCGACATGGTCTCGATCACCGGCGATATCGCGACAGGCAAAAAGATCCTGCAGGCCGCCAGCAAAACGGTCAAACGGACCCACCTTGAACTGGGTGGCAAGGCCCCTGTGATCGTGATGGATGATGCCGATCTGGGTGCTGTGGTCGAGGGGCTGAAAGCCTTTGGCTACTACAATGCAGGCCAGGATTGCACCGCAGCCTGCCGCATCTATGCAGGCCCCAAAATCCACGACAACCTCGTCGCGGATCTGACATCCGCCGTGGCCTCCATCGCCTATGCGCGCGACGACGATGCCGAGAACGAAATCGGTCCGCTCATTTCGATGCGCCAGCGTGATCGGGTCTCCAGTTTTGTCGCCCGCGCGGCCGAGCAACCCCATATCGAGGTGACAACGGGCGGCGCGGCCCATGATGGCCCGGGGTTCTACTACCAACCCACAGTGATCGCCGGCGCCTTACAGCAAGATGAGATCGTGCAGCGCGAAGTTTTCGGCCCCGTTGTCTCTGTCACCCGTTTCGATGACGCCGACACGGCGGTTGCCTGGGCCAACGACTCGCAATATGGCCTCGCTTCCTCCGTTTGGACCCGCGATATCGGCAATGCGATGAAAATATCCTCCGCGCTCCAATATGGCTGCACCTGGGTGAACACGCATTTCATGCTGGTCAACGAGATGCCCCATGGCGGTTTGAAGCAATCGGGATACGGTAAAGACATGTCGATGTACGCGCTCGAGGATTATACGGCCGTCCGCCACGTGATGATCGCGCACTGAGGTCAAGGCCGAGGGCTCCGGGTTTCTAAATAAGGGAACACCCGCCATCGTGCAGGCCCTTGGTATAGCCATGAAGACCGGACGCATGGCCCAGCAGTGCTGCGGTGGCGCGTGTCAGGTCGATAGACGGATCAGTGCGAAGAAGGCAAACACCAGCGTCAGCGTCGGGTAGGGGCCCTTGACCCAGTTCAATACGACAAGCCCGACCCCGACCACCGGCGACCAGGTCGTCACAAAGAACGACAGCGCGAGATAGGTAAAGAGCGAGGCCTCTTTGTTGGGTGTGAAAAGCTTGTCCCATAGTGAGATCGTAGTCGTGGTTTTTGGGGCATAGCGGGTTCCTTTGCCGAACCTTTCAGCAGGCGCGGCCGCCGTGGGTGGCGGCGTCTTAAGGCCTTTGTCGCCATTGTCGGGCGGCGGGGCAATCGGGTCTTGGACCAGCGGTTGATCCGCGCCGGGTTCTTTCAGCACGATAGGCAGGTCCTCCTCCGGGCTCTTCTGCCGGGGGGCGCGCAAGCTGGCAAAGCTCTGCGGCCCCGACGGCAGATCCAGCGCGGCCTCCTCCATCGTGACCTCGATCTGGCCCTCGGGAAACCCGTCGCTGGGGGGCAGATGGCGGATGCGCGCGGTCTCAAACTGGGAAAAGGGCACCAGATCGCCGTCGCGCAAGCCCAGACGCCCGGCCAGAAACCCCTCGATCAGGAAGTCGACCAGGGCCATCATGCGCGAGGTCTCAGCGGTTTCAGGCACGACGATCGTCTTGCCGCAGAACCATTTTGAGTGGTTCGAGACAAAGCCCACATAGCGGCGGCCGTCCTCAGCCCGGCCGCTTGAGAAAAGGCCCGGATGCGTCATCAGCGGGACCGGCAGGATCATGCCGTCGGTCGCCTGCACCTTCGCGGGCGTGTGCAGCGTATCGGACTGGCACCAATGGATGGCGGTGGGCTGCGGTGTCACCGCGTCCAGCATGGCTAGAACCGCGCGGTGCAGAAGGGTCAGCTTCAGCTCAAGCGCGACCGCCTTGCGGTCATCCGGCATGCCCAGTTTCTGCTCCATCTCCAACAAGGCAGGGGTCTTGGCGATCGGGCCGTCGCCCACGGTGATGAAGATGTTCTGGCGGTGCCCGGCCACCCTGTCGGCAAAGCCCGCCGGGTTCATCTGCGTCAGGGGCGAGGCAAGCGCGCTTGCAAACCCCTCCGCCGCAAGAGGCTGGCGGTTCAGCGAGACCAGGACATGCAGATCATCGGTATTAAAAAGCACGAACGCGTCTTCGGTCAGCCCGGTCTGGCGCAGCTGAATGTCCACCGGCGCAAGACGCCTGTTCAGCGCCGCCAGATAATCGGTAAAGGCAGGCGCGTTGTAGGCTTCATCGAACAGCAACGCGGCGTCTATATTGAGGGTCGTGTTTTCCACCGCGCCCCTTCCCATGATGCGCATCATCTGGCACTCGTCTGACCTATGGCCATCTTGCAATCGACGTTGCCAATCTTTCCCGGTCAGGACAAGCGGCTTGACCGCCTGCCCGGGATCGCGCCGCTTGATCCGGCGAACTGGCTGGTGGTCGATGACGCCTTCGCGGGCCAGATGCAGCTGCGAGACAGGCTGATCGCGGAGCATGCCGGCGATGTGCACCGGCTGGCCGGGTCAGCGTACCCGGCGGCGGTTGAGCTTTACCGGATGGTTCTGGCGCGCTTGCCGCAGCTTGGCCACCGGCTTGGCACATCCGATGCCCTGCGCCCCGATGGCGTCCGCGTGCCGCTTGATCCGGCCCGGCCGCTTCTGACGCTGGGCCGCCTGGTGCAGGAGGATCTGTGCATTCTGCAGCCGGGCCCTTCGGGCGAACACATCCTGACCGGCGCGATCTTGTGCTTTCCCGCCTCCTGGACGCTGGCCGAAAAAATCGGCCGGCCTCTGACCCGCATCCACGACCCCGTTCCAGACTATGACGGCAATATCGCCGCCCGCGTCCAGCGCCTTTTCGATGCGATGCACCCCAACCGGCCGCTCTGGCGCATGAACTGGAACGCCTATGCCAGCGCCGATCTCTATCACCCCCGCCGCGAGGCCGACCCACGCCCCACACCAGACGGTCCGGCCCCTTACTTGCGCTCGGAACGGCAATGCCTTCTACGCCTGCCTCAGACGCAGGCTGTCGTGTTCTCGATCCACACCTATGTGGTCGACGCGGCCAATGTCGACACGTCAATCTGATTCACCAAATCTGAAGTTATTTCCCGGATCATGCTGCCTGAGAACGGGATAGTGCAGGATGGTGACCGAAACATTCATCGTCATTCGAGAGTCCGACCTGATCGCCGCGGGCTACTCGGCGGCGTCCAACGGGGCTTTCACAACCGTTGGCAGCACGTTCACCTACTCTGCCGCGCTGATGCCCTATCACACGGTCGAGGTGACGGATAACGGCGCCGATCAAACGACCCTGTCCGGCGACACCAACCCCGACAACACCGACGGCGGCGCGAATACCGATAATGAAGGGGCCGACGGCGAAACCGCGACGCTCTACGATCCCGATGGTAACCCGGTGGGCACCCAGGGCGGCCGCGTCGCCTCGGATCGGGCCGGCATCCTGGAAGGCAGTGACGGCTCGATCATTGAAATCTACGAGGTCGAGCTTTTCGACGACATCGATGTCTATGCGTTCAGCGCCCCGCTTGTCGAAGGGGTGACCTATACATCGATCTCCAATCAGCCTCGCGATCAGAACCTGGCCTACTCGCAGATGGTCTGTTTTGCCTGGGACACTGGCATCCTGACACCGCGGGGCGAGGTGCCGGTGCAGTCACTCAAGGTCGGAGATCTGGTCAGCACGATGGATGACGGCGACCAGCCCATTTGCTGGCTGGGCAATCATGATCTGTCCGGGCCGCATCTGGCAGGGGCGGGCGCATTGGGGCCGGTCTGCATCGCGCGGAATACGCTGGGCCATCATCGCGATCTGGTGGTGTCGCCGCAGCACCGCATTTTGATAGGGTCCGCATTCCTTGGGCAGCCCTCGGGTGCGCTTGTGGCGGCACGCCTTCTGGCCGAGGAGTGGGGGCAGGGGTGCCGCATTCTGCACGGCGCCGCGCCACGGCGCTTTGTGCATTTTCTTCTGCCACATCACAGCCTTGTCTGGGCCAATGGAGTTGTCTCGGAAAGCTTCTATCCCGGGCCGCAAGCCCTGCGGACTCTTACCTCGGAAAGCCTCGCGAGCCTGAAGAAGGCCATTGCGGTTCTGCGGGGGGCTGAAGACAGCATCGCGGATTTGTCACAGGCCTACGGGCCGATGGCCCGGCCGACCCTGGGCCGGGCTGCCCTGCGCCGCGCCCTGAAAACCAGAGAAATCGCGCCACGCTTCGCGCTTTGCACGTGAATTATGGCCAGACAGAAATCCGATCTCAAAAATCTGCGTTGTTTCATTGAAATCGGCTACTTGAGTTGGTTGAGATTGATAACGCTATGACACTGGAAGCCAGTCATCTGTCATAGACAGCTGACTCTCAGGCCAGGGTCAGCCAATGTTGTCTCAGGTGATCAAACGGATCTTTGTAAATGCGGACAGGGCTTGTGCAAAAATTTCTCGCGACCACAAATCGCGCGCTGAACAGAGCAGCGGTGTTGCTGGGGCGATAAGATCTCGGCGACTTGCCAACCGGTCTGCAAATCTCCCGCGCCCGTCAAGAGGGAGAGAGTGTCTGCTGACCTGCGTTTTCCTGATGCGAATGCCAGCTTTTCATCCTCAAACGAGGGTAAAATGATTTGACAGGGTGACAAGCGTTCCGTTGTTGCGCAGTCAGCGTTTTTTGCCAATGCTACGCACGATAGCGCAAAGCGCATCTGCACGATTGGAGTAACGAATTTGCTGGGTCGTCTCTTTAAGAAGTATCTCGGAGCCACCTCTGACACTGCCGATCAGCCTACCCCGACCGATGGCCAGGCTTATGCGTTTCTTGATACGGTGAAACGCGGATTGGCCCACCGGGCCAGGACATACCTGGCGACTGGCAATTCCAGCGATGTGTTGGCTGATCTGAAGGCGACCGTCGGTGCAAATCCGAATTATCTGCCTGCCCGCCCGCACCGCGATGCGGTGATGGCAACAAACGCACTTTGTTATGGGCTGGGCGGCCGGCCGGATGCCTTGGCCCGCTTTGCTGAGTTGCGTCATGCCATGGGGTGGGGCTTTAGCCTTACAACGCAGAAGGGCAGCGAGCATCTTGACGCGATTCCGGACATTGTTCGTGTCCTTCTGTCGGCCTTCAGCGCGGGGCAAGGAACAACCAGCGACACGCCGACCACGTGGGGTGATGTGCGCGCCGCGGTAAAACGTCTGGGTGGGCGGGATGTTGATATTGTCCTTTATTTCCTTCCCGCCCACCGGCGTTTTTATAGAGCGCCTGAAATCCCATCCGTCAAAGGTATCTTTGCTGATCAGTTCGATACCGAGGTCTTTGTGGAAGCGCTTGCGGGACAGGATGCCAATGTCCGCGGAAATGTTCTGCAACATTGGGCCAAAATGTCGTTTGTGAAAGAGCCCGCTTTCTTGCCTTTCCTGTTCGACCAGGGCCAAGAAAGCTCTGTCACGCTTCGAAAGAATGCCGCCGCCTTGTTGCCGCTTCACGATGCCGAGGCGGTCACCAAGCGGGCGATTGAAATGCTTGCGGCGAAGAAAGCGACGGCGCGGCTTTTTGCGGTGGAGGCTCTGGCCGCCGTTGGTGGTGAGCAGGCGTCAGATGCGCTTGTCGCACATAGGAAGACCGAAACATCGCAATCTGTTCTGACAGCCCTGGAACTTCTGGTCGGTGGCCCCGCGACAGCGGCGCCGACGGTCGACAGCGGGTATATCGATGCCAGCGGAACACATGTGCCGCTGCCCCCGGAAGTGCCGCTTGTCGATGACGGCAGCAGCCCGTTGGGTGACGACTTCGTTGCACGATTTCGTGCCGTCGAGGCTAAGATGCGTCAAGACGCCGAGGATAAACATGCACGGCGTCTGGAATACTGGACCAAGCAAGGCAAGACAGGCAACAAGCCGGAAATGGATGCCGTGCATCCGGTCGGCGAGGCGTGGCTGAAGATCCTGAACAATCCCGTTGCTCGTGATCCGCAAGAACAAAGGGGGTTCGTGCCGTATCTGCCTTACTACTACGCCGACCTGTTGAGGCCGATCGTCGAAGAAGGTCTCGATCGGATCCCCCAGCGCCGCGCGATCGATCTGGCCTGCAAGCATTCAAGAAGTTTGTCGAGCTTGCTTGATTGGCGAAATGAACCGCTTTCGCGATATGTCCAGGGCGCTATCGCGAACGGGCAGGTCAGTTTTGCGCAAGTCGTCAAGATCGCAAAGCAGTTCAACATGGGCCACGAAAATAGCGCTTCTGCGGAGGACCGCGCCTCGGGCGATATTGAGACCGGCTATCTCAGGCAGGTCCTGTCGACGCGGCGATATTACGGCGATCGCAGTTTCGTTCCCGGTATCTGGCAGATTGCCGCAGGTCATCTGCCGCTGCTGATCGCGTCGCTTCCGCCGCGTGGCACCGACTTCAGGATCGCGCAGCGCGCGCTTGAGGTGATCGCGGATTTCCCGTCGCTGCCGGCCGAGTTGATCCAGCCGCTGCTCTTCGTTGCGATTGATGACAGGGCCCGCCTGCGGGACCCGGCCCAAAAACTGCTGGCCGACGCGCCGGGCATCGATGATCAGCTGATCAAGATCCTTGACGACAAGCGTCAGGGCGTACGCGCGAATGCCGCCCGGTTTCTTGCGGATCGCAACGCCGTCGACGCGGTGCCCGCCCTGATCCGAAAGCTGAAGACTGAGAAATCTGAATTGGCCCGCGCCGATTTCATTTCCGCGGTGGCGCGATTGGGCGGCGCTACGACGGCCTATCTGGGCCGCGACGCGTTGCTGAATGAGGCAAGGACTCTTGTCGAAAAACTTCCGGCTGAAAAGCTGAATTGGCTGGATCTCTCAACGGCGCCGCGGCTCTTTTGGGCCGATGGGTCTGCCGCTGATCCTGTTCTTCTGCAGGCCTGGCTGCGTCTCGCGCTGAAACTGAAATCGCCCTTGGGGTCGCCGCTTTTTGGATTGTATTTCGACCAGATGACACCGGAGAGCGTCACGGCGGTTGCCGATTGGATTCTGAACACCTGGATCACTTATGACACGGACCGTCCTGTAGGTGCCGCAGCCCGCGCCGAAGCAGAGGAGAGGGCAAAACGGGATCTCGCCAACAAGAGCAGTTGGATGGCCCATGTTGGCTATTCGCTCGAAGACCTTACCGAGATCTATCTGCAAAGCATTGCGACGGGCTATCCGAATTCAGGGGCTGATAGTAAGGGTATTCTCGCATTGACGCATCGCGCCACTCCGGCGACGGCAGGCCCGATGATTGCGCGCTACCTTAAGCAACATGGCAAACGGGTCTCGCAGGCGAAGGCTCTGGTTGAGACCTTGTACGGCATGGGCAGCCAGGATGCGGTTCAGGTGCTGGTTGCGACGGCAACCCGGTTCAAGCAACGCACCGTGCGCGAACTGGCGGAACAATTGGTGGCTGATCTCGCCGAAGCACGGGGATGGACGCAGGACGAACTGGCCGATCGGTCGGTTCCGACAGGTGGATTTGAGGATGACGGGACGATGGTGTTGGAGGTGGGAGAGGACGCCAAACCTTATCTCGCACGTCTGGACAGCGATCTGACCGTCGGGCTTTTCAACCCCCAGGGCAAGGCGGTGAAATCCATTCCCGCTGGCTCCGATGCGAATACGAACGAATCCAAGGCACTGCTGAGCGCGGCGAAGAAAGTGATCAAGGCGGCGCAGATCCAACAACAATCGCGGCTCTATGATGCGATGGTCAGTGGACGTGTTTGGGGTCGCCAGGCATGGCAGGATGATCTGACACATCATCCGATCATGCGGCGGCTGATCGAACGGGTGATCTGGCGGGGATTGAGCGACAATGGCGAATTCATCACCGGCCTTCGTCTGACACCCGAGGGCGAGTTTCTGGACGCCAGCGGCGATGATGTGGACATCGGCACCATCAGCAAGATCGATATAGCCCATACCGCCAATCTGCCGGAGGCCGCGTCGCGGGCCTGGCTGGATCACCTTAGGGATTTTGAGGTCAAACCGCTTTTTGCCCAAGTCTCGCGTCCGGTACGAACACTTACGAATGCCGAGGGCAAGGACACTCGGCTGACTGACCGCATGGGCTGGATGATGACCACTTTCAAGCTGCGGGCCGCGGCCAAGAAGGCTGGTTATGATCGCGGACCGATTGGGGATGGCGGCGGGTTTGACACGTATCGCAAGGAATTTCGCGGCGCCAAAATCTGGGCGGATTTGTATTTTACGGGAAGCTATGTTTCGGAAGACGACATTCCCGCGGCGATCAAATACATGCAGTTCGCCCCGATGGATGATGGCGGCGCGTCACGCGCACTGACGTTGGAGAAGGTGCCTGCGCTTTTGCTGTCGGAAGTCTGGAATGATCTGCACGAGATCGCGAAGTCGGGCGCCTTCGACCGGGATTGGGAAAGCAAAGGGCTGTACTGACCTGCGGCCTATCAGACGAGATCGGATTTAGGATGAGATCCCTATTCAACAAAATAATTCCCTTTGCCGATGGTTTGTCAAAACTGATCACCCAGGATCTGAGCCGCCTCAACCAGGTCAAGGCCGGTATAGGCGATGACGCGGTCAAGTATGTGCTGACGGGCAAGCCTGAGACGGTTTTGTCGACGTTGAGCCAGGCGGGCGGTGGTGAGTTGCTGCAAGTCGGTGTGCCCTATGTCCACTTTGGCAAAAAGGAAGACTATCATCTGCGGCGGCAACTGCTGTTTTTGGATATGTCGCCTTTCGATGCCGATCTGCTGACCCGGTATGCGAAGGTTCTGGCTGGCGTGATGATGAATGTTAAGCCCAACAGACTATTGGGGTCTGACAAGACCCCTCTGGCCTTCCGCGTTTTTCTGACCGAAGCCGCGATCGGCGCCTGCGATTCCAAACAACGATGGGCGGGCATTGCCCGCAGCGAGCCCCCCAAGGGCTTGACGCCGGGCCAGCTGGTTCCGATGGCCAAGGCCTTTGACGCCACAATCCCGCAATTGTTCGAAACGCTGTTTTGGCAGAATAACGAATACGGGCTCGTCAATATCAAATGCTATCGCGATATTGTCGATATACGCCCTCTGATGGTTGCCCATGCCGCGGAGGCTGTAATAGGCGTTGCCAAGTCCCCCGCCAAAGGCCGCGAAGCTTTTGTCAAAGCTCTGCAAGACTGCAAACTGTCTGCAGAACAACCATTCCTCGAATTTGTTCTGGCGTCCGCGGGAGATACGTCCAAATCCGTACGCGAGGCTGCGGTTGTGGCGTTGCGCAATCTTCCGGCCAGCACCATTGTGCCCCTCGCCGGACAGCGCCTGACCGACGGAACCATTGCCGTCCGGGCGGGTATGGTGGAAATTCTGTCGGCTTTGGGGACGGACGCGGCGACCGAGACCCTGCGCGCCCATTTGAAGACCGAGAAGGCCGCTCGGATTGTCGCGGCGATTGAAAACAGTTTTTCCGCCAGTGACATGACAGATGGCGACACTCAACCTATCGATGACACCACCGGCTACACGGCGATTGACGGCAGTCGGGTGGCAATCCCGGCGATGAAACCCTTGCAAGATGGGCCCAAGCCGGCCTTGACGGCAGAAGACCGCAAACAACTCAAAGAGCTGATTGCCGCCGAAAACGAGAGAATAAAGGCGCGTAACGCGAAGTTTTCAAAGGGATATCAGGAGCCGCTCATTGGAGCGGACACCATGGGCAAGCTGGAGGCTCATATTGGCAATACCCTTACGAATGAAGATTCCACAAGGGTTGTGCAGCGCTTTCTGGCAAAGGACGTTGAAGGATGGACGACACAGCTTCTCAGCCGGTTGGCGGAAAAGCAGGCGCTGAGTCTGGCATTCCAATCAATCTATCATCTGCCTTCCTGGATCAGCGCGTACGGCCTTGCGCCGTTTGCCACCCACTTTCAAAAATATCTGGCATCCGACCATGCCGATTTGCGGGCGATCGATGCGCTTTGGACCGAGATGGGGATACAGGTGCGTCTGGGCGATTGGCGCGATCAGAGCACACGGCCGGCTGCAAAGGGAGATTTCTTGCGCATGCTGATGCCGGAATATGGCAGCACTGCTTACGACACGCATGATACGCTGCCCCACGAGGTGCTTTGGCCCTACATAGCCGACAATTTCCAGGTGATGGATCACGCCATGGGTGTATCGGCCAGCACGGATGCGAAGCTGAACCAGGCATTGGCGATCCGGCTTCTCGCATCATTTCCAAAGACCCCGATGCGGTATTTCACGCCGTTGCTTGAGGTCGCCACCGGCGAACGCAAGACAAGCAAAGCCGAAGCACGCGCGCTGCTGGCGGACGTACCGCGGGTGACCGAGCGTTTGATCACATTGCTCAATGACAGCCGCCAGGTGATCCGCCAGGGGGCTGCCGAATGGCTGGGCGCGCGCGGGGACGTGGACGCGATTCCTGCGCTGAAAGCGCAGCTCAAGAAAGACAAAAGCGACCTTGCCAAGGCGGCGATCCTGACGGCGCTTGAGGTTCTGGGCGAGCCGATCGACAATCATGTCGGTCCTGCTGCCCTGATCCGGGAAGCCGAGGCGGGGCTGAAGAAGGCCAAGTTCGACAAGCTGGATTGGCTACAGCTCGATCACATGCCTCCGGCCAAATTCAAATCTGGCAAGCCGGTCGCTTCAGATGTTCTGGCGTGGTGGATTTATCTGGCATTCAAATTGAAACAACCCGGCGGGAACGCCCTGTTTGAAGTATATCTCGACCAGCTAAATCCCGACAGTGCCGCCGCTTTCTCGCAATGGATCTTTGACAGCTGGATCACCTACGACACTGTTGTGCCCACTGACGAAGAGGCGATCGCCTATGCCGATCAAAATGTCGCCCAACGGCTGCAAGGCATACGGCGCTGGTTGCCCGACACAACCCGTGACCAAGTCTATGCGGAACTCAAGCGTGAAATGAAGTCGAGCTACAAGAACTCCGGCGCCGCCTCGAAAGGCATTCTGGCGCTTGCGTCGCGCGTGCCGCCGCAGATCGCGGCCGGACGGGTCAGGGCCTATCTGCGCAACCACGGATCGCGCACATCGCAAGCCTCATCCCTGCTTGAAGTGCTGGCTCACAAGGGCGATCCGGTCTCGTTGCAGGTCGTGATCGCCGCGGCCACCCGGCTGAAGCAGAAGGGTGTTCAGCAATTCGCGAGCGAGTTGGTGCAGCAGGTCGCCGACACCATGAACTGGTCGCTCGATGAGTTGGCGGACCGGACCATCCCCGCCGCCGGCTTGAACGATGACGGCATTCTGGAGCTGACATGCGGACCTGAAGAGAAAGCCTACCGCGCAACGCTTGCCGATGATCTGACATTCGTGCTGACCAACCCCGAGGGCAAGCCGGTCAAGGCGCTCTCATCTGACACAAGTGACACGACGAAAGCCGCCAAGAAGCAACTGAGCGCATCGAAAAAAGAGCTGAAGCAGGTTGTCACCATGCAAACCGCCCGCCTCTACGAGGCGCTTTGTGGTGAGCGCGTATGGCCGCTGGAGGATTGGCAGCGCGATTTAGCGGATCACCCGATCATGCGCCGGTTGCTTACGCGACTTGTCTGGCAAGGGGTGGATGAGAACGGTAAGGTCATGGGAAACTTTCGACCCACGATTGAGGGCGAATTCACGGATTCCAGCGATGAGGACGTTGATATCAGCACCTTTGCAGGGATCCGCCTGGCCCATGGCGCGACTTTATCGGCACAAGAGGCTGACCAATGGGCGACACACCTGAAGGATTACGAGGTCAAACCGCTCTTCGCCCAATTCGGGCGCAGCCTGATCCGCTTGCCCGATGACCAGAAGGACGCGGTCGAAATCACCGATCGCAAGGGTTGGGTGACCGAAACCTTTGCTTTGCGCGGCGCTGCCTCAAAACTTGGGTATGAACGCGGCCAGGCCGAGGATGGCGGATGGTTCTACCTCTACCACAAGTCTTTCAACGGCGTGGGCCTTAAGGCGACAGTCGAATTTACTGGCAGTTACTTGCCGGAAGAGAATATCAAAGCCGCCTTCATCTCGCTGAGTTTTGAAAAAGCCGGAGGGCGGTACGGACAGAAGGTGAAGCTGTCGCAGGTGCCGCCTGTCTTGCTGTCTGAATGCTGGAACGACTTTCACGCTATGGCGGACAAAGCGACATATGACCCCAATTGGGAAAAGACCACGCAATGGTAGATGATATCCAACGCTTACCCGCCGAACTCCGCTATCGCGAAGAAATCGAGCGGTTGCTGGCCGCCGATAAAGATCCTAGGCCCAAGGGGTGGCGGCTTTCTCCACGTGCTGTGCGTCGATTTATCTTGGGCGATGCGGCTCTGGATGTGCAGCAGAAGTTCTTTGGGGACGATCCGCTGGTCGACCGGTGCATCGTATCGTTGATGGGTCACCAGGGGCTCATGCTGGTTGGGGAACCCGGAACCGCCAAATCGCTGCTGTCAGAGTTGCTCGCCGCGGCCATAAGTGGGACATCGAAACTTGTCGTTCAGGGGTCCGCTGGGATTATCGAGGATCACCTTCGCTACGGCTGGAATTACGCATTGCTGCTGGCCGAAGGGCCGAGCGAGCGCGCCTTGATCGCGTCACCAATCCTCAGCGCGATGCGAAACGGACAGATCGCGCGGATTGAAGAGTTGACCCGTTGCGCGCCCGAAGTCCAGGACGCGATCATTTCACTCATGTCCGAAAAGACGGTAGCAATCCCCGAACTCGGGCCCGAGGTCGAAAGCCGTGCTATCCCAGGGTTCAATCTGATCGGCACCGCCAACCTGCGCGACCGCGGCGTGCATGACATGTCCAGCGCGTTGAAGCGGCGGTTCAATTTTGAAACGGTGCACCCGATTGCCGACGCACATTTCGAAAAGGAGCTGATCGGCAAACAAGTTGCGCAACGCATGGCAGAAAGCCCGATTGCGCCGACGCTACCGCCCGATGTGCTTGACCTTGTCGTCGACGTTTTTCGCGACTTGCGAACGGGAAAGACCGCCGATGGCGCAAGTGTTGCGATCCCGAACAGCGTCATGTCGACGGCAGAGGCGGTTAACGTCACCCACGCCGCTGTTCTGGAAGCGGCTTACCTGGATACTGGAACCCTGACTGCGGGGCATGTCGCAAGGCAATTGGGCGGAACGGTGTTCAAGGATGATCCGGAGGATGCGCGCAAGCTGCGTGCCTATGTCGATCAGATCGCCAAGCCGCGCGCGCGCGGATCACGGACATGGGCCGCTTTCTACAGCGCCGCCAAAGAAAGCCTGCGTGGCTGACCGCGCGACATTCGAACGGCTTCGCGCCGATCTGTTTCAGGCGGATCGCGGGCTTTACGTGGTTCCGGTCCGGCATCATTCACCAGCCTGCGCCTGGGCTTTGCGCGCCTTGATCGCCGACGTCAGACCGGCGCAAATTCTGATCGAAGCGCCAGCCGATTTCGCGCCCCAGATCCCCTTGCTGCTGGATGCGGAAACCAGGCCGCCGGTGGCTCTGGTCGCCTTGGTCGATGACGCCGGTGATCGCGGACGGGTCGCCGGATATTATCCGTTTTGCGCCCACTCGCCCGAATATGTCGCCTTGCAGGCCGGGGCGGCTTTGGGCGCATCCCTGCACTTCATCGATGCCCCCGCAGCCACGAAGGCGATGCACGGTCAGCTTGACGGGGTAGAGCCCGTCTCGCTGATGGACGAAAAGAGCTTTGACACCAATGACTACGTTGCGGCATTGGCCAAGGCGGCCGGATGCCGGGACGGTTTCGAACTGTGGGATCACTTGTTTGAGGCCCGCCTTGGCGAGGCAGATTGGCGAGGCTTTTTCGCTGATGTGGGGGTTTATTGCGCCGGCATCCGGGGCGCAACGCCTGCAACGCAGATCAGCCGCACCGGTGACGAAATGCGTGAGGCGCATATGGCCCGCGCGATCAAGAAGGCGCTGGCGGGCAGGGGGCCTGTTGTCGTGGTTGTCGGTGGGTTTCATGCACCCGCCCTTGTCGGCGATTTGAACGACTTAGCCTCGCCGGAACAGCCGAAGGTCAGGTGTGAAACCTACCTGATCCGTTATGGATTTCGCGCGCTGGATGCGCTGAATGGCTATGCCGCCGGATTGCCGCAACCGGGATATTATCAAGCGCTTTGGGATCGGGCCAATGCCGACACCACGCAAGAGAATTCGCGTAACATGAATATCGATCTGCTGACCGACTTCGCGGCCGAGATGCGTGCGGACGGTCACGACCTGTCGTTGCCTGCGCAGGTCGAAGCTCTGCGGGTTGCAGAGGGGCTGGCAGCCTTGCGCGGGCGGGCCGGTGCCATGCGTCACGATCTGATCGACGGAGTAAGGGCGGCACTTGTCAAAGGCGAGGCAACCGCACAGGACATCTGGACGGATCGATTTCAGGCATTCCTGCGCGGGGATCAATTGGGAGACGTTCCTGCCTCGGCCGGATCGCCGCCTCTGGTTGAAGATGTGCGTCGCCGGGCGCGTGCTCTGCGCTTTGATCTGAGCGACAGCGTAGAGCGGACACGAAAACTCGATATCCGGCGCCAAAAAAGCCACCTCGCGGCGTCGCGATTTTTGCATGCGCTCGAGCTGCTTGGCGCATCCTTCGCAAATCGCACCGCTGGGCCGGACTACCTGCGAGGCAGCCAGACCGAGCTGCTTTTTGAGCACTGGCAATATGCCTGGTCGCCCCAGACCGAGGGCCAGTTGATCAACCAAGCTGTTCTGGGGGACGAGTTGCCGACGGCATGCCTGGCCTTCATGCATCGCGAGCGCGCAGCGCTGGTCGCCGATGGACGTGCGCGGGACCTGCCAAAACTGGTGGATATGTTGCTGCGCGGACTTTTGGCAGGTCTGGGCGAAAAACTGCAACCCTTCGTTACGCAATTGGGCAGCGACATCCAGAACTACGGAACATTCGCAAGCGTGACCCTGGCGCTGCGGCGCTTGCTATTCGTAGTGCAATCCTCAGGCCCCCTTGGGGCGCCTGAAGGGCTTGATCTGCGGGGGCTTATCGGGGTCGCTTACGCCCGGTTGATCTATCTTTGCGATGATCTGCCAGACACGCCCGACGAAGACACAGGCGAACGGCTTGATGCCTTGCGGATGATGAATGAAGTGCTGCGCGATTGCGCGGCAATCGGGCTTGATCGCAGCATTCTGGATGCAGCGATCGATCGGATCGCTCTGGCGACTTCAAATCCGGTCATTCTGGGTGCGATACTGGCCGTTTGTGTGCAGGCGGGCACCCGGCCGACAGCAGAGCTTGTGCAGGTCATGGAAGGGAAACTGACGGGTGTCAGCCTCGATACCGCCGATCAGATCGGTGTCTTGCGGGGTATCGTCCATACCAGTCCTGCGCTTCTGTGGCACGCCGATGGCCTGCTTGCTGTTATCGACGCCTTCATGCGCCAGATTGACGAGGTGCATTTTCTGGATCTCCTGCCGCATCTGCGGTTGGCTTTCACCCAGCTGAACCCGCGCGAAACGGATCGTGTGGCGCATGAATTGGCCGGATTGCTGGGTGTCGCGGCAGGCGATCTGGTCACCAGCCATCTCCAGATTTCCGATGCCAGCCTTGCGGAGGGACTACACATCGAAAAGGCGTTGCACGCATCATTGGCAGCCGATGGCCTGACCGAATGGATCACGGCGGGTGAGGCGCCGTGAACGAGGGGGCAAGACGTTGGCGTCTGGCTCTTGGCCGGTATGCCAGTCAGCAGCTTGGCAGTCTGGGCGGGCGCGACGGGCAGATGGATCAGTCGCTGGATTATCTCTATGGGCGCGAATATCAGGGCCGTGGTCTGCAAAGCGATCGCGGCCCTGGGTCACTGGACCCCACGCAGATGCACGCTTTGAACTGGCTGGGAAAGGCCAAGGGGCTGTTCCCGCAATCGGTCTTCGAGACCCTGCAAGGCCACGCCCTTGACCGCTATGGCCTGACGGATCTTCTGAAAGACCCCAAAACGCTGGATAGCCTGGAGCCCAATCAGGACCTGTTGAAGGTTCTCCTAGGGTTTCATGATCGTGCGGACCCCGCCATCAAGACCAAGCTGCGGGAGGTCGCGCACCGGATCATCCAAGACATCATGGACCGGCTGCGTCACGAGGTCATGCGGGCATTTTCCGGCCGCCGGAACAGGTTCCGCCGGTCGAATATCCCGTCGGCCGCGAATTTTGATTGGCGCGGCACCTTACGTGAAAACCTCAAGACATATGACCCGGCAACGCAGCGGATCATTGCGCAGACCTTACGGTTCAACAGCCGTGAAAAGCGCCGTCTGCCCTGGACTGTGGTTCTTTGCGTCGATCAGTCGGGATCGATGACCGACAGTGTGATCCATTCCGCCGTGATGGCGGCAATCCTTTGTGGTTTGCCGGGCGTGACGGTGAAAATGGTCCTCTTTGACACTTCGATCATTGATGTTTCGGACAGGCTGACCGATCCGCTGGACACTCTGCTGTCTGTGCAACTGGGTGGTGGCACGAATATCGGACGCGCCGTCACCTATTGCGAAGATTTCATCACAGATCCGGAACGTACGGTCTTCGCCCTAATCAGCGATTTTGCCGAAGGCGCATCACCGCGCACGCTTTACACCGCACTCGCCCGCATGGCCGAGGCGCGGGTGCGCATGATCGGGCTCTTGGCTCTTGATGAACAGTCAACGCCTTATTTTGATCCGGTCATTGCCGGCAAAGCTGCCGATATCGGCATGCAGGTGGGGGCGATGACACCGGACAGATTTGCCCACTGGCTTGCCGAGATCATGACATGAGCCTGTCTGACCTGATCGCCGTGCATGATGAAGCCGCTCTGGCGGCCTTGGCGTCCTTAGGCATTGTCCGTCGCGCCAAGCGCGACTTTGAGGCCGGAAAAGCCGCCGTGGTCAGCAGAGATGAGGCGGCTGCCACGGTGATAGCAGACGGCAAGACCGTGACGATTCCGGCCAGCGGATTGACAGCCGCGACCTGCGGGTGCCCTGCCACCGGGGTCTGCAGGCATATCTTGCTTGCGGTCTTCGCCCTGCGCGAGGATGCGCCCGACAATGCGGCCTCGGTCAGGTCAGCGCCGGACGAACTGCATGCGCTGAACGAAGCCGAGGTCCACAAGTTTGCGGGCGCTGACTGGGACAAAGCCATCAACCTCGCACGGATTAGCGGCCAGGCCACGTTGACCGAGGATGGCGCCAATCTGTCCGTCCAGTTGCCCGACGCGGAATTCCCGGTCGTCTTTCTTGCAGGGCAGGGGCTGACAGGGGCCATTTTCAAGGGACCAAAAACCGCCAAACGCCGGACGATCGCGGCGGCCGCTCTGATCGTGCGTCAGCATACGGGCGCACAAAGGCTCGATCAGATCGCGCAGGATGATGCCAAAGTTGAGCAGATGTCGCCTCTCTTTCTTCGCAGCGTACAGGACGCGATCGTCGCATTGGTGGCTGGTGTCTTCAGGGGCGGCGCCGTTGTGGCCGAGGATCAGGTGTTTGATCTGTCGATATCCGCCCGTGCGCAATCCGCGCCGCGCCTGACCGCCCTTTTGCGCGGGCTGGTACAACAATCGCGCCAAGGACGCGCGCATCACATCGATTTTCGCGAGGACCGGTTCCTGGCCGATGCGTCCCACGCCTACGCTCTGACCAAAGCGCTTGAGCGGCATCCCGAGAATACGCAATTGACCGGAACATTGCGGCGCAACTACCGTGACCGTGATGCACTTGATCTGATCGTGCTGGGGGCTGCGCAATGGAAGGCGGCCAGCGGCGCGCGCGGCCTGCGGATCTATGGTTGCGCCCCCGGCGAAAACGCGTGGTACACGACGGGGCAGGCCCGTGCTGCCGGGATGGACCCAAGCTTTTCCCCGCGCAACGCCTATGATGCACCGCTGTGGAACGGCAATATCTCGCGCGAGTTGATCGGAACAATGGTTCATTTGCGCCATACCCGGATATCAGAAGACAACCAGATCGCCTGGGACCACGGATCGCACGATCGTGGGCCCATGCCCGATCTGATGGACGCTGGGGCTGGATTTCGAAGCTGGGCCGAAGCGCGTGCCGATATCGCCAGACGGTCACCTGTTGGATTGCAGAAGACAGCTGCTCCGATACCCATATTGCTGACGCCGCTGCATGTCGGTGACGCCCGATTTCATGAAATCGATCAATGCTATGAAGTGACCATCGCCGACAAAGACCACGCAACGATGACCATCACACTACCGTCCGATCAGCATGGCACGATCGCTCTGCTGCAAAGCCATCGGACCGCGATCCATGCGATGCTTTGCGAAGCGACGGTGACCGATCTGCGACGACGGCTGAACCTGATCTCGGTTCTCTTTAAAGTGGGCGGTAACAGCCTGGAGGTCGTGAACATAACACTCGACCAGCCGCAGCTGAAAAAGTCGGCTTTCGGGAGCCGCGCTCTATCGTTCTTGAAGAACACGGTGAAAATTGGCGCCGTTCGACCCAGCACGCAACCTGCCGGGCAGATAGAGGCGCTTTGCCATTCGGTTCTCGATGCCACTGCTGAAACACTTCGATTTGGACAATCGGAGGATCTGGCGGAATTGAGCCAACGGTCCGACGGTTTGCAATTGGCTCTTCTGGCGAAAGGATTGCGACATCTCACCCAGGACCCAACTGCGGATCAGGCTTTGCGGGTGGTCTATCTGGCTACACAGATCGCACTCGCCACCCAGATGCGGTAGGGTAGGGCGCCTACATTCGAAGAGTTGCGTGCTGATTTCCAACCTGAGCAGAACGCCGAGCTCAACCGTCTTCTTCTGCGATTTCCTGCAAGCTGGTACTGAACAGAGGGCTGAAAGCAGTCATTCTATACGGGTACCCGACCCACATACGTAGGCATGCCACAGCCAATCGTTTTTTGGGCAGCCTTCAGTATTCCCGTTAATTCAGTCCCATCATTAACAAGTTCCGACACTGTGCCCCTACTGTTGCCACCAAGTGGAAATGTCACCCCATGTGCAAAGCAAGAATGTCACCAAAAGCGCCGAGGGTAGCGATGCCTGACAGGGCGGAGACCTCACATATCGCAGCCTTGGTCGGCTTTGCGGCGCAGGGGAAGCAGACGTTCGTGCAAAACGTGACGGAGGTCTCAATAGAGCCCGACTCTGTCATTGTCATTCCACGCTGCGCGCGCTCGCGGCACGGAAAACGCTGAATCTGCTTGGTTTCTGACGCTGCGCTACAGCAGGAAGACCGGTCATTGGTGCAAAGCGCAGCGAAGTTGTTTCAAGCCACGAGCAAGTCGCGGACGGAGCAGGCTTCTAAAATGCGTCGCTCAGCTTGCTGTCACTATATGCCTCGCCAATTTGAAGAAGGCCAATGACCGAGCAACGGCAAAAACGAAGTCAGAGCCCATCCTATTCACTGCTATTTCCTTCTGCGCGCGCTCATGGCGCGATAGTATGGCATGAGTGAAAAGACAGAGCCGCCGTGCAGCGGGAGAAACGGCCATTGATATGACCCGCAGCGTAGATCAGGCATTGAATTCACGGGTCGCAGCGATTGGGTCAGGCGCGCGGCTTATGACCATCAACGGCATCATCATATTGACCTGATCAATTGCCTCTTGGCTTGCTGACCCCTCTAGCAGCTCGGGCGGATCGAAAGAAAATCCTTCTGGCCGCACAAGTAGACTTTCGGAGAGCGTTGCAAGGCCGGCCGTCATTGATGTGACGGCATCCAATTGATCCAGCTCTGTCCTTTGTTCCGGGCTGAGACCGCCAGCCACCCGGATTCCATCCAGCACCTCTTGGTGGTCGATTGCGGGCATTTGAACCGCCAAGACATTCAAGAGCGCCTGGAACTGCTTTTGTGTCTGTGTGCGCTGATCCACTGGCGCTGCGACTAATGCCGCGATCTGTTCGAGGCTGCATTGATAGGCCAAATCGACCGGTTGGTCCGCAAATTCGGCCAAGTGAAAAGCTGAATGGATAAGGTGTTCGGGCAGACGCAGATAAGTGCGGGGGCCGGCTTCGGTTTCTTGGTGCAGCCGATCATCACGTCGGCTAATCGCGGCATAACCGCCATACATGCCATCTGCAGCAAGTGCCCAATCATGGCGCGTACCCTCACCGAATTGCCAATCGCTGAGCGTGGTGCCTTCTTGTGCCTGAATGCCGGTCGCGATCACGGCGTAGGGCCCACTTAGAACATCTCCGCGTGTCGTCCGTGCATCACAGTTATATGGCTCTGCGCAGCTATTTGGGTAGATGCTAGGATATCCAGCCAGCAAGCCGCTTTCAAACTCTCCATCTGTAAATTGCAGATACGGAATCAGACTGTCCATTTTCCCTTCTTTGCTGAACGCGGGAAAATATGTCCTGACCCAGACCATGCCCGGCGCCTCTAGAAAGTCCTGGCTCAGTTCATTGGCTGCTGCACCTGTGCAAAGCGCGGTAAGAGCGATTGCGCATCTGATGATTGATCTCTCCTGGTCAAAGTTGAATGGGGATAAGAAGCAGGTAGTTTCTATTGCTAATGTCGGCGTCATAAATGAACCTCCAACAAGACAGATCCCGAAGCAAACGCCAGATATCCAAAGAAAACAAAGCGCCATGCGGGTGGGTATACTGCGCTCAAGACAAGAAGTACCAAAACTACCAAAAGATGAACGGGCAGCAACCAAAGCTGCACTTAGCTGTTGATCATGCTTCGTTGCGGGTCATCGGGATGAACCAATATGTTGACGGATTTACCAACTTGGTCATCACACCATTCCTTGCCCAGCTTATACGAGCCACGCGCCTCTATCCCTCCGGCGCTGATCGCAATTGGGATGTCGTCATACACCGCACGCTATTTGTTGCACTGCTCCCGACACCGCCCGATCTTCTGAATTACACTCGTTCACATCGGTCAACCACAGCCGCTTGTGATGTCCCAACCAATAGACGTGGCAGGTCACGCAGTGGTTCGTGCGTGGGTTGCGGTGTCCAAAGCGTGAGGGACAAGAGCAGCATAAACAGGTTCAGGACAAACTTCACTGAGAGACGCTGCCCTTTAGCTAGCGATTGATGGTATCAGTCGCAATTTTGGCGTATGGACCGCCGCCGTAAGCTGTTGAGATGTTGCGAATATCTTTCCTTGGGTGCCCGGTCAGGATCAGCGCCACCCGGTGTCTGGGGTTGCCGTTTGATGTGTCGTGGGTTTGTGTGGATGCTTGTTCGAGACGATTAAGCGGCTCCTTTTCTCGTTAATGTCCAAAGAGCGTTGTGTGTCGGATTTCCATCACACCCGTGTCCCGATCAAGGATCAACTCGTCTCGTCGGACGAAAAAGACAAACCCTAGTGCGGGAAGCCCTATGGGGAAGACCCCCATAAGACAGCTTCCCGAAACCCGACCTCAAGATAACGTTGCCAGGTGACGTAACAGCTCAGGACAATCGCACCGATCAACAGGCTGCCCATGAGCCAGGGTGCGTCCCGCAGGAACAGGCGGTCGGGCGTGTTCTCAACGACCTTCATAAGCTCCTCCGAGGCAAAAGACCGGCCTATTGCGACACTTCGATGATGCGGGTTTCGTTCGCATCTAAGCTGATGATCCCAAGCTCTTCGCCGCGATACACCATGGCGTAAGGGCCAGGCAGGACCTGTTTTTCTCTACCGTCCTTGAGACTGATTGGATCTTGATCGCCTTGCAGCAATAGAAAGTCATCACGCACACGCTCTGCCAGGCTGACAGTTGCGAGGCCATAGTCAGCTGCCGAAATCGTAAAGTCGCTGTTTGGCGCTATCGTGACTGGGGGCGATACAAAGCCGCTGAACACAAACCGATAGTCGCCCGGCGCCAATTGCACCTCGGACCGTGATTTCCGCAGGCTCACGATCCCTTCACCAGAGGCATCATCAATAACGTCAACGTCGCCAAGAATATCGTCGGACCAGTTTACCGTTGCCAAGCCATAGTCAGCGGCGGTGACCGTATAATCGCTATCGGGCTCAATCACGACAGGCGGTGATGTGAAGTAACGAAAGGCAAAACGATAAGTGCCGGGCGGGATTTGCGCGCTTGAGCTCGACTTCCTAATCGTGGCTATGTCGTCCCCCGTCGCATCATTTACGATTTTCACGTCAGCACGGATGTCATCAGACCAACGCACCGTTGCCAATGCATAGTCAGAAGCGGATATCGTATATTCACCGCCGGGTTCTATTGTAACGGGCGGAGAGACAAAGTTGCCAAAGTCAAACCGATAGGCGCCCGGTGGTATCTGCAGCCTTTCGCGTGACGCCATAAGCGACAATATCTTGCTGTTGGTGGCCTCTTCGATAATTCCCACATTGCGCGCATTATCAGCGCCCCAAATCACGGTCGCCAACCCGTAGTCAGCGGCGGAAATGGTGTAGTCACTACCCGCCTCTATGCTGACCTGCGGGGGGATGAACTTCCAGCTTTGAAACGGATAGCCAAACTCAAAACGGTAGGTGCCGGCCGGGACCTCTAATTCGGGGTCGGAGGGCAACAGGACATCAATCTCTTCGCCCGTATCGGCGTTGAACACCATGATGTTGATATCGCGCAAGATATCATCGGCACGAAACAGGTTGGCGACCTGTGGCGCGACAGGGGTGACAACCGGTTCCACCACGGCGGGTTCTTCAACGATGCTGACCCTTACATCGGCCAGCGCTTCGTCCAAAGCATCTGCAGAACTGGCGTCGTAGTATTCGCCGCCGCCTGCTTCGGCGATGCAGCTGAGTTGTTCTTTGGCCTCTGCATCCACATCGAAGCCCACGACATGAATGCGCACATCGATGTCCTGTTCGCGGAGTAGCGCGGCCGTCGCGCAAGGATCGCCTTCACAGCTTTCGATCCCATCCGATACCAGCACAATCGACACCGGATCCTCGGTCTGGCGCATCACTTCGCCTGCTCGCAGCAAGCTGTCGGAAATCGGTGTCTTGCCCAGCGGTGTCACACCTGAAAGGGACGCAAGCAGGTCCGCGCGATCGGTCTGTCCGGGCGTCGCGATCACCTCGATATCCGCACAAGAGCCGCGTTCGCGGTGGCCATAGGTGATCAGCCCTGCATCAACGCTCTCTGGCAGACCATCGATCAGCCCGCTCATCACATCCTTGGCGATGACGATCTTTTCGACTTCATTCACCCGCCCCCACATGGAACCTGAGCCATCGAGGATGAACAACACATCTGCATTTCTGGCCGCGTCCTGGGCGCTGGCGATGCTTGCCAGTGCAAGAAATGGTAAAGCCAGATGAAATGAACGATGCATGATGACTCCTTGAAAATAAGTTGTGCACATATATAAAGACGCGAGTATTCATTATCAACACTTTGAAAAGAAAGGGAAGCTTTGGCGTGCTGTTGCATACATTTGGCGCAGGGCCGACAATCGGAGCTGCCTGGATCGGCTAGCAAAAGCGCATCTTGCTACATCTATTGAGGGCCACAAAGGTTACGCCCTGTTTTATCACCGTTGGCACCGTCTGTCTGACTTTCTTTCACATTGGCATGCGCCATCAATCTTCTTGGCAGGAAAACCGCCCTTTATGAAAAAGCTCACGCTAGCATCATTCGCCCTCGTGACCATCCCGGCATCACTTGCCGCCAGCCCCGACCTGACCTGTCTCGCGCCCGCATGGGACCGCGAAATAGAGGTGCAAGTGGCCCTGCAAGATGAAATCGCCCAGATGGTGGTTGCCGCCCAATCCGACCTACAAGAGGTTTCGGAACTGTCCACAGCATCGGCCAAACAGAACCTGACGATGACACGGGCCCTGCGCGAATGGATCTGGGAAACGGATCCAGCCCGCCTGAACACGTTGGCCGCACATACCGCGTTCAGTTGGGCCGATGAAGATCGGGCCGCATGGGTTGCCGCCGACCCTGATGCGGCGGCGATGCAGGACCGGCTGGATGATCTGAATGCGCAACTGGCCGCGCACCCGGACCTCAATGCCTATTTTACCTTACTCGGTGAAGATGCGCAGCAAGCGCAGATGCTTGAAATCACGCAAGGTTTTGGCGAACCTGTGGTTGAAGCAAGCGCGGGCGTCGCCGCGTGCTATTGATCAGCTATCCGTACCGCCGCGCGCAAATGCAACATGTCCACACATCAAAGAGAACGAGATGATGATCGCACGGACCAACGCGACGATACGGAACCGCCGTGCGCTATTGGGACTACTATCTTGTCTTTGTATGACGTTGCCAACCGGAGGTTTTGCAACCCCACAATGGTCCTGCCTGCAACCTGCCCTTGAAGAAGAGTTGCAAAGCAAATTCGCTTTCCAAGATGCTTTTGCGCAAACAGTCGCAGCTGAGCAGCCGCAACTTGACGACTTTGCCGGTCTACAAGCACAGGCTGGAAAGCAGCGGTTCGCCGTCAGGTGGATGCAGGTCCAATGGTTGTGGCGAAAGTCGCCGGCGCGTTTAGACCATCCCGACAGCTTTTTCACCTACGATTGGAGCGATAAGGATAAAGCAAGCTGGCTGGCCGACGACCCCGCCAACCGGCAGGCGCAGGATCGGCTTGATAGCCTGATGGCCGAAATCGCTGGCCACCCCGATACCGAAAGTTATCGCGCGGCAGTGAATTCCGAACAGATCGGCGAACAACTTGCAGAGTTATCGGCCGCTTTCGGTGCGCAGATTGCAGCGCACCGTGATGTCATTGCAGCCTGCTTTGCGGACCACAGGCCCTGAAAGCCGCAATATATATCCAATGATTTTTTGGCGGCCTGCCGCGATTTGGAAAGGAAACCTCAATGAATGCTTTCAAGACAGTTCTGACAGGCACAGCTGCAATAATTGCCAGCGCACAAGCCGCACTTGCGCTGGACGATTGCCTGATTGGCCGTTGGAGCGCCGACCTGAACGACATGGCGGAGATGATGGCACAAGGCGACATGCCAATCGATGGCGGGGAGGTCACTGGGTCAGGCCCTGTCATGGACATCAGTGCCGACGGCAGCGTGCAGAGCAATATGGATGGCGTGACAATCTCGATGGACATGGGTGGGACGGATGCCTCTGTCACCATGGCTGGCAAGAATGAGGCCACGATTGAGGCCGACAATGGTACATTTACGATCACGGCTACGATATTTGATGTGGTGACGGAAATGAACATGAATGGTCAGGTGTCAGTGGTCCCCCCACGCCCTGCCGAACTGGGGCCGGAGATATCCACTGGCACTTACACATGCTCTGATACGGACCTCATCTTCATGCAGCCGCCGCAGGTCTATCAGATGCAAGCCATTCCGCGGCGTTGGACACGTATCGCAAGCTAGACGCCGCGTGGACCTAGCATGTTCAAGCTTTCGCCAAATTCAAATCTTAACCCTCTGTTTCTAAGCGGTGGTTTTTCTGTTTTGAACGTCATCATATTTTTCGCCGTGACACAGTTGGCCTATGGTGCTTTTTTCTCGTTCGGATACTTCTTCTGGGTGATCGGTGTCTTGGGTGTCAGTTTTCCGCTGAGCTTGATTGTGTATCGCATCTTCAAATCCAAATGGGCATGGTGGTCGGTAGCATTGGCCTGCGTCATCTCGGCCGCGGTCAGTGTGATGCACTTTTGGATGATTGTGGTCGCTGCAACGGTGGTTTGATGATAAGTATTCCACAACCACAAACTGCCGATGCGCCCTCCGGGTCACCTTAGAAACCCATCTTTTTGATCACCTAAGGGGAATGACGTCTCGATCATGAAGAGACTATCACAGTCCAATAATGCTCCTTTGCTCCTCGGCGCAGGATTCTTTATGTTGCTCGTGATCTTCTATGTCGTCACGAAGGGTCTGGATCAGCCCCGTGCCAGAACAATCGAGTATTTCCTATGGTTCATTGGCCTCTCTGGCCCGCTCTTTAGCATGGCCCTGATCACCTATGCGATCGGCAGAGCTCGCTGGGCATGGCGGCCGGTTATGGCAGCTTGCATTATATCAATTGGCGCAAGCACATTTTTCATGTGGCTCTTCATCATATCCCTTCTTGGCGTATGAAGATGGGGGCAAAAGGCAAGTGATATGGAAAGATCATCTTCCGCGCGGACTTATGGGGCATTCGCTGCGCCGAACCAAGTCTGCGGAGAAAGCACGGTTTGAGTTTGTAGCTCAGCAGCGCATTGAATGTCCGCTCTGGAGACTTTGGTTGCAACGCAGCAACAAGCCCGCCGCATGTGCAAAGCGATGCTGCGTCAGCGAAGCGCGAAAAACGAATGATGGTAAAGTCCGCATCATGCCAGTTCGTAGTAAGCCAACGAAGAGCTGCTTTAGCCGCGCAGGAAAGGTACCAGGGTTGGTTTCTGTTGATTTTTCAAGAGTGCGGTGAGTTCGCGTGTTGCCAGACAAGATGGCGACTGGCGAGGTGGTTTGCGATCGCAGGCTGGGCCTGTCTTGGGAGGCTCTTTTTCCGCGTCCCGGATATCGCGCTCAGATCGACAGGCGGATGCCTTGGGTGCCGCGCTCGCGGTAGGGGGTGGTGTTGTAGTGTGACCGGTAGCATTTCGAGAAATGGCTGGGCGAGGCGAAGCCGCAGGCCAGCGCCACGTTGATCACGCTCATATCCGTTTGCATCAGCAGATTGCGGGCCTTTTGCAGGCGCATCTCCATGTAGTACCGCTTGGGGCTGCGGTTCAGATAGCGGCGGAACAGGCGCTCGAGCTGACGCGTGCTCATGCCGACGGCCTGGGCCAGATTGGCCGGGCTGATCGGGTCTTCCAGATTATGCTCCATCATCTGGATCACCTGGGAAAGCTTGGGGTGGCGCACCCCAATCCGGGTGGGGATCGACAGGCGCTGGGTGTCCTGATCGGTGCGGATCGAGGAATAGATCAGCTGATCGGCGACGGTGCCGGCCAGTTCCTCGCCATAATCATTGGCGATGATCTTCAGCATCAGGTCGATCGACGAGGTGCCGCCCGCGGTGGTGTAGCGGTTGCCATCCATCACGAAGACCGATTTGGTCAGCGTCACATCCTCAAATTCCTCGGCGAAGCTGTCCTGGTTCTCCCAGTGAATGGTGGCGCGTTTGCCGTCCAGAAGCCCGGCGACCGCCAGCGAATGCGAGGCCGTGCAGAGCCCGCCGATCACCGTGCCGCGCCGCGCCTCGCGCCTGAGCCAGTTGATCAGCCGCTTGGTGGTGGCCTGCTGCACGTTGATGCCGCCGCAGAGCAGGATCACGTCGTCGCGGTTGACCTCATCAAGGTCCATATCCAGCTTGAAGGCCGTGCCGTTCGAACACCGCACCGCATCGCCACCTTCACCCGCGATCTTCCAGCTGTAGAGCGTTTTGCCCGACATCCGGTTGGCGATGCGCAACGCCTCGATCGCGCAGGCAAAGCAGAGCATGGTGAAATCGTTCAAAAGCACGAAAACGAACTGCTTGGGCTTGTTGCCAGCAGGCTCGACCTCGACCAGATATTCGCTTTCCAGCATTGGCCCGACCTCTCGTGCCCCCCGCCCGTAGCGAAATCAGGAATTTCGCTATGGATCAAGGGGGCATAGGCTAAATGGGACGCGATCGGCCATGAAACAATGGGCCATTGCGATCCGCGGTTGGCAAACCTTGCGGCGCTTGCGTATAAGCGGGCAACGATTGCCCCATTTTCCCGGGAGATGACAGATGACCAAGGGCTGGACCAAATCCGATTGGCGTGTGAAGCCGCGGGTGCAGATGCCGGATTATAAAGATGCGGCCGCGTTGCAGGCGGTCGAGGCGCAGCTGTCCAAATATCCCCCCCTGGTCTTTGCGGGCGAGGCGCGGCGGCTGAAGCGTGAGTTGGCCGAGGTGTCCGAGGGCCGCGCCTTTCTGCTGCAGGGCGGTGATTGCGCCGAAAGCTTCGGTGAGTTCTCGGCCGATCTGATCCGCGACACGTTCAAGGTGATGCTGCAAATGGCGGTTGTACTGACCTATGGCGCCAAGGTGCCGGTGGTGAAAGTGGGGCGCATGGCGGGCCAGTTCGCCAAGCCGCGCTCGGCGCCCACCGAGACGCAAGGGGGGGCTGAGTTGCCCTCCTACCGCGGTGACATCATCAACGGCTTCGACTTCACGCCCGAGGCGCGCATACCTGACCCGGCGCGCATGTTGCAGGCCTATACCCAGGCCGCCGCCTCGCTGAACCTGCTGCGCGCGTTCTCATCGGGCGGGTTCGCCGATATCCACCGAGTGCATTCCTGGACGCTGGGCTTTGCCGAGGGCGACAAGGCCGAGCGCTATCGCGAGATGTCGAACCGCATTTCCGATGCGCTCGATTTTATGAACGCCGCCGGTGTGAATTCCGAAAACAACGACGATCTGGCCAAGGTCGATTTCTACACTAGCCACGAGGCGCTGCTGCTGGAATATGAAGAGGCGCTGGCGCGGATGGATTCGACCACCGGCTTGCCGATTGCGGGGTCCGGCCACATGATCTGGATCGGCGACCGCACGCGCCAACCCGACGGAGCCCATGTTGAGTTCGCGCGCGGCGTGCAGAATCCGATCGGCCTGAAATGCGGGCCGTCGCTGGAGGTCGATGACCTCAAGGTGCTGATGTCGAAGCTGAACCCCGGCAATGAGGCCGGCCGCTTGACCCTGATCGCGCGCTTTGGAGCCGGCAAGGTGGGCGACCATCTGCCCAAGCTGATCAAGGCGGTCAAGGACGAGGGCGCCAAGGTCGTCTGGTGCTGCGACCCGATGCATGGCAACACGATCAAATCGGCGACCGGCTACAAGACCCGGCCCTTTGAGAGCGTATTGGCCGAGGTGCGCGAGTTCTTCGATGTCCACAACGCCGAAGGCACCGTGCCCGGCGGTGTGCATTTTGAAATGACGGGCAAGGACGTGACCGAATGCACCGGCGGCGTGCGGGCTGTGACCGACGAGGATCTCTCAGACCGCTATCACACTGCCTGCGACCCGCGGCTCAACGCCTCGCAATCGCTGGAGCTGGCCTTCCTGATCGCCGAAGAGATTTCCGAGCGTCGCGCCATTGCGCAAGCGGCCGCCGCCGAGGGGTAGTAGGGGCCGGCAGGCCGCCTTTCGCAACACTCTGCCGCCCTACGAGCCGATCGGCAGGATCGTGGTTTCCTTCAACTCCTCCATCACGAAGCTGGCCGAGACATCGGCCAGCTCGACCCGCCGGATCAGTCGCTGGTAAAGCGCGTCATAGGCTTTCACATCGGCGACCCTGGCGCGGATCAGGTAATCCAGATCGCCGGTCATGCGGTAAGCGCCCAGGATTTCTGGGATATCGCGGGTGGCTTTGGCAAACCGCTCCAGCCAATCCGGCGCATGGTCGCGGGTGCGGATTAGCATGAAAACGGTCAGCCCCAAACCGACTGCCTCGGGCGCGACCAGAGCGACGCGGCCACGGATCACCCCGCGATCCTCCAGCGCCTTCACGCGGCGCCAGACGGCATTGCGCGACAGGCCGACCTTGGCCCCGATCTCCTCCAGCGGCAGCGACGCGTCGCGTTGCAGGATGGTCAAGATTGCGCGATCAAAATCATCAAATGTCTCCATGTTGGACAGTATTGCGGGATATTTTCCACACTACAATGCTATTTCTTGCGAAGAATGGGATCTGATCCCGCGCTATGCCCGCTATGGTGAGATTTCAAAGACCCCGCCAACGAGGACCAGCGCCATGATCCGCAAGCTTTTCCTGACCCATCCCGAAAGTGTCGACGAGACCTATCTGGAACACGCCGCCTTCGCCGGGAAATTCTCTCTCGCGCTGTTCGGCGCGGCCTTCGCGGCGTTGATCCACGCGATCTTGCCGTTCGTCTTTGAGAAAACCGCCAGCCGCATCATCGCCCGCCTCTACGCGCGCACCCATAGTCGCGGGCAATGAGCATATCGCGCGCCCGCCTATGTCGGACCCAGAGCGCCACTGGCCTGTGCATTAACGATGCGGGATATCGAGATTGCCAACTGATACGGCCCGGCGCAGGTCGGCCAGATAGCGTGCGACGTCACGCTTTCCGGTCAGACGATGTCGCGCCTTGCCCTCGGGCGCGCTGTCATAGAGCGCGCGCATACGCTGCCGAGCCGAGGCCCGCGTTCGCCAGATATAGCCAATAAACTCCGCGCTGAATTGCTCATGGCAGCCAGCGGGCAGATCAGGCCGTGCCTGCCCGAAATGGCGCGCTGTTCGCCAGAGCACACGCCACAGCCTGAGGCCAACGGGCAGGTCGAGCCAAATCAGGGTGTCCGCCCGCGCCAGCCGTTCGGTCCAGGTTGCGGAATGCCCGCCTTCAAAAATCCATGCCTCGCCTACGTGAACCTGATGGCAGAGGCGGTCTTTCTCGGGTCGCGATCGCTCGCGCCAACCGCTTTGCCAGTGGATATGGTCAATATGCACGACCGGCAGATGTGTAATATCGCCCATAGCGCGGGCCAGGGTCGATTTTCCCGCGCCGGGTTGCCCGATGATCATCACGCGCTTCATGCCGATGTGGTGTGCCAGAGGCTTGCCGAGATCAAGCAGATTTGCGTTGCCAAAGCCCGCCCGGAGACGATGATCCAAGCAAGGTGCCCTCCCGCCCCTTGTCACGATCCTTTGCGGGATCGCTCCGCGCGTTGGGCCGGGCCGCGCCTTGCGGCGCGGCGCCTCCGGCGGGGATACTTTGATCAGAAGGAAGGGGCGGGACCGCGCCGAGCGTCAGCGAGGCGCCCGGCCCAACGGGAGGAGCGGATCTTTGATCCGCGACGACGGGCGGGAGGGCCCCGGTTTAGCTGGCCTTGGCCTGCCGCTTTCTCTCATGCGGGTCGAGGAAGCGTTTGCGCAGGCGGATGGATTTCGGTGTGACCTCGACCAGCTCGTCGTCGTCGATATAGGCGATCGCCTCTTCGAGGCTCATCTTCACGGGCGTGGTTAGGCGCACGGCCTCATCGGTGCCCGAGGCGCGGACGTTGGTCAGCTTCTTGCCCTTCAGCGGGTTCACTTCCAGATCGTTCTCGCGGCTATGTTCGCCGATGATCATGCCCTCATAGACCTGTTCCTGCGCGCCGATGAACATCTTGCCGCGTTCTTCGAGGTTCCAGAGCGCATAGGCCACCGACTGGCCGTTCTCCATCGAGATCAGCACGCCCTGGCGCCGGCCCTGGATCGGGCCTTTGTAGGGCGCCCAATCGTGGAAGATGCGGTTCAGGACGCCGGTGCCGCGTGTGTCGGTCAGGAACTGCCCGTGATAGCCGATCAACCCGCGTGAGGGCACATGGGCCACGATCCGCGTCTTGCCGGCGCCTGCGGGCTTCATTTCGACCAGATCGCCCTTGCGTTCGCCCGTCAGCTTCTCGATCACCACGCCGGAATACTCGTCATCGACGTCGATGATGGCTTCCTCGATCGGCTCCAGCCGCTGGCCACCTTCCTCGCGGAAGATCACCTGCGGGCGCGAGATCGACAGCTCGAACCCCTCGCGGCGCATGTTCTCGATCAGCACGCCCATCTGCAATTCGCCGCGGCCCGAGACGATGAAGGCGTCGCCGCCCTCGGTATCGGCGATCTTGATCGCAACGTTCAGCTCGGCCTCCTTCATCAGACGCTCGCGGATTACGCGGGACTGCACCTTGCTGCCGTCCTTGCCGGCCAGCGGGCTGTCATTGATGCCGAAGGTCACGCTGATCGTCGGCGGGTCAATGGGCTGGGCGGGCAGGGGGATGTCGATCTCGGGCGCGCAGAGCGTGTCGGCCACGGTGGCCTTGGTCATGCCGGCCAGCGTGACTATGTCACCCGCCTCGGCCAGATCGATCGGCGCCTGCGACAGGCCGCGGAAGGCCAGGATCTTGGTCACGCGAAACTGCTCGATCTTGTCGCCTGTGCGGGTCAGCGCCTTCAACGTTTCGCCGGTTTTCAGCGTGCCCGATTCCACGCGGCCCGTTAGGATGCGGCCGATGAACGGGTCGGCCGATAGCGTCGTGGCCAGCATGCGGAACGGCTCGTCCTTGTGGGCCAGCTGCTTCGGCTTGGGCACGTGTTTCAGCACCAGATCGAAGAGGGCGCTGAGGTCTTTTTGCGGGCCGTCCATGCTGTCATCGGCCCAACCAGCGCGGCCCGAGGCATAAAGATGCGGGAAATCCAGCTGGTCGTCATCCGCACCCAGATTGGCAAAAAGGTCGAACACCTCGTTCAGCGCGCGCTCAGGCTCGGCATCGGGTTTGTCGACCTTGTTCAGCACCACGATGGGACGCAGGCCCAGGGCCAGCGCCTTCGAGGTCACGAACTTGGTCTGCGGCATCGGACCTTCAGCCGCATCGACCAGCAGAACCACGCCATCGACCATGCTGAGGATCCGCTCAACCTCGCCGCCGAAATCGGCGTGGCCGGGGGTGTCGACGATATTGATCCGCGTGCCCTTCCATTCGACCGAGGTCGCCTTGGCGAGGATGGTGATGCCGCGCTCGCGCTCGATATCGTTCGAATCCATCGCGCGCTCGGCCACGGCCTGACCTTCGCGGAAGGCGCCGGATTGCTTGAGCAGCTCGTCGACGAGGGTGGTTTTGCCATGGTCGACATGCGCGATGATGGCGATGTTGCGAAGCTCCATCGGAGGTCTCTTTTCGGTTCGTGTCTGGGTTTGAGCGGCGCCTACAGGAAGCGGCGAAAGAACGCCAGCGAATTCCTCCCGCGACGCTGCGTTTGGCAACAGGGCGCCCCTCAGGCTATCATTCTGAGCAATTTTTGATGGGAGGACGTGCTCTTGCCCCGGTTTTTTGCATTTTTACCCGCCGCATTGGTCTTGTTGATCGCATCCGCCGCCGCCGAGGAAACGCCAGACGCAATCGTGCAGGCGTTTTTGGCCGAACACGGTCAGGCGCTCGATGCCTGTTTTGCTGGTCTTCCTCCCTTGCGTGATATCGATCCGGCGGGCTTTGACCGCCCCGAGCCTGACATGCCGCCACTCCGGCGTCTGGTAATTGCGCTGGATGGCTCAGGCTCGATGGCGGGGTCGGTCGGTGGCACGCGCAAGATCGATGCGGCGCATTCTGCTGCGCGAGCATTCCTGGCGACGGTGCCGGAAGATGTGGAGGTCGGCCTGATCGCCTTCGGCCATCGCGGCAACAATCAGGAGAGCGGCCGGGCGGAAAGCTGCGCGGGCGTCGAAGTGGTAAGCCCGATCGCCGGGGGAAACCGCGCCAACGTGACAGCGGCGATCGACCAGGTCTCGGCCACCGGATGGACCCCGCTTGCCGCCGCCATCGAGGCCGCCGGAGTGGCATTGCCGGTCGCGGACGGCGTAGGCGAGCAGGTTGTCTACATCGTGTCGGACGGCAAAGAGACCTGCGGCGGCGATCCGGTGGCGGCAGCGCGCGCGCTACAGGAGGGGCCGGTCAGGGCGGTCGTGAACATCATCGGCTTTGATCTGGCCGAGGAGGACCGGGCGCAGCTTGCCGCCGTGGCGGCAGCGGGCGGCGGTGTGTTCGAAGAGGTGACGGCCCAAACCATCGAAGACGGGCTTGAACGGGCCAGCCGGGCGGTGACCGACACCTTCACCGTGGCCAACAAAGCCGTCGAAGGCGTTGGCGCCATCGTCGGGAACACGTTCGACACCAATGCCAGCACCATCAACTTGGGCACCTGCGTGAGCAGCGCCATCGTCAACGAACAATCCGCGTTCAACAGGGTGGCATCGGGTGTGGAGGATTTCGACCTCAGACGCGCGGCGCTCTTGCTGCTGCGAGAGCGGCATGCCGAGGCGCGCGAACGCCGCAACGCCTATGTCCGGGCGGCGTCAGACGCCAATGCAGCGCGGCGCGAGGAGATCCAGAGCGACGTGCAGACCACGCGGGAAGGGGCCGCGGAAAACCGCTAGATGCCGGGTCTCAGGCGAAATCCCAGAAGCCGCATCGAAATCGAAGACCTTAGTGCGCCACGTTTCTGACTTCAGACGAAATGCTTTAAGCCACGAAGCCCCAGCCTGATGGGTTTGAAACGGGCTTCTTGTCGTTCAGCTTCAAGATGCCGGTGATGCAGCGGACCAGAGTCCACACGGCCCAAAGGATCCCTGTGGCAAAGCCGATCAGGATAAAGGCAAGCAGAAAGCTGAGCGGTATCGCGACCACGCCGACCCAGAAGGTCTTGATGAGGAAGGTGAGATGGGATCTCACCATGTCGCTGACTTCCTCGCGTTTGACATAGGCGACGATCACTCCCGCCAATGCGGTGATCGCAAAGAAGAAGCCGGCGAAATAGAGAATATAAACAAGCAAGGCCGCATCCGATCCATCGTTGCCTGCCTGTTGTTGTGGTTGGATAGGGTCGTTCATCTTTTTCTCCTGAAAACGCGTTGCGGGATATTAATCCGAGATCTGAAAATTTGAGACGAATTTTTCGGATGCGGCCTCGTACGAAGAAGGCCAGCGGAATTTCCGCTGGCCTCTCAGATCAACCTTGCAAGGCTTTGTTCAGGTTCTCGTCAACTTTTTCCAGGAAGCCCATCGTGGTCAGCCATTTCTGGTCGGGACCGACCAGCAAGGCGAGGTCCTTGGTCATGTGGCCGCTTTCGACGGTGTCGACGATGACCTTCTCAAGCGTCTCGGCAAAGCGCATCAACGGATCGTTGCCGTCCAGCTTGGCGCGGTGCTTGAGGCCGCCGGTCCAGGCGAAGATCGACGCGATCGAGTTGGTCGAGGTCTCTTTGCCCGCCTGATGCTGGCGGTAGTGGCGGGTGACGGTGCCGTGGGCGGCCTCGGCCTCAACAATCTTGCCGTCGGGTGTCATCAGCTGCGAGGTCATCAGACCGAGGCTACCGAAGCCCTGGGCCACGGTGTCGGACTGCACGTCGCCGTCGTAATTCTTGCACGCCCAGACATAGCCGCCGGACCATTTCATGGCCGAGGCCACCATGTCGTCGATCAGGCGGTGTTCGTAGGTCAGGCCGGCTTCGTCGAACTTGGCCTTGAACTCCTCATCAAAGACCTTTTGGAACAGGATCATGAACTGGCCATCATATTGCTTGAGGATGGTGTTCTTGGTCGACAGGTAGACGGGATAGTTGCGCTTAAGGCCATAATTGAAGGAGGCGCGTGCGAAGTCGATGATCGACTGGTCGAGGTTGTACATGCCCATGTAGATGCCCGAGGAGGGCGCATCGAAGACCTCTTCCTCGATCACCGTGCCGTCATTCCCGACGAACTTCATCGACAACTTGCCGGGCCCGGGGAATTTCATGTCGGTCGCGCGGTACTGGTCGCCGTAAGCGTGGCGGCCGATGATGATGGGCTGGGTCCAGCCGGGCACAAGGCGCGGCACATTCTTGCAGATGATCGGCTCGCGGAAGACGACGCCGCCCAGGATGTTGCGGATCGTACCGTTGGGGCTGCGCCACATCTTCTTGAGCCCAAATTCCTCAACCCGCGCCTCGTCGGGCGTGATGGTCGCGCATTTCACGCCGACGCCCACCTCTTTGATCTTTTCGGCGGCGTCGATGGTGATCTGGTCATCGGTGCGGTCACGCTCTTCAATGCCGAGATCGTAGTAGAGCAGATCGACGTCGAGATAGGGCAGGATCAGCTTCTTCTTGATGAAGTCCCAGATGATCCGTGTCATCTCATCGCCGTCGAGTTCGACGACGGGGTTCTCTACCTTGATCTTCGACATGTGAAAAATCCTCTCTGGGCGTGAATCGCATTTGGCCTGCGTCATAGCGCAACATGGAACGCAGCGAAAGGCGGTATGCTATTGCATACCGCCGAGGCGTTTTCAGGCTGGGCCGTGTTGGATCAGAAGGTATCCTGAACGGTGCGCGCACCGCTTGAGATATCCTGGCCCACGCCTTCGATCGTGTTGCAGGCGATCAGGGTCAGGCCAAGGCCTGCAATAAGAAGGGCGTTGCGGATCATGGTTTTTATCACTCCTCTAACCACCAGACATCGGGCTGAAAGCCCGGCCAATCCCCATAGAGCGGAATTCGCTCGGGGAAGCTGAATTTGCTGCTATAGGCCAGGCGGGAGACCTGGGAATACCAGATCGGGATGATATAGCGCCCCGCCGTCAGCACCCTGTCCAGCGCACGGGTGGCGGCAACGAAATCATCGGGGCTTTCGGCCGTCAGGATCTCATTAATGAGGGCATCGATGGCGGGCTGGTTGGCGCCCATCCAGTTGCGCGTGCCCGGCGCCTCCACCCCGTCCGAGTTGAAATAGAGGTTCATCTCATTGCCGGGTGACAGCGAGACGACACGGCGCAGCCAGGTCATGCCGAAATCATAGGTCTGGATGCGTTCGCGATATTGCGCGCTGTCGATCGCATTGATCGTGGGCGTGATGCCCAACCGGGCCAGGCCTTCGGTAAAGACATCGACGATCGCGCCCTGTTCGGACGAGCCGAGCTGCAAGACGATCTCGAACGTGAAGGACTCACCCTCGGCATTCTGCATCACGCCGTTTTCGACCGTCCAGCCGGCTTCCTCCATCAGGGCCATGGCCTGGCGGATGCCGCGGCGGTTGGCCTCTGACCGGTCGCCCATGGGAAAGGTGTAGCCCTCAAGCGTGCCGGGCTGCAGATCATCGGCGAAGGGCGCGAGGAAGTCACGCACACGGCCTTCGGCCGGGCCCTCGCGCATGCCCAGATCGGAATTGTGGAAGTATGACAGCGCGCGCGGATCGGCCGCGGCGTTCAACTGGGCCGACAGGAATTGGTAATTGAAGGCCTGGATCATCGCCTCGCGCACGCGCCAGTCGCTGAACTGGGGCAGGCGGGTGTTCATCACCAGCCCCTCCAGCCCCGAGGGGCGGCCATGGGGAATTTCGGCCTTCGTGATCCGCCCGTCCTGAACCGGCGGGATGTCATAGGCGCTGTCCCACTTGGCGGCGTTCAACTCGCGGTAGCTGTCGACCTCGCCGGCCTTGAAGGCTTCAAAGACAACGCCGCCATCGCCGTAATAATCATAGCGGATCTCGTCGAGGTTATGCAGCCCGGCATTGAAGGGCAGGGCGGCGCCCCACCAATCGGGGTCCTTCTCAAACGTGATCTGGCGGGCGAATTCGTAGTCCCCGATCACATAAGGCCCCGAGCCGATGGGCGCGACGGTATCGGAAGCGGTGAAATCCATCCCCTCCCACTGCGCTTTCTTCAGAACCGGCCTCAGCCCCATGATCAGCGGCAATTCGCGGTCGGGTTGGTTGAAGGTCAGGCGCACGGTGCGCTGCCCGGTCTGTTCGATGCTCTCGACCTTGGTCCAGGCGCCCAGATAGCGCGGGTGACCATCGGTGCCCAAAGTCTCGAACGACCAGATCACATCGTCGACCGTGACCGGGCTGCCATCCGAGAATCGGGCCTCTTCCCGCAGGGTGAATTCGACCCAGGATCGGTCGTCAGGTGTCTCAACCGATTCGGCCAGAAGGCCATAAAGTGTGAACGGTTCGTCCGCGCTGCGGCCCAAAAGGCTTTCCACCACATGCACCCTCACACCGTAGGCGGCGTTGCCTTTGCGGATGTAAGGGTTGAGCGAATCGAAGTTGCCGCCCTCGCCAAAGACGATTCGTCCCCCCTTGGGCGCATCCGGGTTGGCATAGGGCAGCGACACAAAATCAGGTGGAAGGGCCGGGTCACCATACATAGCTATGCCATGGCGCGGCTCGGCATTGGCCGGCAGGGCACAGGCAATGGCCACCGACATCACCCAAGCAGCCAAGGGCTTGCGCGCGCGTAATTCAAGAATCAAGGGACCGCCTCCTGCCCGGTTTATTGTTACAGGCAAGGCTATCCGGGCAGGTCAACCTTTTCAAACTTTTAGCTTGGACGTCGGCGGATCACGGCGTATAAAGAGGGCACTGCTCGATAGGTTTCTTGCCTGTATGAAACCTGCCTCAATAACTTAACGCCCGCCTTGTGCGGGCGTTTTTTTTGGCCGGAAAGCATGGCCGAGGCCAAGGCGTTCGCAGCGCTTCCAGTGAACGCAGGCCTAACGGCAGCGGCTTTTCGCTGCCACTGGCGACGGCCACCCTTTCGCATTGCACCCAGGGAGAGATCGAGGGAGATGTTAATCTCTCTTAACGTGTATCTCACTGGAGCATATCGCAATGATTACCAACGCTTCGCCGACAGGCTTTGAATACATCGTTATGGTTGAAGATCGCATTGTTTTCCAAGTGACGGTGACAGGCAGCAACATCACCTACGACGCCGAGGGCCAGCCGCTCTCAGGCATGATCGACAGGGTAACCTACGGTCTCATCACGTCGCTCGACCCGGCCGTACCGTTCACCACCTGGCAATTCACCTCGGTCGACCAAAGTGTCGAGGCGCTTAACGCCTTCTCGGCTGACTGGTTCAGGTTTGGTTCAGGTCCGGAATTCGAGCCTAATCTGATGGAGCTTGGCGGCGGCATGGTTCAGGTGGTGACAGGCGTATCGCCCGATCCCTTCAGCGATACGCTTGAGATCATTGCCGGGCCCGGAGACGATTTCATCGTCGGCACCGATTTCGCGAACACCATCCTGGGCGGCACGGGAAACGACACTATTTTCGGGCGCGATGGAGATGATTTTATCCGTTCGGACGGCGGTGACAGCTATCTGGATGGTGGCCGGGGCAATGATTTCATTGGCGTTTCTGAAGGGCAGAACACGTTAGTCGGTGGCGCCGGAGACGACATTATCTTTATCGGCGGTGGAGAAAGTCTTGTCCTTGGTGGCGATGGGCGTGATCAGGTGCGAGCATTTGAGGGAGAGCACACGATTTATGGCGGTGCGGGCGATGATTTCATCCAAACCGCCGCCGGAAATGACATCATCTATGGCGGTGACGGCGAAGACGCTCTGGGCGGAGGAGGGGGCGACGACCTGATCCTTGGCGGCGCAGAGCGCGACCAGATTTTCGGCGGGGCCGGCGACGATACGATCTATGGTGGATCGGGTAATGATTTCATCCGGGCCGAAGATGGAGACGACATCGTCTTCGGTGGTCTCGGAGACGATTTCCTTTTCGGCGAAGCCGGGAACGACACACTTTCGGGCGGTCGCGGCGATGACGTGCTGGTGGGCGCCGAGGGCGACGACGCTCTGACAGGCGGGGCCGGGGCCGACATCTTCCGGTTCTTTACAAGCGACGTTTCGGGGAGTGGTACGGTTCGCGATTTCGACGTTGACCGCGACATCATAGGCATCGACACGACCGATTCATCGACCGCGGAAGAGGCATTCGCGCTGTTTTTGGCCGGTGCTGTCGAGGTGGATGACGACGTGATCTATACCGGCGCAAACGGCTATCAGGTGATCTTGCGGGATCTGGAGCTGGAAGACCTGAGCGTCGAAAATTTCGGTGTGTTCATCGCATAGCCTTCTGGCCCGATAGCCAAGGCAGCATGTGAAAAACACAGCTTTGGGTTAAATCCGGCGCCGTTGACAATGATCGACTTGGTCACGCAGCCAGGAGGTCGCTGATATCATGATTTTGAGCGCGCTCACGGATGACAACAAACGAACACTCGTGAATGCACGAGGGCTTGAGCCCGCCGCCCTATGTGCAGCGAGCACTTTATCGTGTAGAATAGTTAGACCGCTGGCACGACCACGGGAGCAAAGACCTCTACGTTGATATTGGCGATCGTCAATGTATCAAGGTCGACATTGATCAAGGTCAACTCGGTGCCGAGACCATCATCGAAGATGATATTATTGCCAACCTGAACCGCTGATCCGATGAAGAAGTTAAAAACCTCTTGAGGGTTCAGGCTGTCGATGGTCGGATCAGACAATCTGAAAGCGAGCTGATCTTCGGTGACATCGAAATCGGTGACGCGGGCGGTTTCAGTGCCGCTCAGAATAAAAGCGAAGGTATCGCCATCTGCGCCGCCGGTCAGTGTATCGTTGCCACCGCCCCCGAGCAGCAGGTCAGCGCCGTTCCCGCCATGCAGACGATCGTCGCCTGAAATGATAAAGAGATCGTCATCTCCCAAGAGCAAATCATCACCGTCGCCGCCCCATAGACGATCGTCACCAGCTTCGCCGACCAGAATGTCGCGGCCGTCTCCGCCGCGCAAACGGTCGTTGTCGTCACCGCCGAGAAGGAAATCATTGTCGCGACCGCCATTCAAGGTGTCGCGTCCGGCGCCACCGACCAACTGATCTTCTCCGTTTCCGCCAATCAGCCGATCGTCGCCTTCGTCACCAAACAGGAAATCGTTGCCATCACGCCCCCGCAGCGTATCGTTCCCCCCGCCGCCTTCCAGAAAATCGTCCGCCGCCGTGCCATTGATGATATCACCGGATGCACCGCCCATTGCAGAGGTGACACTACCACCAAGGCTCAGGACAATACCGTCACCCGCATCAAGGAACCCGACATAGCCGTCTGGTTCGTACCAAGATGGATCAAAGGCCGTCAGGGTCGTGACATCCAGATCGACAGAGGAAAACCGCCATTCGCTCAGCCCGCCCGATGGGTCCGTTTCGCGAAAGACAACACTGTGGACACCGCCGGAAATCGGCAAACCGTCGGGCCCGTAGATGAAATCGGTTCCGGTGACGATGACCAGCTTGGTCACGCCATTCTCGACGACCTGATACTGGAATTCGGTGGCAGTCGCGTTTGTAATCATTTGATTGTCCTTGGTCTGATTATGAAAGCGGTCATGTCCGCACCCAGGCGAAAAAGAAGATGGAAAAGCAGACTCGGTAAATCGTTCATTCGGTGGCGCCACGAATATGACGCCACCGGTCAATGCGGCCAGACGGCCCTATAGAGATCCGGGTATCACGACCGGGTCAAAGGCGTCGGCAGACGTAAAGTTGGCGGCCGTCAGCGCATCCAGATCGACGTTTGACAACGTGATCACGATGTCGGCGCCGCCGCGGTAGATCACCGTGCTGCCGACCTGTGTAGCCGAGGCGACGAAGAGGTCCAGCATCTCTTCCGCGGTCAGGGCGCCGTCAAAAAGGGCGAGCTGGTCCTCGGTCACGTCGAAATCGGTCACCCGGGTGACCCCGAAATCCCCCATGAACACGAAGGTATCGGCGCCCGCATTTCCCGAGAGCAGATCGTTGCCATCGGATGCGAAGAGAACATCATCGCCCGCGCCGCCCATGACCGTGTCGGCATCGGCGCCGCCGGTCAGCGTGTCAGCCCCGTCGGCGCCGCGCACCACGTCGCGACCCGCGCCGCCATCGATCATATCCGCCCCGTTGCCGCCATCCAGAATATCTGCGCCGTCGCCGCCTTGCATACTGTCATCGCCCGCCTCGCCCGCGATCCTGTCATCGCCTTCACCGCCAAAGGCGATGTCACCCTCGCCACCGCCACGGATGACATCGTCACCGGTACCACCAAAGATCTCCTCGGCCTCAGCACCGCCGATAAGCGTATCGTTACCGGCATCTCCCTGCATCCGGCCGCCGAAAGTGTACCCGTAGGGGTCCGGCGCGCTGCCACCATTGATCAGATCATCGCCATCGCCTCCGGAAAGCACATCGGGTCCGACCCCGCCAATGATCGTGTCATTGCCAGCCCCACCGGAGAGATCGTTGGAAGCACCGCTCGATCCATCGAGAAGGTCGTCTCCGGTGCCGCCATTAGCGGAAGATTGGTAGCCCAGAACGCGGATGACATCGTTGCCGTCGCCGCCATAAACGCTCATCCGTGTGCTTTCGATCGTCAGCACGTCATCGCCCTCTCCGCCGCTCAAACGCACATCGCCACGCGCGAAATCATCAAGATACGACATGCTGGCGGTGATGCCGCTGTCGCCTTCGATCAGCGCGTCGTAGGGACTTGCGTACCAATTGGCTGCGATCGCGTTCAAATCCTCAACCGTCATGTCGATATCGGTGTAGGAGGTCGTGACGATGATGAAACTCGGGCCGCCAGAGAGAAGGACGGGGCCCGAGGGGGGGACTTCGACGTTTCGCCCACGTTCATAGGTGACCGTGATGCTGTCGATCGTACCCGAGACGGGCCGGCCGTCCGCGTCATAGACGATGTCCTCGCCCACGACGCGGATCGTGGTATCCGAGGGCCAAGTGTAGCCCGGAACAAACAATTCGTAGTGCCAGAAGCCTGTTGAGGTTGGGTAGCTGATCATCGGGGGGTCTCCCGTTCAGGTGAGGTGATCGGTCGGAATGGGGTCGTTGACCGGATGCGCTGCGTTCGAACAAGGTCGCAAGCCTAAGCCGACAGCATATCGGTGCTGAAATTCGCGGCGGTCAGCGTATCAAGATCGACATTTGACAGCGCAATCACGCGGCCCGCGCCGTCGTCGTAGATCACTGCGTTGCCCACTTGGGTGGCCGAGGCGATGAAGAGGTCAAGCATCTCGCCTGGCGTCAGCGCGCCGATATCAAGGGCAATCTGGTCCTCGGTCACGTCGAAATCGGTCACTCTGGTGGCGCCGAACGTGCCTGTGAACACAAAGGTATCGGCGCCCTCGTTACCGGTGAGAAGATCAGCGCCGTCTGACGCGAAGAGGGTATCATCGCCCGCGCCGCCCATGACCGTATCGGCATCGGCGCCGCCGGTCAGCCTGTCGGCGCCGTCACCGCCGCGCACGGTGTCGCGCCCTGCGCCGCCATCGATTGTGTCGTCATCAGCGCCGCCGTCGATAGTGTCCTCGCCCGCGCCGCCAGAAATTCTGTCATTACCCGTGTCGCCGCTGATACGATCGTCGGCGTCGCCGCCATCCATAAAATCGTTGCCGGATCCGCCGGACAGCGTGTCGTTGCCCGTGCCGCCCGACATGTCGTCGGCCCCGTTGCCGCCTGACAGCCGGTCGTTCCCGGCGTCGCCAAACATGTAATCCGCTTCGTTGTTGGGGCCGGTGATACCGATCAGGACATCGTCGCCGTCACCACCGCTGAGCAGGACGAACCCGCCCTCGGCGATCAGCGTGTCGTTCCCGCTGTTGCCATAAAGATTGCCCGAGCCGCGCACCACATCATCGCCGCTGCCGCCATAGGCGAATGTGAAATTGCCCCCGGTGGAGATGACAGTGTCATTGCCCGCTCCGCCGTTAAGCTCGGCAAAAGCGCCATTGGCACGGATGATATCATCGCGGCTTCCCCCCTGCAGAGCGTCCTGGACGCCCTCTTCCACGATAAGGCTGCCAGTCAGGATCATCCCGTCGCCGCCCTCCATGATCATTGGGGAGGAGTGGATGTACCAATCCGGGTTCTGCGCCGTGAGCTCCTCAACGGTCAGATTTATGTTATCGATGCGCCTTTCGTTACGCTCCGGAGGGGGCGGAGCACCCAGTCCCGGTGAACCGGTCGGCGGAAGGGAAAGGTCGAACTCGTAAACATAGGAGATACTTGTCACAATACCTGAGATCGGTACACCATCAGCATCGTAGACAAGATCTTCGCCCAGAACCCGGACCGTGAAGTCACCCGCATACCCCCTATCGGGGCGGAGTTGTTCACCATACCAAAAACCGGTTTCGGTCGGATTGCCAATCATGGGGCACCCTCTCGGTTGAACCACGTCAAACGTGCCAGCATCTTACGCCTCTTCCGGCGCATGAAGGACGACAATGCGCAGTGTCGAAACAATTTCAGCGAAACACTGCGCAGAGGTCAGGCGGAAGACCGCCGAAGGGGCGCTATTGCTGCAATCGCAGACGCTTTGCGAAGCGCAGCGGGGGCAGGCTCCGGCGCAAAGCCGGAGCCGCCGATCGCATATTCTTAGCCCAACGGAACGATGTCAGAAAACGAAATCGGCTGTATCGAGATCGGCCAGATTGACGCCGATCAGCCTGATTGTATTTCCAGCCCCATCATCGATCACTACATCTGATCCATCCTGCGCCATGTGATCGGCGACAAGATCGGCGAAGTCGGTGATTTCGGCGACACCGGAAAGGTCGATGCGCTCAAGATCGTTCGTGGCGGCGAAATCTGTGATGACATCCGCTCCGAAGGCGCCCTCAAAGACGAAGATATCGGCATTGAAATTGCCCGACAGCGTATCATCGCCCGCCCCGCCAATCAGCGTATCGACCCCCGCACCGCCATAAAGGCGGTCGTTATCCGCAGCGCCGAGGATCAGGTCATCACCGGTACCTCCAAAAATGGTGTCGTCGCCCAATTCGCCCGAGATACGGTCTTGTCCGTCACCACCATAAATCCTGTCATTGCCGCCAACACTGTTGTTGCCAACATCGCCGAAGATCAGGTCATCGCCAGTGCCACCGAACAGCGTATCTCGCCCTGTTCCACCCACGATGGTATCATTGCCTGTACCGCCGAAGACAATGTCGTTGCCTGCATCGCCACCGATATTGTCGTTACCGTTTCCGCCATAGATTTCGTCATCGCCGCCGACAAGAATGTCGAAGCTAAGATCGCCGGTTAGGAAGTCGTTACCATCGCCACCAATAACCGTATCGTTCTCAATTCCGCCCCGGACTTGGTCGTTTCCAGTGCCTCCGTTAAGGATATTGCTGCCCCCTGCGTCGATAATCAGGTCATCACCCACCCCGCCGAACAATGTATCGTTTCCAGTGAAGCCCGAAATGTTATCGTTTCCCTCACCACCGAAAACCAGGTCGTCTCCAGTGCCAACCCAGAGTCGATCATCGCCCGCGCCGCCATAGACGGTGTCATTACCGCCATTCAGACCACCCTCGACCGAGTCGTCGCCAGCGCCTGCAAAAATTAGGTTATTGCCACCGCTACTGACATCGATGAAATCATTACCAGCGCCGCTCACAATGGTATCATCACCGCCCCCCGCGAAGATAAAGTCAAAACCGCCGCCCGTCTGAATGAAGTCGTCGAACATGCCGCTGATAACCTCGGCGTCGATATCACCTGTGATTTGCAGGACGATGCCGTCGCCAAGCTGCTGGAGGGAGTCGGCAGATGGCAGATACCAGGTTGGATTGAAGGCGATCAGCGTCTCGACACTCAGACCAACCGAACTGTAATTGATGCTGAATTGCTCAACCTCATCCGGCGGCGTGCCGATCGTGCTGGTCAGGCTGATCGTTTCTACCGTTCCTGAAACGGGAAACCCATCATCGCCATAGACAAGGTCCGTGCCGGTGATAACTCCGGTCAGGATTGACGGAGGGACGCCACCATCGGTGAGCGTAAAGGAAAAGAGCGTAGGTGTTGCTGACGTGATCATATCTCGATCCTCGAAGGGTGCCGATTGGCCTTTTGAATGGGGAAATGGTTGGCAATGGTACAACTATGGGGCGAGCCTACGTTGCTGGGCCGCTGGCCTCAAGCGGGCGTCTCGCGACGCGCGGATCGATGCCGAAGCCAGTTTTCGGACGTTCGCGAAAAGTCATCATTAGCCCTGTTCTTTGCAGGTGCAGCGTCTATTGTTTCTGCGGATGCACTCAAGCACGACGTAAGGAGCCAAAATGACGCTTTCAGGCAAAACCGCGATCATCACCGGGTCGAATTCGGGCATCGGCCTCGGGGTCGCCGAGGAGCTGGCCCGGGCGGGGGCGGATGTGGTGCTGAACTCGTTCACCGACCGCAAGGAAGACCATGAGATCGCCGAGAAGATCGGCAAGGCGCATGGTGTGACGGCGCGCTATATCAAGGCCGACATGTCGAAGAGCGACGAATGCCGCAAGCTGATCGACGAGGCCGGCGCCTGCGACATTCTGGTGAATAATGCCGGCATCCAGCATGTCGAGGCGATTGAGAAGTTTCCGCCCGAGAAATGGGACGCGATCATCGCGATCAACCTGTCTTCGGCCTTTCACACCATCGCGGCTGCGCTGCCACTGATGCGCGACGCCGGATGGGGCAGGGTGGTCAACATCGCCTCGGCCCACGGGCTGACCGCCTCGCCCTACAAATCGGCCTATGTCGCGGCCAAGCACGGTATCGTCGGGCTGTCGAAGACGGTGGCGTTGGAGACGGCAGGGCAGGGGATCACCTGCAATGCGGTTTGCCCCGGCTATGTGCTGACCCCGCTCGTCGAAGCGCAAATTCCCGATCAGATGAAGGCCCATGATATGGACCGTGAGACGGTGATCCGCGATGTGATGCTGACGCGCCAACCCTCGAAGCAATTCGCGACCACGGGGCAGATCGGCGGCACGGTCGCCTTCCTCTGCTCGCCCTCTGCTGATCAGATCACCGGCACGACGATCAGCGTGGATGGCGGTTGGACGGCGCTCTGATCAATGGCGCCGCGTGGAAAGATTTTCGGGATCGGTTGGGCGAAGACGGGCACGACCTCGCTTGGCCGGGCGCTGGAGGTTTTGGGATGGCGCCATTGCGGATATCGCAAGGATTTGGCGGTTAATCTGGCCCAAGGCAAGACGGACGTGATCTGGGGCCAGGTCGCAAGCGCGGATGCTTTTGAGGATTTGCCCTGGTCAATGCTCTACCCCGAGGCCGCGAAGCGCTACCCGGACGCGCGCTTCATCCTGACAACGCGGCCGACGGATACATGGCTGACCAGCTATCGCAAGATGACCCTACGGCAGGGTGACGATGACCCCGACCGCCGCAGGGTACGTGAGTTTGTCTATGGCTTCGACCCAACCATGGCCACCGATGCCGAACTGATCGCACGGGTTGAGCGCCATAATGACGCGGTCAAGGTATTCTTCTCGGACGGCCCTGAGCGGCTTCTCTGCGTATCGTGGGAGTGTGGCGACAGTTGGCCTGCCCTCTGCGCGTTTCTGAATGTCGCCGTCCCCATGATGCCCTTTCCCCATGAAAACCGCGCGCCGTCGTGATGAGACACAAAGCCAAAGGATTGTTTGCATGAAACCCGTCAAGATCAATCTTGCCCTTCAGGGGGGTGGGGCGCATGGGGCGTTCACTTGGGGGGTGCTTGACCGATTCCTCGACGAACCCGAGATTGAGATCGCGGGCATCTCGGGCACCTCAGCGGGGGCGTTGAACGGGGCGGCGCTGAAGGCGGGCATGGTCACCGGCGGCGCCGAGGCCGCGCGCGAAAACCTCGACTGGCTCTGGGCGCAGGTGGGCGCCGTCAACGACATGCGGCTGGCCAACTGGATGACGGCATTTGGCCCTGGTTTCAGCATGTTATCGCGTGTCTTTGAGTATTCCACGCCCTATTCGTTCACCGATGCCGTCAAGCGCGTGCTCAGCCCCTACGACTTCCCGCTGATCTACCGGAACCCGCTTGAGCGCATCGCGGCGCGGTTTCACTATGATGCGGTCTGCGCTGACGCGGCGCCCGTTTTCTTTGTGTCGGCCACGAATGTGCGCACAGGCAAGATCCGGGTATTTTCGGGCGATGAGATCACGACCGATGTCATCCTGGCCTCGGCCTGTCTGCCCACCGTTTTCCAGGCCATCGAATTCGTCGATCCCGCCACGGGTGAGGAGGAGGCCTTTTGGGATGGGGGCTACACAGGCAATCCCGCGCTCTTCCCGCTTTTTGCGCCAGAGCTTCCGGACGACATCGTCGTGGTCAACCTGAACCCGATCGAGCGTACCGAGGTGCCGCGGAGCGCACAGGAAATTCAGAACCGCATCAATGAGATAAGCTTCAATTCTTCGCTTTTGCGTGAACTCCGTGCCATCAACTTCGCAAAAGAGCTGATCGCCGAAGGGAAGATGCCCAAAGGGGCGATGAAGGATGTGCTGATCCACATGATTTCGGACGATCCGCTGATGAACGATTTGCCGGCCTCAAGCAAATTGGTGCCAACGCCTTATCTGTTGCACCAGTTGAAGGAAGCCGGGCAGGCGGCGGCAGAGGTGTTTTTGTCGAAACATCGCGAAGATCTGGGCAAGCGGGCCACCACGGATCTGCCTGAGATGTTTGCGTGAGGTCAAAGTCTTGGCTGTCGTGGTCGCGGTGCGACCTTGAGATGGCAGTTCAAAAGGCAGCCGCAAATGACCACAGGACATGAAAAAACCCCGGCCGCAGCGGCCGGGGTTTTCCCATCAGCCTAGGCTAATCTTAGTCCGACAGGGCAGCCGCGATCAGGATCAGGGCCAGGATCGGAACCAGGATACCGGCGCGCGAAGACGACGCAGCGGTTTCTTCGATAACGATGGGCTCCATGATCGGCTCGCTCATGCCGCCGGCGAAGGACGGGGTGGCAACGAGCAGCGCGAGGGCCGAAACTTTCAGCATTTTCATTTTCGTATTTCTCCAGTCAAAGGCGCCAAGCCGAATATGGCCAGCATGCCTCACGGCTATTTGTGCGAAATGCGCGATGCAAGGCAGATTCGGCCCCACGCCCCATAATTGGCGCATAACTGTCTCACCTGCGCTACAGATTCGCACTTCGGGGCCGAAAAGCCCGATAAAATGAGATTTTTACCGGTGTTCTGTTGACCCGATATGTTGGGATTTTGGGGCGCTACGGGCCGAATTTCCGCCGTCTTGGCAGGTGATTCACGTCAGACAGAATCGCCCCTTTCCAGGGCCTGCGCAAACAGGGCAGGCTGACCCCCGCTGCCCCCGAATATGGGGGGCAGCGACTTTCAGACGGCGGAGGCCTGGTCTTCCAGCGCCTCTTTCGCCGCCTTGCCATTGGGGTAGACCAGACCCGCCGAGATGATCAGCTTGGCCGCATCCTCAACCGACATGTCCAGCTCGATCACGTCCGATTGCGGGAGAAACAGCAAAAAGCCCGAGGTCGGATTGGGCGTTGTGGGCAGGAAGACACTGACAAATGGTTCATTCATCGGGGTTTTCTGGGCGATTTCGCCCTTGGTCGAGGTCGAGATGAAGCCAATGGCCCAGATGCCCTTGCGCGGGTATTCCAGTAGGCAGGCCTTGTCGAACGAGGTTTCGGCCTGCGCGAAGACCGTCTCGGCGATCTGCTTCAGGCCGCTATAGATTGAGCGGACCACAGGCATCCGGTCGACCAGATGCTCGCCCCAGCGGATCAGCGACCGGCCGATCAGGCCTTTCGCCATCCAACCCACGATGATGGTGAAGATCAGGAAGATCACCACGCCCACGCCGCGCAGATCGATGGGGATGTAATTCTCGGGGCGGAACCGGTTGGGGATCAGCGGCAGAACCCAGCCGTCGATCCAGCCCGTCACCGTCCAAATCAGCCAGATTGTCAGGCCGACCGGCAAAACTACGACCAGCCCGGTCAGAAAACTGCCGCGCAGGCCCGCGAAAAGGCCAGGCTTGCGGCGCTCGCTGCCGCCTGAATCGTCTCCAGCTTCGTCTTTCATCGACGTTCTACCGTTCCCACTGGGCTCTTATGTATGTCTGCCGCGACGGCTCTACAATCTTCAATGCACGTTCCCGCATCCGGTTTCATGGCGTCTGCGCAAGTGCTGTGGCAATTTGGGCGCCGAGGCGGGCATTGTTCAAGACAAGGGCGATATTGGCTTCAAGCGTGCGCCCTTGGCTCAGCTCGAAGAGGCGTTGCAACAGGAAGGGGGTGACCGATTTGCCGTGAATACCGGCGGCAGCAGCCTCGCCCTGGGCCTGGGCGATCAGCGGCGCCAGATGGTCCGAGGGGATTTCGGCGGCGGCAGGGATCGGGTTGGCGACCAATTGGCCGCCGGGAAGGGCCAATTGCGCCCGCATGCGATGCGACGCGGCGATCTGTTCGGGGCGATCCATGCGAAGAGGGGCGGCGAGGTCCGAGCTTTGCGACCAGAAGGCCGGGAATTCGTCCTGACCATAGGCGATGACGGGCACACCGAGGGTCTCCAGCACCTCAAGCGTTTTGGGCAGATCGAGGATGGCCTTGGCGCCCGCGGCCACGACCGTGACCGGCGTCTCGGACAGCTCGCGCAGGTCGGCGGAGATGTCAAAGCTGGTCTCGGCGCCCTTATGGACGCCGCCGATGCCCCCGGTGGCGAAGACGGCTATACCCGCCAGATGCGCGGCGATCATCGTGGCGGCGACGGTCGTGGCGCCGGTGGCACCGCTGGCCAGGCAAGCGGCCAGGTCCGCGCGGCTGAGCTTGGCGATATCGCGGCCTTTGGCCAGAGCCTCAACCTCGGCCTCCGACAGGCCGATTTTCAGGTGGCCGCCCATGACCGCGATCGTGGCCGGAATCGCGCCAGCCGCGCGCACCTCGGCCTCGACCTTCGCGGCCATCTCAACATTTTGGGGGTAGGGGAAGCCGTGGCTGATGATGGTGGATTCAAGTGCCACGATGGGGGCGCCATCGGCGCGGGCCTGCGCCACCTCGGGCGCGAAGGACAAGGGGGCAGACATCAAACCTCTCCCGAAACGTAATCGGCGGCGGCCTGCAAAGCCGCCTTAAGGGCGGCCTGGCCAGCGTCACCGCGCAGTTCCGCCACGATATGGGCGGCCATGAAGGTATCGCCCGCCCCGGTGATCCGCGTCACCAGCACCTCGGGCGGCGTGGCCGTCAGCAGCCCGTCGGGCGAGACAGCAGCGGCGGTGTCAGCGCCGTTCGTCACCAGAACCCTTCCCGCACCGCGTTGGCGCAATGCGCGGGCCGCCTCGGGGGCAGTGTCGAACCGGGCCTGCAAGAGGAGGCCCGCTTCCTCAAGATTGAGGTAGATCGTGGCATTTGGCTGGGTCAGAAGCGGCAGCAACCGCTCGGCCTTGCCGGGCGAGGCGGGGGCGACGCGCAGATCGGCCTGCGCAAAGAGATCAGATGCCGCGATATCGGCCAAAAGCCCCTCGGTCAGGTTGCCATCCAGCGCGATGGGGCCCGCCCAGGGGGCGCCAGCGTCGCCCAACCGGCCATCCTCCAACGGGCGCAGCACCTTGGCGCCCGCGGCCTCAAGCGAATGGGCATCGGCAATCGCCGCAATCAGGCCGTTGGCGCCTTCCACGGCCATGTAGCGATCGGTCGGCAGATCGTCCGAGCGGTAGATGTGATCGGTGATTATCCCCATGCGCCGACATTCCGCGATCAGCTCGTCACCCTCAGGGTCGCGGCCGACCGATGTCAGAAGGGCGGGCGTCAGGCCAAACCGGCGCAGCGTCATCGCGATGTTCATCGCCACGCCGCCGGGAATACGCGTGATCCGCCCCGGCACGTCCGAGCCCGCGCGCATATGCGAAGGCGACCGCCCGATGATGTCCCAGAGGACCGAGCCGATGCACAGGATATCCGGGGCCGTAACCATGGCGCTTCTTTGGCGTGGGAGGCGGCGTTAGGCAAGGGTGCAGTCCTTCCTGAAGTTGGGATTGTCTGCTTTGAGCTATTGCAGCTTTGGTGGTAAGCACCACGTAAGCCGGGCGGCGCCTGCCCGTGGGTGGGCGCACCAACGGCTGGTCGGAGCGCTTTATGGTGCCACATGCATCTTCCCTCAGAGGCCGACGCACCTTGGCAAAGCGCCTACCCGTCGCGGCGGGCAGGCGCTGCCCGGCGCCTTCGGCTTGATTCCGGGCAAAGAAAAGGACGTGCCGAATGTGCGCTCCGTCCGCGCGTTAGCGAACCCCATGCGAAATGAGATCACATGCATGGCCTTTATCATGGGTAATTTTACAGGGGGGTTGCGTTGTAACCGCACAAGGGCTACATGCGCGCCACTTCACAGGCGGAGTTCGGGCCTTCGGGGGAGACATCCCCGTTTGGTCCACCGGTTGGGGGAAACCCTGAAAGGCTCTGCCGAGGAATGAAACCGGAAAGGATAAAGACATGGCTCTTCCAGAGTTTTCCATGCGTCAGCTGCTTGAAGCCGGCGTGCACTTCGGCCACCAGACCCAGCGCTGGAACCCCCGTATGGGTGAGTTCATCTATGGTGACCGTAACGGCATTCACATCATCGACCTGACCCAGACGGTTCCGATGCTGGATGCCGCTCTGAACGTGATCCGCGAGACGGTGGCCAAGAATGGCCGTATCCTCTTTGTCGGCACCAAGCGTCAGGCCTCAAAGGCCGTGGCCGAGGCGGCCGAAAAATGCGCGCAGTATTACATGAACCATCGCTGGCTGGGCGGCACGCTGACCAATTGGAAGACGGTCAGCCAGTCGATCAACCGCCTCAAACAGATCGATGAGCAGCTGGCCCAGGGCGCCGAGGGCATGACCAAGAAGGAGCGCCTGGGCATGGAGCGCGAGCAGGCCAAATTGCAGGCCTCGCTGGGCGGTATCCGCGAGATGGGCGGCGTGCCGGATCTTCTGTTCGTGATCGATGTGAACAAGGAAGACCTGGCCATCGCCGAGGCCAAGAAGCTGGGCATCCCGGTCGTGGCGGTTGTTGACACCAATTGCTCGCCCGATGGGGTGGAATACATCATCCCCGGCAACGATGACGCGGCCCGCGCGATTGCCCTTTATTGCGATCTGGTCAGCCGTGCGGCCCTTGACGGGATGACCGCGCAGATGGGGGCGGCAGGCGTTGACCTCGGCGCGCTGGAAGAGGCGCCGGTTGAAGAGGCTGCCGCCGAAGAGGCCGCTCCGGCCGAGGCCGCCGAAGGCGAAGCCGCCAGCGCCTGATAAGACGGCCGTGTCCTATTCGTGGACGGGTGGGGCACGGCCCCGCCCGACGCCCTTTTCCAAAGGAGAGATAAGATGACGATCACCGCAAGCATGGTGAAAGAACTGCGCGACAGCACCGGCGCCGGCATGATGGACGCCAAGAAGGCGCTGACCGAGAATAATGGCGATATGGATGCCGCCGTCGATTGGCTGCGCACCAAGGGCCTGGCGAAGGCCCAGAAGAAGGCCGGTCGCACGGCCGCCGAAGGTCTGGTCGGCGTGGCGACACGCGACGGCGTTGGCGTCGCGGTTGAGATCAACTCCGAGACCGATTTCGTCGCCAAGAATGCCGAATTCCAGGGCATGGTGGCCGCAATCACCAAGGCCGCGTTGGATGTGCAGGATATCGAGGCGCTGAAAGCCGCCGAAATCAACGGCAAGAGCATCGAGACGGTCCTCACCGAAGCCATCGCCAAGATTGGCGAGAACATGACGCTGCGCCGCATGGCCCGCCTGGAAGGCGACGCCGTGGCCAGCTACGTGCACAACGCCGCCGCCGAAGGCATGGGCAAGATCGGTGTGATCGTCGCGCTGAAAGGCACTGATAATGGCATCGGCAAGCAGATCGCGATGCATGTCGCCGCTGCAAATCCGGCCGCCTTGTCCGAAGCCGATCTCGACCCCTCTGTGGTCGAAAAAGAGCGTCAGATCCAAATCGACATCGCGCGCGAAAGCGGCAAACCCGAGGCGGTGATCGAGAAGATGATCGAAGGCCGGATGAAAAAGTTCGCCGCTGAGGTGACCCTGCTCAACCAGGCCTTCGTCGTTAACCCCGATGTCACCGTGGGCCAGGCGGCCAAAGAGGCCGGCGTCGAGGTTCTGGGCTTCGTGCGCTTCGAAGTGGGCGAGGGGATCGACAAGAAGGAAGACGATTTCGCAGCCGAAGTCGCCAAGCTGAACGCTTGATTTTCGCGCTGTGAGAAAAACGGCGGAGCGGTCTTACGGGGGCCGCTCCGCCTTTTATCCGCTCGGGCCGCCCTCGGGGATGAGACGGGGCACCAACGGGTAGATGCCGGCCGGATCAGCGGAAAAATGCGCCTCTCCGACCGACGGGTCCGGTTTCCCGGTACGACCCCATTATGCCTGAAATCACAGACTGTTACGGGCCGCTGTTCCTTGGCTAATGCCACCACTCACGGAACATGTGTACCCTGCCCGTTAACGTCGCGGCAGCATAGTCAGGGAATCCATACCTGTCCGAAAGTCGCAGTCGCCCGGCTATTGCGGGACCACAAAAATCTGGTTCTGGAACGAGGCTTTCAGCACCGCTTGCGCGGTCGTGTCGACATCCAGCGCCTCGCGCGCCAGCCTGAGGTGTTTTTCGACTGTTGCGGGGGTCAGCCCCATGATCGTGGCGATGTCCTGGGTGGTCTTCCCGTCACCCACCCATTCCAGCGCCTCGCGCTGCCGGTCGGTCAGCGGCCGGCGCGCGCCACTATAGGGCAGGGTGGTCATCTGCAGATGCGCCACCGTGGCCATCTGCGTCAGAACCCGGCCATTCCCGTTCCAGACGTCGTCCACCGCGTCTTGGTCCATTCCGCGACGCGCCGTCAGCGCGATTGCGCCCTTGGCGCGGTGCGAATGCCCCGGAAAGCTGATTGAATAGCCGGCGGTGACGCCCATCTCACGGTTGAACTCGGCCACGCGCATTTCGGCCGGCGTCAGATGCTCGTAATGGTCGCGAATCCAGCGCCACGAACAGGCGCCGGTATTCTCGGCCGCCCAACGGACCATCGGCGCATCTGCATAGAGGCGATCGCCCATGAAACGCTCGGTATAGGCCTTGTCATGGTTGGTCAGAACCAGAAGATCGTCGATATCGCCGAACGATTGAGCGGTGCGAAACCGGGTAAAGCCGTAGATCAGCCGGTCGAACCCATGATTTGCCATGGCCCTGGTCAGTTCGGTCCAGACCTGCTCAACCGAAGAGGCAGAGGTCACCCGTTCCAGAAACCCAACGAGATCAGTCATTTATCGGACTCGCCCTCAGCGGACGGCGTAATGCCAACCATGCCTCTCATCCCCCTTGAGAACGCAAATTTCTACAGTGTGTTCAATCGGATGTCGAGATGGGTCAGCACGTCCCACATACTTTTTGCACGTAGACCAATTCAGGCTCCGGCGGCAGCGACAGCTCAGCACATCTTTCGCCTTGTGCGCGCGTCCCATAAGATTTTCAGCTATGCGGCGATTTGGCCGCATCGAGAGAGGCAGGCGATGAAGAGATCCTATGACGTGGTTATCGCAGGCGGCGGCATCATGGGATCGTCGCTTGCCTTCTGGCTAAGCCGGGGCGGCGGGCCCAGCCTGAACATCCTCGTTGTTGAGCCTGACCCCAGCTACGCGACAAGCTCAACCGCGCTATCGGTTGCATCGATCAGGCAACAATTCACAAACGAGATCAACATCAAGATATCCAGGTTTGGCGTTGAATTCATTAAGAATATCGAGGAATTTCTTGGCGGTGAGGGAGGCCTTTCTGACCTTGGCTTTCAAGAACAAGGCTATCTGTTCCTTGCGGGAAGCCAGGCCCATGCGTCAACCATGCGCGACGCTGCTGCGCTGCAAAGGCGTGAGGGGGCCGACACGCAATTGCTCAACCGTGACGCTCTGTCTGCGCGGTTCCCATGGCTGAGTACTGACGGCATCACCTTAGGCTCTTTTGGCCCTCGCGATGAGGGCTGGTTCGACAATATGGGTTTTTTGGGGGCCTTCCGGCGCGCAGCCCGTGCCCGGGGTGTCGATTACGTGGCGGACCGTGTCGCAGGACTGGTTAGGCAGGGCGAGCGTATCACGGCCGTCGAGATGGCCTCTGGCAGGCAGATCTCCTGCGGCGCTGCCGTAAATGCCTGCGGCACACAGGCGGCAGACCTGATGCGGACATTTTCTGAGGGTTTGCCCGTAGAGCCCAGAAAAAGAACAGTTTTCCTTCTGGATGCGCCGCATGCAAATGCGCCGGGTGCACCGCTTTTGGTTGACCATACCGGGTTCTATCTGCGCCCGGAGGGCCGCCATTGGTTGGCTGCCATCATACCAAAAACAGATGCCGCAGTGGCGTATGACGATTTTGAGCCGGACTGGTCGAGCTTCGAGGACGAGCTCTGGCCCAAATTGTTCGCGCGCATCCCAAGCTTCGACGCCGTCAAGATCATCCGAGCCTGGGCCGGTCACTATGCGTTCAATACCCTCGATCAAAATGCCATCCTGGGCCGCTGGCCAGGCCTGGAGAACTTATATGTCATGAACGGCTTCTCCGGACACGGGCTGCAACAGGCACCAGCCGTCGGCCGCGGAATAGCCGAGCTTATCCTGACTGGCCGCTATCAAACCTTGGACCTGACACCACTTGGCCCAGAGCGAATATTTCAGAACAAGCCATTCTTGGAACACGCGATTGTCTGATTGGCGATTTTCCAAAACTTCTCGCGGAAATAAGTTAGGCGGGGCGTCCTGTACGCCGTACAGGTGTTTAGGCAGCCCATTAGATTAATTAATTACATAATAAACCTTATCAGACTTAGGGCTCCACCCGGTGATCCGTGTCGGAACTCGTTAATGATAGGACTGAATTAATGGGATTGAATTTGTTTGTTTTTCAACGATCTAGCTTTTTGGCTGATCATGGCGAAACTCTCGAGTCAGAATAATCTCTGTAAGTGCGATGCCCTGCCCCAACGACCCTTACCAGTCATTCATCGTGTCACTCACCGCCGCAGCGCAGCTATCGCATAGCGGAAATTCACCGCGTCGGCACCATCCTGGGTCTTTGAAGCGCAGGATCTTGCCGGTTTACCCGACAAGAATTGTCTTCTCAGGAACTCGGTCCGGCTGCTGACTAAACAACCCGCGTATTGCGGATAACGCAGGCAAAAATGCTTCTTCATAGCCCATCGAATGCCAATCAATGTCTTCGCGAAGCCTCCGATGAGCTACTGGAAGATCTGTCATGCGAAGAGCTGGAAGATAATGCGGCTAAGGTCGTGGAAAACCAGGACCTCATCCACACATGAATCAGCGGTTCAGGCGCCGATCAAGGAAGAGTTTTTCAACACAATACTCGTAAAGCTGTTGTTGGACGAGCTGCACTGCAATCAAAATATTCCTTTGGTTACTAAAAATCCGCTGGCTCTTGATCGCTATCCTTATTCAAAAATTCGACCGGACGTTCCCATTGGATCAGGACGACACAGCCTGTTTCGGACCAGACGGAATGCGAACTCCCCTCGGGATTGAGGACAAATGATCCCGCCGGGTACGTGCCCCGCTCATCTGACTGTTCCCCTTCGAGCACGAGAATACTCTCAAGCCCGGTATGACGGTGCCTTGGCACGCGCGCGCCGGGCGCATAGCGCAGAAGTGCGACCGCTGGCGCGCCGCGTTTCACGTAATGAATGTCGACGCCGTCTCTGAACGGCTCAAAGTGCAAATCCGTGAAACGGCTGGGCAGGTCTGGGATGACGAGCGGCTCAATCATGCCAAGCCTTCTCCAGTTGCGAAAACAGGGCGGTCCAGCCGATAATCGCCCCTTGCGCGCGGACCATCTCCAGCGTGGCGGCTTTGAAGGCGGGGAAATAGCTTTCGGTCGCGTCCTCGATCAGCAGGCAATCAAAGCCACGGTCATTGGCCTCGCGCATGGTGGTTTGCACACAGACCTCGGTTGTGACGCCTGCGAAAATCAGGGAAGAAATGCCCTCTTGCGCCAGGTGATCGGCCAGGGAAGTTGCGTAGAACGCCCCCTTGCCGGGCTTGTCGATGACCAGCTCACCGTCGATAGGGGCAAGTTGCGGGATGATCTTCGCCCCCTCCTCCCCTGCCACAAGAACGCGCCCCATGGGCCCGGCGTCGCCAATGCGCAGAGCGGGCGTTCCGCGGTTACGCTTTGCGGGCGGCAGGTCGGACAGATCGGGCCGGTGGCATTCGCGGGTATGGATCACCGCCATGCCCTTGTCACGGCACAGCCTAATCAGATCGGCCACCGTGGGCACAATCGCATGCAGGCGCGAGACGTCATTGCCCAGCGTTTCGCCAAAGCCGCCAGGCTCGATGAAGTCGCGCTGCATGTCGATCACGACAAGCGCTGTTGTCGCCGGATCGAAGGCGAAGGGAAAGGGCAATGCCGCGTCGACGTGGACCATCACGCATGGCCTCCCATGTGGTGCCCGATGGTGGCGATATCGGCCTCAGCTGTCACGGTGTCATAGGTGATGGCACCGCCCGACATGACCAGCACGCGGTCGGTCAGCTCCATAATTTCGTCGAGGTCTTCGGACAGGATCAGAACGGCCGCACCCGCGTTGCGCGCCTGCATGATCCGGGCACGGATTTCCGACACGGCCGAGAAGTCGAGGCCGAAGCAGGGGTTCGAGATGATCAGTAAATCCACCTCGCCCGACAGCTCGCGCGCCAGAACCGCGCGCTGGACGTTGCCGCCGGACAGAGCGCTGATCGGGGCGTCGACGGAGGTTGTCTTGACCTTGAACTGCCGCACAAGATCGGTGGCGCGGGCGCGCATGGCGCGAGTAGATAGCCAGAAACCACCCTCCCGATCAAAGCTGCGAAAGGCAATGTTTTCGCTGACCGACATGCGCGGCGCGCAGGCATTCTGCAGCGGCTCCTCGGGCAAAAAGCGGATGTTGTGGCGCTGTGCCTCGTCGCGGCGCGCAGTGTAGGGCGCGCCCTTGACGCGGATCTCGCCGCTTTTGCAGGGGCGCTGCCCGGTCAGGATTTCCATCAGCTCCATCTGGCCATTGCCGGATATGCCCGCCACGCCGACGATCTCGCCTGCATGCACGCACAATCTGTCGATCCTGACGTCTTTCAACCCGGTGCGGTCGCGGGCCCTGATGCCGTCCAGTTCCAACACCGGCGCGCCCCGCGTGCCGGAGCGCGGAGCCGGTCGGGCCAGCGTCGCGTCCCCCATCATCAACGCGGCCATGTCCGCGCGGCCGAGATCGGCGACTTTTCCGCCGCCCACCAGTTTGCCCCGCCGCAGGACCGAAACCGCGTCGGCATAGGCGGTTACCTCACGGAACTTGTGGGTGATCATAAGTACCGAGATCGCGCCAGCGCGGCACAGCCCGCGCACATGGCTCAGCACTTCATCCGCCTCATCCGGGGTCAGCACGGACGTGGGCTCATCGAGGATCAAAAAGCGCCGGCCTAGATAAAGCTGCTTGAGGATCTCCAGCTTCTGCTTTTCGCCTGCCGCAAGCGCGCGCACAGGTTGGTCGAGCGGCACCTGAAACGGCATGCGGTCCATGAAGGCCTGCAAGTCCGCCCGCTCCGCCCGCCAGTCGATGATGCGTGGGGCGTCTTCACGGCTGATGACGAGGTTTTCGGCCACGGTGAGCGACGGGACCAGCGTGAAATGCTGATAGACCATGCCCAACCCAAGCGCATGGGCCGCCTTCGGATCGGTGATGCGAGCCTCGCGCCTGTCCACCAGCATCTCGCCCGACGTCGCGTGGTAGAACCCCATCATGCATTTCACCAGCGTCGACTTGCCGGCGCCGTTTTCGCCCAGAAGGGCGTGAAAGCTGCCCGGCGTGATCTTGATCGAACAATCATCAAGCGCCGTGAACCCCCCGAACCGCATCGTCATGTGCAAGGTCTCAACGCCGATGGCCCCTGTGTTCATAGCGACAGTACTCATGGCAGCTGTGTCAGCAAAGTTGCGCTGTCGCTGACCGCGCCAAAGACGCCGCCTTGCATCGTGACCATCTTCAGCGCGGCGTCGTGATTACCCCGATCCGTGGCCCCGCAACAATCGGACAGGACGAGGCATTCAAACCCACGGTCATTCCCCTCACGCATGGTGGTCGACACGCAAACATCGGTGGTGATGCCAGTCAGGATGATGTTCTCGATCCCTCGGGTGCGCAAGATCATCTCCAGATCGGTGGCATAGAAGCTGCCCTTGCCGGGCTTGTCGATGATCGGCTCGCCGTCTTGCGGGTAAAGGTCGGGGATGATGTCCCAGCCGGGCTCACCGCGGACAAGGATTTTGCCACAAGGCCCCGGATCGCCGATGCCTGCCCCGATCCGGCGTGAACGCCAGCGTTTGTTGGCGGGCAGGTCGGTCAGGTCTGGGCGGTGGCCCTCGCGGGTGTGGATGATGTGATAGCCCTTGGCACGCATGGCGCCGAGTACTGCCTTGATCGGTTCGATCGGGGCCTGCGTCATGGACAGATCATAGCCCATCTTGTCGACATAGCCCCCTTCCCCGCAGAAATCGGTCTGCATGTCGATGATCATCAGCGCGGTGTTTTCGGGCCTGAGATCGCCGTTATAGGGCCACGCATAGGGGTCGGCAGCGATGGTCATTCGGCGGCCTCTTTCGCAGGGGTGAACAAACGTGTGGGCGCAGGGAAACCGAAATCGGTGCCGTCGGTGGTTTTGACGTCGTCCTCCCAGGGCAAGTGGTACTGTCCGGCTGCCAGATCTGTCATGTAGGTATAGGGGCAATCCTGCGCGCCGCCCTTGACGGCCACATAGCCGCGATGACCGAACTGGTAGATGTTGTTTTCAACCCCCCAGTTGATCCGGGCCTCGCGCACCAGATCGGGACGGACCTCTGCGGTGATGATCTCGTCCGCCCGGCCTGATATACCATGCGCGATGATCGAGCCGTCAAAGTTGCAGATCATCCCCTCGCCCATACTATCGAAGGTCCCGTCACTGCCGCACATGCAGACGTTGGCCGTGACCATCAGGTTGCAAAAGGCGTTGGACTGGTTGGTGAAGCGCCACGAGTCGCGGATGGGGGCGGTGTAGCCCGCGGTACGCAGCATGATCTCGGCGCCCTTGTAGGCGGCCTCGCGCGCCATTTCGGGAAACATCCCGTCGTGGCAGATGATCAGCGACAGCTTGCACCCGTTCGGCCCGTCGATCACCGGGATGCCGCCATCGCCCGGCTCCCACGGCTCAACCGGCACCCAGGGGTGCATCTTGCGGTAGTACAGCTGCACCTCCCCCAGATTGTCGATGATCAAGCCGACGTTGTAAGGCATGCCGCCGGGATTGGCCTCCATGATCGAAAAACAGCCCCAGATGTCATTGTCGATGCAGGCCTGCCTGAACGCCGCGACCTCGGGGCCGTCCATCGTGCACATGATCGCGGGCTCGATGTCCATCGACAGCCCATGCAGCGCGTATTCGGGGAAGACAACCAGATCCATCGTGCCCATGTTGCGCCGGGCCTTGGCTGTCATCTCGACAATGCGGGCAGTCTGGGCCGCCAGATCGTCAGCCGTCTTCACCACCGGCAGTTTCAATTGCACCAGCCCGATCACCACGCCAGCCGGCGATTTGTTCAGGCCTCCCAGTCCGTTCATCGGCACGTCTCCTTATTTGGTTATGCTCAACTCGCCCGGCGCGCCGGTCATGGCCCGGGTGGGCGAAGAGGTTGCAATCAGGACACCCAAAGTCAGCACGTAGGGGGCCGCGAAAAACAGGTAGTAGCCTTCAGAGACCCCGACCGATTGCAGCACCGGCCCAAGCGCGCCGGCCCCGCCGAACAGCAAGGCCGCGCCGAAACAGGCCAGCGGGTTCCAGCGGGCGAAGATGACCAACGCGACGGCCATCAGCCCCTGCCCTGACGAGATGCCTTCGTTCCAGCTGCCGGGGTAATAGAGCGACAGATACGCCCCCCCTACCCCCGCAAAGGCACCGCCCACCGCCGTCGCACAGGTGCGGATCACGGCGGGGCGCAGGCCCATGGCCCGCGCAGCATCGGTGCTGTCACCCACGACGCGCAAGGTCAAGCCGACGCGTGTAGCGCGCAGCATCCACCACAGCAGAACGGCCAAGGCAGCCCCGATCAGGAACAACACGTTGACCTCCAACGCGGCCCGGACCTGCGGGATCTCGGACCACCAGCCAAAGCCGATCGCGGGCAGATCGGGGGCAACGGGCTGCACGAAGGGTTTGCCGAAGTAGAACGCCAATCCCATGCCAAGGATCATCATGGCGATGCCCACGGCAATGTCGTTCACCTTGGGCAAGGAGCAGATGACCCCGTGGACCAAGCCGAAGAGCGCGCCACAAAGCGCTGCCGCCAACACACCAAGCCAGGGCGAGCCGGTCAGATAGGCCAGCGCGTAGCCCGACATCGCGCCAAAGACCAGCGTGCCCTCCAGCCCCAGATTGATCCGGCCAGACCGTTCGGTCAGCGCCTCACCCAGGCTGACGAACAGGAACGGCGTCGACACCCGGATCGCGCCGCCGATGATGGCCAGCGGAATGATCCAATAACCCAGATCGGTCTCCATCAGCCGGTCCTCCAGCGCTCGGGCGCGAAGACCTTGAACCGGCCATAAAGCGTCTCGGACATCAGGATCGCCATGAAGACGAAGCCCTGCAGCACCAGCACGGTCGCATCCGGCAGATCCATGCGGCGTTGCACGAGCCCCGACGAGGCCTCGAAGCCGGCCAGCAGGATGGCCAAGGGAATGATCGCAAGCGGGTTATGCCGGGCGAGAAAGGCGATCAGGATGCCGGTATAGCCGTAGCCGCCCGCAAGGCTGGCATTGGCAGAGCCATGTACCGCGGCGACCTCGAAAAACCCCGCCATCCCGGCAAAGGCGCCACCAAGCGCGGTAAAGCCCAAAATCAACTTGCCCACCGGCAGGCTCTGCACCTGGGCCGCGCGGACGTTTCCACCCGCGATGCGCGCGGCGAACCCCCAGGTGGTTTTGTCGATCAGGATCCACGCGAGCACGCAGGCAACAACACCAAAGGCCAGCCCCCAATGCACGTCCCAGCCGGGAATGGTGCCCACCCGCAGAGCCTCGCCCAGGGGGGCGGTGGACGGTTTGTTGAGACTCGCCGGATCGCGCAGCGGCCCCTCGACCAGATGGTTCATGAGGGCGATGGCGATATAGGCCAGAAGCAGGCTGGCGATGGTCTCGTTGACCCCGCGATAGTGGCGCAGCGCCCCGACCGCCCCGATCCAGAGCGCGCCGATCAGCATGGCAGCAAGCAGCATGACCGGCAGCGCGACGCCGGCAGGCGCGCCGGACAGGAGCACGCCCGCAAAGCCCGCGCCGACTCCGCCCAGCACAATCGCGCCCTCGCCCCCGATCACCACCAGCCCCAACCGCGCGGGCAAGGCCACGCAGAGGGCGGCCAGCAACAGGGGCGCGGCGCGCGACAGGGTGTTTTCCCAGGAAAAGGCCGTGCCGAACCCTGCGCGGAAGACCAGGGCGAAGAAGTCGGCCGGAGACTTGCCCTGCAGCAGCAGGAACAGGCTGAAGACGGCAAATCCGGCCAGCAAGGCACCGATGGGCAGCATAACGGCCTCGGACCGCCGTGCCAGTCCCACCAGACCGACGGACGGCCCGGCGGGAACGGTGGTCTCGGAGGGGAAGGACACCAAAACCCGCGCCGATCAGGACGTCGAGCCGATCACGCCTTCGACCAGATAGTCCATGCTCTCCAGCGCGATGTCGTCCTCGGCAAAACCCTCGCCCTCTGCCGCGATCACGTTGCCGGCGTTGTCCTTCAGCGGGCCCTTGATGGCCGAGAAACCACCGGCCATGATCTCGGCCTTCGTGGCTTCGAATTGCGCGCGGGCGGCGTCAGAAACGGCCGGCCCCAGCGGCGACATCTTGATGAACCCGTCCGCCAGCCCGCCGCGGACGAAATTGTCGATCGTGCCGCCATCCAGCACGGTCTGCACCATATCGGTATAGACACCCGCCCAGTTCCACTCGGCCCCGGTGAGGTATTTCTCAGGCGCCAGCGGAGCCTGGTTCGCATGGTAGCCGCACACAAAGCAATCGCGCCCTGCCGCGGTTTCCATCACCACCTTTGGCCCGTCCACATGGCAGGTGATCACATCGCAACCCGCGTCAGCCAGGGCGTTCGTGGCCTCGGCCTCCTTGACTGCCATAGACCATTCGCCAGTAAAGATGACCTGACAAGTGATCTCTGGATCGACCTGCCGCGCGCCCAGCAGGAAGGAGTTGATGTTGAGCAGCACTTGCGGGATCGGTTTTGCGGCGACAAAGCCGATCTTCTTGGTCGTTGTGGCGTGCCCGGCGGTGATACCGTTGAGGTACTGCCCCATGCCGATATAACCGAAGTACGAGCCGACATTCGTGGGCATGCCCTCTGTCCACAGGCCTGCGGCATGTTGGAACCGCACGTCGGGATGGTTCGGCGCGACCTCGAGAACATGGGGGTCGAAATAGCCGAACGATGTCGGGAAAAGCAGTTTGGCCTCGTCGAAATTGATCATCGATTCCATCGACTTCTGCACGTCGATGGTCTCGGCCACGTTCTCTTCCTCGACGACGACAACGCCCTCCATGGCCTTCACCGCGGCCGCCCCTTCGGCATGGGCCTGGTTGTAGCCAAAATCGTCCTTGGGTCCGACGTAGATGAAGCCAACGGTCAATGGGCTGTGGGAGTCGGCATAGCTCAGGTTTGGCAGGGCCGTGGCACCGGCCAAAGAAGCCGTGCCTTTGAGAAAGCCGCGTCGGGTTGGGGATAAGAACGACATGAGAGGTGCTCCTTAATGCGATGAGGGCCGAGTTGCGCACAGGGCGCTTGGGGCTCTGCGTCTTCGCAAAGAGGATGACCGGAAAGAAGCGCTGCTGTCTTCTGCTAATAATTCACCATTGCGATGCGAAAAACGCATCGCTTCAGCGATGACCTTATGGCGCGGCCAGTGCCTCAAGGGCAGCGACGAGCTGCTGTCCGAACTTGGCCGAAGCTACCGGCAAGGCCCGCCCTTTCAACTGCCCCAGCAATAGCCGGCCGGGCCGGACATCCCGTTCGGCCAGCGGTCTGTGCCCGAAGCCGGCCTCTTCGGGTGGCTTGAGCCCAATGGGGATCTGAAACCCGACCGCATTTTCCTGCGTCACGTAGTGCCGGATCAGATCAAAGGATTCTGTCTCCAGCGCCGGCGTCAATGTGCGCCCGATGGAGGTGGCGGCGATCTCTAGCAAGTTGCGCACCCCGTAGGCGGCGGTCGGCAGGACGAGGCGATGGTTCAGGCAATCGCGCAGGCGCAGCGCCGGCACATCGTCCAGAGGGCTGCCCGATGGATAGAGCGCATGCACCCTTTGCGGCAGCGCATAGAGCACGTCGAATTCCACCAGATGCACCGGCTCGAACACCAAGGCCAGATCGCTGCTGTAGGAGGCAAGATCCCGCTCCGCCTGCGCGCGGTCGCGCACATTGATAGAAAAGGTGACGCCGGGATGATCGGCGCGGTAGAGCGCGATCTGTTCGGGCAAAAAATACGGCAGCAAGGCCTGTGAGCAGGCAATCGAGACATGACCGCGCCGTTCGCCCGACAAATCCGCAACCTGCGACTGGACCCGGGCCAGATCGGTGCGTTGCAGACGAATGTGTTGCATCAACAATTCGCCCGCCGGGTTTAGCCGCATGCCGCGCGGCAAGCGTTCAAAGATCGGCCAGCCGAACTCTTGCTCGAACCCCTGAATGCGCCGGTTAAGGGCGGAAGCCGTCAGATTGGTATCCTCGGCCGCTTTGCGAATGGAGCCTGCCCGAACGACAGCCTCGATCAATTCAAAGGTCCGCAAATATCTCATTTGGCCCCGTTCGTGCATACTGGTGCAATTTTTGCACCGATTGGGTGTCTTTATAGCATTAGAGGTGAACGCTGATCCATCGCAACATTCGCCGCAACGCGAGTCGCTCGACGCGCCACCAACCGTGAGGGGTTCACATGACCGATCAAACTTCCAGACGTCGCTTCCTGAAAATGGGTGCTGCCAGTGCCTCTATGTTGCCGTTCCTGCGCGCCCTGCCGGCCTCGGCGCAGGGCAATGAGACGCTTGTGGTCGTGACGGGGGCCACCATCAACAGCCTCGATCTGCACCGCACCGGAACCAGCCGTGCCTCTTATCAGGTGGGGATCAACTGCTATGATCGCCTGCTGACCTTTGGCACCAAAGAGGTGCCCGGCAATGGGCTGTCTTATGACTACACGGTGGTCGAACCCGAACTGGCCGAAAGCTGGACCGAATCCGACGACGGCATGACCCTGACCTTCAAGCTCAAGCCGAATGCGACCTTCTGGGACGGCCGCAAGGTGACAGCGGCGGATGTGAAATGGTCGTTTGACCGCGCCGTATCCGTGGGCGGCTTTCCCACGGTTCAGATGAAGGCTGGCGGTCTGGAACGGCCCGAACAATTCATCGCCGAGGATGACGAGACCTTCGTGATCAAGCTGGACCGCCCCTCCAAACTGACGATCCCCGATCTGGCGGTCCCGGTGCCCTACATCATCAACTCGGTCGAGGCTTTGGCCAACGCCACCGAGGACGATCCCTGGGCGCTGGAGTATCTGCACACCACGCCCGCCGGATCAGGGGCCTACAAGGTCGCGCGTTGGAACCCCGGAGAGCAGCTGGTCTATGAGCGCAATGACGACTGGGTCGGCGGCCCCCTGCCCGCCGTCAGGCGCGTGATCATCCGCGAAGTGCCCAGCCCCGCCACCCGGCGCGCCTTGATCGAGCGCGGCGATGTGCAGGTCGCCTTTGACATCCCTGACAAGGACGCGGCAGAGCTGGCCGACAGTCTGGATGTCTTCTCAACCCCGGTGGAAAACTGCATTCACTGCTTGTGCCCGAACTTTGAGTTCGAGCCGTTTCAGGACGCGGATGTACGCAAGGCCATCGCCTATGCCGTGCCTTACGAGGCCATTTTCCAGGCCGCAGCCTTCGAGAGGGGCCTGCCGCTTTGGGGCGGCTCGGAAGAGATCACCGACACGGCATGGCCCCGCAAGACGCACTACTATACCGATCTGGACAAGGCCAAAGAGCACATGGCCAAGTCCGCCCATGCGGACGGGTTCGACGTGCCCTTGTCCATCAGCCTTGATCTGGCCTCATGGATGGAGCCGACAGCCCTTTTGGTGCAGGAAGCCCTTGGCGAGATCGGCATCAACGTCACCATCGAAAAGATTCCGGGCGCCAACTGGCGCACCGCCGTGCTGGTCGAAAAACGCCTGCCGCTGCACCTTGAGAATTTTGGCGGCTGGCTGAACACGCCGGACTATTACTTCTTCTGGGCCTACAAGGACGGGCACCTGTTCAACTCCTCCAACTACCGCAACGAAGAGATTGAGGCGCTGGTCGATGCGACCCTGCACATGTCGATGGATGACCCGGAATATGCGCCGCAAATCCAGCGCATGTTCGAGATCGCGCTGGATGAGTTGCCGCGCATCCCGCTGTATCAGCCAGCCTTGAACGTGGCGACGAACGGGGCGGAGGGTTATGAATTCTGGTTCCACCGTCAGCTTGATGTCCGTTTGCTAAAAGCTGTCTGATCATGCTTGCCTCCTCCCCCCGGTTGCGCGCCGTCCTCATGCGTCTGGCGCAGGCCATTCCGGTGGTGATCGGCGTTGTGGTCATCAGTTTTCTGCTGACCCGCGCGCTGCCGGGGGACCCTGCGGTCTATTTCGCAGGGGTTGCGGCGGATGAGGCCTCCATCGAGCAAACGCGCGTGGCAATGGGGCTCGACAAACCCCTGCCCGTGCAGTTCGTCCATTACGTGGGCGACCTGTTGCAAGGCGATCTGGGGCAATCCCTGTCCAGCGGTCGGCCCGTCGCGACCGACCTGGCGAACCGCTTGCCAGCCTCGCTGGAGTTGACGCTGACGGCGCTGATCCTCGCCGTTATCACCGCCGTACCCCTGGGCGTTCTGGCGGCGACACGGCCGGGCACATGGGTTGACCACCTCTGCCGCGTGGTCGTGACGGCCGGCGTTTCGTTGCCGACCTTCTTCACCGGCATCCTGCTGATCTACATCTTTTACTACCTGGCGGGCATCGCGCCGTCGCCTTTGGGTCGGCTTGATTTCATCTACCTTTCGCCGGACCATGTGACCGGGTTTTACCTGATCGACGCGGCCCTGATGGGCGATTGGGAAACCTGGCGCGGTGCCGCCAAACAGCTGGTCCTGCCCGCGGCGACACTGGCCCTGTTCACGCTGGCGCCAATCGCGCGCATGACCCGTGCCGCGATGCTGACCGCGCTGTCGTCCGACTTTATCCGCACGGCGCGGGCGGCGGGCCTGTCCAAAAGCGTGGTGCTGTATCGCTATGCCTTCCGCAACGCGCTCTTGCCGGTGGTCACGACGCTGGGCATGGTGTTTTCCTTCGCGCTCGGCGCCAATGTTCTGGTCGAAAAGGTCTTTGCCTGGCCCGGTATCGGATCCTATGCGGTCGAGGCGCTGGTGGTCTCAGACTACGCGGCCGTGCAGGGCTTTGTGTTGGTCATGGCCTTGCTTTTCGTGGTGCTGAACCTGGTGATCGACCTGCTTTACACGGCAATTGACCCGCGCATCGGATTTGAAGCGCGATGAGCGATCTGACCCCCACCGACCTGCCGCGCAGGCACGGTACGTTGGATCATGTGTTCTACGTGCTGCGGGCCAATCCGGTCACTCTGATCGCCTTTGGCATGTTCGCCTTCCTGATCCTCTCGGCGCTATTTGGTCCCGCCTTGGTGCCCTATGACCCGCTGGCCACCAATGCGGGCAATGCGCTGCAACCGCCATCCTGGAGCCATTGGTTCGGCACTGACCAGATCGGGCGCGACGTGTTCAGCCGGGTGATCGTGGCCACGCGGCTTGATCTGACGATCTCGGTGGCGGCGGTCGCGATCTCCTTCGTCGTGGGCTCGATCCTTGGCTGCATCGCGGGCTATTGGGGGGGCTGGCCCGATGTCATCCTGAACCGGTTTCTCGACACGATCATGGCCTTCCCACTGTTCGTCCTGGCCATGGGGATCGTGGCGGCGCTCGGCAACTCGGTCGAGAACATCATCTACGCCACAGCGATCATCAACATGCCCTTCTATGCGCGGCTTGTGCGGGCCGAGGTCAATATCCGCCGCGACGCGGGATTTGTGCGCGCAGCCAAGCTGGCGGGCAGCTCGGACCTCCGGGTGCTGGCCACGCAGATCTTTCCCAACGCGCTGCCGCCGATGATGGTGCAGGTCTCGCTGAACCTCGGCTGGGCGATCCTGAACGCGGCGGGTCTGTCCTTCATCGGGCTTGGTGTCAGCCCGCCCATTGCGGAATGGGGGATCATGGTGGCGGAAGGGGCCAATTTCATCGTCTCGGGTGAGTGGTGGCTGGCCGTCTTCCCGGGGCTCTGGCTGATGTTCGCGGTCTTCACCTTCAACCTGCTGGGCGATGGGCTGCGTGACATTGTCGACCCGCGCAAGAGGACCTGAGCGGATGCTGAGCGTCAAGGACCTGAGCGTCATCTTCCAGACAAGGCGCGGCGTGGTGGACGCGGTGCGCGGCGTTAGTTTCGAGGTCGCCAAGGGCGAAATCCTCGGCATCGTGGGCGAAAGCGGCTCGGGTAAATCCGTTACCTCCTACGCCTTGATGCGCATTTTGGACGCGGGCGGCATGATCAAGGCGGGCGAGGCCACCTATTCCGGGATCGACCTGCGCCGCGCCGCCGAGCGCGACATGCGCGACATCCGGGGCCGCGAGATCTCGATGATTTTTCAGAATCCCCGCGCCGCCCTGAACCCGATCCGCAAGGTGGGCCATCAGATCGAGGACGTCCTGCACCAGCACGCCCGCGCCACGCGGCAAGACGCCCGCGCCAAGGCCATTGCGGCCATGGAAGCGGTCAAGATCAAGGATGCCGAACAACGCTACAACGCCTATCCGTTCGAGCTGTCTGGCGGCATGTGCCAGCGTATCGTCTGCGCCATTGCGCTCGCCTGTGACCCACGCCTGCTGATCGCGGATGAGCCGACCACCGGGCTCGACATAACCACGCAAAAGGCGGTGATGGATCTGGTGCGCGATCTGATCCGTGAACGCGCGATGAGCAGCATCCTGATCACCCACGACCTTGGCCTTGCGGCGCAATACTGCGACCGGTTGATCGTCATGAAAGACGGGCTGATTGTCGAACAAGGCGACCCAGTGCAGATTTTCAGCCGGCCCCAGCACCCCTATAGCCGCAAGCTGGTCGACGCGACGCCCCGCGCGGGCGCAACCGTCCGCGATCTGCTGCCCGCCGATATCCGCGCGCCCGAACCGCAGATCGTTGCGTCCGACAAGCCGCTGGTCGAGGTGCGCGATCTGGTCAAGACCTATGCCGGCAAGTCCGGCGCGGTGCATGCTGTCAAGGGGATCTCCTTTACCGTCAATCAGGGTCAATGCGTGGGGCTGGTGGGCGAAAGTGGCTGCGGCAAATCCACCACCTCGGAAATACTGGTCCGGCTGATGGATGCGACCTCTGGCGAAGTATTCTTTGACGGCGAGGATATCGCCCAGACGCCCGCGCGCGGCTTTGCCCGCGATCCCCGGCGCGCCGACATTCAAATGGTGTTCCAGGACGCCACCGACAGCCTGAACCCGCGCCACACCGCCCGCCAGGCCATCGCCGAGCCGCTGCGCCGCCTGGGAAGGATGCGCGGCGCGGCGCTTGGCACCCGAATTGAGGAGCTTGCCGGGCTGGTGGGTTTGCCTCTGCCCCTGCTCGACCGCTTTCCGCACCAGCTCTCCGGCGGGCAAAAGGCGCGGGTTGGCATTGCCCGTGCGGTTGCGCTCGATCCGAAATTTCTGATCCTTGATGAGCCGACGGCCGCGCTTGATGTCTCCATCCAGGCGGTGGTTTTGAACCTGCTGGTGGACCTGCGCGCCAAGCTGGGCCTCAGCTATCTCTTTGTCAGTCACGACCTGCATGTGGTGCGCTTGCTCTGCGATTATGTGATCGTCATGAAAGACGGCCTGATCGTCGAGGAGGGCCTGGCCCATCACGTCATGTCGGATCCGCAAAACCCCTACACCAAATCCCTGATCGCGGCGGCCCCGAAACCACCGGAGCGCGCCACACCCAAAGACCAATTGGAGGCAATCGATGCTCAGCACGCTACCCTTCACGATAAACGCGCTTCGTGAGGTCTATGCCGCAGGCACCAACCCAGCCGATGTGATTGATGAGGTTTTCACCAGGTTGGAGGCCGTGGGCGACCCGGGCATCTTCATCCACCTGCGCGATCGCGACGATCTTGTGGCCGAGGCGCAGGCGCTGGGGGCTTATGACCCGACAATGCCGCTGTGGGGCATTCCCTATGCGGTCAAGGACAATATCGACGTGGCGGGCGTCGAGACGACGGCAGGCTGCCCCGCCTATGCCTACACGCCCGAAAGGGACGCCTTTGTTGTCGCACAACTGCGCGCGGCGGGCGCGCTGATGATCGGCAAAACCAACCTCGACCAATTTGCCACGGGCCTTGTGGGAGTTCGCACACCCTATGGCGCGCCTTTGAATGCGGTGGACCCCGCGATCGTGCCCGGCGGGTCTTCCGGTGGATCGGGAGTCATCGTCGGGCATGGGATCGTGTCCTTCTCATTGGGCACGGATACCGCAGGCTCGGGCCGCGTGCCTGCAGCGCTGAACAATATCGTGGGGCTTAAACCCACATTGGGCGCGCTGTCGGCCAGCGGCGTGGTGCCCGCCTGCCGCACGCTTGACACAGTGTCGATCTTTGCGATGACCGTGGATGACGCTTATGCCGCCTTCGCCGTGGCGCGCGGTTATGATGCGTCGGATGCCTATTCCAAACCGCTTGCGCATGAAGACCTGACCGAACCGGCGCAGCCCTTGCGCGTGGGTATCCCCGATGCAGGCTCCGTCGAGTTCTTTGGCGACACCATGCAACAGGCAACGTTCGAGCGGGATGTGGCCGCCCTTGCGGCGCGCGGCGCCGTGATCGAGCCCGTCGATTTCGAGCCGCTCTACGCCATTGCCCGCATGCTCTACGAAGGCGCATGGGTCGCCGAGCGCTACACCGTGATTGCCGATCTGCTGGCCACCAACCCGGACGCCGTGCATCCCGTCACCCGCCAGATCATCACCCATGCCGAAAGCATGTCCGCTGCCGACGCCTTCACTGGTTTCTACCGACTGGCCGAGCTGAAACGCGCGGCGGAACCGATGCTGGACGGGCTCGATCTGCTCTGCGTGCCAACCGTGCCCACCTTCTATACCATCGCCGATCTTGAGGCCGATCCGATCACACCCAATTCCAACAACGGCACCTACACGAATTTTGTCAATCTGCTGGATATGTGCGGCATCGCGGTGCCAACCGCGCCGCGCAGCGACGGGCGGCCGGGCAGTGTGACGTTGCTTGCAGGGGCTGGTCAGGACGCGCTTGTCGCGGCGGTCGCGCGCGGGTTCGAGAGAGACTGCCCGCGTACCATGGGGGCCACCGCCCACGCGGTTCCTGCTCCGGCACCCTTGCCCGAGGCAACATCCGACATGATCGAAATCGCGGTTTGCGGCGCGCATATGAGCGGCCTGCCCCTGAACGGGCAGCTGACCGATCTGGGGGCCACGTTCCGGCGCACAGCCCAGACCATGCCGGATTACAAATTCTACGCTTTGGCAGGCGGACCGCCGGCGCGCCCCGGTCTGGTAAAATCACCCGCGGCGGATGCGAGCGCCATCGCGCTGGAAATCTGGTCCATGCCGAAAACCGCGTTTGGGACCTTTATGGCGGGCATCCCAGCACCACTTGGCATCGGAACCATTGATTTGTCCGATGGCACGGCGGTGAAGGGTTTTCTGTGCGAGCCATCGGGCCTGATTGGCGCCACAGATATCACAACGCTTGGAGATTGGCGCCGCTATCTCGCGCAGCAAAGCGTGCCTGCATGACCTCGTTTGTCGAGCAACGTCTGACGGAAATGGGGCTTGAGCTCCCCCCGGACTGGACCCCGCGCGGGCAGTTTCTGCCATTCCGCCGGGATGGCGCCGTTGTCTACATGTCCGGTCAGATTTGCGAATGGGATGGTGAGGTTACCCACGTTGGCCCTATCGCCGACACGCCCGAGGGGATCGAGGCCGCTCGCAAGGCCGCTCAGATCTGCGCACTGAACCTGCTCTACCGTTTGCGCGAGGCCTGCGACGGGGATCTGGACCGTGTGGACGTGATCCTGCGTCTTGGGGGCTTTGTGAATTGCACCGCCGGATTCGGGCAAAGCCCTGCCGTCATCAATAGTGCAACGGAACTGTTTATCGCTTTATTCGGCGAGAGCGGCTGGCACGCACGCACCGCCGTTGGGGTCTGCGGTCTGCCAGGTAATGCCTCGGTCGAGGTGGATGCTATCGTCAGGCTCAAGACTTAGGCAGGTGCGGAAGCGGTATTTTGGGCGCGCGGCGTTCCAATCGCGCCGCGACGGAAAGCAGAAGCAGGTCCTCTCCCGGAGGGGCGGCCAGCATCACCGAGCGGGGCCGAAACAACCCATCGACCCCCCAGGGTAAACAAATCAACGGACCGCCAAACACCGTCCAGGGCGTCAGCCAATCCTGAAACCCGGTTGTGCCGTCCAGCAATGGGGCGCCCTCTGGCACGGGCAGCGTCAGGATCAGATCGGTCCCGGTCATCGCACCCCAAAACGCCGTACGCGCGTCCGCCAGGACCTTTCGCGCCTCGGACAAGGCAGCGTCCGACACCGCGCGGCCAGCCTCCAAACCGGCTCGGAACTTGGGCTGGAGCAGGTGGGCCTTACCGTCCGCCAGCAAAGCGTGGTGGCTGGCAAAGGCCTCTGCACACATGACCGTGCGATGCGCGGCGACCACCTTGTCCACGTCGGCGGGCAAGTCACGCGATGCAAGGTGCGGGGTCAGCGCGGCGAGCGCTTGTCTTGCCTCATTCATAGCTTGCAGCCAATCGGAGCGCACCTCTGCATCGGTCTCCCACAGCCCGCAAATAGCCGCCCATTCCCCCGGTTCGGCTTTCGGCGCAGAAGGCGACATCGCCTCCAACGCCCGGCGCGCCAAGGGGACATCGCGCGCGATGATCCCGACCGTATCAAAGCTGCGCGCCAGCGGCGTCACCCCATTCAACGGCAACAGGCCCGCACTCGGTTTGAAGCCCACCGCGCCGCAATAGGCCGCAGGACGGATCAGCGAACCCGCCGTTTGTGTGCCAAGCGCGATGTCAAGAATGCCCGCACCAACCGCCGCACCCGACCCGCTGCTCGACCCGCCCGGAGAGCGCGTCAGATCATGCGGATTGCGGCAGGGCATCGGGTCAGTAAAGGCAAATTCAGTTGTCGTCGTCTTGCCCACGATGCGCGCCCCGGCTGCGCGTAGGCGCTGCACGATCACAGCGTCCCGGTCTGCGGGCGGGGCGGTTTCGCAGGCCGCGCTGCCATTGCGTGTCGGCAGCCCTGCGACGTCGATGATGTCTTTGACCCCGACTGTAAGGCCAGCCAGCGGCCCTGCCATGGCCGGGGTCTCGGACAGAGCAACAAAGGCGTATATGTGCCTGTCCCACGCCTGCAATGATCCGGTCATGCCACGTCGCGCGCCACACCGATGAGATGGTCCCGAGTGATCGCGGCCTCAAGCTCTGCGGCGGTGCGCATCTGCAAATCCGTCGGGGGTTCCGGCAGCACCAGATAGCGCATATCCGCATTGCTGTCGTGAACGTCCAACTGGACGTCCATCGACAAATCCAGCCCGAACTCGGCCAGAACCCGGCGCGGTTCGCGCACTGATCGCGCGCGGTAGGCCTTGGAGATATACCAGGATGGCGGCTGCCCGAGAATGGATCGCGGATAGCACGAACACAGCGTGCAGGTGATCAGGTTGTGCCGGGTCGCCGTGTTTTCAACCACGATGATCCGGGCCTCGGTCACGGGAATATCCAATTCCTGCACCGCGGCCCGCCCGTCTTCCAGCAATCGCTGCTTATAGGACGGATCGGTCCAGGCTTTGGCCACGACCTTGGCCCCCAAATGGATGCCTGGGCTTTCCAGTTTGGCGATTGCCGCGGTGACCTCTTGGGCGGTCAGCAAGCCTTTGCGGATCAGCACCTCCTGCAACGCATCCACGATGATCTGGGCCTCGATGTTTCCGGCCTCATCTTCAATCACCAGTGCTTCATGCTCTTCATGGTCGTGGTCGTGGTCATGGGGCATTCGGTGTCTCCGGTATTGGGGCCAACCAATGGTCGTAGATCTCGATGATAAGCCGGTCTTGCGGCGCGTGATGTTCATCCGGCCAAAGCGCGGTTTGCGCAAAGGCCACCCGGTAAAGATCCACCGCCTTGCCGCCGGTATTGCCGACGGCCAGGTCTTCGGGGTTCAGGTAGGTGCCGCAGTAGTTCACGACCCTGCCCGTTTGCCGTCGGATGTAGTGAGGAATGCGGACATGACCTTGCTTGCAAAGGGCCAGCACCCGCACAGGATCACCCTCCGCAAATCGGGTCATTCGGGATCTGAGAGGTCGCGCCACCGCACGCGCCCGGTGGCAATGGCTTCATCGAGCTCTTCCCGCGATAGGATGCCCTTTTCGACCAGAATGTCGATCATCGCTTCCAGCCTGCGGCGATAGAACGAGAACGCGTTGTATTTTTCGATGCCAAAGCTCTCAAACCCGCGGCGCACCTCGTCGAGCGACACAATGCGCCGCGTGCCATCCCCCAAAAGTCCGCGAATGGCCTCGACCTGTTTCTCCCAATGCAGCCAAGGCAGTTCGACCATCGGGATCTCACCTGCCATATCGCCGCCTACGTCATGATAGCCTCGCGGCCCACAGTCTTGCACCATATGCGCCCCCGATCAGCGATAGGATGATATCGCGTTGCGGTGATAGCAAATGCTATTTTTTCATCTCAGTGGTGCAGAAACCGAACCAGTCATTCAACGTAGTCCATGTCACGCTGCGGTAGGAATGGAGTTTGCGAACCACTCACTGGCGTTTCTCTCGTTCTTCGTGTCCCCACGTCCTGGCACGATCTTCTAGATCAAACGGTTCTTAAGGCTGAGGTCCGTGACGGGGTCTTTCAAGGCCAGGGACTCGGAGCGCAGCTCTCTCACCTAGGGTGACATTACGTGATGCGCCGTGACACCCGATAAACGACGCTTGCTTGCTTCAAGGAGCTCCGTCGACCAGCTGTAATACAAGCCTCTCAGCAATGCCCTTCCGGCAGAAAAGCACCAAGATGCTTTTCTCGCGACGCAGGCCCACCGGCAACGTTTTGCAAATCGGCTTTTGGAAACCGTGCTGAAGGGCTGGCTGAACTCAGAGTCCCATTAATCGAAAATACTAAGTTGCTGATTTCGCTACAACTACAGTCTCAGCATTAAGGAACTCCGACAAAGGTGTCGGAACTCGTTAATGATGGGACTGAATTATGGGATTGGATTTGCTTGTTTTTCAACTGCCTAGCTTTTCGGCTGCTTACGGCGAAACTCTTAGATCAAACTAAACTGTGTAAGCACGATGCCCTGCCCCAACGGCCCTAAGCTGCCTTTCACGCACCCTCGGCCATGCTGCGGCGCGGCCCGTCAGACCAGACTTTCGCTGCAAGCGCAAAATCTGCGATGGACGAATTCACACATCGCGGGACTTTGCTGCCATTCGGCGTCACCGGCCCAATGTCGGTTTTCAAGTTTGCGTCCCAATACAGGATTTATGGGTCAATGCGTCTTGCACGCACATACTAATCTATTTGGTTAAGTGTCTTGCAATCTACAGCGCTTGGTAATAACTTAACCAAATGGATAAGCATTTATATCACACCTTCCACGCCCTGGGTGACGCCACCCGCCTCGCCGTGGTCGAACAACTACTGAAAGGTCCCGCCTCCGTCAGTGAGCTTGCAGGTCCACATGATATGGCACTGCCAGCCTTCACTAAACATCTGCGTGTGCTGGAAGGGGCTGGGTTGATTTCGAGCCAGAAGAAAGGCCGTGTTCGGACCTGTTTCATCCAAGCGCCTACGATGTGCGACCTTCATGAATGGTTCGCACTGCGTCAGAGAATGTGGGAAGCGCGGCTCGATAATCTTGCCGCCTATGTTGAAGATAATGGGAAAGGCTGATCGTATGGACATTCATCACGAAACACTCGTTTTCGAGCGCGAGTTTGACGCCCCACCCTCCCGATTATTTGCAGCCTACACCGACACGCGGGCCCGAGAGCAATGGTCAACTCCATCACCTACCGCAGAGGTCAGGATTGACATCTCCAATGTGCGAACAGGAGGGCATGAGACCGGACAGTGCGGTGGTAAGGGAGACATGCGATGGACGCTGAAAGTGATCTACCATTACGTCACGCCAGACCGTCAAATCACATTCACCGAGGAGCTTTGGGACGGAGAGCAAGTCCTGACAGTCGCGTTAATCACCTTCGATTTAAAAGCCATCGGCGACAACAAGACGGCGCTGACACTGACTGACCAAATCACGTCCTTTGTTGGTGCTGACGCAGTTGGTGGCCATCGAGAAGACTACACCCAAGCCCTCGCAAATCTGGAACAGCACGTAACGGTGGGCGCCTTACGAGGAGAGAGCTGATATGCCCCTTCAGAAGATATTCGCACAACTGAATTGCACCAACATAGATCGAAGTACCTTTTGGTTCACGCGACTCTTTGGGCGTTCACCTGACGCCAACCCGATGGCTGGCTTGAACGAATGGCACCACACGGACAACGCGGGCTTTCAACTTGTAGAGAATGAGCATGACGCAGGGCATGGATGCATGACATTGATTGTCGACGATATCACCTCAGAACTGAGGCGGCTTCATGCTGTTGGCATTGAGACAGGTGAGACCAGCACCGGCGATATAGCGATCATTGCCCAAATGCGCGATCCGGACGGAAATGTCATTGTCTTGGCCGAACCAAGCAAATGATGGGCCGGAAACCGGCCATTCGTGCCGTCCGCAGCATCCTGTACTTTGGGCTCACAGTAGACCTCCGCTGCGATCTGGACCAACGGCAGCTATGCCGCTTTTAGGGACTCTCAGTCAGTTTGTGACATGAGGGTCGAAGTCATCTGACGTCTTACGGTTACGGAACAGTCGGCCGGTCCTCTATGAACACCAGATGAATAGTCGGTGAACCTTCGTAGAAGGAAGTATGAACCCCCTGTTAACAAGGAGTTAAACCACCCCTTGCCCATTGAAACATCGGTCTCGCGCGCCCTCTTTCACCTGAGGGCCAGCATGGGGCACACCCTTTCCCATCGCCGAAAGGCCCACGATTGTCGACACATGCGAAAGGAGCCTGCCATGAACTACTTCGAACGTCTCAAGACCGGTATCGACCCCACGCCCTACCTGGACGAGATCAGCAGCATCGATGGCGCCTGGGACCTTGCAACCGGCCGTCAGGACAAGATCCCGGTTCAGCGCGAGGCCCTCGCCATTCCGCTCAGGGGCCTGCGCAAATCGGCCATCGGCGACCGCGAGCGTCGCGACGTCCATGAAAGCCGCTGGACCAATTCCGGCAAGCCCTACCAGAAAGCGCGCCAGTTTCTCGAGGATTTCGCCGCCGAGCAAAACAGCCTCCTCGGGCGGGCCAAGATCGTCTGCCTGCCGGCCGGGAAGCGCGTCTACCCCCATATCGACCGCGGCGAGTATTACCGGGTGCGCAACCGCTATCACCTCGTCCTGCGCTCAACCGCCGGGTCCTGGATGAAGGCGGGCGACGAAGAGGTCCGCATGCGGGAGGGCGAGCTTTGGTGGTTCGACAACGACCAGATGCATGAGGCCAATAATGATGGCGATCAGGACCGGATCCACATCATCTTCGACATGCTGCCGGCCGAACGCGCCGAAGAGGTCTTCGGCAAGGCGGCCTGAGAGCGCTGCGACGTCCGGGCGACCCCCTGATGGTCCGGACGTCCCGCGCGCCCTGGACGAAAATCCTACCTTGCCTATCTGATGTATATACATTTGATGTAATCTTGCTATGCTTCAGCATGTCGCTTCCAAAAGTGGTGATGTCGTGGCGGAACGAGGCAAGAAGAAAAAGACCAACAAGGACAGCCAGTTGGTCATCCGTATCAAGCAGTCCGAGCGTGACCGCTTCGTTTCCCTCTGTGATGAGCTCGACACCAGCGCGGCACGAGAAATCAGGCGTTTCATTCGCGGTTTCCTGGCCGAACACGGCGACACAGGCTGAGCGTACGGACAGATTAAAAGGGATCAAGACATGGCGAAAAAAGCAAAAGTCAAGGCGTTGAAGAAGGACGTAAAAAAGCGCTCAACGCAGTTGAAGAAAGCCAAGAAGGCTCTGAAGAAGGCCAAGTAAGCCAACGCCCCCGGCGGGCAAGCCGGGGGCCTGACATCGGTCTGGGCGGCGCCAGAATTTAGGCGTTGATCACGCCCCTACCCGCGCAATCCCGCCTCAATTCCAGCCTCCGCCGGCTCTGGGCTGGCGATCCGCGCGCCATGGCGGCCAAGGCCGCGGCAAAGCAAGATCACCGGCAGCAGCCCCACGGCGACGATCACCAGGCTGGGCACGGCGGCCCCCGCCAGGCGTTCATCGGCGGCCAGGCGGAAGGCCTGCACGGCCAGCGTGTCGAAATCGAAGGGCCTGAGGATCAGCGTGGCGGGCAATTCCTTCATCACGTCGACGAAGACGATCAGCAGAGCGGTCAGAACCGAGGGCGCCAGAATCGGCAGGTGCACGCGGCGCAGCATCGCCCCCGGCCCCGCCCCCAAGGTGCGCGCCACTGCGTCGATATTGGGCGGCACGGCCGCGAACCCGCCATCCAGCGCGCCCAGCGACGCGGCGATGAAGCGCACCATATAGGCGAAGACCAAGAGTGTGATCGTTCCGGTGAAAAGCAGTCCGGTCGAGATGCCGAAGGTGGCCTGCATCCAGGCGTCGAGCGCATTGTCGAAGGCCGCGAAGGGCACCAGCAGGCCCACTGCGATCACCCCGCCCGGCACCGCATAGCCGATGCGGGCCACTTCGACCGCGCTTCGGGCGGCGCGGGTGGCCAAAAGGCGCGCGTTGAACCGCAGGATCACCGCCGCCGCCACGGTGACGCAGGCCGCCACCCCGGCCAGCACCACCGAATTGCCGATGAAGCCCAGATAGCGTGATGACAGCAGGTTCTGCCCCGACCCCACGGCCATCTCGGCCAAAACCACGATCGGCCCGGCAAAGCCCAACAGCACCGGCAGGCCGCAGAACGCCATCGCCCCCAGAGCATGGAGGCCTGTCAGCTGCATGGGCGCCAGAACCTCGAACCGCTTGCCGGTATTGTGATGGCGCGCCTGGCCGCGCTGCAGCCGTTCAAGCACCGCCAGCATCAAGGCGACTGTCAGCAGGCAGAATGCCAGCTGCGCCGCCGCCGCGCGGTCGCCCATGGAGAACCAGCTGCGATAGATGCCGGTGGCGAAGGTCTGCACCCCGAAATGCGCGACCGTGCCGAAATCGGCAATCGTCTCCATCACCGCCAGCAACACGCCCCCCGCAATCGCGGGCCGCGCGGTGGGCAGGCTGATGCGAAAGAACGTCTCCCACGGGCCACGGCCCAGAACGCGCGCGGCCAGATAGCCCGTAGCGCTTTGTTGCAAGAACGCGGCGCGGGCCAGAAGGTAGACGTAAGGATAAAGCACGAGGATCAGCATGATCGCCGCCCCGGGGAGCGAGCGGATTTCGGGGAACCAATAGTCGCGCGGGGCCCACCCCGTCAGATCGCGCAACAATGTCTGAACCGGGCCCGGGTGATCGAGAAAATCGGTATAGGCATAAGCCAGAACGTAGGCCGGAAAGGCCAACGGCAGGGCCAGCGCCACCTCAAGCACCCGCACGCCGGGAAACCGCGTCATGGTGACCAGCCAGGCCGCGCCCGTACCAATCACCGCCGTGCCCGCCGCCACCAGAACGCTGAGGAGCGCGGTGTTCAGCGCGTAACGCGGCAGAACCGTTTCGGCCAGGTGCACCCAGGTCTCGAACGTGCCGGTCACCGCAGCCACGATCACCGCAACGATCGGCAAAAGGCACAAGGCGGCGATGCCCAGGACCAGAAAGGGCATGCGGGATCTGCGGATTGGTCGGTTGGTTGTCATCACCCGTCCCGCTTACTTGAGCGGCCCCGCAGCCTCAACCCCGGGACCCACGGGTCAGAGCGCGGTCCGCATATGCCAAAGCTCGGGGAAAAGCTCGACCTCCAGCATCCGCTTGAGGTAACTGACCCCGCCTGTGCCGCCCGTACCGCGCTTGAAGCCGATCACCCGTTCCACCGTGGTGACATGGTTGAACCGCCAGCGGCGGAAGTAATCCTCGAAATCGACCAGCTTCTCGGCCAGTTCATAAAGCGCCCAATGCGCCTCGGGGGCGCGGTAGACCTGCAACCAGGCCGCCTGCACGCCGTCATCGGCGCTGTAGGGCCGCGATACGTCACGGGCCAGCACCGCCTCTGGCACCGCGAGGCCGGCCCGCGCGAGCGCCGCCAGAGCCTCGTCATAAAGCGAGCGTTCGGCCAATTCCGCCTCCAACATCGCCTTCAGATCGGGCCGGTGCGCATGGGGGCGGATCATCGCGGCATTGCGGTTGCCGACCATGAATTCGATCAGGCGGTATTGATGGCTCTGAAATCCCGAGGATTGGCCAAGCTCCTCGCGGAAATGGGTGTATTCAGAGGGCGTCATGGTGCGCAGCACATCCCAGGCGCCGTTCAACTGCTCAAATATCCGCGCCACCCGCGCCAGCATCTTGAAGGCCGCATGTAGACGGTCCGCCGCGATCGCCCGGCGGGCCGCCGCAAGCTCATGAATGGCCAGCCGCATCCAAAGCTCCGAGGTTTGATGCTGCACGATGAACAACATTTCGTCATGTGCGGTTGAGATCGGCGCCTGCGCGCCCAGGATCAGGTCCAGCCGCAGATAATCGCCGTAGGACATCCGCCCATCGAATGCCATCTCGGCCCCTTCATCGGCCGGATCATAGGCCCCAGTCATCTCCGCACCTCCCGTCTTGTCCCAAGGTGGGATACGCCCGCGATGCGCCCCGCGCCACCCCTTTCGCGGTTTCACGCATCGCTGCGGGATCGTGTACCGGGCCGGGCCCCGCTACTCGATCTCAAGATCGCAGCGGAACCGCCGGGGGCCGGTCTCGATCAGGCTGGGAACGGCCAACAGAAACAGCCCATTCTCGCGGTCCTTGCCCAGATAGCCCCCATCGGTCGCGCTCGGATCGACGCTGGCATCGGCCAGAACACAGGCCTCGCCCGCCGTCACGATCACCTCGCCGCCGCCATCATCGCCCATCAAGGCGCCATCATTGTCGGCGCCCGCAGCGGTAAGCGGTTCTCCGCATCCCTCGCCGCGGGTCCAGGCGCCGGTCTCGGTATTGTAGTCAAACAGGCAAGGTCCCGCGCTGATCGTCTCAAGCGGGTCGGTCGACCGGAAGCCTATCGCGCGAAAAACCAGCGAGACGGTGCAGCCACCGCTTTCGGCGCAGAGCCCCTCAACCACCTCATGATCAAGCGGCAAGGCAGAGGCGCGGCTGCCCGGCCGCGCCGTCAAGGTGAAGACGGCATTGCCGATGGGGCGGTCTTCCTCGACGGTGACCTCGCCATCTTCGTTCTTGTACTCCACCGGCATCTCGCCGATCACGCGTTCATATTCGTCGATGACTTTCTGCATGCGCCGCTGCTCTCGCTTCAGGTCATTGATCTCGGCGATGAGGCATCGGAACATCCCATTGTTGTTCGCGCCTTGGCTCAACCCCCGGTCATCGAAATTCCGGCTGCAATCGCGCGCCTGTCCAGGGCTGGCGACACACAGCATCAGACCGGCAATCAGCAAAAAATGCATCTTTTCAATTCCTTTTCATCCGCGAAAACAAGCCTTTCTATCGGGATCGTCCAAGCCCTGACAAGGCACATGCGGCAGAAAATCCGACATGCTTGCCCAGCATCGCCATCCGCCCCATATAATGTCCATGATCAAGCTGACGCCGATCCTTCTGGCCATCCTTTATGCCTTCGTCATGTATCGCTTTTCGGTCTGGCGGACGGGCAAGGAATTGGACGAACGCTCAACCCTTCTGGCCGATCCCAAGCTGAAGGTTCTGACCGACAAGATGGCTGATGCCTTGGATCTTGAGCGGATCAAGGTGCATATCTACGAGATCGACCCGGTGAATGGCCTGGCGGCGCCCGATGGGCGTATCTTCCTCACGCGCGGGTTCTACAACAAGTATCGCGTGGGCGAAGTGACCGCCGAGGAGATTTCAAGCGTCATAGCCCATGAGCTGGGTCATGTGGCCCTTGGCCATTCGCGGCGCCGGATGATCGACTTTTCGGGGCAGAATGCGCTCCGCACCGCGCTTGCCATGGTGCTGTCGCGCTTCATTCCCGGTATCGGCGTCTGGATTGCCAATATCCTGACCTCGCTTCTGGCGGCGCGCCTGTCGCGCGGGGATGAATATGAGGCGGATGCCTATGCCTCGGCCCTTTTGACCAAGGCCGGGATCGGTACAGCGCCGCAAAAGAGCCTGTTTGAAAAGCTGCACGCCCTGACCGGCGCCCGCGGCGGCGCAGCACCCGCCTGGTTGATGAGCCACCCTAAGACCGAAGAGCGGATCGCGGCGATCGAAAGGCTTGAGGCAAAGTGGGTCGCGGCCCTTGAGGGCGATGGCAAGCCTCTGCTGGACCCGCAGGGTGGGCCGTCTGCCCCCCCGGACCCCCCCGAAGGTATTTAAGACAGAATGAAGAAGGAGCGCCTCAGGCCGTAAGCGCCTTGGCCAGCCGTGGCAGCTTGGCGCGTTTTAGAAGCGGGCGGAGGGGCTGCGGCTGACCCGAGAGACGTTCAGCCTGGGCTCGGACGTCTTCGGCGACGCGGGCCAGGATGGCCGGATGATCAGCCCAAAGCGCGCGCAGCAGAGCATCGGGATGTTCGGCCCGCAGGCCCAGATCGGCCATGGCACGGGCTGGAAAATCGCGCAGGTTCAGCGTGACGATGACCTCCGCTCCGGCGGCCCGTGCGGTGGCCGCGACATGGGCATCGTCCGGGTCGGGCAGGATCAGGCCAGCGCCCTCGTTCCCCGGCACTTCGGCCTCGGGCCATCTGGCGCGGAGCACCGCGATCTCGCCCCGGGCGATGTCTGCTTGGTCGGGAAGATTGCGCGCCACCGCGCGCGCCCATTCCTCCAGCACCCGGGCCGACCAGAGCGGGGTGATAAGCCCGGCCTCGGCCACGCCCATAAGAACCTCACGCAGCACGGTCGGATAGAGGACACAGGCATCGAGAAACGCGCGCATCAAAGCAGCCTGAAGAACAGGGCCTTGAGGTATCCCGATTCCGCCAGCGCGGGATGCTGCGGATGATCCGGCCCCGCGAACCCGGTATGCAAAAGCTGCGCCTGTCGCCCGGCCCGCCCGATCCCGCGGATCGAGGCCTGACGGAACTTCGCCAGGTCGGCGGCATGGCTGCAGGAACAAAGCCCCAGATATCCGCCGGGCGCGACCAGAGGGGCCGCCAGCCTCGCGACCTTCTCGTAGGCGCGCAAACCCGCTTCCAAGGCTGGCTTTGCCGGCGCGAATGCGGGCGGATCGCAGATCACCACATCGAACTCCGCGCCTTCGGCCCCGAGGGCGGTCAGGACGTCGAACGCATCCCCGCGCCGCGCCTCGAACCGATCGGCCGCACCCATCGCCTTGGCGCCCTCGGCCGCAAGGTCCAAAGACGCCGCCGAGCCATCGACCGCCAGCACATGCTTGGCCCCCGCGGCCAGGCCCGCCAGCCCGAAGCCGCCCACATGGCTGAACACGTCCAGCATCCGTGCATCCCGCACCAAGCGGGCGGCAAAGGCGTGGTTCTCGCGCTGATCGAGGAACAGACCAGTCTTCTGGCCGCCGAGAAGATCGGCCATATAGGTGGCCCCGTTCATGGCAACAGGGACCGGGCCGGTCACCGCGCCGTGCATAACCGTGGTCTCTTCAGCCAGCCCCTCAAGCCCGCGCGCCCGGCTGGTACCGTTCTTGACCACGGCCGACACACCTGTCACCGCGATCAAAGCCGCGACGATATCCGCCACCATCCGCTCGGCCCAGGCGGCGTTGGGCTGCACCACCGCGACATCGCCGAACCGGTCGATCACCACGCCGGGCAAGCCATCGGCCTCGGCATGGATCAGGCGATAGACCGGATCGGGATAGAGCCACGCGCGCAGATCCAGCGCCTGCTGCATCCGGGCCCGCAGCCAGTCCGGCCCGATCCGGGCTGTGACATCGCGGTCCAGCATTCGCGCGAAGATCTTGGAGGCCGGGTTCACTGCCACCAGGCCCAGAGACCGCCGCTCAGTATCTTGCAGAATGGCAATGCTGCCCGGCGGGATGGCACGGGTGCGCCGATCGGTCACCACCTCATTGTCATAGACCCACGGATGCCCGTGCCGGAGGCGGCGCGCATCCGCGTTGGGCTTGAGGCGCACAATGGGGTAATCTTCCAAAACCATGGGCGTCGCCTTAGCGCGTTCCCTTGCCGACCGAAAGACCCGGCGCTTCGCTTGGTGGAGGCTGCCGGCTTGTTAGCGCTAACCACACCTGCTAAATCAAACCAACCGAAACCCGAAGGATCATCCGCAATGCCCCTCAACCCGACAGTCGAAATGGTCACCGAGCGTATCGTCGCCCGCAGCCGGGACACTCGGGGGACCTATCTGGAACGGATCGCGGCAACGGCCGAGAAAGGTACCAAGCGCGCGCATTTAAGCTGCGGCAACCAGGCCCATGCCTATGCCGCGATGGGCGACGACAAGGCCGATCTGGCCGATGGCACGGCGCCGAACCTGGGGATCGTGACCGCCTATAACGACATGCTTTCGGCCCATCAGCCGTTTGAGCGCTATCCCGACCTGATCCGCGCTGCCGCCCGCAAGGCCGGCGGCACCGCTCAGGTGGCAGGCGGCGTTCCGGCCATGTGCGACGGGGTGACCCAGGGCCAGACAGGGATGGAGCTGTCGCTGTTCTCGCGCGACGTGATCGCCCTGGCCGCGGGCGTGGCGCTGTCGCACAACACGTTTGACGCGGCGCTCTACCTTGGGGTCTGCGACAAGATCGTCCCGGGCCTGATCATCGCCGCGGCCACGTTCGGCCATATCCCGGCGGTGTTCATCCCCGCAGGCCCCATGGTCAGCGGCCTGCCGAATGACGAAAAGGCCAAGGTCCGCCAGCAATTCGCCGCAGGCGAAGTGGGCCGCGACAAGCTGATGGCGGCCGAGATGGCCAGCTACCACGGCCCCGGCACCTGCACCTTCTACGGCACGGCCAATACCAACCAGATGCTGATGGAATTCATGGGGTTACACCTGCCCGGCGCCAGCTTCGTCAACCCCGGCACACCACTCCGCGAGGCGCTGACGACGGCAGGTGTTGAGCGTGCTCTACAGATCACCGCGCTTGGCAACGATTACCGCCCGGCGGCGGATATCCTGGACGAACGCGCCTTCGTCAACGGCATCGTCGGGCTGATGGCCACGGGCGGGTCGACCAATCTGGTGATCCACCTGCCCGCCATGGCGCGCGCGGCGGGCGTGATCCTCGATATCCAGGATTTCGCCGATCTGTCGGATGCGGTGCCGCAGATGGCCAAAGTCTATCCCAACGGTCTGGCGGATGTGAACCATTTCCACGCCGCGGGCGGGCTGGCCTATATGATCGGCGAGCTTCTGGAGGCAGGCCTTCTGCACCCCGACACCAAGACTGTCGCGGGCGACGGTTTGTCGCTTTACACCAAAGAGCCGAAGCTGAAAGACGGTCGCATCGACTGGGCCGACGGGCCCGCAGCCAGCCAGAACGACAAGATCCTGCGCCCGGCTTCGGACCCATTCCAGCCCACCGGCGGGCTTAAGCAGCTTTTGGGCAATCTGGGCCATGGCGTCATGAAGGTCTCGGCCGTGGCACCCGAGCGCCACGTGATCGAAGCCCGTGCCCGCGTGTTCGACAGCCAGGAGGCCGTGAAGGCCGCATTCAAGGCGGGAGAATTCACCGAAGACACCGTCGTCGTTGTCCGCTTCCAGGGCCCCAAAGCCAACGGCATGCCCGAACTGCACGCCCTGACGCCCACGCTTTCGGTCCTCCTAGATCGCGGGCTGAAGGTGGCGTTGGTCACCGATGGCCGGATGTCGGGCGCCAGTGGCAAGGTGCCCTCGGCCATCCATGTCTGCCCAGAGGCCGCCGATGGCGGCCCGCTGGCCAAATTGCGCGACGGCGATCTGGTGCGCGTCGATGCGGTGGCGGGGAAGATCGACGTGCTGGAAGACGATTTTGCCAGCCGCGCGCCCGTGATGCCGGACCTTTCGGCCAACAGCCACGGCCTTGGCCGTGAGATGTTCGACGTCTTCCGGCAGAATGTGGGCCTGGCCAGCGCCGGTGCCGGCGTTGTGGTATAGGCCATAAGTGCCGAAAAAGAACTCCTTGCCTCTGGCGGGGATATTTAGAAACAGGAAAGTAACGGGCCGTTAAGGTTAATGCGGTTACGGAGATCATGCGGAACAGGCGGGGACGCCGATGTCCGCAACAGGAAAGCCCCCGGGGCCCCGCTGGTCGGTGGCTTCGGGGGTGAACCGCCTCCCGCTTTCCTGTTTTCAAATATCCCCGCCGGAGGCATCCGACAGATGCCAAAACCTGCGACAGGATAGATGACATGACCCCCCAGCAAGCCTCGCAACACACCGCCGAAATCTGCGCGCGCGCGCCTGTCATTCCGGTGCTCGTCATCGATGACGCCGCGCAGGCCGCGGGTCTGGCGAAAGCGCTGGTCGCCGGCGGATTGCCGGCCCTCGAGGTGACGTTGCGCACCCCGACAGCGCTTGACGCGATCCGGGCGATGGCACGGGTCGAAGGCGGGATCGTCGGCGCGGGCACCTTGCTGACGGCAGAGGATGTGAAGGCCGCCAAGGCTGCGGGCGCGCAGTTCGGCGTCTCGCCGGGGGCGACCGATATTCTGCTGCAGGCCTGCGAAGACGAAGACCTGCCGCTTCTCCCCGGCGCGGCCACCGCGACCGAGGCGATGCGCCTGCTTGAACGCGGCTATACCGCGCAGAAATTCTTTCCGGCCGAAGCGTCAGGCGGCGCCCAGGCGCTCAAAGCCATCGGCTCGCCGATCCCGCAGGTGCGGTTTTGCCCAACCGGCGGCGTCAGCCTACAGAACGCGGCCGATTACCTGTCGCTGTCCAATGTGATGTGCGTCGGCGGCTCATGGGTTGCCCCGAAGGCGATGGTCGAGGCAGGCGACTGGGCGGGGATCGAAAAGCTGGCCCGCGAGGCTGCCGGTCTGGCCCGCTGACCCCAAGCGCCACGGCCGCCACGGCCGGGGCCTCACCCTACCCCACGCTTGCCCGCAGAAGACGCGCCCGCGCGGGCGGGATCGCGCGGATCTCAAGCCCCGTGAACACATGCATCGTGCCGAGGTCGCGGTCGACCACCGCATGGTCGCTGACCCAACCGCCCATCACCAGATAGCTCCGCAGCAAAGGCGGCATGGCCAGCATGGCGCGCTTGAGGTCAGGCTGCCGCCGCCGCAGTTTCTGGGCAAAGCGAAACACCTCGGGCGCCTTGACCCGCGGCCACCAGCGCCGGGGCGCCAGATGCCGGGCCTTCAAAAGCGCGAAGGCGTCCAGATGCCCCTCGGCCTCGACCCCACGAAAGGACGAGCAGCCAAAGAGCATCTCGACCCCCTCGCCATCCACATAGGACGTCATCGCGCCCCAGGCGACGCGCAGGATATCGGCATCATGCCACTGAGGGTGGATGCAGAACCGCCCCATCTCAACCATCGGGCCGTCGAAGCGCTTCAGCGCCTCAAGCCCGTAATATTGCGCGGAATAGCAATCGGCGATCTCGGTCCCGTCGCGAAGCGGCAGCAGACGAAAGCAACAGACCAGCCCGCCCGAGGCCGCCTCCTCAACCAGCACATGCACACAGCGCGCGTCGAAAGCATCGGCGTCCAGCCCCTCACCGGCACCGACAAACGCCAGATACCGCAACCTTTGGGCCCGGGTCACATCGGCCTCGGTCTCGGCGACGCGGGCCCGATAACGGCCTTTTGAAAGCGAAAGCATCCGCACACGCCTCCCCATCTCTGGCCCGGCGGGCCTGGACGCCCTAGATATGCCGCGACCCTGACATACATACAAGATGTGACACCAGACAGACGGGAAGGCCGCAAGATGATCGACAAGGTTGAGAAATCGGATGAGGAGTGGCGCGCCCAGCTCTCGGACCTGGCCTATAAGGTGATGCGCAAGCACGGCACCGAACGCGCGTTTACCCATGACGATTTTCCCAAAGACCCCGGCACCTTCCGCTGTGTGGGCTGTGGCGCGGCGCTGTTCGATCAGGCGCACAAGTTCGAGTCAGGCACCGGCTGGCCGTCCTTCTGGCAGCCGCTTGATGCCGAGATGGTGGGCGAATCGCAAGACAACAGCTGGTTCATGCGCCGCACCGAAGTGCACTGCAACCGCTGCGAGGCGCATCTGGGCCACGTCTTTCCCGACGGCCCGCAACCGACAGGCCTGCGCTATTGCATCAACGGCGTCGCGCTGAATTTTGAGCCTGAGGACAGCTGACCGGCCTTCGCCCTGACCCAAAGGCGCATTTCACCCAAGATTTGAAAAACCAAAAAAGCGCGCCCGTCGTCCAGGCGCGCTTTTGGTTTTTTTCTGACTGACGGCGGTCACGCGATGGCGGCGCGTGCCTCTATGGCCTTTTTGCTGGCGTCAGTCTTCGTCTTGCGCGGATGGGGCTTGCCGGTCTCAGCAAAGTGCTTCAACTCTTCGGTGGCCTCGCGCAGGACCTTGCCGAATTGCAACTTCATCATCGGGGCCACAAGAATATTGAACGGAAAGGCAATTTCGGCGTTCAATTCCATCTCGACCTCGCTGATACCGCCCTTCGGCCGCACGGTCCACGCGTTGACGAGGCGTTTCATGAACCCTGGCATCCTATCGCCGGTGGCCGAATAGGCAATGTAGCGGCGCGCCTCGTCATAAGCCTCAATCGTCTCGGTAAACGGTCCGAGCGAGGTCTGGCAGACCCGCCCCGCCACCGGGGCTGCGGCCACTTTTTGGGGACCTGGCCGCGCCCCCGAGACATAGACGCTGGAGGCCCAATCATCCGCTTTCGTGTAGTTCGGCCCAAGGATGTCCCACACCCGATCGGGGGGCGCATCGATGGTCAGTGTTCTCTTGATCTTCATCCTGCAACTCCTGTGTGAAGATCCGGCCGACGGTTGGTCGGCCGAACCGGATCAGCCGACGACATTGCCGCCCATGGCGTAACCACCCTCGGCGGTCTCTTCGATATGGACGTTGATGTATTGCCGGATGTCGCCTTTGCCGCTGTCGCCTGCGACGGCGCTTAGCCCGTCGGTCAGCGTATTGACGATCTGGGCCTTTTCATCTTTCGACCATGCGGCCTTGGGGAGCGTGACGCGAATTGTGGGCATGTTGATCTCCTGACTTTAGATGCGCGCTTTGCTTTTTGCATCGCACGATGTATATTACACGGGAAACCATATATTGCAACAGCTGATGCAAAAAGAAGTCAAAATGGCGAGACCCCGTAATTTCGACGAAGACGACGCGCTGAGAAAAATGGTGCAGGTGTTCTGGCGCCATGGCTTTGATGCCACCACCACCCGGATGCTGGAGGAAGCAACCGGCATCGGCGTGCGCGGCATCGCCAATGTGTTCGGCGACAAGGAGGACATCTTCCTCAAAGTCCTCAACGTCTATACCGAGATGGCACGCGGTATGATCGCACAGGTCTTCGACCCGCCCCGCCTGGAGGCCGCCCAGATGATGTTCCAGGGCCTTGCGCGCGAAACCGACGATCCCGAGGATGTGACGAATTGCGGTTGCCTGATGGTGAACACGGTGTTCGAGCTGGGGCGCGCCAGCCCGCGCATTCGGGCCGCGGTTGAGGAATATCGCGAGATGTGGCGCGAGACCTTCCGGGCCGCCACCGAGGCCGATGGGGTCTCAGACCCCGAGGCGCGGGCAGAATATCTGCTAGGGATCCTCTGGGGCGCCCTCAGCCAGATCCGCCTGATGGGCAGCACCACCGCCGCGGCTCCGATGGCGCGCATCGCGGTCGAGACTATCGAAGGCTGGAAGGCCTGAGGGCGTCAGGCGGACACCCGATCATGGTCGCTGGTAACGGGTAGCAATACTGGCCTTAGAGACGGCAGAGGCGCTGGCTCACACCCCGGTGGTCTTGTTCATGACGTCGCAAAAGGGCCCGGTTCGCCCGCACAGATCACGACTATTCGACGAACTGATCGGCCCGGATACGGCCCACATTGCCCAGAAGCTGGCGGATGAACGAGATGTTGCGGATCGAATTGTCGGTCACGCGCCGCGACAGCGCAATCACGCGGCCCCGCTCAAGCCCGAAACGTTCGATATTCTCGACCACGCCGTCCTCATCGAAGGTGACAGCGACCACTTGCCGGTCAGCCTCATCGGGGGCGCTGAAGCCGCGCGTCTCCCAACGGCTGCGCACGTAGTAAAACCCGCTGCCATTCATCACGCCGCCCGCCGAGGGCGCGCCGATCGATTGCGCAACCGTCTCACGCGTATCGACGCCCACGGTGATCAGCGACAGGTCTTCATCACTTGGCACATAGCCATGATTGCGCACGATTGGCGAACAGGCCGTCAGTACAAGGACACACAGCGCCAGCATCACGCCCACGCGTCTTGTAAAAATACCGATCATTCCGCCCTCTTGTCTTGCCGTCCGGCCCCTCGTATCCCGCTTAGAGATATTTGGCGCATCCTTCAAGGAAGGAACTCCATACCCTATACTGACCTTTTCGGGAGATGACGATGCCCTCTGACCGCACACCCCGGCCCTTCCGCGCCAGTGATCTGGCCCGCCGCCAGCCGCTGGACTTCCAAGTTGAGCCAGACCAAGCCACTCGCGCCGCCCTGGCCGCCGATCTGGGGATCATCGAGGTCCGCAAGCTGCGCTTCCAGGGCAGCCTTGAACCCGAGGGCAAGCGCGATTGGCGCCTTGAGGGCACGCTTGGCGCAACCATCGTGCAGCCCTGCATCGTCTCCTTGGCCCCGGTCGTGACGCGCATCGATGACAAGGTGATACGCCATTACCTGGCCCATTGGGTTGAGCCCGATCCGGGGACCGAGATCGAGATGCCCGACGATGAGACCATCGAACCCCTCGGGACCGAAATCGATCCCGCCCAAGTCATGGCCGAGGCGCTGGCCCTGGCCCTGCCGGATTATCCGCGCGCCGACGGGGCCGAGCTTGGCCAGGCCGCCTTTACCGAACCGGGCGCCACGCCGCTCAGCGATGCGGATGTGCATCCTTTTGCCGAACTGGCCAAGCTGAAAGGCAAAAGCCAATGATCTGGCGTGCGGCACTTTTGGCGCTGGCCCTGGCGGGACCGGCCGTGGCCGAGATCACCTTCAGCGGCCGCGCCGATATCCGCGCCACGCGCCTGTCATCGACAGAGCTGCAGATGGAGACCCGTCTGACCAACGCGCAGCCCTATGCCATCTGCCTGCGCGAGGTCAGCTCTGACGCCTATTTCTCAAACGGCAGCAGCGCCGATCTGGCCTTTGACGGCCTGGAGGATCTGACCGGCGAGGGGGGCGTGTTCCGCGTCGATCCCGGGCAATCCTTCGGCGCCCGCTTCAACGCCCGCCTTCTGACGCTTGAGACGATCCGCGCCCGGATCATCGCCGAGAGCGGGCCGGATCGGGCCGACCGCATCATCACCCGCATCCGCCGATATGTCCAAAACGGCCAGTATTATTTCGAACTCAGCTACACCTTCCGCCGCTGCGGCCAGATAAACGGCCCGAACCCTTGGGTGACCATCACCTTGGGCCGCAGCGAAATCGTCAGGTTGCGCTGAGAGACCCGCCAAAGGCGAAATCCCGAAAATCCGCGCTGCAGATTTTCCGGACGCCGCTCTTGACCCGGCGGGTCTTGTCGCGCCGGCCGTCCCTAAGCCGGAAGCGCATCCGCGGTATATTGGCCCGCAAACGCGCCCACGGGCGGAATGGGTTTGATGACGTCTATCAGCACGCCATTGGGATCCCGCGTGATGAAATGGCGTTGGCCGAAGGCCTCGTCCGTCAGTGTCTTGAGGATCGGCAATCCCGCCCCCCGCATGCGGTGAAATTCGGCATCGACATCATCGACCTCGAAATTCAGGATCAGACTGCGGGTCATTCCGCGTCCCTCCTCGGGGATGGTCTCGTGATCCCCCTTCAGGATCGCGATATTCACCTTCGGGTCTTCGCTTGATTGCAGATGGCAATACCAATCGGCATCGAAGCTGACAGCGAACCGGAAGTTATCGACGTAAAAGGCTTTCGTTGCGGCCACGTCCTGCGTCTGGATCACGGGGTAATACTGCGTGCATTTCATCTTGTGTCTCCCTCTATAGATACATACAGTCTGCATGTAACTTATCTATATACATACAGGCTGCATGTATGCAACAGAACAATGAAACCCGCACGAACAAGTCCCGAACGGATGCGACCCGGTCGGCGCTTCTGAAAGCGGCGAGACGGCTCTTTGCAGAGAAGGGATACGCTGAAACCTCGACGCCTGAGATCGTGAAGGCAGCGGGCGTGACCCGGGGGGCGCTCTACCACCATTTTGAGGACAAGTTGGCCCTCTTTCGTGCCGTCATCACAGAGGAATACCTCAAGGTCGCGGACGAGATCACGGCGTCTGCAAAAGAGATGCCGGGATCAGCAATCGATGCGTTGCAACAGGGCGGCCGAGGATATCTCAAGGCCATGGAGCGGCCGGGGCGCGTCAGGATCATGTTGCTGGATGGCCCGGCAGTGCTGGGTCAGTTGGAGATCGACAGGATCGATCGCGAAACATCCGCCGATGCCCTGCGCCTTGGCCTGACCGAAGCGATGCAGGCCGGAGAGATCGAGACGCTGCCTCTTGATGCGCTGACTGTTCAGCTATCGGCAATGTTCGACCGCGCCGCACTGGCCATTTCCGAGGGCGATGATCCGCAAGATCACCTGCAAGTTCTGGATGCGCTCTTGGCAACTCTGGCGCGGCATTGACCCCAGGTATGGCTGACCTGCTTCCTGAATACGCGGTCTGGATCAATCTGAAACGCCCCCGCCCGACCGCGGCGCGTCCTTAAACGTATGCCATGGCCAAGCCGCAGAGCCTCTCACTCCCGCCGGTCACGGGCGCGCACGATCTGGCGGAGCGCGCCGTGCAGGATCTGCACATCGGCGCGGGTCATGGGCATACGGCTCCACAGGTTGCGGAGCGTGCGCTTCATGCCGTCGGCTTTTTGTTCGGGGAAGAAGAATCCGGCCTCTTCCAGACGGTCTTCCCAATGGGCGGCAAGGCGCTCGATCTCGTGATTTTCCGCGTGCTCCGTGTCGGCCAGCGAGACGATTTCGGGCGCGGTGTCATCGCCCGCGCGGCGCCATTCATAGCCCAGAAGCAGCACGCATTGCGCCAGGTTGAGCGAGGGAAAATCGGGGTTCACCGGCACCGAGACGATGGCATTGGCGCGCACGATATCGTCATTCTCAAGCCCCGCCCGCTCGGGCCCGAAGAGAAAGCCCACCTTCTGCCCCTTGGCCATCAAGGCACGTGCATGCTGCATCGCGCGCTCGGGCGTCATCACCGGCTTGGTCAGGCCACGCGGGCGGGCCGTGGTGGCGAAAACATAGGCGCAATCACCGATCGCCTCGGGCAGCGTGTCGAAAGGGCCTGCATGATCCAGAAGACGCCCCGCGCCCGAGGCCATGGCCACCGCCTTGGGGCTGGGCCAGCCATCGCGCGGCGCCACGACGCGCATATGTTCAAGGCCGAAATTCAGCATGCCACGGGCGGCAGCACCGATATTCTCGGGCATTTGCGGGCGGACAAGGACAAAGACAGGGGCATCAGGCATGGGAGGGGCTGATAGCGCCGGTGGGCTGGCGGCGCAAGCGGTCAGTCGAGCGCCGTCAGCACCGAGCGTGCGGCACGCAGGCCCGGCGCCTCGCCGCCCTGCCCCAGACGCGCCATCGTCAGCGCCAGGGCCGCGCGTTGGTCAGCGCGCGCCTTTGGGTCGGTGAGAAGCCCTACCAGCGCCGCCGCCATGGGCGCGGGCTGGCAGGCGGGGCCGAGGAGTTCCGGCACGGCGCGGGTTTCCGAGACCAGGTTGACCAGCGTCACCGTCTCGGTCCGCACCAGGCGCGCCATGATCTGCCAGCTGAGCCAGGCCATGTCGTAGCCGATCACCATCGGCACGTCTGCCGCCGCCAGTTCCAGCGAGACGGTGCCCGAGGCCGCCAGCGCCACATCCGCCGCCCCGAAAGCCGCACGTTTCGCCGCCCCGTCGTCCTGGCGTGCATCAAGGATAATCGGGCGGCCCGGCCAATCGGCGGTCAGGGCGGTGACCGTTTCGGTCAGATGGGCGACGGTCGGCACCACGATGCGCGCCTCAGGCACCTGCGCCGCCACCTCGGCCAAAGCCGCGCCGAAGCGTGGCGCAAGGCGGGTGACCTCGCTCATGCGCGAGCCGGGCAGCGCCAGAATGACGGGCGCGTCAGGCGCGATCTGGTGCGCCGCGCGGAAGGCCGCGATCTGGGCCGCATCGGCCTGCGGTTCGGCAACCACGGGGTGGCCCACGAAGTCGCAGGTCATGCCAGCGGCCTGCATATAAGGCGGCTCGAACGGCAAAAGCGCCAGGACATGGTCGATCACACGGGCCATCTTGGCCGCGCGGCCCGGACGCCAGGCCCAGACGCTGGGCGCCACGTAATGGATGGTGCGAAGCCTCGGATTCGCCTTTCGCGCCAGCGCCGCCAGCCGTAGCGAGAAATCGGGGCTGTCGATGGTGACCAGCGCGTCGGGCGCCATGTCGGCGACCGCGCCCGCCGCCTGGCGCAGACGTCGGCGAAGCGCGGGGTAACGCGGCAGCACCTCGGCCAGGCCCATCACCGACAACTCCTCCATCGGAAAGAGGCTGGTCAGACCCTCGGTCTGCATCGCCGGGCCGCCGACGCCCTCGATCTCGATGTCGGGTGCCAGCTGCCGCAACCCGGCCATCAGCGCTGCGCCCAGCTTGTCGCCCGACGGCTCACCCGCCAGAAGGAAGAGCCGCGCCGTCATTGCGCCATCAGGAAGAGGCCCGCCGCCTCGGCCGCAGCGATGGTGGCCTCACGCTCGGCGATCAGAACGCCACCGGCTGCGATGACGACGCCGGCGAGCCCGGCTTTGGCCGCGCCCTCGATCGTGGCCGGACCGATGGCGGGCATGTCGACGCGCAAATCCTGACCGGGCTTCGGTCGCTTGACCAACACGCCCTTGGCCCCGCGCCGCAGGTGATCCGGCGTCTCGGAGACCATGCGCAGCAGCGCATCGGTGCCCTGGATCGTCTCGATCCCCAGGCAGAGCCCGCCTGCCACAACAGCCGCTTGCCCCACATCGACAGGGCCGAGGGCCGCCAGAATTTCGTTCGCGCGGTGGATATCGTCACGCTCAGGCCGCTCGGGCGGATCGCCCGCCAGCAACCCGGCCTGCGCCGTGAGGCCCGGCACCAGATCATGGGCGCCGCGCACAGCAAAGCCCTCCTCCTCAAAAATCGCGATAACAAGGCGGAGCAGCGCATCGTCGCCGCCTTGCATCGCCTGCATCAGACGCGGCGCCAGCGCCATCATCTTGGGGTCGAAGGCCACAGGATCAAGCGCCGGGCGCGCCATGGCGCCGGCCAGACAAAGCTCGGTCACATTCGCGCCGCGCAGGTCGTAGAACAGTTGACCCAACCGTTCGAACCGCGCGGCAATCTCGGGCGCGCCGGGATTGTGCGCCTCGACCCCCTCGATCCGCACGAACCAGGCGCCGTGATGGGCCTGAATGATGGCGCCGGGCAATGCGCCCTCGCCCGCGATGACGGCAAGCATGGCTCCTCCTTTACGGCTGATCGCGCCCCAAGGGGTCGCAAGCTGGGTTGGATGTCAAGGTAGGGGGAGCGCTGATCAGGAACTTGGGAGCGGAATTAGCGCAAGACTTGGATGCGCAGGTTGGCCCGGCGCGGAACAAGGCCGAAGGCCGCCTTGCCATCGTCGGGCCGTCCGGACGGCACGGCGATATGTCTGCATAAGCGCTCCGATCGAACGTCGTTCGGAGCATCAGCCATAAAGCACCATGGCGGAAAGGTCGGAGCGCCGCGCCACGGCCCGACAATGGCGCGGCTTGCGCCCTCACACGCAGGTGGTCGGGACATGCGGATGACCTATTTTCCAAGCCTCAAGCGGTGCACGTTAGCCCCAGTTAACTCGGCGTCAGGAACGACCGGTCGCTTTGGCCCAGGATGAAGTCGACGATTTCGCGCACATAGGGGCTCTGGGTTTCCTCGCCCAGGCGGCGGGCGCGTTCGACGAAAGCGCCTTCGCCCTGGGCCAGCATCTGATAGGCAGCGCGGAGCGCGGTGATATCCTCGCGCGCCACGCCCTTGCGCTTGAGGCCGACCAGGTTCAGGCCGTCCAGCTCTCCCCGAGGGGCCTGGACCAGGCCAAAGGGGATCACATCGTTCGTCACCATCGTCACCGCGCCGATGATCGCGCCGCGCCCCACGCGCACCCATTGGTGGATGCCTGAAAGGCCGCCGATGATCACGTCATCCTCGATCACGCAATGGCCCGCCAAAGCGGCCTGATTGGCCATGATCACCCGGTTGCCCACTTGCGCGTCATGGCCCACATGGGCGCCGGTCATCATCAGGCAATCGTCGCCCACCCGGGTCAGCCCGCCACCGCCCTCGGTGCCGGTATTCAGCGTCGCGCCCTCGCGGATGCGGCAGCGGGCGCCGACGATCAGCCGTGTCGCCTCACCCTTGTATTTCAAATCCTGTGGGATCTCGCCGACAACGGCGAAGGGGAAAACCACCGTCTCTTCGCCGATCTCGGTCTGACCTGTGACGACCGCATGTGATTTCAGGACCACTCCGGCGGCCAGCCGCACCTGGCCGCCCACGAGGGAAAACGGCCCGATCTGGCAATCAGCACCGATGACGGCGCCGTCCTCAACCACGGCCGAGGGGTGAATGCGCGCAGACGCATCGATGCTCATGCGGGGTCTTTCGGGATGTCCATCATCGCGGTGAACTCGGCCTCGGCGGCCAGTTCGCCCTCAACCTCGGCGCGGCCGTGGAACTTCCAGACCTTGCCGCCGCCGCGCTTGACCGTGACCTGCATCTGCAGCACATCGCCCGGCACCACCTTGCGCCGGAACTTGGCGCTGTCGATGGCCATGAAATAGACCAAAAGGTCACGATCGGCCATGCCGAGGGACACCCCCACCATCACCGCCGCGGTTTGAGCCATCGCCTCGATGATGGTGACACCGGGCATGATCGGGGCGCCCGGGAAATGGCCCTGAAAATGCGGTTCGTTGAAGGTGACGTTCTTGATGCCGACGGCGCTTTCGTTCGGCACGATCTGAACCACCTTGTCGATCAGCAGAAACGGATAGCGATGCGGAATGATCCGCTGGATCAGGGCGATATCGGCCTCGGCCGGAATGGCCCCGTTGGGATCATCGTTCATCTGAGCTCTCCACCTTATGGACGCGATCTTGCTAGCAAGCGCCTTGCCCGAGGGCAAGATCAGGGGCTGGTCGGTGTTTGCGGGGCCGGCTGCCGGGTGCCATCGCCGATCACCTCGTCGATCCGGCGGATCGCCTCTTCAGTGATGTCGATGGCATCGGCCGACAGGATCACAGCACGGGTGTCCAGAATGGCGACGGCGCGTCGCTCGCGCACGATTTCGGCCAGAACCGGCAGTGCGGCCTGAAAGAATTCCTGACGCGCCTCATCGGGCCTGCGGGTCAGATCGCGCCCCTTCTGGTCCTGAGTGCGGCGAATTTCGACGACTTTGGCGTCAAACTCAGCCGCCAGTTCACGGAAGGCTTCAGGCTCCATCGTCGCGCGCTGTTCGGTCAGCATCAGCTCTTCCGCCGCAAGCTCGGCTTCAATCTCGCGATTTTCGGCCTGCAATATTGCAGAAGCCTCGGACAATTCCGTCTCAATCCGGCGCCCATAGGCCGATCGCTGGAAGAGCGCGTCTTGATCGACCATCAGCACCGGGCTCACGACGATCGGGCGATCCTGAGCCACGGCAAATTGGGCGATTGCCAGAAGAAGCGCCGCGATCAGCCAGACACGACGCACGAGCCTAGAAACGCGTTGAGATTGTCAGGTCGAAATTCTGCTCTTCGTCGTAATCAAGCTTTTCGAGCGGGGTCGAGAAGTTGAAACGCAAGGGGCCAAGGGGGGTGGTCCAAAAGATCGAGAATCCGGCAGCGGCGCGCCATTCCAGGCTGTCATCCACCGAATTTGCGCCCCCTGCCCCGTCTGTATTGTCGAGGCCCCAGACCGACCCGACATCCAGAAAAAGACCGCCGGTGATGCCGTATTCCTCGGGAATGCCCAGCGGGAACTCGGCCTCGAACTTGGCGACGGCGAAGAAGTTGCCGCCCAGTGGATCTTCGTTGACGGCATCAAGATCACGGGGACCGATGCCACGGGGTTCAAAGCCACGGATCTCACTGCCGAAAAACCGGTCGGTCACACGGCTTTCTCCGTCGATCACATTGATAGCGCCACCTTCGAAGCTGGCCCGCAACGTCACGTCTTCGTTGAACACACGTCGTTCGGCCAGCGCCAGCGCGCTGGTTCTGATATACGTGGCATCGCCGCCATAGAAATCCTGCCCGAAGCGCAAGAGAATGCCCCGGGTGGGATCGAGGCCGCCACGTCGGGTGTCGTAGCTGTATTCGTAGCCGACAAAGACCAGATCGCGGTCGCCGATATCTTCCTCGGCCTGCAGAATGGGCGAGGAATCTGCCTCGATGCTGTAGACATCATCATACCGATATCCAGCATCCAGACCCAGCCGCGAATTCTCGCCTATCGGGAATTGCAGCCCAGCTTCCAATCCAGCAGTGCGTGTTGAAAAATCAGCATTGTCGCTGTTGCTCTCACGATAGAAGATACTGGATCGGAACCGAAGATCACGGCCTAGAAAACGCGGCTCAATGAAGCTCAGGCTGGAATTCGAGTTTGCCTCGCCGGTATCGAAGGCAAAAGCCAGCGTCTGACCCCGCCCCAGAAAGTTGCTTTCCGAAAAGCTGACGGCGAATGCGGTGCCTGACGAGACGCTGTAGCTGACGCCGAAGGACAAAGCCCCTGTGGGCTGTTCCTCGACATTGACATCAACGATCACCTGTTCAGGCGATGACCCCTCGCGGGCATCGACATCGGCGTTCGAGAAGAACCCTAGCGCGCGGATGCGCTCGGCGCTTTCGCGGATCTCGCGCGGGTTGAAGGGGTCGCCCTCAACCGTTCTGAACTGATTGCGAACCACGCGGTCAAGCGTGGTGACGTTGCCCTCGATATCGATCCGCTCAACGAAGATGCGCGGGCCGCGCACGATGGCGAACTCGATATCCAGCGTCAGGTTGCGGTCATTGCGGGTGATCCGCGGCTCGACCCGTACGAAATCAAGCCCCTGACGCAGCGCCAGCGTTTCCAGCCGCGCGATCGTGCTTTCGACCAGCGTCGGCGAATAGACCCCGCCTGGGCGGATGCGTATGGCATTTTGATAAACGTCCGGGTCCGCACCATTGACCTCGCTTGAGGTGGTGATCTCGCCGAAGCGGAATTGCTGACCCTCGCGCAGCGTGAAGGTCACGAAAAAGGCGTCGCGCTGGCGCGTCACTTCGGAATTGACCGACAGGATCTGGAAGTCGACATAGCCGCGCGAGAGGTAGAAGTCGCGCAAAAGCTGCCTGTCAAACTCGATGCGGTCGGCCACGAATGTATCCCGCTGCACGAGCTGGCGCAAAAAGCCCGCCTGCTTGGTCTCAAGCACGTTACGCAGGCGCCGGTCCGAGAAATTGCGGTTGCCGACGAAGGACAGACGCTCAATCTCAATCACCCGGCCTTCGACAATCTCGAACACCAGATCGACGCGGTTTTCCGGGCGGCGGATGATTCGCGGCGTGACGGTGGCGGCAAAGCGCCCGCCCTGTCCGTAAGCCTCGGTGATGGCGGCCGCGTCCTGCTCGGCCGTGGTCGGGCTGTAGACCCGGCGCGATTGCGAGCGCACGATGCTGGCCAGAGCCTCATCATCGATGCGGCGATTACCCTCGAAATTCACGATATTGATCGTCGGAAACTCGACAACGCGGATCAAAAGGCGGCTGCCCTGAGGCACAATCTCAACCGTCTCGAAAAGGCCAGAGGCCAGGATACGCTGATAGGCGGCATTCAACTCGCCCGCCGAAATGGCCTGCCCGCGCGGGATCTCGGCGTAGGACAGCACAGTGCCCGGCTCAATCCGCTGGGTGCCCTGAACCTCAACCGAGTTGAAGCGATAGGTTTGCGCCTCGGCTGGGCCAGGCACCAGCGTGAGCGTGCCGAGGAACAGGGCAAACAGCGCCAAAAACCTGCGGGTCGCTACGAGAACACCCATACGCACACGCACAATCCGCGCGTCTGCGACACCCGCTTCCGACATGCTATCCCCCGTTCGTCAAACCGATCTATCTATGATCTTCTGACTAGCGGCATCGGCCCGCCTTGTCAAAACGTCCCGACCCCCGAAAATCAGGGGCAGAGAACCAGGTCGTTGGTCAACGCAAACACCATTAAAGACAGGATGATAAGCAGCCCGCCGGCCATCAGATACTTCAACGCCGTCTCCGAGGGCGGGCGGCGGGCAATCGCCTCATAGGCGTGAAAAACCAGATGTCCGCCATCGAGGACGGGAATCGGGAAGAGGTTCAGAAGCCCAACCGCCGTCGACAGGGCGGCGATCAGAAGGATGAAATCCTGAAGGCCCTGGCTGGCCATCTCGGCCGAGGCCTCGGCGATGCCGACGGGGCCACGCAGGTTGCAGGTCGAGATATCGCCCGAGATGATATGCACCAGCATCGAAACGGTCGTCTTGGCCTGCTGCCAGACCTGCTGGCCGGCGCGCGAGACGGCGGTGAGCGGCCCGATGGCCTCGGTTTCGGGCTGGAACAACAGATCGCCGCTGAGGCCCATCAGAAGCCGGGTCTCAAAACCGCCCTCTGGCAGAGGTATGTCGGTGTAGCGCGGCGCAAGCGTTACCTGGCGCGTCTCACCATCGCGCCAGACTTGCAATGCCAGGTCTCGCCCCTCGGAGGCCAGAACGACGTCCTGCAATTCCTTGAACGCTGTCAGTTCCTGCCCATCGACCGAAACGATCACATCGCCCACGGACAGGCCGGCATCGATCGCCGCCGATCCGGGTTGCACATGGCCTATGACGACGGGAAAGAGCCACGGGCCCTGCACGACGGTTTCGCGGCCGTCGCGCACGATTGTATAGTCGATCTGGGGCGTGATCTCGATCTCGGAAATGACGGTGTAGAGCGCCTCGTAATCAAGCGTTTCCTGCCCCTCGATCGCGACGATCTGGTCGCCCTCACGCAAACCTTGTGTCTCGGCGGGGAGCGCGGCAAGCTGGCCAATGGTCGGCGGTTCGATCGCCGATCCCGTGTTCAGGTACACGCCCGTCAGGATCACCGCCGAGAGAATGAAGTTGAAGATCGGCCCTGCCGCCACCGTGGCCGACCGCGCCCATAGCGGTGCGCCCAACATGCTGCGGCGCAACTCTTTCTCACGCTCGGTATCGACGATGCGGTCCAGAAACCCCTCATCAGCGGTCGCGCTGGCCGCATCGGCATCGCCCAGGAACTTGACATACCCGCCAAGCGGCACGGCGGCGATCTGCCATTTGGTCCCGTGCTTGTCGACGCGCGAGGCCAGGACCGGCCCGAAGCCGACCGAGAACACCTCGGCATGGATGCCGCACCAGCGGCCGACGATGTAATGGCCGTATTCATGCACAGTCACGATGATCGACAGAGCGACGACGAAAATCACGATCGTGACGGGTAGCGGCAGCCCCCCGAAGGTGGGTATCAGATCTAACACATCAATTCCTCGTCGCGCGATTGCGGATGATCTCGGCCGTACGTTGACGTGCCAGATGGTCCATTTCCAGAACGGTATCAAGGCTGGAGGGGGCATTTCCAAGGCCGCTATCGGACGAAAGCTGGGAAAGAGCGGCCTCAACCACCTGCGCCATATCCGTAAATCGGACCTCGCCCGCGATGAAGGCATCGAGCGCGCGCTCTTTTGCCGCGTTAAAGGCAGCGCCCGCCAGCCCACGGATGCGCATCACCTCGCGCGCCAGGGTCAGCGCGGGGTAGCGGCGCGGGTCGGGGGCGTGAAAGTTCAGCTGGCCGATCGCGGCCAGATCCAGCCGCGCCACCGGCAGATCGGCGCGGTCGGGCCAATTCAGCGCATAACCGATGGCATGGCGCATATCCGGCGCCCCCAGATGCGCCATCAGCGCGCCGTCGCGATAGCCCACCAGCGAGTGGATCAGGCTTTCGGGATGGATCACCGTTTCGATCTGCTCGGGCGCGACGCCGAAATATTCGCGCGTCTCGATCAGTTCGAGGGATTTGTTGAACATCGATGCCGAATCGATGGTGATCCTCTGGCCCATCTCCCAATTGGGGTGGCTGGACGCCTCTTCCAGCGTGGCATGGGCCAGCTTGTCCAGCGGCCAGTCGCGGAACGCGCCGCCCGAGGCGGTAACGACGATCCGCTCGACCGTGGCGATATCCTCGCCCACCAAGGCCTGGAAGATCGCCGAATGCTCACTATCGACGGGCAGGATCGTGGCGCCGTGGCGCTTGGCCTCGGCCATCAGCAGGGGGCCGGCCGTGACCAGGCTTTCCTTGTTGGCCAGCGCCAGGGTGGTGCCATGGCGGAGCGCGTGGAACCCGGGCGCCAGGCCCGCGGCGCCGACAATCGCACTCATGATCCAGTCGGCGGGGCGGTCGGCGGCCTCGATCAGCGCCGCGGGCCCCGCGGCCACCGTGATGCCGGTGTCGGACAGGGCGTCTTTCAGCGCCGCATGACATTCTGCATAGCACGTCACGGCCATTTCGGCGTTCAGCGCGCGGGCCTGCTCGGCCAGGCGGGCCACGTTGCGCCCGCCGGTCAGGGCGACCACCTGACGGGTCTCGGCCGGCTGGCGCAGCAGCAGATCGACCGTATTCTCCCCAACCGACCCGGTTGATCCGAAAATGCTGATCCGCCTCACGGCACGACCAGCCCGGGCGGGAAATCGACGATCTGTTCGACGAACAGCAAGAACATCGAAGCGCCCAGCATGCCGTCGAACCGGTCCAGCATGCCGCCATGGCCGGGCAAGAGGTTCGAGGCATCCTTGACGCCCATCTTCCGCTTGACGGCGCTTTCTGCGATATCGCCGATCTGGCTGGCCATCGAGAGCGCGATGGAAATGCCGATCAGCTCGGCCCCCGCGCCGGTGTGGTTCATGAACAAAAACCCGGTGACACCGGCCGCGATCCAGCCCGCCACGGTGCCCGACCAGGTCTTTTTGGGGCTGACCTTGGGCCAGAATTTCGGCCCCCCCATCAACCGACCGGCGAAGTAGCCGAAGACATCCGTCACGATCACCACCGCGATCAGCCAGGCGATCCAGACAAACCCGAAATCCTCGCGCTGGATATGCAGGCCGAAGCCCGCGATCATGATCAAGATGGTGAAAACGATGTAGAGCGTGCGGTTGCGCGTCAGCAGGCTGAGGCCCGCCAGTGCCGGCAGGAACAACAGCGGCAGGGCAAAGCCCGCCGGGATCAGCCGTGCCAGCATGACGGCCGCGCCGGCACCCACAGCCAGCAGAACCGCGCGGTTGCGCGCCTCGCCGGGGTTCAGCATGCGGACCAGCTCCCACACCATAAGCCCGACAACCACACCGATCAAAGCCAGCAGCCACAGGCCGCCCACCCAGATCGTGGCCAGCCCGATCGCCGCAATCACCGCGCCCGAGCCCATGCGGACCGTCAGATCCGAAAACTTTTCCGACGCCAGGCTCATGCCGTGACAACACCCCCGAAGCGACGCTCGCGCGCGCCGAACTTCACCAAGATATTGTCCAAGTCTTCCGGTGTAAAATCGGGCCAGAGCGTGGGGGTGAATTCATACTCCGCATAGGCCATTTGCCAAAGCAGATAATTCGACACCCGCGCCTCGCCGCTGGTGCGGATCAACAGATCGGGATCGGGCAGATCATGGGTGTCGAGGGCGGCGGCGATATCGTCTTCGCTGATCTGGGCGGGGTCAAGCCGCCCCTCGGCCGCGCGTTCGGCCAGAAGGCGGGTCGCGCGCATCAACTCATTCCGGCCGCCATAATTGATCGCCACGGTCAGGTTCAGCCGAGTGTTTTCGGCCGTGCGTGCCTCGATCCAGCCCATCAGACGTTGCAGGCGTTTGTCCAGCCGCGTCCTGTCGCCGATGAAGCGCAGCCGCACGCCTTCGGCCGACATGCGCTTGGCCTCGCTGCGGATATAGGCCGAGAAGATCGTCATCAGCCCGATCACCTCTTCGGTCGAGCGCTTCCAGTTCTCGGTCGAAAACGCATAAAGCGTCAGGTGCGTGACCCCCAGATCGGGGCAGGCCTCAACGATGTGCTTGACGCGCTCGGCGCCGCGCCTGTGCCCGACAAGGCGCGGCCAGCCCTTCTGCGTGGCCCAACGCCCGTTGCCATCCATGATGATGGCCACGTGCAGGGGTGTACGGTCGGGGGGGAAATCGTCGGCGGCCATGGGCGCCCTCCGGAAGGCAGGTCAGACCTGCATGATTTCGGCTTGCTTGTCCTCAAGCGCCTTGTCGACCGCAGCGATATGCTTGTCGGTCACTTCCTGGATCGCGTCGTTCCAGAACTTCTGATCATCCTCGCCCATGCCGTCGGCCTTGGCCTTCTTGACCTGGTCCATCCCGTCACGGCGCACATTGCGCACGGCCACACGGGCACTTTCGGCATATTGCGCGGCGACCTTGGTCAGCTCGCGGCGGCGCTCCTCGTTCAGCTCGGGGATCGGCAGCATGATGATCGTGCCGTTCAGCTGCGGGTTGATGCCCAGGCCCGACTCGCGGATCGCCTTTTCCACCTTGCCGACCAGGCCCTTGTCCCAGACGTTCACGGTGACCATCCGCGACTCGGGAACGTTCACGGTGCCGACCTGATTGATCGGCGTGGGGCTGCCATAGGCATCCACCATCACCGGATCGAGCATCGAGGCCGCAGCTCGCCCCGTCCGCAGCGAGGCAAATTCGTGCCGCAGCGCCGTCATCGCCCCGTCCATCCGCCGCTCGAGGTCATCCAGATCGATCTCAATCTCATCTTCCGCCATTCTTGCCGCCTTTCTTTCGTGCGAGGCCTTTGGGCCGTCTATAGCCTTGGGTGGGTGATTTTGCCAGCGCCAGCTTGGGCAGGTCTCCGCGCATCGGCCTAGCCGTCGCCATATGTGCAAAGTGGCGGCCTCGGCGTTCCCCTGGAGCTGGCCGACATGCCCTGATGCCAACCGGCCGCGTAAGAGATGATATCGTATTCCACGGAAAGCCAGACGTTGGCCGGCGCCTGCGCCTCGGCCGCATTATCAAGGTCCGCGCCCTGAATTTCGGCGGCGATCACCATCGGAATCGGGCCGCCGCCTTTGTCTTCACATGGGGTATCCGAGCCGATGCCACGGATGTAACGGTCAAAATGGACATCTGAGATATAGGCATGATTAGCGCGTATCTCGTCTGCGCCAGCGGCTTCGCCGCAGGCTCCGGACATCACCTGAAAGCCTGGCGGGGTGCGCAACGGGTTTGATCCGTAAAAGCGCAGATCGCCCAAGATGATGCCATTGGCCAGGAACTCAAGATACCTTTGATTGGCCAGATCCGGCGTCCAGCCGTCGCGCTGCTTGAGCGTATGGAACACACCCTGCCCGAAACATCCCGGATCTTCGGGGTACTCATCGCTTGCCGAAATCAGACCCGCGATGTCGGCATCCCCCAGAGATACCACCGGATCGAAATCCGGCAGGCGGATCGTGCAGGTCGCCGCATCCAGGACGACCCAAGCCCCTTCTTGCCGGGCCCGACCGGCGGCCAGCACCTCGCGCTGAAATGCATCGATCGCGTCAGGTGCGATGCCCGCGGCAAGCGCCTCGGCACGGCTTTCGGCGCCGATGGTGCAGCCCTGGCCGCCGAAGAAGGTCACAAGATCAACGTCCGTTTCTTGAGCGAACACCCCAGAGGCCGTCAAACCAAGGGTCATGGCACCGATCACTGCAGAGCACAGGGTGTGTCTCATAAGTTTGCGCCCCTATCCATGCACGATTGTGTACGTGCCCTCGCCCGCCAGAATGCCCTTGAACCCGCCGGGTTCATCCAGGCTGAAGACGATGATCGGCAGCTTGTTGTCGCGGGCCAGCGCGATGGCCGAGGCGTCCATCACCTTGAGATTCTTTTGCAGCACCTCGTCATAGGTCACCTTGTCGTATCGCTTGGCGTCGGGGTGCTGTTCGGGGTCTTTGTCGTAGATACCGTCGACCCCGTTCTTGCCCATCAGGATCGCCTCGCAGGCCATCTCATTGGCGCGGAGCGCCGCGGCGGTGTCGGTGGTGAAATAGGGGTTGCCGGTGCCGGCGGCGAAGATGCAGACGCGTTTCTTCTCAAGATGGCGCACGGCGCGGCGGCGGATGTAAGGTTCGGCCACCTCATTCATCGTGATGGCCGAGATCACGCGGGTATGCATGCCGTGCTCTTCCAGCGCCGATTGCATGGCGAGCGCGTTCATCACCGTGGCCAGCATGCCCATGTAATCGGCCGTCGTCCGCTCCATCCCCTGGGCCGAGCCTTGCAGCCCGCGAAAGATGTTGCCGCCGCCGATCACCATGCAGACCTCGACGCCCAACTCATGCACCGCCTTCACTTCGGCCGCGATGCGCTGCACGGTGGGCGGGTGCAGGCCAAAGCCCTGATCGCCCATCAGCGCCTCGCCCGAGATCTTCAGAAGCACACGTTGATAGAGGGGCTCGGGCCCCGAAGTCTCGGTTTCGCTCATCACGTGCCCCCCGGCTTTCTGATCGCTTGCTTGACTGGCCGGGAAAATGCGGGAAAACCGGGCCGGGTTCAACGGGCGATTGGCGCAAAGCCCGCGATTGACCGGAAAACCGGCGGAAAGGCCCGCAAAGCTTGGATCACCTGCGCGATATCCCACCGGACAGGCCGGTTCTGATTGCCGGGCCCACCGCCTCGGGCAAATCGGCCCTGGCGCTGGCCATTGCCGAGGCGGGCGGCGGGGTTGTGGTGAATGCCGACGCGCTGCAGGTCTTTCAGGGCTGGCCGGTTCTGACAGCGCAACCAGGGCCCGCGGATCAGGCCCGCGCGCCACATCGGCTGTACGGCCACGTGCCCTATGATGCCGATTATTCCGTCGGCCATTGGCTGCGTGACGTGGCCCCTCTGCTGACAGGCGCGCGGCCCATCATTGTGGGCGGCACCGGCCTTTATTTCACCGCGCTGACCGAGGGGCTGGCCCAGATCCCCCCGACCCCGCCCGAAACGCGGGCCGAGGCCGATGCCCTGCCCCATGACGCGCTTCTGGACGGGCTCGATGAAGCCACCCGGGCGCAGATCGACACCCGGAACCGCGCCCGGGTTCAGCGCGCCTGGGAGGTGTTGCAGGCCACCGGTCGCCCCCTGGCCGCATGGCAGGCCGAAACCCCTGCCCCGCTTCTGCCCCTGGAGCACGCCACGCCCATTCTGATCGAGGCCGACAAGACCTGGCTGGAAGGCCGCATCATCCGCCGCTTTGACCACATGCTCGCCCACGGCGCGCTGGACGAGGCCCGCGCGATGCAGCCCCATTGGAACCCTGCGCTTTTGTCATCGAAGGCGATCGGCGCGCGCGAATTGATCGCGCATCTGGACGGCAGGATGACGCTGGACGAGGTGCGCGAGGCCGCAATCATCGCCACACGGCAATATGCCAAACGCCAGCGCACCTGGTTCAGGGCGCGCATGAAGGGCTGGCGGGTTCTGGGTGGCGCGGCGCTTGCGGATCTGCCGTAACCTTTCGGTCACGCTTGCCCCGCATCTGGGAGGGCGGAAATTTTTCCCTTTGGAATTCTGCGCTTGCCATGACAGGTTGATGTCTTGTCAGATTTCCCCGGGAGGGCCCGATGGCCATTACCGATCACGCCCCAGACCTTCCGCTGATCCGGATGGTGCCCATTCCCCGCCTCGCCCAAGGGGGCAAATGGCGGGTTGAGGCGATGCGCAGTTACTCCACGCCGCTGCTGTTGTGGTTCACGCGCGGACAGGGGCGCATCACGGCGGCGGGTGTGACGCGGGGCTATGGCGCGCATAACCTGATCTTCCTGCCCGCCGGCACGATGCATGCCTTCGACCTCAGCCAGCATGTGCACGGCACGGCCCTTTTCCTGCCGCAGAACAGCGACCTGAAGCTGCCCGACCGCCAGGTGCATCTGCGCATTCGCGATGCGATCCCCCAGGGCGAGATGGCGGTGCAGCTCGACAACCTCCAGCGTGAGCTTGACGGCGACAAGACCGGCCGCGCCCGCGCGATCCGGTATCACCTGGGCCTGCTGTCGGTATGGCTTGAGCGCCAGATGGAGGCCGAGGAAGAGGCCGAAGGCGTGCCCACGCCCAAGGCGGCGGTCCGTCTGGCACGCGCTTATGCCGACAAGGTCGAACGCGATTTCCGGTCAGGCAAGTCGGTGGCCGATTACGCCGCCGAACTGGGCGTGACCTCGACCCACCTCAGCCGAGTCTGCCGCCAGACCTGCGGCCGCCCGGCCTCGGCCCTCTTGCAGGACCGGCAACTCTTCGAGGCGCGCCGCCTTCTGGCCGAAACACGGCTGCCGGTGCAGGACATCGCCGAGGCGCTTGGCTTTGGCTCGGCCGCCTATTTCAGCCGCTCGTTTCAGGCGCGGACCGGCAAAACACCCACGGGGTTCCGTCGCGGCAACTGAGCCTGCGGCCATAAAGCCCAGAAAAGTAGCGAAAAAGTGCGACCTTGCCGGTTGATCCGCAGGGCAATGTCGTTTTCACTGTGCGCAGCTGTCGTTTTTGGACCAAAATCTGCCGAATCCGACCGTTGACGCATCGGGGAAACTGGTGCCGAATGCGATCAAGACCAATGTGGGCTGCGAAAAATCAGCAGCACCCGCCAAAACAACAAGAATGTGTCACAGGGAGACTTTTCATGACATACCCGACCGAGACCGCCCCAGATCTACACCCGGCGGTCGCGCTATATGCCGAGGAGTGCAAGGCAGGCCAACTAAGCCGCCGTGAATTTCTCACCCGCGCCACCGCCTTGGGCGCCACCGCGACGGTGGCCTATTCGGCCATCGGCCTGAACAGCCCGGCCCGCGCCGAGGCCCACGCCCAGATGGGCGGCACCTTGCGCGCCAATATGGAAACCAAGGCGCTAAAAGACCCGCGCCTGTTCGACTGGTCCGAGATGGGCAATTTCGCGCGCGGCTGGCTGGAATATCTGGTGGAATACAACAGCGATGGCAGCTTCCGCGGCATGCTTCTGGAAAGCTGGGAGGCCAATGACGACGCGACCGAGTTCACGCTGAACGTGCGCCCGGGCGTCAAATGGAACAATGGCGACGATTTCACCGCCGAGGATGTGGCCTTCAACATCACCCGTTGGTGCGATGGCACGGTCGAGGGCAATTCGATGGCCACCCGCATGGCCGCCCTGATGGACGAGACCACGAATATGGCCCGCGACGGCGCCATCACCGTGGTCGATCCGCTGACCGTTCGGCTTGTGCTGAATGCGCCTGATATCACCATCGTGCCGGGCATGGCCGATTACCCGTCGTCGATCGTTCATCAAAGCTATGATGGCGGCGATCCGTCAGCGAACCCGATCGGCACAGGCCCCTATCTGCCTGAGGAAAACAACGTCGGGATCCGCCAGGTTCTGGTGCGCAACACCGACCACACCTGGTGGGGCACCGAGGTTTACGGCGGGCCCTATCTGGACCGGATCGAGTACTACGACCTCGGCACCGATTCCTCGTCGGTCTTCGCCTCGGCCGCGTCGGACGAGATTGATATGACCTATCAGACTTCGGGCGATTTCGTCGAGGTTTTCGATGAGCTCGGCTGGCAGAAGAGCGAGGCCGTCACCTCGGCCACCATCGCGGTCCGCTTCAATCAGGACAACGCGCCCTACGACAATCGCGCTGTGCGCAATGCGCTGCAAATGGCGGTTGATAACAACGTGGTGCTGGAGCTTGGCTATGCCAATCTGGGGATCGTGGCCGAAAACCACCATGTCTGCCCGATCCATCCCGAATATGCCGAACTGCCGCCTCTGACAGTCGATAAAGCCGCCGCCAAGGCCGCCCTTGACGAAGCGGGCCAGGGCGATACCGAGTTCGAACTGATCTCGGTCGATATCGACTATCAATCGGCCAGCTGTGACGCGGTTGCGGCGCAGTTGCGCGATGCCGGCATCAGCGTGAAGCGCACTATCCTGCCCGGCGCGACCTTCTGGAACGACTGGACCAAATACCCCTGGTCCTGCACCGAATGGAACATGCGCCCCCTTGGCGTGCAGGTTCTGGCGCTGGCCTATCGGTCAGGCGTGCCGTGGAACGAAAGCGCGTTTGCGAATGCGGAATTCGATGCGGCCCTGTCCAAGGCGATGTCGATTGCCGATGCCGATGAGCGTCGGGTGGTCATGGCGGATATCGAGAAGATCATGCAGGACGAAGGCGTGATGGTGCAGCCTTTCTGGCGCTCGCTCTATCGTCACATGAAAGACAACGTGCGGGGCGCCGACATGCACCCGACATTTGAACACCACCACTACAAGTGGTGGATCGAGGCGTGATCGCCCGCCGGAGGGGCCGCTTGGCCCCTCCGTTTCCCTTTCCCAGAAAGGTGCCGACCTGCGCTGACGGTCAGGCAAGTAATCCCCTATGTTGATGTTTATCCTCCGCCGCATCCTGACGATGCTTCTGACGGCATTTTGCCTGACCTTCATCGTGTTCTACCTGACGAACCTGCCCCCCAACCTTGAAAAGCTGGCCAAGACCGAAGCCTCGGCCCGGATGACCGATGCCGAGGTGGAAAGCTGGATCGAGCGTAACGGCTACGGCCAGCCGCTGATCGTGCGCTATGGCGAGTGGCTGGGCGTGGCGCCGGGCTGGACGAATGTCGAAGCCAACGGCACCTTGCGCGGGCGCTGCGTGGACCGCGCCGAAGACCGCGAGAATGCCGCGCGGTTCTGCGGCCTGTTGCAGGGCGATTGGGGCACCTCGACCGTTTTCAGAAACCCGGTCAGCGAGATCATCGCCACCCGGCTGGGCCTGACCGGCATCCTGATGTTCTGGGTGATGGTGCTGATGGTCCCCTCGGCGCTTCTGATCGGCGTCATGGCCGGCATGCGCGAAGGCTCGCGGTTAGACCGGTCGCTCTCGACCTTTTCCATCGCCACCACGGCGACGCCGGAATATGTGTCGGGCGTGTTCTTCATCGTGTTTCTTGCCTCGAACGCAGGCGTGCAGATCTTCAAGGGCACGGCCACAAGTGCAATGGACAACATCACGTTCGAGAACTTCTTCCTGCCGGTCCTGACCATCGCGCTTTATGGCATCGGGTATATCGCCCGGATGACGCGCGCCTCGATGACCGAGGTGATGACCGCGCAATATATCCGCACGGCCCGCCTGAAAGGCGTGAGCTTCCGCAATGTCGTTCTGAAACACGCCCTGCGAAACGCGCTGATCGCGCCTTTCACGGTGATCATGTTGCAATTCCCGTGGCTCTTGAACGGCGTCGTGATCGTCGAGACGCTGTTCAACTACAAGGGCTTCGGCTGGACCTTGGTCCAGGCCGCCAGCAACAACGATATCGAGCTGCTTCTGGCCTGTTCGGTCGTCGCCGTCTTCGTCGTGCTGGTGACGCAGCTGATCTCGGATATCGGCTACGTCTTCCTGAACCCGCGCATCCGCATCGCCTGAGGAGGGTCGAGATATGGAACCACTGACTTGGGCAGGCTCGCTTGGAGCATTCGTCAACCCCATCGCCGCTGTCGTCTTCGCGACCCTGGCGGTCAGCATCGTCTTGACCATCGTGCAATCGACGATGGAGACGGAAAAGTCGCAATTTACCGATCAGGGCGTGGTCGCGGTCGGCGGCAGCGGTGCGCCCGGCCTGCCCTTCCTTCTGGCCTGCGGCCTGATGGTCTTGTCGCTTTATCTGGCCTTGCTGGCGGTGGAAGCGCCGCTTCGGTGGCTGGGCTTTGCCGAGGGAATGAATCTTGCAGCCTTCGGCATCGTTGTCGTCTTGGGCATCGCGCTGACCTGGGCCATCTCGGTCTTCGCCCCGCAATCGCTGGGCGAGCGGCTTTTGCCGATCTCGGTGATGGCCATGGTGGGGATCATTCTGGTCTATGCCCTGGCCCCCTTCGTGATGCCTGTCGGCGCGGCCGGAATCCTGGGCGAGATGTCGCGGCAATTCCTGCCGGTCTGGCTGGCTCTGGCCGTGACATTCGGCCTGTCGATGACCTTCAAGCGCAAGCTTGGCCTTTACGGCAAGCTCTTCGACAGCACGATCGGCATGATCGGGTTCGGCCTGGTGATGTTCTGGGTCTTCACCGCCTTCTTTGCCGATTTCGTCGCCACGCATGACCCCCTGACGCAGCTTTCGGGCATGAAAAACAAGGACCCCGGCACGCCGGTTCCCGACGGGCTGACAGTCTATGCGCATTACCTTCTGGGCGGCGACAACCTGGCGCGTGACGTCTTCAGCCGGATGGTGATGGGCGCGCGCGAGGTGCTGAAGATCGCGCCTGCGGCCACGATATTCGCCTTCATGGTCGGCATCACGCTGGGCCTGCCTGCGGGTTATTTCGGCGGTGCGCTCGACACGGTTCTGACCTTTCTGGCCAACCTGGTTCTGGCCTTTCCGGTCATCTTGCTGTTCTACCTGCTGGTTACGCCCGAGATTATCGAGACCGGCATCCCCATCTATCTGGCGGCGGTCCTCTTCCTCTTTCCGATCATCTTCCTCGTGATCCTCTGGAACAGCCGATACTACACCCAGCCGATGGTGCGGAACGTCTATGTCGGCATCACGCTGGTGGTGGGCTTCTGGCTTTATGCAGGGCTGGCTTTCGATGCAGACCCACTCGGCATCATCTCGATGCCGCCGAACATTCTGATCGTCTTCGTTTCGGTCGTCTTCGTGAACGCGCCCACCGTCTTCCGGATCGTGCGTGGCATCGTCTTGGACATCAAGACGCGCGATTACGTCGCCGCCGGCCAGACCCGTGGCGAAGGCCCCTGGTACATCATGCTGTGGGAGATCCTGCCCAATGCGCGCGGGCCGCTGATCGTCGATTTCTGCCTGCGCATCGGCTACACCACGATCCTTCTGGGCACCTTGGGCTTCTTTGGCCTCGGCGTCAGCCCCGAAAGCCCCGATTGGGGGTCCACCATCGATCAGGGGCGGCGGCTGATCTCGATCGCGCCGCACCCTGCCCTCGTGCCCGCCCTGGCCTTGATGAGCATGGTGCTGGGCCTGAACCTGCTGGCCGACGGCCTGCGCGAAGAAAGCCTGAGGGATTGATCCATGGTTGATGTCATCGCCGAAGAACAAAAGCTCGATCTCGACACCTATGACGGCCCGATCCTCGAGATTGAGAATCTCTCGATCTCGTTCTTCACGCGCCTGCGCGAGATACCGGCAGTCATGGATTTCTCCTGCACCGTCATGCCGGGCGAGGCTATGGGCCTTGTGGGCGAAAGCGGCTGCGGCAAGTCGACTGTGGCCCTGGGCGTCATGCAGGACCTGGGCAAGAACGGCCGCATCGTGGGCGGCACGATCAAGTACAGGGGCCGTGATCTGACCCATATGACCAGCGAGGAACTGCGCCATATCCGTGGCAAGGAAATCGCGATGATCTATCAGGAGCCGATGGCCTCGCTGAACCCCGCGATGCGGATCGGGCGGCAGCTGATGGAAGTGCCGATGATCCATGAGGGGATCGGCGCCAACGAGGCCAGAAAGCGCGCGCTTGAGGTGGTGACGGATGTGCGCCTGCCCGACCCCGCGCGCATTCTGGACGCCTTCCCGCATCAATTGTCGGGCGGTCAGCAGCAGCGCATCGTGATCGCGATGGCGCTGATGTCGAAGCCGTCGCTTTTGATCCTGGATGAGCCGACGACGGCCCTGGATGTGACGGTTGAGGCCGCCGTCGTCGATCTGGTCAAGGATCTGGGCAAGAAATACGGCACCTCGATGCTGTTCATCAGCCACAACCTTGGGCTGGTGCTGGAAACCTGCAACCGGCTTTGTGTGATGTATTCCGGCGAGGCGGTGGAAACCGGCAGCATCAAAAGCGTCTTCGACATGATGCAGCACCCCTATACCCAGGCGCTTTTCCGGTCGATCCCGCTGCCGGGCGCCGACAAGAACGCGGCCCCCCTGGTCGCCATACCCGGCAACTTCCCCCTGCCGCATGAGCGGCCGCAGGGCTGCAATTTCGGGCCCCGCTGCGAATATTTTGAGGCCGGGCGCTGCGATGCAGGCGATATCCCTATGTTCGACGTGCCCCAGGATGACCGCCACGAAACACGGTGTTTGCGGTTTTCCGAGATCGACTGGAACAAGCCCCGCGAAAAATCCGTCACCACGGAAAAGACCGAGGTGGGCAAGGTTGTCCTCAAGATGGAGGACCTCAAGAAGTATTACGAGGTTTCGAGCGGCATGTTCGGCGGCGGCAACACCAAGGTGGTGAAGGCCAACGAGACGCTCAGCTTTGAGGCGCGCGAGGGCGAGACGCTGGCCATCGTGGGCGAGTCGGGCTGCGGCAAATCGACCTTCGCCAAGGTGCTGATGGGGCTTGAGACGGCGACGTCTGGGCAAATTCTGCTCTATAATCAGGACATTCAGGACACCCCGATTGAGCACCGGTCGACCGACACGGTGTCCTCCGTGCAGATGGTGTTCCAGAACCCGTTCGACACGCTGAACCCCTCAATGACCGTGGGTCGCCAGATCATCCGCGCCCTGGAGATCTTCGGTGAAGGCAATTCCGACCAGGAACGCCGCGACCGCATGCTGGAACTCCTCGACCTGGTGAAGCTGCCGCGCGAGTTTGGCGACCGCATGCCGCGTCAGCTGTCAGGCGGTCAAAAGCAGCGCGTGGGCATTGCGCGTGCCTTTGCAGGCGGCGCCAAGATCGTGGTGGCCGATGAGCCCGTCAGCGCGCTTGACGTGTCGGTTCAGGCCGCCGTGACAGACCTTCTGATGGAGATTCAGCGCCAGAACCAGACCACGCTTTTGTTCATCAGCCATGACCTCTCGATCGTGCGCTACCTCGCCGACCGGGTGATGGTGATGTATCTGGGCCATGTGGTCGAGATCGGCAGCACCGACGATGTCTTCGCACCGCCCTACCACCCCTATACCGAGGCGCTGCTGTCAGCCGTGCCCATTGCCGATACTCGCGTGAAGAAAAAGCGCATCGTGCTGGAGGGCGATATCCCCTCGGCCATGAACCCGCCCCCCGGCTGTCCGTTCCAAACGCGCTGCCGCTGGAAGTCGGAAGTGCCAGGCGGGCTCTGCGAGAAAGAGGTGCCGCCGATGGTCGACCTCTCCACCGGCCATCAGATCAAGTGCCACCTGTCGGCGGATGTTCTCGACCAGATGGAGCCGGTGATCGAGATCGTGGGGGAGTGAGCCACCTATATGTCGAACGAGACGAATGAGGATTTCGGACCAGAGATCAGGCAATGGCTCTCAGACCAAGGGAGCAATGAAGATCGTGCGGATTTCCTGCCAGATTTTCTTGTTTGGCAGGGGTCGGCGGTCATCGTTGAACTGAATGATGATCTTTTACCACTGAAGACAGATGGAAAGTGGGTCATCTTGATGTGGCCCACGGAGGAAGAGGCCCGAAATTCTCTGGACGGGTCGCCGCTGGTTGAACTTGGACCGGACGACACCCTGAGTTTCAAGACACTTACGCTGGATCATATCGAAGCGAAGACGATCCCCTATCTTGTCGAGAACGGTGAACTTCTGGGGGCTTTTCCGTGCAAAGACATGACCTGCAACTACTACGAAGCGACCGAGTTCAAAAAACGGATTGCCAGCTGCAAACGCATCAAGCACCTTTTGGATGGGCATGATGCAGGCAAACTTACACCTGCCGAGCAGCGCGAGTTCGACAACATGTTTCAGTTGCGGCTGAAAGCCGATATCGATCTGCGCGACCGGGTCCGGGAAAAGCTAAAGGCGCAGCGGGCCGTCAAGAGCCTTTGATACCCCAGATCATCGATGCAAAAGCGAGATCCCATCGGCGAAGATCTGCACCTTCTCGGGCGGGGCGGCCAATTTGACAACTGTGCCGCGCAGGCCGTGGTGAATGCCTGACAGTTTGGCGATGACCGGGTCGCGGCCCTCTTGCGGTTCGAAGTAAAGCTGGGTCACTTCGCCCAGCTTCTCCGTGATGTTCACCTTACCGGTAAAGCAGCAATCATCCTCGCCGCCCGGCATGAAGTCCTCAGGCCGGATGCCGATATTCACGTCGCGGCCCTGATCTGCGTCGGTGGTGGGCACCGCGGAATAGGCCTTCACGCCGTTCTCAAGCGTTACCTCGGTCCGCGCGCCGGTGGCAGTGACCTTTCCGGGGATCAGGTTCATCGCCGGGCTGCCGATGAACTGCGCCACGAATTCGTTCTGCGGTCGCTCATACAGTTCCAGAGGTGAGCCGACCTGGCTGATCCCGCCGCCCGCCAGCACCACGATGCGGCTGGCCAATGTCATCGCCTCGACCTGGTCGTGGGTCACGTAGATCATGGTGCGGTCGGGCATGGATTCCTTCAGCTGAGCGATCTCGATCCGCGTGGCAACACGCAAGGCGGCGTCGAGGTTCGACAGCGGTTCGTCGAACAAGAACACCTTGGGGTCGCGCACGATGGCCCGGCCAATCGCCACCCGCTGCCGCTGACCGCCAGAGAGGGCCTTGGGCAGACGATCGAGATAGGGATCAAGCTGCAGGATCTTGGCGGCCTTCTCGACCGCCTCACTAATCTCGGCATCCGATTTCTTGGCGATCTTCAGCGCGAACGACATGTTGTCGCGCACCGTCATATGCGGGTAGAGCGCGTAGCTCTGGAACACCATGGCGATGCCGCGCTGCGCAGGCGGCACGTCATTCACCTTGACCCCGTCGATCTCAAGCGTGCCGCCGGTGATCTTTTCCAGCCCCGCAATCATCCTCAGAAGCGTGGATTTCCCGCAACCCGAGGGGCCCACAAACACGATCAACTCGCCCGCCTTGATATCAAGGTTGATATTCGACAGGACCTGAACCTCGCCATAAGCCTTGGCGACGTCGGTCAGTTTCAGATCGGCCATATCTCCCCTCCCTTTTCTTCTGTTCGTTCACTCGGCCACGGCAAAATAGGCCTGCCACGGCGGTAGAGTGATGCCTTTGTCATTCACGACGGCCTGGAACGGCACACCCTGATCTTGCCGCCAGTTCCCTTCTGGTAGTTCAACCGGATGGGCCATCGCCGACATGTTGAAAGCGGCAAAGATGCGGTCGCCCTCATGCTCGCGGATCAGCGACAGATAATCATCTCGCGCCTCGACGATTTCCAACGTGCCCTTGGCGAAGGCCGGATAGGCTTTTCGAAAGGCGATCATCTGCTTGTAGAAGGCGAGGGTTGAGCCCTCCTCGCGCTCCTGACGACCAACGGCGCGGTCGAGGTGTTCGACCGCCATCGGCAACCAGGGCTTGGCATCGGTGAACCCGCCCATCTGGTTGTCCTGGACCCAGGGCATCGGCGTGCGGCAGCCGTCGCGGCCACGGAATTTGGGCCAAAAGCGGATGCCGTAAGGGTCCTGCAGATCCTCGAAGGCCACATACGCCTCGGTCAGGCCCAGCTCCTCACCCTGATAAAGGCAGGCCGACCCGCGGATCGACAGAAGGAGGGCCACATAAAGGCGCAACGCATCCTCGGACAGGTTCCACCGCGAGGGGTGACGCACCACGTCATGGTTCGAAAACGCCCAACACGCCCAGCCGTCGCCCACGATCTCTTCATAGGTGTTGAGAACCTCGGCGACGCGTTTGCCGGTCGGTGCGATGGGGGCCAGAAACTCAAACCCATAGCACATATGCACCTTGTCGCCGCCCGAAGTATATTCGGCCTGAATCTGCATGCCGTATTGGCCGTCACCGACCTCGCCCACCGCAGTGACAGCGGGGTACTCATCCATCAAGGCGCGCAGGCGGCGGAGAAACTCAAGATTCTCGGGCCGGTTCTTGTCGTAGAGGTGATCTTGCCAGTTATAAGGATTGACCGAGGGCGCAATGGTGGCGCTGCGCTTTTCGGGGTCAAGCGCGGGGTTGTCGCGCAATTCGGGATCGTGGAAGTAGAAATTGATCGTATCCAGGCGAAACCCGTCGACGCCGCGATCCAGCCAATAGCGGGCGGTGGCCAACAGCTCTTCCTGGACCTCGGGGTTGTGCAGGTTCAGGTCCGGCTGCTCGGACAGGAAGTTGTGCAGATAATACTGCATCCGCCCGCCATCCCATTGCCAGGCCGATCCGCCGAAGATGCTGAGCCAGTTGTTCGGCGGCGTGCCGTCAGGCTTGGCATCGGCCCAAACGTACCAGTCGGATTTCGGGCAGTCGCGGCTTGAGCGGCTTTCCTTGAACCAGGGATGCTGGTCGGAGGTATGGCTGAGCACGAGGTCGATCAGAACCCTCAGGCCCAGCTCATGCGCGCGGTGCACCAGCGCGTCGAAATCGCCCAGCGTGCCAAACAGCGGATCGACATCGCGGTAATCCGAGACGTCATAGCCGAAATCCAGCATCGGCGACTTGAAGAAGGGTGACACCCAGATCGCATCCACCCCAAGCGAGGCCACATGCGGCAGCCGGTGGATGATGCCCGAAAGGTCGCCCACCCCGTCGCCATTCGAATCCTGATAGCTGCGGGGATAGATCTGATAGATCACCGCACCGCGCCACCAATCGCGATCCACGGGAAGTTGTACCGGCTCAGGCGCCTGCATTGACGGAAACATTGTGTTCATAGCCTTTATTTCACCGAACCTGCGAGGAGACCGCGCACCAAAAAGCGTTGCATCAAGAAGAACACCGCGACCGGCACAGCGATCGAGACAAAAGCCGAGGTGGCGAGAATTTCCCATTGCCCGCCGCGCGAGCCAAGTAGGTTCACCAGCCGGCCGGTCAGCACCAACGTCTCGTCATCGGTGCCTAAGAAGACCAGCGCCACCAGAAGGTCGTTCCAGGTCCAGAGGAACTGGAAGATCGCGAACGAGGCAAGCGCAGGGAAGCTGAGCGGCAGCACAATCTTGGTGAAGACCTGGAAGTCGGTCGCGCCATCGACCTTGGCGTTCTCGATGATGTCGCGCGGCAGGCCGACCATGTAGTTGCGCAAGAGGTAAATGGCGAGCGGCAGGCCAAAGCCGGTATGCGCCAGCCAGACGCCGAGATAGCCCTTGCCGATACCCACCGCGTTATGCAGCTGCAGAAGCGGGATCAGCGCCAGTTGCAACGGCACGACCAGCAGGCCGACGACCGCTGCGACCAGAAGCGCGCGGCCCGGAAACTCCATCCAGGCCAGCGCATAGGCCGCGAAGGCTGCGATCAGGATCGGGATGATCGTGGCCGGGATCGCCACAGTCAGCGTGTTGATGAAACTCTGCCCGACCCCCGACGCCGCAGTCGAGGAAAACAGCACATTGCGGTAGTTCTCAAAGGTGAATTCCGGCGGAGTTTCGGCCAGCGAGAAGATGCGCGGAAGCCGCTCGCCCGCAAAGCTTTCGGGCCCGGACAATTCGAACCGCCCGGTTTCGGACACTGTCAGCGTGACGCCGTCGCCCAGATCGACGACAGCACCCGCCTCGTAAGCGTTCGGCTCACGCGAGCTGGTGCCCCAGGCGCCGACTGTCGCATCGGTCACGGGAAACAGCTCGCCCTCGATCACATAGCGCCCGTCGCGCAGCTCCTCCTCGCCCGCGACACGGATCGCGGGCACCTGCCGCTCTTGCTTCGACAGGGCCGACCACCAACCGCTGGTGGAAATCTGATCGGCGGTGCGGAACGACGAGACGAAGAGACCCACGGTGGGAAAGAGCCACGCCGCAACCAAAAGCACGACCGATATCTGTACGACCCAGTTGAGAGCTGATTTTCTTCCGGCGATGTTGTCCATGTCCCCGTCCCCCCTCAGCGCATTTCTTTGCGGACGTTCCGCACGTTCCAGATCAGGATCGGTAGGACCAGAAGCATAATGACCATGGCGCTGGCCGAGCCAACGCCCCAGTCGAACGATCGGAACAGCTTGTCATACATGTAGTTGGCTAGAACCTGCGTCTCCCATTGGCCGTTGGTCATGGCTAGGACGATGTCGAAGACCTTCAAGACGACCAGCGTAATCGTCGTCCACACGACGACGATGGTCCCCATGATCTGCGGCACCTTGATCTTGAAGAATATCTCCAAGGGGTTCGCGCCATCCACGATGGCCGCCTCGATCGTTTCCTCGGGCACGCCGCGCAAGGCGGCCGACAGGATCACCATCGCGAAACCGGTCTGAATCCAGATCAGCACCACCATCAGGAAAAAGCTGTTCCAATAGGGCAGCGTCAGCCAGGTCTGCGGTTGCCCGTAGGGGATATCGGCGGTGGCAAGATCGAAGAGCGACGACAGCGACATCCAGATCAGCCAGAGCGCCCCCCCCGCAACCACCAGCCGGAGCGGCATAAGCGCCCAGTGTTGGCTATGGGCGGATGACAGCAGCGGACGCACGAAGAGCCAGCCGACCCAAGCCACCACGGCAGCGAAAGCCAAAAGGATGATTGCCGGCAAGACCTGCAGGAACAGGACCGACCCGACGCCGCCCTCGAAGGCCAGCCAGACCGCGTTCATCACGCCGATCTGGTCCTGATCGGCGGGGCGGGTGTCGTAGATCAACTTCCAGATCACCGAGGCGCCAACGAACGAGATCGCCATCGGCATAAATACTAGCGACTTAGCGATACTACCCCATCTGATCCGGTCGGTCAGCTGTGCGATGAGAAGACCCAGCGCGGTTGCCGCAGCGGGCACCACGATCAGCCACAGCATGTTGTTGCGCATCGCCTCCCAGAACTTCGGTTCTGACATCATCTGCCTGTAGTTGGCCAGCCCCACGAAGGCGCCGCCCTGATCGCGGTCGGTCAGCGACAGCCAGAGTGTGGCAAAGACCGGATAGGCGAGATAGAGGCCCAGCGCGAACAGCGCGGGGAACAAGAACAGCCAGGGCCGTATTTGATTGGCTCGGTTGATGTTGCGCCCGGCATTCGGCCCGCGCGCCGGGTACAGGACCTTGTCGAGAAACTGGTTCGAAAAGTAGAAATACGCGAGGCAGCCGCTGACACCCACGATAATGGTAAGCAGTCCCTGGAGTGCAGGATTCATCTTTCTCTCCCCCCTCGTTGGCGCCGCCAGTCCGGGTCCTGGCCTGATCGATGCCGGGGCGATCAGGCCATGGCTTGACCGCCCCGAATTCGATGGTGTCTACTTCACCGCGTCCCAGCTTCTCTGGATTTCGGCCGCGACGGTCGCCGCATCCTTGCCGCCGGAATAGTCCACCATACCGGTCCAGAAGCTGCCCTGACCGACACCCGGATGCATCAAGTCGGACGCATCGAAGCGGAAGGTTGTGGCGTTCAACAGGATCTCGCCCATCTTCCTGAGCGTCGCATCGCCATAGAGTTCGGTGTTCACGCCCTGATGCGGGGTGAGAAAGCCCGACTGCGCCATCCAGACTTCATGTGCGATGGGCGTCTTCAGGAACTCGATCAGACCGCGCGAGGCGGGGCTGTCCTTGGTAATAAAGACCAGTGTGCCGGCGCCCAGAACCGGGCTGCCCAGATCCTTTTCCGCATAGGCCGGGAAGTAGAAGAAGTCGGCATCGAGGCCCATTTCGGTACCTTCAGGGAAGAAGGTCGGGATGAACGACGCCTGACGGTGCATGTAGCATTGCGGCGGCGAGGCGAAGAGGCCCTTTGGGCTGTCGCGGAAATCGGTCGAGGCAAGGGCGGCAGCGCCGCCGGCGACATAGGCGTCGTTGCGGGCGAAGGCGCCGAATTCCTCAATCGCCGCGACGACACGCGGATCGTCGAACGGGATTTCGTTTCTCACCCACTGGTCGTAGACCTCGGGCGGCTGGGTGCGCAGCATCATGTCTTCGACCCAGTCGGTCGCGGGCCAGCCGGTGGCCCCACCCGAACCCAGGCCGATGCACCACGGAGTACCGCCATCGGCGACGATCTGATCGTTCAGCGCCTTCAGCTCTTCCATAGTCTCGGGCACTTCATAGCCCGCGTCCTCGAAATTCTCGGGGCTGTACCAGACTAGCGACTTCACATCGATCTTGAACGGAAACGCATAGAGCCGGTCGGTGCTGTCGGGCCCGGAATAGGTGCCGAGGCTAACCCAGCTCGGGCCAGCGGCGTAGTTTTCGTTAATCCAGGACTGCACGTCATCGCCCAGCGGCTCGACAAAGCCCTTCGACACCAGGTTTTGGATCAGTCCGGGCTGCGGCAGGATCGCAATATTCGGCGGGCTGCCCGCTTCGGTATCGATCACGATCTGCTGCTCATAGCTTTCCGACGAGGAGTAATTAACACTCGCACCGGTCGCAGCCTCGAAATAGGCGAGGAAGTTCTCGGCCAACTGCTGGTCGTCGCCACGCCACGGACCGAAGACATTGACCGTCTCGCCGGTGAAATCGTTCGCGGCGGCAAATGCCTCGTAACTGGACCAATTGAAGTCCCCGTCGCCCGGCGCATAGATCAGTTCCTGCGCCTGTGCGGTGCCCGCGACAAGAGCCAGCCCCGCAACGCCTGCCAAAAAGCGGCTTTTCATTCATCGTCCTCCCTGTTGGCGCGACTTTCGCGCGCCTCTTAAGCCTGATCCCCACGCTTCGAAAGCAGCTCCAAAGCGCTTTGGGTGCGCCACCCTCGCGCAGGTCGCGACGTTCGTCAAGATTCGTCTACAACCCCAGGGTAACACAGGGGGATTGTTTGCGGATGCAGCAATAATCGCTGCGTCTGAAACCTTTGACGCCGCGAGATGCTGCCCCTAAGGTTCGCGCAACCGAAAGCGCTTTGGATATCCGCCGCCGATGAAACTCAAGGAATTGTCCGCCAAGCTGGGGCTGTCTCAGACCACCGTCAGCCGCGCTCTGAACGGCTACCCGGATGTCAACGAAGACACCCGCCAGCGCGTGCTGGAAGCCGCGCGCCTGCATGATTATCGCCCAGATGCGCTGGCCCGCCGTCTGGCCACCGGCCGCGCGATGGCCATCGGGCATGTCATCCCCACCTCGACCAAGCACGAGATGGTCAATCCCGTCTTCGCCGATTTCATCGCCGGCGCGGGCGAGGCTTATGCCAAGGCCGGCTACGACATGATCCTGTCGATGGTGGGCGATGCCGACGAGGCACGCGTCTACCGCGATTTCGCCAAGACGCGGCGGGTCGACGGCATCATGGTGCACGCGCCGCGCACCGGCGACACCCGCATCGCGCTTTTGCAGGATCTGGGCCTGCCCTTCGTCGTCCATGGCCGCGTCTCGGCCGAGGAGGCCAGCTATTCCTGGCTCGACGTGAACAACCGCCGCGCCTTTCAGCGCGCGACCGAGCTCCTGCTGGACCTCGGCCATCGCCGGATCGCATTGCTGAACGGGCTGGAGGAGATGGACTTCGCCATGCGCCGCCGCGCCGGCTATCAGGAGGCCCATGAAGCCCGCGGGCTGAAACCCGATGCCGCGCTGATCGCCTCGGACGAGATGACCGAGCAATACGGATATCATACCGCGCACCGGATGCTGGCCTCAGACGCCGCACCGACCGCCTTCATCGCCTCGTCGATGATCATCGCCATCGGTGTGCGGCGCGCGATCGAAGAACGCGGGCTGCAGATGGGGCGCGATATCTCGGTCGTCAGCCATGATGATGCGCTGTCGTATTTCCACACGCCCGATACCGTGCCGATCTTCACCTCCACCAGGTCCTCGGTGCGCGAGGCGGGGCAGCTGGCGGCCGAAATGCTGCTGGATATCGTCGCCGCCCCGGAAACCGCGCCGCGCCAGCGTCTGCTTGAGGCCATCCTGACCGTCGGCCAATCGACAGGCCCCGCCCCCAGCACAGGTTGACCCGATGCTTCCCCAACGCCACGATTTTCCCGAAGGCTTTCTCTTCGGAGCCGCCACCTCGGCCTATCAGATCGAAGGCCATACCCAAAGCGGCGCGGGCCGCACCCATTGGGACGATTTCGCAGCCACACCCGGCAATGTCGTGCGCGCCGAGAATGGCGATTTGGCCTGCGACCACCTGAACCGTTGGGAGGCCGATCTGGACCTGCTGGCCGCGGCCAACCTCGATGTCTACCGCTTTTCCACCTCCTGGGCGCGTGTCATGCCCGAAGGCCGGGGTGCGGTAAACGGGCAAGGCCTCGACTTCTATGACCGCCTTGTCGATGGCCTGCTTGAGCGGGGTCTGAAACCCGCAGCCACGCTCTATCATTGGGAATTGCCCTCGCCGCTCGCTGATCTTGGCGGTTGGCGCAACCGCGATATCGCCAGCTGGTTCGCCGATTTCGCCCAAGTGATCGCCGAGCGTCTGGGCGATCGGCTGTGGTCGGTCGCCCCGATCAATGAACCCTGGTGCGTGGCCTGGCTGTCGCACTTCCTCGGCCACCATGCGCCCGGCTTGCGCGACATCCGCGCGACCGCCCGCGCGATGCACCACGTCCTTCTGGCCCATGGCAGCGCGGTGCAGGCCCTCCGCGCGGCGGGTCACCAAAATGTCGGCGCCGTCTTCAATTTCGAACGCGCGCTGCCGGCCGATGACAGCCCTGAGGCCGCCGCCCGCGCCGCCACCTATGACGCCTATTACAATCGCTGGTTCCTGTCCGGCATCTTCCACCGTGCCTATCCGGCCGAGGCCCTGGCCGGGCTTGAACCCCATTTGCCGCAAGGCTGGGAGGGGGATTTCGACACCATCGCCCAACCGCTCGATTGGTGCGGGGCGAATTACTACACCTGCAAGCGGATCGCGGCCGCGGGTGGCCCCTGGCCCGCCCTGGCCGAGGTCGACGGCCCCCTGCCCAAAACCGAAATGGGCTGGGAGATACACCCTGAGAGCTTGGGCTTTTTCCTGCGTCGGATGCAGGCCGATTATACCGGCGATCTGCCGCTTTATGTCACCGAGAACGGCATGGCCTCGGCCGATCGCCTTGCCGGAGGGCGGGTCGATGACCAGCCGCGGATCGATTATCTGGCGGCACATCTGGCCCAGGTGCAAGCCGTCATCGCCGAGGGCGTACCGGTCAGGGGCTATTTCTGCTGGTCGCTCTTGGACAATTACGAATGGGCGCTGGGATATGACAAACGCTTTGGCCTGATCCATGTGGACTTCGACACCTTGAAGCGCACCCCGAAAGCGTCCTATCACGCGCTGGCGCGGGCGCTGGCCCGCTAAAACCTGCCGGAGCCCGTCGCTTATGCCGCTTGACCCCGATCGCTACACACTTGTCGCCGATATCGGCGGCACCAATACCCGTGTCGCGCTGGCCGAGGGGACGGCGCTTTTGCCCGATACGATCCGCCGCTATGCCAATGCCGATCATCCAGGTCTGGCCGAGGTTCTGGCCGCCTATATCGCGGCCGAGGAGGATGTCGATTGCGCCGCCGCCGCCGTGGCCCTTGCCGGTCCCGTGAGGGACGGTAAGGGCACGCTGACCAACCTCGACTGGACCATTGATGAGGACACCGTTGCGCGCGCCGCCCGGGCCGAGCGTGTGGCGGTGGTGAACGATCTTCAGGCGCAAGGCGACGCGCTGGGGCATCTAGCGCCCGATATGGTCCGCGCGATTCTTCCGGGGCCCGCCCATGTTCCGGGCGCCACGCGGCTGGTGATCGGGGTCGGCACCGGCTTCAATGCCGCGCCTGTCTATGAGGGCCGCTTCGGGCGGCTTGTGACACCGGCCGAGGCCGGCCATACCACCCTGCCCGTCCGCTCGGACGACGATCTGCAACTGGCCCGCCATATCGAGGAAAAACACGGCTTTGCCGCGGTCGAGGATGTCTTGTCCGGCCGTGGGCTCAAGCATCTCTACGCATTCCTCGGCCAGCGGGGCGGCGTGCCGGCCGAGGCCAGCGCGGCCCAGATCATGACCGCGCTCGATCAAGGGTCCGACCCGCTGGCAGAAGAGGCCGCGCGCCTTTTCACACGGCTTCTGGGCACGGTCGCGGGCGATCTGGCGCTGACCACCCTGCCCTTCGGCGGCGTCTATCTGGCCGGCGGCGTCGCACGCGCCTTCGCCCCCTGGCTGACCCGGTTCGGCTTTCAGGATGCGTTCCGCGACAAGGGCCGCTTTGGCCCGTTCATGGAAAACTTCTCGGTCTCGGTGATCGAGGATGATTACGCCGCCCTGCACGGCCTGGCTCACCACCTCGACCGCCTGCCGCACTAGGCCAACGGCCCCGGGTGCCGGGGGCGATCGCGCGCCTCCCCTTGTCAGCCCGGTCGCACTCGGCCAGTCTCACCGCGATGGAAACTAGCTACGACCTTCTGATCCGCGGCGGCACCCTGGTGACCGGCTCGGCCAGTTTTGCCGCAGACTTGGCGATCCGAAACAGCGTGATCGCGGCCATCGGCCCCTCCCTTGACGGCGATGCCACCCGCACGATTGACGCGACGGGCCGCTACGTTTTGCCAGGCGGCGTCGACCCGCACGCGCACATTCAACAAATGTCCGGCGCAGGCCTGATGAATGCCGACACGTTTGAGACCGCCCATCGCTCGGCCCTGATCGGCGGCACGACCAGCGTGATCTCGTTTGCCGCCCAACCCAAGGGCACGTCTCTGACCCAGGCCACGGCCGATTACGGCGCCTTGGCCCGGGCCGGGGCGATGGCCGATTATGCCTTCCATCAGATCGTGGCTGACCCCAGCGGGCTGGCCTTGGACCTGCCCGAATTGGCGGCAAGCGGCCACCGCTCGCTCAAGATCTTCACGACCTATCCGGCCGTGAAGCTGGATGACCGGCAGATCATCGACACGCTGATGCTGGCCCGGGCGCATGGGTATCTCGCTTGCATCCATGCCGAGACCGACGCGCTGATCGGCTGGACGACCGATGCGCTTCTGGCGCGCGGCCTTGACCGGCCCCATCACCATGCCCTCTCGCATCCCCGCTTGGCCGAGATCGACGCAGTCGAGCGCATGATCCGGTTTGCCGAGTTCACCGGCGCGCCGATCATGCTGTTCCACATCTCTACTGCCGAAGCTGCGGAGGCTGTTCGCCGCGCCAAGGCCCGTGGTGTGGCGGTGCATGCCGAGACCTGCCCGCATTACCTGCTGATGACCGACGAGGTCCTGACCCGCCCCGAGGCCGCGAAATGGATGTGCAGCCCGCCGCAACGCACGCGCGCCGATCAAGACACGCTCTGGGCCGCGCTGGCCGACGGCACTCTCGACCTAATCTCGTCCGACCACGCGCCCTACCGCCATGACGCGACCGGCAAGCTGGCCCATGGCGCGGAGGCCCCCTTCAACAAGATCGCCAACGGCCTGCCCGGGCTGGAAACCCGCCTACCGCTGATCTGGGACGCGATCGCCACCCGCGGCCTGCCGCCCGAACTGTTCGTCCGGCTTTGCTGTGAGGGCCCGGCCCGTCTGCATGGGCTTAGCACCAAGGGCCATCTGGCCGAGGGGCAGGATGCCGATATCCTGATCTGGAATGCGGGGGCGACCCGTGAATGGAGCGCTGACGATCTGCATGACAGTACGGGCTACAACCCCTGGGCGGGCCATGTGACGCGCGGTGCGGCGGACACGGTGATCCGCCGGGGCGAGGTCGTGGTCGAGGGCGGCGCCCTCAAGGCCGAACCGGGCAGCGGCCGCTTTCTGCCACGGGCGGCCTTTCCCGCCGGACAGCCGGCCCATGAGGCACGCATCGCGATGGGAGACGCATCATGAACACCCCGCCCGATAGCGGCCATGTGCAATTGGCGATCACGTTTTTCTACTACCGCGACCTGGCCGCCGCGATGCGGTTCTATGAAGACGTCATGGGCTTTACGCTTGCCATCGATCAGGGCTGGTCAAAGATCTACGGCATTGCCGGCAACGCCCATGTCGGGCTGGTGGACGAAGCGCGCGGCATGCACAAATCGGCGCCCGTGAAGCCCGTGCAGCTCTGCATCCGGGTGCCGGACGTCCGCGCCTGGTATGATTATGCTCAAGCGCAGGGCGTTACCGGCCTGTCGCAGCTGTTCGAGAATGAGGCCCTGGGCATCCGCGCCTTCGTCTTCGACGACCCCGAGGGCTATCAAATCGAGGTGCAATCGGCGACGAGGCCTGGCGCATGAAAGCGCTTCATATCCTGAACCCGAATTCGTCCGAGGTGGTGACCGAAGGCATTCGCGCGGCCGTGAAACCGCTGGAGGCCGCAGGCGTCCCGATCCGCTGCCATACACTGGCCGAGGGCCCGCCCGGCATCGAAAGCCAGGCCGATGCCGACCGCGTCGTGACCCCGCTTTTGGCGCAGGCCAAACGGCTTGAGCCTGAGGCGCTGGGATTCACCATCGCGTGCTTCGGCGATCCCGGCCTGCATGCGCTCCGCCACGAGACCAAGCTGCCCGTCACCGGCATTCAGGAGGCCGCCGTGACCCATGCCCTGACGCTGGGCCATCGCTTCGGCATCCTGTCGATCCTTGCGCCCTCCGTGCCCCGCCATCTGCGCAGCCTTGGCGCGATGGGTGTTCTGCCGCGCCTCGCCGCCGATCTGCCGCTTGACCTGACGGTCGCCGAACTGGCCGACGAGGCCCGCACGCTGGCACGGATGGAAGAGGTCGGCGCGAACTTGCGTGACCGACACGGCGCCGATGTGGTCATCCTCGGCTGCGCCGGCATGGCGCGGCTTCGCCCCGCCCTCGAACGCCGCCTCGGCCTGCCGGTGGTTGAGCCCTGCCAAGCAGGCGCGGCCCTGGCGCTGTCGCATATCCTTCTTTCGCAAAGCCATAAGGTAGTTCCATGACACTGACCGAGACCGCCTCTGGCGTCTTCACCATCGCCGTAACCCCCTTTCTGCCCGACGGCGCGCTTGACCTCGACAGCGTTGACCGGATGACCGATTTCTACGTTCAGAAAGGCGCGACCGGCCTGACGATCCTTGGCATCATGGGCGAAGCGCCCAAGCTCGGCCACGCCGAAAGCCTGCAGGTGGTCCGCCGCGTTCTGGCCCGCACCGATCTGCCCGTCATCGTCGGCGTCACGGCGCCGGGCTTCGCCGCGATGAAGGGGCTGGCCGAAGATGCGATGGCCGCAGGTGCGGCGGGCGTGATGGTGGCGCCGGTGGGCGGGTTGAAATCCGACGATCAGATCGCAGGCTACTTCGCAGGCGTGGCCGAGACTTTGGGCGATATCCCATGGGTTTTGCAGGACTTTCCGCTGGTGACTGGCGTTCATATCCCGCCCAAGGTTATCCTGAAAGTTGTCGAGGATTGCCCCACCTGCGTGATGCTCAAGCACGAGGATTGGCCGGGGCTCGAGAAGATCAGCGCGCTCCGCCGTGCCTCGGATCAGGGCGCGCGGCGCATCTCGATCCTCTGCGGCAATGGCGGCCAGTTCTTGCCCGAAGAGATGGAGCGTGGCGCAGATGGCGCGATGACGGGCTTTGCCTATCCTGAGATGATGGCCGAGGTGGTGCGCCTGTTCTACGCGGGCGAGCGTGAGCGCATGCATCGGCTCTTCGCGCCCTACCTCCCGCTTATCCGCTACGAAAGCCAGCCCGGCGCGGGCCTTGCCGTGCGCAAGCATATCCTGGCCAAGCGCGGCGCCATCGCCCACCCCACGATCCGCCGCCCCGGCGCGCCCCTTGGCCCGGCAGCGGTGGCCGAGGTTGACGCGATCGTCGCGCGGCAAGACGCAGAGCTTACCCGATTGGGAGCGGGATAAGCCTGACAGAAAGGTTTCAGGCTTCTCCGTGGTTTATCACTGTGACCCGCCGGAAAATCATCACTCATC
>CANNFR010000009.1:0-182500 GCA_947503935.1 uncultured Paracoccaceae bacterium
ATATAGCCCGACATGCCCGCCTCCAATTATTGGAGACGACTATACACCAGGCCCGAGTTTCCACACAGCCTCGGCCCTTAGCCGACCTTGATTTCCGACCCCTAGGCCACAGCGCAGCTTGCCGAAAGCAGACATTCAGAAAGGAGTGAGTGTTCGGCTCTAAACTGATTTCAGGATATTGAGTTCAGAAGCAAGGCACGAGCGTACTTGAAGCCGTTTTCCAATGCTTGGTCAATTTCCTTCAGCAGTTTCGCATCTCCCTTGTTCTTACCTCCGTGAACGATTGCATTGCGGGTTCTGTAAAAGCGATCGATGTCCTCACCGATCTGAGCATTCTCTTCGTTGCTCGCACCCAAGAGGCTAGAAACGTTGCGGCTCAGCTCTTTCTTGTATGTCTTCTCTTCTGGAAAGTAGCGTTCGAAGATGATTGCAAGATCAAGGATGCGATCTTCCTTAGCAAACCTGCCAAATGTCCTTTGGGCCTCAGCGAGTCGGTGAATCAATGGGGCTATCGTCGCATAGTTTGTCTTGCTCTTTTTTGAGAACAGCTCCACTGTATGGCGAACACGATCTGGGTTTGCGGGACTTTGCTTCCGGAACGGGTCGCGGAAATTGCCAACAAACTCACCAGCTCTTGCCGACCCGGGGCCATGGTGTTGCCCCAAGAGTTGAAGGCTTGTTTTTGAGACAACACACGGAAAGTCATACACCCACGTTATTGGGTATTCCAGCACGACAGACAAAAGCTCGGCGAATTCTGCAGCGACGCGGTGAAACAACAAGGGGACGTCTCTCGGGCGTCCGTCCCGAAGAGTGGCATTCACATGGCGGAGTTCTGGCTTCCAACGGAACGGGGCCGCAATCCCAAAAAACAATTCTAGATCACGCGCCCTCACTTGATCTGGCGCCCGATCTTTAAACCAGCTTGGATCAATGTAATCACGAAATTCGTCGAATGGGGCAATGAAGTAGCCACCTCCCAGATCGTACTTTTCGGCGACTCTAACTCCATAAAAGAGATCGACGTCTAACCCGAGATCCAAGTCGTTCGTCAAGGGCGAAACCCTATGCTCTGAAGAGAGCAACAGCAGCGAGTTCAACTCACCTGCTGTCCTAAGAAATTTCTTTTCCGGCCGGTAGTATTGCCGGGCCATTAAACCCGAAATTATCTGCGCAATGCTTGTATAGGTCTCGCCGTTAATTACTCCAACTTGAACAGCCTCTGTGCCAAGCGCCATTCTGAGAACGGAAGCCAATCCGGGATGGACTCTCAGAAGGGATCTGACCGGCGCAAGTGCTTCAACGAGCGGTTTGTAGTACTCTCTTTCTTTGGCATTCTTTGCAACTAGCGCGTTGTTGTAGACCCAGCAATAATCGTCACTTGGGAATGGTGTTTCATCCTTTCCGTTAAAGGAATATTGCGTTGGAAAACCATTGACGCTCCAATAGTCCTGCAAAAATCGCTCTTGCACCTTTGCAAGTCCCTTTAGGGCCTCTGATAGCCTTTGCTCCCAATCAGTTGCTTCAAAATCATGTTCCACTGGCAAATGGGCCCTCTAAGCATTGTGTTCGAGATTGGATGAGACACTTCAGAATATGGCCGTGCACGCCTCTAGCACAAGTGTATTTGGACGCACCCGGCCCATTGCTGCCTTTGGGCGACCGTACAAGATTCTGCGGTCGCAACCCGCTTTGCTGATGGGGTGGATGGCTCCTGCTCCAACCGGCGTCGCCATGCGCCATAATGCAGGTGTCAAAATCTGCTTATGAGAGGAGCCACCCCATGCAAGTTACCACAATCGGCGTTGATCTGGCCAAGAACGTTTTTCAAGTCCATGGGATCACTGCCAGTGATGAAGTGGCGTTCAACAAGCCCCTGCGGCGAACTCAGTTTCTGGCGTTCTTTGCGAAGTTGGAGCCCTGTCTTATTGGCATGGAATCCTGCAGCAGCGCCCATCATTGGGCGCGCGAACTCACGGCCCTGGGCCACGAGGTTCGGTTGATCCCGCCGATGTATGTGAAGCCATACGTCAAACGCGGGAAGTCTGATGCAATTGATGCCGCGGCAATCTGTGAAGCTGTTACTCGTCCGACTATGCGCTTTGTTGCGATCAAGACAGTCGAGCAGCAATCTCTACTGTCGCTGCATCGGGCGCGTGATCTTCTGGTGCGCCAGAGAACGCAACTCATCAACAATCTGCGTGGTTTGGTTGCCGAGTTTGGCATCTTTATCCCACGTGGCCTTGCCCGGGTGATTGGGTTTGCCGAAGACATCACACTTGGTGAAGTTCTCGATCTGCCCGACATTGCTAATGAAGTGATCCACAATCTGTGCGAGCAACTTATGGCTCTGCACAAGCGGGTCCGCTGGTACGAAGATCGTGTAAAACAAGTCGCCAAAGAGGACGCGCGCGTTCGTCTTCTGCGTACGATCCCTGGCGTTGGCGCAGTGACGGCCTCTGCGATCATCGCCAGCATTGGAGATGGGCATCAGTTCCGCAATGGTCGGGAGTTCGCTGCTTGGCTGGGCCTGACGCCGGCGAATAAGTCCAGCGGCGGCAAGGAGAAGCTGGGACGGATCACCAAGATGGGCGACCAGTATTTACGATCGTTGCTCGTCGTCGGCATGACGTCATTGGTCCGACAAACCCGATCCCACCCCGAACGCGCCAGCAAGTGGCTGACATCATTGCTCGAACGCAAAGCCGCCCGCGTAGCAACTGTCGCGATGGCCAACAAGACCGCCCGGATCGTCTGGGCAGTGCTCACCCGCAATGAACCCTACAGCCCACGTACTGCAGTCTGAGACGAAAGGAACAATGAGTTAGCAAGACCCGCGAGATGATGGTGCAGAAGTCAGCCGCCAAAACCAGGACACTCCGCCGAATGGCGCGGGCATAATAGCCCGCTTTGCTGATAGGAACTTGGTTTGCGGAACCCATCAGGGCCAGCGGTCAAAACCGCGCAAACAGGCCGGACACATGACCGCTTCTGACACATGCACAAATCAGATCAAAAATGTCTTGCAATGCAGGAGCCATCCACACACGCCATTCGCTGCCCGCGCGAAATTTTGGCTAGTTTGAACTCGCAAATCGTAGGACAAGCTTGCCGTCTTACACCTCTTTCTGAACGTCCGCGGTTGATTTTTTCAATCACTGCCAGTACCAGAGCCTTCTGGCTCTACCCCCAACCCCACGGAAGTCCGATGTAATCGCAGCGCACTTAATCAAACAAACACCCTGGTAAATCCTTCCGGGTGGTTTTGTGTGGCCAATCGATACGTTGTGAGACTGTTATGATTATCCAGAAATACCCGCGTACGCGGCACATTGAAGGTTCGCGCCTTCAGGTGGGCGATATGGCGGATGACAAACCAATTAAGGAGCTTTCAGGCCAGCCCCTGATCGTTGAAGAAAAGCTCGACGGGACCAATTCAGCGGTATCCTTCGACGCTGATGGTGACCTACTTCTGCAAAGCCGGGGGCACTATCTGACCGGCGGTGGCCGGGAACGACACTTTGCCTTGCTCAAGACATGGGCTGCGGCCCATGCACATGTCCTGTACCCGGTGCTAGGCTGTCGTTACGTCATGTATGGCGAATGGATGTACGCCAAGCACACTGTGTTCTACGACCGGCTGCCCCACTACTTTATGGAGTTCGATGTGCTGGACCGGGAGACGGGCGCATTCCTGAGCACGACGGCCCGTCGGTCTCTGCTTACCGGATTGCCAATCATGCCGGTACCCGTCGTGCATGCGGACGAAATCAGGTCCGTTGACCAATTGGTCAACCTGACCCGGCCATCGCCGTACAAATCGAAAGAATGGCGTGATGCGCTGTCAGCGGCGGCAGAACGGTCCGGCAGTCGTCCTGACATGGTGGACCAGCAGACCGAGGACAGTGATCTGGCCGAAGGGCTGTACCTGAAACAGGAAAGTGCCGACCACGTGGAAGACCGGTTCAAGTTCGTCCGTGCAGATTTCTTGCAGGCGATTGAGGCGGCTGACGGGCATTGGCACGACCGTCCGATCCTGCCGAATGGTCTGGCCGATGGTGTCGATATCTTCGCACCAAGACTGGGTGTGGAGGGGGCTTACGATGCCTAAGCCCAACATACACTCCGTCACACATGACCGCCTGCTGGACTTGGTCCCAACTGGTCCAGCTTGGACGGTGGACTGGAGCGAGGTTTGGTCGCTATGGCCAGAGCTTGCCACCCTCGACACCTGTCCACAGGACCCGATCCATCATGCCGAAGGCGATGTCGGGACGCATACAAGGATGGTTGTCGAGGCCTTGGTAGGTGATTCAAACTGGCGAGGTCTTCCCGATACCGACCGGGCCAACCTGTTTTGGGCGGCCATCCTGCACGATGTTGGCAAGCCCGCCGTGACTAAGCATGAAGACGACGGGCGGATATCCTCCAGAGGTCATTCACGGGTCGGAGCCTCAATCGCACGCGAACTGCTTTGGTATGCCGGTTCACCCTTCGTATGGAGGGAGGCGTTGTGTGGGATCATCGCCCATCACCAACTGCCATTCTGGCTGATCGAACGACCTGACCCCAAACGCATGGCGATTGAAACATCATGGCGGTGCAGACCGGATCATCTGTGCCTCCATGCCAAAGCCGATGCGTTGGGTAGGATTTGTCAGGATCAACAGGCAATTCTGGAGAGTGTCAGTCTCGCGGCACTGACGTTCCAAGAGGCCGGTTGTTGGGATCACCCGTTCGTCTTTGCCAATGATGAAAGCCGGGTTGTTTTCTTCGAACTAGATGATCGTGATCCGCATTACGCAGCTCATGAGGCGTTCCCTTGCACCGTCACAGTGATGTCCGGCCTGCCTGGAGCAGGAAAGGATACCTGGATCAGGAAACACCGCCCAGAACTTCCTGTCGTCAGCCTTGATGTGATCCGAAACGAACTTGGCGTCTCTGCAACCGATAACCAAGGCCAGGTCATCCAGGCCGCGCATGAGCGGGCCAGAGAACATCTGCGGGTGGGTCGTGACTTTGTATGGAACGCAACCAATGTAACGCGACAAAACCGATCCCGGGTTCTGCGGCTGCTAAGAGACTACGGCGCCCGGATCGAGATCGTCTATCTCGAACAACGCCCAGACCAACTGCACCATCAGAACCGGGATCGACCAGATGCTGTACCCGACGCCGTAATTGACCATCTGTCGAAGAAGCTTGAGCCGCCGCAACTATGGGAGGCTCATAGTGTTGAAGTGGTCTAGAAGTTCGGCCCGTTCCTGCCGTTCGTCAAAGTCGTCGCTGCCACAGTACAGATTTCACCAGACCGGACTTTTGCTGCACCCGTAAGATCGATGCGCCGCCCGAGGTCGGGAGGCGGCCCACTGCGGACCTTGACCGATAGATCAAGATGCTGCGGTTGCAGCCCGCATTTCTGCCGTTCGCCGCGTTTGAAAAGCTTAGATCTCGTCGAACTTGAAGTCTGCAGCGCATAATGGTCGTTCTTTCATCCGTAGCTTTATGTCCGACCAAGCCGACAGCGCTCTGGTTTAGCTGGAAATCATTGACCGAAGAAGCAGATGTTACATTGCTAACTCCTATTTTTTTTGGACTTTTCGGGTTTGGCTTTGGTCGTCTTGACCTTCTTTTTAGACCAAGTGCGGAAAGCCATCTTAACGCGTTCTACTGACTTGACCTCACCTAATGCGTCCAGAAAAGTCAGGTCTTCGCAACAACCTGTTTGGACCATCTCTTCAAGGCGCGCGACCACACTACTAGGTAGAAAGCTAGCAATTGCTTTGTATTGTGGCTCGGTACGGTGTTCAGTGTTAGTCAATAAAAATAGGGACACAAAGACCTGCCGGTCTGGATTTGAGGCAAGCTTCTTCGTGGCTTGCATCAAACGATCCTTTGGTGCGATTACTGATACAAGCATGCAAAGCCAGATGCAGACATCGGGACTAACCGATGCAAGCTTGTCGTCATCAACCAAATCCAAATTTCCACACTCGAAGCTGTCAGACTCGATGAAAATAGCACGTGCAACCAACTCTTGAAGTGTCGGTCGGCCTTCACCAATCGCAATTCTCACAAGCTTCGCCTGACGTGCCACTGATCCATGCCGTGCCATGGCACGGAGTAATTCGAAACGAACACCATAGTTTTTTGTTACTCGTAGGGACTTCACCAGTTCTTGATAGACATCATCCGAAAGGGACGGTTGTTCACGAAGCAACTCAATTGCGCTTTCTGCAATGGGAAAAGAGACTTCTTCCTCATAGTGTTGGTGATGATCTGGCGTCCACGTGTCATATGAGAGCTGGATGAGCGTTGGAATATGAGAGCGATCCTGCTTTTCTGTGAGCATTTCGACAAGACGTCTTCGCACCAGACTGCTTGGGTCACGATAAGTCTCAAGAAGGCGAGCAGGCAACGCATCTGTTGACGACGCAAAGACAGCATTCATTGCCTCTACGCGAACTCTCGCAAAGTCGTGCTGCAATCCAAGATCGACTAGACTATTGTCTAAAATCGCCGCGGCCAGTTGCATTGCTTGGGTCGCGATCTCGATGTTTCCGTCGTCCACCTCTAGTGTTGCAGAAATTATGTTCTTCAATCTCCCGGCCACGTTCTGCCCAGATTGCAGCAAAATCCGAGAAACCGCCAAGTTTCGGCTGTGATGTGTGTCTTCAGGGATTGAACGCAGCAGTTCGCGGCAGAGTTCTGAAATGCCTACGTTATTGTGAACGAGCAGCGCAGAAATGGCTTCTTGCGTGTTTTGGTCAATTCCGCTTGTAAGGCTGCTGAAGTCTAGGCCCGAAATCTCGTCCTCTCCTTTTTCATCAACCAAACAAGTTTGCACGTCGAGGGCCAACTCAAGTAGCCGTTGTAGTTTCAGATCCGATGATGCAGAGAATGCCCCTTCGATTAGCGGAAGCGCGTGTTTCAGGGCAGTACGAGTGGCACTCACACGAGCATCGTCGTTCTCAGAACCCTTGTTAAGTCGGGCCTGCAGCAAGCTCTCTAGAGCCGGGTCATAGTGTTTCTCGAGCAGCTCCCAGAAATTGCTTTCGAAGCTGCCGTACTTCGCAAGTTCATAGAGTGCCAGCAACTCTGCGGTGCAAGGCGGTTGGACACTTTTTTGTGCTGCTCGGAGCCATTCCCACGTAAACCCACGAGTGTTCGGATGCGCCGCAAGCAGCGCCCATTCATCGCGTTCTCTAAGCTTCTCGATGTACGCGCTTAATATCTCGCTTGCTGTATGGCCGTCCTCCCCCATGCTTTCCCAATAGTGGTCAATCGCTTCATCATCATAATCGCGATTGAAAAGCGGGAGTAGCTTACCCCTATCTTGGTCGGCGCGCTGCTGTTCACAAAACTCCGCCGCTTCAGAGAAGACGTGCGCAAAAGCCTCAAGATCTACCATTGCGCCATCAATCAGGATTTCTGCGTTCGGATTGTAACCATGGCCAATAATTCTTCGAAGTGCTCCCAGAAACGATGGGGTCAAGTTCGGCGATAGTTTTCTGATTGCTTCATGGAACTTTCCTCTAAATGACCCATTCCTAAATGGGACAATCCTAGTAACAAAGGCGTCGCAGATAGCGTGCGTGTGAGGTTCACCGGCAACCCAAACATACCAGTCATCCGACTTCTTTGGCTCCTTCCACGAAGTCATGTTGAACCACTGCTTGTCGATAGGGCTCTCTTCCAGCCACCGGGCCAGTTCAGCCACTGCGCAATTCTTCGATCCAGCTTTAGCAGCGGTGGTTAGATCATCGCCAAATGAATCATCAAGAGATGCCACACGCCACGTTAGCCAATCATCAAGTCTTGACTGTGTTCTCTCTGAAACTTTGATCCGCAGGCTATCGACAGTTCGCGACGCAGCGAAAATTTGGGCGACAGTTTCAACGCCCCAATCAGTATTGTTGTGTTCGTCCAGCCCTACCAACACATCCAAGAGTTTGTTGAGTGTTCGGGATGCAGCGTTAGGCCTTTCGAGCATTGATTGTTCTAAACCAGCTTCTACTCGTGGGTGCGAGCAGCTGAATGTAGTTTTGTCTTGGCGAAAGTTGCCACCAGCAACAAGAAAACTTGAAAACGCCGATAGCTTGTCTTCTAGCTTAGGAATTTGAGCGCAGAGATCATACTCAATATCTTCCAAGGTATTGAATGATATCTTCTTTCTAGCTTTCAGCAGCGCCCATAATACAGCTGCAGCCTCCCACATCTCCTGACTTTCGACAGCAAGGCATAGAGAGGATTCAATGGATTGATTTCGCGCGCTAGTAATACACCGATTCATGAAAGAGGCTTCATTCTCACCGTCCTCGGGGCCGAGACTCGCTGCACTAAAAAAACGGTCAACTTCGAGAGGCAGAACTAGATTTTTCACTACGCTAGACCGGTACTTGAGAGACGAAATCTGCTCTGTACGCGGAAAGCTCTTGAGTCTCAGGTCAAAGAGCTTGCCACGGTCACTCGCGCGGTAATGCCCAGCTAGCAATTTGCTCACAAACCGATCGTCAAGCGACTTCAACCTTGCTCCCTTCATAACGTCACTTCGGCTTGTGACTACAAACATGCGGTCAGGGGAAGCAGTCGCGAGGAACTCGTTAATGGCGTCATTCCAAGGCAAGCTGTCAGGTTCGATGCGATACTTCCCCCATGGGTCTTCGATTTCGAAGATGACGGGTCCTGACGTCTTGTCATCTCGCAGACGTTCGGGACCACCCTCGATCTTAATATGAGACAGACCAGGGCTTTCGTCGCGGAGCGTGGCAATAAGAGCCTTCGCTGTAGTAGTTTTCCCTGTTCCGGACGGGCCAGTAAGGACAATTGCATTCTTTGTGCACAACTGATCCAATAGTTCTTCCCAATTGGCGGGTGGTACAAATTCATGTAGATCTTTTGAGACGCCATCATACCCTCCATGCGCCTCTACGACCTTGATGACCTCTTGCCGCGTCCAGACGCCAGCCTGAGCCCCTTTCATCCGCGTCAAAGCGCCTTTCTCTAGCTCTTCTACACATGATTTTATCCGACCGTAGGGAACTCGAAACCGTTCTATAAGGCTCCTCGAAATTCGGTACTCAACCTTTTCTTGATCCAGGTTGTTCCAGACGGCGACTCGACCATCAGAGCCGCTTGGCAAGGACTTCGCCAGGGTTTTTGGCATGGGTTTCAGCCGGTTCCAATGAGCGGGGCCAGCAACTTTTAGCTTCCTAGCCACACCGTCGAGATCAGCAGATGTCACAAGCAGGTAGTGGACATCTGCATCCTTCAGCATGTCCTTTGCAGACGCTCGTTTCTTACCATGTGCGAGCAAAGACTTGATCTGCCCAATCTTCCAAGGGCCAGTGTTTCTCAGCTTGCACTGCACCACAAGTTTTTTGGTCTTGACCTTGAGGCCTTGCGTTAGGCACCCGGGTTCATCGTTCAAATCGGTTTCCAGATCTTCCTCACTTGCCGGTTCAAGGGTGATCTGGTCGGTCTGCTGTCTGTCTGCCAACAGTTCCAGCGCGAACAGAACTGATACCTTCAGTTGGTACCAGTACCCATCAAGCGATGATTGGGCGCTCGTCTCTGTGTCTGTTTCGACTGCGGTTTCTGTCATGCCAGATATCCATTGGGAGCCTTAGCCAAGTGGCTAGCTAGTACTGTATAGGCATCAATAAACCTGGAGGCGATCACTACGAACGGCTTTGAAGCGGACAATAAGCTTGCCTCGTTCTTCTTCAGGTTCACCTTTTTAATCTTACCCTCAACCGACGCGCTCGCTCTTTAAACGCAACTTCACCACCCTCCAAAATATCGCAAACCGCCTCTCGAATTTCTGCACTTTCCAAACCACCTGATAAATAGGATATTTCCGGCAATTCCCCTCGTGTGTGGTTCTCCGCGTTGGCGATGATGATTTGGTCGGCGTCTGTATTGATCACAAGATTAGCGTTGTGGGTGACCATTATCACTTGTCGCTTTGCTTTAGCCGCGATGAACAAGTCGACCAACTCATCGTTGACCGACTTTGGATCCAAATTCTCTTCTGGTTGATCGATAATCAAAGGGCGCGTGTCAGCATCATCGAGCGCCAGATAGAGTAGCAGAAGGACAATTCCGCGTGTGCCAGGCGACAGCTTGCGAATATCGACGCCATCAAAATCGATGCCGTACTGTAGGCTGATATGATCCGTTGAATACAACCACTTCGCAAAGCGTTTGAGCCAGTTGCGATACTCCATCTCATCCGATTTCGTAACATTGGCATGCTCGAGTAAAGCAGGCATGTGCTCGGCTCGAAAAGCTGCCATGGCTTTGCCTACGTCTTCTGCATCGCCAGTTTCCCAAATGGCTTTGAGGTCATTGTTGACTTTCGACAGGAACGTGCCAGCGCCTTTGAATGGAGTATCCCTGCGTAGATCGATAAGATGCTTTTCTGCGAAGGCTGCCCATTTGTCGACGTCGACCGAACGGGATACTGTAAACGACATTTTTTTGAGGCTTCCGGTTGAACCGGACAGTCTATCAAGCAACGGCTTATAGAGTTCGGTCAGAACGGCCTGTTCTGAGGTAACTGCGCTAAATACTCGAGCATAGGCTTCGTCTCTTTCAGCCTGCAACTCTGTGATACGTGCGCGAGCTCCATTTGCCGTCTCGAGCTTTTCATTCAAGATGGTAAGGGATGTAGTTTCTGCTGAAATCTTCGAAGTGAGGGCAGAGAATTGCTTCTTGGTCACTTCATCGGCAGCAACTAGTTTTTCAAGCCGCGAGATTTCGGCCTGTAGGAGCGCTAAAGGTTGCTTGCTGAGCTCAGCACCTTCGGGGATTAGAGGAGACTCCGCAGTGGCGGGCGCTGGAGGGGTGACACCCTTCCAAGAATCTATGGATTTTTCGCAGTTCTCAAGAAGTTGAACGAGTTGGGCGTCGACATCACCTGTGTAATCAATCCGAAACGCATCCCAATCACTGTTTTTTATCTGGCTGGCCTTTCGACGCTCCTGAGTTGCTCGCAAGAGTTCAGGGGCCTTCGCTGTTCTTAGGTCCTTCACATCATCTGAAAGCCCCTCTAGCGCCGACTTTTGCTGATTGAAATGCCGGAGGTAACCGCGAACTGTTTCGGCTGCCGTTGAGAGCGCGTTTAAGCGTGCCATTCGGGTTTCAGAACCCCTAACGACCAGTTTGGCACGATCATCTTTCAGCTGCTTGATGAGCTTGTTCTTAGTCTCAATATCTGCAGTTAATTTGGACACCATCCGAACTTGTTCGTACTCGGTACTAATCCGATCCGACAATGAAACGATTGTTTCTTCTTCGCGCTCTCTGGCGTGACGAAACCGAGCCGACTTCAGCTCAAGCAGTTCTCGAAAATCAAGGGCACCCTCCCTATCCGTCAGGGTGTGGGCCTCGTAAATTACGCGTTCAATTTCGCGTAAGAGGCCGTCGGTCATCGTATCTGCCGAGCACAAGTCTTCTACAAACTGCTGAGAAAGATAACGCGCGCGCTGATTAATTACGTCTGGTTGATCACGGCCATCGAGGTATCTTGTGGTCGGCTCGCCCGCGCGCCATATCGCCTTAATCTTGGCGTCCCCCAATAGGTCGTTTGCGCGGCTCAAGAAGGACGGGCTTGGCTTGGAACCGTGCTCGCCTTCAGTGGTTTGGGGCGTAGCATCGCAAACTGAAGCGACAATATCAGCCAGTGCGGTTTTCCCAGAACCTCGAGCGCCAATCACGGCAACGAGACCATGATTGAAGCCTATTTGAGGCGTCTTCGCCCATGGTGCGTCCACCAACTCAACTTCATCGATTAGCTGAGACGGCGTTCCAAATGATGGTGGAGCCTCGCCAACGAATGCCCGTCCGGCAGGATCGATGCAGGCTTGCCGAAGCGCATCGAACTCTAGCCCTCCTTTGATCCATGAAAAACGGTTTCCATCTGGTCTCCCTACAGTCCGCGTCTCGTGACTGTCGCTTCCATGCATGCATGGCTTCAGCCCCCCATAGCTTGACATGAGTTCCTCGGGGGAAGCAGCGCGAAGACCCAGCCAAAACTCACGTTGAGCAACGCTACTCGCAAATATGATGTCGGCGAATTTCTCAATCTCTTGCCTTAAGGTCGCGTCCGCAGCTTCTTTTACTCCAGAGGTCCCGTCGTCCTTGCTGCCAGCAACCGCCACAAGGATATTTTCTTGCGCCCATTTTGACTTGTCAAACTCATCTCGAAGCTGGTCGAAGCCGACCTTAAACTGTGTTGCTCCATGCTCTAGAGCAAGTTCGTCAGTGGTTTTGGAGGCGTCCGTTAGACGCCCTAAACGGATTAGGTCCTCCCTCGTGCAGTTGAAGCTTTCGTCGTGGGCACGAAACCTAAGATTTCGAACAAACGCCTTCGCTTTCTCAAGATGGTCAGAATCTTCAGGACTCACCATGAGGTGCATGTTCACCCACCCACCCTTGGTTGTGCCAATTCCGATGCGCAGCTCAACATTCAGAAAGATCAGTTCAATTTCACTTAGCCGTCCGCTTTGCTTTGCTTCCAGCACTTTTTCGTAGGTATGGGTAAGATAGTAATCAGTGACGCCCAATGCCTTGATTCTCTGTGATGCATTTTCGAGCGCGGAGAGATAGTCCTCCCAAGCATTGGGACCTTTGAACTGATCGTTCATCACTGTTCCGGGAGCATGAATATGCGGCTCCCACCTGTGCCACTCAGAACCCTTGTTCAACACTACTCCAGCTCCCAATTCTTCTTAAAGAATTCTAATCTGAAAACATATTGGTAGAATTGGACATTCTGCGCGAAGATACAACCTTAGCGCTTGCAACGCAGTGAAACTTTGGACCGGTGGCGAAGTCCCTCAATGTCTGCTTTTTGGAGAGCTTGATGACGTGTTCCTGACTGCAGCGAACTTCCGCTTTCCGTCCGTTCTGCGGAAAAGCAACGTGTTCCCGCAAATGCCGCAGACCGCCCTTGCCGGATTGAAAATAATGCTTGTTCAGCGTCGGGAATGTGATGCCCAGATATCTCGCGATCTGAGCCTTCTTCATGTCGACCACCAGCAACACCCTGATTTTGCGCGCATTTTCTGCGGTCGGCACATGGCCGTTTGCACCGGGCTTCCCGTGGCTCTCAGGGATAGGGTCACCCAGCAGGTCGAATTTCTGGCTCACAGAAAAAAATTCTCCGAATGAGAGGAACGCGGGTCTAGCGATTGAGGCCTTCCAGCCTTTTCGACCGCCCCCCTCTTTGGTTGATGAGTACGGGGCCTCAGGGCCGGCCGCGCTTCTCGATGCCCTGCTTGACCCTGTCGTGGTACGCCTTCGACACAGCCTGCAGGTTGTCCTCATCCCAGAACAGATCCAGGTCGCCGCGATGGGCGCGGATGTGGTCGACCACCGGACTGTTGGGCGCGGGATAGCGACCAACCAGAGCGACACCTGTCGCCTGGCACTGCCAGCCGTCGCGGTTCAGGATCTTCAGGCGCAGCCTTTGCCAGCGCGCGGTGTTGATTGGTCCGTCCGACCGTCTCTGGCCTTTGCGCTCATGCTGCGCCAGGCCATCCCGGCGGGACCGCATTGATCCCAGCCGAGGCTTGGGCGACTTGAGGCGCGGCATGTTTAGATCGGGTCGGCCCAGCGGCTTATGTTTGTCAGGCGATTGCGGGGCCAAACGTCATGTACGTCTGTTCAATATCCGTCGCGCCCACGAACGCCTCCGAAATCGCGGCGGAGAGCAGCCGTTCGCTGCGAAGCTCAAGAATGGCCGCTGCGCCGCGTGCCGGCGCCAAGCCGTAGTACCGGAGTGAGCCAAAGCATCGACGTCGCCGCATTCTACTCGTTCCTTCGGCTTGATGTTGCGGGCTGTGCCGCCCTGCACTCGAGTAGCGTGCCGGCTGCTAGTGGAATCTTAATCTCCTTATAACTAGAAATTCTTGCTTCACACTCTACTTCATATGTTATACTCCACCTAAGAAAGAGGGCGAACAACATGACAAATCGTTGCGACGACCCCCTCTTCGGGGAGGTTCCTGATCGTGTGCTCCTGAGCAACGCGCCCTTGGTGCGCGTGCTCGGGCAAGTGAGATTTCCTCGGATTGCCAAGATCGCGGAAGAAAGCTACATCGCGGATTTCCAAGAAGCGATCCGTGATGAGTACCCGCATTTTCAGAGCGACACGATCCAAGGTGTGGACATCGTTATCGACGGCAATGAAGTGAAGCCGCGGCAAGTCACTACTGTTATCTGGCGGTTCTTCGATGCGCGTAGGGTGCTGCGTGTGTCTTTGGGACCCGATGCGATCACCCTGGAAACGGCGAGCTATGTGTCCCGAGACGACTTCCTGTCTCGGTTCGAGTTCATTCTTGGAAAGCTCACAGAGACCATTCGCCCCTCGCTGGTGCAGCGTGTCGGGTTTAGATATGTTGATCGGCTACAGGACCCTGTCGACGTTGAGGCCATATCGGATCTGGTTCATCCAGAGCTGCTGAATGTGCTGCAATCGGGACTGGTCCAACACATCGACATTTCGATGACCGAGATCACAGGCACGACCAAAGAAGGTAAAATCATTGCTCGGTATGGCCTTGCGCCTCCCAAGTTCAGCCATGACGTAGAAATGGCGCCGCCTGTCGGTGTGAAAAGTTGGGTTCTCGACGTGGACTCCTACAGCACAAATTGTGAGGGGCAGAGCTTTGACCCCCAAACGCTGTGTGCCGAACTCGACAAGGTTGCCGCGCGCGCCTATGCTTTCTTCCGGTGGAGTGTGACCGAAAAATTCTTGGAACGTTTTGGAGCAAAGTGACATGCTGATTGAACAACTTTCCGCAGGCGCGGCATCGGCCGCGATCCTTTTCGCTCCGACTGTGAATGGGGCAACTCGATTTAACGTGATGGATGAAGCCACACCCGAAGTGGCGGCACCGTTCTCGCATGGGCAGAGTTTCAAGGTGTTCGAGCGAGACATTCAAGCGTTCGCCATGCGCCAAGAATACCTTGATAGCAGCACTGCACTGAACATTCCGGTGTCGTTCTCAGTGGCGGATAACGATCCAACCGTGAACACAACACCCGCCGAAATGGTCCACGAACTTCGGCGGATTTCTGGGCTGACATGGGCTCAGATTGCGGAGGTTTTCGACGTGTCTGCGCGCGCTCCTTATCATTGGGCATCTGGAAAGGCTGTGTCCGCTGAAAACCATGAGCACCTTGGCCAAGTCGTGACTGCTCTCAGGTTCATCGACAGAGGATCAGCCGAAGAGAACCGCAATCTGCTCTTGGGCAACGCGCGACCGGGGCAAACCTTTTTAGATTTGCTGTGTGGCGGAGAGTATGAACTTGTCCGTGCGCTGGCCGGCGAAGGTGCGGGCCGCCCGTCCTTCGGGCCTGCGTTGACGCTGGACGCCAAGAGGTTCAACGCGCCAAGGCACTGGGGAGATGCCATCGAAGCGTCGAGCGGAATGGACGAAACAGAAATCCTGCCGCTCAGCCAACCGAAGCTGCGGCGCGCAAAGGCACGTCGAAGCAAGGCATAAAGGAAGTGCTGGTTGACCGAGAAAACATCGGAGAGCGACGAGGGTTTTCTGGCTCGCCTTGCTGAATGGCAGCAAGGCGATTTCTCTATTGATTGTGGCGACTTCCTGTTTCGCGACGTCTCCGAGGCGACAGATGAAGACGAAGACGACGGAGGCGCAGTATTCGACTCCGGGATAGTCGGATTTGCTGTCATATCTCAGACTTGCGATGTTGTTCGGGAGCCAGATCGCGTCCCATATGTCTCTGTTTGCCCGATGGTGGTTGTAGACGCGAAACGTATTGCGGAGATCGGACGAGGCCAAGCACCTCGTTTCGGCCTTCTGTCGGGAGCGTCAGACGGAGTAGTCGTTGATTTCTCTCGCACGATGAGCGTGACTAAAAACCTTCTGGTGTCTTGGGAGCGGCAGCGCGGTTGTGCAGACGAGAACCAGCAACTCGAATTTGCAAGAGCAATTGAAAACTTCTTTGGCCGGTTTGCCTTTCCCGATGATTTCGTGGCATCGGTGGCGTCATTGCGCAAAGCGATCTTATCGAAGTACGGGAAAGGCGAATCTGACCTTGGTAAAGCCGTTCGTTCTATTCGCGAGATGCGCGTGTATCCCCATACGAGTTGGTCAGACGAAAACTCGGTTCCGATCACATTCGTTGCGGTTCTTGAGGATGAAGGGGAACGCGAACTAGTGGAGCGCGAAGAGATCAAGAGGCAAATCTGGCCGAAGATCAACGCTATTGAATGGAAAGGACCGTTCTCACTGCACGAAGGCGGTCTCCAGTTGGCCACGTTGGGTGATTTGACGGCTGCCGACTATCTGAACTCATACCCTCTCGACATCAACTCGCTATCGTTCGCGCGACGGTACATCGAATAGGTCTTCGTTTCGAGGCAGGCGACGCAACCACGCTCACCTTTCGGAAAGCTGTCGTTCGTAACGCCTCAATCGAACTTCAGCTTTGGGCCGTCCCTGCCAAGGCGGTGCTACCGATCCGGCGGGCATGCTGCGGTCGATCTAATGGCAGTTGTGAGCCCTTGTTGTCTTCTTCTGCGGTGCGGAAAGGTATGCTAGCCTAGGGCATGAACTCAGAACGTATCGACCGCGCAGAGCGAAAAATCGCGTCTTCCACCGAAGCCATCTATCGCGCCTTCCTTGAGCCATCCTTGCTTGAGAAGTGGCTGCCGCCAGAAGGTATGTCTGGCAAAGTCCATGAGATAAGCGCTTCGGAAGGCGGCGGTTACGTCATGAGCCTCTATCACGGCGAAGCAGTACCGACAGTCCCCGGCAAGACAACAGAACATGAAGACAGATTTTGGGTTGTGTTCGATGAACTTACGCCCGGAAGGCAGGTCGTACAGCGGGTTGTGTTCGACGCGACCGATCCAAGCTTCGCGGGTGCGATGAAGCAGACATGGACACTTGAGGCTTTTGGACAACAGACCACCGTGTCAGTCGCATGCGAGAACGTACCAGAAGGCATCCGACCCGAGGATCACGCAGTCGGTCTAAACTCCTCGCTTCAAAACCTTGCAATCGTAGTCGAGGCTACGGTCTGACGAGCTTTGGAGCCAAAGTTTATGCCCATCCAAAAACTCTATGCGCAGTTGAGCTGCACCGACATGGAAGCGAGCGCCGCTTGGTACGAACAGCTCTTCGGGAGGAGCCAGGACATAGACCCCATGGACGGCCTCAAAGAATGGCATCACGGGGATGGTGCAGGTTTTCAACTTGTTTCGAACCTGGAAGGGGCTGGTCATGGTTCAATGACCCTGATCTTGAGCGACCTTCCGGGCGAACATGCGAGATTGGTGAAAGCTGGATTGGAAGTCGGCGAGATAGTCACGGGTGACTTTGCTTCGTTCGCCCAGCTCAGTGACCCAGACGGAAATACAGTCGTGTTGGCCGAGCCGAAAGCGGAAGACTGAACGGCGGCTGAGTCCCGCAGACTGTCGGTTTGAGGGTACTTGGATCATGCAGCCGCAGCGAAAGTCCGGTCTGATAGAGCTGCGCTGCGGGGGCGACGATTTTGATGAGCGGCAAGAACGGGCAAGCCCTTCCCCTGATTATATGCCCTGCATTCGCCCCAGGACATCGCAGAGCGCAGCGCGGAGGGCTTTGGTGTTCTTCGACGAGACCGGCCAGCCATGGGCGGTGAGCACTGCGCTCAGGGGCTTGTCGCCGAGGCAGACCATCTCGATCAGCCTGGCATCTGTCACGGGCCAGCGAGACCCGCGATCCATGGAATGGGCGCCGTGGGTCCGCACGGAAAGCGCCTCGCCATCGCCGATGGCGCGGGCGAAGAGGCCAAGCCGCTCGGTGTGGCGCATGTAGATGTCCATGAAGTCCAAGCCGCCACCGCCGCCCGCGACATGCACATCGAAGGCCCTGGAGCACTTCACGCCGGCGCTTTGCACCCGCTCTTGCAAGGCCCGGTAATCCCGCGCGGCGCCGACCTGGGCTGTCGTGAACGGCGCGGCCCCTCCGCGCCGGGTGGCCTGGTCGGTCATCGTATCGAAGACGTCGCGGGTCCGCCCTGGGCACCCGGCCCGGTAGGGCGCATCGACCACGACGAAGTCATCCCCCTTGGGCAGGGTCCGCACCTCCCGGAACGCGGCAACCGACCCTCTTGCCGGGGCGACCGGGATCTCAGCGCTGCATTTCTCCGGCGGCGTGGCCGCGCCCAGAAGATCGGCGCGTTGGCGTGCCGCGATCTCACTCCGGCACCGCGAACAGCAGAGATGGAAGGGCCGCTTCTGACCGTGTTCATCTACGCAGCATGTCTTCTCTCGCCTCTTGTGTTTCATGCCTGACCTCATTTCTCTATATTTTGTTGTTTCGGATGGTTGGAAACCAAGATGTTGATTTCTGGTGAGACAGAGAGGGTCTGATGGGTCCGAAACGGTTCAGACAGGGTCCGAAACTCGACCGGAGACCAAACCCAAGCCACTGTGACTGCAGGGGAAATCGGTGGATCGCGGCCCGAGCGGCCTGAACGGCCCGAGATGCAGGGTAACGCATGGAAGATTTCACCTCCCCCCAAACCCCCTTTCTCGCGCGCGCGCATGTAAAGGCTGTATCTCGGGCCGTTCGGGCCGCTCGGGCCGAAATCGGATCGCAAGCGATTGTTGCAAAACGCTTTCCCCCAAACCCCGCATCCGTACTCTCGGACCCGGAGGGGCTTTCTCCGACCGGTCAGACCGGTCTGATTTCCGAAGGAAGGTAAGGGGGTTCGGGGTGGGGCGGCGCATCGCGCGGGATATGCCGCCCGGGCGGTCATAGCGGATAATCCTCGTCGCCCGGTGATGATCGGCCGGAGGAGGCTGTATAGGCCACCGGCCGGCCCTGGCTGTTGCGCGGCGCGTCCTCATAGGACTTTTGGAAAATGTCAGTGAACCTGATCCCGCGATAACCGGTCACGTCGCGCTTGCCTTTGGCGAACGGGCGGCCGGTCGTTGCATCGCGGTATCGGCCGGCTTCGGCCTTGAACTTCAGGGAGACAGTCCTCTGCCCCCACATGCCTTCGCCGCGCTGATCCAGCCAGAGGTTGAAACCATCGATCAGCTCGCGGGCGGACAAGAAATCATCGCCGGAGCCGGACACGACGCAACACTCCCCAAGGAAGGTGCCGATCGGGTCGCTGTCGGCCCGGTATTCCTGGGTGGCATCCAGAACCTGCGGAGGCTCCTGCAATCCGCCTTCCAGATAGGCAATCAGACCCTCGATCAGCCAGTTCAGGATACCGGCGCGCTCCTCCCAAAGCTTGTCGACCAGCTTTTCGTCGCGCTCGGGCTCGGGGATCTGCACATCGAACGGCACCAGCAGCACCCGCCGCCAGATGCCATCATCCGTGCCGCGAATATCCGGCTTGTGATTGCCCGAGATGGTCAGCTTGAAATGCGGACGCACCTCGATGAAGTCGGAATGCAGCTGGCGCACCAGTATCGGCTCGCCACCGGTCATTTCCTTGATCATGCCTTCTTGCAACCTGTCGCCCTCTTCGGGCTCCGCGGCGAGGGCCGCGCGCGCGCCGACCAAAGGCATGAGATCGGGCGTGGCATCCGCGCCGCTCTTGTTGTTGCGGCCCGTCAGGCTCTTGATCTTCACGGTGGTGGCATAGTCGCCCAGAATGCGGTTCATGAGGTCTGACAGGACCGACTTGCCGTTGGCGCCCTTGCCATATTGAAACACGAATTTCTGCACGGGAAGCGCGGTCATCGACAGACCCCACCACCGCTGCAGAAACGCGCGCATCTCGGGATCGGGCTGGACGCGCTGCAAGAAGGCCTCGAAACCCGGGCAGGTCGCGGCGGGGTCATACTCTGCCGGCACAAGCTTGGTGATGACCTGGGGGCGGTCCTTGCCCTTGATCTCCACTTCGCGGGCATGGGGCTCGCAGGCAATCTCAGCGGTGCGCGAATAGCCCTCGTTCGGGCCGCCCGATACCGAAAACCGCAAAAGACCGCTTTGGGTGTTCACGGTCAGCGGGTCGGCATCCAGATCCTCGATTTCCCGGCCGAGGCTTGTCGTCGCCTCGGTCAGCATCGCGTCGATGCGGCCCTTGTTGCCGGATGTCTTCGCAAAGCTGCGGTGATCCGACTTCATGCCGCTCTTGCGGTCTTTCAACTTGCGGATCCAGAGTAGCTTTTGATTCAGATCTTCCAGCTCGATCTTTTGATCGGTCGTGCGCTCATCGACATCGATCGCGGACAGCTGGTCATATCGCATGCGCGTGGCCGCCTCGGTGCCGATCGTCGCCAGCTGCCAGTCTTCAAGGACCACATGCGGCAGCTCAGCGATGATGCGGGTCTGGATGGTCTGCGCGTGGCGCCGCACGGCGATACCGTCCGGGTCCAGCTTCCAGCGCCGGCCATCCCAGATATGCCAGCCGACCCGCGGCACGAACATCGCGTCATCGCCGCAATAAAGCGCGAAGCGTTGGCCGTTGCCGGTGTCATTCAGGGACAGCTTTGCACCGTCCAGTTCCGGCAGCGGCAGATCCGGGGTGCGGGGCGGTGGGCCATCGCCACCCGGGCCGGAGCCGCGCCCTGGAGTATCGCCAGGCGGCGGCAGACCTTCGGCAGGGGCGATATCCTCCGCTGTTTGGAACACCTGCCGGACAGTGTCGATGTCGCCGGTCATTTCGACCTCATCAACACATCATTCAGGTCGACCCCCTCGCCCGGATGCACGATCTGTCCCTTCAGGCCTGGGCGCAGCGCCATGGCCCGGCGCAGACCGCATTCCAGCTTGGCGCGGGTCATCGCGGGATCACTGTCGCCATCCATGATGAAGACCAGCCGCCTGACCCAGGCGGGTGGGACAAAGGCGTCCACATCGCTCATGTCGGGCAGGCCGGAATACTTCTGGCCCGTCACCTTCTGCATCCGGCCGGACATGTTGCCGAGATCCACACCCGCCCAATAGGCCGCGTTCGCGACGGGCAGGGCCACCAGCGCGGTCAGCGTCGTCTCGATCCCCTCGCCCATCACAAGCGTGTCCGCGCCCGGTGGGCTCAGCAATCGGATGGCGCCGGACTTCTTTGACCCGCGCACCAGCTTGCTGGGCTGCGGATCACCCTTCCAGGTGATCTTGGCCTTGCCATGGGGTGGCGTGCGATCCACCCAGGTCTGATGCACGGCCGTCAGCTCTCCCGCCTTGTTCAGGATGCCGGCGATCATGCAAGGACCACGATGGACCGTGACAAACTCCCGGTCGATCCGCCTGACATAAGGGTGATCGACGATGAAGCGCAGGGCCTGGGGGATCTCGGGCAACATCTCGGGCGTGATCCCCCGCGTCTTCAGATAGGTGGCGACCACGCCGCGCTGGCCCGGCCGGGCGCGCGCCCAGATCCTCCGGGCGTCGTGGATGGCTTTCCGGCGATAGCGCTCTTGCTCTTCGCGCTTTCTCCGGGTGACCTCTGCGGCGCGCTGGCGGCGGCGGGCGATCTCCGCCTGATCCTGCCGCGCGGGCCTGTCTCCGCAGAGCCAGTGCAGCGCGCCCTTGAAGTCCATGTTCATCACGCCCTTCGCCAGGTCGATCTGGTCTTTGCCGCTCAGGTCGCACTTGCGGCATTGAAAGAGGTTGGTGCGCAGGTTGATGCCGAACCGGTCGCGCCCGCCGCAGAGCGGACACGGGCCGATCAGCTCCGCCCCCATCGGCTTCAGCCGCGGGATACCCAGACGCTCGACCATCTCCGCCATCGGAATGGCCTTGGCCTCAATCAGCCGGGGGTCCTCCTGAAAGCTCATGCGCCCTGGCCCCCTGCCTTCGCCGCCTTCCAATCCGTGAACCGCTTGGCCGCTGCCATCGCAAAGTAGCGGTCGACATCGGCGCGCAGGGCCGCCAGAGCCCGGCCTTGCGCCCGCCTGTCGATCGCGTTCACCAGATCGGTGGCGGCGACGCGCAGCGGCACCACCGCCGGCCGGCAGTCGCGACAATCGGGCAGCACATCCCGGAGCACGCTGACCCAGCAGGGGAAGGTCTCGTTGCGGAGGCTCATCAGGCTGAGATACGCACACGCCGCGACCAGGCAGAGCTCGGCATGTGTCGCGCGCGGGCTCATCGCAGATCCGCCCGATTCTGCCAGGCAAAGAGCGTTGCCGGAGGGGCGGATGCCTCGATGTCGTGGCGGATGGTGACGGGCAGGCTGTCCAGCCAGGCATAGACGGCCTGGGTCAGCGCCTCGCCCGCGGCGATCGCATCCGTGCGGACCACGCCCGAGAAGAGCAGAACCATATCGCGCGCGGCGGGGTCAGAGGGCACAGACCGCAACGCGGCCGCCTGCAGACGCACCACATCCCAAGCGGAGCATCGGCCAGCACGGGCGGAATAGGCCGTCGCCAGGGCATTGAGGCCGAAGTCTATGACCGGGCTCTGGGTCATGTGGCCACCTTCTGCGCTGCCCTGGAGCGGCGATGGCGGACCACCGAGTTCCGGACAAACGTCCGGACTTTTGTCCGGCGTGGCGAAAAAAAAGAGCGCCCCGCCATGGCCGTCACTCCGCCGCGAACAGCATGCGTGGCGCGGCCACGGGATGCTCGTTGACGGCGATCGCGACGTGACCGCCATTGGCGCCGGTCTCGCCCTTCCACCACTTGCGCGCCGTGCGCTCGGAGACGCCAAACACCTGCTGAACATGGGAGAGGTTGCGATAGTTCACCCGGATATAGGCTTTCCATCGATCCGGAAATTCCTCGTGGACCCGCCTCGGGTTGAAGACCGGCGCCGACTCGCGGCCGCTCAAAATCGCTTCATGGGCAGCCCTCGGAAAGCCGCCGGACTTTTGTGCGGACACATTTTCCGAACGGAACTCTTGTTCGGACATAAATCCTCTGGCGCCGCGCTGCCGGCCTGTGCCAGCTTCATCGTCATTGACGACGACATGAGGGCGCGGATCATCCTGCATGACTGCGCGCCCCAGAAAGGAGACAAGATGGTGCGAGAGGAACTACGGGATGGAACGAACGGTCTAACCGTGGACGGTCGCGGGCATCCTCAACAATGACATCGGCACATAGATTGTGGACTTCCGTGGGCTTGCCGCCGGTTAGTTTTCTGATCCGACATGCGCGCCTGGCATCGGGCGGGAGTGGGACGAAGCCAGTCATGCGGCGACCTCTCCAGCTACTGTTCCGGCCAATGGCTTGAAGTCGAACAGATCAATAGTCGGTGGCATTACTTTCTTTTCGCGCGCTAGCTCACAAAACGCGGCATACCAACGAGGAGGAAGCTTCGAGGCCGTTGCGTGTGAGTGCATCGTCTTCGCGCTCACTCCAACACGCTCCGCAACTTCTCGATACCCGCCAAGCTCATCGACAAATTCTCTAGGTGTCCTGCTCATGTGAACAGAAATAAGTCTGAAAATTTCAGACTGTCAAGAAAAGAAATCTAAAATATTCAGACTTCACTTCACTTGGGATAAATTGAGGCATGGTTGTTGAAGATCGTGAAAAGCTGTTCCGGCTAAATGATGATTCCGACGAAGCGGTCGCACTGCGGCTTCGTGCGGCCCGCGAAGTCGCGGGCTACAAGCGGCAGCGAGACTTTGCTGAAGCTCTGGAACTCAACTACAAGACTTATCATGCTCAAGAGAGCAAAGGGCGCCCTACACCTTCAACGGTTCGGTTTCTTCATAGAAATCATCGTATTGACTTCAATTTCGTTTACAATGGCGACTTTTTGCAGTTGCCTGGCGATGTTCAGCAGGCCTTAGAAACGGCTCTTTCCGAGACAGACTCGTGATCGGCGAGTAGAACCAATTTAGGTTCAAGCCCGCCGCTCGAATACAACGTCGAATCACCCTCCTCACCACGTGCATGCGAATCTCCAATGCTCTGATTGTTCTTGATTTGATCTCCACTCGTTAAGTTGAGCTCGCGCCTCAGAGATATCTTTGATCTGCTTATTTCAGATTTTTCTTCTTTACAATCTGATTTTTTCAGATTTATGGTGTGCCGAAACGGAGGCAGCCATGCAGGAACACCTAAGAACCACTGCAACCACAACCAAGGGTTGTCCACTTAGTCCATCCGAACTCGTAACCGATGATACTCTGCGCATGCTTGCCAAGGGCGACCCCGATTGGCAGCGCGGTGTCATCTCCGAAGAACTCCAGTCGATGCTGGCGATGATCCTGCCGGACATTTGCGGGGAGTTGATGGCGTATCGGGCGATCGCGCGCTTGGATGCGGACCCTGCATGTCCACAGCCCAAAGAACATACTGGCGAAGGGCCTGGGGGATGACCCCGCATCTGGATTTTGCGCGCATCCAGATCGCGCTCACGCTGTTGGGCGATTGCGGCCCCGATGCCCAAGTCCTCCAGCTGAAGAACCTGTGTGAGAACAATGGCACCTGGCCGATCCACGACGACGGCAGCCGCTACAAGCCGGTGCTCTACGAAATCTCGCTCTTCGGGGTTCCCGCTCTGGCCGACGACATCGCGGAGCTGCCGCGCAACTGGACGCGCGCGGCCCGCAACATTCTGACCGCCCTTTCCGAGGTGAACGCGGCATGAAGACCGCTCACGGAACGCCGACCGCGCTGATCCCAACGAAGGGGTCTTCCCCACAAGGTCGGTTCACTTGCCGGGGGTGCTGCGCCCCTCTCACGCCCCCGGCTCTTTCCTTCAGGAGGTGAGCACCAATGACATCCGCCCGCGCACAGGCCGACAACCTGGTTCCCGCGACCGCCCTCATTCAAATGCGTCGCGTGCGCGATGCGATCGCTCGGATCAAGCCGCTTCGCGAGACGATAAACGATCGCAAGACAGACAAGGCGCTCCGCGTCTCCGCTCGATTTGATCTGGAACTGGAAATCAGGGCGATGGCGCCCGACCTTGAGCAGCTGGAAGCCAGTGGTCACCTGGCGCAATGCGAGGCCCTGCTGACGATGACCACAGGGCCGCGGTCATGAGCCCCGCGCTGATCGTCTGGAAGCGCGTGCTGGAGTTGCACTGTCTCGCTGTCATCTACGAAAAACAATTGAGCGACAGCGAAGCCAACAGCAACAGCGAGGCCAACCGGCGTTTCGCAACAGAGCGCTATAATCAAGTCGTTGCCGAAATGATCACCCAGATATCGATCCTGCGTCGGTCTGGCGTTCTCGATCGCCTTACAGCCTTCCTCGACGCGGAGGGCCTGACATGACGCGGTTTGTCGTGAGTGTCATCGTCGCCGGCACGGGCCAGATCCAGCACGTCGTCCTGGCGACCTCCGAGAAAGCGGCCAGGCGCCGTATCACGCGGGCCTACCCAAATCGCGACATCGTCTTTCTGTCGATCTCCGACTGATTATGCCAGCTCAAACCGTGATCAAGTCCGCATGACACACCCAACGCCCCCCAGAAGGTTGCTACCGGCACCAGATGCCGCAGCATACCTCAGCATCAGCGAAACCACGCTGCGCAGCCTGAAGATTCGCCGCAAAGTTCTGGGTGGAAAACGGCTCTACGAAATTGCGGATCTGGATGCGTATGCTGACGCTCTGTCGTATGAAGGGGAATTGGATTGCAGCGTCGCCGACACAGCATTCGGCCTGCCAAGCTAAGCGGCCTGAAACGCTATCACTCTGACGGGGTCTACTACGTCTACCACCGCAAGACGGGCATACCGTTGCCTGCGGACTTGCCCGAAGACCACCCCGAATTCCTGAAAGCCTACCTTGAGGCCGAAGGCGCAGCCCCACCGCAAAAGGCCCACAAAGGTACGCTGGCATATGTCTGGACCGCCTACGCCAGGTCCGAAAAGCATAACCGCCTCAGCTCCAGCTACCGCCGCGGAATGGACCTTGATGCTGCGCGCCTGATGAACACGGCTGGGCATGTACCAATCCACCAGATCCGCGCGAAACATATAAACAGCGACCTTTCAAAACTCTCTGCACACGCCGCACGCAAAAGGCGCAAGACCTGGCGGGCCATTATGAGCTTTGCCCTCAGAGCCGGGCACATCTCCGAAGACCCCAGCGCCACCGTCAAAGCACCCCAGCCACCCAAGGCAACGCCATACGCATTCTGGACATCTGAAGACATTAAAGCCTTTCGACTGCGCTGGCCCATAGGGACTGCTCAAAGACTTGCGTTTGAACTTCTGTTCTGGACAGGCGCGCGGATCAGCGATGTCGTCCGCATGGGCGATAGCATGGTTGATAGAGGCGGATGGCTTTCGTTCCGCCAACAGAAGACGGGAGGACTTGTCGAAATTCCACTGCACCGCCAAGCGCCGGACTTTGCAGATCCGACCGACCTCACCCAGCTGCATGAGTGTCTTGCGGCTATCACCGATCGGCACATGACCTGGCTGACGACACGGAAAGGGAAGTCCCGATCAATCAAAGCCGCGAGCCAATGGTTTTCCGCGGCCGCGAGGTCGGCGGGCATCAAGGGCAAATCCGCCCATGGCCTGCGCGCGACCAGGGCCATAGCCCTGGCAGAGGCCGGCGCATCAACGCACCAGATAGGCGCATGGACGGGCCACGAAACACTTCAGGAAATCAATCATTACAGCCAGCAAGCCAACCGCCGGAAGCTACTAACACGTCCAAAAGAAGAACATAAAGTGTCTAGAGAAGATCAAACCTAGACACTTCCCCAGAAAATATTGCATCTTATCATATGGTTAAAACAAAACTGGCGGCCCCGATAGGATTCGAACCTATGACCTACCGCTTAGGAGGCGGTTGCTCTATCCCCTGAGCTACGGAGCCGCGCGGATGATCTTGTCGCCGGATTTCGCCCCACTTGCAAGCCGCGGCACAGCTTGGACGCCAGGGCGAATGGCGCTAACAAGGGGCGAACCGTTGTCGGGAGAGACCCTTGGCCAATACTCCACCGCCCCGCCGCCCGCTGACCCTGCGCGATGTGTCCGAAGCTTCGGGCGTCAGCGAGATGACAGTCAGCCGCGTGCTGCGCAATCGCGGTGACGTGAGCGAGGCCACCCGCGCCCGCGTGCGGGAGGCTGCGAAAAAGCTGGGCTATGTGCCCAACAAGATCGCCGGCGGTCTGGCATCGAGCCGGGTCAACCTGGTGGCTGTCATCATCCCCTCGATGTCCAACCTGGTCTTTCCCGAGGTTCTGACCGGGATTTCCGAGGTGCTGGACGATACTGAATTGCAGCCCGTCGTCGGCTTCACCAACTACCTGCCCGAGCGCGAGGAAAAGGTGCTGTACGAGATGCTGTCTTGGCGCCCCTCCGGTGTGATCATCGCGGGGCTTGAGCATACGCCACCGGCCCGCGCGATGCTGGCGAGCGCAGGGATCCCCGTGGTCGAGATCATGGATACCGATGGCGAGCCGGTCGATTCCATGGTCGGTATCTCGCACCGGCGGGCCGGCCGCGAGATGGCGCGTGCGATCGTTCAGCAGGGCTACAAGCGGATCGCGTTTCTGGGTACCAAGATGCCGCTGGATCATCGCGCGCGGAAGCGGTTCGAAGGGTTCACCGAGGCGCTGGCGAAGGCCGGTATCGAGGTGGCCGATCAGGAATTCTACTCGGGCGGGTCGGCCTTGGCCAAGGGGCGTGAGATGACCGAGGCGGTTCTGAAACGCACGCCGGACATCGATTTTCTCTATTATTCGAACGATATGATTGGGGCTGGCGGCTTGCTCTGGTGCCTCGATCAGGGGATCGATGTGCCCGGACAGATCGGGTTGGCAGGCTTCAATGGCGTTGATCTGCTTGAGGGCTTGCCGATGGCGCTGGCCACGATGGACGCGCGCCGCCGCGAGATTGGCCGCAAGGCCGCCGAGATCGTTGCCGCGGCGGCAGCGGATGAGGGGGCCGATGCGGGCGGGCACGTTGTTGAGCTTGAGCCCAGCCTGTCCCTCGGCCAGACCTTGTCGCGGGTTTGATCATGACGGACGCGCCGCGCAAAGCGCTGGTTACCGGGTCGGCCGGCTTTATCGGCTATCACCTGTGCAAGCGTCTTCTGGCGGATGGCTTTCAGGTCATCGGTCTGGATGCGATGACCGATTACTACGACGTGCGTCTGAAAGAACGGCGCCACGCCATGCTGCTGCAATCGCCGGGCTTCCGGGCCGAGATCGGGCGTCTGGAAGACGAGGGCCGCATGATGGGCCTGATGGCCGAAGCCCCCGATATCGTGGTGCATCTGGCCGCCCAGGCCGGTGTGCGCTGGTCGATCGAGGCGCCGCGATCCTATGTCGAGGCGAACCTGATCGGCACGTTCGAGGTGCTGGAGGCCGCGCGGGCGCATCCGCCGCAGCATCTGCTGATGGCCTCAACCTCATCGGTTTACGGCGCCAATACGGAAATGCCTTACGCCGAGGCTCATAAAGCCGACAGCCAGATGTCGTTCTATGCCGCGACCAAGAAAGCGAATGAGGCGATGGCGCATTCCTATGCGCATCTCTACGGCCTGCCGACCACGATGTTCCGGTTCTTCACGGTTTATGGGCCCTGGGGGCGGCCTGACATGGCGCTGTTCAAGTTCACCCGCGCGATCCTTTCGGGCGATCCGATCGATGTTTACAACCACGGCGATATGAGCCGCGATTTCACCTATATCGACGATTTGATCGAAGGCATTCGCCGCCTGATCGACGCGGTTCCATCGGCTGATACGGCTGTCGACGGCGACAGCCTGTCGCCCGTCGCCCCTTATCGCGTGGTCAATATCGGGAATTCGGCACCCTCAAAGCTGACGGATTTCATCAGCGCCATCGAGGCCGCGACAGGCAGCACGGCAGACTGCCGGATGTTGCCGATGCAACCCGGCGACGTGCCTGCAACCTGGGCCGACGCCTCGCTGCTAGAGACGCTGACCGGTTATCGGCCCGAAGTCAGCCTGAATGAGGGCGTGCGCCGGTTCGTTGCTTGGTACCGCGACTATTACAATCCTTAACCCACGAAGTTCTGTGTGAACCAGATACGCCCGCAATAAGGGGCGGACCTGTCAAAGGCGGCACCGGTTGAGACGCGGGCCACGTTCGGATCGAGGATATTCCGGCGATGGCCGCTGGAATTCATCCATTCGCGGACGATCTGGCGGGCAAGCGAGGCATAGGTATGGGGCGGAAGGGTCTGCCCCGAATTGCTGGCAAAGCTGCAGCGCGCGGCATCGATAACGCGGAAGCGCCCGCCATCGATCTGATAGCGCGAGACATAGCCGAGGTTTTCTGAACCACGCCGCGCGCGGACTCCAGCGGCACGCAGCCGGTCTTGCTGTGTCGCGCGACCGCGGACATTGCTGCGATGGCTGAGTGACCTCGCCGAAATCATCCAACGGCTATGGGCTGAGGCCATTTTGGCCAACGAGTTTCCGGCGCCTCCCAAGGGTCGCAAACCCGCGCTGCAGCGGGCCAGATTCACCTCGGCCCGCACGGCGGCGTCGAGAAGCGAGATGTTCAGATTGCCGGCAGGCACATATTGCGAGGCTGCTCTGGCCGGCATCCGCAATGAGCATGCCCACGCATTCCCCGCCAACATGACAGAGATGCCCAAGGCCATCAGGCAAAACCGAACCATCTTCATCGCACGCATCTCCGGTGGCACAAGCAGGATGTAGGGTATCGCGGGAAACCGCGGCACAACTTTGACATTAGCTGGGCCGAAACCGCATGAATGCGTGAGAATTGAAGAATCCAAAAGCAAAAGAGGCACCACATGGGCGCCCCTTCCGCGTAGCTTTCGCCTACACCGCCATAAGGCGGCGTTATCTTAGTTCGTGCCGCTGGTCGAATCGTCGTCGTCATCGTCCGCAGCCACGGCGATGGCTATAGCAACCGCGCCCAGAAGCAGAAGCGGTGCAGCACCACCCAGCGAGCTTGCCGGACGTGTTTCTTCAACAACGAAGGGCTCGCTTTCAACGGCAGCGCCCGAAAGACCACCAGCAATAGCGCTACTGGCGACGAGAGATGTGATTACAGCGGTGGCTGCAAATTTCGTGAATTTCGACATAAACCTGCTCCTAATAGGACATTCCTCGATGAAAAGGGATAGCACACAGGTTTCGGAATGCAAGCTAGAGTGGCATCCACAAGCCCGCGTATTGCGGCATTTTGGCATCACGCGGCTGTGGCAAGCGCATTGTCGGCGGAAGCCCGCCCAGAATGTAGCGTTTCGCCTACGATTTGGAACTATTTGTGCACTTTAAGGTTGATACGCTTCCGTTCATAGTTATGGCTGTAGATAACTTCGAAACAACGACGGCGATCTCGTTTTGAAATCTCGCCCATTCGACCGAATCGAAGAGTAACAAGAAGGTTATCGCCGGTTGCGTTTCGCTCGTTCTCTGATTCCCCGTGTCGCTGGCCTTTCGCGCCGCAACAAGATGGCAATTTTGCTGGCCACCGACACCGTTCTAATACCGGTATGTCTTGTCGTGGCATTTGCCTTGCAAGGTGTACCGCAGGCCCTGACAGAATCTGGTGCCTGGTCGAGCTGGCTTTTCCTCATGCTGGTTGTGTTCGGCATTCTTGTTTCGATCTCGCTGGGAATTGCGGGTACCCGCTTGCGTGATTACGAGGGGTCGGCCACGGCCTTGACCGCGGGCTACGCGGTGTTGGTGACGGGCGCGGCCGCGATGATATTTGGAACGCTGATACCGACGGGCACTTATGTCGTCTTTGGCATGGCGTTTTTCATGGCGTCGTTCCTGAGCCGCATTTTCATGCGCGAGGTGCTGATCGCGCTTTATCGTTCGGCCGAGGCCGCCGTTCCTGTCATCATTTACGGGGCCGGCACAACGGGCTTGCAGATTGCCGCAGCCCTCAGACGGGATGATACAATCACGCCCGTGGCCTTCGTCGATGATAATGCGGCCCTCCATGGCAAGACGGTGACCGGCTTACGTGTTTATTCGCCTCTCAAGTTGGTTGAGGTCGCGGCACGTCATTCGGCGCGTCGTGTGATTCTGGCCATGCCGACGCTGTCGGTGCCCAAACGGGTTGAGATAGCGCGGCGGTTGCGTGACACGGGGCTTGATGTGCAGGCGGTTCCGTCCTTCGCTCAACTCGTTGGTGAGGATGTGAGCGTTGATCAATTGTTACCGGTTGACCCGCGCGATCTTCTGCAGCGTGAGCATCTGTCTTACGACCAGGGGCGACTGACCGATAGCTATACCGGACGGTCGGTCTTGGTGTCTGGCGCCGGTGGATCGATCGGAAGTGAACTGAGCCGGCAAGTGCTGGCCTGCAAACCACGGCGTCTGGTGCTGTTCGAGCTGAGTGAGCACGCCCTTTTCCAGGTCGAGCGGGATTTGCAGCCGATCGTGGAAGACACGGGCATTGAAATCGTGCCGATCCTCGGCTCGGTGACAGACCCGCGGCTGGTGCGCAGCGTCATCCGCGACCACGAGGTTGAGGTGATCTTGCACGCCGCGGCTTACAAACACGTGCCGCTGGTCGAAAGCAATGTCATCTCCGGTCTGGCAAATAACGTGCTGGGGACGCATACCCTTGCCCGCGAAGCGCTGGCTGCCGGTGTTGAGCGCTTTATCCTGATCTCGTCCGACAAGGCCATCAAACCCACCAGCGTGATGGGGGCGACCAAGCGGCTGGCCGAGCTGATCGTGCAAGACCTCGCCGCGCGGTCGAATGTCACGCGTTTTGCCGCTGTCCGGTTTGGCAATGTCCTAGGGTCATCGGGTTCGGTCATTCCGGTCTTCAGAGAGCAGATTTCTGTTGGGGGCCCCGTGACCCTGACTGACGAGAATGCAACCCGCTACTTCATGACGGTGGAAGAAGCCGTGCGCCTTGTTCTGGTGGCCGGTGCCTATGCCGCCGGTCGCGAGATCTTCGTGCTGGACATGGGAGAGCCGCTGCGCATCCGCGATCTGGCCCGCAAGATGATCGCCGCTGCCGGCTACACCGTGCGCGATGCCGAAACCCCTGAAGGAGATATCGAGATCAAGGTGATCGGTCTGCGCGAGGGTGAGCGTGTTCACGAAGAACGGATGACAAACGATGCTGTGCCCAGCGGTGCGCATCCTGCGATCCTCAAGGTCGAGGCGCCGGCATTGTCCGAAATTGAGTTGGCGGGCCTTATCCGGGCAATCCGCGGCGCCGTGACCTCAGGTGGCAATGCCGAGGCGCGTGAGATTATTGAGCGATTCGTTTCGGATTATCGCCAATTGCCGCCGGCACCGGCCAAGCCGGCTGCCCAGCGATAACGAGAAACCAACCCGACCCGCAGCAAGATTGGCCGGCCAAGGACGCCTTAAATCATCAGGGCGCCGATGCGGGAACAAGACAGGCGGCAGTTTCTATCGGCTTTTGCCAACGACGCGCCGCGCGGTTTGCCAAAGCAGTGCTATGTCATAGCAAACGGACCGCTTTTTCAAATACATGATATCCAGGCGAGCCTTCGCGGGAACGCAGATGCGGCTATAGATGTCCTCGGTCTGCTCGGCCGTTGAGCAATCAGCCAGAAGCGCTTCCTCCCGACGATGGTAGACCAAGGTGGCAAGCCCCGTCAGCCCGGGCCGGGCTTGCAGGACCTTGGCGTAGAGGTCAGGGAACTTTTCGACATATCTGCGAAGCGGCGGGCGCGGCCCCACAAAGCTCATCTCACCGCACAAGATGTTCCAAAGCTGCGGCAGTTCATCCAGCCTGTACCGCCTCAGCCATCTTCCTATGGCGGTTACGCGGGCCTTCTTGTTTCCGCCCGAAACGCCGCCATCTTCGGTTCCGGTCTGCATTGTGCGGAACTTCCACAACGTAAAAGGCCGGGTGGACGTCATCATACGCTCAGACACGTAGAAGATCGGCCGGCCATCGGTAAGGAGGATTATCAAAACGGCCAAAACGAATACCGGCCAGAGTAACGCGACCAGCACGAGCGCAAGCGCCAGATCGAAGATGCGCTTGGCCGGGCTCATCTAGGAACCTCAGACATAATCTGTCGCAGATCGCCGATGATCCCGCGCGCGGTGCCCTTTTCGGGGATGTCTGCCCAAACGCCGCTCAGCCGTGTAACATCCAGCCCGACCTTCGGGATTGCTGTGTCGGGCGCTTTGCCAAAGCGCCAATCCGCCCCGATTTCAGACAGCAAATCTGCCATGGCGACGAAGCCGGGCAGTGAGACGTTCAGGGTCCCCGGACATATCGGCGCGGTCGCCAGCGCTGCAAAGCAGCACAGCAATGCTCCGGGTCCGATATATGTGCGCTGCGGCCCCTCACCATTCGGAAATTGATCGAGGGTGATGACGCCCCTCGCATCACCCAGCACCAACCGAGAGAGCAGTTGATCAGCGCCGGCGATGTTGCCAAGCCGCATTATGACGGGCTCAACGTCGGTATGCTGTGCATCCCAATGCCGGATCGCATCCTCCATCCGGGCCTTTGCAGCGCCATAGGGTGAAAAGGGGGCTGGCGTCTCGTCCTCATGATGCAGATGATCCGAGCGGCCATAGATTGCGGCCGAAGAGGCGAGAAAAACCCGCGGCACGCCCACCCTGCGCGCGATCTCCAGCCCGGTAATCGCCAGATCCGTGTTCATGGCAAAGTCACCGTCACCCGCATTGGTCACGCCAGCGAGATTGATGATTGCCGCGCATCCTTTCGCCGCTTTGGCAATCGTGTCGGGCTGTGACAGCAGATCAAGTTGGACGGCATGATCAGCCTCAAGATTTTGCCGCGACTGAAACCGCCAGGTGCCGACGCCCTCGACCTGGCACGCGCGCGACAAAAGGCGCCCCAGACGCCCGCCACCACCCAGCACCAGGATCTTCGGCGCATCCGTTTGGTCGTCAGTTGTTGGTGAGATCACGGTGATACCGCGCAAGCAGGAAAAGCCCGATCAGGAGTGTTATCGTGCCGACCGCAAAGACATAAAGCGGCGAGACGTAAGCCCCCTCATATGTCGGAAAGAACCCCTGCCGCATCTTTCCCACCACATGCACAATCGGGTTGAACCATAGCCAGTCGCGGAATTGGGCCGGTACGCTTTCGAACAGAAAGAAGATGGCCGAGATGATGAAAAGCGGCCGGTTGAGGATCGCCCAGATCCGGTCCCAGGAGGGAAACATCTCGGTGAGAAAGCAGTTCAGCGTTCCGACGCCCAGGGCGAGGACAGCGGACATCAGCAAGGCGACCCCGATCGCGGGATAGTCGAAGATCGCCTCGATCCCGAGACTCACGACGATCAGCCAGACAACAAGGGCGAACACCATGAACTGTGTCATCGCATTCAGTAAAAAGCGCGCCAGAATGGCGTCGACATAGGTCACGCCTGGATAGAACAGCAACGGCTTCGAAAACCGTATCGATTGACTGACCTTCTGGCTGATGGCCAGATATGCCGCGAACGGCAGGAACCCCGAGGCGTAGAAGAACGCAAAACTATTGCCCATTGGCGGAGATCGGAAGGCAAGCGAGAAGACAAAGGTCAGCAGCAATATGCCCGCAACCGGCTCGGCGATCGCCCATAGGTAACCTAAGGATGACCGGCCGTAGGTTGATTGCATCTCGCGCAGAAGAAGCGCACTGACGGTGCGACCGGTCTTGAACCTGCGGGTCGAAGAGGCCACAGAATGCCGATCCTTTCTGGTCAACTGGATTTAGCTCAGCGCGTCTGCTAGCGTCTGGCGAGAAAATCTGACCACCAAACTGGTAGTCGAAAGGGCTGATTGTTGGAAGATGAAAAGTCGGGCGCCAATCCGCAAACGGGCGCCAAACCGGCCCAGCCAGAGCAGACGCGGCCGCAACCGGCCGTAGCAGAGGCTCAAGCACCTCGGGCCGATGTGCGCCCGCCGGCTCAGAGCGCCAATGCACAGCCAAGACAAGCACCGGTACAGCAGGGTGAGCGGGCTCAGGCGGCGGGGAACGCCCCCAACGTACCCGCGACGCCTGCGCAGACACCTCAGCCACCAGCAGAAGGCCCCAAGGGTCCACCAGGTCCGGGGCGTCAGGCACCGCAGAACCCAAAACAAGGCCGGCAGGGTCAGCAACTGGCGAACATGCCAGCGGGCGCGGGCAAACCACCCGCGAAACCCCAGGGTGAGGGTGCAGGAAAACCGCCGCCGGCCCCTCTGCCTCCGCCCGCGCAGCCCGCGCGTCTGCGGAACCGTCATTTTGGCTTGCTGCTCAGCTTTCTGCTTCTGACGGTATTACCGACACTCGGGTCGGGCTTTTACCTCTACACCGTTGCCGAGGATCAATATGCCTCGCGGGTAGGGTTTTCGGTTCGGCGCGAGGATGTCAGCTCGCCCATCGAGTTGCTGGGCGGGATCACCAGCCTGTCGGGATCAAGCACCAACGACACGGATGTGCTGTTTGAATTCATTCGCAGTCAACCGATGGTCCGGCTGATCGATGACAAGCTGGATCTGAGGGCGATCTACGGCATTTCCGGCGATCCCGTCTTCGCGTTGGAATCGGACGCCAGCATCGAGGACCTGACCCAATACTGGAGCCGCATGGTCAAGGTTTTCTATGACAGCGGCAGTGGATTGATCGAGCTGCGGGTTCAGGCGTTCACGCCCGAAGATGCGCATGCCATCGCGACGGCAATCTTCGAAGAAAGCACCGCGATGATCAACAATCTGTCGAACATCGCGCGTGAAGACGCCACACGCTATGCCAAGCAGGAGCTTGATCGCGCGGTTGAGCGGTTGGTGAGCGCGCGGCAGAACATGACCGAGTTTCGGGCACGCACGCAGATTGTCGACCCGCAGGCCGATATCGAAGGCCGGATGAGCCTTCTGGCTACTCTGGAAGGCCGTCTTGTCGAGGCCCAGATCGACCTTGATATTCTGCTTGAAACCACCCGCGAAAGGGATCAGCGCGTCTTGCAGGCCGAGCGGCGCGTGGCGGTATTGGAAGATCGGATCGCGGTTGAGCGGAGCCGATTTGGCGCCGCTGAAGATGGCGCGGAGGGCGATGACGCCTATGCCACTCTTGTCGCCGAGTTTGAGCGATTGGCGGTGGATTCCCAGTTCGCCGAGCAGGCCTATGTCAGCGCCCTGAGTGCACATGATGCCGCCCTGGCCGAGGCGCAGCGTCAGTCGCGCTACCTCGCCGCCTATGTTGAGCCGACGATGGCCGAAGACCCGGAATATCCGCAGCGCGGCATTCTTCTGTCGATCATCGCCCTCTTCGCGTTCATCGGTTGGTCGATCCTTGTCCTGATCTACTACAGTATCCGCGATCGCAGATAAGGTGGATGGCTGTGATCGAGATTCGAAACCTCAGCAAAGCCTACGTCTTGCAGGGCCGCCGCAAGATCGTCGCGGACAACATCAATGTCACCTTTCCGACGAAGACGACCGTCGGGCTGTTGGGGCGCAACGGTGCGGGGAAATCCAGCCTGCTGAGAATGATCGCAGGCACCATGGATCCCGACGAAGGCGAGATAAAGATACAAGGATCGATCTCGTGGCCGGTCGGCTTTGCAGGCAGTTTTCACGGTGAGCTGACAGGGGCGCAGAACACGCGCTTTATCGGGCGGGTCTACGGTGTCGATACCGATGAATTGACGGCGTATGTTGAAGACTTTGCGCGTCTTGGCGATCATTTCGATCTTCCGGTGAAGACCTATTCCTCTGGCATGCGCTCGCGGTTGGCCTTCGGTGTGTCAATGGGCATTTCGTTCGATACCTATCTGGTCGATGAGGTGACATCGGTCGGCGATGCCGGCTTCAAGGCGCGCAGTGAGCGGGTATTTACCGAACGGATGCGTCATAGTGGCGCGGTTGTCGTATCACATTCCATTCGATTGATCCGCCGTATCTGTGATCACGCCGCTGTTCTCGAAGACGGAGTTTTAACGTATTATGAACGGGTTGACGACGCGATAGAGCATCACATGGCGATCACGAACACTTAATGGCTCGGCAGCCTGATCGCCCTATGGTGGTATCTTTCTGAGTTCTGCTGCGCTCTTATCGTCAGGGTTGTGCATTGAGCCGCCGAGTACACAGAAAAGTCCAAAAAACGCCTTGCGAAAAGCCTTAAGAAACGGTGAATTAAAGTTTCGGGGGAGTCGTGGAGGCAAGGCTTGATTGCTGGAAAGCAGTTGCGGCCAGATGCTCGGGGATTTTCCCATTCACATAGGCTCCCTCAGAAAGTGGGTGCGTATCGATGAGCAGACAATCTGCCATAATCCTGTCCAGAGAGATCATCAGTGAATGAAACCGTTAGGTGCAATCTGCGTGGCGCTATCACTTGGCGCGCTTTCGGTGCCGTCGATGGCTGATGTGTCGACGCAATCCATCCGAGTGAGCTGTGAAAACGCGCCTGAGGAATATTGCGCCGCGTTGGTTGCCGCCTTGAGTGCGCGATCGCCCAAAGCGGACGTCTCGATGGGCGAGAGTGCCGCCGATGCGCTGAACATCGAACTTATAGTTCTGGATCGCAGTGAAAGCCACATCACGGGCCAGTTGGCCTGGTCGACGTCGGATGGCCAGCGCAGCGAAGGCCCCGATATGACCGTCACTGTCATGGATGCGAAGCTTCTGGCCCGCAGCCCCAATGACCTTGCCCAAGGTCTGCTAACCGTCACAAAGCTGCCGCTATAGGCGGCGCTATCCTCTGATATCTATTCAAGCAACGAGCGAGTGAAACTATGTGCCAGATTTGTCAGACTTTCAGACCCTATTTTGATGATTGCGATTATTCCGATCTGCCGACCACCGGCGCCGACGGCAGCACCGTTTCAAACCTGCCCATCTTCACATATGATCAGATCGCGACCCAGCTGACCGAAGGGTATTGGGATTGGTCGCAAGGCCCCGATGGCGAGCGGGCCTTCGACCTCGATGCGAACGGCGGAGTCCTGACCTACGATGTCAGCGGATTGACCGCAGCGGGCCGCGCCCTGGCGCGCGAAGCGCTTGAAGCGTGGTCCGAAATCACTGGTATACAGTTCGTCGAAGTCACGCCTGGACCGTTCAATCCGAACAACACGATTACTGAAAGCGGTGATGCCGCGGCAAACACCAGCACAGCCTACACCATGCAGGCCGGTGACCGCTTTGTCGGTCAACTGAGCCCGCAGGGTGAGCGAGACTTCGTCCGTATCTCGTTGCAGGCCGGGGAAACTTACACAATCTCTCTGACTGGCAACACGCTCAACGATCCATTTCTCCGTGTCTATGCATCAAACGGCACGACACAGGTTGCTTTCGATGATGATGGCGGCGGGAACTTCGACTCCGAATTGACGTTCACGGCCACCTCGACAGGGACATATTATATATCTGCAGGATCATGGAATGATGAAGGATCAGGCACATATTTCGTGGACGTACAAACAGGTGATCAATCGGCAGATATAACATTCGATGATGAGGAGCCTGGTGCTTATGCAGGCTCATCCCTCAGCGGTGGAACGATCACCTCAAGCTTCGTCAATATCTCCACCGACTGGATCGCGACATACGGGACAGGGACGAATTCGTATTCCTACCAGACCTACATGCATGAAATCGGTCATGCGCTGGGCCTGGGGCATGCGGGAAACTACAACGGCAATGCTACCTTTCCCACGGATGCTCTTTATGCCAATGACAGCTGGCAGGCGACGGTCATGTCGTATTTCAGCCAGTCAGAGAACACGTCAGTCAATGCTTCTCGCGGGTTCACGCTGACCCCGATGATGGCCGATATCATCGCTATCCAGAGCCTGTACGGTGCGTCCACCACGACACGTCTCGGCAGTACGACCTACGGTGATGGCAACTCCACCGGCAATGACATCTTCAACCTCTCGGGGACGGGCGTCCTGACGCTCTATGACAATGGCGGTATCGATACGATCAACTTGGCCTCTCGCCTTGACGACCAGCGGATCAGCCTGGTTGAGGAGACATTCTCGGACATCAATGGTCGCGTGGGTAATCTGGGGATCGCGCGCGACACTGTGATCGAAAATGTCATCACCGGCAGTGGCGACGACACGATCCTCGGAAATAGTGCCGCCAACCGGGTTACCGCGGGTACCGGTAACGACTCAATTCTTGGCGAGTTGGGCAATGATACGCTTCTTGGTGGCGGCGGCTTCGACACGATCGAGGGTGGAAATGGTGCCGACAGTATTCTGGGCGGCGACCAGGCCGACCTCATCTTTGGCGGCAACGGTTCCGATCGTCTCTTCGGCGGCCAAGGTACCGACAACATATATGGTGATGTTGGAAACGATTTCCTGTCTGGTGGAACCGAAGATGACCGTCTTTTCGGCGGCGACGGGGCTGACACGTTGTACGGCGGCAGTCAGGATGACCGCTTGCTGGGCGAGGCTGGCAATGACCGGCTGTTTGGGGATGGCGGTTTTGACCACCTCGATGGCGGCGACGGCAATGACGTGCTGGCAGGCGGTGGCCAGGCCGATAACCTCTATGGCCGTCTGGGCGACGACACGCTTTCGGGCGAGGACGGCGCTGACCGGATCTTTGCCGGTGCGGGCAATGACCTGGCCTCTGGTGGGGCGGGCAATGACGTGTTCTTTGCCGGCCAGGGCGACGACACGGTGCGCGGCGATGACGGCGATGACCGGATCTTTGCGGGTGCGGGCAATGATGAGGTCGGCGGCGGCACCGGCAATGATGAGATCGTGGGCGGGGTCGGGTTCGACACGCTGACCGGAGGCCTGGGCGACGATACGCTGACGGGGTCGTTCAACGCCGACACCTTCGTCTTCGCGGGTGCGTTTGGGGCCGATGTGATCACCGATTTCGCCGCGACGAACGATTTCGAGCGGATCGATCTGTCGGGCGTGGCCAGCATCACCGACTTCGCCGACCTGACGGCCAACCACCTGAGCCAGATGGGCAGCGACGTCGTGATCGACGCTGGCGGCGGCAATACGATCACGCTGGAAGGCGTCACCCTCGCCGATCTCGACGCGGTCGATTTCGTGTTTTGATTGAGTGGGTTGTCCGCCCGGGGTTCTCTCAAAGCCCCGGGTGGATGCCCAAAATCAAAACCGTTTCTATCAAAGTCTTTCCAAAAGTCTGAATTCGGCCTGAATTCAGAAAGACACCGGCAATCACCTTCCCCCAAGACTGAGCGTGGGTGAAGTGGAAGAGGTGTGGGATGGTTGCCTTTACGGGTGCCAGGCTGCTGTCTGATGTTCAGGCCAGCGGCCAAGCGGGAATTACCGATCTAGAGATATATGAACATGGCGGGAATCTGTATCTGATCGGTGCAAGCCGGGCGTCAGCCTCGGTCGTTTCGTTTCGAATTGATCCTGACAACGTAGTCTTTATCGACCAGTCCCTCACGGGGCCGGATCGTGTGACACCAACTGATCCGCAGATCGCCCTTCTCCAGACAGACAGCCTGCCGCGGTTGATCGTCACTGGATCGTTGGGGGAAACACCCGCGTCACACCGTTTTTTCGAAAACGGGACGATGGGTGGTCAGCAGACCCTATCCTTGGAGGGCGGATTGCCCGGTGGACTGGCCTGCGTGGCCAGTGCCGAGACATCGCACGGGCGCTTTTTGATCGCGGTCGAGCACGGGACAGACGCTTTGATCGCCTACCACGAAACGGAGCCAGGAACATATACGCGCAGCGCATTTTTCGCGGACAATTCGGATGTTTACGCCGCAGATATCGGCGCGATCGCGATCACGGAGATCGGACAGGAAACATTTGTCATCGCCGCATCGTCTTCCGAACATGGTGTGTCGGTGTTTCGGTTGGAAGACGATGGCGGCCTGGAACTGACTTTCAGCGCAGGCATGGAAGATGGTATCGGCATCTCGCGACCAACGGCTTTGATCACTGCGACGGTGGACGGGACAGAATACGTCATCGTGGCAAGTTCAGGAACCTCGGGTCTTGTCGTGATGCAACTTCTGACCGACGGGCGATTGGCGGTTGCTGACCATGTGCAGGATACGCTGGATACCAGGTTTTCAGGCGCAACTGCCTTGCATCAGATTGAACATGACGGGCATGTCTTTGTCATTGTCGGCGGGATTGACGGAGGCATCAGCCTGTTTACGCTTTTGCCCGGTGGCCACCTGTTTCACCTCGCCAACGTCATCGACGATGACACACTCAGCCTGGCCGATATCAGTGCGATCACGGCCACCGTTACAGGAGACGTTCTGCGCGTCTTTGTGACCAGTGAAAGCGAAATCGGCATTACCGAGGTTACCTTTTCGCTTGAGGATCTGGGCCAGATCGTCGCCGGCACCAATGGATCGGATACGTTGGTCGGCACCGAACTAGATGACCGCATTGAAGGTGGCGTGGGCGGCGACAGCCTGAGCGGTGGAGCGGGCGATGACATCCTGATCGATGGGCCGGGCAGCGATACTCTTCGCGGCGGGTCGGGCGCGGATACGTTCGTCATCGGGCCCGATGATTTCACGGATACGATTGTCGACTTCGATCCGGCGCGCGATCGTCTAGATCTATCGACATTTCCGATGCTCTATTCGGTCGGTCAACTTGAGATAACGTCGACGCCAACTGGAGCGACGATCAGTTTTCGCGGCGAGTTGCTGACCATTCAAAGCGCCTCCGGCAACCCGATCCCCGTCACGGCCTTCACGACGCACTCTGTCATCAACATTCCGCGCGTGCCGGTGCCCGAAGGGCCGCCGGGGCATCTGGTGGACGGGACAAGCCTTTCCGATAGTCTTGAAGGCGGCGCGACAGATGACGTGGTCTACGGCTATTCTGGTGCTGACATTCTTATGGGTGGCGAGGGGCGTGACACCATCTGGGGTGGTGCCGACGAGGATACCATCGACGGCGGTGACGGCAACGACATGCTGTTTGGCGAAGATGGCCACGACAGCCTTGTTGGTGGCCGAGGCGCTGACATTCTGCATGGACATGCTGGCGACGACACGATGTTCGGCGGTCTTTCCGCTGACATGCTGGATGGGGGCGATGGGGGCGACCGTCTTTACGGCGGGCATGGCGATGACACGCTCCATGGTGGCGCCGGTGAAGACTTAATCGAAGGAAACGGAGAGGCTGATATGCTCTACGGAAATGCAGGATTTGACACGCTTTCCGGAGGGGATGGCAATGACACCCTATGGGGTGGTGATCAGGCCGATTTGCTTTTCGGCGACGCCGGCCATGACAGGCTTCACGGCGAGGCGGGCCTCGACCACATCCATGGAGGCGAGGGGAATGACTGGGTGTTGGGTGATGCGGGCAATGATAGACTCTGGGGTGGCGCCGGCGATGACACCCTCCAGGGCGGTGCGAACGAGGATTATATTGAGGGGGATGAAGGCAGAGACCTGATCTTCGGAGATGTCGGGTTTGATACCTTGCTGGGTGGAAGCGGCGACGACTTTCTAAGAGGCGGCGACCAAGCTGACTGGCTTGATGGCGGCGATGACAACGATATGCTCTACGGTGACGCTGGCGCTGATGCGATCTATGGCGGCGCGGGCGACGATTTTGCGTTCGGCGGAACCGGGAACGATCGCTTAAGGGGAGGCGCCGGTGATGACACGCTCTCAGGCGGTGAGAATGAGGACATTCTCTTCGGTGAAGATGGGAACGACCGGCTTACGGGCGAGGTCGGGTTCGACATGCTCGACGGTGGTGATGGCAACGATACGCTGTCCGGAGGCGATCAAGCGGATAACCTCTTCGGTCGCTTGGGTGATGACAGTTTATCGGGGGATGGCGGTGCCGATCGTCTGTTTGCAGGTGCGGGCAACGATGTCGCCTCGGGTGGCTCAGGAAATGACGTCTTCTTTGGTGGCCATGGAGATGACACCCTGAATGGGGATGGCGGGAATGATCGCGTATTCGCTGGTGCTGGCAACGACCTGATCGACGGCGGTACGGGCGACGACGAGATAACGGGCGGTGTAGGGTTTGATACGATCACAGGCGGCCTTGGTGACGACACGCTGACAGGCGCCTTCAACGCCGATACGTTCTTGTTTTCAGGGGCGTTCGGCAACGATGTCATCACCGATTTCCATGCCAACAACGATTTCGAAAGGATCGATTTGTCAGGCGTAGACGGTATTTTCAACTGGTCGGATCTTGTTATCAACCACATGGCACAGGTCGGAGCGAATGTCGTAATTGACGACGGCGCTGGAAACACGATCACACTGCTTGATGTCAACATCAGTGATCTGGATAAGGTGGATTTCATCTTCTGAACCATGGTGCTGCCGACCCGTCACTTGGAAATCCGCCGCCGAGGGTCTCGGCACTGGACGACCGCCCGTGATAGGGCTACACCCGGGCGCAAATTGCCCGGAGGCGCAGTATTATGGACGAAGACCAAGTCCTTTTTGATCGGTTGTTTTTGAGTGTAGGCGCCATGAAGGCTGGTACGACCTGGATCTACACATTGCTCGACCGCCATCCAGAGCTTTTCTTCACCTTTGAAAAAGAGATTCATTATTTCTATGCGCGATACGTCAATGACCACCCGCTTCAAGATCATCGGCGGCTGGAGAATGCGCGCAACCGATACATTAATTTCGCGAGTAACAATTTTCCTGTAGCGAACGCACGGCGGCGCCTGCGTTGGGCAGCAAATTATCTGGACAGTCCCGTGGATGATCTGTGGTACAAGAACCTATTCGTCTATATGCAAAATCAGAAATACGCCTGTGATTTTTCAAATCTCTACGCGCTTTTGCCCGAAGATGCATGGCGCCACGTTTCTGCAAAGGCGCGTGAGTTGAAGGTGATGTATACGCTGCGTGATCCAGCAAAGCGGCTTTGGAGTCATGTGAAGTTTCACCTCCAGGTCATCAACAAGAGTGAGCTGCTGGAAACTTGGACACCTGAAGAGATCTATGATTTCGCGAAGAAACCTTTCATGTGGGAAAATGCTGAGTACGGTCGTGCCTTGCGAACCATGAAAGCAGTTGTTGCAGACGAAAACCTCCATGTTTGCTTCTATGAAGATATAAGAACGGAGCCTGCTGAATTTCTAAAGAAGATTGAGGATTTTTTAAGAGTTGAAAATATCGAATATCCCGAGGATCTTATAAAACGACGCGTGAATGAGTCGTTGCCTCGCCCAATGCCTGATTTCTTCCCGGACCTTTTCAAAGACGATTTTGAACGTATCGCGCAGGAATTGAAAGATGAGGGTCTTTCACTTCCCGACACTTGGACGTTTCGCTGAGCACAAAGACTGCCGCGATACAGAAACCTGAATGACATATTCAGTTTTCGTCGGAGTCTGTTCGTGCTTTCAATGTAAAAAAAAACTGCAAAAAAAATTCAAATTTTAGAGTAGTGTTTGAAAAATGCTCCAAATTCTTGGTATTTCGCTTCAGAAAGAACGCTTCAGGTCTCTGACGATATCCATGAAGGCATCTGATTGATCAGTGTAAAACTCGACGTCGACCGGTTCTGGATGACCGGGCTCATCCAGAACCGCTTCTATCTCGCGGATCAGGATCGGTGCACCATCTCCAATTTTGAGGAGTTTTTGACGGTCGATGGCGTGGTGTTCTGTCGTGCCGCCGCTGTCGGTCTGGATCACGCGGACCCCGCGCACGAGAGCCTCACGTACCGCAAGGCCGAATGTCTCTTTCCACTGAGACAGGAATAAAAGCACGTCAATCTTTTCGTAAAACCGGTCGATATCACGTTGATTGAAGCGAGGTAGGACGTCCCATTCCCCCTTGAGGCGATCTAGATCAACAGCGTTGTACCAAGTGCCATCGTGTGTTGCATCGACCAGATAGCCGCGAAAGTCGTCCCGCTTTATGTTTTGAAATGCCGCGCGGACCAATGGCCATCCCTTGATGGGTGTCGGGCCACCCAGATACCCGAATACGATGCAGGGGTCGCTTGCACGGCGCGCGGCTTGACGTTCGAAAAAATCTGCCGCTGGTTTGCTGACACCATTTTTCAGCACGACCCCCTTACCAGGCGCAATACCCGAGCGTTCACATAGATCGAGTGCGAATTTGCTGGGATAGGTGATGACATCTGCCGAAGCAGCCGCCGCCCGCAGATAATTTATTCGAAATCTTGCCCTATTCAGATCGTCCACGCACCCTCGGCATCCTTCAATTTGAACAGGATCCTGGCCGCAATAATTACCGTCCGGCCGTATCATAAACTGCCGCTCACAAATCCACCAAAAGTCATGGATGCTCAGAACAACAGGTAATCCCATCCTTTTGAAGACATTGATGCAGTCGGCACCAAGTTCTTGCAGACAATGGAGATGCACGAGATCCGGCTGAAGTGATTGCGTGAGATGCTCAATGCACTCCGAAACCGAGATGTTGGCATACATCTCGGCATAGGTTCGCGTTTGCGGCATGTTTATGAGATAATTGGCTATGCCATCGGTTTCCGATTTAATGATGGTATATTCCGGCAATTCAGGTCGCGATACCGCCGAGATTACGCTGACACGGGCATTGTGGCGGTCGACCATCTGACGCGCCAATTGTTCAGCCACGATCGTTGCGCCGCCATAGGTATATGGCGCAAAGTAGACATTGACGACCAGGATGTGCATGCGCCCGATTATCCTTTGACCCAGTCGATCAATCCTTGCTCGATGATCGGATGGGCCAGCTTCCCACTCCACGTGGTTTCAAGATTCCGGCGTGCCTTCAGGCCCATCTCGGCAGTCTGGCGCCTATCGCTGGCCATGTGTTCCAACGCATCACGCCATTCGGCGGCGGTGCTTGCAACCATACCGGTCTCTCCCGGTACGATCAGGTTGGGTAAATCCCCGACATTGCTGACGATCGATGGCAGGCTGACAGAGGCTGCATCAATCACCCGGACACCACTTTTGCATTGATTGAATAGATCATTCGCCAGCGGCATGATCGCGCAATCGGCCTTTGCCAGTGCCTGCAGATAGGCGGTGTAGTCGGCGAAAGGCACCAATTCGATCTGATCGGCAAGTTCGTCAGAAAAAAGCTCAGATCTGAAATGGCCGACGACCATCAACTTGCGGTTGGGGGCGGCTGCCAGGAATGCCTCAACCTCTTCTGCTATCAGTTGAAAATCAGCTTCATGTCCTTGCGACCCGCTTGCAAAAACAAGCGTGAAATCAGATCCGCCCTCTTTTTCAGCAACTGATGCTGCGTGGGCCGACGCCCCCGCTGCAAGGCTTCCCTTATCCGCGAAGTTGCGGCGCACGAAGGCAGGGCGCGGCACGAACCGAGCGGCCTCATCGCGAAGGCCGGGGGTGCTGAGCGACAGCACGTCGGCGGCGTTCATCATATCGTGGTAGAGGGGCGCTTGTTTCAAAAAGTGTGACTTGAGGTGAACCGGCAGCACGTTCATGTTTTGATATGTTTCATAGGCCGGAACAGAGAACAGCGGATCATCAATATCAAACGCGATTGGAACGCGCAGTCTGCGGGCTTCGTAAAGGTACGTGCTGCCCAGATCGGATCGCAGAACGCGGTAGATCAAAAGATGGGACGCGTCTTGCAGGATTGAGGTCGCCCGGGAGACATCTTGATAATGGGCAAATCTGACATCGATACCGTCATGGCCCCAGAGTTCGATCAATTGTTCGACCCGGTATTTGCGGCACTGCGGAAGGTTCAGATCACCAATCACGGCCAGTCTTTTTTGCCGGCTCAAGATTGCGGGTGTTGCGGTGATATGGAAAGCATTTTCACGCGCCAGATCCGACCAGACCCCGCCCAAGGCGCCAAAACCGGCGGCCCGTTTGCCCATCAGTTCTGCCAGACCTGATCGCGCGTGGCCGCGTAGCAGTTGCCCAAGGCGTATTCGGGTTTTCAGAAGGGCAATTTTCAACCCGTCATCGCGGATGGACTCGCGCAGACGCACCAGATTTGACCAGCGAAGCGCTCGAAAAATACCAATCAATACAGCCACTCTGGCGCCTGGAGAGCGCCAGCCCCATTTTTTTCAATCATCCTACTCACCTCTGCCCGATTCGCATTTGTGCCGCGAATTCGCCTATTGGTAGAAGCCCGCCTAGGCGGGGTCCAGTGCATGAAAGCCTGACTTGGCAGAATACTGGCGATATGCCCTACAGCATCGCCGGTACGACCAAATCGGGCGGGCGGTGGCCGTCGGCGAAGGTTTTGATGTTGATGATCACCTTCTCGCCCATTTCGGCGCGGCCTTCCTGCGTGGCCGACCCCATATGCGGCAGCAGGACCACGTTATCCAGCTCGCGCAGGCGCGGGTTGATCTCGCGCCCGCGTTCGAACACGTCAAGGCCGGCACCCGCAATCTCGCCCGCGCGTAGCATGCGGGTCAGCGCGTTTTCGTCGATCACCTCGCCGCGTGAGGTGTTCACGATCACGGCTGTGGGCTTCATCAGCTTCAGCCGCCGAGCGTTCATAAGATGAAAAGTCGAGGGCGTGTGCGGCGCATTGATCGACAGGATATCCACGCGCGCCACCATCTGATCGAGGCTTTCCCACCAGGTTGCCTCAAGCTCGTCCTCGACCTCGGGGCGCAGTCTTTTGCGGGTGTTGTAGTGGATCTGCATGCCGAAGGCGCGGGCCCGCCGCGCCACCGCCTGACCGATCCGCCCCATCCCGAGGATGCCCAGCCGCCGGCCGCCCAGCCGCGCGCCCAGAAAGGCCGTTGGCGCCCAGCCCGGCCATTCGCCCGATTGCATGGCCGCGAGACCTTGCGGGATGTTTCGACTGACAGCCAGCATCAGCGCCATCGCCATGTCGGCGGTATCCTCGGTCACCACGCCAGGCGTGTTCGACACCAGAATGCCGCGCTGGCGGGCCGAGGCCACATCGATATGGTCCACCCCCGCGCCGTAGCTTGCGATCAGCTTCAGCCTTTCGCCCGCCCGCGCCAGCATGGCGGCGTCGATATCATCGGTGATCGTGGGCACCAGCACGTCGGCACGCCCCATCGCCTCGATCAGTTCATCACGCGTCATCGGGCGGTCATCGGGCCGCAATTCGACGTCGAAAAGCTCGGTCATCCGCGTTTCGACCACCTCGGGCAACCGTCGCGTCACGACAACACTCAGCCGCTGTCCTGGCATTTGCTGCCTCCCCCATCTTTTCGGGCATCTCTTTGAATGGCAAAGTGGCGTATAGTGGGGTCGGGCACAAGAACCCCAGAGAAGGCAGAGCAATAAAATTACCGATGTAGGCAGCAATCGAGACATGAAATGATTCGCGCGATCCACGCGATCCTTCTGATATTGGCCCTCGGTGCGGTGTCAGCCGTCGCGGAGGAGCGTGGTCCGGTGACCAATCTGCCGATTCCGCGGTTTGTCTCGCTGAAGGCGGATGAGGCCAATGTGCGCCGGGGCCCCGGCACCGATCACCGGATCGACTGGGTGTTCAAGCGGCGCGACATGCCGCTGCGCATCGTGGCCGAATTCTCGCATTGGCGCCGTGTGGCTGATCGCGACGGGGCCGGGGGGTGGGTGCATTACACTCTCCTCTCGGGCGTGCGGACGGTACTGGTCGAGAAGGACATGACACCTTTGCGCATGCGCCCCACCGAGGATGCGCAGGTCAATGCCTATGCCGAGGCCGGTGTGATCGCGCGGCTGGGCGAATGCGTGCCGGGATGGTGCCGCCTGATGGCCGATGGCCAGCGCGGCTGGGCGGAAACCGCAGCACTCTGGGGCGTCGCACCGGACGAATTGCGCGAATAGCCGGTCTTGCACGCCCCGGCATGGCCCGGTAGGCCTGCGATCAGCCGAGCGGAGGCCAAATGTCTGTCACGAACCGCCTCAATCTGTCCGCAGGCGCCGCCTCTGTCAGCGTGGCGCTGGTGCTGGTCGCGCTGAAGCTCTGGGCTCTGGGCGAGACGGGCGCCCTGTCGGTTGCCGCTTCGCTGGCCGATAGCGCGATGGACCTGATGGTCTCGCTGGGCGGGCTGATGGCCATCATCTACGCCGCACGCCCGCCGGACGAAGACCACGCCTTCGGCCACAGCTCGGCCGAAGACCTCGCTGCGCTGGGGCAGTCCGTTTTCATCGTGATTTCGGCAGGCGTGATCGCATTTGCGGCTGTCGCGCGGCTGCTCTCAGAGGCGCCTGACAACCTGAGGGCCGAGGGGCGCGGCATGATCGTCATGGCCATTTCGATCGGTCTGACGCTGGCGTTGGTGCTGTGGCAGCGGCGCGTGGCGCGGCAAACCGGCAACCGCGTGGTGCGCGCGGATTCGCTGCATTACATGGGCGACCTTCTGCCCAATATCGGCGCAATTATATCACTCTGGGCGTCGGCCCGGTTCGGGCTTTACCAGATCGACAGTGTCGTGGCTTTGGGCGCTGCCGCGTTGCTGGCACTCGGCGCCCTCAGGATCGGCAAAGGGGCGTGGGACGCGCTGATGGACCGGCGCGCCGACCCCGCCTTGGTCGCGGGGATTGAGGCGATTGTCGCCGATTGGCCCGGTGTGCATGGCCATCACGACCTGCGCACACGATCAGCCGGGTCGACCGTCTTCGTCAATCTGCATATCGAGCTTGACGGCGACCAGACCCTGACCGAGGCCCATGATATCGGCGCCGCCCTGAAGCGCGCGATTATCCAGGCCTATCCGCAGACGGATGTGATCATCCACAAGGACCCGGTGCGCTAATCTGTTCGAGCCCGGCAAGGTGTTCTCGCCGGAGGCAAAGAATCTACTCTGCCGCGTCCAACAGGCCCCGCCCGCGCAGCAGGGCCTCGACCCCCGGCATCTTGCCCCGAAACTGCAGATAAAGCGCCTCAGCCTCCTCCGACCCGCCGGCGGACAGGATGTGTTCCTCCAGCTTCCGGGCCGTCTCAGAGTCGAAGACATCGCCTGCCTCTTCGAAAGCCGCAAAGGCATCGGCATCCATCACCTCGGACCACATGTAGGAGTAATAGCCGCTGGAATATCCGTCGCCCGAGAAGATATGCGCGAAATGCGGGGTGGCATGGCGCATCGGAATGGCCCGCGGGGCGTCCAGCTTGGCCAGTTCGGCGGCCTGCATCGCCATCGGATCGTCCGGCGCCGCGCCTTCGTGGAACGCCAGATCGACCAGCGCGGAGGACACATATTCCACCGTCGCATGCCCCATATCGGCATTTTTGGCCGCCAGCATCCGGTCGAGCAGTTCCTTCGGCATCGGCTCACCCGTCTCGGCACGGCGGGCATGGCGTTCCAGCACTTCGGGCACTTCCAGCCAATGCTCGTAAAGCTGGCTGGGCAGTTCGACGAAATCGCGCGCGACCGAGGTGCCCGAGATGAAGGCGAATTCCACATCGCTCAGCATCTGGTGCAGGGCGTGGCCAAACTCGTGAAACAGCGTGCGCGCATCGTCGTAGCTGAGAAGCGCGGGCTCACCCGCCGGGGGCTTGGCGAAGTTGCAGACGTTCACCACGATGGGCCGGACATCACCGCCCAGCTTGCGCTGATCGCGCATGGTCGAGCACCACGCGCCTGAGCGTTTCGACCCGCGCGCGAAATAATCACCGATGAAAACAGCCATGTGGTCGCCGTCGCGCGTCACCTCCCAGGCCCGCGCATCGGGGTGGTAGAGCGTCACGTCCAGCGGTTTGAATTCCAGCCCGAACAGGCGGGTTGAGCAGTCGAACGCGGCTTCGATCATCGCGTCCAGTTGCAGGTAGGGCTTCAACTCGGCCTCATCGATATCGAACTCGGCCTTGCGGCGCTTTTCGGCATAGTAGCGCCAATCCCAGGCCTCAAGCTCTCCGTTGATGCCGTCCTCGCGCATCATCTGCGTAAGCACCTCGGCATCGGCTTCGGCCCGCGCTTTGGCCGGTTTCCACACGGCCATAAGCAGGTCGCGCACCGCCTCGGGCGTCTTCGCCATTTCGGGTTCAAGCTTGTAGGCGGCAAAGGACGGGTAGCCCAAAAGCTTGGCGCGTTCTTCCCGCAATTTCAGGATCTCGGCGGCGATGGCGCGGTTGTCGGTCTCTCCCCCGTTTTCGCCCCTTGCCACCCAGGCCTTAAAGGCGATTTCGCGCAGGTCGCGCCGGGGCGAGAATTGCAGGAACGGCACGATCAGCGACCGCGACAGGGTCAGGACATGGCCCGCCTCGCCCTTCTCTTCGGCCGCCGCTTTGGCGCCCGCGACGACGAAGTCGGGCAGCCCCTCAAGATCGGCCTCTTCCAGCGGCATGAACCAATCGCGCTCATCCGCAAGCAAGTTCTGCGAAAACTGCGTGCCCAGCACGGCCAGTCGCTCTTTCACCGCTTTCAGGCGATCAGCCTCCGCGCCCTCCAGCTCCGCGCCGGCCCGCACGAACATGCGCCGATAGAGCGTCAGCACGCGGGCCTCTTCGTCCGACAGAAGCAGTCCCTCGCGCCGGTCCCACAAATCCCGGATGCGGCCCCAAAGGGCCTTGTTCATCGTGATTTCCGACGCAAAAGCCGACATCTTGGGCGCCAGATCGCGCTGCAAAGCCTCGCGCGCGGGGTTCGAATCCGCCCCCGCCAGGTTGTAGAAAACCCCCGCCACCCGATCGAGCGTCTGTTCGGCCAGTTCCAGTGCGGCAATCGTATTCTCAAAAGTCGGCGCGTCGGGATTATCGGCAATCTTGGCGATGTTCCCGCGTGCCTCGGCCAGACCCACCTCGAAAGCGGGATCGAAGTGTTCATCCTCGATCTGGTCGAAGGGCGGCAATTGGAACGGCGGGCCCCAAGGTGTGAGAAGGGGGTTGTTCATCGGATGCCTCCTTGGCGGCTTTTCCTTCATTTAGGGCCGTTCATCCCCTTCAGCCAGAGCTACTCGACCGTAATCGTGATCACCTCGGACGTGACCGGTGGCACATGTGGCACATGCCCGGCATCGCCCAGAACCAGTTGCAAGGTGTGGGTGCCAGGTGGCAGGTCCAGTGTCACCTCGGTCTGGCCGCCGCCAAAATGCCGGTGGTTGTCATCATTGGGCAGCGCCAGCTCAAGCTCTTCCGCGCCGAATTCGCCTTCTCCAAGCGGCGGGCGATTGATCAAAAGGTGATGATGGCCGGTATTCTCAACTTCGGTGCCCGCGGGCGCTACGCCCATGCCGGTCAGACCGAACCGGATGGTGACCGGGCTGGACACTGTCGCGCCATCCTCAAGCCCCACGAAGTAAAGCTGGGCGCCATCCGGCGATGGCGTCTCCTGGGCGAAAGCCGGCAGGGCAAGAAAAGCAAGAATGAAAGCGAGACGTTTCATGGCGGGTTCCTCCGTTAACCAAGCTTAAGGTAGAGGAATGTTCGCCGCAGTCTACCCACGGATGTCACCGCGCGTCTTTCCGGCGCAAATGCTCCTCCAGCCGCCTCAGCGCCAGCGATAGCGAGACCGTCATCGTCAGATAGAGAAGCGCGACGACGTTGTAGGTTTCGAAATACCGGAAGTTGCCCGCCGCGATCACCTTGCCCAGCTGGGTGATGTCAGTCACCCCCAACACGCTGACCAGCGACGAATCCTTCACCATCGCGACGAAATCGTTGCCAAGCGGCGGCAGGATCACGCGGAAGGCCTGTGGGAAAACCACGTGCCGGAAGATCTGCCATCGTGACAGGCCCAGCGCCTCGGCCGCCTCGATCTGGCCCGGATCGACCGATTGCAGGCCCGCGCGGAAGACCTCGGCGATGAAGGCCGAATAGGCGATGGTCAGCGCGAAGGTCGCCCGCCAGAGCAGCGTGACATCGCGCGGCCGGATCGGGTCCAACCCCAGGCCCGTCAGCGCCCAGTTCACCGCCGCAACGCCCAGCGGCGCAAAGACGAAGGCCACGTAGAGCAACAAAACGATGATCGGCACGCCGCGCACGACCTCGATGTAAAAGCGCGCGATCTGGCGGACCACGATAAAGCGCGACCGGGTCATCACAGCCAACAAGAGGCCCAGCGCCGACGCCATCGAAAAGGCGACGAGGGTCACGAAAACGGTGATGCGGATGCCGGCCGACAGCTTGGACAAGACCTCGGCATAAAGCTCGTTGGCCAGAACCTGCCAGAAGAAATACGCCCCGATACCAGCCAGCAGGACCAGCCAATACGGGAAATCCTTGTCGGGTGATGAGGGGATCATGCGGGGTGGCCCCGACCGTGCGCCGGGGCCAATCGCCTACTGGCCCAGCGCGTAATCGAGGAACCATTTCTGGTTCAGCGCTTCAAGCGTGCCATCAGCCTCCATCGCTGCGATGGCGGCATTGATCGGCTCGACCAGGTCCGAGCCCTTGGGGAAGATGAAGCCGAATTGTTCGGTCCCCAGAGGGTCGCCGATGATCTTCAACCCACCATCCGAGGCCGCGACATAGCCGTTGGCGGCGGTTGAATCGGACAGAACCAGATCGACATCACCGACCCGCAAAGCCTCGAGCCCCGCACCGAAGGTCTCGAACTTGATGATACGCGGGTTCGCCTCATTACCGTCCAGCACGTCGTAGACGCCGACGTAAAAGGGCGTGGTGCCCGGCTGCGCGGCCATCAGCAGGTCCTCATCGGCCGCAAAGCCCGCGGCATCGGTGAACCGCTCCTCATCGCCCCGCACCACCATCATCATCTGGCTGGTCATGTAGGGCGCCGAGAAATCGACCACTTCCTTGCGATCCTCGCGGATGGTGATGCCGGTCATGCCAAGGTCGAACTGCCCCTGGCTGACGGCGGCGATCATCGCGTCCCAGCTGATGTTTTCATAGGTGATGTCCATGTTCAGACGCTGGGCAATCTCGGCCATCGCGTCATACTCCCAGCCGATCACATCGCCCGAGCCCTGTTCGATGAACTGCAGCGGCGGATAGGCGTTCTCGGTCACCATCACCACTTCGCGCCCGCCGAGATCCGGCAGATCCTGCGCCGAGGCCATGGTGGCAGTCAGGGCCAGAAGACCCGCAAGAGCAGCTTTCAGTTTCATGATAATCCCCGTTGGTTTGTTCGTGCGAAGTATGGCGTGCTGCGCACCGTAGGCAAGCCGTCAGCGGCTCAAGCCATCACGCATGGCGCCCCGAGCCGCCAGAAAGGTGGCAAGTGCAGCATTTTTCGGCGCGATCGTCTCTGCTAGATCCGTTGCTAACCCAGCTGGGTCGTTTGCTGGGACCGGCATATCGTCTTCGCGGTCGCCGTCAACCCACCGGATGATCGCCAAGGCAAGACCCGGGCCGCCACGCAGCGCAGCGCAGCGGGCCCGACAGTCAGATAGCCCGCAAGGAATTTATCTCCCTTAGGAACGGCCGCCAAGCTGGCAGCGGCGATGGAACCGGCGGTGTCTGAAAACCACTGCTCCAACGCGGCGAGAACCGGCCTGTCGTCAGGACTTAGACGCTCGGCTTCGGTAAGCCATGGGTGATGATGCGCCGCAGGATCGGTCGAAAGACCGCGGTAGCGCCCCCGCGCGATGATCCCGTCGGGCTGCATGGCGCAGTAGATCACCCATGACAGGAATTGCAGCGTTTCGACACGCCCATCCTCGCGCCGCTCTGCCATACGCCAAAGCCAGGGAAGCGCGGCATAAGTCACCGGATAGAGATCTTCTTGATGATGCAGTAATCCCCAGAAAAGGTCGTGGGCCAAGGCCTCGTCCCACACGTCATCAAGTTGCTGAAGAAACGTCACGACCTCCTTCGCACCATAGGGCCCGTAGAGTCGCTGCCAAATCGGATCATCAGGAGGAATGAGCATTGCCGCCTCCGCAAATGGGGCAACCTTGCCGCTGTTTCAGCTGGATCAGCCGCGTCTCGGCATAAAGCGCGTCGTAGATCAGCATGCGGCCTGTCAGCGGTGCGCCCGCCTCCACGATCCACTTCACGGCCTCGACCGCCAGCATTGATCCCAACACGCCGGGCAGCGGCCCCGCGACGCCCGCCTCGGCACAACTCGGCACCAGGCCCGGGGCCGGGTCGTCGGGGAAAACGCAGGCATAGCAGGGCCCGCCCGAAGCTGGATGATAGAGGCTGATCTGTCCCTCCCATTGGGTGATCGCCGCCGATAGGAACGGCAGCCCCAGCTGCACTGCCGCCGCATTGGCAGCCCGGCGCGTGGCCAGATTGTCGGTGCCGTCGATGATCAGGTCGTAATCTCCGAACAGGTCCACCGCGATGCCGGGCTCCAGCCTCTTGCGATAGGGCCGGACCGCAACGAATGGGTTCAGCGCTTTCATGGCCGCCTCGGCCGAGAACACCTTCGGCATCCCGATCCGAGCGTCGGTATGGGCGATCTGCCGTTGCAGGTTGGAGTTGTCGACGACATCGTCATCGATCACCCCGATCGTGCCCACACCGGCGGCGGCCAGATACATCAGCACGGGCGATCCGAGGCCTCCGGCGCCGATCACCAGAACGCGCGTGGTTTTCAGCCGCTTCTGCCCCACGCCGCCGATCTCGCGCAGCATGATGTGGCGGGCATAGCGCTCCAGCTCGACCTCGCCGAACGTGCCTGGCGCGGATGGCGGTGGGTCGGCGGAAACCGGATTGGTGCGGGCGCGCAGTCCCATCAGCCAATGCCGATAGAGCATCACGATCCCCGCCGCACCGCCCAAGAGCAGCCAGAGGGCCGGCGATCCGCCCGTCGCCTCGCGCAGCCCGTTGCCGTCCGGCAAGGCCACCTGAATGCCCAGCACCGCCACATAAAGCAGCCCGATCATCAGCCAGCGCGCCGAATACGGCGCCTGCATCATCGCCCCAACCCCCCAGAGCGCACCGGCCATGGCGAAAACCAGGATCATGCCGACCCGGTCGACCCGAAGCCGCCCGACCCGCGCGATGTGGCGCCCAAGGCATCCGTCACCTCGAACCGCGCCTGTACCACTGGCGCCACGATCAGCTGGGCAATCCGGTCGCCATGACGGATCGTGTAGGGCTCAGCCCCCAGATTGACCAACAGAACGCCCAAAGGCCCGCGATAATCGCTGTCGATCGTGCCGGGCGTGTTGGGCAGGGTGATCCCATGCTTCAAGGCCAGACCCGACCGGGGGCGCACCTGTATCTCGTATCCCGCTGGAATCTCGACGCTAAGGCCGGTCGGCACCACCCGCCGCTCCATCGGCGCCAGAACGAAACCTTCACCGCGGATGTCCTCGGGCAGGTTCGCGCGGATATCGGCGCCCGCCGCCCCGGCGGTCTCGTACGAGGGCAGGCCCAGCGTCCGGTCGGCCGCCGCGTCCCAGAGCACGCGCACCAGAGGGGTCATCGCGCCCGCCCTTTCCCGTTTCCAAATATCCCCGCCGGAGGCACCAAATACTCTTTCACTCCGCCAGCGCCTCCGCGATGCGCTGGGCCAGCCGGGCGGCGACCTGATCCTTGCTCATCCGCGGCCAATCTTCGGCACCATCAGCGGTGATCAGCGTCACGGCATTCTCGGACCCGCCCATGATGCCCGTCTCGGGCGAGACATCGTTGGCCACGATCCAGTCGCATCCCTTCCGCGCGCGTTTGGCCTGCGCATTGGCAACAACATCATCCGTCTCGGCGGCAAACCCCACGACCAGCCGGGGGCGGCCATCCGCCATTCCGGCGATTGTCGCCAGAATGTCCGGGTTCTCGGCAAATTCCAATGCAGGCGCGCCGGACCCGTCTTTCTTCATTTTCGATGTCGCGGGATTGGCCACGCGCCAATCGGCCACGGCAGCGGCAAAGATCGCGGCATCCGCCGGCAGGGCGCCCTGCACCGCTTCCAGCATTTCGGCCGCTTTCTGCACCCGCACCACCTGCACGCCGTCCGGCGGGGGAATATCGGCCGGTCCCGTCACGAAGGTCACCCGCGCGCCCAGTGCGGATACCGCCCGCGCAATCGCTGTCCCCTGCGCCCCGGACGAGCGGTTGGCAATGTAGCGTACCGGGTCGATCGGCTCATGGGTCGGCCCCGAGGTGACCAGCACGTGGCGCCCCTTCAGAGGACCCTCCATCAGCGCGGCTTCGACCGCAGTGACGATTTCCTCAGGCTCGGCCATCCGGCCCGGGCCAAACTCACCACAGGCCATGCTGCCCTCATTCGGCCCCGCGAACAGAATGCCGTCGCCTTTCAGGGTCGCGATGTTGCGCTGGGTAGCCGGATGCTCCCACATCCGCACGTTCATCGCAGGCGCGATCAGCACGCGCTTATCGGTCGCCATCAGAAGGGTTGAGGCAAGATCATTCGCGTGCCCCCCCGCCATCTTGGCCATCAGATCGGCGGTGGCCGGGGCGACAACAACAAGATCGGCGGCGCGCGACAACTCTATATGGCCCATCTCGGCCTCATCAGTCAGATCGAAAAGATCGCGGTAAACCTTTTGGGCGGCCAGGGCAGAGGCCGAAAGCGGCGTGACGAATTCCTCGGCCGCGCGTGTCAGAACCGGGGTGACAGCGGCGCCTTGGTCACGCAGGCGCCGGATCAACTCAAGCGACTTGAAGGCGGCGATCCCTCCACCGATGATCAACAAAATACGTTTGGATGCCAGCACGCTACACCGCCATTCAGGTTGGGGCATTTGGGTTAGGGAACGCTAGGCCGGTCCGAAACGGGCTTCAAGGGGGTGTAGCCGGGAAGATCCAGCTGAGGTGGCTCTGCCTGCACGTTCGGACCACAATATCCAGGCAACACAGCCGAATGGCGAACCCATCGGCGCAACAAATAGTTTTTCGATCGTATGCAGACCAGATCGCCCACGGACGGCCAGATCAGCCTGTCCGACAGGAAGACCTGGCGCCTCTGGTCCCCCAGCGCAACGGTGAGAACACGTTCGTTCAACTCGCCACCTGTTCGTTGCGAAATGCTGAGCACTTCTGCGCGTTGGTAGCTGACAGCAAGGGTAAGGTCGAAACGGACCAGAGCAATTCCGAGGAAAGTGGCGATAGCGGCCAAGGCCATCGCTGGCCCGATAATGCTAAGCCGAAGATAACCAGAACGTTTCATCTTCGGGCAATCTGTCAGAAGTCAGGGTTGCTCAAAAGACGTAAAACGCGAGGCGGCACTTGCCGCCCGCTAGGACACACTTCCGCCTCCAAATCTCGCGCAGAAAATGGCTCTAGCGAGAAGCCTTACAATGCACGGATCACCTGTGGGCCCCTCGCACCTTTCTTTCAGCTTGGGGCGCAGCGGTCTACATCAAGAACCCATGGATCTCACGGCTGTTTGCCTCAAGCGTCTTGCGCATTTTCTGGAAGGCGGCGGCTTCAAGCTGGCGCACGCGCTCTTTCGACAGGCCCAATTCGGTGCCGAGGCTTTCAAGCGTCCGGGGCTCTTCGCGCAGTTTGCGCTCGCGCACGATGAACCGCTCGCGGTCATTCAGGGCTTGCATCGCATTGACCAGCCAGCCGCGCAGCGTGTCGGTGTCGCGACTATGTTCAACCATCTCGGCGGCTTGCGAGCCATCGTCTTCCAGCGTGTCGATCCATTCGCGGCCGTCTTCGTCGGAAGATTGCGTCGCGTTCAGCGAGTAATCCGACCCCGACAGGCGCCCTTCCATCATCTCAACGTCGTGCAGTGGCACGCCGACTTCCATTGCGATCATCTGGCGCAGCTGATGGCCGTCCAACGTCTCGCCTGCGGCCTGGGCCTCGCGCTCAAGCCGGGCCTGGACGCGGCGCATGTTGAAGAAAAGGGACTTTTGTGACGAGGTCGATCCGGTGCGGACCATCGACCAGTTCCGCATCACATAATCCTGGATCGAGGCCTTGATCCACCACACCGCATAAGTCGAAAAGCGCACGCCACGGTCGGGGTCGAACTTGTCGGCAGCCTTCATGAGGCCAAGGCCAGCCTCCTGGATCAGGTCGTTCATCGGTGCGCCATAGCGCTTGAACTTGGCCGCCATCGAGATTGCCAGGCGCATGTAGGCCGTAATCAGACGGTGCAGGGCCTGTTCATCCCGCTCGTCACGCCAGGCATAGGCCAGTCGCAACTCGGTTTCGGCATCCAGCAGCTCCGCTTTCATCGCTTGGCGGGAAATGGTCTGGTGGTTAAATCCGTCTAACGCCATGGTGCACCCCCATCAGTTTTTCGGCATCGACTTCTTGCCTGTTTTAAGAAAGTTACGTGACAACCCCATGATTGGATCAAAAGAAACTCATGAGGGGCGATTTCCCGCGCTGACTTTGGTGATTGGTGGCGCGAGATCGGGCAAATCGTCATTTGCTGAGCGGTTGGCCGCCGGATCTGGCCGGCCCTTGCGTTACGTGGCAACCGCCGAGGCCCTCGACGACGAGATGAAAGCGCGAATCGCCCGGCATCAGGCCGATCGCGGTGACAATTGGTTACTGGTCGAGGAGCCGAACGATCTGTCAGCCGCCCTTGCCGCGGCGAAACCGGAAGAAGCGGTTCTGGTCGATTGCGCGACGCTCTGGCTATCCAACAGGCTTCTGGCAGGCGCGGATATCGGCGCTGAGACGAAGGGTTTGCTTGGGTCCGTGGCACTTTGTTCGGCCTCACTCGTGATCGTATCCAACGAAGTCGGCTGGTCGATTGTTCCCGAAAATGCTCTGGCGCGGTCGTTTCGCGATGCTCAGGGGCGGTTGAACCAGGCTCTGGCGGCCAAGGCGGATCTGGTCGTCGCGATCATGGCGGGTCTGCCGATCGTGTTGAAGGGCGCTTTGCCGGATCATCACGAAACGTGATGGCCGCCGCCATAAACCGGCATTTCCATTATCCGCCAGGTTGCGGCTAACGTCGCATCAGATAAGCGGAGCATGTCAGATGACCTATCATCTCGCCATCGGCGACCGGACCTATTCCAGCTGGTCCCTGCGCGGCTGGCTGTTGTTCGAGGCTTTTGGAATACCGGCCAAAACCCATATGGTTGCTTTTGATGCGGGGCCGGTGGCCGATCAGTTGGCCGATTTCGCGCCGGCCCGCACCGTGCCCGCTTTGCGCACGCCCGAGGGTGCGGTGCTGGGCGAATCGCTGGCGATTGCCGAGGAGCTGGCCAGTCGCCACCCCGAGGCGGGTTTCTGGCCCTCCGATCCGCTGGCCCGCGCGACGGCCCGGGCCCTGGCGGCCGAGATGCATGCCGGTTTCGCGGCCTTGCGCAATGCCTGCCCGATGAATTTGCGGGTGTCCTACGCCGATTTCACGCCCGATGACGATGTGCGCGACGATCTGGACCGGCTTGAGGTGATCTGGGCCGATGCCCGCGCCAAGACCAAACCGGCGGGCCCGTGGCTCTGCGGGGAGTATTCGGCGGCGGATGCGTTCTTTGCGCCCGTTGCCGGGCGGATCGCAGGGTATGGGCTGCCGATGTCGGAAGCGGCGCAAGCTTACGTCGATGCCCATCTGGCGCATCTGCCGTTCCGCCGCTGGCGCGCGATGGGGTTTGCCAGCGGGGCCGATCTGCCCTGGTATCGCCGCGATTACGCGCGCCGCGACTGGCCGGGGCCGAAACCTCTGGCGGCGGAGGCCGTAGATGAGGGCCCCTCGGTCAACGACACCTGCCCCTATTCGGGTAAGCCGGTCACGCATTTCCTGAAGGCCGATGGCCGCGTCTTTGGCTTCTGCAATGCCTTCTGCCGCGACAAGACGGCGGCCGACCCCGAAGCCTGGCCGAAATTCATGGATGTTTACCATTCCTAAACCCTTCGGCCCGTAACCGTTAACCATGGTGGGGGCCGGAGGGCAGAGGCATGGTGACACGCGCCTACACGGTTGCGTTCGAAGGGGTTGAGGCCCGTCTGGTTGAGGTGCAATGCGCCCTGACCTCGGGCATGCCGGGGTTTTCCATCGTCGGCCTGCCGGACAAAGCCGTCAGTGAGGCGCGCGAGCGGGTGCGGGCGGCGCTGTCGGCGCTGAACCTGGCGCTGCCGTCGAAGAAGATCACCATTAATCTTTCACCGGCCGACCTGCCCAAGGAAGGCTCGCATTTCGACCTGCCCATCGCCCTGGCCCTGCTGGCCGCGATCGACATTATTCCGCGCGAAGCGGTCGAAGAGACGGTCGCCCTTGGCGAATTGTCATTGGACGGGTCCCTGGTGCCGGTCATCGGTGCTTTGCCCGCCGCGATGGCCGCGGCCGAGGATGACAGGCGTCTTCTTTGCCCCAAGGCCTGCGGCGCCGAGGCGGCTTGGGTCGGCGCGGTCGAGGTGATCGCGCCGGGCTCTCTCCTGGACACGATCCGCCATTATACCGGCCAGGCGCCCATCGCGCCGTCGGTGCCGGGCGAAGTCACGCCGGACCATGCCTCGCGCGACCTGCGCGACGTGAAGGGCCAGGAACGCGCCAAGCGCGCGCTGGAGATCGCCGCGGCCGGGCGCCATCACATTCTGATGGTCGGCACGCCGGGGTCGGGCAAGTCGATGCTGGCCGCGCGGATGCCGGGCATCCTGCCGCCCTTGACCGCTGCCGAGGCACTGGAAACCTCAATGATCCATTCGCTGTCGGGCCTGATCGATGATGGCGGCATCAGCCGTGCGCGGCCCTTTCGCGAGCCGCATCATACCGCGTCGATGGCGGCTATCGTGGGCGGCGGACGGGGCGCCAAACCGGGCGAAATCAGCTTGGCGCATAACGGCGTTCTGTTCATGGACGAGTTCCCCGAGTTTCCCCGCGCGGTCCTTGAAACGCTCCGCCAACCGATCGAGACGGGCGAGGTCGTGGTCGCCCGCGCCAACGCCCATATCCGCTATCCCTGCCGCTTCATGCTGGTCGCCGCCGCCAACCCCTGCAAATGCGGCTACCTCTCGGACCCTGCCCGCGCCTGCGCCCGGGTGCCGCAATGCGGTGACGATTATCTGGGCCGCATCTCGGGCCCGCTGATGGACCGCTTCGACCTGCGCGTGGAAGTGCCGCCCGTCAGCTACACCGATCTCGATCTGCCCGACGGCGGCGAAAGCTCGGCCGATGTGGCCGCCCGCGTGGCCCGCGCCCGCACGGCGCAACAGGCCCGCTTTGCCGACCATGAGAATGCCCGCGTCAATGCCGATGCCGAGGGCCGCCTCTTGGAAGAGATCGCCACGCCGGACCCAGACGGCCGCGCGCTGCTGTCGCAAGTGGCGGAGCGTTTCGGCCTGTCGGCCCGCGGCTATCACCGCGTCCTCCGCGTGGCCCGCACCATCGCCGATCTCGCCGGTGCCGATCAGGTGCAAAAGCCCCACATCGCCGAAGCGGTCAGCTATCGGATCGCGGTGGGGGCGAAGGCGGCAGCTTAGGGATGGCCAGGTCAGTTCTGCAAAGGTCTTGCAACGGCATCATCATGCTCCGCTTCGGTGATCCATCCCATCCGCTCCATTCTGCCTAGAACATAGTCACGCCGCGCTTTCCACTGCTCCGCATGCGCGGAGTCTGAAAACCTCGACGGGGCGCGCATCAAAGCAGCCAGCTGGGCGCTCTCTGCCAAGTCCAATTCAGAAGCTGATTTGGCAAAATAGACTTGCGCGGCATCCTCCAGACCAAACGCGCTACGACCGAGATAGACCCTATTCAGCATGATCTCGAGGATCTGCTCCCGCGAATAATTCACCCAGAGACGGCCGGTAAACGCCAACCTTTGCAGATGAGATCGTCGAATTTGCCGATCATCGAGTTCAGACAACAGAATTTGTGCTGTCTGAGTGACAATGAGGTCGCCAAATGGGTTCGGCTTTCGCTTCCAATAGTCCTGATCTTCTGCGGCAACGAACGCGTCAATCGTATGCTTGGGAATGTCGTCATAGCCGATAGCGAACGTTGCGCGGTGACCATCAATCTGATCCAGGCTTGGCAAGCCAGCGTCTGCCTGGGCGACAGAAGGCGCCGCCATAAGCGCAATGAAGATCGCGTGGCAGAGCATTCGGATTGCAAAATGACATCTAACTATCTTGTCCGCCTGCATGAGGTTACCTCCAGCCGCTATCCCGCCTGAACCCGTTTCCTTGGTCACCTCCCACATATTGCGGGCGCAGACGAAAGGGTTGCCGACAGGATCCATCCGCCAGATAGGGTGAAGCACAATCGAATTTCTTTGAGAAGCCAAAGCGGTTCAGCTTCTGTTACAAACTCTTCAGAAAAGCCCCCAGTTTTGCCAGTGACGCATCGGCCTCGGGCAACCAACCCTGAAAGATCGGCCAGTCGTGGGGTGTTCCATCGCCGATATCCACCTCGACCTGGGCGCCGGTTGCCCGCAGCACATCGGCCATCCGCAACGTGTCATCGCGCAGAAGTTCCGTGCTGCCGACCGACATGTAAACGGGTGTACGATCCGAGAACGTGGCGAAAAGCGGCGATATGCGCGGGTCGTCAGGTGCCAGAGCGCCGATAACGAGGTCGCGCAGAAAAGCGACCTTCTGAACGGGAAATATCGGATCGGCGCCGGCATTCTCGGTTATCGAGCCACCAGACAGCGTCAGATCGGTCCAGGGCGAAAATGCGTAGACGGCCTTGGGTGGAGTGCCTTCGCGGCAAAGGTGGGACAAAAGCGCCAGCGCAACGCCACCCCCCGCGCTGTCACCACCCAGCACAATCCGATCGGGCGAATGCCCTGCGGCGACGAGATATCGCCAAGCTGCCAAGGCCGCGTCAGACGCCGCCGGGGCGGGATGTTCAGGCGCCAGGGGATATGCTGGAAGGAACCCACGCAGGCCAGTCATCTGGCAGAGCCGCGCGACAAGCCTGCGATGCGTTTTCGGACTGCCCGAGATATACCCCCCACCGTGGAGGTGCAGGATGATGTCTTCGCTGGCGACCGGCCCGGCTGTTACCCAGAGGCCCTTCACGGCTCCAGCCTCGGGTGTGTAGACGGCCGATCGAACCGGATAGAAAAGACGCGAAGCGACGGAAAACCCACGCTCGGCCAAGCGGGGATGCCGTGTCGCGGCCAGCGTAGGCCGCACCGCAAGCCGGAGCAGGGTATTCAGGGCTTTCAGCCGCGCGCTCAAACCCCGGCCCGCTTCGCCTCGATCACCTCCCACATTTTGCGGGCGGCGTTGGTGCCGTCAAAGCGTTCCAGCTCCTGAATGCCGGTGGGCGAGGTGACGTTGATCTCGGTCAGCCAATTGCCGATCACGTCGATGCCCACGAAAATCTGGCCCTTCTCGCGCAGAAGCGGGCCGATCGCGGCGCAGATTTCAAGGTCACGCTCGGTCAGGCCGACCTTCTCGGGCCGGCCGCCCACATGCATGTTCGACCGTGTCTCGCCCGCCGCCGGCACCCGGTTGATCGCGCCGACAGGCTCGCCATTCACCAAGATCACTCGTTTGTCGCCTTTGGCCACGTCGGGCACGAATTTCTGGGCGATCAGGGGCTCGCGGCTCATCCCCGTGAACAGCTCATGCAACGATGCCAGGTTGCGGTCGTTGGGGTCCAGACGGAACACACCCGCCCCGCCATTACCGTAAAGCGGCTTGAGGATGATATCGCCGTGTTCGGCCTTGAAGGCGCGCAACGTCTCCAGATCGCGGGCGATGGTGGTGGGCGGCGTCAGGCCCTGGAATTGCAGGACCAGAAGCTTTTCGGGGTAATTCCGCACCCAGAACGGATCATTCACCACCAGCGTTTCGGGGTGCATCATATCCAGCAGGTGCGTGCTGGTGATGTAGCCCATATCGAAAGGCGGGTCCTGACGCAGCCAGACCACGTCCCACTCGGCCAGATCGATCTCGGCCTCGGCGCCGAAGCTGACGTGATCGCCCTTGACCCGCTGTACCTCGATCGGCCAGCCCCGCGCGATGATCCGGCCCGATCGGAACGACAGCCTGTCAGGTGTGTAGTAAAACAGCTGATGCCCCCGCTCCTGCGCCTCAAGGGCGATGCGGAACGTGCTGTCGGCATCGATATTGACCGCGCCGATCGGGTCCATCTGAAAGGCAACCTTGAGGCTCATCCACCGCACTCCCCCGGGTATCGTTGCCTCTTCATGGCCCGCCGCGGAAAGGGTTGCAACAGGGTGCGTGCGGGCCTGGTGCAAAGCCCTCTGCCTCAACTGGCATCTTGACGCCCATACCCACCTTCGCGATATGCTGGTGCTGCCTCGGTTTCGGGCGGCCCTGCCGTCCGATGAAAAGGGAACGCGGTTCAAATCCGCGGCTGCCCCCGCAACTGTAAGCGGCGAGCGTTGGTCGACTGAGCCACTGGGGCGTCCCCGGGAAGGCCGATCCGCGCGACGACCCGCGAAGCCAGGAGACCTGCCGAGGCAATCACCCTGTCGGGTGCGCGGGGCGCGTGCACGGCGGCGGGCAGAGATCCCCGTGTGGTGATGCTTCACCCGTGGCAGGGCGCCACCCCGTCACGAACATCGCATCAGGCCTTTCAGGGCCAGCCAGGGGGATATCCGCATGGCCTTCCCGCCCGAACGCATCGTCTGCCTGACCGAGGAAACGGTCGAGACGCTTTACCTGCTGGGAGAGGATCACCGCATCGTCGGCGTCTCCGGCTACGCCGTCCGTCCGCCCCAGGTCCGCCGTGAAAAGCCACGCATATCGGCTTTCACATCCGCGGATATCCCCAAGATCCTCGCGCTGGACCCCGATCTGGTGCTGGCCTTTTCCGATCTCCAGGCCGAGATCGTGGCCGATCTGATCCGCCATGGTGTTGCGGTGCATTGCTTTAATCAGCGCGATGTCGCGGGGATCCTCGACATGATCCGCCTTCTTGGTGCCATTGTCGGCGCCGCCGAAAAGGCAGACCAATTGGCCACCAGCTATGAAAAGCGGCTGCAAGGCATGGCCGCATCGGCCCCTCAGCATCGGCCGAAAGTCTGGTTTGAGGAATGGGACGCGCCGCTGATCTCGGGCATTGGCTGGGTGTCCGAGCTGACATGGATCGCGGGCGCGCGCGATATCTTCCCGGATCTGGCCGGCCAGAAATCCGCCAAAGACCGGATCGTCGATCCTGAAGCCGTGATCGCGGCCCAGCCGGATATCATCCTGGCCTCGTGGTGCGGCAAGAAGGTGCGCCCTGAAAAGATCGCCGCGCGGCCTGGCTGGCACACGATCCCCGCTGTCCGGAACAACCGAATTATCGAGATCAAATCGCCCCTCATCCTCCAACCCGGCCCTGCGGCCCTGACAGATGGGCTTGATGCGATCCATGCCGCTCTGGCGCAGCATGCCGTAGTGGGAGCGGCCTGATGCCTCTTTCCTGTTTCCAAATATCCTCGGGGGGGCGCCGCACGGCGCGGGGGGCAGACAGCCCCCCTCCCAAAGGTGGCCCGCAATGACCGGCGCGATCGAGTTTCTGGGCCGGGGCGGCCCGGCCATGTGGGCGATCGCGGCCTTGTCGATCGCCACGCTGGCGCTGATCCTGTGGAAGCTGTGGCGTCTGTCACTGGCAGGCGCCTGGTCGGGCAAGACCACCCGGCAGGCGGTAGCGCTCTGGGTCAGCGGTGATGTCAAGGCGGCGCAGGCGGCTTTGGCGGGCAGGTTCTCTCTCAGGGCGCGGGTGGCAGCGGCCGCGATGGCCGCCCGGCTGGATCCCGCGCTTTCCGACGATCTCGCGCGCGAAGAGACAACACGCGTCGCCCGCCGCGTTCTGGCCGATGCGCGCACCGGTCTGAAGGCGCTTGACCTCATCGCGACCATCGCGCCGCTTCTGGGGCTGCTGGGCACGGTCCTCGGTATGATTGCCGCGTTCCAGGCTTTGCAGGACAGCGGCGCGCAGGCCGATCCGGCGATCCTGGCGGGCGGTATCTGGCAAGCGCTTCTGACGACTGCGGCCGGCATGGCGGTGGCGATCCCAGCGGCGATGGCTTTGGCCTGGTACGAAAGCGTCATCGACCGCGCCGAGGCCGATGCCGAAGATGCCGCCACGCAGATCTTCACGCGCATGCCGCAGGCTGCACCGATGCGGAACGCGGCGGAATGAGCTTTGCTTTCGCAACCCCCAAACAGCGGCGCCGCCCCTCGCTGACGCCGATGATCGATGTGGTGTTTCTGCTCCTGGTCTTTTTCATGCTGGTCTCGCGCTTCGGCATCGAAAGCGCGGTGCCTCTTGGCCAGTCTGGCGCGGCGGCGGGCTACCAGGGGCCCCCAAGACTGATCGATGTGACCCCCGATGGCCTTTTGCTGAATGGGGTCGCAATGGCGCCTGACGCCTTGCTCTCGCAGCTTTCCCAGCTCAGCACCGATTTGGGCGATGCCGTCGTCCTGCGGCCCCGCGAGGGCGCAGATGTCCAGACGCTTGTCCGGGCGATGGAGCTGTTGCAGCAGGCCGGTCACTCAAACCTGCTGCTGGTGGAGTAGGCCGATGCGGTTCGCCCAGAAAGCCACACGGGAGAGGCGCGAAAGCATCGTGCCGATGATCAATGTCGTGTTTCTATTGCTGGTCTTCTTGCTGCTCACCGCACAGATGGCGGCCCCTCCGCCCCTCGATGTCACGCCGCCGGTTGCAAGCCTGTCCGACGCTGCCGCGCCCGAAACGGTTCTGCATGTGGCGGCCGATGGGTCGCTTGCGCTGAACGATTTGCGGGGCGAGGCCGCCCTGGCGGCCATTCCGTCGGGCGGGGCGGTTTATCTTCGCGTGGATGCAAACCTCGCCGCAACGGAGCTGGCCGCACTTCTTCCCAGGCTGGCCAAGGCAGACCAGCTGCATCTGATCACGGTCGCGGAATGAGTCGGTATTTCGAACCTCTGGCCTTTCTGGGCCTCGCCACAGCGCTCCATGCGGGCGCGTTCGTCACCCTCGGGCGGGGCGGTGCGGCGTCCGAAGAGGGGGGCGAGGCAACTGTGGTCCTGCAGGCCGCCGGGGACGAGGTCGCCACCCTCGTCGCCCAATGGGAGCGTCCGCCCGAGGTCATATCGGATCTGCCCTCATTTGCCGCGCCCGCCATGCCACAGGCGCCGGCACTGCCCGCCCGCGCGACCGCGCCGGCCTTCCAAACCCCGGCCGCCCTTCCCACACCCGCTCTCGAAGCGCCGCCAGATCCCGACATCTCGCAACCTGCGGCGCGCCCCGATCCGGTGCGCCCAAGGCCGCGGTCCGAGCGCCGGGCCCCGCGCCCGGTCGAGGCCGCGGCCACCCCCCGGCAAGAGCAGCCGCGGCAAACCAACACCAGCGCGGGGCAGCAACAGGCCGCCGCCGCCACGCAAGCCCGACGGCTGACGGCAGGGCAGCTGCAATCGCTTGAGGCGGAATGGGGTGCCACGATCCTGTCACGCATTGCCCGGCAGCAGCGCTATCCGCAAGGCCGGCACGGGACGGCGACCGTCCGCGTGCAGCTGACCGTCAGCCGTGACGGGCGGCTGCAAGCTGTGGGCCTCTCGGCGTCCTCGGGCAGTCAGGCGCTCGACCGGGCCGCGCTTGACGCGGTGCGCCGTGCCGGGCGCTTTCCCGCCGCGCCGCAAGGTCTGACAAAGGCCAGCTATACCTTCCGCGTGCCGATGACCTTTCGCCAGAACTGACGCGCTGGGCGTCAGATACTCATCGCAGCAAAATGCTTCCACACGGCCATCTCGACCGCCCCTGAATTGCCAGCCAACCGCACCGCGGTCACGTTCAGCGCGCAGGTGGGCAGGCTGTTGGACAGATCGGCCAGCTTGCCTGAAGCGATCCGTCCTTCGGCCAGCGAGGCAGGCACCCAGGCCACCCCCAGGCCCACGGCCGCCATTTCAAGCGCGGCCAGGGTCAGCGCCGTCTCGACCCGGGGAATGGCGCGCGACATACCCCGGACACGGGGCAGAACGAAGCGGTCCATCACCTTGCCCAGAAAGACCTCGCCCGGATAGGCGATGAACGGCAATTGTCCTTCGGCAAATCGGGTGTTCAGCGCATCGCCCGCCTCCGTCCCGACAACCGGGATCAGCCGATCTGTGCCGAGGGTGATCGATTCGATGTAATCAGCCTCAAGGGGATGCTCTTCACCCGGCACGCGGTAGACCAGGGCGATATCGGCCTGCCGGGCCAGCAGCATGGCAAAGCAATCATCCAGATTGGCCGAGCGCAAGCGAATGTGAAGGTCCTCATGCTCGGCCTGCAACCCTTGGATCATCACCGGCGTCAGCGCGGTGGTCAGCGCATGCTGGCTAGCCAGAATAATGCGGTTGCCCGAGATCCGCTCACCCCGTTTGAGGTCCTCCAGAAGCTGCCGCAGCCGGGTGGCCAGACGGGCGATCTGATCGCGCTGATCCTCAGTCGTGGGCCGCAGCTGCACCGGCTTGTGCGTGCGGTCGAACAGTTCGGTGCCGACATAATCCTCGATGTTCTGGATTCGACGCGAAAAGGCCGATTGGGTCAGGCGCCGCCGCTCGGCCGCCTCCGAGAAAGACCCGGTTTCTGCAACCGCAAGGATGTCTTCCAGCCATTCCAGCCGCATTTACGCCTCCTAACTTGCGTATTGCGCATGTTATATCAAAAATTTCGCATTTGCATTCGGTTTGTCGCTCTGCAAGCTTTACGCAACGCAAGTTTCCCAAGGACACTGCCCCATGCACCTCGCCCGATTCCCCCGCATCTTCCTAGCCCATCTGCCCACCCCGCTTGAGCGGATGGATCGCCTCTCGAAAGAGCTTGGCGGCCCCGAGATCTGGATCAAGCGCGATGATTGCACCGGCCTGTCGACCGGCGGCAACAAGACCCGCAAGCTTGAATTCCTGATGGCCGAGGCCGAGGCGATGGGCGCCGACATGGTGATGACCCAAGGCGCGACCCAATCGAACCATGCGCGCCAGACGGCGGCGTTCGCCTCGAAACTGGGGATGAAGTGCCATATCCTGCTGGAGGACCGCACCGGCTATCAGGACCACAATTACAACGACAACGGCAACGTCCTTCTGGACCATCTGCATGGGGCCACGACCGAAAAGTTCCCCGGCGGTCACGACATGCCGGGCGAGATGGAGAAGGCGGCCGAGGCGATGCGCGCCGACGGCAAGAAGGTCTTCACCATCCCCGGCGGCGGGTCGAACCCCACCGGCGCGCTGGGCTATGTGAACTGCGCGCTGGAATTGCTGAACCAGGTGAATTCCAGCGGCATGGTGATTGACAGGCTGGTCCACGCGACCGGGTCGTCGGGTACGCAGGCCGGCCTGATCGTGGGCCTGAAGGCGCTGAATGCGGGTATTCCGCTACTGGGTTTCGGCACCCGCGCGCCGCAGCCCAAGCAAGAGCAGATGGTCTATGATCTGGCGGTCAAGACGGCGGAAAAGCTGGGCTGCCCCGGCGTTGTGGCGCGTGAGGATGTGGTCGCCGACACCAGCTATGTCGGGACCGGCTACGGCATCCCGCGCGAGGACACGATCGAGGCGATCCGCATGTTCGCCGAGCTTGAGGGCATCCTGCTCGACCCCGTCTATTCCGGCAAGGGCGCGGCCGGGCTGATCGATTATTGCCGCAAGGGCAAGTTCAAGAAGGGCGAGCGGATCGTCTTCTTGCATACCGGCGGGTCGGCGGGTCTTTTCGGATACGATCAGGTTTTGGCCTCAGGCAACACGTCACTGGCGGCGGAGTAACGGATGGCGCGACCGCCTTTCACCGGGTCTTTCACCCAGCAACCGCCGATCCCCGAAGAGGGGATCGCCGCGGCGCTTGAGGTGATGCGGTCGGGGCGGTTGCATCGCTACAATATCGCCGACGGGGAAGAACCCGAGGTGGCATTGCTGGAGAAGGAATATGCCGCCTGGCAGGGCGCGCGCTATTGTCTGGCGGTCGCGTCGGGCGGTCAGGCGATGCAGATCGCCTTGCGGGCGTCGGGCGTGAAACCGGGCGACAAGGTGCTGACCAACGCCTTCACCTTGGCGCCGGTGCCAGGGGCGATTGCCGCTGTCGGGGCCGAGCCTGTGTTGGTCGAGATCACCGGGGACCTGGTGATTGACCTCGATGATCTGGCGGCCAAGGCGACGGCCTCTGGCGCGCGGCATTTGCTTTTGTCGAACATGCGCGGGCATCTGGCCGATATGGACCGGTTGATGCAGGTGGCGAAGGCCAACAACCTGACGGTGATCGAGGATTGCGCACACACGATGGGCGCCACCTGGAATGGCAGGAAGTCGGGCAATTTCGGTCTGGCGGGCTGTTTCAGCGCGCAGACCTACAAGCATATGAATGCGGGCGAGGGCGGTTTGCTGACCTCGGATGATGCCGAATTCATGGCGCGGGCTACGATGATGTCTGGCAGCTACATGCTCTATCATCGCCACGGGGCAGGGCCGGCGCCTGAGGTCTTTGCCGACATCCGGCTTGAGACGCCGAACATGTCGGCCCGGATGGACAATCTGCGCGCGGCGATCCTGCGGCCGCAACTGGCCACGCTGGACGCGGCGATCGCAGGTTGGAACCAGCGTTATGACCGGATCGCGCGCGCGCTGGCGCAGCATCCAGCGATCCGCCTGCCCAACCGCCCGCCTCAGGAGTTCTATGTTGGCTCGTCAATCCAGTTCCTGATCCCCGGGATCACACCTGAAAAGGCGCAGACATTCTTGGCCGCCAACGCGGTGCAGGGGGTTGAGCTGAAATGGTTCGGCTCGGTCGAGCCGCTGGCTTTCACCTCGGCGCATCAAAGCTGGCGCTATGTGCCGCCGCAGGACCTGCCGCAAACCGATGCAACCCTCTCTGGCCTTTTTGATATGCGCCTGCCGCTGACCTTCAGCTTTGACGATTGCGACCTGATCGCGGGCCACATCCTGGACGCAGCGTCGGCCTTGCACGAGGTCGCCGCATGACCCCGCGCCGGATCGGCATATTGGGCGGAATGGGGCCTGAGGCGACGGTGCTTCTGATGCAGAAGGTCATCGCGGCGGTCCCGGCGCGTGACGATGCCGATCACATCCCGCTGATCGTCGATCAGAACCCCCAGGTGCCCTCGCGCATAAAGCGGCTGATCGAGGGCACCGGCGAAGACCCCGGGCCGGTTCTGGCGCAGATGGCAGAGCGGCTTGAACGGGCCGGGGCGTTGGCGCTGGCCATGCCCTGCAACACGGCACACCATTTTGCACCGGCCATTCGCGATGCGGTCACGGTGCCGTTCCTCAACATGGTCGCGCTGTCCGTCGCGCGCGCCAAGGCGCTTGCGGGCGCTGGCGGCAAAGTTGGCATCCTGGCCTCGCCCGCCGTGCGCAAGGTCGGGCTGTTCGATGCGGCACTGGCGGCTGAGGGGCTGGTCGCGGTCTACCCAGAGGACGAGGCCGCGATGCTGGCCGCGATCCGCAAGATCAAGGCCGAAGGCCCGGACACCGGCGCGCGCGTCCCCTTGGCGGCCGCCTCGGCCGACTTGCAGGCCCGCGGCGCACATGTTCAGATGATCGCCTGTACCGAATTCTCGCTGATCGCGGATGCGGCCAGCGGGAATGCCCACGTCTTCGACACGCTCGACGTTCTGGTCGAAGGCATCGTCGATTTCGCTTTTGATCGGTGGCCGGGCGACAAGATCACAACCATTCATATGCAGGCCGCACGTCGGTCGGATGCGGCGCTTGCAACGAAATCAACCGACCAACAGGGAAAGGAAACCGTGTAATGTTGAGAACCACAGCCCGCGCCGCACTTGCGGCCAGCGCCATGAGCCTCGCATCCGTGTCCGTTGCCTCGGCGGCGGACCTCGTATTGGGCGTGCCGAATTGGCCCGCCGCGAACGCGACCGCGAACATCCTGAAAGTTGTCATCGAAGACAATTTCGGGCTTGAGGTCGAGCTGCAGAACGGCACCAACCCCATCATCTTCGAGGCGATGGATGCCGGATCGATGCATCTGCATCCCGAAGTGTGGATGCCGAACCAGCAGAACCTGCATGACCAATACGTGCAGGAGAAGGCCTCGGTCGTGATGAACACCAACCCCGTGCAGGCCGTGCAAGGCATGTGCGTACCGACCGCGATCGCCGAGGAATATGACATCCGCAGCATCGAAGATCTGACCGACCCTGAGAAGATGGCGATCTTCGACAAGGACGGTGACGGCACGCCAGAGGTCTGGATCGGCGCGCCCGGCTGGGCCTCGACCGTGATCGAGCGTATTCGCGCGAAATCCTACGGCTATGACCAGACGATGGACTTGCAGGAATATGACGGCACCGTCGCCTGGGGTGATCTGGGCAGCGCCGTTGCCGCGAATGAACCGTGGATCGGCTTTTGCTATGATCCGCATTTCATCTTCGTGGCCTACGACCTGACGATCCTGGAAGAGCCGCCGCATGATCCGGCCACCTGGACCATCATCCAACCGACCGACGATCCGGCCTGGCTTGAGAAGTCGGAAGCGTCAACGGCCTGGAACGGCGCGACGCTGCACCTGCATTACGCCGCCAGCGTGCGCGAGGACTTCCCCGAGGTCGCCGCGATGTTCGACGCCTATCAGATGCCCAGCGAGGCGCTGAGCGCGTTTGGCTATGCGCTGTCGGTCGAGGACCGGGACGTTGAGGAATATGCCCGCGAATGGGTTGCCGAGAACGAAGAGATCGTTCTGGGCTGGCTGACCAACTGATCCCTCTGACCTTTCGCCCGCCGCCGGATTTGTGCCGGCGGCGGGCCCTTTGCCCCTGCGGGCTGGAAAAAAGAAAATGACAGAAGCCGTCGTAGAGCTGAGCAACGTCTGGAAAGTCTTCGGCCAGCAAGAGGCCGAGACCATGCAAGCCGCCAAGAGCACCGGCCTGACCAAAGCCGAAGCGCTGGATCAGTTCGGCACCGTGATCGGCGTGCGTGACGCCAGTTTCTCGGTCGCCCGGGGCGAGATCTTTTGCATCATGGGCCTGTCGGGCTCGGGCAAATCCACGCTGGTGCGCCATGTGAACCGTCTGATCGAACCCAGCGCGGGAACGATCAAAGTGCTGGGCCGGGATGTGGGTGCGATGAATGCGGCGCAGCTGCGCGAGATGCGGGCCAAGCATATCGGCATGGTGTTCCAACACATGGCGCTGATGCCGCACCGGTCGGTGCGCGACAACGTGGCCTACCCGCTGGAAGTGCGCGGCGTGCCCAAATCCAAGCGCTGGGCCGTGTCGGACCACGCGCTGGGCCTGGTCGACCTTGTGGGCTATGAAGACCGCCTGCCAAAAGAGCTGTCCGGTGGCATGCAGCAGCGCGTCGGCATCGCCCGCGCCCTGGCCTCGGACCCCGAAATTCTTCTGATGGACGAGCCGTTCTCGGCGCTCGACCCGCTGATCCGGTTGCAATTGCAGGACCAGTTCAAGTCGCTGGTGCGCGATCTGAACAAATCGACGCTGTTCATCACCCATGACCTGGATGAGGCGATCCGCATCGGTCACCGCATCGCCATCATGAAGGACGGCGTGATCGTGCAGATCGGCACGCCCGAACAGATCGTCACCGAACCCGCCGACGATTATGTGCGTGAATTCGTCCAAGGTATCTCGCGCCTGAAACTGGTGAAGGCGCACACGATCATGGAGGCCGCCTCGCCCGAGCGTCTGCAGGCACTGAACGGCGCGCTGAGGATCGATGGCGAGAGCGACCTGGATGCGCTGATCGATCTGTCGGTCGATACCGAAAACCCGATCATCATCACCGAAAACGGCAAGGATGTCGGCATTATCACCAAGACCACGCTTCTGCGCGGCATTCAGGGGGGCCGGTGATGGATCAGCAGGCAGACATGGCAGAAGGCCGCCCCGGATCGGTCAAGGATATCGAGGTCGATCGCGCCGCGCTGGACCAATCAATCGCGGAATTCGTCGTCCAGAACCCCGATTATTATTCGCGCAGCTTCCACAAGATCCACGACACGACCAGTGGCATCCCGCTGACCTTCAACTGGACCGCCGCGCTACTTGGGCCACTCTGGGCAGGGGCGCGGGGGATATGGGGGTTTTTCTGGGGCTTCCTGATTCTTGAGATCATCGCCTGGGTCCAGATCGGCCGTGGCACATGGGGTGAGCTTGGGGCCGACAGTCTGGCGCAGGCCGAACGCCAGGCGGCGCGCGCGCAGGAATTTTTGCAACGCGCGGCCGAGGCCACCGCCGCCGGCGAAGACCCAAGCCGGTTCGAGACGCTGGCCGGCAACCTGACCCGCGCGGCCGAACGCAGCCGGGACGCCGCCGAGGCCGCAGCGGCCGACGCGACATTCATCCTGATGACCGGGCTCGGCCTTCTTCTGGTGCTGAAACTGGTCCAGGGCATCTGGGGCAACATCGCCTATGAAAAACAATATTCTCGCTGGCGCGTGACGCCGGACCAGGAAGTCTCGGGCATCCAGACCAAGAACATCGTTCTGGCGGTGGTGCTGATGTTGATCGTCGCACCGCTGACGATCTACCGCTTTACCATCGAAAACATTCCCGATTTTCTGACAGCCTTTCCTGCCGACCCGGACCATTATTCAACCACCGCCCGGTGGCTTGAGGGGCAGATCGATGCCGCCGCGCTGGCAGGGTCGGGCGCATTCGATGGCGTGGTATTGGTTGTTCGCCAAGTGTTGGACGCGATCTCACTTGCGCTGATCGGCACGCCTTGGCCTGTGGTGATGATGGTGATTTTCGTCGTCGCCTGGCGCTCGGCCGGCCCGCGCGTTGCGATCTTCACGGCCGCCGCGCTCGCCTATATTGCCTTCCTCGGCTATTGGGAAATCGCGATGGAAACGGTGGCCCTGGTCGGCGCGGCGGTGGTGCTCTGCGTCGTCATCGGCATCCCCTTGGGCATCTGGTTCGGCAAGTCCGAACGCGCTTACCGCTTTGCCGAACCGGTGCTGGACCTGATGCAGACGCTGCCGGCCTTCGTCTACCTGATCCCGATCATCGCGTTTTTCGGCACCGGCAACCCGCCGGGCATTCTGGCCACGATCATCTTCGGCATGCCGCCGGTGATCCGTCTGACGGCGCTGGGGATGCGGGGCGTGCCCGACAGCATCAAGGAGGCCGCGCTGGCCTTCGGCGCCTCACGGCGACAGGTCTTGAAGGATGTCGAGCTGCCGCTTGCGCTGCCCTCGATCATGACGGGCGTGAACCAGACCATTTTGATGTGCCTATCGATGGTCGTGATCATCTCGCTGATCGGTGGCGGCGGCCTCGGCAAGGTCATCCTTGAGGCGCTGCAATTCGCGGCCAAGGGCCCGGGCCTTTTGGGCGGTTTCGCCATCCTTTTCGTTGCCATGGTCATCGACCGGATCGTGCAGGGCGCGTTCCGGCGGGCCGATCAGAAATAACCAGACAAACGGAGGCCGCGGGCCTGTGACGATCACCTACCTGAAAAAAGCCCACCGCACGGCTGAGTCGGATCAGCCCGATGTGCGCCTGGCGGTTGAAAAGATGCTGTCCGAGATTGCTCGGGACGGCGACGATGCGGTGCGCAAATTCGCGCGGGACCTCGACAAGTGGGAGGGCGAGATCGTCGTCTCTCGCGAGACGATCAAGGAGGCGGCCAGCCGGGTGCCGCAAAAACTGAAAGACGATATCCGCTTTGCCCATGGCAATATCCGCCGCTTCGCCGAGGCGCAGCGCGCCACGATCATGGATTGCAATATCGAGATCCTGCCGGGCCTCACCGCCGGTCAGAGGCAGATCCCGGTTTCGGCGGCGGGTTGCTATGTGCCGGGTGGCCGCTATAGCCACATCGCCAGTGCCATCATGACGATCACCACCGCGAAAGTGGCCGGCGTGCCCTCGATCGCTGCCTGTTCGCCGCCGCGCCCCGGCAAGGGCATCCCCGCCGCGATCCTCTTCGCGATGGACCTCTGCGGCGCCGACACGATCCTGAACCTCGGTGGTGTGCAGGGCGTGGCCGCGATGGCGAACGGCCTTTTCGGGTTGCCCAAGGCCGATATCCTGGTCGGCCCCGGCAACCAATATGTGGCCGAGGCCAAGCGCATTCTCTACGGTCAGGTCGGCATCGACATGTTCGCAGGGCCGACCGACAGCATGGTCATCGCCGATGGCACGGCGGATGCAAATCTGGTGGCCTGGGACCTGGTCGGTCAGGCCGAGCATGGCTATAACTCGCCCGTCTGGCTGGTCACGTCGGATCGGGACTTGGCCGAGGACGTGATGCGGACGGTACCCGGCATGATCGACGAATTGCCCGAATTGAACGCCGCGAACGCTCGGGCGGCTTGGGCCGATTATGCCGAGGTGATCCTTTGTGAGGATGCCGAGGAGATGGCCAGGGTCGCCGATACCTACGCGCCCGAACATCTGCATGTGCAGGCGGCCGATCTGGATTGGTGGCTGAGGCGGCTCAAGGCCTACGGATCGCTCTTTCTGGGGGAAGAGACGACAGTGGCCTATGGCGATAAGTGCTCGGGCCCGAACCATGTTTTGCCGACCTCGGGCGCGGGGCGCTATACTGGCGGGCTCAGCGTGCACAAGTTCATGAAGACGGTGACTTGGCAACGCGCCACGCGCGACGCCTCGCGCGCCTTGGGGATCGCGACTGCGCGCATCTCACGGCTTGAAGGGATGGAGGGGCATGCCCGCACTGCTGACGTGCGGCTGGCCAAGTTCTTCCCCGGCGAGAATTTCGACCTGAGCCCCACTGATGACGCAGCCTGACACGGCCCCGCCGGGCCGCTGGGACAGGGCGAAAGCCTGGGCGCTAGAGATCAAGGGCGGCCTCTTTCTGGCGGCCACGATCGCTCTGGCCGCCAGTTTCCTGGGCGAGCATTACGGCGCGCCGGCGATGCTCTTCGCGCTGCTTCTGGGCATGGCGTTCAACTTCCTGGCCACGAATGAGGCCGCCGCCCCCGGCATCGGGTTCTCGTCGAAAACACTGCTGCGGGTCGGCGTGGCCCTTTTGGGCCTGCGCCTGACATTCGAGGATGTGGCCCAGCTAGGCTGGACGCCGGTGATCGGGGTGGCGGGCTTGCTGGTTCTGACCCTCGGCGCGGGGGTTTTGATTGCGCGGGCGTTTGGGCGGCCCTTGGCGTTTGGTCTGCTGTCCGGCGGAGCCGTGGCGATCTGCGGCGCCTCGGCGGCTTTGGCCATCGCGGCGGTCCTGCCCAAGCGGCACATCAAGGAGGAAGACGTCCTCTTCGTCGTGGTCGGCGTGACGGCGTTGTCGACCGTGGCCATGGTGCTCTACCCCGTTCTCTTCGGGGCCTTGGGCCTGACCGATCTGGAAATCGGCTATCTGATCGGCGCCACCATTCACGACGTGGCGCAAGTGGTCGGCGCGGGCTATTCGGTCAGCGAGACGGCGGGCGACATCGCGACCTTCACCAAGTTGCAGCGTGTGGCCCTGCTGCCGGTGGTGCTGATCGTCGTCGCGCTCTGCTATCGGCGTGAATCGGCGGGCGGCATTGGCCTGCCGTGGTTCGTCATCGTCTTCACCATCCTGATGCTGGTACGCAATTTGGTGCCGCTGCCAGAGACGTTGCTGACCTTGGTGAATGAGACCTCGCGGTTTCTGCTGTTGACGGCCATCGCCGCGCTCGGGGTCAAGACCTCGCTCGGCCAGATGTTCGCCTCGGGCCCGCGCGGGTTCTACGTCATCGGGCTGGAGACATTGGCCCTGCTGACCATGGCCCTGATCTTCGCGCACACCTTCATGGCCTGAAACCTTGAGAAGACATGGATCTCTGACTGACCATCCGGTCGTACCAGAGCGCAAGCGTCGGGCCGCGGCGCGGCGATCCGACCATGCCGTTGCAGCGCTTTATGGTTGAACTCCCGAACGCAATCCGAGCGGCGCGATTACTGCGACCCATCGCCGTGCCGGGGGCGGCCCGGCGATGGCGCGGCGGTCTGCGGCCTTGTCCCGCGCCAGTGCTTAGATCGTTTCCGGGTTTAGCGGAATCACCAAAACCCTGTCGCGCTGCGCGCTCTCGGGCTTTTCGCGATAAGCTGTTTCCGACTGTCCCGGAAACGCTCTAGCGCAACAGCGGCGAGATAGGGCTACGATCAAGACAACCGTTTGACTGTATTTCAGTCTGCGCCGGGCGATATGTACCTCGGCGAAAAAAATCTTACGGCTCGGGAATTATTCCGAAAGGCGGGGCGTAACCACCCTGAGCACGCGGCAAATGCCCGTGCCCTATGGAAACCCAAAGAAGGATTACTCAGATGAACATCGCAGCATTCGCCCTTGCCGGTGCACTCGCCCTCGCCGGATGCGAGGCCTACGCCGCCCCTGCCAACACCGCAGACACCCGCCTGGGTCCGGTTCTGGTCGATGGCGACGGCATGACGCTTTACACATTCACCAAGGACAGCGCGGGCAAATCGGTCTGCTATGGTGGCTGCGCCGCACAATGGCCGCCCTTCACGGCCGCGGCGGGCGCGCAGGATGATGGCCGGTTTACGGTCATCGCGCGGGACGATGGCAGCCGTCAGTGGGCGCTGGATGGCCAGCCGCTGTACCTCTGGGCCAATGATCGCAAGCCTGGTGATACGACCGGCGAAGGCGTGGGCAATGTCTGGTTCGTGGCCCGGCCGTAAACTCCGTCTTCCAGCCGGTGGAGGTAAAGAGGGGCGCGGTTTGCGCCTCTCTTTCAGCACCCCTCTTTGATCGCCTTCAGGATCGCGGCTTCGGACGCGTTCGTATCCGCCGTGCCGCCCAGATCGCGGGTGCGGGTTTCGGGCCGCTCAAGCGAGATCTCGATGGCGGCCTCCAGCGTTTTCGCGGCATCCGCCTCGCCCAGATGGTCTAGCATCATCGCGGCCGTCCAGACCGCCGCCACAGGGTTCGCCACGCCCTTGCCCGCGATATCGGGGGCCGAGCCGTGGACGGGCTCAAACATCGATGGATAGAGCCCCTCTGGGTTCAAATTCGCCGCCGGTGCAATGCCGATCGACCCCGCCACGGCGGGGCCGAGGTCTGACAGGATATCGCCGAACAGGTTCGAGCCCACGACGACGTCAAACCAATCGGGATGCTGCACGAAATGCGCGGTCAGGATGTCGATATGATATTGCGAGGTCTTCACGTCGGGATAACGCGCCTTGGCGGCTTCGAACCGTTCGTCCCAGAATGGCATGGTGTGGACGATACCGTTTGACTTGGTGGCCGAGGTGACGTGTTTGCGGGGCCGGGTCTGGGCGACCTTGAACGCGTAATCCATGATGCGGTCGGTGCCACGGCGGGTGAAGATCGCCTCCTGAATGGCGATTTCCTGATCGGTGCCGCGGTAGAGGCGTCCGCCCGCCTCGGAATACTCACCCTCGACATTCTCGCGCACGACGATGAAATTGATATCTTCGGGGCCGCGCCCGGCCAGCGGGCTCTGCACGCCGCGCAACAGGCGCACGGGGCGCACATTTGCATATTGATCCATCTCGCGCCGGATCGGGATCAGAAGACCCCAGAGCGAGACATGATCGGGCACGCCGGGCCAGCCGACTGCCCCAAGATAAATCGCATCATGCGGCTTCAGCTGTTCGATGCCATCGCCGGGCATCATGCGGCCTGTTTCCGCATAACGCTGGCAGGACCAGTCGAACTCGGCCCAGCGGATCGAAAAGCCATAGCGGTCGGCGGCGGTCTCGGCGGCGCGCTGGCCGACGGGGATCACCTCGGTGCCGATGCCGTCCCCGGGGATCGAGGCGATGCTATATGTCTTGGTCATGGAGGGGTCTCCCCGTGAAGAATTTCAAGAAATGATCGGCAACAAGCTGCGGCAGTTCCTCGGCCAGATAATGCCCGCCCGGCAAGGCCTGCCCCGAGACGGTCCCAGCCCGTTTCCGCCAGAGCGCCAGGCAATCGAAATGCGCCTCGATCGCACCGGTCTTGCCCCAGAGTGCGAGAACCGGACAGGTCAGCCTGGCCTCACCATCGGCATCGTCGTGATCGATGTCGATGCTGGCGGCGGCGCGGTAATCTTCGCAACTTGCGCGAATAGTCTCAGGGTTTCGGAAGGCCTCGAGATAGGCGGCAAGCGCCTGATCTGTGAAGGGTGTCATCCCCGCCGAACCCGACCCGCATTTCTTGCGCCAATAGGCCTCGGGATCGGCCATGATCATGCGCTCGGGGAACGGGGCGGGCTGGATCAGGAAGAACCAGTGCCAATAAGTGCGCGCGAAACCCTCGGTCGTGCCGGCATACATCTCGCGCGTCGGCGCGATATCGAGAACCGCCAGCTTTTCAACGTGGTCCGGCCAGTCGGCCGCCAGCCTGTGCGCCACCCTTGCACCGCGATCATGGGCGCCGATCAGAAAGCTGTCATGGCCCAGATGTTCCATCACCGTCACCATATCGGCCGCCATGGCGCGCTTGGAATAGCTGGCATGTCCGGTGACCGAGGGCGGCTTGGACGACTGGCCGTATCCCCGCAGATCCGCCGCGACAATGGTGAAATGCGGCGCCAGATACGGCGCCACCTTGTGCCACATCGCATGGGTCTGCGGGTAGCCATGCAACAGCAAAAGCGGCGGGCCCTTGCCGCCGGTCACGCCATGGATGACCGCCTCGCCGGCATCGATATTAAATGGTGTGAAGCCCTCGAACATGCCCACTGTATCGGCCGGTTCGGAGGCGGGGTCCAATTCTATTCATTGATCGGAAAACTCGATCAATCGGGCATCTCGGGCAGTAGGTCCAGAAAGCTGTGGACCGCTGCCATATTCTCGTTGCTGCGCCAGGCGACGTGCACATCGACGATCGGGCCCCCGTCGGAGAGAGGGCGGTAAACGACGTCCTTGTGCTGGAACTGGCTGACCCATTCCGGCACCAGTGACACGCCAAGGCCAGCGGCCACCATCGCGATGATCATATGCCGCTCGTTCGCCTCCTGCAGGATTTGCGGGTCCTGCCCGTGGTCATGCAGATAGGTCTGGATCACGTCGAACAGAATCGGCCTGTGCGATCGGGCGGGGATGACCAGGGGCTCTGCCGCGATCTGCGCAGGCTCAATCATGGTCTGGCCCGCGCAGTGATGATCGGCCGGGATAGCGGCGATGATAGGTTCACGAAAAACCAGACGGGCGCTTAGAAAATCCTCCTTCGGCGGATTTCGAACGAAGGCCACGTCGAGGGATCGGTGGGACAGCCCGTGGATCGCGGGGGCCGAGAGCATCTCGAACGCCTTGACCTCGACATTCGGCATCTGCTTGCGAAACCGGCGGATCAGATCGGGCAACAGACCGGCCATCGCCGAATCGACGCCGCCGACCTTGAAGATATCGGCCCCGTCGCCCCCAAAGGCGCGCGCCGCTTCGATCGCCGCGTCGGCCTGGGCCAGGGCGGCGCGCGCCTCGGGCAGGAAGGCCTGGCCTGCACGGGTCAGGCTGACATTGCGGGTGGTCCGAAAGAAAAGCTGCACGCCCAGCTTGTCCTCAAGATCGCGGATTTGTGCTGAGAGGGCCGATTGCGCCATATGCATCCGCTCGGCGGCACGGCTGAAGTGCAGCTCTTCGGCGACAGCCAGGAAAATGCGGATGTGTTTCAGCTCCATCGCCTGCCATCCTTACCTGTGCAGACCCGGCTTTCCACGCGTTTTCCGATCAATCGACGGGGGCCATTCCCAAGCGGGCGCGATTGCAGGACCTCAGACCAGCGCGCCGGTCGCGCCGATCACTCGGGCGGCAACCTCATGCGCTTGCCTGGCGGCGTCTTCAGGCGTGGCACCCTGTAGCCGTGCGGCCAGATAGGTGCCATTGAAGCTGTCACCGGCGCCGGTCGTATCGATTGGGGCGCGGGCCTCGGGCACCTGCACCTTCGCCTTGCCGCCCTTCCAGACAACCAATGCCGGATCGGTTCCCGCACGCACCACAACTTCGTCGGCTCCATCGGCGCGATAGCGCGCTGCGACGGCCTCGGCATCGGGTTCGCCGAACAGGTCGGTTTCATCTGGGATGGTCGGCAGCGCGATGGTGGACGCGCGGGCGGCAGCACGGATCGCCGCGCGCATAGCGCCTGCATCTGGCCAAAGGCCGGGGCGGATGTTGCTGTCAAACGCAACGGTTGCGCCGCGTGCCTTCGCGCGCTCGAGCGATGACAGAAGCTGACCACGGGCATCGGGCTGCAAGATGGCCAAGGTGATGCCCGAAAAGTAGATCGCGTGGGCCGAAGAGACGGCCGCCTCGACCCGGTCGGGATCATCGGCAAGCAGGCGGGCGGCGGACGTGTCGCGCCAATAGGCGAAGCTGCGCTCGCCGTTTTTCAGCTCGATCATGTAGAGGCCCGGCTTACAGCCCGGGATGCGCGCGATATGATCCGTCTCGATCGCCTCATTATCCATGAAGGTCAGCATTCTGTCGCTGATCGGATCGTCGCCAAGCGCGGTGAAAAACCCAACGCGCCAGATCGGGCCCAGGGCCCGCCGCGCATGCCAGGCGGTGTTGAAAGTATCGCCAGCAAAGCCCTGACGGTAGGTTCCGTCGGCTGTCGTCGACAGCTCGACCATGCACTCACCAATGGACAAAAGTCTCTTTACCATCATCCCCACTCAAAAATTCGATCTTCTATTTAGCACGATTGTTTTCGGTGTGCCCCCTTGAAAACACTCGAATGTAAAAATTTTTCGGCTTTGCGAAATCGGAGGCTCAGTTTTTGACGATGTCCCATGTCAGGTCGAACCGGTCGAGGTACTTGCGCAGCCGGTCGGCATCGTTGCGGCTGGATTTCTCAAGCCTTGAGACGGCGAAAAGGCGGCGCCCGGCATCGCTAAGGCTGGCGGCGTTGCGGCAGGTGCGGATGACGGTGGCCAGTTGGGCCAGGTCGAACGCATCGATCCGCGCGGCCCCATCGCCGAGGAGCGCGGTCACCAAATCGGTGTCGCTGTCGCGCTCAACCCCCGCCCATTGGTCGGCGAGCGTCGCGATCTCATGCTCAACCATCGCCAGCGTGATCCGCCCCCGCGGCGCCAGGGTGCAGAGCCTGAGGATCGAGGCGCCGAGGTCGCGGAAATTGCCGGGCCAGCGGTTCGACGGATCGCGGGCGAAGCGCTGATAGCGCTGCGCGGCATCGGCGTTGAAGCCGACGCGCATGCCAAGCACCCGCTCGGCGCGGGCCAGTTCGTACTCGATATTGGGCTCAATATCCTCGCGCCGGTCGCGTAGGGGCGGCAGGCGGAAGCTCCAGGTATTCAGCCGCGCATAGAGGTCGGGGCGGAACCGGCCCTCGGCCACCATCGCGGCCAGATCACGCCCGGCACTGGCAATCAGATGAAAGCGCGAGGTGCTTTCCTGGTCCGACCCCACGGCCATGTAGCGCCCCGTCTCGACCGCCTGCAGGATCATCGCCTGCTCGTCGAGGCCAAGCTCATCGATATCGTCAAGGAACAGCGCTCCGCCATCGGCCTCGCGCAAGAGCCCCCGCCGGTCGGCCCCCGCGCCGCCCATTACGCCGCGCCGATGCCCGAACAAGGCGGCCATCGCCCCCTCGCCCCGCAGCGTGCCGCATTGCACCTGCACCAGCCGCCCCTTCAGGCGTCGGCGTTGCAGCTTCAGCTCGTAGATGCGGGTGGCGAGTTCCGTCTTCCCGGTGCCGGTGGCGCCCATCAGCAGCATCGGCGCGTCCGACGAGGTCGCCACCAGCTCAATCCGCTCGATCAGGTCGTTGAAGGGCGCGTTGCGGGTGTCGATCCCGCCCTTCAGAAGCGCATTGTATTCCAGCGCGGCGAGGTCAAACCGCTGTTGCAGGGCGTTGTACTTCGACAGGTCCAGATCGATCACATCTAGCGTGCCGTGGGCCGCATCCTCGCCCCGCGGCGGGCCGGTCTGCACCAGGCGCGCGGGCACATGGCGCGATTCCGTCAGCAGGAACCAGCAGATCTGTGCCACATGGGTGCCGGTGGTCAGATGCACGTGATAGCGCTCGCGATCCTCGTCAAAGCCATACTCGCCCGCGAAATCGAAGAGCTTGCCGTAGACCTCCTGGAAATCCCACGGGTCGCGCAGGTCCATCCGGCGCAGCAGCACCTCCGTTTCGGGAGATCCGGCGCCGATGTCGCGGGCGACGCCATGGGCGAGGCGCGAGAACTTCTCGTCGTAGAGCAGCTCCAGACGGTCGACCGGGAAGTCGTCATGCATGCACAGATCGACCGACGGGCGCCATTTGCGGCGCTTGCCCATGTCGAGCTGGGTGCCAAGGAAGCCGATGACGACGTTTTTCACGATGTATATCCAAAGCTATAATTACATAGACAGAGATATCGTATTTCGTTGGACGACATTCGCAAAGACCAAAAAAGTATAATAATTTCAGATGTATAAACGATTTTCAACTTTTTCTTTTGCCACCCCTTCAACCCCTGCATTCTGCTTCTCGTGACCTGAAAACAGAGAGAGACAGGAAAATGGCAAACAAATCCGTGTTTGCATCGATGGCGGGCCGGCTGCTTCCGAAAGCATCCGCAACGAATGCCCACGGGGCGCCGGCCTATGCCTACGACGATGCCCATGCCCTGGCGCAGGTCGCGATGACCGGGACGTTCGGGGGCCTCTTCTACCAAGACCCGATGGCAGAGCTGGAATACGTTCTGCATCTGGCCGAGGCAGTGGAGCCTGAGCTTCTGGCGAAGACGGCCGTTTATGCGCGCCGCAAGGGCCATATGAAGGACATACCGGCGGTTCTGCTGGCGATCCTGGCGCGGCGCGACCCGGCATTGTTTGCCCGGGCGTTCGGTCAGGTCGTCGACAACGGCAAGATGCTGCGCACCTTCGTGCAGGTGATCCGTTCGGGGCAGACCGGGCGCAAGTCGCTCGGCTCGCGGCCGAAGGCGATGGTGGCCAATTGGCTGAACACCGCGTCGGACCGGGCGCTGTTGCAGGCCAATATCGGTAACGATCCGTCGCTGGCCGACGTGATCCGGATGGTGCACCCCAAGCCGGCTTCGGCCGCGCGCGAGGCGCTGTTCGCCTGGATCATCGGCAAGCCCTGCGATGTGGCTTTGCTGCCCGAGGCCGTTCAGGCCTGGATGGCATTTTCGAAAACCGGCAAGGGGCCGGTGCCGGATGTGCCGTTCCAGATGCTGACGCAGCTTGAGCTGTCGACGGGGCACTGGGCGCGGATCGCCAAGGCCGGATCGTGGCAGATGGTTCGCCAGAACCTGAACACGTTCCAGCGCCACGGCGTGCTGGCGATGCCGAACATGGTCCGGCATCTGGCCGGGGTTCTGCGTGATCCGGGGCGGATCGCCAAGGCGCGGGTCTTCCCGTACCAGCTGATGGTGGCGTCGCAATCGCTTTCGGCCGAGGTACCGGCCGAGATCCGCGAGGCCTTGCACGACGCGATGGAAATCGCGGTGGGCAACGTGCCGGCGATCGAGGGGTCGGTCGTGGTCTGCCCGGACGTGTCGGGCTCGATGACCTGGTCGGTCACGGGCTATCGTGCGGGGGCGACCAGTGCCGTGCGTCACGTCGATGTGGCGGCGCTGGTGGCGGCGGCTGTGCTTCGGCGCAACCGTGGGGCCCAGGTTCTGCCGTTCGATTTCGGGGTGCGCGATGTGCGCCTTGAGGCGCGCGACACGATCCTGACCAATGCCGGGCGGTTGGCCGCCTTGGCGGGCGGGGGCACGAACTGCTCCGCCCCGCTGAAATGGCTGAACGACCGGGGCCGCGCGCCGGACCTGGTGGTCTTCGTGTCCGACAACCAGTCGTGGGTGGATGCCCGCGCTGGCGGTCAGGCCACGGCGATGATGGTGGAGTGGGAGCGCATCCGTGCGAAGAACCCCAAGGCCAAACTGGTCTGCATCGACATCGCGCCTTACGGCACGACCCAGGCCCAGACCCGCGAGGACGTGCTGAATATCGGCGGGTTCTCGGACACGGTCTTCGACCAGATCGCGGAGTTCGCGGCGGGTCGGATGGGTCCGAAGCACTGGCTGGCCCAGATCGAGGCCACGGAACTGTAAAAACGGGCCCCGGCGAATTCGCGCCGGGGCCGACAAGGGAAACACCTGGCGAATGCCGGTGGAACTACAGGGTTAGAGCGCCGGTCGACAGGGCCGGAGGTCGCGGGTTCGAGCCTCGCCATCATGAGAATGATGTAGCTCAGGGAAACGTTTCACCATCGCCTTGTCGCCGGGACCGACGAAATACTCGGGCGGAATGCCTGCGGGACTACATTTTTGGATAATGTCACCGTCTCCCACACACACTTGTTCGCCCGATCCGAAATGAAAGGACCAAACCCGGCGAATGCCGAAGGAACTACATGCGCACGACGGGATCACCCGTGGGGTTCGACCCCCCACCTTGCAGGCGCCCTTTTGGCATGGGCGGGGCCCCGGATGTTTCTTCACCCTTGTCGCCGGGATCTTTGAACGATCGGCCGTAGCTCAGTCGGTAGAGCGCCTGGCTGTTAACCAGGATGTCGCAGGTTCGAGCCCTGCCGGCCGAGCCAAATGAAACGAAAGAAGGACGAAAGAGACGACCCCGGGAATGCCGGCAGGATTACAGGTAGACGCACCCGAAAGGGTGGCAGGGGCAACGCCCTTGCCGCGCTGGTTCAAACCCAGCCCGGAGCAATCCGGTGGCGGAGAAACGATCTTGCCAAGCCCTTGTCCCGGACCCTTACCATCCCGGCGAATGCCGGCGGAACTACATCGACTCCTAATCGCCAGGTCGCGGGTTCGAATCCCGCCGCTGCTACCATGGCAGCGTAGCTCAGTCAGGTAGAGCAGGACGTTTCGCCAAACCCTTGTCGCCGGGACCTCAATTGAACGGAAGAAGACAATGACCGAAGAAAATCGCACACCCGTCACGGGCGCCGAGCTGATCGAATGGGGCCACCGCCCCGGCGCGCAGTTTCCCGACCTTCTGGCACGCGCCAATGCCGCGCGGGCCGAGGGGTTTGGCCTGGTGCGCATCCGCGAGATGCTGGAGGGCGAGAAGCCGCCTCCGGTGGAGACGTTCGGTCTCCGCGAGACCGGCGCGCTGGCCTATCACGTGAATATCGATCCTGAGGGCGAGGACGAAGTCCAGAACGTCGAGGATGTGAACCGCACGATGACGGCGCTGATGCGCACGCCTACGATCGAGGCTGGCGCGATCATGCCCGATGCCTGTCCGGCCGGGCCGGTCGGCACGATCCCCGTGGGCGGCGTGATTGCGGCGCGTGAGGCGATCCATCCCGGCATGCATTCGGCCGACATCTGTTGTTCGGTCATGATCACCGATCTGGGGCAGACCGACCCCAAGGCGGTGCTGGATGCGGCCGAGACGGTCACCCATTTCGGCCCCGGCGGGCGCCGGAACGGGCAGCGCTTCACCGTGTCGCTTGAGCTTCTGGATGCGTTCCGCGCGAACCCGTACCTGAACAATCCGCGTATCCTGCGGATGGCGCAGGAGCATATGGGGACGCAAGGTGACGGCAACCACTTCCTCTTCGTCGGGCGCTCGCGCAAGACGGGGCGGACGGCGATGGTGACGCATCACGGCTCTCGCGGGCCGGGGGCGCTGCTGTATCGCGCCGGGATGGAGGTGGCCGAGCGCTACCGCAAGGAAATCTCGCCCGAGACGCTGAAGCAGAACGCCTGGATTCCGGCCGATACGCAAGAAGGCCGTGATTACTGGGAGGCGCTGCAGCTGATCCGCAAGTGGACCAAGGCCAACCACAACGCCATCCATCAGGCGACGGTCGAGGCCGCGCGCAGTAATGCGGGCGACCGGTTCTGGAACGAGCACAACTTCGTTTTCCGCCGGAACGGCCTGTACTTTCACGGCAAGGGGGCGACCCCGGCCTGGGACGGCTACGCCCAAGATGCGACGGGGCTGACGCTGATCCCGCTGAACATGGCCGAGCCGGTTCTGGTGGTGAAGGGGCGCGATGCCGAGCATGGTCTGGGCTTCAGCCCGCATGGTGCAGGGCGCAACTTCTCGCGGTCGGAACATCGCCGCCGGATGGGTGGGATGACCGCCGAAGAGATGATGGCGCGTGAGACCAAGGGGCTGGACATCCGCTTTCCGGCCGGGCCGATCGACCCGTCGGAGCTGCCGTCGAGCTACAAGAAGGCTGACGCGGTGGTGCGGCAGATCGAAAGCTACAAGCTGGCCGAGATCGAGGATTACATCGATCCCTATGGCTGCATGATGGCAGGCGATGTGCCGCCGCCGTGGAAAAACAAGAGGAAAGGGCGCCGCTGATCCGGCGCCCTTTCATTACTTTCCGTCGCCCAGGTTTGCGTTTTCGGAATAATCGACCTGCAGGGTCAAAAGCGTCGGCCCATCGGTTTCGGAGGCATCGAGCAACGCGTCAGGCAGATCGGCCAACCCGGTGCAGTGGCGGTGATGCCAGTCAAAGGCCTTGGCGAGATGCGCCCAGTCAGGATTCTGGAAATCGAGGTCGGTATGGCGCCCGGCATCCTGATCCTGTTTCCATTTGATCAGCCCGTAACCGCCATCGTCCCAAACCATCACCGTCAGCTTCAGGCCGAGGCGCGCGGCGGTCTCCATCTCTTGCACGTTCATCAGCAAATCGCCGTCACCGCAGATGGCCAGCGCCCGGCCTTCGCAGAGCCTTGCCGCTGCAATGGCGCCGGGCAGAGCCAACCCCATGCCCGCCAGTCCATTCGGGATTATCGATTGGCCGGGCCGTTTCGGCAAAAGATGCCGCGCGATCCACATCTTATGGGCGCCGACCCCTGATATGACGATGTCCTCGCGCACGATGTGGCGATTGACCGCCCGCAAAATGTCACGCGGCGCGATGGGGCCTTTGTCTGATCGCGTGATTTCGCGGTCGTGGGCGGCGCGCATCGCGTCGCGGGCCTCGGTGATCTCATCCGGCAGGTCCCAAGTGACGCCCGTCAGACCCGCGGCCAGGCCCTCGAGGCTTGAGCGCAGATCGCCCGTCACATCGGCCGCAAGATGCCAGCCGGCATCGGCCGGGCCCGGGCTTTGCCCCAGATGCACGACCTTGGTGTCGCCGCCATTGGTCAGTTTTTCGATCGGGTATTCGATCGGATCGAAACCGACCGACAAGATCAGGTCGGCGGCCTCGAAGGCTTTGTCGACCGGATCGGAAAACGGCTGACCGACCGTGAAAAGGGTCAGGGTATGATCGTCCGGCAAAACCCCCTGCGCCATGAAGGTCGCGGCAACGGGCAGGGTCGTGGCCTCGGCCAGGTTTTGCAGAGCTTCCGCCGCATCCGCCCGGATAACACCATGCCCGGCCAGAATGATCGGCCGTCTGGCGCGCGAAATCTGCTGTGACGCGGCGACGATCGCATCGGGTTCAGGCACGTGGCGCGGTGGATCGAAGACCGGCAGAGCCGTGCCTTCGGCCGGCGCGGCGGCGATATCCTCGGGCAAGCAAAGATGCACCGCGCCGGGTTTGTCGAAGCGCGCCACCCGCACGGCCTCGGCCACGGCGCCGGGGATCGTGTCGCCATGCAGGATCGTGTGGGAATGTTTTGTCACGGGCCGGAACAGGGCCTCAAGATCGATCATCTGATGGCTTTCGCGGCCCATCCGCGACAGGCCGCCCTGACCGGTGATCGCGACCAGCGGGATATGGTCGAGATTGGCATCGGCAACACCGGTTATCAAATTCGTGGCGCCAGGCCCCAAGGTCGCGAGGCATCCGGCGGGCTTGCCGGTCAGCCGCCCGTGGACCGACGCCATGAACGCCGCACCCTGTTCATGACGGCAGAGGACGAATTCGATCTTCGAGCCTTCGAGGGCCAGCATCAGATCGGTATTCTCCTCGCCCGGGATCCCGAAAATGGTGTCTATTCCTGCCTTCTCCAGACATTCGACGAAAAGTTCCGCTCCTGTTTGTGTCATCTCCACCCCCTTCAAATGATACCGTATGACGCCATCGCTTTGGCCACTTTGCGGTAGCCTGCGATATTGGCGCCCCGGCGATAGTCGATACTGTCGCCGTCTTTGCCTTCTGCCATTGTGCGGTCGTGTATGCCGCGCATGATCTTGGCCAATTCGGCGTCGACCTCATCGGCTTGCATGGACCTGCGATGGGCATTCTGGCTCATCTCGAGGCCCGAGATCGCGACGCCGCCGGCATTGGCGGCCTTGCCCGGCGCGTAGAGCAGCCCGGCGTCGCGCACGATGTCGACGGCCGCACCGTTCAGCGGCATGTTCGCGCCCTCGGCGACCAACTTTGTCCCGCTCTCCACCAGTGATTTGGCGGCGTCCGCATCGATCTCGTTCTGGGTTGCGCAAGGCAGGGCGATGTCGGCGCCGAGGTCCCATGGCAATGCCCCGTCCCTAAAGGTCACGCCGAACGTTGCGGGGGGCGAGGTGATGTCTTCCCCGGCGCGCTTGCGGGCGCGGACCCACTCAATCACCTCCTGGCTCATCCCGTCTTCGGCGACGAGGGTGCCGGACGTGTCCGAGAGCGAGATTACCTTGGCGCCTTGGCAGATCGCCTTTTCGGCGGCGTGACTGGCAACGTTGCCTTTCCCCGAGATGGCCACCCGCTTGCCCTCAAGACTATCGCCGCGCTCGGCCAACATGCATTCCACGAAGTAAATCAGCCCATAACCGGTGGCCTCAACCCGCATGGCGCTGCCGCCAAAGGTTCTTCCCTTGCCGGTTAGTGCGCCGTGAAATTCGCCCTGAAGCTTTTTGTAGGCGCCGAAGAGGTAGCCGATCTCGCGCGTGCCCACATTGATATCGCCGGCGGGCACGTCCCGGTCGGGGCCGATATAACGGCCAAGTTCGGCCATGAAGGCCTGACAAAAGCGCATCACCTCATTCGCGCTTCGCCCTTTGGGGTCAAAGTCCGACCCGCCTTTGGCGCCGCCCAGCGGCAGACCTGTCAGCGCGTTCTTGAAAATCTGTTCGAACCCCAGAAACTTCAGAACGGATTCATTGACCGAGGGATGAAACCGCAGCCCGCCCTTGTAAGGGCCGATCACGTTCGAAAACTGCACCCGCCAGCCACGGTTGATCTGAACCTCGCCCTTGTCATCCTCCCAGACAACCCGGAACGAGATGATGCGATCAGGCTCGGAAAGCCGGGCAAGAATCTTCGCCGCCGCCAATGCGGGGTCATTCTTTTCGATCGGCAGAACGTCATGGGCGACCTCGGCCACGGCCTGCAGGAATTCCGGCTGGTTTTCGTTGCGGTCGCGGATGTCTTGCATGAATGCATCGGCAAGGTCTTGGGGGCGAGACATGAGGTTCCTATCGGTTGTGATGGGGGATCAGCGGTTTTTGCTTTGAACCAAATCAGTGATCGCCGAGATCAGGAAAAGCGCGGTGAAAATGATGCAGAGCAGCTGCGCCATACTGGCTGACGCGCCGGCGAATCCGCCAAACGCAAAGACGCCTGTGATGGCTGCAATTATAAAAAAGGCGATCGTCCAGAAACGCATCGGCTTTGTACCCTTTACACACGTATTTCTGCTTTCCTTGCTCTGTTGCGACCCAACCCGTCGATGGGCTTTGGGTTCCACCACTGACCGGGAACAAACGTCGCAGGCAGGCATTTCCAAGAAACTTGATCGCGGGACTTTTTGCTCCAGCTTGAGGCGTTCGTTGGAGAGAAATGGGAACGGGTAAGCATATGGCACGGCAGGCGACACTCACCGAAGGGCCGATCTGGCGGGCATTGGCGGTTGTCAGCGCGCCGATGTCGATTGGGATTCTGGCGGTCCTGTCTGTCGGATTGGCCGATGCGATCTTTCTGGGGCAGTACAGCTCAACCGCTTTATCGGCGGTGGGGTTCATCTATCCTGTCACGACGGCCATCACGTCGCTGGCCATCGGGCTGAGCGCCGGGGCCAATGCGGCCATCTCGCAAAGCATCGGCGCCGAAGACGGCAAGACCGACAGGCTGTCGCTGCACGCGTTCGGCATCGCGGTCGCCTTGGGCTGTCTGACGGCGCTTGTCTTCTGGCTGACCAGTCCGCTGATCTTCGGAGCTCTGGGGGCCAAGGGAGAGACGCTGGATGCCGTTCAGGGCTATGCCGTCTGGTGGGCTGCAAGCTTTCCGTTTCTGGTTTTGATGATGGTCGTCAATGCGATCTTCAGGGCTGCTGGGAACACAACCATACCCGCGGGCATCATGGTGCTTGCAGCGCTGGTCAATATCGCCCTGGACCCGCTGTTGATATTTGGCTGGGGCCCGGTCCCCGAGATGGGTACGGCCGGCGCCGGTCTGGCGACGTTTATGGCGCGCTGTGCGGCGGCGTTGGCCGTCATGGTCTATGCCATCCGCAGCGGTCGCCTGGGATGGCCTGACAAGCTTTTGGCAGGAATTGCGGAGTCCGCTCACAAAATCTTTGGTGTCGGCCTACCGGCGGCTTTCTCGAACGCGATCAACCCTGCGGGTATGGCGATGGTTACGGCCGCCGTGGCCACGCTGGGCGATGCGGCGGTCGCGGGTTTTGGCGCGGCGACCCGGGTGCAGTCTCTGGCGCTGGTGCCGATGTTGGCGCTGTCGTCAGGCATCGGGCCGGTGGTGGGTCAAAACTGGGGTGCCGACAATAAGGGCCGCGCGTCACAGGCCGTGGCGGTGGCTTTTGCCGTTTGCCTGGCCTATGGCGCGATCCTGGGTGTCGGATTGCTTGTCGCCTCGGACGGCATCGCATCCCTGATGACACCGGACGCAGCGGCACAGGACCACGCCAGCGCTTATCTGGCGGCTGTCGGTCTCAGCCTGTTTGGTTATGGCCTTTTGGTGGTGGGCAATGCGGCGCTGAACGCGCGCGACAAGGCGTTCTGGTCAATGGGCACGGGGCTTGCCCGTATCGGCGCGGTCTACGCACCGGGCGCGGCGCTGGGCGTGATACTTGCAGGATACAACGGCATTCTGGCCGCCGCGATCGCGGCAAATCTGGCTGGCGCCGGGCTGATCATCTTCGCGGTCTGGCGCAACGGCCTTCTCAGCCGGAAAGCCGTTGCCGAAGTCGCCCCGGTGGGGTGAGCGAGTTATTCTTCCTCGATCTCAGGGGCGATCTGGGCCCAGGCAAGCATCGTGAAGACCACGGTGCCGCCTATGACGTTGCCGACAAATGTGGGCACGAAGAAAGCGCCAAAACCTGCCAGAACGCCAAGATCACCTTGGACCATCAGGTAAGCCATCTCTACCGAACCGGCGACGACATGGGTGAAGTCGCCCATCGCGATCAGCCAGGTAAAGATGATGATGATCGGCACCTGTGACCCGCGCCCTGAGGGCAGCATCCAGACGATCGCCGCGATCAGGATGCCTGCCGGAATGCCACGCATCATGCTTTCCCACGCCCCCATCCCGGTCGCGTGGTGCGACAGATCAGTGACGATCCCAGCGACCTCTGGGCTCAGCACATCGCCGTAGGCCAAAAAATAGGCTGCGATGAAAGCTCCCACTACATTCGCGCCAAGCACGATTGTCCAAAGGCGCATCATCTGCGTGAAACACGTCATGTCCGGACGTAGGGCAAGGGGAACGACAGTTGTGATCGTATTCTCGGTGAAAAGCTGCATCCGTCCGAGGATCACCAGCAAGAAGCCCAGGCTATAGCCCATATTTTCGACCAGATACCGCCATTCCGTGTCAGGCAATGACCCCCTCAGATAAGCTTCACCCAGAACTGAGAAGCTGATCAGGATGCCCGCAGCAATGCCGGACCAGAAAAGCGATTTGAAGGGTCGTTCAAGCTCTTCCTCGCCGCTGCGGCGGATGACTTCGAAGACAAGCTTTGCCGAAAGAGCGGATGCGTCGGTGACCGTTTTATGTTCGTCGTCGCTTTCAATCAGTTCGGACCGGTTGTCTGCCATTGCGGGACCCTTTCACGAAGTACAATTATAATGAACAGAAAACGGCCGCAGGACCAGCCTGCAGCCGTTTTCTTAAATTGCTGAAAGTCAGACCGGTGGCTGACCGCGGACCGCGCGCATTATCATTGCGACAACGAAGAGAACCAGGAACACGAAGAAAAGGATTTGCGCGATGCCAGCCGAAGCGCCGGCGATACCGCCAAAACCAAGGGCGGCCGCGATCAGGGCGATCACAAGAAAGGTCAGTGCCCATCCCAACATGATTAATACTCCTTTTATGGCTGATGCCATTCGCATCTGCTGCCAGAACGCGGCATAAGAGGGCGCGGTTCCCCGGAACCCTTAAATAGATCGTTGCGTTGGAAGCGAAAAAAGGACTGCGGCTGAGCATGTTTTCCAGGTTTTTATGGCGTATCGCCCTTTTGGTACTGGTGCTTTGGGGGGGCTTTGGCGCGCCCCAAATGGCACTGGCTCAGGTGCCCGAGGCCAATGGCGAGGCCTCCCCCGACCAAAGCATCCCCGCTGACGAAGCAGTCTCTCGCCTTTTGGAAGTATTGCGCGACGAGACGGCGCGAACCGCATTGATCGAACGTCTTGAGGCCGAAGCGGCCCCCACGGACAGCGCCACGGCCGAACCCGAGACCCTGGCCCAGAGAATCGCGGCATTTACCGCCGATACGGCAGAGAACCTTGCCGGCCAGTTTTCTCGGATCGGGGTCGAGTTTACGCGCCTGAGGTTTCTGGTGCGGCAGATGACCAGTGCCGATGCGGGCAGCTACCGGGGCGAGTTGCTGGCGCTTGCGCTGACGATCCTTTCAACGATCGCGGTCTACCGGTTGCTGGACTTCGGAATATCACGCATTGCGCGGCGCCTCGATCCACACATAGGGGCGGGGTTCAGGCAAAGGGCGCGGGGCGCAGGCCTCCTGGTTTTGATACGGATCGGCATCGTCGCGTTGGCCTGGCTGGTGGGCTATGCCCTGGCGGTGCTTGTCTTCGGCGTTTCCGGCGAACCCAGCACGGCACAATCTCTCTACCTCAACGCCTTTGCACTATTCGGCTTGTCGCGCGCGGTGGTACGCCTGTTTGCCAGCCCCAAGGCGGATGATGAACCGGTCTTGTCGTTGCTGGCACCGGGCGCCCAAGCAATCATTTACCGCAGTCTGCGGGCGGTTCTGGTTGTTCTTATTCAGGGGCTCTTGTTCCTCGTGCCTCTGACTCAGGCCTGGGCTGGTTTTGCTGCGGCACGGCCGTTGCGCACCTTGGTTGTGACCGTCGCTGCCCTGACGGCGTTGCTGGCCATTCGGCGTATCTCAAAAGCGTTGAAAAAAGTGCGAGGTGCCGGAACGGGCCATCGTGATGGACAGGGCAAGGTCATGGCCGAGGGCGCCTATTCGGTCTGGCGGCGGATCTGGCCGCCTCTGGTTGCGGCTTATGTCCTCTATGCCTGGTTCGTGGCCATCAGTCGGCCCAACATGCTGGAAGAGGTGGTTCTGGGTGGCACGCTCTACAGTGCGGCCAGCTTTGCCCTTTTGCTTCTGGCACTCTGGCTTTTGCGGACAGCGCCCGACCTTCGCGCACCCATTCCGCGACCACTGATCGCTGCTGTACCGCGCCTGGGGCCGCGGGCCGATGCGTTGATGACGGCTGTGGGCTGGGCCGTGGCGATCATTATGGTTCTGGCGGCGATTGCCTTGGTCCTGGGAGGCTGGGGATGGATCGATCTGCCGCAAGTTCTGTCCGATCCGGCGACGCAGCGTGTATTGTGGAGCATCGCCTCGGCCGCTCTCGTCGCGCTGATGGCCAGTATCATCTGGGCCATCGTCGCCTCGTGGATCGACCATCGGTTGAAACAGGATCTGTCGGGCAGCAATGCCAGCGCGCGGTCGCGCACGCTCTTGGCGCTGTTTCGCAACGCGTTCACCATCGCGATCGCCATCCTTGCCACCATGATCACCCTGTCGCAGCTGGGCATCGATATCGCGCCGTTGATTGCGGGCGCCGGGGTGATTGGCCTCGCCATCGGCTTTGGGTCGCAAAAACTGGTGCAGGACATCATCACCGGCATCTTCATCCAGCTTGAGAATGCGATGAACGAAGGCGATGTGGTGGGTGTGGCCGGTATCACCGGCGGGGTGGAGAAAATTACCATCCGGTCGGTGCGGCTTCGCACGCTGGACGGGGCCGCGCACGTCATTCCGTTTTCGTCCGTCGATACGGTGACGAACCTGACACGCGACTTCAGCTACCATCTGGCGGAGATCGGCGCGGCCTACAAAGAGAAGGTCTCGGACATCAAGGATGCGATGGAGGAGGCCTTTGCGCGCCTCCGCAGCGAACCCTTCGATGCCGACATTCTTGAGCCGCTGGAAATGCAGGGCGTCACCCAATTGGGCGACAGCGCGGTTGTCGTCCGTGCGCGGATCAAGACCCTCCCGGGCAAGCAATTCGCCTTGGGCCGCCGTTATACCGAGCTTGTGAAAGAGGTGATGGACGAGCGCGGCCTGGAAATTCCGTTCCCGCACCGACAGTTGATTTTTCCCGAACGGTTTCAGCTGCCAAAACCGGATGAGGGAAAGGCCGCCGAACCATCCGAGGGAACCAAAACCACCTGATACCGTTGATCCGTCATAAAGGGGATGCGCGCCCATCCAGCGCTTTTCCCACCCTCGCAACGGATCATGGAGTTTCACATGTTAGAAGTCGGTGGCCTTCTCGGCCTTGTCATCCTTGTCCTGGATATCTGGGCGATCATTCAAATTCTGGGGTCGTCGGTATCGACGGGCAAGAAAGTGCTCTGGTCGCTTCTGGTTATCCTGCTGCCCGTCATCGGCCTGATCATCTGGTTCATCGCCGGGCCGCGGTCGTCGGCAAGCACGGTTTAAGAGACCCCGAAACTAGAAAACCGCCCGCCTCAATCGCGGGCGGTTTTTTCGTGATCGGCTTCGGCAGCCACCGCCTCGATCTGGCTTGTCTTCTCTGCCCGGGCGCGCGCCGCCGCAACCAGGGCGCGGAAGAGGGCACGCTGGCGACGTGCATAGAACAGATGCTCAGGGTGCCATTGCACGCCGATGGCAAACGGCTCCTCCACCCGCTCGATCGCCTGAACCATTCCGCCATCGTCGCGCGCGGCAATACGAAAGCCGTCCCCCAAGGTATCGACGGCCTGGCTGTGCAGGGCGTTGACCAGCATCTCATCGGTTCCGGTGATCGTGGCCAGCCGGGTCTCAACCTCAACAAAGACCGACTTTCGGGGCAGTATCGTGCGATACTTTCGGCTTTCCGAGAAGGTGGCGTAGGCATCCTGATTCAACGTTCCGCCAAACGCCACGTTCAGCATTTGCGAACCGCGGCAGATCCCCATGGTCGGCAAGTTCCGCTTGCGGCCTTCCGCGGCCAGGCATCGTTCCAGCTCATCTCGGGCCGGATCAAGCCGCGCGGTCTTGACCAGCTTGCCGCCGTAAAGATCGGGCGAAATATCATCCCCGCCGCCGATGATAACGCCGTGCACTTCGGAAAGCTCGGCCGTCTGACCCGCCTGCCAGCGCACCGGGTGCCCCCCGGCCAGACGGACATTCAGGGCGATCAGGGGAAAGATGCGCCAGCCGGACCGCGCCGAGACGCTGACGCCGATTGTCGGTTTTACCATCCGGCCGCCTTGGCGATGTCGGCTGATCGCTGCCGCCAATCGCTCCGTGTCGCGGTGAATTCATCGCGATAATCGCGCCAGGCCTTCGCCAAGTCCCGAATGGCATCGCCATCCGCCGCGATCCGTTCGATCTTGACCCAACGGTTCCACTCAGCGGCGATGGACCAATCCGCCTCATCAATCCGGCAATCGGGAAGGCGATAATGATAGGCTGGCCGGGCCGAGACCATTTCGGAATCGTCGCCCATTTTTGCCACCACCCGATCTTCATCAAGATGCCGAAAAAGCGGCAGCAGATCGAGGCCGCGGTTCCGCGACGGAGTGGTCGCCAGATAGGCATCGATCATATCGCTTATCGCCCAATCCTGAGCTTCGTCGGCGGCCAGCGCATCCAGCCATTCGCGCGGATAGGGGTCAACGAATGGAAGCAGACGCCGCGATGCATCGATGGGGTCATCGGCCCGGATCATATCCTCAAGAAACGCATAAGCGGCAGCGACAGGGCGAATATCGGCAATACCTTCGCCAGCGACTTCGGGGTTCAGATGCATGCCAAACCCCAGCAGAATACCCGCTCGGCTGCCCATCGCCCCGGCATTGCGGAGGGCCGCGTTCAACTGATCGACCTTCGGGATGTCTTCTGGCCTGATCGGGGCGGTCACGATTTCAACCGGGACGATCCCGGTCAGCAGGTCCAGCACCGTTTGCGTCAGCTTGTCGGTCTTTTCGCGAAATCTCGTGTCCAGCATGACCTCGATGTCACCCAGCGCGGTGTCGGCGACAATGCGTTCATGCGGCCCGCTATCGCGTATCTCGCCGCCCAAGGCTTTGGCCACGACCTCTGCCGCGTCAGCTTCGCCAAGGCCACCAAACTCAATCTCGATCCCGACCAGCCGGCTCTCGCCCGAGGGGTTCTTGGGGTGTGGAAGATTAAGGGGGGCTGGAGCGGCTGACATCACATTTCCCTTACAGAATAAAGGGCCTGCACGGAGGCAGGCCCATTTGCTTGTTCGTATTACCTAGAGCGATTCTATTCAACGCCCGCACTTATCGGCGATATACTTGGCATGAAGCGACGTTGTTATCGAAGCCTGCGCTTAGACCGAGCGCTGCCATTCATCGATTTCACGCTCGGCCTCTTCGCGAGCTTTGCCGTACTTCTGTTGGATCAGCCCAATCATTTGGTCGCGGTTGCCCTCGGCCTGGTCAAGCTCATCATTTGTCAGCTCGCCCCAACGCTCTTGGGCTTTGCCTTTCATCTCGGTCCATTTGCCTTTGATCTGGTCCCAGTTCATGGCGTATTCCTTCCTGTGATCTCGGATTGCGTTCGTTAATCAACGCGATGGGGGCGGCGTCAGTTCCGTAAAGGAGACGCATCGCCAAGCGCAGCCCGGCGCTAGACTCCGCTTGTCATCTTGAATTCGGTCGCGGCACGCTCTTCCGCTTCATCAAGGGGCGTCAGGTCGAACGCGACGCGTACGGTATACTGGTCGGACCCGACCTCGCGTTCGACCGCGCCGCCAAGCTGCTGTGCAAAGGCTTGGACCAGCTGGGTGCCCAATCCGGTGCTGACCTCAACGGGCATGTCATCCTCGGCCTGCGGAGCGTGCCCGACCGAGTTCCTGATTTCAAAAACGGCACGCTGGTCGCCGAGGCGGCGAAGCGTCACCTCAAGCTGCGAAGGTGCCTCGCCATCGCCTGAGGCGTATTTCAGCGCATTGGTCAAAACCTCGGTCAACAGCAGCGCCAGGGGGACCGCCTGATCCGGAACCAGGTGGATATCGTCAAAGCTGGTCTTCGTCTTGAAACGCTTTCCGGGCCCCGTCCCCATGGCCAGTACCTGACGCACGATATCGGCCAAAAGCTCATCAGCGCGAATATCGACCTGACCGCTGGTCTGGTACAATTCGCGATGAATGGTCGCCAAACTCATCACCCGGCTCTGCAAGCCCTTCAGCAGGCTTTTGGCCTCGGCTGCTTTGGCCTGCCGGATCTGCATATTGACGATAGACGCGATGAGCTGAAGGTTGTTTTTCACGCGATGATGAACCTCGCGCAGCAGGACCTCTTTCTGGTGCAGGCCATTCTCAAGCTCGGCCTCGTCATGCAGAATGGTGTCTGTCATCCGCTCAAACGATGCCGCAACGTCGCGTATCTCCCAAGGGGCACTGTCAAGATTGAGGTCGCTCACCTCGCGTTTGCCGCTTGCGAACATTGTGATGGATCGGCGCAGTTTGCGGATATGACGGCTTACCAGATGTTCGGTCGCGGCCCAGGCAACGACAAGGCTGACCAGCCACATGATTGCGGGAAAAGCGATAAGGGGGGCTGCCTGAAACAACGTGAACGCGGTGCGCTCGGCCGGCATCGTGCCGAGCACATAGAGCTTGCCTGAGACGATCGGAACCACCGAAAAAACCCGCTCATCCCCTCGGGCGCTGAGGGCTGTGAACGCGGTTGAGCGGTTGCCGACAAAAGACGAAAGGGGACGATCACGGGGCAGTTTGCCGTCCGCACTATCCAAACCGCCCGATGCGGTCAAAAGCTCGCCCGTGCCGTCGAACGTCATCAGGGCAAGGACCCCTTCGGTCTCGGCTACCGTGCTGATCGCTGCCAACTCGTCATGGGGAACTGAGATTGAGACGAACCCAATCAATGTGCCGTCGTCACCGTAGACAGGATGTGTCGCGAACAGGACCGATGTGCCAGATGCGGGCGCATCCCGATTGATGTCGAGGCGCGGTGACGGATTTTCCAAAACATCGGCCAAGATAGGCGATGCCGAAAAATCGAAACGGCGCCCGGCCGAGGAACAGTCTGAAATGCCGTCGGTATCGTAGAAGCTGACGAAAGAGTAGTGTTGCGAGGTATCCAGAACCGTTTTCATGGTGGCCGAACAGGCGTCCATATCATCAAGCAGCGGAAGGATCGAGATCGACAGCGCTGCTGCCGCGCCTTCCATTTGCTGGGTCAGACGCAACTCGGGGATCGAGGCGCGCAGCGTCTGACCGGCCAGCGCTGCCTCGGCCCGGGCACGCGCCTCGCGCGTGATGTCTGTTGCTTGAAATACCGCGACCAGTCCAACAGGTAACAGGGCCAGTGACAGGAACAGAGCCAGGCGAAACCCCAGACGTTCTGTCAGCCGACGCCGCGGCGCGGGCTGCTCGGTCATGCGGCCTGGATGCCTGACCGGCCCATCACAGCTGTCGTCGCCCCGTCCGCTTCGGCCAGGATGTCTTCGCCTTCCTTCAGACCCAGAAGATCCGCCAATTTCAGACGTGCGCGGTTGGCGCGGCTTTTCACCGTTCCCACGGCCACACCCATGGTCTCGGCAGCCTCTTCATAGGAAAACCCCGAGGCACCGACCAGGATCAGAACCTCGCGATGTTCGGGCGACAACTTATCGAATGCCACGCTGAAATCATTGAACGCCAACTTGCCGTCATGGGCGGGCTTGTCGAACAAAGTCGCTGCATGGGCGCCGTCGGAATCCGACACTTCGCGCTTGGTCTTGCGTTTGTCCGAGTAGAATGTGTTGCGGAGGATGGTGAAAAGCCAGGCGCGCAGATTCGACCCAGCTTCGAACTTGTCCAAATTGGACCAGGCTTTGACAATTGTGTCCTGTACCAGATCGTCAGCGGCCGCGCTGTTGCGCGTGAGGCTGAGGGCGAAGGCGCGCATTGCCGGCAGGTGTTCGGGCATCTCGTCGCGCGGGTCGCGCACATCGGGTGAGGCGTTCATTTGCCACCTTCCTTCTCGCGCAATTGTGCAAGCAGTTTTTCGAAGCGGTCGGGAACCTTTTCCTCAAGCGCTTGCTGGTAGACGCGGCGAAGATTTTCATCGATCTGCTTCTTCAAGCCCGAATTTTCCTGCTTGTCTGCCATATCATCCCGCATATTTTTTCCCTCAGCCTTACTCGTGCGGAACCAAACGTCGCCGCTTGGCGTTTGGTTCCCGAAAAATATCGTAGAGAGGGATTTTCACGATGTCCGACGCTTCACCAGATCTTGCCACACTTGTCGGTGCAAGTCTTCCTTTCCTGCGCAGATATGCGCGTGCGCTGACCGGTAGCCAAGAGACTGGCGATCGTTATGCCGCTGCCACGTTGGAAGCGCTTTTGGAAGATGACACGATCTTCAAAGGCGATCTTGAGCCCAAGGTCGCCTTGTTCCATGCGTTCCATGTGGTTTGGGCCAGCGCAGGCGCGCCATTGGGTCGGCCTGACAGCGCCCTTTCAAGCAGTGCGCAAGATCACCTGTCGCAGCTGACGCCAAACACCCGTGAGGCGCTCTTGCTCCATGCGATCGAAGGGTTCCGCCACGAGGAGATCGGGCAGATCATGCAGATCGACGCCGACGAGGCCGCCGAGTTGATCGATATCGCCCAGCGCGAGATGCAATCGTCGGTGTCCGGCAAGGTGATGATTATCGAAGATGAAGCGATCATCGCGATGGATATCAAGGCGATCGTGACCGAGATGGGCCATGCGGTGACAGGCATCGCAAGGACCCGGAAAGAGGCCGTTGCCCTTGCCAGCGAAGACCGGCCCGATCTGATCCTTGCCGATATCCAGCTTGCCGATAACTCGTCCGGCATCGACGCCGTCAACGATATTCTGGGACAGTTCGACGATCTGCCGGTGATCTTTATCACCGCCTTCCCAGAACGTCTGCTGACGGGCGAGCGGCCCGAGCCCGCATTCCTGATCACCAAACCCTACAGCGAAGATCAGGTCCGGTCCGCAGTCAGTCAGGCGATGTTCTTCTCGTCAACCGAGACCCTGATGGCCTGACGCAGAATTGGCGCCGCGACTTAGGCGGCGCCAATTCTGACGATAGTTAAGTCAGACGTGACAGAAGCGCGAAAACGCTGTGAGGCAGGAAGGGCATTTCCAACACCTCTGCTGCAAAGTCGTTGGTTCCGGCTTCGGCACCTGGCCCTGTCAGAACGATCTTTCCGCCGCGCGCAAATATACGTTCTGCGCTGTCGAAGGTCCGCGTAACTTTCACGCTCAGTTCAAGAAAGACCAAAGCGATGCGCATATCCGACGGCAGCATGTCCAGTGCACGTTCCGCCGTTGGGGCGATGATGACATGCGCATCCGAATCGAATTCCCGTACGATCTGGGCCAGATCTTGGGCGATCAAAGCATCACGTAGAATGACGAAATAGGCTAATTCACGATTGGGACGCGCAGCATCCATAAAATGGCTCTCCAAAAAGAGCCCTAAATGGCGCCATCCGATGCGCGGCCGCATTAAGCTATGACATAGTTGACCTTTGGTAAATTATCTTTTGCCCGACGTCGGCGTCACGCCCGCACCAAAGTCTCATAGCCCTCTGCGATATCCCGCGTCAGTGCGCCGACCTCAAAATTGTAGTCGCCGATCTGACCCACCGGTGTCACCTCGGCCGCTGTGCCTGTCAGCCAGCATTGCTGAAAACCCTCCAGCTCTTCGGGCATGATGTGACGCTCATGCACCTTGATCTGACGATCTTCCAGCATGCCGATCACCGTCTGGCGCGTCAGGCCGTTCAAAAAGCAATCGGGCAACGGCGTGTGCACCTCACCATCCTTGACGAAGAAGATGTTGGCGCCGGTGGCTTCGGCGACATAGCCGCGATAGTCGAACATCATCGCGTCCGAGCAGCCTTTGGCTTCGGCCGCGTGTTTGGACATCGTGCAGATCATGTAAAGACCCGCCGCCTTGGCCTGGCTGGGGGCCGTTTCGGGTGAGGGGCGCTTCCACTTGGCGATGTCCAGCTTGGCGCCGCGTGTCTTCGCGTCGCCGTAATAGCTGCCCCATTCCCAGGCCGCGACAGCCATGCGCACCGGATTGCGGGCCGAGGCGACCCCCATGTCTTCACCCGCGCCGCGCCAGGCCAGCGCGCGCACATAGGCGTTGGTCAGACCATTGGCGGCCAGGACCGCCTGCTTGGCGGCCTCGATCTCATCCACCGTGTAGGGCACCTCAAAATCGATCAGGCTGGCAGACGTCCGCAGACGCTCGGAATGTTCGCGGCTTTTGAAGATTTTACCGTCATAGCACCGCTCGCCCTCAAACACGGATGAGGCATAATGCATGGCGTGGGTCAGAATGTGGACGTTGGCATCGCGCCAGTTCACCAACTGGCCATCCAGCCAGATCTTGCCATCGCGATCATCGTATGCGCCTGCCATCTCGGTTACTCCTTCGCCGGCATCTTTTCGAATATTGCGCAATAAAGGTCCGATGCGGACATAATATTGCGCAAAAACTGAGATTCGCTAACAGTTCGGTCTTGGAAAGTCAACAAGACTGACATAAAATCAGCAAAGCGCCTAAAAAATGTGATGTAAAGGGTGAAGATGTCAGACCGGGGGACAGCGTCGGGCGAGGGGGAAAGCCTTCTCTTCCTGACCGATGAACAACTGCGCAAAGGGATCGAGGCGATGTTCTTCGCCTATCGCGGCTTTACCGCCGACCCCGACCGCATTCTTGAAAACTACGCCTATGGCCGCGCCCATCACCGGGCGATCCACTTCATCCACCGTGCCCCCGGGACGACGGTGAATAACCTTCTGGGCATTCTGGGCGTCACCAAACAGTCCTTGAATAGGGTTTTGCGGACTTTGATCGAGGATGGTTTGGTCGAAAGCCGTATCGGCAAGAAGGACAAGCGCGAGCGGCATCTGTTCCTGACCGAAGCGGGTGCTGCGCTTGAACGCGAATTGTCCGAGGCCCAGCGCACACGCATGCGCGCGGCCTATCGGGCCGCAGGGCCAGGTGCTGTCGCTGGATTTCGCCAGGTGCTTGAGGCAATGATGGACCCCGAGATGCGCCGGCAGTTCGGCACGATCAAGGAGAACGGTTCATGAGCGCACCCGAGGCCCATCTGCTGATCGTCGATGACGATGAACGCATTCGCAGCCTTTTGCAGAAATATCTGATGCGAAACGGATTCCTTGTCAGCGGCGCGCGGGACGCGGCCCATGCGCGGCGTATCCTGTCGGGGCTGGAATTCGATCTGATCGTGCTGGACGTGATGATGGAGGGCGAGGACGGCGTCAGCCTGACACGCCACCTGCGTGAAACCCTTGCAACCCCGATCCTGCTGCTGACCGCGAAAAGCGAAACCGATGATCGCATCGCGGGGCTTGAGGCGGGGGCCGATGATTATCTGGCCAAACCGTTCGAGCCGAAGGAATTGCTGCTGCGCATCAACGCTATCCTCCGCCGCGTGCCCGAACCCAGCGCGGCCGAGACCGGCCCCAAAGTGCTCCGCCTCGGCCCCGCGCGTTATGATATCGAACGGGGCGAGCTTTGGCGCGGCGACGACCTGGTCCGCCTGACCGCGACCGAATTACAGCTGATGCGCATTTTCGCGACCCAGCCGGGCGAGGCCTTGTCGCGGTTGCAACTGGTCGAAGACCTCGGCCGCTCCGGCGGCCAGGCCCAGGAACGCGCCGTCGACGTGCAAATCACCCGCCTCCGCCGCAAGATCGAGAGCGACCCCAAACAACCGCGCTACCTGCAAACCGTCCGCGGCGCAGGCTACATGCTGGCGCCCGATTGAGGGCAAGTTGTGCGGCCGTGAAGCGCGGTGAAACAAGCTACGGCTTGCCGCTCGAATGGCTAGAGCGAAACCCAAGAATCTGCTTCAGATTTTTCGGACGCCGCTCTGGTGTGCAGGACGATACTGCCATCCTGGCTGCTGCACCAAATTTCAATCTCGGACTTCCAACAGGAACAGAGTATCTGACCTGAAAAACTGCCTTGGCCAAATCCAGAGAGAATTGGACCTCACACTCAGGTGTTGTCGACGTCAGCGATGATCTTCCATGCGCCGTTGGCGCTTCGCACATAGGTCAAAGCCACCCGGCCTGCGATGTTCGTTTCTTCACCACCTGCTTTGGGCACCATCGCGACTGTATACCGCCCAACAATTATTGCGGTATCGCCCACGATTTTAAGGACTTCCTCTTCCCATCCAGATGTGATCTCGAACTGCTCAATCCGTGGTGCGTAGCGGTCGCGCATCACCTCAATGCCAGCCGCAGTCGGCGCGCCGCCATTTGCCATGACGATATCGTCGTGACAGCAGCTTAGCACGCCCTCTAGGTCGCCGCTGTCCAGTGACGACATCCACATCTGGACCGCAGCCCGGACCTGATCTTTATCATTCACGATGCTGTCTCCCTTGTAATGTCAGTGAAATGTTGTCCGACCAATATCTCTTCGATCTGACCCAGAAAGGCTTTCGTCTCATCCAACTCGGAAAACCGCGCACCGGCCGCCTTGGCGCTCTCGGGATCTTCAAACATAAAGGCTTCCACGAAAAGTGTTGGGCGGTCGGTCGCGACCGAGCGATAGGTGCGCCAGTCCCGGACACCTTCCAAAGCACAGAACACTGGACGGGCGGCATTGCGCACCTGCCCGGCGGTACCCTCATCCGAAAGTCGAATGACGAAGAATTCGACAATACCATTCATGAGATTTCTCCTTGATCTGTGGTTCTTTCTAAGGGATGGAAGGGAAGCCGATAATCGGACAAAGGATGAACGGGTTGTCCGGAAAATCGAACAATATGCCGATGAGTCTGGACGACCTGTCGGTCCTGCGCGCCGTGGCCCGTGATGGTGGCTTTAGAGCCGCGGCGAAACGGGTTGGACTGTCTGCCAGCCGCGTATCGGACATCGTTCGGCGATGCGAGGATCGACTTGGTGTTCGCCTGTTTGAACGCAGCACGCGGCATGTCCAACCAACCGATTTGCTGGTCTCGCTCCTCCGCGAGGCGGAGGCACCGTTGGATGACCTGCAGGACCTGATTGCCGGGATCGCTGACACAGAAGACGCGCCCAAAGGCACCCTGCGGATTGGTGCACCGGTTGCTGCCGGTCCACTATTCCTGACGGAACTCGCCGCGAAATTTGCGATACGATATCCGTCAGTGTCTATCGATCTTCGATACGACGATGCCGTGGTTGACCCTATTACCGAAGGGCTGGACCTGGTGGTGCGTAGCAGCGCCTTATTGCAGCAGGATCATCATGCTCTGCCCATCGGCCCCCAAGTCGAACTCTGCCTGGTCGCCGCTCCGCAATATCTGAGCCGCCACAGTGCTCCCAAAGCAGTGACTCAAGTCGCCGAGCATAATGGGATTTGCTTCCGGCTACGTACCGAAAGTCGGTTGGCCCCGTGGGTGTTCAAGACCGAGAATGGCGGGGGGGTGATCACGGTCATGCCGCGCATCCGCGCCATCGCGGAAAGCCTGCCGGATGTCATCGGGCTTGCGCGTGAGGGATTGGGGCTGGCAATGGTCTACGCGCATGCAGTCGAGCGTGATTTGGCGAATGGGACACTTGTTGAAGTGCTTTCAGGCCAACCGGCGACGCAGCCTCGTTTCAGTCTCGCTTATCTCTCAAGACGCCATCAGCCTGCAAAGGTGCGGAAATTCATAGAAATGACCCGGGAACGATCATGGACGGCCGGCAAATCCATTCCTGCCATCGAAGGGCCTGTCGGTTGACCTTGACGCATCCCTTTGCCATCACCCGGTAACTCGATCGCTCTAGAACCGATCGAGCAGCCGTTCCAGATAGTCGCGCTCTACGTCCGGGCGGCTTTGGTCGCCGGACCGGCGGCGGATTTCATCTAGCAATTCTTCGGCGCGGCGATAGATGTCGTCGCCCTGAAGCAGGTTTTCATCCGTTCCGACGCGGCCGGAATTGCCGACATCGCGGCCCAGCGGGTCGCGGCGGCCCATCGGGTCACCCTGGCCCATCGTCTGACCCTGCTGACCCTCCTGCTGCTGTTGCTGTGCCATGGCCTCGCCCAGATTGCGCATCCCCTCCCGCAGGGCCTCCATCGCTTCGGCCTGATCGTCCAGCGCCTCGGCCAGATCATCGTTGCGCAGCGCCTCTTCGGCATTGTCCATCGCGCGACCGGCACGGTCCAGCGCGTCGCGCGCGGCATCGCCTTCCGGCGTACCGGCGCCAGGCAGGTTGCCGCGCTGGCGGTCCAACTCGCGCCGAAGCGCGCGCTGCCGATCGGATAGCGTGCCCGCATCGGCGGTGCCGCCATCGCCCTGGCCCAGTCGATTTTCGCCCTGGCCCTGTCCCATGCCCTGCTGGGTGCCCTGGCCCTCGCCGCTGCGCGGCTGTCCGCTCTGGCCTTGCTGACCCTGACCCGGCTGACCGGGTTGCCCCTGCTGGCCCTGGCCGTCTTCGCCCTGGCCTTCCTGCTGGCCTTGCTGACCCTGTTGGCCCTCGCCTTCCTGCCCCTGCTGACCCTGTTGGCCGGGCTGGTTGAACTGCTCCTGCAGATCGCGGAAGGCTTCGTCGGACAGGCCCTGCTGGTCGCGCAGGGTTTCGGCCAGACCCTCCATCGCCTGCTGGCCCGGCGATTGCTGGCCGGGGCCGCCTTCGGTGACCTGAAGGTTCTGCATCAGCTCCATCAGCTGGCTCAGAAGCTGCTGGGCCTCGGCCATCCGGCCTTCTTCCATCAGGCGCTGGATTTCATCCATCATCTGCTGCAGCTGATCGCCTGTGATCTCCTGCATGTTCTCGGCGTTTTGCTGGTTCTCCTGGCCTTCGCCCTGCTGTTGGGCAAGCTGGCGCATGTAATCCTGCATCGCCTCGCGCAATTCCTGCATCAGCTCGGCAATCTCGGCGTCCGACGCGCCGTTGCGCATCGCTTCGTTCAGCCGATCCTGCGCGCGGCTGAGACGCTCGCGCGCATCGGCCAGATCGCCGAATTCCAGCTTCAGCGCGATGCTCCAGAGCACTTCGGCCACCTCATCCCGTGCCTCGGGCGTCAGGCCATCGTTCAACTGCGCGGTATCCAGACGGCGCATCAGAACCCGCATCTGCAGGTAAACGCCCTGATCGCGGAAGAGGCCATCGGGCCTGTGCGTCACGGCCCGAAGCACCTGAATGACCCGCGGCAGGTTCTCGCGCGACCAAAGCAGGTCGCGCCGCTGTTCGACCACGGCGGCGGCCAGCGGATCGAAAAAGCGCAAGCCCGGCAACACGATGTCTTCCGGCGCCGACCGGCCGATCTGCCCCGGCGCGTCTTCGGCAATCAGCGTCAGCGTGACCGGCAGGTTGGCCCAGGGATGTTCCGAGAAATCCTCAACCAGCGTTTCGGTGAAATTGCTGCGGTCGCCGGTGATTGTCATCGGCAGGTCGATGACGATGGTCTCGCGCGGCTCGGGATCGATGGCCAATCCATGGGTCCGCTCGATCGTCTCGAGGTCCAGCGCGATCTCGGCGCGGCCGGCGACCACGCCGTAATCATCGGTTGCGGTGAAGGGGCGGCGCATCTCGCCTGAGGCTGTCCGCTCAACCTCATCGGCGGGCTCAATCGCTGGTGCGGCGTCAGGCAATGCGGTGATCTTCCATTCGCGTCCGCCGGGACCGTCGACCTCGATCGTGCCGTCTTGCGTGATCTGGAATTCCTGCACGATATCGGCAGCGCTGCCCACCTCGCCCACGCGGCCCGAGACGGTTTCGGCCACGGTCAGCGCGCCAACCTCGCCATAAATGCGCAAGGTCACACGGCTGCCGGTAGGCACTTCCAGCGGGCCTTCGGCAATGTCGTTGAGGTAAAGCGACGGGCGTCCGGTATAGGCGGGCGGTTCGACCCACCCCTCCCAGGCCGGGCCACCGGCCAGAACACCGCCAGATGTGCCGGCAACCGCATCCCCCACGCTGGCCACCCGCCAGAGCGACCCGAAGAGCAGCGCCAGAATGAAGGCCGTCAGCGCGACATAGCGCAGCGCGAAGGGGTCGCGCGACGACACGCGCAGGTCGGGCTGCGGCGCACGGGCCTGGGCGGCGCGTTCGGCCATGCGATCAACATGGGCGCGCCAGACGGCCTCGGAGGCGGCATCGCCGGCACCGATGGCCTGCACATCATAAAGTGCCGTGATCGGACGGCCAGGCAGGGTCCGGTCCAGCCGGTCGAGCGTCTCGGCCCGGCTCGGCCAGGAGAACCGCCGGACGCCGCGGAAAAGTGTCCAGAGGATCAGGCCCAAGGCCAGCACGACGCCAGCCCACAGGGCCTCAAGCGGCAGGTAATCGTGAACCCCGAAGGCCAGCACGGCCAGAACCGCGAAAACGGCAGTCCAGAATGGCCAGAACGCATACGTCAAACGCTCGGCCGCCATGCCCAAGCGCGTTAGCGCAACGGGGCGGTCGAGGCGGGCAAGCGCCGCCTCAGGCAAGGTCGGGGGATTGGTCATCCGCTCTTGTCCAGAGGCATCGGTGCGGGACTGCACGTCATAGCCATTTGGGGATGGTATCGCGGTTTATCATTTCGTCAAAGGTCGGACGCGCCCGGATGACGGCGAATTGATGCCCATGGACCAGAACTTCGGGCACCATCGGCCTTGTATTGTACTCGGACGCCATGACGGCGCTATAGGCCCCGGCCGAGCGAAAAGCCACCAGATCGCCCTCAGCAACGGGCGGCATCTGGCGGCCCTTGGCGAAGGTATCGCCGGATTCGCAGACCGGGCCGACCACGTCATAGCTGTGCGGCTCGATCCCCGGCTCGGGCTCGGTAACCGGCACAATATCGTGGTGGGCGCCGTACATAGCGGGGCGGATAAGATCATTCATCGCGGCATCGAGGATGAGGAATGTGCGATCCTCGCCCCCTTTCACATAGATCACGCGTGAGACCAGAATGCCCGCATTGCCCGAGATCAGCCGCCCCGGCTCAATCTCAATCTCGCAATCCAGATCGCCCACGGTGCGCTTGACCATCTCGCCGTAATCGGTGGGCAGGGGCGGTGCGGCATTTGACCGCGCATAGGGGATGCCAAGCCCCCCGCCCAGATCGAGGCGGCGGATATCGTGGCCGTCGGCGCGCAAGGTGCGCGTCAACTCGGCCACCTTGCCATAGGCGGCCTCAAATGGCGCAAGCTCGGTCAACTGGCTGCCAATATGGACGTCGATGCCAACCACCTCGATCCCGGGCAGGCGGGCGGCCTCGGCATAGACGTCCCGCGCCCGCGCGATGGGAATGCCGAACTTGTCTTCCTTGCGGCCGGTGGCAATTTTCTCATGCGTCTTGGCGTCGACATCGGGATTGACCCGCAGGGTTATCGGCGCGCTCAGCCCCATGCCGCTGGCGACCTCGGAGAGAGCGTGCAATTCAGGCTCGCTCTCTACATTGAACTGCCGCAGCCCGCCTTCCAACGCGATGCGCATCTCGCCCCGCGTCTTGCCGACGCCCGAGAACACGATGCGTTCGGCCGGGATACCTGCCGCCTTGGCCTTCAGATATTCGCCAATCGACACCACATCGACGCCCGCACCAAGATCGCCCAGGGTCTTGACCACCGCCAGGTTCGAATTCGATTTCATCGCAAAGCAGACCAGATGCGGCAGCGGGCTCAGCGCCTCTTCGAACAGCTTGAAATGGCGGGTCAGCGTGGCGGTGGAATAAAGATAGAAGGGCGTACCGACCTCTGCCGCGATATCGGCGACAGGCACATCCTCGGCATGCAAGGCGCCGTTACGATAAAGAAAATGGTCCATTCAAACTCGCCCTGGGCCTGCCGCGTCACATTCGGCTCTTATCACATGGCCCGTCACGCGCAATTGGGAAGGATCTGCGGCCTTGGGGCTATGGGCCGCTGAAAAACGGCAGGAAGCAATCAAGAACGTCTTGGGGCACTTCTTCCATCGCGAAATGGCCGGATTTGCAGGACCTGTCGGTGACATCATCGGCCCAGCCGCGCCAGAGGTCGGCCGGGGCGCCGGTGCGGGCGGGAAAGCCGCCCTCGGCCCAGAGAAAGCGCAAGGGCGCGGCAATCTTGCGGCCTTCGGCGCGGTCGGCCTGGTCCAGCGCGCGGTCGAACGTGGCGCCGGCGCGGTAATCGGCGCACATGGCGGCGATGCGCGCGGGGTCACGGGCCTGCGCGCGATAGGTGGCCAGCGCGTCGGGCGGGAATGCGTCCAGCGTGCGGCCTAGCGTCCAGCTTTGCAGCGTGTGGTCGATATAGGCGACCGGATCGGCGTTGATCATCCGCTCAGGAAGCGGCGCGGGTTGGGCAAGGAAGGTCCAGTGATAGGCGGCCATCGCCAGATCGGCGTTCCAGGCGGCCCAGAAATCACCCGTGGGCACGATCTCGATAATGCCGATCTTGCTGACCCTTTCGGGGTGATCCAGCGCCAGACGGTAGGTCACCCGCCCGCCCCGATCATGGCCCAGGATGGCGGCGCGATCGATCCCAAGTGCATCCATGAGGCCCACGATATCCATCGCCATCATGCGCTTGGAATAGGCGCTGTGATCGGGTGTGTCGGCCGGCGCATCGCTTTGGCCGTAGCCGCGCAGATCGGGGATGATGACGCGGAAATGCTGCGCCAGGTCGGGGGCGATGCGGCTCCAGCAGAGGCCGTTTTGAGGGTAACCGTGCAGTAGGATCAGCGGGTCGCCCTGACCGGCCTCCTGCACCGACAGGGTGATGCCATTGGTCTGAACCGGGCGTCTGGTAAAGCCTGCGATCTGGCTCATGCGGTGTCCTCCCTCGGGTCGGGCCAAGGCTGCGGCTGCTGGTCATAACCGATGTAAAGCGGGTGCTTGGGGTGGCCCGCCTTTGACAGGCCAAGATGGAACAAGGGCTGGCCCGTGGCGCGCAGCAGGCGTTCGACCGCCGGCCCCCGATCCAGATGCGCGCCATGAGTGCCCCAGGCGCAGACGATCCGGTCGGCCCAGGGTGCGCTGTCGGCGATGGCGGCATCGTTGCCCGGCCCGATGGGGTCGGCGGCGGCGCGCATCACACGGGGGTCGGTGGCGCGGAAGGCGAAGATGTTGGTCACGCGGAAGGCGCCGAAGCCCAGCGCCCGCGCGCGCCGCTCGCAACGTTCGACCGTGGGGTCGTTCTGCACCTCGGTCGCGGTTGAGGGGTTCAGCATGACGAACAGCGCCTTCTGACCGCCCTCGTCCCAGATGCGGGTCAGAAGATAGCGGTATTGCTCGCAAGGCGAGTAAACGGCGGTTGAGGCCGCGTCGCCCTTTTGGTGGGTGCGTGTGATCATGGGGCTTTGTGGCGCCCACGAAAGCGGTCTGCAAGGGGCCTATTGGTTGAAGACGCGGCTGGGGTGCAATTCGCCCGCGCGGTAACTGCCTACGGCCACCGCCTTGCCGTCGAGCGAGGCCCAGGCCTCATCCCCATACTCGACATCCGAGGCCAGCACCTGGCCCGGGTTGCCGTTGCGCAGGCGCGCCGCACCTTCAGGCGTGGCGGGCAGTTCGGGCAGGTCGGCCAGGCCTTCTTCCAGCGGTCGCAGGAAGGTGTCCAACTCGGGCGTCCGGGCCAGCCGCTCGACCTCGTCCAGCGAGAGGCCGTCTTCGGCCTCAAACGGCCCCGACCAGGTGCGGCGCAGCGTCAGCACATGGCCGAGGCACCCCAAGGTCTCGCCCAGATCACGGGCGATTGAGCGGACATAGCCGCCTTTGCCGCAGACCATCTCAAGCTCGACATGGTCGGCATCGGGGCGCGCGATCAGATCGAGGCTGTCGACCCAGAGGGGGCGGGCGGCAAGTTCAACGTCCTCGCCATCGCGGGCCAGCGCATAGGCGCGCTCGCCATCGACCTTCACGGCCGAGAATTTCGGCGGGACCTGCATGATCTGACCGGTGAAGGCGGGCAGGGCGGCGGTGATCTGCGCGTCAGTCGGGCGCGCCTCGGCGGTGGCGATCACCTCGCCCTCGGCATCGTCGGTATTGGTGGCCGCCCCCAGCCGCACGGTGAAGCGATAACATTTCAGCGCGTCGGTGATGTAGGGCACGGTCTTGGTGGCCTCGCCCAACGCGATGGCCAGAACCCCCGTGGCCGCCGGATCAAGCGTGCCGGCATGGCCCGCCTTCTTGGCCTCAAGCGCCCAGCGCACCTTGTTGACGACGGCGGTTGAGGTCAGGCCCGCAGGCTTGTCGACCACCAGCCAGCCCGAGATGTCGCGCCCCTTGCGCCCCCGTCCCATGTGTCGCCTCCCTTGGCGGAAAAGCTGCCTGCTAGACTGCGCTGCCGCCTCCGTCAACCGGCGGGGCGGACCAGCCCGACGATTGGCCCCATCGGAAAGCCCAGATCGTCGCGATCAAGCGCAGGCGCCCGCAGCCGCGAGATGTTGCCATCGAAGTAAAGCGCGTTGGGCGTGCCAAGCACGTCGCGAAAGAGGCGGGCGAATTCGTGGAAGGTCACGCGCCCGTCCGAGATTGCGAAAACCGCGTTACCCTCGGGCGTGACACCCACGCCGTTGCGGATGAAACTCGACGTGCTGTCGGGCAGAAACCGGGGGTGCAGGGCACCGTCGATCACCAGCATGGGCCCCGATTGCGAGGCATAGCGGCAGTCGGGCGGCGCGGCGGCGTAGCGCAGCGTTTCGATCACTGCGTAGGTGTTTTCGCCGATACAGAAAATGCCATTGGGCAACATCCCGAAATTGCCGGGCCCGGCCGCGCTGACCAGGCTGCCGATCTCAGCGCCCTCTTCCAGGTAAAGCCCGACGGGGCGCCGGTCGGAATGATACATGCCGGCATTCATCGCAAAGCCCAGGGTCTTGCCCTCGGCGGCCAAGGCCTCGTCAATGCGGTCGAACGTGCCCAGGGGCTGCCCCTCGGCATCGTTGAGAAAGAGCCTCAGGTCGTCGCCGGGGCGGGCCTCGCAAACCGCATATCCGTGCCCGTCATGGCGGACCTCGCGGCAGTCGGCATGGGCCGCGCCCGCCAATGCCAGAGCCGCCAGAAGGGCGCTAGCCAGCCGGATCATCGCTTTCGTCCAGATCGCGGCGCACGCGGTCATCCTCAAGCAAGCGGCGGGTGTGATCCATGCGGTCGAACGTGTCGTCAATCTGAAAGCGCAGTTCGGGCGCGAATTTCAGGGTCAGCACCTTCGACACCGTCCGTCGCAATTCGCCTTTGTTCTTGCGCAACAACTCCAGCGCCTCGTCCCGCGCCTCGCCGCCAAGCGGCAGCACATAGGCCGTCGCCACGCGCAGATCGGGCGAGGTACGCACTTCGGACACGGTGATCGACATGCGGTTCAGATCGGGATCATGGATATCGCCGCGGGCCAGCACATCGGCCAGCGTGCGGCGGATCAGCTCGCCCACGCGGAGCTGACGTTGCGACGGGCCAGAGCCGTGGTTTGAGCGTGCTTGTGCCATAGCGCCTGACTTAAGCCTTGCCGGGCCATGCTGCAAGCGGGGGCTTTGCCAAGGTGCCACCGCTCGGCTAAAGCGGGCGGGCAGCAAGGGAGAGACGCCATGAGCGAACAGCCAGGCATTGTGATCACCGGTGCGTCGGGCCGCATGGGGCAGATGCTGATCCGCATTGTGGCCGACAGCCCCAAGGCCCGTCTGGTCGCCTGCCTTGAGCGGCCGGGCCATGACTGGATCGGCCGGGATGTGGGGGTTGCGATGGGTGGGGGCGAGATCGGCGTGACAGTGACCGACGACGCGCTTCAGGCCTTCGCCGATGCGCAGGCGGTGATCGACTTCACTGCTCCCGCCGCAACGGTGGAATTCGCGGGCCTCGCCGCACAGGCGCGCGCGGTGCATGTGGTCGGTACGACCGGTCTGTCTGATGCCGATCTGGCCCGGCTTGAGGCCGCCGCCCGCCATGCCGTGATCGTGCGCGCCGGGAATATGAGCCTTGGTGTCAATCTGCTGGTGCAACTGACCCGGAAGGTGGCTGAGGCGCTGGATGAGGATTTCGATATCGAGGTGGTCGAGGCGCATCACGGCGGCAAGGTCGACGCACCCTCAGGCACCGCGCTGATGCTGGGCCACGCCGCGGCCGAGGGGCGGGGCGTGACGCTGGAGGATGTCGCCGACCGGGGCCGCGACGGGATCACCGGCGCGCGGACTCGCGGCCAAATCGGGTTTTCGGCCATCCGGGGCGGCGATATCGTGGGCGAGCATGACGTGATCTTTGCCGGCCCGGGTGAGAGGGTGATCCTGCGCCATGTGGCCACCGACCGGGCGATCTTTGCCCGCGGCGCGCTGAAAGCGGCACTTTGGGGGCAGGAACAGAAGCCGGGGCAATACGACATGATGGATGTTCTGGGGCTTTGATTGATCCGGTTTGGCGCCAGGCGCGTAGAAGCGAGGTAACATCAGAAAGGTTCAGAAAGGTCCTGCCCCATGATCCGTACGATTGCTGCCATCCTCGCCCTGACTGTCGCCACCCCCGCCATGGCGGACGGGTTTCAAGTGATTGGTGACCGGGGGTCATTTATCCAACTGATCAAGGACCGCCAGCTGAAACGCTTTGGTATTACCCTGCAGGTCAGCCCCGATGGCAGGATCCAGGGCCGTGCCTTCGGCAAGCCCGTCACCGGCGCCTGGGACTGGAACGGTCGCTACTTCTGCCGCGACCTCTTTTACGGTGAGCAGAATTTGGGTCAGAACTGCCAATTGGTTCAATTGCGTGGTCAGACGATCCGGTTCACATCCGACCAGGGCACGGGCGATTCCGCCGATCTGCGGTTGGAATAGCACAAACCTTCTACACTCACATCATGAGACATGTGGCCGATCTTTCTGCCGCAACTGCCCTCTGAAGTTCAGAACGCGACAGATCGTTGTTTTTTGCAGATGCTGTGAGATCGGACGGGCAGTCCTCCCGGGAAATCAGCGGTAATCGACCGACAACGTGCAGCTTTCGGTCGCTCCCTTGACACACCAACATCTGCGCTGTGAGGCTTGCAGCTAAGGATTCATGCGCAATCAAAGCGTGTCCCTGAACCAGGTCGGACGACTATTTTTACCGCCGCTGCCGCAGAAGAGGAACCGCGATGAAGCTTAGACTGTCGGCCCTTGTCGTTGTCTTCTCTCTTCTGGGTTCAAGTGCTTGGGCGGAAATGATTGTCATCAACGGCAGGTATATTGTGCCGAAAGAGTCAGTCCGCGGTTATTTCTATCGCGAAAGCGATCAACACACGGTTTTCGATATCCGTTGGAGCGATTGGTCCACGCAATATCGGTGCCAAGATGCATACGACCAGACCAGAGTTATGGCCGCATCGTTGAATTTCATCATTCAGTTGGACGATGCCAGTTCGCTGGACTTTCAGGACTTTCTGGACGGCGAAGGGTTTACGAACTGCTCAAAATTCTAGGGCGTCGGAAGGCCTGCCGATGACATCGCGCCGATGATGCAGGGGCCTCAAACCGTCGGCTGCTCGTCCGCCTGGGTCCTCAAAAATCGATCGCCAGGCCCTTCTTCTCCCAATCGCCGTAACGCACCGGCTCGGGGCCCTTGCGGCCGCCCAATTCCCGCGGCAGGTCGAGGGCTTCGGCCTTCTTGCGCCGCTCTTCTGCTTCGGCCAGGGCGCGCTGGGCGGCGGGGGGCAGGGCTTTGTCGTCCATCTTGGCTGTCCTTGTGGGCTTGCATCCCTTGATATACGCCCCATCGGCGGGGCGGCAAGGTTTGAAAAAGGCGGCGCGGAACATGGCAGAGGCGGGAGTTGTGGCGCGCAAGGCTGCGGTGGCGATGCTGGATGGGGTGCTGGGCGATGGCGCGGCGCTGTCCGAACTGGTGGGCGAACGGGGGCCACTTGCGCGGTTGGACGATCCGTCCGAACGGGCTCGCGCGCAGCGGCTGGCCACCCAGACGCTCAGGCATCTCGGCCGGGCCGACCGCTTGCTGAAGCCGCATTTGCGAAAATCCCCGGCCTTGACTGTGAAGAACGCGCTGCGTCTGGCTGTGGTTGAGATGCATGAGGACGGCGCCGCGCCCCATGGCGTGGTGAACGCAGCCGTCGCCGTGGTGCGGTCCGGCAAGCGAACGGGGCATGCGGCGGGTCTGGTCAATGCGGTTCTGCGCAAGGTGGCGGAAGCCGGCGCGGATTGGGCCAAGCTGCCGCCGCAGGAGCTGCCCGGCTGGCTGCGCGGGCGGCTTTTGTCGGCTTACGGCGCCAAGGGCGTGGCCGCGATTGAACGCGCGCAGGCCGCCGGCGCGCCGTTGGATCTGACACCGAAGGACGGCGATGCGGCGGCTCTGGCCCGCCGCCTGGGCGGTGTGGCGCTGCCGACCGGGTCGGTCCGGCTTGCGGCGCAGGGGCAGGTCTCGGCGCTGGCAGGATATGGCGAGGGGGAGTGGTGGGTGCAGGACGCCGCCGCTGCCCTGCCGGCCCGCATCCTGGCCCCTGTGCCGGGCGAGCGGGTCTTCGACCTCTGCGCCGCGCCCGGCGGCAAGACGCTGCAACTGGCCGCGGCGGGCGCCGATGTAACGGCCGTGGATGTCGCGCCCGAGCGGATGGCGCGGCTTGAGGAAAACCTCGACCGCACCGGATTGAGCGCGACACTGGTGGTGGCGGACATATTGGACTGGCAGCCCGAACAGGTGCCCGATGCCATCCTCCTCGATGCGCCCTGTTCGGCCACCGGCACGATCCGGCGCCATCCCGAATTGCCCTTCATCCGGTCTGCGGCGGATATCAAACCGCTTGTCGCCCTGCAGGCGGCGATGCTGGATCGCACGTTTCAGATGCTGCCCGTGGGCGGGCGGATGGTCTATTGCACCTGCTCTCTCCTGCCCGAAGAGGGCAAGCGTCAGGTCACCGCCGCCCTGGCGCGACATGCGGGGCTGGAGATCATCGCCGATATGCCGGACCTGCCCGGGGTTGAAGCCGGTTGGCGGACTGAGGAAGGGGGCTTGCGTCTGCGCCCGGATTTCTGGAGCGATCTGGGCGGGATGGACGGATTTTACATCGCAGGCCTACGTCGCGCCAATTAACTGATTTTCGATCATTGTATAGGTGACAAGGGTTTGCGGCCGAGGCTATGATATCGCGGGGCTGGCAGTGACACTAAAGCGTCCGAACGGACACAGGGGACTATGACAGGCGTGACAACGTCCGATCGTTGGCAGACCAAACGCGCGCGCTGGGCGAATGCCTATCATGCGCGCAGATCCGGGTTTGCAGGCGCCTCGAAGGGATTCGCGACCCCGCCCGAACCGCGCACCATCGGCAGTTATGCCAAGGGGCGCCAGCTTGTGGCGGGACATCTGCAACTGGGCGGCGAACTGGTCGAGGCGCCGGGTGTGCCCCTCTGGGAGGTTGAGCCGCCATCGCCCGCGTTCCGGGACGAGGCGCAGGGCTGTGCCTGGCTTGACGATCTGGCCGCCGCGGGGTCGGGTGATGCCCGCCGGCTGGCGCAGGATTGGGTCTGGGGCTGGATTGATCGCTACGGCAAGGGGATCGGCCCGGGCTGGACGCCCGAGCTGACCGCGCGACGCCTGATCCGCTGGATCAACAACGCCCAATTCCTGCTGGGTGGAAAAGACGCGGCTGAGGAACGGCGGTTCTTCAAGTCGTTGACCCATCAGACCGTCTACCTTTCGCGCCGCTGGGATCAGTCCGAACACGGCCTGCCGCGCTATGAGGCATTGACCGGTTTGATCTGCGCGGGCCTCGCGCTGCAAGGCATGGAGCGGCGCGCGAAGCCCGCGATCGAGGCTCTGGCCCGCGAATGCAAGGCCGGGATCGACCATGGCGGCGGCATCCCGACCCGCAACCCCGAAGAGCTGATGGAAGTGCTCAGCTTCCTGACCTGGTCCGTCGCGGCGCTGCAAGGGGCCGATCAGCGCGCACCGCGCCGGATCACCGAAGCGATGGAGCGGATCGCGCCAACATTGCGCGCGCTCCGCCACGCCGATGGCGGCCTGGCCCGGTTCCATGGCGGTGGGCGTGGGGCAGATGGCCGTCTGGACCAGGCGCTGGTGGCCTCGGGCGTGCGGACCCCGCCGGGGCCGGACTTGGCGATGGGCTTTGCGCGGCTGGCAGCTGGCCGAACCAGCGTGATCGTCGATGCCGCGCGCCCACCGCGCCCGGCTGCGGCACACAACGCCCATGCCTCGGCCACGGCGTTTGAGCTGACCTCTGGGCGCCGTCCGGTGATTGTCAATTGCGGCTCTGGCATCTCGTTCGGTCAGGATTGGCGCCGGGCGGGGCGGGCCACGCCCCTGCATTCGGCGCTCTGCATTGAGGGGCTGTCCTCGGCCCGGTTGGGGCCCAAGCGCCAGCAGGCCGGCATTCTGGCCGAGCCTCTGGTCGAGGGGCCGTCAGATGTCTGGGTCGACCGCAGCGGAGGCTTGGCCGACGGAGAATACCGCCTGTCGATGAGCCATGATGGCTGGATGTTGACCCATGGTCTGACCTGTTTCCGCGAGCTGGTGCTCAGCACCGATGGCCGCGAACTGACCGGTGAGGATTCGCTGGCCGCCATGTCGGATGAGGAAAAATACCTCTTCGATTGCCTCATGGAGGAATCCGAGACGGACGGTGTCGGTTTCACAGTGCGTTTCCATCTGCACCCCGATGCCGAGGCTGAGCTGGATCTGGGCGAAACCGGGGTCGAGATAGCCTTGCGCTCGGGCGAGGCTTGGGTGTTTCGCAATACAAGTGATGCGGACTTGTCGATTGCGCCCTCGGTTTATCTGGAGCGTGGTCGCCTCAAGCCGCGTCCCTCGCAGCAGATCGTCCTCACATCGCGGGTCAGCGATTATACGGGCATGGTCGGCTGGACATTGGCCAAGACGGTCGATACCCCCTCAACCCTGCGCGACAAGGAGGTGGCAGAGATGCCGCTGGAGCGTCGCTGAGGCCGAAGGGAAGCTGCCACGATGACCGATCTTGTAAAGCTGCGCCGCGCGCTGATTTCCGTTTCCGACAAGGCCGGCTTGGTCGATCTGGGCCAGGCTCTGGCCGCCCGCGGGGTTGAGCTGTTGTCGACCGGTGGCACCGCTGCGGCCCTGCGCGACGCGGGCCTGAAGGTGCGCGACGTGGCGGATGTGACGGGCTATCCCGAAATGATGGATGGCCGGGTCAAGACGCTGCACCCGGCGGTGCATGGCGGCCTTCTGGCCTTGCGCGACAATGCCGAACACCGCGCGGCGATGGAGGCGCACGGCATCGGCGCGATCGATCTTCTGGTGGTCAACCTCTACCCGTTCGAGGCGACGGTGGCGCGCGGGGCGGATTATGACGAGGCGGTCGAGAATATCGATATCGGCGGGCCCGCGATGATCCGTGCGGCGGCCAAGAACCACGCCTTCGTCAGCGTGGTCGTCGACACGGGCGATTACGCCGCGCTGCTGGATCAGCTTGAGGCCAATGACGGCGCCACGACGCCGGCCTTCCGCCAGACGTTGGCGCAGACGGCTTACGCCCGGACGGCGGCCTATGATGCGGCGGTCTCAACCTGGATGGCGGGCGCCATCGGTCAGGAGGCCCCGCGCCGCCGCGCCTTTGCCGGGACCCTGGCCCAGCCCCTGCGCTATGGTGAAAACCCCCATCAGGCGGCGGCGTTCTATACCGACGGCTCGGCCCGCCCGGGCGTGGCGACAGCCCAGCAATGGCAGGGCAAGGAGCTAAGCTACAACAACATCAACGACACCGATGCGGCTTTCGAACTGGTCGCAGAATTCAAGCCCGAGATCGGCCCCGCCTGCGCGATCATCAAGCATGCCAACCCCTGCGGCGTTGCCCGTGGCGAGACTCTGCGCGAGGCTTATAAGCGCGCTTACAATTGCGACCGTACCTCTGCCTTCGGCGGCATCGTCGCGCTGAACCGGCCTCTGGATGTGGCAACGGCTGAGGAAATCCTCGAAATTTTCACCGAGGTTGTCATCGCCCCCGGCGCGGAGGAGGGCGCGCGCGCCCTCTTTGCCAAGAAGAAGAACCTGCGGCTTCTGACGACCGACGGTCTGCCCGATGCGGGCGCGGGCGGTCTGACCTTTCGCCAGGTCTCGGGCGGGTTCCTGGTGCAGGACCGCGACAACGGCGATGTCACGACCCATGCCCTGAAGGTGGTCACCAAGCGCGGCCCCAGCGAGGCCGAGATGGCCGATCTGATGTTCGCCTGGAAGGTTGCCAAGCACGTCAAATCAAACGCCATCGTCTATGTGAAGGAGGGGGCGACCGTGGGCATCGGCGCGGGCCAGATGAGCCGGGTCGATTCGACCCGCATCGCCGCGCGCAAGGCGCAGGACATGGCCGAGGCGATGAGCCTGCCGCATCCGCTGACCCAAGGGTCGGTCGTGGCGTCAGATGCGTTCTTCCCGTTTCCCGATGGCCTTCTGACCGCGGCCGAGGCCGGGGCGACGGCCGTGATCCAGCCCGGCGGTTCGATGCGCGACGATGAGGTGATCGCCGCCGCCGACGAGGCGGGCCTGGCGATGGTCTTCACCGGCATGCGCCATTTCCGGCACTGACATGCGGCTGACCCTTCTGATTGCATTGGCGATTTTCGTGGTCGATCAGGCCAGCAAATATTACGTCGTCCACATGCTCGACCTGGCGCGTATACGGGAAATCGACGTTTTCCCGCCCTATCTGAACCTGCGTATGGCCTGGAATGACGGGATCAATTTCGGGCTTCTGGGCGATCTGGGCGGCTATATGCGCTGGGTCCTGATCGCCCTGGCCTTGGGCATTTCGGCCTGGGTCGTCTGGTGGGTCAGGCGCGGCCCGCAAAAGCCCATCGTGCTGATCTCGGCCGGGATCTTGCTGGGCGGTGCCTTGGGCAATGTGGTTGACCGCGTGATCTATGGCGCGGTGGCCGACTTTTTGAACATGTCGTGCTGCGGCATCGAAAACCCGTTTGCCTTCAACGTGGCCGATGTGGCGATCTTCGTGGGCGCGATCGGCCTGGTCCTGTTCACGAGCGAGAAGAAGACCACGTGACGCGCCCGCAGCTTTGGGCTAAACGAAGGCGGGACGGTGGAAGGAAGGAAGCGATGGTGGCGATGCGACGGTTCAGGATGATGGCGCTGATCGCGGCAGGTCTGGTCCTGTCGGCTTGCGGCAGCGATCGCAATCCTGAGCTTTTGAACATCCGCTCGAACACCACGACGCCGGATGAATTCTCGATCCTGCCCACCAAACCCTTGCAAGCCCCCGAAGATTTCAGCGCGCTGCCTGAGCCGACACCCGGCGGCGGCAACCGTGTCGATCCGACGCCAACCGCCGATGCGGTCGCCGTTCTGGGCGGCAACCCTGCCGCCCTGACCCGCAGTGGCGTGCCCGCGGGCGATGGCGCGCTTTTCGCGCATACGACGCGCTATGGCGTGACGCCCGCGATTCGCACCGAGTTGGCGCAGGCCGATCTTGAGTTTCGCCGCGCCAATGACGGCCGCCTGCTTGAGCGGCTTTTCAACGTCAACGTCTATTTCCGCGCCTATGAGGCACTCAGCCTCGACCAACATGCCGAGCTTGAGCGCTGGCGCCGTGTCGGCGTGCGCACGCCCTCGGCCCCGCCTGATCCGGAAGTCGAGTACGAATAACCCGGTCACATCCGCGTAGGTTTGGCTTGAATGCGCGGGCAACAGACGTACCTTCCTGCCCAAAGCAACCAAGGAGTGTGCCCATGCCCCGACGCCTGATCGGCCTCGCGCTGGCCGGATTGGCCTTTGCCCTGCCCCTGCAGGCGCAGGAGGTGACGACCTTCACGCTGGATAACGGGATGGAGGCCGTGGTGATCGAAAACCACCGCGCGCCGGTGGCTGTGCACATGGTCTGGTACCGGGTCGGTGCGGCGGATGAACCGCCCGGCAGCTCGGGCATCGCGCATTTTCTGGAGCATCTGATGTTCAAGGGCACCGATGATCGCGCCTCGGGCGAGCTGTCGGGCTTGGTTGAGTTGAATGGCGGATCGGACAACGCCTTCACCTCATGGGATTTCACCGCCTACTTTCAGCGCGTCGCCGCCGACCGGCTGGACCTGATGATGGAGCTTGAGGCCGATCGCATGCGCGACCTTCAGATGACCGAGCAGGACGTGCTGACCGAACGCGATGTTATCTTGGAGGAACGTAGCCAGAGGGTCGATAACGATCCCGGCGGGCTGTTCAGCGAACAGCGCCGCGCGGCGCAATACATGAACCACCCCTACGGCGTGCCGATCATCGGCTGGCGGCATGAGATGGAAGAGCTTAGCCAGGATGACGCGCTGGATTTCTACCGCCGCTACTACGCCCCCAACAATGCCATCCTGATCGTGGCGGGCGATGTCGACCCCGATGAGGTGCGCGCGCTGGCCGAACAGCATTACGGGCCGCTGGAACCCTCGCCCGGATTGGTCGCCCGCACGCGTCCGGCCGAGCCGCCGCAACTGGCCGAGCGTCGCGTGATGTTCAGCGATCCGCGCGTCTCGCAGCCTTACGTGATGCGCACCTATCTGACGCCCGAGCGTGACAGCGGCGCGCAGGAAACGGCCGCCGCGCTGACCTATCTGGCCGATATTCTGGGCGGCAGTGGTGCGACCTCGTTCATGGGCCGCAAACTGCAATTCGAAACCCAGACGGCGATTTACACAGCCGCGTTCTACGATGGCACCAGCCTTGATGACACGACCTTCGGGCTTGTCGTCGTGCCGTCCGAAGGGGTCAGCCTGGCCGATGCCGAGGCGGCGATGGACCAGGTGCTGGAAGATTTCGTGACCGAGGGTATCGACGACGCCCAGTTCGAGCGGATCAAGTTCCAGATCCGCGCGCAGGAGATCTATGCGCAAGACGATATCCAAGGCCTCGCGCGGCGCTATGGCCAGGGCCTGACCAGCGGTCTGACCGTCGCCGATATCCAGGCTTGGCCTGAGGTGCTGGACGCGGTCACCAAGGAAGACGTGATGGCCGTCGCCGCCGAGATTTTCGATGAACGCCGCGCCGTGACCGGCTGGCTGATGCAGGATGAAGCTGAGGAGGTGATGCAATGATGCGTCTCATATGGGTCGCTGTCGCCGCGATCACCCTGGCGCTGCCCGCGCGTGCGGCTGTCGACATCAAGGAAGTGACGTCACCCGGTGGCATCACCGCCTGGCTGGTTGAGGAGCACTCGATCCCCTTCGTCGCGCTGGAAATCCGCTTCAAGGGTGGAGCAAGTCTGGACGCGCCCGGCAAACGCGGTGCGATCAACCTGATGACAGGTCTTCTTGAGGAAGGCGCCGGCGATCTGGATGCACGGCAATTCGCCGCCCGGGCCGAGGAACTGGCGGCGCGGTTCTCCTTCGACGTCTATGACGACACGATGATGATCTCGGCCTCGGTGCTGACGGAAAATCGTGGTGAGGCTTTGGGCCTTCTGCGCTCGGCCCTGATTGAGCCGCGTTTCGACGAAGACGCGGTTGAGCGGGTGCGCGCGCAGGTCCTGTCGATCATCGGGTCGGACGCCACCGATCCGAACGAGATCGCCGACATGACGTTCAACCAGATCGCGTTCGGCGATCACCCCTATGGCTCGTCCCTGAACGGCACGCTGGAAAGTGTAGCGGCCCTGACGCGCGACGATGTTGTCGCCGCGAAAGACCGCTTGATGGCCCGCGACCGCATCTACGTGGCCGCCGTCGGCGACATCACGGCGGACGAGCTGGGCGCGCTTCTGGACGATCTTCTGGGCGCATTGCCCGAGACAGGCGCAAAGCTGCCCGACCGGGCCGAGGTCGGCCTGACCGGCGGCGTGACGGTCGTGCCCTTCGACACGCCGCAATCGGTGGTGATGTTCGGCCATGAGGGGATCGAGCGTTTCGATGATGATTTCTTCCCGGCCTTCGTGCTGAACCAGGTGCTGGGCGGCGGTGGCTTTTCCTCGCGCCTGATGGCCGAGGTGCGCAAGGCGCGCGGGCTGACCTATGGCATCGGCTCGTACCTGGTGCCGATGGATCATGCCGAGCTTTACCTGGGCCAGTTCGCCTCGGGCAACAATCGCGTCAGCGAGGCGATCGACGTGGTCCGCGCCGAATGGGCCAAGGCCGCCACCGAGGGCCTGACCGAAGAGGAGTTGGAGCGCGCCAAGACCTTTCTGACCGGCGCCTACCCCCTGCGGTTCGACGGCAACGCCACAATCGCGGGCATTTTGGCGGGAATGCAGTCCGAGGGCCTGCCGATCGAATACATCGAAACCCGCAATCAGCAGATCGAAGCGGTGACGCTGGAAGACATCCAGCGCGTCGCCACCCGCCTCCTGCGCCCAGATGACCTGCGCTTTGTCGTGGTGGGCCAGCCCGAGGGGCTTGAGGGGGATGGGCTTTGATGCCCAACCCCGATGCGCCGCCTTGTGAGTGTGATTGGCTTGAGCGCAAGGCCGCCAATCCTGATGTACCGATCTTTTGGGATGAGATGACAGGTGAGTATCAGCTGCGCTGGGGTCCAGACGACGCGAAGGCCAGCTCGATTTTTTATCACTGCCCCTTTTGCGGTGGCAGGGCTCCGGCGTCGCGGCGCAACAAGCTGTTTGCTGTGATCCCGGAGGCTGAATCTGTCCGGCTTTTGCGCCTCACCTCCGGGTTCGACACGCTTGATGAGGTGATCGATGCATTTGGTGAGCCCGATCATGATTTTGGATCGAGCGAAAGGCTGATGCAGCCAGAGAGAGGCGATGACCCTCCAACAGTACAAGCGGCGCGGGTCTTGCAGTATTGAGGCCTTTCGGAGACTGCAGAGGTCCGGTTCTCGGATTGGGGGCGCGCGCCGATAAGCGTGATGCTGATAGGAAAGTATATCGGGCTGACGCCCAACTGACCTTGCCCGACTCAGGGCGCGCCTGCTAGTGATGGTGGTATGCGCCCCGGTAACCCCAATATGCGCGATGCTGAGCCTCTGAGGTCAGTGATCCGCCAGCTTGACGACGCCGCAATCAACCGGATCGCGGCGGGCGAGGTGGTGGAACGCCCGGCCTCGGCAGTGAAGGAGCTGGTCGAGAACGCGCTCGATGCCGGCGCGCGGCGGATCGACGTGGCCTATGCCCAGGGCGGCAAGGTTCTGATCCGGGTGACCGACGATGGCTGCGGCATGGGGGCCGAGGACTTGCCTCTGGCCCTGTCGCGCCATGCCACATCGAAGATCGACGGGTCCGACCTGCTCGACATCCATACCTTCGGCTTCCGGGGCGAGGCGTTGCCCTCGCTCGGCGCGGTCGGGCGGCTTTGCATCACCTCTCGTGCGGGGGCCGAGGCGGCCTCGATCACCGTTGAGGGCGGTCGGATGGGCCGGGTCAAGCCCGCGGCCCTGACCCGGGGCACGGTGGTTGAGCTGCGCGACCTTTTCTACGCCACACCCGCCCGGCTGAAATTCCTGCGCACCGACCGCGCCGAGGCGCAGGCGATCACCGATGTGATCAAGCGGCTGGCCATGGCCGAGCCCTTCGTCAGCTTCACCTTGCGCGATGTCAGCGATGGCGGCGAGGGCCGCGTGGTGTTCCGGGCCGATGCCGAGACGGGTGATCTGTTCGATGCGTTGCACGGGCGGCTGGCCCGGGTGCTGGGCGCCGAATTTGCCGAGAACGCGCTGAAGATCGATGCCGATCGCGAGGGGTTCCACCTGACCGGTTACGCCGCCTTGCCCACCTATTCGCGCGGCGCCGCGGTGGCGCAGTACCTCTACGTGAATGGCCGCCCGGTGCGCGACAAGCTGCTGGTCGGTGCTTTGCGCGGGGCCTATGCTGATTTCCTCAGTCGCGACCGGCATCCTGTGGCGGTGCTGTTTCTCGACTGCGACCCGCATGTGGTGGACGTGAACGTGCATCCCGCCAAGGCCGAGGTGCGGTTCCGCGAACCGGGGCTGGCGCGCGGCCTGATCGTCTCGGCGCTCCGCCATGCTCTGGCCGGGGCCGGGCACCGGGCCTCGACGACCGTGGCCAACGCGACCCTCGGTGCGATGCAGCCCGAACCGACCAGCGGCGCGCGCATCTACCAGATGGATCGCCCCAGCCGGCAGGCGATGCAGAGCGCCTATGCCGCACAATCGCCGGGCTTTGCCGAGGCCGCCCCGGTCATGGCGCGGGTCGAAGAGCGGCCGGAGGCCGACGATGAGACCCATCCCCTTGGGGCCGCCCGCGCGCAGGTGCATGAGAATTACATCATCGCCCAGACCGAAACCGGCATCGTCATTGTCGATCAGCACGCGGCGCATGAGCGCCTTGTCTATGAAAAGCTCAAGCGCCAGATGGCTAAAAACGGCGTCGCCGCGCAGGCTCTGTTGATCCCCGAGATCGTGGACCTCTCCCAAGGCGATCTGGCGCGGCTGATGGAGGCGGCGGATGATCTGGCAACGCTGGGCCTGACGCTGGAGCCGTTCGGCGGCACCGCCGTGGCCGTGCGCGAAGTGCCGGCGATCCTCGGCAAGGTCGACGCCAAGGCCATGGTGCACGACATCCTTGATGAACTGACCGATCAGGGGGAAACCCGTGGCGTGAAAGACCGGATCGAGGCCGTGCTGAGCCGCGTCGCCTGCCACGGCTCGGTCCGCTCAGGCCGTTGGATGCGGGGGGAGGAGATGAACGCCCTCCTGCGCGAGATGGAGGCGACACCCCATTCCGGCCAGTGCAATCACGGGCGGCCCACCTACGTGGAATTAAAGCTGTCCGACATCGAACGCCTTTTCGGCCGCACATGATCGAGATTGGCGGACAGACCTACGCGTTCAGTGATCCGCTGGTGATCGCGGCCATCGTCGGAGCGGCGATCGGGCTTTTGGTGCTGATCCTTCTCATTCTTGCTGTGCGCCGAGCGGGTCAGGCCGCGCAGATGGTCGAACCCTTCATCCGCGAGATGGGGATGATGGGCGATCAGGTTCGCATGCTGTCAAACGGCCAGCAGCAATTGTCGGGCGGGCTGACGCAGGTGTCCGAGGCGCAGGCGGCCGCCCAGGCGAACCTTCTGCGATTGATGGAGGCGCGGCTGGCCGAAGTGTCGAACAAGATGGCCGAGAACCTGCAAGGCACGGCGACCCGCACGGCGCACTCCTTAGGCGAATTGCAACAGCGGTTGCAGACCATCGACAAGGCGCAGGCCAATATCGAGAAGCTGTCTGGCAATGTACTGAGCCTGCAGGACATCCTGTCGAACAAGCAGACAAGGGGCGCGTTCGGGGAGATTCAGCTGCATGATATCGTGGGCAAGGCGCTGCCACCCGATGCCTTCACCATGCAGGCCACGCTGTCGAACAACCGCCGCGCCGATTGCCTGATCCACCTGCCGAACCCGCCCGGCCCCATCGTGGTCGATGCCAAGTTTCCGCTTGAGGCTTATGAGGCCCTGCGCGCGGCCCAGACCGATCGCGATGTCGTCGAGGCCAGCCGCAACCTGCGCCACGCGGTCCGCACCCATATCCGCGCCATTGCCGAGCGCTACATCATCGAAGGCGAAACCGCCGATGGTGCGCTGATGTTCCTGCCGTCCGAGGCCGTCTATGCCGAGCTTCACGCCAATTTCGCCGAAATCGTGCGCGAGGGGTTCGGGCTGCGCGTCTGGATTGTCTCGCCCACCACGTGCATGGCGACGCTGAACACCATGCGGGCGGTTCTGAAAGACGCCCGCATGCGCGAACAGGCCGGCGCGATCCGAAAAGAGCTGGGGCTGCTTTATGCCGACGTTGATCGCCTGGGCACCCGGGTCGAGAACCTCGATCGGCATTTCGGACAGGCGGCGAAGGATATCGAGGAGATCAAGATCTCGGCCGACAAGGCGGGCAAGCGCGCCAAGCGGCTGGATCATTTCGATTTTGAGGAGATTGCGCCGGACGATCAGGAGGCTGTCGTTCCATTCGTCCGATCGACAGATTGAAAAACTCTTCGTCGCCTTCGGCGCTCATCGTGTTGTCGTGAGCGAGGAGCGCCGGAGGCGACGACGAGCGCTTTTCTCTCAGATACGGAAGAAAGGCTGCGCCAGTTTCGGCAGGAACGCGTTGAACTTCAGCTTGGCATCCGTGGCCGCAAGACAGATGCAATCCTGACCCGGCTCGGCCACGGGCGTATGCTCCAGCGCTTCATCGGCGATTTCGATATCGCCCGGGCCAAAGCGGTCTCCGTCGTCCTGAAAGGCGCCTTGCAGCACCAGCGTCAGCTCCATCCCGTTGTGGCCGTGGTCGGGCATCGCCGTACCGCCGGGAATGTGCAGCAACCGCACACTTGCCTCTTTCGAGGTCGGCAGGATTGCCTGTTTCACACCCATGCCAAGCGACCGCCATTTGACGTCATCGAGGCTACCGCCGATATAATCGACCAAAGGCGCCGGCAGAATGCCTTGCCGGGTAACCTGCGGGCGGATCTCCTCGGTCGGGCCATCCTCAATCAGGCGCAGCGTGGCTGTCAGACACTCATCCGACACCGCACATCCCTCAACCTGGTCGATCACCGATCCGCCCAGAGCCTCAAAGGCGCCGAGGCGTGCGCGGCATTCATCGCAGAGCGAGATATGGGTTGCGACGACCAGATTGAATGCCTCGGGCAGGTTGCCGGCGGCATAGCTCATCAGAAGTTCGTCGGTCAGGTGGTGCTTTATCTCAGTCATTTTGCTCACATCAATTCATGGCGCAGGCGTTCCAACGCCAGCCTTATGCGGGATTTGATCGTGCCCAATGGCAGGCCTGTCGCGGCGGCGATTTCAGAATGCGACAGATCGCCGAAATAGGCCTGTTCAACCAATTCCCTCTGTTTCTGCGGAAGTTGCGCAAGCGCTTCTCCCAGTTTCTCACTCTCCTGCTGCAGGACCATCACATCGGCCTGGTCAGGTTCCGGCTCTGGCCCCCAGGGCAGGTCCTCGGGCTCGGGCCTGCGCTGTTTGCGCAACGCATCGATCTTGCGGTTCCGGGCGATCGTATAGATCCACGTCGCCACGCCGGCCCGCGCGGGATCGAACATGTGCGCTTTATGCCACAGCGTGGCCATCACCTCCTGCGTGCATTCCTCGGCCAGCGATGGGCTGGCGCCGGACTTCATCAAAAACGCTTTCACACGCGGTGCGAAGTGCCGGAACAGGGCCGCGAAAGCCTCTTGATCCTTCTCGTCGCGAATGCGTTCGACTGCGTTAACCCACATTGCCTCTGACGTCTTGACCACCCTGACATCGTCCCTGTGCAGCCGACCCTTCACCTGCGTCGCAAGATCATAGGGGGAACCTCGGAAGGCTGCATCAGTTTTCTCAAGGGGCTGCGCCGCGATTGTCATGTTCCTTCTACGGAGCGCCCGAGAAATTGGATCACTGCAATTACACTTTAATCCGCTTTCGCGTGCGGGCCGTAGATGACAGACAAGACTAAAAAGAGCTGGAGTACCTTTATGCCGTTTGAGACCCTTGACGCCGCACCGAAACGGATTGCGGTGATCGGTGCCGGAATATCAGGCCTTGGTGCCGCCCATATGCTTGCCGGATCGCACAAGGTGGTTCTTTTCGAGGCGGGCAATCGGCTGGGCGGGCATGCGCGGACGGTCGTGGCCGGCAAGAGGGGCGATCAGCCGGTCGATACCGGGTTCATCGTGTTCAACTACGCCAATTATCCGCATCTGACCCGGCTGTTCGACAAGCTGGATGTGCCGGTCGTGGAAAGCAATATGAGCTTTGGGGCGTCGATCGACGGTGGGCGCCTGGAATATGGCCTGCGTGACCTGAACGCGGTCTTCGCCCAGCGCAAGAATGTCGCCCATCCGCGCTTTTTGGGGATGATGCGCGACGTTCTGAAATTCAATGCCCGCGCGGTGAAGGTGGCCAATGACCCAGGCCTGACCATCGGCGATTTTCTGGGCCGGCTGGGCACGGGCGACTGGTTTCGCGACTATTACCTTTTGCCGCTGTCCGGGGCGATCTGGTCGGTGCCGACCCAGAAGATCCTGGACTTTCCCGCCGAGGCGATGATCCGGTTCTTCCAGAACCACGCGTTGCTGAACGTCACCGGCCAGCATCAATGGTTCACCGTCAAGGGCGGCTCAATCCAGTATGTCAGCCGTCTGGAAAATGCTCTTCACCATCAGGGTGTCGACATCCGGTTGTCGACGCCGGTGGATGCCGTGCGGCGTTTGGAAACGGGCGTTGAGGTCAAGGCCAAAGGTGGTGAGTGGGAGACATTTGACGAGGTCGTCTTTGCCAGCCATTCCGATCAGACGCTGGCCATGCTGTCGGATGCGTCGCCGGATGAGGCCGCCAATCTGGGCGCGATCCGGTATCAGCCGAACGAGGCGGTTCTGCACGCCGATACCAGCATGATGCCGAGGCGCCGTCAGGTTTGGTCGTCCTGGAACTACGCCGAAGAGAAGGGCCGTCGGGGCGACCGGATTGATCTGACTTACTGGATGAACTCGCTGCAGCCGATCCCCAAGGACGACCCGATGTTTGTGACGCTGAACACCACGCGGACCATCCGGGAAGAGCTGATCTACGATCAGGTCACCTTTGCCCATCCCGTCTATGATCTGGCCGCGCTGAAGGCCCAGGCCGAGATCAGCAAGACGAACGGCACCCGCAACACCTGGTTCTGTGGCGCGTGGATGAAGAACGGCTTTCATGAAGACGGCCTGTCTTCGGCCGTCGACGTGGTCGAAGCGATGGGCCGGGCCGCCGCCCCCGAAATCGTCGCGGCGTGAGCGGGATCGATCATATCGAAGGCCAGACCTTTCATGGGCGGCGCGGCGCGGTCGAGAACGCGTTCCGCTATTCCATCGATTATGTGCTGCTTGAGCCTGAGGCCGCCCCGAAGGGCCCCGGGCTTTTCTCGCTGAACCGGCCCAATGTCGCCGCACTTCGCGATACCGATCACGGCGGCGCGCCGAAAGCCGGGCAGGGCGCGGCCTGGGTGCGCAACGTGCTGGCCGCCCACGCGCCGCAAGTGACGGGACGCGTCCTTTTGCTGGCGCAGCCGCGGATCCTGGGCCATGTCTTCAATCCGGTCAGCTTCTGGCTTTGTCATGACAGCGCGGATGTCTTGCGGGTTGTCATCGCCGAGGTGTCGAACACCTATGGCGATCGGCATTCCTACCTCTGCCATCGCGACGATTTCGGGCCTCTGACCCGCGAAGATACGATGGCCGCGCGGAAGATTTTCCACGTCTCGCCGTTTCAGCCGATTGAGGGCGGCTATACGTTTCGCTTTGATATCCGGCCCGACAAGATCGGGATCTGGATTGATTACACGGCCGGCAATGGCGGACTGATCGCCACGCTGACCGGCCCGCGCAAACCCTTGACCAATGCGGGCATCCTGCGCGCCTGCCTGCGGCGGCCCTTCGGATCGCGGCGGGTGCTGGCGCTGATCCATTGGCAGGCGCTCAAGCTCTGGTGGAAGGGCGCCAAGTTCCGCGCCCGCCCGACGCCGCCGACCGATGAGGTCACCCGATGAGGATCGGTGCGCAAAGGCTTCCGGCCTGGTCGCTGTTCGCGGCGATGCTGGCGGCGGCGGGGCTGCCGATCTATATCCACGCGCCCAAGTTTTATGTCGATGAATATGGCGTCAGCCTGGCTGCGCTGGGTATTGTCCTTTTCGGGCTGAGGCTGTTTGACTTCGTGCAAGACCCCGCGCTGGGCTGGCTGTCGGAAAAGCTGCGCGCGCGCCGGTCTCTGGCCGTGGCCGGAGGGGCGGCTGTGATGGCGCTGGCGATGCTGGGGCTTTTCGCCGTCACACCCCCCATAGCGCCGCTGATCTGGTTCGCGCTGACGCTGACGGCGCTGTTTTCGGCATTCAGCTTTCTGACGATCTGCTTTTACGCCGAAGGGGTCGCCAAGGCGGGTGAGCTGGGCGATGGCGGCCATGTCAGGCTGGCCGCCTGGCGCGAGACGGGCGCGCTATTGGGTGTCTGCCTGGCCGCCGTGGCGCCGACTGTTCTGGTGGTCGGGTCAGACAGCCCGTTTGCCCTTTTTGCCGCTGGCTTTGCAGGCGTGGCGCTGATCGCCGCCTATGGCATGCGCCGCGAATGGGGCGCGGACCGGGCGGAGGGCGCGACGGGGTTCCGCGAGATACTGGGCGATAGCATTGCGCGGCGGCTTTTGCTGCTGGCTTTGGTCAACGCGACGCCGGTGGCCGTGACATCGACCCTCTTTCTTTTCTTCGTCGAAAGCCGTCTGGCGGCGCCGGGTTGGGAAGGCCCGCTGTTGCTGCTGTTCTTCCTGGCCGCGGCCGCCTCGGCGCCGCTCTGGGGCCGGGTCGCGGCGGCGATTGGGGCGAAGAACGCGCTTTTGGGCGGCATGGTCCTGTCGATCGCGGCCTTTGGGTTCGCGGCCACTCTGGGCGCAGGCGATACAGCGGCCTTTGCGGTGATCTGCCTCGCGTCAGGCGCCGCGCTTGGCGCCGACATGACCCTGCTGCCCGCGATCTTCGCAACCCGCATGGCACGGATCGCGCCCAATGCCGGCCAGGCGTTCGGGCTTTGGGCCTTCGTTTCGAAATTCACGCTGGCCTTTGCGGCCGTGACTCTGTTGCCGCTGCTTGATGCCAGCGGATTTTCCGCCGGTCAGGACAATACGCCAGACGCATTGGCCACCCTGACCATCCTCTACGCGCTTGTTCCCTGCGCGCTCAAACTCATCGCGATTGCGCTTCTCGCGGCGACACCTTTGAAGGAAAGCTGACCGATGGAACCTATCGTCTTCCTCCTCCTTGGCGCGGGCATGATGCTGGCGCTTCTGGCCGTCAAAGCCCGCTACATGGGGTTTCAGGCCCAAAGCCCGTCCGACTATGCCGGCAAGGGCCCGCAATTTGACATCCGCAAGCATCTGAGCGGCCCGCTTTTGTGCGAGGGCGTGATCTATGGGCCGACGGGCCGTGTCTCGTCGCGCTTTGTCGCCGATTTCGACGCCCGCTGGAACGGCAATGTCGGAACCATGACCGAAGAATTCCGTTATGACACCGGCGAAACGCAGAGCCGGGAATGGACGCTGACGGTCGGCAATGACGGCAGCATCCGCGCCGAGGCGCCCGACGTGATCGGGACCGGCACGGGGATGCAGGAAGGGCCCGGTGTGCAACTGAATTACCGGATCAAGCTAAGCGAGGATGCGGGCGGACATGTGCTGGACACCGTCGACTGGATGTACCTGATGGAGAACGGCACCATCATGAACCGCAGCCAGTTCCGCAAATACGGGATCAAGGTGGCCGAACTTGTGGCCACGATGCGAAGGAAAGAGCAGTGAGAGATTGGCAGGGAAAGCGCTATTGGCTGGTCGGCGCAAGTGAAGGCCTGGGCCGGGCGCTGGCCCATAAGTTAAGCGAGGCGGGCGCGGAAGTGATCGTTAGCGCCCGGAGCGCCGACCGGCTGGAAGAGCTGGTCGCCGAACTGCCCGGCAAGGCCAGTTTCGCGACGGTTGATGTCTCCAGCCGGGATTCCGTGGAGGAGGCCGCGGCCGAGGTGGGCGAGATCGATGGGGTCGTCTATCTGGCGGGCGTCTATTGGCCGATGAAGGCGGGCGAATGGGATGGCGAGAAGGCCGAGTTAATGGCCGACATTAATTTCACCGGCGCCATGCGGACCATGGGCGCGGTCGTGCCTGGCATGATGAAGCGCGGCAAGGGCCATATCGTGCTGACGGGCAGTCTGTCGGGCTTCCGCGGCCTGCCGGGCGCCATCGGCTACGGTGCCTCGAAAGCGGGTGTGATGTATCTGGGCGAAAGCATGCATGCCGATCTGCGCGGCTCGGGCATTGAGGTGCAGGTGGGCAACCCCGGCTTCATCAAGACCCGTCTGACCGACAAGAATGATTTCAAGATGCCCTTCCTGATGACCCCGGAAGAGGCCGCCCAGCATATGTTTGACCTGATGAATTCCGGCAGCTTCAAGAAAAGCTTCCCCACCCTCTTTGGCATGATGTTCCGCGCGTCGCAGTTTTTGCCCGATTGGGCTTATTATCGGCTGTTCGGCGCGTCCAACTGACGGGCGGCCTTGCAGACTCAGACCGCGCACGGCAACATCCGCGTCGCGGGTGTCAAAGACGGGGAGTTGGGCCATGCTAGAGATCAGTCCGAGCAAGGTGGCTTACGTCGCCATCCTCGCGCGCGAGATCGACGTGAAGGTCGCACCTTGGGACAGTGAGGGCGACGATCAGGACAGCGACGGTGGTGCCGTGCTGGAGGCCCATGCCGACGATCCGGTCATCCTGCAGTTCAAGGAGTTCATCGACGGCCTGAACGAGGATGAGCAGGCCAACCTCGTGGCCGTCATGTGGATCGGCCGCGACACCTTTACCGCCGACGACCTTGAGGAAGCCATCGATACCGCCCGCGCCGAATCGATCAACAACACCGGCGATTATCTGATGGGCGTGCCGCTTTTGGCCGATTATCTGGAATCGGGCCTTGAGGCGCTCGGGATCGACCCCGAGGAAGAAGAAGACGATCTTTACTGACCACGCCCGTTAGTTCAGCGCACGCCATTGTTCGGTCAGCGCCGCGTCCCCCGTCCTCAGCTCAATCTCTTTGCCAGCCAGCACATCAAGGCCACCGCTGGCACTTGCGGCGTCGATGCTGAGCGTCTTCAGCGGCAGCGACCCGAGTGGCCCCAAATCGGTGATACCTGTCATCCCCCATAATGTCAGATAGCCGATCGGAAGGCTGGAGATCGGGGATAGATCAGTGGCCTGCGGAACATTCGTCAGATTGAGCGTGCGCACCGGCAGATCACCAAGCGGCGCAAGGTCCGCGACATTCGCCATAACACTGAGTTCAAGCGTCTCAAGCGGCATCTGGCGCAGCGGGTTGAGGTCTGTGACATCCGGCATCCATGAGAGCCTGAGGGATTTCAACGGAAGTCCGCTCAGCGGTGAAAGATCGGACACCGACAGACCGCCCAGGGTCAGGTAGGAAATCTGCATATCCCGCAAGGGCTCGACGCTGGTGATCGCGGGTGAACCAGACAGGCTGAGGGTTTTAAGCGGCCAACCCCTCACTGCGCTGATGTCGGAAAGGTCTTCGATGTTTGAAAACGTGATCTCCTCAACCGGCAGCGCGGCGAGACGGTCCAGCCCCTCCACTTGATCAAAGCCCTGCACGGACAGACGCGTCAGCGGAGCTTCGGCCAACACTGAAAGGTCTATCGTCCCACTGCCGTCCAGCCAGGCCGTTTCCAGGGGCATACCCTGCAGAGCCGATACGCCGTCGATCCGCCCGAAATTCAGAAAAAGATCCCGGATCGGCGCGCCCCTGAGGGGCGAGATATCGATGTCTTCATTCCACCCGCCAAGGCTGACGCGCTGCAGCGGCATTCCGGCAAAGGGCGAAAGATCTGCCAGTTGTGGCGAGGTGATATCCAGATTTTCCAACGACATTCCCGTGAGCCAGCCCAAATCGGGTAGTGCACCGTTTGCGGACAGGGCGAATGAGGTCAGATGCAGCTGACTCAGCGTCGACAGATCAAGCAACGGGTCGGGGTTGCCGATCGTGATGCTTTCAAGCGGCATGTCGGACAGGGCCGAGATATTTCGCAACGTTTCGGCCTGACCCAGCGCGATGCTTTCCAGCCGCGCGCCGGCCAGCCCATCAAGGGCCACAAGGCCGCGCGCATCGGCGAGCCTGAGATGCTCGAGGCCGCCCAGCGGTTTGAACAGCCGCACGATCCGGGCCAGATCGTCATCCGTGATCCCGTCCCGTGAAACGCTGAGGCCTGCATCTTCGCTTGTGACGAATTCGCGGCGCATGCGGCCCGTTTCGGGGTCGGCGTTCAGTTCAAGATCGAACTCCCCGGTGATACGGCCGTAATCGGCCAGCAGGATTTCGGCCTCCTCGAATGTCAGGCCATCGGGGGCCTGACGTTCCTTCTCAAGCAGCACGTCGCGTGAAAGCGGGTCTTCGGGCGGTGTCGAATTGGGACGCACGAAGATGAAAATCGCGACGGCAAGCAGCACCACAGCCACTGACGGAAAGATATAGCGCCGCATAATGACCCCGCTTCAAAAATGCGTTTCAGGATAATCTTACGCGTCGGCAACCTGCAATGGGTGCATCATGTCACCGCTTCAGGTGGTCGACCACCCGGCAATGTTGCGACAGGTGCTGCACCTGATCCAGCCAGCGATGCACCAGCTTGGGGTCGGTGGGCGCGGCATGGACGCCCACGGCGATCTCGCGATTGGCGATCGCCTCAACCGCCAGCGCCACGGGCACCGAGACCAGCCGCGCCATCGCATTGCCACGGACATCGCCCCAGGCATCCAGCACGTAGGTCTTGCGATAGACCGGAACGCCGTCCTTCTCGGCCTCAAGCGAGACGCAGAGAACGACGCGATCCGGCTCTCCCTCGGCATAGGCATTGTCGTGCCAAAGCTGGTCTGACATCTCTTTCAGGCGGTCGTCGCCCGCTTCGCCCTCCAGCGTTTCGATTTCTGCAAAGACGTCCTTCCAGGCCTCGGCCCAACCGTTCAGCCGCAAGGTGCCGCGCACGAAATCCTTCACTTTCCAGGTCGGGTCGAACCGGTATTCCGCCATGAAAGGCAGGCTGTCGCGGTTGGGATAGACCTCGAAAATCTCGGGCTGTGGCAGCGGGGCTGTGTAGGTCGAGATGGCATCCCAGGGCCGGGCGATCTGCAAGGTGCTGAAATGCCGGATCGATTGCGAGGGCGAGCGGAGCGCCTTCAGAACCCCCAGCGGCGACCAGGAAAACTTGTAGCGAAACGCGTTCGGTTCCTTCGGGACACCGCCGCAATAGGAGTGGAACGAGACGGTGTTGTCGTGATGATAAACCGGCGAGGCGACATAATCGTCGACCAGCCAATGGGCCATCAGGTGGTCGATGCCGGGGTCGAGGCCGACCTCGTTCACCAGCGCCACGCCCTCCTCTCGGGCTTGCTGATCCAGTGCGCGCATCTCGGGCGAGATATAGGACGATGAGACGAAATGCGCCTTACTCTCGATGCAAAGCCGCGCCAGGGGCACGTGATGCTCGCCGGGCAGCATCGAGATGACGATATCACCGGGCGCCAGCTTTTCCGTCAGCGCATCCATGTCGAAGGCCTCGATCCGGTCGGTCAGATCGCCCACCGCGTCTTGTGCCTTCTCGACCGTGCGGTTCCAGACTGTCACATCGTGCCCGCCCTCGATCAGGCGGCGGAGGCCGGGGATGGCCGACAGGCCCGTTCCGCACCAATGGATCATCATAGCCTCCCTCAGAGTGTTGTGATGTGCCGGTCGAATTCCGCTTTCGCGCGGCCCCAGACACCCGTCTCCAGCTTGTCGAGGGCAAGAAGCGAGGGCAAGAGCTGGCCCGCATAATCCTCGGACGATTCCACCGGCAGCATTGAGGGCAGATTGTCTATGGCAGTGACGTCCAGCGGCGGCGCGTCATGCACTCTCAGCGCCGGTTCCTCCCACGTCGTCGTGCGGTCATAGACCTTGATCGGCGAGAAATCCGAGGTCGGGTCGCAGGCGATATCGCCGATGACCGTCAGCGCGCGGGGTGCGGTTTGGGCCGAGGCTGGCACGAAGACCGGGCAGCCTGGCCGGGCCAGAATGCAATTGAGGAAAATCTCATGCGCCAGCACTTCGGGAAACGGCCCACCATGGGCGGTCTCAGCCATATCCCACTTGCTAACCGGCACGCCCATCGCGGTGCAAAGGTCGGCCGCCCCGGCGCCGACCCGCCCCAACGCCCCGATGATCAGCGCGTTCGGACGGTGGCTTCCGGTGCGCACCAATTGCTCCTGCAGATCGGCCAGAAGGGCGGTGGAGGACGGGTAGACACCCACCGGCCCCGCGATCCCGCCCGCCTGCTGCGCGGCCCAGCATATCAACGCCACCGCAGCGCCCGCATAGCCCGCCCAGTAGCCGAAGGCGGCCACGCGCCGACCATCCGCATCCGTGAGGTATTCCAGATCATAGAGCGTCCCACCGCCCGCCTTGAAGCGTTGCAACAGCACCTGGCCCGCTGGTTGGCCCTTATAGGCATGGCCGAACATGATATGGCGATGCGGCAGGGGCGTGCCATCCTCGGGCAGCTCCTTCAGACCGAAGATGACCGCATCATCTGGCGCCTCGGGCCAACTGCCCTCAGCGGTAATCCGGCAGCCCGCCTTACCGTAGCCATCAATCGGGATCGCGCGGCTACTGCTGTCCTCAACGGTCACCTCCAAGCCCTGAGCCAGCAGCGCCCTCGCGCCCTCAGGCGTCAGACCCACCCGCTCTTCATGCGCGCGCTGTTCGGCACGGACCCAGAGATGTGTCATGCGGCGTCTCCCCTCGGCTCTGGTCTAGGCGATGCCAGGTATCGCTGCAACATGGCGGCGAGAAAGACCATCCTCCACAGAAGCATCTTGTGCCTCCGTGAGAGCGTATTTTTGACCGGGACAAGAAATTGGTTTGCTCAACGGTCGATTTTCACTGGCGTTCCGTAGATGGGACTGACTACCTGAAAATCGTTTGGAGCATGCCTGCATCTACCGGAGCGGATTTCTTGAGGAGCCCTATCATGACCTTGCAGAAAGTAAGCTGGCCGCAGGACTCTAGGCGCCTTGCGGATTGGCTGACCGAAAACGGGCGGACCGCGTTGCAGAAAGGAAGGGAAGATAAAACTTGGAAGGAATGGTGGGTCGTCCAAACGCTATCCGAGAGCGCCGCGCCGCCGCACTTCTGGCCAGCGAGTTTCAAGATCGAACATACTGGAGAAAATCCTGATGTCGCTGATTTCACGATAGAGTTGAATGATGGAACCACCTGGTCTGTCGAGGTAACTGAAGCGACGACGCCTGAGGATCGACGTGCGATTGCGGAGAGTAGACATTTGCCGGGCGTCCATGGTGTCGGCGATCCGATCAAGCGCGATGATGGCAAGATAATTGACGGCGGGCGGTTTAGAGGAGGTGTTGAGGGCGTTGAGTACTCTACCGCGATGGTGGAGGATATCCTGCATGCAATTGCCAGAAAATCCGAGAAAAAGTACGCCAAGGGTGCGTGGTTGCTAATCTATCCGAATTCAAATGCGATGTTTGCCAAAATGGACGTTGTCGGCTCGTATCTGAAGCGGCTTGGACCAGACAAGCTATTTGAAAGAGTTGTCGTCTGCCGTGACTCCGGCGCAGCGATATTGATAGATCACGAGCGCGTAGAGGTTTATCGCCCAGAGGGCTAAACCCATTCCACATCGCCGAGGAAGATATATCCCGCGCCGTAGATCGTCTTGATGAGGCGGGGGTTTCGGGGGTCTTCGCCCAGTTTGGTGCGCAGGCGCGAGATGCGCACATCCATGGCGCGGTCGAAGCTTTCGCCGGCCGCGCCGCCCAGGCTTTCTTGCATCTGCGCGCGTGTGATCAGCCGCTTGGGCGCCTCGAGGAAGAGGCGCAGCACCTCGCCTTCGGCATGCGAGAACGGTACTTCGGTGCCGTCGGGCGCGATCAGCAGATAGGCGTCAAGCCGTGCTTCCCAGCCCTCGAAGCGGGCGGTCATGGCGGCGCGCGGCGCCTCGCGGCCCTTGCGCAGGCGGGCGCGGATGCGGGCCACGACCTCGGCCGGGTCGAAGGGCTTGATGATGTAATCGTCGGCCCCCAGCTCCAGCCCCGTCACCCGGTCCTGCACCTGGGCGCGGCCCGAAATGATGATGATCGCGGCACCCGATTCCAGCGCCAGACGGTGGACCAGCGCCAGACCGTCGCGGTCAGGCAGGCCCAGATCGACAAGGCAGACATCGGGCGTGGTCGAGTTCAGCGCGGCCTCGAATTCTGTCGCGCGCGCGAAGCTTTGGGTGCGGAACCCCGCCTCGGTAAGAGCGTCCGACAACATGCGGCGTATCTCGGGCTCGTCATCGAGGATGGTCACCAAGGGCGCGGTCATGAGGCACCCCCGAGAAAGGCCGCCAGCTCGGCCTTGCCGAAGGGTTTCGGCAAAAGGGCCGCGCGGGCGGCGGCACGGTCACGCAGCGCATCGCCCGGCGGCAGCGATGACATCAGCCGGGTCTCAGCCCCCACCCCGCGCCGGGCCAGCGCCTCGATCAGATCGAGGCCGGTGCGTTGGCCAGCCAGGGTGATATCGGACAGGACCAGATCGATACCGGGGATTTCGGCCAGCTCCTCGGCCTCGTCCGCCGTCTCGGCCTCGATCACCGAATGGCCCAGATCGATCAGCATCTCGCGCACCGATTGGCGGATGTCGGGGCTGTCTTCGACCAGCAGCACAAGGCGCGGCTCGGAGGCTTCCGTCGCGGGGCGGAGCGGCAGGCGCAATGTCACCTCGGCCCCATGGGCGGTGTTGGCCAGCAGGACGCGGCCGCCTGCCAGCGTCGTCAGGTCATAGACCATCGACAGGCCAAGGCCCGACCCCTCGCCGCCCTTGGTGGTGAAGAAGGGGTCCAGCGCGCGAGCCAGCGCCTCGTCCGAAAAGCCGGGGCCGGTGTCACTAACGGTGATCTCAAGCCAGGTGTCGCGCACCGGCACGGCCTCAACCCGGATCGCGCCGGGGCCCGTGCCGATTGCGTCGCGCGCGTTCAGGATCAGGTTCAGAAGGGAATCCTGTAAGCTGCCGGGATCGATCAGCAGGGGCTCAGATAAAGTCTTGGCATCGACATCCAGCACCACCGCATCGGGTAGCGAGGGCTGCGCCAGCGTGCGCAGATCGGCCAGAAACACACGCAGATCGGTGGCCACAGGGCGCATCTCGCGCCGGCCTGACATCTGTGCGATCCGGTCCAGCAGCGTGCCGCCCCGCCGGGCCGCGGCGGTTGTCGCGGCGGTCAGCTCATGGGCGGCATCGGGCAGGCCTGGCAGCCGGTCGAGCCGGCTTTGCAGGCCAAGAATGATGGTCAACAGGTTCGCGAAATCATGGGCCAGACCGCTGGTCAGCTGTGCCGCCAATTCGCGCTTGCGGGTCTGCGTCAGCGCGATGCGGGCCTGTGTTTCCTCGGTCACGTCCATCGACAGGATGTAGACGCCGTTGATCGGCCCATCGCCGACTGCATCGGGGGTCAGCGCCACGCGGATGCGCCGGCCGCTGTCGTCATGGGTAAACTCGAACACGCTGGCCTCGCCCTGCAACGCGCCGGTCAGGTAGGGCGCGATCTTGCCGAACGCTTCGTCACCCAGGGCCTCGCGCCCATGCAGCCCGATGATGTTCGACGGCCGCCCCGGCATCACCGACGACAGGCGACGGTTCGAATAGGTATAGCGAAGGTCGCGCGCCACATGGGCGATATGGGCGGGCATCATCTCGGTCGTCAGGCGGGTGCGCGCCTCCATCTCGGTCAGCTCGGCCTGAGCCTGTTCAAGGGCGGCATTGGTGGCCGCCAGCGCGCGGTTGGTCTCGGACAGACGCTCGGCATGGTCCAGAAGGTCAGCCGACAGCGCCTCGGACCTGGTGCGCAGAAGGGCCTCTTGCCGCTTGATCTCGGTGATGTCGGTATAGACCGTCACCCAACCGCCCTGCGGCAGGGGCGAGCCCTCAACCGCGATGGTGCGGCCATTGGCGCGAGTGCGCTCCAGATAATGCGGGCGAAAGGCGCGGGCCTGTTCGACACGGCTTTGCACGGCCATGTCCGCGTCTTCGACGGGCCCGTATTCGCCGCGCTCGACCAGGTGACGGATCGTGTCTTCGAACCGCGCGCCGGGCGTGATCAGCGCGTGGGGCAGATCGAACATCTCCTGAAAGCGGCGGTTGCACACGGCCAGCCTAAGGTCGCTGTCATAGATCGACAGCGCCTGCTGGATCAGGTTCAGACCGGCCTGGGTCAGGTTGGCGCGTGCGGCGTCCGAAATCATGACCCTATCGCTAGCCTGTGCGGGCGCCGCCGAAAAGCCCTGTTACAATTCGCAACAATTGCGAAAAAGTCAGGAAATGGTTGCAGGACACGGATTGCATGTCACGCTGGGAAAGCCCCGAGAATCGCGGACCAACGCGATCAGGGGCACGGAGGAGCCGGCGAGGGAGGACAAGCCTTTGGCGAACCAGACGGACGCGGGCGACGGCCTGCATTCCATTCCCGCGCTTCTGGCGCGGAATGCCCGCAAATGGGGGGCCGAGCCCGCCTATCGCGAGAAGGAATTCGGGATCTGGCAAAGCTGGACCTGGATCGAGACGGCCGAGGAAGTGCGCGCGCTGGCGCTGGGCTTTCTGGCGCTGGGCATGGCGAAGGGCGATTACGTCGCCATCATCGGCCGCAACCGCCCCGCGCTTTACTGGAGCATGGTCGCCGCCCAATCCGTCGGCGCGATCCCCGTGCCGCTCTACCAGGACGCGGTCGCCGAAGAGATGGCTTACGTGCTGGACCATTGCGGTGCGCGCTTCGTCGTGGCCGAGGATCAGGAGCAGGTCGACAAGGTCATCGAAGTGCAGGACAGCGTGCACTGCATCGAACATATCCTTTATCTCGACCCGCGGGGCTTGCGGAAATACGACCACACACGGCTGCATACCCTGAAGGATGTCGAGGCCGAAGGCCGCGCCGCGCATGAACGGTTTGAGGCCGAGCTTGAGGCCCGGATCGCGGCCATCACCTATGACGACACTTGCGTGATGCTCTATACCTCGGGCACCACGGGCAAGCCCAAAGGCGTGGTGCTGTCGAACCGCAACATCATCGAGACGTCGAAAAACTCGGCCGAGTTCGATCATCTGCGCCATTCCGATGAGGTGCTGGCCTATCTGCCAATGGCCTGGGTGGGCGACTTCATCTTTTCCATCGGCCAGGCCTATTGGACGGGCTTTTGCACCAATTGCCCCGAAAGCGCCGACACGATGATGACCGACCTGCGTGAGATCGGGCCAAGCTACTACTTCGCCCCGCCGCGCATTTTCGAGACCCAGCTGACCAACGTGATGATCCGGATGGAGGATGCCGGGCGGATCAAGAAGTGGCTCTTCGATACGTTCATGGCCCATGCCCGCAAGGTCGGCCCCGCCATTCTGGATGGCAAGCCGGTGGGCGGGTGGGACCGGTTCAAATATGCGTTGGGCGATCTTTTCGTCTATGGCCCGCTGAAGAACACGCTGGGCTTCACGCGCGTGCGGGTCGGCTATACGGCGGGCGAGGCGATCGGCCCCGAGATCTTCGATTTCTATCGCTCGCTCGGGATCAATCTGAAACAGCTCTACGGCCAGACCGAGGCGAGCGTCTTTATCACCCAGCAGCCCGATGGCGAGGTGCGCAGCGATACTGTCGGCGTGCCGTCTCCCGGGGTTGAACTGAGGATCGCAGAGAATGGCGAGGTCTTCTACCGCTCGCCCGGGACGTTCGTCGAATACTACAAGAACGCCGAAAGCACCGCCTCGACCAAGGATGCAGAGGGATGGGTGGCCACCGGCGATGCAGGCTTCATCGAGCCCGAAAGCGGCCATCTGCGCATCATCGACCGCGCCAAGGACGTGGGCAAGATGGCCGACGGGCGCCTCTTTGCGCCGAAATACGTTGAGAACAAGCTGAAATTCTATCCCAACATCCTTGAAGCTGTTGTCTTCGGCGCGGACCGCGAGATGTGCACGGCGTTCATCAACATCGACCTGACGGCGGTCGGCAATTGGGCCGAGCGCAACAATCTGGCCTATTCCTCATATCAAGAGCTTGCGGGCCACCCCAAGGTGCTGGCCACCGTCCAGGCCCATGTCGAGGCGGTCAATAAGTCGGTGGCCGAGGACGAGATGCTGTCAGGCTGCCAGATCCACCGCTTCCTGATTCTGCACAAAGAGCTCGACGCCGATGACGGCGAGCTGACGCGCACCCGCAAGGTCCGCCGCCGGATCATCGAGGAGAAGTTCGCTGACCTGATCGAGGCGCTCTACGGCGGCAAGGATCAGGTCTATACCGAGACCGAAGTCACCTACGAGGACGGCCGCAAGGGCAAGATCAAGGCGACGCTGGACATCCGCGATACGGCCATCGTGGCACCGGGCGGGCAAAGGATGGCGGCAGAATGAGAAGCTTAGTCGCGATTTCGCTGGCCCTTCTGCTCCTCGTCGCGGTAGGCGCGAAGGCAGGAACGATAGCCGAGGTATTCAGGGTGGCCTGCATTGCGCCTTTGCTGGACGGAACACGGATCGGCACGCACCCCAGCCTTGGTCCCCCACAGATAGTACCACCAACAGGCAGCGATACGGGTCGTCAGTGGAGCACAGTCAACGGTTTTTTGCTCTCAGAGCAAAAAACCAACGGACGGTTCGTCGGCTGCACGCTAGACCGCTTCGGCGCTGGAAGCGGGCCTGTCATTATCACAGGAACGGAGGCTGAGGCCGCTCTGCTCTGGTACGAATTCGAGTTGATCACGGCAGAGCTGACCCGCGCGGGCACCTTTGAGACGCGCTCCACCGAGGAGTTGGAGGGCGCGCGCATGATAGCGATCCAGTCAACGTCCAGAAACCCTCGCGACCGGATCGTCGCGGCACTCATCTATCATGACCTGGCCAGCAACTATGCCTTCTTGTTTGCTGGCGAAAACGAAGACTAGTGGAGTGTAATGTGAAAGACACCCCCGCCCCAACCCTCACCCCCGACGGCCGCAAGATCGGTGGCGTGTTGATGGAGATGAAGAACATCACTTTGCGCTTCGGTGGCGTCGAGGCGATCAAGGACATCTCTTTTGATATCCGCGAGGGCGAGATCCGCGCGATCATCGGGCCGAATGGGGCCGGCAAATCCTCGATGCTGAACGTCATCTCGGGCTTCTACCACCCGCAGGAGGGTGAGGTGTGGTTTCGCGGCGCCAAGCGCCCGTCGATGAAGCCCTATCAGGTGGCGCGTCTGGGTATCGCGCGGACGTTCCAGAACATCGCGCTGTTCGACGGGATGAGCGTGCTGGACAACATCATGACCGGGCGGCTGACCCATATGAAGTCGGGCCTCTTCGGTCAGGCGCTCTGGTGGGGCGGGGCGCAGCGCGAAGAGGTCGAGAACCGCGAAAAGGTCGAACGCGTCATCGACTTTCTGGAAATCCAGCACATCCGCAAAACGCCGGTCGGCCGCCTGCCCTATGGCCTAAAAAAGCGGGTTGAACTGGCGCGTGCCCTGGCCGCTGAGCCGAAGCTTTTGCTGCTCGACGAACCGATGGCGGGCATGAATGTCGAGGAGAAGGAGGACATGAGCCGCTTTATCCTGGACGTAAACGATGAATTCGGCACCACCATCGCGCTGATCGAGCATGATATGGGCGTGGTCATGGACCTCTCCGACCGCGTCGTCGTCATGGATTACGGCAAGAAGATCGGCGACGGCACGCCCACCGAGGTGCGGTCGAACAAGGCCGTGATCGACGCCTATCTGGGAGTGGCCCATGACTGAGAACCAGCTGGCACCAAGTGTGCACAATCTGTGCACCAGTCGTACACTGACACGATGCGGAGATATCCATGCCTGATCAACTTCTCTTTGCGATCGAAGTCACGCTGAACGGGCTGATGGCGGGCGTGATGTATGCACTTGTCGCCTTGGGATTTGTGCTGATCTTCAAGGCATCGGGCATCTTCAACTATGCGCAGGGCGTCATGGCCTTGTTTGCCGCGCTGACGCTGGTCGGTATCCAGCAGGGGCAGGTGCCCTTTGCCCATCTGATCAACGCGACCTTCGGCACCGAGATCCATTATTTCGGCTGGACTGTGCCGTCGCTTCTGGCGATCGCGCTGACTGTGGTTGTCATGGTCGGCCTTGCCATCGCGGTGGAAAAGCTGGTGCTGAAGCATCTGGTCAATCAAGAGCCGATCATCCTTTTCATGGCGACGATTGGCCTGGCTTACTTTCTCGAAGGGCTGGGCGACATCATGTGGGGCGCCGATATCAAGCGGATGGATGTGGGCCTGCCGCAGGGCCTGAACACCGTGATCGACGACACGACGTTCGGCTGGTTCGGCTATGGCTTTTTCATCGACAATCTCGATCTGATCGCCACCGCCATTGCCGCCGGTCTGGTTCTGGCGCTGATGATCTTCAGCCAGTATTCGCGCGAGGGCCGGGCGCTTCGCGCAGTGGCCGATGACCATCAGGCTGCCCTTAGCGTTGGCATTTCGCTGCAATTCATCTGGATCCTGGTCTGGTCGATTGCGGGCTTCGTGGCGCTGGTGGCGGGTATCATGTGGGGCACGAAACTGGGCGTGCAATTCTCGCTGTCGCTGATCGCGCTGAAGGCGCTGCCGGTTCTGATGCTGGGCGGCTTCACTTCGATCCCTGGTGCGATCGTTGGCGGGTTGATTATCGGGGTGGGTGAGAAACTGTTTGAGTTCCTTGTCGGCCCGCTTGTGGGCGGTGCCACCGAAAACTGGTTCGCCTATGTGCTGGCGCTGATCTTCCTCGTCTTCCGGCCACAGGGCCTGTTCGGCGAAAAGATCATCGAGAGGGTGTGATGCTTTTAACGCAGATCAAAGGGCTAGCTGAAGATGAAAACGCTGAGAGTTATCGCTGCCATCGCGATGTTAGGCGCTCTGGCTTTGGCGCTATTTTCGCTTGCCGTTCTGCCATTTCTGCTGGGGATGCCAAAACTACTTCTGGCCGGCTATCTGCTGCTAAGTTTAGGCACGCCCTTTCTTTTGCTGCCGGTGTTGGCGAAGCCCGGCACGCTTACCCGGAGATTTGTCATATTACTGGTGATTTTCGGGTTTGGCTGGGTCGTCGTTGGGGTCTTTCCTTTGCTCATGCGAATGGTCGGTTTCGAAATCCATCCCGAATTCTATCCTGCATTTCTTTTTCAGGGCGCTGCGACGATCCTCGTCGGCCTTATGCTTCTCAAGCAAGAGAAGGAGTTTAGCTGATGTTTTATCGTGAAGCAGGCGATTTTAGCACGACGTACCAGCAGGACAGCCAGACCTTTCCGATCAAGTTCGACCGGTATCGGTATTACATCGTGCTGGCCGTAGCGTTCGGGATCATCCCGTTCATCATCAACGATTACTGGGCCAGTGCGGTTTTTGTGCCGTTCCTGATCTACGCCATTGCGGCGATGGGGCTGAACATCCTCACGGGCTATTGCGGGCAGGTCTCGCTTGGCACCGGCGGGTTCATGGCTGTGGGGGCCTATGCCTGCTACAAGCTGATGACGGCCTTCCCGGATGTCTCGATCGTCCTTCATGTGCTGCTGTCGGGTTTCATCACGGCGGGGGTCGGCGTGCTTTTCGGGCTGCCGTCACTGCGGATCAAGGGGTTCTACCTGGCCGTTGCCACGCTGGCTGCGCAGTTCTTTCTGGTCTGGCTCTTCAACCGCGTGGGCTGGTTCTACAACTACTCGGCATCGGGCCAGATCAGCGCGCCGGAGCGCACGGTGTTCAGCATTCCCGTCACCGGCCCGAATACCGAGGCCTGGGCGAAATACATGATCTGCCTGGTCTTCGTGGTCGTCCTGGCCTGGGTCGCGCGGAACCTGACACGGGGGGCGCTGGGCCGGCAATGGATGGCGATCCGCGATATGGATATCGCGGCCGAGATCATCGGGGTGAACCCGCTGAAGGCCAAGCTGACGGCCTTCGCGGTATCGTCGTTCTTTGTGGGCATCGCGGGCGCGCTGTTCTTTGCGGTCTATCTGGGCGCGGTCGAGGTGGGCGAGGTGTTCGGCATCCAAAAGTCGTTCCTGGTGCTCTTCATGATCATCATCGGCGGGCTTGGCAGCATCTTCGGCAGCTTTGCGGGGGCGGCGTTCCTGGTGCTGCTGCCGGTGCTTTTGAAGAACGTCCTTGTGGGCGGCCTTGGCTGGCCGACCGATCTGGCCGCGCATCTGGAACTGATGATCGTCGGCGGCCTGATCATCACGTTCCTGATCGCCGAACCGCACGGGCTGGCCCAGCTCTGGCGGGTGGCGAAGGAGAAACTCAGGCTCTGGCCCTTCCCGCATTGAGGGGCCTTTACGAAACCATCGAACAAACTTCAGGGAGGAGTAAACGATGAAACTGAAACTGACAGCCTTGGCTCTGTCCGCCCTTATGGCGGCAGGCCCGGCGATGGCGGAGCTTGTGTTCCCCTCGCTGTCCTATCGCACGGGGCCTTACGGCGCCAACGGCATTCCCTTCGCCGATGGCTATGCCGATTACTTCACGTTGCTGAATGAGCGTGACGGCGGCATCGGCGGCGTGATGACGCGCGTGCCCGAATGCGAAACGGCCTATAACACCGAAAAGGGTGTGGAATGCTACGAGGCCACCAAGGGCGACAACCCGCTGATCTATCAGCCGCTGTCGACCGGCATCACCTATCAGCTGATCCCCAAAGTTTCGGCCGACGGCTTTCCGCTGCACACGATGGGTTATGGCCGGACTTCGGCGGCCAACGGCAAGATCTTTGAGTGGGTCTTCAACTACCCCGCCAATTACTGGGACGGCGCCTCGATCGCGATCAACTATCTGCTGGACGAAAACGGCGGCAGCCTTGAGGGCAAGAAGATCGCGCTGGTCTATCATAACTCGGCCTACGGCAAGGAGCCGATCCGCACTTTGCAGGAATTGGCGGCCAAGCACGGCTACGAGTTGCTGGAAATTCCGGTCGACCATCCCGGGCAGGAGCAGAAAAGCCAGTGGCTGCAAATCCGTCAGCAACGGCCCGATTTCGTGCTGATGTGGGGCTGGGGCGTGATGAACCAGGTGGCCATTCAAGAGGCCGCGAACATCCGGTTCCCGATGGAGAACTTCATCGGTGTCTGGTGGTCGGGCTCTGAGAATGATGTGATCCCGGCCGGTGCGGGCGCCGATGGTTACAAGTCGCTCAACATGCACAATATCGGCACCGACTTTCCGCTTTATGACGACCTGAAGACCCATGTCTACGACGCGGGCATGGCGGCCGGTGCGGGCGATCAGATGGGCACGGTTCTCTATAACCGTGGGATCTATGCGGCGATGCTGGCGGCCGAGGCAGCCAAGACGGCGCAGGAGATCCACGGCACCGCCCAGATCAACGCCGCACAGATGCGCGACGGGATGGAGGCGCTGGAGATCACCGAAGAGAAGATGGCAGCCCTTGGCATGCCAAACTTCGGGCCGGCCTTCAGTGTGACCTGTGAAAACCACGGTGGATCGGGCCGCGCGAAGATACAGCAATGGGACGCCGACACCCAGACCTGGACGATCCTGACCGACTGGATCGACAGCGACCGGTCGGTGATCGACCCGCTCATCGCCGCCGATTCCGCCGCCTATGCTGCCGAGGCCGGCGTGGAAGAACGCTGCAACTGAGAGATGCGACACCCCGGGCCTGACCCGGGGTCTCGCCCGACCAAGGGGCGCGGCGGGCCAACCGCCGCCCCCCAGAACACGAGGTTCCGGGTCAAGCCCGGAACAGCTTGGCGCAAAACGTGATTGAGGTTCTCCATGCTCGATACAGCACCGACCCGCCAGACCCTGCTTGAGGTCAACAATATCGAGGTGATCTACAACCACGTGATCCTTGTCTTGAAGGGTGTGTCGCTGGATGTGGCCGAGGGTGGCATCACGGCCCTTCTGGGCGGCAACGGCGCGGGCAAGACGACGACACTCAAGGCGATCTCGAACCTTCTGAAGTCAGAACGCGGCGAGGTCACCAAGGGCTCGATCACCTATCGGGGCGAGCGTATTCAAGACCTCGCACCTTCGGATCTGGTCAAGCGCGGCGTGATCCAGGTGATGGAGGGCCGCCATTGCTTTGAGCATCTGACGGTTGAGGAAAACCTTCTGACCGGCGCCTATACCCGCAAGGACGGCCGCGCCGCCATCGCCGATGATCTTGAGCTGGTCTACCAATACTTCCCGCGCCTCAAGGAACGCCGCAAAAGCCAGGCGGGCTATACGAGCGGCGGTGAGCAGCAGATGACGGCGATCGGCCGCGCGCTGATGAGCCGGCCCAAGATGATCCTTCTGGATGAGCCCTCGATGGGCCTCGCGCCGCAGCTGGTCGAACAGATCTTCGAGATCGTGAAGCGGCTGAACGAAGAGCAGGGCGTGACCTTCCTTCTGGCCGAGCAGAACACCAACGTCGCGCTGCGCTATGCCCATGTCGGCTACATCCTGGAAAGCGGCCGTGTCGTGATGGAGGGTAGCGCGGCGGACTTGCGCGAAAACCCGGATGTGAAAGAATTCTACCTCGGCGTCTCCGAAGAAGGCCGCAAAAGCTTTCGCGACGTGCGCAGCTACCGCCGCCGTAAGCGGTGGCTCAGCTGATGGACGGACCCGCAGCCGCGCTTGGGTCGTTAGGTGCCAAACCGATATCGGAGGCTACCATGTTGAAATCCATCGCCCTGTCACTTGCCCGCTTTGTTGAACGCGGGCTGGAAAGGATCGGGCGGCGGCGCGATGCCGATCCGGTGCTGGAGGCCTATAGCGGCTATGCCACGCCGGACGGGCTGGTGCTGCGCGGGCGGGTTCTGACGCATCTGCGCGAGGAAACGCCTGATCCGCGCCAATCGCGCTGGGTGAATTTCCGGCAAATGCTGTCGCTCTTCGTGACCGATGAGGTGGCGGATGTGGCGGTTGAAGGCGCAGGCGCCAAGGCCATCAGCAATGCGGAAGGCTATGTCACCCTGCAGGTGCCGAAATCCGCGGCCGAGGGCGAGGCCGGGGCGGCCTGGGCCGGGGTGGCGGTGCGGATTGCCGGGCGGCCCGAGACCGAGCTTGCCTTTCCGGTGCGCCTGACCGGCGCTGCCGACTGGCTGATCATCTCTGATGTCGACGACACGATAATCGAGACGGGCGCCCACAGCCTGGCCCGCAACCTTTGGACCACCTTCACCGGGTCGGCCCTGACGCGGAAGGTGCATGAAGACGCGCGCGCCCTGATGCAGCGGCTGGTCGAGGGCGATCGCAACCCGGTCTTCTACGTCTCATCCAGCCCGTGGAACCTGCACCGGTTTCTGGACGCCCTGATGGCCCGAAATAACGTGCCGAAAGGCCCGATGCTTCTGCGCGATCTGGGCGTCAGCGAGGCCGGCATCGGCGACAGCCACCACGACCACAAGGGCGCGGCGATCGATAAGATCCTGGCGGCTAATCCCGGCCTCAATTGCTTCTTGATGGGCGATAGCGGCCAGAAGGATGCCTTCGTCTATCGCGACGCGATCCGCCGCCATTCCGGCCGTGTCAAGGGTGTCGCCCTGCGTGAGCCTGCGCCGGGTGTCGGTGCCGACGACGCGGCCGCCATAGTCGAGATCGAGGCGATGGGCGTGCCATGCTTTCACGGGCCGAATTTCGAGGGGGCCTTGCAACATTGGGGATTGCAATGAGCTTTTATGATGATCTTGAAACCCGGTCACCCGACCAGCGCGCGGCCGATCAGCTTGCGCTTTTGCGCACGCAGGTCGCGCGGGTCGCCGAGGCGCCGGGCAGTCGCGGCTTTGACGGGGTCGATCTGCAGGATCTGTCGGATCTGCGCCATCTGCCGGTTCTGCGCAAATCCGACCTTGGCGCCTGGCAGAAGGCCGACCGCCCGTTCGGCGGTATCGCGGTGTCGAATGTCAGCCATATCTTCCAGTCTCCAGGCCCGATCTATGAGCCCGGCGGGACCGGCGGCGATTGGTGGCGTCTGGGCCGCTTTCTGCGCGCGGCAGGCATTGGTGAGGGCGATGTCGTGCAGAACTGCTTTGCCTATCACTTCACGCCGGCGGGTCACATGTTCGAAAGCGGCGCGCGGGCCGTGCGCGCGACACTCTTTCCGGCCGGCACCGGCCAGACCGAATTGCAGGTGCGCGCGGCGGCCGATATCGGCGCCACGGCCTATGCCGGCACGCCCGATTTCCTGAAGGTCATCCTGGATAAGGCCGCCGAAATGGGCGAGCGTCTGGCGTTTACCAAAGCCGCGGTCGGGGGTGGTGCGCTGTTCCCCTCGCTTCGTCAGGAATATGCCGATCGCGGCATCGCCTGTCTGCAATGCTACGCCACTGCGGACCTCGGCAACATCGCCTATGAAAGCGCGGCGATGGAGGGGATGATCGTCGATGAGGGCGTGATCGTCGAGATCGTGCGCCCCGGCACCGGTGACCCGGTGGCAGAAGGCGAGGTTGGCGAGGTTGTGGTAACGGCGCTTAACCCCGATTACCCGCTGATCCGGTTCGCCACCGGCGACCTTAGCGCCATTCTGCCCGGCACCAGCCCCTGTGGCCGCACCAACATGCGGATCAAGGGTTGGATGGGCCGCGCCGATCAGACCACCAAGATCAAGGGCATGTTCGTCCGTCCGGAACAGGTCGCGGCCTTCGTGGCCAAACATGCCGAGGTGGCGCGCGCCCGCGTCGTCGCGACACGCGAGGGCGAGATGGACGCGATGGTTGTCCATATTGAGACACCCGCCGACGATCCGGGCGCTTATGAGGCTTCGTTATTGGATAGCCTCAAGTTAAGGGGCAGGATCGAACTTGTGGCGCCGGGGTCCTTGCCGAACGATGGCAAGGTGATCGAGGATCTCCGCAGCTACGAGTAACGCAGTCGTATCCGGAGGAATGTATGACCCGTGGATTGATCATTGCCCTGATGATGGCCGCGACGCCTGTCATGGGCCAAGACGTGGCCTTGCTGATCGGCAATCGCGATTACCCCAATGCGCGTGATATCGCGGCCGCCGACGACCTGCCGGATGCATCCGAGGCGCTGTCGGATGCCGGTTTCCGAGTGTTTCGCGGCGATGATCTGACAGCGGCCGAACAGCGCGATCTGGTACAGGAGTTTGCCAATGCGACCCGCGGGGCCGATCGGATCGTGATCGGTTTGTCGGGTCATTTCGCACGGGCGAGTTTTGGGGGGTGGTTTCTGGGCACGGATGCGGATGAACCGGACCTGGTTTCTGCTGGCGTACAGGGGATGCCATTGGACGTTATTTTGGCCATTGCCGCCCGTGCCCCTGGACGGTCTGTCGTGCTTTTGGGCACTGAGGATCGCAATATCGAACTGGGCTGGGGCATCAGATCAGGATTTCCCGGCATTCAAGCACCACAGGGTGTCATGGTCATTCGCGGCGATGCCGATGATATCGCCGACTTTGTTGAGGGCCCGATGCTTGAGCGTGGCCAAAGCTTGATGCGTGGCCTGCGCGACTATCCTTCGTTTTCCGTTATTGGATTTAGGTCCAACGGGATCGCATTTCTTCCGTCCGAAAGACCTCGTCTGGAAGAGCCCGCGCCACAGCCTCAACCAGAGCCCGGTTTTGGCAATCGTGGTTCTCTGGGTGCCGAGCGCGCGGCTTGGGCCGCGGCCCTGGCAGACGATACAATCGATGCGTACCAGGATTTCCTGCGGAGCTTTCCGAATGGCGTAAATGCCGAAAGCGCCCGTGCCGCCATCGACCGGCTACGGGATGAGCCCGAGGCCGATGCCCAGGGGCGGGAGGAGGCGTTGCGCCTGACCCGTGATCAGCGACGTTCGATCCAACGTCAGCTGACATTGCTCGACTACAACACGCGCGGCATTGACGGCATCTTTGGTCCCGCGACCCGCCGGGCCATCGGGGCCTGGCAGCGTGCCAATCAGTTTCAGCCGACCACCTATCTGGACCGCGAGCAGATCGTGCGAATCGGTGCGCAGGCCGAGCGGCGCTCGGCCGAGTTGGAGGCCGAGGCAGAGCGTCGCCGCGCCGAGCAGGAGCGGCTGGACCGCGCCTATTGGTCCGAAACCGGCGCGCGCGGTGATGAGGCCGGTCTGCGCGCCTATCTCGAGCGGTACCCGGACGGTCTGTACTCTGACGTCGCCGCCGAGCGTCTGCGCCCCTTCGATGACCGCCGGCGCCGCGAGGCAGAAGCCGCCGATCGCGACGCCTGGGAGCGCGCGACCGAACGCGACACGGTCGAGTCCTATCGCAGGTATTTGGAAGATCGCCCCCGCGGTGCATTCCGCGAACGCGCAGAGGAGCGTATTGCCGCCCTGCGACGCGATGACGAAAACGAAGGCGCCGCGCGTGCCGAACAGGCGCTTGGCCTGAACCGCGCCACACGCAACCTGGTCGAGGCCAAGCTGCGCGATCTGGGTCTGAACCCGGGCCGCGTCGACGGAAACTTCGATCGAGACACCCGCCGCGCCATCCGCCGCTATCAACAGGCGCGCAACATCCCTGCAACGGGCTATCTGAGCCAGGATACGGTGGTCAGGCTTCTGGCAGACTCGATCTTCCGCTGAAGCCTAAACACATCTCCATCGTGCCACAGCGCAGGGCGGCAAAACGCCGCCCCCGCACCGGAGGCCTGATATTGAAGGTCAGATAACCCCGATCATCACATCACAAGCTGACCCATATTCCAGAGAAACGGCATGGCTGCCGTTCGCGCAGATCGCAGCGAATGCCAGGAACGAGCCCAGAGTGACCGATGCTGCGAACTCGATCAACGGCTGCTTCGAGTGTTGGCGATCAAAGACCCCGTGGGATCGTAAGCTGAGAATTCACCTTCTGAGCTGTTTGAAAACGCGCGGATCAACGCTGGCAGCGGCGAGGATGCCGCCCCAAAGCGCGCCTTGAATGCCCTGGCTAACTACGTCCTGCCCGGACAGATACAGTCCTTCGATCGGGGTCTTGGCTTGGAGCGCATTGCTCATGACGCGCTCGGGTGTCCCATCCAGCCCGTAGAAGCGACCCTCATAGTGACCGGTGATCGCCGCCGTCGCCAAAGGCGTCGAAAGCTCGCGAAGAACCACGAGGTCGGCCAGGTCGGGGAAGTTCTTTTTGAACAGCGCGAACATCTTGTCTTCAATCTGCTGCTTGAAGGCTTTGTACTCCGCGCCTCGTTCGTTTGAGGGGAGATCGGCCCATCGGGCGACACTGTTCCAATCGGCCCAGACCACCATTTCCCCCGCATATTTCTGCTTGGGGCCCGGATCGTGGCTTGGATCTTTCAAAGAAGCGAAGGACACGAAAAAACCGGGCGGATTGCCTTCCGGCGCTTCTGCCCAAATCGCGTCCACCTCTCCTTGCGGATAGAACCAATGGTTGGTTCGTGTGGCACCGGCCTCTTTGACGTCGCCCTCAAAGCCGAGGAACAGGCTGAAGTGGGCGATAGATGGCGGCAGCGCTTGTATTTCACTGATCCAGTCTTCGGGACCAAAGCCTTCGGGCAGTAAAGTTTTGAGCGTCTCGCGGGCACCGATATTGGATATGACGACGTCCGAATGGATGTCTTCACCGCTCGATGTGCGCACCCCTATGATCTTGTCGTTCTCGACCAAAAGCGTTTCAACCTTCACTCCGGCACGGGCCTCCCCACCTGCCTGCCTGATCGTCGGTATCAGATGGTCTGCAAACGCCTTGCCGCCCCCCACCGGATACCATGCGCCGCTGTGCAGAAAAGAGCCGTAAACCAAAGCATGCATGCCAAAACTTGCCTTGTGGGGGCGCCCGCCATGATCCCCCATTGCGCGGTAAATGCCGCCACAAGGTCCGGGTTCTGCGTAATGCTTTCGGCCACCTCCTGCATCGTGCGCTTGCACCATTTGTCGATGGCTTTATGGTTCCACCACTCAATCATCTGGCCGACAAAGTCCGGCATGGCGCGAGTGGAGGCTATCGTGTACATCGTGTCGCGCCCTTCCCGAAGGGCCGCAATCCAAGCCTCAATCGCGTCTGTCTCATTAGGGAAGTGATCCTTAAGATCGCGCTCCTGAGCCTCAAATGGCCGTGACAGCGTAATCGGTGCAGCATCCTTGAGGTGCAGGTTGTCATAGACCGCCCCCATGGGTTCGAATTCCATAGGCGTGTGCGTCAGCCAGTCGATCATTCCGCGTTCGCGGTCATCAGGTGCGACACAGCCGAGATAGTGGATCCCGACGTCCCACGAGAAACCTTCGCGTGAAAAGCTGTGCGTCAGGCCGCCCAAGGTCTTATACTGTTCCAAAAGCAAGACCTTGTGGCCCATTTTCGACAGTGCTGCGGCTGATGTCATGCCACCCATGCCGGAGCCGACAACAATGGCATTCCAAGTCTGTGTGTTTCCTTTGTCCATGGTAGTGGTCCTTTTTTGTTATGCTTTTTGGAACGCCCGTCAGGCAAAAACATCTTTGGGGTGATTGCGCCGATCCCAATGAGATGCCATTTTCTGCGCACCCCTAAATGTCTTCATGGCCCGTCTCATGCTTCATCGCCATCGATCTTGGCAGCCATGGTGAAAGCCGATGGAATGTCCCAGCCTTCGGCAAATTTTCCGTCAACGATGCGCCAGATGACCACAACGTCAACAGCAGTCGAAGTATCGTCTAGCTCCATGGAGTTGCAGGTGCGAACCACAACCAATTCGTCACCCACTGGCGTTGCTGAAATTGGCTCGACCTTGAACGTGCCCTTGCTCTTTCCAGCAAGAATGGAGAAGAACTTCTTGAACCCATCGACGCCGACATAGTCCCCTTCGACCTCGGGCAGCTTGGGATTGAAATAATGCCAAACAAAATCATTCGAAAAAAGTGACGCTGAGGCGTCCAGATCGCGAAGATCAAGTTTCGACAGTAAAGCGACATTCGGATGATCTTCGGTCATGTTCGCTACTTCGTGCGCTTGTGGTGAGGCCGTGGTCGGTCACGACGTTTGGACGAGCGTTTCGACCAGCCTCAAGAATGAGGTCGGGTCTTGCCCATTTCTCTTTCGATCATCTTTTCGGTGATGGTAAACCGACCCGGAAATGCGAAGACCGCGAAAGCATGCAATACCACTGCGATTCCCCACCCCAGCATTGGCCAGTGGAACCAAATGGTACTGGATGAGGATAGGAAGTTGATGACCATAAGAAGTAGAATGACAGCCACATAAACTGTTAGGTGAGTGTAGAAGCCCATCTTGGCTTCAACGCGCTTTTTTGCTGATTGATATGCTTTGGTATTCTCCATGGCTCTTCTCCGCGGGACTGTAGGTTCCTGCCAAGTTTATCAAGTGAACGGCCTTGCGAGATTGACCAAAATCAAGCCTCATTCGGCGGCAAGCTGTAGCCTCGGAATCCGTGGCGCTACAAGGAATGAAGAGGTTTCGATGCTAAGCACACCAAACCTCTTAAGTGAAATAGACAATCTGGAGAATGTCGCCATCACTAAGGACGAACGGCCAAATCCGTCGTTCGCAACATCCGCATTGCCTGGGTTCAAAAGGATCGTCCAAAGCCGCCGCGCCATTCGGATTTTTGATGGCGTTCCGATACCCGAAGACGTTATGCGCGATTGTCTGCATGACGCAGTTCTGGCGCCAAGTTCTTCGAACCTGCAATGTTATGAACTCTACTGGCTGCGCGATGATGAGATGAAAAAGGCTATGGGGTCGCTCTGTCTGAACCAGCCGGCTGCTACAACTGCGGGCGATCTTATCGTCATTGTGTCGCGTGTCGATCAATGGCAATCGCATTTGAAGAAATTGAAGAGCCTTATGACCGAGGATGGAAAGAAGCCACTGAAGGGGCCGGTTCGTGATTATTACGAAAATATTATCCCGATGCTGATGAAAACCGATCGCATTGGTTTCAATAACCTCATGCGTCGCATCATTTTTTGGTACAAAGGCAGAAGCGAGCCCACAGCAAACGGGCCTGTTTCGCGTGCCGATCACCGCATTTACGGCCATATTCAAGCAAGTTTGGCGGCAGAAAATTTGATGCTTTCTCTTGCGGCCCACGGCTACGAATCCTGTCCGATGGGTGGGATCGACGGGCGCGGCATCTCAAAGCTGCTGGGACTTCCTTCAACGGCCGAAGTCACGATGGTGATTGGCGCAGGCACCGGCAAACCAGAAGGTCTGTTCAGCGCTCGAAGGAGGCTGCCCTTCAGCGATCTGGTCAAGGAAATTTAGGCTGTCGTTTCGAAAGCAGGCATTCGCGCAAGTGCAGCGAAGAACCGTTTTGTCCGCCTTCCAACCTTAGCGCAGACCGTCCGGTCTTGGTCAAAAATAGGCCAGATCTTTGGGCGGGTTTTGCGTCACCCGAGGTCCCGATAGGATTTGGACAATCGGCTCTATCGCGTCAACGATGCACAGCGCTCGGCACCCAAGGTGTTGTGAACGACGTTCGATGAAAAAAGGGCCCGTACGCGAATGCGGCGGGCCCTTTCTGAAATTCCATAGACCGCTTTAGTTCAGCGCGGCCTTCGCCTTTTCGACGATGGCGCCGAACGCGGCAGGTTCGTGCACGGCCAGATCGGCCAGCACTTTGCGATCAACTTCGATGCCCGACAGGGTCAGGCCGTTGATGAAGCGCGAATAGGTCAGATCGGCGTCGATCGCGCGCACGGCGGCGTTGATCCGCTGGATCCACAGCGCGCGGAAGTTCCGCTTGCGCATCTTGCGGTCGCGGGTTGCATATTGGTTCGCCTTGTCGACGGCCTGGGCGGCGGTCTTGAAGGTCCGGCTGCGGGCGCCATAATAGCCCTTGGCCTGGTCGATGACCTTCTTGTGGCGACGATGGGTGACGGTTCCGCCTTTAACTCGGGACATATCTCAGGCCTCCTCAGCGATCATACGGCATGTAGGACTTGACGATCTTGGCGTCGGGCTTCGACAGAACCGTCGTGCCCCGCGCGTCGCGGATGAAATCCTTCGACCGCTTGATCATCCCATGACGCTTGCCCGCCTGGCCGGCCTTGACCTTGCCGCTGGCCGTCATCTTGAAGCGCTTCTTGGCGCCCGATTTCGTTTTCATCTTAGGCATTTCGGCTCCTCATTCAGTCGTCAGACGCGCGACTCGGCATGCCACTTGGGCCGGCCGCGCGGGTTGGAAGTGGGGCGTATAGGCTGGCTGCGGCGCGCACGCAAGAGAAAATCGGCCGCTTTCCACTGTAACAGGGCTGCGGCGTGTCGTGTTGTCAGCGATGCGTCAGAGAAACCGCGCAATCACACCCAGCACCACTTCGGGGATGTCTTCTGCCGCATAGCCTTCGGGTGATTGCGCGACCGCCAGCCAGATCAGACCCCCGGCTACCAGGCCCAGAAGGGCCGATTTGCGGGGCAATTGGACCTGCGCCAGGGCCGAGGCGATAAAGGCGATGGCCAGGCATCCAAGGGCAAGGCCGATGGTCAGGGTCAGATCGGTATCCATCAGCCTCCGCTCCGTGGCCCAAGGGGACCTGCGTGCAGAATTATTCGCTCTCTGCGCGGAAAATCAATCGCTCATCACAAGGGGCGACGCGCAGGATGTTGGTGGTGCCGGGGACGTTGAAGGGAACCCCGGCGGTCACCACGATCTGGTTGGCCTCGGTCGCAAAGCCCAGGTCGCGCGCCGCCTTGGCCGCGCCCAGCACGGCCTGCTTGAAGCGTTCGACCTTACCCTCGATGATCACGCAGGTCGTGCCCCAGGTTAGGCAGAGCAGTCGCGCCGTGTCCTCAAGCGAGGTCATCGCCACGATCGGCACGCGCGGACGCTCGCGCGCCACCAGGCTGACGGTCGTGCCCGATTGCGTGTAGCAGCAGATCGCGCGGATGTCCGTCGTCTCGGCGATCTCGCGCGCGGCGGCCACGATTCCGTCGGCCACCGTCTTGCGCTTGGCATTGCGCGACGCCTCGATGATTTCGCGATAGGTCGGGTCGCTCTCGACCGAGATGGCCACGTTGTTCATCGTGGTGACGGCCTCGATCGGGTAGCTGCCCGCCGCCGATTCTGCCGAGAGCATGACGGCATCCGCGCCCTCATAGATCGCGGTGGCCACGTCGGACACTTCGGCGCGGGTGGGCATCGGGCTTTCGATCATGCTTTCCAGCATCTGGGTCGCCACGATCACGGGCTTGGCCGCTGCCCGCGCGCCACGGATCAGGCGCTTTTGAATGGGCGGCACGGCTTGCACCGGCAGTTCGACCCCCAGATCGCCGCGCGCGACCATGATGCCGTCGGAGGCGGCCAGAATTTCCGCATAGGCCTTCACCGCCGATGGCTTTTCGATCTTCGACAGGATCGCCGCGCGGCCCTTAGTCAGCGCGCGCGCTTCCTCAACATCTTCGGCCCGCTGCACGAAAGACAGGGCCAGCCAGTCGACACCGATCTCGCAGGCAAACTCCAGATCGCGCCGGTCTTTCTCCGACAGGGCGGCCAGGGGCAGCACCACATCGGGCACGTTCACGCCCTTGCGGTTTGAGATCGTGCCGCCAGTGACAACCGTGCATTCGGCGAAATCATCACCGCAGCGATCCACCGTCAGGCGGATCTTGCCGTCGTTCACCAAAAGGGTCGCGCCCGGTTCGAGCGCCTCCATGATCTCGCGGTGGGGCAGTTGCACGCGGTGCATATCGCCCTCGGCATCGTCGAGGTCAAAACGGAACTTGGCGCCTTCCTCCAGCTCTTCCTCGTCGTTCATGAAGGTGCCGACGCGCAGTTTCGGCCCCTGCAGGTCGGCCAGAATGGCGATCGGGCGGCTGAGGTCGGCCTCAACCTGCCGGATGATGCCGTGGCGGCGGGCGATATCTTCATGCGTGCCGTGGCTCATGTTCAGGCGGAACACGTCCGCCCCGGCCTCAAACAATGCCCGGATCGTGGCGTAATCGTCAGAGGCGGGCCCCAGGGTGGCCACGATCTTTACGTTGCGGTGCCGTCTCATCTGCCAAACCCCCTCGCGACATGTTAGCGCATAAACTGTCCCGTCTATGGCCGAATTCCACGCCCGGGGCAACTGGCGCACGCCCGACAGATCGCATAAACGACCCTCAATGAGGAAGGCCAATACTCTATGACCGACGACCCGTATGAGATCATCGGCGCCGACCGCCCGGCGCGCTGGCTGATCACTTGTGACCATGCGACAAATGCCGTGCCGCCCTGCATCGGCGACCTTGGCCTGTCCGAGGGTGAGATGGGCCGCCACATCGCCTATGATATCGGGGCCGCTGGTGTCACCCGCCGCCTGGCCGAGCGGCTGGAGGCCCCTGCGATCCTGTCGCGGTTTTCGCGCCTGGTGATCGATCCGAACCGGGGCGAGGATGACCCGACGCTTGTGATGAAGCTGTATGACGGCACCATCATTCCCGGCAATCGCGACGTCGACGCGGACGAGACCGAGCGCCGGCTTGAGCGGTTTCACCGGCCCTATCACCGCGCCTATGCCAAGATCGCCGCGCGCCGGGATGACACGGTGCTCTGCGCCATCCATTCGTTCACGCCGCGGCTGATGGGCCGGCACCCACGGCCCTGGCATATCGGTGTGCTCCACGCCACCGATAGTCGGCTGGCGCACCCGTTGCTTGCCCGTCTGCAGGCCGAACCGGACCTCTGCATCGGCGATAATGAGCCCTATAGCGGGCACCTTCCGGGCGATGCGATTGACCATCACGGGCTGAAGCCGGGCCGCCCCAACGTGCTGATCGAGATCCGTCATGACCTGATCGCGACCAAGGACGGGCAGCATGCCTGGGCTGACCGTCTGGCGCCGCTGCTGCAGGACGCGCTTGCGGCGTCAGACCTCTGAATGGCGCGCTTCGACGCCATCATCTTCGACCTCGACGGCACTCTGATCGACACCGAGGGGCCGTCGATCGAAGGCGCGGCGCAAGCGCTGTCGGCCCTCGGGTTTCAGCCGGACTACGCCTTTCTGACCTCGCTCGTTGGCACGCTTAAGGCCGAATGCCTGACGCGGCTGGCCGAACGGTTCGGCCCCCGCTTTGATTCGGTGGTCTTCGATGCGACCTGGCGCGACGCCGTCACCGCCTTGCACGCGGCAGACGGCCTGCGCCCCATGCCCGGGGCCGAGGCGCTGTTGGCCCAGCTTGAGGCCCGCGCCCTTCCGCGCGCGATTGCCACCAACAGCCGCAGCGTTGGCGTCGGGGACAAGCTGTCATTGGCCGGGATCGCGCATTTCTTCGAGACCCGGCATATTCACGGCGCCGATCTGGTCGACAATCCGAAACCGGCGCCCGACCTCTTTTTGCGGGCGGCCCACGGGCTGGGCGCCGATCCGGCCCGTTGCCTGGCCTTTGAGGATTCCGACATCGGCGCCGCCGCTGCCCTTGCGGCGGGCATGGTGGTGGTGCAAGTTGCCGACCGCCAGCCCTCGCGCGCCCAGGCGGCCCATCACATGGCCGAAACCCTGCTGGACGGTGCGCGCGCCGCAGGGCTCATCGACTGAAAAAGAGAGAGGCGTCTCATGGATAAAGCCACCCAGACCGAACTCGAAGCCGCCGCCTTCCGCGCACTGCAACATCACCTGATGGAAAAGCGCCCCGAAGTGCAGAATATCGACCTGATGAACCTGGCCGGTTTCTGCCGCAACTGCCTGTCGCGCTGGTATCAGGAAGCCGCCGCCGAACGCGGTATCGAGATGACGAAAGACGAGGCGCGCGAGGCCTTCTACGGCATGCCCTACGACCGATGGCGCGCCCAGAACCAGACCGAAGCCGATGATGCCAAGAAAGCGGCTTTTGACGTGGCGTTCAAAGAGAATGTCGGCGACAAGTGAGACTTCCCACTCAGTCTCATAAAGGTTGAGGACGCGCATCCATGGAGAACAGCGACGTCATCATTGTCGGAGCGGGGCTTGCGGGCCTTGTCGCGGCGATGGAGCTGGCGGATCGCGGCAAACGCGTGGTCGTTCTGGATCAGGAGCCTGAGAATTATCTTGGCGGCCAGGCATTCTGGTCGCTCGGCGGCCTCTTCATGGTCGACACACCCGAACAGCGGCGCATGGGGATCCGCGACAGCCGTGACTTGGCGTTGTCGGACTGGATCGGCAGCGCGCAATTCGACCGTGATGAGGATCACTGGCCCCGAAAATGGGCCGAGGCTTATGTCGATTTCGCGGCGGGCGAGATGCGCCCCTGGTTGCATGGGTTGGGCATGCGCTGGTTCCCCGTCGTCGGCTGGGCCGAAAGGGGCGGCTCATACGGATCGGGGCACGGCAATTCGGTGCCGCGGTTTCATCTGACATGGGGTGTGGGCCCGGGCATTCTGGACCCGTTTGTCGATCGGGTGAGGGAACACGCCAAGGCGGGGCGGATCACGCTGAAATTCCGGCATCAATGCTCGCGGATCATCATGCAGAACGGTGCTGCGACAGGCGTGGCCGGCGAGGTTCTGGCGGACGATCCGAAAGAGCGGGGCCAGTCCACCAGCCGCGATGTTATAGGCGATTTCGAGCTGCATGCGGCCAGCGTGCTGGTGGCCTCGGGCGGTATCGGCGGCAATTTCGATCTGGTGCGCAAGGCCTGGCCACGCGACCGGTTGGGTGAGTCCCCGCGCGAAATGGTAGCGGGCGTTCCCGCACACGTGGATGGGCGCATGATTGCCATAACAGAGACGGCGGGTGGTCATGTCATCAACGCCGACCGTATGTGGCATTATGTGGAAGGCGTGAAGAACTGGGACCCGATCTGGCCCGCCCATGGCATCCGCATTCTGCCGGGGCCGTCTTCGATGTGGTTTGACGCTGAAGGCAACCGTTTCGCGCCGCCTTGCCTGCCGGGCTATGACACGCTGACAACCCTGCGGGAAATCCTGAAGACGGGCTATGATTACTCGTGGTTCATCACGACCCAGAAGATCCTCAAAAAGGAATTCGCCCTCTCAGGGTCCGAGCAGAACCCCGATCTGGCAAGCAAAAGCTGGCGCGCCGTCATCGCTCAGCGCCTTTTGAACAAGAAAGCCACGCCGGCCGTCGAAGCCTTCAAGGAGCACGGCGAGAACTTCGTGGTGGCAGACACGCTGGACCAACTTGTGGCCGGGATGAACAAGATCGGCGGTGGCCTGCTGGATCTGGCCAAGATCCGGACCGAGATCGAGGCGCGCGATATCCAGATCGACAACCCGTTCGGCAAGGATGCGCAAGTGATGGCGATCCATGCGGCGCGCAATTATCGCGGTGACAAGCTGATGCGCACGGCCAAGCCGCACAAGATGCTCGACCCCGCCAACGGCCCGCTGATCGGTGTGAAACTGAATATCCTGACGCGCAAGACGCTGGGCGGTTTTCAGACTGACCTGAACGGCCAGTTGATCAACGCGGCGGGCGACACGATACCGGGCCTTTTCGCGGCCGGAGAGGTCGCCGGGTTCGGCGGCGGCGGATATCACGGCTACAACGCCTTGGAAGGCACGTTCCTGGGCGGTTGCATTTTTTCGGGCCGTCGCGCGGGCCAGGCCGACACCATCGCCTGACCACGTGCGAAGTATGACCAGACCGCGTTGACCGGGGTCCAAGCGGCTCGGATGGCGGGCGTCTCGGTTAACCTCAGAAACAGATTAGTGACGGGCCATGGCAGTATAGCCGTTGATTTGGTGGAAAAAGGCGGTATCGGTGTCCGCGATACTCGCGGTCACGATGGTGGTACAATCAGGGCGTGTTTCGGCTGTGGCGGGGGTGCCGCGGTTGGATGCTTCGGGTTTTCCATACCTTCACAGAACCGTGAGTGATGCACATATGTGACGAAACATCTGGAGGGACGGAATATGGATCTTACTGATTTTGTTGGCGCAAACGCTGTTTGGCTGTTTGCTGCTGCCTTTATTATTCTTTGTATTTTCCTGGGCGTCAGGATCGTGCCGCAGAGCGAAAAGCATGTGGTTGAACGGTTTGGCCGTCTGCGCAGCGTGCTGGGGCCGGGCATCAACTTCATTGTGCCGTTTTTGGATAAGGTTGCACACAAGATCTCGATCCTCGAGCGGCAGTTGCCCAACGCGATGCAGGACGCGATTACCGCCGACAACGTGCTGGTAAAGGTGGAAACCAGCGTTTTCTATCGCATTACCGAGCCTGAGAAGACGGTTTACCGGATCCGCGACGTGGACGGTGCGATCGCGACCACGGTCGCCGGTATCGTGCGGTCCGAGATCGGTAAGATGGAGCTGGACCAGGTGCAATCGAACCGCTCGCAGCTGATCTCGCAAGTGCGCGAGCAAGTTGCGATGATGGTCGACGATTGGGGGATCGAGGTGACGCGCGCCGAGGTTCTGGACGTGAACCTCGACGAGGCGACCCGTGCCGCGATGCTGCAGCAGCTGAACGCGGAACGCGCGCGGCGGGCGCAGGTGACCGAGGCCGAGGGGACCAAGCGTGCGGTCGAACTGCAGGCCGATGGTGAGCTTTATGCCGCCGAGCAGGAGGCCAAGGCGCGCCGCGTGCTGGCCGATGCCGAGGCTTATGCGACCTCGACCATCGCCGAGGCGATCCAGCAGAACGGGCTTGAAGCGGCACAGTACCAAGTGGCGCTGAAGCAGGTCGAAGCGCTGACCGCCGTTGGCCAGGGGGCCGGCAAGCAGACGGTGATCGTGCCGGCTGCCGCTGTCGACGCCTTCACCAACGCGTTCGGCATGTTGAAAGGACGTTGATGATGAGTTGGGAGCTCTGGTGGATCTGGGCGGTTGCGGGGCTGTTGCTGGCGATCGTCGAGGTTATCGTGCCGGGCTATATCTTCCTCGGCTTCGCGATCGGCGCCATTGCCACCGGTGTGATCATGCTGATCGGCCTGAACTTTGGCGGATTGCCCGCGGCCCTGGCCTTCTTCGCGGTCGCCTCACTGGCGGCGTGGTATACGCTGCGCCGTGTCCTGGGGATCCGCGAGGGTCAGGTGAAGATCTGGGACCGGGACATCAATGACAATTGATGGCATGCGCCGGATGGGGTGAGGGGCGGTGCCGTTTCTCATCCTAATCGGCCTTCTGGCCGTGGGCCTGGTCTGGCGCCTCTGGGCGCGGGACCGGGCCAAATCCGAACTTGGCCGCAGGCTTGACCCGGTCGCGCGCCGGGTCTTTTCGCGCAAGCCCTGCCGGTGGCAGAGGGTCGGGCGCAAGAACGCGACCTTCGAGGAATATCGCTGCGACAAATGCGGGATCACCGCCTACAGTCAAACGGGCGGACCGCCCGAGACCTGCAAGAAGGGGCTTGGCGGCGGATTATAGGCAAACTGTGCCTTGGAACCTGGCACATGGGATATCCGTTGGGCCATCGATATCAATCATCGATGGAGAACGCAGATGTCCCACGATCCGTCCGAATCCAACTCGACCGCTCCGCAACCCGATAGCCATAAGGCCGTCGCTCCAAGCGGTAACGGAAGTTCTGCCCTTTGGTTTCTGGTTGGCGGCATGGTTGTGGCGCTGGGCGTGCTGTTCTTCATCGTCATGGGCGACCCGGCCGGCGACACGCAGTCGCCCTCTGGCGACGTGTCGGTCACGATCGAGGGTGACACCACGCCACCCGCCGATGACGCGGAGCCTGCCGAAGGGGGCGCCGACGCCGAGGCCCCGGCTGAGGAAGGCAATTAAGCCTTTGCCTTGCGTTTCAATGCCCGACCGATGTTTCGGCCGGGTCTGGCATGAAACGCTGGGCTTGCAGAGCTTGTGATGGCGCGCGAAACACGTCAGCTTGACGCGCGCCCTTGCGACAGGACCCGACATGCCAGCAACACCCGATGATCTGCCCTATCGCCCATGTGTTGGCGTTGTCCTGATGAATACCGCCGGCCAGGTTTTCGTCGGTCAGCGGCGGGACAGCGACCTGCCCGCCTGGCAGATGCCGCAAGGGGGCATCGACAAGGGCGAAAAGCCGCGCGATGCCGCTTTGCGCGAGCTTTGGGAAGAGACCGGGGTGACTGCGGATTTGGTTGAGATCGTGGCCATCACGGACGACTGGGTGACCTATGATCTGCCCCCTGATCTTCTCGGTAAGGTCTGGAAGGGACGGTATCGCGGGCAGAAGCAGAAATGGGTGCTGATGCGGTATCTCGGCCGTGACGATCAGGTGCAGATCGACACCGAGCATCCCGAATTCTCGGATTGGTGCTGGCTGCCGCCGGATGAGGTTCTGGAGCAGATCGTACCGTTCAAGAGGGCGGTCTATGCCCAGGTGCTCGACGCATTTCGCCCCCATCTGGGATAGGCCAAGCTGCGTGGTTGCCGCTTTTCTTCGCGGCCTCTCCCGGTTATTGGGGCGGGCATGAGCAAGAAACTTGATACCCGCGCCATCGGCCTTGATGTCGGCCTGTCGTTCGTCCGCTGGCTGACAGGGGCCGAGAACCTGCATTACGGGCTGTGGACCGGTCTGGATGTGACGGCCGCCAATCTGCGCGTGGCGCAGGAGGCCTATACGCAGAAGCTCTTTGCAATGCTGCCGGACAGGCCCGGCCTGCGCATCCTCGATATCGGTGGCGGGGCGGGCGAGACGGCGCGCAAACTGATCGCCTTGGGCCATTCGGTGGATATCGTTGTGCCGTCGTCCTTTCTGGCCGGACGCTGCCGCGAGACGGCCCCCGGTGCGACGGTGCATGAGATGATGTTTGAAGACTTCCAAGGCGCCGCCCCCTTTGATGTCTGCCTCTTTTCCGAAAGTTTTCAGTACATCCCGCTGCATAAAGCCTTGGGAAAATCGGCTGAAATGCTGGCGCCGGGCGGGGCCATCGTGATCGCCGATTGCTTTCGAACCGACGCCTATCAAGGCCGCAAGGTGACCGGCCCCAAACCCGGTGGCGGGCATAAACTGGTGAAATTCCGTGAGGCCGCCGAGGCGATGGAACTGGCGATTGACCACGAAGAGGACATCACCGAGGCGGTCGCACCGTCGATTGACCTCGAACAGGCTCTGTTCAACGTTTTTGGCCATGGCATCACCCGGATCGACGAGGAATTGCAGGCCAAGAAGCCCGCGGCCCGTTGGATGCTGACCCGTGTGCTGCGGCTTGCCATGTCTGCCCCAAAGCGCGCCGCGCTGATGGACCGCCTGACCGGGGCCGAGCGGACCTCGGAAGAGTTCCTGACCTACAACCGCTATATGATGTTGCGTCTTTGCCCCGTTCGGCGGGTTTGAGCGCATGGGCGCGCGCAGTCTGGCTTGGCACAGACGCCGCCTTGGCCTATCCCTGATGAAACCTCGCGAAAAGCGGGCGGATAAGAAGGCTGAGATGGCGGTTTGGTCGAATTCCACGGCGCGGCTTTGTAAGGCGGCTCTTTTATCGGGGGCCGCGTTTTGTCTGGCCACCGGCGCATCGGCGCAGGACGGCCGCGGCTCGCTTGGGTTTTACGGCATGCCTGGCATTCTGGATACGCCGACCGCGCGCAGCATGGACGATGCCGATATCGCGCTGTCTTTCGCCTATGTCGGGCCGCAGCGGCGGGGCACCCTGGCGTTTCAGGTCTTCCCCCGGCTGACCGGCAGTTTCCGCTATAGCGCCACGGATGATCTGATCGTTCAGGGCGAGACGCTTTATGACCGCAGTCTTGACCTTCATTTCCGCTTTCTGGATGAGACCGATTGGCGCCCCGCCATGGCCATCGGTCTGCGTGATCTGGGTGGCACGGGCGTTTTCGCCTCGGAATACATCGTGGCGAGCAAGGGGTTTGGCGACCGGCTGGATATCTCGGCCGGGATCGGCTGGGGGCGGCTGGCGACCCGTGATGCGTTCGACAACCCCTTCGGTCTGGATGACCGACCGGACTTTTCCGGCCTGGGCGGCGAGCCGGGGTTCGACCAGTGGTTCCGTGGCCCGGCGGCCTTCTTTGGTGGAATTGAGTATCGCGCGACCGACCAGCTGACGCTGAAGGCCGAATATTCCTCGGACGCCTATACGCGCGAAGAAGGTGTGGGCATCCTCGATGTCGAATCGCCGTTCAATTTCGGTGTGGAGTATGAATGGCGCCCCGGCACGGTTCTGGGCGCGCATTACATGTTCGGGTCCGAAATCGGGTTGTCGGCCAGCCTGATCCTGAACCCGAAAAATCCGCCGACGGGCGACCGCAGCCCGGCGCCGATCCCGGTTGCCGTCCGGCCCGGAAATGCATCCGATTGGGACGGCGCGTGGTCCGAAGTGCCCGCGCGCAGGGACGCGTTCGCGGTTGCGATGGTCACGGTGCTTGAGGCTGACGGCATGGGCCTTGAATACCTTGATCTTGACGCCCGGACCGCGCGTCTGGGCTTGCGCAACGACAAGTATGACGTCGAGACCCAGGCCATTGGGCGTGTGGCCCGGATCATGTCGGCGGTGATGCCGCCCTCGGTCGAGATCTTCGTAATCGAGCCCGTGGTCAATGGTGTCGCCGCCTCAAGCGTCACGATCCGGCGGAGCGATCTCGAGCGGCTGGAACATGTGCCTGACAACACGCGCCAGATCATGCCGCGCATCGGCATCGGCGAGGCGGGACCAAACCCTGGCCCCGATGCCCGCCCCGATGACCTCTATCCCGCGCTGACCTGGGGCCTTGGGCCTTACGTGGCGGCCTCGGCCTTCGATCCCGACAGCCCGCTGCGCGCCGATGCGGGGATTGAGGCGACAGCCAAGCTGGATCTGGCGCCGGGCCTGTCCACCTCGGGCGCGGTCCGCCTCAAGCTGATCGGAAATCAGGACGAATCCGACCGCGTGTCGGATTCCGTTCTGCCGCGGGTGCGGTCGGATGCGAATATCTATGCGCGCGAGGGCGAATCCGGTCTGGAATACTGGACGGTGGATTACCTGATGCGTCCCGGTGAAGACCTCTATGCGCGCGTCTCGGCGGGGTATCTTGAGAAGATGTACGGCGGCATTTCGGGCGAATTGCTCTGGAAGCCGGTCGATAGCCGTCTGGGCCTGGGGGTTGAGGTGAACTACGTGCAGCAGCGCGATTTCGACAAGCTGTTCGGGTTTCAGGATTACTCAATCGCGACGGGCCATGTCTCGGCCTATTACGATCTGGGCGGCGGGTTCGACGCGCAGGTCGATGTCGGCCGCTATCTGGCCGGCGATTGGGGCGCGACCTTCGGGTTGGACCGCACCTTTGCCAATGGCTGGAGCCTTGGCGCCTTCGCAACCTTCACCGATGTTTCGGCCGAGGAGTTCGGCGAAGGCTCCTTCGACAAGGGCATCCGGTTCAGCGCGCCGTTGTCGTGGTTCACCGGCCAGCCATCGCGCACCGAATTGTCCAGCACCATCCGCCCTGTCCTGCGGGATGGCGGTGCGCGGCTGAACGTGCGCAACAGGCTTTTCCCGCTGGTTGAGGATTACCACGAGGGCGAGTTGGAAGACGGCGCCGGAAAGTTCTGGCGATGACAGGTTTGCGGTCCAGAACCCTTGGTGCTTTGGCTGTGGCGTTTTTCGTGGCCGCCTGCGGGTCGGCGGGCGAGCGTCCGCTAAGCTCGGTGACGCGGACCTTGGCAGGCGGGATCAGTGCCGCGATACAAGGCGACGACACAGGCGGCGGCGACGCCGCGCTTGAGGCCCAGCTGACCCGCGCCGCGTTGGACAAGGCCACGCGGCCTTTGTTGTTGGCCGAATTGCCCAGCCGCGATGCCCGCGCGACATTCGTGATCGGCGGGCAGAACCGCGCCCATGTCACCTGGGTCGGGGCCGATGGGATTGGGCTGATCCTGAAAAACGGCATTCTGACGGGAACGCGCGGCCTTGGCGCCGACCTGATGACGGCGGATATCGCAACGCCCGAGGCCGCGATCCGCCGGGGTGGCGGCACCGCGACCCGCGTGCATCGCTATCTTGACGGTGAAAACCAGATCGTCGCCCTGCCGGTCACCTGCACCTATGCCAGTGCGGGGGCCACACGTTTGGTGATTGTGGAGCGTGCCTTCCCGACCCGCCAGGTGGTTGAAAACTGCACTTCAGGCAGCCACAATTTCGAAAATCGCTATTGGATCGACACCCGCGATGGATGGATCTGGAAGTCGCAACAATGGATCGGGCCCGAGCTTGAGACGGTCACTTTGACCCATCTGGTCCGTTAACCTCTGTTAACACACATCTTTTCTGACTTGATGGGGCGCGATTGCACCCCTATGGCTTGTATGTCCACAACCGGAGGGCGACAGGCCGATGATCCACCCCGTCATTTTGTGCGGCGGCTCTGGCACGCGCCTCTGGCCGCTGTCGCGCAAGAGCTATCCCAAGCAATTCGGCGCCCTGACGGGGAAGGAGAGCCTGTTTCAGGCCTGCGCGCGCCGTTTGTCCGGCCCCGGGCTGGCGCCGCCCGTCGTGGTTACCGCGTCGGATTTCCGGTTCATCGTGACCGAGCAATTGGCCGGTGTCGGCCTCGACCCCGGCGCGGTGCTGATCGAGCCTGAGGGTCGCAATACCGCCCCCGCCATTCTGGCCGCTGCCTTGCATCTGGCCGCGGCCAATCCCGATGCGCTGATGCTGGTGGCCCCTTCCGATCACGTGGTGCCAGACGCGGAGGCGTTCCGCATGGCCGTCGATGCCGGTCGCGCGGCGGCAGAGGCCGGCGATCTTGTAACCTTCGGCGTCACACCCAACCGGCCCGAGACGGGGTATGGCTATCTTGAACTGGCCGCGAAAGCGCAGCCTGACACAGCCGTCAAACTGACCCGGTTCGTCGAAAAGCCCGACGCGCCGCGGGCCGAGGCGATGCTGGCTGACGGCAATTTCCTGTGGAATTCCGGCATCTTTTTGTTCTCGGTCCGGGCGCTTTTGGAGGCGTTTCAGGCCCATGCGCCGGACATGGTCGCGCCTGTTCAGGCGGCCGTCGAGGCGGCGAAGCCCGATCTGGGGTTCTTGCGCCTCGACGCGGCCCATTGGGCCAAGGCCAGGGATGTCTCGATCGACTACGCCGTGATGGAGCGGGCCGCGAACCTGTCGGTCGTTCCGCTGTCGGGCGGCTGGTCGGACCTCGGCGGCTGGGATGCCGTCTGGCGCGAGGAGGGGCCCGACGCGCAGGGCGTCGCGACCTTCGGCCCGGCCACGGCGCTGGGTTGCCGCAACACGCTCCTCCGCTCGGAAAGCCCAGGGCTTGAGCTGGTCGGCATCGGCCTTGACGATATCGTGGCCGTCGCCATGCCCGACGCCGTGCTGGTCGCCCCCAAATCGCGCGCGCAGGATGTGAAGGATGCGGTCACCGCGCTGCGCGCCAAGGGCACCCGTCAGGCCGAGCACTTCCCGCGTGAGTATCGCCCCTGGGGGTGGTTCGAAAGCCTGGCGGTGAGCGAAAGGTTTCAGGTCAAGCGGATCGTCGTGCATCCCGGCGCCGCGCTCAGCCTGCAAAGCCATATGCACCGGGCCGAGCATTGGGTGGTGGTGCGCGGCACGGCGCGGATCACCATCGGCGAGGAGGTCAAACTGGTCAGCGAGAATGAATCCGTCTACGTGCCGCTGGGCGCGCGGCACCGGCTTGAGAACCCCGGCAAGGTGGATGTCGTGCTGATCGAGGTGCAGACCGGCAGCTATCTGGGTGAGGACGACATCGTGCGCTACGACGATGTTTATGCCCGTACATGATACCTTCTGATACCGTTACGCCCAACACCTGGGCGTTCCTGCGCGACCCGATGATCGCGCCCACCGGGTTTCGCGAATATGATGCCCGCTGGCGCTATCCGGCCGAGATCAATTTGCCGGGGATGACGGCCCTTGGCCTCGGCCTCGGCACGCAGATGCACCGGCGGGGCATCGCGCCCGCGATTGCCGTGGGCAACGATTACCGCGACTATTCGCTGGCGGTGAAGCAGGCGCTGATGCTGGGCCTGATCCAGGCGGGCATTCAGGTGCATGATATCGGCCCGGCCCTGTCGCCCATGGCCTATTTCGCGCAGTTCCATCTGGATGTGCCTGCGGTCGCCATGGTCACCGCCAGCCACAATCCCAATGGCTGGACTGGCGTGAAGATGGGGTTTGAGCGCCCGCTGACCCATGGCCCGGATGAGATGGCCGAGCTGCGCGATATCGTGCTGGGCGGGCAGGGCGAGGCGCGCGCAGGCGGCGGCTATGCGCGCGCCGACGATGTGGCCGGCGCCTATATCGACGATCTTTGCGGCGATTTCCGCCTCTCGCGCTCTTTGCGGATCGTCTGCGCCACCGGCAACGGCACCGCCGGTGCCTTTGCCCCCCGTCTCCTTGAACGGATCGGGGTCGAGGTGATCCCGCTTCATACGGACCTGGATTACACCTTCCCCAATTACAACCCCAACCCCGAGGCCATGGAGATGTTGCACGACATGGCCCGCGCGGTGCGCGACCATAAGGCTGATCTGGCGCTGGGCTTCGACGGCGATGGTGACCGCTGCGGCGTGGTGGATGACACGGGCGAGGAGATTTTCGCCGACAAGGTCGGCCTGATCCTGGCGCGCGACCTGATCGGGCTTTATCCCGGCGCGACCTTCGTGGTGGATGTGAAATCGACCGGGCTTTTCGCGACCGATCCGGTATTAGCGCAAGGCGGCGCCACGGTCGATTACTGGAAAACCGGCCACAGCCATATGAAGCGGCGGGTGCGCGATCTTGGCGCTCTGGCGGGGTTTGAGAAATCGGGGCATTACTTCCTCGCGCCCCCCATCGGGCGCGGCTACGATTGCGGGATGCGCGTGGCGGTTGAGCTCTGCCGCCTTCTGGATCGGAACCCGGATCGCACGATGTCCGACCTGCATGCGGCCTTGCCGCTAAGCTACACATCCCCAACCATGTCGCCCGCCTGCCCCGACACTCAGAAATACGCAGTTCTGGATCGGATCGTCGCGCGGTTGCGGAGGCTGGCGGCCGACGGCGGCAGCCTTGGGGGGCAGAAGATCACCGGTATCGTCACGGTCAACGGCGCGCGGGTGATGCTTGCCAATGGCGGCTGGGGTCTGGTGCGGGCCTCATCCAACACGCCGAACCTTGTGGTGGTCTGCGAAAGCCCCGAAAGCCAGGCCGAACTGGCCGCGATATTTGCGGACCTCGATCAGGTGATCCGTACCGAACCTCTGGTCGGGGCCTATGACCAGACGCTTTGATGCGGCGCAAAGCGCTGGAGAAAGCCCGTCGCCGCCCGCCTGCGTGACCGGCTGCTTATCGGCCGGTCAGACCGAGATCGCGGCTTCGGTCAACGCGGGCAATGCGGGGTAATTCTCTGGTGCGATCAGGATGAACCGGGCGCCGTCACGGCCCCAGATGCGGGCTTCGAAAGGATCAAAGGACCGGGTTTGGACAGTTCCATCGGCGGGCGCATCGCTGGCGATGAAACAAAGGGCCACCACCTGCCCCTCGGCATCTTTATACATCAATTGTCCGACGGGTTTTCCCGCCGCCACCAAAAGGCGCGCCCCTTGAAAGGTCAGACCTTCCGACGAGAAGTCGGGGATGGTGAAGCCGGTCCCGACCTGCGCGGTCAGCCAGGTGGTGATGTGGTCGGCCTCCGACGCGGGCACCTCGACCAGATGACGGGTCTGGGCGGCGTAGACCGCGTGGTATTCGGCGACATCGGCGACCCAGTCGCGTGGGCCGGGCTGGTTGCTGGCGCCTGCAAGATACCCGCCCGCGCCCGTCATTATGGCAAGCGCGACACTGGCGGCGACGGCCATCCAGGCGGGGGCCGCTTTCCGCGGCGCAGGGCCGGGGGCCGCCTCGATCGCCCGCGCCATGGCCAGCGGAACCGGCGCGTCAAGCAGCGCTGAAAACTCATCCATCGCGACCGCATTGGCTGTGCGCAGGCTTTCCAGCTCGGCCCTGAGGGCGGGATCTTCCGCCAACCGGGTTTCCAGCGCGGCCGCCTCGTTGGGCGGCAATTCCCCGTCGAGATAGGCGCTCAGAATTGCTCCATCCTGCGTCATTGCGACACCTGTTCGGATTTGTTCAACTGATCGGCCAGGATCTGGCGCGCGCGGTGGATGCGGCTCATCACGGTGCCCTTGGGAATGTCGAGGTGGCTTGCGGCCTCATCATAGCTGTAGCCCTCGACACTGACGAGCAGCAAGACTTCGGCAAAGCCTTCGGGCAAAGCGGCCAGACGGCCCAGCAACTGGGCCGCCGCAAGATGGCTTTCGCCGGTGATGTCGGTGCGCAATTCGGGGGCCTCGGCCGCATCGATCTGTCCCGCGCCCTGGCGGACCTTGTGCTTGCGTGTTTCGCTGATCCACAGATTGCGGGTGATGCGGAACACCCACCGGTCAAGGCCCTGCGCGCGGTCCCAGCTATCGGCGCGCGACATTGCGCGCATGCAGGCCTCCTGCACCAGATCGTCGGCTTCGGTGGCATTGCGGGTCAGGCTGACTGCATAGCGGCGCAGCCGCGGCAAAAGCGCCACCAGATCTTTCTTGAGCAATGTCAGATCCGACATCGGCGCCCCTTGTTCCCGTGCTCGCGGCCGTTCTGAGCATGTGCTGTCCCAAGCGATCCCCATGGCCGTCCGCGCCGGCGACGCTATGCGCAATGCGGTTTGTGATGCAACCATAACCAATCACTTCCCTTCAAAGCGCGGTTTCAAAGCCTTTACGCGTCAGGCCTGGGAAAAATTCCCGCGTGCAGTGAAGATCTAAAGCGCATGGAAGTTGACACGCAGCCGACCATCAGACGGCACGCATGTGAAATGATCTTTCCTGTTTACAGATATCCTCAGGGGGGTGCGGGGGGCAGAATGCCCCCCGCTTCGGTCGGATCGCGAAGGCGATCCGAGTTCTCTTGTCAGTTCGACGGGATCAGAACCTTGTCGATCACATGGATCACGCCGTTCGAAGCCATGATATCGGCCTGGATCACGTTCGAGCGGTTGACCCGCACGCCGCTGTGACGGCCATCGACATGCACGTTCGATCCCTGAACGGTGGCCACCTGCAGCCGCTGACCGGCCAGTTGGTCCGATGTGACCGCACCCGGCACAACATGATAGGTCAGGATCGAAATCAGCTGATCCTTGTTCTCGGGCCGCAGCAGGTTTTCAACCGTGCCGGCGGGCAGCGCGTCAAAGGCCGCGTTCGTCGGCGCGAAGACGGTGAAGGGCCCATCGCTTTTCAGCGTATCGACCAGATCGGCGGCCGAGACGGCGGCGACAAGGGTTGAAAACTGGCTGTTCGATGACGCGATATCGACGATATCGGGCTGTGTCATCACCGGTGCGCAGGCGGCGACAAGGCCGGTGAGGCCGACGGCGGCGGTCAGTTTGAGTGCGGTTCTGCGGTTCATTGAAGGATCCCCCTCTCTATCTCTGTTTTCGTAAGAAAAAGGGCGGAGACTTTTCCTCCGCCCTTCCGATTTCCGGCCCGATTACATCGCGGGCAGGATGACCTTGTCGATCACATGGATCACGCCGTTCGACGTCTCGATGTCGGCGGTCACCACATTGGCGTCATTCACCATCACGCCGCCTTCGGTCATGATGGTCACTTCACCACCCTGAACGGTGGCCGCCTGCATGTCGTTCGACAGATCGCCCGACATCACTTTGCCCGGAACCACGTGGTAGGTCAGGATAGCAACCAGCTGATCCTTGTTTTCGGGCAGAAGCAGGTTTTCGACCGTGCCTTCGGGCAGGGCCGCGAAAGCCTCATCAGTCGGCGCGAAGACGGTGAACGGGCCTTCGCTCTTCAGCGTATCCACCAGATCGGCGGCCTGGACGGCAGCGACCAGCGTGGTGAAGCTACCGGCCTCAACGGCCGTGTCGACGATGTCTTTCGAATGGCTCATGGCAAAGGCCGACGTCGCGACGGCGCCTGCTGCGGTGAGCGCGATGAAAGTTCTGCGGAACATTGTATTCTCCCATAGTTGTGCCGATGCCGTTTGTGGCTGGCATCGAGACACTTACGGCGGGTTGACCGGATTGGTTCACAGGGGGTTTCCGCCGATCGCGGATTTTCGCGCCTTGACCGAAACGCTGCCTGGGCTAAGCGGCGGGGAAATCCGATTTCCAGTCACGTATCAGTGACCCAAGGTGATCCACCGTGACCGATGGTCGGGTATCCGCGGGGCGGTTTGGCCCCTTGCCCCGGCAGCCGCTTCATTCCAGTGTCGGGGCGAAATGGGCCGGAGGATATGGATGTGATTATGGAGTGGACCGCGCGGGTGCTTGAGGTGCTGGCGCTGGGTTTTGTTCTGGTCATTGGGTCGGTGGCGGCCATTGTCGTGATCTTCTTCATCATCGACCGGACGCAGACCCATGACGCGATCCGGCGCAATTATCCGGTGATCGGGCGGTTTCGCGAGCTCTTCAGCAAGCTGGGCGAATTCTTTCGCCAGTATTTCTTCGCGATGGACCGCGAGGAGATGCCGTTCAACCGCGCGCAGCGCGAATGGGTCAAGCGCGCGGGCGAGGGGATGGGCAACACCGTGGCTTTCGGCTCAACCCGAAACCTTGGCATCCCCGGAACGCCGATCTTCGTGCCGGCCGCCTTCCCGCCGCTGGATGAACAGGCCGCTAGGACCGAGCCGATGTTGATCGGCCCCGGCGCGCGGCATCCTTTCATGGCGCCGTCGTTTTTCAATATCTCGGGCATGAGTTACGGCGCGATCTCGCGCCCGGCCGTTCAGGCCTTGTCGAAGGGCGCCAAGGCCGCTGGCATCTGGATGAACACGGGCGAGGGCGGGCTGTCGCCCTTTCATCTGGAAGGTGGCGCGGACATCGTCTTTCAGATCGGCACAGCCAAGTATGGCGTGCGCGATGCCGAGGGGCGGCTGTCGGATGACAAGTTGCGCGCGGTGGCGGAATATCCTCAGGTCCGGATGTTCGAGATCAAACTCAGCCAGGGCGCCAAGCCAGGCAAGGGGGGCATCCTGCCGGCCGAGAAGGTGTCGGCCGAGATCGCAGGCATCCGCGGCATTGCCGAGGGGCAGCCCAGCATCTCGCCCAACCGCCATGTCGAGGTTGACGATTGGGGCGATCTTCTGGATCTGATCGGCCATATCCGCGAGGTGACGGGCAAGCCGGTGGGGTTCAAGGCGGTCGTCGGATCGGCCGAGCAGTTTCGTGAGCTGTTCGAATTGATCCATCATCGCGGTGCTGATTGCGCGCCTGATTTCATCACCATCGATGGTGGCGAGGGCGGCACGGGGGCGGCGCCCATGCCGCTGATGGATCTCGTGGGGCTGCCGATCCGCGAGGCGCTGCTGGTCGTGTCGGACATGCGCGATGCGATGGGGCTGAAAGACCGGATTCGCCTCGTGGCCAGCGGCAAGCTGGTGAACCCCGGCGATGTCGCCTGGGCGATCTGTGCGGGTGCTGATTTCGTCACCTCGGGGCGGGGGTTCATGTTTGCGCTGGGCTGTATCCAGGCGCTGAAGTGCAACAAGAACACCTGCCCGACAGGCATCACCACCCATGACAAACGTCTGCAAAAAGGTCTGGTGGTGGAAGAGAAGTGGCATCGGGTGCAGCATTACGCCGAAAGCATCGTGAAAGAGGTTGAGACCATTGCCCATTCCGTTGGCGTCACCGAACCGCGCCTGATGCGGCGGCGGCATGTGCGGCTGGTGCAAGCCAATGGGTCTTCGGTGCCGATGCATGAGTTGTTCCCCAGGTCCGAACCGGTGCACTTCAAGGCGGGCTGACCCCCCTTCGGATTGAACCGGATGGCCGCGGCCCGCGACACATGTCGTGCAGGCAAGGCTTGACCTCTTCGGGGTCTGTTGCGGATCATGCCTGCGAAACCGGGGGGAGAGAGCGATGAGACGCAGCCTTTTCATTCTATGGGCCCTTCTGGCCGCGCCTGCCTTTGCGCAGGATGTTGAGGGCAGCGCCGACCATCCGCTGGTTGGCCGGTACGAGGGCAGCACCATCCGCGCCTATGAGGCGCGGGAATTCGATCAGGTCTCGGTCGCCCGCGCAAAGGATGAGGTGGGCAAGGTCGAAGGCGCCGTCACCCGGCTGTCCTACGCCTATCCGCCCGAGACGGCGCTGGTGCAGATCGCCCGGAATTTCGTTCTTGCGCTTGAGGACAAGGGCTTCGACATTCTGCTGAATTGCGACAGCCGGGGCGAGTGTGGCGCGATCAGCTATGATGTAGAGCAGTTCGGCAATTCGCCGTCCTGGGCGGATTCGTTCAACTTCCGCTATGTGATGGGCACGCGGGAAGGCGCCGAGGGCGTGGTGCATGCGACGCTGTTTCTGTCCGAGAACAATGGCAATGCGTTGTCGGTAGTGACGGTGACCGAGGAAGAGGCGATGGCCTTCCGCATGATCGACGCGGCCGAGATGCAGTCCGAGATTTCCGAGACGGGGCGCGTGGCGCTCTACGGTATCCAGTTCGACACCGATGAGGCCACGATCAAACCCGAAAGTGAACCGACCCTGGCCGAGATGGCGGCGTTCCTGACCGCCAATCCCGGCCTGTCGGTGGTGATCGTGGGGCATACCGACAACCAGGGCAGCATGGAATACAACCTCGGCCTCTCCGCCCGGCGGGCCGAGGCTGTGCGCGACGCGCTGGTGTCCCAGCACGGCATCGCAGCTGACCGCATGACCCATGCGGGCGCGGGCTTCCTGGCCCCGGTCGCCACGAACACGACCGAAGCAGGCCGCGCCCTGAACCGGAGGGTTGAGATCATCGCGCGCTGATCATTCCCCCCTTGCGGGGGAGGCGGCGGAACCGGCCAGGATACCGCCGTCGATGGTAATCTCGGACCCGGTCATATAGGCAGCCTCGTCCGAGGCCAGCATCACGCAGATCGCCGCGACCTCCTCAACCGTGCCGAAGCGGCGCATCGGTGTGTCGGCGACAATGGCTGCCATGCGGGCATCACGGTCAGCGCCGCTGCCCAGCATCGGCTCCCACATGGGCGTCAGGATCGCTGCCGGATGGATCGAGTTGCAGCGGATGTTCAGCCCCTCTTCGGCGCAATAGAGCGCCACGCTTTTGGTGTGGTTGCGGATTGCCGCTTTGGACGAGGCATAGGCCGCCGCACGGGGGACGCCGATCATTCCAGAGCGGGAGGATATGTTGATGATCGCCCCTGAAGGCCGCCCGCGCATCGCAGAGATGGCATAACGACAGCCAAGGAATGTACCGTCGAGGTTGGTACGATGGACCGCGCGCCAATCGTCCAGGCTGGCATGTTCGGGGTCATGAGGGCAGGGGGCGCCCTCAAGCCCCGTGATGCCTGCATTGTTCACAAGGATGTCGATGGCGGGAAAGGCCTTCGCAAAGGTTTGCCAATCGGCCTCGTCAGCCACATCAAGCTTGGCGTGCTGTGCGCCGATCTGCTGGGCTATTGCCAAGGCGGCAGCCTCATCGCGATCGGTGACGATCACCTCGGCGCCCTCGGCCCTAAAGGCGTGGGCGATGGCGGCGCCGATGCCGCGGCCCGCGCCGGTGATGACGCAGGTCTTCTGGTTCAAGCGATGCATGGGATACTCCGTCAAGTCGGGCCGCCCGAAAAGGGCGGCAGGGGTAAAGCAATGGGGCTGTGGGTTAGCCTTGGTGCTTGATCACCGGACCTACTCCTGAAGTATGCCCAAGCGATAACAGTGCGGTTTCACCCGGTCAATCGCGTGCGGTCACGTCACCCAACGTCTTCGTGAGGCGGGTGACACAGGGTTGGCCGATGCGCTGGATCGTTGCATCTATAGGGCAACGTGTAAGGAAGGGTTTCGACAAATGTATCGCTTTAAGACCGATCTGAAATGGTCCGATGTCACGCCCCGGGCTGATTTTTTGAACCGGCGGCAGGTGCTGGCGGCGGCAGGTGCTGCGGCGCTTGTGCGGCCCGCGATGGCGCAAGAGACGGGGCTGGAGCCCAACACGTTTGAAGAGATCACGTCCTACAACAACTTCTACGAATTCGGGACCGGCAAGGATGACCCCAAGAAGAATGCCGGGTCGCTGACAACCGACCCCTGGGCGATTGTTGTCGACGGGTTGGTCGAGCGGCCGGGCACCTACGATCTGGCCGACATCATGGCCGGCAAGGATATCGAGGAGCGGATCTATCGCTTCCGCTGCGTTGAGGCGTGGAGCATGGTGATCCCCTGGAACGGGTTCCAGCTGAGCGCGCTTCTCGATCAGGTCGGCGTGCAGCCCGGCGCCAGGTATGTGGCGTTCGAGACGCTGGTGCGGCCCGAGGAGATGCCGGGGCAGAATTACCCGATCCTCGACTGGCCCTATGTCGAAGGCTTGCGCCTGGACGAGGCGATGCATCCCCTGACGCTGATGGCGACGGGCATCTATGGTGAGCCGATGCCGAACCAGAACGGCGCGCCGATCCGTCTGGTCGTGCCTTGGAAATATGGCTTCAAGAGCATCAAGAGCATCGTGCGGATCAGCCTGACGGAAGATGAGCCGCCCGCGACCTGGAATATCCAGAACCCGCGCGAATACGGCTTCTATAGTAATGTGAACCCTGAAGTGGATCACCCGCGCTGGTCACAGGCGACGGAACGCAAGATCGGCGGCGGGCTGTTCTCCAAACGGCAAGAGACGCTGATGTTCAACGGTTATGCCGATGAGGTGGCTGGGCTTTATACCGATATGGACCTGACCAAGTTCTTCTGATGGTGGCGCAGGCGATCAATGGCGCGTTGCGCCGCGTGCCGGCCTGGCCGCTCTACCCCTTGGGGATGTTGCCCGCGGTATGGCTTTGGTATTTGGGTCTGACCGGCGGCCTGGGCGTTGA
>CANNFR010000009.1:187500-264894 GCA_947503935.1 uncultured Paracoccaceae bacterium
GATGTTGAAGGAACTCGGCAAAATACCTCCGTAAGTTCGCGAGAAGGAGGCCCGGTTTCAAGGCAACTTGGAGCCGGGGGCACAAACCAGGGGGTGGCGACTGTTTACTAAAAACACAGGGCTCTGCGAAGCCGTAAGGCGACGTATAGGGTCTGACGCCTGCCCGGTGCTGGAAGGTTAAAAGGAGGGGTGCAAGCTCCGAATTGAAGCCCCAGTAAACGGCGGCCGTAACTATAACGGTCCTAAGGTAGCGAAATTCCTTGTCGGGTAAGTTCCGACCTGCACGAATGGCGTAACGACTTCCCCGCTGTCTCCAACATCGACTCAGCGAAATTGAATTGCCTGTCAAGATGCAGGCTTCCCGCGGTTAGACGGAAAGACCCCATGCACCTTTACTACAGCTTCACACTGGCATCAGGCCAAGCATGTGCAGGATAGGTGGTAGGCTTTGAAGCGGGGACGCTAGTCCTCGTGGAGCCACCCTTGAGATACCACCCTTGCTTTGCTTGATGTCTAACCGCGGACCGTTATCCGGTTCCGGGACCCTGTGTGGCGGGTAGTTTGACTGGGGCGGTCGCCTCCTAAAGAGTAACGGAGGCGCGCGAAGGTTGGCTCAGAGCGGTCGGAAATCGCTCGTTGAGTGCAATGGCAGAAGCCAGCCTGACTGCGAGACTGACAAGTCGAGCAGAGTCGAAAGACGGCCATAGTGATCCGGTGGTTCCACGTGGGTGGGCCATCGCTCAACGGATAAAAGGTACGCTGGGGATAACAGGCTGATGGTGCCCAAGAGTCCATATCGACGGCACCGTTTGGCACCTCGATGTCGGCTCATCTCATCCTGGGGCTGGAGCAGGTCCCAAGGGTACGGCTGTTCGCCGTTTAAAGAGGTACGTGAGCTGGGTTTAGAACGTCGTGAGACAGTTCGGTCCCTATCTGCCGTGGGTGTAGGATACTTGAGAGGAGTTGCCCCTAGTACGAGAGGACCGGGGTGAACGATCCACTGGTGGACCTGTTGTCGTGCCAACGGCAGTGCAGGGTAGCTATGATCGGACAGGATAACCGCTGAAGGCATCTAAGCGGGAAGCCCCCCTCAAAACAAGGTATCCCTGAGGGCCGTGGAAGACCACCACGTCGATAGGCCGGAGATGTAAGCGCAGCAATGCGTTCAGTTGACCGGTACTAATTGCCCGATAGGCTTGATTTGATCCAGTAGAAGCCAGGTTTCTGGCCCTGCGGATAAAGTCGAAAGCCGACTTGGATCTGATGTGTTCCTTTCTCGGTTTGGTGGTCATAGCGCGAGCAAAACACCCGATCCCATCCCGAACTCGGCCGTTAAGTGCCGTCGCGCCGATGGTACTGCGTCTTAAGACGTGGGAGAGTAGGTCACCGCCAAACCTAGTAAGGAACACGTCATTAGTATCTCTCTATCGATGCACCTCTACAAAACCTGTATCTCCGAAATAGATGATGGCTATCGTCTCTGCGTGAGAGCTGCATTCGGTCCGTTGTTACTCCATCGACGAGAGTTGATGGGTGTTTTTGGGGCCACTTCGGGGCGGCATGAAAGTATTCACCGGATATGCACCGTAAGCGTTGCATCTGACCCCCTAAATCATCCCTGATCAGCCTGCGTTCGGCAGTTTATAATGCTCCAAAAAGGATACAGGCATCATGAACTCTCAGAACTTGGGTGACCTCGCAAGTGATCAGAAAATACAAAACGTCTTCCACGCCTTCGGCTATTCGATCCCTGTCGGGAAAGATGGCCGCCGTTTGTGGCCCACAAAATTCAAACGCGCGATGGGTCAGAGAATGAGATCAGGTGAGTTATCACTCGGTGACCCGAGGGTTGGCAAGCCAAGACGAGATGATGCCGAACGGTAATGCCGTGCTGAAGCCCGATTTTCCTCTTGAGACTAAGCCAAGTTTCTTCCCGACCCGATTGACGGCCGCAGAATGCGGCCCAGGCCAAGGCCCGCCTGCCCCGAAGGGCGGGCGCTTTTGCGACGCTTCTCGCCCGCAAAGTCGTCGGAGGTGGGCGGCACCCGTAAAGCGCAGGCCTCAGCCGGTGCAGCGCCCACCTGCGGGCGGGTTCTGGCCCTATGTTGCTCGGGCTCATACATCCGGGCGCTGGTGGGTTAGAAACCCACCTTGCACATTCTAGTGCCCGGCAACTCTTTGAATAAAGTTAGGATTTTTTAGAACCGATAGGTGAGGTGTGATAACTTCAGCGTGTAGACGAATTCGATCTCCTATGTGGAAGCTCTGAATGATTTTACGGGTGTCTTCATCCACATCGGCAATCATAATTATCCATTCTCCTACTTTCATACTATGGTAGTCGACATCCGACACTTGCCCTTCAATGATTGCCCGCGCGCCGCCCACAAGCTTTTCAAGCCGTTCTGTTTTCTGGACTGAAGTATATGCGTCCAACGCACTATTCACGCCGTCGATCCAATCTCGATTGAGACGAATATATTTAGTGCCATTTGGGACTTCTTCAGAGGTTTCATCAATTACTTCCATGGAAGCACCCTTTGTGAAGTCTGCACTCACCCAGCCCTTTTTCTTGCTTAGCGCATGACTGCGAGAGACTTTAGACCGCGCATCTACAGGCTCGATATGTCTTTCAGGTTTGGTATAGGAGACCAAACCCCAGAGGACCGAGACTGCAGTGCCAGGCTGAGCCGAAAAGTGAGCTAATGCCCATACGAGGCCGGCAAAAAGGGCGGCGATTATCAGCCCGATTGTACCGAATGAGGAAAATAGTTGGTCCAGGATCTCTTCCACTGGCGCGCCTCGAAACGTCGATAAAGGCACGAAGTATCAAGGCAAAGTCGTCCTGTCTACCTTCCCCGCCTCGCCTTCCCGCCCCGCATGCCTCCACGTCCGCCGGTGCTCCGCCCGCTTACCTTTGTCGCAGCGTCGCTGGCGGCCTCGACGGCTGATTGGCGGGCGAGGGGGTCGTCGGCGATGGTCAGTTCGACGGCTTCCAGCCGCTTGACCTCATCCCTCAGGCGGGCGGCTTCTTCGAATTCCAGGTTCTCGGCGGCCTTGCGCATCTGGGTGCGGAGCGCGTCGAGGTGAGCTTGGAGGTTGGCGCCGACCATGGGTTTGTCGACCTTCGCGGTGACGCGGTTCATGTCGACATCGCCTTTGTAGAGGCCCTGCAGCACATCCTCGACGTTCTTCTTGACCGTCTCGGGCGTGATGCCGTGTTCCAGGTTGTAGGCGACCTGTTTCTCGCGCCTCCGGTCCGTCTCGCGGATGGCGCGCTCCATGCTGCCGGTGATGCGATCGGCATACATGATGACGCGGCCGTCGGCGTTGCGGGCGGCGCGGCCGATGGTCTGGATGAGGGAGGTTTCCGAGCGCAAGAATCCCTCTTTATCGGCATCCAAAATCGCCACCAGACCGCATTCGGGGATGTCGAGCCCTTCGCGCAGAAGGTTGATGCCGATCAGCACGTCGAAAGCGCCGAGCCTCAGGTCGCGCAGGATCTCGATCCGCTCGATCGTGTCGATATCGGAATGCATGTAGCGCACGCGGATGCCCTGTTCGTGCATGTATTCGGTCAGATCCTCGGCCATGCGCTTAGTCAGCGTGGTGACGAGGGTGCGGTAGCCGGCGGCCGCCACTTTGCGGACCTCGTCGAGAAGGTCGTCGACCTGCATCTCGACGGGGCGGATTTCGATCTGGGGGTCGACGAGGCCGGTGGGGCGGATCACCTGTTCGGTGAAGACGCCGCCGGCCTGGTCAAGCTCCCACGCCGAGGGGGTGGCGCTGACGAAGACCGATTGCGGGCGCATCGCGTCCCATTCCTCGAACTTCAGGGGGCGGTTGTCCATGCATGACGGTAGGCGGAAGCCGTGTTCTGCCAGGGTGAACTTGCGGCGATAGTCGCCGCGATACATGCCGCCGATCTGGGGCACGCTGACATGGCTTTCATCGGCGAAGACGATGGCATTGTCGGGGATGAACTCGAAGAGGGTCGGGGGCGGCTCACCTGGGGCGCGGCCGGTCAGGTAGCGGGAATAGTTTTCGATCCCGTTGCATGAGCCGGTTGCCTCAAGCATTTCGAGGTCAAAATTTGTGCGCTGCTCAAGCCGCTGGGCTTCAAGCAGTTTTCCCTCCTGAACTAATTGGTCTAGTCGTTGTTTGAGTTCCAGTTTTATGCCACGGATCGCCTGCTGGAGGGTTGGCCTCGGGGTGACATAGTGCGAGTTCGCATAGATGCGGATCTTGTCGAACGTATCGGTCTTGGCGCCGGTGAGGGGGTCGAATTCGGTGATCCCTTCCAGCTCATTCCCGAAGAAGGACAGCCGCCAGGCGCGGTCTTCCAGGTGGGCGGGCCAGACCTCCAGAACGTCGCCGCGCACGCGGAAGCTGCCGCGTTGGAAGGCGGCGTCATTGCGGCGGTATTGCTGGGCCACAAGCTCGGCCATGATCTTGCGCTGGTCGTAATCACTGCCCGAGATCAGGTCCTGGGTCATGGCCGAGTATGTCTCGACCGAGCCGATGCCGTAGATGCACGAAACCGAGGCGACGATGATGACGTCGTCGCGTTCCAGAAGCGCCCGTGTGGCCGAGTGGCGCATCCGGTCGATCTGTTCGTTGATCTGGGATTCCTTCTCGATATAGGTGTCCGAGCGGGCGACGTAGGCTTCGGGCTGGTAATAGTCGTAATAGCTGACGAAATATTCGACGGCGTTGTCGGGGAAGAAGCCCTTGAACTCGCCATAGAGCTGGGCTGCCAGCGTCTTGTTGGGCGCAAGGATGATGGCGGGGCGCTGGGTTTCCTCGATGACCTTGGCCATAGTGAAGGTCTTGCCGGTGCCCGTGGCGCCCAAAAGCACTTGGTTCTGCTCGCCCTCCTGCAGGCCGCCGCTGAGCTCGGCAATGGCAGTTGGTTGGTCGCCGGCGGCTGTGTAGTCCGTCTTCATCACAAAGCTCCGGCCGCCTTCCAGTTTGGGGCGGGTCAGAACCTCGGGGCGGGGGGCCGTGGCGTTCGTGTTATTGTGGGGCATGGCGCGCGATTCCTTGACAGACCCCTAACATGATCGCTTTTTGTTCCGCTTCAACCCCTGCTGTTGCCGGTGGTAGCCTGAAGCATTGGAGGGCGGGACGATGTGTGGGATGCGGGCTTGTCTGGCGTTGATATGCGTAGGTGTGGCGACCGTCGCACTGGCCGATGTGGACCCGCCCGTGCCGGTCATGGTCGAAGGGGGAGCTTTGACTATCGACGGGTCGTTTGAGGTGGTCTTCGACTGGTCCGAAGATCGCTGTGTCGACGATCAGGTGCCCGATCTGCCTGTGCGGGCCTATCGGGGGCCGGACGGTGACGTCATTCTGATCCTCAGCCATCACAGTGCATACCAGATGACAGGCCCAGATTTCGATACCCTGGCGATGGATTGCACGCCGGTCATGATCTCAGCCGGTGACCCAGATCCGGCGCACTTTGCCCACTATGAATGGCTGGCGGCGATCTATGCTGAAGAGGATGGCACGATCCACGGGCTGGTGCACAATGAACATCACGGACACGAGCTGGAGTTTGACCTCTGCCCGTCGGGTATCTATGCGCAATGCTGGTATAACAGCATCACGCAGGTGCGGTCGGAGGATGGCAGAACTTTCGTCCATGCCGCGCCGATACCCGACCATTTCGTGGCTGGGTTGCCCTTGCCATATGAGCCGGATGTGGGGCCATCGGGGATGTTTTCACCCAGCAATATTCTGCGCCGCGGCGACCACTACTATGCGTTCGTGAAAACCCAGCTGCCGATTACAGGGTTTCAGCATGTTTGCCTGATGCGGAGCGCCGATCTGGATGATCCGACAGCCTGGCGTTTCTGGGATGGTCGCGCGTTCGAAGGCCGCTTTGCTGACCCCTACAGGGCCGACCGCGCGGCGCTAAACGCCGGTACCTGCCCTGCGATCGCGCTGGAGCAGATCGCGCAGATGTATGAGGGCGTCAGTTGGAACAACCATTTGCAGAAATACGTGCTGATCGGTACGTCGAGCGACCCTGCGCGTCCGGCCAATCTTTATGGGTTTTACTATGCGCTGTCTGACGATCTGATCACGTGGGAGCGGCGCAAACCTTTGCTCGAGGCCCGGCTGCCATGGCGCGCGGCAAGCCCGCATGACACCGTTTACCTCTACCCCACCCTGATCGACCATGACAGCGACAGCCGTAATTTCGAGACGACTGGCGAGGCGGCTTATTTGTATTTCACCCGCTTGAATAATGGCCCGGCAGGGCTGGACCGCGATCTGATCCGCGTCAGGGTGCGGTTCCGGCGGGACGATTAGCCACCTTGGCGCTTGCGCGAGGCTGCGCTATCGCTGATAAGATCAGCCGTTGCCACGTTCGGAGAAAGCCATGCGCGCCCGCATTTATCAGCCCGCCAAGACAGCCATGCAATCGGGCACGGCGAAGACCAAGGGCTGGGTTCTGGACTTTCCGCAGGCCAGCGCGCGTGAGGTGGACCCGCTGATGGGTTGGACCAGTTCGGACGATACGCAAAGCCAGGTGCGCCTGACCTTCGACACCAAGGAGGCGGCGTTGGACTATGCTGCTGAGCATGGCATTGAGGCCGTCGTCACCGAGCCCAAGAAGCGGAAGGTGAACATCCGCCCGCGCGGCTATGGCGAGAACTTCGCGCCAGACCGCCGCGGCGCGTGGACACATTAATCAAGGACCCGGCGCTCGCCAAAGCGGTTGAGCACGTATACCAGCGTTTTGCGCAGTATCGTATTTCCGGCCCGCTGGAGGTGTGCCTTTGCCCCGTCTGCATGACGGAAGAAACGCGCGCCGAATTGGTGTCCACACCGCTCAGGCAGATCTCGCGGGACCTTCTGGCCGAGTACACGAATTCGGCGCACGGGGTGCCGCAGGATACCGATCAGATGAAGTACTTCCTGCCGCGCTATCTGGAGCTGATTGCGCAGGATGATCAGCCTGATCACGTAGGGGTCGGCACCGTTCTGATGCGCTATGGTGAGGGGCTGCGCGCCAATCCTGCACTTTTTTCGCCGCCGGAATGGGAGGTACTCCTGGCTTGGATGCGGGCGATGGTGCGCGCGATTGCCAAAGCTGAGGCCGCTGATGTGGAAGAAGATCTTCTGCAAAGCCACCTCTATTTGCTTGAGACCCTTGTTTGCGCCGCATTCCCGATGGCCGAGATATCGGTGGCCTTTCGAGACGCCTTTCAAAACTCGGAATATGGCGCGGCTGCGCTGGGCGTGTTTGCGGCCCATTTGCTGGGTGCCAATCGGAAATATCCCGATGGGACTTTCTTTGACCTATTCGCTGTCGGCTATGCCTCAGATGCGGAACGCGCGGCGCTGGCGGGCTGGCTGGGCGGACCGGAGTTCATGGCCAGCCTGGAAAATGCGGTCATGGGCGCACCCGACAACGGGCTGGACGAGATGGGGGCGGCCTGCATCTCGGCCTTGCTGCGCAAACTGGAAGACGGCCCCACCCCATCCTTTCCAAAACATCGTTGAGCCAAAACCCCTTGCCAAGCCACGCCGACCCGCGCAAAACCGCAGGCAGCGGGCCCATAGCTCAACTGGATAGAGCAGCCGACTTCTAATCGGCAGGTTGAGGGTTCGAGTCCTTCTGGGCCCGCCAGTTTGATTTTAACCATATGATAAGATGCAATATTTTCTGGAAAAGTGTCTAGGTTTGATCTTCTCTAGACACTTTATGTTCTTCTTTTGGACGTGTTAGTAGCTTCCGGCGGTTGGCTTGCTGGCTGTAATGATTGATTTCCTGAAGTGTTTCATGGCCCGTCCATGCGCCTATCTGGTGCGTTGATGCGCCGGCCTCTGCCAGGGCTATGGCCCTGGTCGCGCGCAGGCCATGGGCGGATTTGCCCTTGATGCCCGCCGACCTCGCGGCCGCGGAAAACCATTGGCTCGCGGCTTTGATTGATCGGGACTTCCCTTTCCGTGTCGTCAGCCAGGTCATGTGCCGATCAGTAATGGCCGCAAGACACTCATGCAGTTGAGTAAGGTCGGTCGGATCTGCAAAATCCGGCGCTTGGCGGTGCAGTGGAATTTCGACAAGTCCTCCCGTCTTCTGTTGGCGGAACGAAAGCCATCCGCCTCTATCAACCATGCTATCGCCCAGACGGACGACATCGCTGATCCGCGCGCCTGTCCAGAACAGAAGTTCAAACGCAAGTCGTTGAGCAGTCCCTATGGGCCAGCGCAGTCGAAAGACTTTAATGTCTTCAGATGTCCAGAATGCGTATGGCGTTGCCTTGGGTGGCTGGGGTGCTTTGACGGTGGCGCTGGGGTCTTCGGAGATGTGCCCGGCTCTGAGGGCAAAGCTCATAATGGCCCGCCAGGTCTTGCGCCTTTTGCGTGCGGCGTGTGCCGAGAGTTTTGAAAGGTCGCTGTTGATATGTTTCGCGCGGATCTGGCGGATTGGTACATGCCCAGCCGTGTTCATCAGGCGCGCAGCATCAAGGTCCATTCCGCGGCGGTAGCTGGAGCTGAGGCGGTTATGCTTTTCGGACCTGGCGTAGGCGGTCCAGACATATGCAAGCGTACCTTTGTGGGCCTTTTGCGGTGGGGCTGCGCCTTCGGCCTCAAGGTAGGCTTTCAGGAATTCGGGGTGGTCTTCGGGCAAGTCCGCAGGCAACGGTATGCCCGTCTTGCGGTGGTAGACGTAGTAGACCCCGTCAGAGTGATAGCGTTTCAGGCCGCTTAGCTTGGCAGGCCGAATGCTGTGTCGGCGACGCTGCAATCCAATTCCCCTTCATACGACAGAGCGTCAGCATACGCATCCAGATCCGCAATTTCGTAGAGCCGTTTTCCACCCAGAACTTTGCGGCGGATCTTCAGGCTGCGCAGCGTGGTTTCGCTGATGCTGAGGTATGCTGCGGCATCTGGTGCCGGTAGCAACCTTCTGGGGGGCGTTGGGTGTGTCATGCGGACTTGATCACGGTTTGAGCTGGCATAATCAGTCGGAGATCGACAGAAAGACGATGTCGCGATTTGGGTAGGCCCGCGTGATACGGCGCCTGGCCGCTTTCTCGGAGGTCGCCAGGACGACGTGCTGGATCTGGCCCGTGCCGGCGACGATGACACTCACGACGAACCGTATCGTGTCCTCCGCCCCATTTGAATGAGGGCGGTCGCGGGAACCAGGTTGTCGGCCTGTGCGCGGGCGGGTGTCATTGGTGCTCACCTCCTGAAGGAAAGAGCCGGGGGCGTGAGAGGGGCGCAGCACCCCCGGCAAGTGAACCGACCTTGGGGGGAAGACCCCATCAATGGGAACAGCGCGGTCGGCGTTCCGTGAGCGGTCTTCATGCCGCGTTCACCTCAGAAAGGGCTGTCAGAATGTTGCGGGCCGCGCGTGTCCAGTTGCGCGGCAGCTCAGCGATGTCGTCGGCCAGAGCGGGAACCCCGAAGAGCGAGATTTCGTAGAGCACCGGCTTGTAGCGGCTGCCGTCGTCGTGGATCGGCCAGGTGCCATTGTTCTCACACAGGTTCTTCAGCTGGAGGACTTGGGCATCGGGGCCGCAATCGCCCAACAGCGTGAGCGCGATCTGGATGCGCGCAAAATCCAGATGCGGGGTCATCCCCCAGGCCCTTCGCCAGTATGTTCTTTGGGCTGTGGACATGCAGGGTCCGCATCCAAGCGCGCGATCGCCCGATACGCCATCAACTCCCCGCAAATGTCCGGCAGGATCATCGCCAGCATCGACTGGAGTTCTTCGGAGATGACACCGCGCTGCCAATCGGGGTCGCCCTTGGCAAGCAGGCGCAGAGTATCATCGGTGACGAGTTCGGATGGGCTGAGCGGACAAGTCTTGGTCAGGCGTGCGGCGGACCTTACGTAATGCTGCATGGGCGCAGGATCATTAACGACCTTATCGCAGAGATGCGGCAGTTTTCCGACGATACGGGTATTGATCTGGAGACGCTGTCAAGGCGCGCGACAGGCAATGCGGACTTTTTCAACCGCTTGGTTGGTGGCAGTGATGCAGGATGATCAGCGCCCTCATGTCGTCGTCAATGATGATGAAGCTGGCACAGGCCGACGCCACGGCGCCAGAGGATTTATGTCCGAACAAGAGTTCCGTTCGGAAAATGTGTCCGGACAAAAGTCCGGAGCGTCTCCGGCCGTGGCGCACGCCGACATCCTGGCAAGTGGTGGTTCGGCGCCGGTCTTCAATCCAAGGCGGGTCCACGAGGAATTTCCGGATCGATGGAAAGCCTATATCCGGGTGAACTATCGCAACCTCTCCCATGTTCAGCAGGTGTTTGGCGTCTCCGAGCGCACGGCGCGCAAATGGTGGAAGGGCGAGACCGGCGCCAATGGCGGTCACGTCGCGATCGCCGTCAACGAGCATCCCGTGGCCGCGCCACGCATGCTGTTCGCGGCGGAGTGACGGCCATGGCGGGGCGCTCCTTTTTTTTCGCCGCGCCGGACAAAAGTCCGGACTTTTGTTCGAAGGTCAACCCGAAGCGGTAGCCTTCAGCAGATCGACCATCTGCGCGTCGGGCGTATCGGCAGATGGGTCTTCGGCGTCGCTGGGGTCGCGTGATGGTCGCGCGCTTTTGCATCGTGCCTGGATGTGACCGCGCGATATGCGAGGCAAATACTGGTGGCCGCTGCCGGTCCTGCCGGATGAAAGAGCGCACAGGTTTCGGGTTTTTCAGCTGGCGCAGCCAAGGCCTTTCGGCGCCGGGGGAGGTGCTGGACGGCGCGGTTGTGACAGCCGGGATCGGAGCCGAAGGGCTAAACACGCTGTCCTTTCCACCGGCCGCGCTGGGGGCTGTTCCGGTCTGGCACGCCGGCGGCGGTGCGGCGGATCGGCTGGCGCTGTTGTACCGCGCGGTTGAGGCATCGTGCCTGCGCGCCTAGCGGTGGTTGGACGACTTGCAGGCCTGGCGGCACCGGGCCGAAAAGGCGACGCGAGCCCTGCAGGGCCGCACGCCCGCTCGGCTGATCGAGGCGCTGATCGCAACGCCGGCACTGTCGTCCGAGATGGCCGCCGAGTTGACCGGCGCCTCACGCGCGGCCATCTTGCGCAACCTGACCTGGTTTGAGGAAAACCATCTGATCCGCGAGATGACCGGCCAGGGTAGGTTCCGGTTCTGGACCGTCAGGTAGGCGCATGTTCAACGAAAGAACCTTTTGTTGAACATACATGCTGAAACGCCACTCAAATATCGCTCATGCCGCCTATCAGGACCTGCAACGGTCGCTTCTGGACGACGCCGTGTCGGACATTCGCGGCACCCCGACCGAGGTGCACCCGGGGCGGGCGCCTCTATTGGTATGACAGCTATCGCATCGGGACTGATGTGCGCAAAACCTATATTGGGGAGGACAGCGAGGCCTTGCGCGGGCGGCTGGCCCGGCATGCCGATCTGAAGGAGACTCGCGCCGCGCGGCAGGCCCATCGCATGCGTCTGGTCAGGTTGCTGCGGGCCGAGGGGTTCATGAGCCTCGATGCCGGCACCGGCAGCCTCTTGTCGGCCATGGCGCGGGCGGGGGTGTTTCGGTTGGGCGGCACGATCGTGGGCACCCATGCTTTCCGCCTTTATGAGGGTGAGCTTGGGGTGCGTTATGGCTTCGACGACGCGGCCCAGACCGACGACATCGATATCGCAAGCTTTGAGCGGCTATCGCTGGCCCTGGGCGAGGCGACCTCACCGCCGCTTGAGGAGGTACTGTCGGATTTTGCCTTCGATCCCGTGCCCAGCCTTGACCCCGGCCGCGTCTGGCGCTGGCGGCAGACGAAGGGCAATACTCTGGTGGAGTTCCTGACGCCCTCGTTCGGCCCCGATGAGGGCCTGCGCCCGTTGCCGGCGCTGGGGGTCGAGGCGCAATCACTGCATTATCTGAACTACCTAATCGCCGATCCGATTCATGCGGCAATCCTCTATCGCAGCGGCGTTCTGGTCCAGATCCCCCGGCCAGAGCGCTTTGCGATCCACAAGCTGATCGTCGCCGACCGCCGCCGCGAGGGGTCGGACGCGGCCAAGGCGCGCAAGGCCCGCCGGCAGGCAGAATTCCTGATCGATGTCTTGGCCGAAGACCGGCCCGACGAATTGCGCGCCGCCTATGAAGAGGCGCTGACCCGCGGCCCCAAATGGCGCGAGCGGCTGGAGCGGAGCCTGACCCGCATGGCGCCGACAGCAGACCGGCTACAATCGCTGCCGTAACGCGCCGGAAAGAGGCGGGCATCAGATTATCCCGCATGTTAGGTGTTTGGCATATCAGACGACATCTACTTCTCGCCCTGCCGACCTATCGCTGTCTCAGATGCTTGACGAACAGGCGGCGGGGGCCGTCGGGCTGATCCTCGGCCCAGATCGCAACGGTTGCGAGGCGTTCAGACAGACCTTTGATGGGAAGTGTGACCAGACCTGGCCGGGCCGGGGTGGCGACGCTTTCGGTCAGGATTGTCAGACCCATACGGCTGGCCACGAGGCCGAGGATCGCGGCCGAGTTATAGGCCTCCTGCACGACATTGGGTGAGAAGCCGGCGCGGCGGCATATGGGATAAAGCTCCTGATGAAAATGGCTCCAGTCGCGCGCGGGGCCGAGGACGAAGTCTTCGCCCGCCAGATCGGCCATGCGGATCGAGGCGCGCCGGGCCAGCCTGTGCCCTTCATGGACGACACATACGAGACGCTCGGCCTGGATGGGATGCTGGCCGAAGCCCGGCAGCGCGATCGGCCCGGTGACAAACCCGATATCCAGCGTGCCCTCGGCCAGGGCAATCAGCTGATCGCGGGTGACCCCGTGGCGGGGTTTGAGCGTGATGCCGGGATGCAGGCGCTGAAATTCGGTCAGGATGCCGGGCAGGGCGCCCGAGATCGCGAAGTCGGTATAGCCCACGCGGAGCGACCCGATGCGGCCCGCATCAACATCGCGCGCCTCGTCGATTGCGGTGTCCATGCCGGTCAGCAGACGGCGGCATCCCACCAGAAACGACGCGCCCGCCGCCGTCAGCGCCACACGCCGCCCCGTCCGGTCGAAAAGGGCGAAGCCAAGCTCGCTCTCCAGATGGCCGATGGCGCGGCTGATGGCGGGCTGAGCCACGTTCAGACGGGTGGCGGCCCGGCGAAAGTGAAGCTCTTCCGCGACGGCCACGAAATAGCGGATATGGCGAAGACCGAATTTCATGATGCCGTTTCAGTATCAAAAGGGAACGAATTGATATTATACTTGAATGGAGGCCGGTGCCAAGCTGGTCCGAACCAACGCGGAGAGGACATATGAATAGCAAGAGGATCGCAGCGGGCGCCCTGATGGCGGCACTGCTGGCCGGACACGGCGCATGGGCGGAAAACGTCACCATTAACCTGGGCTATGCCGCGTCGGAAGGCAGCTCTTACGCGGTTCTGGCCGACAAGTTCGAGGAGCTGGCCGAGGAGTATTCGAACGGCACCATCGATGTCAGGGTGCGGTGCTGCGGCCAGTTGATGGGCGAAGACGAGGCCTTCAAGGCCCTGCAGCTTGGCACGGTCGATATGCACATCATCACCGGCAACAACGTCTCGCCGCACTTTCCGCTGATGGACGCATTCGTGCTGCCCTATATTTTTGAGGACAAGGACCACGCCTATGCCGTTCTGGAGGGCGAGGTTGGCGCCGATTTCGCGGCTCAGTTGCTTGAGGCGACGAATGTGCATCTGCTGACCTACGGGTTTGTCGGCGATCGCGACTTTTACAACTCTCGCAACCTGATCACCTCGGTGGAGGATATGGAGGGGTTGAAGGTCCGTGTGCCGCGCAACCAGGTGATGATCGACACGTTTGAAGAATTCGGCGCGGCGCCCATTCCGCTGCCCTGGGCCGATACGCCGACGGCCTTGCAAACCGGCACGGTTGAGGGCGCCGATAACGGCACGTCCTTTATCCAGTCGCAAAAATTCTACGAGATCATGCCCTATTTCACGGCGCTCGAGCATTTCACCTATTTCTCGCCGCTTTTCGCCTCGTCCCGGATGATGGACAATCTGGACGAGGATCAGCGCGAGGCGGTGATCCGCGCGGCGCGCGAGGCCGGTGCCTGGCAGCGCGATGAGATGGCGGGGCGTATCGCGGGCATTCGCGAGTTTCTGACCGGCGAGGGCGGGATGGAAACCGCCGAATTCGATCGCGAGGGGTTTGTCGCTGCGGGCCAGCGGGTGCAGGACCGTTATGCCGCCGAGAATGGCGAGGCTTTCGAGGCCCTCGTTACCGCCATCCGCGCCGCGGCTGAATAGCACGGACAACTTCGGGGGCGGTGCGCCCCCGATTTCCCCGACCCCTTGGAGGCGTCGATGCTCTCTCGGCTTGACCGGTATTTCGAAGAGGTGCTCTGCACCTTCTTCCTGACCGTCGTGGTGGGGTCGGTCCTGCTACAGGTGATCTTGCGGTTTTTCTTCTCGTCCGCCGTCAGCTGGGCTGAGGAGACGGCTGTCTATGGCATGATCTTCGCGGTCTATCTGGGGGCCACGATGGCGGTGCGCGACCGGGCGCATATCCGGATCACCTTGCTGGTGAACGCGCTGCCGCGCCCCCTTCAGGTGGCCTCGGTCGTGCTGGCGGATGCACTTTGGGCCGGGTTCGTCGTGTTTATGATCGTGCAGACCATGACCTACACGCAGCTTCTGTTTCAGGTGACATTCCAGACGCCGGGTCTGGGGATTGAGCAGCGTTGGGTGCAGATGTTCATCCCGATGGCCTTCGGGCTGATGCTGTTCCGGATCGCGCAGGTCTATTGGCGATGGGGCAAAGACCGGTTCCGGGGGCTGCCGCTATGACCGGGCCAGAGGCACGCGCCAAGGGGACGGGCCTGATCCCCGCGATCATCCTGGGTGCGTTGATCCTGGCCGGGGCCATGGCGGTTGCCACGGGCGCGAATGGCCCGATCGTCATGGCGATCGTCTTCGTGGTGACGATGGCCATCGGCGTGCCGATCCCTTTTGCGGCGGGTCTGGCCACCGTGGCTGGCCTGATCATTGCCGATATCCCGATGACCCTGATGGCCCAGGCCGCGTGGACGGCGTTTGAGCCCTTTCCGCTGGTCACCATCCCGCTCTTCATTCTGGCCGGTCAGCTGATGGAGCAGGGCGGCATGTCGGAAAAGCTGGTTGCCATCGCCCAGCGTCTGGTGGGCGCCTACAAGGGTGGGCTGGGCCTTGTCACCGTCGTGGCGTGCATGTTCTTCGCGGCCCTCTCGGGCTCGGGCCCAGCCACCACGGCGGCGATCGGGTCGATCACCATTCCGGCCATGCAGGAAGAGGGCTACCGCTCGCGCTTTGCCGGTGCCATCGCGGCGGCGGCGGGGGCCCTCGGCAGCATGATCCCGCCCTCGAACCTTCTGATCATCTTCGCGCTGGTCACGGATGTGTCGATCCCGCGCCTCTTTCTGGCGGGCATCCTGCCTGGCCTTATCCTGGGCGTGATGCTGATGGTCGTCGTCTTCGCGCTGTCGGTGCGCCACGGCTATGGCGGCACGGGTGAGCGGTTTCGCTGGACACCATTGCTGTCGGCTTTGTGGGACGGGAAATGGGCGGTGATGGCCCCGGTTATCATCCTGGGCGGCATCTATGCCGGTATCTTCACACCGTCCGAGGCGGCAGCGGTGGCGGTGGCCTATGGGTTCTTCGTGGGCCTTTTCATCTATCGCGGGCTGACCTGGGCCAAGCTTTTCCACGCGTTCAAATTCACCGCCATCGTGATCGGCACGGTTCTGTTCATCCTCGGCTCGACCAAGGCGTTCGGGCAATTGGTGACGATTTTCGATATTCCCGATGCGGTCCTCGGCCTCTTTCAGGGCATCGCGGCCTATCCCTGGCTGGTCATGCTGCTGATCGGCATTTTCTACATCATCGTCGGCATGTGGCTTGAGAGCATCCCGCAGATCATCATCTTCACGGCCGTCTTCTTCCCCCTGGTCACCTCGCTCGGGATCGATCCGGTGGTGTTCGGCATCTTCACGGTGATGACCTGCGAGATCGGGTTTCTGACACCGCCTATCGGGGTGAACCTATTTGTCGCGGCGCGCATCGCGAAGGTGAGCATTGAGGATATCTCGGTCGGCGTGCTGCCGCTTTTGGTGCCGTACATCCTGATGATCTTCCTCTTGGTTTTCTGGTCCGATTGGGTCACCTGGCTACCCGATCTTGTCTACGGGCCTCAACGATGACCGGGTCGATCCCCCTGATCGGCTATGCCGACCGGCTGTCGGCCCGCCCGGGCGACACGATCAGCTTCAAGGTCTCGGCGCGGGGCGGTGGCCGTGTGTCGGCCCGCCTGACCCGGTCGATCTGCGCCGATCCCAACCCAGCGGGCCCGGGTATCGTTGAAGAGGATGCCTCGGCCTGGTGGCCCCCCTTCACCTTCGAGGGGCGGGCGCAGCCGTTCCAGGCGGGATCGTGTGCCATTGGGGAGAACGAGGTCGAGCTGTCGGGCGACGTGACCTTCACCGCCATCATCTGCCCGACTCTGGTGTCGCCGGACGAACAATCGGTTCTGGGTGTCGGCCAGGCCGGCGTCTTCGTGGCGCCCGGCGGCGCAGGGGGGGCTCGCTGGGGCGATGTCACAGTCACTACCGATGTGCCGATGTCCGGACGGAAATGGTACAGGCTGACCGGCCGCAACCGAAACGGCATCCTGCGCGTCACGCAGGAATCCCTCGGCGGTGCGGCGGTGTCGGCCGAGGTCATGATTGAGGACAACGCGACAGGCGGGCCGCCAGTGCTTGCCGCCACGCTTGACGGGAAGGGGGGCCGCACCGCCCATTTCAACGGCCGGATCGAGGCCCCGGCGATCATTGCGAACGGCAAGGTCATCGCGAATTGGGACCTGTCGCAGGGCATCGGGACGACGGCGGTACCGGCGACGGCCGGGCCAGATTTGCGCCTGATCAACCATCCCACGCGGGCGGTGACGGGGTCGGCCTGGGACGGGTCGGAAATGTGCTGGCGCCATCGCCCCGCGCATTACGCCGCCATCCATTTCCACGCCGACGACCTTTACGATCTGGGCTGGCAAACAGACGTCTCGTTCACTGTCCCGCCGGACATGCCGTCGGGCATCTACGTCCTGCGCCTTGAGCGGGGCGAGGATTGGGACGCCATTCCCTTTTTCGTGAGTCCCCCAAAAGGCAAGCGCACCGCCGATCTGGCGGTACTGGTGTCGACCTTCACTTACGTCATCTACGGCAATCACGCCCGCCCCGACTGGGACCCGTCATGGCAAGACCGCGTCGCGGACTGGGGCGCCTATCCGCACAATCCCGCGCAACACAAAGATTACGGATTGTCGACCTATAACAACCACCTCGATGGCACCGGCATCTGCCACGCCTCGCACAATCGCCCGCTTCTAAACCTCAGGCCCGGCTATGTGACCTTCGGTAAAAGCGTGTGTTCGGGACTCAGGCATTTTCAGGCCGACAGCCACCTGATCGGCTTGTTGCATACCAAGAACATCCCCTATGACATCGTGACCGACCACCAGCTGCAGGAGGACGGCGTTGAGGCCTTAGCGGGTTACAAGGCGGTGACCACCGGCACCCATCCCGAATACCACACGCGCAGAACGCTGGACGCCTTGCAGGGCTATCGCGATGGGGGCGGGCATCTGCATTATCTGGGCGGCAACGGTTTTTATTGGCGGATTGGGGTTCACGGCGAGGAACCCGGGCTGCTTGAAATCCGCCGCGCCGAAGACGGGATCCGCGCCTGGGCGTCGGCGCCGGGCGAATATTATCAGGCTTTCGACGGCGCCTATGGGGGGCTCTGGCGCCGCAACGGGCGGCCGCCTCAGGCGCTGGTGGGTGTGGGGTTCACGGCCCAGGGCAACTTTCACGGGGCGCCCTACACCCGGGTTGATCATGACCCCGCCAATGCCTGGATCTTCGAGGGGATCGACGGCGACCTTTTGGGTGATTTCGGCTTCTCGGGCGGCGGTGCCGCGGGGTTTGAGCTGGACCGCTGCGACACCAGCCTCGGCACGCCTGAGAACGCGGTGATCCTGGCGCAGTCGATCACCGGCGAGGATGGTTTCATGCTGGTCCCGGAAGAGCAACTGACCCATCTGACCAACCTGGCCGGCCAGCCCGCGCAAGAGGTTCTGCACGCCGATATGATCCGCTTTGAGGTGCCAGGCGGGGGGTCGGTTTTCTCAACCGGCTCGATCACCTTTTGCGGCAGCCTGCCTTGGAATGATTACGACAACGATATCTCGTGCCTTCTGGAAAACGTTCTGCGGCGGGCATTGTCGGGGTCAGACCAAGACGAGACGACCTCGGAAGATGGCGGGCGGGCGAAGATCACCTCTTCCGTCGGGGAATAGAACCGCCGAACCGGAACGCGGAAAATCGCCCCACATGGCGAAGAACCGCCGACACATGGCTGAACGTGGCTGTAGCCGGTTCTGATTTCCGCTGAAATCGCCCTATACGTGTAGGTATGACGCTGGGGGCGCAGAAAAACTGATACAGTTTTTTGCGATGCTGCCCTTGGCAATTCAACACCATGGGGGGCTTTCATGGACTTTCTTTTTGGCGGGTTCCGGTTCGGAACCAGGTTCAACGACACCATCGTCGGGACACCGGGGATCGACTTTATCGTGGGTGGCAGCGGAAACGACTCGATCTTCGCGGATGCGGGCGACGACACCATCTTTGCGGGCGCGGGCGACGATACGATCATCGGCGGCGCGGGAAGTGACGCGATCTATGGCGGTGCGGGTTTCGACACGGCCGTTTTCGAGGGATCGGTCAGCGATTACGAATTGAACCTGGCCGATTTGTTGGGCCTGCCCTTTGGAACATTGACCGGCCCTGACGGCGATGTAGATCTGTTCTTCGGAGTGGAAGCGCTTTATTTTCAGGCAGATGACGTCACCATCCTGCTTGATGGCAGCAACAATTCAGCGATCGCCAGGGACGATAACGCCGAGACCGGCGAAGACACGCCCCTGACGCTAAGCGCGGCGTCGCTTTTGGCCAATGACCAGGATTTTGACGGCGATACCCTGACCATCGCGTCGGTCGACGGCATAAGCGCCCTTGGTGTGGCCGTGTCGTTCGACGGGACCGACGTGACCTATGTTCCGGGCGATCTGTTCGCCGGTCTGGGCGAGGGCGAGACGGTGACCGACACGTTCACCTATGTGGTCGATGACGGGCGCGGCGGCACCGATACGGCCACGGTCACGGTGACGATCACCGGCACCAATGACGCGCCGACGCTGACGGTCGACGGCGCGGTCGAGGTGGCCGAGAACACCACGGCGGTTCTGACAGCCTCGGCCCTTGATCCCGACAGCACCGATCTGACCTATTCAATCAGCGGTGGTGCGGATGCCGCCCTGTTCCAGATCGATGCCCAGACCGGCGAGTTGACGTTTGTCACAGCGCCCGACTTTGAGACCCCACAAGATGCGGGCGGCGACAACACCTACGATGTCGCGGTAACGGTGACCGATGGCGACGGCGCATCCGACACGCAAGCCGTGGCAGTCACCGTGACGGACCTGGATGAAGGCACGGCCCCGACCGCTCGGATCAACGAGTTTCATTACGACAATGTGGGCGGCGATGTCGGCGAGTTCATCGAAATCCGGGTCGAGGCGGGTGCCGATGTCTCGGGCCTGGCGGTTGAGCTTTACAATGGCTCGAACGGGTCGGTCTACAACACGCTCGACCTGGACGGCCTGACCGCGACCAGCGACGGTAGCTTTGATTACTACGTTCTGGAATTGCCGACCAACGGCATCCAAAACGGCGGCGCAGATCCCGACGGTATTGCCCTGTCGGACGGCGGCACATTGATCGAATTCATCAGCTATGAGGGTACGTTCACCGCTGTCGGTGGCGCGGCCGACGGGTTGACCTCAACCGATATCGGCGTGTTCGAGACGAGCAGCACGTCCATCGGCCAATCACTGCAGCGCAATGATGACGGCAGTTGGAGCGCACCTGCGGCAGAAACGCCCGGTGCGGCGAATGACGGCGGTGGCGGCGGCACGCCGCAGGACCTGCTGATCTCGGAAATCCAGGGCGAAGGTGGCGCGACGGCCTTTGACGGCCAGAGCGTTCGGGTTGAAGCCGTGGTCACCATGGTGGTCGAGGACGGATTCTACCTGCAGGAGGAAGACAGCGACGCCGATGGCAATGCGCTGACGTCGGAGGGGATTTTCATCTTCACCGGCGGCGCGGCGGCCCCGGCCGTCGGTGATCTGGTCGAGGTGACGGGGACAGCCGGTGAGTTCTTCGGCGAAACCCAGATCAACGCTGACGATGTCATCACGATCTCATCCGGCAACGATCTTCCCACGGCCGCCGCAATTATTCTGGGCCCGGATGTGGAGCAGAATTTCGAGGCGACAGAGGGCATGCGGGTGTCGGTCACCAGCGGCACCGCCGACAATCTGACGGTGATCGAGAACTTCAATCTCGACCGGTTTGGCGAAATCACCGTCAGCGCGGGTACGCAGACCCAGCCCACGCAGATCTTCGATGCTCAGACCGAGGCTGATGAGATCGCGGCCCTGCAGGAGGCGAACGCCAATAACCGACTTATCATCGATGACGGGTTGTCGGGATCGAACCCCGACCAGTTCGACTTCATCCCGGTCAGCGAGGGCGATAACGGCAACGGCTTCCTCGACGCGGGCGACACGTTCACCGAAGGCGGCCCGACCCTGAGGCTTGGCACGGAAATCACCGAGCCGATCGAGGGCGTCATGTATTATGCCTTCGGCGAATACCGCGTGGATGTCGACGGCACGCTGACCATCGACGAGGCCACCAATAGCGGCGCGCGGACGGATGCGCCGGCCGATGTGGGCGGCGATGTGCAGGTAGTGGGGCTGAACGCGCTGAACTATTTCACCACGCTTGACGACGGCTCCGGCACGGGATCGGGCCCCAACGATCTGAACCCACGCGGCGCCACGAGCGCCGACGATCTGGCCCGGCAGACCGAAAAGCTGGTCGACGCCATTCTCGACACCGGCGGCGATGTCATCGCCTTGCAGGAGATCGAGAACAATGGCTTTGGCGATGCCTCGGCCATCGCAGCACTTGTCGACGCTTTGAATGCCGAGGCAGCCGCACGGGGAAGCGATGCCGTCTTCGCCTTCGTCGACCCGACCGGCGGCGACCCCGACGGGTTCATCGGCACCGATGCGATCACCACCGGCCTGATCTACGACACGACGCAGGTGACACTTGTCGCCGCGGATTATCACGTGTTCGAGGAAAGCTCGGCCCAGACGACCTTTGAGCTTGCCGAGCCGCTGAATGCGGTGGTGCCTGCGGGCGATCAGGTTGAGGATGTCCAACGCAACCGCCCGGTCGTCGCCGCAACCTTTGAGCATAATGAGACGGGCGAGGAATTCACTGTCGCCTCGAACCATTTCAAATCGAAGGGCGACAGCGATCTGCAGGACCTGGCCGACGCGGCGCAGGCCTATCTCGACGGCGGCGGCACCGGGATCACGCAAGAGCAGATCGACGCGCTGAGGGCGGATCCGAACTTCGATCAGGACGATGGCCAGGCCTATTGGAACCAGGTGCGCACCGATGCCGCGCAGGAATTGGTCGCGTGGCTTGAGAACGACTTTGCGGGCACCGGTGTCGAAGACTACCTGATCATGGGCGACCTGAACGCCTATGCCGAAGAGGATCCGGTTCAGGCCATCGTCGATGATACGCCAGCCGTTGATCTGATCGATCAGTTCATCGGCCAGGATCAGGCTTACAGCTTTGTCTTCGACGGCCAGCGCGGGGCGCTTGACCATGCCATCGCTTCAAGTGGGCTGGCTGACAATGTGACCGGCGTGACGGAATGGCATATCAATGCCGATGAACCTGACCTCTTGGGCTATAGCAGCGAGTTCAACGATCCCGCCTTCTACAACGGCGATCAGTTCGCGTCGTCCGACCATGATCCTGTGATCGTGGGTCTCGACTTCGATACACCGATCGCCTGATCCCCGTAACGAGGCACCGCACCGGCAGCGCCGGTGCGGTGCAGGCGTTCCCCGTGCAGGGCATGTCTAGGATTTGATGCAGCAATCTTGCGCGACATCTGCCAGAGGCGAGGTTCGGATAATCCGCACTTGCCCCAGATCGCCACCCAGAGGATCGGCGAAACTGCCGTTCGGTTCGGGCAGAAGCTCGGCCGCGAGAACAGTCAGGGGCGTATCCTCGGGCAGGCCGGCGCGGGCAAGAGCGTCCTTGACCTGCGCGTCGGTCCAGCGGCCTTCAGCCTGTGGTGCCAGAGGCGCTGACGCCCCCGTCGGAATTTCGCGCGACCGGGTCAGATCGATCTGAACGTTCCGCCAGGTTTTACCATCGACCTGAAGCAGTCGGGCATAAAGGACAAACCAGATCTCGGTATTCGGGCGCGAGGGCGTGACCTGCTTGAGCCCCAGATAAGGCGTGGCAAAAGGTGCGCGGGCCTTGAGCGATCGGCCGGGGCCTGGAGTGACTGAACAGATTAGTTCAGGTGGCGGATGTTGCACACCTTCCAGCGTCATCGGTTCGCCATACCGGGCCTGCGCGGTCGACCAGAACGGATCGGTCGGCGTGCCCGGGCCATGACCGACCCTGATCTCGTAGGTGAAGAACGAGAACAGCTCGGGCGAGGCCGGGTCGGTATTGGGGGGCAGCGGCACCAGGAAGTGCCGGTCGGAATTGCCCGCAGGCTCAAGCCGCTGCATGGCGTTCAGACCAGACAGGTCCTGCACCTGGCCGGGCGTGATGACGCGTGTCAGCTCAGGATCAAGCGGGACCCTTTCCAGTACATCAGGGTCGCGCACGGGCTCCCAATCGGGCAGCAGCATCGGGTCGGGCGTCTGGTAGAGGGCGCGCACGAAATAGGCGTCGCGCGCATCGGCCAGGGGTTCCTCGAATTCCAGCCAGAGCCTTTTTATACGCGACGCGGTCTCGGAATACTCCTCATTCGGCCGATATTCCGTCAGGGCGATGCCTGCGGCGACAACCTTTGGCACCTGCGTCGGGCGGGTCGCGACAGGCAGAATGGTTTCCACATCCTGGATGATACTGGTGCCGCCTTCAAAGGACAGCTGCATCTGGTATTCCAGAGCGACCTCGTAAGGCAGGCCGTCCTTGCCAAGCGGCGGTGTGAAGGCATCGATGAAGATCATACGGATATAGCCGCGTTCGGGCTGGGTGCGGGCTTGGACGTTGATGGTGTTCATCAACTGGATATCACCCACATATTCCCATTGCGGCGCATCGCCGGGCGCGCCGGGCAAGGCCATCCGTCGCCGCACGCGAACCGTGGGCGCCCCTTGGCCGCGCCAGGTCCAATCACGGTCGATCACCATCTGCGCCACGTTCAGCCATTGGCCGGCCAGCTCTCCGGGTTCGGCGAATTCCAGGCTGCTGGCATCGGGGGCGGCATGATGGTTCAGCCCCGCGCAGCCAAAGGCCACTCGTTCGCCCTGACGGCCAAGCAGCATCGCGCCGTTGGCCACCAGATCGCTGGCGATGGCCAGACGATCAACCAGAACCGTGCTGGGATCATTCTGCGCGACAGTGGCCGAAACCCGCGCGCGGGCCCCGATCGGATCATCGCGCAACTGGACCGAGCGCAGTTTGTCGGCATCAGGCAGGATGGCGATCGGATCGGCCTCGGTCGCCTCGATCGCGTGAAGCTCGATCGCATCGACATCACCCAGGCGGGCTTTCTCAGTCGCGAAATACGACAGGTCGTTGCGTCCGATGGCAGATACTTCGACGCGGATGTCACGCGAATAGATCAGCGGCACTGCTCCGGTGACGCTGCCCTCGGCGCCAAGCTGGTTCGAGATATCGATATCGCGGTAATCCGCCGCGCGGCTCCAATCGAAGGTCAGGTTCAGGGCCTGTGACGGATCGGCCGGGAAGGGGCGCGAGGTCGTATACCACTCGATCCATCCGTTCCGGTCTGCGGCCGGATCGAAGGTGGGCGCGCGCAAAAGGATGCGGACGCGCAGATAGGCGGTATCGGGGTCGCGGATCGCCGGGGGTGAGGCATTGGCCGGATCGGCATCGTTGGCCGCGATCTGCGCCAGCAGATCCGTCTGCGCGGCGGGGCCCGCGGCAAAGACCGCGTCGGGATAGCCCAGCGGCGGCCGGGTGACCTGCACCGACGGCACTGCGCCGTCGGCAGCGAGGGGTGCCATATTCAGCAGCGGGCGGCGCGGCGGCACGTGTCGCTTCATATGAAGCAGTGCGATCGGCGCCTCACCTTCGCGCACCTTGTCCTTGCTCAGATCGGGGCCGCCGCCGGTGGCATCAGCCAAACGCACGCGAAACTCGTACCGGTTGCCATAGCGCAAGCTCAGATCGCCCAGATCGACCGGCACGTCCAGGTCAGGCGCATCGCCAGGCTCTGGCGGTGGGGCCTGCATCAGGCGCTGTTCCTCAGGTGTTTCCATAACGATGGACCCACCCCGCCAGACCGCGAACCACGGCGGCAACCAAAGCTGATCTTCCACCTCGTTCGGGTGGACTTCGATCCAGCGTTCCTCAACCTCGGTGCCCAGATCGACCCCCAGATCAAGGGGCGAGTTGACCCGCGAGAGAGACGTCCAGGGCGCCCCCGCATTGGCGGGCCGCACATCGATGCGATAGCCCAGGATACCGCGCGGCGCGACGACGTTGTTCTGGCCATCGGGAGAGGCCCCAAGCGCACGGTTCTGGCCTTCCAATATGTCCTCATCATCGAAGGCGATCTGCGCGCCCTCATCGCGCGGGGCCGAGCCGCTGGTCCCCTCTTCGTCCAGGATGCTCACGCCAGGCGGCTGGTGCACATGGACGATCTTTGAAAACCCGTCGTCAAAACGGATCGCCTCGGCAAAGACCCGATCGACATCGCCAAGCGCGCCGGCATCGGCGGCATTGTCGGATACTGGAAAGACGACCGGGGTGAAGATCGGCCGTGTTCCGGAAGTGGGCAGGGGCGGGATGCGGGTTGCGAACGAGCGCTGGAAATCGGGCAACCCGGCCTCGGCCGCGTAGTCGCTGTTTGGTGACAGCTCTAGCCAGAGCCAGCCGCCCTCTTCCAGCCTGGGCGCCGCGTCGATGGTGATGTCGATCGGTACGATCAGGCCCAGGGCGTCGGCCAGTCGCGGGCGGCGCAGGCAAAAGGCAATCGCCTCGCCCCAGCCGATCTCTGTCGGCGGCTCGGGCGGCAGCGCGTCAGGGGGGCACTGCATGAGGCATTGATAGCTGTTATCGATCACGGCCAGCGACGTGCGAGGCTGCACGAAATCGAAGGCGTTGCGATAGCTTTTGGGCAGGTACTTGCGCAATTGCCGCGTTGCATCCGGCGCCTGGGGTTTGAACGTATCGCCAGCGGCGCCATCGGGAATGTCCAGCCCGGCCTTGATGTTTTCAAAGATTAGGCGCGCATCGGCAGGCGCCCCGCGCCGGGGCGTATCGGCCGTCTGATCGACATTGGTGCGCATCGGCAGCGCGTCGATCGCGTCTGAGATGAATGCCCGGAACGACAACTGGGCATCGGCAAAAGCCGGAAGCCCGGCCGGCGCGGCAAGAAGCGGCTCAAGCGGGTTGCCCGTGGGCGCGACCAGCACCCGCAGAGACAAAACGCGCGACGCTGCATCCCAGGCTTGCAGGTAGGGAACGAAGGTCAGTTTGGTGACAGGCATGACGTTGGCCTCCTACTCGAGTGTTGTGGTGCCGCTGACCGTGTAGGTCGCGCTGATGGAAATGATCAGGAAGATGTCGACCTGCAGCTTCACCTTGCCGGTATAGTCGCAGAGCGTCTTGTCCTTGGTGCCGACCTCGGGCGGCGGCAAAGGTTCGGCTTTCTTGTAGACGACGCCCTTGAACTCGGCGAGGAGCTTGACCTTGCAGACCTTGAAGCTGGTGACGATCGTCACGCCGGCCTCGAACCGGACCAGCCCACCGAATTTGGGGGTATCGGTCACGAAGTCATAGACGAAGACGAAACCGACCCCGAGATAGGCATAGGCCTCGAAGCCGCCGACATTGCCTTTCACGCCGAGCCCGGCAAAGGCGATCAGTTCGAGCTTTTCCTCAGTGACGACACCGACGACGCTGGCGATTGAAAACTGCACATCAAGCTGAACAATGACGTAGACCTTGGCGGCCCCGACACTGACAATGGGTATTTCGGCCTTGATCCCGGCTGTCAGTTCACCCGATGCCTTGACGCCGCCACTGGCCAGATCAAAGCCTGTTGATCCGCCTGCACCCAGCAGCAGCTTGATCTCGGCGCCGCCACCGATGGGAAAACCCTCCTTGGGAACTTCCTGAATGGTGGCGATGTCGATCTTGATCTCGTGCTTGGCATTCGAAGCGCCCAGATCAATGGGGCCTAGCATGTCGCGGGCACCGAAGACGGGAATGTAGCTGAGGATCTTCTCGACCGGCTCATAAACCAAGGTGTCGATCTCGGCGACCTGAGGCCGCTGTTCAGTCGACCCATGAATTTGCATCCGCGATCCAGAGGCACGGGGCAGTCCGGCAATGTCGGACCACATGGTCAGCCCGTTAAAATTCGCATCCCAGCGGTCAGCGGCCAATTCAAGCCGCAACGTGGAGTCTTCATAGGTCAGGACCGAGCCATGGCCATCCTCACCCGCCAGTCGCAGGGGTGTCGGGTGGTTCACCACGGTCACCACATCCGACAGAGCCATGGTTCCGCTGGTGCCCACATCGAAATGCATGGGCGCGGGCAAGGCGATGGCGTTTTGCGGCGGCGGGAAGGCGCCTTTTGAGGTTGACCGCGCGATGATGTCGGCCAGGGCCGGGGTCTCGGTGCTGCGTAGCCGCGCGGGTCCGCTATCCCTGGCATGAGGCCTCGGGAAGAGGAAGGCGTGTGTCGGTGCACTTTGCAGGATGCAGTATTCGTTGTCGGGCGTGGCGGGTGTCAGCAGATCCGCCGGATCGGCCATCCGCCAATCGCCTATTGGGGCGCCCGGCTCTAAACGCGGCTTCTGATAACCCTCGTCTTTCGTCGGATCGTATTTCACCGGATAGCGCCGGATGATCGGGACACCCTTCGTCTCGGACACCGGCACGGCCTCGCCCCCGCCATCCGGCACACCGGTCAGGGGCCGTTGAACCACCGACCAAGCGCCCGTCGTGGGCAGTTTGGGAACGCCACGGACAGTCGCAGCGAAGATCGGCCCGCCGACATCGTCGACCACGCCCACCTCGACCCGGCGCGCCCGGAAGGGCAGTTTGCTGGCACCAAAATCGATCCAGGTGTCGATCGGCCCACCGACCGGCCCCTGCGCCTCAATCAGCGCGCGGAGGGATTGTTTGCTGGCCGGTTGACCGCTTGGAACTGTTTGCAGCCAGCCGAGGATGCCGTTTGCGGGTGTGCGCCCTGACATACCGTCCAGAGCCAGATCGGCGTCGAAGTAATAGGGCACGAAGGTCGCGCCATCATTGGAAAACTCGATCCCCGGTGCGGGCCGGATTGAGCGGATATTGAACAGCCCCTCGAAGATGCCCGCATCAAAAGCGTAGTCTGCAACTTTCGGGACATCGGGGTTCGGTTGCGTGTCGATGTAGCGATAGTCGAAGATACCGGCCGACGTCGCCTGCCATCCGGTGTCACGCCGGATCACCCCACCGCCCGATCGCCGCTCGACAATGACCGATCGGGTGACCTTGATGCCCCAGGGGTGCAGAACGCTGGCCACCTTGATGATCTCAAGCGCGGTGCGGCCCATCGTGACCTGGAACTGCGTCTTGGCGGTTTCGGCGAAGAGCGCGAAGGGGTTTTCCCACTTGCTGAAATTCGATCCGCCATAGCCCGACAGATCAAACCGCGTCACCGGCACTTTGGGGTTTTGCGTCATGTCGTTGTTGAAGATCGTCTCGACATCTCCGGCGGGGTCACCCGTGCTGGAGAGGACGGAAAGGCCCAAGGGATCGCCTGTATCCAGCTCGACCCCGTTGATCATCTGCCGTGTGCGGCCATCGAAATAGGGCGAGACGCCGCCCTTGGCGTCGCGCCCGCCTTCCGCTTTGGCGGTGATCTGCAAGCCGCCACGGGCCTGATCGGTCGGGAAGTCAGGCTGCGTGATTTCATATGTATCGGGCTGCCGGCCGGCATTGCCGCTCGGGTTGACCGAGGCGACCGTCACGATGCCGAAGGGCAGCGTGGTGCGGAAGGTGACGTTCGTTCCGTCGTCAAACACCTCCTTGGTGCGGGCCAGGAGATCGTCGGGGATAACCGGCGACAGCCTTTGCGAGCGGGCGCCAAGCACTGTCGCGCCCCCGTCATTGGCCGAGGCCAGCGGCGTGGGGAACCAGCCCAGCGTCAGCACGTCCTGGTCTTCGTCCAGCGTGCGCACGGGCTCCCACTGCACCTGCGGCAGGGTCACGAGACGCAAAGCCTCAACCGGGGAATTCACGTCGAGGTCGCGGACCGGAAAGCCGGTGGAGGCGGTCGGCGCGACCGCCGCCGTCGCATGGGTAGGATTGTCAAACCGCCGGCCGGCTGAACCCCAGAGCGCGACACCCAGAAGGTCCTGATTGGTGGACACATCAAGAAGGAAAACCGGCGGCGTGCGGCCCAACCGCTCAGCCAGTTCGCCCTCGATCGCACTTTCCGAGGCCTGGTTCTGCTGCGTGGCCTTTCCCACGCGCCCCTTGCGGCCGCGCTTTTCGATCGCACGGGCCTGATCGACGCGACCTTGGTCGTCTTTCGAAAGGGAAACACTGCCCTGTTCGGTCTGAGTCTGCCCGACGTCCGGTTTCAGGTCAGACCCCGGCGCAGGACGCGGTTTGCCGGGCGAACGGTCATTCGGGCAAATGATTGGCAGACCGATATCGCCGGTAAAGGTGACATTCACTTGCGCGGGCGTCGTCCAACGCACCAAGGCGCCCAGAAGGCTACGCGGGTCATCGATATCTGGTTTGCAGATGTGAAAGTTGCCGACATAGGGGTCGGGCAGGGTCGGCGCCCAGGCATAGACGCCGAAATAGACAAGCAGCGATCCATCATCGATCAACTGTCTGTCTTTCAGGCTACCCTCGGTAAAAACGGCCATCGACCGTGTGGCCCAGACCAGCGCATTGCGTAGCACCAATTGATTATCCTGGCTATCACGCGCCACCGCACCAAGGGTCGCCCTGATCCCTCGGTGGTTTGCCTGCAAGAAAACGATGCCCGTGTCTGTCGGTGTCGGCACGGGTTTCCCGTTGGCCTGCACCGGCCGGTCGAGCACGACGTTTGCCTGACCCGTGGCCAGCAGAGCCTCACCGCGTTCCACGTCGCAGAGGTAGTAGAACAAAAACGGCTCGGCGTATTTGTGATGCCAAGGCACGCGCTTGCCATCCGTCTGCGGCAGATCCCACAGGCGGTATGTGCTGTCGACAGCTGCGGCCAGCGGGGCCACGTCAACATCCAGCAGGCCCACGCCGCGATTGGTGATCGCCATCCAGGGATCAAGGGAGTGAAGCCGTTCATCCGGGGCGTACCAGCGCGCCATGAGGCCCGACAGCGCCATCCAGAAGCCCGGCGCCACCGTCGATGGACCCAGCGCCGCGGGCTGGGCGACCACGACCGGCAACGCCAAGGCCGCGCTTTCGATGGCTGCCTCGCCCTTGAAATCGGCCAGTTTCGAGGGGATTGCAGACGCATCCATCCGGTCGGGTTCGACCGTGTAGCCCAGGAGCAGCGTCCACAATTGCGGCACGAAAAGCGAATTGCCGGTCGGTTCGCCAAAGACGAAGTCCTGTCCCCAGGCCCTGGCCGCGCCGCTTTCTCCTTCAACTGTCAGGCCGCCTGGACCGAACTTGAGTATCAGCTTCGGCAATTTCAGTTGGACATCGGCCTTACATCCGCCTTCCTCTGGAGCAATCTCCTTGGCGGTCAGGACAAGCTCAAGCTCGGCTTCGACGGGGGCGGCGATCTTGACGCTGCCCTCACCCGTATCCGTCACCTCACGCAGGCGCAGCTTGCCGTCACTGACGGTGATACCGGCATAGGCCCCGGCAGGCAGCGACTTGTCGATCAGGTCGCCGCGGATCCAGACCGTGCCGGATTGCACATCAAGCGTCAGGTTATCACCGCGCGAGAAGCTGGGCCTGCGCGCGCTGCTCAGCACGAAAGCCGGGGCGCTTGCCCCCTGTTCCGTCACCTCAAAACGTTTCGCGGCGCGCCAGAAATCGAAAAAGACAGGCCGGTCGTCAACGATATAGGGCCCCAGCCGCTCGGCCCCGCCAAGGGCGCTGAGCGGGGTGGCCAGACGGGCCGCGAGAAGATCGTCGCGCTCATCGACGCGGGCGGCCATCAGAGGTGGTTTGCTGAGGTCCTTCTTGGACAGTTTGGCGCCCCGTATCCGTTCCCGCGCGGTATCCTCAACCTTCAACGCGGCAAGCCGGTTCGACTTGCTCAGCAATCGCTTGTCGGGGGCCTTTTCGACGGTGGCGGCAAGAAGGCCCTGGAGGCGCTCAAACTCCTTGCTGTCGGTGATCTTTAGATCGCTGGTCAGCCGGGCAACATCGTCGATCGCTTTGGATTTGGAATATGATTTCGCCATGACATCCTCGCGGAAATGCAGCTTCTGAAAATGGTCCGCATCGCCTGACGCAGTAACGCGCCGCGTGATGGGTTTGGTAAAACTCTTGATTGCGAACACGGGAAATCATTATGAAATACAAATGGTTGCGCGCTAGGAGCATCAGCATCCTGGCTTGCCTGGTCTGAGTTGATAGTCGGGCCGCGACGGTCTTCGGTAGACCGCTACAAATACCACGCGCTTTCCCTAAAACCGGCGCGACCCGCGACACTGGCATCGAACTCCTGATCGGCAGCAACTTCAGCTTGAAAAGATTTGGTGCTGAAAAGGTCTTTGCTGAAGCTGCTGCCTAACCCTTACCCTGTGTCGATGAGTGGACTATTGCCGATCGCTGTGAATGCGGTGTGAAAAAGCCGTGAGTTTCGCGTGAGAAATTAAGAAAATTGGCGTCGCAGCGGCAAAAATCAGACCTGAACGTGCCACTTTCAGCGAAATTACGGCCAACCAGATGACGCAACGGCATCACGTAGCGTCAATCAGCGAATCGATTCGGGTCAGGCCCGCGCCTGAAAAACCGGCCAATTCTTGATCACCGTCAATCGATTCTGCCGCTCAGCCCTTAAGAATAAGCCCATCCTGGCGAAAACGCTTCGGAGATCGGGCAGGCGGACCAGCCGCCTGCATGCTGCCCTTCGGCATCCGGCCGGGGCATCTTCGCCGGCCTTGTGGGCGACGGTATGCGGCGGGACTGCAGCAAAGGAGGATCAACAGATGTCAGCGAAAGGTTTGCAGGTAATCGATCACACGGTTCAGCTGACCCATGAATGGATAAACGAATTGGTTGAGCGGCTGGACTGGACCAGCCCGCATGATGCCTTGCGGCTGATGCGGGTCACGATGACGACGATCCGCGACCACCTCAGCCACGAGGAGGTCGCGCAGTTTTCGGCCCAGCTGCCGCTTCTGATCCGTGGCATGTTTTTCGAAGGGTGGCGGCCCAGCACCACGCCGATCCACGAGCGGGACCGCGCCAGTTTCGTCCTTCGGATCGAAACGCTGGTCGGCGATGTGGCCGAGTATCGCGGACCCGAAGATATCAGCGCCGTTTTCAAGCTGATCAACGCCAGGATTTCCCAAGGCGAGGTCGAGGATGTGCGCGCAAGTCTGCCCGCAGCGATCCGCGGCCTGTGGCCAGCCTGACGTTAGTCACGCCGGCATGAGGCGTCGGCCTGACGCCCTGGTCAGTTTTGACGGCTTGGCCTGTCTTCGATGCCTTACGGTCCGACACGGCGGAATGGCGAGACAGGCGTCTTATCGACTGGAGTCGAGAAGCTCCCGTACGAATCCACGCAACCTGCGGTTTTCTGAATGACTAAAAGATTCGCATCTAGCGCGAAAAGGGCGCGCAAATGCCTAAAAAGCGAACTCTCGCCGCTCTTTTGCCCCAAAGCATAAGTATTTGAGTATCTCACGCCGTCGTCAGTGGAGGCGTGAAGGTGGTAACGAGGGGTGTGTGTTAAATGGTTATGACGCGCCGTAAAGTGTTGACTGGCGCCATGTCGGGGCTGACGACGGCTGCGGCATCCGCGTATCTGGGTCCCGCGCTTGCCCAGGGCCTGAGCGGCGCCGGCGGCTTCGCATACGAAGCGACAGGTCCGGTTCGGAACGGTGGTGTCTTTCGCGGTACACTGAAATACACCGGTGCACCGATTGAGCCTGTGCAAATGCAGGTCATCAAGGACAACAACATCTGCGGGGAAGGCTACCGAACGGTCGTGCCCATGCGTGTGTCCGACAACGGCGCGCTGGCCGATGCGGTTATCCAGATCAGAGGCATTACCGAGGGTAAGCCTTGGGCCCCGATCTTCGAGAGCGCGAAGATCTACCAGATGAACTGCAGCTTTCAGCCGTTCGTGCAGATCGTGCGGGATTCGGCGGAAGCCGAGATCATCAATTTTGACCCGATCATGCACAACGTTCATGCATATGAGGTCTTCAAGGGCGTCCGGCGCTCGATGTTCAACTTCTCGCAGCCGGCCGCCGGTCAGATCGACGTGATCCCCTTGCGGCTGCGCCGCGGCAACCTCGTCACTATTGATTGCAACGCGCATAACTGGATGGCTGCGTGGATCTATACCTCGCCCAGCCCGTATCTGTCGGTCACCAGCGCCGACGGCAAATTCGAAATCGCGGACATTCCCGCCGGTGAATACCAGCTTAGCGTCTGGCATCCGGCGCTTGGTGAGAAATTCACTGATTTCGCGATCGGACCCAATCAGGTCTTCGATCTTGATCTTGTGATGTCCTAGAGGGGAGGCCGACCATGTCGTTTTACAAACTCGTCGCTGTTCTCGCTCTGACGGCGACTGGTGCCAGCGCGCAGCAATCAACCGATCTCAGCCAGTTCGCACCGCTCAGCACAATCGCGCGACCCGCCGTTGATCCCGCGGTTGCCGAACTGGGTTACATGCTGTTCTTCGATCCGCGGCTGTCCGGCGATAGCTCGACATCCTGCTCGGAATGCCACGATCCGGCCGCCGGCTGGACCGACGGTTCCGATCTTGCCCGGGGGTACCCCGGCACCAAGCATTGGCGTAATTCGCAAACCATCGTGAATACCGGCTTGATCGAGTCGGGGCTGCATTGGGATTCGGGCCTCAGCTCACTCTACGACCAGGTGCATGACGCCATGGGCGCCGGTTTTGTCGCCAATATCGACATGGTTCTGGCGGAAGAGCGTTTGCGCCAGATCCCGGAATATCGAAACAGATTTCAGGCGATCTGGGGACAGGACCCAAGCCGGGATCTGTTTGCCCAGGCGATTGCCGCGTATGAAAGCACGCTGATCTCGGACGACAGCCCATTTGACCGCTATCTTGCCGGCGACACCGGCGCCATGTCCGCCGAGGCCCTGCGGGGTTTTGAGGTCTTCAGCGGCAAGGGCAATTGCATATCCTGCCATAACGGCCCGCTTTTCAGCGACGGCGATTTCCACAACATTGCAGTGCCGCCCAATCCGGAATTGGCCGAGGATCCCCTTCGCCAGGTCACGTTCCGCTATGTGATGCGCGTGCGCGGGCTTGAGAAGGACATCTACGACAATCTCGATCGTGATCCCGGACGGTACCTGTCAACCGGCGACCCCGCCGATCTGGGTGCATTCCGCACAGCACCGCTGCGATATCTGACCTACACGGCCCCTTACATGCATAACGGTGTGTTCTTCACACTCGATGAGGTGGTTGAGTTCTACAATATCGGCGGCACACAGGATGTGTTTGGCACCAAGTCGGCGACGCTGGCACCGCTTGGCCTGACACGGCAGGAAAAACAGGATCTGGTTGCCTTTCTGGAAAGCCTTTCGGGAAGCGAGATTTTGGCAGAGACACCAAGATTGCCGGATTATGACCTGCTGCCCATGCCGGACCAGACGACGATGATCACGGCCGCGAGACTGCAAGGCGATGATCAATCTGGCCGTGCAGACCCGTCCGCTGGATCGCAAGTCGGCATCCTTCCCAACGCGCCCGCCGGCCAACGGATCGAAACGGACCCAAGCGAATCCTCCGGTCTTGTCCTCATGCCACGCCAATCAGGCGGTACTGGTAATTGACGCGATTTGCTTGCCGGTCGGCGGCTTGGTTTGGAACGGTGCGGCCCGGCAAAGGCCGCACCCCGCCCGGAAGCGGAGTTGTTTGTATGACGGTGAGAACTGACCTGCAGAGCACGCGCGCCGCTTTTGGCGGGCAAGGCGATGATCTCTCAGGGGCAGGGGGCGGCCGCTTTGGGCTGTCTCGCTGCCCAAGGGTGTAGACCATGCGTTTTGCACCGATTGCCAACGTCCTTTTCGTCGCGCTTGTGGCCGGGAACGGCCCATCGATGGCCCAGGAGGCGGTCGACCGCGAGTTGTTCTCGTACGGCATGGAACTCTATCTTGAGAATTGCGCTGTCTGCCATGGCGAAAACGGTGATGGCAAAGGCCCTCTGGCCAGTGGGTTTGCACCACGCCCGCGCGATTTCACCACTGGTGTGTTCAAGTTCAAGTCTAGCGAGCCTGGCGTATTTCCCGCGCAGACGGATTTGTTCGACACGATCCTTCATGGCGTAGAGGGCTCATACGGCTCGATGATGCCCCGCTTTGAGCATCTCGACATCGAAGACCTGATCGCGTTGACCGAGGTTATACGGGTCGCAGCGGGCACACCAAGCTACGGTGATTTGGTTGTCGCCCCGCCCCGCCCCGAACCGGCCGATCTGACGCGCGGCGCGGCCCTCTATGGCGAGTTGGGATGCGCCGATTGTCATGGCGAGACTGGTGATGGCCGGGGAGTCCTGTCCACCGAACTGACCGACGCCGAAGGTCTGAAGATATTGCCGGCCGATTTCCGCACGGGCCAGTTCAAAGGCGGCAGTGATCCTGAAGAAATCTGGATGAGGCTCTATACCGGCATGGAGGGAACGCCCATGCCCAGCTTCGCTCGAAACGCATCGGGCGAGGACCTTTGGGCGCTGGTCGAATACGTTCTGACGTTCAGCGACGACGGAAGCTAGCCATGACAAAGATCCAAGCTGTTCCTCTGGCTTCCCCCCAACGCCTCCGCGCGGATATGTGCAGTCTGCGTGCATACAAAGACCGCCCGGGATTTCTCCGTCGCTCTTCCCATCAGATGCTCAGCGTAACCGAGGCCCGTCAGAAAGCCCGGTACAAAGATGGTAAAGGTGTGATGTGATGTCCGGTTCGACGTGGCAATCAAGTGTGGCGGCAGCGTTGGTTGTGGCTTTGGGATTTGCTCTGCCCGCATTTTCCCAGGTCACCAAGGTTGAGTCCCATGACGGATCGGTCAACATGTTGGTCGAGGTCGTGGATTTCGATGACGAGAAGATCCGCGTGCTCAGCCCCGTCGGTGAATTCACCTTCGGTCGAGATCGGGTGACATGCACCGGCCCTGGATGCCCACCGCCTGTTCAGGCCGCGCCGGACACCAGCGTGACCCTGACCACCACCGTTGGATCAGTTGAGATTACCGGCGAGTTGCTGGACTTTACCGGCGATGAATATGTTGTGCTGACGGCCGCTGGTGAATATCGGCTGAAGTCTGACATCGTGACCTGCTCGGGTGCCGCCTGTCCGGAGGCCAGGCCAGCCGCGGCTGAACCTGCAGCAGAAGTCGCCGCACAGACGGCCCCGCAAGGCCAGAACTCTGCTCAGACCTCACTGAAATCCCACGATGGATCGGTGAATATGCTGGTCGAGGTCGTGGATTTCGATGACGAGAAGATCCGCGTACTCAGCCCCGTTGGCGAATTCACCTTCGGTCGAGATCGGGTGACCTGCAATGGCCCCGGATGCCCGCCGCCTGTTCAGGCCGCCCAGAACAGTGCTGTGACACTGACCACCACCGTCGGATCGGTTGAGATCACGGGCGAGTTGCTCGACTTTACCGGCGATGAATATGTCGTGCTGACGGCCACCGGTGAATATCGCCTCAAGTCCAACATCGTGACCTGCGCTGGTGTTGCCTGCCCCGACACGGAACAGACAACCGCCCAGCCCGCAGCCGAAGTGGCCGCCGTAGCGGAAGTAGACGAGCAGGCACCTTTGCAGCGCCAGGACCCCGACAAGGCTCCGACAGTGTCACTGACAACCAAAGTCGGCGCATATGAAGTGACGGGTAAATTGGTTGAGTTCACAGGCACGGAATATGTCCTGCTGACGCCAACGGGCGAATACCGATTGAAAACCCACAGGGTGAATTGCGCGGGCGACGGATGCCCCGACTTGACGGCGGCGGTGGCAAGTCCCGCCACGGAGGCCGCCGCCCCAGCCGTTGAAAGCCGCCCGCAGCCAAGCCCGGACACTCCTGTCACGCTGACAACCAAAGTCGGTGCGATTGAGATCACGGGTGAGCTGTTGGACTTTACAGGCGCGGAATATGTTCTGCTGACGCCAACAGGCGAATATCGACTGCTGGCTGGAACGGTGACATGCGCGGGCGCGGCCTGCCCGCAGGATGGAACGCCGGGGGTTTCAGTGGCGGCTGCATCCCAAGACCCCGCGCCGGGCCTACCGGATTTTGATCCGGCAACCGCCCAGGTGCGGCTTGCAGGCTCGGACACCGTCGGTCTGGGTCTGCTGCCGTCTTTGTGGAAGGGCTATGCCGATTGGCGGGGTCTGCGCCATGAGCTGGTCCAGCTGTCAGACACCGAGACGGTGAGCCGTTACATTGATGGCACCGGCAGGGTTCGCGAGACACATTATGCCGAAGCCACCGATCCGAACCGCCCGTTTGCGGCGCTGATCGACAGGTCGGCAGAGTTCGGGATGGCGGCACGTGCGCCCACATCAGCAGAGGCCAGAGCCCTTCAGTCTGCCGGTGCGGATGACCCGATGAACCCCGAAAACAACACGGTCATCGCGATCGAGAGCATTGCGATGATCGTCCACCCCGACAATCCGGTCAATGCGCTTACACTTGACCAGATCGCGGGCATCTATCGCGGTGACGTCACCAATTGGGCGCAGGTCGGCGGCCTGAATGCGCCGATCACGCCCCTGTCCCGCAATGATGCGTCCGGCACACGAGAGGTCTTTCAGACGGCGGTCTCGGGTGGCGCGCGTTTTGTGGAAGGCAGGGGCACGCGGTATCCCGAGGGCGGAAATAACGGCATGCGGCAAGCGGTTCTCGAAACGCCGGGCGCAATCGGCTACGTGTCGTTTGACGCGGCTGCGGGCGCGAAGCGTCTGAACCTGTCCAGCACTTGCGGCCTGACCTCGGTGGCCAGCTCATTCTCGGTCAAGACCGAGGAATACCCCCTGGTCCGGCGGCATTATCTGTTCTCCCGCCCGGACAATCTGACCCGCGAGGCGCAATCATTCATCGATTATGTGCGCTCACCCCAGGCTGAAGCCGCGATCGCCGCATCTGATCTTGTGAACTTCAGTGTCGAAGTTCAGCCGGCAAGCGTGGCGCAGGACAGATACGAGGCCGTCCGGCGGGGCCGCTACAGCGAAGCCGAGCGCCGGGTGGCGCGCGCTTTGGTGGGAGACCTCCGCTCGTGGCAGCGGCTGTCAACAACCCTGCGTTTTGCCACGGGCTCAAGCCGGTTGGGCACCAAGGAGATCGCCGACGTCAAGCGGCTGATCGCCTATCTCGGCGAGCAGCCCGCTGGAACCCAGGTAGCGATTGTCGGCTTTGCCGATAGCGTGGGAGACTTTCAGGCAAATCTCCGGCTTTCCAGCGCCCGCGCGGCGCTTGTCGCCCGCACACTCGAGGCGGAGGGGGCCAGGGCGTTGACCGGTATAGAGTTCACGACAAAGGCCTTCGGTGAGCTTGCACCTGCGGCCTGTAATACCAGCGCCAACGGCCGCCGCATCAACCGACGCGTTGAAGTCTGGATCCGCCGCTGACGGTGATGTCGCCGAACCCGATTAGAGCGGCGTCCGGCATTCGTCGGCCGCGCGAATTCGACCCCGGTTTGCAGACCGACGACGTCTATTCCTCAAGTTCGCTCAGCCTGCGAAGCGCCAGGGGGTCGAACACCGTGATATCCTGCGCCGTCGTCAGGCCGAGGATCCCGTCTGCGCGAAATTGCGAGATGGTGCGGCTGACCGTTTCGGTGGTCAGGCCCAGGAAATCCGCGATATCGCCCCGGCACATGGGAAGATGCACATGCCCGACACCGTTTGAGATCGTCCCGATCCGCATCAGAAGGACGCTGAGGAATGACGCCGTCTTTTCGCTGGCGGATTTGCGCCCCAGCATCAGGAAATGGTCCTGCATGCCGCTGATTTCGGCCATTGCGGCATTCACCAGATAGCGGTGAAGGATGGGATTGTCGGCAGGAGTGTCGAGAATGCTCCGAGGATGGGCGCGCAATTCAGCCGCCTGGATGACATCGCAATCGGTATGATAGCGCCGGTTATGGGGAAACCCCACGACATCGCCGGGAAACCCGAAGGCAATCACCTGCCGGCGTCCTGTGATCGTGACACGCGCCAGCCGGACGGCGCCGGTGACCACCTCGTAAAGATGATTTGCCGCGTCACCTTCCGCGAAAAGGGTCTCTCCGGCCCGGGTGGCCCGCGTCAGGTGCCTGTCGTTGGCAGGCTGGCGCGGCACCTCCCTTGTGCTGGGACATTGATCGGTCGCGAATGTCTCGGACAGCGTGACATACATCTGGAACTCCCCCCCATGATCGGCTGGGTCGTCTTGACAGTTGCATGTCGCATTCGTTTCCGATGATGTGTATCATAATGTAACAAATAGTAACGGGTGGCCTCGGGGGCGGGCAGCCCGCGATGTTTTTCCCTATGTTCCAATCTGCATAAGCTGGAGCTGCTGGTGAAATCGAGGTCTATTCTTGTCGTCGATGACGACCCCAGAATGCGCCGTCTGCTAAGACGGTGTTTCGAGGGCGATGGATTTCTGGTTTTCGAAGCGGAACGGAAGGCGGATGTCTTGCGGTTTCTGGCGGAAGAGGCGATCGATCTGATCACGCTTGATATCGGGCTGGGCCATGAAAGCGGGCTGACCATCGCGCAGGATATCCGCAAGGTTTCGGATGTGCCGATCATAATCGTCACGGCCAAGGACGACGTGATCGACCGGGTTGTCGGTCTGGAGATTGGCGCTGACGATTACATCTGCAAACCCTTCCATGTGCGCGAGCTGATTGCGCGCGTCCACGCGCTGTTGCGCCGCGCAGAGCATCATCCAACCCTTGCCGAGCGACCTTCCGATACCGCCGACGCCGAGGCCGTCTATCGGTTCGGCGATCTCACCTTCGATCCCGGCACGCTGGAGCTGCGCGGTAAGGGCGGAGATCTGACCGACATGACGACCGCCGACATCAAGCTGCTGACGGTCTTTCTACAACGTCCGAAACGCGCCCTGTCACGCGATCAGATCATGACGTTGATGAACGGCCAGTCATGGTCGCCGCTGGATCGCACGATCGACAATCAGATCGCTCGTCTGCGCAAGAAGCTTGAGAGGGACCCATCGCATCCCGACCTCATCAAGACCATTCGCGGCGTTGGCTACATGCTGGCCACCGATGTGCGTAAAGAGCCCGCATGAGGCGGTCTTGCCGATAATCGAACCGGCTCAGAGCGCAAGAAGGGCCTTGAGTTTCGCCGCCAGCTCCTCCTGCCGATAAGGTTTGCGCAGAAGCTGAAAGCCCTCCTGCAATTCGCCATTCGTGTCCAGAAGGCGCCCGGCATAGGCGGTGGTCAGCAGCGTCTTGACGTGCGGGCAAAGCCTTCGTGTCTTCTGGGCCAGCTCGTACCCTGTCATCGAGCCGGGCATCACGATATCGGTGAAGAGAATCTCCACATCCGGCGTGGTCCTGAGGATTTTCAGCGCCTCGTCGGCATTCTTGGCTTCCAGGGTTCTGTATCCAAGCGCTTCGATCCGCGTGACCGACAGCCGTCTGACCGACGCATTATCCTCAGCCACAAGCACAAGCTGCCCGTTGCCGCGCACGGGAGGGTCACTGACGGCCTCATCGGCATCCGCCCGTCCGGGCCCGTCGGCGATCTTGCGCGGGAGGTAGATGCTGATGGTCGTGCCTTGCCCTTCTTCGCTGTAGATGGTCGCGTGCCCGCCTGATTGCCGGGCGAAGCCATAGAGCATCGAGAGCCCCAGGCCCGTCCCTTGCCCCTGCGGTTTTGTCGTGAAAAACGGCTCGAACGCGCGGTTCTTGATCGCCTCGGGCATGCCGGTGCCCGTATCCGACACCGAGATGCGCATGTATTCACCGGGCACGACGCCGACCTCCTGGGCGACATAGCTGTCGTCAATCGTCGCCTTCGCGGTCTCAACCATCATGGCCCCGCCGTCGGGCATGGCCGCCTTGGCGTTGACGGCAAGGTTCAAAAGCGCGGTCTGAAGCTGGGCGGGATCGGCCTGAACGATCCAGGGATCGTCGGCCAGCCGCGTGGTCAGTACGATCCGCGCGCCCAATGTCCGCCGCAGAAGGGCGGCCATATCCTCGGCGATCTCGTTGACATCTATGTCCTGCGGGATCAGCACACCCCGGCGCGCAAAGACAAGAAGCTGGGCGGTCAGCGAGGTGCCAAGCTCGGCCGCTTCCAGGGCATCGGCCAGCATGCCGCCGTCATGCCCGGTCGCGTTGTCCATGGCGAGCAGCTCAATATTGCCCGTTATGATCGTCAGCAAGTTGTTGAAATCATGTGCCACGCCCCCGGTCAGTTCGCCGAGCGCCTCCATCCGCTGCGAGCGTTCCAGCGCAGACTCGACCTGGCGGCGGCCTGTCAGGTCGTGCATGATCCCGACGAAGTAATCCTGGCCCTCGGCCTGCGCATGGCCAACCGACAGGTGGAGCGGAAATTGGCTGCCGTTCTTGCGCGCCCCGATCAGATCGCGCCCCCGCCCGATGATCCGTGCCGTCCCCTCATTCAGATATCGCGACACGAAACCGCCATGCCGATCGGCAACTGCGGAGGGCATCAGGGTATCTATGCTCAGCCCAACAAGCGCGCCGTTCTTGTAGCCGAACATCCGATGCGCGGCCATGTTCGCTTCCAGAATGATGCCCGTGCTGTCGGCAAAGACAATCGCATCCGGGGCAGCTTCCAGGAGGACCGCAAGAAAGGTTTCTTTTTTCGTGTCTACGGTCACGTCCTGCCCGTCCGATGATGTGGCGATCCCTCTTCGCGTTTGGGGACTGAACAGCGATTGGTCGGGTCGATCAAGGTTGCAATCGCCATTCTCCTTCGGACCATATCAGGAAATCTGCCGGCTCGGGTTGATCGGGCTCAACCCGGTCGCGCCGGGTTGCCTCATGCCGCGACGCCCCGAAACAGGTGCCCGACGCCATAGGCGATACTTGCCGCCAAAGCGCCGATCAGCAGTGTCTCCAGCCCCGAGCGCCACCAGGGCGCAAGGGACCAGTGGCTTTTCAGCGCGCCGATGCCAAAGAAAACGGCCCCGGTCAGGCTGGCCGAAAGGGTCAGCGGGTCGCCTTGGGCAAAGACGAAGGGCAGCAAGGGGATCACCCCTGCCACCATGAACGCCAGAAACGTCGCCAGCGCCGCGCGGAGGGGGTTTGGATAGGTGGGCGAGAGGCCATATTCATCGACCACCATCATGTCGATCCAGGTGCTCTTCCGGGCCGAGATAGCAGCTGTCGCGTCCTCCAGCACCTGTCCTGTCAGACCTTTCAGCCGCAGGATCTCGCGCAACTCCTCGCGCTCGCCTTCGGGCGTGTCGCGGATATGGCTCTCTTCCACCGCGCGGATGCGGGCCAGATCGTCAAGCTCGCTCTTCGTGCCCGAATAATTGCTGGCGGCCATCGAAAACCCGTCCGCCAAGACGTTGGCAAAGCCCAGGGCCAGGATGATGCCGGATGACAGACCGGCCCCCTGCACCCCGGCGACAATGGCGAACGTGGTGATGGCGCCATCAATGCCGCCATAGACAGTGTCGCGCAGATATCCGCGCGCATTGGGTGCTCCTATCCGGGCGCGGATGGCTTCGTGGCTATGTCCGTGTTCTGTTTTCATGCCCTTGTCCCCCTTACATACTCAGATCATTCTATCAGACGGGCTGGCCTTCGCCGGTCTGCCGGCGGCGAAGCGCCTTGAATACCTCGGGTACGATCAAAAGCGGCAGGGCGAGCAAAACGATGATACCCCAATGGCCGAAGCCAAGCGCCTGTGTGTGCAGCAAGGTCTGCAAGGGCGGCCAGTAAACGGCGGCAAGCTGTGCCGAGATTGTCGCGACCAGCGCCAGGATCAGGGCCCGGTTCGAAAACCATCCCAGCGCGGTGCATGGCAGATGCAGCGAGCGGAAGGCGAAGACGCTGATCTTCTCAAACACCACCATGGCCGTGAAGGCCGTCGTCCGCGCGATGTCCTCGCCCTGGGGCAGGAGAGTGTAGAACACCCAGAGGCTGGCAAGCCCCGTATAGAGCCCAAAGCACAGGATGGTCGCCAAACCGGCACGGCCCAGGATGGGCGCGGTCTTGGGCCGCGGTGGCCGCCGCATTTGGTCGGCCTCGGCCTTTTCAACCCCAAGCGCGATGGCGGTGACGCCATCCGTGACCAGGTTCATCCACAAGATCTGCGTGGCCAGAAACACCAGCGGGCCACCCATCAGAAGATTGATCACAATCGCAATCACCTCGCCCGCATTGGACGACAGCAAATAGCGCACGAACTTGCGGACATTGTCGAATTGCCGGCGCCCCTCGGCAATGGCGCGGACGATCGTGGCGAAGTTGTCGTCGAGCAAAACCAGATCGGCGGCATCCTTCGCGACATCCGTTCCGCGGATCCCCATGGCAACCCCGATATCCGCCTGTTTCAGCGCGGGCGCGTCGTTGACCCCGTCGCCCGTCATGGCAACGATCTGGTTCTGGGCCTGGAGGCAGTGGACAATGCGCATTTTGTTGGCGGGCGTCGTGCGGGCGAACAGAACCTGCTGCGCCAGCGCCGCAGACAAATCGTCATCCGACATCACCGCAACGTCTTCACCGGTCAGCGCCCGTTGGACCGGCAGGTCGAGGGCGCGTGCAATGGCCAGAGCGGTGACCGGGCTGTCACCGGTGATCATGATCACCCTGATCCCCGCCGCTTGCGCGCCGCGAATGGCATCTCGCACCTCAGGCCGCGGCGGGTCGATCAAGCCGACAAGCCCCAGGAAGGTCAGCCCTGCCTCCGCCGGCAGGGCGGTACCAGGCCCTTCAATCCGCATGGCAAGGCCGATCACACGCTGCCCGTCGCGGGCCATATCGTCATAAGCCGCCAGAATGTCTGCCGTGTCGGCGTCTTGCAGAGGCACGCTGCCACCTGCTTTCTGCACATGGTCGCAAACCTCCAGGATCTGCTCTGGCGCGCCTTTGGCATAGGTCACGACCTGCCCGTCATCCCGCGCCAGAACATGCATCCGCTTGCGTTCGCTGCTGAACGGGATCTCGCTGATCCGCGCATTCGGGTCGGGCAGGCGTGCCCAGCCCTTATAGGCCAGCGTCACCAGCGCGCCTTCGGTGGGCGAGCCGGTCATTACCCAGTCTTCGCCGCGCCGGACCAAGCTGGCGTGGGTGCAGACAAGGGCGGATTGCAAAAGGGCGGCCAGCGCCGGATCGTCAGCGGCCCGGACACGCTTGCCGTCGGCCTCGATATGGCCGGACGGGTCGTAGCCGGTTCCGGTGACCTCGTAGGTCGTGCCCGACATCCAGATGCGGGACGCCGTCATCTTGTTTTCGGTCAATGTGCCCGTTTTGTCGGTGCAGATGACGGAGGCCGCGCCGAGCGTTTCCACCGCCTGAAGACGCCGCGCCAGGGCTTTTTGCCGAACCATGGCCGACGCCCCGAGGGCCAGCGTGATCGTCACGACGGCGGGCAGTCCTTCGGGCACGATGGCCACGGCCAGCGACAGGCCCGTCATGAACATCTCGACCAGATCACGGCCGGTCAGCGTGCCGATTACGACGATGGCGACGGCGATGAGGGCGGCGACAATCCCCATCTGGCGCGCCAGCGTTCCAAGGGTCCGCTGCAGCTGCGTGACCTTTTCGCCGACCGATCCGGTCAGATCGGCAATATGGCCGAACTCGGTCTGCATGCCGGTCGCCGTCACCTGGCCCTCGGCCCGACCCTCGACAACCGACGTGCCCATGAAGAGCCGCGGAGCCTCGTCAACCGACTTCGCCACTGGCACAGATTCTCCCGTCAGCACGCTTTCGTCAGCTTGCAATTGCTGCGCGACGCTGAGCGCGATATCGGCGGGCACCCTGTCGCCTGCTTCGACGATCACCAGATCGCCCGGCACCAGATCACGGGCATCCACATTCTGCTCGCGTCCGTCGCGGATCACACGGGCGTGCACCGCCAGCATGCCGCGCAGCGCCTCGATCGCGTTCTCCGCACGCCATTCCTGAATGAAGCCAAGCACGCCGTTCAACACGACAACCAGCAAGATCGCTGCCGTGTCGACCGGTTCGCGCAGGACAAAGGCGATTGCGGCCGCAATCAGCAAGATGACCACCAGCAGGCTGGTGAACTGGCGCAAGAAAATCCCAAGCGGCGAGGTTCGCCGCACACGTCGCAGCGTGTTGGGCCCGTGCTGGGCTCGCCTTTTGGCAACCTCGGCGGACGTCAGCCCGTTTGCCACCGCGCCGGTCCCGACACTCATCCACGCTCTCCGCCTTGTTTAACAATGCAGATAGCGGCATCGCCGAATGAGGCTTTGATTGATGTCAAAGTGCAGATTGAGGGATGTGGTATTCTCTCCGTCGAAGCTGCCGCGAAGGAGAACGTGAAATGGCCGGAAAACACTCCGCAACGAAAGCCTCGGGCGATGCCGGGTCAGCGGCGATGCAAGCAATGACCGATCTGCAGGCCGCCTGGCTTGGCCCGATGACGGCGATGGGAACGACGATGCTGGAAAGCATGGCCGATCTCGGCAATGAGGTCACGCAATTCATCGCCGAGCGGATGCAGGAAGATGTGAAAACGCAGCACCGAATCCTGCATTGCAAAGACCCGCATGAGCTGCACAAAATCCATGCGGAGTTCGTCCAGAAAGCGATCGATCAGTACACGGCCGAAACCGGCAAGCTGGTCGAAATGAGCAATGATTGGATGGCGTCCGCCTTCAAAACCAAGTCGGATTAGCGCCTGAGACTTGGCTTGGGGCGAAGCTGAGCCGGACGATCGTCAGATCGCCTCGCCCGGCCTGTTCCAGTAAATCCGCCTTCTTCGATCAGATTCCCCGGACATACCGGTGGAATCCGGGTTGGCTGAAATATGGGCGAAATTCTCGATCAGATAGCGCCGCTCCCAATCTGCCAAGGCCTGGTTCGTGCGGATTTTCTGAACGATCTGACCAGGGATTTCAGGTGGAATGACATATTCGCCATTCTCGTGGGCGGGAGACGTGGGTAGTGCATTGAACGGCACGCCAGTTTCGATGGCCTTGTCATACATCGCCGCCATGCCAATCCGCGACAGGCCAAGTTTGACCCAGGGACGATCGAGCACACGGCCGTGCTCGAAAACGTAGGCTGTCATCGGTATGCCCATATAGCCTGGGACCTGTTCGGCCCGGATAGGGCCAAGGTGATCGTGAATTGCACCGGGCGCGCTGGATGCGCTGAGGAAGCCGTCGTCGATCCAGATTGCGTTGACGGGAATGGGGTAGCCCTGTGGAATGGCCAGGGATGCCGCGTTAAGAGCCCTGGCGAAATTACCCCTGCTATGCGCGACAACCCGGGGCACAAGCGGGTGTCTGCCGGTGCCAATCTCAAAAGCGGTGACATAGACCGGCGCATCGGTATATTCGCCCAACCCCAGCGACATGCCTCTGATATCGTCGGCCTTGCAGGCAGCCGTAAGGCCGATCAGCGCAGCGGCGGCAAGAGCATGTCTCATGGCTGCTGGGCCCCGAGAACGCGGATGTTGTGGCGCTGGCCGACGTAATCATGAAGCATGAAGGCCTGATGCTGCATGACGCCCCGGATGCAGGGCGCGATATCGACGATCTCTACAGTCTCAACGCTAAGGCTTCCATCCATCCCGCTGGCCGCGAAGGCACCGTAGGCTTCACCAAGGGTCAGCGCCCGATGCTTGGCGCGAACCCGGTCCAGCATCGGCTCATTTTTGGCATCAACCCGGTCGAAGAAGAAGGGGTGCAGTTCTTCGAAAATCTCAAGCAATTCGGCGTCGGCCGCTTTGCGGGTGTCGGGCGCCATCAGGCCCGGTGCCTTTACGGCATTGCCCAGCAGATCTGAGTACCCGGCCGATATAGGCCTCGGCCAAGTCCGTGGGCATGTCCTGCTGATCCGCCAAAGGGCCTTGCTTCTGGATGAACGCATCCAACGCGGCCTTGCCGCTTTGTCCGTCGATGCGGCTGAGATAATCGATAGGTCCAAAACTCGATCTTGAATGCGGTCGGTATCACACCTGTCTAACACTTTGTGCAAGCACAGGCTCTACCGGCCCGGATTTGTCATAGAATGACGCTGCGGCTGACAGAGGACCGAAGCCGTCGGTCGCCCGGATCACGCAAGAGCGGGGGACACACCTGCCGATTATTGCCGAAGTCACCAAAAGGTTCGGTGCGAGTATCCCTCCCGGGCGGCCAGCCGCAACGTGCGGCGTTCCGACCCCGCCTTCTGCGCCAACCGATTGCAGCGGGGTCAGCCGGTAACTTTCGGCAAGTAGAGCGACAGCATCGCTGCAACCGGTTCATCGATATTGCGTCTGGCATGGCCAACTGCGACAGAGCCACCCTTTCCGCAAGATACCCGTTTCGTTCACCAGACCCATGATGATTGCCCATTCAGTCGTCGGACAGCGTCAGCGTGACCTTGTCGCCCGCAAACCAGCTATGGCCGAACTCCACCGGCTGACCCTTAGGATCGACGTTGATCCCAACGGTGCGCAGAACCGGAGCGCCTTCGGCGATGCGCAGGTGCAAGGCCTGCGTAGCGTTGGCCAGTTTGGCCGTGATCTGGGTGCTTGCGCGGGTGTAGTCGGTGACGCCGCCTCGCTCCAGAGCAGCGGTCACCGACTGCGTTTCAACCAGATCGTCGCGCAAGGTCGGGAACCGGTCAGCCGGGAAAACACTGCGGAACAACGCGATGGGCTGGTCGTCGGACAGCGATAGCCCCTCATAGACCAGAACATGGGCCCCGTCCGGCAGGGCGAGGGCGTCACGTTCGGCCGGGTTTGCCGCCCTGGCCTCAAGCGACAGGATCTTCTTTGCCGGGCTGTGGCCCGCCGCCCTGAGGTTCTGGTGATACCTGACGCGTCGGCCCAGCGCATAATGTGTGGGTGTCGTCGTGACGAAAACGCCCGCGCCACGCCGCGCGAAAATCAAACCTTCGTCGATCAGTGATTTAAGGGCGTGGCGCACCGTGTGCCGGTTGACGCCATACTTCCCGGCAAGCTGGGCCTCGGTCGGCAATTTATCTCCCGGGTGGTAATGGCCGTTGGCCAGATCAAGCCTCAGCGCGTCGGCTATCGCGCGCCAGATTGGAGTTCGTTTGATCATATCATCGAAATTTCATCGTTTGGGGCTTGGCGTGGGGATGGGATATCGCTAGTATTTGTCTAGTTGTATATACAACAGGAAAAGATGTCTAGATGAAAATGAGCACCGATCAGACTGCAGAGCGGAAGGATGGGTTGGGCCTTCTGACCAACGCGTCTGCCGATGATGTGGCCGCGCGCTGGCGAGATCTTGACCACGCCCCGCGCTACACCCTTTTGTGCGGGCCGGCCGGGCATCAAGGAGCACATGATATTGTCCCTGTCGGACGTTGCGAGGCTCTAGGTGAATGCGCGGCTGTTTCCCCAGGGGGCTCGATTTCCTGTTCACCTGAAGTGACCGGCTGGCCGCCCTGCCGCGCACGACACGTCTCGACATGCCCTGCGCAGCGTATCTATGCCGTGCCGCCTTACACCAAGGTCGTGTCGCTTGACTTCGAAGACCATCTCTTCGAGGCCAGCAAGGCCAATCATCCTTGCGGTCTCAGCGGGGGCCCTGACAGCTACCTTGACGAGCTGATCTTCGATAATGATGGCCGCCTGATGCACGGCGAGATGCGCCATGACAACGGCGTGATCATGCTGGGCAGTGTTGACACGCCGCCTCAGGTGCAAAGCCCCGGTATCTACGTGGTCGTCGCGGATGTCGGTGCGCATCACAAAGTCGCTGTCGCAGCAGGCGCAGATATCGTCTACCCGCCCGAGGCGATCTGTGATCGCCAGATCGACGTGACGGGCTTTGCGCAGGGCCTGGCTGCATGAGCGGCCGGTTCATCGCGGTCGTCGGCCCCTCTGGCGTCGGCAAGGATACCGTGATGGCGGCTTTGGCCGATCGTGACCCGCAATTCGCGCTCGTGCGGCGGGTCATCACGCGGCCCGGCGATGCCGGCGGTGAAGACTTCGATGGCGTGACCGAGGAAGCCTTCGCCACCCGCGACGTGGCGGGGGAGTTTGCCCTGTCATGGTCCGCGCACGGATTGCGCTATGGCATCCCCGCGCGTGTCGACGACGACATCGCCGCAGGCCGCACCGTATTGGCCAATCTGTCGCGGAGCATCCTTGCAACGGCGCAAGGCCGCTTTGCCCGTCTTGAAGTGATCGTCCTGACGGCCGAAAAGTCCGCCTTGGCCGCACGGCTGCAGGCCCGTAATCGCGAGAGCGCGGATCAGATCGCCCGCCGCCTTGCGCGCGCCTCCTCGCCCATTCCCGAAGGTGTCCGCAAGCATATCGTCGACAATAGCGGCCCCCTCGACCAAACGGTCGATGCGGTTCTGGCCTGCCTCTATCCGGTCAGGGCATAGCGATGGATCTGATGAAACATCCCCGCCGCATCCTGACCCATCAGCGTGATCGCATCGATGATCAGCGGTTGGCTGAGGAAGGGCGCGACAAGCGGGTGCAAGGCTTTCAGCACGGTCGACATCTCGTCAAGCGCGCCGGTCAGCGTGAGATGAAAGTGAAAATCCTCAAAGATGTAGGGATAGCCCCAGTCCAGCATCTGCGTGTCCTGCCGCGCCGTCAGGCCGGTCGCCCTGCGGCGGGCGATATAGGCTTCGGTCAGGGGCGCACGGAAGGGATCGAGGGTTCGGACAATATCGGCGGCCAGCATCCGCAACGGCGCCGTTTCTTCCTGCGGTCGCAGCGCGACGAACCCGTGCTTAGCGCTCAAGGAAAGGCTGTCGATGCGCACGGGTTTTCCCGTTGCCGCGAACGCAGCGGTGGCCTCCGCAAGGTGGTCGGGGCTCTTGCCTGGCGCCAATCCGAAGGGGGCCTTCAGGGTGCCGTGAAACCCATATTTGCGCGGCGTGCGTGTGATCTGGGCCACGTCCACACCCTGAACCGGCGGGTGTTCAACCGCTGTGCCCGTGGCGCTGTCCCAGCCCAGCCAGGCCGCCCCGAAATCGGCCAAGGGCCCTGGCGGCGGCGTATAGAAAACAGCGTATCGCCTGAACATCGCAGCCCTCCCGCCACCGAACCCTACTGCCAAAACAGCGTGACAGTGACATGACAGACAAAACCATCCTCGCCAATGCGCGCCTGATCCTGAAGGACGAGGTTGTCCATGGCGCGATCCATATCGAAAACGGTCTGATCGCGGCCATCGATCAGGGGCGCGCGGCCCCGCCGGGCTCTGTCGATGTCGGCGGAGATTTCATCGCCCCCGGCCTGGTCGAACTGCATACCGACAATCTTGAGCGGCACCTGTCGCCCCGGCCCAAGGTCGACTGGCCACATCGCGCGGCGATTGTCGCCCATGACCGCGAATTGGCCGGCACCGGCATTACGACGGTGTTCGATGCAATCCGCGTGGGCTCGATCATATCAGACAGCCCGACGCGCTACGGCAAATACGCCCGTCAGATGGCCGATGAAATCTTGACGATGCACAAGGTGGGCGCGTTGCGCATCAGCCATCACATCCACCTGCGGGCCGAGATCTGTTCCGAGACGCTGGAGGACGAGCTTGCCGAATTCGGGCCCGAGGATCGCGTGGGCATCGTGTCGATGATGGACCACACGCCGGGGCAGCGGCAATTCAGCGACATCGAGAAGTACAAGGATTACGTGTGCGGCAAGCATAGGATGAACCCGACCGAATTTGAAGAGTATGTGACCTTCCTGCGCGGCCTTCAGGACAGCTTTGGCGCGCGGCATGAACAAGCCACTGTCGCCGCCGCCAAGCGGTATGGCGCCACCCTTGCCAGCCATGATGACACGACGGCCGCGCAGGTGGCCACCAGCCACGGCTATGGTGTGACGCTGGCCGAGTTTCCGACCACCGTCGAGGCCGCCAATGCCTGTCACGAAAGGCAGATCGGAACCCTGATGGGGGCCCCGAACCTGATCCGCGGCGGGTCGCATTCGGGCAATGTCGCCGCACAGGATCTGGCCCGGATCGACCGGCTGGATATGCTCTCTTCCGACTATGTGCCGGCGGGCCTACTGCTTGCAGCCACCAAGCTGGGCGACCTCTGGGGCGACATGGCCCGCGGCGTCGCCACCGTGACACAAACGCCTGCCCAAGCCGTGGGTATCGACGATCGCGGGCAGCTAGCGACCGGACTGCGCGCCGATATCATTCGGTTTGGCATGGTCGAAAATGTCCCAGTTTTGAAGACCGTCTGGAGCCAGGGAACCCAAGTGGCCTGACCACAATCCCGGCTCTCTCTTAGGGCCGCACAAATGATGACCCGGCTCATCCGCGCGGAAGCCATCAGGTCGCTTCGACCTTTGCGTCAAGAACTGAAATGATCGGGTGAAATCAAGCTAATTGGCCGATTTGGGCAGATACTGGCGAATGTTCCGGCGTGCATGCGCGCGAGCGGCCGTGGGTGTTTCCGGCTGATTTTTCCGAGGCCGATGCGCCTTTCGGCCTAGGGTCTGTTGAACCTCAAGTGAATCTCATCAGACCCCAAACGGAACCCTCGAAATCCTCAGGCCCTTCTTGTGACGGTCCCTTCGAGGCTTGCTTCGAAAGCCGACCAAGACCGAAGATCAAAAGGGCCGTTCGTCGCGCGCGCGTCCATCATTCTGTCGCACCGAAATGTGCGCGGTGCGGCGCGCAGATGATCCCAACACATGGCGTACCAGACCGGCGGATTGAGGAGCAGATAGTGCGGTTCGACCTCGCGTTTGGTTTCAGCCGACAGGCCGTCGCGGTAGCGCAGCACCATCACACGCTGCAGAACAAACGCGGTCTTGAGCGCATCGCCAACTTGGCCGGGCATTGCGCCAAGCGTCCCGACCACCGCGCCGGAGGCTGTCTCGCCGATCCGGACACGGTCGCGCAAAGCGCCAATCGTGCGCTGATCGGCATGAGAGAACGAGGCTAGAAGTTTTCGGCGGATGGCATCCGCATGGCCCATCTGAAGCGCTGCGTTGGTCGTTTCGCCGATGGCCAGCCCGATCAGAAGATCGAGGGTTTCTTCCCGTGTCAGAGATATGCGCCCGATACCCCATGTGGACGGAAGGCGCACACCTCCACCGCGCCCGCGTTCGGCCTCAATCGGCAGGCCACGCTCACGCAGGATATCGAGGTCGCGATGCACGGTGCGCAACGAAATCCCAAGCTCGGCCGCCGCATCGCCAAGCACGAGGGGCTCATCCGACTTCAGCCAACTTTCAAGACGATTCAGGCGCTCAATACGGGAGAGAGTGCTCATGGAGGTCTTCTACCATAAAATATGCCATTTGTTGGCACTAATAGCCTTAAGCCGTTAGCGTCGAAATCAGAAACGGAAAAACCAATGACAGATGATGTCCTTGAACTCGCCAACTTCACGCTGGCTGACGGTGCAACAGAGGCGCAACTTCTTTCTGCGTCCGACGCTTTCCAGCGCGATTTTCTGGGCCAGCAGAACGGCTTTATCCGAAGAGACATGATCCGGCGGAGCGATGGGACTTATACGGATGTGATCCTGTGGCAGAGTCGCGCCGATGCCGATGCCGTGTTCGGACGCGCCCAGAACGCCGAGGCAGCCAGCGCTTACTTCGCGTGCATGAAGATTGATCCCGACGCGATGAACACGGGGGGGAGATCTGCACAATCCTGCGATCATTCGCCAAGGCAGGCTGACACATAGTGGAACCGTTCAAGAACGCGATATCGCCAGGGCTTGTCCGCCTGACGGGCGATCTGCTTGCCCAACATCTGCCGGGCGGCGACGCGGATGCGTTCGCCGCGCCTTTGATCCCGCAATTGGACGCGCTCGAGCTGAAGCAGCGTGTCGGTCTGATCGCCGATGCGCTGCACCAGGTTCTGCCGACCGATCACGCGGCGCGACAGGCCGTGTTGCTTGCCCTGCTGCACCCCGATGACGAGGGTCGCGCGAACGGCAAAAGCTCGGGCGAGGGGTTGTGCGGCTGGGGCATCTGGCCATTGACCACGGTTATCGGGCAACACGGGTTAGGCCCGATCGAGCGCTCACTCGACACGCTGCGCGAAATGACCAAGCGCGGCACGTCGGAGTTTGACGTCCGGCCATTTATCGCATCGGATCCGGGCAGCGCCTTGCCGATCATTCAATCCTGGGCAGACGATCCGAATTATCACGTGCGCCGCCTTGTCAGCGAGGGCACGCGCCCAAGGTTGCCTTGGGGTATGCGGTTGCAAGCGCTGGTCGAAGACCCGTCGCCCATGCTGCCCGTGCTGGCGCGGTTACGCGACGACCCGTCGGACTATGTCCGGCGTTCGGTCGCGAACCACCTCAACGATATCGCCAAGGACCATCCCGACCTCGTCGCGCGCGTGGCGGCAGAATGGATGGAGAGGGCTGGCCCCGACCGGGTGAAACTGTTGCGCCACGCTTGCCGGACCCTCGTGAAAGCGGGGCATGCCGAGGCGCTCGCTCTCTTCGGCTTTCAAGCGCCCCAAATCGCAGAGCCTGTCCTTCGGATCGAAAATTCGACCGTTCGGATTGAGGAATCCTTGAGTTTCGACGTCTCGCTAAGGTCGGCTGCAAAAACACCGCAGCAGCTTGTCATCGACTATGTCATTCACCATCAAAAGGCGAACGGCACGCTGTCGCCGAAGGTGTTCAAGTGGACGACACTGTCGCTCGCGCCCGGTGAAGAACGGAGACTGGCGCGCAACCACACCATCAAACCTGTCACCACACGACGCTACCATGCTGGTCCGCATGCCTTGAGCCTCCGGATCAATGGCGTGGATTTCGGATATGTGCCGTTTGATCTGGAAATCGCGCCGGGAGAGTGAGAGCGGTCGAAACTCAGGTGGTCTGGCTTTCCAGAGCGGCGTCTGCCCCTTTTGATTTGAGCGAAATCAACTCGCTCGGCGCGCAGACCCTCCATATTGGGCGGCGAAAGGACCATGGATGCCCGAGACCGTTTTCAGAACCGAGAATATCTCGAAGGTCTATGATACCGGTGAGGTGAAGGTTTTTGCGCTCGATGGTGTCGATCTTGAGCTTTTCGCGGGCGAGCTTGCGGTCCTTCTGGGTCCGTCGGGCAGCGGGAAATCCACACTTCTGAACATTCTGGGCGGGTTGGATCACGTCACGACGGGGCGTGTCTGGTTTCGGGATCTGGAGCTGACCGATTTGAACGACCGCGGCCTCACCCGGTATCGGCGCGACCATGTGGGGTTTGTCTTTCAGTTCTACAACCTCGTGCCCAGCCTGACCGCGCGCGAGAATGTGCAACTGGTCACCGATGTGGCGAAAGACCCGATGCCGGCGGCCGAGGCGCTTGATCTGGTGGGCTTGAGCCACCGGCTGGACCATTTCCCGGCCGAGATGTCGGGCGGCGAGCAGCAGCGCGTGGCGATTGCCCGCGCCATCGCCAAGCGGCCCGAGGTTCTCTTGTGTGACGAGCCGACCGGCGCGCTCGACAGCAAGACAGGTGTGCAGGTGCTTGAGGCGCTGCGCCATATCAACGAGGCGTTTGAAACCACGACCGCGGTGATCACCCATAACGCGGCGATACAGGCCATGGCGCACCGGGTGGTGATGTTCCAGGACGGCAAGATCAGCGACGTGATCGTCAACGACACCCGCCTTGCGCCATCTGAAATCAACTGGTGACGGGGCGGGAATGCAGGCGATCGACCGCAAATTACTGAGAGACTTTCGCCGGCTCTGGGCGCAGGCCCTGGCGATCGCGCTGGTTCTGGCCTGCGGCGTCGCGATCCTGCAGACCTCATTCGGAATGTCGCGCGCGCTGGAGGATACCCGCGCCGCCTATTATGAGCGCAACAGCTTTGCCGACATCTTTGCAGACGCCCGCCGCGTGCCGCTCAGCCTGATGCCCGAGATCGAGGCGATCCCGGGTGTCTGGGCGGCCGAGCCGCGCACCACCGGCGATGCGGTGCTGGACCTGCCCGGGCGGGTTGAAACGGCGGTCGGCCGGATCATCTCGGTGCCGTCATCTGGCGCGCAGCGCCTGAACCAGCCCCTGTTGCGCAGTGGGCGGATGCCTGACCCCGACGCGGTTGACGAGGTGGCGGTCAATGAACCCTTCGCGATCGCCAACGGGTTTCGCCCCGGCGACGTGTTTCACGCCAATCTCAACGGCCAGAAGCGCCCGCTAACGATTACCGGCACGGTGCTCTCGCCCGAGTTCATCTATACGATCGGCCCCGGTGCCCTTTTGCCAGACAATGAGGGCTTTGGCATTTTGTGGATGTCCGAGCCGGCGGTGGCAGGGCTTTTTGACATGACGGGCGCCTTCAACTCGGTCTCGCTCAAACTGACGGCCGATGCCCGGCCGCAAGCCGTGATCGATGCGCTTGACACGCTCCTTGATCCCTATGGAGGTTTGGGCGCGCATGACCGCAGCCTGCAGCAATCGGATGCCTTTGTAGACGCCGAAATCGCGCAGCTGCGCAGCATGTCACTGATCCTGCCGCCGATCTTTTTCGCCATCAGCGCCTTTCTGGTGAACATGGTGGTGGGCCGGATCATCCAGTTGGAGCGCAGCGAGATCGGTCTTTTGAAGGCCATCGGCTATTCCGATGTCGAGATCTGCATTCACTATCTGATGCTGGCCGGCCTGATCGCGATCGTCGGCATTCTGATCGGCTGGGGCGTAGGCGATTGGTTGTCGCGCAGCCTGGCGCGCCAATACGCGCAGTTCTTCGACTTTCCCTTTTTGGTCTACCACGTGTCCTATTCCGCCTTTGCTGTCTCTGGCGTCATCGGTCTGCTGACCGCCGTGATCGGCGCGACCCGCAGCGCATTGCAGGCCGCCCGCCTGGCCCCGGCCATCGCCATGGCACCCCCGGCGCCGCCCCATTTCAAGCGCAGCGCCATCGACCGGGTACTATCGGCAATGCGCATCAGCCAGCCCACGATGATGATCCTGCGCAGCTTTCTGCGCTGGCCGGTCCGCGCGGGCCTGACCACGCTCGGCCTGTCGCTGGCGGTGGCGGTCTTGGTCGCCTCGAACTTCATCAGCGATGCGCTGGATGAAATCGTCGACAACGCCTTTTACCAATCGAACCGTCAGGATGTGATGCTGCTCTTTGGCCAGGACCTGCCGGAGACCGTGCTGGAAGATATCCGCCGTCTGCCCGGCATCCTGCAGGTCGAGGGCCAGCACTACAGCTCGGCCATTCTGCGCAACGGTCATCTGAGCAAGCGCATCGCGATCGAAGCACGCCGCCCCAACCCCGATCTGAGCCGTCTGGTCGATGACGACGGGCGGACACTGAACGCCCCGGATGAGGGCATCATGCTGTCCGAAAGGCTGGCCGATCAGCTGAATGTCACCGCGGGCGACATCATCGAGGTCGAGTTCCTCAGCGGCAAGCGCGGCACCTACCAGATCCCCGTCGCCGGCACGGTCACCATCTTCTTCGGGCTTGGCGCCTACATGGATCTGGCCGCACTCAACCGTCTGTTTCAGCAGGCCCCGCAGATTTCGGTAGCCAATGTCACGCTGGACGACACGCAGACCGATGCTCTGCACCGGGCGATGAAGGATATCCCCGAACTGGCTGCAACGGTGATGCTCAACTCCTCGCGCCGATCTTTTCAGGACACGATCAGTGAGAACGTGCTGATCATGTCGACGATCTACACGATCATCGCGGTGCTGATTACCTTTGGGGTCGCCTATAACGGCGCCCGGATCCAACTGTCCGAGAGGGCGCGGGAATTGGCGAGCCTGCGCATCCTGGGCTTCGGTCGCGGCGAGGTGTCGTATATTCTGATGGGCGAGACGATGGCGCTTGCGCTGATCGCCCAGCCGCTGGGCTGGCTGTTCGGAAGCTGGATCGCCTACGCGATGAGCAGCGGCTTCACCAGCGACCTCTACGCCATTCCGCTGATCCTGAAGCCACCGACATTCGCCATAGCAAGTCTTGTCGTCCTTGGCGCGGCCTTCCTGTCGTCGCTTTTGGTACGCCGGCGGATCGACCGCCTGGATCTGGTCGCCGTCATGAAAACGAGGGAGTAGTCACATGGCCCTGAAACCGCGCAACATCGGATTTGCAGCATTGGCGGCACTGGTTGTCGGCGGGCTGTTGTTCGTGGCCCTCAGAACCGAACCGGTGCCGGTCGATCTTCATACGGTCGAACGTGGCCCGATGCAGATCACCATCAATGCCGACGGCAAGACGCGCATCCGACAGATCTATGATGTCGCCGCGCCGATCACCGGAACGGCCCGCCGCGCCCCGGTTGAGGTGGGCGACCCTGTCACTCAGGGGGAAACGGTCGTCGCGGTCGTCGAACCCGCAGCACCCGGTTTGCTGGACGAACGCACCCGCATTCAGGCGCAAGCGGCGGTGTCCGAAGCCGAGGCCGCCTTGCATGTGGCGGAAAGTCAGGTTCGCAAGGCCGAGGAGGACCTGGCCTACGCGCAGTCGCAATTCGACCGCGCCCAATCGCTGGTCGAACGGGGCGTCGCCTCGCTGACCCGGCTGGAGGATGCAGCACAAGTGCTGGCCGTCAGCCGGGCCGCGCAGGATGCCGCCATATCGGGGCTGGACATGGCGACGGGGTCGCTCGACCGGGCGCGCGCGGCCCTGATTGAGCCGACCTCGGACGCCGCCGGCACCGGCGGGTCGTGCTGCGTGCAGATCCGCGCGCCGATCACCGGCCAGGTCCTGGCCGTCGATATCGTCAGCGAACGGCCGGTTCTGGCCGGCACCCGCCTGGTGTCGATCGGCCAGACCGACGATCTGGAGATTGTGGCCGACCTTCTGTCCAGCGATGCTGTGCGCCTGTCGCCGGGCGCGCGGGCCTATGTCGAGCGGTGGGGTGGCCCTGTTCCGCTGGAGGCCGAACTCAGGTCGGTCGACCCCGCGGCCCGCACCAAAGTCTCGGCGCTCGGGATCGAGGAGCAGCGCGTTGATGTCGACTTCGATCTCTTGTCCCCGCCGGAGGCGCGGCAGGGCCTGGGCGATCAGTTCTCGGTCTTTCTGAGGATCGTCGAATGGGAAGCGGATGATGTGATCCAGGTTCCGCTGAGCGCGATTTTCCGCAATGGCGACACCTGGTCGGCCTTTGTCGCGGACCAGGGTCAGGCCCGCTTGACCGCCATCCGGATCGGCCGCAAGAACGGCACCATGGCGCAGGTCCTGGACGGGATTGAGCCGGGCATGCAGGTCATCATGCATCCCAGTGACGACATCGAAAGCGGTGTCCCGATTGTCGAGCGGGCAGAGCTGAAATGATCGACGACTGAGGATAGGCGGCCCGGCAAGCCCCGGGGCCATTCTGACGTCAGGCCGTTCCATCCGGCTTTCGGAATCGCGACGCGACATCGTATCTGTGCAATATGAATGTCAGTCCCAAGGCGACGGCCTTCAGCGCCAGATGCCCACCAGCCGCTGCCGGGGCCATTATCAAAAGACCGCAGAGACCCAGCGCAAAGCGCTCAAGGACGCCAAGATGCCGTCCGAACCAACCGACAGCGGCGGCCGAGACGATATAGACCCCCAGGGCGGCCCCCGCCACATCGAGGACGATCAGACCAAGGGGGCCTTTCAGCAAAAGCGTCGGTGAGAACACGAAGAGAAACGGGATCACATAGGCCGTCCATCCAAAGCGCATCGCGACCAGGGCCGTTTTCATGGGACTGGTCCCGGCGATGGACGCCGCGAAGAACGCCCCGATCGCCACAGGCGGTGTGACCATCGACATCATGCCGAGATAGAAGATGAAGAGATGCGCGGCGATGGGTTCGACGCCCGACTGCACAAGGCTTGGCGCGATCAGGACAGCCAGCAGAAGGTAAACCCCGACAGTGGGCATCCCCATACCGAGGATCAGGCAAACCACGGCCGCAATCAGCAACAAAAGCAAAAGGCTGTCGCCGCCGAGATTGACCAGAACGAAGGTCAACCCAAAGCCCAGGCCGGTGATATTCAGAACCCCGATCATGAAGCCTGCCGCCGCCGCAATCATGATGATATCGACGACCGAATGTCCGGTCTGCACGCAGGCGGCCCAGATCTCGGCTGGACGTATGCGTTTGCCGTAGCCCGTGACAACACCGACCGCGAGCGCCAGCGCGCCGCCCCACAGCGCGGCGGTTTCAGGCCGCTGGCCGTAGACAAAGAGGGCAAGAACAATGGCGGCGAACGGCAAGAAGAACACCCAGCCGCGCCGCAGCACCTGACCGGCGGACGGTATCTTCTCTACATCGACAAGGGCGATATCGTCCTTGCCGGCTTGCAAATCCGCCTGAGCGAAAATCGCGATATAGTAAAGGAGGGCGGGCACGATCGCGGCGATGACAATCTGCTGGTAAGAGGTCTGCAGAATATCGGCCATCAGAAACGCAACCGCACCCATGACAGGAGGTACGATCTGCCCACCGGTCGAGGCCACAGCCTCAATCGCTGCGGCCTGGTGCCGCTTGTAGCCTGCGTGGATCATCATGCGGATCGTGACCACCCCGGTCGCCACGATGTTCGAGACGACTACACCTGAAATCGACCCGAAAAGGCTTGACGCCACCACCGCCACCTTGGCCGACCCTCCCCGCCGCCGCCCCATCAGCGCAATGGCGATATCGTTGAAGAAATCGGCCCCGCCGGATTTCAGAAGGAGTTGCCCGAAGAAGACAAAGGCGATCACGACCGAGCCCGCCACCATCAGCACCTTGCCGAACAACCCGCCGGGATCGTAGCTGACATACATCAAAAGCCGCTCGGGCGCGACCTCTCGGGTGCGAAGCGCGCCGGGGATCAGGTGCCCGATCAGGCCGACCCCGATGATGCCAAGCACGACCAGCACAAGCGGCCATCCGGTGCATCGCCGAAATCCCTCAAGCGACAGCAAAAGCAGTACACCCCCAAGCACAAGCGCATGGGCCGGCAACGCCATTTGCTGGGCGATCAGGTTGGGATAATCCACCATCACAAACAGCCCGGCCCCGGCCCCGATGGCAGCCAGAAGCCAGTCCAGCACGCGCCAGCGGGCCGGGCGGGAGAGAAAGACGATCCCCAGCGAAAGTGCGAGGATCAGCGCGAGGAACTGCTCGGAGTACGGTGCGAGCCCAAACCGCAGCGGCAGATCCGCCGCCCATCCGACCGCCGCGAACGTCAGGCAAACCGCAAGGACGGACGACAGGATGCGGGCAGCCTTGCCAAGGGTCTGGTCTTCGATCTCGGAAAGGCGCGCGCCGCTCATGTCAGGTTACAGGGCTTGTTGCGCGATGCCACGCTCGGCATAGAACGCCTCGGCACCCGGGTGATAGGTCGCCCCGGGATAACCAACATAGGCATTGTCGATACTGAAAGCGCGCAATGGCGGATAAGCCTCGCCCATCTCGGCGGCGCTGTCGGCCAACGCGGTCAGCATCGCCTTGACCGTCGCATCCGGAACATGGGCGCCTGCAAGCAGCACGTTGTCCCAGGTGACCATCATCATCGTCTCTTCGATACCCACCCGGAAATCCGCCGGTTGCACTTCGGAGAAATAGAAAGCCGGACGGATCGCCCGGATGCGCTCCAGCGCTTCGGCGTCGCTGTCACCCTTGAGAAAGCGTACTCCGCCGACGGACGAGGCGACCTCGGCCACCTTCGGGCCGCCCACCGCGAAGAACGCCGCATCGGTACGCCCGGAACTCAGATCGTCCGAGCCCCGGATCAACCCTGGCACCGGAACACCGACAACGTCGTCATAGGTCAGCCCCCCGGTCGAAAGCAGCGCCGAGACATGGCTGTTGGCCAGCGGAAAGGCGTTCCAGCCCGAAGAGACCCGCTTGCCCGCAAGGTCCGACATCTCGGTCATCCCGCTATCGGCGCGGACGTAAAGACCGATGGGCAGCGGGTTCAGCTTGGCGACGACGCGCAGATCGGACAGGGCCTGCCCCTGGTAATGATCAATCCCGTCGGCCGCGGCGATCACATCATTGATATCGTTGATCGAAAATTCCGCAAGGTCCTGCTCAAGCGCCTGCATCATGGCCAGGTTGCCACCATAGGGCTGCACGACCATCTGCAGGCCGTCTTCCCGAACCGAGGCGGCGATGACATTGCCCATCGTGTTCCAGACCGAACCTTGCGGCAAAGTGGCGATTGAGATCGTTTCCGCCTGCACCGGCAGCGCAAGCGCGGCGAAAGCCGCAGCGATGAAGTGTTTCATAATGGTCCTCCCAAGGGCCCTCTTTTTGGTTGCGGCGCCTAAGCGGCATCCGGTTGGTTTTCGGGTGCGGCCCGCGCGAATTCGGGCCTCTCGAGGCAGGCCGCGTAAATACGCGCGATCGTTGGATAGGGGTCGACCGGCACATCGAAACGCCGGTTGTTGAGCACCTGCGCGAAGAGGCAGAGATCGGCCATGCCCGGATCGTCGCCATGGCAGAACCGGCCTGTCTCGGGCTCATTGCTCAGCCGGGTCTCAAGCGCTTCGAAGGTGGTGTTGGTCCAGTGGGCAAACCAGGCTGCCTGTGCCGCCTCATCTGCGGCGAAAGCATCCCGCAGGTAAAAGAGCACCGGCAGATTGTTCAGCGGATGCACGTCCATCGCGATCATCTGGCTGAGCGACCGAACCCGGGCGCGTCCCCATGGATCGGCCGGCAAAAGCGGCGGATCGGGGTGGGCTTCATCCAGCCATTCGATGATGGCCAGCGACTGGGAAAGCGCGCCTTGCGGCGTCTCAAGCGTCGGCACCTTGCCTTGTGGGTTCAGCGCCAGGTAGCCGGGCGACCTATGCTCGTTCTTGCGCAGCGCATAGGCGACATACTCATAGGCAAGCCCTTTGAGGTTCAAGGCCGCACGCACGCGCACGGATGTCGACGAGCGGAAGAAGTTATGCAGGGTCAGGCTCACGCGCGGTCTCCGATGAGGACGTCGATCTCGGCCAGCCCGTCGATCCCGCCGGTGATGCGATCGCCAGGAACCACGGGGCCCACGCCTGCTGGCGTTCCGGTCATCACAAGATCCCCCGGCGCCAGTGTCATCGAGCGCGACAGGATCGCGACATGTTCCGCAACCGACCAGATCAGATCGGCCAGATCGGCCTCCTGCCGCATCTGGCCATTCACGGAAAGCCAGATGCGCCCCGAAGAGACACTGGGCACATCCGCGACCGGGACGAGGGGCGCAACCGGGGCGGAGTGGTCGAACGCCTTTCCCCAATCCCAGGGCCGCCCCTTGTCGCGCGCGGCCAATTGCAGGTCACGGCGTGTCAGGTCGATGCCCACGCTGGCCCCCCAGAGATGCGTCGCGACGTTGGCCTCGTCGAGATTACGCCCGGCCTTCCCGATGGCGACGACAAGCTCAATCTCATGATGGAGGTTTTCGGTCTCGGGCGGATAGGGCACGGTCGCGGGTGTATCGACGACCGCGTCAGCCGGTTTGGTGAAGAAGAAGGGGGGGTCGCGATCGGGGTCCTTGCCCATCTCGCGGGCATGGGCTTCATAGTTTCGACCCACGCAGAAGATGCGGCGCACCGGGAACCGGTTTTCCGTGCCTCGCACAGCGACGCTCGGGCGTTTGGGGGGCTCGAAGACATAGGTCATTGATTGCCCCTGCGTTCACGGAAAAGACCCAGCTTTTCCTGGATCGGCCTGTCGGAATAGGAAAACAGCACCACGTCTCCCGCGGTCTCAAACCGCAATTCATGCCAGGATGGCACGACGAAGACATCGCGCGGGCCAAAGTCGATCCGCTGGTCCCCAACAAGGGCCCGCCCGTTCCCCTCGGCACCGACATAAACGGTCGCATCGGTCGACCTGTATGGCGCTCCGTCAAAGCCGCCCGGCAGCAACTGCAGGCAGGTGCCGATCGTGGGCATCGCCCAGCCGCCATCGACCGGATTGACGTAGCGCATTTTGAGGCCATGGGCGGGGTCCCAAGCCTCGGTCCGGCGCATGCGCTCCAACGCCTCGCGCGAGCGCGCGTAGGGGTAGTTGAAAATCGGCGATGTCGGCGCAGCCTTTTCATAGCCCAGCGGCAGCATGTTCGCTCCAAAGCGGGCGGCGCTGTCGCCCATCGGTCTGGTGATCTCCTGCTGATCCTCACCCAATCCTTCGGCAAAGCTTGCATCCAGAAACTGCACGACAGGAATATCGAGGCCATCGAGCCAAAAGATCGGCGCGTCGCTGTCATTGCCGTGGTCATGCCATTCCCAATTCGGCGTAATGACAAAATCACCAAAGGCCATTTCCGTTTTCTCGCCGGCCACGGCCGTGAACCCACCACTGCTTTCCAGAACGAAACGCAATGCGGACTGGGTATGCCGATGCGCGGGGGCAACCTCGCCCGGCATGACGCATTGAATGCCGGCATACAGCGACGTCGTGACCTTCGACGTGCCCTTAAGCCCCGGATTTTCCAGGATCAGCACCCGCCGCTCGGCCTCGCGGGCGGTTATCAGGTCCGCCGCCTCCAACAGCCGGGCGCGCACGCTTGCGAAGGACCATTTGAACGGCCTGCAATCGGATTTCGGCTCTGGCGTGATGATGCCGGACATCACCGACCAGAGCGCACGCATAGATTCCGGTTCGATCGCATCGTAGAAGGCCTGCCGCTCGGGCGTTTCCTGAGGTTTCTCGGTGAGACTCATCCCTTGTCTCCTTTATCCGCCGTTGTCCTGCGCGCGCAGGCGCTGACGGTCGATCTTGTCGGTTCCGGTTTTCGGCAAGGCGTCGAGATAGACGATCTCGCGCGGGTATTTGTGCGGCAGCAGCCTTGCCTTGGTGTAGTCCTGCAATTCGCGGGTCAGGGCGTCGTCGGGGGTTTCGCGCGTGCTGATCCACGCCTTCAAGGTCAAACGGTTATCGGGCAGAGGCACGGCCTGCACGCAGGCCTCAAGCACCTTGGGATGGTCGTTCAGCGCCAGTTCGATCTCAAGCGGGTAGACCCATTGGCCCGAGACCTTCACCAGATCATCGGCGCGGCCTTTGAAGTAGTAAAACCCCTCAGCATCGCGAACAAACCGGTCGCCCGTGTGGATCCAGCCGTCCTGCATGGTCTCGGCCGTTTTGTCCGGGCGGTTCCAGTAGGTCTTGGCCGCGGAAAGCCCGGTGACCTGCATCATGCCCTCTTCATCCGGGCCAGCCTCGCGGCCCTCTTTAGTGATGAGGCGCGCGGCATATCCCGGAACGACCCGGCCGGCCGAACCCGCCCGGCGGGCGGTCTGTGTGTTCGAGAGGTAGATATGGAGCATCTCGGTTGAGCCGAGCCCTTCGATGATCGGCTTGCCGAACCGCGACAGCCAGCTTTCGACAAGCTCGTTTGACAGAATCTCCGCCGCCGAGACGAAAAGCCGGACCGAATCCATATCGACCCCGTCGAGGCCGTGTTTTTCCAACGCAGTATAGACCGTCGGCAGCGCGAAGAGGATCGTCGGCCGGTATGTCGCGATATGGGCAAGCACGCGATCTGGGGTGGGCCGGCCCGCCAAAAGCACGGCGGCCGCGCCGACGCTCATCGGGAAGGTCACGGAATTGCCGAACCCGTAAGCAAAGAAAATCTTCGGGATCGAAAAGCAGATATCTCCAGGCGCGATCCCAAGGATGTGGCGGGCATAGCTCATGGCCGTGTAGGCCGCATCGGCATGGCAATGCACGACACCCTTCGGCCTGCCGGTCGACCCGCTTGAATACATCCAGAACGCCATGTCGGAGCGTTTTGTGGGATGTTCCTCCAGCGTCTCGGGCGCGTCCGCCCAGGGCCTTTCCGACGCGACAAGGACAGGCACCGGCGCCTCGGCAAAAAGCCCCCGATGCGCCTCGGACGCGATGACGGCTCGGGCCCCGCTATCCTCAAGGAGGAACGCGAGCAAGTCAGGCGGCGAAAGCGTGTTGACCAGCACCGGCAGCAGCCCCGCGCGCATCGCGCCCATGATCGCGGCCGGATAGGCCGGTTCATCATCCATGAACAGCAGGACCCGGTCGCCCGGTGCACAGATCCCGCGCAGATGGGTGCCGATGCGCGCCGCCTCGGCGGTCAGCGCGCCGTAGGTCATGTTGCCAGCCTCATGGAGGATCGCCAGATTGTCCCGCCGCTCTGGCAGGTTGTCCCACAAAAGTCGCGCGGCGTTATATTGCGCGGGCAGATCAAAGCCGATTTCACCGGCCAGCCGTTCGATCTCGGTCATGCCGCCTCCAGATCGATGCCGCGTCGGCGCAGATTGTCGGTGAAGACCGGTGCAAGCTTGCTGAGCCTGTCCACATCAAGCCGACCGGCCCGCCGGATATAGCTGAGCGCGAAGGGCCAGGGTGCCAACGCCATATGTGACCCGAAATCCTCGTACCAATCGGCAGAGCGTCGCGCGGCGGCGGTGATCTTTTCAAGAACCGGCTGGCGCGCCGTCTGATAGGCAGGCAGCGCGCGGCCCATATCCCAATCGGCCTCCTCAAGCGCACGGACAAGCGCGATCACGTCCTCAAGCGCCAGCCGTGTGCCCGACCCGATCGAGAAATGCGCCGTGTGCAGAGCATCGCCCACCAGCACGCGATTACCGCGATACCACGTCGCACAGGCCAGGTTCGGGGATTGCCGCCAAAGCGAATTGTTCGCGATCAGCGCAGCGCCCCCAAGATGGTCCGCGAAAAGCCTCTGACAAACCGCGCGATACTCAGGCTCGGCCATCTTGTCAAAGCCTGTCCTGTGAAATGTCTCAGGCCCCATTTCGATGATGAAGGTCGACCGTCCGGGCGCGTAGGAGTAGTGATGTGCGTTCATCGGACCGTATTCGGTGTCAATGAAGGTCTGGGTCAGCGCGTCGAATTCACGATCTGCGCCGTACCAGACAAATCGATTGCCGAGCAGACTGATATCCTCGCCGAAACCGGCCCTGTCGGCGCCGCGCACTAGGCTGTTGAGGCCGTCAGCGCCGATAACCAGATCGACCTCTGGCCTGCCGGACAGATCGGTGACCTGTTCGTTATAGCGGGGTGTGATGCCCAGGTCGGCCGCGCGTTGCTGCAACAGGTCAAGCAATTCAAGCCGGCCGATTCCCGCAAATCCGACCCCGTCGATCGTGATGCGTTCTCCGCGATGGGCCACGACGATATCGCTCCAGCGCTGCATATGCGGCTCGATCAGATCAGCGGTCTCGCGATCATCCGCGCGCAGGAAATCTAGCGCATGATCCGAAAAGACGACACCGAAGCCGAATGTCGCATCGGGCGCATTCTGCTCGATAACCTCGATCTGCAGATCGGGGCGGCTGCGCTTGAGCAGGATCGCCGCGTAGAGGCCCGAGGGTCCTGCACCGATAATGTCGACCTTCATCGCTTATCCCAAAATCTCAAACTGCGTATTCCTATACGTAATCATTTACGATATGCGTAAGTCAAGGTGGAAAGCAGGGGGATCAGGATGGTTTTCAGAACACACCGCCATGTCGATTGGGGCGATTGTGACGTGGCCGGGATTGTGTTCTATCCCAACTATTTCCGTTGGATGGATGCGGCGTTTCACGAAATGACGGCCACTCTTGGTTTTGATCAGCGCACCCTGCCCGATCATGGGCTTTTCGCGACGCCGCTTCTTGCGGCAAGTGCAAGCTTCGTCTTGCCGGTCCGGTTCGGCACGACGCTGGAGCTGGCTGTCAGCATCTTGCGGTTTGGGCAGTCGAGCTTTGGCGTGGGCTACAGCTTTTCGGACGGATCGCGCGCAGTTGCGGAAGGTCAGGAGGACAGGATATGTGTCCGTCAAGAGGACTCCGGGAAGATCGGGAAAGCACCGATGCCAAAGGCGATCCGCGCTCTTCTGGAGCGCTTCCATGAATGACGAAGGCGTCAGCCGCAGTCGCGGCGTGCAGTCGGTCGAGGTTTCGGTCGGGTTGCTGACCGCGCTGGCCGCCAATGGCGGGCCGATGGCGCTGTCGGAACTTGCCGCCGCGGTCGACATGGCCCCCGCCAAAGTCCATCGCTATCTGGCCAGTTTCGTCGAAAGCGGCATGGTCGATCACCGGCACTCGGGCACTTACGATCTGGGCCCCCGCGCCGCCGAGATCGGGGTGGCGGCCATTGCGCGTATCGATCCTGTCAACCGCGCGGCCGATGCCCTCGCAGATCTCGTCGAGGAAACGAACCTGACCGCGCTTCTGTCCGTCTGGGGCAATGCGGGGCCGACAGTCGTGCGGTGGGAGAGGGCGACAACGCCCCTCGTGACCACCCTGGGGTTGGGGTCGGTCTTGCCGGCGACATCCTCGGCCACAGGCCACGCCTTCATATCCTATCTCGCCGACAGACTTGTGGCCCCTGTCATCGCACGGGAAGCCCCGGACAAGACATTGGCCGATTTCGCATCGCTTCGCGCGCGGGTCCGCGCCGAGGGTGTCGCCACCGCCGATCAGGATTTCATCCCCGGTCTCTTCGCCCTCGCCGCACCAGTTCTGAGCCTTGATGCACAGCCCGTCGCCGTCGTCACCCTCATCGCAACCGAGCGACAAATCATCAGCCCCGGCCACAGGGCACGAGAACACCTGATCGCGTTCACAAGGTCAAAGCGTTCGAAGTAAGGACCATGCGGCAAGCATCCTCACCGTTGCAACCGACCCGCAAGACGGCGAAGAGCAGCCAATCGATACAAGCCGACTGCCGCGTGAAGGCCATTCACCTCCGCTCGACATTACGCATGCGAGGGGCGTGCACGTGAGAGCGAATGAAGAAGGCTGCGATGGCGCCTGCGACTGCGCCGAAAAGATGGGCCTCCCAAGATACGCCCGGCTGGCCAGGAAGCACACCCCAACTAGTGGACCCATAGCTGGGGCGAACTCATACGTGTGCCGACCCGCTATTGGGTGTCCTCTCGTAGGTCTCGCGGTCAGTTGGGGTAACGATGACTGGAAATCATTGCTACCGCCCTAACCGATAGCCAATCGCGCATCTCGAGGTAACGATAACTGATGGATTGAATGTCCCTCCTGCCGGTTCACAATGTGAACGGTTGCGTCAAGATCGGCGCGGAGCTTGGCATGACCGCAGCAAGGTCCTGTGCATTCGTGACATCGCCTTTGACTACAGTGAGGCGCGCGAAGGGTTTGATCCGATTAACGCTTCTACCAAAAGCTGTAACGTTATGGCCAAGCGCCGCAACCTCGGCAAGCGTATGATGGCCGACCTTCCCGGTCGCGCCGATAATCAGGACTTTCATGATGTTTCCTCGATTTTTGGGAGAGATACGTCTCGTTGATGTCTCGGGCCCTTTAATGGTGCGCTGTCGAAACTGACAACCCTGTGATTATTCAAAGCATTGGTTCAGCCTGCCGCACAAGAATTCCTCTTTGTTAACGGTGTGACCGTCAACCGATATGCCATGCTTGTGGCGGACGATATCATTGACAGTAGAACGCAATGCGAAAGGCGACTGGTCAAAGCTCCAAGGCTTCAAACCACCAAGGCGTTGGGCGAGCCAAATCCGCAGCCCTCTGCCAAGCCGACGAAACTAGAGTGTCTGCAGCGCAGATAAGTTTTTCCACAGCCAGCGCGCCGGAAAAAAGGCAACAACGGCTCCGAACGCCGCCATCATCAAGGACATGAATACCGGAATATCCATCGCTGATCCTATGACGAATGCCGAGTACGCGAAATACAATCCAATGCCGATGAACGCGGCAATGCCTAAGACCGCTGCACCTTGCAATACCATTGGCGCCAAGTCAGCGCCTGTGTTCAGCGATCGCGCAGCATAAAAGATCGAACCGCCTGCGACCAGCTTTATGGCCGCGAAGATCAGTGAATACTGAATGTTAGCAAAGACCCCGGCAAACAGCGCCGTAATTTCCTCTGGCATCGGCTCATCGCCCATATAGGTCTGCATCGGGGCCAGAAGTTCCTCGGGTGGTATGCTTGCCAGTCGTGTGTCCGTCGTCAGGGATTTTGGGACAGATGAGCCTGATCTAGGAGAGGTTCTGGCTCATCTGATTGGGTTACTTATGCGGCGGATTTGCGGTGAAGCAAGCGTTGCGTTTCGATGGTCTTTTGTTTGATCCTTTCTCTTTGTTGCAGGATGGTCTGGCCGCGTCCGAAGTAGACGTCGGCGGGCGTTAGGTTTTGCAAGCTCTCGTGGTAGCGGCGATGGTTGTAATGATCGACGAGGGCGTCGATCTGCTGTCTGAGATCACCGGGCAGATTGTAGTTTTCCAGCAAGATTCGGTTCTTGAGCGTCTGATGCCAGCGTTCCAATGCCCGGCAGTAGCTGCTTGCAGCGACGAGAGGGATCTTACCCTGGATCTGCGGATGATACGGGGCACCTCGAACATGATCCATCTGCCGGTCTTCCAGCCAATCGGCCAGGTCTCCCGAGATGTAACTGGCGCCGTTGTCCGATAGCAGGCGTGGCTTGTGCAGGACCGTTGCCTGGTCGCAGCCGAAGCCTGCAGTGCCAGGTCCAGTGTTTCGGTCACATCCTCAGCCTTCATCGTCGTGCAAAGCTTCCAGGCGATGATGTATCGGCTGTAATCATCCAGGATCGTGCTGAGGTAAAACCAGCCCCAGCCGATAACCTTGAGATAGGTGAAGTCGGTTTGCCAGAGCTGGTTCGGGCGCGAAGTCTTGTCCTTGAACTCATCAGCAGCGGATAGAACGACGTAATACGGCTCGTCAAAGCGGACATTTGTTGAACGCACGGCAATTCTGGGGCGTAAGTGACGGGAGGGCGGGACGGCACTGACACTTGCCGGGCTCAAGATTAGTACTGTCCGGCCAATCCAAGCGGACATTCACTACTAGGCAGTACGCGCAACCCGGCGAGGTAATCATTGAGAACGCGCGAAACCGCGTGACGTTGGAGACTTGTTGTTGGGACTGACCCAAAGCGTATACGCAATGCAGCCGCCGAGCATCGGTGCGAGTGGCGAAATTCAGAGGATCTTCAGAACACTCTCAGGCCAGGAGCCTGCCGTCGGCGGATTGTGTAACCTCCAACGCGCCGGATGCCTTCTTGCGCTGCAGAAGCCATGGACCGGGCGCGAGAGTATGGAGCCGAGAGAATGACCGACACGCTTGAGCAATCCGACCTCGTGGTTGCCGCGACCTATGATGCCGCCGTCGATCACTTCGATCTCCCCGCGCTCGGCTTCTGGGATCGGCACGGCCGAAAGGCGATCGAGCTTGTGCATCTGCGTCGCGGCGATCTGGTTCTCGACGTCGGATGCGGCACCGGTGCGTCGGCATTGCCGGCCGCGCGCGCCGTCGCCCCGACCGGTCATGTAACCGGGCTAGATCTTTCGGAAGGTATGCTGGGCCTGGCGCGCGCCAAGGCGTTCGCCGCCAGGCTGACGAATGTGGAGTTCCACCTCCGCGACATGCGCCGCTCGAAGCTTGCAGACCAAAGCTTCGATGCAGTGATCTCGGTCTTCTCGCTGTTCTTCGTGTCCAACATGGAGGCCCAGGTGGCCGAGCTCTGGCGCCTTCTGAAACCCGGCGGTCGGCTCGTGGTGACCGTGTGGGCAGAGGGTGCCTTCGACCCGGTCCGCTCGGTCTTTGCCTCCGAGCTCGAGCGCCACGGGCTTTCCATCTCGCAACGCCCGTGGGAGCGCGTGACGACCCCGGACGCGCTGTCGCGGCTGCTCACGTCGGGCGGCGCCGCGGCGCCTACGCTGCATGCGGTCCCGGATCGTCAGAGCCTGACAAACTCAGGCGACGGCTGGAGCATCGCGATGGGGACCGGCCTGCGCTGGGAAGTGGAGCGTCTTTCTCCCGACGCGCGTGAAGACCTTCGGGAAAGGCTCACCGCCTGGTTGCGCGTGAACGAGACTAAGCATATCGAGACAAGCGTCATTCACGCCGTCTCGGTTAAGGGCGGCTGAGCGATCCATGGCACCATTTACAACGCACGCGGCAGTCTTGCCGCTGCCGCATTTCTCGATGGCTCCACGTCTGGAAAGCCCGAACTCCGGGTTCAAAGTACCGTGAGCGGGTGCAGGTTTTCATAGGCGTGCCAGGCGCATCACAATAGAAAGGTGGAAGTTTTGATCGTGCCGTTTTGTTTGATTGTGCCCTTTGAGCGGAAGTGAAAGATGACGGACTACTCCGCCGCTGGCCGCCGCGTGCGGTTGCCGGGTGAACCCTCGGCCGAGAGCCGGACCCTACATGTCGGTCGCTGGCGGGTGAACATCGCCGCGCGCAGCATAGTGAACGGGACCGTCGAACGGCGCCTGTCGCCACGCGCGATGCGCCTTCTGTCCTTCCTGGCCGACGCGAAGGGCGAGGTCGTCGACCGTCACACGCTTCTCGACCGGGTCTGGCCCGACGTCACCGTGTCCGACGAGAGCCTGACCCAGGCGGTCACGGAACTGCGCCGCGCCTTCGGCGACCGGCGCGACCAGGCGGGCGTGATCGAGACCATCGCCAAGGGCGGCTACCGGCTTACCGTTCCAGTGCTTTCGGAAGTGGCCGAGGACGAACTGCCCTTCAGACACGACGTCGACGATTTCGACCTGCGCGCCTATCAACTTTGCCTCGATGCACGCGCGGTGCTTGTCCGCAGCGGGCCGGGTGCGGTCGAGCGGTCCGAGGCAATGGCCCGCGAGGCTGCCATGTCCGCGCCGGATTTCGCGCTGGCGCAGGCCGAGTTCGCCATAGCGCTCGTCATGCGCCATCTCTACAGGGCAAACGGGACGCCGGGCCTGCAGGAAGCGCTGGCGCGCGCCGAAGGGGCGATCCGGCTGCGCCCCGACCTTGCGGTGACGCATTCGGCGATGGGCTTCGCGCTGGGCGCGGTCGAGCGCTGGCGCGAGGCGAAGCTGGCTTTCGGCCGCGCGATTGCCCGCGACCGGCGCGATACCGACGCCCATTACCTTGGGGCGCGGACCCTCTTCGCCGCGCGCGACTACCGCGGCGCGGCGGCGCTGGCGGAACGCGCGGCGGCGCTCTCCGGCGGCGAATGCCGTGCGCTTTATCTCGCGGCGCGGGCTTCGGCCGTGTTCGACGGGGGGCGCGCACGGCGCGATGCCGAGGCCTGTCTTCAAGGCTTGCAGCAGCATCTGGCTGTCGACCCCAAAAAACCACGGGCCCTGAACATGCTTGCGCCGCTTCTAGGCCAGCTCGGCCTGCCGGATTCTGCGATGGCCGCGCTTGATGCCGAGGCCGAGCGGGACGCGCCGCTGGAGTTCTACAACGCGGTAGCACTTGCCATGATCGGCGACGCCGACGCGGCGCTCGAGGCGCTGGAGAACGTGGTGGAGTGCGGCTGGCGACACCCGGCCTGGCTGGCGGCCGAGCCGTGTCTTGCTTCCCTGGCAGGCCATCGTCGCTTCCGCCGGCTGACCGCTAGCCTCGGCGTCGCCTGACCCTCGGGACTTTCCGGAAATCTTCCGATCTTCGTCAGGTGCGCGCGCTGCGTCTTGCGCATCCTGAGCACGGACCGCCGGCCTCCCTGCCGGCGGCCCATCGTTTCATTTCAGGAGGATCGCATGACACCCATGCTGGGCAGTACCGCCCCCGATTTCACCGCAGACACCACCGAAGGCCCGATCGCGTTTCACAACTGGATCGGTAGCGACTGGTGCGTGCTCTTCTCGCACCCGAAGGATTTCACCCCGGTCTGCACCACCGAACTGGGCGTCGTGGCCAAGCTCATGCCCGAATTCAGGCGCCGCGGCGTCAAGGTCATCGGGCTCAGCGTTGACGGCCTCGACCAGCACCGCGCCTGGGCCTCGGACATCGCCGAGACCCAAGGCATGGCGCCGAACTATCCGCTGATCGCCGACCCCAAGCTCGAGATCGCGAAACTCTACGGCATGCTGCCCGCCGACGCCGGCAGCCGCGCCGAGGGGCGCACGGCCGCCGACAATCATACCGCGCGCAGCCTCTTCGTGATTGGGCCGGACAAGACGGTGAAGCTGATGATCACCTATCCGATGACGACGGGGCGGGATTTCTCCGAAGTGCTCCGCGTCATCGACTCGCTGCAGCTGACCCAGCGCCACAAGGTGGCGACGCCCGCCAACTGGCGACAGGGCGAGGACGTCATCATCGTGCCGGCCGTGTCGGACGAAGATGCCAAAGCGGCCTTCCCCGACGGCTGGAAGGCGCCCAAGCCCTATCTGCGGCTCGTCAAGCAGCCCGCGTGAAAGGAGGAAAACACGATGAAGACTATTTCACTGACCCTGATCGCCGCGGCCGTTCTGGGCTATTCGACCCTCGGGGCCATGGCGCAGGACACGGGCTATGCCAATCCCGAGCTGCTGGTGGCGCCCGAGCAACTCGCCGATGCGATTGAGTTCGCCGGTGAACACCCGACCATCGAGCTATTCGGTGAACCCGTTGTGCTGGTCGACGTCCGCCCAGCCGAAGCCTTCGAAGCCGGCCACATCCCCGGCGCCATGCGGATCGACCCCGATGCCGTTACCGCGCCGGACTCACCGATTGGCGGCGCGCTCAGGCCGGTCGAGGAAGTCGCCGAGATGCTCGAGGAGCTCGGCATCACCTCGCAGACGCGGGTCGTCTATTACGACGGTGCCGACGGTCTCCATGCCGCGCGGATGTTCTGGCTGACCGAGTATCTCGGCCACCAGAGGGTCAGCCTGCTCGACGGCGGCCTTCAGGCCTGGCGCGAGACAGGCGGCATCGTCAGCGTCGGCGCGGGAAGCGTGCCTGAGCCCGGCGCCTTCACGCCTGCGCCGATGCCGCGCCGGTTCGCCGCGGCCGACTGGATCCTCGCCCATCGTGAGGCGCCGGACGTGGTCGTTGTCGACGTCCGGCCGACGGCACTCTTCGAGAAGGGTCATATTCCCTGGGCAATCAATCTGCCCTGGAAGGGAAACATGGCCGAGAACGGGCGGATGAAACCGGCCGACGCGCTGATCCGTCACTTCGAGGAGAACGGCGTCACCTTCACCTCGAACGTCGTGGTGCACTGCGAGGTCGGGCTCGCCTCATCACACTCCTACTTCGCCCTGCGGCTCGTCGGCCATCCGAGGGTCCGGACCTATCACCGGTCTTGGTCGGAATGGGGCAGTTCACCGGAACTGCCCAAAGCCCAAACAAGCGGCGGCTAAGCCGAGACAAGAGCCGGCGCCCGCTTCCCGGGCGCCGGTCACAGAGGCGCGGTCCGCGTTTGTCTTCAATCTCGGGACGGTCTGAACCGGCCAATCTCGCGATTGCATAGGGAAGATCCGCGGCGAGATCTGGCACGCAAACGTAACGGCGACTCCGCCACTTATACCCAGCGATATGCGGTTCAAGTCTTGTTGATGGAGTTCCCGCCATCCACGATCATGGCGCTGCCGGTCACGAATGATGACTGATCCGAGAGCAGGAACATCGCCGCCCGGGCAATCTCGTCGGGTTCGGCCATTCTCTTGAGGGCGTGCAGTCCGCCAACCCACTCAAGCGCCCGTAGATCGTCACCTGCCATTTCGGTCTTGGTTCCTCCCGGCAACAGAGCATTGACGCGAATTCTGTCGGTGCCGTGCTCGACGGCAAGGACCTGGGTCAACCCGATCAAGCCGGCTTTCGACGCGGCATATGCCGCCATGCCCGGCAAGCCCACCGTATGACCGACAAAGGTCGATGTGAACACGAGCGAACCGCCGCCTCTTTTCTTGAGCGCGGGGATCTGGTGCTTTGCGGCATAGTATCCACTTGTAAGATTGGTGTGCAGAACGCTCTGCCAGTTCTCCTCCGACATTTCCGGTACCGGCCCCATCTCGCCCATGATCCCGGCATTGTTGAATGCCGCGTCAAGTCCGCCGAAACGCTCTTGCGCGAGTTTGACGAGAGAGGAGGCACGTTCCTCATCACCGACGTCGCCCGCAACAAACACGGCACTTCCGCCCGATTGGGTGATTTCATCCGTAAGCTGCTTCACCCGATCTTCCCGGCGTGCATTCAGAACCAGCTTGGCCCCTTCCGCGGCGAACATCCGAGCCGCTGCGGCGCCAATTCCACTACTCGCACCGGTCACAATGATTGTCTTGTCCTTCAGCAACACTGATCTCTCCATCCTGAACCGCTGATAGAGCAATAGGAATCTAAGCGACCGCTGGGCGACCCGCTTCGTGCGCAATGGGCGCTTCTTGGGCCGAGCCGGTTCTCGGAGGCGTATCTTTTTCGCGCTTGCAGTTTTTGGTGGGCCAGGCTTGAAGTGGAAGGTCTGTATGTTCGCACCGCTGTCTGCTGGGCCGCCGGCACCTGACCGACGATGAGGAGGGAGCGGCGGATCGGAGGACCTCCCATGACGATCGCCAGCCTGCCTGCCATCCAAGCCTGTCGTCCGACCTGGAACAAGGGCCGCATCGTCGGCCGGAAGTGCCCCTCGCTACCCAAGCATGTCTGGGCGATCCGCGTCAGGCTGGAGATCGCGAACAACGCTCGTGACCTCGCGCTCTTTAACCTGGCTATCGACAGCAAGCTCCGCGGCTGCGACCTCATCAAGCTTCGGGTTGCCGACGTCTACGCCGCCAGACAGGTCAAGGACCGCCCCGCGATCATCCAGAGCAAGACCCAGAAGCCCGTCCGGTTCGAGATTGCAGGGGGTACACGCACGTCGCTTGTGGCCTGGTTGGACGATCCGATGATGACGGTTCGGAGCACCTCTGGCCCGGACGCCTCCACGAGAGGCTGCACATCTCGACGCGCCAGTACGCGCGGCTCGTCAGAGACTGGGTTTCGTCGATCGGCCTGGAGCCGAGCTCGTACGGCATCCATTCGATGCGCAGAACGAAAGTCACTCTAATCTATCGCAAGACGGGCAACTTGCGTTCCGTCCAGCTTCTACTCGGACACACCAAGATGGACAGCACCGTGCGGTATCTCGGCGTCGAACTTGAAGACGCCCTGGCAATCGCCGAAGCGATCGAGGTCTGAAACAGATGGGCCGCCCATCGCGGGCGGCCCAAACCGGAATCACGCCAGGCTTCGACTATGCTGCGCTGCAGCTCGCCATAGGAGACATTCGCCGCGCCAGCGAAGTCGGGAGATGGGCGAACCTACACAATGCATGACAAATTGAGCTTTTGCCGCAGGCGCACGAAAGGCTGCCAAATGTATATTTTGCCTGCAATAAGGAGCAGGGAGGCCGTAATCCACGATGGCGCTCCCTCCTTCGTTTTTGGCTTTCTCCGTTGCTGAGATCGACAGGTCAAAGCCCTCATCTGCGCTCGCAACGCCCCGGCCCGGCGCTTGCTGAAAGAGCCTTCATAGCTTGAGTGAAGATAGTCAGTCTGGCACCGTGTTCAGCAGGAGGTGCCACATTTTGTTTTCAAACATCCGCAATCTTCGGAAATACGATGAACTCAACGGAAAGACCTTTCTGATCTGCATCGGCGCAATGAAATGTGCGACCAGCTGGACCCACGACTACCTAGGGTCTCTTTCGGGTGTTGCCGTGTCTCCTCTCAAAGAACTCCATTTCTTCAGCACGAAGTTCTCGGCCAATGCGTTGGGCGACATGGATATGCTTGCGTTGAAGCGGCTTGAGTTTCATCTGCAGCAGAAGGGAGACATGGTCGATAATTTGCGCCGTCGTCCGACCTTTCAGGCCAGCGTCGACCGGGTTCAGATGCTTTATGACGACGACGCCTATTTTGGCCATTTTGCGCGGATTTGCGGCCCCGACACCGGGACATTCTGCGACGTGACACCAGCCTATTCGACCCTTGGGCCCACCGGGTTTGAGTATCTCAGGGACTTTTGCCACTCGCAGGACATTTCGTTGAAAATCCTTTTCGTTCTGCGCGACCCAATCGACCGGCTTTGGTCACAGTTGCGGCACATGACGCAGACCAATCCGGAAAGCAACGCCGTGGCCAATTGGGCCGAAGCATTCCAATCGCCCAGAGTTTGCGCCCGCGCGGATTACTGCGGCACGATCACCGATCTGGACACCACGTTTCCGCCTGCGGACATCCTGTATCTGTTCTACGAAGAGCTCTTTACCAAAAGCGCGCTGTCCAGGCTCTGCAACCATGCGAATGCGCAATACCGCCCGGCTGACAAAGACACTGTCAGAAACGAAACGAGCGTGAAGGCGGAAATGCCTAAGGACGCGCGCGCGGCCGCCCATCTTCTGCTCGCGCCGCAATATGCATTCTGCCATGATCGCTTTGGCGACTTGGTTCCTCAAAGCTGGCAGGGGTGACAGACAACCTCACTGCACTTCAGGCTTATGAAATATAAAAGAAATTTATAAGACTCTAAGCACGGGAAACATTTTTGAACCTTTTTGCTGCGCGGTCCGACCCATAGGCGTGACAGGCTGGAATGTTCCGGCAATCAAACAGAACGCACCTAGGAGGATCAAGAGATGGCCGAAGACGGACTTCAGGGTTTCAAATTCCACGACAGCGACGACATTGCCAAAGACGCGGCTTTGTTGGAAGTTTCCAACGTTTTGTTCAGCGAGGTCTCTTTCGGGCGTATGGGCGCCAAGGTCGAAGAGAGCTTGGCGGCAAAGAAGTTTGAACCGGTCCGCGACGTTGGCCCTTCGGACGATTTCGATAGCTTCGACTTTGGCGAAGGGTTCGACTTCATCCTCTGATCTGCAAACCAAGCCATGGGGCCGGAACCTGTCCGGCCTCGTGTCGGTGCGCGACACCGAGGGCCGCAGCGTTGCATCGCGCCGTATTGATGAAGTGCAGGTTTGCGCTGTTCTATCTATTGTTTATGTCGACTTTGTGCACTTCGCCTCCCCTGGTACATGTCAAAGCATTGAGCAATAGGGGCTCGGGGCCGCCTTCCGCGCTGCCGCAAGCCAGAGCAGCCTTGCGCGGTTTGGATCGCAACGGCCCTTATCCGACATTCGTGTGCGCAAAACCCAACTCCCGAAAGCCGCCATTCGGGCATCCTGCAGTACTCTAAGAATGCAGATGTCGGCCGTGCGGGACAAAACCGCTGTTAGCGCTTCCGGCTCGAAAGGCTGCTTACTGCAGTTCGCGCCCGCAACGAAAAGTAGCAACGGCCGAGGCTGTGTGGAAACTCGGGCCTGGTGTATAGTCGTCTCCAATAATTGGAGGCGGGCATGTCGGGCTATATT
>CANNFR010000010.1 GCA_947503935.1 uncultured Paracoccaceae bacterium
AGCGTCGCGACGCCGTCTTTGGTGCGCAGCGCGACCAGATTGGGCGTCGTGCATTGCAGCTCGCGCGTGTCTTCGATCAGGACGACGCGGTCGGAGGTTTTGGCGACTTCGGCGAGCAGCGCATTGGTGAGCGTCGTTTTACCCGTGGAGGTGCCGCCCGCGACGAGGATGTTGGCCCGCGATGCGACCGCCTCGCGAAGTGCGTTGGCTGCGGCCTCATCCATGATCCCGGCGCTGACGTAATCTTCGAGGGTGAAGACCGCGATGGCGGGCTTGCGGATCGCGAAGGTCGGCGCCGAGACGACCGGCGGCAGGAGCCCTTCGAAACGCTCGCCCGTTCCCGGGAGTTCGGCCGAAACCCGCGGGGCGTCGGCATGGACTTCGGCACCGACATGGTGGGCGACGAGGCGGACAATACGCTCGCCATCGTCGGCCGAAAGCAGCGCGCCCGTATCGCAGAGGCCTTCGCCGAGCCGGTCGACCCAGAGCCGACCGCACGGGTTGAGCATGACCTCGACGACGGCGTCCTCGTCCAGCCAAGCCGCGATGTCGGCCCCGAGCGCTGTGCGGAGCATGCGGGAACCGCGCTCGATCGCTGCTGATTTAAGAGTGTGGACGGTCATTCGCGGCCCCGCATCTGGTTACGGGGTCGATCAAGAAGACTGGAATTAGGTTATGAGCAACAAGGGATTGGGCGTAGTAGTGGGCTGGCGTGGAAAGGCAGGTTGTGGGGTATTCGGTCCACTCCCGATATCAAGGGCAGATGTTTGGTTTGCGAGACTATGCCGTCATTCACATTTCGGCCTTCGCTGACGCAGCATTCTGTTGCAAGTGCAGCAGAAACTGTTCTGCACCGCAGCCGATGTCGCGAGACCTGTCATTGCTTAACGATTCTGGTGGATTTGCTCGAACCGTACTTTCGCCGCCAGACGCATTTGTCCGAAAGAGGCGGACAAGTCACCCTGCGCGCGCGCAACCCATCGCCAGCGCAGTATTCGATCGCCTCGCTGTACATTAATCGCTGTATCGCGGCTGTATCGCGAGACCGATCTTTGGGGCGAAGTTTAATCGGTGCATTCTTTGCTTGGTTGATCAGTCATTGAGACGCGGAAACAAAGCCCTCGTTCGCTTTTCCGCATCGTTGTCTTAGCAAACGCTCCTAAGTACGACGTGGCTACTGTTACAGCCAGGTCGAAACGACCAGAGTTGCCAACGTATGTTTAGGTGGTTCCTATCAGGTAACTTTCGCGATCCGCCGTTGCAGCTTTATTGCAGCACTATCTCGTCACCCAATTTGATTGTCCCGCCTTCAACGACCTCTGCGTAGACGCCCATATCAAAATGCGCGTAGGTCTTGCGCAACAAGCTGGGCAAAGGCAAGTCCCTCTCCGCGGTCTCTGGATTTACCTCAGTTGCGGCACAGCGCCGGGTTCGCAGTAGCACTTTCAATCGGACAGAGCCGATTTGAATGCCCCGACCCACATATTCCAATTCTACCCAAGGTGTCCAACCTTTGACCTCGATGTTCATGCGGAAGCGTTTTTCGTTGATCGGTCGCCCAATGTCCTCGGAAAAGGCGGCAACGCTGTCACGCGACAGGATCGAAACGGCATTCATCAATTCAGGCGAAACCACCGAGACATCTGTGAAGCGGTGCGGGTCTGACCGAACAAGCGATGGCGTATTATTGAGCTTCAGAGCCGATTGCAGAAACTGAGCCGCGCCGTCGCGTCCCGTTTGATCCGCAAGATCAAAACTATGTGTGGCGCCGGCGGTGGTCAACGACAGCGTGTGTTGTTCCAGTCGTGCCTCGATCCCGGCAAGCCCAGCTTCTTGCAAAAGGACAACGAACTTATCCTTGGGCAATGGTTTGGGATCAGAGGGATCAAAGCCGCTGCCAGGTCGGGCAAACCCCCATTGCCGATCTCCGGGAAAGCCCTCGCCAGATTGCAAGGTCACGCTGTCCAGCGGTTCGGCGGACATGCCCTTTATCGGATAGCGCGCAAGCGCCACGATGCGTCCAGTCACAGATGTGCCTCCGTTGCAGCGGCCCATCCTAACAGCGTACTGTCATCGCCGGGACGGGCCATGAGTTCGAGCCCTAGAGGCCGCTTGTCAAATCCCTTAAGGGGAAGAGAAATCGCAGGGCTTCCGGACAGCGAGGCAGCCAAAGCGCGGCCTGTCAGAAGTGGAAAGAGGGGGTGCGACACGCCATTCACGCTGACCTCTGTTTTGTGCAGCGCGGGCGCGGCGATCGGGACGCTGGGATAGGCCAGCGCGTCCAGACCCTGCATCGCATTGGCCAACAGATCCTTGATCCGCGCACAGCCATGGCGGCGCAGGTCCTCCAGTTGCGCATCGGTTGTTGTATCCGATGCGATGGCCTGGAACACCTCGGCCACGTCCGGGCTTGCGATCTCCTTAGCAAAGTCATCAAGCGTAAGTCCGCGTTCGCGCGACAAGAGACCAGACCACCAGCGTTTGGCCTCTGCGATAACAAGCGGTAGTGCGGTCTGTTCGATGGCGGCTGCCAGTTCAGGAGCCTCGACAGGCTCAATCGTCGTGCCTTGGCTCAGAAGTCTGCCGATGGCGCCTTCGACACTTGCACCAACCCGGGGGTCGACGTTCTCCCAGAAGACCGAGGTCAACCGCCCCAATCTCAACCCCTGCAGAGAACCGAGCGATGCAGGTTCAGAACCGGCTAACACAGCATCCAGGCGGATCAAACGGTCGATTGACGATGCGGCGGCGCTGACTGTGTCGAGAGTTGTCGACAGGTTTAGTACGCCGTCGCCAGGATATCGCCCGGTACTGGGGCGAAACCCCACGCATCCGCAAAATGCAGCGGGAATGCGGCCCGAACCACCCGTATCGGTGCCAAGTCCGAGTGTCGCGGTGCCATCAGCAATGGCCGCCGCCGTCCCGCCCGAGGACCCGCCCGCCATGCCACCAGACGGGCTCTCTACCGCGCCGAAATGGGCGTTGTCCGACGTAATGCCAAATGCGAGTTCGTGCATATTGGCCTGACCGACCAAAGTCGCGCCCGCATCAAGCGCATTTTGCACTGTTGACGCATGAGACGCAGCAGTCATGCCTGCCAGCGCAGGCGACGCCCCATCCCACAATGCGCCTTTCACGGCGATATTGGCCTTAACGACAAGCGTTTCACCGGCGAGGGGGCCTTTTGTAGCCCCCTGAATCTTGATATCCCGGATGAGTGCGGTCATTCAGCCGCCGCCGCGATGCGGGACCCATCCAATATCCGCGCCGCATCCGACATCATCTCTTCCACAATCTCTGCAGCCGACCGGATGTCTTTGACCAAGCCCACACCTTGTCCCATGAGCCATGCCATCTCTTCATAGTCACCGGTCGTATCCGGTGTTGGCAGGATGACATCAAACCGCCGTTTCTCGTGCGGTTGTCCCAAAAACGTGGTGTGGCCGATAACCGGCTCTTCCGAGCGTTCTTTCGGCACATCTTCCAGACGACCCTCGAACTCCTCTGTCGGTCGCACGCGCATCAGGCGCATTGGGTTGAAATCGGGCATTTCCGGGCCGAAGACCCCGGAACGGATCGTGTCCGATCCGCGGGCAGCGACTAGGCGGTTATGGTGTTCGGGATGCACCCAGGCCTCTTTCGTCGCAACCATTCTTGTACCGACCCACACGCCATCCGCGCCCAAAGCAATTGACGCAGCCACGCCGCGGCCATCGGTAATTCCGCCAGCGGCCAGAACCATCGCCCGGTCGCCAACCGCATCAACCATCGCGGGGATCAACGCCATTGAGCCCATGCCGCCATAGTTGTGACCACCGGCCTCCCACCCCTGCGCCACGATCAGGTCAGCCCCTAGTTCCACGGCTTTTTCCCCATCTTCAACGCTGCCGACCTGCAGCCAGATGTCCGCACCGGAATCCTTGAGTATTTTTAACTGATCATCGGGCGGCAGACCCCAATGGAAGGACGCGACCGGCACCTTTTCTTCTGCGGTCGCCTTGACCTGCTCTTCGTTTCCAAAGCAGGTGATGAAGTTGATATTGTAAGGCTGGCCCGCGTCCCGCAGCTTGGCGATGTGTTCGCGCAACTCCGCCGGGGGCAGGAATCCGACGCCGATCGCTCCGATACCGCCGCCACGGCCAACGGCGAGCGCCAGTTCAGGTTTCTCTCCGGCAAAGGCCATACCAGCTTGCGTAAACGGGTGCTTGATCCCGTAGCGTTCCGTCAATCGGGTTGTGAGCATATCCTGTCCTCTTGTGTCTTGTCGGAGGATGGCAGAGCCGATGCGGACAATGCTGTGAAAGACTAGGACAATTGTCCCCTGCGCCAATCCCTTGGGCTCATGCCAAACTTGCGTCGAAAAATGCGCGCAAAGTAACTCGGGTCCCGAAACCCTGATCGCGTGGCTACATTCGAAACGGGCAAGGTTGTTGTAGTCAGAAGGTCGCACGCAGTCCTGAGCCGGGCAGTTTCAATTCGAGCGCCGACAGACTGCCCGCTTGACGCAAAAAGCGCATGGAGTTGTCTCTCTGTAAGACCAAACACGGCCGCGAGCTGGGACGCAGCCATCCCATGTTGTGTATGTTGACGTGTGATGTGAGCAAGGATTGCATTCCGCATCGCGTCATCACCGGTTTCTTCGCCTGAAAGCGAACCGATCAGCGCAAGCGTGCCAACGATTTGCTGGTCTAGCGCTGCCATGCTGCCGGGCAAGCGTAAAGCCAGCGAACCCAGATTGGCCAGAACGCCAGCCAACTCGCGCCCCGCCGCACTGCGTGAGAGGCGCGCAACACCCGGCTCCAGATTGTCCGGTAATGCATCTTGATGAAGTGCAATCGAAATCAATTCGAACGGGGCGGCGTGAGCGATTGAATACACCTCTGATGTTGGAACTATGCACAGGTCCATCGGCGGCGTCTCAAAGGACAGTCCGGGCATTTCAATCGACCCACGGCCACTTATTTGCAAGTTAACAAAGACAACATCTCTTCGCCGCTCCACCACATGTTCTTTGCGCCTAAGCACACGGTGTGAGGTCGCTTTGACCCGGCTAACCTGACCATCTGGCAGCTTCGCCTGTTCGATCTTTCCGCGAAATTCACTTGACCCCAAGCTCTCAGCGTCCAGACGGACAAAGGCCGCGGCCAGTCCGTTTTGCCAAGACCGTAGCTCTGTATCCGGAGAGTTGATCCGCCATGTCTGCATCAGTCTGACTTCTGTTCAGGACGCGAAGAGTATGGGAGGTTGGTTATCCTCCTTTTGGGAAATAGCTTGTTGCGAAAACAAATTCAATCATCAGGGACTGCCCTCTGTACTGTCCGGATGGACCACTTGTGGTATCCTGACGCTATAGAGACAGACTGCCGTCCCTGATCAAAATCTGGCACATATTTCTTTTTTATTCCGCGAGCGGCTGAATTGCGTCCGTAGTCTTTGCCATACCAAGGATCAATAACAGCTTTTCCTGCCGCTTTGCAGCAATGCATCTTGTGCAAGTAAAGCGATTTTCGTACTGCGAGCGCGCGCAGCACGGTTTGAAGACTTCCGCAGTGGGCTATAACTGGTCACTCAGTGTCCTGTGAAGAAACTTCGTCTGAAACCTCTTTCGTCAGCGTGCGCTCCTTCGCCAATCGTCGCCCAAGCGTCTCTACGAACCCGCCATACCGCTCCCTGCCAGCAGCTTGCGCGGCCTCCCGCATATCCTCCGGCAGTGGCGGTGTCGTGGTCAGCCAAAACTTGACGAAGAGAGCGACCGCTTCATTGCCTATAGACTGATCGCGCTCAAGTCGTTCAACGCTTCGCGTCAGTCGGTCCAGACGCCGGACGATTGCCGTCTCGCGCTGATCCGCACCGTCCGGTGAAAGAAACGAGGCGAGCGCCGCCTCCACGATCTGAGACTTCGAGACCTTGCGCCGTGCTGCCAGTGCGTCAAGCTCGGCGCTGAGCGACGGGTCGAAATACACGTTCAGTCGGTCTTTCTTCACGGCCATCTCTTAGAGCTCGATCCCGTCATCGGGATCGAGCGAAGCCTGCCGTGCGACCGTGCCAAACCGGTCACGCATGGCCTTGGCGCGCTGCGCGTCATCTTCCGGCTCGTCATCGAGGTCGGCGAACTCGCTGCGTGCCGGAGCCGGTTCGGGCGCGATGTCTTCATGTTCTGGAAGGTCGGGCTGCCGACGGATGCCGCCGTCGACATCCTCGCTCGATCCCTTCCGTTTTTTGGGCCGGGGCGCAACGATCGGCTCGCGACCGGTCCAATCGTCCGTTATGCTGCCGGCCGCTCCAGCCCGCGCATTGCGATCCGGCGGCGGTGCTATCCGGGCCTTGAATTGCGGATCGGTGTAGTAGCGCGCCTTCTCCGCGCGGACCGGCGGCGCACCGGAGACGAGTATGATCTCGTCTGTTGACGGAAGCTGCATCATTTCGCCGGGCGTGAGGAGCGGCCGTGCGGTCTCTTGCCGGGAGACCATGAGATGCCCGAGCCAGGGCGAGAGCCGGTGTCCGGCATAGTTCTTCATCGCCCGCATCTCAGTGGCGGTGCCGAGGGCGTCAGACACCCGCTTCGCTGTGCGTTCGTCATTCGTCGCGAAGGCGACACGGACATGGCAGTTGTCGAGGATGGCGTTGTTCTGCCCGTAGGCCTTCTCGATCTGATTGAGGGACTGCGCGATCAGGAACGCCTTGATGCCGTAGCCCGCCATGAAGGCGAGCTGGCTCTCGAAGAAGTCGAGTCGGCCAAGAGCGGGGAACTCGTCGAGCATGAGGAGCATGCGATGATTGCGCTCGGCGTGCAGGTCTTCAGTCAGCCGGCGACCGATCTGATTGAGCACCAGACGGATGAGTGGCTTCGTGCGGGAGATGTCAGAGGGCGGCACGACGAGGTAGAGCGTCACCGGCCTGTCGCCGGTCACGAGATCGTCGATCCGCCAGTCGCAGCGGCGCGTGACCTTGGCGACGACCGGATCGCGATAGAGCCCTAGGAAACTCATCGCCGTCGACAGCACACCGGAGCGTTCGTTTTCCGATTTGTTCAGAAGCTCGCGCGCGGCTTGGGCAACGACGGGATGCGGGTGATCGCCGAGGTGCGGCGTGCGCATCATCGCCGCCAGTGTGGATTCGATCGGGCGCTTCGGATCGGAGAGGAAGGCTGCGACACCGGCCAAGGTCTTGTCCGCTTCTGCGTAGAGCACATGAAGGATCGCGCCGACGAGGAGCGAGTGGCTCGTCTTCTCCCAATGGTTCCGCCGTTCGAGCAGACCCTCGGGGTCGACCAAGATGTCGGCGACGTTTTGCACGTCGCGCACTTCACTATCGCCGCGCCGCACTTCAAGCAGCGGATTGTAGGCGGCCGAGCTGGGGTCGGTTGGATCGAAGAGCAGCACCCGGCTGAAGCGGGAGCGGTAGTTCGCTGTGAGCTGCCAGTTCTCACCCTTGATGTCGTGGACGATGGCGGAGCCTGGCCAGGTCAGGAGCGACGGCACCACCAAACCGACGCCCTTACCGGAGCGCGTTGGCGCGAAACAGAGCACGTGTTCGGGGCCGTCGTGCCGGAGATATCGGGACTGGTAGCGCCCGAGCACGACGCCATCGTCGACGAACAATCCGGCCTCGCGCATATCCTTCTCGGTGCCCCAGCGGGCGGAGCCGTAAGTGGTCACGTTGTTCGCTTCGCGGGCACGCAGCACGGAGAGAAAGATCGCGACGCCGACAGAAGCGATACCACCCGCACCGGCGATGATCGCGCCTTCCATGAAGACGCGCGGCGCATAGGCATCGTACCAGTACCACCAGACGAAGACGTTCCACGGCGCGTAGATCGGCAGGCCAAAGATGGATGTCATTGGCTCGCCGAGTTCGGACTGGAAGCCGAGCCGGAACGCGACCCATTGCGTCGCGGCCCAGACGAACAGCAGCGCGACGGCCGAGACGATGAGTATCTGACCCCAGAGGATGGCGGTGGCCGGTGATGCGTGTTTCTTCGAGGTCATACGGTTCTCCAGGTCAGATCGAGAGGCCACGCTTGCGACCGAGCGACCAGTCGATGCCGCCGCCCGCCGTGATGGTGCCTGAGACGGTCTGGCCGAGATGCTGATCGAGCTGCGGTTTCCAGGGCACGAGTTCGAAGCCCATGCCGTCATCGATCATGGCGAAGCGGCCGGAGGCGAGATCGAGGCGCTGGCGATAGGTCCCCGCAATGGTCTCGCCGTCACCGGACGTTCGGAATGGCAGGCCAGTGTTGTCGGCGATCCTGCTCGCTGCTCTGTCGAGATCGCGCTGGCGCAGTGTCTTGAGTAGATCGCGGTTGAAGGTGACCCGCTGACCTTGGCGCGTGGCCAAGCCCTGTCCGACCAAGTGCTCGGCGCGTTTTTCCAGAGCGTCGCGGACCTCGGTTCCGAACCCGCTCTGCGCCAGCGGCGCACGGGTCTTGGCGAGCGCCAGCCGATCGACCCAGGTCGCACCATCGGCATCGACTTGCTTCTCGAGCGCGATGTCCGACCGCCCGACTAAGGCGAGGCGTCGCGCCCCACTATCTTTCCCGGCCCAACTCCGCGTCTCGACGATCCCGCCGATAGGCGTGTCGCCGGTGAGATCTAGATCGCGGAAGCGCAGATGATGGAGACGGCCATCGACCCCGTCGATGACCGCGTAAGCTTCGCCCGAGAGTTCATTGTGCAGGCCTCGGTCGACCAGCTTGCCGAGGATGGGAGTGTCGGGCTGTCCTTCGATGGCGAAGTCGGTTTGTGCGCGAGCCTGACCACCCATCGAACGATGCATCGTCTTCATGATGTCGCCGCGCACGGCCATCTCGCGCAGCGTGTCTTCCATGCCGGGCTTGAGCTGCCAGACTGAAGGCGCAAGTTTTTCGGCGAGGCCAAACTTCTCCAAGGTCTGAGCGCGCCCGATCATCCGGCGCTTAAGCTCTTTATCGTCGAGATCGGGTGCGCCGGGCCGGAGGTCGGCGACGCCGAGCGTATCATCGGCATAGGACCGCAGCGCCCGATCCAGACCTGTCCAGCGCTCGGCCTTCACCTCCGCGTCGAGTCCGGTTGCGATTTCCCTTTCGCTACGGGGTCCGAGTTCGAGCTCGACGAGCTCTTCGGCGCGGCCCCGCAGACCGCGGCTGATATAGTCGCGCGAGATGACGAGGTCTTTGCCGTTATCGGCCTTGCCGCGGACCAGCACATGGACATGCGGATTGTCGGTGTTCCAATGATCGACCGCGATCCAATCGAGTTCGGTGCCGAGATCGCGCTCGGCCTGGGCCATGAGATCGCGGGTGAAGGCGCGCAGGTCTTCCATTTGCCCCGCGTCTTCCGGCGAGACGATGAAGCGGAAATGATGGCGATCGTCTTCGGTACTGGCGGCGAAGGCGCGGTCGTCTACCTGCTCGTGCTCCTTGTCGAACATCGCCGCTTCTCGGCCGTCTTTTGTGACACCCTCGCGCTTCAGATAGTCGAGATGCTTGGCGAGTGGGGCCGATCGAAACGTCTGACCGCGATGCCGGACCACGCGCGCCTTGATGACGACACGTCTTCGCGCGTTCGATAGGCCGCGCGCGGTACGCACGAACGTGCCGCGCCCGAAGCGCGAGCCGCCCTTGGGCCCGTTGAACCGATAGCCGGTGTGTCCCGCCTTGCGGGCGGCCTGCATGACCTGACCGACGAAGCTTTGAGCGCGTCTGGCCGACGGGCCTTTGTCGCGGATGCGCCCCGGCTTGATGCGGAGGTCATACTCGTCCCCGCTCATGCTCGAAATCCACGATGAAAGTATGTGGCACGGTGAAAATTGAATGAAATCAGTTGTCTAGATGCTTCGACGGCACTGCTGGGAGTGACGCAGCACGCAAAAAACATAGCAACAACAATGTCGTAGCGCCCATGCGCGCCGGCCCTTTTATCTCGCCCTCCCGTCGTTGAGTTCGGCTGCACTCCTCCGTCAGCTGCATTCCATACGAACCTGCACGACAGAACGGGGCGGAGCCAGACTGGTGCGGTCATCGGTCCGAATCCTCGGTTCTTGAGACGAAGAGCGGGTTCGGTTGGCTGTTCTGTGAACGCGCCTGAGTTGGTTCGTCGACGGTCTGAATATCAGCCGATGAGTGGTCTGGTTCGGCTCCACGTTGCGCTTCACGCGCAACTGTGACTGGCGCAAAAAGCGGTGCAGCTTGCCACCGGTCGGCAGAAACGGTGCGAACAGACTGCAACGGCGCTGCATCTAAGAAGCTGAGTTCCTGAGAAAGCGCAGCAACGTAGCGACGGGTTTCACGCGGCAATATCCGCCCGGTGCGAAGGTGCTCGGCATACCGTCCGGGGCCAGCATTGTAGGCAGCCAGGAACCCCGGCGCGCCGAACTGGTCATACATCTGGCGCAGATAGGCCGCGCCCGCGAGGATGTTCTCGCGGCGGTCGAACGGGTCAGAGCCGAACCCATGCGCGGCTCGGAGTTCAGCCCATGTGCCGGGCATGATCTGCATCAGGCCCATCGCGCCGGCGCTGCTGACGGCGCGCGCATTGCCCGCGCTTTCGGCCTGCATGACCGCGCGTATCCAGCGCTCGGGGATGCTGAAGCGTTGCGCCGCTTCGGCAACATGAGCGTCGATATCGGACTTTGGTGCTGCGGTCTCCGCGGAGCGCGAGACAGTATCCTGTGCGCCGGCCGCGGGCGGATTGGCGCAGCCTGAAAGCGTGATCAGGATCGCGGACGCGGCGATGAGACGAAGGCCGGAAGGGAGAAGGAAGGCCATCGCGTCAACCGTCCCGCGTCCAGATCGGCACCGCACGACCGAGGATCGTGTCGCGCGGCAGCGGCCCGAAATACCGGCCGTCGAGGCTCGCCTCGGTGTCGGGATTGAGGAAGAAGACCTGATCGTTGGTCAGCCGTTGGCAGCCCTGCCAGACGGGCAGCGGGCGGTCGAACCGATCTCGCTCTTTCGCGGTCGCGACGGTCTCGCCGTCGATGCGGACCGTGACGCCGACGCGGCAGACACGCTGTCCGGGAAGCGCGACGACATGCTTGATGAGCGGGACGTCGGCGCCGATATAGCCGTGCTCCAGGAGCCAGTCGCCGAGCGGAGATGGCGGTTCGAGCACGGCGAGATCGCCGACTTTCGGCGTGTCGAGCGGCTGCACGGCGTAGAAGCCGATCGGCACGCTGGCCGACGCGTTCCACACGAGGATCGGGTTGGCGCGGACGATCGCGGAGAATGCGATCAGGGCGATACCGGCGCTGCCGAAGATGAGCGAGGGGCGCGCGCGTTTCACGCCGCCAGCGCCCGTCGTTTGAGCCAGGCGTCATGCCGGAAAGGCGTGTAAGGACGCGGCTCGAGATTGCAGATGAGGCGATTGTGGACGTGCCGCCAATGGTCCGGACAGACGTCTTCCGGCACGATCTTCTCCGCCTCGATCTGGTCGATACAGAGCAGTACAGCTTCGACCTTAGGCCAGCCGGAAAGCCGCAAGAGCGATACCCCGCCGGGCGTCACGAACGGCACCGTGGAATAGCGCTCGCCCGGGAAGGCGGCCTGAAGGATGTCGATCCGACTCTCGACCGTGCCGCAGTCATTCGCGGCCCAGCGGATGAAGGCGAATACGCTGCCGGGATCGAGCCCGACCACTCGAAGCGACCGGCTTTTGATCGTTTCCTGAACGATCCGACCGAAGCGCAGCCAGCGTTCGATGCGACCTTCGATCCACGTGAGTTCGATGGTCGTGCGCCCGCTCATGAGCGCTTCTCGCCGATGTAGGCTGGCGAGATCGCCGCATGGCGTTTGGCCGGAAGCACGGTGTCGCCCGTGTCGTCAGACGTGGAGCTTTTCTCGCCGCGGCTGACCCAGGCTTGCAAATCCTCGACCGCGTAAACGACACGGCCGCCGATCTTGGAATACTTCGGACCGGTGCCGTAGGTGCGGTGTTTCTCCAGCGTCCGGCCGGACAGGCCGAGAAAGCGGGCGGCTTCAGGAGTTCTGAGATAGCGCGGCGGCAGGCCGGCATTCGGATCGGGCATTTGGGGCTCCTCTGGTCATCGCGGGTCCGTCGCGGGATGCGAGGGACGGCTGATGGCCAGAGAAGCGGAGAAGAGCGCCCAGGAGGGATGATGAAGATTCTCGCGAGGAATCGTCACCCCTCCTAGAACTCGGTTTTTGCCAGATATTGTGCGCGGTGAAGGCACGAGGATACGCTTTTGGGGCTGCTAGCGAGGCGATCTGGCCGCTGAGTTCCCGCGCAGCAACTGCCGATAGCCATCACCGACGAGCGTTCTTCCGTATGCAGTCAGGCGGGCCACCTGCGCCTTTAGGGCACTCGTCTTCCACGGCTCACCGGCGACCCGTCCTGCGCCGAAATAGGCGATAGCGATGTCGCGCAGCCGCGCGCCGGATTGCCGCGCATCTGTAGTGCGCAGCGCTTGACCGATGCGGCGACGCCGCTGAGCAGTGAACAAGGTTGGCGGTGTCTGGCCGCGCCAGACGGCTCTCAGCCGCTCCGCAGCAAGCATCCTGATGGACCAATCAGGCGCGAACGGAATGACAACAGCCCGCGGTCGATCTGACGACAAAGCGTTGTCTGAGACGATGATTGGACCGGTGCGGATGCTCGTCCAATACCGGCCGTGCGTACCTCTTCGGACGTCGATGATCACGCGGCGAAAGTCTGTTGGGTCTGCGTCGTTAAGCGCCGTCTCCGCCATCAAAGTTGTCACGGCTGGTGCAACCGATGGCCTCCAGTAAGGCCTCGCGACTGATGCTTTCAGCTCTGGATCGACCGGGAAATCGTAACCCCCAAGCGGCCGCATCTTTTTCGGCCATGTTCGGGAATGCGGCGCGGTAGTCGGGATTGCGCCTGAGGCATTCCCAGGCCAGCCCGGACGCATCGAGGTTTTCGATGTAAACGTAGTCGGTTTCATCTCGCCAGTTCGTCGACATATCCGCTCTCCAACTGTTAAGCGCCGAGCGTCAGACGCTTTGGACTTAGCAATATGCTCGCGTTAAACGGGAATTCGTAGGGAGACGCTCGGCATAGGGCGATGCGCGAAACGCATCGTGCATTGGATCTGCCCTGGTCAGCCAGCGATGAGGCTTCGGTATCCGTTTTCGGTCATCCAGCGCGCGCGTCCGAGATGCCCGGCATGAAGCCTCTGGGCACGTTTTGGCTCATTCTCGGCGTCAATGCCGAACAAGGCTTTGACGATCTCGGCGAGCGGTGCGCCGTCCGCTTCGGCGTCAAGGAGCCGCGCGTAGAGCTTCAAATGCTGGCGATCGTAGTCTGTCACAAAGTCGCTTTCGGGAGGAACATCGGCAAAGTCTTCGGCAATCTGGTTGGCCATTTGTGTCCCCCTCGTGCGTCCGTACGCAACAATGGTTAATGCCTCATGCTCACCCCGGCTGGCAAGCATCCGACAACGGAACAGTCGTTTTTCTGCTGTCGAACGATGCTTGAACAAGCAGGCCCGCGTATTATAGCGCGTCGCACTAAAATACGCGATAGGGCTGTGTCGGCGGATGGATATCCGTCACACTTTTGGTAACAATCTAAAGCATTACCGTATGCAAGCGAACATGAGTCAGGCCGCGCTCGCGGTAAAAATGGGCGTCGATCGGGCGCATGTGAGCGCCATGGAACGCGGCCAACAGAACGTCACGATCGTCACGCTCTGGCATGTCGCGCAGGCGCTGGACGTCGAGCCGTCTGCGCTGTTGGATGAGAGCATATCCAGCTAAATCGATGGTCAAGACCGCAAGGTCTTCCGGTTTAGCAGACAAACGGCCAATTTCCGGCAACGCGCCGAAAGTCCGCTCGGGAGGCCATGCTTGGCCCCGCGTTCATGCAATCGCTAAGCGGGCAGCCTTATCGTCGGTTCCATGAGTGTGACCGCCTGAATTCGGAGCAGCACGCGGTCGAGTCTCAACGCCTAGTCGAGCCAGCGCCCGTGCGACAACGCCTGGAAATCGAAGGTCGCGCCCGAGACCCCATCCCCCGGTTCTGTTGCGACTCACCACGGTCGTCAAACGCCCCATGCATAATCGCGATCACTGTCGAGCATATCCGCCGAACACCACTGCGGGCGACCAGTCTGGACTGATTGCTGGCAGTTGCGGTGCGCGGTCCGCGAACTCCTCCGTACCGTAAACGATCTTGCCAGCGGTGATGGTAAGCACACTTTCGAGATCTGCGATCTCGTCTTCGGGCACTGTAAAGTAGTCGGCTGTCAGCACCGCGATATCGGCGTATTGCCCGGGTGCGATACGGCCCTTGCGCGCCTCCTCGCCGGAGAACCAAGCGGCATCCACCGTATAGGCTTCCAGGGCTTCGATCCGGTTGAGCTGGTGCCTTTCCGACCGGGTCGGCATGCCGCCGACCGTCTCGCCGGTTACCAGCCAGTGAAGCGCCACCCAAGGGTTATAGCTTGCGACGCGGGTTGCGTCCGTCCCGCCGCCGATGGGGATGCCCATCTCGATCATGTCGCGCAGCGGCGGCGCGTTCTCGACCGCGGCCGCCCCGTAGCGGTCGACGAAATACTCGCCTGCATAGGCTAAGCGGGCCTGGACGGCGACGCCGCCTCCGAGCGCGGCGATGCGCGCAAGGTTCTCGCGGCTGACCGTTTCAGCATGGTCGATCGCCCAGCGGATCCCCGCGAAGCCCGATCGTCCCGCCTCGCGCTCCAGCCGGTGCGCCTCCTCGAAGACGTCCATGATGTGGCCGATGGACTGGTCATAGGTTGCGTGGATGCGGATCGGCCAGCGCTGCTGCAGGAGGTGCCGGGTGACCGCCATAAGCTCCTCGCGCCAGCCCTCGCGGGTGGTGATGTCCGGCATCTCGGCCATCCAGTTCTCGAAGTCGCCAGCCGACCAGACGAGGAACTCGCCCGCGCCCTCGACTACGAAACCGTGGCTCAGTTCCTCAGCCATGTTGACGTTGACGGCCCAGTTCTCGGTCCAGGTCTCGAAATCGGCGAGTTCTTCGCCGGGCCTCTGCGGGAAGAGGTAGTTGGAGACGCGGACCGGCATGTCCCCCATATCGGCGAGGCGTTGCGACCCGATGTAATCGTCCGGGAAGACGTGTCCTCCACCTCCGGCATCCACCGCTGAAGTAATGCCGAAGCGGTTGAGTTCGCGGTAGAAGTGCCGCGTGGAGTTCTCCTGATCGTCCTCGGACAGCCCCGGCAGGGCGCCGATGGTCTGGTAGAGGATCGTCGGGTTCGGCTCGGCGTGAAGGATCGCGCCACCATCCTCGGTGATCTCGTAGCGGCCGCCGGGCGGCGCTTCTGTGTCTTCGGTGATCTCCAAGGCCTCGACGGCGGCGGCGTTCAGGAAACCCTGGCTGTAGAGATACAGGACGAAGACGGGCACGTCCGGCGCGGCTTCGGTTAGTTCGGCCGGGGTGGGCATGCGACCCTCCCCGAATTGGAAAGGCGACCAGCCACCGATGACGCGCACCCATTGATCGCGCGGAGTCCGCTCGGCCTGTTCGGCAATCATCTCAATCCCGCGCGCCAATGTACCGACGCCGTCCCAGCGGAGCTCGGTGTTGTAGAAGCGTCCGCCGCGGACGACATGGCTGTGGCTGTCGTTGAGGCCGGGGACCGCAGTCCGCCCGCCGAGGTCGATGACCTCCGTCTCTTCGTTCGCGCGAGTTGCGATGTCGGCATCGCTTCCGGTCGCGACGATAATACCATCGTCGATCGCAAGCGCGCTGACTTCGGGAGCCGAAGGGTCCAGTGTGACGATCTTTCCGTTTGTCAGGATCATGTCCACTCTGCCGTCCTGCGCGGAGGCTGCCGAGGCAAGGCATGTGGTCAGAAGAAGGGCGAGGCGTATCATGTCGGGGCTCCTTTATGAGCTTGAGGGACGGTTGACGCCCCTGAATGTTTGCATGGCATCTGGTTAGGGTTGGATCTGCCATGCTCGCTGCCGCTGGCCAAAGCGGGGCGCGAAGCAAACGCTCATTGCAGTCGGTTGAATGTTTGGTCTGATGTGACCACTCGCGCTATGCGGCGTAGTTCTGCGGAAACAGCGCGCGAGCGGCTTTTTCGTCGAACTCCTGCTTGAAGGCGAGTTCATCCTTCACTTTCAGCGCGCGGATCGCCGCTGGTCGCTCCGAGATCCTTGCGTGCATCCGGTCCAGCTTCGGCCAGGCAGATAAGCCCGCGTCGCCGAAGAAATAGGATGACAGGTTGAGCCACCCCCATGCGGCCATGTCGGCGATGGAATATTCGGAACCGGCCAACCAGTCTGTCTCGGCCAAGCGTCGGTCCATCACGCCGTAGTGCCGCTCCACCTCCTTCAGGTAACGGTTTTTCGCGTATGGGATGTCCTCCGGGCACATGTGCAGGAAGTGCACCGCCTGCCCCGAGAAGGGGGACAGACCTGTCGCGATGAAGAAAAGCCAGGACAGCAATTCGGCCCGTCCCGTGCCGGGCGGCGGGGCGAAGTGCCCGGTCCCGTCGGCCAGATGCAGAAGGATCGCGTTCGAGTCGAAGACGACGGTGCCATCCTCCTCGATCACCGGAACCTTCGCGTTGGGGGAGATGGCGGTGAAGCCGGGATCGTGTTGTTCGCCCTTGAACGTATCGACCGGCGCGATCTCGTAGTCGAGGCCCGTCTCCTCCAGCATCAGGAGGACCTTCATCGGGTTCGGCGAGGGGTGGAAATGAAGCCGGATCATGCGCTTACTCCGCTGCACGCGTGACGGACACGACGTCATAGGGGTGGAACTCGGGCGATGACATCGAGAATGCTTCGGCAAGCTCAGGCAACTCACCCGCCTGCACCTTCGCCACCACGGCATCGACGCTTTCGGTGTCGTCCCACTGCGCATAGTTCAGCACATAGCTGTCGTCGCGCGCGACATGGACCGAGGCGGCGCGGAAGCCGGGTTGAAGGCGGATTTCGGTCTCCATCGCTTCGGTTAGCTCGGCCGCGAGCTGGTCCAGCGTCACGCCCTCAGCCGGTGTCATGACGTTGACGAAGACAACGCCATCTCCGTCGGCGGTGATCGTCGTGTCCTGTGCCAAGGCAGCAGAAGAGAGGGCGGTCAGAGCGACCGCTGTCAGAAGGCGTTTCATTGGATGATCCTTTCGGGTTCGAGCGCTTGCCAGAACGGCGAGAGCTCTTTATGTATCGACCGATACGATAATAGAGAGCGCACTGTCAATGAAAAATATATCGACCGATACAAAAAGGGGTCGCGGTCGCCCGGCGCGCCTCGACAGGGCGGAAGGCGCAGCCATCGCCGAGCGGCTCTTTCACGGCAATGGATATGATCAGATGGGCGTGGCAGCGCTCTGCGACGCGTTAGGGGTTCGACAACCCGCACTCTACCGCGTCTTCGGTAGCAAGGCAGGCCTCTTAGAGGCGGCGCTTGAACGCTATGCCGACAGCCCCTTTGCCGCCTTCGTCGCCGAGGAAGCCGCGCTTTCAAAGACATCGATTGATCTGATGCGGAACGTTCTTCGCAGAGCGGCAGAAGTTTACGCCGAGGATTCAGAGCGATCTGGGTGTTTGGCGTTGGAGACTGCATATGGCAGCGCGGACCCCACGGCACGACAGGCCGCGAACGTTTTGGTCGACAATGCACGCAGCTTCCTGACCGAGAGATTCGAGGCCCTTGGCGCACAAGACGCCGACGCCAGTGCGAATGCTGTCCTTTTGGCCATGCGCGGATTGTCTTCCGAGGCACGCGCAGGGAGATCAAAAGCTGCGATGCAGAGGGCCGTCGATGCCCTCGTCGATCATTAACGGTTTTTCCGCATCATGTTGACGTGAGAAGGCTCCGCCCGGTTTCCCGGGCGGGGCTGAGATCGCGGTCCTCAGTCGCCGTTCTTGCGGCGTGCCCGGGACCAGATGAGGCTGAAAGTCTCCTCGCCGCCTTCGACGACGGTGTCATCGAAGAGGTTGGCGTAGATGGGCTGGGTGAAGCTCGGATCGTCCAGCTTGAGGCTCAGATAGTCGCGCTGCTCGTTCGAGGTCTTAGACCAGGCGGCACCGATCTCGGCGCGGCCGACGAAGACCCGGTGGGAGGGGGCGTTCTCGCCGGAGGTGCTGTCCTCGGGGACGATGCGGACGTTCTGGGCCTGCACGTTGAGGGTGACGATTTCTCCGACGTATTCGTTGCCGGTCTTCTTGAAGGTTCCGATGGTGGCCATGTCATTTCTCCTATTGGCTTTCGATCCCGCGCCCGTCGCGGTCTCGATGGCGATCGTCAGGACCGGGACGATCCGCCGACGCAGCCCTTGGCCCGCAGCGCCAGCGGAGGACGCCGGGGGCGGACTTTCTTGGACCCGTCAGGGTCGTCCCGCGAGGAATGGGCAAAGCCCAGGGGAAGAAAGTCCGAACCAGGCGTTGCGGCTGAGGCGGTCGAGGCGTCAGCCGATCCCGGTCAGATCAGCCCATTGAGAGGCCGTGACGGACGCGGGTGACGAGGGCATGGGATGAGAAATGACCGCCACCCTCGGACCGGGCAATCCACCGGCAACGCTGATCGGAGAAAGACAGGCTCTAGCGTGCAGAACGGCGCAGAACTGGTTCATCGCCGAACGCTCACGGTAATGCGAGAATGCGCTCTCCCACTAGGTTTGGCGGTGTTCGACATGCGCTGTGCTTGGTCGAGGCGCTGTAACGATATCAGACGCGCCCAGCCGAACGCCCATATCTGAGCCTTGGCCTGACCTGCGCTATTCCGAGATGTCAGGCTTTCGGAAACGGCGAGGTGTCAGCGATCATTCGCGAACGGGCTCGCCCGCATGGTGTCAGTGTGTCGTAAATCATCCTCGCCTGTAGAACCGGTGAGGCTGGCGAAACAGACCTTATATACAGACATTCGCTGTATCGGAGTATGCAAGCTTTCGAAGCTTAGTCGCCGGACCAAAGATGCCGGCCGCCATCCACCGGGATAATTGCGCCGGTGATTGCGCGAGCCATCATGATCCCGACCACCGATCGACCAAACGCCAACGGCGAGACAATCTCGCCGGTCAGCGTCTTTGCGCGTTCGCTGTCCTGAAGCGCGGTCCGCTCGTCGTCGTCCATATAGTCCCAGAGTGCGGAATCGATGAAGCCGGGGCGGATCACGTTGCAGCGGATCGGAGCGAAGGACACCGCGACCACCCTCGCCATCGCTTCCACGGCATTAAATGCGATGTGAACATGACCTGCGTTGTCGGTGGCTGCGGCGGCATAGCCGCCCGTGATAAGCGTGATCGAGCCGTCATTCGCGAGATGTTCCTTTCCCTTCAGGAGGCAAGCATGGGTTGCCCAAAGCTTTGCGTCCATGAACTCATGCGCTTCTTCTGGCGGCGTGTCTCGAAAGCTGGCCCGCCCCACGGCGCCTGCGGTGATCGCCAGATGATCGATGTCGCCCGCCTGCGCGAAAAGACGAGAGACGCTCTCGCTATTGGTCAGGTCAACGGGAAGGCCTTCGCAACCGATGTCTTGAGCAGCTTTCTCGGCCTTCTCGACCGTTCGAGACGTCACGATGACCGAAGCGCCAGCTTCCAGCGACGCCTCTGCGATTCCGCGCCCCATGCCACTGGCACCGCCGATGCAGAGCACTTTCCGTTTTTCCATTCTCCAACCTTTTTTTGCTCACGATCAAATTTTGCTACGCAATGTTTATCCTATGCAACGCGAACCGCTTCGTATGGATCGCAACTATGCTAGCATGATTTGCCGGAATTCTTATGCGAAGGATCAATTATGCGACACACTCTTCTCTCGGTCTTGCTCATATCGATCCTCTCGTTATCCAATCCGGCTCTTGCGCAAGATCCTGCGGTCAGTCGCTTTGCCGAGAGTGGAGACGGATCGGTCAACACATGGATTATTGAAGGTGAAGAGGAGATCGTCCTAATCGACACTCAAAGATCGCTGTCAAACGGTCGGAGAGTTGCCGAGCAGGTCGACGCGCTTGGAAAGCCAGTCGTCGCAATCCTACTGACGCATGCCCACCCGGATCATTTCGGTGGAATGGCATCCCTAATTAGCGCGTTTCCGGACACGCCGGTTTACGCATCGCCGCAGACGATCGAAATCATGCGTACCGATGCAAACGGCTTCATCGCGGCGGCCAAGCAAGTGTTGAGTGAGGACGCACCCGATCAGCAGCCCCTACCGACACGATCGTTCGAGAATGGCGAGCTTCTAACTTTCGGCAGTATTCGATTGCGCGCCCATGAAATAGGCCAAGGCGAGGCGGACGCCATGACGATGTTCTACGCTCCCGAACTCAACGCACTCTTCACCGCCGACGTCGTCGACAACGGAATGACGCCCTTCATGATGGAAGGGCATACGACAGCATGGCTTGCGCAGATCGACGAGATCGTGGCGGAGTACCGCGACCTCGATCCGTCGGTTTTTCCGGGCCATGGCGAGGCCGGCACGATGGCGCTCTTCGAGGAACAAGCCGAGATGATTGACTGGGTCCAAGCGCAGGTTGAGTCACGTGTTGCCGATGGACTTGGTGAGGAAGAAATTGACGCAATTGTTGATGATTTCGAGCGCCGCTACCCCGACCATCCTCCCGTCGCGGCGGTGCCGGACCTGATGCGTGAGAATGTCAAAGCCGTCGGGCGGGAGTTGTCAGCGGATCGCTGACATTTAACGGTCGTTCGCGAACGAGCTCGCCTGGATGGCTTCTGTGTGCTGCCCATCATCCTCGCCAATAGGACCAGCGAGGCTTGCGATCCGCACCCAGGCGGTGCCTGCGGTGACGATCCCGCCGATGATCGCGAATGCCAGTGTCCAAGTTTCGGAAGCGCCGCCGATCTGCGACAGGCCCTTGATCGCCGAGAATCCGGCGACGCCGGCAGGGGCAGCGAAGAGCGCGCCGATGGCCAAACGAATGGGGATGGACTGGACCTTGGCGAAGACGATTTGACCGATGAGATAGGTGAAGACGGCGGCAAACATACCAGCCACCAATGCCGCGATCACGCCCGTTTCAGTGTCGTAGACATACATGCCTACGCTTACGCCGACGAAGGCAGGCAGTGCATAGACGGCCAGCGCGAACAGCACCCAGACGAGAAAGCCGAGGCCGATTACACTCAGGAAGGCTGATACGAACATGGGCGGTCTCCTCTCATGGACTGCACCTCCACCACCGCCACGGCACTAATAAAGTATAGCGTATCCGCGGTGTTCACGGAATATTCCCGCTGAGGGCATCGCGATGCGATCTGCGCATCACGGGTCATGACGACCCGCCTTTCGCTGCGCGGAAATCATAGAGCGGGATGCCGAGCACCTTGGCCTTGTCGGCGAGATTGTCGGTGATGCCCGAACCGGGAAACACGATCATACCGATCGGCAGCGTTTCCAGGAGTTGATCGTTGCGCTTGAACGGCGCGGCTTTGCCGTGGCGCGTCCAGTCCGGCTTGAAGACGATCTGTTGGCATTGGCGCTTGTCGGCCCAGCAGGCCGCGATCTTCTCTGCGCCTTTCGGCGAGCCGCCATGCAGAAGCACCATGTCGGCGTGCTTGGCGCGGACCTTGTCGAGTGCCGCCCAGATGGCCCTCGTGTCGGCCACATCCTGCCCGCCGGTGAAGGCGATCTTCGTACCTGTCGGGATCAGCGGTTCGAGCTCTGCCTTGCGCTTGGCGTCGAGATAGTCGCGGCTGTCGATCATCGTGGCGGTCATGTGCTTGCGATTGACGTGGCTACCGGAACGCGGGTGCCAGGTCTGGCCGAGATGCGCTTCGAAATGCTCGGCAGCGAGATCGCGCATGCCCTCATAGGCGTTGCGCTGTTCGGTGAGCGTCAGCCCTTCGGCGATGAGGCGTTCCAGTTCGACCGAGCGGACTTCGGAGCCGTCCTGGCTGCGCTGCGCGCGTCGCTGCGCCTGTTCATTGTCGTCGAGCTTGCGATCGATGCGGGTCGCCATCCGGTGGAAGACATTGGTGGTCGACCAGAGCAGGTCTTCGAGATCGGGTTCGAGCCGCGTGTCGCCGAGCGCCACGACAAGTGCATCAAAAATGTCGGCGATCGCGCCTTCGACGATGCTGGCGTCTGGCAATGGCCGCGGATCGGGCTCATCGGCGAAGGGGCGATGTCCGAAGAGCTGGAGTTCGTCGAGGACGAGGGCTGTGGCGGAGCGTGTCTCGGGTTCGTGCTGGGTCATGGGCGTTGTGCCTCCTTGTCGCTGACCGCGCCTCGCGCGGCCTTCATGGGCGACGGAAAGCGGGACGCGACCGGGCCTGCACCCTTTGCCAGAAGGGCCGGAGCGTCAGCGGAGGATGGCAGAGGCGACGCCGTTTTGAATCGCGATGCAAAGCCAGGCTCGCCCGGCGGCGGAAAACGGTGTCGCCGCAGCCATTGCCGGACCGGGCGGGTTCCGCTCCGGCTCGCCCCTCTCGGGAAGGCCGTCAGGCGCGGCTCCGTGGCGAGGGCTCATTCAGCCTGTCCCGCTGACGAGACCGGTTCTCGACTTCAGCCGGTCTCGACCGCCAGCAAGGTCGGAACATCGACCGGTGAGAGCTGGGGACGCAAATGGCTGCGCATCTCGTCGATGCCGCATTTCCGGAGATCGCCGTTGAAATCGTCCAGCATGGGTCGCAGCGGCAGGAGGTGCAGGTCACTGTCTGCGAAGCGATCAGTCAATGTGTCGAACGCCGCTTGGCCAGCCTCGTCATTGTCGATGGCGACATAGAGCCTGCGAAGATCGGTCGGCGGATCGAACGCCGCGAGATGAATGCCAGACAGCGCCGCTGCAATCGGCAGACCGGCAAGTGCCAGCCTCAGTGAGAGCATCGTCTCCAAGCCTTCACCCACAGCGAGAGTGTCGGTCGGTGATCCGATCCTGACGGCGTGGCCGAGCAGATTGCCCATCGCCTTGCGGTTGGGATCGAGCGGAGCCTTTTCGGCCGTCTGCGGATCAAGCCAGGTCCGATGAACGCCGGTCAGGGTTCCGGCAGTGTCGGTGACCTTGGCGAGCAGTGCGGGCCAAGCGTCGGGCGGGTCATTGGCGTCCGCGTCCTCTCGCCAGTAGTAGCAGTTCGGGTGGAACCGAAGCGCGCTCACGCTTCGAAGGTCTTTCAGACCGCGTGCGGAGAGATAGCGTTCCACCAGCGTGCCCGTGATTTGTTGCCCCATCGCCCATAGGCGTCGGGCCGCTTCGGGTGATCCTTGCGGAGCCGGTTCTTGCCGCTGTGGCGCGGGTGGCTCGGGACGCGGTAGACTGAGAAAGCGACGCGCCTCGTCGAGCGTGTCGCGCAGCGTCGAGAGATTGAGATTGGCCGCGATGAGGTCGAGCAGATCGCCATGCTCGCCCGTAGCGGCGTCGGTCCATTTGCCTGCCGCACCCTTCCCGCGAGTCGGCCCGGTCAGCCGGACATAGAGACTGCGACCGGGCGAATTGTCGACATCGCCGACGACCCAGTAGTTGCCGTGCTTGCGTCCATTCGAGAGGTACTGGCGGCATACAGCCTCGGCTTCGCGGCTGAGCTTTTGCGATAGGTCCGTTGCGGGACTGTCCATGTCTTTCTCCTGAATGATGCGCAGAAAAAAGGGCCTGCCGCGTCCGACAGGCCCCGGGTCGAGGGAGTTGGGGGAGCGCCTCCCTCGGTTGGTCGTCGCCAACTGCTCGAAACTGGGCGAAGGCGGCTTCGACGACAGGTCGATCATCACCCAATCGGGTGCGTCGAACCATCGACCAAGGGCCGCCGAACGCCTGTCTTTGCGCCTTCACTCGGCGGCTTGGAGCGCGACCGCCTCTTCGTCAGCCTCAACGGCGGCTTCGTCCGGCGCGACATCGCCGTCATCGACGATCTCGAACTCCGGCTCATCGGGCTCCTCCGCAAGCGGCGCCGTGCGCAGCACCTGCGGGAGCCAGCCCGTGCCCGCAAGCAACTCCTCGGCTGCTTCGACCATGTCGGGCTTCTTGAACCCGGCGATGCGGTCGGCGTCCTTGTCGCCCTTCGCCTCGCGCACCGCGGCGAGGATCTGCGCCTTGGTCACACGGCCGAGATAGGTGTCCGCCGTCGGCGTCCAGCCCGCCTTCACCATGTCGAGCCCGAGCGTCGATGCGAGGATATCGGCATGTGCGATCTGGCGCGGCTTGCGGTGGTGCGGCTCCTGCACGGCGTTGACGGTCATCGCCACGCAATGGGCGAAGAGCGCGTCCCGGCTGTCGCTGTCCCACTCGGTCAGCGCATCCCACAGCTCTTCCGGTTGCTTCGGCAGATTGCCCGCCCAGGTCTCGATCCCGAGATCGATCGACTGAACGTAAGCAGCGTCGCCGAGGTTCGGGGCTTGCGATCCAAACTGCGTTGAGCGTGGGCTGATCTCGACGCAACTGTCTTGGCCGCAATGGTAGAAGAGCTGCAGGACCATCGCGTGCAGGCAGGCGAGCCGCGCGAGTTCGGGATCACTCGCCAGCGCATCGCGCAGCGCCATCGTGCGATGGACGGTCAGTTCGCAGATGAGGCGGTCCGACAGCGGCTTGGTGCCGTCGTCATCGTCTTCCTCATCCTGATCCGTGAGCGGATCGGATGCGTCAGCGACGCCATCGTCCATGTCGGGGTCGACCGTCTCGCTGTCGGGACCGTCCTCGGCCTCGACTGCCGGTTCGTCCTCGGAGCGCACATAGCCGCGTTCGACACGCAGCCCGCCGGAGCTGTCGATGCTGACGAATGCACCCGCGATGGCGTAGTCCTCGGCCCCGAACCGGATCGGACGGTTTTGAAGCGCTTCCATCGCCGTCTCGATCTCGCCGAGCCGCGCGTCGACTTCCTCCGGGAGTTCATCCGCCTCGGCATAGTCGTCTTCGAGTTTGTCGTATTCGGCTTTGAGCGCCTCGTAGGTCTTCCCTTCCTCCTCGCTCATTGGCTCGGCTTCACCGCGAATGCGCCGCAGATCGTAGGTGTGACCATAGGGAAAGTCGGTCCCGACCTCGATCCAGTGCCAGCCTTCGGCGCGGATCGCCTCGGCTTCCTCGTTCAGCTTCTCGGTGACCATGGTTTCGAGCAGCGCCGCGTCCTGCAACCAGCCACCATCATCGGTCTGGAAAAGATCGCGCAGCACGTCGCCGCCCGCCTCGACATAATTGTCGAGGCCCACGAATTGCGCGCGCCGGTCGGAGGCGCGCACGGCGCCTTCGGTCAGCATGCGGCGGATTTCGTAAGGCTGCTTGTTGTAGTGCTGCTTGAGCGCGTCCCAGACCTGTTCCTGGCGTTCATGGTCGGGATTGACCGTGAAGGCCATGAGCTGGTCGAGCGTCATCTCCTCTTCGGCATAGGCGTCGAGCAGTGTCGCCGAGACGGCGGCCAGCTTGAGGCGTTGCTTGACGACACCCACCGAGACGAAGAAGGCCGCGGCGATCTCCTCCTCGGACTTGCCCTTCTCGCGCATGGCCTGAAAGGCGCGAAACTGATCGAGCGGATGCAGCGGCGCGCGCTGAATGTTCTCAGCGAGGCTGTCCTCTTCCGCCAAGCCGTCGGTGCGCACGATGCAGGGCACCGGCGCGGTCTTGTTGAGCCGGCGCTGTTTGACGAGGAGTTCGAGCGCGCGGTAGCGGCGACCGCCGGCCGGGATTTCGAACATGCCGGTCTCCGCGCCATCATCGTCGAGAACGGTCCGAACCGTGATCGACGACAGGAGCGTGCGCCGGGCGATGTCCTCGGCCAGTTCCTCGATCGAGACGCCGGCCTTGACCTTCCGGACGTTGGACTGGCTGAGCACCAGCTTGTTGAAAGGGATGTCGCGCGAGGCGCTGAGGGTGATTTTCTTGGACTTCGTCATGGGACTTCTCCGCGACGGGCGATCACGAGACTCTCTCTGACCTCCAGACCCGTCACGAAAAATCCCGCCTCCCTCTCACTCTAGGCATCGAAGAGCGCGGACGTATCCCCGAACACGCGGATCGAAGAGACGAGACCGTTATCGTCCTTGTCTGTGAAGGCGACAGCGCGGACAGTGACCTTTTTCCCGTCATGTCGCTTGTAGTGATTGAGCGCTTCGAGGACGTAGGCCCGATCGGTGCCGTAGATGTTGGTCAGGTCGTGCTCGATGCTCTTGAAGCTCTGCCAATAGCCAGCAAGCATTTCGACGACGGCGGCCTTGCCTTCGACGGCAGGCGCATTGCCGAACTGGATCGACACATCGTCGGCAAGGAAGGCCGCATAGGCGTCGATATCCTTGTCATCGAGCACTTCCAGGTAGCGCAGATAGCTCTGATAGGCGTCGTCGCTGAGTTGGTTGATGCGGAGGTTGGAGGTGATCATGGTTTCGATCCTTTCATGGGCAGGGCTTGATTGCCGATGATCTGAAAGTACCGCTCTAACCTCATATCTTCCAATCGAAGGGGTTAGTGAGTATCATAAGCATTAATTATGAGTGTCCGACCTGATCTGAACCTGTTGATCGTCTTCGATGCGATCATGTCCGAGCGCAATTTACGGCTCGCGGCGGAGCGCCTCGGGCGGTCGCAGCCGGCTGTCAGCCAGTCCGTCGCAAGGCTGCGGGACATTCTGGGTGATCGGCTATTCGAGAAGACGCCAAAGGGGGTCAAACCGACCCAGCGCGCCGAAGCACTCTGGCTGGAGATACGGGATTCGCTACATCTGATCGATCAGGCGCTCACCCATTCCGAGTTCGACCCGAAGTTGGTCTCGACGCAAGTCAGCATCGGTCTTGCTGATGATGTGCACGAGATGGCCTTCGCCGATATCGTCTCCGACCTGCGCGAGCGTGCGCCAGGCGTGGTCCTGCGCGTGGCGGAAGTCGACCACCAATCCGTTTGGCGGGACGTGGGTGACGGCCGGGTTGATCTGGCCGTCTCGGTCGCCCCGCCGCCGCCGCGTGGCCTCGGTGCGTCCACTTTGTTGGAGCAGCCATTCGTGATCCTGCATCGACCGGATGTGTCTCCGCCGACCACCCTCAAGAGCTATCTGAAGTCCACACATGCCGCGGTGGGATTCCGGGACGAAGAGGCTGGATACACTGATCAGCGGCTTGCGAACATGGGTCACAATCGGGAGGTGATCGCATGGACGCCGCGGTTCGGCTCGATCCCCGATCTCGTCGCGAGGACGGGTGCGCTGGCCACTATGCCAGATCCGATCGCCCGCTGGCATGCCAAGCGGTTCAACCTGGCTATCGCAAAACTGCCCTTCGATCTCGACGCGGTGCCGGTCCGCCTGTGCTGGCATCAGCGACGGCGGACCGATCCGTTGAACATGTGGCTGCGCGATCAGGTGCAGGAGACGGTCTTGAGACGAATGCGGTCATAGGCTCGGAAGAGTCCGATGCTGCCGGATGCCAGTCTTGAAGGCCTGATCACGCCGCCTGTTCCAGCAGTTTCTTAGCGCGGGTCTCCATGGTGAGCCGCGCATCCTGCTGCGGCTTGGACCGGGCGACCGCCGTAATGCCTTGCACGAAGTCGAAGACGCTTTCGGGCGGGTGACCTTCTTCGGCGAGAACCGTCTCGACGATCTTGCCGGTCTCCGCTTTCGAGAAGCCACGTTTGCGTAGGAAGTCGGCGCGGTCCTCGTCGCTGCGGGCGACGATCCGTTCGCGCGCGGAGCGGATGCCCTGGACGAAGGGCTGCGGTGAGGAGTCGGCGAAGTTTGCCAGCGCTGGGGCCGCCTCGTGCGCGAAGCGGTTGGCCGCGTATTTGGAGTGCCTGATCGTGATTTCCTGGAAGTCCTCGACGCCCCAGAGATTGCGGTTCTGGCAGACGGCGCGGAGATAGAAGCTCGCAATGCCGAGCGTCTTAGCGCCCACCTCGGAGTTCCAGCAGTAGAAGCCGCGGAAGAAGAGATCGGGCGATCCGTCGGGCAACCTGCACGCCTCGATCGGGTTCCTATCGTCGACCAGGAAGAGGAAGACGTCGCGGTCGGAGGCGTAGAGCGTGGTCGTGTCCTTGGTGATGTCGACCATCGGGTTGTAGGTGCCCGTAGACCAATCGAGCACGCCCGGCACCTTCCAGCGCGTGTCGCCGACGCCATCACCGGCGATGCGCTGCACGGCCGAGACGAGTTCATGGTCGTAGATGCGGCCGTAGTCAGGGCCGGTCACGGCGCGCAGCTCGGTGCGACCGTTGGCGACCTCCATCGTCTTGATCTGCTCGGCGCGATGGTTGGTGAGGCCATATTGCAGATTGATGCCGGCGAGTGGCGCGGGAAGCTGGCGCAGATAGGCCGCGGGCGCGCTGACCAGGCTCGCGAGCTGGCCGAAGCTCCAATGAGTGGGCGCGACCGGTGCCTCGGCGCCCGGCAGGATGAGCGCCAGCTTTTCCGGATCGTCGCGATGGGCCTCGACGCGGATCGCCGCGCTCTCGACCGTCCGCGTCCGGCTCCGTTCGGCCCGGCCTTTCACGGAGGCGTAGAGGCCCGAGAGGGAGAGATACTTCTCGTCGTCGGGCCGCGAAAACCACTCAGACGACACGCGCCCGTTATGCCCGCCGCGGGACACATCCACCTTGTAGCCGCCGCTCTCGGGGCGGCCGGTCATGATTTCTGTTGCTGTCATGGCTGTTCTCCATGACGGGCGGTCCGAGAGCCTCTCTCTCGACCTCCAAACCCGTCACGGGCCGGGACGGGATCCCTCTGACACTCGGATCACTCGGCTGCGAGGTTACCGGACGGGAATGGGGTGCGCGAGGCGGCGAGCTGGTGCAGGGCTTCGGGCCTGATATGTGTGTAGCGGCGCAGCATCTTCCAGTCCTTGTGACCGGTAACGAGTGCGACTTGTTCGATGGCGAAGCCCGCCTCGAAGAGGCGGCTTGTGCCTTCGTGGCGCAAATCGTGGAAATGCAGGTCTTTGACACTGACCTCCACGCAGGCACGCCGGAAGGCTGTCCCGACTGACTTGGAGTTATAGGGAAAGATCCGCTCGTTGGTATGCCCCAGATGCCTGGCCTGTTCCGTGACCAGAGCCCAGGCATCGAACCCGGTGGCGGCGAAAAGGGGGATCCGCTGGTCGTTGCCAGTCTTGTTGCGCGGGTCCTTGCGGTCGCGGATCAGGAGCATGCGGCGGTCGACATCGAGATCGCTCCATTCAACACGGCAGATTTCATCGAGCCGCATGGCCGTGGCCACCGCGAACTTCACGATCCTGGTCATAGGCAGCGTCAGGCGTTCGTTGTCATCGAAGCAGCGGAACAGGCGGTTCAACTCGTCCGTACCGGGGCGTCGATCCCGCTCGTTTCCCTTGCCGATTAGACCAAGCCGTTTCAATGCGATACGCGCCAGATCGACGGGCTCCGGAGAGATATCGAGGCCATGCACGGCCGCCGCATGGGTGATGATCATCTTGATCACGCCGATGTCGATCCCGAGAGTGACCGGGCCCGCACCTTGCTCCGCGCGCATCTTGCCATAGTCGATCAGCTTCTGCCGGTCGAGGTGGCCGATCTTTTCCTTTCCAAGATCGCGCTTAAGCGCCGTGAGCGTGGCAGCCTTGCTGCGACGCGGCGGTTTCCCTACCTCGCAGATATCGGTTATATGAAGATCGATAAGGTCGCCAAAGGTCTGGAGACGGGAGACGGATGATTTGTTAGGGGCCAGCCCCTGATCCACCCGGGTCTCCGCTTGGCGGGCCCAACGATGGGCGTCGTCGCGGCGGAGGAACGTCTCGCTCGCGTAGCGGCCCTTTCGTCTGATCTGGGCCCGGTAGGCACCGGAGGGGAGCTTGGTGATGGAGGCCATTTTCGTGTGCGCTGTGTGTGCAATGAGTCGTCGTAGAGGGGCAAATTCGGGGATATTGGGGCGTATTCCAGCGTAGCAGCCGTCGCCGCCAACATTTTGAATGTACAAGAAAAATGCATATAAATCAACACGCTAGGCTTTCTATTGCCCCGATGATGGACTGGACCGATCGGTATTGTCGATATTTGCATCGGTTGATGTCGCGACATGCTCTGCTCTATACCGAGATGGTGACGGCGCCGGCCATTGTACGTGGTGATCGGGAGCGGTTGCTGGATTATGACGCTGCTGAGCATCCGGTTGCCTTGCAGGTGGGCGGCTCTGATCCCGGCGAGTTGGCCGAGGCGGTGCGGATCGCAAATGAGTGGGGGTATGACGAGGTCAACCTCAACGTTGGCTGTCCGTCGGACCGGGTTCAATCGGGCTGCTTCGGCGCGGTTCTGATGGAGCGGCCCGCCTTGGTGGCCGAATGTGTGGCGGCGATGATCGCGGTCTCGAAGCCCGAGGTGACGGTCAAATGCCGGATCGGTGTGGACGACCAGGTTCCCGAAGAGGTGCTGCCGCGTTTCTTGGAGACCGTTTCCGCAGCCGGTGTTTCGCGATTTGCGATCCATGCGCGAAAGGCTTGGTTGAAGGGTCTGTCACCGAAGGAGAACCGTGAGGTGCCGCCATTAGATTATCCGCTGGTCTATCGGATGAAGCGTGAGTTTCCGCATCTGCATCTGTCGGTGAATGGTGGGGTCGCGTCACTGGACGAGGCCGAAATGCATCTAGCCGCGGGTATGGATGGCGTGATGATCGGGCGGGCGGCCTATCACAACCCTGCAGACGTGCTTTTGGAGGCGGATCAGCGGATCTTCGGGGCGGAAGGGCCAAGCCGAAGTGTCGAAGAGGTGGTCGAGGCGATGCGGCCCTACATCGCGCGGCATCTGGCCAACGGAGGCCGGTTGCATCAGGTCACCCGGCATATGTTGGGGCTTTTCGCAGGGCGGCCGGGCGCGCGAGGATGGCGCCGCGTTCTTTCCCAAGAGGGACCAAAGGACGGGGCGGGGCTTGAGGTTCTGGACGCGGCTCTGGGCCAGTTTGGTGCGCGGGCGGCCTGAGGGGTAAAATTCTTCTGCGAAGAATTTTTGGCGCGCCGGCGATATTCCGGAACAATTCTTCTGCGAAGAATTCACCACGGGTCAATGCAGGGCGCCTCTTGATTTTTCGCAGAAAAATCGGGGCGGTGAGAGGGGCATATCTGCCTGAGACAGCTTTCCACTGGCGGCGCCGCTTGAGGCGGGATATCCCCGAGGGAGGAATTGGGGAAGCGATATGCCGGGTTTTGATGCTCTTTTGCCGTTGGCGCTGGTCCTGGCGGCAACGGGGGCTTTTGCGGGTATTCTGGCGGGCCTGCTTGGCGTGGGCGGCGGCATCGTTCTGGTCACCGCATTCTTCTACGCGTTCGGCGCCCTGGGCTATGATAGCCCGCAGTTGATGCAGATCTGTCTGGCAACCTCGCTTGCGACGATTGTGGTCACGTCTGTCAGGTCTGTCCTTGGCCATCATCGCAAAGGGGCCGTTGACTGGGATATCCTCAAGGGCTGGGCCTTGGGCATTGTGGTCGGCGCGGCTTTGGGAGTGCTTGTCGCGGCGGCTTTGCGCACCGTGACCTTGCAGGCGATTTTCGCGATCCTGGCCTTCGTGGTGTCGCTTTATATGGCGTTTGGCAAAGACAATTGGCGCCTGGCCGAGGAGATGCCCAGGGGCCCGCTGAAATGGATCATTGCGCCGGTCATGGGCCTTTTGTCGGTCTTGATGGGCATTGGCGGGGGATCTTTCGGGGTGCCGCTGATGACGTTGCACGGGGCGGCGATGCACCGGGCTGTTGCGACCTCGGCGGGGTTCGGTGTGATCATCGCCTTGCCATCGGTTCTGGGCTTTCTTTTTCTCGATGTCGCGCCTGAGGGGCGTCCGCCTCTGACCGTCGGGGCCGTCAATGTGCCAGCGGCTGTTCTGATCGTCTCGATGACGATGATCACGACGCCTTTGGGGGTGAAGATGGCCCATTCGCTGGATCCGCGGCCCTTGCGCCGGATCTTTGCCGTCTTCCTGATGATTGTTGCCGCAAATATGCTGCGGAAGGCCTTGGGCTGGTAGAGAAAACCCGCGCCTGAGGCAGGCGCGGGTTTGACGGCTTTCAAATGGCTTTCGCCGGGATCAGGCGTCGTTCTTCGGCTCGTCTTCGCCTTCGGCGGCCTCGGGCTGTGCGGCCGGAGCGGTGTCTTCATCGTCTTCCAGCGCCGCGCTGCCGATATCGTCGAAGAGTTCGGAGATCTCGAATTCAGCGGCGGCTTCCTCTTCGGCGGCCAGCTCCTGGATCGATTTGCCGGCGGCCTGCAATTCGGCCTCTTCCGCCGAGCGGGCGACGTTCAGCTGGATTTTCACCTCGACCTCGGGGTGGAGCGTGACGGTGACCGAATGAAGCCCCAGTTCCTTGATCGGACGGTCCAGCGCGACCTGCTTCTTGTCGACGGAAAAGCCTTCGGCGGTGGCGGCATCGGCGGCATCGCGTGTGGTGACCGAGCCATAGAGCGACCCGGCATCCGAGGCAGACCGAATCACGATGAACTGCTGGCCGTCGAGTTTGGCGGCCACGCCTTCGGCTTCTTTCTTGGTCTCGAGGTTCTGGGTCTCAAGCTGGGCTTTTTGACTTTCGAACCGGGCGACATTGTCTTCATTCGCGCGAAGCGCCTTGCCCTGGGGCAGAAGGAAGTTGCGCGCGTAGCCGTCCTTGACGTTGACGACTTCGCCCATCTGACCCAGCTTGGCCACGCGTTCAAGTAGGATTACTTGCATGATGCTTGCTCCTTACTTCACGGCATAGGGAAGCAGGGCGAGGAAGCGGGCGCGCTTGATGGCGCGGGCCAGCTCACGCTGCTTCTTGGCCGAGACGGCGGTGATGCGCGAGGGCACGATCTTGCCCCGCTCGGAGATGTAGCGCTGCAGAAGGCGGACATCTTTGTAGTCGATCGCGGGCGCGTTGTCGCCGGAGAAGGGGCAGACTTTGCGACGGCGGAAAAACGGTTTGGTTGCCATTGGTTATGGTCCTTTCCTGAAGCTGTCGATCAACGACGCGGGCTGCGATCACGGCGATCGTCACGCTCGTCACGCTTTTGCATCTGCACCGAGGGGCCTTCTTTGTGCTCATCGACCTTGATGGTCAGCACGCGCATCACATCGTCATGCAGACGCATCAGACGCTCCATCTCCTGCACTGCGGGGGCGGGTGCGTCCGAACGCAGGAAGGCGTAATGGCCCTTGCGGTTCTTGTTGATCTTGTAGGCCATCGTCTTGATGCCCCAGTACTCGTTATCGACGACCTTGCCGCCGTTATCCGCGAGGACTGTGCTAAAATGTTCGATCAGGCCTTCGGCTTGCGTGTTGGAAAGATCCTGACGCGCAATCATTACATGCTCGTAAAGCGGCATGTGCACTCCATTTCTATCTCGGGCGCATTTCATAGGGCGGGCAAGTGATCTTTCCGCGGCCCGTCCACGAGAGGCTGCGCCGGTTCACGTGAGTTGCGGAAAGATGCGGCGTTATACACGCCGCACCCCCTGTTGCAAGGCCCGAGATAGCGGTCTTATTCGTAACGGTGCGAAAACTCGACCACCGAGCCGTCGGCGCGGGTCAACTGGCGCGCGTAAAGCTCGGGGAAAATGATATCATTGTCCATATAGCCTTCGACGGTCACCTGTTCGCCGATATCGGCGGGCACCCAATTGGGGCCGACATAAACCCGCAATGCGCCGGTTCCGTCGCGCAGGCGAAACTCGTCCTCATCCAGGATGCGATCGACCACGCCGGTCACGGTAACCATGGTGCCGCGCTGGACATCGGCGATCGGGGTTTGGTTGGCCAGGGCGGGCAGGGCGGTGAAAGCAACAGCGACACTTGCAACAATGGTTTGGAACACACGCATTTTAGCCTCCATTCATATTCCGACAAAAAAGGTTGGTCTGTGAGGATGATCTGAGGATCGGCCTGGCCCGGTTCAACCTTTGGCGGAGCGGGCGAGCGGTTTATCGCTTATGCCTGTCGCCAAGGCCCTCTGTGTAGCGCCAAACAGGGTCTGTGCGGCTTTGCCGGGTTGAGCGATCGTGCAAAACCGCTAAATCCATCCCATGATTGTTTCCAACAAGGGATCCCATCCAATGAAACGTCTTCTTCTGACCGCCGCGATTGCCGGGTTCGCGACATCTGCTTTCGCCGCGCCTGAGCGCTATACGCTGGATGCCAGCCACAGCCAGATCTTGTTCTCGTATGACCACCTTGGCTATTCGACGACTTGGGGCATGTTCTCGGGCTTCGATGGCGAGATCATGTTCGATCAGGAAGACCCGGCCAATTCCTCGGTCACGGTTGAGTTTCCGGTGCGCAGCATGTTCACCGGCTGGGAACAGCGCTTCACCCACTTCATGTCGGAAGATTTCTTCGGCGCGGGCGAAGATGAGATGGTGACCTTCACGTCGACCGCGATCGAAGTGACAGGCGAGAACACCGCCAATATCACCGGCGATCTGACGCTGAACGGCGTGACCAATCCGGTGACACTGGAGGCCACCCTGAACCAGGCCAGCACGCACCCGATGCAGGAAAAGCCCTGGGCCGGTTTTGACGCAACCACCACGCTGGTGCGCAGTGAATGGGGCGTCGGCAATTTCGCGCCCTTCGTCAGCGATGAGGTGCAGTTGCAGATCTCGATCGAGGCGATGCAGGCCGAGTAATCAGGCCGTCAGAAAGATCTAAAAGCCGCCGGGGCAGAGGTTCCGGCGGCTTTTTCATGTCCGGCGTGCAGATAGCGCAGGAAACGGGTCGTGTCTTTTTCGCCTGACAGGTTTCATGGAGGTGGGCTTTGAAAGGACACGGGCCATGATCGAGACAGCTATCGCGCTCATCCTCTTCCTCTTCCCGCTGGCGTACAGCCCGGGGCCTGGAAACATCTTCTTCGCAGCCAACGGGGCGCGCTTTGGGTTTCGCGCCACGATACCGGCAAATATGGGCTACCACATCGCAACCTGGATCGTCACCGTGGCGGTGGGGCTGGGGCTTGCCGCTGTGATGGCCGAATTCCCGGTGATCTTTTCGGCCCTCAAGATCGTGGGGGCGGCATATGTGCTTTGGCTGGCCTGGAAATTGTTCAGATCGGGCACGTTGTCGGGCGATCAGGCGGCGCGGCCTGCGGGGTTCTTCGACGGGGCGCTGCTGCTGTTGCTTAATCCCAAGGCGTATCTGATCCTGGCGCTGATGTTCACCCAGTTCCTTGCGCCGAGCGAGGCTGGCAAGATCGCCGCCGTCCTCTTCATCGCGACGATCTTCACGCTGAACAACATGGTGGCCTTTACGGTCTGGACCCTGGCGGGCGACCGGGTTGCCGGGCAATTCCGCAGCGCTGCCAGGGCCGGCGCGTTGAACAAGCTGTTCGGAGTGGTTTTGGCCGCCGTCGCCGTCTGGATGGTGCTGTCCTAGTTCTGGCCCTGCTCGGCCTCTTCCGCGCGGGTGGCGGTCAGGTCCACCGACACCGTGACGCTGAACCCCACTTGGGTTTCGTCGCCAAAGCTTTCGCCGATCCCGAAATTGCGCCGGTCGAGCGTCGTGTCGCCCGACATGATGGCTGTGTCGCCGTCGATGTTGAGATCGAAGAGCAAGCTGACAGGGGCTTCGGCGCCGCTGAGGGCAAGCGTGCCCTCGGCCACGTAAAGCTCATCAGGTTGCGGGCGGATTGTGGCGGTGAAGGTGGCGGTCGGGTGATTGGTTGCATCCAGAAAGTCGGGGCCGAGGGCCTGGCTGCTGACCGAGCCCAGCGTCAGGGACGTCACGTTGATTGTCGCTGTCACGTCGCCTTCACCGGTCTCGGGCGTGAAGTTGATGGCCGCGGTCCATTCGCCGAAGCTGCCGGTGACCTCTGATCCAAGTTGCAGGACCGTGATCTCGACAGTGCCTTCGGTCACGTCCCAACCGCTTTCGACGGTTGCAAGCGTCGGCGTCGCGGCGCCTTCGGCATCACGTCCAAGCGCCAGCCCGAGGGCCAGGGCACCGGCCCAGATCACCAGGGCCGCCGCGATGGGGCTGCGTGGATGGCGGGCGCTGGCCAGGTCGGGCAGGGCGGTCTGGCCGAACCACATCCGGCGCAGCGTCGCGTCACGGTCGATAACGTGGTGCTTCACCGCGCCCGCGATGTGCAGCAGGATTGCTGCCGCCAGCACCTTGGTAAAGACCCAGTGCAGCGACGCGAATGTATGGGCCACGCCATCATCCTTCGGTACGAAGGGCAGCGACTGCCCGAACGGCCAGAAGATCGGCGCAAAGCCGGTGGCGGCGGCGTGGTGAATCCAGCCGGTCAGGGGGACCAGAAGCAGGCTGGCATACAGCATCCAGTGCACCGTCTCGGCCGCGAAGCTTTCCAGCTTGCGGTCGGGATGCAGCAATGCAGGTTTGGGTTGGGTCAGCGCCCATAGAATGCGGCCCAGAGCCACCAGAAAGGCGGCCACGCCCACGGTCTTGTGCAGCGAGAAAAGCCAGGCCTTGGTCGCCAATTGCTCGCCCGTGTCGTAGGGCAGCTGATTGGCGATCACGCCCAGGGGGATCGCCGTCAGGATCAACAGCGCGGTCAGCCAGTGAAAGGTCTTGGCCACACTGCCATAGCGTATGTCGGTATTGGCGAGGGTCATCCGCAGCCTCCGTTTGCTGAGTGCAAGACCTAGCCGTTTGTGGCCCGGCGGCAAAGGGCGCGAGCGCACATATCTTGTGCATCGCGTGGTTGAAGGGTTTGCGGATGACGCATGGGCAGGGTATGCCGCTGAAAACGTTAACGGAGGCAACATGACCCGTGCATTCGTCTTTCCCGGCCAGGGCGCCCAGACCATCGGTATGGGCCGCGACCTGGCCGAGGCCTATCCCACGGCCCGCGCCGTCTTCGACGAGGTCGATGACGCGCTTGGTGAAAAGCTGTCATCGCTGATCTGGGAGGGCGAGATCGAGGCGCTGACGCTGACGGCCAATGCTCAGCCTGCGCTTATGGCGACGTCGGTCGCGGCGATCAAGGCGCTGGCTTCCGAAGGGGTGACGGTTGAGAAGGCGGCGTTCGTGGCCGGGCATTCGCTGGGCGAATACTCGGCCCTGTGCGCCGCTGACGCGCTGAGCCTTGCCGATACCGCGCGGTTGCTGCGGTTGCGCGGGCAGGCCATGCAGGAGGCCGTGCCGGTGGGCCAGGGCGCGATGGCGGCCATTCTGGGGCTGGATTATGATGCGGTGACCGAGGTGGCCGAGGCGGCCTCGACCGGCGGGCAGATCTGTGCGGCAGCCAACGACAACGACCCCGCGCAGGTGGTGGTGTCGGGCCACCGCGAAGCGGTTGAGCGGGCGATGGACCTGGCAAAGGAGAAGGGTGCCAAGCGGGCACTTTTGCTGCCTGTCTCGGCCCCGTTCCATTGTGCCTTGATGGAGCCCGCCGCGCGCGCAATGGCGCAGGCGCTGGGGGATGTCGAGATGCACGCGCCGCGCGTGCCGCTTGTGGCCAATGTGCTGGCCCATGACGTGGCCGATCCGGTGCTGATCCGGTCGCTTCTGGTCGAGCAGGTGACCCACCGGGTCCGCTGGCGGGAATCGGTGGCCTGGATGGCCGGCCAGGGCGTGAGCGAATTCTGGGAGATCGGGGCCGGAAAGGCCTTGTCGGGCATGATCCGCCGGATCGCGCCCGAGGCGTCAACACGGGCTGTCGGCACGGCGGCTGATGTGACGGCGGCCATTGAGAGCATGAAATGAGGGGCGAAGATGTTTGATCTGACAGGGAAATCCGCGCTGGTCACCGGCGCGTCGGGTGGAATTGGTGCCGAGATCGCGAAAGTCCTGCACGCGGCCGGTGCAACGGTGGGCCTGTCAGGCACGCGCACCGATCCGCTGGAGGGCTTGGCGGCAGAACTGGGCGAGCGGGCGCATGTCCTGCCGTGCAATCTGTCAGATGCCGAGGCCGTCGACGCCCTGCCCAAGCAGGCTGCCGAGGCGATGGGGGCCGTGGATATTCTGGTCAACAATGCCGGGATCACGCGCGACAACCTGTTCATGCGGATGTCGGACGAAGAGTGGGACAGCGTGCTGGCCGTCAACCTGACCTCGACCTTTCGGCTGTGTCGGGGCGTTCTGCGCGGCATGATGAAGGCGCGCTGGGGCCGGATCGTGAATATCTCGTCCGTCGTGGGAGCCACGGGCAACCCCGGCCAGGCGAATTACGCCGCTGCCAAGGCTGGCATGGTTGGTCTGTCGAAGAGCCTGGCCAGCGAGGTGGCCAGCCGCGGCATCACGGTGAACTGCGTCGCGCCGGGCTTTATCGCCACCGCGATGACCGACAAGCTAACCGATGACCAGAAAACGAAAATTCTGGATCAGATCCCGACCGGACGCATGGGTGATGTGGGCGAGATCGGCTCGGCCGTGCTCTATCTGGCCAGCCCCGAGGCCGGTTATGTGACCGGGACCACCTTGCACGTGAATGGTGGCATGGCCATGTTGTAGGTCGCCGCCAGGTAAGCTGGAAAGCGTTTGCCTTGGCCAATCCATATGCTATAGGCGGCGCGACCCGAGCCAGGGCGCATTGCGGCCCGGGGCCGGATGCCAGCCCGAGAGGGGCGAGGGACAACTGAAAGACGGGACTAATCCCGATAGAGATGAGGAATTGACATGAGCGACATCGCAGATCGCGTGAAGAAGATCGTCGTCGAGCATCTGGGCGTCGAAGAGGACAAGGTGACCGAAAGCGCCTCGTTCATCGATGACCTTGGTGCGGACAGCCTGGACACTGTCGAGCTTGTCATGGCCTTCGAAGAGGAATTCGGCATCGAGATCCCCGATGACGCGGCCGAGACGATCCAGACCTTTGGCGATGCCGTGAAGTTCATCAAGGAAGCCACTGCCTGATTTTCAGGATTTGATCCGAGTGCAGACGGCGCCCCCGACGGGCGCCGTTTTGCGTTCGGGTGGAGGGATCAAGATGGATATTCCGGTCTTGCAAACCGAAAGGTTGGTCCTGCGCGGCCATGAAGTGGCCGATTTTGAGGATTTTGCCGCGATCTGGGCGGATCAGGCGGTGACCGATCAGATCGGTGTGCCGGTTCGGGATCATGCCGCCAGCTGGGCGTCGTTTCAGCGCAATGCCGGCAGCTGGGCGCTGGAAGGGCATGGCCAATGGGCCGTGTGCTTGCGCGAAACCGGCGAACTGGTCGGCCAGACCGGGTTTTTCCGGGCGCTGCGCGGCCATTCCGTCGAATTTGACCGGCGCCCTGAGGCCGGGTGGGTTCTGGCGGCGCGGGCGCAGGGGCGCGGGATTGCGGTGGAGGCGGCCCTGGCGGCGCATCACTGGTTTGACGCGCATCACGGCGGGCCAAGCGTGGCGCAGGTCGGGGTTGGGAATGCGGCCTCGTGTGCCGTGGCGGAACGGCTGGGCTATGTCGCCTATGACCGGGTTGAAGGCCGCGAGACTGGCCTGATATTGTGGCGGCGTCAGGGCGTGTAGGGGCAACGGCGTGGCATTGCCGGTCGGTCCCGGCTTGGTGCGCGCTGTGTTGCGCGGCTGGTTTGAAGACGGTATCAGCGGGCAAGAGCAAGACAAACGGGAAGGGGCTGGGCCATGCGTCGAGTGGTGGTAACGGGTCTGGGGATGGTCACGCCATTGGCATGCGGCGTGGAAGAAACCTGGAGCCGTCTTGTCGGTGGACAATCCGGGGCGGGGCCGATTACCCGGTTTGATCCGGCGAATGTCGTGACGACCTATGCCTGCGAAGTGCCGCGGGGCGATGGGTCGGACGGGACGTTCAACCCCGACGATTGGATGGAGCCGAAGGAGCGGCGCAAGGTCGACGACTTCATCCTCTATGGCATGGCCGCCGCTGATCAGGCGGTGCGCGACGCCGACTGGATGCCCGAAGACACCGCATCGCGCGAGCGGACCGGGGTGATGATCGGCTCGGGGATCGGTGGGTTGTCGACGATCTCGGAAGTTGCGCTTTTGATCCATGAGCGGGGCCCGAAGCGGGTTAGCCCTTTCTTCATTCCCGGCGCGCTGATCAATCTGATTTCTGGCCAAGTGAGCATTCGCTACGGCTTCAAGGGACCGAACCATGCGGTGGTGACAGCCTGTTCGACCGGGGCGCACGCCATCGGCGATGCGGCGCGGTTGATTGCGTTTGACGATGCCGATGTGATGATCGCCGGTGGTGCGGAGAACCCGATCAGCGAGATCGGGATCGCGGGCTTCAACGCCTGCAAGGCCTTGTCGACCAAGCGGGCCGACGATCCGACCAAAGCCAGCCGCCCCTATGATTCCGACCGCGACGGGTTCGTGATGGGCGAGGGCGCGGGCGTCGTCGTGCTGGAGGAATACGAGCATGCCAAGGCGCGCGGGGCGAAGATTTACGCCGAAATTCTGGGCTATGGCCTGTCGGGCGACGCCTACCATATCACGGCGCCGTCCGAGGATGGCGAAGGGGCCGAACGCTGCATGCGGGCGGCATTGAAGCGGGCGGGGCTTGAGCCTGCGGCGATCGACTACATCAATGCCCACGGCACCAGCACGATGGCCGACACGATCGAACTAGGCGCGGTTGAGCGGATGATGGGCGAGGCGGCGGCCAAGGCCACGATGTCATCGACGAAATCCTCGATCGGACATCTTCTGGGGGCGGCCGGCGCGGTTGAGGCGATCTTCTGCGTGCTGGCGCTGCGTGATCAGGTGGCGCCGCCGACGATCAACCTCGACAACCCGGCGGTGACCCCCAAGCTTGATCTGGCCGCGAACAAGGCCGTGAAGCGCGAGATCAATGTCGCGCTGTCAAATTCATTCGGGTTTGGCGGCACCAATGCCTCGCTCGTCATGGGACGGATTGCGGAATAATGTGGAAACATATCGCCTCGAACGCGCTGACTTTGATGGTTGTGGCGCTGTTCGCGCTGGGGGGCCTTCTGGCCTGGGGGCAGCGGCAATACACCCAGGCCGGGCCATTGGCCGAGCCGATCTGCTTTCAGGTTGAGCGCGGGTCACGGTTCAGCACCGTGTCCGATGAGCTGGCCGAGCAGGGCGCGATCAGCAATTCGGCGATCTTTCGGATCGGGGCGGATTACGAGGATCTGTCGGGGCAGCATAAATTCGGTAGCTATCTGATCCAGCCCGGCGCCTCGATGCAGGAGATCGCGGCGGCCATCACGACCGCCGGGCGCAGCACCTGCGGCACCGAGATCAACTTTCGGGTGGGCGTGACGACCGCCGAGGTGATCGTGCGCGAGCTGGACCCGGCCACGAACCGCTACAACGAGGTGGTCAGTTTCAACCCGGCCGAGGAGGAGGCGCCCGAGGCCTATACCTCGATCACCGACCGGCCTGATGTGCGGTTCCGCATCACGCTTGCGGAAGGCGTGACCAGCTGGCAGGTGGTGGAAGAGCTGAAGGCGGCCGATTTCCTGGCGGGGGAGGTGGCCGAGATCCCGCCCGAGGGGTCGCTGGCGCCCGACAGCTATGAGGTGACGCCCGGCACCGAACGGGCCGCCTTGATCGCTGAGATGACCGAGCGGCAGACAGCGATTCTGGCCGAGCTTTGGCAGGCGCGCGACAGCGATGTGCCCTATGCCAGCCCCGAAGAGGCGCTGATCATGGCCTCGATCGTGGAGAAGGAGACCGGCGTGGCCGAAGAGCGGCGGCAGGTGGCCAGCGTCTTCGTCAACCGGATCGAACAGGGGATGCGGCTGCAGACCGACCCGACGGTAATCTACGGGATCACTGAAGGCCGCGCGCCCCTGGGCCGTGGCATTCGGCGGAGCGAGCTGCGGGCCGAGACGCCCTACAATACCTACGTGATCGACGGGCTGCCGCCGACACCCATCGCCAACCCCGGACGGTTGAGCATCGAGGCCGCGCTGAACCCCGACACCACTGATTACCTGTTCTTCGTGGCCGATGGCACCGGTGGACACGCCTTTGCCCAAACGCTTGACGAGCACAACCGCAACGTCGCCCGCTGGCGCGAGATCGAAGCCGAACAGCAGCAGCAACAGCAGGACAATTAACCGCCGGGTCGATTGCGGTCTGAGAGCGTCATTCGGTTTTGATCCAACGCATGATGCGCTGGGCGGCGTCTTTGGCGGAGAGGTTGGTCACATCCAGCTGGATGTAGTTCGATTGCTCCGCGCCCATCAGGACGGCTGCATTCCCGTGATTACGGGCGGCCATCTTGGGGTCGCGCGGTTTCCGCCTCAGAGCGCGGTCCGCGCCCTGGATGCGCTTTTTGTTTTCGGCAAGCGCGCAATGGATATGGACCACGAATAAAGGCCCGCGTTCCTGCGCAAGCCTCAGGATGCGCGCCCAGCACTCATCCGCCCACGCGCTGCCTTCGGTCAGCACCTCTGTCAGGATGATTGGTGTGCCGGCGGGTAGGCCGCAGATAAGCTCATCGGCGATGGTCTGGCTTGCCCGGATTGTTTGGTAGAAGCTGTCGGACTTAAACTCGGTCAGCGCGAAGGCGATATTGTAGAGCGAATGGTTATCGAGAAGACGACCGCCGAGAAGGTCTGCCAATGCGCGCCCGATGGTGAGTTTTCCGACACCGGGATATCCGTTCAAGACGATAAGCATGGCCTGATCCATTTTCCTGAGCGTTGCCGGGTTGAAGAGATTTGACCTCACGCTCTGCCGACATCCCAATTAAGATGATGAAATCTTGGCGGTTTTTTCAAGTTTGGCCGTGGTCTGATCGTTCGCCTCTTCCTTAAACTATGCGTTAACCTATTGTTAATAATAAACTTCTTGACTTTCCGGACGGTCCAAAGTATACCTTCGGGCATGCTAGAAGAAGTGGGCGAGCGGCCAGGGCAACCGGGGCCGCTTTTTCATTTCGCTCGTGCGGAGTTGTGCATGAGAGGCGGGAAGATTGTATATGGTTGATGTAAGGCCTCCCGAAGGGGAGGAGCCGCAGGCGCGCAAGCGTTTGGCGGATGTGATGCTTTTTCTTGAAGAAGTCGCAAGCGAGATCGTGGACAAGTACCGAGAGGTGATCTCGGGCGATGCTCCACGGCCGAAGGAAGCCCAGGACCTGGCCAACGAGCTTAGGAAGTGGGCCTCACTCGCTTTCGAGGAACAGGCGAAAATTGACAAGTTCATCAAAGATCGAAGCCCAGGAACCGCAGACGGCGTCATTGATTTCGGCGCGGTCCGCGCTCAGATCGGGGGCAGGTTGGCTCAGCTCCGCGCCGCTGGAAACTCAGGAGACTTTCCTGAGGGATCTGACGGAACCTGAGCTGTTGGCACTGCCCTGGATGTTCGATTTCTGGGCATTGCCGCACCAATTGCCGCCCGAAGGTTGCGAATGGCGCACCTGGGTGATTCTGGGTGGTCGGGGGGCCGGCAAGACGAGGGCGGGGGCCGAATGGGTCCGTTCGATGGTAGAAGGAGATCGGCCGGAAGAGCCGGGCCAGGCCAGCCGCGTGGCGCTGGTGGGGGAGACCATCGACCAGGTCCGTGAGGTGATGATCTTTGGCGATAGCGGAATACTGGCCTGTTCGCCGCCCGACCGCAAACCGGTTTGGGAGGCGACGCGCAAACGGCTTGTCTGGCCGAATGGCGCGACCGCACAGGCCTTTTCCGCCCACGAGCCCGACAGCCTGCGGGGGCCGCAATTCGACGCGGCCTGGGTGGATGAGCTTGCCAAATGGAAGAAGGCGCGAGAGACCTGGGACATGCTTCAGTTCGGCCTGCGGCTGGGGGACAAACCCCGCCAGGTCGTCACGACCACGCCGCGCAATGTGGCCGTGTTGAAGGAGGTTCTGGATGCGCCTTCGACCGTTGTGACAACGGCGCCGACAGAGGCCAACAAGGCCTATCTGCCGGCGTCCTTTTTGGAAGAGGTCTATGGCCGCTATGCCGGAACGCGGCTGGGGCGGCAGGAATTGGACGGCGTGCTTCTGGACGATCTGGAAGGCGCGCTCTGGACCAATCAGATGATCGAGGCGGCGCAGATCACCGCTCTGCCCGAGTTTGACAGAATTGTGGTTGCAGTTGACCCGCCGGTGACGGGCACCTCGCGTTCGGATGAATGCGGGATCGTCGTGGCGGGTGTCGTGATGGGGAGCAGCCCCGCGGAATGGCGGGCGGTGGTCTTGCAGGACGCGAGCGTCTCTGGCGCGAGCCCGACGGAGTGGGCCACCGCCGCCATCGCTGCAATGGAGCGCCATGGGGCCGAGCGCCTGGTGGCCGAGGTGAACCAGGGCGGATCGCTGGTGGAAACGGTAATCCGTCAGATCGACCCGCTGGTGCCGTACCGCGCGGTGCACGCCAGCAAGGGTAAGAGCCAGCGGGCCGAGCCTGTGGCCGCGCTTTATGAACAGGGGCGCGTGGGCCACGTGAAGGGCCTGGGCGCGCTGGAAGATCAGATGTGCCGGATGACGATGACGGGGTATCAGGGCCAGGGCAGCCCCGACCGGGTGGATGCCCTGGTCTGGGCGCTGACCGATCTGATGCTGGACCCCGCCAAGAGCTGGCGGCAACCGAAACTGCGCGTGCTTTAGAGCCGCGTTTTCCCAAGATTTACCGGCGCTTTGAAGACCGCGGCCCTGTCGGCTGCGGCCTTTTTGCTGCTGGGCATGGCAAAGATGAGGAGCAGGATCAGATGGTATTCGATTTCCTGAAACGGGGTTCGGAAGGTGCCGTGCCAGAGACGAAGGCAAGTGCCGCGGGGCCGGTCTTTGCCTGGTCGGGGTCCGGCCGGGTGGCGTGGTCGTCGCGCGACAGCGGCACGCTGACGCGGGTCGGGTTTTCCGGCAATCCGGTGGGCTTTCGGTCGATCAAGCTGATCGCCGAGGCGGCCGCCGCGCTGCCGCTGGTGCTGCAGGATGCCGAGCGCCGCTATGAGATGCACCCGCTTCTGGACTTGATCCGCCGCCCCAACCCCACACAAGGCAAGGCGGAACTGCTGGAGGCGCTCTATGGGCAGTTGCTGCTGAGCGGCAATGGCTATCTGGAGGCGGTGGACGGGGCTGCGGGCCTGCCGGTGGAGTTGCATGTGCTGCGCTCGGACCGGATGAGCCTGGTGCCGGGGCCGGATGGCTGGCCGGTCGCCTATGATTACACGGTCGGCGCGCGCAAGCACCGGTTTGATATGACCGGCGGCCTGGCCCCCGTTCTGCATATCAAGAGCTTCCATCCGCAAGACGACCATTATGGCCTGTCGCCGATGCAGGCGGCGGCCAACGCGGTTGACGTGCACAATTCGGCCTCAGCCTGGTCGAAGGCGCTCTTGGACAATGCGGCACGGCCCTCGGGCGCGATCGTCTACCGCGGCGCGGACGGGCAGGGAAGCTTGTCGTCCGATCAGTATGACCGGCTTGTCGACGAGATGGAGAGCTATCACATGGGCGCGCGGAATGCCGGGCGCCCGATGCTGCTGGAAGGCGGGCTGGATTGGAAGCCGATGGGCTTTTCGCCCTCGGACATGGAATTCCACAAGACCAAGGAAGCTGCCGCGCGCGAGATCGCCCTGGCCTTCGGCGTGCCGCCGATGCTGATGGGCATCCAGGGGGATGCGACCTATGCGAATTATCAGGAAGCGAACCGCGCGCTTTATCGTCTGACCGTGTTGCCGCTGGCCACCAAGGTGACGGCGGCGCTGTCGCATTGGCTGTCGGCCTATAGCGGTGAGGCGGTCGAGCTGAAGCCCGATCTGGACCAGGTGCCTGCGCTTGCCGCCGAGCGGGATACGCAATGGCGCCGGGTGAGCGAGGCCGCGTTCCTGACGGATGCCGAAAAGCGCGCATTGCTGGGCCTGCCGCGCCTGGCCGAAGAGGAGTGAGCCGGTGTCGGTGCGCAGGCGCGGGACCGAGGGCGGCTCGCGGTATCTCTATGAGCCGTTCGAGTTTGCCTCGATTCATCAGGTCGAGGCCCATGAGCGGATCGTCGAGAGCCAGCTGGGATCGATCCGAGGGCATTTCGTGCGGCTGGAGGCGGCTGTCGACCGGCTGGAGCGCAGGCTCTGGATGGCGGTCTACGGCGTGGCCGCGGTGGTCCTGGCCGAGGTGGCACGGGCGTATATGGATTTCGGTCTAGGAGGTTAGCCGATGGCGAATGAAGACATGAGGGGCGCGGGGCTTGAGACCAAGTTCTGCCGCGTGGGCGAAGTGACCATGACCGACGGCACGATCATCGAAGGTTATGCCTCGCTGTTCGGGAGTGTCGATCAGGGCGGCGACGCTGTGCAGAGCGGGGCGTTCAACGCCTCTCTCGGCGCCGGGCGGAAGGTTCGGATGCTGTGGCAGCACGACCCCACACAACCGATCGGCGTCTGGGATGAGGTGCGTGAGGATGAGCGGGGCCTTTTCGTGAAGGGCCGCATCCTGACCGATGTGGCGCGCGGCCGTGAGGCGGCGGCGCTGCTTGAGGCAGGGGCGATCGACGGGCTGTCGATCGGCTACCGCACGAAACGCGCCGAGCGCGATGGGAAGGGGCGGCGGCTCCTTGCCGAGCTGGAGCTTTGGGAGGTGTCGCTGGTGACCTTTCCGATGCTTCCGCAGGCGCGGGTGGGGGCCAAGGGGGATGACCCCGCGAACGCCGCCTTCCGCGAATTGGCGGAGGCCTTCGAGGAGGCCCGCCGTCTAATGGCCCGCGACTGACCGCCGCCGGCCGCTCACCACTTTTTCAGAATAGGAACATGCGATGAGCAAGACCGAGACCAAGGCTCGGACCGGGGAAGGTGTGCCCGGACCGAGCAGCCCGGCGGCGGACGTGAAATCCGCGCTGACCGGGTTCTTGACCGAGTTCAAGAGCTATCAATCCGAAATTTCCACGAAGCTTCAAAAACAGGAAGAGCGACTGACCATGCTGGACCGCAAGACTGCCCCTATCGGGCGCCCCGCACTTTCCGCGTCTGCCGAGGTAGCAGCGCCCCATCAGAAGGCGCTTGACGTCTATCTGCGCACTGGCGACGACAACGCGCTGCGTGGTCTGACCCTTGAGGGCAAGGCGCTGTCGACATCCGTCAATTCCGATGGCGGCTATCTTGTCGACCCGCAGACCTCTGAGGCGATCCGCGGTGTGCTGAGCTCAACCGCTTCGATCCGGTCGATCGCCAATGTGGTGAACGTGATGTCGACCTCGTACGACGTTCTGGTCGATCACAGCGATATGGGGTCGGGCTGGGGCACCGAGACCGATCCGGTGAGCGAGACCGGCACGCCGCAGATCGAGCGGATCTCGATCGCGCTGCACGAGCTGTCGGCCCTGCCGAAGGCCAGCCAGCGCCTGCTGGATGACAGCGCGTTCGACATCGAGACCTGGCTGGCCGACCGCATCGCGCAGAAATTTGCGCGTGCCGAGGCGGCCGCCTTCATCATGGGCGACGGCATCGACAAACCGAAGGGGTTCCTGGCCCACCCGAATATCGATGATCAGCTGTGGGGCTGGGGCTCGCTGGGGTACATACCGACCGGGGCCGATGGCGATTTCAACAGCACCAATCCGGCTGATGCGATTGTCGATCTGGTCTACGCGCTGGACGCCGATTACCGCGCCAATGCGACCTTCGTGATGAATTCGAAGACCGCGGGCGCCGTGCGCAAGATGAAGGATGCCGATGGCCGGTTCCTGTGGTCGGACGGTCTGGCGGCGGGTGAGCCTGCACGCCTGATGGGCTATCCGGTGCTGATCGCCGAGGACATGCCCGACATCGCGTCTGGCGCCGACGCCATCGCGTTTGGCGATTTCCGCGCCGGGTATACCGTGGCCGAGCGTCCCGATCTGCGGGTGATGCGCGATCCGTTCTCGGCCAAGCCGCACGTGCTGTTTTATGCCACCAAGCGTGTCGGCGGCGACGTCAGCGACTTTGCCGCGATCAAACTTCTGAAGTTTGCAACCGCTTAAGACGCGGTTCGTGCATGGCCTTTTCGCGTGATCCTTCGGGGTGGCGCGGGAAGGTCCGGCGGGTACGCGCCGGGCCGTAGGCCTGCCTCGTGTCGTCTAGCTGCTCCCTCCGTCCGAGCGATGCGGGGTGCGTGCCCGCCTCTTCATGGACGGAGGGGCCGGATTTTTCGGAGGTTTCCCCAATGATGCTGATCGAAGAGACGCAGGTGCCGGGCTCGGCCCTGCCGGTGCAGGAATTCAAGGACCATCTGAGGCTTGCGACGGGCTTTGCCGGCACCGGATCGGCGGACGGTTATCTGGAGGAGCTTTTGCGGGCCGCTCTGGCGGCTGTCGAGGGCCGGACAGGCAAGGTGCTGTTCACGCGCGATTTTCGCTGGTCGCTGACCGGCTGGCGACAGGGGGATGCGCAGGCATTGCCGGTGGCGCCGGTGACCCAGATGCTGTCGGTGGCCGTGACCGACCGCACCGGGACCGAGACGGAGATCGATGCGGGCCGCTATTGGCTTGAGCAGGACATTCAGCGCCCCTGCCTGCGGGCGACCGGGTCGGCCCTGCCGGCGATCCCGACGGGCGGGACGGCCGAGGTTTGGTTCTCGGCCGGGTTCGGCGCGACCTGGCTGGATATTCCGGTGGAGCTGCGGCAAGCGGTTCTGCTGGTGGCGGCGGGCTATTTCGAGCGTCGCCACGAGGAAGGCGCCGAGCCAGGCGCGATGCCGTTTGGCGTGATGGCGCTGATCGAGCGCTGGCGCACAGTGCGCGGATTTGGCGGGGGGCGGTCATGAGGCTGCCCGTTCTCAACCGACGCCTGGTGCTGGAGACGCCGCAGCGCGTCTCTGACGGGGCCGGCGGATTTACCGAAACCTGGGTGGCGTTGGGCGAGCATTGGGCCGAGATCAAGCCCGGAACGGGGCGCGAGACGGCAGGGGAATTCCTGACGCTGTCGGCGGTGCGGTATCGGATCATCGTGCGCGCCGCGCCTGTGGGCAGCGACGCGCGGCCCAAGGCGGATCAGCGATTTCGCGAGGGTGACCGGCTTTATCGGATCGCGGCGGTCACCGAACACGACCCGCGCGGCCACTACCTGGTTTGCTTTGCGCGCGAGGAGGAGACGGCATGAGCTATGGTTCTGCAGCGGCCCTTCAGGCGGCGGTTTATCAGCGGCTGATGGCCGACAGTGCGGTCGACGCGCTGGTGGGCAGCGCGATCTATGACGCGGTGCCACCGGGCACGCTGCCCGATACCTATGTAAGCCTTGGCCCCGAAGATGCGCGCGACAGGTCGGACAAGACCGGTGCCGGGGCCGAGCATGATTTTACGGTGAGCGTTGTGACCGACGCCGCCGGATTCCAGGCGGCGAAGGACATCGCCGGGGCGGTGACTGACGCATTGGTGGGCGCGGAGTTGATCCTGGCCCGCGGGCGTCTGGTGGACCTCTGGTTTCTGCGTGCCCGGGCGCGGCGGGTTGGAGCGGCCGATCAGCGCCGCATCGACCTGTGGTTTCGCGCCCGGGTGGACATTTCTTGATTTTCTCAATTCGGAGTGACCGACATGGCGGCGCAAAGCGGCAAGGACCTTCTCATCAAGCTCGACATGACCGGCGGCGGTCAGTTCGAGACCATCGCGGGGCTGAGGGCCACGCGGATCAGTTTCAACGCCGAGACGGTCGATGTGACCTCTCTGGAAAGCCAGGGCGGCTGGCGCGAGCTCTTGGCGGGCGCGGGCGTGAAGGCGGCGGCGATCAGCGGATCGGGCGTGTTCAAGGACGCGGCGACAGATGAGCGTGCGCGGCAGATTTTCTTCGACGGCGAGGTGCCGACCTTTCAGGTGATCATCCCTGACTTCGGGATTGTCGAGGGGCCGTTCCAGATGACCTCGATCGAGTACGCGGGCAGCCATAATGGCGAGGCAAGCTATGAGATGTCACTGGCCTCGGCTGGCGTGATGGTCTTCACGGCGCTCTGATGGCCAATCCTTGGACGGGGGAGGTGGCGCTGGTCGTGGATGGCGAGCGCCGGGTGCTGAAGCTGACACTTGGCGCTTTGGCCGAGCTTGAGACGGCGTTGGAGACCGACAGCCTGGTGGCGTTGGTCGAGCGGTTCGAGGCGACGCGGTTTTCGACCCGCGATGTGTTGTTGTTGATCGTGGCCGGTCTGCGCGGCGGCGGTTGGGGCGGCAGCGCCGAGGATCTGCGCACCGCCGAGATCGGCGGCGGCCCGCTTGAGGCGGCGCGCGTGGCGGCGGAATTGCTGGTGCGCGCCTTTCAGCTGCCGGGCGGCCGGGAGCCGGCGTGAACGGGTTCGACTGGCCCGCGCTTTTGCGGCTGGGCCTGAACGGTCTGGGCCTGAAGCCGGCCGAGTTCTGGGCGCTGACCCCGGCGGAGTTGATGCTGATGTTGGGCCAGGAGGGCGGCGCGGTCGCCCCCCTGAGCCGTGCGCGGCTGAGCGAGCTTGCGGCGGCCTTTCCAGATGTGACGAAAGGGACGGGCGATGGATGAAGTTGACGGGCTGGACGGGCTCGAAGATCAGGTACGTGCGCTGGAGTCGAGCCTGGGGGCGACACAGGGCATGGCCTCGGCCTTCGATGGCGAGTTGTCGCGGATGCGCGACACGCTTGCCGCGACGGGCCGCGATGTGGCGGGGCTGTCGAATGCGATCGGGCGGGGTCTTCGATCTGCGTTCGACGGCCTCGTCTTTGATGGGATGAAGCTGTCGGATGCGATGCGCGGACTGGCGACGTCGATTGCGGACGCGGCCTATGCGGCGGCGATGAAGCCGGTGCAGCAGCATTTCGGCAGCCTGTTGGCGGGCAGCATCGAAAGCTTCGTCGCCGGCGGCATGGCCTTTGAAAAGGGCGGCGCCTTCAGCCAGGGCCGGGTGATGCCGTTTGCGCGCGGCGGCATCGTGAACGGCCCGGTGATGTTTCCGATGCGCGGTGGCCGCGGCCTGATGGGTGAGGCGGGCCCCGAGGCGATCATGCCTTTGGCGCGGGGGTCGGACGGGCGGCTTGGCGTGCGCATGGATGGCGGCGGCGGGCGGCCGATGAACGTGGTGATGAATATCAACACCCCCGATGTCGAAGGCTTCAAGCGCAGCCAGGGCCAGATTGCGGCGCAAGTGACGCGGGCTTTGGGCCGCGGTCAGCGGAACCGGTAGGGAGACGGGCGGATGGGATTTCACGAGATACGGTTCCCGGCGAACCTGAGCTTTGGTTCGGTTGGCGGGCCTGAGCGGCGCACCGAAGTGGTGACGCTGGCCAACGGCTTTGAGGAGCGCAACACGCCCTGGGCCCATTCGCGGCGCCGCTATGATGCGGGCGTCGGTTTGCGGAGCCTCGACGATGTCGAGTCTCTGATCGCGTTTTTCGAGGCGCGTCGCGGGCAACTCTTTGCATTTCGCTGGAAGGATTGGGCGGACTACAAGTCGTGCCCGGCCTCGCGCGATGTGGATTACCGCGATCAGGTGATCGGGATCGGTGACGGGGCGACCACGGTGTTTCAACTGTCGAAAACCTATCGCTCGGGCCTTGAGGATTACACGCGGCCCATCAAGAAGCCCGTTCAGGGCACCGTCTATGCCGGCGTTCAGGGCGACGCGCTGGTCGAGACGATCAATTACGATGTCGATTACGAGACCGGGCTGATCACGTTCGTGGATGCACCCGACATTGATGTCGAGGTGACCTGCGGCTTCGAATTCGACGTGCCGGTGCGGTTCGATACCGACCGCATTCAGACCTCGGTGGCCAGCTTTCAGGCGGGTGAAGTGCCGACCGTGCCGATCGTGGAGGTGCGTGTCTGATGCCTCTTTCAGAACAATTTGCCGAGCATCTGGCGTCAGGTGCAACCAGCGTCTGCCGGTGCTGGGCGCTTGAGCGTCAGGACGGCACGGTGCAGGGGTTTACCGACCACGACACTGATCTGAGCTTTGAGGGAATCGTGTTTCGCGCCGATACCGGCCTGACCGCGCGGGCCTTGCAACAGACCACTGGACTGTCGGTGGACAATACCGAAGCCGTCGGCGCATTGTCAGATGCAAGCCTGACAGAGGATGACATTCTCGCCGGTCGCTATGATGGCGCCGACGTGCGTGCCTGGCTGGTGAACTGGGCCAGGGTCGAGGACCGGCTGCTGCAGTTCCGCGGGACGATTGGCGAGGTCACGCGGTCCGGCGGGGCGTTTCAAGCCGAGTTGCGTGGGCTGACCGAGGCGCTGAACCAACCGCAGGGGCGCATTTACCAAAAGCCGTGCTCGGCAGTGCTGGGTGACGGTCTGTGCCGGTTCAATCTGGATCAACCGGGCTATTTCACTGAGCGCGCGGCCGAAACCGTCGAAGACGGGCGGGTGTTTGCATTCGATGAGATGCCGGGCTTTGATGATCGCTGGTTCGAACGTGGCACACTGAAAGTGCTTACGGGCCGGGCGGCCGGCTTGATCGGCGTTGTCAAAAACGACCGGGCAACCGGATTGGCCAGGCGCGTTGAGCTGTGGGAGGCGTTGCCTCAGGCGGTTGAAACTGGTGACATGATCCGCATTGAAGCGGGATGTGACAAGCGTGTCGAGACCTGCCGCCTCAAGTTCCAGAATTTTCTGAACTTTCGGGGATTTCCGCACATTCCTGGCGAGGATTGGCTGGCCAGCTATCCAACGCGCTCTGCCGGTGCGCCTCAGGACGGTGGGAGATTGACGAGCAATCGCGATTTCACTTCTGATAACCCGCTGCTGCAGTCATGAAAAGTATCTCGGAACGTGCCGTCTTTGAGGCACGCGGCTGGATCGGCACGCCCTATCGCCACCAGGCTGCCACCAAAGGGGCCGGGACGGATTGCCTGGGTCTTGTGCGGGGTGTCTGGCGTGCACTTTATGGGTCTGAGCCCGAGGACATCCCGGCCTATACGCCGGATTGGTCCGAGCCGGCCCATGACGAGCGTTTGTTGCGCGCCGCGGGTCAGCACTTGCGCTTGCGGCCATCGCGCGTTCCGAACCATGGGGATGTGATTTTGTTTCGGATGCGTGACGGGGCCGTGGCCAAGCATATGGGGATTGCGGCCGGCGCGGAAGAAACGGCGACATTCATTCACGCTTATACGGGGCATGGCGTGGTCGAAAGCCCGCTTTCCGCCCCCTGGGCGCGTCGCATCGCGGCGTGCTTTGCATTTCCTGAGGAGCATAACTGATGGCGACGATCGTCTTTTCTGCAGTCGGCGCGGCCATCGGTGGCGGCATCGGTGGGAGCGTTCTGGGCCTGTCGGCGGCTGTGATCGGCCGTGCGGTCGGCGCCACGATCGGCCGGGCCATCGACCAGAAACTGATGGGCACCGGCTCGCAGGTTGTCGAGACCGGACGCGTCGAGCGCTTTCGCCTGATGGGGGCCAGCGAAGGCTCGACAGTGATGCAGACCTGGGGCCGCATGCGGATGGCGGGCCAGGTCATCTGGGCTACACGCTTTCAGGAACGGGTAAGAACGCGCGGCGGAGGGTCGGGCAAAGGCGCACCGAAGGCTCCAACTACGCGGGAATATACCTACAGCATCAGCATGGCAGTGGCGCTCTGCGAGGGCGAGATCGCGCGGGTGGGCCGTGTCTGGGCCGACGGTGTTGAGATCTCGACTGATACGCTGCAGATGCGGGTCTATACCGGTAGCGAAACGCAATTGCCGGATGCCAAGATTGCGGCGGTGGAGGGGGCGGAGAATGCGCCCGCCTATCGTGGGATTGCCTATGTTGTCTTCGAGGACCTCGATCTGACGCCGTTTGGCAATCGTATCCCTCAGTTGAGTTTTGAGGTGGTAAGAGCGGCTGAGCCGGGTATCGGACATGCCGAGGGGTTATCTGATCTTATCGAGGGCGTGGCGCTTGTGCCCGGGACGGGCGAATACTCATTGGCCACGACGCCGGTGCACTACTCGGAAGGGCGGGGGCGGAACCGAACGGCGAATGTGCATGCCCCCAGCGGTGGTACCGATTTCAGCCTGTCATTGAGCCAGCTGCGTGAGGAATTGCCGTCCTGCCAATCGGTGTTGGTGGTGGTTTCGTGGTTCGGGAGCGATCTGCGCTGCGGCGAATGCGAGGTGAAGCCGAAAGTCGAGCAGACCGTGATCGACGGATCGGGAATGCCCTGGCGCGTTTCAGGCGTAAGCCGTGCGCAGGCTGAAACAGTCCCGCTCTTGGAGGACAGGTCGGTTTATGGCGGCACACCTGCCGACCAATCGGTCGTCGAAGCGTTGCAGGCCATTCGGGACGGGGGGCAAGCGGCTGTTTTTTATCCCTTTATCCTGATGGAGCAGTTAGAGGGTAATGGCCTGATCGACCCCTGGACCGGCGCGCCCGAACAACCGGTTTTACCCTGGCGGGGGCGCATCACGACGTCGCTGGCGGCGGGTGTTGACGGGTCGCCCGATGGCTCGGCCGCGGCGGAAGCCGAGGTGGCGGCGTTCTTCGGGTCTGCGCAGATTGGCGACTTTGCTGCCAGCGGAACGTCCGTCTCCTACACCGGCGCTGAGGCCTGGGGATACCGCCGCATGATCTTGCATTACGCGCATCTTTGTGCGGCGGCAGGCGGTGTGGACGCCTTCTGCATCGGCTCGGAGATGCGCGGGCTGACTCAAATCCGTGGGGCAGGTGGGTCGTTTCCCGCGGTCGATGCGATGCAAGCGCTGGCTGCGGATGTGCGCGCGATTTTGGGGCCCGAGACAAAGATCAGCTATGCGGCTGATTGGTCGGAATATTTTGGATATCAGCCGCAGGATGGGTCGGGGGATGTTTACTTCCATCTCGACCCGCTCTGGGCCGATCCGAATATCGATTTCATCGGTATCGACAATTACATGCCCCTGTCGGACTGGCGGGACGGGACCGACCATGCCGATGCGCGTTTTGGCTCAATCTACGATCTCGATTATCTGCGGTCCAATGTGGCGGGCGGCGAGGGGTATGATTGGTATTATGCATCCCCGCAGGAGCGTGACGCGCAGATCCGCACGCCGATCAGCGATGGCGCATTCGGCGAGCCTTGGGTCTTTCGTTACAAGGATATCCGCAACTGGTGGGAACAGCCCCACCATGAGCGTATCGGCGGCGTGCGCCAGCCTGCGCCCACGCCCTGGCTGCCGCAATCCAAACCTATCTGGTTTACGGAATTTGGATGCGCGGCGATCAACAATGGGACGAACCAGCCGAACAAGTTCCTTGATCCGAAATCATCGGAATCCTCTCTGCCGCGCTATTCGAATGGCCTGCGAGACGATCTGATCCAGATGCAGTATTTTCGGGCTGTGACAACCTTCTGGGGCGACCCTGCGAATAATCCGCAATCGGAGCTCTATGACGGGCCGATGATCATTATGTCGCGCGCCCATGCCTGGGCCTGGGATGCGCGCCCCTATCCGCAATTCCCCGGGCTTTCGGAATTGTGGAGCGACAGTGCCAACTATCTGCGCGGCCATTGGCTGAATGGTCGGGTCAGTGCGCAAGCCTTGGCCTCGGTCGTGGCCGAGATCTGCCGACGCTCTGGTGTTGTCGAGATTGATACTGATGGCCTCTACGGGTTGGTCAGAGGGTATTCCGTTGGCGATGTCGAAGCGGCGCGCGCGGCCTTGCAGCCCCTGATGCTGGCCTACGGGTTCGAAGCGATTGAGCGGGACGGCACGCTGGTTTTCCGCAATAGGGGGCGCCATGAAGATCGCATTCTGACACCGGACGATCTTGCGCTGACCGATGAGCAGGAAAGCGCGCTTGAGACAACTCGCGCCCCGGTCGCCGAGGTGGCGGGCCGTGTTCGCCTGACCCATGTCGAGGCTGATGGCGATTATGAGGCCCGCGCGGCCGAGGCAATTTTCCCCGATGAGCGGACCTATTCGGTCTCGCAATCGGAATTGCCTCTGGTACTGACCGGGTCGGAAGGGCGCGCTATTGTGGAGCGCTGGCTGGCTGAGGCCCGTGTGGCCCGGGACATCGTGCGATTTTCACTGCCACCGTCCGAGTTGGCGACCGGAGCGGGCGATGTGGTGCGCCTGAACGTGGGAGAGACGACCGCGCTCTACCGGATCGACCGGGTTGAGCAGGCCGGCGCCAGCCTGATCGAGGCGGTGCGCGTTGAGCCCGAAGTGCAGGTGCCAAGTGACGCGGTGACGGATCTGCCGGGGCTGCGGCCCTTCGCGCCGCCATTGCCTGTTTTCCCTGTGTTCCTGGACTTGCCGCTTCTAACCGGTGAGGAGGTTCCGCATGCGCCACATATCGCCGTGGCGGCCGACCCATGGCCGGGGAGCGTTGCGCTTTATGCCTCGGCCACCGGGGATGAAGGCTATGTCTTGAACAGCCTGATCGGCCGGCCTGCGACGATTGGCGTGACCAATACACCGCTTGGGCGCGCCGAACCCGGCCTTTGGGACCGGGGGGCGCCCTTGCGGGTGAATGTCGGCCAGAGCGAGCTATCATCCGCAACGGAAGCCGCCTTGTTTTCAGGCGCCAACGCGGTTGCGATCGGCGACGGCTCGTCGGGCCTGTGGGAGGTGTTCCAATTCCGCGATGCGGTTCTGGTGGCCCCTGGCGTCTACGAGCTTTCGACACGGCTGCGGGGCCAGCTTGGAACTGATGGGGTGATGCCTGAGGTCTGGCCGGTCGGCAGCACAATCGTCATCCTCGACGAAGGCTTGTTACAGATCGAGTTGCAGGCGTCTGCACGAGGACTGGCAAGGCACTACCGTGTTGGCCCGGCGCAGCGCAGCTTTGACGACCCGTCCTTCGTCTACCGCGTCGAAGCATTCGATGGCATTGGTCTGCGGCCCTACAGCCCCGTACATCTGCGCGCGGCGCGAACTGCAAATGGCGATCTGGCTATCAGCTGGATCCGGCGCACGCGGATCGAAGGCGATAGCTGGCTGTCAGAGGAAGTGCCGTTGGGTGAGGTGCGCGAGGCCTACAGGTTGCGGGTCATCGACAACGGGTCAGTGCAGCGCGAGGTCGATCTGACCCAAACAAACTGGACCTACAGCACCGGCGCGCAAGCCGCCGATGGCGTGGCGACCGGCTTCACAATCGAGGTTGCGCAGGTGTCCGACGCATTCGGCCCCGGCCCATTCACAAGGATCACAATCGATGACTGAGACAGCAAAGCTTTCCCTGCCGCTTTTGGCGCCATCGCAGGCGCAAAAGCATGTGACGGTAAATGAGGCACTGGGCCGGCTGGATGCGGCTGTGCAGCTCTCGGTGATCTCCCGAAGCGTGTCGACACCGCCGGGAGTGGCCGAGGACGGAGACGCCTTTCTCGTCTCGTTTGGCGGGGTGAATGAATGGGCGGGTAAGGACGGCCAGATTGCCGTCCGGCAGAACAATGGCTGGACCTTCCTTCAAGCTCAGCCAGGCTGGCGCGCTTTTGTGGCTGATGAAAGCATCCAACTGACCTTTGACGGGTCCGACTGGATCGATGCAGCTGTTGCCATTGGCCCCGGCGGGTCCGCTTTTGCGTTCCGGGTACACGAATTCGACCACGTTCTGACGGCCGGGGCGACATCCCTGACCAGCGCTGAGCTGCCCGCAAACACTGTTGTCTTCGGGGTGACGGGCCGCTTGCTGAGCGACATAACTGGGTCCCTGACCTCGTGGCGCCTGGGTGTTTCAGGGTCGGACAACCGCTATGGTAGCGGGCTGGGCGTTGCAGCCGGGTCGTGGCTGCGCGGTCTGACGGGGTCGCCGCTGACTTACTATTCTCCGACCGAGTTGTTGCTGACGGCGGATGGCGGCACCTTTGACGGTGGCGGCGAGGTGCGACTGGCGGTTCACTATGCCACGCTGGGGTTGCCCCGGTTGGTCTGATGCGCCAGCTTGCCCCAGCAGATCTGGCGGTCGCGGCGCGTGCGCTGCTGCAAGTGCCCGAGGAGGCGCGCATAAGGTGCGCAGAGATGCTTCTGAGCCAATCGCAGGCCGCCGATGCGTATCGCAAGCGGTTTGGCCGGGCGCATCCACTTTGGGGCGATGGCACTTTGGAGTCGGTCGCGCGCGGTCGCGATCTGGCGCCTGCCCAGCCGATGACCAATAGCGATTATCTGTCATGTATGGCAATTGTTCTGGAGGCGGTGCTGAGCCGTGAAACCAGCTAAAACTCGCGCATGGGGCTTTCGCCGTGACAGGGGCCGCCTATCTGATCTAATATGAGGATCAGAGGAAAGGAGCCTGCCATGGCGAAGACGCGTGCCGAGGTGGCAAATCTTGATCCGGTCTGGTCGCGGATCACCGAGGAGGCCGAGGCCGCTGTGGCCGACGAGCCCTTGCTGGGTGGCCTGGTGCATTCGAGCATCCTGCATCACGCGACGATGGAGCGTGCGCTGGCCTACCGCATCGCGCTGAAGCTGTCGTCCGGCGAAATGGGCGAGCAGCTGCTGAGCGAGATCGCAGAAGAGGCCTATTCGTCCGATCCGGGCCTCGGTCAGGCCGCCCGTGCCGATCTGGTTGCGGTGTTTGAGCGTGACCCGGCCTGCCACCGCTTTTTGCAGCCGATCATGTTTTTCAAAGGCTACCAGGCGATGCAGGCCTACCGCGTGGCCCATTGGCTGTGGCGTGAGGGCCGCCGGGATCTGGCCTATTTCCTCCAAATGCGTATTTCCGAACATTTCGGCGTGGATATCCACCCCGCTGCGCGGGTCGGCAAGGGCATCATGATCGATCACGCGCATTCCATCGTGATCGGCGAGACGGCCGTTGTCGGTGACAATGTCTCGATGTTGCATTCGGTGACCCTTGGTGGCACAGGCAAGGCCGATGGCGACCGTCATCCGAAGATCGAGGATGGGGTGCTGATCGGGGCCGGCGCGAAGGTGCTGGGCAACATCACGGTGGGCCATTGCAGCCGGATCGCGGCGGGGTCGGTGGTTTTGCATGATGTTCCGGCCTGCAAGACCGTCGCGGGCGTGCCCGCGCGCATCGTGGGCGAGGCGGGCTGTGACCAGCCCTCGGTCATGATGGATCAGGTGATCCGGGGCGAGCTTTAGCCCCGGTACGCTCTGCAGGCCCTAATTTCCCATACATCGAAACGCAGTGATTTCTGTCATTGCTGTGTCACACCTGCGCGCTATTGCGACACTGCGACCCCATGGCACATCACGGGGCTTGCGCGTCGCGGGGCGCCATATATAGTCGCGGAAGATGCTGGAGCGGGGCTCCCGCTCTGGTGCCGGAAGATCGGCAGGCAGGGCGAGGGCGGAGTCTTTGATGGACGGCGATTTCAGGACCAACTTTGTGCGCGACCCCGCGGGCGCCAGACAGCATCCCGCGCTGGTGCTGAACGCCGATTACCGCCCGCTGAGTTACTACCCGCTGTCGCTCTGGCCCTGGCAGGAGGCGGTCAAGGCGGCGTTTCTCGACCGGGTCACGATCTTGGCGGAATACGATCAGGTGGTCCGAAGTCCGACGACCGAGATCCGAATACCCTCGGTCGTGGTGCTGAAAGAATACGTCAAACCGCAGAAGCGCGTGGCCTTCACGCGCTTTAATCTTTTTCTGCGCGACGAGTTTTGCTGCCAATATTGTGGCGCCAAGGGCGAGCTGACGTTCGATCATGTGATCCCGCGCGCGCGGGGCGGCATCACCAGCTGGGAAAACGTCGTGGCCGCCTGTTCGCGCTGCAACCTCCGCAAAGGCTCAAAAAGTCTGCGGATGTGCGGCATGTCGCTGCGCAAGCCCCCGCGCCAGCCCTCGTCGGAAGAGCTGCGCAATATGGGCCGCAGGTTTCCCCCGAATTACCTGCATGAAAGCTGGATGGACTTCCTCTACTGGGATGCCGAGTTGGACGCTTGAGCCCCTTGCACGACCCCTTTTTCACCCCCGTTTCCGGTATGGAGCTTCCGCGATTTGCGGGGGTTCCGACCTTCATGCGTCTGCCGCACGTGCCCGACGGGGATCCGCGCGAAGCCGAGGTTGAGATCGGGCTGGTCGGTCTGCCCTGGGATGGCGGTACGTCGAACCGCCCGGGCGCGCGGCATGGTCCGCGGGCCCTGCGCGATGCGTCAACCATGATCCGGGCGGAACATCCCGTCAGCGGTATGCGCCCGTTTGAGGCGCGGCGCTGCGCCGATCTGGGGGATGTCGGGCCGAACCCGGTGGATATGGCCGATACGCTGGCGCGCTTTGAGGGCTGTTTCAAACGGTTGAAGGCGCGCGGGACGCGCCCCCTGATGGCAGGCGGCGATCATTTATGCACCTTGCCGGTCCTGCGGGGTCTCGCGCAGGAGGCGCCCCTTGGCCTGATCCATTTCGACAGCCATACCGACCTCTTTCCCGCCTATTTCGGGGGCACCGCGCTGACGCATGGCAATCCGTTTCGCGCGGCGGTTGAGGAGGGGCTGCTCGACCCCAAGCGAATGATCCAGATCGGCATTCGCGGCACCTTGTACGACCGCGCCGACCGCGAGTTCGCCGCCGCCCACGGCATCCGCGTCATCCCCATTGAAGAGCTGTTCGCCCGTGGCATCGCCGATGTCATGGCCGAGGCGCGTGAGGTTGCCGGAGATGGCGACACCTATGTCAGCTACGATATCGATTTCGTCGATCCCGCCTTCGCCCCCGGCACTGGCACGCCCGAAGTCGGCGGGCCCAATGCCTTTCAGGCGCTTGAGGTCGTGCGGGGGCTGCAGGGCGTCAAAATCGCCGGCGCAGATCTGGTTGAGGTCTCGCCCCCCTTCGACCCGCAGGGCAATACGGCCTGGCTGGCCGTCTCGATTATGTTTGAGCTGTTGTGCGTGATGGCTTGAGGCCAGCGCCCCCCATGCTAGACTGCCTGCGAAGCCTCGGGTAAGGAATGCGCGTTAGCGCTAACTTGGCGCCTGAAGCATGGGGGCAGTGATGGTTTCTCGCGTCATACCGGTCGATCCGTTCGATCTTGTCATCTTTGGCGGCACCGGCGATCTGGCGCGGCGCAAGATCCTGCCGGGCCTCTACCGGCGCTTTCTGGCGGGTCAGATGCCGGAAGATGCGCGGATCATCGCAGCCGCCCGGTCCGACATGGATGACGCGGGCTACCGCGCAATGATCGGCGAGGCGATTGCCGAATTCGTCGCCAAATCCAAGCAGGACAAAAGCGCGATCAAGAAGTTCCTTGAGCGTCTGTCTTATGTCGCGATCGACGCGACGGGCGAGGGCGGCTGGGACGCGCTGAAGGCGGCCACCCGCAAGGACGTGACACAGGCCTTCTATTTCTCGGTCGCGCCCTCGCTTTTCGGGCCTCTGGCCGAGCGGCTGCATGAAAAAGGTATCGCGTGCGAGACCTGCCGCATCGTGGTTGAAAAGCCCTTCGGCCGTGACCTGGCCTCGGCCAAGGCGCTGAACGCGACCCTGGCGCAGCACTTCCACGAAGGTCAGATCTACCGCATCGACCATTATCTGGGCAAGGAGACGGTGCAAAACCTGATGGCCGTGCGCTTCGGCAACATGCTGTTTGAGCCGCTTTGGAACGCGCAATACGTCGATCACATCCAGATCACCGTGGCCGAAACCGTCGGCGTCGGCGGGCGCGGCAGCTATTACGACAAATCGGGCGCGATGCGCGATATGGTCCAGAACCATCTGATGCAGCTTTTGTGCCTCATCGCGATGGAGCCGCCCAGCCAGTTTGACCCCGATGCGGTGCGCGACGAAAAGCTGAAGGTCATCCGCGCGCTCGACCCGGTCGAGCCCGATGAATTCGTGCGCGGCCAGTATGAGGGCGACAAAGATGGTCAAAGCTATAAGGCGGACGCCGAAGATGCCCAAAGCCTGACCGAAAGCTTCATAGCGCTGCGGCTGCATATCTCGAACTGGCGCTGGAAGGGCACGCCGTTTTATCTGCGCACCGGCAAGCGGCTGAAGGCGCGCGCCTCGGAAATCGCGGTGATCTTCAAGGACCCGCCCCATTCCATCTTCGGCCCGCAAGAGGCGCGGCGCGGCAATATCCTGGCGATCAAGCTGCAACCGAATGAGGGCATGACCCTGCGGGTGACGATCAAGGAGCCTGGCCCGGGCGGCATGCGCCTGGTCGAGGTGCCGCTGGACATGTCGTTTGCCGACGCGCTGGGGCCCGACGGCTCGGACATTCCCGATGCGTATGAGCGGCTGATCATGGATGTGATCCGTGGCAACCAGACCCTCTTCATGCGCGGCGATGAGGTTGAAGCAGCCTGGGCCTGGACCGATCCGGTGATCGCCGGCTGGGAAGAACGCGGTGAACGGCCGTACCCCTACGAGCCCGGCAGCACCGGCCCCGAAGAGGCGCAGATCCTGATGCACCGCGACGGCCGCCGCTGGCGGGAGGTCAAGGAATGAAACTCCGCGAATATCCCGACCGCGAATTGATGATGATGGATCTGGCCGACACATTGGCCGGTGAGCTGAAATCCTGCCTTCTCACCCATGACAGCGCCACCCTCTCGGTGCCCGGCGGCACCACGCCCGGCCCGGTCTTCGACGTGCTCTCGGGCGTCGATCTGGACTGGGCGCGCATCGCTGTGGTGCTGAATGACGAACGCTGGGTGCCCGAGGATAGCCCAAGGTCGAACACCCGGCTTCTGCGCGAGCGGCTGTTGATCGACAAGGCCGCCGACGCGCAATTCGTCCCGCTTTATGCCCCGACCGAAACCCCGGAAGAGGCGCTTGATGCCCTCTCCGAAAATCTCAAGCCCCACCTGCCGATCTCGGTTCTTTTGCTGGGCATGGGCGCGGATATGCACACCGCCTCGCTCTTTCCCGGCGCCGATCGCCTGGCCGAGGCGCTGGGCCCGAGCGCGCCCCCGCTGATGGCGATGCGTGCCGAGGGCGCGGGCGAGCCGCGCATCACCCTGACCGCCCCGATCCTGACCGGCGCGATGAGCACCCACATCCTGATCACAGGCGCCGAGAAACGCGAGGCGCTGGAACGCGCCCGGCACTTGCCTTCGGGTCGCGCGCCGGTCCATGTTGTGCTGGGCAATGCGATAGTGCACTGGGCGGAGTAAGAATGCATCTTTGGAAGAAGCTCGCCACTCATCAGGCGAAGATCAAGAACCGCTCCATCCTGTCGCTTTTTGATGAGACCCGGGCGGCTGAATTTTCGGTTCAGGCCGATGAACTGCTCTTTGACTATTCCAAGATCAATCTCGACAAGACCGGCCGCGACCTGCTGTTGTCTCTGGCCGAAGAAACCGGTGTCGCCGCCCGCCGCGAGGCGATGTTTTCGGGCGCCCGGATCAACGAGACCGAGGATCGCGCGGTTCTGCATACGGCCTTGCGCAACCTCGAAGGGTCGCTCTGGGTCGACAACGAAGATGTGATGCCGGGCATACGCGAGACGCTGTCGCGGATGGAGGTGTTTGCCGAAATCGTCCGGTCCGGCGAATTCGTGGGGCAGGGCGGGCCGATCACCGATGTGGTGAATATCGGCATCGGCGGCTCCGACCTTGGCCCGGCCATGGCCACCTTGGCCCTGGCGCCCTATCATAACGGCCCGAAATGCCATTTCGTCTCGAATATCGATGGCGCGCAGATCGCTGACACGCTGATCCAGCTTGACCCGGCGACGACCCTGCTGGTCATCGCGTCCAAAACCTTCACCACGGTCGAGACGATGACGAATGCCGAAACCGCGCGCTTGTGGATGACGGCATCCGTGGCAGACCCGGCTGCGCAGATCGTGGCGCTGTCGTCGGCCACCGAGAAAACCGCCGAATGGGGCATCGCGCCCGAACGTGTCTTCGGGTTCGAGGATTGGGTCGGCGGGCGCTATTCCCTCTGGGGGCCGATCGGGCTGTCGCTGATGCTGGCGATCGGACCTGACCAGTTCCGCGAGCTTCTGGCGGGCGCGGCGACGATGGACCAGCATTTTCGCGCCACGCCGTTTGAGCAGAACATGCCTGTCATGCTGGCGCTGACCGGTATCTGGCACCGTCAAGTCTGTGGCTGTCCCACCCGCGCGATCCTGCCCTACGATCAGCGGCTGGCGCGGCTGCCTGCCTACCTCCAGCAGCTTGAGATGGAAAGCAACGGCAAGCGCGTGGCGATGGATGGCCGCGATCTGACAGTGCCGTCCGGCCCCGTTGTCTGGGGCGAGCCCGGCACCAATGGCCAGCACGCTTTCTATCAGCTGATCCATCAGGGCACCGACATTATCCCGGCCGAGTTCATCGCCCCCCGCCACGCGCATGAGCCCGACCTCGAACACCAGCACCACCTGCTTCTGGCCAATTGCCTGGCCCAGTCCGAGGCGCTGATGCGCGGCCGCAACCTGTCGGAGGCGCGCCAGATGATGGCCGATCGCGGCCTGAAGGGCGGCGAGCGTGACCGCCAGGCGCGCCACCGCGTCTTCCCGGGCAATCGCCCGTCAACCACGCTTCTGATGCCGCAACTCACGCCCTTCACGCTCGGCCAACTCATCGCGCTTTACGAGCATCGGGTGTTCGTCGAGGGGGCGATCCTGGGCATCAACTCCTTCGACCAGTGGGGGGTGGAGCTTGGCAAGGAACTTGCCCAGGACCTGGTGCCGATGGTGGCAGGCGCCGAGAGTGCCGAGGGCAAAGACGGCTCGACCCAAATGCTCCTCAGCTATCTTAAAAGCTGATCCCCACACCGCCCCTGTCCGGTTCCCGATATTCCCGCCGAAGGCCCACCCGACCGGCAACACACGCATACATGTGGAGCTTCGGATAACTCCGCCTCTTCGTTACCAGCTGGTCCAAATAACGAAGATTTGACGTGCAACGGAGGTCCAGTTTGAGCCCTTTTTGAAAGATGCTGCATAAGGCGCGAATGTCGGCCATGCAATCGGTGGCTCCGCCGCAGACATCCCCCTCCAACAGCGAATGGCCGAGAATTGAGACTCTAGATGACAGGAATTGCATTCAGCCGTGCAGCTCATCGATGCGGCGTGATAGCCTTGTGTAATATGAATGGGTCAAAAGATAATCGAAACCCATGATTGTTGGGATAAGCAAAGCCAAAATGGCTGGTGCGACCGATAGAAGACCTGTAGTCTGCCAAATAACGAAGAGCAGAAGTGGCAACAATAATAAGAAAACACTGGTCAAGGAAATTTTGACTGTGGTCTTGAAGCCAGGTGGATCAGTGCGACTTCTAGCCAACCTCAAATTGACGTTTTTCTTTTTTGAACGTTCTTTTAAATAGTTAAAATACTGCTCTGTGGTCCACCTCTTGTCGCGAACGCTCAATGGAAGGCAGACTCCGAACAAAAACTCGACGCCGTCTCCAGCGCGAGCCGACGTGAATTCTCCAAATGACACTGGTGCCAAGTCGGAGTACGTAACCTCGTCTGGTTGTTTGCCCAGCGAGGTAGCAGCAGAAACAAACCAACCCTTGTCGCGCTTCCTCAAAAGACTGACGAAGTCTTTTTCTAAATCTTGAGTGTTCATGCTTTCAATCTATCCGGTGGGCGAATGGCTCGTCTACTAGTCTGACTCGCGGCAAACGCGGTGCATGGCGAGTCAATTCCAATGAAAATCGTCTCTGCACCCAGAATATGCTCACTGATCGTCAAAGCGGTCATTGGTTTAGCCGCAGCGAAGGTCAGTAAAGTCTGCAATGCCGTCATCGGATCAGAAATGCCTGAGATTTGGGTTAAACTGCGTGACACGGTCGACGACCCGGGGTCGGAAGCTCGGCCTCTTGATCCTAAAGACTTGCGAGTTGCTACAGCGCTGAGTGATCAGGCGGCTGCCGTGACGATGATTTCCACCTTGTAGTCCGGCGTGGCCAGCTTGGCTTCACCCGTGGCGCGGGCCGGGGCTTGGCCCTCTGGCACCCAGGCATCCCACACCGCATTCATCTCGGCGAAATCGGCCATATCGGCCAGCCAGATCTGGGCGTAGAGGATCCGCGTCTTGTCCGACCCCGCGTCCGACAGCAGTCGCTCAATCTCGGCCAGGATATCCTGCGTCTGCTGCGTCACGCTGGCGCCGGCTGTGCCGACCTGACCGGCCAGATAGACGGTGCCGTTGTGGACCACGGCCTGGCTCATGCGTGTGCCGGTCTCGATACGGGTGATATCGCTCATCGGGGGAACACTCCTCAATTGTCTTTCCCCACGCATAACGCGGGTTCACACCGGGCGCCAGAGATCGGATGGAGCGAGTGAAGGGAAGCGAACCCTCGTCGTAAGCTTGGGAAGCATAGAATGATGGTGAAAAATCAATGATTTTTCATTTTAATTCAAAAACCCATCCAGTCGATGATTTGCGTCACGACCAAGATGACCACGACAACGATTGCCGCCTGATAGAAGGCGTCCAAACGCGTTCGGATGCCTTGGACATCGTGCGATAGCCTCGCCATGACCTTCTCGATATCGCGCTCGACGGGCTCCATCTCGGGCTCAAGGTAGTCATTATCGTCCGGCTCGTGACGCACGGCGGCGGTCCTTTTGTCGAGTGTAGGTGCCCATTCCAACAAAACTTCTTGCAAGCGTGCTTTCGTCTTGCCGCTCGCACCTTTGGGCGTCCCAAACGCGCTGTCACCTTCGTCTTCGCACAGGATCGCGTAGTTGTAGTAGTGCCCGCGTATCCCGGCACCCATGCTTTCGTATCCGAACTCGAAGACATCCGCGAGGATTTCCAATCGGGCGGAGCGGATACCGCCGTTTTTGATCGCTAGAATTAGGTCGTCGAACTTGTCTTGGGACAGGAACACCGTCGCGAATAGCTGCGACGTTTCGTAGTACTCACCCGCGCCGTGGTATTGGATTGAGCCGATCTCGTCCTTCATCCATCCTTCTTCGGGCTTGTCGTCGTCCTCACCGATGATCGGAAGAGTATCGACTGTCGCGGTCTCCTGTAGTTTCTCGAGCGCGACAGGGTGGATTTCCACGCTGAGTTGCGTAAACGTCTCGTTCTCGTTTTTGTCCAGCGTTATCGCGTGGATGCGGCAGTTGTCTAATACACCCAGTCCAGTAATGAATTCACGCGTTGAAAACCCAGCTGCTTGTTTCGGCTCTCTGTATTGTTCGATCTCCCAAGAGGTAGTATTGAGGACCGATAGCCGCTCAAATTGCAGGTTGAGACGATTTGGCTTTTTCTCGGATTCTCCTTCATTCTTTTTACCCTTGTACTCGTGAGGGTAGACGAGCGTCGTTCCGTCCTTGATCTTCCAATCCGATGTGTCTTTGAAATCGCTCATGCAGGAACGGTAACCCTTTGAAGATCTGAAAGAAAGGAACTTGGAGCGGGTGAAGGGAATCGAACCCTCGTCGTAAGCTTGGGAAGCTTCTGCTCTACCATTGAGCTACACCCGCATCATCTCCGGGAAATACGGCCGCCGGCTTTTGCCGTCAAGGTCCCGCGGTTCTTGACCCGGCTCGCGCCGGACCGCATCGCTTACGCCGATCCCTGAAGCAGACGGCGGGCCAGGATCCGTGCGTGATCGGGTTCGGTTTGCCAGCCCGAGGCGACCTCCCACGCCAGATGGGCTTGGGCCAAGGCCCGGGGCATGCGGTTCGGCGACAGCGCTGCATGATCGAAGAGCGGCGTATCGCGCCGGGCCTCGTCCCAGTCGATCAGGATCAGGCGGCCATCCTGCGCGCGGATCAAATTTGCGGGGCTCAGGTCGCCGTGGATCGCGGTCTCGCGGCGGGTCTGCAGTGCGGTCCAGGCACCTCGGCAGGCCGCAACGATCCTATCGGGCATCGCCGACAGATTGATATCGCCGCCATGGGTGCCGCTGAGAAGGTCGGCCGCGCCGGCAAAGCCCGGCCGGTGCCGCCAGCTGGCCGTCGCTTGACGCAGCTTGGCCAGTCCCGCGCGCAGGCCGGCCATGTCGGTGGCGGTGGATGGTTGCCCCTCGATGAAGGGTTCCACGGTCAGCCCGCCCAGGCCGAAGAGACCCGCATCCGATTTGCGGTAGGCCGCCACGCCCAGGCCGACCTCTGCGGCCTGGCATTGCAGGTGATGCGCCCGGGCCAGCGCCGCTTCGCTGCGGCGCGTGGTCTTGGCGATCCAAAGTGTGTCATCTGCAGCGCGCACCAGATAGACCCGGTTGCGATGCCCGCCGAGCAACGGACGCTCGACATGATACGTCCCCCAGGCGGCAAGACGTTCAGCCAGATCCTGCGCTTCGCTCACATCGGCCTCCCTTGATGCGCCCGTCTGGCTAGAACGGCGCGGCCGCTCTGCCAAGCCCCTTGCACCTGCGAACAGGACATGGCCCAATGGTGCGATATCGTTCGGGAGCGCACATGAGATGAGCATTGACGGCTGGGACGAAATTCGCACCGCGTTCCATGTGGCGCGCCTCGGCACCGTGTCAGGGGCGGCCGACGTTTTGGGCGTGCATCATGCCACGGTGATCCGGCACATCGACGCGTTGGAGACGCGGCTGGGTGCCAAGCTGTTTCAGCGCCACGCGCGCGGCTATACTGCGACGGAGGCGGGGCGCGATCTGCTGCAAGTGGCCCAGGCCACCGACGACCAACTGACCCAGCTGGCCGGCCGGATCAGGGGCCGGGGCGAAGAGGTCTCGGGCGAGATGGTGATCACCTCGCTCTCGATCATCGCGCCGCTTCTGACACCCGCGATCGTGGCGTTCCAGGCGGCCCATCCGGGCCTTGTCGTGCGGTTTCTGACCGATGAGAGGATCTTCCGCCTGGAATATGGCGAGGCGCATGTGGCGATCCGTGCGGGGACCGTGCCTGACCAGCCCGATAACGTTGTGCAGCCATTTCTGACCCTAGGCCACGCGCTCTATGCCTCGCAAGAATACGTCAAGGCCCATGGCACGCCGGAGGATGACAGCGATCTGGCCGGACACACCTTCGTGGGCGAAGACACCGGCCAGAGCCCCGCGCCGTTTATGCGCTGGCTGCGTGAGGCGGTCCCGCCAGAGGCCGTCACCTGGCGCGGGTCAAACCCATCGGCCCTGCATGAGGCGATCCGTAATGGCGCGGGCATCGGGTTCATGCCGGTCTACGCCGCGCGCAATGACCCGCGCGTCGTGCAGGTGATGGCGCCGCGCAAGGAGTGGGCGTCGCCCATCTGGCTGGTCACCCATGTCGATTTGCATCGCACGACGAAGGTGCAGGCGTTTCTGACGCATCTGAAGAATATCGCGAAAACCTGGGGCGAGGTCTGAGGGGGCCGCCCGTGGCCGGTTTCGATCAAGCGGCGCGGGGGCATCTGGCGATGCTGGCCTTCTCGGCGCTGGTGGCGGGGTCCTTCTCTCTGGGCTCGATGGCGGCCGATCAGATCGCGCCGACCGCGCTGACGGCCGCGCGGTTCTTACTGGCGATCGCGATCATCGGCGCGCTGGCGCTGGCCACCGGCGGGGTGCCGCGCGCGGCGTTGCGCGCGCCCTGGCGCTATCTGTTGCTGGGTGCTCTCTTCGGGCTTTATTTCGTGCTGATGTTCGAGGGGTTGAAGACCGCCCCGCCGATCGCAACAGCGGCCGTCTTCACCCTGACCACGGTGATGGCGGCGGGGTTTGGGTGGCTTTTGTTGCGGCAGGTCCTGACGCCGCGCATGGCCCTTGCGCTGACGATCGGGGCGGCCGGGGCGCTTTGGGTGATCTTTCGCGCCGATCTGGCCGCGCTTTTGCGGTTCGAGGTGGGCCGGGGCGAGGTGATCTACTTCTGGGGCTGCTTCGCCCACGCGGCCTACACGCCCATGGTGCGCAAGCTGAACCGGGGCGAAAGCCCAGTGGTGTTTTCGCTGGGTATGATGGTGGCGGCTTTGGTGCTGGTGGCGGGCTATGGCTGGGCCGACATAAGGGCGACCGAGTGGCTGGCATTACCGGGGATCGTCTGGATCACACTGGTCTACCTCGCCGTCTTCGCCTCGGCCGCCACCTTCGTCTTGCTGCAATACGCAACGCTGAGGCTGCCCTCGGCCAAGGTGATGGCCTACACCCATCTCACGCCCTCCTGGGTGATCCTGTGGGAGCTTGCGCTTGGCCGCGCACCACCCCCCGCTTTGGTCCTGGCGGGGGTGGGGCTGACGGTGGTGGCGCTCCTTCTTCTGGTCAAGGACGAGGCGGCGGCCCGAGGGTAGGGAACCCCTTGAGGCTTTAGAAGTCGCCCGACACATACAGCTATGGTCTTGAACGCATCATGTTATCGACCCCCGGGCCGCTCTGGCGCTGACCAACGGCGCCATTCGACATTGTAACCTGCCAGTCAATATTGCTATTCGGGTGATATGATTTGGACCCGTCTCCTTATTGCGCTTGGGGTGATCGTCGGGCTGGGCGTTATTGCGCTTGCCCTGACGCAGAACCTTAATTCCGGCTTTGTCGTCAGGCCTGAAAGCAAGGCCGTTGTCCTGCGCTCTGGTGTCGTCCAGCGCGTCGCTGAGGCAGGGTTCCACTTTCGCAACCCGCTTATAGAGGAAGTTGTTATCTACGATACCTGGCCCGAGCGGCAGCAAGTTGTCGAGGGCCCTTTCGAGGTCGTCGGATGCCCTGCGGAGATCACATTGACCTACAACATCGACGATGTGGTCGCCTTCCACACCTCCGGCGCGGATTTTGCCGCCCTCCAGAAACTGGTGCCGCAGATCCCCGATATCCTGGCCAAGGTATCTGATGATACCGATACGCCAGGCGCAGAGGCCGCGCGCCTTTTGTGGGCCGCATTTGCCGATGAGAGGCCGGCCGGGCTTCGAGTTATCAGAGCAAGTGTTGATCTTGGTGATTGCGGACCGCAACCACCGCGCATCGAAATCCGGCGTGACCCCTTGCCCGCGATCGCGACGGCCGGCGTATTGGGCGCAGAGCGGGCGTCGCTGGCCACTGCACACTATCTGACGGCGGATGATGCCAGGGTCGAAATAGAGGGCGCGATTGTCACCTACGATGTTGTCGATCCTGCCGGTGTTGAGGTCTGTTTTGGCCGTTATGAAGCAATCGCTGGGCGGGTAACGAGTGCGACTAAAGCCCACTTAAGAAATCTCATAGGATCCGAACAGGTTGACTCGATCGCTGAAATAGCTGGACGTCTGCCCGAGACTGTGCGCGGGACGTTTCCCAATTGTGGTATTGCCGTTCGGGCCATTGATTACGGCGCTGCGACAGTGACGCGGCTGATCAGCATCAATTGCGACGAGACACCCGGGGCCGAGGAATGTGCAGCGGTGCAGACGATTATCCGGCCGTGAGGGTCAAATATCCGGGCCTTGCGTAGACAAGGGGCAGGTCAGGCCCGCCCCTTTCCGCGCCGCGTTATTCGTCAAGCCGTTCGACCAGTTCGACCCGGCGGTTGAGCTGCCGTCCGGCGTCGTTTTCGTTCGAGGCGAGGGGGGCCAGGGGGCCGACGCCGCCCGATTGCAGGCGGCTCGCGTCGATCCCATATTGCTCTACCAAGGCCCGCACGATCGACGCGGCGCGGTCGGCTGAAAGGCGCATGTTCATCTCAAACCCGCCGGTGTCGTCGGTATGGCCCACCACATAAAACCGGCCCTCGCGCGATTGCAGGACCTCGGCAATGGTCTCAAGCGACCCGGTCGAAGACGGGCGGATGACCGCGCTCCCGGTGTCGAACTGAACGCCGTAAAGAATGGCCTTGCCGGCCTCCTCAATCTCGGCGGTCAGTGCCTCGGCGGTGATCTCGACCGTGCCTTCTTCCATGGCGGCGGCGGCCGCGACCTCAAGCATGTAGACGGGCCGCAAGCTGCTGAGGGTCAGCGCGACCACGATGTGTTGCCCGCCCTCGGTGCGGCTGGCCGACAGGTATTGGCCCGGCGCGCTGCCCACCCATTGCGCATCGGTGCCGTAGCCGCGGCCGCGCAGATTGTTGGCACCGATCACCTCGACAGCGGTGCTCTGCGCCAGCGAGTTGCGCGGCGTGTCGACACTGACAAGGATCGAAAAGCCCGCCGCCTCAAGCGCGCGTTCGAAACTGCGCAGGATTTCAAGCGCGGCCTTGTCCTCTGGCCACCGGTAGAGATTTGCGCTGAGCGTGCCTTCAATCGTGGCGGTTTCCGCCTCTTCCTCACCGATGGCGGCAATATAGGTCAGGCGATCGAACTCAACGGCGTATTCGCGCATGGTTTCAGACCCCTCGAAGGGCTGAACCACCGTGACCTCCTGTGCCGTGGCGGGTCCCGCGATTGTCAGGGCGGCCAGCAGGGCTAGACAGGTTTTCCGAATAGGCATAGGTCAACTCCTCTCCTGCGGACAGACGGCCGCTTTCACTGTCCATGAGTGCATCAGAAGCGCCGTCGGTTCAAAATGAATTCGGCTTGGAACCTGCACCAGCCTTTGTGGCAGCCGTCGCAAGCCTTGGACCGGCGGGATTATGCGGCAGGGCCGGCAGGAGGCGGCGGGGTCAGTCCCACACCCGCCGCGCGGACGGTCTGCTATAGGCGTGCACCTCGCCCCGCATCCGCGCAGCCGGGTCACGCTCAATGCTGCGGGACAGGTTATTGTGTGATCTGCCGATTAGAATCCGGTTTTCATCCGCGACGAGTGCATTCCCCAACTCGTGGTTTTCCAACGCGGGGTCGCGGTTTCGCATCACGGAAATCAGCTCGAACGTGCGGCGGTCATAGACATAGATGCGCGGGGTCATCAGGCTGGGGTCGATCGGCTGCCCACGCGCTCGTGCAACGCGGATGTACTGATTGTGGGTGTAGGCCAGAAAGATGCGATTCTCCGTCAGGGCCAGGCCTTGGCCGAAATACCAGACCTGGGTCGGGTTTTCGGCCCGGAACGTGTGCAAAAGCGCGCCGGTCTCGATGTCGAAATAGTACACTTCCGGATAGGTGCCGTGCATCTCGGTGTGCGCGGTGGTCAGCGCCTGGCCGTTCTGAGCGGCCAACTGGTACCCGACCGCATAGGGGTGCTGATCTGGATCGGGCCGGGTGAAGGTGTGCATGTGGGACAGGGTGGTCAGGTCGAACACATAGACCGCGCCGGGGCCTTGGACGTAGTTCGTCTCGGGTTCGCCCGCGGCGGGGTCGCCCACCAGCAGCCTGTTGCCGTCAATGGCCAGCCGCCTGCCAAAATCCGAGGTCGGGTCGTTGTCAGGATTGACGATCTGGCCGACCTTCTGGCGGGTTTCGATATCATAGACCTCAAGCAGGCGGGCGCCGTTTTCATCGATATTGCGCGCAAGAAAGATGCCGCCCCAAAAGCCCAGAGCCGCCTCATTGCCCCACCATTTGTCGTCCGGGTCCGGCGCGGGGATGGTGAAAAGATGCCGCGCGGCCCCGCCGGTGCTGTCACTTATATCGAAAAGCTCGATCGAGTTGTTCGACGCCACCAGCGCGAAGTCGCCATTCAGCGCCACGGAGGATCCGAAATCGCCCTCATCCTCGGGGGAGGGGTCGTCGAAGCTGAGCAGAAGCTCGCCGCTCTCAAGGTCAAACAGAAACGCCCGGCCGGCTTGGGCGATCTTGCCGTCCAATTCGCGCGCGGCCGTGGGTGCGCCGATAAGAGCCAGATCGCCATGCAGCGCCATGGCCATCCCGAATTCGTCGAAATCGTTGTAGCCAGGGGGCTGGGGGTCGGGGTTGCGGTAGACTTGTGCGGGGCTATCGATGGTGTCCGCCGACAGAGGCAGTGTCGCGGCAAGAAAGATCGCGATGGCGTATTTTATGTGCATCCGGCCCTCGTTTCGCGCCGACGGTGGCGTGGCTTTGCCGCAGGGTCAAGACCGATCGGCATCGCAAGCGGCGGGACAGCTTGATCCCGGGTTCCATTTTCCGTGCCTGTGTGTCAGCACGGTCGGGGCGCTGAAAACAGGGAGTGGCGCGGATGGATATTCTGGTTGAGTTCCTCATGCGCGTATTGGGCCAGTTTCAATCGCCCGCCTTGGCCTTTCTGATCGGCGGCATTCTGGTGGCGGCGGCGGGGTCGAAGCTGCAGATCCCCGATGCGATCTATCAGTTTGCGGTCTTCATGCTGCTGATGCGGATTGGTCTGAACGGGGGTATGGAGATTCGCGAGGCCGACCTGACCGAGATGCTCTTGCCTGCCTTGGCGGCGGCGGGGATCGGCGCGGGGATCGTGCTCCTTGGGCTGGTGACACTGGCGCGGCTGCCCAAGATCAACCGGCCCGACGCCATCGCGACGGCGGGGCTTTTCGGCGCGGTCAGTGCCTCGACCCTGGGTGCTGCGATGCTGATGATGGAGCAGGAGGGCATCGAGTACGAGGCCTGGGTGCCCGCGCTCTACCCCTTCATGGACATCCCCGCGCTGGTCCTGGCGATCGTGCTGGCAGGCATGCACAAGGCGCGCAGCACAGGTGCGGCGCGCGAGAGTGTGGCTGTCTGGCAGATCGTGCGCGAAAGCTTGCAGGGCGCGGCATTGTCGGCGCTGATCCTGGGGCTTTTGCTGGGCCTCTTCACCCGGCCGGAACGGGTGTTCGAGACGTTCTATGACCCGCTGTTCCGGGGCCTTTTGTCGGTTCTGATGCTGATCATGGGGATGGAGGCGTGGCAGCGCCTGGGCGAGTTGCGCAAGGTGGCGCAATGGTATGCGGTCTATGCGGTGCTGGCGCCGATCACCCATGGGCTGGTGGCCTTCGGCATCGGCTATCTGATCCATCTGGCGACGGGGTTCAGCCCCGGCGGTGTGATCTTGCTGGCGGTTCTGGCGGCGTCATCCTCGGATATCTCTGGCCCCCCCACCTTGCGCGCGGGCATCCCCGAGGCGAACCCCTCGGCCTATATCGGCGCCTCGACCAGCCTTGGCACGCCGATTGCCGTGGGTCTCTGCATTCCGCTTTTCATCGCGCTGGCGCAGGTGGTGTTCTGACGTTTTTGCGCTTGTGTTGCGCGAACCGTCCAGCGCGGAACAAGGCCAAAGGCCGCCGCGCTATCGTCGGGCCGCCTCCACGGCCCGGCGATTGATCGCCGCAAGGGCGCTGTTCAGACTTGGTTCGATACTCCACCATAAAGCGCGGCTGCGGCAAGGCTGGATCGCCGCACCGCGGCCCGACGATAGCGCGGCTTGCGCTGAAGTGCGATCCCGTCAGAGGCTTGCATACCTCCGCTGGATCAAGCAAATGCTCTCTTCGCTCTTATGTGCCGCTATAACTCAAACTTGTGCGGGCGCAGGATTTCGACCGGCTCGAGATACGTGATGCCGGAATAGTTGGTGAAAAACCTCTGGGCCACCGCATCGGCGATCTGTTCGGCCTTGTCGCGGTTCGACACGATCACCTCGATTTTGACGTTCGGCCCCAGCCCCGAGACCTGCGAGCCCGTGGTCGACCGCTTTCCGCGGCTGCCCTTGCCGCCCGCGGCGACATGGGTGTAGCCGGTGGCGCCATTGGCCTCGATGATGGCCGCGACTTTGTCCAGAAGAACGCCCTCGGTGATGATCACCACTTTGGTCGCGTCATGCATCGGTAAGCCTCCCTCATGCTAGCCGGTGCTATAGGGCCGCAGTCTGACGTCCAGTGCAAGATGCTTTGCCGCCGGTCGTCAGTATTGGTTGGCATTCACGGCGAATTCGGTCCGCACGCGCTGGATGCTGGGGCCGTCGCCCGTCGCGAGGTGGTCGAAGAAACTGAGAAATGCCGGGCAAAGCATGGGGTTGCCAGAGGTCGGCGCAGTGACGGCGTCGACCATCCCGTCGGTGGCGCCGCCTGCGACCCAGGCCGCCATCACGCTGTCGTAGTCCGCCATGCTGGGGGCTTCCATTCTGTCAGCATTGTCACGGCCATCGTAAATCGCGGTGAAGACCGCTTTCGCAGAGGCGTCGATCTGCGGCATGATCTTTGCGGCATCCGTCGGATTCAGCGCGCCGGGCCCCGCCATGAGCAGGGCGTTGCACGTCGTTCGGTCATCCTCGAATGCGGCGAGGACAGCGCGCTGCGCGTTCAGCAGGGCGATGATGCTGTCCTGCGGCGCCTGCCAAAGGTAATGGGCGTTGCGGCGCCGGATGCTGGCGCCGATTTCAACGCCTTGCGCGAAGGCCTGCTGCGGCCCCACGCCGCTATTGGCCAAAGTGGTGAACGCCCCCATCATCTCGTCGTATTCGCCGGGTGAGCGCTCGCGCAGGATCTCGATGAAGCCGTTGCCGGGCTGCTTGGCCAGCATTTCGGCGACCTCGTCCTGGGTCACCGTGCCGCCACCCAGCAGATAGGTCGTGACCAGGAACTTCACGGCAAAGTAACCACCCACACCGGCAGCCATGGCGACAAGGGTTTTGAGAAGGTTCTTCAAAATACATCTCCTGAAATCACTTGGGCTTGTCGCCACATTGACCAATCTTCGGACCAGACTCAATCCCCCGCCGGTGCGCGTGGGATTTGCGGTTGATCCGGCGCACTGGCCTTGTTTTCCCGCGACCCAGTGGTCAAAGCTGCGACGCAAAGGCGGGCAGAGAAAGGCAAGTCATGCGGGCCATACGACGGATCTTTGCGGTTTGTGTCATGATCTATCTGATGACCGTTCTGGTGGTGGCTGGTTTCGCAGTGGCCCTTGGGCCGCGCGGGGCGGAAGGCTTGCAGCCGACTGACGTGATCGTGGTTCTGGGCGCGGGGATGGATGCTGATGGGACCTTGCATCCCTCAAGCGAACGGCGCGTCGACCTGGGGGTTGCGCTCTGGCAGGCGGGGCTGGCGCCTGCCTTGCATTTCACCGGCGGCATGGGGCGGCCCGGCGGGCCCTCGGCGGGCGGGCAGATGGCCGCGCGCGCCATGGCACAAGGGGTGCCGGAAGCGGCGATCACCACCGAGGGGCGATCCCTCTCAACGCTGCAAAACGCGCTTTTCTCGCAGCCGATGCTGGCCGAGGCGAGGTCTTTGCGCCTTGTGACCGAGGGGTTTCACCTGCCGCGGGCCTGGGCCAGCTTTGCCTGGGTGGGCGACCAGACCCTCTATCTCAGCGCCTCGACCGGGTTCCGCCCCGGATCGTCTGTGCGCATGGTCCTGCGCGAGGCGGCGGCGATCTGGTTCAACCTGGCCCGCGCCCTGGTCTACGGGCTGGCGGGCGCGCTTGGTGTGGCCGGGGACACACGCGCAGACTGGCTGGCATAAACGCCCCTTCCACAGGTCGCCCCCGATGACTATGTGACGCCACGCGCACCGCCTTTGCATGGGCTTTCGATGCCTTGCCATTGCGGGGTCCCGCCACTAGGGTGCGCGCCAATTTCGGGGCAGATTTCCCCCAACGGAGAGGACAGACATGCTGGTGACACCCGCCTATGCCCAGGCCGCCGGGGGCGGCAGCCCGGTGATGAGCTTCATCCCGCTTCTTTTGATCTTCGCGATCATGTGGTTCCTGTTGATCCGTCCGCAACAGAAGAAGATGAAAGAGCATCAGGCCATGGTCGCCGCCCTGCGTCGCGGGGATGAGGTGGTCACCCAAGGTGGCGTTGTCGGCAAGGTCACCAAGGTGAAGGATGACGGCGAGGTCGAGGTTGAGATTGCCCAGGGCGTCAAGATCCGGGTGATCAAGCACACCATCGCGCAAGTCGTCTCGAAAACCGAACCCGCAAACACGAACTGAGCGCCATCTGATGCTGCAAATTCCCCTCTGGAAGCGGGTGATGATCTGGAGCGTTTGCGCTCTGGGCCTGATATTCGCCCTGCCGAACCTGTTTTACTCCCGCGTTGAGGGGCACAACGACGCCTTGGTTGAGATCGAGGCGACCGGCGTCGAGACGCCGGAACTGGTGGCCGCGCGCGATGCCTGGCCGATGTGGATGCCAAGCAGCCTGGTCAATCTGGGGCTCGACCTGCGGGGGGGCGCGCATCTTCTGGCCGAGGTGAATCTGGATGAGGTCTATGCCGACCGGGTCGACAGCTATTGGTTCGAGGTCCGCGAGGCGCTGCGCGATGAACGGGCGACCATCGGAACGATCCGCCGACAAGACAGCGCGCCTGACGAGCTTCGGGTGAGCATTTCCGAACCCTCTGGCATGCCGCGCGCCCTTCAGGTGGTGCGTGATCTGGCCCAGCCCATCGTCTCGCTGACCGGCGTGGGCGCCAATGATATCGAGGTCGTGGCCGAGGGCAACCAACTGGTTCTGACGCTGACCGAAGACGAAAAACGCGCCATTGACGACCGCACCATGCGCCGGTCGGTTGAGATCGTGCGCCGCCGCGTCGATGAGGTCGGCACCCGCGAACCCACGATCCAGCGGCAGGGGTCGGACCGCATATTGATCCAGGTGCCGGGCATCGGCTCGGCCGCCGAGCTGAAAGAGCTGATCGGCACGACCGCACGGCTGACATTCCACCCGGTGATCTCGCGCACCGACAGCGCCAATCCGCAAGGTCAGGGGCGCAATGTCGTCTATCCCTCGCTAGACGAGGAGGGGGTCTGGTACGTGCTTGAACCGACGCCCGTTGTCTCGGGCGAGGATCTGACAAATGCGCAGCCCGCCTTTGACCAGAACGGACGGCCTGCGGTGAACTTTCAGTTCAACGCGTCAGGCGGGCGCAAATTTGGCGATTACACGGCCGATAATGTCGGGTCGCCCTTTGCCATCGTCTTGGACGAACAGGTGATCTCGGCGCCCACGATCCAGGACCATATCGCCGGCGGCTCAGGCATCATCACCGGCAGTTTCAGCATCGAGGAATCGACGCAATTGGCCGTGCTCTTGCGCGCGGGCGCTTTGCCGGCCGAGCTGACATTCCTGCAAGAAAGCACGGTCGGCCCGGAATTGGGGCAGGATTCCATCGAAGCGGGCCGGATTGCGGCCTTGGTCGCGATGGTGGCCGTGGTGGTCTTCATGGTGGCTTCCTACGGGTGGTTCGGCGTGATGGCGACCACCGCCCTTGCGCTGAACGTGGCGCTGATCATGGGGACGCTTTCGCTGATCGGGGCCACGCTGACCCTGCCGGGCATCGCCGGGATCGTCCTGACCATCGGCATGGCGGTCGACGCCAACGTTCTGGTCTTCGAGCGGATCAAGGAAGAGTTGAAAACCGCCAAAGGCCCGGCGCGCGCGATTGAGCTGGGCTACGAAAAAGCGCTGTCGGCGATCATCGATGCCAATATCACGACGTTTTTGACGGCCTCGATCCTCTATATGGTTGGCGCCGGTCCGGTGCGCGGCTTCGCCGTCACCCTGGCCATCGGCATCATGACGTCGGTCTTTACCGCCTATTTCATCACCCGTCTGATCATTGCAACCTGGTTCGCGTGGCGCCGGCCACGCACCATCACGGTCTGAGGGAAGCTCCCCATGCGCCTGCGCCTAGTACCCGAGACCACCTCGTTCGACTTCTTCCGCCACGCCAAGGTCACCTTCGGCGCCTCGGCGGTGATGATGGTTCTGTCGGTTGTGATCTGGGCCATCTTCGGCCTGAATTTCGGCATCGACTTCCGCGGCGGCACGACGATCCGCACGGAATCGACGCAAGCCATCGATGTCGGCACCTACCGTGACGCAATAGCGCCCCTCGAATTGGGCGATGTGGTCATCACCGAGGTCACCGATCCGACCTTCGGACCCGACAGAAACGTGGCCCAGGTGCGCATTCAGGCGCAGGAGGGGGAAGAGGCGATCACGCCCGCGCTGCTGCAACAGGTGCAGGACGCGCTGCGAACGGTCGACCCGGCCATGACCTTCCCCGAGGTGCAGTCGGTCGGGCCCGAGGTTTCGGGCGAGCTGATCATCTCGGCACTTCTGGCGGTGATGGGCGCGACGCTGGCGATCCTGATCTACATCTGGCTGCGCTTTGAATGGCAGTTTGCCATCGGCGCGGTGGTGGCGCTGGTCCACGACGTCATCCTGACCATCGGGATCTTCTCGCTCTTTCAGATCCGCTTCGATCTGGCGATCATCGCGGCGCTTCTGACGATCCTCGGCTATTCGATCAACGACACCGTGGTGGTCTTCGACCGCCTGCGCGAGAACCTGATCAAGTACAAGAAGCTGGCGCTGCGCGAGGTGATGAACCTATCCGTCAACGAAACCCTCAGCCGGACCGTCATGACCTCGGGCACCACGCTGATCGCGCTGATCGCACTTCTGGTTCTGGGCGGCGATGTGATCCGCGGCTTCGTCTTTGCGATCACCTGGGGTGTGATCGTGGGCACCTATTCCTCGGTCTATGTGGCCAAGAATGTGGTCCTCTACCTCGGCGTTGACCGCAACCCGCCGAAAGACCCGACCGCCGGCACCCAGTTTGGCGAGGCCGATGCCTGAGGGGCTTCTGGCGGCGCTTGCGCTGCCGGGGCTGATCTGGCTGATCGCGGCGACCTGTCTGGCGGGCGTCGTCTATGGCTTTGCGGGTTTTGGTGCGGCGCTGATCTTCATGCCCATCGCCACAATCTTCATCGCCCCGGAACTGGCCATCGGGGCCTTTGCCGTCTCGGCTTTGATCTCACTTGTCACTCTGGTGCCGAAGGCCTGGCCCGAGGCCGACAAGCCCGCGGTGCTGACACTGATCGGGGCGGCGTTCGTGACGATGCCGCTGGGCGTCTGGTTGTTGCGGATCGTCGATGATGCGGTGTTGCGGGTCATCATCTCGGCCGTCGTCGGGGTGACCCTTCTGGCGATGATCATGGGGTGGCGCCACACGGCCGAGGCGCGCCCGGCGGCCCGTGTCGCGGTCGGCGCAGCCACGGGTGTTTTGGGGGCGGTGACCGGCCTGATGGGCCCCATCGTGATCCTGTTCAACCTGGGCGCAGGCGCGGCGGCGGCACGGACACGCGCCAACACGCTAATTTTCCTGACGATCATCAGCCTTCTGTTGTTGCCGCAGATGGCCTTGCAAGGCGCGCTGGGCAGTGCGGCCATTTGGCTGGGGCTGTTGTTGCTTGTGCCCTACGGGCTGGGCAGCCTCCTTGGCCAGGCCCTGTTCGACCCGGCGCGCGAGGTGCTCTACCGGCGCATCGCCTATGCGACAATTGCGCTGGCGGCCCTTTTGGGTCTGCCGATCTTCGGCTAAAGTGCCGCTCATGCGACTGACCGAAATCACCTATCCCGACGCAAAACCCATCGACGGCTACGGCCCCGGCTTCTTCCGCGTGGGCGGCGAAGTGCATCAGGGCGCGCTTTTGATCCTGCCCTCGGGCGTGACGCCCTGGACCGGCCTTGAGGATACCGCAACGCTGATCGCCGCGGCCCAGGATATCGACGTGCTTTTCATCGGCACGGGGCCCGAGATCGCGCCGCTGCCGGCCGGCACCCGCTCGGCCCTGGAAAGCGCGGGCCTCGGGGTTGAGATCATGGCCTCGCCCACCGCCTGCCGCACCTATAACGTGCTCCTCTCCGAGGGGCGGCGCGTGGCGGTGGCCGTGCTGCCGGTCTGAGGCCTTAGCCGGTTCTCAAATCTTCCCCAAGTCAGGCAAAAAGTCCCGGCCACCCTTGCCCCCGCGCCGCAAATCGCGCCAATTGGGCCGCGATCGACCGAGAGGGGCCTTGAGTGGAGCTGCTTGCCGAAAACCTGTCCTGCGCCCGCGGTGGGGTGCCCGTTCTGCGGGGCGTCGGCTTTCGGCTGCGGCCGGGCGGCGTGCTGATCCTGCGGGGCCCCAATGGTGTCGGAAAGACAACGCTTCTGCGGACCCTCGGCGGGTTGCAACCCGCGCTGGGCGGGCAGGTGACGCCGGGGCCTGACACCATCGCCTATGCCGCCCATGCCGATGGTCTAAAAGCCACGCTGAGCGTGATCGAAAACCTGATCTTCTGGGCGCGGATCTTCGGCACCGACGACATCGCCCCGGCCCTGACCGCCTTCAATCTGACAGCCCTTGCCGACCGGACGGCGCAGAACCTGTCGGCCGGGCAAAAGCGGCGGCTGGGTCTGGCGCGGCTATTGGTGACGGGGCGGCCGATCTGGGTGCTGGACGAACCGACGGTCTCGCTCGACACCGCGTCGGTTACCCTGTTTGCCGGGGCCGTGCGGGCCCATTGCGCGGGCGGCGGCTTAGCGGTGATTGCGACCCATATCGACCTTGGGATCGAGGCCGATATCCTTGATCTGACGCCGTTCCGCGCCGATCCGGGCGAGGCCGATGATGCCTTTTTGGCCGAGGGCGCGCTGTGATCGCGCTGCTTCACCGCGATCTGCGCCTGGCCGTGCGGGCGGGCGGCGGCTTTGGCCTGGCTCTGGCCTTCTTCCTGATCGTCGTCACCCTGGTGCCCTTCGGCATCGGGCCGGACAGCGCCACATTGGCCCGGGTCGCGGCGGGGGTCTTGTGGGTGGCGGCCCTTCTGGCCTGCCTTTTGTCGCTCGACCGGGTCTTTCAGGTTGACTACGAGGACGGCTCGCTCGATCTGCTTGCCACCGCACCGATCCCGCTGGAGGGGGTGGTGGCGGTCAAGGCGGCGGCGCATTGGCTGACCACGGGCCTGCCGCTGACCCTGGCCGCGCCGCTTTTCGGGCTGCTTTTGAACCTGCCGGGCTCCGCCTATGGCTGGCTCATCTTGTCGCTGGCGCTGGGGACACCGGCCCTGTCGATGATCGGGGCCTTCGGTGCGGCGCTGACTGTGGGGCTGAAGCGCGGGGGGCTTTTGTTGTCGCTGCTGGTGCTGCCGCTTTACGTGCCAACACTGATCTTCGGGGCCGAGGCGGTGCGCCGCGGCGCCGAGGGGCTGGACGCCACCACACCCGTTTTGCTGCTGGCCGGCATCACCTTCGGTGCCGCCGCCCTGCTGCCCTTCGCGGCGGCTGCGGCAATCCGCGTCAACCTGAGATGAGGCCGCCTATGTTACTGACTTGTGTCGAACGTTAACGGAGCCTAAGTCTCACCACATGTCGCTTTGGGAATACGCAAATCCGAAGAAATTCATGGACACCTCGGCGCGCTTGCTGCCGTGGTTCACCGGGCTTGCCGCGATCACGCTGGTCGTGGGGCTGGTCTGGGGGTTCTTCTTCACGCCCGACGATTTCCGCCAGGGATCGACCGTCAAGATCATCTACCTGCATGTGCCAAGCGCGATGATGGCGATCAATATCTGGGTGATGATGCTGGTCACCTCGCTGATCTGGCTGGTGCGGCGTCACCATGTCAGCGCGCTGGCGGCCAAGGCGGCAGCACCCATCGGCATCACCATGACGCTGATCGCGCTGTTCACGGGCGCGATCTGGGGCCAGCCGATGTGGGGCACCTGGTGGGTCTGGGACCCGCGGCTGACCTCGTTCCTGATGCTGTTTTTGTTCTATCTCGGCTACATCGCGCTCTGGGAGGCGATCGACAATCCCGACACGGCGGCCGATCTGACGGCGGTTTTGTGCCTTGTGGGCTCGGTCTTCGCGCTGCTCAGCCGGTATGCGGTGCTGTTCTGGAACCAGGGGCTGCATCAGGGCGCCTCGCTGTCGCTGGATGCGGAAGAGAACGTGCATGACGTCTTTTGGCTGCCCCTGGTCGTGTCGATCGTCGGGTTCGTTCTGTTCTTCGTGGCGCTTCTCTTGATGCGCACGCGGACGGAAATTCGCGCCCGCCGCCTGCAGGCGCTGCAGGCGCGCGAAAGGATGGCGTGATGCCGGATCTTGGGAAATACGCTTTTGAGGTTTTGTCGGCCTATGGCGTCTCGGCCGTGCTGATGGCGGCCCTGGTGGCGCTGAGCTTCGCGCGGGCTGCCCGCGTGCGCCGCGCGCTCCGCGAGGCCGAGGGGCGGAGGGCGGATGATGGCCGTTAAGCCGCTGATGCTGCTGCCGCCCGCGATCTTCGCGCTGTTGGCGGGCCTTTTTGCGGGCGGTATGTTCCGCGAGGACCCCGACGCACTGCCCTCGGCCCGCAACGGCCAGCCCGCGCCGCCTGTTGTGCTGACGCCTTTGGGCGAGGGGGCACCGTTCACCGATGCGACCTTGCGCGAAGACGGGGTCAAACTGGTCAATTACTGGGCCAGCTGGTGCGCGCCCTGCCGTGTGGAACATCCTATCCTGATGGAAATCGCCGAAAGCGGCGTGCCTGTCTACGGCATCAATTATAAAGACCGTCCCGACGATGCTTTGGGCTTTCTGGCCGAATTGGGCGACCCCTATGCCGCGATGGGGGCCGACAATGCCGGCCGCGTGGCGCTCGATTGGGGGGTCTACGGCGTGCCGGAGACCTATGTGATCGACGGCGATGGCGTGATCCGCCTGCGCTTTGCCGGGCCGGTGACGCGCGAGGTCTACCAGACCCGCATCCTGCCGGCTATCGAGGCAGCGCGGTAGGATGGCCCATCGGACCTGCATCATCGCGATGTTGGTCCTGCTGGCCACCGGCGCCCCGGGCCGTGCCGAGGGGCCGCCACCGGAATTCTTCGCAGGCACCTATGATTTGCTGGGTCAGGTCATGCCTGCGTCGGGGCAGACCTTTGCGGATGTCATGCGGATCACACCTTTTGCCGGAGGGCTTTCGGTTGAGACCTGCCGCCTTGGATCGGGGGAGCTTTCCCTGATCGCGCCGGATTCCCACGGGCCTGACCTGACCGGACACCTGAAGACAAGCACATTGCGCTGCAATTATCATGTGGATCAGGGGAACTACCCGCTGCTGGTCTGCGGTATGAGCACCGGTGTTAACGACGATCCAAGCCACCCATCGCGGTTCGTGCTGTTCTTTCAGCAAAACAACGGCGAGGCCGATGGCCTGACCTGCCCAGACTAACGCACCGGCATTAGTGAATATGGCCCGCGAAGATGAGGGCGAGGAAGGCCAGGGTTTCCAACCATGGCATGAAGCGGAGGCGGGTGGGGATCAGGTGCATCATGACGCTCTGATAGCTTGCAAGTGGTTTGCAAATTATGAAGACATTCGGGCATTGTACCGCGCCTCAAGAAACAATCGGTTTCCCGCCATTTTGGTTTCATGGCCGAAGAAAAACCTCACATCTCTTCGATCTAAAATGAAAAAGCACCTCCGATCAGGGGGTGCTTTGCTACATTAGTGGAAATGCCCTCGTATCGGGCGGCCCTGGCAGGGTTGCGCAGCACATCGCCATGTTCGAGGGCGTTCTTCCTAGAGGGCGAGGTTTAACCTCAGCATCGTCAGGCGTGGGTTTGTTTCGTCCATGCCAAGGGCAAGCGCTTCGTTAAGAAGGTCGTCGGCGGCCTGCTTGTTGGCCACCAGCGCCAGGCTGCGCAGCGGATCGTGACGCGTGTTGACAGGCAATGTGCCGGTGTCCAATTCATCGGTCACGGAAACGGCAAAACGTCGATAGTGGGAAATCTTCCGCACATCTATTGTCTCCAGCGTTCCGACCTTGTCGCCAAGAAAGTCGAAGACTGTCGATGGGTAGGGTTGGGAGAACGCGGCTTCGAGGCCCTTCCGCCAAACCGCCGCATCCACGTCCTGAAACAAGCCTGCCCAAGCCTCTTCGCCCGCATCGGCCTTGCGCGTGGCAAGAATTTTTCTTGGCTCACCGGTCGCGGTTCTTCCGATCATTGCGTAGAAATCGCTTTTGAAAGCCTCCAGAGGCAACCTGCGGATGAAATCCGTTGCGCTGATGTCAAGCACGTCTGCCAGGGCATCGAGACTTGTGCTGCGTGTGTGCCGCATCAGGCTTGGAGCGAACAGCTCGGCCGAGACGGCGATTTCGCCTTCCAGCGGAACGGTGAAGAAGGGCGCGAGTTTTGTCGCATGCGCAATCTCGGTTTTGAGCCCGCCCATCTCATTCAGTTTTTTCCGTGCAAGCGCCCTGACCTCTTCGGACGGATCTTCCAGAAACCGGTAGAGGACGGGAACGTCGGACGGATAGTTGCCTGAGAACATGCCCCCGGCATTGAAGCTTTGCAGCAAATCCAGCCGTGTAGAGGCCGGTTGATCGACGACGAGATTCAGCAGCAACTCGTGCGCAGCGGCCCTGTCCTTTTGAAGAAGGGATCTGAAGGCTTGCTGACGGCCCTCCCGGCTCCATTTCTTCCAGTTCTTTGATGTCATCGGCACGCCATCGTAAAGGCGCGTATACCCCTTTCTTGCCAGCCATTCGGCCCAGGGCCGGTACAGCGCAGGAAACTGACCATCCCCGTAGGAGAGTGGCACCCAGTCGCAGGGATTCGCAGAGTAGCCGCGCGCCTGAGCCAGTAGGAGAATATCCTCGACCGAGCTGTTGCCGGGCGGCTTTTCATAGTTCAGGACCGCCCGGAATGCCGTGCGTGCCGTTCGCCCCATCTGGGGCAGGCCAAGATCGGGCATCATCGCCGCTGTCATCGGGTCGACGCGTTCGATGACCGACCAGATGTCACGCTTGTGGGCGATCCAATAGTAAAGCCGATGAGGCCAAGCCAGGATCATTCGTCAGAACCTTGTTGAAGGCCAGAGACAGGCATGTCTGCCTGCCTCTGGTTAGAGGTGGGTGAGTGCGGCCCTCACGCCGCCTTGGCCAGATTGCGCAGCACGTAGTGCAGCACGCCACCATGTTCGACATATTCGATCTCGATCTCGGTATCGATCCGGCATTTCAGCTTGATCTCTTTCGTCGTGCCATCGGCATAGGTGATGGTACAGGGCACGACTTTCAGCGGCTTGAGATCCTCCGACAGCCCGGTGATCGAGAACGTCTCGTCCCCGGTCAGCTTCAGCGATTTGCGGCTGTCGCCCTCGGTGAACTCAAACGGGATCACGCCCATGCCGACCAGGTTTGAGCGGTGGATACGTTCAAACGATTCCGCGATCACGGCCTTCACGCCCAGAAGGGCTGTGCCCTTGGCCGCCCAGTCGCGGCTTGAGCCCGCGCCGTATTCCTTGCCGCCGATCACCACCAGCGGCACGCCCTTGTCCTGCCAGGCCATCGCCGCATCGAAGATCGAGGCCTGGTCGCCATCAGGGCCCTTTGTATAGCCACCCTCGACGCCTTCCAGCATCTCGTTGCGGATGCGGATATTGGCGAAGGTGCCGCGCATCATCACCTCGTGATTGCCGCGGCGCGACCCGTACGAGTTGAAATCGCGCACCGGCACCTGCCGTTCAACCAGGTACTTACCGGCAGGCGAGGTGTCCTTGAACGACCCCGCGGGGCTGATGTGGTCGGTCGTGACCATGTCGCCCAACAATGCGAGGGACCGCGCGCCCTCGATATCCTCGATCGTGCCCGGCTCGGGCCCCATGCCCTGGAAATAGGGCGGGTTCTGCACATAGGTCGAGGTGGGCGGCCAGTCATAGGTCAACTGGTCGGTCGTCTCGACGCCCTGCCACTTGTCGTCGCCCTTGAAGACATCGGCATATTTCGACTGGAACGCCTCGCGCGTCACGGTCTGTTCGACCAGATCGGCGATTTCCTTCTGATCGGGCCAGATGTCTTTCAGGAAGACATCATTGCCGTCCTTGTCCTGGCCCAGAGGTGCCGTGGTGATGTCGACATTCATGTCGCCCACCAGCGCGTAGGCCACGACCAAGGGCGGCGAGGCCAGGTAGTTGGCCCGCACATCGGGGCTGATCCGGCCTTCGAAATTGCGGTTGCCCGACAGGACCGAGACGCCGATCAGGTCGTGCTCATGGATGCATTTCGAGATCTCGGGCGCCAGCGGCCCGGAATTGCCGATGCAGGTGGTGCAGCCATAGCCCACAAGGTTGAAGCCGATCGCGTCCAGATCGTCCTGCAGGCCAGCCGCCTCAAGATAAGCCGACACGACCTGGCTGCCGGGCGCGAGCGAGGTCTTGACCCACGGCTTGCGATCCAGCCCAAATTCGCGCGCTTTGCGCGCCACCAGGCCCGCGCCGATCATCACGTAAGGGTTCGAGGTGTTGGTGCAGGACGTGATCGACGCGATGACGATGGACCCGTCATGCATCTGGTATTCATGCTCATCCGTCTTGACGAAGCCGCGCTTGTGATGGCCCTCATCACCCGGAATGTCCGCAGGCTCGGGCTGGCCGCCTTCGCCTTCCCAGCGCACTTCCTCTTTGGGGGAGGCGTCCTTGCCGCTGCGCTGCCCTTTGACATAGGCGCCGAAGGCCTTTGCTGCATCGTCCAGCGCGATATGGTCCTGCGGGCGCTTCGGGCCCGAAATGGCGGGCACCACGTCGCCCATATCCAGATGCAGCGTGTCGGTATAGACGGGGTCGTAATCGGGCCCGCGCCACATGCCGTTTTCCTTGGCATAAGCCTCAACCAGGGCGATGCGGTCCTTGTCGCGGCCGGTCAGTTCCAGATATTTCAGCGTCTCGGTGTCGATCGGGAAGAAGCCGCAGGTGGCGCCGTATTCGGGCGCCATGTTGCCGATCGTGGCGCGGTCGGCCAGAGGCAGATTGTCCAGCCCCTCGCCATAGAATTCGACGAATTTGCTGACCACGCCCTTTTCGCGCAGCATCTGCACCACGCGCAGCACCAGATCGGTGGCCGTGGTGCCCTCAACCATCTTGCCGGTCAGTTTGAAGCCCACGACCTCGGGGATCAGCATCGAAATCGGCTGGCCCAGCATGGCCGCTTCGGCCTCAATCCCGCCGACACCCCAGCCCAGCACGGCCAGGCCGTTGACCATGGTGGTGTGGCTGTCGGTGCCGACGAGGGTGTCGGGATAGGCGACCTCTTCGCCGTTCTGGTCGGTGTCCGACCAGACGGCCTGGGCCAGATATTCCAGGTTGACCTGGTGGCAGATGCCGGTGCCCGGCGGCACGACGCGGAAATTGTCAAACGCAGTCTGGCCCCATTTGAGGAAGGTGTAGCGCTCCATGTTGCGCTCATATTCGCGGTCGACATTCATCTGGAAGGCGCGGGGATTGCCGAACTCATCAATCATTACCGAATGGTCGATGACCAGATCGACGGGGTTCAGCGGGTTGATCTTGTCGGGGTCACCGCCAAGCGCCACAAGTCCGTCACGCATGGCGGCCAGATCGACGACGGCAGGCACGCCGGTGAAATCCTGCATCAGCACGCGGGCCGGGCGATAGGCGATCTCGCGCGGGTTCTTGCCGCCTTGCTTCGCCCAGTCGGCGAAGGCGCGGATGTCGTCCTGGGTGACGGTCTTGCCGTCTTCGAACCTCAGCATGTTTTCCAGCACCACCTTCAGGGCGATGGGCAGTCTGGAAAACTCTCCCAGGCCGGCCTCTTCGGCGGCGGGGATCGAATAATAGGCGATGGACTGATCGCCGGATTTCAGCGTGCGGCGCGTCTTGGCGCTGTCGTGACCAACTGTGATGGGCATGTCTGGCTTTCCCTCTGTCTAGACCGATGCGGGGTAATGCTGGGCCTCTCCTGCCGCATTAAAGGGGGGCAATCAAGGGGGGTGAGGCAATTTGTATACCATTGTGCACAAAAAATTATGCACAGATATGACAGCCGTCTCGCAAAACCTTGATTGGCGGCTCTGGGCGGGGTGCACTAGTGTCACCGGACTGGCGGGGATTGGAGAGGTTTGCATGCGCAGCTTAATGGGATGGATGGCCGGGGCGGCTTTGGCTCTGGGGTTCGGCGGCGCGCCGGGCAAGGCTGGCGCCGATGAGCGGCTTGTGGTGGTTGAGCTTTATACCTCGCAAGGGTGCTCGTCCTGCCCGCCGGCCGACAAACTGTTTGCGCAGCTGTCCGACCGCGACGATGTGCTGCCACTGGCGCTGCATGTCGATTATTGGGATTATATCGGCTGGAAAGACAGCTTTGCCGACCCCGCCTATGCCGATCGCCAGCGGGCCTACGCCAAGCATGCCGGCGTGCGCACGGTCTATACGCCGCAGATGATCATCGGCGGCATCGACCATCTGGTCGGCAACCGCTCGATGGAGCTGGGCGAGCTGATTGAAAAGCACGGGTCATTGCCGCCGGTGATCGAACTTAGCATCGCCCGGTCGGGCAATACTTTGGCGATCATCGCCCAGCCCGCGCGGGTGGACGGGCCGGTGATCGTGCAATTGGTGCGCTATATGCCCGAGCAGACGGTTCAGATCGGCCGGGGCGAAAATGCAGGCCGCACGATTACTTACACCAATATCGTGACTGATTGGCGGGCGATTGAACGCTGGACCGCGCAAGAGCCGCTTTCGATGAACGTAGCCATCTCGGGCGATGATCCGGTTGCGGTGATCTTGCAGGAAGAGGGGCCGGGGCCTGTTCTGGCCGCGGCGGTTGTTCGCTAGGGCGAAATCCGCCTTAGGGTTTTCGCACCGCCTAAAGCTTCCAGCGGCGATGGATCCAGAAATATTGCTCGGGATGGGCGCGGGCCTGATTGGCCAGGCTATCGCTGGCAGCCTGCATCATGGTGCGCGCGTCGCTGTGGGGGATCGGCGCTTCGGTGACGATTTCGAAGCTGAGGCCGTCAGGCTGGCGAATACCGTAGACCGGCACCAGAAGGGCATCGTATTTTAGCGCCATCTCCGCGGCTGACAGGGCGGTGAGCGCAGGCTGGCCAATAAAGTCGATCTGTTCGCCTTTGGGCATGCGCTGATCGAAGAGGACGCCCAACATGCCGCCTTTCTTGAGAAAGCTCAACATCTGCCCCATGCCCCGACGGCCGCGTTCGAAAACCGGTGCGCTCACGCCCGAGATCGCGGCGACATAGGCCTCGTTGAACGCCTCGTTGGCCAGCGGTTTGTAAAGGCCGCCCACATCCACGTCGCGCGCGGCGAAATAGCCGCGCGGGACGTCGTAATTGCCCATATGCCCCGAGATAAGGATCACCGGCCGGCCCGCCTCTCGCGCCGCTTCGATCGCCTCCATGCCCGGCCCGCTGACCGGCGTATCGGCCACATGGCGCACGAAATCGGCGCCCGAGAAAATCTCGATCAGCGTGCGGCCGGCATTGTCGGCGGCAGCGTGGGCGATGCGCGCACGCTCGCCCGCAGGCATGTCGGGAAAGATCATCGCCAGATTTGCGCGGCTCCGCCGATGATAGCCCGCAATGGGCGCGATGATGCGCCGGGTCACGGCCCCCATCAGCCGGACGCGCCTTGCATAGGGCAACAGCATCGCCCCGCCCAGAAGCAGGCGGAGCAGGCGGTTGATCGTCCAGTCGTACAGGCTTTGCCGCAAGCGGGGCTCCGGATGTGCTGGTCAGGCTATGGCGGCGAAAAGGCCGCTTGCCTGCACACTTAAATCCCGGATCGGCCGATCACAAGCCGCGAGGCCACTGCCTATTCGCGATCATTCGTCACCATCACGATCTCGCCCTGGCCTTCAAGCTCGCGGATCGTGTTGATGACCGCTGACATCGCCTCTTCGCCCTCCTTGGCCTTGACGGTGCCGCGATCGGTCACCTCGTCGCGCAGCTGACCGGCCATGCGTTGCGACATGTTCGACAGAAGGAAGTCGGCCGCCTTCTGCCCCGCCTCGCCGGCGGCCATAGCCCCGGACAACGCGGTGACAAGGACAGCGGTTTCGCAGGCCTTGGTAATCTTGGTGATATCGCGGGCATCGATGCGATAGGGGATATCCATGAAGGTGAAGATGGCTTTGCGCACCTCTGCGGCGAATTCGGCGTCCTCCTGTTCCAGCCCTTCCAGCACATCGTCGCGGGTGGCTGCGGGCGAGTAGTTCAGGATCGCACCGACCCGTTCGACCGGCGTTGTTTCAAACGCTGGCTCAGGCTCGGCCTCGATCTGCTGGACCAGCGACAGGCCGATGCGGCGTACGTTTTCTGGGCTGATGCGGCTGGTCTCGGCAATGGCGCGGGCGAGCTTCCGGGCCCGTTCGCCGGGCAGCTGGGCCAACAGCTCGGCCGCGCGGCTGACCGACAGCTTTGACAGAACGACGGCCCCCACCTCGATGCTTTCGGCTTGCAGAGCGGCCAGCAATTGCTGCGGCCCAAGACCCGCCACACGCGCCCAGGGGTCGCCCACGCCGCCCGCCAGGGCCTGCCTGCGCAACCGGTTGGCGGTGGCCGCGCTGATATGGCCCTCCAGCACGCCGAGCGCCCCTTCGATCCCGCCGGGAAACGACAGGCCGACGGCGTCCAACTCGGCCACGAATTCCTCAACCACCGAGCGGAGCGTGGCATGATCGACTGATCGCATCCGGCTCATCGCTTCGGTCAGGTCGGCCTGATGTTCGTCCGAGAGAAGGGCAAGCGGCACCTGCTCGCCCTCGGACAAAAGCAGCCGCACGATCACAGCCGCCTTCTGGCGCCGCGTCAGCGTGGGCGCGGCCAGCGCGGGTTGCGGCGCGAGCCCCATATCGCCATCGAAATTGCCGAGTGCCAGATCGCTCACAAAAAAACCTCCACGCCGATGGGTCAGCGCGAAGGTGACAAATAAGCGTTAAAAACGCCTTACAGTCGTGCGTAGAAATCGACTGGCCTGCATCGAAAGGCCTGGCGACCAATCCGCATCCTGCTTCAGATCAAGCCGACTTCGACTTAGCTGTTGACCACATCGACGCAGGCTTGCACCGTGGCGTCCCACATCTGGCCGCCCGCACATTCCGAAGCGGTCGTGGCCTTGTATCCGCCCGAGCAGGACGCGAAGGCAATGGCGGGTGTGACGGAGAGGACAAACGTCACAACGGCGATCTTCATCTTCATGGCGTGTCTCCTTGTTTCCCTTAGGGCAAGAAGATAGCACGAATGCCCGTTTGGCAAGGTTTTCGATGCCGCAGGCGTCAGGCAAGATCGCTCAGGCAGCAAGATCGGCGCGGAATTTTGTCAGCTTCAACGCGGCCTCTGCGGCCTCACGCCCCTTTTCGATGAAATGGCCTTTGAAGATCGCAATGTGGTGGTCGGTTGGCTGAAAATGGTGCGGCGTCAAGGAGATGGACAGGATTGGCACACCGGTCTCTAACCCCGCCTGCATCAGTCCAGTAATGACCGCCTGGGCGACGAAGTCATGCCGGTAAATCCCGCCATCCACCACCAGGGCGGCGGCCGCGGCGGCCGCGTATTTCCCTGATTTTGCCAGATCGCGCGCGGCAAGCGGCAATTCGAAGGCGCCCGGAACGTCGAAGACATCCACCTGATCGCGAGGGATGATTTCGCAAAATCCGACCAAGGCCTGATCCACGATGTCGGCGTGCCAATTGGCTTTGATAAAGGCGTATCGGGTGTGTGTCATGGGGTAATCTCCTTTTGCAACGACACGTCACCCAAGGCGATTACATGCAAGGCAGCCCGCCGTCGGGGGCGGGTCGGCTGCACGTTCTCTTCCATCCGGACTATGACCGTCGGCTCAGGCCTCTCACCTGATCTGCTGACCCCTTTGTGAAAAAGGGCGCTCGCGGGCTTGCGACAGGTCGCTTACCGCCGGTGGGGAATTCCGCCCCGCCCTGAGAACGAAAAAGAGTATCCACCCAAAGGCGGATACTCTGCAAGCGCGAAGACGCCTTGGGCCTAGTAGGTGAAGCCGACCCCGGTCTGGATGGCGGCGACCAGGGCTTCGGCGGGCCAGGTTTCTGCGCCGCCGCGGGCCTCGATCTCGGCCAGTTCGGCGCGGGCCAGCTGGAGGTTCCCGGCCTCGACATGGGCCTGACCCTTGTACGAGCGGACCAGAAGGTTGTCGGGGTTCTTCGCGATGGCCTGCGCATAAAGCGACATGCCCAGATCGACGCGGCCCGCCTTGCGGTGGGCAAAGCCCAGGATCGTCAGCGCGCGATCCCCGTCGGCGTCTTCCATGGCCGAGGCGACCTGGATCGCATCGTCATAGCGGCCCGCATAAGCCAGCTCGCGCGCCGCATCGAACAGGGCGTCGTCGTTGAGCCCGCTTTGCTGCGCGTCGACACAGACGCCCTTGTCGGCGTCCCAGACGGTGCCGCTGGCACATTCCGTCGAAGTCGGCGTGGCGGGCGGCGGGCTGCTGTCCATGCCGCCGGCGGCATAAAGCGGCAGGGGCGCCAGGATCAGGGCGGCGAAGATCGGGGCGGCGAAGATCTGGTTCGGGCGGGTCATCGGGCTCTCCATTTGGTTAGGTTGTAGCCCTGTTACGCCCGGGGCCCAGCGATTATTCCCCGAAGACCCGAGAAAAAATCGTCTCGACATGTTTGGTGTGATAGCCGAGGTCGAATTTGTCCTCGATCTCGGCGTCGGACAGGGCGGCGGTGACGTCCGCGTCGGCCTTGAGCTCGGCCATGAAATCGGCGCCGTCCTCCCACACCTTCATGGCGTTGCGCTGGACGATGGCATAGGCATCCTCGCGGCTGACGCCCTTTTGCGTAAGCGCCAGCAGAACACGTTGCGAATGCACGAGGCCACGGAATTTGTTCATGTTGGCCAGCATGTTGTCGGGGTAAACGACGAGGTTTTCGACCACATTGGTGAGCCGCGCCAGCGCGAAGTCCAGCGTGATCGTCGCATCGGGGCCGATCATCCGCTCAACCGAGGAGTGGCTGATGTCGCGCTCATGCCAAAGCGCCACATTCTCCATCGCCGGGATCGCCATGGATCGCACCATCCGGGCCAGACCGGTGAGGTTTTCGGTCAGGACGGGGTTGCGCTTGTGCGGCATGGCGGAGGAGCCCTTCTGGCCTTTCGAGAAGAACTCTTCGGCCTCCAGCACCTCGGTGCGCTGCATGTGGCGGATCTCGGTGGCCAGGTTCTCAACGCTGCTGGCGATCACGCCCAGGGTGGCGAAGAACATCGCGTGCCGGTCGCGCGGGATCACTTGTGTGCTGATCGGCTCGGGCCGCAGGCCCATCTGGTCGCAGACATGGGCCTCAACCGCGGGGTCGATATTGGCGAATGTACCGACGGCCCCCGACAGGGCGCCGGTGGCGATCTCGTAGCGCGCTTTTTCCAGCCGGTTCCGGTTGCGCTCCATCTCGGCATAGAAGCGCGCGAAGGTCAGGCCCATCGTGGTCGGTTCGGCATGGATGCCGTGGCTCCGCCCGATGCGGATGGTCATCTTGTGTTCCATCGCGCGCTTTTTCAACGCGGCGAGAAGCGCATCCATATCGGCCAGAAGAATGTCCGAGGCGCGCGCCAGCTGCACGTTCAGCGTGGTGTCGAGCACGTCCGACGAAGTCATGCCCTGATGCACGAAGCGCGCGGCATCCGCGCCCACGATCTCGGCCAGATGGGTTAGGAAAGCGATGACATCGTGCTTGGTCACCCGCTCAATCTCGTCAATCCGGGCGACGTCGAACGCCACATCCTTGGCTTTCCAGACGGCTGCGGCATTCTCGGCCGGGATCGTGCCCAGCTTGGCCATCGCGTCACCGGCATGGGCCTCAATCTCGAACCAGATGCGGAACTTTGTTTCCGGGCTCCAGATGGCGACCATGTCGGGGCGGGAATAGCGGGGGATCATCGGGCAAGGCCTTTCGTTGAACTGTCGCGCGCCTCTTAGACCGTGGTGGGCCGAGGGGCAACAAACGATGGCTCAGCCGGGGTCCGCACCCATGAACCAGACGCGAAACTTCAGGTGCTGGTTGAGGTTATCGATCCAGCAGGCCGCCCCCATCAGCCGGCCGGCCGGTGTGCTGACAGGCCGAGCGGCTTCAATGACGCGGATATTGAGCGTGGGCGAGACGTCCTCAAGCAGCGCGTCCGCGCCAAAGCGGCCTGCGATCGCGTCAGTGCAACGATCGACAAGCGCCACGAAGGTGTCGGCCTCGCGGCGCCGAAAGGCGATCTGGATGTCGCATTGCTGGATATAGCTGCCCTCAGCCGGAGGAATGGCCTGCGGCCCGCGCCAGAGCGGCGGTTTTTCGACGCCGCCTGGCCAGGTCGCGAGGTCGAAGAGCACCCGCGCCCCAAGGCGGCTGCAGTATATCGTCAGGCGATCGCCACGATATGACCCGTAAAGGTCAGGCTCCAGGGCGGTGTCAACTTCCGTGACGACGGAGCCTGGGCGCCAGTCGATATCGGGCAGGATGTCGTAGACGGCCGGGCTGCGATACTCCGCGACCTTGCCGGGCAAGCCCCTGCGGCTGAAGTCGGGATGTGTGGCGACCGTGTAGGTGGCTTCAAACGGATCAATGGGCAGAGGGGCGGGGCGCGTCCAGACCCATAGGCCCAGACCGCCGATCACAACAAGCGCTGCCGCGATTGCCAGTTTTCTCAAGGCATTGCCCCCCGATCCGCCTCAGAGTATCGGTGCGGGTCTAGCGTGACTGCGCGCGAGGAACAACGAATTTGGTATCGGGTATGGCGCAATCTGCTCTGATAGGTCTGACGGATTTCGCGGGCTCGTGGCGGATCGACCGGGTGATCCGCGACGCTGCGCTTGGGCAGGTCGGGCGGCTGACCGGGCGGGCGACGTTCGAGGCCGATGCCCACGGTCTGATCTACGAGGAAGCGGGCGACCTGCGCTATGGCAGCGGCGCGCCGATGCGGGCCCAGCGGCGCTATCTCTGGCGGCAGGAGGCGCCCGGGCGGATCGCTGTGTTTTACGAGGACGGGCGGGCGTTTCACGCTTTCGCGCTTGGGTCCTCGGCCGAGGCACGGCACGAGTGCCCGCCCGACCTTTATCAGGTGGTCTACGATTTCAGCCGCTGGCCCGAGTGGCGCGCCGTCTGGACGGTGACGGGCCCGCGCAAGGATTACGTCAGCGAGACGATTTTTACGCGTTGATTGATCGCGATCATGGCGCGGCGCTGGGGTGACGGCGCATCTTCCGCGTCGGAGGTGCGTCATGAAAATACTCATCGTCTATGCAACGACCGAAGGCCAGACCCGCAAGATTGCCCGTTTTGCCGCAGATCACCTGACCGAGGCGGGGCATTCGGTTGAAATGCTGCCGGCGGCGGATGCCGCCGATCTGAACATCGGCACGTTCGACGGCGCGATTATCGCCGGATCGATCCATGCCGGGCGCTATCAGAAGAAGCTCCGCGCATTTGTCAAACAGCACTCTGCGGCGCTGGCAGAGTTGCCCACGATGTTCTGGTCGGTCTCGCTTGCCGCCGCAGGAGAGGATGACGAGGACTGGAAAGGCATCCGCGCCTGCGTCGACCGATTTACCGAGAAAACCGGCTGGACGCCCGGGCGGGTCGAACATGTGGCCGGCGCCTTCCGGTTTGACGAGTATGATTTCTTCAAATCCTGGGCGATGCGCTGGATCGCGCGCGAAAAGGGCGAGACCGCTCCGGCCCATGGCGAGAACGCGGAACACACCGATTGGGCGGCCTTGAAGCGGATATTGGAGGATTGGGTTTCCACGCTTGCCTGATGCCGTGCGCCGGGGCATGACAGGGCAGGGGAGGGTCCAGCCCATGAAACGCAGCCGTATCAATCAGATCATGACCGAGGCCGAGGAGATGATCGCCCGCTTCGGTTTCGTCCTGCCGCCCTTCGCCTGGTGGAGTGCCGAGGAGTTTCGCGAAAAGGCCCCCGACACGCGGGTGGCCGAGGCACGCATGGGCTGGGACATCACCGATTACGGGCAGGGCCGGTTCGACGAGATGGGGCTGTTCCTGTTCACATTGCGCAACGGGCGGCTCGACGACCTGCAAAAGGGCGGCGGCATGGCCTATGCCGAGAAGCTGCTGATCTCGCGCGCCGATCAGCTGTCGCCGATGCATACCCACGTCATCAAGGCCGAGGACATCATCAACCGCGGCGGTGCGACCCTGGCGGTGCAGCTTTACGGCTCGGACGAATATGGCGGGTTTGCCGAGGATCAGGGGGGCCGTGTGCTCTGTGACGGTATCGCGCGCGAGTATGCGCCCGGTGAGGTGCTGCAGCTCGCCCCTGGCGAAAGCGTGACCCTGATGCCGGGCGACTGGCACGCGTTTTGGGGCGAGGGCGGTGATGTGCTGATCGGAGAGGTCTCGACCGTGAATGACGATCTGACCGACAACATCTTCCGCGAGCCCATCGGCCGGTTTGCCGAGATCGAGGAGGATGAGGCACCCCGGCATCTGCTGGTCAGTGATTACGAACGCTGGCTGTCCTGACAGCCGGCGCGGGGGCCTGCCCCTTCTCCCCCGAGAGTATTTCAGACAGAGTGAAGGGGATGCGCGTTGGATACGAAGGGACCAGATAAGGAAGAGGTTGTCTGATCACGGGCCGTGCAGGGTTTCGCGTCCCCTTACGATGATTTGCGGGCGAACGCGTGTACTTGTTACCGTGCAGAAATGGGAAAACGTTCTGCATTGAGTGGGATGCCGGGGGGTCGAAGGCCTTGATTTCGGGCTGATCGCGCGCGAGATCAGGGAAGATTTCCTGATTTTGCCATGAGGCCCCGCCATGTTCGAACAACTGGGATTCGAGACTCTGACCCCCGGTGAGGCCGCGATTGGCCTTGGGTTGGCCTTGGGCCTTCTGTTCGGAGCGCTGGCCGAGGTCACGCGGTTTTGCCTGCGCCGTGCGGTGGCTGGAACCGAGGGTGAGCGCCGAGAGGCGCGCGGTGTCTGGCTGCTGGCGCTGGCGGTGGCGATTGTCGGTGTGCAGGCCGCTGTGGCGGCCGGGTGGATCGGCTTTGACGGGCACCGCTTTCTGGCGGCCGACTTGCCCTGGCTGGCGATCCTGACCGGCGGCGCGCTGTTCGGCGCGGGCATGGTGCTGACGCGCGGCTGCGTGTCGCGGCTGACGGTGCTGTCGGGCACCGGCAACTTGCGCGCTGTGCTGGTTCTGCTGGTCTTTGCCGCCGTTGCCCATGCGACATTGAAGGGCGTTCTGGCCCCGGTGCGAACAGCGCTCGGGTCGGTCACACTGCCGCTGGGCGAGGGGGCCTCTCTGGCCGGGCTGCCTGGTGGAGCGATGCTCTGGGCGGGCCTTCTGGCCGTGGTCGCGCTGGGGGTTGCCCTACGCTCCGGCGCCTCGGCACGCAATATGGTCCTTGCCGCCGGCATTGGCCTCTTGGCCGTGGCGGGCTGGGTCGGGACGGGCTATGTACTCTATGACGATTTCGATCCGATCGCGATGGAAAGCCTGTCCTTCACCTCCCCCTCGGCCGAAACCCTGTTCTGGGTGGTGGCCTCCACCTCGATCCCTGCCGGGTTTGGTACTGGGCTGGTGGGCGGTGTCGTGGCCGGGGCGCTGATGATGTCGCTGATCGGCGGCCGGTTCCGCTGGCAAAGCTTCGAAAGCCCGGCCCAGACCGGGCGCTATCTGGCCGGCGCGGCGTTGATGGGTATGGGCGGTGTATTGGCGGGGGGCTGCACATTGGGCGCGGGCCTGTCCGGAGTGCCGATGCTATCGGTGGCCGCTATGCTGGCCTTGGCTGCGATTGTCGCGGGCGCGCGTCTGACGGCGATGGGCCTGGGCGAGCTTACTCGACCGATTTCCGGATCCGCCGGATCACCAGCCAGACCAGCAGCACTACCGGCGGAGTGAGCGCGGCGGTGATGATCCCGCGCGAGACGCCCATCGGGTCGGCCACGGGGTAGACCAGATAGGCCAGAAGGTTCATCGCGTAATAGCTGATCGCGACGACTGAGAACCCCTCGACCGTCTTTTGCAGGCGCAATTGAAGTGCGGCCCGCCGATCCATGCTTTCCAAGAGGTCCTGGTTCTGCGCCGAGCGTTCCACATCGACCCGCGTGCGCAGCAACTCTCCCGCGCGCTGGGCGGCCTCGGCCATGTTGCGCAGGCGCCGCTCGGTCGATTTGACGGTGCGCATGGCCGGGTCAAAGCGGCGCGCCATGAATTCGGCGAATGTCTGGCGGCCGTCGAACCGCTCTTCGCGCAGAACCGCGACACGCTGGTTGACCAGCGCCTCATAGGCTCCGGTGGCGCCGAAGCGGAAGGTCGACTGGGCGATCATGTTCTCCAGCTCGGCCGAGATGTTCAAAAGCTGGCGCAGCGTCGCCTCTGGCTTGGCGATATCGCCGCACATATCGGCGACGACGGATGTCATCTCATCATCCAGGGGGCCCATCCGCGCCGACAGATCGCGCGCGCGCGACAGGCCCAGCATCGACATCGTCTTGTAGGTCTCGATCTCGCAGAGCCGCTGCACGATGCGCCCGATGCGCCGTGACCCGGTATCTTTCCGCACGAAGACGCCAAAACGCATATGCCCCGCCGGATCGATGCGAAAATCGCCCGAGATGATCGCAGCCCCGTCCAGCACGTGTGAGACCGCGAGGCTTTCGGCGACATACCAATCGTCGATCTTGTCGCGTGCCGAGGCCTCGTCCTCGATGATCTCAACCCGGATCAGGGCCGAGGTGATGCGCACCCCCGGCGCATTTGCCAGCCAATCCTCGGGGAACAGCTTGAAAGTTTCCGCATCGAAGGGCTTCTCGGCGGTATCATTGCCGAACAGCGTGTAGGTCACGAATTCGGTATGGCTTTCCCATTTTAGCTGATGCTTGCCGATCTGCCCGAAATAATGCGTGGCCCCCGGCTGGGGATGCGCCGCGCCGAACCGGTCAAGCAGGTTCAGAAGATGCGCGCGGTCGGCCTCGCGGTCGCGGCCCGCGGCATCCTCGGGCTGCTTGATCGCCAGATAGGCGGCCCGACATGGCGCCTCGAGCGACGGGAAGGGTCTGGCATGCAGCTCATTCGAGAGCGGATAGCGCAGCGGATGGTCTTGGATGGGCGGCATGGGGCAGGGAACCTTTTCCAGCGTCTGCCATAAAGCTTAGCCCCTTTCGGACCACTGTAAACGGCGTCGCGGGGCATACAATGGTGCACTTGCATCTGTGCGACACCCGGGGGCGCCTAGAAAAACAGCAGCCAGTTCCGCGCGACGTAAAGTTCGGCGGCGAAAAGACCGGCCCAGAGGATACGCAAGCCCCAATGCCTGTAGCGCCGAAACAGCGCGACCGCGCTGATCGCCGCGGCCGTGATCGTGAACGGCACCAGCCAGGCGGCATAATGGCGGCTGTCCCAATAGCTGACCGGACTTTCAAAACGCCAGGTGGTGAGCGGCCAGAAATGCATGCGGGCATCGTCGTGATGCATCGCGAAATCGGTGGCCAAGTGGATAAGGCCCGCCGCCGCGAAGGCGATCCAGACCGGCGCCTGCCGCCAAAGCGCCAGCCCCAGGATCGCGCCCCAGATCAGAAAGGAATTGTCGATCCCAAAGATCGTCTGCCAGGCGGGCGAGAAATAAAGCTCGTCAAAGACCACATCGGGCGGGATCTGCAGGATGAAAAGCGAGATACCGGCCAGAAGATACAGTGACAGATCGGGCAAGAGCGCTCCGGCCAGCGCGGCCAGCAGCATCCGACGCTCGGTCGGGTGGGCAAAAAGCGCGCCGCCGACCAGAAGATGTGCGGGCGTGTTCATCGGGCCCGGTCTGTCATGGGGGCGTCGCCAGAATGGATGCAGGTTTCATCGCCGGCAGGTTAGGGCGAATGCCGGGCGCGGTAAATGGCGCGTTCGCATCCGTCACTTCCCCCGGCCATCGTGGCGCCCAGATCGGCAAGGGGCGGCCCGAACGCCCCCGCTTTTGCGGGGGCGTGAGATCATCACGTGCGCCGCAAGGCGCGCAATCGGATCAGTTCGCGCCCCAGCGCCGCTGCCAGGAGCGGCGCTCATGCCGGTCCATGCGTGGGGTGACCTCGATCCCGCGGCGGTCCAGCCGGGATTCGCGCCGGTCGATCCGGTCTTCGATCACATCCAGGGGGCCATGATCGACCCGCTCGTCCAGGCGGCTTTCAAGCCAGTCCAGCCGGTCTTCAGCGCGGTCCGCGGGTCCGGCGCTGGCGGCGGACGCGGTCATCGCCAGGGCACAGGCGGCAAGTACAGGTATCAAGGGCTTCATCAGATCCTCCATCATGGTTGACAGAGGTTCTACGCAGGCGCGGCGGATTTCCGTCGCGCCTGCGGATCGCGTTCAGTCGATTTTCGGCAGAAGCGAGTCGACGCTGGCTTTCGCGTCGCCATAGAACATCCGTGTATTGTCCTTGTAGAACAGCGGGTTCTCGATGCCGGAATAGCCCGTGCCCTGACCGCGTTTCGACACGAAGACCTGCTTGGCCTTCCACACTTCCAGAACCGGCATGCCCGCGATGGGCGAATTGGGGTCTTCCTGCGCGGCGGGGTTCACGATGTCGTTCGAGCCGATGATGATCGCCACATCGGTCGAGGGGAAATCGTCATTGATCTCGTCCATCTCCAGCACGATGTCATAGGGCACCTTGGCTTCGGCCAGAAGCACGTTCATATGGCCCGGCAGCCGCCCCGCCACGGGATGGATGCCGAAGCGCACAGTCTTGCCCTTGGCGCGCAGCTTGCGCGTCAGTTCCGCCACCGCCTGCTGGGCCTGCGCCACCGCCATCCCATAGCCCGGCACGATGATCACGCTGTCAGCCTCGTTCAGGGCCGAGGCGACACCATCGGCATCGATGGCGATCTGCTCGCCCTCGATTTCGGCCGCGGGGCCACCGGTGCCGCCGAAGCCTCCAAGGATCACGCTGATGAACGACCGGTTCATCGCCTTGCACATGATGTAGGACAGGATCGCACCTGACGAGCCCACCAGCGCGCCCACAACGATCAGAAGGTCGTTGCCCAGCGAAAACCCGATCGCCGCCGCCGCCCAGCCGGAATAGGAGTTCAGCATCGAGACGACCACTGGCATATCCGCCCCGCCGATCCCCATGATCAGGTGATAGCCGATGAAAAGGGCGGCCAGTGTCATGAGGAACAGGGGCACAAACCCGCCCGTGTTGAAGTACCAGATCAGGCACAAGACCGACAAAGCCGCCGCAGCGGCGTTCAGCATATGGCCGCCGGGCAGTTTCTTGGCGGCCGAGTCGACGCGGCCCGAAAGCTTGCCATAGGCGATGACCGACCCGGTAAAGGTGATCGCCCCGATGAAGATGCCCAGGAACAGCTCGATCCTGAGGATGTTCAGCTCGACCGTGGTCTTCTTGGCGATCAACTGCGCGAAGGTTCCCAGGGTTGAGGTATCCCGACCCATCACAAGCGCATGGCCGACATTCCCGATCTCAAAATGCGCGTTGAAGCCGACGAAGACGGCGGCCAGGCCCACCAGCGAATGCATCGCAGCCACAAGCTCGGGCATCTGCGTCATCTGCACCCGCATCGCCAGCTGATAGCCGATGACCCCGCCCGCGCCGATCAGTACCAGCGACAAGAGCCAAAGGCCCGAGCCCGGGCCAATCAGCGTGGCGAAGACCGCCAGCGCCATGCCGACGATGCCGTACCAGACGGCGCGCTTGGCGCTTTCCTGGTTCGACAGCCCGCCAAGCGCCAGAATGAAAAGGACGGCTGCGACGACATAAGCCGCTGTGGTGAAACCAAAATCCATGTGCCCGCCCCTTTACGACTTCTGGAACATGGCAAGCATGCGCCGTGTCACGAGGAAACCCCCGAAGATGTTGATGCCCGCCATGAAGACGGCAAGCGCGGAGAGCAAGATCACAAGGTACGAGCCCGATCCGATCTGCATCAGCGCGCCCACGATGATGATCGATGAGATCGCGTTGGTGATCGACATCAGCGGTGTGTGAAGCGAATGCGCGACGCCCCAGATCACCTGGAAGCCCACGAAAACCGCCAGCACGAAGACGATGAAATGCTGCAGGAACGAGGGCGGCGCGACGAGGCCAACCAGCAGCATCAAAATGCCGCCGACGCCCAATAGCGTGACCTGATTGCGGGTCTGCTGCTTGAAGGCCGCGATCTCCTGCGCGCGTCTCTCCTCAACCGTCAGTTCCTTGGCCTTTTCCTTCTTCGGCGCCGCCGCGATGGCCTGCACCTTCGGTTTCGGCGGCGGATAGGTCACCTTGCCCTTGTAGGTCGCCGTCGCGCCGCGGATCACGTCGTCGTCCATGTTGTGGACGATCTTGCCGTCCTTCCCGGGCGTCAGATCGGTCAGCATGTGACGGACGTTGTTGGCGTAAAGGGTCGAGCTTTGGGCCGCCATGCGGCTGGCAAAGTCGGTATAGCCGACGATGGTCACGCCATTGTCGCTGACGATCTTCTCGTCCTTCTGGGTCAGCTCGCAATTGCCGCCCTGCTCGGCGGCCAGATCGACGATGACCGATCCGGGCTTCATCGCCTCGACCATGTCCTTGGTCCAGAGCACCGGGGCAGGGCGCCCGGGGATCAGCGCCGTGGTGATGACGATGTCCATCTCGGGCGCCAGTTCGCGGAATTTCTCAAGCTGCTTTTCCCGGAATTCGGGCGAGGAGGGCGCCGCGTAGCCGCCGGTTCCGGCGCTGTCCTGCGTGTCCTCGAAATCGAGGTAGACGAATTCCGCGCCCATGCTTTCGATCTGCTCGGCCACTTCGGGCCGCACGTCGAAGGCATAGGTAATTGCGCCCAGCGAGGTCGAGGTTCCGATCGCGGCAAGTCCGGCCACACCGGCGCCCACGACCAGCACCTTGGCCGGCGGCACTTTGCCCGCGGCCGTCACCTGGCCTGTGAAGAAGCGGCCGAAATTGTTGCCCGCCTCGATCACCGCGCGGTAGCCCGCGATATTGGCCATGGAGCTTAGCGCATCCATCTTCTGCGCCCGGCTGATCCGCGGCACCATGTCCATCGCGATGACGTGGGCGCCTTTGCTGTTGGCAAGCTCCATCAGCTTTTCGTTCTGGCCGGGATAGAAGAAGGAAATCAGCGTCTTGCCCTTGGTCAGGCGCTTGGCTTCGGTCTCGGTGGGCGGGCGGACCTTGGCGATCACGTCGGCGCCTTTCCAGACGCTGGCGGTGGTCTTCAGAACCTGCACGCCCGCCTCTTTGTAGGCGGCGTCCGAAAACCCCGCGGCGGCGCCGGCGCCGGCCTCGATCACGCAGTCATGGCCCAGCTTTTGCAGATCGCGCGCGCTGGCCGGTGTCATCGCCACCCGGGCCTCGCCCTCGAAGACTTCCTTCGGTACCCCGATTTTCACGTCAGCATCCCCCTGTCGTCTGTTGCGCGCGGAAGATGCGCGCGCGGTTTCAGACTCAATAGCCCGCGCAACTTTCGTTCACAAGCGCGCCGTGGCATGAAATCCCGTTTCGTCACGCCCAGCGCCGTGTGCGGGCAGCCCAAGCCTCAAACTCTGGTCCGAAGGCGGCGCGCAGGCGGGCCTCTTCGGGTTTGATGAAGCGCGCGGTGATCACGGCCATGAAGACCGGCACCAGCAGAAGCGAGGGCCAGGCCCCCCAGCGCAGGCAGAGCCCGGCCAGGATGATCACATCGGCCAGATAGATCGGGTTGCGTGAGACCCGGTAGATCCCGGTGGTGATCAGCGCCGAGGGCGCCTGATGCGGGATCACGCTGGTCCGGTGGCGGCGGAATTCCACGAAAGAGGTGCCCATGATGACCAGACCAAGCCCAACCAGCGCGCCCCCGATCCACGGCGCTGCGCCGCCCAGGGGCAGCAGCCAAGCCTGCACGCCTGCAAGCCCCGCAAAAAGCGCCAGCCAGACCGGGGGCAGATCGATCATCTCCTTCGCGGTCATGACGTTATCTCCCCCAATACTCTTCAGTGCGGTGTAACGGCGCCAGCCGGGGCTGGCCTGTCGGCCCGTCCCAAACTAGACTTCCACAACAACCGGGAGGATCGCAATGACATTGACAGGGCGCCATGCGCTGGTCACCGGCGGGGGCACGGGGATCGGCCTGGCCATCGCCAAGGCGTTGGCGGGGGCAGGTGCTCAGGTGACGATCACCGGACGGCGGCTGGAGGTGCTGCAGGAGGCGGCCCAAGCCCAGGCGCAGCTGCACCCCCTGACCATGGATGTGGCCGAGGAGGAGAGCGTCGTGGGAGGCGTGGCCGAGGCCGCAAGCGCCCGTGGGCCGGTGACGATCTGCGTGGCCAATGCGGGCATCGCCGAAGGCCGGTCTCTGCCCAAAACCGATCTCGCCTTCTGGCGCCGGATGATGGCGATCAACCTCGATGGCGCGTTCCTGACGATCCGCGAATGCCTGCCCGCCATGAAGGACGCCGGCTGGGGGCGGGTGCTGGCCGTGTCGTCGATCGCCGGTGTGCGCGGCCTGAAAGGCGCGCCGACCTACAGCGCGTCAAAGCACGGCATGGTGGGCCTGATCCGCGCGCTGTCCGAAGATTACGCGGGCACGGGCCTGACCTTCAACGCGCTCTGCCCGGCCTATGTCGATACCGAAATCGTCAGCCGCAACATCGGCGCGATCTCGACCCGGGCGGGCGTCAGCGAGGCCGATGCGCTCGCGATGATGGTCGGCCAGAACCGCCACGGCCGCCTAATCGCGCCTGAGGAAGTGGCGGCGGCGGCACTCTGGCTTTGTTCCCCCGGATCAGAGAGCGTGAACGGCCAGACGATCGAGATTGCGGGCGGGCAGGCCTGATTGATTGACGCGGCCAGACCGGCGCGTCAGAAGGGCCTCCGAGCACGCGATGAGGGGGCAGTTCGATGCGAAAATGGGTGTTGGCCGGAGGCGCCCTGCTGGCGATTGCGGGCGTGGCGGCCTTTATCGTGGTCCGGCAGGGGCCCGTGGTTGTCGCGCAGACGCCTGAAGATACGGCCCAAGCAGTGGCCGAGGCGCCCGCACCGGGCTGCGACTTGGTCAATCGCGGCGGTCTCGGGCCGACAACCGAAGTCGGGTTCTTCAAATCTTACCCCGAGCCGTTTGGCAGTATCGGTGACCTGAATGTTGGCCTTCCGTTGCAGGCGGCCTGCGACACCGCCGAGGCGGCGGGATTCGTGCAGACCGATGACACGGATCGCTATATCTCGCTCTGGCTCGGCGCGAACGGCATGCCGGACGACACGGCCCGCTTCACCTATGCCGTGCGTCTGAGCGGACAGGCCGTGAACCCGTTCGATGGCACCGAGACGCGGGCACGGTTTCACCTGCAGGCCTCGACGCCGCTGACGCGCTCGAAGGTCGAAATCCTGACGGCCTGGTTCGACTATGCCGGTGCCACCACGCATGAGGCGTGGCAGGCGCAGATGACCGCCTATTTCGGCACGCCGTCGCAGGTGGCGGGCAATGGGCGGATCTACTGGGTGATCTCGCGCGATAGGCTTGACCCGAGACCCCCGCACGAGGTGTGCAACGGCGACATCGTGGATGTCACCGAATGGCATCCGGAAACGCCATCGCCTCGTGACCGGCTGCCTGAGCATAACGGCATCGACTGCCAATTGGTGGTGGTGGCCTATGATTACGTCAGCGAGGGCGCCGCGCCGGGGATGATCTCGGGCGCGCGGATCGACATCTTCGACGTGGCCGGCATCGCCGCCAATCGCAGGATTGAGGCCGGGGAGGTGTTCGAGATGGAAAACACGCCGCGCGGTCAGTGATTGGGTCGGGGCCCTCCCGCCCCTCGTCGCGGATCAAAGATCCGCTCCTCGCGTTGGGCCGGGCGCGGGCTGACGCCCGCGCGGTCGGCGCCCCGTGCGGCCGTGCCGGGACGGCTTGACCCGGATGATTGGAGCGGTCACTCCTCAAGGGGCTGAGGAGGCCCTCCAAGATGACCGATTTCGCCGCAACGCGTGCCCTGTTTCACCTGCCCGACGGGGTGGTCTATCTCGATGGCAACTCGCTCGGTCCGATGCCTCTGGCCGCCGCGGGCCAGGTGCGTCAGATGATCGAGAGCGAATGGGGCGAGATGCTGATTACCGGCTGGAACAAGGCCGGATGGATGGATCTGCCCAAGCGTCTGGGGGACCGGATCGGTCGGCTGATCGGCGCCGAGCCGGGGACGGTCGTGATGGGCGATACGCTGTCGATCAAGGTCTACCAGGCGCTGGCCGCTGCCCTTGAGATGCGGCCCGACCGGCGCGTAATTTTGTCTGACAGCGGCAACTTCCCCTCCGATCTCTACATGGCGGAGGGTCTGGTGCGGACGCTAGGCCGGGGCTACGCCCTCCGTGTCGTGGACCCCGAAGAGATAAGCGAAGCGATCGATGAGGATGTCGCGGTGCTGATGCTGACCGAGGTAGATTACCGCACCGGCCGCAGGCACGACATGGCAGCGCTGACCGCCAAGGCCCATGCGGTGGGCGCCCTGACCGTCTGGGATCTGGCGCATTCGGCCGGCGCCCTGCCGGTGGATGTGGCCAGCGCCGGCGCTGATTTCGCGGTGGGCTGCACCTACAAATACCTCAATTCCGGCCCCGGTGGGCCTGCCTTCATCTACGTCGCGCCACGCCATGCCGAGGTCGCAAGGCCGGCCCTGTCAGGATGGCTGGGGCATGAGGCGCCCTTCGCCTTCGACCTCGATTATCGGCCGGGCCAGGGCATTGAACGGATGCGGGTGGGCACGCCGCCGGTGATCCAGCTTGCTGCGCTGGAGGCGGCGATGGATGTCTGGGACATCGCCGATATCCACGATGTGCGGGCGCGGTCGATTGAGCTGACCGAAAGTTTCATCGCGGGTGTTGAGGCCCAATGCCCCGATCTGACGCTGGCCAGCCCGCGTGATCCGGCCGCGCGCGGCAGTCAGGTCAGCTTTCGCCATCCGGAGGGTTACGCGATCATGCAAGCGCTGATCGTACGCGGCGTGATCGGCGATTTCCGCGCGCCCGATATCCTGCGGTTCGGGTTTACCCCGCTCTATATCGGCCCCGATGATGTCGACCGCGCCGTGGCGACCTTGGCCGATTTGATGGACGGCAACCTCTGGAACCGTGCCGAATACAAGGCGCGCGCCGCGGTCACATGATATCCGTCCGTCGATATGAGGCGCGCGATGCTGAGCAATGCTTCGATGTGTTCTACCGCGCGGTCCATGAGGGCGCGAAGGCGCGGTATTCGCCCAGGCAGAGGCAGGCCTGGGCGCCGACAGACCAGCCGCCCGAAGGCTGGCAGGCGCGGCTTGGCGACGTGCTGACCTGGGTCGCCGAGGCGGACGGTAGAGTTGTCGGGTTCATGAACCTCGAACCCGACGGGCATCTCGACATGGCCTTTGTCGCACCGGATTGGATGGGGCGGGGCGTGGCCGATGCGCTCTGGACAACACTGCTGACCGAGGCGCAGAGGCTGGGCCTGACGCGCCTGACCACCGAGGCCAGCCACCTCGCCCGACCGTTCTTCCTGCGCCACGGCTGGCGGGTTGAAGCACCAGAAGAGGTCGAACGGCACGGGGTTCGGTTGCAGCGGTTCCGGATGTTCCGTCCGCTATGATAGAGAGCGGTCCATGGCGTTTCGTAACGGGCTGGAGATAGCGCACCTGAACTAACCCGTCAAAGCCGTTGATTTTAGGCGATTCTATGGATGTGCGCCGTGCCTGTCGACCTCATGGAACGTGACCTGAGGCTTGGGTCAAACGGAACCCCTCAAAAAGACCGGCGATCTGGTCAGTGGCTTCTGACCAATTCTGAATCCGACGAAACGGGAGGAGGAAGTCGTAGCGGCGCGACCCCTCAAAAACCTGAGCGCGGCACAGCTCGTCCGCGTAAGGGCCACTCAGACAGTCCAAAATGACAGTCCGACCGGTCCTTTCCTCAATACCTGCAAGTCTAATGTGGTTGGGATGCGTGAAATCGGACGCGCTCAATTTGGCAGGATTTGGCATCATCTCCAGCGAGAGAGCGTCTTCCGGCAAACTCGGATCGCTCGCATTCTCGGTTAACGAAACCCGCTCTGCGATCTTGGGGTGGACACTGTCGGTACCCACAAGGAGGGTGCTGCGGATCGAAATACGTCGCGGCGTCACCCGCGCCTGGAAGTCTGCCGGGATCGCGTAGAGCGCGCTGCCCACCGCATAAACGCCCTCATCGATTGCGCCGCTTTGCAGAGTATCTGCATAGTCAGTGATTGGAACACAGGCAGAAACGGTATCGATTGCCCCCCAAGCGGGGACAAACCGCTGCTGCCGGATAGACCAATGCGCGATGAAGCGAACCATTCCATTCTCACGGACCAATATGCCGAGATGCGGATAGGTGGTCGATTTCCGCATGGCAAAAAATCCCAGCTCGCCAACGCTGGAAATCTGGCTTGAAAATGTACCGCTCGTCAGACACCAGGGCCGGCCTTCCGAAAGCTCCTCTGCACCGGTGAGGATGCGGTCAGCTTGCGCTGAACCCATGAACGCTGTGATGGAAATGGTGCCAAGGGCGGTTGAAAAGACGATGGCGGTGTTGGCCCTGGAAAAAATCAGCAACGCGGCACCCGAGGCGCCCGTCAACACCGCAATAGTCCGGTCCAAGCCACCGCCAAATGGCTGACCTGAGAGCAGCATTGACAGGCCGAGGGTCAGAAGCAGCCCCGTAAATCCGCCAACAACACCCAGGAAAACCAAATCTAAAGCGCGCATCGGGCGACCTTTGGATCCCGCGAGGGTTTCCGGTTTCAGCTGCCCACGATAAGTAGAAAAACACAGCCGAAGGGCGATCAGAAGCGCAATGGCGAAGCTGAACAAGACCAATATTGCCTGGCCAATCGCCCAACCAAAATCCTGTTCTGTCCAATGCACCGGTCCTTCGAGGAGCGACGCGATTGCGTAGAAAGCGACAGCGAGACCGGCCGCCCTCCACATCAGAAAAAGCGGCAGAAACGGGCTGATCAGTGCCAGCGTCACAAAAGCAATATATCCAATAGTGGCGATGTCTTGCGCCATATCCCTCAACCATCAGGAGCCCGATTACCCCGCAGGGCACGGATCATTTCTGCCTTGTTTATCCGACGCGTCCCATAGCAGACAGGCGTAGATCGTGCAGTATCCATTCGACGGCAGATTGAACCTCTGCCGCATGGGCGCTCAAACAAAAAAGCCCCCGGCCAATAGGGCGGAGGCTTTCTTCTGGGTTTTCGATGTGCTTAGCGGTTTTCGACGTCGATATAGTCGCGCGTGGGGGCGCCGACATAGAGCTGCCGCGGGCGGCCGATCTTCTGGGTCGGGTCGGCGATCATCTCTTTCCATTGCGAGATCCAGCCCACGGTGCGGCTGAGCGCGAAGATGGGCGTGAACATCGAGGTCGGGAAACCCATCGCATCAAGGATGATGCCCGAGTAGAAATCGACATTCGGGTAGAGCTTTTTCGAGACGAAATAATCGTCCTCAAGCGCAATTTTCTCAAGCTCTTTGGCGACTTTCAGGGTCTCGTTATTCTCGATCCCCAGAAGCTCGAGCACCTCGTCGGCGCTTTCCTTCATCACCTTCGCCCGCGGATCGAAATTCTTGTAGACGCGGTGGCCGAAGCCCATCAGGCGGAAGGGATCTTCCTTGTCCTTGGCACGCGCGATGTATTCGGGGATACGGTCAACCGTGCCGATCTCGCGCAGCATCTCAAGGCAGGCCTGGTTGGCGCCGCCATGGGCAGGGCCCCAGAGGCAGGCGATGCCGGCCGCGATGCAGGCAAACGGGTTGGCGCCCGACGATCCCGCAAGGCGCACGGTCGAGGTTGAGGCGTTTTGCTCATGATCGGCATGCAGCATCATGATCCGGTCCATCGCGCGGCAGAGGATCGGGTCGACCACGTAATCCTCGGCCGGAACCGCAAAACACATCCGCAGGAAGTTTCCGGCGTAATCCAATGAATTCTTTGGGTAAACGAAGGGCTGCCCGATCGAGTACTTATAGGCCATCGCCGCGATCGTCGGCACTTTTGCCAAAAGCCTGATCGCGGCGACCTCACGCTGCCAGGGGTCGTTGATATCGGTCGAGTCGTGATAAAACGCGCTCATCGCGCCGACTACGCCCACCATCGTGGCCATTGGATGAGCATCGCGGCGGAACCCACGGAAAAAGTTGTGCATTTGCTCATGCACCATCGTGTGGTTCGTCACGCGCGCTTCAAAATCTTCCAGCTGGGCGGCATCGGGCAGCTCGCCATAGAGCAGCAGGTAGCACACTTCCAGAAAATGCGATTTTGCGGCCAGTTGTTCGATCGGATAGCCGCGATAGAGCAACTCGCCCTTGTCGCCGTCGATATAAGTGATCGTGCTGTCGCAAGACGCGGTCGAGGTGAAGCCCGGGTCGTAGGTGAAGACATCACCCTGGGCGTAGAGCTTGCGGATATCGATCACATCCGGTCCAACCGTCGGCGACATCATCGGCATCTCGATGCGTTTGTCATCGAATGTCAGCGTGGCAGTGCGCGTGTGTTTGGTGTCGGCCATATGGTTCCCTTTCTCTCGGCAAGGCACCGGGCCTGGCCGCATACATCCCCTCGACACGTCCCGAGAGGCGATACCCGCCGCTCAGCCCGCCGCGTCAGCGATCCGGGCGATGGTTTCATCCCGGCCGATGACAAGCATCATGTCGAAAACGCTGGGGCTGACCGGTCGGCCAGCGAGAGCGGCACGGAGTGGCCCTGCGAGTTTACCGAGCGTCAACCCGTGTGCCTCGGCAACCTGAGCCACGACCGCCTCCAGCGCGTCGCGTGTCCAGCTAGCATTTTGCAGGTGCGGCGTCAATTCTGCCAATAGGTGTCTTGCGGTGTCATCCAGCGCGCCTTGCGCCTTCTCATCGCGCTGCAAAGGGCTTTCGGCCAATACAAAATGGGCTTTGGCCAGAAGTTCGGGGAAATTCTTGGCCCGATCTTTCAGGCAATACATGGCCCGCGTCAGCCCGTCTTTCTGCGCCGCAGAAAGTTCGGGCGCGTCGGTTGCGGTCAGATAGGCCTGGATCTCGGCCACCAGGTCGGCATCTTCGGCGCGCGCGATCTGCTGGCCGCAGATGAAGTCGAGTTTCTTGAAATCGAGCCGCGCCGGGGCCTTGCCGATGCCTGACAGATCGAACCATTCGCGCGCCTCGGCGTCCGAGAACACTTCGTCATCGCCGTGGCTCCAGCCCAGCCGCGCCAGGTAATTGCGCATGCCGGCCGCCGGATAGCCCATCTTCTGATATTCCTCGACCCCGACCGCGCCATGGCGTTTCGACAGCTTCTTACCGTCAGGCCCATGGATCAGAGGGATATGCGCCCAGACAGGCGCCTCCCAGCCCATGCCGCGATAGACCTGCGCCTGACGTGCCGCGTTGTTCAGATGGTCATCCCCCCGGATCACATGGGTCACGCCCATATCGTGGTCATCCACCACGACGGCCAGCATGTAGGTCGGTGTACCGTCGGATCGTAAACAAATCATGTCGTCCAGCTGCTCATTGCCGAACCGCACCTTGCCCTGCACCTGATCGTCGATCACCGTCTCGCCCTCACGCGGGGCTTTCAGGCGGATCACGTAAGGCGCGTCGGGATGGGTGGCGGGGTCGGCATCGCGCCAGGGGCTTTGGAACAGGGTTGAGCGGCCCTCGGCCCGCGCGGCCTCGCGGAAGGATTCGATTTCCTCCTTCGTGCTGAAGCACTTATAGGCCGATCCTCGCGCAAGCATCTCGTGGGCCACCTCGGCATGCCGGTCGCGGGCCGCGAACTGGCTGGCAGGCTCACCGTCCCAATCCAGACCCAACCAGGTCAACCCCTTCAGGATGGCTTCGGTTGCCTCGGGCGTGGATCGCGCGCGGTCGGTATCCTCGATCCGCAGCAGAAATTTGCCACCGCGCCCCCGCGCATAGAGCCAATTGAACAAGGCCGTGCGCGCGCCCCCGATATGCAGATATCCCGTGGGCGATGGGGCAAAACGGGTGACGATGGTGTCGGACATGGGGGCCGCGCCTCTCGGTATTAACCATTTGGAAACCATGACCCCGATAGGGTCGCGGCTCGCTTTACGCATTTGGCCGGGAGAGAACAAGGTGGCAGGGTCGGTGGCCATGCGGGCCGGTATCTGGCCCGCGCGGATCTTGCGGGGTCTGGCGCTGCCGCTGACGGCGCTTGAGGCGCAGCGCGGCCACCTGTTTCCGTGGGTGCCGGTCTGCCTTGGAGTCGGCATCGGCCTTTGGTTTGCCCTGCCGGTTGAGCCGGGCCTGCGGTTCTACCAGCTTTTGGGCCTAGGCGCGCTGGTGCTGGTACCCTTGGCTTTGCGCGGCCCGGTGGCGCTGCGCCCGCTTGCAATGGCGCTCTGCCTTGCGGCCATCGGCGCCCTCGTGGCGGGGGCGCGGGCGCATATGGTGGCGGCCCCGGTGCTGGAGTACCGCTTTTACGGCGGGGTCGAGGGCCGGATCGTCAATATCGACCGCTCGCTGTCGGACCGCACGCGCCTCACGCTGGATCGCGTTGTGATGGAGCGTCTGGCCCCTGACGAGACGCCCGCGCGCATCCGCGTCTCGCTCCATGGTCGCGCGGCTAAGGATGCGCCCGCCGTCGGCAGCACGATCATCCTGACGGCCAATATCTCGCCGCCCCAGGGCCCGGTCGAGCCCGGTGCCTTCGACTTCCGCCGCCTGGCCTGGTTCGCCCAGCTGGGTGGCGTCGGCTACACTCGCACCCCCGTCTTGATGCTGGAACCGGCCGAGACGGGCCTCGCGGGGCTGGTCATCGCGCGCCTCCGCCACCGCATCTCACAAGGCGTCCAGGCCGCGATGCCGGGTGAGCCGGGTGCCTTCGCGGCGGCCGTTCTGACCGGCGATCGCTCGGGCATCGCGCGGGAGACGCTCGACAATCTGCGCAACTCGAATCTGGCGCATTTGCTAGCAATTTCAGGGCTTCACATGGCGTTGCTCACAGGGTTTGTCTTCGCCGCCCTGCGCTATGGCCTGGCGCTGATCCCGCCTTTGGCTCTGCGCATCCCGGTCAAGAAAACCGCCGCTGTCGTCGCGCTGATGGCTGCGGGGTTCTATCTGGCCCTGTCGGGCGGGGCCGTGGCGACCGAGCGGGCCTTTGTCATGGTCGCCGTGATGCTGGTCGCCGTGCTGTTCGACCGGCGCGCGCTGTCGCTCCGCTCGGTGGCGATGGCCGCCGTGATCGTCCTGCTGATTGAGCCCGAAAGCCTGGGCGAGCCCGGGTTTCAGATGTCCTTCGCCGCCACCACGGCGCTTGTCGCGGCGTTCCAGGCGCTCCGCCGCCCGCCGGGGGCCCCGCGCCGCTTGCCGGGCTGGGCCGCGCCGGCGGCGGGGCTGTTGATCTCCTCGGCCGTGGCGGGATTCTCCACCGCGCCCTATGCGGCCGCGCATTTTAACCGGATCGCCGATTACGGCCTCTTGGCGAACCTGCTCTCGGTGCCGATCATGGGCGCCATCGTCATGCCAGCGGCCGTGATCGCGGCCTGCCTCTGGCCCGTCGGCCTGTCCTGGCTGCCGCTCTGGGCGATGGAGCAGGGCACCCGCTGGATTTTGGGCGTGGCGGCCTTCGTCGACGACCTGCCGGGCTCGGTCCGCTATGCGGCCACGCCGCCCGAGACCTTCCTGCCGCTCTTCACAATCGGTGCGCTTTTCCTGATCCTCTGGCAGGGCCGGGCGCGCCTTCTGGGCCTCGCCCCCATGGCCGCCGCTCTGGCGCTTTGGGCCCAGGCCGAACGCCCGCCGCTCCTGATCGCCGGAACGGGTGGCATTGTCGGCGTGCTGACCGATGAGGGGCGCGCCGTCACCAAACCCAGCGGCGACGGCTTTGCCGCCCGCAGCTGGCTTGAGGATGACGGCGACGGCGCGCTTCAGCCGGATGCCTTCGCAAGAGCCGGGTTCCAGGGCGAGAGGGGCAACCTATCCGTCAAGCTTGGTCAGACCGAGATCGTCCATCTCTCAGGCCGGGGCTGGCGCGACCGGCTGGTCGAGGAATGCAAGGCCAACCGGATCATCGTGGTCGCGACCGAGGTTGAGGCGTCGCCCGGCCCCTGCACCTTGCTCGACCCCCGGGCCCTGTCGCAGACCGGGGCGCTGGCGGGCTGGCTCGACAAGGACGGCGCGCTCCGGTTCGAAACGGTGGTCGAGCACACCGGCAAAAGGCTCTGGACCGGCTATCGCCCCAGCGGTTGACGCTTGGCGCCCGCCTGAGCCAGAGGGCGAAGCCCGAAGGCGAGGTAAATGTCTCAACGGCGCGCCGCGCGCCGTTTCCGCTGGATCAAGCTCCGCGCGCGCGAAAGTGCTTGGAAAGTTTCAGCCCCTGGCCCTGATAATTCGAGGCAATCCCCGCGCCGTAAAGCTGATCGGGGCGCGACGTCATCCGTTCATAGACCAGCCGCCCGACGACTTGCCCATGCTCCAGCACGAATGGCGCTTCATGGCAGCGCACCTCCAGCACCCCGCGCGATCCGCCGCCACCGGCCTCGGCCCAGCCGAAACCGGGGTCGAAGAAGCCTGCGTAATGCACCCGGAACTCACCCACCATCGCCAGGTAAGGCGCCATTTCGGCCGCGCAATCGGGCGGGATGGCGATCGCCTCGCGGCTGACCAGAATGTAAAACGCGCCGGGGTCGAGGATGATCCAGCCCGCATCGGTATGGATCGGCTCCCAGAACTCGGCCGGGTCGTAATGGCCGATCCGGGCCAGATCGATGACGCCGGTATGGGGTTTCGCGCGGTAGCCCACCAGATTGCCGGCCTCGGGCCGGAGGTCGACGGAAAACCCCAGACCATCGGAAATCACCGCCTCGCCCGAGACAATCGGCGTTTTCGCATGCAGCGCGCGCAGATCCTCATCACTGATGAAGGTCTTGCCGCGCCGAAAGATGATCTGGTTCAGCATCTGCCCGCGGGTCACCACGACCGAGAAAGATCGTGGGCAAATCTCGACATAAAGCGGCCCCTCATAGCCTTCGGGCACGCGGTCGAACTCAACCCCCTGATCGGTGATGATCCGCGTCAGCAGGTCCAGCCGGCCGATCGAGGATTTGGCGCTAGCGGCCCCGGCCATGCCGGGGGGCAGGGCCAGCCGCTCCATCAGCGGCACGACATAAACGCAGCCCTTTTCCAGCACGGCGCCGCCGGTCAGGTCGATCCGATGCATTTCGAACGCGGCCAACCGGTCGGCCACGCTGCGGCCCTGGCCGGGCAGAAACGACGCCCGCATCCGTGTGGCCGTGGCGCCGAGGCGCAGATCGAGGCTGGCGGGCTGGATCTGGCCGGGTGCGATCGGCTCTTCGGCCGCGATGCCGCCCGAGGCGATCAGCGCGCGGATCTCATGATCGGGAAGAACGCCGTCTGCCATGGCTTTGCCCTAAATGCAGCGCGCCCGCCACGCGGAGGTGGCGGGCAGCGGTGAAATGGTCGGGCCAGCGAGATTCGAACTCACGACCTTCCGTCCCCCAGACGGACGCGCTAACCAGGCTGCGCCATGGCCCGACGGGCGGTATACATACCGGTTTTGCGGCCGGGGGCAAGCTGGAATGCGCATCCTGTCAGGTTGCCCGTCAGCGGGGCCGGTCGGTCATCTGATCGCGCAGGGCGATCAGCCGTGCATAAAGCTGCGCCGCCTTGGCGGGCTCGGCCGCGAGGCGCGCGCGAACGGCCTGAGAATCACTCAGCGGAAAGGGCGAGACCGGCGCGGCATAGGATGGGTCATCATCCGCGGGCGGCTCGGGGATGGCCGCGACGTCGGGCTTTGGCGAGGGTGGCGCCTCCACAGGCTCCGGCGTGGCCTCTGGTGGCGCGGGCTCAGGATCTTGCGGGGATGCCGCGGCAGAAACGGGCTCGGGATCGGCCTCTTGGGCGGACGCCTCTGGCGCCTCGGCCTCCGGTTCAGCTGGCGGATCGGTGTCGAATTCGAACTGAGGTTGCAGCACCAGGGGCGGCTCCTTCTCAGGCGTCTCAGACGCCTCGGCCTCGACGGTATCCGCATCCTCCTGCGCCATTTCAGGCTCAGGCGCAGCCTCGGCCTGGCCCAGAACCAGCACCTCGTCAGCTGCGTCCTCGACCGCGTCCGGGGCGGCGGTCGGCGGGGCCGAGCCATCGTCCAGCGCGGGCGACAAGGCCGCCACATGGCGCACCCCTTCCGAGCGCAGCAGCTTTTGCACGCCGCGGATCGTCAGACCATCTTCGTGGAGTAACTTCTTGATTCCGCCCAACAAAGCCATATCGGCTGGGCGGTAATAGCGCCGCCCTCCGGCGCGCTTGACCGGCTTGACCTGGGTGAACCGGCTTTCCCAAAAGCGCAGCACATGGGCCGGCGTGTCGAGCCATTCGGACACTTCACTGATGGTGCGAAAGGCATCGGGGGACTTGTCCATCGGCCTTTGCCTCAGGCCTTGTTGCCAGCCGCCACGCGATCCTTCATCAGATGCGAGGGGCGGAAGGTCAGCACCCGGCGGGGCTGGATCGGCACCTCTTCGCCCGTTTTGGGGTTGCGGCCCACGCGGGCCCCCTTGTCGCGGACCGAGAAGGTTCCGAAGGACGAGATTTTCACCGATTGGCCGCCGGCCAGAGCGTCCGACATGTGGCGCAGGACGCTTTCCACCAGATCGGCGGATTCGTTGCGCGACAGCCCCACCTCCCGGAACACTGCTTCTGACAGATCCATCCGTGTCAGGGTCTTGTCGCTCATGTCTCACTCTCCCGGTTTTGGGGCGAGCATGAGCGGTTTGATTTTCCGAGTCAATATCAACAGGTTGGACGCGGTCCTGAAAGCGGTGTGCTGCCGGTCAAATCACCAGCGCAGCACGACCGATCCCCAGGCCAGGCCGCCGCCGATCGCTTCGGTGACCAAAACGTCGCCCTGCTTGATCTGCCCGCGCTGGCGCCCGACCGACATCGCCAGGGGAATCGAGGCGGCGGATGTATTGCCATGGTCCTGCACAGTCACCACCACATTCTCCATCGGCACTTGCATCCGTTGGGCGGTGGCGGTGATGATACGCAGATTGGCCTGATGCGGCACGATCCAGTCGACCTGTTCGGGTGTCAGACCGGCCTTGTCCAGCGCGGCATGCGCCGTCTCGGCCAGCTTTTCAACGGCGTGGCGGAAGACCTCCTTGCCTTGCATGCGCAGGTGGCCGGTCGTGCCGGTCGCCGTGCCGCCATCGACATAGAGAAGGTCCTTGAACCGGCCGTCGGAATGCAGATCTGTGGCCAGGATGCCGCGATCATCGGACGTGCCCGCGCCTGTCGCCGCCTCAAGCACCAGCGCACCGGCGCCATCGCCGAAAAGCACGCAAGTCCCCCGGTCGGTCCAGTCCATCAGCCGCGAGAAGGTCTCGGCCCCGATCACCAGAACCCGGGTCGCGGCGCCTGAGATGATCAGCGCGTTCGCCTGGGCCAGCGCATAGACGAACCCCGCACAGACGGCCTGCACATCGAAGGCAAAGCCGCGCTCCATTCCCAGAGCGGCCTGCACCATGGTGGCGACCGACGGAAAGGTCAGATCGGGGGTCGAGGTGGCGACGATGATGGTGTCGATCTCGCCCGCGTCGACACCGGCATCGGCCAGCGCTGCGCGGGCGGCGCGTGTCGCCAGATCCGAGGTCAGCTGACCCTCGGCCGCGAAATGACGCCGCTCGATCCCGCTGCGCGAGCGGATCCATTCGTCCGAGGTCTCCAGCATGGTCTCGAATTCCGAGTTGGGGACCACCCGATCGGGCAGATAATGCCCGACGCCCCTGACCACGGCGCGCGTTGTCATTCGTTGTTACCGCCCGTTTCCCCTTCGCCCGCGCCATCTTGGCGCGGCGTTGCGGCGGATGCAACCCGGGCCGCCAGACGTTCGGTAAAGCCCGATTTCGCCAGGGTGAAGGCCAGCTTGATGGCGGCCGAGACGCCCGTGGCATCGGCCGAGCCGTGCGATTTGATCACCGTGCCGTTCAGCCCCAGGAACACGCCGCCATTCACGCGGCGCGGATCGATCCGCTTTTGCAGGCGTTTGAGCGAGGTCAGCGCCAGAAGGGCGGCAATCCGCGACAGGGGTGTCGCACGGAAGGCGTCGCTGAGGAATTCGCGGATCAACGTGGCGGTGCCCTCGCCGGTTTTCAGCGCGATATTGCCGGTGAAGCCGTCGGTGACGATCACGTCGACCCGGTCGGACGGGATATCGCCGCCCTCGACGAAGCCCACGAAGTCGAACCCGCCACGTTCGGCCGCTTCGGCGATCAGCTCGCCCGCCGCCTTCAGCTCGGGGCGGCCCTTGTGGTCCTCGACCCCGAGGTTCAGAAGCCCGATCCGCGGCCGCTCAAGCCCAAGGCCGTTGCGGGCATACGAGGCGCCCATCAGGGCGTATTGCAGAAGGTCGCGTTCATCGGCGCGGATATCGGCGCCGACATCCAGCATGATGTTGAACCCGCCGGGGTTGCGCGAGGGCCAGAGGCAGGCAATGGCCGGGCGGTTGACGCCCGCAAGCTTGCGCAGCCGCACCACCGACAGGAGCATCAGCGCGCCGGTATTGCCGCAGCTGACCACGACGCCGGCCTCGCCGTTCTTGACGGCATCGATGGCCGACCACATCGACGTGCCCTGACCCTGGCGCATCACCTGGCTGGGCTTTTCGTCCATCGTGACGACGCCGTCGGCATTGCGGATCTCGACCCGTCCGGCCAGCCCCTGCTTCTGGGCGACCAGCCGCGTCAGCTCCTCCTCCGGGCCGTGCAGGATAAAGCCGATATCGGGGTTCTTGGCGGCAGACAGATCCATCCCGGCGACAACAACCGCCGGGCCAAGGTCGCCCCCCATCGCATCGACCGAAATCACGGTGCGCGCCGCCGCCTTCGCCGGATTGTCGCTGGGGAAGGTCATAGGCTGCGGTCCGTGCCGCTAGAAGCGCCGATCAGGCCGCGTCTTCGTCGAGGTCGATCTCGTCCGCCTGGGCCACAACCTCGCGGCTGTCGTAATGGCCGCAGGACGGGCAGACATGGTGTGGGCGCTTGAGCTCGCCGCAATTGTCGCATTCGTTGGGATTCGCCGCGACGAGCGCATCATGCGCCCGGCGCATGTTCCGGCGGGAGCGCGTTACGCGGTTCTGTTGAACAGCCATCTTAAACCTCAGGTCATTTCGGGGGCACGTGGGCCCGGCAGTATCAGGGGTCCGGCACCTCATACGCCGCTTTGGCGCCCCGTGTCCAACCCATCTTGCAAGCAAGGCCGGGAAAATACTGTGATTTCGGTGGGACGCAAGGGATTTCTGACGGCCCTTGTCTGTGGGTGTTTCTAAGTGTGCGATATCCGTCTAGGTTATTGAATAATTTTGGTTATTTTCCTGATTGCCAAGCGTTCAATGGCGCCGCGCTGCCAAGTCTTTGCACCTCGCGAAACCGCAAACCACGGAATCGCCACTATGACAGCCCGCGCGCACGGGGTTTGCGGAAGGCAGACGCGGAGGGCGTGACGGTCTGCCTTGAGGCGGCCACCCGGGTGATTTGATCGCAAAATTCGCCGGCTTGGGTGACAAAGATTTTGACCTGTCGATATTTGGCTGATCGTCTTATCCGCAAGACCTGACCTATTTAGCGCGCCCAATTCAGAGATTTCGATATGTTGCGTGAGACGCAGTGCTTCTGGTGTTCGGTGAAACGCCATAGACGAAGGCCCCACTGGAAAGCTGCTTGCGCCGGGTTCATAAAGGCCGTCGGGAGGGCTCCGCATGGACTTCGACGATATCCCTGAAACGGCGCTGGCCTGGCATCACGCGGGCCGCAAGGCGGCGCTTGCCACGGTGATTGAGACCTGGGGTTCCGCCCCCCGCCGCACCGGCAGCCAATTGGTGGTGTCGGGCGCAGGTGAAATCCAGGGCTCGGTTTCCGGCGGCTGTGTCGAGGGCGCGGTGGTGGCCGAGGCGCTGGACGCGCTGGAGGACGGCACGGCGCGGGTGCTGACCTTCGGTGTCTCGGATGATGAGGCTTTTGCCGTGGGCCTGGCCTGCGGTGGCACGATCCGCGTTCTGGTCGAGCCGGTCGGGTCGGCCCTGCCCGAGGCCCTGCTGGCCGATCTGGTCGCGGCCCGCGCCGCGCGTCAGGCGATCGCCTATGTCGTGACGCCGGGCGCGGGGGCAGGGCGCCTTGCCGGACCGGATGAAGCCGATCTGGCCGCGCGCTTTCGATCGGACAAGTCGGGGGTGGAGGGCGAGGTCTTCATCGCCATCCACAACCCGCCGCTGCGCATGGTGGTCGTCGGCGCCGTGCACATCGCCCAGCCGCTTCTGGTGATGGCGCGGCTTGCGGGCTATGACCCCCTTCTGGTCGACCCGCGCGAAGCCTTCGGGTCAGCCGAGCGTTTCCCGGGCGAGACGATCAGCCACGATTGGCCGGATGAGGCCCTGGCGGCCCATGGCCTCGACGCCCGCACCGCCGTGGTGACGCTGACCCACGACCCCAAGCTGGACGACCCCGCGATCAAGGCCGCTTTGGGGGCGCCGATTTTCTACCTCGGCTGCCTGGGGTCCACCCGGACCCACGCGAAACGTGTCGCACGACTGGAAGCGGAAGGGATCACAGCCGATCAGATCGCGCGCATCCACGCGCCGGTCGGCCTTGATATCGGGGCCGCGACCCCGGCCGAGATCGCGATATCGGTGATGGCCCAGATCACCCAGGTGCTGAGGCAGGGCCGATGAAGTTTGGCCCTGTGCCTCTGGCTGACGCCGAAGGCGCGATTCTGGCGCATTCCCATGCCCTGTCAGCGGGTCGTCTGCGTAAGGGCACGCAGCTTACGGCTGCGGATGTTTCGGCCCTGAGGGAGGAAGGCGTGCGCGAGGTCATCGTGGCGCGCCTCGATCCCGATGATCTGCATGAAGACGCGGCCGCCCGCCGGATCGCCGAGGCTCTGGTGCCTGATCCAGCAGCACAGGGCCTCCGCCTGACCCAGGCCGCGACCGGCCGGGTCAACATCCATGCCGAGACAGCAGGCGTTTTCACACTCGACACGGCCGCGGTTCACCGGTTGAACCGGATCAATCCGATAATCACGCTGGCCACATTGCGCCCCTTCCGTCGCGTCGCGGCGGGCGAGATGGTGGCGACCGTCAAGATCATCGCCTATGCCGCCCCAAAGGCGGATGTCGATCAGGCGGCGGAGGCTGCCGGGGGCGCCTTGCGCGTGGCCGCCCCGATCTACACATCAGCCGCGCTGGTTGAGACCAGCGTGACCAACCGGACCCCGTCAGCCAAGGGGCGTGATGCGCTTGCCCTCAGGCTCGCCCGGATGGGGGCGGGCCTCGCCCCCCGCGTCGTGGTGCAGCATGAGGCGGGCGCCCTGGCCGCCGCCCTGGCGGAGGTTGAGGCCGAGGTGGTCTTCATCCTGACAGCCTCGGCCACATCCGATATCGCCGACGTGGCGCCCTCGGCGGTCCGCAAGGCAGGCGGGGAGGTGACGCATTTCGGCATGCCGGTCGACCCGGGCAATCTGCTGTTTCTGGGCCGCCTCGGCGCAAAGCCGGTCATCGGCCTGCCGGGCTGCGCCCGCTCGCCCGCATTGAATGGCGCGGACTGGGTATTGGAACGCGTGCTCTGCGGGCTGGAGGTCACTGCCGACGATATCGCCGCGATGGGGATCGGAGGCCTCTTGAAGGAAATCCCCATCCGCCCCCGCCCACGCGAGGGCTGAGGCCGCCCGCTTGCTGTCACGCGCAGAGCAAGGCCGGAGCCCCGTGCCAAAGGGGACTTGCTCACCATTCGCCGACTTTGGCCTTTCTGTCACTACACTGGCCCAAATTCGCGAAAGACGGCCATCCGTGCAAAGCGTCACAAATGGGGGGAACGAGCCCGAATTGCAAATTTGCCTTGATGCAGCGAATGTCCGATAGCAAGGAGTAGCCAATGGAAGAAGAACTGTCCCCGCTTGTGCAAACTGATTTTTCTGATTTGTCCAAATGGGCAACGTTATTGAAAGAGGTCGCGAGCGAGAATGAGATGGGTTTTCGCGCGCACATCAAGGCTGTCTCAGAGCGTCGTTTCGAAGATGCTGATCCAAGTGAGGTTGTAGCAGCGTTTCCTGACGCCTCCGTAATCTTTATTGTTGATCAAAGAGCCTTGAGAAAGAGGGAAATTCTATGCGTTGATGGCGAAGATGCGACAGCAATGTTTCGGGCAAAGGTGGATGATCTTTGGATCGTTGAGAACAATGTTTCAATTGGGAATCTTCTTTTTGAAGAATTGATGGAACAAGTCGGAGAAGATGGCCTTTTGATAGGAATGTAGCGTCCGTCTTTCGAAAGTGCGAAACTGGAACGGCCAAGTTATCCGTGTCCGAAGAGCAAAACCGGCCGTTCAAATCCGAACCATCAACGGCAGCAAAGTCCCGCAATGCTGCGGTTGATGCAGGGTGCGCGTTGAAAGTCCGTTCTGAGTCTGAAATGTGAGATGTTTGGACCAATGTTTCACGGCTCGGCGCATTGATGGAGTCCAGAGAATCCGGGCCATCTGGGCAAGTGTTAAGACGTTCCAAGATACGTCGAAAACCGGCCGCCAAATGCCACCTAATTCACAGCGCCCCGACGAGGGCCGGAACGGCCAACGAGGAGGAGCGCCTAGCGCAGACGCAGGGCGCCGTCGATGCGGATGACCTCGCCGTTCAGATAATCCGCGCCGATTATGAACCGGACCAGATCGCCGAATTCGTCCGGGCGTCCCAGGCGGCGGGGGAACGTCACATCAGCGGCCAGCTCGGACTGGATCTCTTCGCCGAGGCTTTCCAGCATGGGCGTCAGGATCACGCCCGGCGCGATCGTCATCACCCGGATGCCGAGGCCCGCCAGGTCCCGCGCCAGGGGCAGTGTCATACCGGCAATCGCGGCTTTCGAGGCGGCGTAGGCGGCCTGACCCTTCTGCCCGTCATAGGCGGCGATCGAAGCGGTGTTGACGATCACGCCGCGCTGGCCATCGGTGTCGGGATCATTCTTGGCCATCTCGGCGGCGGCCAGGCGGATCATGTTGAAGCTGCCGTTCAGATTGATGTCGATGGTGCGCCGAAACGTGTCTAGCGCATGAGGCCCCTTGCGCCCGACGACCCGCTCACCCGAAACGATGCCTGCGCAATTGACCAGCGCGGTGATGCGCCCCATGGCCGCGCGCGCACCAGCCACCGCCGCGGCGGCCGAGGCCTCGTCAGTGACATCGACCTCGGCGAAATGGGCGCCGATCTTGTCGGCCAGCGCCCCTCCGGCCTCTGCGTCACGGTCGGCGATGGTCACCTGGGCGCCCGCCTCACACAAAAGGCTGGCGGTTGCCGCACCAAGTCCCGAGGCGCCTCCTGTCACGATGGCGGCTGTGTTTTCAACGATCATTCCCGGCTCCTTCTCCCTCACGCCCCCCTTGTGTGAGTGGTGCCCGAAAGATCTGCAAGGCAGATTTTCCCTGCCCCCGGATCGTGCCTGTCTTGAGATCCGGGGTCTGCTCCAGATTTTCAGGATTGTGCGTTAGCCCATTTCAGTCGGCACGTCCGCGACCTTTCCGACACCTCCCGTGACGGGTCTGGTTGCCAAACGGATTTTTTGCCTGCAACGTTCGCCTGACGCAACGGCAGGAGACGGGCAGATGGCGACGGCCGAGGATGTGGTTGAGTTCTGGCTGAACGAGATCGGTCAGGAGGGTTGGTACGCCGGCGGCGAAGCCGTGGATGCACAATGCAGGGAGCGATTTGGCGACGCCCTGGCACAGGCCCGGGCAGGTGGGCATCGTGAGTGGCTGGGCAGGCCGAAATCGGCCTTGGCCTATCTGATCCTGACTGATCAATTCTCGCGCAATATCCACCGCGGAACGCCCGAGGCCTTCGCGACCGATCCCCTCGCGCTCTCTGCCGCGGTTCATGCCGTGAAAACCGGCCTCGACCTGCGGATCGAGGGGATCGGGCGGCAATTCTTCTACATGCCGTTCGAACATGCCGAGACGCGCCAGGCGCAGGCGCGGGCGGTCTGTCTGTTCGTGACGCGGATGCCGGACGATCCGGGAGATAATCTGGTCCATGCGCTGGCCCATCGCGAGATCATCCGCCGTTTCGGCCGGTTCCCATTTCGCAACGAGGTGCTCGGCCGCGGCAGCAGCGCGGCCGAAGCGGCGTTTCTGAAGGATGAGGGCTATGGCGGCGTGGTTGAGCGGCTGAAGGCCTGACCCATCTGCCCGAGGCCGGCCAAGACAGCGGCGCCGGAGAAATCCGCGTCAGAGCCTTGGAATGTCGCCTTAGCCGGTCGCAAGGCCCGATGCGTCAAAGCCGTGCAGGGTGCCGGTTTGGAAAGCCAGCCCCGCGGCATCACCCGGCTTCAGCGCAGTATCCCCGCTGATCCGAACCGTCACCTGACCGGCCGCGCCGCACTCCATGATGACGAAGGTATCGGCCCCCAGATATTCCAGCACGTCCACTTTGCCTTGCAGGTTGCCGGCGCCGGGGTCGACCAACTTGATATGTTCGGGGCGGACGCCAAGCGACACGGTCCCGGCGGGCAGGGTGACGCCCGTGGCATGCTCGGCCGGCATCACGTTCATGCGGGGCGAGCCGATGAACTGCGCCACGAACAGGTTTGCCGGCTTTTCATAGAGCTCGCGCGGGCTGCCGACCTGGGCGATCTTGCCGAAATCCAGCACCACGATGCGGTCGGCCAGCGTCATCGCCTCGACCTGGTCGTGGGTGACGTAGATCATCGTGGTCTTCAGCGTCTGATGCAGCTTGGCGATTTCATAGCGCATTTCGACCCTGAGCGCTGCGTCGAGGTTCGACAGCGGCTCATCAAACAGAAAGGCGGTCGGGTCGCGCACGATGGACCGGCCGATGGCGACGCGCTGGCGTTGCCCGCCCGAGAGGTCCTTGGGCCTGCGGTCAAGATAGGCGTCGAGTTTCAGCACCCGCGCGGCCTCATCGACCTTGGCATCGATCTCTGCCTTGGGAAGGCCCGCGGATTTCAGCGGAAAGCCCACATTCTCGCGCACCGACATATGCGGGTAGAGCGCATAGGACTGGAACACCATCGCAAGACCGCGCTTGCTGGGCGGCTCGGAGGTGGCATCCCGATCACCGATCATGATGTGCCCGCGCGAGGTTTCCTCAAGCCCCGCGATCATGCGCAAGAGGGTTGACTTGCCGCAGCCGGAGGGTCCGACGAAGATGACGAATTCACCCTCCTTGATGGTCAGATCGACCCCCTTGATGACCTGCACTTCGCCGAACCATTTCTCGACAGCCCTCAGTTCAATCGATGTCATCATGCGGCCCCCTTGGCCTGTTCCAGGTTCCGCCCGGCCCAGGTCAGCCAGATTGCCGCGGTCCAGGTGAAATCATGGCCGCCGCAGGGCGTGCCGTCGGTCGGATCGAAATATTCGTAGAACCCGTGCCGTTCGATCAACGCCGCGGTCTCGGCGCGCAGGCGGGCCTCAAGATCACCGCGGCCCGCATCGCGCAGGCCGATCGCCATCAGCGCGTTGACGACAGGCCAGGCCGGCCCGCGCCAATAGCGGCGCGGATCGAAGATCGCGGCCTCGGGATCGGCCGAGGGGATACCAAAGCCCACGGCGTTCCAGACCCGCATCAATTGGGCATCAAGCTCGGGATTTCCGGCCCCGGCCAGATAGGCCAGAAAAGCACCCGACCCCAGAACGCCCGCAAATCGGCCCGAGCGCAGATCTTTGGCATCATAGGACCCCAGATCGGCATTCCAGATCAGCGGCAAGGCGTTGCGCAGCGCCAGCGCCCACCCCTCGATTTCACTGACATCCTGGCCCAGCGCCCGGCCGAGAACGGCCAGATCCTCATGCGCGCGCAAGAGGATGAAGGTGATGCCGGGATCGGCCATCAGGAACGGCCCGTCGGCCACGATCCGGGCCTGGTCCCAGCCCACCTTCACGCCGAACTGGACCATCGCGATATAGCGGTCATACTCGGCCTTGCTGGGGCGCATCGAGGGGTCGACATGGCCGGTATCGCGGCGGGTATATTCGCCCACCTGTGAGCCATCGACGCCCGCCATCCCGATATCCCAATCGGGGCAATTGTCGCGCCCGCTTTCCCAAGGGTGGGTGATCGCGACCGGCCCGTGACCGCATCGCATCTCGTGCCACCAGCGGTGCCAGTTGACCAGCCGGGGATAGAGCGCCTCCAGCCGGGCGCGCCCGAAGGCTTGATCCTCCTCCCAGATCAGCCGTGTCAGTGTCGCCGCGACGGGCGGCTGAGAGATGCCGGATGTCGCCGGGCTTTGCGACGTGTCCCAGACCTCGGGGCCGGGGAAATAGCCCGGATCCGACTTGTGGAAGATGATGTGCGGGACCATCCCATCCTCCCATTGCGCGGCCATCAAGGTCTCAAGCTCCTGCCAGGCGCGCGGCAGGTCGAAGGTTGCAAAGCCCCAGGCGGCAAAGGCGCTGTCCCAGTTCCACTGGTAGGGGTAGAGGCCAGCGGTCGGCACCGTGTATCCGCCCCGGTCGTTCTTGCGCAGAATGGCGCGCGCTTGATTGTCGAGTGATGTCATTGCCTTATCCTTTGACCGATCCTGCGGTCAGACCCTTGGTCATGAAGCGTTCCAGCCCCAGGAAGATCGCCATGATCGGCACCGTTGCGATCACCGATCCGGCCATCAGGTGCTGGCGGGGAATTTCGGACGAGTTGAGGGAAGCGATCCCCCGCGTCAGCGTGAATTTCGACGGGTCGTCGAGCAGCATGAAGGCCAGGAGAAACTCGTTCCAGGCGATCATGAAGACATAGAGCGACACGCTCGCCAGCGCGGGCAGCGAAAGCGGCAGGGTGATCTTCCAGATCACGGCCAGCCGCGACAGACCATCCATCAGCCCGGCCTCCTCGATCTCGGCTGGAAGACCCCGGAAGTAGCCCTGCAGCATGTAAAGCGCGACGGGAATGGTCGTGACCGGATAGATCATCACGATGCCCCAGAAGGAATTGCGCAGGCCCGTCATCGAAAACGCGATGTAGATCGGCAGGGCCAGGACAATCATCGGCACCATGTAGATCAGCAGGATCGAGCGCGAAAAGGCCGTCTGCCCGCGAAAGCGCAGCCGCGCCACGGCATAGGCGCCGGGAATGGCGAAGGCGAGCGTGATGAAGACGGTCAGCACCGAGATGAAGAAGGAATTGAAGAGGTAGGTGCCGAAATTGAACTGCGTAAACAGCTCGTTATACGACCGGAAAAGCTCGGTGCCCCGCGACAGATCGACCGAAAAATCCAGCGGATTCTGGATCAGTTCTGACTGGTTCTTCAGGCTGGTCATCACCATGACGTAGAAGGGGATCAGCACGATGGCGGTAAAGAAGATGTAGCCGAAGCCGGTCAGGAACCGAATGACGGCGCCTTCGAATTCGTGGCGGGTCAGCGGACCTTTGGCCACATCGTCGAGGATGGTGTAGAGCGACCAGACGAACGCAATGGCCAGGATCGCGGCCGCACTTGCGCGCGTCCAGATCGAGGCGGCCGGTCCGAAGTCCAGCGGGCCGACCTCAAAGAGCGTGAGCAGGATCAACGCACCCGCCGCGATGGCCCGGCCCGGCGTTCCGCCAAGACGTTGCGAGGCCAGATAGCCGACAACCGCCCCCCAGAGCAGGCTGACAGACATGTTCGGGCGCACCGGGTCGCCTGTTGCAAACGACATTGCAATTGCGACGGTCACCGACAGCACCACCATCCACAGCGCGCCCAGAAGGGGCCCGGTGACATATCCAAAGCGCAGCACGCTCATAGACCTTCCTCCCGGCTGATATATTTCAGGAAGAAGATCGAGAAGGTCAGCAGGCAGCCGAAGATCACCACCGCAACTGCCGCGCCCGCGCCGATATTCGAGATCGCGAAGGCCTGCTCATAGACGCTGACCGTCAATGTCCGTGTGCCGGCATTGCCGCCGGTCAGCAGGAAGATGTCGTCGAACTTGTTGAACGTCCAGATGAAGCGCAAGAGGAACAGGACGCTGAGGATACCCAGCAATTGCGGCAGGCTGAGATACCAGAATTGCTGAAAGGGCGAGGCGCCGTCCATGTCGGCGGCCTCGTACATGTCGCCATCGATGCTTTGCATCCGCGCCAGGATGAACAGGAACGACAGTGGAAAGTAGCGCCAGATCTCAAAGACCGTGACCATGATCAGCGCCAGCGGGCGTTCGCCGAAAAAGTTGATCGCCTCGCGCGTCACGCCCATCTGCACCAAAAGCGCGTTGGCCGAGCCCGAGAACGGATCGAAGAGGATCAGCCAGGCAAACGCCACGGCAATCACAGGCGCCACATAAGGGAAAAGATAAAGCCCCCGCAGAATGCCTTGCCCCCTGAAGGCCTTGTTCAAGAGAAGTGCGGCGAACAGCCCCACCAGCAAGGCCCCGATCGTGCCGAACACGGTGTAGAACAGCGTCACCCAGAGGACTTCAAGGAACTCATCGGCCTGAAAGATGCGCGCGAAATTGTTCAGCGTGAACGTGCCATCGGTCAGCACGCTTGACGATCGGCCCTCGACCCTCGGCGGGCTGTCCTGGGGCCGTATGGCATTGTCGAGATAGGCCTGGGTTACGATGACGGGGATGGTCAGCGTTTCGCGATACCCGGCCTCCCAATCACCCAGATCGCACGACAGCGCCTGATCTTGCAGGCTGCATCGCGCATCCAGATCGACGATCTCCAGCCCATCGGGCACCAGATCGTCGAAGCGGACGCCCAGAATGGGTTGCTCCTGCGACGAGTTGCGCAGCCTGTAGCGCAAGGTGGCCTCGTCGCCGGCAGCCTCGGGGCTGCCGCGCAGATCCTCGCGCAGCACCACCTCTGGCGCGCGCAGATCCGCCAGGCTGACGGGCTTCACCGAGATCCAGAAGATCGCCAGAAGAGGCAAGATCACCACCAGCGCCACGGCCGCGATCGTGGGGGTCAAGAGGCCCCAGGCCAGCCGGGCTTCGCGTTTGGCCAGGGGGCCGGTGCCGAGGGGGGGTGTTGCGTCTGCCATGGGGTGCGGGGTGCTCTGGTCTGACACTGGGATCACATCGGGCGGGGGCGCCGGGCGCGGTTGCGCCCGCCCGAAGCCAGAGAGGGCGGATCACTCGATCGCGGCGATCGCCTCGTTCAGGGCCACGACCGTGGCTGCGGCATCGCGCTGGCCATCGATATACTCGCGCACGATCCGGTTGATGACCTGGCTGTTGATGATGGCCGAGGCCGTGGACAGTTGGCCCTCCGCCACGCCCCAGCGCTGCGCCACGTCGAGGCCGCCGACGATCTCGTCGATCATGGCCGCGTCGTAAAGTTCGCCCAACGGGGCGCGCCGGTCGACGCCGACATCAAGCGTGGCCCAGAGATCGGAGAATTCCGTGGGGTTTTCCGCCGTGCCGCGCCGGACCGGGAACTTTCCTTCGGGCGCGATCGCCAAGGTCGCGCCGTAGCCCTCGCTCAGCGAATATTCCACGAAGGCCATCGCCGCGTCGGTCGAGGCGTCGGACGTGATCCCGAAATAGCGCAGATCGGCCCAGGCGGCGCCATCTGGGTTCGACGGCCCCGAAAAGTTGGTCACGATCCCGGTGGCTGCGGCCAGATCGCGCGATGTCGGGTCATCGTTGATCGTGGGCGGGGCGCTGTCGCGCAGTCCGGCCAGTTCGTCCAGAATGAAGGGCGACCAGATGATCATCGCCGCATTGCCGCTGAAATAGAGGCTGCGGGACTGATCCCAGTAAAGATCGCCCGGGGGGGAGGCGTCGGCGATGGCCTTGTAGAACTCAAGCACCTCGATTGTCGCGGCTTCGTCCAGCGGCTGGATGCCATCGGGGCCCACGGGCGAGACGCCGTTGGCCAGAAAGACATGCTCAAGGACCTGGCTCATGAAGTTTTCGTCGACCTTGGTGGCTGCGACAAAGCCGTACATCTCGGGCGGGTTATGCAGCGCCTCGATCGCGGCCAGAACACTGGCATACGAGGTGGGCGGCTCAAGGCCGCCCGCCTCGAACAGATCGGCGCGATAGACGATCATCTGGGTCCAGCCATCTACCGGCACCGATGCGTAGCCGCCATCGACCGCGCCCATTTGCAACGCGCCAGAGGCGAAGGTATTAGCGCCCAGCGCCTCGATCACATCGGTTGCGGCGTCGATGTCAAGGATGCCCGCCTCGGCCCAGGGGGCCAGATACTGGACAGAGTGATAGATGACATCGGGCAGATCGCCTGCCGCGAAGGCCGCGGTGGCGCGGGTGCCGAGGTCGGTCTCGGTGACAGGGATGACCTGTACATTGTGGCCGGTCGCCTCGGCGAAGGCGGCGGCCATTTCTTCCTGGCGGGCCAGACGCTCGGGCTGCTCTTCGGTTGTCCAAAACCGCAGTTCTTCGGCCTGCGCGCCAAGGGCCGCCATTGCAAAGGCTGTCGCCGTGCCCACGCGCAGCATCGCCCTGATCCCTGATGCCATTGTTTTCTCTCCCTTTTTGTTGGTCTTGATCGTGTTGGTGGGTCCCGATCAGGCCGGCCCGGTCGAGCCGCGATCGATAAAGGTCGCCCGCGTCGTTTGCCGAAGCGCATCGGGGCTTTCGCCGCGGATACGGCGGATCAGCAATGTCGACAGGGCCGCACCGGCGGCGCGGTTGTCGACGGCAAAGGTGGTCAGCGGCGGCTGTGCATGCAGGCCTTCGGGGATGCCGTCATAGCCGGTCACGGACAGGTCGCGGCCAATCGCAAGCCCCCGCGCCTCCGCCGCGCGATAGACGCCGAGGGCCGCGAAATCGACGGCGCAGACAATCGCTGTGGGCGGGGCGGGGTGGTCCAGGATCGCTTCGGCGGCTGCGGCGCCATCCTGCAGCGTCATGGCATCCTGGCGCATCAATCCCGCATCGATCTCAAGCCCCGCCTCCCTCATCCCGGCGGCAAATCCCTCGGCCCTGAGCGGGGCATACATGTATTTCATCCCGCCGTTGATAAAGCCGATCCGCCGGTGCCCCAGCCCGGCCAGATGGCGCACGGCGTCGCGCATCGCCTCTTCGCCCAGCACGTCGAACCAGGCGCAGCCCTCGGCGTTTTTGTGGCGGCCGAAGAGGACGAAGGGCACCCCTTCGGCGCGCAGCAATCGCACACGCGGGTCGTCCGACATCGCGCGCGGCAGGACGAACCCGTCGGCCTTGCCGTCGCGCAGAAGGGCCCGGAACGTGTCAATCATCGCCGCATGGCTGTCCGACGCGGCCACCGTCAGCGTCCAGCCCTCGGCGCTGGCGCCTTCGGACAGGCCGGCCAGGAATTCCGCCAGGAAGGGGCGCTGGGCATCGTGGTCGGACAATTGCAGCACCAGCCCGAGTGACCGTGTGCGCCCGGTCTTGATGGCTTGCGCATGGCTGAGGGGGCGGTAGCTCATCTTTTCGGCCATGCGCGTGACGCGCAGGCGCGTGGCCTCGGAGATATCTGGATAGCCGTTCATCGCGCGTGAGACCGTGGATTTGGTCAATCCAAGGGCCTGGGCCATGTCCTCGATCGTGACGCGCTTGCGTGCCCCGCCATCCGATAGCGGCGCCACCGGTCCTTCCATTTTCCATCCTCCCGATGCCGAGATTGGAAACCGAAACCGGTTTCGGCAAGAGAAATATTCACGAGAGGCGACAAAGGCCCGGGGCTTGGCGCCGTATTTCAGAGAATCGTTTCGCGTCTATCATCGTTTCGAGGGGCCATCGAAGCCAAAGCGAGATGACCGATGTCCACCATCCAGATCTCGCGCCGCCAGGCCATCGCCGGATCAGCGGCCCCCGCGACTGCGCTGTCTCTGTCAGGCCTCGGCCGCGCAGCTTCCCATCCGATGCTGACCCACAGCGTGCAATCGGATTCGGATGATGTCACTCATGATAGCGCTGTTATCTGGGCTTGGGCCGACCGTGAGGCGAAGAGACCGGTGATCGCTTTACGACCGAAAGTCTTGCCAACGCGCACCGGGCCCCTGCGCTGGGTATTGCGCGGGGCCGGCTTTTGCCGTGCTCAGCCAGGCCGCGGCTTGATCGGCCCAGTCCTGCGGGGCGCCGTCATAGCCGTGGAAGGCGACCGGATGTAGCCAACCTGCAAGCGATGACAGCGCTAACAGAACCGTCACATAGGCCGTCAGATCGCGGTAGAAGGCGCAATCGATCTGATCTTTCGGATGATAGATATCGTGGTGCAGCGATATCGGCAGATCGGCGAGTGCGACGCCGGCATATTCTTCCTGATGCTGCATCCAGGCGACGATCCATCGAGGGGGCCCTGGCGGCATTGCCGCGCGAAGGCGGGCTGCGATTTCGGAGGCGGAGTGGGTCATCCCGCCGGTGAAATCGGCCGCGAATGCAGGCTTACCGCCGCATCGGTGCCATGGCCGAAAACCAGATCCCCTATTTCGTCGGGACTGCAGACGGGGTTATCACAACCGATCTGGTCATCCAGCTTTGACACGCTGGTCACCACAAACTTGCGCAGCGGCAGATCGGCAGCTGTCGGCAAGGGCTCAAGCTGGCTCGTCCAGGCATCATTCTCTGCAAGCGCCACTGGGATCTTCATGGCAAATTGGCGTGGCGTTTAAGGATCGAAATAATGGATGTTCCTAGTCAGATAAGGCGGCCAGAACCCGTGCCCAGCTGCGCATGCCCTTGTGGAAGCTGCGCAGGTCGTATTTTTCGTTGGGCGAATGGATCAGGTCGTCTTCCTGGCCGAAGCCGATCAGCAGCGCATCCATGTCGAGGATCGTCTTGAAGTAGCCCGCGATCGGGATCGATCCGCCGGCACCGACAAAGGCGGCCGCATTGGGCCATTCGTCTGACAGCGCCTGGCGTGCGGCCTCGAAGGCGGGGTCGGCCGTCGACATGACGCTGGCGGGCGAGGCACCGTGATCAGCGAAGCTGACCTTGCAGTCGTCGGGCACCATCTGGCGCACCATCGCGCGGAAGCTGTCGCGGATCGCCAGCGGGCCCTGCCGGCCCACCAGGCGGAAGCTGATCTTGGCGGTGGCCTTGGACGGCAGCACCGTCTTGAACCCGTCGCCCGCATAGCCGCCCGCGATGCCGTTCACCTCGCAGGTCGGGCGCGCCCAGATCATCTCAAGCACGCTGCGGCCACGTTCGCCCGCGGGGATCGACAGGCCCACTTCGTTCAGGAATTGCTCGGGCTCAAAGCCCAGCGACTGCCATTGGTTGCGCAGTTCCGGCGTCAGCTCGTCCACGCCGTCGTAGAAGCCGGGCACGGTGACGCGGCCCGTCTGATCATGGAGGCTGGCGATGATGCGCGACAGAACCCGGATCGGGTTCATCGCCGCGCCGCCGTAATGGCCGGAATGCAGGTCCCAATCAGGGCCGGTGATCGTGACCTCTTCGCCGAGCAGCCCGCGCAGCATGGTGGTGATGGCGGGCGTCTTGTGGTCGAAAAGCCCGGTATCGCAGATGAGCGCGATATCGGCTTTCAGCTCTTCCGCGTTGCCTTCCAAGAAGGGCACCAGCGAGGGCGAACCGGATTCCTCTTCACCTTCAAAGAACATCGTGATGCGGGCGGGAAGGGTGCCATGGACGGATTTCCAGGCGCGGCAGGCTTCAACAAAGGTCATCAGCTGACCCTTGTCGTCACACGCGCCGCGCCCGCGGATCACGGTGCCCTTCGGTGTCTCCTCCAGCGCAGGGTCGAACGGGTCGCGGTGCCAGAGGTCCAGCGGGTCGACCGGTTGCACGTCATAATGGCCGTAGAAAAGCAGGCTCCGCCCCTCGCCGCCATGGCCCACCACCATCGGGTGGCCGGGCGTCGGACGGGCCGCGGCGTCGAAGCCCAAGCCGCGGAGGTCGGCCACCAGCCAGTCGGCGGCACGCGCGCAGTCGGCCTTGTAGGCCGGATCGGTCGAGATCGAGGGGATGCGCAGAAGCGCCATCAGCCGCTCGGTCGCGGCGGGCAGGTCGGCATCGATACGGGCAAGGACAGCGTCGAGGCTCATGGCGGCTCCTTCCAGGATTTGGTGCGCCACCCTATGCGTGCCGGAACAGGGGTGTCCAGACCGCGCGGCGCAGGATAATGTGGCGCCCGGAATCGCTGGAAGGAGCAGGACAGGATGATGTGGCGGATCGCGGCTTTGGCGGCATTGATGGCAGGGCCCACGCTGGCCCAGGACGTGGTGAACGGGGCGACGGCACGGGGGCTTTTGTTCAATGCGACGCGGGTTGAGGTGGCCGTGTCGGCTCAATCCTTCCTCAGCGAGGGCGAGCTTGATATCTTGCGCAATATCGCTGCCGAGAACGTGCCCTATTACGGCGCCATCGCCGTTTCGCCCGATGACGGCCTGGCGACCGAGGCCACGACCGCGCGCGGCAATTATCACGATGCCGCCGCCGCCAGCGCCGCCGTTCTGGCCGATTGCAACGCCAAGCGCAGCCGGGGCAGCCAGCCTTGCGTCGTGGTGGTGCAGGTGCGGCCACGCGGCTGGCAGGCCCGGCCCTTGCAGCTGAGCGCCGGTGCGACGGCCGCGTTCAACGGCGAATATCGGCGCGGTCAGGGCGAGAAGGCCTTTGCCATTTCGCCCTCGACCGGCGGGTTCGGCGTAGGCCGTGGGGCAGGGGCGGCGGCCTCGGCCACAGCGTCGTGCAATGCCGCGGGCGGGGCAAACGATTGCCGCATTGTGGTTGCAGATTGATCTCGCTCAAAGCGACAACCTGACGCCCTAGGCAGCATTGGGCCCGTGCCCTACATGCCAGCCAGTCCCAAGAAGGATCCGCTCAAGTGACGTATGACGCCGCGCTCGACACTGCCCTGACCCGCCTGCATGACGAAGGGCGCTATCGCACCTTCATCGATATCGTGCGCAAGCAGGGGCAGTTTCCGCGCGCCAATTGGACCCGGCCCGACGGGTCCGAACAGGAAATCGTCGTCTGGTGCGGCAACGATTATCTGGGCATGGGCCAGCACCCCCAGGTTCTGGCCGCGATGCACGAGGCGCTGGAGGCCACCGGCGCGGGGTCGGGCGGCACGCGCAACATCTCGGGCACGACGCTTTATCACAAGGCGCTTGAGGCGGAACTGGCCGATCTGCACCGCAAGGAGGCGGCGCTGATCTTTACCTCGGCCTATATCGCCAATGATGCCACGCTCAGCACGCTGCCGAAGCTTTTTCCGGGGCTGATCATCTATTCGGACGAACTGAACCACGCCAGCATGATCGAGGGGATCCGCCGCAATGGCGGCTCCAAACGCATCTTCCGCCATAACGACGTGGACCACCTGCGCGCATTGCTGGAAGCCGACGATCCCAAAGCGCCCAAGCTGATCGCGTTTGAAAGCGTCTATTCGATGGACGGTGATTTCGGCCCGATCGAAGAGATCGTGAAGCTGGCCGAGGAGTTCGGCGCCCTGACCTATCTCGATGAGGTGCATGCGGTCGGCATGTACGGCCCCCGCGGCGCCGGTGTGGCCGAACGGGACGGCCTGATGGGCCGCATCGACATCATCAACGGTACGCTGGGCAAAGCCTATGGTGTGATGGGCGGTTATATCGCCACCTCCGCCAAGATGGCCGACGCCATCCGGTCCTATGCGCCGGGCTTCATCTTCACCACCTCGCTGCCGCCCGTCGTGGCCGCCGGGGCGGCCACATCCGTCAGGCTGCTAAAGAGTGATCAGGCCCGGCGCGAGGCGCACCAGACCGGCGCACGTGTGCTGAAGACGCGGCTGAAGGCGCTTGGTCTGCCGATCGTCGATCACGGCTCGCACATCGTGCCGGTGATCGTCGGTGACCCCCGCCATACCAAGGCGATGTCCGACTGGTTGCTGGACGATTTCGGCATCTACGTGCAACCGATCAACTTTCCCACCGTGCCCCGCGGGACCGAGCGTTTGCGCTTTACCCCCTCACCCCTGCATGACGCCGGAATGACCGATCACCTTGTCCGCGCGCTCGATGCGCTCTGGGCGCGCTGTGCGCTGAATCGTGCCGACCTGACGGGCTGATTTGTTATGCGGGTGCAGCATTTGCAAGCTTATGCTATGTATTCATAAACAGGTGAGTCCGGCACGATGATTCGTGCCTGAGGGGATAGGGACCACGTGCGTTTGGGGCAGGAAGTATGACAGGGCGGAAACAGCCGCCAATCTCGCAGGATCATCCTGCTCTGAGGGGGTTCGATGCGTTCGACCTCCGTCTTGGCGATGTCATGCGCGGAGAACGTGCAACCATCGGCAAATCCCTCATCGACGTGCAGCGCGAGCTGAAGATCAAAGCCACCTATATCGCCGCAATCGAAAATGCCGATCCCTCGGCCTTCGATACGCCCGGGTTTATCGCAGGTTACGTGCGGTCCTATGCCCGCTATCTCGAGCTTGATCCCGAATGGGCCTGGCAAAGCTTTTGCCGCGAGGCGGGGTTTGAACAGCCCCACGGATTGTCAGCCAGCGCCTCGGCCCCCAAACCGCAGCGCAGCAAGGGGCTCGACTCGCTCGGCGACCCGAACGCCGCCTTCGTGCCGCGCACCGAGAGCTTTCTGGAACAGATCGAATTGCGGGCGCTCGGCTCGCTGTCGGTGCTGCTTCTGCTGGTCGGGGCGGTGGGATACGGCGCCTGGGCTGTACTGCAAGAGGTGCAGCGCGTCGATCTGGCGCCTGTCGACCAGACGCCGGGTGTCGTTGCGGAACTGAGCGAACTGTCCCAGGCGCCGGATCAGATCCGGCCCGGAATGGCCTTTGAAAGCGCCGGGGTCACGTCGCCGTCTGTCGATGCACTCGACCGTCTCTACCGCCCACGTGCGCTGGATGTGCCTGTGCTTGAACCACGTGATGGTCCAATTTCGGCGGTTGAGCCTGGATCCGTCGGCGCCTTGGCGGAAAGCGCTGTCGACCGCCCCGTGATGCGCGCGGCGCCCGAACCCGTCAGCGCACCTGAGCCGGTGGTGCCTCAGGTCTTGGCCGATGCCGCGCCGCAGCTGAACATCCTCGCCGTGCGGCCCGCCTGGGTGCGGATCAGTTCCGCCGATGGCACGGTTCTGCATGAGAAGATCCTCGAGCCCGGCGAACGCTGGGTCGTGCCCGCCACCGAACAGCCACCGGTTCTGCGGGCCGGTAATTCAGGGGCGATCTATTTTGAGATCAACGGCCAGACCTACGGCCCCGCGGCCCCCGGCTCGCAAGTGGTGCGTGATGTGGCACTGTCTTCGCAGGCGCTGACCGAAAGCTACGCCCTGGCCGATATCGAGGCCGATCAGGCCCTGGCCGATATCTATGTCGCCGAGGCCTCGCAGTAAGGTCGCACCCGCGTTGTCAGCGCCCGGACGGTGGTCTATCTATAGCGTGACCGTTTAGGCCGTCCTCAAGGAATGCGAGACATGTCTCTCAACCCCGTCCGCCCCTGGCGCAATATCTACCGCCGTGCCTCGCGCCAGATCATGGTCGGCGCGGTTCCCGTTGGGGGCGATGCGCCGATCTCGGTTCAGACGATGACGAATACTGACACGTCGGATGTGAAAGCCACGGTCGAGCAGGTTCAACGCTGCGCCGATGCGGGGGCCGATATCGTGCGGATCTCGACACCTGACGAAGACAGCACGCGCGCCCTGGCGCAGATCGTTCCCGAAGTTTCGGTCCCGATCGTGGCCGATATCCACTTCCACTACAAACGCGCGATCGAAGCGGCCGAGGCGGGCGCGGCCTGCCTGCGCATCAATCCCGGCAATATCGGCGACGAGGCGCGCGTTCGCGAGGTGATCAAGGCGGCCAAGGACCATGGCTGCTCGATCCGCATCGGCGTGAATGCAGGCTCGCTTGAGCGGGACCTTTTGGAGAAATACGGCGAGCCGTGCCCCGAAGCGATGGTCGAAAGCGGCCTCGACCACATCAAGATCCTGCAGGACAACGATTTTCACGAATTCAAAATCAGCGTGAAGGCGTCCGACGTCTTCCTGGCCGCTGCCGCCTATCAGCAATTGGCAGACGCGACGGATGCGCCGATCCATCTTGGGATCACCGAAGCGGGCGGGCTAATGACAGGCACGGTCAAATCGGCCGTCGGTCTGGGCAATCTTCTATGGGCTGGGATCGGCGATACGATCCGCGTCTCGCTGTCGGCTGATCCGGTGGAAGAGGTGAAGATCGGGTTCGAAATCCTCAAATCACTGGGGCTGCGAACCCGTGGCGTGCAGATCATCTCGTGTCCCTCCTGCGCGCGGCAGGGCTTTGACGTGATTAAGACGGTCGAGGCGCTGGAGAAGCGGCTTGAGCATATTAAGACGCCGATGAGCCTGTCGATCATCGGTTGTGTCGTGAACGGCCCGGGTGAGGCGCTGATGACCGATATCGGCTTTACCGGCGGTGGCAAGGATGCAGGTATGGTCTACCTGGCCGGCAAGCAAAGCCACAAGCAGGGCAACGAGACGATGATCGATCATATTGTCGAGTTGGTCGAGGCGAGGGCGGCCGAGCTTGAGGCGACGAAGGAAGCGGCCGAATAATTGGCGGCTCACGATTTTTCTGCGAAAAATCAGGAAGGAAGACCAATTTTTCGCAGAAAAATTGATGCTCCGCGTCGATCAGGTCCAAATTCTTCGCAGAAGAATTTATCTCCGGACGGCTTGCGCTGCGCGCAGAATATCCTCGGCCCGCAGCCAGCCGGCTGAGCCGCGTGGCAATTGGTCAACAGCGCGTTGGGCGTGAATCGCCGCGTCCCGCAGCCGCCCCATCAGCGCAAAGCGTTCCGCCGTCGCGACCGACGCCATGCCGTTCTGGCCGGTTTTGGCATAGGCCACCGCCAGATCGCGCAGGACGCTGGGGTTCTGCGGATCACGGCTGCGGGATTGCTCAAGAACCTTCAAGGCCTCGCGGACCGAACTTTCGCTGCCTTCGGCCAGCAAAGCGCGCCCCAGTCCGGCCCGGATCAAAGGCTCGCTTGGCGCCATCTGAACTGCCTGTCGATAGGCGCTGATGGCCGGGCCGGGCTGGCGCGATTCCAGCAAGATCCACCCCAGCGTTTCTCGGGCATAGGGGTCATTCGGGCGGGCGGCGACAAGGGCTTGTGCCGCCTGGATCGCGTCTGCTGGCTTCGGCATCCGGTGATAGGCCACGGCCCGGCGCATCAGGCCAAGGCCGGACGTGTCGCGCCGGGTGGCCCGTATGGTTTGCGCGGGGTTTTGCAGGTAAGCGGCAAGTTTCCCTTGCACCACGGCGAACCAGTAATCAGCCTCCGGGTCGTCTTTCGCGCGTCCTGCATAGCCCGCCGCAAACCCTTCGATCGCGCGGATGCGGTCGCGGGAGAGGGGATGGGTCCGGGCGTAAGGGTCCTGCCGGCCCACGTTCAACGCCTCCTGGCCACGGAAGAGCTCCATGACATCAGCCGCGGCCGACGGGTCGATCCCCGCCTGCGCCATGTAGCGGATGCCCGATTGATCGGCCGAGGCCTCTTCGGCCTGGGTATGGGCCATGAACACACGCTGGGCTGAGCCGACCGATCCGCCCGCCAGCCCCAGGGCTGCCTCACCCTGGCCAGCGACGGCGGCGGCCGCGGCCATGATCATGCCCAGACCGGCCGCGTTGCGGGCCGTGCGCGCATTGGTCGCGCGGCGGGTCAGATGGCCATTGGTGATATGCGCGATCTCGTGGGCCAGGACGGCCTGCAACTCCTCCGCGCGTTTCAGGCGCAGGAGCAGGCCGGAATGGATCAGGATATGCTGACCGTCGGCGACGAACGCGTTCATCTTGCGGTCTTCAATGATCAGGATGCGGACCGAATTGGCCCCGAGCCCTGCCGCCGCAAGGATCGGTTTGGCCAGTTGCCGCAGCGCGTATTCGCTTTGCGCGTCGCGCAGCAAGGCCTGGGCATGGGCGGGCAGGGCCAGCATGCATGCGATGAGAAGGGCGAAAATCCGCGCTGCCATTGACCTGTGCCTCCGGGCTTGATTGAACTGCCGCAGCATAGGGAGATCGGGATGAAAGGTTCAAGGCGCAGCGCGGTCGATCCGTTCATCGTGATGGACGTGATGGAGGCGGCCCGCGCCGCCGAAGAGGCCGGGCGCCACATCATCCATATGGAGGTGGGGCAACCCGGCACGCCCGCGCCTGCGCTTGCCCGCAAGGCTTTGGCCGCTGCGATGGAGGCGGGGCCGCTCGGCTACACCGTGGCCCTTGGCCTGCCCGACCTGCGCGCACGCATTGCGCGGCTTTACGCCGATTGGTACGGCCTTAATCTGGACCCGGCGCGCGTCGTGGTCACATCCGGATCCTCGGCGGGGTTCCTCTTGGCCTTCACTGCGCTTTTCGATGCGGGCGACAGGGTGGCCCTGGGCGCGCCCGGCTATCCCTCCTACCGGCAGATCCTGAAGGCGCTCAGCCTGGTGCCGGTCGATATCGAAACGTCCCCAGAGGCGCGCTATCAGCCGACATCCGATCAGGTCCGCGCCACGGCCGATCTGGCCGGGTTGATCGTGGCCTCGCCGGCCAACCCCTCGGGCACTATGCTGGATCGCCCCGCCTTGGCCGACCTGATCGAGGCGGCGGCAGAGCAGGGCGCGGCCTTCGTCTCGGACGAGATCTACCATGGCCTGCATTACGAGGGGCGCGGGGTTTCGGCGCTGGAGGTGTCGGACGATGTGATCGTGATCAATTCGTTCTCGAAATACTTCTCGATGACCGGCTGGCGCATCGGGTGGATGGTGGTACCCGACAGCATGATCCGCCCGTTTGAACGTCTGGCCCAGAACATGTTCATCTGTCCGCCCCATGCCAGCCAGATCGCGGCCCTGGGCGCGATGGAGGCCGAGGCCGAGTTGCAGGCAAACCGCGCCATCTATGCCGAAAACCGCCGCTTGATGCTTGAGCGTTTGCCACAGGCCGGGATCGGCCATTTCGCCCCGCCCGATGGTGCGTTCTACATCTATGCCGATGTGTCGGACCTGACCGATGACAGCCTGGCATTCTCGCAGGCAATCCTGGCCGAAGCGGGGGTGGCGGTCACCCCGGGGCTGGATTTCGACCCGGCCCGGGGCGGGCGGACATTACGCCTGTCCTATGCGCGCGCGACCGCGGATATCACCGAAGGTCTTGAGCGGCTGGCGGCCTTCTTGCGACGCGGATAGCCTTGCTGGGCGGTCCCAGGTCAGCGTTCGGGGATCAGGCCGCGGGGCGAGAACCTCAGGACCAAGAGCAAGATGATGCCCATGGTCAGAAGGCGCATATGGGCGGCGGCCTCGGTCAGATGACCGGCCAGCCATGATCCTGTCGGCAAAAGCGACGCAAAGCCGCCCACCAGGAAATGGCCGATCGGTTCGACCATCACCCAGAGCCACCAGATCAGGAACCCGCCCAGCACGGCGCCGAAATTGTTGCCCGAGCCGCCGACGATCACCATCACCCAGATCAGGAACGTGAACCGCAACGGCTGGTAAGATCCGGGCGTCAATTGCCCATCCAGCGTCGTCATCATCGCGCCTGCGATGCCGCAGATGGCCGAGCCCAGGATGAAGATCTGCAAGTGCCGCCCGGTCACGTCCTTGCCCATCGCCTCGGCGGCGACCTCATTGTCGCGGATCGCGCGCATCATTCGGCCCCAGGGCGAGTTCAGCGCCTTTTGCGCCAGCCATATCAGAATCAAGAGCACCAGCGTAAACAGCCCCGCATAGGCCAGCTTGACTGTGATGGACGAGGCTGTGGCAGGGTCAGCCCCGAACATCGCGGCGCGCTCGACAAAAGCGGAACTGGCTTGCAGGTCGACCTCATACGGCACAGGGCGAGGCATGCCGATCACGTTTTTCACGCCGCGCGCCAGCCAGTCTTCGTTCTTCAGAACCGCGATGATGATCTCGGCGATGCCAAGGGTCGCGATGGCCAGGTAGTCTGACCTGAGCCCCAGCGCGGTTTTGCCGATCAGCCAGGCCGCCCCTGCCGCCAACAGCCCGCCGACCGGCCAGGACAGGATGATCGGCAGGCCGAGGCCCCCCAGATACCCCTCGCTGGCGGGGTTGACCGCCTCGACCGCGGCCTTGGCGGGGTCCAATACATAGCGAAACAGCGCAAAGCCCAGGATCAGCACGGCCACCAGCACGAGTGCCCGTTTGCGCCCCGGCGTCATCTTTTGCCAGATCAGAATGGCCGCCACGATGGTCGCCGCGCCGCAGACCAGGCCCAAAAGCAGCCGCGCGCCGCCTGCGGCCCGGGCCTCTTCCACCGGTGGCATCGCCATCAGCACCGCCGCCAGACCGCCAAGCGCCACGAACCCCATGATCCCGATGTTGAACAGGCCCGCATAGCCCCATTGCAGGTTCACCCCCAGCGCCATGATCGCCGAAATCAGCGCCATGTTCAGGATCGTCAGAGAGACGTTCCAGCTTTGCGCGAAGCCGGTGATCGCAAAGAGAATGGCGACGATGCCGAAGAGAAGGGCGGGGTGGACGCGCGCGCTCATACCGATTGTCCTTTGAAAAGACCTGTGGGGCGGAACAGCAGCACCACGATGAGAATGCCAAACGAGACCGCGAATTTGTAATCGGTCGACAAAAGCTGCACCAAGCCATCAGGCCCCCAGCCCTCGGGGGCGAGATAGGTCAGCACTTTCTTCAGCGGGTAGGTCACCAAGACCTCGGCGAAGGCAATGAGGAACCCGCCCGCGATGGCCCCCAAGGGGCTGCCGAGGCCGCCCACGATGGCGGCGGCGAAGATCGGCAGCAGAAGCTGGAAATAGGTGAAGGCCTTGAAGCTTTTGTCGAGACCGTAGAGCACGCCCGCCGTCGTCGCCAAAGCGGCGGCGATGACCCAGGCCACGGCCACCACACGCTCGGGGCTGATGCCCGACAAAAGCGCCAGATCCTCATTGTCGGAAAAGGCCCGCATCGACTTGCCGGTGCGGGTGCGGTTCAAAAACCAGAAGAGCGCCGCGACGCACAAAGCCGCGGTGACTACAGTGATCACCTGCGTGGTGCGGATGGCCAGCCCCTCGCGCAGGCCGGTCATGTCGCGAAACTCGCGCGCCGAGATCAAGAACCGCTCGCCATCGGTAAAGCCGATATCATCGACCCCGATGATGAAGCGCACCAGCCCGTTCATCACAAACATCACCCCCATCGAGACGATCACCAGGATCACCGGTTTGGCCTTTTGGCGCCGGTAGAAACGGTAGATGCCACGGTCGATCAGCAGAACCAACCCAGCGGTGACGGCGATACCGAGCGGCAGGGCCAGAAGCGCCGTGGGCAGCGGCCCGAGAGAGATGCCCGCCGCCTGCAGGCCCCAGGTGCCCAGAATGGTGATCGCGGTGCCGAAGGCCATCGTGTCGCCATGGGCGAAGTTCGAAAACCGCAAGATGCCGTAGATCAGCGTCACGCCCAACGCCCCCAGAGCCAGCTGCGCGCCATAGGCGATGGCCGGGACGATCACGAAATTCGAAAGCGCGACAAGGGCGTTAAGGGCGTCCATTCTGTCCCTCCATACAGGCCAGACGTGGCTGGCCCTGTGATGTCTGCCAGTCCATACACCAGAGCAGCGGCGGTGCATCTACTTGCGGTTTGGGCAAGTCGTGCAGCCTTTCCAACGCGGCCCGTGCCGCCGAAGCCTGGTTAAGGTGTTCTGGCGGTGTCCAGGAAAGGGCGGTGTTTTTTGGAACGGGCGGAACTGCACGCTCAGGCACGAAGATACCGGGCGTCGTTTCAACCCAGTGCCAGCGGTTCGTGGGAATGGTGCGCGGGCCCTCGTCCTGCGGCCAGAGGGCGTAAACGGCCCAGAGGCCCTCGGCGCTTGCCTGGCTGGGCAGGCCGAGGGTCAAAAGAATGGCCAGCGCGGCCTTTATTGATGAAACCAGGCCCGCATGGTGGCCCCGCCGGCGGCACAATGGCCGATGCGCTTTTCCGCATTCCCGTCCGGCCGCTCGCGCACCAACAGCGCCTGGCCGCTTTCGTTCAGCGCCAGAATGATCATGTGGCCGCCCGCATCCCGGGTGCTGATCAGCACGTCGCGCGCCTTGGTGGCGGTGTTGCTGCGCACCCGCGCCTCGAGCCTGGCGCCGTCGATCGCCACCACCGCGCCGCCGACACGCACCAATTCCAGTGTCGGCCCCTCGCTGTGCAGCGTCACCGCGATTTCGCGGCCACCCTCGACCGGCGCGAAGCGGCATGAGGCGGGTTGTTCTGTCACCATCCCGAAGGGAGACAGCAAAAACGTGAAAATAGCCCCAAGCATTCCGATACCCCGTTCCCAAAGCCCCCGGGAAAAGTGTCGCCGCAGACAGCCTATCGGCCAAGCGTTTCGGTGTGTTTAACGCGAAAGCGTTGCGTTGCTGCACCAGGGGGGCAGGGGGGTGGGGTGTGGCCCATGCCAACGCTCCGGCCCTACTCTGGGCACGCGCGCGGCGTGTCAGCGGGATCCGCTGCCCGCCGAGGTTGCGATGCCGTGTCATTCGCAAACGCCCTCGACGCTGTCCACGGCGGGCCCGTCCGGTCCCATTGTGAAAACGGACAACAATGCACGCCTTGGGGCGCGGCGGCTTTCAATCGTTAGAACCTGAAATGTGCCGCGGATCATCGGTGAGGTCACGAAGGCGGATTGAAACTCGACGGCCGCGATTTCGCTGACGGATACTGCACCGATGTTGGAATAAAGCGATGCCGTCGCGCCTGGGGCCGCCTGGCGGGTCCATTTATAGGGCGTCTGGGTGTCTGGCCGGTGGTCGTCTTCGATATGTATTACGCTGCCGTCCGAGAAGTTGCAGGTCCAGCCAAGCGCAGGAAAGGGCGCGACAAGACACAACACAACAAGGCATATCGGGCGATGCATGCGCTACCCTCCCAGAAAGGTCCGGCGGACCTCGGGGTCGGCCAAAAGCTCGGCCCCGGTGCCGGTATAGGCGTTGCGGCCCTGGACCAGGACATAACCCTTGTCGGCGATCTCCAGCGCCTGGCGGGCATTTTGTTCGACCATGAGGATCGAAATGCCGGTGCGCGCCACTTCGATGATCCGGTCGAAAAGCTCGTCCATCACGATGGGGCTGACGCCCGCGGTGGGCTCATCCAGCATCAGCACTTTCGGCTGGGTCATCAGCGCGCGACCGACGGCCACCTGCTGGCGCTGGCCGCCTGACAATTCGCCCGCCGCCTGGCGGCGCTTTTCCTTCAGGATCGGAAAGAGGTCATAGACCTGGGCCATAGTCCCGCGGAAATCGTCGCGGCGGAGGAAGGCGCCCATTTCCAGGTTCTCCTCGACGCTGAGCGACGGGAACACGTTCGACGTCTGCGGCACGAAGGCCATGCCCTTGGCCACGCGGTCCTGCGGGGTCAGCGCGGTGATATCCTCGCCGCCGATCCGCACATGCCCCTCGCGCAAGGTCAGCATGCCGAAGACCGCCTTCATGGCCGTCGATTTCCCCGCGCCGTTCGGGCCCACGATCACCGCGATCTGGCCGGTATCGGCAGCGATGGTGCATTCATGCAGAATGTCCGCGCCGCCATAGCCGCCGGTCATCGCCTCGCCGATCAGAAAGGGGCCTGCGGCATCAACCGCTTTGGCCGCGCCGCCCGTCTGGTGCGAGAAGGCATTGCTCGCCTCGTTCGACTTAGTGATCGAGCGGTCCTTGCTGCCCCGGCCATCCTGCCAGGGGGTCTTTGGCCCGCCGCTCATGCCGTCGCTCCGGCCGTCTTGTTCTTCAACCCGGTGCCCAGATAGGCCTCGATCACCGCTTCGTTTTGCATGATGTCGGCCGCAGTGCCCTCGGCCAGCACCTTGCCCTCGGCCATCACGATGACCGGGTCGCAGAGCTTGCCGATGAAATCCATGTCATGTTCGATCACGCAAAACGTATAGCCGCGTTCCTTGTTCAGGCGGAGGATCGCATCGGCGATGGTGTTCAGAAGGGTGCGGTTCACGCCTGCGCCGACCTCGTCGAGGAAGACGATCTTGGCATCCACCATCATGGTGCGGCCAAGCTCCAACAGCTTTTTCTGACCGCCTGACAGATTGCCCGCGCGCTCGTCCGCCAGATGCGAGATCGTCAGGAAGTCGAGCACCTCATTGGCCTTCGCCGCCAGCGCGCGCTCCTCCTCGGCAATCGCACCGCGGCGGAACCACGCGTTCCAGAGCGTCTCGCCCGACTGGCCGCCAGGCACCATCATCAGGTTCTCGCGCACGGTCATCGAGCTGAATTCATGGGCGATCTGGAAGGTGCGGAGGAGTCCCTTGTGAAACAGATCATGCGGCGGCAGGCCGGTAATATCCTCGCCATCCATAGTGACCTTGCCCGAGGTCGGCTTGTGGACCCCCGCGATCACGTTGAAGAGCGTCGTCTTGCCCGCCCCGTTCGGCCCGATCAGCCCGGTGATCGACCCCGTCCCGATTTGCAGTGATGCGCCATCGACGGCGCGGAACCCGCCGAAATGCTTGTGTAACTCGTCAACGACGATCATTCCCCGGTATCTTCCCTTCTGGCCGCCTTCGCGTGGGTGGCTTCTTTAGAAAAACAGCCCGGGATCGCGTTTGGCCCGGGCTGTCTATGTGTCAGAGGCGTCTGCCGATCAGCGGTATCCGACCGTGATCATCTCACCACCGCGCATCTCGATCTCGCGGTAGTTCCCGGCAGATTCACCGGGTCCGATCAGTTCCACCGCCGAGGCGCCGACATAATCGATCTCGGTCCCCGCCGCGATCAGTTCAAGCGCCTTGGCCAGCTCGCCCGGAAAGATCTGCTCGCCCGGGGCGTTGGCCACATCCATCACGTGGTCCTTGTAGACGCCCGGGTCGGACGACCCCGCCTTGGCCATGGCCAGCATGATCAGGGCTGCCGCATCATAGCTTTCCGGCGCAAAGGCATTGGTCGGCTCGAAGCCTGCCGCATTGCCCAACTCGACGAACATGTTCCCGCCTTCGCTATCGGTGCCCGGCTGCTGGCCGAACGAGCCTTCGGTGCGATCGGCGAAATTCGCCTCAAGCGTTTCCGAGACCATGCCGTCGGGGAACATGAAGATGTCGAAGGACCCGGTATCGAGCGCGCCGTTGATGATGCCGGCACCGCCTTGGTCGACATAGCCCGCCACGACCAGAACGTCGCCACCGGCGGCGTCGAGGGCGGCGACCTCGGCCGAATAATCGGCCTTGCCGTCTTCATGGGCGGCGTTGATCGTCACCGTGCCGCCCGAGGCCTCAAAGGCCTGCTGGAACGCATCGGCCAGGCCCTTGCCGTAATCGTTGTTGGTGTAGGTCACGGCGACCGTGCTGATCCCGCGATCGTTCAGGATATCGGCCATCACCTGGCCCTGGCGGGCATCCGATGGCGCGGTGCGAAAGAAGAGGCCGTTGTCTTCGGTGGTCGAGAGGCCCGGCGAGGTGGCCGAGGGCGAGATCATGACCATCCCGTTCGGCACGGCCACGTTCGACAGCTGCGCGCCCGTCTCGCCCGAGCACATGCCGCCCACGATGCCCTTCACCCCGTCCGAGGTGATGAACCGCTCGGCCGTGGCGGTGGCCAGCGCCGCGTCGATGCAGCCGGTATCGCCGCGCACCGGCATAACGGTCGAGCCATCCAGCAGAAGGCCAGAATCGCTCACTTCCTTCATCGCCATCTCGGCCGCCGCCGCCATGTCGGGCGAAAGCGATTCCAAGGGGCCGGTGAAGCCAAGCGAGATGCCCAGCTTGATGTCTTCAGCTGCGGCTGAACCGGCAACCAATACGGCCGCAGAGGCCAAAAGCAGTCTTTTCATTGTTGTCTCCCTGTCAGGTCTGAGAACCTGGCAGGAAACTTACGGCGGCGCCTTCCAAAAAGAAAGCCCGTCTGTAGTGGGGTCAGCGCTGGTTCAATATCGGCTGCCCAAAGAGGAGGCGGACATTCGCCAGCATTGCGGGCGCTGAGTTGAGCAAGTTTTCCGGGGCTGCTAGTATCACGACAAACCATATTTCTTTTGTCTTTGAAAATAGCACCTTAAGGGAGAATGCTTGTGAAAAAGATCGTATTCGCTGCCGCGGTGGCGTTTGCAGCGCCTGCCATGGCACAACAATTTCTTGATACGCAATACGGCCCCAATGGCGTCGAAGTGCACCTTCTGAAAGCAAGCGTTGCCAATGACGTGCTCACCATTGCCTTCATGCTGGACAACACGACGGGAGAGTCACAACGCGTGATGTCTTTGGGAATTGCGGATGTCGTTTATACAACCGCCGACACGAAGTTTCCGGTCCTTCGCGACGTGAACGATCAGTATCTTGCCTCAACGATCACGTACGAGAAGAACGCAGATCAATTTATCTTTGCCGCCGTTCCGGATGATGAAAATACCTTGTCTCTGAGCAAGGGAGAGCGGCAGGTCGGTTGGGTCAAGTTTGAGGCCCCGGATGCCTCGGAATGGCCGATCGAAGTGTCTTTGCCTGGCGTCTCTCCGTTTACGATCAGTCAGCCCAGCGAGTAGGCGCGTGCGGATTGTCATAGGCCGCTCGGCGGTGGTGCTTTTTGCGGCCTGTGCTGCAAGCACTGCCTTTGCCCAAACTTCATCCGGTGCCGATCTGGCGGCACTTCTTGCCGAAAACCCAGACCCCTTTGAGGCCGTGGATTTGAAGGCTGTTCTGGAGAATTACGGCCCAGATGGCAGCGGTATCCCGTTTCATTCCGAAACACGAATTGCGCTACAACTGACCCGGCAGCAAATGATCAGCGCATCCGAGCCTCTCCAAGGCGCGACGGGGATCATGAGTGATCCGACAGGCTTCGGGTTCACAATCGGTTTGTCTGGCGATTACCTGTTCGAATTTGACAAATTCGACCTGACGCCTCCGGCGGAGGAGGCTTTGCATACGGTTCTGGCGCTTCATCAAGAATATGGCGGCACAAAGGTCGAGATATCGGGTCACACAGATGCCAAAGGCAGCGATGCCTACAACCAGGATTTGTCGGAAAAGCGTGCCAACGCCGTTTTTGACTGGTTCGAGGCGAACGGAATTGCCACCGAGACGATGACGGCAATCGGGTATGGCGAAACCCAGCCCGTAGCCGCGAACCAGATCGATGGACAGGACAATCCGGAAGGTCGGGCATTGAACCGTCGCGTCGATATCAAGGTAACCACAGAACGGCGGGTAAACTCGCTCCCGACGGTCGACGTGGGCGTTGGTTTGAAATAAAGGCGCCTGACTGTCTAAAGATCCACAGCCAAAATCGAAAATATGCGCCCAGATCCAAAGTCCGGGCGCATGTGTCTTATGCGATTTCTAAGGAATGATCCGGTTGTACTTGGTGCCTTCCAGCGTCGCACCCACGATCAGGCCGGCCTGGCCGAAGACGAAGGCCACGACTGGCGACAGGACGGTGTTGGTGTCGGCCAGGATGGTCTCGCCCTGGTCGTTCAGCGCGTATTTGGCGTCGGCGCCGAGCGCCCAGCCGGTTGACCGGCGGAACAGCGACAGCGCCTCGGGTGTCATGAAGAACAGCGCGTGGGCATATTGCTGCGCGCCCACCTGCAGCCCAAAGGTCGCCTGCGCGGCCGAGTAATAATCGACCGTCACGTCATTCACCCTGAGCGCGCCGCGCCCATACGAGCCGCCAAATCCAAAGCCCGCTTCGGTGATCAGCGGCATCCACAAGATGCCCGAGGCCTTCTGCGACAGGTCCTGCGTACCGGGGTAGCGCGAATAGAGGAAGTCGCGCGTCGCATCGACCCGCTGGTCGATCCGTCCGCCGCCGTCCGAACCCACGCCATTGCCACAGCCCGCCAGCCCCAGGCCGGCAGCGCCACCGATCGCCAAAAATCCACGTCGGGAATATCCCTGCATGTCCGTTTCTCTTTCCTGTTATCCGCCTCAACGTCCGGCCTGTCTCGGCCGGTTCATGAGACGCAGTATAGGCAAGGTTCAAAGGGCTGTCACCACAAGATATGGTGAGGGTGGGGGCCAGATGCCTGCTCGGCAGGCTTGTGCCGAAGGCGATCTGTGCCGCGTCAGCCGCTGTCGACCCGATGCCATTGATTTTCTGATTGCAAGCAGCGCGGCGCTTCGGGAAGCTCCACCACAACATCAGGTATTTCTGCCCTGAACAGGACCTTCAACGCGATTTACGCGGAGGTCCGCTTTCGGGACTCTGCTGTCATTCTACGGAGGCACCTGAATGTCAGCTCTTGGGGCGCTCACCTAGCGATTTCGATGTCGTTAGTTTTGGTCCAGTGGTCAAATGCCACGACGATCTTACCATCCTCAAAGACATGGAAACGGCGAGGTTGCTCAGGAGGTCAAGCGAACTGCTTCGATGAGAGAGTATACATTCCGGTACGCAGGCGTTCTTATTGTTTACGCGCAAACCCACGGCGAACTCTATTCGACTATTTCTACATCACAAACTATTTCGGCTTTCGCCTTCGTAACGTACCTTGCAAAGAGTCGGGAGCGCAAAGTGGTTTGGTGTGCGACCCCAAGGACAACGGCTCCAGTGGTTTCTCTGGCCTTTTGGACATTCGCGTGTGACTGTTAAGCAAAAGGCACCCAGCGAGCACAATCAAAGCGGCGCCAACGATTGAGAACCCTTGTGGCACTTCGTTGAACGCAAAATAGCCGATAAAAACTGCACCGATCAGTTCCAGGTAGACCAGTGGCGACAAGGATGACACATCGGCAAATCGAAAGGCGGCGATCGCGAGGCCGTGACTGGCCGCAGAAAGTCCACCCAGCCCAAGAAAAAACGTCAGATCCCCCCATGTCGGTGTGGACCAGCACAGGAGGGCTTGGGGTGTCAGCAATATCGTCCCGACGACACATTGAAACGCCAGCGTTTCGATCAGATCGCTGGCTGTTGACGCATGCCGTGTGGCAACGAGATAGAGCGCAAAGAACAGACCGGCGCCGAGCGCCAGGAGAATGCCCGGCTCGATCACGGTCCCCGGGCGCAGGATGACGATCGCCCCGGCGAAGCCGAGGACAAGGCTGACAAATCTCCGGTGCGTCAAGCGTTCCTTCAAGATGATGACGGACAGGGCGACCGCAAAGATGGGTCCAACAAAGTAGGCACTGACCGCCGTCGCCAGCGGAATGCGCGCTATCGAAAGAAAGTAGAGCGTCATCGCCGCGACAAGACAGATCGTTCGCGCGGCGTGCGACGTTCGGCGTTCTCTCGGAAGGAAATGCCGACCTCGCAAGATTGCGGCAACCGGAAGAACGATTGCGCTGGCGACCATGTAGCGTGCCCAGGAAAGGAAGAGCGGCGAGTACTCGGCACTGAGATATTTGGCTATCCCGTCCACGATTGGAATCAAAAGCATCGCAAGAGCCATGAGAGCGATGCCCTTCGCCGGCTGACCGGAAACTGCCGACCCGACGGGGGCCATCCTTGCCACTCCTACCGATACCCGGTCGTGTCGGCAGGTTTGCCTGCATCCTGCACTTCCGGGACGTATCTCCAAGCATCCGGCTGGCTGCCATCCGTATCGGTAAAGCCGTAAATCTGCGCCAGACCGCCACTCGAAAGCGACTGGCCGTTCCACCGCGCGCGCTCCGGGTCGGCTGCCAAGGCAGCAACGGCCCGACCGACATAGGCCGGGCTTTCGGAAATCGCAAAATGCGGTGACTTGTCAGTTGCATCTCGCCAGGTCGCTTCCGTCACATCGTAAGCATCCAGCATGGCTTCGGAGCGCAGCCAGCCCGGCGTCAATGCCACCGCCGTCCCTCCATAGGGTTTCAGTTCATGGGCCAGAGAAAAGGCCATGCGGTTCACGGCTGCCTTGGCAAGATCGAAGAAGAACGACACGCGATAGTTGGCGGCGTTGTACTCGTCGGTGCCGTCGGTCACTTCGACAACCAGGCCACCCGGCCGCTCGATCAGCAAAGGCAACGCAAAATGCCCGGTAATGGCGTGGGTATCGACCGCCAGCCGCAGCGTTCGCAAACCATAGTCGAGATCACTCTCCCAAAGCGTTTTGTTCCATTCCATCCGGGTCGCCCCCCAGATGTCGTTCACCAGGATGTCCAGTTGACCCTGCTCTGACCGGATTCTGTCGACCAGGGCCTTCACCTCCGAGGGGATAAGATGATCGACCCTAACAGCAATGCTGACGCCGCCAGCCTGATCGACAAGGGCTGCGGTTTCCTCGATGGTTTCGGGCCGGTCCATCTCGGATCGGCCTTCGATCGTCGAACGTCCCGTGACATAGACGGTGGCCCCGGCACGCCCCAACTCTGTCGCGATCCCTCTGCCTGCGCCGCGTGTTCCGCCGGCCACCAAGGCGACCTTGTTTCTCAGGGGCTTTTCCATGTCTGCTCTCCTCCACCGTCGTTTCAGCCACGTTGCGTTGTGGGGTGGTAACTGGCATTATGTGTTTTGATGGGTACAGGATACATAGGTGCAGGTTACTGGTCAAATGAAACTAGACAGTTACATAGATGCCGGCATTCTCGCGTCTGTTGAATTCGCAAACAGGCTCACGCCCGGCTATGCCAACGGAAAGCCGGTCGCCGAGATCGACGTGCTACAAGCCGTCCGGGAGGTTGTCGCGATAGACCCACCTTCTGTCGCCGCCTTGTCGGAGAATGACGCAGACGGTTTCGTGGCGTTGGCAGAACGACTGCGCGCGATATTCGTCAGTATTGACGGAGGTGACATCGATGACGCCGCAGAATTGCTGAACACGATCCTGTCGGAGCACCCGGCGACCCCCTATCTGGCAAAGGAAGAGGGTGTCTGGCACCTCCACCACCATCCGGCGGACGCTGCCGTTCTGCCAATGTGGACAGCGATTTGTGCCGAGGGACTTGCCCGGATGATCGGCACGCAGGATGCGCGTCGTCTTGGCATCTGCATGGCGGAGAACTGCGACCGGGTTTTTGCAGACACATCAAAGAACGCCACCCGACGGTTTTGCTCGTCAGCCTGTCAGAACCGCACCAAGACGGCTGCTTTCCGCGCCAGAAAACGCGCAGCGGCGGTGACCGAAAACAAACCCTGATAAGCCGCAGTTTTCGACCGCGATCCTGCCGCCCAGACAATGACGGCAAGATGCGCTTCGCCGATTTGAGAGATCGAACGGCAAATGACTGCAATACGGGTGTCCGGTAAAGGCGCTCTGGCGCTGTACCGGTGGTGCCTGTTAGGGGCCTGCTCCGGTGGCTGCTCGTTTTGATGCGCTAACCGACTAAGTGTTTGGCGAAGCCGACATTCGCTGCATTTGCTGCACGTGGTAGGTTTGGGCTCTTTATGGACATTCAACATGTCCTCACGAATGGGCAAATCATAGAGAGAATAAGTGCAGGCTTCTGTTGCCAGGTGCCTGCGAACCCCGCCAGACCGCGGCTAGGCGGCTGGGCTTAAAGTTTCGGTTACCCGAACTGCTTACGCAGCAAGGGCGACCGGAGCACGGTTGTCGTTGGCAACTGTACTTAACGCACCGATAACGGTGGTAGCTCACCGAGCGAAAGCATTCCCCTTTACACGTTCGTCGATCCTGTTTCGGCCCCATTCGCCCCCAACGAGGGATGATTGGTGGAGCCGCCGGGTACCGCCCCCGGGTCCGATCCGCTTATTACGGGCGCGTTTATCGCCATAGTCCCGGGCAAACCCTGGACGGTGTAAATGTAGGCGCGCGCGTGGCGCTGTGCAACAGGAAGCTGCCCCCAAAGGCGGCAAATGATCGGCTTCTTGGCACATCGCTTGGAAAGATGCGCCCAAGTGACCGCGCGCCATATTATATTTCACCAAGAGGGCAGACTACGTAGTGATGGGTATTCCCTCGGCATGAAACCGCCGCTAGGGTCACCGGCATCGAAACGATCCGCCCGGACCAAAGGGAGCGGGCGCCACATGGGAGGAATTGACCTTATGGATCGTCGTTCATTTCTTACGAAAGCCTCAATCGGGGGCGCAACTGCGGCGGCAGCGTCAACGCTTGCCGCGCCGCTCTATGCGCAGGGCAACCGCACCCTGACGCTGGTGACGACCTGGACACGCGGCCTGGCCGGTGTGCATGACAGCGCGCAGCGCGTGGCCGACACGATCACCGCGATGTCGGACGGCGCCTTGACCGTCGATCTGAAGGCCGCGGGCGAGCTTGTGGGCGCGTTCGACGTGTTTGATGCCGTGACCTCGGGTCAGGCCGACATGTATCACGGCGCCGACTATTACTTCGTTGGCCAGCACCCGGCCTACGCCTTCTTCACCGCCGTGCCCTTCGGCATGACCGCACAGGAGATCGTCAACTGGTACCATCATGACGGCGGCATGGAGCTGCATGACGAGCTGGGCCAGATCTTTGGCCTGAAATCCTTCCTGGCGGGCAATACCGGCGCGCAGGCCGGTGGCTGGTTCCGCCGCGAGATTGCGGGCCCCGAAGACTTCAACGGCCTGAAGTTCCGTATGCCGGGCCTCGGCGGTCTGGCGCTCGGCAAGCTTGGTGCCTCGGTGCAGAACCTGCCCGGTGGCGAAGTGTATCAGGCGCTGTCCTCCGGCGCGCTGGACGGGACCGAGTGGATCGGCCCCTGGGCGGACGAAAAGGCGGGCTTCCAGGAGATCACCAAGATCTACTACACCGCTGGCTTCCACGAGCCGGGTGCGGCCCTGTCGCTGGCGACCAACCGCGACGTCTTCGACAGCCTCTCACCGTCGCATCAGAAGATCATCGAGATCGCGTCGGGCGATTGCCACCAGTGGAACCTGTCGCAATTCCTCAGCCAGAACGGTGCGGCGCTGCAGCGTCTGCAGGCCGCCGGCGTGCAGGTGCGCGAATTCCCCGAGACGGTGTGGAATTCGTTCGGTGCCGCGTCGGCCGAGGTTCACGCCGAGAACATGGGCGACGACCTCTACAAGAAGGTCTACGACAGCGCCATGGCCTCGATGCGCTCGTCCTCGGCGTGGCTGACCCGCTCGGAAGGCGTGTACCGCACCCAGCGCGACCGCGTCCTCGGCTAAGCGCCCGCGCAAAAGATCGCTCCCGGCCCACGGGCCGGGAGTTTTCGCCTATTGCGACCCGAAAAGATGTTCATGGATTGATCCGGCAGGGGCAGGATGACCGACGAAATCGAATGTTCAGGCTTTTTCGCCCCCGCGACCGAAGACACGATCAGTTGCCTTGATGCGTTTCAGGCCTCAGGCGTGTTTCAATGGTTCTTCGGCAACATCCTGGAAGCCTTCTACAATTTCGCCTACGCCATCATCCACCCCGGCAGCTGGCTGACCTGGATCGGGTCGATCGGCGGCAGGCTGGAAAGCACCGAGGCCAAGGAATCGCTGGCGCGGTTCATGTATTACGGCGCCTCGGTCGAATTCTTCTTCGTCATTCTGGCTGCTTTTCTGATCTTCACCGGCATCGGCATGTGGCGCCGTGCCGTGCTTTGGGGCGCTGTGCGCGTCCTGGAAGGCTTCGCCAATATCACCGGCCGGTTCTTTGCCTGGGCCGGGCTGATCATGGTGTTGCAGCAGATCATGATCGTCTTCCAGCAACGCATCTTCCTGGCTTCCTCCATCGGGGTTGAGGTGGGGGGCGTCGGCTTTGCGCGCGACGTGTCCTGGTGGTCGGAAGAGCTGAAGCTCTACAATGCCATCATCATCTGCTTTTGCGTCAGCTACACCTTCGTGCAGGGCGGGCATGTGCGGGTCGACCTGGTCTATTCGGCCGTGCGCTACCGCACCAAGAAGGCCATCGACATGTTCGGCTCGCTGGTCTTCATGCTGCCGGTGGCGGTGCTAATCTGGCTTTACGCGTGGTTCTTCATGTGGCGCCATCTGGTGGTGCCGAACCCGTCGGCCTCGGCCTCGATCGATCGCCTGATGATGCAGACGCGCGCCTTGCGCTGGAATGTCGAGACGATCGGCTTTTCGCCCAACGGGTTCGATGCCTACTTCCTCTTCAAGATCCTGATCGCGATCTTCGCGGCCATGGTCTTCATCCAGGGCATCGCATTTTTCTACCGCTCCTATCTGCACTTCGTCGAAGGCGAAGAGAGTGAGGGCAAGTATCTGGACAAGGACACCCTGGGAGAGGGTGAGGACGTCTATGAGGGCGTCCATTAGGGGACGGAGCAGATAATGCCATTTGGGTTGGACGGCGTCGAAGTCGGCTTGATCATCGTATTCTTGTGCCTGTTCGCGGGCATTCTGACGGGCTTTCCGGTGGCCTTCGCCATCGGCGGGGCCGCGGTGATCTCATTCGCCATCATCGCGGCGCTGGACAGTTCGGGCCTGCTGATCCACCAGGCGGCCGACAAGAATTCCGAGATGTACCGACAATTGGTCGCTGATGGGGTCAACCCGCTGAACATCTCGATCTTCCGATACCCCGAATTGCCCCGCATCGAAGAGCCTTTGTTTCAAGGCGGCTGGCAGATGGCCATCGAACGCAACCTGGGCTTCATCGTGAACCGCATGAACGACAAGGTCATCGCGGGCCAGTCGATTGAGACGCTTCTGGCGGTCTTGATGTTCGTCCTGATGGGCATCGTGCTTGAGCGGTCGCGCATCGCCAATGACCTGCTGACCACCATGGCCCGCGTCTTCGGACCGCTGCCGGGCGGCCTGGCCGTGTCGATCGTGGTCGTGGGCGCGTTCCTGGCGGCCTCCACCGGCATTGTCGGCGCGACGGTCGTGACCATGGGCCTGCTGGCGCTGCCTACGATGCTGCGCAACAATTACTCGCCTGAGCTGGCCACAGGCGTCATCGCGGCTTCGGGCACGCTGGGCCAGATCATCCCGCCCTCGATCGTGATCGTCCTTCTGGGCACATTGGCGGGCGACATCTATTCCGCCGCCCAGGACAACCGCGCGCTGGCCGCCGGCTGCTCCGACGCGCTGACCTATCTGGGCGAATCCGCGGTTCTGTCCGTCGGCACGCTGTTTCAGGCCGCGATCCTGCCGGGCGTGTTCCTGGCTTTGCTCTATGCGCTCTACGCGCTTGGCTTCGCGCTGCTGAATCCCTCCAAGGCGCCGCCCGTCGTCGCGTCCGAGCGCAGAGGGGGCGAGATCGTGACGCGGAACGAGGCGCTGTTGTGGTTCCTCGCCGTGCCCGTCCTGGTGATCGGCGGGACGATCCTGTCGGCACAGGTCAATCTGGTGGGCAGCCAGAACATGACCGTCAGCACCTTCACCCAGGCCGGTGCCGTGGCGTCGCTGCGCACCGATGTCTCGCCGCAATGCCAGGCCTCGATGATCGAGCTGCACGGCCAGGCTGCCTGGGACAGCGCCGTGGCCCAGCAGGCCGAGATCGCCGCCGCCGGCGGCGTGGTCGAGGCGCATCGCCGCTCGCCCGAGGAAATGGCCGAGGCGCGCGCGGCGGTACTGGCCGCGGCCGCACCCATCGGCACCGGCATCGCGGTGTTCTTCATGCTGCTGTCGCTGGTGCTGACCACAGCACGCGGTGTCGCCCCATCGGCCGATCCGAGGCCTTTGTGGATCGGGCTGGGCGGTGTCGCCGTGGCTTTGCTTGTGGATTCCGTATTGATCTCGCCCATGACGAGCGAGGGGCGCACCTTCCTGTTGCTGCTGATCCCCGGCGCCTTTGTGGGCTACGGCCTCTGGCATGCGGTAGGCTATCTCGGCCGGAGCGAGGTGATCCGCGTCGTCTTTCCGCCACTTGTGCTGATCGTCGCGGTTCTGGGCTCAATTCTGGGAGGGATCACCAACCCCACGCCGGCCGCGGCCTTCGGGGCCGGTGGCGCGCTGATGCTGGCCGCCTATCGCCGCCTAAAGGATGAACACAGAAGCGGCCGCATCGTGATCGGCGCGGCCTTCTCGATCGTCATCATGATCCTCGTGGGCGTCAATTTCGACCTGCGGATCAGCGTCGGCCAGCCCTCGATCGAACAATGGATCGCCTATGTCGTGGCCCGAGCCACCTTCTACTTCGCGATGTTCGGCATCCTTTATTCGTGCTGGGTGCTTTGGCGGACGGCAGTCCTCAGCCCCGTGGTGCGCGAGACGGCCAAGGTCACCTCGATGGTGTTTACCATCCTCATTGGTTCGCAGCTTTTGAACCTGGTCGTGATCTCGTTCGGGGGCGAGCATTACATCCAGGACTTCCTGCGCAGCTTCGACCGGGAATGGGTGGTGTTCCTGATCGTGATGCTGGTCCTGTTCCTTCTGGGCTTCGTGCTGGACTTCCTTGAGATCGTCTACATCGTCGTCCCAATCGTCGGCCCCGTGATCTATGGCGGATCGATGGACCCCAAATGGGTGACGATCATGATCGCGGTAAACCTGCAGACCTCGTTCCTGACGCCGCCTTTCGGCTTCGCACTGTTCTACCTGCGGGGCGTGGCCCCGAAAGAGGTGACCACGGGCCACATCTACCGCGGAATTATTCCCTTCGTCGGTATCCAGGTATTGGCGCTGGCGATCTTGTGGATGTTCCCCGCCGTGGTAACCATCGTGCCGGACCTCTTGGGGGGATAGCGGCGCTTTCAGGCTATCCTGCCCGGAATCAAGCCGAAGGCGCCGGGCAGCGCCTGCCCGTCCCGGCGGGCTGGCGCTTGGAAACCATAGCGATCAGATCGGGCGTGAGATGTACTTGGCATGGATAAAGTGCATCGCTTAACCGTTGCGCCGCCACCCCACGGGCAGGCGATGCCCGGCTTTGCGTGCCGCTTGCGTTTATGGCTGCCAGATACATCTTCCAAAGAAAAAGGCAGCCCGTCGCGGGGCTGCCTTTGCTTCAATTCAGCGTGGGAAGGATCAGTCCAGACCCTTGCAGCTTGCATAATAGCTGACGGTCGCGGGCCAGTCCGAAAAGACGCCGACAACGCCCACATCCTGGGCCAGCACGTCGAGCACCTCGAAATAGTCGCCATCGCGGTCGATCGCGTCGGTCACGGTTTGGAAATACCAGCCGCCGCCATTGCCTAACGGCCCTGAGCGTTCCAGCGTCCAGGTGATGATCTCAAGGCCTGCCGCCGTGGCTTCGGTGGCATAGGTCGAGGGCACGATCTCGCCGTTTTCCAGCGTCATCAGCACCCAAAGCGGCGGCGCGATGTAGTTCACGCCCATCTCTTTCAACTCGGTCATGCTGTGCTGCCAGGTGGCGGGGTCCATCGGGCTCCAGCCGTCGATATCGTAGCTGTCGTCCAGATAGACAGCCTGGGCGCCGAATTCAGGCTCATTTTCGATCCAGTAGAGCACATCCTCCAGCTGGAAAGATTGCGCCCAGACGTCGGAGGGCGGCACGCCGGCGGCTTTATATTCGTCGATCAGTTTTTGCGCGTAATCTTCCTGGCTGAAGCCATTGAAAGGCATCTCGACCGAGGGGGCCTTCAGCTCGGGCGTGAACTTGGCACCGAGCGAACGGAACAGCTCAATCGACTCCGCATGGGTCAGAAGGGTCGCCTCGTTGGCGTAAAGGTCCGTGCGCCAGCTGTTCGAGCTTTGCACATATTCCTCTGCGGTCGTCGCCTGGGCATTGCGGTCGTCCATCTTGGGCGTGAGGGTGCGGAACTGCTCAAGCGTGATCTCGGACGTGCGGCATTCGGCCGTGGCGCCCTGATCGCCACTGGCGGGCGTGAAGGGCGTTATGCAGGTCTCGGCCAGCGGGGAGATCAGGATGTCGGTCGTGGTGTGCAGGTCGTTTTGCGCGTGGCGGCAGACAAGCTCCTCGTCAGCGGTGAAGGTCACGTCGCATTCTAGGATGCCGGCGCCCATGGCGGCGGCCGCGATGTTTGACTCGGCCGTATGTTCGGGAAACATCAGCGGCGCGCCGCGATGGCCGATGGAAAAGTTTGTGCGCTGAATGGGCTGGCCCATGCAGGCCTCAAGCTCGGATTTCAGGGCGCTGTCTTCCATCTTCGAGATCAGGAAGGCCGCGCGCGGGTCCATGCCGAAGGGTTCTGCAAAAGCGCCCGTGCTGGTCAGGGCCGTGGCCCCGAACAGGAAAGCGGTGGCCAGGGTTGTGCGTCGTGTCATTGGTTTCTCCAAATCCTATGCCGGCGCAAATTGGCCGACAATTGTGACAGAGTGTTAACGTCACCGGGAGGTCAGCTTAGAGCGCCGAACTCCGTTCGTTAAGCCTTTGTCGTGGGGTGATGGAGTAAGACAATCTGGGGTTGATCGGGCCGTTCAGGCCCTAAAGGCCGGAATGCGCATCATTTATCTTTTATTTTCTGTATCTTGCCGTGAAAAACCGAAGGCCGCGCGGCTCAACTCACCCGCACGGCCTTCGGTAACCTATGACAAAGCCTTAACCTCTAGCGCTTCAAAAAACTCGAAACGTTACGAAAGGCGTTAGACTTCGTCGGAACCCGTATCAATCAACCAGCCGCCCGGTCCAGCAACCGTATCTGGCAGCGTGAAGATCATAACCTCACGAATGACGAGGCAGGCCACGAATGCGCCAACCACTTCATCGAAAGAAATTTGCCCAAGAATTTCCATGGGACCCTCCGCCAGCTTCTCTGACATCAGAAATCCCAAGCAAAGGGGGCAAGAGTGTGACCGAAGCGCGCCCAAATCTTTACAATTCAATGAACCTGTCCCGGATGACGCCACGGAAGCGGCCATATTTGCGTCTGGGTGCGTCAGATCGCGCCGATTGCGGCCGGTTTGTGGCGCTTGAAGCCCCGTCGCCCTGCCTCTAGGTTGCGGCCCGAAGGAGAGGGCGCATGGCGGCAGATCGCAAGCTGTTCGAAGAGGTGGGCGAGGGGGCGGCAAAGCCCGCGCTTCAGGCCGGTCTGATCGACCGCGCCGCATCCGGCGCGCGCGGGCCGATCCGGCGCTGGCTGATGGCCCTCTTTGCCCTCGTCGTGATCATGATCGCGGTGGGCGGGCTGACGCGGCTGACCGATAGCGGCCTCTCGATCACCGAATGGCGCCCCGTCACAGGCGCCCTGCCGCCCTTGTCCGACGACGCCTGGGCGGCGGAGTTCGAAAAATATCGCGCGATACCCGAATATCAGCTGCAGAACCGCGGGATGAGCCTGGCCGAGTTCAAGGTGATCTATTGGTGGGAATGGGGCCACCGCCAGCTGGGGCGCGTGATCGGGCTGGTCTGGGCGATCGGCTTTGTGGTCTTTTGGGCCACCAAACGCATCCCCACGGGCTGGACGCCGCGCCTTCTGGGCCTCGGCGCCCTTGGCGGGCTGCAAGGCGCCATCGGGTGGTGGATGGTGTCCTCGGGTCTGACGGGGACGATGCTGGATGTGGCGAGCTACCGCCTGGCCATTCATCTGGGTCTGGCCTTCGTCATCCTGGGCCTCATTGCGTGGTACGTCTTCCTTCTTGGCCGACCCGAAGCGCAGCTTTTGCAGGCCAGACGCGGGCGCGAGGGGCGGCTGGTCTCGCTCTCGACGGGGCTGATGCACCTGGCCTTTTTGCAGATCCTTCTGGGCGCCCTGGTGGCGGGCATTGATGCCGGGCGCGGCTTTACCGATTGGCCCCTGATGGCCGGTGGCGTCTTTCCCCCTGACCCTTTCTGGATCGAACCGCTCTGGAAGAATTTCTTCGAGAATGCCGGCCTGGTGCAATTCATTCACCGCAGCGTCGGCTACCTCCTTTTTGCCTTCGGTCTGTTCGTCTGGTGGCAGGGCCGCAAAAGCGCCCATCGCCGCACACAAGCCGCCTTCAACATGATACTGGCGATGCTGCTGGTGCAGATCGTGCTGGGCGTCGTCACCGTCATTTACTCGGCCCCCGTGGGCCTTGCGCTGCTTCACCAGATCGGCGCGGTCCTTCTTTGGGTCATTATCATTCGCGCGCGTTTTCTTTCACAATATCCCATTTCAACCTCAATCAGGGGCACATCATGACAGCGTATTCAGACCTTATGACCTTTCAACGCGAGACCGAGGCCCTGGCCCAGGTGGCCGGTCGCCTGCAATGGGATCAGGAGACCATGATGCCGCGCGGCGCCGCCGAGCAGCGCGGCGAGGAAAGTGGTGCGATGGAAGGCGTTTTGCATGCCCGCCGCACCGATCCGCGCATCGGTGACTGGCTGGAGGGGATCGATGCGGCCAGCCTTGACGATGTCGGCCGGGCGCAACTGCGCCATATCCGCCGCAGCTATGACAGGGCGGTGAAGGTGCCGGGCGCTCTGGCGGCCGAAATCGCGCGCGCGACCAGCGTCGCGCAGGGCATCTGGGCCGAGGCGCGCGCAAAGAACGATGTCGCGCATTTTCTGCCGACCCTGGCCGAGGTTCTGCGCCTCAAGCGGGAAGAGGCCGCCGCGATTGCCGGAAACGGTGATCTCTATGACACGATGCTGGACGATTACGAGCCCGGCATGACCGGGGCCGAGATCGAGGCGATGTTCAGCACGCTCCGCCCGCGTCTTGTGGCGCTGCGTGAGGCGGTTCTGGGGGCCGAAAGGCAGCCCGCGCCGCTGACCGGCACCTATGAGGCCGCCAAGCAGATGCAACTGACGGCCGAACTGGCGGGTACCTTCGGCTATGACTGGTCGACCGGCCGCCTCGACAAGGCAGTGCATCCCTTCGCCTCCGGCTCGGGCCTTGATGTGCGGATCACCACGCGCGTTTCCGAGGCGGATCCGTTCAACTGTTTTTACTCGACGATCCACGAGGTCGGCCACGCCACCTATGAACAGGGCATCGACCGCGCCTATCTGCTGACCCCGCTGGGCCAGGGCGTCAGCATGGGGGTGCATGAAAGCCAAAGCCGGATCTACGAGAACCAGCTGGGCCGCAGCCGCGCCTTCACCGGCTGGCTCCATGGCCGCATGGTCGAGGCGTTCGGCGATATGGGCGTGCGGGATGCCGAGGCCTTCTATGCCACGATCAACCGCGTGAACCCCGGCTATATCCGCACCGAGGCCGATGAGGTGCATTACAACCTGCACATCCTCATGCGCTTTGATCTTGAGCGTGCGCTGGTCGGCGGTCAGCTTGAGGTGGGTGATCTTGAAGAGGCCTGGAATAGCCGGTTCGAGGCCGATTTCGGCGTGGCCGTCGACAAGCCATCGCACGGCGTCTTGCAGGACGTGCATTGGTCGGTCGGCCTGTTTGGTTACTTCCCAACCTACACGCTGGGCAATGTCTATGCGGGCTGCCTGCATCAGGCCTTGCGTGCGGATGTGCCTGACCTCGATGCCGATCTGGCGGTGGGCGACACAAGCAAGGCCACCGGCTGGCTGCGCGACAAGGTGCAACGCCATGGCGGGCTTTATGAGCCGCGCGAGGTAATCGCACGCGCCGTGGGCCACGCCCCGGATGTCGAGCCGCTTTTGGCGTATCTTGAGGCGAAGTTCGGCGACCTCTACGGGCTCTAGACGCGCGGGAGAGAGCAGCGGAAACTCAAAAGGAGGCGGCCATGGCACTGGAAGACGCCAAAAAGCAGATCGACGTGGCCTTTACCCGCGAAGACCGACGCGGGCTGGCCTTTGAGAACGCCTTTGGCGGTGCGACCAGCTTTCTGCGCCGCCGCTATACGAAAGACCTGACAGGCGTCGATCTGGCGATCACCGGCGTGCCGTTCGATCAGGCGGTGACCCACCGCGCGGGCGCCCGCTTTGGCCCCCGTGCAATCCGCGAGGCCAGCGCGCTGCAGCCTTACGATCCGCCCTATGGCTGGGGCTTCGATCCGCTGAGCGACTTTGCCATCGTCGATTACGGCGATCTGGCCTTTGACTACGCCAGGGTCGCGGATTTTCCCGATGCGCTGACGGCTCATATCGCGGGCATTTTGGGGCAGGGGCCGGGCACGGTCAGCTTAGGCGGCGACCACTACATTACCTTCCCGATTCTAAAGGCTTACGCGGAAAAGTTCGGGCCGCTCTCAGTGATCCAATTCGATGCGCATTCCGACCTTTGGGCCGATGACGATCTGACCCGCATCGACCATGGCACAATGATGTACAAGGCGGTGAAAACCGGCCTGGTCGACCCCAAGACCAGCGTCCAGATTGGCATCCGCACCGAGTGTGACGATTACCTCGGTGTGCAGGTGATCGACGCGCGCGAGGTGCATGAGAAGGGCGCCGCCGCCGCCGTGGCCCGCGCCAAAGCCATCGTCGGCGACAGGCCCGCCTATGTGACCTTCGATATCGACGCGCTGGACCCCGCCTTTGCCCCCGGCACCGGCACGCCGGTCTGGGGCGGTCTGGCCTCTTGGCAGGCGGCGGCGATGCTGCGGGGATTGGCGGGCATCAACATGGTCGGCGGCGATGTGGTTGAGGTCAGCCCGCCCTACGACACCACCGGCGCGACGGCCATTGCCGGCGCTCATGTGGCGATGGAGCTTCTCTGCCTATACCTCTGGAATAAAAGGCAAAGCACATGAGATGGTTTTTGGCGGCGCTTCTGCTCTTGGCCGTCGCCGTGACCTATATCCGGCTGGCCCCGTCCGACCCCGACGACTGGCACACCGATATCGCAGCGGCGGAGTTCGTGCCCGAACCCGGCTGGGCCACGTTCTGCCCCGGTTTCGACACACGCTACAGCATTCTGGGGCCGCCCGATCTGAAACTTTTTGCCGACGTTGCCGATGGCTGGCCACGCACCACGCGCCTGGCGGGCAGCGTGGACGAGGGGCGGATCACCTGGGTCACCCGCTCGGCCCTCTTCGGGTTCCCCGATTACACCACCGCGGCCCTTGTAACCTCTGACCCGGGCACACAAATCTGCATGGTGGCGCGCCAACGCTTTGGCCTGGCCGATTTCGGCGTCAATGCGCGGCGGTTGAGCGCGATGCTGATGGACGCTTACGGATATCTGGAACCACCCCCGCTGGCCTGGCGGAACGGTGCAGCGGGAGGCACTGGACCATGACGAAACTCACCATAGCTCTGGGCCTCGTGGCCGTACTGGTCGCGGGTTTTGCCTTCTGGGTGCGATTGGCGCCCACGGACCCTTCTGCCTGGCATCAACCGGCCTATCCCAAGGGTTTGGGCGATTTTCCCGCCGATGGCGGGTTCGAGGCTGTCCGCCCCCTGAACCGGCCCGCGGCAGAGGTTCTGGCCGAAGCGGATCGTGTGATCATGGCTACGCCGCGCACCGACCGGATCGCGGGCAGCGTGGAGGAGGGAATGATCACCTATGTCACCCGCTCGGCGCTCTGGGGCTTTCCCGATTACACCACCGTCTGGGTCACGGAGAGTGAGACGCCGACAATCAGCTTCCACGGGCGCCTGCGCTTTGGCCGCAGCGATATGGGCGTGAACCGGGCGCGCATCGAAGATTGGCTGGCCGAGCTGGATCTGTCCGGGGCTTGACCCCAAGGCCCGCACACGGCATCCCCCGCTGATGCTACCGCAAGACCGCCTCGATCAGATCATCAGCCGTTTCCAGTTCGTGGAGGCGAAGATGTCGTCTGGCGCGACACCGGGTGAGATCGCGGATCTTGGCCGCGAATATGCGGAATTGAAGCCGGTCGTGGCCGAGATTGAGGAATATCGCCGCCTGGTATCCGAGATTGCCGAGGCCGAGGCGATGCTGGCCGACCCCGAGATGCGTGCATTGGCCGAGGATGAGCTGCCCGGCCTTCGCGCGCGTCTGCCCGAGGCCGAGCAGGCCTTGCGCGTGGCGCTTCTGCCCAAGGACGCCGCCGACGCCCGCCCCGCCATCCTGGAAATTCGCCCCGGCACCGGCGGCGAAGAGGCCGCGCTGTTCGCGGGCGACCTCCTGCGCATGTATCAGCGCCATGCCGAGGCGAAGGGCTGGCAATTCAACCTGATCTCGCTGACCGAGACCGAGCTTGGCGGCGTGAAAGAGGCCGTGGCCAATATCACCGGTGAGGGTGTCTTCGCGCGCCTGAAATACGAATCCGGCGTCCACCGCGTGCAGCGCGTGCCCGAGACGGAATCGGGCGGCCGTATCCACACCTCGGCGGCCACCGTCGCCGTGCTGCCCGAGGCCGAAGCGGTTGAGATCGACATCCCCGCCCAGGACATCCGCATCGATACAATGCGCGCCAGCGGGGCAGGCGGCCAGCACGTCAACACCACCGATTCCGCCGTGCGGATCACCCATATCCCCACCGGCATCATCGTGGTCAGCGCCCAGAAATCCCAGCATCGCAACCGCGAGATTGCCATGGGCGTGCTGCGCGCGCGGCTCTATGATCTTGAACGCAGCCGGGTTGAGGGCGAACGCTCGGCCGATCGCAAATCGCAGGTCGGCAGTGGCGACCGCTCGGAGCGCATCCGCACCTATAATTTCCCGCAAGGCCGGATGACCGATCACCGGATCAACCTGACGCTCTACAAGCTTGATCAGGTGATGCAGGGCGACCTGGACGAGGTGATCGACGCGCTGACCGCCGCCGATCAGGCCGCCAAGCTGGCCGAGATGGAGGCATGAACGGCGACGACGCGTTGCGCGCGGCCGTGCAGCGCCTGAAGGCCGCCGGCATAGACGGTGCCGCCCGCGATGCGCGCTGGCTTCTGGCCCACGCGATGGGCGTATCACCCGACAAGATGCCGGCTCACCTGGACAATCCGCTTGACGACACGGCGCAAAAGGCCCTCGACGCCGCCCTCACGGCCCGCGAAGCCCGCCAGCCCGTGTCGCAGATCATCGGCTACCGCGAATTCTGGGGCCGCCGGTTCCGGGTGACGCAAGACGTGCTCGACCCGCGGCCCGAGACCGAAACGCTGATCGAATTGGCGCTTGAGCAGCCCTTCGCTCGGGTGCTCGACCTCGGAACGGGGTCCGGGGCGATCTTGCTGACTTTGCTGGCCGAGCGGCGCGGTGCCACCGGAACAGGCACGGATATTTCCGAGGCGGCGCTTGAGGTTGCGGCCCGAAATTCAGACGACCTCCGCCTCAGCCATCGCGCGGGCTTTCAACGCTCGAACTGGTATCGCGATGTGGGTGGCCTGTTCGACCTGATTGTCTCAAACCCGCCCTACATCGCCGCCGATGAGATGCCGGGTCTGGCCCCCGAAGTGCGGGAATGGGAGCCGCAAACCGCCCTGACCGACGGCGCCGATGGCCTGACGGCCTATCGCGCGATTGCCGCAGGGGCAGGGGCGCATCTGGCCCCGCACGGGCGCGTGATTGTTGAGACGGGCCCGACCCAGGGCCCGGCGGTTGCCGCGATCTTTGCCGCAGCCGGCCTTGAAAACGTCACCTGCCACCCCGACATTGATGGAAGACAGCGCGCGGTTTCGGCGCTGAAAACCTGATTTTGGCCCCCCAATTATCGCGGAAAGTCGCCTGAGGCGGATTTTTCCCTTGTTTCCGGGCCGGAGCCATGGTTATGAAAGAAGGGCGAGAGGCGGGAAGCCGTTACCGCTTTCCCCTCGCCAGCAAGCCAGAAACTAGATAAATTTCGCGGTCCATTTCCGCGCCAAGGGGGCGCAACGCGAAACGAGGGTAAAGCCCAAGAGGCTGGACAAAACACCACATGAGATCATCCAAATCACGTTCGCGTTCAAAGTCGAACCGTCAACGCTCTCCCATGGGCAACATCGTCAACCGGGTTTTCGACTCGTCGGGCCCGGAAGGCAAGGTGCGCGGCACGCCGCAGCAGATCATCGACAAGTATCTGACCCTGGCTCGCGATGCCCAGCTAAGCAATGACCGCGTCGCGGCGGAAAACTTTCTGCAGCACGCCGAACATTACGCCCGCATGCTGAGTGAGGCACAGCGCGAAATGGAAGCGCAGCGCCAGCAAAATCAGCAGCAGACCAACGATCAACCCCGTGGCGAGAGCGATCGTGACGATCAGCGCCGCGATGACCGCAACGACCGGCGCGATGACCGCAGCGACGACAATCGCAATGATCGGCGCGACAACAATCGTGGCCGCAAGCCGCAGCCCGTCGCCTCGGATGTGATCGACGTGGCCGGGGATGATGGCCCGGGCCTGGTCGAGACACCCGAAGCGCGCGGAGAGGGGCGGCCCGAGGCAGAGCCTGTTCAGACGGCCGACGCACCGGAACCGAAGGCCGAGGAAAAGCCGGCCCGCGCAAGACTGCCGCGCAAACCCAAGGCGGCTACTCCGGCTGACGAGGCACCCGAGGGCGACAGCGCATCCGCCGATCAGCCCACGCCGGACCGGCCCTCGGAAGCCGCCGAATAAGGCCCTGCAGCGTTTTGTGTTCTCCGCTTCAGGGTAAACGCAAAGCGCTTTAAGGCCGGGCCAATTCCCGCGCCAGGGCACAGAACCCTTCGACCGAGATCTCTTCGGCCCGGCTTGTGGGTTTGAGGCCAGCGGCCTCGATTCGCGCCTCGATATCAGGTGCCAGCCCCCGCAAACTCGACCTCAGCATTTTCCGGCGTTGATTAAACCCCGCCGCCACGATCCGGCTGAGGAGCACTGCATCAGCCGGGAAACGCGGCTCGGGCAGGGCCGCGATATGCACCACGGCCGAGCTGACCTTTGGTGGCGGCGTGAAGGCCTCGGGCGGCAGGGTCAGAACGATTTTCGCCTCGGCCCGCCATTGGGCCAGAACCGCCAGCCGCCCATAGGCTTTTGAGCCCGGTGCCGCCACGATCCGCTCGGCCACTTCCTTTTGGAACATCAATGTCAGGCTTTGCCAGAAGGGCGGCCAGGCATCCGGCGTAAGCCAGCGCACCAGCAATTCGGTCCCGACATTATAGGGCAGGTTGGCCACGATCTTGATGGGCGGCGTCAGATGCGCCAGAGGATCGATGCGGAGCGCATCGCCCTCGATCACCTCCAGACGCCCGGGGTAAGCAGCGGCGATCTCGGCCAGGGCGGGCAGACAGCGGGGGTCTTTCTCAACCGCCAGAACCCGGCGCGCGCCTTCAGCGAGCAAACCCCGCGTCAGCCCGCCGGGGCCTGGCCCCACCTCCAGCACATCGGCGCCCGACAGATCGCCCGCCGCCCGTGCAATGCGCGCGGTCAGGTTCAGATCCAGAAGGAAATTCTGTCCCAGCGCCTTGCGCGCGCTCAGACCATGGGCGGCAATCACCTCGCGCAGGGGGGGCAGGCCGTCGATCATCGGCATCGCGACAAGCTCTTCATTCTGTCACAAATACCTCCGCCGGAGGCTCCGACCTCAGCCATGGGCGGCCCGGGCGCGCACCATCTCGGCCGCCATCCGCAAGGCGGCGATCAGGCTGGTTGCATCCGCCACCCCCTTGCCCGCGATATCGAAGGCCGTGCCGTGATCGGGCGAGGTGCGAATGAACGGCAGGCCCAGCGTGACGTTCACGCCGCCCTCGAAATCGATCGTCTTGATCGGGATCAGCGCCTGATCGTGATACATCGCGATCGCCACGTCATAGCGGGCGCGGGCCGCGCCATGAAACATCGTGTCGGCCGAATGCGGCCCGGTGATCGCCATCCCCTCGGCGCGCATCGCCTCGACGACCGGGGCGATCAGCTCCAGATCCTCGTGCCCCATCGCGCCGCCCTCACCGGCATGGGGGTTCAGCCCGGCCACGGCGATGCGCGGGGCGGTCAGGCCGAAATCGCGCCTGAGGCCGTCATGGGTGATCCGGATCGTGTCGGTCAAAAGCGCGCGGGTCAGGGCGGCGGGAACATCCGCCAGCGGAATGTGAATCGTTGTCGGCACGACCCGTAGGGCCGGGGCCGCCAGCAGCATCACCACACGGTCGACGCCGGCCAAGCTGGCCAGATATTCGGTATGGCCGGGATAGGCAAAGCCCGCGCCGTCCATCAGGGCCTTCTTATGGATCGGCGCGGTGCAAAGCGCGCCCGCCGCACCGTCCGAGACCAGCGCCACGCCGGCCCGGATCGCCTCGATTACGCCGGCGGCGTTTTCCGCCACCGGCTTGCCGGGGGTAGCGGGGGCGGGAAAGTCGTGGCGCAGGACCGGCAGCGCGTGGCCCGCGATCGTGCGCGCCTCGGACGGTGCCGCGATCTCGGCCACCGGGGTGCCGCCCGGCAAATGTCGGGGGTCGCCGATCCAGGCGAAAGGCAGGGTGGCGCGGAGCACCTCCCAGGCCTTCACCGCAATCTCTGGCCCGATGCCCGCCGGTTCGCCACAGCTTAGAACGATGACGTCAGAGGCATCGCTCATTGCATGCGGATGGTCGCATCGGCCCGCAATTCGGCCAGATAGCCATCGGCATACGAGGCCAGACGCTGGCTGATCAAACGGTTGCGGATCTCTTCGCGCGAGGGGCCTTCGCCCTCGGGCAGCTCGTAGGTCCGCCCGCAGAGCATCAAGAGAAGGGGCTGGCCGCCGCGTGAGAACTCGGCCGAGACTTCGTTATCGTCCAGCTGGGCCAGTTCCATCGCCACGCTTTGCGGCACTTCGGCCAGGGCGCGGGTCTCGCGCACCAGCCTGTCCTCGGGCTTGTTCAGCGCGATGCCGTAGAGGTCGTCGCAGGTATCGACTTCACCCTTGATGCGGCGGGCCTCGGCCATGTCAGCGACGGCATATTCGGCCCATTCGACCGACAGGGCCTGTTCCTCTGGCAGCCCGGTTTCGCGCAAATCGCGCAGAAGGAACAGTACGATCGCGCCACTGACCGGATAGGGTTGCGACACCTGGCCAGGGGCCAGTCCGATCACCTGCGCGGCCACGGGCGGCGGCAGATTGCCCAAGGGCAGCCAGTCAAGCCGCCCGCCACGCCCGCGCGAGGGCGAGACCGAGCGCGCGCGCGCCTCGGCCGCGAACGCGCCTTCCGACAGGTTCTGGCCTGCCAGACGCTGCGCCACCCGCTCGGCCTCGGCCTGGGCTGTGGGGTTGTTGGCGGGCAGAACGATCTCGGACAGCAGCACCTGCACGCCCGATTGCCGCGAGGCCAGCGCCAAGGCGCGGTCGATCTCGGCATCGGTGATCTGGGCGCGGGGGCCGAAGCGCGCCCGCACGACCTGCCGCCAGAGCAGCCCCGCCTCGACGAAGGACCGGAACGTCTCGGGCGCGACGCCGGCACGGGCCAGGACCTGGATGAATTCCTCCAGCGTCAGATTGGCGCGGCCTGCGAATTCGGTCATGCCGGCGATGATCTCTTCCTCGCTGGCGCTGATCCCCAGGGCGGCGGCGGCATCGAAGCGCAGCCGATCCTCGATCAGGCGTTCGACTGCCAGTTCGTCGATATTGCCGGGCTGGCGCAGAAGGCCCAGAAACAGGCGGTTCTGCTCAATCTCGTAGCGGGTGATGACCCGGTCATTGACGAAAACCGCCGGTGTAAAAAGATTGCCCTGGGCGCGGGCCGGGGCCAGAGGCGCCGTGGCAGCCGCAGCCATAATTACGAGGGACATTAAAATCGTTCGGATATTCATGCTCATCTCGCCCGTTTAGCGGGCGCCTTTAGTTCACGCAACGGCGCCGTGCCGCGCCACCTTGTCCACCGGTCCCAAACCCGGCCAATTCCACCGAAAGCCCGAAATCGGTTGTCGGGCGCACACTAGTCGAGGATGTGAACCGACGCGAGAGGGAAAGGTCAACCCGCGCGCACTCGTTTTCCCAGCCGAACCCGATCCCGGCCGAGGTCGCCCGGCCTGCCTCGAAATCGTAACGCCACTCGGCGCTGCCGGTCCATTGCTGGTTGATCCGCCAATCGGCATCCATCGCCCATTCCGCAACCCGGTCGGGCCGGTCTTCGGTGGGGGCGGGTGCCAGAATCAACAGGCCAGTCTCGATATCAAAGCGGGCGTCGCCATACCCCATCCTGAAATCAGCCTTCGAGACGGTCAGATCATTGTCGAAAAGCGCGCGCGCCGTCAGATCGACGCGGTTCGGCAGATCAAGCGTGGCCGCGACCAGCCAATCCGAACTGTCGCCATTCAGACCCGTGCCGGCCTCGAAGGTTCCGAAATCCTTCTCGCGCAGGATGCGCGCGGCGGTCAGGCCGATGGTCCACCCTGCGGGATCATGCCGGGTCCAGCTGAGACCGAGCGACAGGCGCAGACCCTCCTCATTTCCATCCGTGCCGGGAAAGCGGTCGAATGACAAAAGGTTAGCCTCGTCGAATTCGCTGAGCGTGCTGTCTTCGTTCGGCACGGCCTCGGGGTCTTTGCGTGACCAGGCCAGCATCGCGACGGGCTCGATGATATGGGTGACCCCGGTTTCCGAAACACGCGAGAGGGGCCAGCGGAGCGTCAACGCGGCCTCCGGCATCAGCCGCGTAGTGGTGTCGTCAAATGTGCTGTCATCGGTCACGTCGTAGAATTCGGCCGCCAGCCCGGTTGAAAAGGTGGCCAAAAGCCCCAGGCCGAAGATTTCGGTTCGCTCCCAATCGAAGGTCGCCGTTGCCCGGCTGACATCGCGGCCGTCGCCATCGAGGTTGGAATTGCGGTACGAGGTCAGCGCGCCGAAATTCAATGTGGCGATGCCGCCGAGGGCCGCGGGGGTAAAGCGACGCTCCCACATGTATTCGCTGACGATGGTGGGTTGGGCCGAATTCACTTCGTCATCGCGCAGCGTCCTGAAATGCGACAGCCGGGCCTCGGTATGACGATCACGTCTGGTCCGGGTGATGGCGACCGAGCTTTCCAGACGGTCGGCATCGGAATAGCCGTAATCCAGCAGGTAGGCGTCGTCCGAGGCAATCTCGACCCCGAAACTCAGCTGGTATCCGCGCGGCAGATCGAAATCGCCCTTGCCGAAGAGGTAATAGCGTGTCTCGTCTGGCAGGATGTCATCGCGCGACACGGCGCCTTCGAACGTGATATCGCCCCGGCGGAAGGCCTGGCGATAGCGCAGTTCAAGCGTGGTGGTCGAGGATGAGAGATAGGGCGTGAGCGTCACATCCGCCGACGGCCCCAAGGTTAGGAAATAGGGGGTCTTGAGGCCGAAACCCAGCTGGCTGGTGCTGCGGACGCTGGGAAAGAGAAACCCATTGGCGCGGTCCAGCGTCGGGTCCGGCAGACGCAGGCGCGGGATGTAGGCGATGGGCACATCGTAGATGCGCAATTGCGCGCCCTCGAAGTAGATCTGCCGCTCTTCCTGGTCATGGATCACCCGGCGGGCGCGGATCGACCAAAGGGGCACGGGATTGTTCGCACAGACCTCGCAGGACGACGCCACGACCTTGCTCAGTTCGGTATAGCGCCCGTCGATCCTGGCGATTTCGTTGGCGGCCAGTTGCAATTGCTGATCCAGCACCAGTCGCGCGCTTTGCAAGATGCCGTTCTGCAAATCCGCCGACAGCTTACCCGCATCAGCGAAAAGAGCAACCTGGCCCTGATCGGTCAGCGTGATGGGCCCTTCGATGCTGAGGCGGTCGGCGGCGCGGTCATAAAGGATGCGGCTGGCCGTCAGCCGGGCACCGCGCCAGAAGACCTCGATATTGCCCTCGGCCACCAGAACCTGGTTGCCGCGCACCTCGACCCGGTCGGCGACCAGGGTGGCGGCATCCTGCGCCTGGGCGGGGGCGGCCAGCGCCAGACACAGCGCCAGGAGGCAGGCAAACGCTCTCATCCATCCTCCAAATGCAAAAGCAGCCCAAGCGAGGCAAGAATGCCGACGACAGGGGGGCTCCACGCCGCCAAGGCCACCGGGATTTGCCCGCTTTCGCCCAGCACCTGCGCCAGGTTGCGCACGAAATAGAGGCCGAAGCCCAGAAGGATGGCCGCCAGAACCATCTGGCCGGTCTTGCCAAAGCGGGTATGGCGCATGGTAAAACCCGCGCCGATCAGGACCATGGCGACCAGAAACAGGGGCTGGGCCAGCTCCATCTGAAACCAGACGCGATGCTGGCGCGCCGAAAAGCCCGCCGCCTCAAGTTCGGCGATGAAGGTGGGCAATTCCCAGATCGGCACGGCCGAGGGGGTGCCGAAACTGTCGCGAATCCGGTCGATGGTCAGGTCCGAGGCCAGTTCAAGCGTCTCGTGAAGGATGGCCGCTTCTTCGGGGTTCGCGGTGTCGGCCAGTGGCCATTCCTTGGCATCGCGCATCTGCCACGCGCCGGGCACAAGCTGGGCCTGGCCCGCCTCGATCCGGCGGCTCGGGATACCGTCGGGGCCGAAGGTCAGGAAGGTCAGCCCGTAAAGCCGGGTGCCATCGCGCGAGGCCCGGCTGGCGCGGATCACTGTCTGCCCGGCCTCGCCGCCCTGCCGCAGCCAGAGCCCCTCGTTCGAGACGGACAAAACACTGGCCTCGGCGCCCGAATAGCGTGCACCGGTCACCTCGTATTGCAGCGAGGTCGCGGCCACGATCGGGTTGAACGCGGCCACCGCGATCGCGCCCAGAAGGAGGGTGGCCAAGACGGGGCCCACCATGCTGACCAGGGCCGAGCGCCCCGCGGCGCGGGCGATGACCAACTCGCTGGTGCGCGCCAACCCGAGGCAGAGCACAAGCGTGGCCAGCAAAGTGATCAGCGGCAAAATGCGGTAGAGCGTTTCCGGGGCGGCCAGAAGGGCCAGCTGAAAGGCCTGCGGCAGGCCCACCTCGGACGTGTCGAAGCGGCGGATCTGCTCGACCATTTCCAAGAGCAGGAGAAAGCCCAGGAACGCGCCGAAGACCAACAGAAAGGCGCGCAGGAACCGTCGGGCGAAGTAGATGTCAAGGATCATGCGGGCACCTCAGCGCCCGCAGGCCGTCGCCGTGTGCGTCCGGTCCAGGCCAACAGCGCCACACCAGCCCCGAGGCCGAGGATCACCGGCAGGTAGACAAGCGGCAGAAGCGAGGCATCCGCCAAGACGCGGTCGGCGACCGCATTGTCGATGATCTGCACCGCGATCAGAATGGTGATGGCCAGCGCGATCTGCCGCCAGAGGCCGAACCGGCTGAAACCGCCCGCCAGCATCGCCGCAAAGCCCACCAGCGCGCCCACAAGCCCCAGAAACGGCTGGGCAAAGCGCGAATGGGCCTCGTAAAGCAGGACCGAGGCCGGTTTGCCCACCGCCTCAAGCGTCTCGTCATCGGGCCAGAGCAGATCGGCGGTCGGAAGCTCACGCTCATTGGGGCCGCGCACCCGGCCACCGGCCATCAGCGCGCCCAGATCATAGGCGAAATCGGTGAACCGCGTTGTTGCCAAACGGCGCGTTTCGGTGTCCAGCGTCTGGGCCTGCCCCTCGAACATCACGAGGACCGGCCCGGTGTCAGAGCGTACCAGAAGCGCGCGGGCGGCGGTGTAATTGGTGCGCGCCCGAGGGTTGCGGTTGTCGGACAGGAACACGCCCAGCAATTCGCCGGTTTCGGTGATCTCGCGGATATAGACGGTCAGGCCGTTACCGGGATGCATGAACCGCCCCTCGACCAGAAGCTGGGCGGTGACGTTCTGCGCGATCTCGGATTGGCGGTTTTTCAATTCAGCGCGGCTGGCGGGCACCAGAAAATGCGCCAGAACGGCCAGAAGCAGGGTCACGAACAGACCGAAGACGATCGCCGCGCGCGCCAGGCGAAACGGCCCCAGGCCCGCGGCCTGCGCCACCACAAGCTCGCTCTCCGTCATCAGACGGTTTGTCGCGAAAACGGTGGCCGCGAAGGCGGAAATCGGCAGGACGATGCGGATGACGTTGGGCAATGTCAGCGCTGTCAGTTCCAGAAAGACACCCGCCGATTGCCCATCAGAAATGATCTGATCGAACAGCGCCACAGCGCGATTGATCCAGTAGACGCCTACCAGAACAAGTGAAAAAAAGCCGAACAGCGTCAGAAGCTGCCTCAGCAGATATCTATCGAATCTCGCCACCGTAATCCCCAGGCGGGCGTTTGCCGGGGCGACCCTAGCGGAATTGACCGGCGGCGAAAACTGCTATCTGGCCAAGCCGTGGCGGTCGGGCTAGGGTCTGCCACGCCCGTTTCATTCGCGCCGAAGGACACCCTATGACACAGCCTGCCGATATCGCTTTCAAACCCGTCGATCTGGATGCTTTGGCGACCTTTCCCGGCCGCATCGCGGTGTTCGTGCCGGGCAAGGGGACGCTTGATCAGGCCGGACGGCGGTTGAATCGGCTGATGCGCGGGTCGCTGGCCCGGTTCGTGGAAAGCGCGGCCTTCTCGAAGATGAAGGAGGGCGACGCGACCGATCTGGCTTATCCCGCCGGGCTGGCCGCGGAAGCCGTGCAGATCGTCCGGCTGGAACGGCGCCCCGGCGTGGCCGAGGCCCGCAAGGCGGGGGCCGCCATCGGGCAAAAGCGCGGCCACGCCCCGGTTCTGGTTCTGGCGGGCAACACCAACCGCGCGGCTGAGATCTCGCTTGGGCTGGTGCTGAGGGCCTACAAGTTCACCGATCATCAGACCAAGAAAGAGGATGAGACGGGCGAGGTGGGCGACATCACGATGATGGTCGCCAAACCCGATGAGGTGCGGGCCGACGCAGCGCCCATGGCCGCCCTGGCCGAGGGCGTGTTCTTCACCCGCGATCTGGTCAGCGAACCCGCCAATATCCTGACGACCGAGGAATTCGCCGCGCGCCTCAGCGCGATGAGCAAGCTGGGCCTGAAGGTCGAGGTTCTGGACGAGGCCGAGCTGGAAAAGCTGGGCATGCGCGCGCTTTTGGGTGTGGGCCTAGGCTCGGAGACTCCGTCGAAAGTGGTGGTCATGCAGTGGAACGGCGGCAAGAAAGGCGACAAGCCGCTGGCGCTGGTGGGCAAGGGGGTGGTGTTCGACACCGGCGGCATCTCGATCAAGCCCGCGGCGGGCATGGAAGACATGACGATGGATATGGGCGGCGCGGGTGTGGTGGCGGGCGTCATGCGCACGCTGGCCTTGCGCAAGGCCAAGGCGAATGTAGTGGGGCTGGTGGGCCTGGTTGAGAACATGCCCGACGGTCGTGCGCAGCGGCCCGGCGATATCGTCCGCTCGATGAAGGGCGACACGATCGAGGTGATCAATACCGATGCCGAGGGGCGTTTGGTGTTGGCCGACGTGATGTGGTACGCGCAGGACCGGTTCCAGCCGTCGGGCATGATCGATCTGGCCACGCTGACCGGCGCCATCATCATTGGCCTCGGGCATGAGAATGCGGGCGTCTTCTCAAACGACGACACGCTCTGCCACGCCTTCCTGAAGGCCGCCGAGGCCGAGGGCGAGGGCGCCTGGCGCCTGCCGATGGGGCCTGCTTATGACAAGCTGATCAAGTCCAACCTGGCCGATATGAAGAATGTCGGTGGCCGCTCGGCCGGGTCGATCACGGCGGCGCAGTTTCTGGCGCGTTTCGTGCGGCCCGAGACGCCGTGGATTCACCTCGATATCGCGGGCGTTGCCAGCGTGAAGCAAGATACCGACTTTGCCCCCAAGGGCGCGACTGGTTGGGGGGTGCGCGCGCTGGACCGGCTGATCCGCAACACGCTTGAGGAGTAGATGGGGGCTGCGTATTTCTATCACCTGACCCAGCGCCCGCTTGAGGCGGCTCTGCCGGTTTTGATCGACCGGGCTTTGGGGCAGGGGTGGCGCGTGGCGGTGCGCGGCACCGATCCCGCCCGGATGGACTGGCTGGACCGCAAACTGTGGCTGGGCCCGGACGAGCAGTTTCTGCCCCACGGTCTGGCCGGGGGCCCGCATGACGCCGATCAGCCGGTTCTCTTGACCTGCAAGGCCGAGGCCCCGAACGCTGCGACCTGCCTGATGGCCATCGACAATGCCGATGTCACGCCCGACGAGACCAAGGCGCTTGAACGGGTCTGCATCCTCTTTGACGGCGGCAACGATCAGGCGGTCGAGCAGGCCCGTGCGCAGTGGCGTACGCTGACCGACGCGGGCGTCTCGGCGCAATATTGGAGCGAGGAATCCGGCCGCTGGGAGAAGAAGGCCGAGCGGTAGGGTCGGCAATAGGAGGACGTGCCGTACGACGGGGGCAGAGGTCCCGGGTCAAGCCCGGGACGGCGTGGTTTTGGCGAGAGCCGGGGGCGCCTTAGACCGGTGCCAGGCCGTAGCCCGCCAGCCCGTCCAGCACGATCTGCACCGCCAAAGCGGCCAAGAGGATGCCGAACAGCCGGGTCAGCACGTTGATCCCGTTGGCGCCCAAAAAGCGGTCAAGCCGTGTGCCCAGCAGAAACAGAACCAGCGTGATCGCCACGACCAGCAGCATCACGCCATGAACCGCGGCCACCCAGACCCAATCGGTGCCCGGCTCATTGGCCAGAAGCACCATGGTGGCCATCGCGCCGGGCCCTGCGATCAGCGGCACGGCGATGGGAAAGACCGATGGGTCATGCGCGGCCTGGGCGGCATTGCTGCGCCGCGCGGTGCGCCGTTCGAACAGCATCTCGACCGCGATCAGAAACAACAAGATCCCGCCCGAGATGCGAAACGCGCTCATCGAGATGCCGGCTAGCCGCAGAAGCGTATCGCCGAAAAGCCCGAAGAGCGTCAGCACACCGACGGCCACGATGCACGCCCTCAGCGCCGCGGCCCGGCGGGCGGTGGATTCCATGCTGCGGGTCAGCGCGACAAAAAGCGGGGCGACGGCGACGGGGTCCATGATGACGAAGAGCGTCACGAAGGCCGAGGCGAGGGCGGTGTAATCCATGGCTTAGCCTTCCGCCCGTTCCAGCTTTTCCTGCGCGGTCAGCCACAAAGCCTCGGCCCGGTCCGAGGCCTCCATCACCTCCGCGTATTTCTTTTGCCAGGTCTCCAGCTCGCCCAACCGGCCGTCTTCATAAAGCGCGGGGTCGGCCAGCTTCTTGGCCAGCTTGCTGCGCATCTCTTCGATCTTGGCGATCCGCTCTTCGCATTTCCGCACGTCAGACCTGAGTGCGGTCAGCGCCTCTTTCGAGGGGCGCTGGGGCTTGGCGGGCTTGGGTTTTTCCTGGGGCTCATCCGAGGACAAGAGCAGTTTGCGATACGAGTCCAGATCGTCCTCATAGGGGTTCACCGCCCCGTCCTTGACCAGCCAGAGACGGTCGGCCACCAGGCTGAGCAGATGCATATCGTGGCTGACCAGAATGACGGCGCCGGAATATTCGGTCAGCGCGACCACCAAAGCCTCGCGGCTTTCCATATCCAGGTGGTTTGTCGGTTCGTCCAAAATCAGCAGATGCGGCGCATCGATGGTCGCCAAAAGCAGCGACAGCCGCGCCTTTTGCCCGCCCGACAGCCGCGCGACCACGGTTTCCGCCTGATCGGCCATCAACCCGAACCCCGCCAGACGGGCGCGCAGCTTGGCCGGGCTTTCATCGGGGCGCAAGCTTCGGACATGCTGAAGCGGCGTCTCGTCGATATGTAGCTCATCCACCTGATGCTGCGCGAAATAGCCGATCCGCAGCTTGCCCGAGCGGATCATGCGCCCGTCCATTGCTTTCAATTTGTCGGCCAACAGCTTGGAAAGGGTGGATTTTCCCTCGCCATTGCGGCCCAGAAGGGCGATCCGGTCATCCTGATCGATCCGCAGGTTCAGCCGCTTCAGAACCGGCTGCTCGGTATACCCCACCGCCGCGTTATCGAGCGCAATGATCGGCGGCGACAGCTCCTCGGGTGACGGGAAGGCGAAGGCGCGGCTTTTGGCCTCCTCCGGGGCGCTGATCGGCGTCATCTTTTCCAGCATCTTGACCCGGCTCTGCGCCTGGCGCGCTTTTGAGGCCTTGGCCTTGAAGCGGTCGACGAAGCTTTGCAGATGCGCGCGCCGCTGGTCCTGCTTTTTCGCCTCGGCCGCCTGCACGGCCAGCTTGGCGGCCTTGGCGCGGGCGAACGTGTCGTAATTGCCGGTCCAGAGCGTCAGCTTTTTCGCCTCAAGATGCAGGATCGCGCCGACCGCGCGGTTCAGAAGGCCGCGATCGTGGCTGATGATCATCACGGTATGCGGATAGCGGGCCAGATAGCTTTCCAGCCAGAGCGCGCCTTCGAGGTCGAGATAGTTGGTCGGTTCATCCAGAAGCAGAAGATCGGGCTGCGAAAAGAGGACGCCTGCCAAAGCCACCCGCATCCGCCAGCCGCCCGAGAAATCCGAGCAGGGCCTGGCCTGCGCGGCCGCATCGAAGCCCAAGCCCCGCAGGATGCTGGCGGCACGCCCCTCGGCCGACCAGGCATCGATATCCGACAGCCGGGTCTGGATCTCGGCGATGCGGTGCGCGTCGGTCGCCGTGTCGGCCTCGGCCAGCAAGGCGGCGCGTTCGACATCGGCCTCAAGCACCGTGTCGATCAGCGAGGTGGACGACGAAGGCACCTCCTGCGCCACGCCACCAACCCGCGCGCGAGAGGGCAGCTCAATCTCGCCGCCATCCAGCGTCAACTCGCCCCGGATCAGCTTGAAGAGCGTGGTCTTGCCGGTACCGTTGCGCCCGACAAGGCCCACCTTGTGGCCCGTCGGCACGGTGGCCGATGCCCCCTCAAACAACGGGCGGCCTTCGACGCTGTAGTTGATATCGGATATTCGAAGCATGTGCCTCCCCTGCCTGAACGCGCGCGTGGCGTCAACGCGTGTTACGTGGGGTTTTCATGCGCCAACGCCCATGTTAGGGCAGCGCCGGATTTCAGGGCGGGGCAGGGGCTCCGGGCCCTTTTGAACGGAGAGACGACAATGGCGGTTCAACGCACCCTTTCGATCATCAAACCCGACGCGACCAAGCGCAACCTGACCGGCAAGATCAACGCCAAGTTCGAAGAGGCGGGCCTGCGGATCGTGGCGCAAAAGCGCATTCATCTGAGCCAGGCCCAGGCCGAGGCGTTCTATGCCGTCCACAAGGACCGGCCGTTCTTTGGTGAACTGACCGAGTTCATGGCCTCCGAGCCCGTCGTCGTGCAGGTTCTGGAAGGCGAAGACGCGATCGCCAAGAACCGTGAAGTCATGGGCGCGACGAACCCCGAAAACGCCGATGCCGGCACTATTCGCAAGGAATTCGCGCTGTCGGTCGGTGAAAACTCGGTCCACGGGTCGGACGCGCCTGAGACGGCGGCGGAAGAGATCGCATTCTTCTTCTCGGGCCTCGAACTGGTCGGCTAAGACGTCGTCGACCTTCACTGGCTTTGCAGATCAGTCAGGGCGCGCACAATTTGCGCGCCCTCTCTCGTTCATGGGTCAGGTATTGGTTGCCCAAATCGCCTGGCCGCGACTGTCGGACTTCGGAGATTTGTTGCATTCTCAACCGACCTCGCATGTGATGCATTAAGGAGCATGTTCGCCAGGCTGAAATAGACCCGGCCAACGCGGCAATCTATTATGAATCTGACGGCAGAAAATGAATGATCGGATCTGAATTGTTTTATCCACACAAATGGTCGCTGATGCGCATATTGTGCATCGTTCTTGCCTTTGGCTGCCTCTTGCACTCAATCGCTTTGGCAGACACGGATGAGGGGGGCTATCTCGCGTTTGATTGCTCGTTTGACGCCACAGACGGTGAAGCGCCCAATGTGGCTATCAGTCTTTCTGGTGAAGATCAGGTTTCGTTGAAGATCAACGGGTCAGGTGTCGCTGGAGGTTTTATACCGTCTACCACCAGTCCCGCTCCGACAATCGGGTTCTTTGCGTCTGGCGCGGGCGGTGGCGTTTACACCTTGGCGATCCATCGGTCGTTCTTTCGGCCTCACCCGGATGGCTATGATCCCACACGGCCACCCGCGACATTGACGGTTCAGTGGACTGACAAAGACGTCACACCTGTTGTTGAGGTGTTTTCAGGTCATTGCTTGATCGAAGATTAGGTCCGCGCCGTCGGTATTCGAACCGGGAATGACCGGAGACTTTGTTGGCAAGGCGCTGATGTGCGCCTCGCCGGGTTTTGCGGGCCTCAGACCGGCTGCTTTGTGGTGCGAAGGTAGGGGAGTTTCTTGTCGAACCCGCCAAAGCGCTTTTCGGCATCCTCGTCCGACACGGCGGCCGTCACAATCACGTCGCCGCCCTGGGTCCAGCCGGCGGGGGTGGCGACCTGGTGTTTAGCGGTCAACTGGATGGAATCGAGCGCGCGCAGGATCTCGTCGAAATTGCGGCCTGTGGTCATCGGGTAGGTCAGGCTGAGTTTGACCTTCTTGTCGGGGCCCACGATGAACACGGTGCGCACGGTCTGGTTGTCGGCGGGCGTGCGGCCCTCGACCCGGTCCTCGGCGGCGGGCAGCATGTCGTAAAGCTTGGCCACTTTCATCTCGGGGTCACCGATCATCGGATAGCTGACCTCATTCCCGGTCAGCGTGGTGATGTCGGATTTCCAGCGGTGGTGATCCTCGACCGGGTCGACCGAGATGCCGATGATCTTGGCGTTGCGCTTGGCGAACTCCTCGGCCATGCCGGCCATCATGCCCAGTTCCGTGGTGCAGACGGGCGTGAAATCCTTCGGGTGCGAGAAGAGGATCGCGTAGCCATCGCCGATCCACTTGTGAAACTCGATCGGGCCTTCGGTGGTATCGGCGGTGAAATCCGGCGCGGTATCGTTGATACGAAGTGCCATGTCTGGGCCTCCTGTTCGATTTCGTTAACCGATAGATAACGATTGGCGCGGGGGCTTGCACGGGGGCATCGGCAGAAAAAGACTACCTGTCTTTCTCGGCCGGTTCGGCTGCGGACAATGTCAACCGGGCGGGTCCATTTGCGGAATGCTGTTTTCGGCCCCGCGGTGCGCTTGCGACTCTCTCCCGCCAATGACACTCTGCCGCCGAAACAGCCCCTGAGGAGGCCGATATGCTTGAGAAACGCGATTTCTACATCAATGGTGCCTGGGTTGCGCCCGCCGCCCGGAACGATCTGGACGTGATCGACCCGTCGACCGAAGAGGTCTGCGCCGTGATCTCGCTCGGCGGGCAGGCCGATACCGATGCGGCCGTCGCTGCGGCGAGCGGCGCGTTTGAGGCCTGGGCCTTCGACACCGCGCCCGAGGCGCGCCGGGCGCTGGTGGAAAAGCTGTTGGAGATCTATCAGGCGCGGGCCGAAGAGATGGCCCAGGCGATGAGCCTTGAGATGGGCGCGCCGATCGACTGGGCGCGTCAGCAGCAGGTTGGCGCGGGCAGCTGGCATATCAGCAACTTCCTGACCGCCTTCAAGGATTTTCAGTTTGAGCGTCCGCTGGGCCCCCATGCCCCCACCGACCGGATCATTCATGAGCCCGTCGGCGTGGTGGGCATGATCACGCCGTGGAACTGGCCGATGAACCAGGTCACGCTGAAGGTGATCCCGGCGATGCTGACCGGTTGCACGATGGTGCTGAAACCCTCAGAAGTGGCGCCGCTCTCGGCGCATCTTTTCGCCGAGATGGTACATGAGGCAGGCTTCCCGGCGGGCGTGTTCAACCTGGTCAACGGCGATGGCGTGGGCGTGGGCACGCAGCTTTCGGTGCATCCGGATGTGAACATGATCAGCTTTACCGGATCGACCCGTGCGGGCATCGCGATCTCGAAGGCGGCGGCCGATAGCCTGAAGCGGGTGCATCTGGAGCTGGGCGGCAAAGGTGCCAACATCGTCTTTGCCGATGCCGACGAGAAGGCGGTCAAACGCGGTGCGCAGCATTGCTTCAACAATACCGGCCAAAGCTGCAACGCGCCAACGCGCATGCTGGTGGAACGGTCGATCTACGACCAGGCGGTCGAGATCGCAGCAGCGACCGCCGAGGCCACGAAAGTCGGGTCGGGCCACGAAGAGGGGCGCCATATCGGGCCGGTGGTCAGCGAGGCGCAGTTCGACAAGATCCAAGGCCTGATCCAGACCGGCATCGACGAGGGCGCGCGGCTGGTGGCGGGGGGCCTCGGCCGGCCCGACGGGCTGAACCGGGGCTATTACGTCCGGCCCACCGTGTTTGCCGATGTGTCGAACGACATGACGATCGCGCGCGAGGAAATTTTTGGCCCCGTCCTGTCGATCATTCCGTTTGAGACCGAGGCCGAAGCGATCCGCATCGCCAATGACACGCCCTATGGGCTGACCGATTACGTGCAGAGCCAGGACGATGCCAAGCGCGTGCGCGTGGCCCGGCGTCTGCGGGCGGGCATGGTCGAGATGAACGGCAAGGGCCGCGGCGCAGGCTCGCCCTTCGGCGGCATGAAGGCCTCAGGCAACGGCCGGGAGGGCGGAATCTGGGGGCTTGAGGATTTCTGCGAGGTAAAAGCGGTGTCCGGCTGGGCGGCTGAGTAAGGCGGTCTGGACCCGTCGCCACCTTGGGGAAAGCCGCAGGGCTGTTTATGCTTTTGGCTTTCCCTCAGGCGGGGGGCTGAAGCCGGCCAACGGGCGACCCCTCCGCCGATTTGTTAACCCTTTGGGCGGAAGTATGGCGATTCCCGGGGTAATGTGTGGGTAGCGTGTGTTCCCCGTATGGCGCGCACGCAATGCGTGTAATAAGGGCAAACCGGCCTGTATTTGCGGAAAATCTTAACTGACGCAACGTCATCTATACCTAGTATGACATCGGCGATTTTCCGCCAAATGTTCACGCCGTCGCCACAATCGGGCCTTTATACGGGGTGACCTTTACGGAAAGGACAGTGGAGTACCATAAAAATGGGCGTCATTTCATTCACCCCTCGTGCCGTCAGCACATCCGCCGATCAGGAGGATGATCGCTTCGATGCGCGCCTGACCGCGCTGTCGCGCACCAGCAAGCGCCCGGTCGGCAAGCGCCCGTCGCTGTTTGAGCGCGTCAAAAGTCAGCCGACACCCCAGGAAGCTTGAGCGCGCGCACCAGCTCGCGCAATTCCTGACGCGCTGCGATGTTCGAGACGTTCAGCGTCAGCACGCCGACATCGCGCAGGTCGAGGAGCGTCAGCCCGTTCGGGAACAGCTCGCGAAAGATCACCCGCTCATTAAAACCGGGGGCCACGCGAAACCCGATGCGCTTGGCCAACGCGTCCAGAGCCTCGGCCATCTTCTGCTTGTTATGCATCTGCTGGGCGCCAAGACGGTTGCGCAAGACGACCCAGTCGATCGGTTGAAGCCCCGCCTGCGCGCGCAGCTGACGCGCCTGCCAGACCATCTCGGAATAGATCGACGGGCCCATGACGCGGTTGGTCTCAGGCTCGATCTTGGCCAGAAGGTCAAAGTCGATAAAGCTGTCATTCAGCGGCGTGATCAGCGTATCGGCCAGCGAATGCGCAACTTGGCTGAGCCTGGTGTGCGAGCCGGGGCAATCGATCACGATGAAATCGGCCTCACGCTCAAGCGCGGTCACGGCCGTCGACAGGCGGCGATCGTGCATATTCTCGCCCTCGGCCAGGCTGGCCTCGGAAATCTGCGGCAATTCCCGGTAATCGGGCATCGGCAGGTCCAGCTGATGCTTGGCGGCATAGGCCCGGCGATTTTCCACATAGCGGCCAAAGCTGCGCTGGCGGACATCCAGATCAAGCGCGCCCACCTTGTGCCCCATCCGCGACAGGGCTGTGGCCACATGCATCGAGGTGGTCGATTTGCCGGACCCGCCCTTTTCGTTTCCGACAACAATGATATGCGCCACGACGTTCCCCCTGAGGCCGCTTCCCCTGCCACCCCATGGGCGGCTGGCAGACGTTACAAAGGGTGGCTAGCGGTTCAAGCCCACAGGCGCAAGACGGCGTCTTGGCGGCGTTTCAGGAAATAGGCGTGGCGCCACGGCAACGCACATGGAGCGCGACGCAACGCCCGCCGGGCCAATCGGTACGGCCCCAGCAATAGCCATCGACCCCATTGGCCGGGCGCAGGATCCAGACGACCGGATCGCCGGCCTCGGTCACGCGCGTCTCGCCCTCCAGCGCCATGGTGATCCCGCCGTCATCGTGGTTGAGAACCGTGTAATCGCCGGCCTGATCGACCTCGCCCCGGTAATTGATCATCGGGCCCGTCCAGCGAAAGAACGCGCGGCGCCGGTCGGCCGAGAATGTCAGCGAATGGGGGTTTTCGGCGCAGGTCATGCCCTCGGTAAAGGGCAGGGCCCAATCGCCGGTCATCCGATCAAAGATCGTCTGGGCCTGGGCGGGCAGGGCCAGAAGGCACAGAAGGGTCGCAAGCAGGCGCATCGGGATATCCCTCGTATCGGCTGGGCGCACCATGACGCCTTGGGCCCCGCGCCGAAAGCCCCCAATCCAAGAAAGCGCTTGGTTGCCGGCGATCCGGCGCGCTAGGCTGATCGCCTTAACCCATAAGACATGAGGCAGCGACGACGGGACTGGTAAAAAAGGGAGGAGAAAAAGATGGACGTTGCATCCCCGATCGGGAAGGTCAACACATGGCTCGCGAAATTCGGTGACGCGCTGGAGGCGCGTGATACCGAGGCCTTGAAGGCCCTTTTCGCGACCGATTGCTACTGGCGCGATCTGGTGGCGTTTACCTGGAACATCAAGACGATGGAGGGCCGCGAGGCGATCGCCGACATGGCCGAGGCCACGCTGGAGGCGGTGAACCCGAGCGGCTGGGCCGTGGATGGCGAGGCCACCGAGGCCGATGGCATCACCGAGGCCTGGATCACGTTTGAGACCGACGCCGTCAATGGCCGTGGCCATCTGCGCCTGAACGACGAGGGGTGCTGGACGCTGCTGACCACCGCGCAATCACTGAAGGGCCACGAAGAAAAGACCGGCCGTCAGCGCGAGCAGGGCGTGCAGCATGGCGCGATGAAAAACCGCGAGGCCTATGCCGAGAGGCGGGCGCGCGAGACGGCCGAGCTGGGCTATAAGACGCAACCTTACGTCGTCGTCATCGGCGGCGGGCAGGGCGGTATCGCACTGGGCGCGCGGCTGAGACGCCTGAATGTGCCCACCATTATCCTCGAGAAGAACGACCGGCCCGGCGATAGCTGGCGCAAAAGGTACAAGTCGCTCTGCCTGCATGATCCGGTCTGGTACGACCATTTGCCCTATCTGCCCTTCCCCGACGATTGGCCCGTTTTCGCGCCGAAGGACAAGCTGGGCGATTGGCTGGAGAGCTACACCAAGATCATGGAGCTGAACTACTGGACCCGCTCAACCTGCCAATCGGCGCGCTATGATGAGGCGTCGGGTGAATGGATCGTGACGGTGGATCGCGATGGCGAGACGGTTGAGTTGCGCCCCAAGCAGCTGGTGCTGGCCACCGGCATGTCAGCCGTGCCCAACATGCCCGATCTGCCAGGCATGGACAGCTTCAAGGGCGATCTGCACCATTCCTCACGCCATCCGGGGCCCGATGCTTATGTCGGCAAGAAAGCGGTTGTGGTGGGGTCGAACAATTCCTCGCACGACATCTGTGCGGCCTTGTGGGAGGCCGGGGCGGATGTGACGATGGTGCAGCGATCCTCGACCCATATCTCGAAATCCGACACACTGATGGACCTGGCCCTGGGCGGGCTTTACTCCGAAGATGCGGTGGCCAACGGGATCGACACCGATACGGCCGATCTGATCTTCGCCTCGATCCCCTACAAAGTGCTGCCCGCCATCCAGCGCCCGCAATGCGATGAGATGAAAAAGCGCGATGCGGACTTTTACGCGCGGCTGGAGAAGGCCGGGTTCAAGCTGGATTTCGGGGCGGATGAGACAGGTCTGTTCCTGAAATACCTGCGCCGGGGGTCGGGCTATTATATCGATGTGGGGGCGTCCGAGCTGGTCGCCGATGGCAAGATCAAGTTGGCCCATGGTCAGGTGGTTGAGGTGACGCCCGATGGTGTGAGGCTGGATGATGGGTCCGAGTTGAAGGCCGATGTGATCGTTTTTGCCACGGGCTATGGCTCAATGAACGGATGGGCCGCGCAGTTGATCAGCCAGGAGGTGGCTGACAAGGTGGGCAAATGCTGGGGCCTCGGCTCGGACACGCCGAAGGACCCAGGGCCCTGGGAGGGTGAGTTGCGGAACATGTGGAAACCCACGCAGCAGGAGGCTTTGTGGTTTCATGGCGGCAACCTGCACCAGTCGCGGCATTACTCGCAATTCCTGGCCTTGCAATTGAAGGCGCGTGAGGCGGGGATCGCGACGCCGGTTTACGGGCTGGCCGAGGTGCATCACCTGTCGTGAGCTTGATCTGGCGGAGGCGCCTTGCGGCGCCACGACATTTGTTTTGCGCCGCCTTCGGCGTCGCCCGTGCCTCCGGCCGAGGTATTTTTGACAGAATGAAGAGGAAGCTTTGCACGACATGAAAACGCCGCCCGGGGAGGGCGGCGTTTTTGTGCGTTCAGGGTATCGGGATCTTAGAAGCCGAGACCTGCATATTTGTTCTTGAACTTCGATACGCGGCCGCCGGCATCCATCAGCTTGGTCGAGCCGCCGGTCCAGGCAGGGTGTGCCAGCGGGTCGATATCGAGCGACATCTGCTCGCCCTCGCTGCCCCAGGTCGATTTCATCTGGATCACTGTGCCATCGGTCATCTTGACGTCGATGATGTGATATTCGGGGTGAATTCCGTCTTTCATCTCGTCTCTCCTTACGCCTCGGCGCCGGCTTTGGGCTTGTAATTGGTGACTTCGGCGATCCGGGCCGATTTGCCGCGGCGCGAGCGCAGGTAGTAGAGCTTGGCGCGGCGGACGCGGCCGCGGCGGACCACGGTGATCGAGTCGATATTGGTCGAGTAGAGCGGGAAGACGCGTTCCACCCCTTCACCGAACGAGATCTTGCGCACCGTGAACGACCCGGCGATGCCGTGCCCGTTCTTGCGGCTGATGCAGACGCCTTCATAATTCTGGACGCGCGAGCGGGTGCCCTCGGTCACCTTGTAGCCCACGCGGATCGTATCACCCGCCTTGAAATCGGGGATTTTTGCGGCCAGAGCCTCAATCTGCTCGGCCTCAATCTGTGCGATCAGGTCCATCGCTGTCATTCCTTTTTACGCGCGGTTTTTCCCGCGGATGTTTGCGCGCTCCGAGAGCTCTCGGTCTCCGCCCGGGTCCCTATCGTGGGTCTCACAATAAGCCCGCCAGAGGTCGGGGCGACGTTCCTTCGTTAGCCTTTCGGCCATGTCCTTGCGCCAGTCGGCAATCTTCGCATGGTGGCCTGAAAGGAGAATTTCAGGCGTTTCGCGGCCTTCCCAGCGATTGGGTCTCGTGTACTGCGGGTGCTCCAGAAGACCGCTCGAGAACGATTCTTCCTCGGTGGATGCGTGATTCCCGAGCACGCGCGGTATAAGGCGAACCGTCGCGTCGATCAAGGCCTGTGCGGCGATCTCGCCGCCAGTCAGGACAAAATCGCCCAGCGAGATTTCTTCGACGGCGAAATGATCCAGAACGCGCTGATCGACGCCCTCGAAGCGGCCGCAGAGCAAGGTGACGCCTTTGGCCCGCGAAAAGCGCTGTGCATCGGCCTGGGTCAGCGGTTTGCCCCGGGGCGAGAGGTAGATGATCGGCCAATCGCCGCGGTTGTCCGGCGTGCCGATGGCGGCCTCGGTAAAGGCGGCACCGACCACGTCGGGGCGCAGCACCATGCCGGCGCCGCCGCCCGTCGGCGTGTCGTCGACATTGCGGTGCCGTCCGGTGCCGAAATGGCGCAGATCGATCGTTTCAAGCCCCCAGAGGCCGGCCTCAAGCGCCTTGCCGGTGAGAGACAGGCCAAGCGTGCCGGGAAAAGCCTCGGGGAACAGGGTGATGACCTTGGCGGTCCAGGCGCCATGCAGGCGCGGGCGTTCGCCCATCAGATCGCGTGGGCGCGAGGAGGCCGAGATCGAGAGCCGACCGTGGGAGCGGGGTTTGTCTGTCATAGCGCGCATAGTCGCATGCGTCTGCGCGGCGGGAAAGCCCTCTGGCATCGTTGACCGTGCTGTGTTGAGGCTGCGGAGGGCCGGTAGGCTGTTCCCGTCAGGCGGCGCCGCGCGATGCTTGGCGTGACGATTGGCGGGGGCGGTCCAGCGCGTCGGCCAAGGCGCGCAGGGACAATGCCGCATCCTTGGAGTCACGCTCCATCGCCTCGGCCATACGGCGATATTCAGCGGCGCCTGCCAGTTCCTTGACCAGCTTGGGGTGGGCCGCGACGCATTCGCGGGCGGCATCAGCCACATCGCTGACGATCATCGGGCGCTTGGTGGCAAGCGCCCGGGCGACCGCGCGCCCGATCTGGCCATCACCGACGATCGGGCCCGCCACATCGGGTCTGAGTGCCAGCATCGCCTCGGCCTGGATGAAGGGCAATGTCCGCGTATCGGTATGGCGGAAGGCGCCGATCACTTTGCCACCCATATGCTCACGCTCGATCATGTCGATCAGCGGTCCGATAGCGCTGGTGGGGGCGGCATCCTCGCCGAATTCGGTCAGGTAGGTCGAGACATCTTCGATGAAGGTCTGATCGTTGTTTTCACCCGGCATCTTCGGGGCTGCGACATCCATCACGCCCGAGCCGATGCCCAGGCTTTCGCCCGGAACGCGCATGATCGGCGTGCCGTCTTTCCGACGCAAGATCCAGGCGGCGAAGATGCCCATGAAGGAAATCCCGATGGTCAGCGCAAGCGGCAGGGGCAGCGTAAGGCCATAGATGCCGCCGATGGCGCGGCCCATGACGAGACAAAAGCCGACGACCAGCATCTGGACGGTGAAAATCAGCATGGGCCAGGCAATGGCGCGCGGGCTGCCCCAGGCTTCGCGGGTCCGCGGCCAGTCACCCGGACGCACAATAAACAGCCAGACCATGAAGAAGGCCGCGAAAAGCGGCATGGTTTCAAAGCCCGAACCGCCAAGGCCAGCATAAAGCGGGCCCGAATAGAGAAATATCGATGTGCCGAACAAGGCGCGGTCGCGGGCTCGCATCGTTAACGTCCTCCTGGAACTCACAGCCGTTTTGCCGCAACAGACCTTTATTTTCGGTTTTCGGAATGGCAGGAATATGGCAAAAAGCGGGGTATTTTTGCCAATGACGCTACGCGGTGTCGGGCCCGGGCAGAAGTCCGTCCGGCGGATCGGCGATGATGCGGCCTGACGTGAGGTCGACGGTTGGGACGGCGTCGCGCGTGAATGGCAGCAGGACAGTGCTGTTCCGGCCCTGCAATCGCAGTTCCAGAAGGTCGCCCGCGCCGTGGTTGTGAACAGCCGTGACCTGCCCCAGAAGCACCCCGCCTGTATCCAGAACCTCCAGCCCGATCAGATCGGCGTGATAGAATTCATCATCGGGCAGGGCGGGCAGGCGGTCACGATCGGCGTAAAGCCGCGTGCCGCGCAGGGCATCGGCGGCCTCTTTGGTACTGATGCCGGTAAATTTTGCAGCGAAGCCACCCGGAATTGTCCGGGTGATCTTGATCTCGAAGCTCCGCGCGCCGTCTTCGGTGAAAAGCGGGGCGTAATCGGCAATCGCGGCGGGATCGGCGCAGAAGCTTTTCAGCCGCACCTCGCCGCGGACACCGAAGGCGCCGCCCAGAGCCCCCACACAGACGCGCCCGCCGCTCATCGCCGGGGTACGCCTGTGCAGATGTTGCGTTCATCGACGATGCCGCCCGCATTGCGGCATTTGCTGTCATGCAGGAACCGATCGGCCTTGATGCCGAGCCAGCCCCCGAAGACGAGAAGCGCAATGGTGAACGGGCGGAAGAAGAACATCGGCGCGGGCCGGCCGGTTACTCGGCCGCCTTCTCCTCGGTCTGCTCCTCGGCGGGGGCCTCGGCCGCAGCCTCGTCGGAGGCGGCCTCTTCTGCCGGCGCCTCGGCTGCGGGCTCTTCCGCCGGCTGGGCGGCCTTCTCGGCCTTCGCGGCGGCGCGTTCCTGCGCGGCTTTGCCCGGCACGGCCTTGTTCGGATTCGAGCGTTCGGTCTTTTCTTTCACGCCGGCCGCTTCCAGCATCCGCGCGATCCGGTCGGTGGGCTGGGCGCCCTGATCCAGCCAGTGCTGCACACGCTCCATGTTCATCTTCACGCGCTCTTCGCTGTCTTTCGGCAGAAGCGGGTTATAGGTGCCCAGCTTCTCGATAAAGCGGCCATCGCGCGGCATGCGGCTGTCGGCGGCGACGATGGAATAGAACGGGCGCTTTTTCGAGCCGCCGCGGGCGAGGCGAATTTTCATAGCCATTTTAGGTAGTCTCCTTGGGTTGTGGTTTGGCGGGCAGGGCCCGTCATCTTTTGAGGTTCTCGTGATGCCTGATGACTTCGGAGATGATGAAGGTCAGGAATTTCTTGGCGAATTCGGGGTCGAGGTCGGCCTCGCGCGCGAGGCTTTCCAGACGCGCGATCTGGCTTGCCTCGCGCGCGGGGTCCGACGGCGGCAGGTCATGCTCGGCCTTCAGCCGGCCCACGGCCTGGGTATGCTTGAACCGCTCGCCCAGCGTGTAGACGAGGATCGCATCCAGCCTGTCGATGCTGTCGCGGTGGTGGCCAAGCAATTCGGCCGCGCGGGTGGTGGTATCGGTCATGCCAGGGCCTCGCTTTTATAGCGGTAGACAAGGACTGGCCAGTCAAGTTTGGCAGCCGCCGCGTCGTCACGCTGACCGCCAAGCCGTTCGGCCAACCGGATGGAGCGCGTGTTCTTCGGATTGATGTAGCTGACAACACCGCCGGTTCCGTAAAGCGATAGTGCATGGGGCAGAGCGGCCTTTGCCGCCTCAAAAGCATAGCCTTTCCCCTCGGCCGCTTCGGTCAGGATCCAACCGAGTTCCGGCTCGTAATCGCCGTATTCCGTCCAGATGAAGATCCAGCCCAGGGCGGTCTCGCTGTCTTTGTGACAGAGCGTCCACATCCCGGCGCCGCGCAGCATCCAGCCCACCACGCCCTGGCAGAAATCGGCAAACGCCTCTTCCGGGCCGAACTTTTTGCCCAGATATTGTGCCCTTGCGGATGTCAGCACGGCCTCGTAGGCGCGGTAATCCTCAATCCGGGGCGCGCGGAGGCGCAGCCTGTCGCTGGTGATCTCGGGCACGCCCGCTGCCACCGCTACCGCGGTGTCGCGGGCGGCGCCCTCCGGCGGCATCTCCCATGGGAGGACATTCATGCGCGTCCCTCCGGTGCGGGGTGGCGGTAGACGAGACAGGGATCCTCCGGATGCGGCACCTTTGCGCTGGGGTCGCGCACCGCGCCCAGCCGCTCGGCCAACGCGATGGAGCGTGTGTTCTCGGGGTCGATATAGCTGACGGCGGTGGTCCAGCCGAGGGTTCCGAAAGCATAGTCACGCGCCGCCCGGGCCGCCTCATAGGCATATCCCTGGCCTTCGGCCGCGGCACTCCAGATCGTCCAGCCCAGTTCACGCTCGGGCCAATCGATCGGGTGCCATGGGCCGGTTAGGCCAAGTGCGGTATCCGCCCCCTTGGCGGTGATCACGAATGATCCATAGCCCCGCAACGCCCACATGCCCGCGACATGGCAGAACGCGCGCCAGGCTTTGCCCTCATCGATATCATCGGCCCGCACAAACCGCGACCGGTCGTCGAGGCAGAAGGCCAGCCACGCCTCCCAATCCTGCATGCCGGGGGCGCGCAGGATCAGGCGTTCGGTCTCCAAAGTCGGGATGTTGGTCAACAAGGCGGTCATGCGAACCCCCTCAGGTCATGGCGGATCACGACATCTTCGGGCGTCGAGCCGGGCAGGGACGTATCGCGCACCCCGCCCAGCCGTTCGGCCAGCGCGATTGAGCGGCTGTTACCCGCATCGATATAGCTGACCAGACGGTCCCAGCCGAAGGTCTGGCGCGCCCAGGCCATCACGGCCTGCGCGGCCTCATGGGCGATGCCATGGCCTTCAGCCTCGGGCACGACGAACCAGCCGATCTCGGGTTCGGGAAAACCTTCGGGATGATAGATGCCGACCTCGCCGCAATAGGCGCCAGTGGCTGTGTCATCGACCGAAAAGGGGCCATAGCCGCTGAGCGGCCAACGCGCCAGATCGGCGGCCCAGTTGTACCAAGCGTTGCGGCGGTCCATCGGCCCGTCCTCGGGGATCGAGCGGTCCGAGGCATAGAACGCCGCGCGGTGTTCGAAATCAGCCAAGACCGGCATGCGCAGCGTCAGGCGCGGGGTTGTGAGCGTGGGCGCCATCATGCGGGCACCTCGGCCGGGGCCACATGGCGCCAGATGTCCAGAGGGCCGTATTGCGAATGGCTGAACTGCCCGTCGATCCGCGCACCCATGCGCTTGGCCAAAGCAGCCGAGCGGGTGTTGGAGGGCGCGATCAGGCTGACCACCGTGCGCCACCCAAGCTTATCGTAGGCATAGGCGCGGGTCGCCAATGCCGCCTCGTAGGCCACGCCCCGGCCTTCGGCCGCCTCGAAAACCGACCAGCCGATTTCGGGTTCCGGCCAATCCTCGGGGAAGAAGAGGCCAACAACGCCGAGCGGCTCGTCCGTCGCCCGGTCGGCGACCATCCAGCGGCCGTAACCGCGCAAAGCCCAGTGGCCGACCAGCGCCGACATTTGCTCGAAGGCATCCACCCGATCGTACGGCCCGCCGAGGACGCGCGCGCGCTCGGACCCGCGGAAGGCGGCATAGGCCTCAAAATCCGCGGCGATGGGCGCGCGGAGCCGCAGGCGCTCGGTCTCGAGCGTAGGGATATACAGGGTGATGCCGGTCACTCCATCAGCCCCAATTCAGCGGGCGACTGGCCCTCAAGGACGGGACGGGTGAAGTGGCGGTCCCAGCGGCGGATGCAGCCAGTCCGCTTGGAATGCGCATAGGCGGCCTGGCATCCGGGATCGGTTTCCATCCGCGTGCGGTAGTCTTCGTAGGCGGCCAGCGACGGAAAGCTGAACGCGCACCACGCCAGATCGGACGGGCCTTCGGAGGGCAGCCAATAGCCGTGATGGGTGCCGCCCATACGGTTGATGTTGTGGATCCAGGCCTTTGCATAGACCTCGAACTCGGCAACCTTGGCGGGGTCGATCTCATATTTCAGGAAGCAGGTGATCATTTCTTCTTGCCGAACCCGCTGAGGCCGGGGGGCAGAGCCGCGCCGCCGCCGAGGCCCGGAAGGCCGCCGGGCAGGCCGCCCATCTTGCCAAGCTGGGCCTGCGCATTTGCCATGTCGGCCTCGCTGGGGGCGCCCTTGCCAAGCATGCCCTTCATGGCGTTCTTCAGCATGCCGCCCTTGCCCATCTTCTTCATCATATCCGCCATCTGGCGGTGCATCTTCAAAAGCTTGTTCAGCTCGGACACTTCCAGCCCCGCGCCCTTGGCGATGCGCTTTTTGCGGCTGGCCTGCAGGAGGGCGGGGTTGGCACGCTCGCGCTTGGTCATCGAGTTGATCAGCGCCACCTGGCGGCGCAGGATGCTGTCGTCAAACCCCGCTTCGGTCATCTGCTTTTGCGCTTTGCCCATGCCCGGCATCATCCCCATGATGCCCTCCATGCCGCCCATCTTCTGCATCTGCTCCAGCTGGGTGCGCAGGTCGTTCATGTTGAACTGGCCCTTCTGAAAGCGCTTCATCATGCGCTCGGCCTGCTCGGCCTCGATCGTCTCCTGCGCCTTCTCGACCAGCGCCACGATGTCGCCCATGCCGAGGATCCGGCCTGCGATCCGCTCAGGCTCGAACGTCTCAAGCGCGTCCATCTTTTCGCCCAGGCCCACGAAGCGGATCGGCTTGCCGGTGACGGCGCGCATCGACAGGGCCGCACCGCCGCGCCCGTCGCCATCCATCCGGGTCAGCACGACGCCGGTGATGCCGATCTTGGCGTCGAATTCCTCGGCCACCTCGACGGCGACCTGGCCGGTCAGGCCGTCGACCACCAACAGCGTCTCGCGCGGCTGGGCGATGGCAGCGACTTGCGCCACCTCATCCATCAGCACCTGATCGATCTGCAGGCGCCCAGCGGTGTCCAGCATAAAGACGTCGTAGCCGCCAAGGCTGGCCTGGGTCTTGGCCCGCTTGGCGATGTCGACCGCCGACTGGCCCTTGACGATGGGGAGCGTATCCACCCCGATCTGCTTGCCGAGGATCGCCAGCTGCTCCATCGCCGCGGGGCGGTTGGTGTCGAGCGAGGCCATCAACACGCGCTTGCCCTCACGCTCGCTCAGGCGTTTCGCGATCTTGGCGGTGGTCGTGGTCTTGCCGCCGCCCTGCAGGCCGACCATCAGGATCGGCGCGGGCGGGCTGTCGATTTTCAAGGCGCCCGGGTCGCCCTCGCCGCGCAGGACATCGACCAGCGCGTCATGGACGATCTTGACGACCTGCTGGCCCGGCGTGACTGATTTCGTCACAGCCTGGCCGGTGGCCTTCTCCTGCACCGCCTTCACGAAGTCGCGCGCCACGGGCAGAGAGACATCCGCCTCAAGCAGCGCCACGCGCACCTCGCGCAAGGCGGTCGCCACATCGGCCTCGGACAGCGCGCCCTGCTTGGTCAGGCGATCAAAGACGCCAGAGAGGCGTTCTGACAGATTCTCGAACATGGCTCAGCCCTCCAAGACCGGTTGCAATGTGCCGGATGTAAGCACCGACGTCGAAAACTCCAACGGCACCAGTGGGCGCAACCGCGCTGACTGGTGTCGATCCCCGCAATATGCGACGGGACCGGAAGCCTTGAACTCCCGGGGTATGGCGCGGCGTTTACGCGGGAAGGGGGGCGCCTGTCAAGGAAGGTGGTACGGTTGGCCTCTTCCGGTCAGGCTAACCGCTGCCCTTCCGGCGCGACGGGCCGGTTTCGACGCCCAGCCAGGCATTGGTGGCCGCGACCACCCGGTGGCTGTCCTTGGCGCTGATATAGACCTCGCGCATCGGGTGGTCTTCGGGGCCGGACCCGTCATCAAGCACCAGCATCGGGCGATACACCAAAGTGCCTGTCACCGATCCCTTGCTCCGGCTGACCTTTTCTTCCACGAAGGCCGATTTCACCTGCTTCAGCGGCAGTTTGACGCCTTCATGGCCCAGCAAGGTGCGCCGCCTGAGGGTGACCAGACCGGCATCGCGATCCAGGATCACCTGCGTGCGCTCAACCATGGCCAGAAGCAGACCGCCAAAGACCAGAACGGCGATGAAGATCACAAAAAGCCCGCCGCCCCAGCTGCCCTGGAAGAGGCTCCGCACGCCGAACCCGATCCCCAACAGCAGACCGGCGGACAGGGCGATGGCCAGAAACAGTGAGTTTTCCTCGGCAATAAGCTGTTCGGGTATGTCGCGCGTGATTTTCATGACAGCGTGCTAAAAAACGATTCTGACAAGCGCAAGGCAGGTTTCGGGCGATAGTGATCCGCCTTGTCGCGGGCCCCGAAATCAACCAAGCTCGGCCCGGTATTTCCAAGGGAGGCATTTCATGGAAGCGCTGTTGATCATCCTGGCGAACCTTCTGTTCGCGGCGATCGCGCCCGCATTGGCGATTGCAGCGGGGCTGCTGGCGGCGATCGTTGAAGTCATCGTTGCCGTCTTCGCAGGTCTCATAAGCCTGATCTTCGGAGGCAAGTCGCCCAAACCGCAAGCCAAGGCCGCCCTGCCTGTGGCCAAGCGCAAGCGGGGCCGGTGGCTGCACGGGATTGCGGTTGTGGCGGGCGTGGTGGCCGGGGCGGTTCTTGTCGTGAACTTCTTTTTCTTCCAGCCCACCTTGCGCTTTGCGCTGGGCAAGATCGGTGAGCGGACGGGCTATGACGTCGCCTTCGAGGCCGCGCGGGGCAACCTTCTGACCGGCACGCTGGCGATGGACGGCGTCAGGGTCACGCGCGATACGGGCGAAGGTCTGGCGATGGATGTGACGGTCGATGCGTTCGCCGTCGATGCGCAGATGACAAGCCTTTTGTCGCCCATCGTGACGATCAGCAGCCTTGAAGTGTCGGGCGTCGGTGGGTCGATCGCCCCGGGCCCCAAGGTTGAGGGTGATACGGCGCGCACGTCAGACGGTGAGGCTGAGAAACGCGATTTCGTAGTGGCCGATGCCCGCCTCTCGGGGATTGATCTGGAAATCGCCCCGCCGGGCAAGCGGCCCCACCATGTTGAGCTGATCACCGCCTCGGCGGCCCCGTTCCGCAGCCGCTCGGCTTTGTTCGACCTTTTCTTCCGGTCAAACCTTCAGGCGCGGATTGATGGCATCCCCTTGGTTGTGCAAACCGAGGTGATCGCCGAACCGGGCCGCCGTACGCTTTGGGCCTTCGAAGACGTGCCTGTGGCGACCTTGGCCGCGCTGACCGACCGCGCCCCGATCAGTTGGCTGCAGGAGGGGCGCGTGACGGCCCGTGTCGAGGATGAATGGCGGCTTGACGATACCGAGATCGACATGGATTGGCAGATCGTCTTTTCCGATGTGGGTGTCGGCGCCCCGCGGGGCGCGGGCATGGCCGAGGCCCTCTTGGCCGAAGCGCTGGCACGCAGCGTGAACGACAAGCGCGGTGACGCGGATCTGTCCTTCACCATGCGGTTCGACCGTGAGGGGCTTGAGGCCGGCGGGTCGAACGATCTGGGCGTGTTCTGGGAGGCGCTGAAGGCGGGCGTGGCGCAATCGATGGCCGACCGCGTCTCGGCCCCAATCGAAGACGCCGAAGACCGCATCAACGAACTCGAGGACCGTCTGAGGGGCCTCTTCGACCGGAACTGATTCACTCGATCAGAGCGGCGTCGATCGGGTTCACAAGCCGCGTTGCGAGACAAATATGCAAGCCGTTCAAAGGGTCTCAATCGGCCGCGAGCGGGTGGTGGGTCAGCACGAGGTCCCGCAGGCGTTCGTCAAGCACGTGTGTGTAGATCTCGGTGGTCGAGACATCGGCATGACCCAAGAGGATCTGGATCGACCGTAGGTCAGCGCCGCGGGCCAGAAGGTGCGTGGCGAAGGCATGGCGCAGCGTGTGGGGGCTGATCTTGGTCGGGTCGAGGCCTGCGGCGGCGGCCATATCCTTGAGGATCACGTAGAACCGGTGGCGCGTCAGATGGCCGGCCTTCGAGGGGGTCGGGAACAGATAGCGTGACGCGGGTTTGCCCTTGGCGCGGGCCTCGGCCTCGGCGGCATCGCGGGTGGCCAGCCAATCGGCGATGGCCTGGCGGGCAGGGGGCGAGAGCGGCACCATGCGCTCACGCCCGCCTTTGCCGTGCACCAGCAGCATGCGGGGGTCGCCGCGCGCGGCGGCAACGGGCAGGCTGACCAGCTCGCTCACCCGCATGCCCGTGGCATAAAGGACCTGCATCAGGCAGGTATTGCGCTGCCGGTCGGCGGGGCTGCGGCCATGGCCCGACGCGACGTCGAGCAGCCGGTCAACCTCGGCCTCGGTCAGCGTGCCGGGCAGGTGCTTTTCAGGCTTCGGGCCTTTCAGGCGCATCGCCGGATTGGTCTCGCGCCAGCCCTCCTCAAAAGCGAAACGGTAGAGCTGCTTGATCGAGGACAGCCGCCGCGCCCGTGTGGCGCGCGACAATCCCTGCGCGTCGCAATGGGTCAGATAGGCCTCGATATCGGTCTGGGTGACATCGGCCAGCGTCCGGCCATCGGCGCCCAGCCAGGCGTCGAAATCGGCCAGATCACGGCCATAGGCCAGTTGCGTGTTGCGCGCGGCCCCAAGCTCGGCCGCCTGCGCCTCGAGAAACGCGGAAATCCAGCGCGCGCCGCTCATGCGGGCTCGGCCAGGATCAGGTATTCCAGCGCCGCGCGGCGGGCGGTGGATTCCAGGCCGACCGCACGAAAGGTCGCCAGCGCGTCCGACAGACGGCGCGGGTCGCCGTTGCGGCCGGCGGCCAGATCGTCAAGCGCGTGCAAAAGCGCCTCGCCCAGCCGTCCGTCATTGATCAGACTGGCCGTGCGGGCGGGTGGCAGCGCGCCCTGGGCCAGGCCGCCAAGCGCCAGGGCCGCCATCCCTTCGGGACGCTCGGGCGGCAGGCCGCGGGCAATGGCGACCAGCAGACGCTCTTCTCGGGTCTCGGGGCGGTAGCGCGCGGCAATCGCCTCGTAGCTGGGTGACAGAAGGCCAAGGCGAAACGCCATCCCCCCCGCCGCGCCTGTCAGCGGCAGACGGGCGACCTCCTCGCCGTAAAGGGCGGCGAGTGCCGGGGCGAGGCCCGCCTCGTTCATCCGCTCCCAGGCCGGGGGGAGCGCCCGGGCCACGGCGCCGGGATCACCCGATTTGACGGCCGTATCCAGCTTTTGCACCGCGTCCACACGCTCCCAAACGCCGCCTGAGGCGGCGGGGCGCCTTTCGGTATAGAGCCCCAGAAGGCGGTTGGCGTCCAGCGCGCCGGTCCGGGCCAGCCGCTCGGCCGCCTCGACCTGGGCCTTCCAGCCTGAGGTTGTGCGCAGGTCGGCATGGGCGAAGGCGCGCGGCAGGGTGCCCGATGGCAGTGGCTCGCCCACCGCTTCATGCATCCGAAAGACCAGCGGGGTGGGGCGCTGGGGCGGGCGCAGCGGGTCTTCGCCCTCATAAAGATCGGGGTCGAGGAAGCGTGACAAAAGCGCCTCTTCATCCTCGGTGATCTGGCCCAGGGCCCGCGTTGTGCCCAAGGTCAGCGCGGCCGCATTCCAGTCGCCGCCGCGCGCCAGACAGAAGATGCGCGCGGGAAAGGTCGGGGCGACATCGGGACGCTCGCGCATCGCGGTGCAGGCATCGGTTTCCTGACCCAGAAGCAGCGAGACGTCGAAGGCGCGGCGAAAGAGCTCGGGCGAGGCGGTGCCGGCCTGCGACAGAAGGGCGCCCGCCTCTTCCACCAGGCCCAAATCCAACAGCTTGTCGACCCGCGCCAGCAGCATTTCGCTGCTGTTGGGGGCGGCATCGGGCGGATCGGCCTCGGCCAGCATCAGCGTGCGCAACAGCGCCTGACCGGCCGGCAGCGTCTCGACCGCCTCGGCGCGGATGAGGCGGGCGATTTCCGCAGGGTCTCCTGGCCCCCAAAGGCGCCGCGGCAGACCTGTGGCCGAGGGCGGCAAAAGCCCGACCGCATTGGCCTGCGGGGTGTCGAGCGGCGCGGTCGTGATCTCTTCCGAAGCGGCGCTGTCGGTGATGGCGGGCTCAGGCGTCGGCAGCATCACCACCGGTTCGGTGATTGAATCCGACAGCCAGTCGATGGCCGACAGCGGCGTTTCGGCAACAGCGTGAAACGGCATCAGGGCGAGAAAAAAAGCGGCACGAGGGGCCTTAATCGACATCCAGAACCACCGGCTGGCTGATTTCACGGGGGGCAGGCGCATAATCGCCCAGATAGGCATAGCCCGACAATCCGGCAATGCCGATCACCGCCAGCATGAACAAGGCTTTGAAAAGCCGCCCCATTTCCAGTCCCCACTTCCTGCCTCGGGCCGCGTTTTCCCGGCCTCGGCGCGATTATATATGGCATTCGCGGCAAGATCACGCCATTCAAAGGCGAAAGTTTCAAGTCGGCGATATGACGCCAAGGGGCAGCGCGGGTGATATGCGGTTGAAAAAGACGGTTGTGATGGTCGGCATGCCCGGGTCGGGCAAGACGGCCATCGGCACCGCTTTGGCGCGTCGTCTGGGGGTGCCGTTCCTGGATTCCGACGAAGAGATCGTGCGCTCGGCCAATATGAGCATCGCCGAGATCTTCGACCGCGATGGCGAGCCGTTCTTTCGTGAGAAGGAGGCGCAGGTGATCGCGCGGCTTTTGTCCGAGAGCCCTGGGGTTCTGTCAACCGGCGGTGGGGCGTTTTTGCAGGCGGCGAATCGTGCGGCGATCTCGGCGGCGGGTGTGTCGCTCTGGCTGGATGCCGATCTTGACCTTTTGTGGTCGCGCGTGCGCCACAAGGACACAAGGCCGCTTCTGCGCTCGCCCAATCCGCGTGCGACGCTGGCCGCCCTGTTCGAGGCGCGCGTGCCGGAATATGCCAAGGCCGATCTGGCGGTGACGGCGATGCGCGGGGCCAGCATTGAGCAGATGACCGATCAGGTGATCGAAGTTCTGAAGACGCGGCCTGATGTGCTGGAGTAACTGGATATGACGAATGAGGACGGGATGAAGACGGTTCGGGTCGCGTTGGGCGCGCGGTCTTATGACGTGCGGATCGGGGCCGGTCTTCTGGCGCGCGCGGGCGCCGAGATCGCGCCGCTGCTGCACCGCCCGCGCGTGGCCATCCTGACGGATGAGAACGTCGCGGCCCGGCATCTTGCACCATTGCGGGAGGCGCTCTCAGCCGAGGGGATTGCGGCATTTGCCCTGGCCATGACCCCCGGCGAGGCGACGAAAAGCTGGGCGGGCCTGCAGAAGGCGGTGGAGTGGCTGTTGGCAGAGGAAATCGAGCGGCACGATGTGGTGATCGCGCTGGGGGGCGGGGTGATCGGCGATCTGGCGGGGTTTGCGGCGGCCATCCTCAGGCGCGGTGTGCGCTTCGTGCAGATCCCCACCAGCCTTCTGGCGCAGGTCGACAGCTCGGTCGGCGGCAAGACAGGGATCAACTCGGGCCATGGCAAGAACCTGGTGGGCGCGTTTCACCAGCCGTCGCTGGTACTGGCCGATATCGATGTGCTGGACACGCTGGCGCCCCGCGATTTTCTGGCGGGCTATGGCGAGGTCGTGAAATACGGCCTTCTGGGGGATGCGGCGTTCTTTGAGTGGCTTGAGGTGAATGGCCCCGGCATGGCGCGGCGCGATGCCGCGCTCAGGGCCTATGCGGTGCGCCGGTCGGTTGAAATGAAGGCCGAGATCGTGGCGCGGGACGAAACCGAGGCGGGCGATCGCGCGCTCTTGAACCTCGGCCATACCTTCGGCCACGCGCTGGAGGCGGCCACCGGCTATTCCGACCGCCTGTTGCATGGCGAGGCGGTGGCGATCGGCTGCGCGCTGGCCTTCGATCTGTCCGCGCGCCTTGGCCTTTGCGCGCAAGAGGTGCCGTCGCGGGTGCGCGCGCATCTGGCGGCGATGGGGATGAGGCGTGATCTGTCGGACATCCCCGGCGATCTGCCCGACGCCGATGGGCTTCTGAGCCTGATGGGGCAGGACAAGAAGGTGGTCGACGGGCGGCTGCATTTTGTGCTGGCGCGTGCCATCGGGCAGAGTTTCGTGACCTCTGAGGTCGCAGCTGACGTCGTGCGCGGGTTGCTGAGCGACGCCCTGGCTTGAGAGGGGCCCTCCCGCCCGTCGTCGCGGATCGAAGATCCGCTCCTTACGGTTGGGCCCGGCGCCTCGCCTGCGGCTCGGCGCGGGCCCGCCTACCTAACCCGATCCGGATCCGTCAGCCGGAAGGTCTTGGCGGCGAGGGCGTCAGCGAAAGCCGCTTTGGCCGAGCAGGTATTTCGACAAGATCGGCAGGGCGGCGGAGCCGACGGAGCGGGCGTTCCGCCCGATTGTGCCTTCCTCGATCCGGGGCAGGGCGATGCCTTGCGCGTCGATCTGTGTCAGCGCCGCCTGCGTGGCCGCGACCAACCGCGCGCGGATATTGTCGGGGCAGGCCCCATCGATCAGAACGGCCTCAAAATCGATGACCGACGACACGGCAACCGCGGCCAGCGCCAGATGGCGCGCGGTGCGGTCGATCCAGGGATCGAGCAGGTCGTCAAACCCTTGCCACTCCTGCGGAAACCCCCAGAGGGCGCCCGCATCGCGGCCAGCATCGGCCAGATCACGCTCCAACGTATAGATCGACGCATTGTGGAGAAGTTGCGAGACCCCGCCCGTGCCGTCGGGCACCGGCAGGCTGCCGAAAGCCCCGGCATTGCCGGTGCGGCCGGGATAGACCGTGCCGTTCAGCACCACCCCTCCGCCGATGAAGGAGCCGATGAAGAAATAGGCGTAATCGGTGAACTCGCGCCCGCGCCCGAAGATATGTTCCGCGGTGCAGGCTGAGGTGGCGTCGTTTTCCTGCACCACATCCTGGCCGGCCGCGTCGGCCACAGCGCCGGCGATATCAAAGCCGCGCCAAAGCTCCATCTCATCGGCGGGGGCATTGACCGATTGCAGCCAATTCCAGAGCTGATAGGGCGCCGACACCCCGACCCCTGCCAGCCGCGCCTTGGGGCCGAGATCGCCGATCATCTCGGGCAGGGCGCGGCGCAGAAAGCGCATCACCGGATCGGGGGTGGGGTAGGGGTACGCGGCCTTGTCTTCGGCTAGCACGCGGCCCGAAAAGTCGATCGCGGCCAGTTCGACCGACCGGCGCCCGATATTCACGCCGACCGATTGCACGCCATCGGGGTTCAGCGCCATCGGCACCAGGGGCTTGCCCACCTTGCCGCGCTGCGGATCGCCCTTTACCAGCAGACCGTCCGCCTCAAGCTTGCGCGTGATAGTCGAGGCCGTCTGCGGAGACAGATGCGCGCGCCGGGCCACATCGGCCGAGGCCAGGGCCCCGTGCCGCTGGATCAGCGACAGAACCAGACGCTCGTTATGGTCGCGAAGGCCGGTCTGGTTCACACCAGCCGACGGGTCGCGCACGACAGATTGCTCCATCCAGGTGGGCCTCCTGGTGTGAGATTACCGCGCCTTCGATAAATAAATCAAGTTTATTTATTAATTGACGTGAGGCCGGGAATCGCCTCAAATAGCGGGGTCTCCGGCGCTGGAACGCCGGGCAAAAGGGGCGGCGGGACCGACCCCATCATACTGGGAGGATAAACATGAAAAAGCTTCTAGCGGGCACCGCGATTGCCCTTTGCGCCACATCCGGCGCCGCGTTGGCGGGCGGCCATGGCACCACATCGGCCTGCCTGATCACCAAAACCGACATCAACCCGTTCTTCGTGAAAATGCGCGAGGGCGCGGCCGCCAAGGCCGAGGAATTAGGCATGGAATTCATGGCCTTCGCCGGTGAAGTTGATGGCGATCATGAGGCCCAGGTCGAAGCGATTGAAACCTGCATCGCCTCTGGCGCCAAGGGCATCCTGCTGACCGCCTCTGACACATCGGCCATCGTTGAGCCGGTTGAGCGGGCGCGCGAGGCGGGGCTTCTGGTCATCGCGCTCGACACGCCGCTTGAGCCGATCGATGCGGCCGATGCCACCTTTGCCACCGACAATTTCGAGGCCGGTCGCCTGATCGGCGCCTGGGCTGCCGCCACGCTGGGCGATGAGGCGGCGAACGCCAAGATCGCCATGCTGGACCTCAATGAAAGCCAGCCCTCGGTTGGCGTTCTGCGCGATCAGGGCTTCCTGACAGGCTTTGGCATTGATGTGGTCGACCCCTCAAAATGGGGCGATGAGACGGACCCCCGCATCATCGGCAACGAGGTGACCAGCGGCAATGAAGAGGGCGGCCGCACCGCCATGGAGAACCTGCTGCTGCAGGACCCTGAGATCAACGTGGTCTACACGATCAACGAACCCGCCGCCGCCGGCGCCTATGAGGCGTTGCGCGCGATGGGGCGCGAGAATGACGTGCTGATCGTTTCGGTCGATGGCGGCTGCCCCGGCGTGCAAAACGTGGCCGATGGCGTGATCGGCGCCACGTCGCAGCAATACCCGCTGCTGATGGCGTCACTCGGGATCGAGGCGATTGCGCAGTTTGCCGAGGATGGCACGCTGCCGGAACCCTCAGAAGGACTCGATTTCTTCAATACGGGCGTCAATCTGGTCACCGATCAGCCCGCCGATGGCGTGCCCTCGATTTCGGTTCAGGAAGGGCTCGACCGCTGCTGGGGCTAGGCCTAAGCTGATATCGAAAGGGGTCTGGACGGGGCCCCTTTCACACCGCCGATCGTCGGACCCCACGATCACGGCACGCCAGGGGAGGATGCAACAATGACCGACAGCTATGAGGCCTCGGCCAGTGGCGCCGATACCCGCGTGGCCGAGTTCGAGCATGCCAAACGCTCACCCCTCGGCCATTTGCAGCACCTGCTGCATCTTTACCCGACGCTGGTGCCGATCATCATCCTTGCCTTGTCGGTCATCGCCTTCGCGATCGTTACAGATGGCCGCATCCTCAGCGGTCTGGCGATCAAGATCACCCTGGAACAGACTGCGATCGTTGGAATTCTGGCCTGCGCGCAGACGCTGGTGATCCTGACCGCCGGCATCGATCTGTCGGTCGGCGCGGTGATGGTGCTGAGCTATGTCGTGATGGGCCATCTGGGCGTCACCTACGGCGTGCCGGCACCGATCGCCGTGGCCGCCGGCATTCTGACCGGCATGGTCATCGGCGCGATCAACGGCCTGCTTGTGACCCGCGTCAAGCTGCCCCCCTTCATCGTGACGCTGGGCATGTGGCAGATCGTGCTGGCCAGCGTCTTCCTCTATACCGGGTCGCAATCGATCCGCAGCCAGGATATCGACGCCGAGGCGCCGCTGTTGAAACTGTTCGGCCAGCGGGTCGAGGCGGGCGACTGGCAGCTGAAAATCATGGGCGCGCCAACGATCTACGCGGTCCTCCTCACAGCCATTCTGTTCGCCGCGTTCTGGTACATCCTGCACCGAACGGCCTGGGGGCGACACGTCTACGCGGTGGGCGACGACAAGGAGGCGGCCGAACTGGCCGGGGTGCAGACCGACCGGATCCTGATGTCGGTCTATATCACCGCAGGCTTCATCGTGGGCATCGCCGCCTGGGCCGCCATTGGCCGGGTCGGGTCGATCAGCCCGTCCTCCTTTGCCGAGGCCAATCTTGATTCCATCGCCGCCGTGGTGATCGGCGGTACATCCCTTTTCGGCGGGCGGGGCACGATCATGGGCACGCTTTTCGGGGCGCTGACCGTGGGTGTTTTCGCCACGGGGCTGAAACTGGCCGGGGCCAACCCGCAATGGGTGCTGTTTGCCAGCGGCTGTCTGATCATCCTGGCCGTCGCGCTGGACCAATGGATCCGGAGGATTTCGGCATGAGCGACCCGATCCTGAAGGCCCGCAATCTGGTCAAGCGCTATGGTCGTGTGACCGCCTTGGATCATTGCGATTTCGAATTGTACCCAGGCGAAATCCTGGCCGTGATCGGCGATAACGGGGCCGGAAAATCGACGCTGATCAAGGCCTTGTCCGGCGCTGTTCGCCCAGATGAGGGCGAGGTGTTCCTCGACGGGAAACAGGTGCGCTTTTCCTCGCCCATCGAGGCGCGGGGGGCGGGGATTGAGACGGTCTATCAGACGCTGGCCATGTCGCCCGCCCTGTCGATCGCCGACAACATGTTCATGGGGCGCGAGATCCGCAAGACAGGGATCATGGGGCAGGTCTTCCGCCAGCTTGATCGGAAGGCGATGGAGAACTTCGCGCGCGAAAAGCTGAGCGAGCTTGGCCTGATGACGATCCAGAACATCAATCAGGCGGTTGAGACGCTGTCGGGCGGCCAGCGGCAGGGTGTCGCCGTGGCGCGTGCCGCCGCCTTTGGCTCAAAGGTGATTATCCTCGATGAGCCCACCGCCGCTCTTGGCGTCAAGGAAAGCCGCAAGGTGCTGGAATTGATCCTGGATGTCCGCTCCCGCGGGATCCCGATCATCCTGATCAGCCACAACATGCCCCATGTGTTCGAGGTGGCCGACCGCGTGCATGTGCACCGCCTGGGTCGGCGCCTCTGCGTGATCGATCCCAAGGCTCACAGCATGTCGGACGCGGTGGCCTTCATGACCGGCGCGAAAGAGCCACCGGCCGGGGCCGAGGCGGCCTGACTCATGAAAGGCGCCGATCCGGCCCCCGCCTTGGCGGCGGATATCGCGGCGCGCGCCGACGGGCAGGGGCGCTATATCGTTGGCGTGGCCGGGCCGCCGGGGGCGGGCAAATCCTCCCTCGCGCGGGCCTTGGTGATGTTGCTGGATCACGCGCGCATCGTGCCGATGGACGGGTTTCACTACGACAATGCGGTGCTTGAGGCGCGCGGTCTTCTGCCCCGCAAGGGCGCGCCGGAAACCTTTGACGCGCATGGATTTCTGCACCTTCTGACCCGGCTGCGCCAGCCCGGCGATGTGGCCATTCCTGTCTTCGACCGCGAGGCCGATCTGTCCCGCGCCGGGGCCGATGTGGTGACGGACCAGGATCGCATTTTGATTGTCGAGGGCAATTACTTGCTACTCGACCAGCCACCCTGGGATAGGCTCCGCCCGATCTTCGATCTGACTGTGTTCATCGACGTACCCGAGGCCGAGCTTGAGCGCCGCCTGATCCGCCGCTGGCGCCGCCATGGCCACAAAGCGGCCGAGGCCCGTGCGCGCGCCTTGGGCAATGACATTCCCAACGCCAAGCTGGTTATCGAGGCCTCGGCGCCTGCCGATATCGTCATCGGCGAGAAGGGGCAAAGGGCGGGCTGAAGCAAACGCCTTTAAAGCGTTTCGACCTTATGTTGAAACGCAAAGCGCTGCCGCTCGCCAAGGCTCGCACTCGCTTTGCGTTCAGTAACGACCTAAACAAAAGTCGAAACGCTATAGGCCATTACGCGCTCAAAGAGGCGCTGGGTTTGCGTGCCCTGGCAATCGTCAAGGTCACCCGCAAGCCGCCCAGATCGGGGGCGTCGTCCAACTTGATCTGGCCTTCATAGGCCGCCATCAGGTCAGCCGCGATGGCCAGACCCAGCCCGGAGCCGGGCGCCGATGTGTCAAGCCGCCCACCGACCCGCAGCGCATCCTGACGTTTCTCCGGCGGGATGCCCGGCCCGTCATCGTCCACATGGACGAAGATTTGGCCATCTTCAGCCTCGGCGCTGACCCGCACCACTTGCTGGCGCCACTTCAGGGCGTTTTCCAGAAGGTTGCCCAGAACCTCTTCGATGTCCTGCCGATCCATGGGCGCGATCAAGCCGTCGGCGATATCGATCTCAAGCACCAGATCCGCGGCACTCGGCATGGCCCGAAACAGCCGCGCCAGACGCTCGACCGAGTTGCGCACATCGGTCTGATAGCTGGCCGTTGAGGCATTTCCCGCCCGGATCCGCGCCAGCGACCGCGAGATCTGCGCATCGATCCGCGACAGGGCCTCCTTGGCGCTGTCGAGTTTTTCGCCCTTTTCCTCACGGCTTTCGATTTCATTGCGCAGGATCGAGGCGGGGGTCTTCAGGGCGTGGGCCAGATCGGCGGTCTGCCGTCTTGTGCCCTCGATCACCTCGCGATTGCGTTTCAGCAAGGTGTTGATGTCGGACACAAGAGGCGCGACCTCGGTGGGGTAGTGCGTCGGGTCAAGATCGCCGTCGCCACTCCACCGTCCGGTCACTTCTTCGCGCAATTTGGTCAACGGACGCAGGACGATGGCCAGTTGCACCAGGGCGCCCAGGATGCCGAGGATGCCGATGACGGCCAGCGCGGTGAACAAATCCTGCTGAATCTCGCGCCGCTCGGCATCGCGCGCTTCAAGCGATTGCGCCACATTCAGATGCCAGACGCTGCCATTTTCCAGCGTGACCAATTGATGCAGACCGCGCAGATCGCCCAAGGGCCCGGTCGCCTCCCAGAACTCGGCCACCGACCCCTCGCTGAGCGGGGCGATCAATTCGACATCGAAGAGCGAGCGTGAGCCGACAAGCTGGCCCTCCTCTCCGGTGACCTGCCAATACTGCCCTGACAGGACGGTGCTGTATTGGGGTTGCGAGATGATATCGGCCAGCGCATCGGCATCGCCACCGCTTTCATCCAGCGCCACGATCAGCAGATTGTGCAACTCGCTCAGATCTTCGTTGAAATGCCGCGATGCCAGTGAGTTAGAGATCAGCAGAAGGGCAACAAGGCCGATGACGATCGACGCCACAGCCCATAAGACGGCCCCCCTGATGGCGCGATATCGCAGCGACCTCATGGATCCTCCGCGATCATGTAGCCGCGCCCCCGCGTCGTGGCGATCAGGTCGGGCCCCAGCTTTTTGCGCAGGCGCGCGATGAACACCGCGATCGTGTTGGAATCGCGATCACCGTCATATTCGTAGATATGTTCGGACAATTCGGACCGTGAGACCATGCGCCCGGTATTGTGGGCCAGATAGGACAGCACGGCAGCTTCCTGTTGGGTCAGTTCAACGATCATACCCGCCCGGACGGTGCGGCCGGTCCGCAGATCGATTGTCACGTCACCCCGTGTGAACACCGGATTGACCCGCCCCGACCGGCGCCGCAACAGCACCCTGATCCGCGCCAGAAGCTCGGCCATGTGGAACGGTTTTGTCATGTAATCGTCGGCACCGGCGTCCAGCCCATCGACCTTTTCCGACCAGCCGTCCCGCGCGGTCAGAATCAGGACCGGCACGTCCAGCCCCTGCCGGCGCCAATCCTTCAGGATTGAGAGGCCATCCCGTGTGGGCAATCCGATATCCAGAATGATGATGTCGTAAGGCTCGGTCTCGCCGAAATGGGCCGCATCCAGCCCGTCTCCGGCCACGTCAACAGCGTGGCCCTCGGCGGTGAGAGCCTGCTTAATCTGATCGCAAAGCGCCAGTTCATCTTCAGCAAGGAGTATGCGCATGACTGTTCAGATAGCCTAAGAACAGAACTCCTTGAAAATCAACTGCTAACTCCGGCCTCCGCCATTTCCGCCGCCACGGCCGCCGCCATTGCCACCGCCGTTCCCGCCGCCGTTGCCACCGCCGTTCCCGCCGCCATTGCCGCCGCCGTTTCCGCCGCCGTTGCCACCGCCGTTCCCGCCGCCGTTTCCGCCGCCATTGCCGCCGCCGTTCCCGCCACCATTGCCGCCGCCGTTTCCTCCACCGTTATTGCCATTGTTTCCGCCACCATTGTTTCCGTTGTTGTTGGTGCCGTTGTTATTGGCCTGCGGCGGTGTGCTTGGACGGGTGCCTGTTCCGGGACGATTGGCTGCCTCAGCGCGGACCTGCTTGGCATCGGCATGGCTTGCCGGCACCATGTCGCCGGACTGCGCCTCAACGACCACGCTGCCCAGCTGGCCATTGGGCATCTTGATCAGGATGCGGTAATAGACTTTGCCCACGTGAAAGGCCCGGACGTCGACCGGTTCGCCCTGAGTGCTTGTGCGCACGGTTTGATAGATGGTGGAAAGGGCCGTTGTCTGACCTGACGCGGCCAATTGACGAAGTTCACGTTGCGTCAACTCACGTGCTGACACATCGTTCACTGACACAAGAAAAACCGCCGCAAATGCAGCACTTAACCAGAAACATCCCCTCATTCCTCAGCGTTATCACAATCAACATGAACCGAATATGAACGACACATTCTCAATCTGTTCATCTTGAATATGTCTATATAAGCACAAGGGGAATCGCAGAGATGATGTGCAATCGGGAACGGGAAGGCCTGAGCGTACATTCGCCGAACCGGGGAATAACCGCAGGGCGGCTCTGCCAAGTAGCTGGAGGGGTAATGCCCTGGTTGCGGGAGGAGACTTGTGCATTTGGACCGTTCGCGACGGCGGGACAATCTGCGCGCACCGCAATTCTCAAGTCCCTGGGATCGGTGCCGCCGGTATGCGCCCCTACCGCGCCGGTGGCACCGAACCGCCGACTGTATAAAGGTGCTGTGTAATGGGTGAAATTTTTGATTTTTTCGGCACCTGGCTTGCTATTGTGTTCATGGTTTACGTCGGTTTTTTGGCCGTTGGCATCAATCTTTTGCCGACATGGCTCAGCTCACGGACAAGCCTCGCGTTGATGGGGGTTGTTGTTATCGCAGGGGGTGCGGGTGTCTTCTGAAAAGAATATGCGCGACATTCTCGGCATCGGTACTATGTAACGATTATAAATGGTTGTGTGGGGTTACGAGTAACATCCGGCGGTATTGACCCAGGTCGATCCGCCGGATTTTTCTTTTCTGACGGGCTGTCTCCCACACCTGTAGAGAACCATAGCCTTGTCGGCCCGGGTCTGCCGCTATGGGCCCCAGGCGCGCGTGCGCTGCATCTGTTCGCCCAGCCCGTCGATCCCCAGCCGCATTTGCTGGCCGGGCTTCAGGTAGACCTGCGGCTTTTGCCCCATGCCGACGCCGGGCGGCGTACCGGTTGAGATGATGTCGCCGGGCTGAAGGCTCATGAACTGGCTGATGTAATGCACCAGATGCGCCACGCCGTAGACCATCGTGCGGGTGGAGCCGTCCTGATAACGGTGGCCGTCAACCTCAAGCCACATTGCCAGATCCTGTGGGTTGGGCACCTCGTCCCTCGTGACCAGCCAGGGTCCGATGGGGCCGAAGGTGTCGGCCGACTTGCCCTTGATCCACTGGCCCGCGCGCTCGATCTGAAAGGCGCGCTCGGACAGGTCGTTGATCACGCAATAGCCCGCCACATGGTCCATCGCATCAGCCTCGTCGACATAGGCGGCCTCTGCGCCGATCACGATGCCAAGCTCAACCTCCCAATCGGTCTTTTCCGACCCTTTCGGGATGATCACATCGTCATTCGGCCCGGTGATCGCGCTGGTCGCCTTTGCGAAGAGCACCGGTTCGGGCGGCACATCCATCCCGGCTTCCTCGGCATGGTCGGCATAGTTCAGGCCGACGCAGATGAACTTGCCCACATGGCCGACGCAGGGGCCAAGGCGGGGGCTGCCGGAGACCTTCGGCAGGCTTGCCGGGTCGAGCGCGGCGAGGCGGGCCAACCCCGCGGGCTCCAGCACGGCGCCCGCGATATCGTCCGCGTGGGCCGACAGGTCGCGCACCCCACCATCGGCATCCAGAAGCCCTGGTTTCTCTTGCCCCTTCGGGCCATAACGCAGCAATTTCATGCACTTCTCCTTAGGTGTTGGCCCAGCCGCCATCGATGCCGATGGCCTGTCCGGTCGTGAAGGATGCCTCGTCCGAGGCCAGGTAGACGGCCAGCGCCGCGATCTCTTCCGGGGTGCCGATCCGCCCCATGGGCTGGCGCGCGATGAAGGCGGCGCGGGCGGTCTCGTAATCGCCCATCGCCTCCATCCGGGCGCGGAGCGAGGGGCTTTCCACCGTCGCGGGGCAGATCGCGTTGCAGCGGATGCCTTGCGTCACGAAATCCGCCGCGACCGCCTTGGTCATCCCGATCACCGCCGCCTTTGTCGCCCCGTAGACGAACCGGTTTGGCGCCGCGATGATTGACGACACCGCCGAGGCCATGTTCACGATCGACCCGCCGCCGCCCTCCAGCATCGCCGGCAGGAAGGCCCGTGTGACGGTGTAGAGGCCCTTCACGTTCAGCTTCACCGAGAAATCGAACGCCGCCTCGTCGCAGTCGAGGATCGTGCCGTGATGCACGAAGCCCGCGCAGTTGAAGAGGACGTCGACCGCGCCCACCCGCGCCGCGATGGCCTTCACGGCCGGTCCGTCGGTCACGTCGAGGGGATGCACCTCGATCCCCTCGGCGGTGAGGTCGGCCAGCGCGTCGGCGCTGATGTCGGTCGCGATCACGGTCGCGCCCTCGGCCGCGAAGGCCCGCGCCGTGGCCTGTCCGATGCCCGCGCCCGCCGCCGTGACGAACGCCTTTTTCCCTTTAAGCCGCAAAGCCTTGCCTCCCGTTTCTCACATCACCGCGCCGATCTGCCAGGGCACGAACTCCGCCCCGCCAAAGCCCAGTTCCTCGCTTTTCGTGGTCTCGCCCGAGGCGACGCGCAAGATCAGATCAAGGATCGCGTGCCCCTTATCCTCGATGCTGACGCCCTGGCTGACGATATCGCCGCAATTGATATCCATGTCGTCCGCCATCCGGGCATACATTTCGTCATTCGTGGCGAGCTTGATGCAGGGCACCGGCTTGTAGCCCGAGACCGAGCCGCGCCCGGTCGTGAAGCAGACCAGGTTCGCGCCGCTCGCGATCTGGCCGGTCACGCTGCACGGGTCGTAGCCGGGGCTGTCCATGTAGACGAAGCCGGGCGTGGTGATCTCTTCGCCGAACTTGTAGACGCCCGCAAGAGGCGCGGTGCCGCCCTTGGCCACGGCACCCAGCGACTTTTCCAGAATGGTGGTCAGCCCGCCCTTCTTGTTGCCGGGGCTGGGGTTATTGTCCATCTCGCCGCCGTTTCGCGCGGTATACTCCTCCCACCAGCGGATGCGCTCGACGAGCTTCTCGCCCACCTCGCGGCTGACGGCGCGGCGGGTCAGCAGATGCTCGGCCCCGTAGATCTCGGGCGTCTCGGACAGGATTGTCGTGCCGCCCTGCGCCACCAGCAGGTCCGAGGCAAAGCCGAGCGCGGGGTTCGCCGTGATGCCCGAATAGCCATCCGACCCGCCGCATTGCAGCCCGATGGTCAGCTCCGAGGCGGGCGCGGACGTTCGCCGTGCGCGGCCCGCCACCTCGGCCATCTCGCGCAGCATGGCGACCCCGCGCTCCACCGTCTTGCGGGTGCCGCCGGTCCCCTGGATGGTCATGTAGCGAAAGTTGCCATCGCTCCGCATCCGGCCCTGACCCACGAGGTCGGGCACCTGCATCACCTCGCAACCGAGCCCGACCAGAAGGATGCCGCCGAAATTGGGGTTGCGCGCATAGCCCTGCAACGTGCGGTAGAGCGTCTGATACCCCTCGTTCTCGCCCGACATGCCGCAGCCCGTGCCATGCACGATCGGCACCACGCCGTCGATATCGCCGGCCCAATCCTCGCGCTCGGCCGCCTCGGCAATGAAGCGCGCCACCGAGCCCGAGCAATTGACCGAGGTCAGAACGCCCAGATAATTCCGCGTGCCGACCCGCCCGTCCTCGCGCGCATAGCCCATGAACTGGGCGGGTTGAACTTGGGGCAGGGGGCGCAGGTCGGTGGCGAAGGCATAATCGGGATCGTGCGCGCCCATGCCCAGATTGTGGCTGTGCACATGCGCCCCTTCCGGGATCGCTTCGGTCGCAACCCCGATGATCTGGCCATAGCGGATCACCCGGTCGCCCCCCGCAATTGCCGCCGCCGCCAGCTTGTGGCCACGGGGCACCGGGCCGGGCAGTGGCACATCCAGCCCGGCCACGTGCAGGCCGCCGGGCAGATCGGCCAACGCGATCAGCACGTTATCGGACGCATTCAACCGGATCACCGGCGCCGCCGCCTCTGTCACACCAACCTCCCACAGACCAGCCGGGGCGCCTTGACAGCATCCCGACCACCGCTAACATGTTAGCATGCTACAGGGCCGGAAAGCGGAAGGGCAAGAGCCAACAGACGGTGCCGCGCGGCTGCGCCCGATGGAGGATTTCGACGGGTCGCTGGCCACCCGCGTTTACCTGTCGCTGAAAGACGCGATCCTCTCCATCGCCTACCGCCCGGGTGAGATCCTGCGCAAGGGCGATATCTGCGAGCGTCTGGGCGTCTCGCGCAGCCCGGTCTCCGAGGCCGTGGCGCGCCTGGCCGCCGAGGGGCTTGTCGATATCGTGCCCCAGGCCGGCACCTTCGTGGCCCGCTTTTCAATGGCCGAGATCCGCGAGGGCGCCTTCCTGCGCGAGGCGATCGAACTGGCTGCGATCGAACAGGTGGCCCAGACCATCACCAGTGACCAACTGACCGAGCTGCGCCGCAACCTGCGCGTGCAGGAGGCGCTGGTGGCCGATGGCGACGAGGCGGGCTTTTATGCGCTGGACGGCGCGTTCCACGAGATGCTCTTGTCGTTCACCGGCTACCGCAAACTGGCGCAGGTGTCGCAGACCGCCTGGCTGCACGTCAATCGCGCGCGCCAATTGGTGCTGCCGGTGCCGGGCCGGATCGAGGCCACGCTGGATGAACACCGTGCGATCCTGGCCGCGCTTGAGGCGCGAGACCCGCAGGCAGCCCGCAATGCCACGCGCGTTCATCTGCGCAAGCTGATCTATTATCTCGAACCGCTCGAACGCGAGCACCCTGACCTCTTCAACCCTGCCTGAAAGGCCCGCGCCCCATGCCCGATCTGCCCAATCGCCCCCGGTACGCGGCGCGGCTGAATGCCTTCAAGGTGCCGGGGGGCAGTGTGTCCGACATGCTGGCCTGCGCGGCCCAGGTGGGGGGCATCGATGCGGCCGATCTGAACTATCCCGACCATTTCCGCGGCCACAAACCGCGCGAGCTATCCTCGCTTCTGGCCCATCACGGCATGGCGCTGAATGGTCTGGCGATGCGCTATTATTCCGAAGATGCCTTCAAGATCGGCGCCTTCACCAACCCAGACCCCACCGTGCGGCGCACCGCCATTGACCTCACCAAGCGCGGGATCGACACGCTGGCCGAGATGGGCGGCGGGATCATGACGCTCTGGATGGGGCAGGACGGTGTCGATTACCCGTTTCAGGCCGATTACACCCGGATGTGGGATGACACCGTCTCGGCCATCGCCGAGGTGGCGGCGCATAATCCGCAAATCGACGTGGCGGTTGAGTACAAACCGAATGAGCCGCGCGCCTATGCGCTGATGCCCGATGTTGGTTCGACCCTTCTGGCGGTGAAAGAGGCGGGCGCCCCGAACCTTGGGGTCACGCTGGACTTCGCCCATGTGCTTTACGCCGATGAGATGCCCGCCCATGCTGCCCACCTTATTGCGCGTCATTCGCGGCTTCTGGGCGTGCACCTGAACGACGGCTACGGCAAGCGCGACGATGGGCTGATCGCAGGCTCGGTCCATCCCGTGCAGACGGTTGAGCTGTTCGTCGCGCTGGATCAGATCGGCTATGACGGCGTGATCTATTTCGACACTTTTCCCGATCAGGGCGGGCTTGACCCCGTGGCCGAGGCACGTGCCAACATCGCGCTCGTCGAGCGTCTGCGCCAGATCGCGGGCCAATTGCGCGATGATCCGCAATTGGCCGAGGCCATCGCCCGCCAGGACGCCGCGACCTCGATGCGGCTTGTGGCAACGGCGCTTTACGGGGCGAAGGGGTGAGCGTTTATGTCGTGGGCGCGCTGCATCTCGACGTGATCGTCGAGGCGCCGCGCCTGCCAAAGCTTGATGAGACATTGGTGGGGCAGGGGGTCAGCTACCGCCTTGGCGGCAAGGGAGGTAATCAGGCAGTGGCGGCGGCGCGCATGGGGGCCAAGGTGGCGATGGCGGGCGCGGTTGGCTCGGACGCCTTTGCCGAGACGCTTCTGGCGGGGCTTGATGCCGCGGGCGTCGATCGCGCCTTGGTTGCCCGCCGCGAGGGTGCCTCGGGGATGAGCGCCGCCATCCTTGATGCCAACGGCGATTATGGTGCCGTCATCGTCTCGGGCGCGAACCTGTCCGTCACTGGCGATGCGCCGGTCCCCACGGGCACCAGCCACGTGCTTTTGCAAAACGAAATCCCCGAGGCCGCGAACCTGGCCGCCGCCCGCGCAGGCCGTGCCGCCGGGGCCAAGATCATCCTCAACGCCGCGCCCGCACGCGCAATGGCGCCTGAGCTTCTGGCCCTCACCGACATCCTGATCGTCAACCGCGGCGAGGCGGATGCATTGACGGACTACCCCGACATGCCCCCGCAAACCGCGGCCCAGCTTTTGGTTGCGATGGGCCCGGCCCATGCTGTCATCACGCTGGGGGGCGAGGGGTATCTTTGCCAATCTGCCTCGGGCAAATGCCAGGCCGAAGTGCCGCCAAAGGTCGAACCGCAATCCACCCACGGCGCGGGCGATGCTTTCACCGGCGTCCTTGCCGCGCGGCTCGACGCGGGCGAGGGCCTCAATGCGGCTCTGAACTTTGCCCAAAAGGCCGCGGCGCTCCACGTTTCGACCCCACCCGAGCGGCGCCATCAGATCGGTCCCGACGCCGTCGCGGCGCTCTGACCGCTCCTTCATCCTGTCCCAAATACCTCCGCCGGAGGCATCAGAATCTCTGCCGCGCGCGAAGTGCGCGGCCGGGTCCGGGCGGGAGGAGACGATCTTGAGATCGTCGACGAGCGGCGGGAGAGCCCCCGCCTCGGTCTCGCATAGACCTCAGAGCGAATAGAATTCCACGGCCGTTCCGCCGAAAACCTGAGCGCGTTCGTCTGCAGACAACTCCGCCGTCAGGGCTTCGGCCGCCTCGCGCCAGCGAGCATAGTCGCAACGCAGGCGACAGACCGGCCAGTCAGACCCCCACATGATCCGTGCCGGGCCGAAGACCTCGAAAATGTGCTCGACATAGGGGCGTAAGTCTTGGGCTGTCCAATCGGGCGTTGCCTCGGTCACCAAAGCCGAGAACTTGCAATAGGCGCCGGTTTCATCCGCGATCCGCGTCATGCCATCGGCCCAGAAGCGAAAGCTTTCGTCGTTGTGCCCGGCAATATCCGGCTTCATACAATGGTCGACCACGACCTTCATCTGCGGGTGGCGCGTGAGGATCGTCAGGAAGTTCGCCAGGTGCCGCGGGAACCCTAACGCATCGAAGGTCAGCCCCAACTCGGCCACCGCTTCATAGCCCCATTGCACATCCGGGCGCAGCATCCAGTCATCGTCGGGGATGTCCTGGATCATCGGGCGAACGCCCTTGAACTTCCAGTGCCCCGACAGACGCTCGAGCGTCTCGCGGTCGGCTGAGTTCTCGAAATCGACCCAGCCGACGACACCCAACACATGGGGCGTCGCATCGGCGAGGCCCAGCATGTATTCGGTCTCGTTCACCGTGGGCGCGGCCTGGACCAGCACCGTGCCGTCGATGCCATGCTCGATCAGCTGCGGCTCAAGCTCGCTCGGGCCATAGGGGCGCGAGAGGACGGGATCGTCTTTCGGCATCCAGCCGTAGTCACCCCGGCCGGGGTTCCAGTAATGCTGGTGGGCGTCGATCGTCTTCATACCGGTGCCTCCTGCCGCATCAGCCCCTCGGCCTTCAGATCGGCCCAGAGCGCTGCGGGTATCTCGGCCGTGGCCGCATCGACATTCGCCGCCATTTCCGCCACGCCCTGCCCGCCGGGGATCACCGAGATGACCGTGGGGTGGCGCAGCGGGAATTGAAACGCGGCGTCGACCATGCGGACACCGTGGCGCCGGCAAACCGCTTCGATCCGCATGACGCGTTCAAGGATTTCGGGTGGCGCGGGGTCATAATTGTAAAACGCGCCGGGCTTTGGCCCTGTCGCCAGGATGCCCGAATTGTAGGGCCCGCCGATCACGATGCCGATGCCGCGCTCTTCCGCCAGTGGCAGGAAGCTTTCCAGCGCCTCCTGCTCCAGCAGGGTATAGCGGCCAGCCAGCAGGAAGATGTCGAAATCGCCCCGCTCGGTCAGCCACTGGCAAGGCTGCCATTCGTTCACACCCGCCCCGAAAGCCCGGATCACGCCTTGATCCCGCAGGTTCATCAAGGCCTTGTAGCCGCCCTCCATCAACTCGGTCAGCTTGGCCTCCAGCGCCTCCCACGAGCCATGGTTGAACACATCCAGATCGTGGGCATAGAGGATATCGACCCGGTCCACCCCCAACCGTTCCAGCGAAAACTCAAGGCTGCGCATCACGCCGTCATAGGTGTAATCATAGACCTCGTTGCGCGCGGGCACCTCGAACCACTTGTCCCGCCCGTCGCGGGTGTCGGGCGTTGCCACGGTCAGAAGCCGCCCGATCTTGCTCGACAGGATATAGCTGTCACGGTCCTTGCCGCGCAGGAACGGGTTCATCCGTGTCTCACTCAAGCCCAGCCCGTAAAGCGGTGCGGTGTCGAAATAGCGCACACCCGCAGTCCAAGCGGCGTCCAGCACCGCCCGCGCCTCGTCGTCCGAAATCGCCCGGTAGAGGTTGCCAAGCGGTGCCGTGCCAAACCCCAACTCGGTGAAGGTCAGCCCGCCATTGCCCAGCCTGTCCCAGTGTCGTGTCGCCAGCGTCATCGCATCCTCCCCCTTTGCGGGCAGGATGGGCGCCCTTGGCTCCGCTGACAAGGGTGCTTCAACGCCGGACCATCCGCCAGCCCATCAGGGACAGGAGCAGTCCGATCAGCACGATTGGGCCCACAACGCCCAAGGCGCCCCCGGCCGCGTGCAGCCATTGCAGGCCCGGGCGCAGCGCCTCGATCGGAAAAGTCGCCAGCAGGTCGCTTCGCCCCGGTATCGCCTTCTCGCTGGACAGAAGGGCATAGACCATCGGCGCCACGAAGAGCAGGGCGATCGCGCCGAACCCCATCAGCCCGATGCCCAGCTTCATATTGCCGATACTGTAGGTCACGCTGTTTGACAGATCGATGGGCGCCGCATCCCCCGCGCGGATTTTCCGTTTCATCCGGATGAGGATCGTCCAGCCCAGAGCGAAAGCAGCAATCGCCGCGCCGCCATAGGCCAGGGCGGGCTCCGTGACGCTGCCATCGGCGGTGTAGATCGCATGGGCGAAAATCCCGAAGCCGATAGCGGAAAGGTTGAGAAGCAGGGCGACTATCAGCGCGAATTTCTGAGACATATGAGGCGGGTAGGCGACATCTGTGGTCTGGTCAAGCCATAGGGGTAATTGCCCGGCGGTAGTACGCTCTGAGCCATATTTTCGGGCGCTATCAGAAGGGGGCCTCTGGTTTAGGCCAGACTTGTGATCTGCGTATGGCCTGGCAGGCTGAGCCATCGGCGTCGACGTAAAGTGGCTTCATCGGCCAAATGGCAAACGGCCCCTGCCATCGCGACGGGTGCGCGCGGGATGGGGATGCTTTCGGCCCATTCACCGCACCGACTGGCCAGCCCTCGACCCCGCGGGTGAGGTGCACCCTCTGGCCTGTTTTGACGTCGCTCTAAGCCGTGCCGCTCCTGTCGGTCTCACTGTCAAAGGCGTCCGCCCCGTGTTCGGCATGCTGAGCCTCGGCATTGCGGCGCTGCGTCCGAAGGATCAAATAGACCCCCAAAACCTCAAACGTCAGTCCGATCAATATGATAAGCCCAAGAAAGATCCAGGGAAATTCTTGCCCTAGAGCCCAGAGCAGGATGCCAAAAGCCGTCAGAAGCGCGCCGGCTGCAACGGCCAGAATGCCAGTATACGAGATCATACCACTCTCCCCTCCGAATTCGCCGACGCTAACACGCAAGGTCCAATCCGGGCAACAGTCCGGGGGGCTTGGACGGCGGGCGCTTCGGCGCTAGGCTCACACCCCGAGGGAGGGCAGGATGGAGAAATTCCGCAAGGTGTTCGGGCCGGGCAAGCCGGTTATCGGCATGGTGCATCTGGGCGCGCTGCCAGGCGCGCCGCTTTATGATGCCGAGATGGGCCCGGAGGGCCTCGTCGAGGCGGCCCGCTCTGACTTGCAGGCCCTGCAGGCCGCCGGGTTCGATGCGGTGATGTTCGGCAATGAGAATGACCGGCCCTACGAATTCAACGTCGATCCCGCCTCGACCGCCACCATGGCCTATGTGATCGGACGCCTGCGGGGCGAGATCACATTGCCCTTCGGCGTCAACGTCCTTTGGGACCCGATCAGCACCGTGGCCCTGGCCGCGGCCACGGGCGCGGCTTTCGTGCGCGAGATCTTCACCGGCACCTACGCGTCGGATATGGGCCCCTGGAGCCCCGATGCCGGCAAAGCCATGCGCTATCGCGACCGGCTGGGGCGGCGCGATCTGGCGATGCTTTACAACGTCTCGGCCGAGTTCGCCGACAGCCTCGACCGCCGCGCGCTGCCCGACCGGGCGCGGTCTGCCGTTTTCTCGTCGATCCCCGATGCGGTGCTGGTCTCGGGCCAGATCACGGGTGAGGCGGCGGAGCTTTCTGATCTTGAAGCGGTCAAGAAGGTTCTGCCCGACACGCCGGTTCTGGCCAATACCGGGGTCAAACACGACACCGTTGCCGATGTGCTGGCCGTGGCCGATGGCTGCATCGTGGGCTCGGCCCTGAAGCAGGATGGCGATACCTGGAAGCCCGTCGATCCCGCGCGCGCCGCCGATTTCATGGACCGCGCGCGCAAGGCCAGGGGGGTGTGATGCGCGATCTGCTGAAGGAACTCATGCTGATCCCCGGGCTCTCGGGCCATGAGGAACGCGTCGCCACCGCCATTCGCGCGCATCTCGATCGGATCGGCCTGGCCCACCGCACCGATCGGCTGGGCAATGTCATGGCGACTATCGAGGGTGACGACAGCGCGCCGTCGGTCATGGTCTTCACCCATATGGATCAGTTGGGCTTCATCGTCCGCAAGATCGAAGAGGGCGGCCTGATCCGCCTCGAACGCCTGGGCGGTGTGCCAGAGCGCGCGCTGGCCGCCCAGGCTGTGCTGATCTGCGGGTCCAAAGGCGACGTGCCCGGCATCATCGCCAACAAAAGCCACCATGCGACCGCCCTGGATGAGAAGTACCGCGTTTTGCCCTATGCCGAGCTTTACGTCGATGCCGGGTTCACCTCGGCGGCTGAGGCGCATCAGGCCGGTATCCAGATCGGCACGCCTGTTGTGTATCACCCCCGCATGCTCGATCTGGCCCATGGCCGCGTCGCTGGGTCCGCCATCGATGACCGCGCCGGCTGCGCGGCCCTTCTTGACCTGGCCGAGCGTCTGACGACCCGCAGCCAGGGCCCCACGATCCACCTGGTCTGGTCGGTGCAGGAGGAGTTCAACCTGCGCGGCGTTCTGCCGGCCGCCCGGGCGCTCGCCCCCGATATCGCGCTGCAGATCGACCTGATCCTGGCCACTGACACTCCTGATATGGAGGCGCGCGGCGATGTGCGCCTGGGCGGCGGCCCGGCGATCAGCCTTTATTCCTTCCATGGCCGCGGCACGCTGAACGGGCTGATCCCGCATCCCGCCCTGGTGCGGCTGATCGAGAAGGCGGCGCAAGCCGCCGACATCTCCCTGCAACGCTCGGCCCATACCGGCGCGCTGACCGAAACCTCGTATGTCCAGCTTGAGGGCCAGGGCATCGCCTGCCTCGATCTGGGCTTTCCGCTGCGCTATTCCCATTCCGCGCTTGAGGTAATCGACCTGCATGACCTCGAGGCGCTGGTCACCCTTCTCTACGCCGCGCTCGACCGTGTGGGCCCGGGCTTTTCGCTGGAGCGCACATGATCACACTCGGCATCGATATCGGCACCTTCGAATCCAAGGGCGTTCTGGTCGACGGGCAGGGCAATGTCATCGCCGAGGCGCGGGCGCCGCACGAGATGATCGTGCCGCAACCCGGCTGGGCCGAACACCGCGCGGATGAGGATTGGTGGGGCGATTTCGTGCGTCTCACGCGGGACCTTTTGGGGCAATCGAAGATCGACCCGAAAGACATCGCCTGCATCGCCACCTCGGCCATCGGCCCTTGCATGCTGCCCGTCGATGCCGCCGGGCAGCCCCTGATGAACGGCGTGCTCTACGGCGTCGATACCCGCGCGGCGGCCGAGATTGAGGAGCTGACCGCCGCAATTGGCGCCGACACTATTCTCGACCGCTGCGGCAACGCGCTGACCAGCCAATCGGTCGGCCCCAAGATCCTCTGGCTGAAACGCAATCGCCCCGAGATCTTCGCCGAGACGGCGAAGGTGCTGACCTCGACCTCGTACCTCACCTTCCGACTGACCGGCGAGGTTGTGATCGACCACTACACGGCCGCTAATTTCTCGCCTCTCTATGACGTGAGCGCCCTCGACTGGACCGCCGATCTGGCCGATATCCTGCCGCCGGACAAACTGCCCCGCCTGATGTGGTCGACCGAGATCGCGGGCCATGTGACGGCGAAAGCGGCGCTGGAGACCGGCCTTGCCGAGGGCACGCCCGTCACCTGCGGCACGATCGACGCGGCGGCCGAGGCGATCAGCGTGGGCACGCGGGCGCCGGGCGACATGATGATGATGTATGGCTCGACCATCTTCATCATCACGCTGACGCCGGACCGGGTCCGCGACCCGCGCCTCTGGTACGCGCCCTGGCTGTTCCCGGGCGAACACGCCTCGATGGCCGGGCTGGCCACATCCGGCACCCTGACCCACTGGTTCCGCGACCGCTTCGCCCGCGAGTTGCCACGCGAGACGGCCTTCGCCACCCTCGCCGCCGAGGCCGAGGCGTCGCCTAAGGGCGCGAAGGGTCTGATTTGCCTGCCCTACTTCTCGGGCGAGCGCACGCCAATCCACGACCCCCACGCCAAGGGCGCCTTTTTCGGCCTCGACCTGACCCACGGGCGCGGCGACCTCTACCGCGCGGTGCTGGAGGGCATCGCCATGGGCACCGCCCACGTGACCAAAACCTATGCCGAGGCCGGCGCGGCGCCTACCCGCGTCCTGGCCGTCGGCGGGGGCACCAAGAACGCGGTCTGGATGCAAGCGACCTCCGACCTGACCGGCCTGCCGCAGATCGTCAGCGACAAGACCCTCGGCGCGAGCTACGGCAACGCCTTTCTCGCCGCCGTGGCGATAGGGCAGGCGGAAAGGGGCGATATCGCGGTCTGGAACCCCCAGGCGAGGGTCGTAGCGCCAGAGAAGATCGAAGCTTACGGACGGCAATATCCGCTCTTCCGGCAATTATACACGCAGACGAGGGATATCGCCCATGCGTTGGGGGTGCGCGATGCAGACACCTGATGCCATCCCGCGCAGGACAATCCTGATCGAGGGCCTGACCCCGGCCCAGATCGTCGCCTTGGATGAGCTGGAAGACCTCGCCGCCACGGGCGAGCCCATCATTTTTCGTGCGGGCTCAGCCGAACTCCTCGCCCAGTTTTCGATCAAAGACCGCGTGCTGAAGGCCGAGCTTGCCGTAGTGGAGAGGGGTGGCGAAGGCGTGTTGCCCGTTCTGGTTCGTACCGTTGAACGCGCCGCAGCCCGCCGCAGCATCACCGCCATCGAATGGTGGGTCTATGCCCGAGATTGCGCCGACCCGAACCCGAAACTTGCGCCGTTGCTTCAGCGGCTGGGGTTCGAGGTCCGTCCCGTGCCGGGCGGTGGCGAGTTCTACTGGCGGAGGGTCTCGACCAGTGATCGGCTGGGCTGTATGCAGCCTGACATAAGTGGAGCTCCTTGATAGGCCGAGGATGTCACGGGTCCGACCCTAGATCGTTCCCGGTTTCAGCGGAATCGCCAAAACCCTGCCGCGCTACGTGCTCTCGGGCTTTTGGCGACAAGCTGTTTCCTACTGTCCCGGAAACGATCTAGTGGCCTTCGATCACCATCCGGTGTTCAGACAGAGCTTCTTCCAGCCCAGCCCCATCCAGCAGCATCATCGTCGCGTAGGAAATCGCATAGATCCACCTGTCCAGTTGGCCGATATCCTCATCAGAGATCAGGTTGTTGCTGGGTGCCATACCCCGTGGTTCAATCCCCCAGGCGCGCGCCCTATGGCAGATCCCCCAGAGGCACGCGACGGCCTGACGGCCGACCGTTTCGCCCTGTCCTAGATCATCGGCCAATGCGCCGATACAGGCCATAACCTCTTTGCAATTCTGCTGGATCAAATGGCCTTTGTAGGGTCGCAGACTGCCCAGAAAGCCCGTACTCCATTTCGGGTTGTGGATATCCCGGTGGTCTCCGGAATGATACATCAGAAGTTCGATTGCTTCTTCACGGGTCATTGCGGTCACTCACAGTTTGGTCCCTCAAACCTTACCATAGGGTGAGGCGAGATCCACGTCGTCAGCGGCGTCACCCAGTCCGCGTCGCACTTGCCAGAAAGCAGCCGCGCATGGCGCTGTGCAGGTGCAGATAGGCCACGTCCGGATCGGCCAGCATCCAGTCAATCGCAGATGCCGCCTCGCGGCCGTCGATCACGTCGGCGGCGCGCATCAGGTGATCCGCTCCGAATGCGCGCACCGAGATTAGGCGCTGGATCAAGATGTTGGGCACCTCGCCAGGCGCGGGATAGGCCTGGGCTGCCGCCTCCCGGACGTAGATCGCGTGTGTGGCGCGGTAGGGCGAGGCCTCGGGCATATGGCTGTAGTTCACCAGAAGAAGACGCTCGCCCTTGCGCGCCTCGGCCAGGCTGACCCGGCATGGATACCCTGTGTTGTCAGGCGCCGTTATCAGACGGGCATTGTGCTGCGCGAGCTCTCTGTCCGGCATCTTGAAGAATGGCGCAAAGGGCTCGGCCGGCAGGGCGTGGATCTGAAACGTCATCTTGAGGCTCCTCCGGTGCGTTGACCGTTGGAGCCTTAAAGCGCCGACCCCGGCCAAGCCGACCCGGATTATGCGCTTTCAAATGGGAAGTGGTTATTGTGACAGCGCAATCACCGCGCGCGCGGCCTAGTGTGTTGTCAAAACACTCCCCACCGAAATCACTTTACCGCGCCCGCCGCCATGCCCTTGATGATATACCGCTCCAAGGCGATCGCGATGACGATCAGGGGCAGGATCGCCGCAAAGCTGAGCGCTGCCATCGCCCACCAGTTGATGCCTTGCGACCCCGTTTGCGAGGCGACCATGACCGGCAGGGTCACCGCGTTGGTCGAGGTCAGGAGGGCGGCGAAGAAGTACTCGTTCCAGGTCAGCACCAGGCTGAGGATGAAGGCCGCCACCATGCCGGGGAGCGCGATGGGCAGGATGATCGTCAGGAACGCGCCCCAAATGCCCAGGCCATCGACCAGCGCCGCCTCTTCCAGCTCGGTGGGGATCGAGGCGAATTGATCGCGCATGATCCAGATGACGATGGGAAGCACCGTCAGTGTGTAGAGCAGGATCAGACCGATCCGTGTGTCGAGCAGCGCCAGTTCCTTGTAAAGCACGAGGAAGGGCAGGGCGAGCACGACCGGCGGCAGGATCAGCTGGCTGAGGAAGAAGAACGAGATGTCATTGTTGCGCATCGGCCCGAATCTATAGCTGAACCGCGACAGGCCGTAAGCGGCGAGGGATCCCAGCACCACCGCCAATGTCGAGGCTGACAGTGCCACGATGGTGGAATTCAGGAACCGCTTGAGGAACTCAGCCCGCACCGTGCTTTCCGCCCCGATCGTGTCGGGCGACAAGCCAAGCGACCGCCAGCCCAGCCATTTCGGCGTGTAGTCGACCCAAGGCACCATGTTGCCGCGCATCACGTCGGGGGCCATCTTGAAGCTGGTCGTGATGGTCCAGTAGATCGGAAAAAGGCAGATGAGCGCCCAGAGGATCAGAACGCCATAGGTCGCCCCGCGCCCCAGCCACCACTTGGCGCGAAAGCTGCGATCGGCCTCGCTGTCATGAAAGATCTGGGTCATCCTAATACCTCGGCCGCATCCAGCGATCGGCCGCCTTCATCAGGATGGTCATGGCGATGACGATCAGCACCAGATAGACCATCGCCAGAAGGGTGCCGTAGCCCACATTCGACCGGTCGCGATATTCACGGAAGATGAAACTGGTCACCGAATCCGTCGCCCCTCCCGGCCCGCCCGAGGTGACGTTGATGATGATGTCGGCCAGCTTCAGCTTGAAGATGATGCGGATCAGGATCGCGGTGATCGAGACTGGCAGCATCAGGGGAAACGTCACCTCCCAGAACGATTTCCAGGGGCTGGCGCCATCGACCTTTGCGGCCTCGTGCAACTCCTTCGGGATCGCCTGAAGGCCTGCCAGGATCATGATCATCATGAAGGGGATGAAGGTCCAGGCGTCCATCGCCATGATCATGAACCGCGCGATTTCGGGCGAGCCGAAGAATGAGGGGTTGTCCCATCCAAGCTCGCGCGCCAGCCGGGCGAGGGGGCCAAAGCGCGGCTCAAGCATCGATTTGCCGATCATCCAACTGACCGCGACGGGCGACAGCATCAGGGGCAGCAGGAATGCCACACGGAAGAACTTGCGCGCCCGGATCTGGCTGTTCAGAAGCAGGGCCAGGCCAAAGGCGATGGCATATTCCACCAAGATCGCCAGCGTGTACCAGACCATGTTCAGGAGTGCGTTCCAGTAAAACGGATCGGCCCACATCTGCCGGACATTGTCGAGCCCATTGAACTTGCGCCCCGAGATCGAGGCGAGGTTCCAATCGGTGAAGGCGATGGTCAGCCCGAAGATCAGCGGAAAGATCACCATCGCCACGGTGAAGAGCGCCGCCGGCAGCACGAAGACCAGCCGCTTGCCCTGTTCACCCTTCAAGATGATCTGCCCCCAGCAGAGGCCGGCGCCCCAGGTGGCATAGGCGTACAGCGTTGGCCGCCATGAGGTGAAGCCCATGTCAATTCGGTCTGCCGCATCAAGGGCTTGCAAAAGCGCAACCAGCATCAGCAGCCCAAACGCCCCCCACATGACCGCGCGTCCCGCCATCCGCCGGCGGGGCGTTATGTCATCGGCGGTCACGACGTGGAGAAGATCGCCAGGGGTGCTCATGCTAACATGTTAGTGGCGGGGCGTGTGGTTGGAAAGAGCTTTGCGTGCCGGCCGGTCAATCTTCTGCGGCGCCCATATTGCAAGACGCAAGGTTTGCCGCGTGGTCTTGCGGATGCAAACCGATCCCCGCCCTTACCCGATCATGAAAAAGGGCGCCCCGAAAGGCGCCCCGATCTGTTGGTCTGCCAAGACGTGCTTTAGCAGCTGTAATACATCTGGAACTCGACCGGATGCGGGGTGTGCTCGTAGGCGTAGACCTCTTCCCACTTCAGCTCCATATAGCCCTCAATCTGATCCTTGGTGAAGACATCGCCTTGCAGCAGGAAGTCATGATCGGCCTCAAGCGCTTCCAGCGCCTCGCGGAGCGATCCGCAGACGGTGGGGATCTGCGCCAGCTCTTCCGGCGGCAGGTCGTAGAGGTCCTTGTCGGAAGACGGGCCGGGGTCGATCTTGTTCTTGATGCCGTCAAGGCCGGCCATCAAAAGCGCCGAGAAGCACAGATACGGGTTCGCCGACGGGTCGGGGAAGCGGGCCTCGACACGCTTGGCCTTGGGGCTTTCCGTCCATGGGATGCGCACGCAGCCCGACCGGTTGCGCGCCGAGTAGGCGCGCAGAACAGGCGCCTCAAAGCCCGGGATCAGGCGTTTGTAGCTGTTGGTCGAGGGGTTGGTGAAGGCATTCAGCGTTTTGGCGTGCTTCAGAAGGCCGCCGATGAAGTAAAGCGCCTCCTGGCTCAGATCGGCATATTTGTCGCCGGCAAACAAGGGCTTGCCGTCTTTCCAGATCGACATGTTCACATGCATGCCGGTACCGTTGTCGCCTTTCAGGGGCTTGGGCATGAACGTCGCCGATTTGCCGTAGGAATGCGCCACGTTGTGGATGACGTATTTGTATTTCTGCAGCTCATCGGCCTGATGGGTCAGCGAGCCGAAGATCAGCCCCAGCTCGTGCTGGTTCGAGGCGACTTCGTGGTGGTGCTTGTCCACCTTCATGCCCATGCGCTTCATGGTCGACAGCATTTCCGAGCGCAGGTCCTGCGCCGGGTCCACGGGGTTGACCGGGAAGTAGCCGCCCTTCACGCCGGGGCGGTGGCCCATATTGCCGATGCCCATCGTGTCACGGTAATCGGTATCGGTATTCCAGGCGCCGTCCACTGCATCCAGCTCGACGGACACCTTGTTCATCGCCACCGAATAGCGCACGTCGTCAAAGACGAAGAACTCCGCCTCGGGGCCGAAATAGGACACATCGCCGATGCCCGAGGATTTCAGGTAAGCCTCGGCCTTGACGGCGGTTCCGCGGGGATCACGGCTATAGGCCTCGCCGGTGTCGGGCTCAAGCACGTTACAATGCACACACAGCGTCTTTTCGGCATAGAACGGGTCGATATAGGCGCTGTCGGTATCGGGCATCAGCTTCATGTCCGACTGGTCGATCGACTTCCAGCCCGCGATGGACGAGCCGTCGAACATGAACCCCTCGTCGAGGAAATCCTCATCGACCTGATCGCTCAGAACCGTCACATGCTGCAGCTTGCCGCGCGGATCGGTAAAGCGGATGTCGACATATTCGACCTCCTCGTCCTTGATCGTCTTTAGTACGTCTTTCTTGCTCATCTGGCCTTCACCCCTTCGCAAAGTTGAAATCTTTCACGCACCCTACAGCGCGTCTTCACCATTCTCGCCGGTGCGGATGCGGATCGCCTGCTCGATGCTCGAGACGAAGATCTTGCCGTCGCCGATCTTGTCGGTCTTGGCCGCGCTGACGATGGCCTCGACGGCGGCATCGACCTGCGCTTCGGGCAGCACGACCTCGATCTTCACCTTGGGCAGGAAATCGACGACGTATTCGGCGCCGCGATAAAGCTCGGTATGGCCCTTCTGGCGGCCGAACCCCTTGACTTCGATCACCGAAAGGCCCTGGACGCCCGCATCCTGCAGGGCCTCCTTCACCTCGTCCAGCTTGAAGGGCTTGATGATCGCCTCGATCTTCTTCATCTGGCCGGCTCCTCCTTGTCCCCGCATTGGAAGCCGTCAGATCACTTCCCCTGACGGGGAACAATCCGGCAGCCTCCGCTGGGGCAAGCAGGGTTGGCAATTCATTCCCATGTGCACAAAATTTATGCACTTCGCCCCCATATTGTGCTGATTGAGAACATCAGAATTTCAGGAAGCCCGGGGCATCTACATGTCGGGGGTTCTACGAAATTTCGCGAAACCGCCACAGAAGTGTCCAACTGCGCGCGGACATGTTTGCTGTCGGATGTCACGTCCACAGGCCGAGGGAACTGTACATGGATCGTACTCTCGTCGTCGGCGTGGTGTTCATCGTTCTTATCCTGATGAACCTGGATAAGTCTGTTGGATTGCAGGGCAGATCGCCGGGGAAACAGCAAAGGTAATTCCATGAAACGCGTCATCTTTTTCGGCGGTCTGGCCGTCATCATCACGGTCTTGCAGCAGTTCGGTATCTTGTCAGGCGTGACGAGCACACCCGATCTGGGCGACGACAACGTCGTCGAGGTGCGCTCTGACGACGCCGCCATCGCCGAGGCACGCACGGCCGCGCGGATCCATCTGCCGAAGTTCCTGGAAATGGCCGACAGCAATCCTGCCGGTTGGGAGAACGTGACGGTGAAGGTGGCGCTTCAAGGCGAAACGATGGTGGAAAATATCTGGGTGACAGATTTCTCGGAAACCACGCCGGGCCAATATCAGGCGCGTCTGGCAAATCATCCGACAGATCTGCCCGGCCTGAACCTTGGTGACAGGGTGACCTTTTCGGACGAGCAGATCAACGATTGGGCGTTCGTGTCCGAGGGTCGGGGCTATGGCTATTATTCCGTACGCGCCCTGATGCCGCACGTCTCCGAGGAAGAGGCCGAGATGATGCAGGCCTTTCTCGCCGAAGATCCCGTTCCAGCCGGTTGGTAATCGCGTCCGTCTCCTGCTAGCGTTCCGGCGCAGATTTCAGCCGGGGCCGTTTGGCCGGGACAGATAGATGACAGAACTCCTTACTGCGGCGCAGATGCGCAGCCTCGAACAGGCCGCGATCGACAGTGGCGAGGTCACGGGCCTTGAGCTGATGGAGCGCGCGGGCCGCGGCGTCGTTGAGGCGATCTTTGAGGAATGGCCCGAGCTTCAGCAGACCTCCCACCGGGCCGTGGTGCTCTGCGGGCCGGGCAACAACGGCGGCGACGGTTTCGTGGTCGCGCGGTTGTTGAAGGAATGGGGCTGGGAGGTGGAGGCGTTCCTCTACGGCGACCCCGAAAAGCTGCCGCCAGATGCACTGGTGAATTATGAGCGGTGGCTGGGGATAGGTGGAGGCGTCACTGATATCTTTGCAAGGAACGATGGCGAGTACGATTGTTCCACCTGCATCTCGATGCTCGATCCTTGGGAGAACGAAGATGATCCCGTTGTCGTAGACGCCCTTTTTGGAACGGGTCTCACGCGGGGCATTGAAGCTTCGTTGTCCAACTTGACCTCTGCACTAGGAGCCAACGTGCAGTATTCAGCGGCGCGTGTCATAGCCGTCGACCTGCCGTCCGGACTTTGCTCGGACAGCGGTCGCGTTCTCAGTCCGTATCATGCCGAAGCCAACCTCACCGTCACTTTTCACAGCGCAAAGCCCGGACACTTCTTAGCAGAAGGTACCGCGGTTTGCGGTCGGGTCGTTATAAAGGACATCGGCATCCCCGAAATCGCGGGCTTCGCAGCAAGGTCTGCATTGGCTGGCGCGATCTCTTTGCTGGAGGAGAGTTCGTTCCTTCCACCGCCGCGTCCCTCGCACGATCCGTTCGGAAGCTATCTCCGCAAGGCAGCGGCGGCGCACAAGTATTCATACGGCCACGCCCTCGTTCTGGGAGGTGGTGAAGGCAAGGGAGGTGCAGCGCGTCTAGCGGCGCGTGGTGCCTTGCGGTCGGGTGCCGGGCTGGTGACGTTGGGATCACCCCCGGCTGCCATGGCTGAAAACTCTGCCCGGCTTGATGCCATCATGCTGAAGCGGATATCGAACGCAGACTCTTTCAAGGAGGCGCTGAGAGATCAACGCATCAATGCCCTGTGCATAGGGCCGGGTTTCGGCACCACTTCGCGCGAGCAAAGTCTTCTCTTCACGGCCTTGAGGCACCCGCGCGCAACCATTCTCGATGCAGACGCGCTCACGATGCTCGCGGCCCACGAGAAGCTCTTCCGTCACTTGCACAAAAACTGCGTCCTCACGCCCCATGCCGGGGAATTCGCGCGCCTCTTCCCTGACATCGCCGACAAGCTGAACGCCCCCGCCACCAAGGGCCCCGCCTACAGCAAGGTCGATGCCACGCGCGAGGCGGCGGCCCGGGCGGGCTGCGTCGTCCTCTTCAAAGGCGCCGACACCGTTATTGCCGACCCGACTGGGCAGGCCGCCATCAACTCCGCCCATTATGACCGCGCCGCTCCGTGGCTTGCCACCGCAGGCTCGGGCGATGTGCTGGCGGGCTTCATCACGGGCCTTCTGGCGCGCGGCTTTGGCCCGATGCAGGCGGCCGAGACCGCCGCCTGGCTGCATGTGGAATGTGCGCTCAGCTTCGGCCCGGGCCTTATCGCCGAAGACCTGCCCGAGGAACTTCCCAAGGTTTTCCGGGCGCTCGGCCTTTAGCGCGAAAGCCCCGCTTTCCCGTTTCCTGATATCCCCGACAAATGCAAATCATGCAGGCGCATTTTCTGCTCGCATCCCCGCAAACGCTTTGCTAGAAGGGCGCCGATTTCCAAGGTGGCCTGCCGATCTTCGGGGGCTGCCTTTTGGATTTTCAGGCGATGCGCGGGTGTGGCGGAACTGGTAGACGCACCAGATTTAGGTTCTGGCGCCGCAAGGCGTGGGGGTTCAAGTCCCTCCACCCGCACCACGCCTCGATGGATATGTGACAGGAAGGACAACAGCGAATGCAGGTCACCGAGACCCTGAATGACGGCCTCAAGCGCGGCTACGAGATCACCGTGACGGCGGCCGAGCTTGATGCCAAGGTCAACGAAAAGCTGGCCGAGGCGCAGCCCGAAGTGGCGATGAAGGGCTTCCGCAAGGGCAAGGTGCCGATGGCGCTTTTGAAAAAGCAGTTCGGCGAGCGCCTGATGGGCGAGGCCATGCAGGAGGCGGTGGATGCCGCCATGAAAGAGCATTTCGATGCCTCGGGCGACCGTCCGGCGCTGCAGCCCGACGTCAAGATGACGAACGAGGAATGGAAAGAGGGCCAGGATATCGTGGTCGCGCTGAACTACGAGGCGCTGCCCGAGATCCCCGAGGCCGACCTGGGCAAGATCAAGCTGCAAAAGCTGGTGGTTGAGGCCGATGATGCCTCGATGGACGAGGCTTTGGAGAACCTCGCCAAGAACGCGCAGAGCTTTTCCGACCGCAAGAAAGGCGCCAAGGCCAAGGATGGCGATCAGGTGGTGATCGATTTCGTCGGCAAGGTCGATGGCGAGGCGTTCGAGGGCGGCACGGCCGAGGATTATCCGCTGGTCTTGGGCTCGAACTCGTTCATTCCCGGCTTCGAAGAGGGTCTGGTCGGTGTGAAGGCCGGTGAGGAAAAGGCCGTCACGGTGACCTTCCCCGCTGATTACGGCGCCGCGAACCTGGCCGGCAAGGACGCCGTCTTTGATTGCACCGTGAAAGCGGTGAAAGAGCCTGTCGCGGCCGAGATCAACGATGAGTTGGCCAAGCAATTCGGCTCGGACGATCTGGATGCGCTGAAAGCGCAGATCAAAGAGCGGCTTGAGGCGGAGTATCAGGGCGCCGCGCGGGCCGTCATGAAGCGCGCGCTGCTGGACGAGTTGGACAAGCAGGTCAAGTTCGATCTGCCCCCCAGTCTGGTCGAGGCGGAAGCCAATCAGATCGCGCACCAGCTTTGGCATGAGGAGCATCCCGAGGTCGAAGGCCATGACCATGGCGAGATCGAGACGACGGATGAGCACAAGTCTCTGGCCGAGCGTCGCGTGCGCCTTGGGCTTTTGCTGGCCGAGATCGGCCGCAAGGCCGAAGTGCAGGTGTCTGACGGCGAGATGGCCCAGGCCGTGATGGCGCAGGCCCGGCAATATCCGGGCCAGGAACGCGCGTTTTTCGACTTCGTTCAGAAGAACGCCCAGGCCCAGCAGCAGATCCGCGCACCTCTCTTCGAGGACAAGGTCGTCGACCATATTTTCGAGGAAGCCAAGGTGACCGAAAAGAAGGTCTCGAAGGACGATCTGAAGAAAGCGGTCGACGCGCTGGACGAGATGTAGATTCGCCGAATTCCACCGGTGAGAAGGCCGCCCAGAGGGCGGCCTTTTTTATGGGCTAATTCGTCCGAAATTAAGCGGTCTTTTGCCCACGCAGCATGGGAGCCGCCCGAAGCATAATAAAACCAGAGCAAAACCGATTGTGGACAGGTTTTGCAGCCCGCGCCGAACCGCGTCAGCACTTGGAGGATTTTCCGGAAATTATAATGATATCAAATAATTAAGTAGGTACTTGATCAATCTGTCTTACATCTGTGACAAAGGTCAATTTCGCGGCAATTCGAGATTTCATAAGCGAAAATCCGTCATTGTTGATTGTCAGAAAACAATCATTTGTCGCCGCTCCAATTCGCGCTCTTAACTCCGGCCACTATCTTCATCATCATCAGGAGTGATCAGATGAGCACGGAATTGACCTTTGAAATGGATACCGAGTTACTCTCTGGCAATCTTTTTGCCTCTCCGATCAGTGAAACCGGAACGCCGGGCAACGATACATTGGAAGGTGGCGCAGGCGACGATACGCTTGCAGGCGGCGCCGGTGACGACGTCATTCGCGGCTTCGAAGGCAACGACAGGCTGTTGGGCGAGGACGGAAATGACCGGATCGGCGGCCGTGACGGTGACGATTTCATCAGCGGCGGCAATGGCCAGGACACGCTGTTCGGCGACAATGGCAACGACACAATGGAAGGCGGCGAGGGCGACGACCTGCTGCGTGGCGGATCCGGCAATGACAGCCTGCTTGGGCAGGGTGGCAATGACCGCTTTGACGGCGAAAACGGCAACGACACCATCGATGGCGGTTTCGGCGATGACGTCATCTTTGGCGGCGACGGGGCCGACGTCCTGCGCGGTGGCGGTGGCAATGACGCCATCTTCGGCCAGGAGGGCGACGACCGGATCGGCGGCAAGGACGGCGATGACCGGATCGAGGGCGGCAAGGGCGACGATGTGCTGTTCGGTGATGCCGGCGCTGACACTGTCGAAGGCGGCTCTGGCGAGGACACCATCTTTGGCGGTGCTGGGGATGACTTCCTCGACGGTGACGCTGGTGCAGACTTCATCGACGGTGGCGCCGGCAACGACCAGATCCTGAGCTCGGAGCGCGGGTCGACGGCCAGCGACGACACCATGGTTGGCGGCGCGGGTGATGACCGGATCGTCAGCTTTTCCGGCAATGATATCCTGGCCGGCGGCACTGGCAACGACACGTTGGTCAGCGCCAACGGCAACAACGATCTGCGCGGCGAAAGCGGCGAAGACACCTTGGCCTTCTATCAGGGCAGCGCCACGATGGCCGGTGGTGCGGACAGTGACACCTTCGTCTTTTCCGACAGCACGGCGCTGGGGGCGGGTGGCACGGCGATCGTCACCGATTTCTCTCTGGTCGAGGATCAGATCATCGTCATCGGCAATACCGGCAGCGCGCAGGATCAGCTCGATCAGTTCCTGGCCGAGGCCACGCAGATCGGCGATGATATCGTCTGGACCGGCGGCGCCACGGGCAATGTCGTCACGCTTGAGGATGTCGACCTGTCGGCTCTGACGGTGGACAATTTCACCGACACCTCGCTGACAACCGGCGTCTAAGCAAAGAAAGGCCCCCCGCGCCGCAAGCGCGTGGGGGGCCACATTCCGCCTCTCGGGTTTTCCGGCCTCTGCCGCCGGGTCAGCCGTTGCCGCCGCCCGTGAAGCGCCCGGCCTCTTCCGCCGCTGTGCGGATCGCGCGGGCCTTGTTCACGGTTTCCTGCCATTCGGCCTCGGGGTCGCTGTCATAGACCACGCCGCCACCGGCCTGGATATAGAGCTTTTCCTCCTTCACCACGGCGGTGCGCAGCGCGATGCACATGTCCATCTCGCCATTGGCCGCGAAATAGCCGACACCGCCGCCATAGACCCCGCGCTTTTCAGGCTCAAGCTCGTCGATGATCTCCATCGCGCGGACTTTGGGCGCGCCTGAGACTGTACCGGCGGGCAGACCGGCCAGAAGCGCCGAGAGCGCGTCCTCATCATCGCGGATCTGGCCCACGACGTTTGAGACGATGTGCATCACATGGCTGTAGCGTTCGATGATGAATTGCTCGGTGGGCCTAACCGTGCCGATCCTGGCGACGCGGCCCACATCGTTGCGCCCCAGATCGAGCAGCATCAGATGCTCGGCCTGCTCCTTGGGATCGGCCAGAAGATCGGCCTCATGCGCGCGGTCTTCCTCGGGCGTCTGGCCACGCGGCCGGGTGCCCGCGATGGGGCGCACGGTGACCTCGCCGTCGCGCAGGCGTACCAGAATTTCGGGGCTGGCGCCGACCACCTGGAAGCCGCCGAAATTGAAGAAGAACATGAAGGGTGACGGATTGGTGCGCCTGAGCGAGCGGTATAGCGCGAAGGGCGGCTGCGGGAAGCTTTGCGTCCAACGCTGCGAAGGCACGACCTGAAAGATATCGCCCGCGCGGATATAATGCTTGGCCTTCTCGATGGCGGCCAGGTAATCGGGCTTGGTGAAATTCGACACCGGGTCACCCACCGCGGCTGCCTCACCCAGGCCCCGGTCGCCAGATGCCGCGCGCTCAAGATCGCGCACGGCGTCCATCACCCGCTCGGCCGCCTGGGCATAGGCCGCCCGCGCCGAGAGGCCCGAGCCGACCCAGGCCGGCGAGACCACGATCACCTCGCCCTTGACCCCGTCCAGAACCGCCACCACCGAGGGCCGCATCATCACCGCATCCGGCAGGTCCAGCGGGTCGGGGTTCACATCCGGCAGGCGCTCCACGAGGCGGATCATGTCATAGCCCAGATAGCCGAAAAGGCCGGCTGAGGGCGCGGGCAGCCCCTCGGGCATGTCAATCCGGCTCTCCGCGATCAGCGCGCGCAGCGTGTCGAGCGGTCTGCCCGGCAGGTCTTCGAAAGCGTCGGCATCGAAACGCGCCTGCCGGTTGATCCGGCTGGCCTCGCCCCGGCATTCCCAGATCAGGTCGGGCTTCATGCCGATTATGGAATAGCGCCCGCGCACCTCGCCGCCGGTGACGCTCTCCAACATGAAGCTGTCGGCCCGCGCGCCCGCCAGCTTCAGCATCAGCGACACGGGCGTGTCCAGATCGGCGGCCAGACGCATCCAGACGACCTGACTCTGCCCGGCCTCAAACCCGCGCTGAAACGTCTCGAAGGATGGGGTCATGGCCGAAGCGCCTTTATGGAAACTGCGTGTGCGCCGCGTTGATCGCCGTCTGGTTCAGGCTGATGCCGGCCTCCGCTTCGATCGCTTGCACGAAAAGCACGGCGACATCTTGCGATAACCCCTGCGCGGCCAGTTGCGAGATGGCGTTGCGCACCGCCTCGGCATCCGGCTCGGTCGGGTCTTCGGGGGTGATCGCGCGCAAGATGACCAGATGGGCGGTGCCATCGTCCACCAGAACCACGCTTTCGCCCTCGTCCAGATCGAAGGCGGCGGCGATCATTCCCCGGGGCGAGCCATCGAGGAAGCTCTCGCGCGCCAGATTCTGATGGGTCTCGGGGCTGTAGCCCTGATCGGCCAGGCTGGTGCCTGCGGCCTCGGCCGCCGCAATCTCTTCGGCCAGATCATTCAGGCGCGCCTCGGTCTCGGCCTGCGCCCAGTCCTGTTCAACGCGCTCGCGCACATCTTCAAACGGTAACAGCGCCGGTTCGAGCACCTCGTCCAGCCGCAGGGTGAACAAGCCGCCATCTTCAAGCTCAAGCAATTCGGGGAAGTCGTTCAGGCCGATGGTTGCCACCGCATCGCGGAAGGCTGCGTAGCCTGCGATGCCTTCCGAGGTATCTGGCCCGACATCCAGCGTGCCCAGTTCCATCGCGGTCTCGTCGGCCACCTCTTCCACCGTCGCGCCGCCGACCAGCAGGTTGTCGATCTCATCGCGAAGGTCATCGATCGAGCGGCGCGCGCGGTCCAGCGCAAGTTCATCGGTCAGATCATCTCGCACCTCTTCGAACGGCGTCGATTGGGCCTGCAGGATCGCGTTCATTCGGAAAAGCGCAGGGCCGAGTGACGTCTCGATCGGCCCCACGACGCCCGGTTCCTCAAGGGCAAAGATCGCCTCACCGGCCTCATCCAACTCGGCGCGGGTCACGTCGCCCAGATCGATGTCCTGCAAGGTCAGGCCGCGCCCCCGCACCAGGGCCTCGAAGGTCGTGTTGCCTTCGTCAAAAGCGGCGCGTGCGGCCTCAGCCGCGGCCTGGTCGGGAAAGACCAGGCGTTCCACCAGACGCCGTTCGGGGCGGTTGAACTCGGCCGAGCGGTCCTCGTAGAGCGCGCGCAGGGCGTCCTCGTCCACCTCGATATCGGCCACGACGGCCTCGGGCGTCAGAACGGCATAGGTCACGCGGCGTTTTTCGGGCTCGGTATAGGCCTCGGGGGTGCTTTCATACTGCGCCTGCAACTCGGCCTCGGTGGGTGCGGGCAGGGGCGCGGTCAGGGCGCTTTGGTCCAGGCGCAGCCAGTCGATGTCGCGCCGTTCGCCGGCATAGGAGGCGACCACATCGACCATCGTCTCGGGCGCGCGCATCCCCGCCAGCAGGGCCGCGGTGGTCAGGTTGGTGGCCGCCTCGACGCGGATGCTTTCCTCAAACTCGGCCTCGTTCAGGCCGTTCTGGCGCAGGGTGAAAGTGTATCCCTCGCGGTCGAATTGACCGTTCGGGCCTTGAAAGGCGGGCGTTTGCAGCACTTCGCGGCGCACGGCCTCATCGCCGATCGACAGGCCCAGACGCGCGGCTTCGCCTTCCAGCGCGGCCGCGCTCAGCAGCCGGGCCCGAACGGCTGCGGTCAGCGCCTGACCCTCAGGGCTCGACAGCGACGGCGCGCGGCCATTCTCGACCCGTTGCGCGCGCAATTCGTTGCGGAGCGCCAGCATGTAATCCTCAACCGGCACCTCGGTCTCGCCGACCGCGCCGATGCTGCGCACCGTGCCGCCGAAATTCCCGATCCCGAAGCCACCAAGCGCAAACACAAGAAGGCCGATGATGACCCAGGTCGTGACGCCTGTTTTTCTCTTTCCGCCGGCCATTCTCTGCTCTCCCAGACCCTGCTTTGGCGACACCGTGTAAGGCGGAACCCCCTTGGGAGCAAGGGTTCACCCGCCAAATGCGGCCAGACGTTCGAAAAGCGTCGCGATGCCCTGGGTATCGGCGTTGGCAAAAGCGATGCGCATCTCGCGCGCGCCTGCGGGATCGTCGCCGGGGCGGAACATCGTGCCGGGCAGGAGGAGGAGGCTCTGGTCCTCGACCAGACGGGGCGCGAGTTGGTTCGATGGCATGTCGAAATCATGCGCGACATAGGCGAAATAGGCGCCGCAGCCGAGCAGCCGCCATTGGTCGAGCTTGGGAAACCCCGCCTCCATCGCACTGCGGCGGGCGATGATCTCGGCCCGCTCACCGGCCAGCCAGTCCGCCAGATTGCGCATCCCCCAAAGCGCGCCAATCTGGCCCACCTGCGCGGGGCAGATCGTGACCGTGTCGAGGAATTTCTCCACCTCGGCCAGCCGCGCCTGGCTGGCCACCATCGCCCCCACGCGATGCCCGGTCAGGCGATAGGCCTTGGAAAAGCTGTAGAGGTGGATCAGCGTGTCGGACCAATCGGGGTCGGCAAACAGATCATGCGGGGCGCCGCCCCGCGAATCGAAATCACGGTAGGTTTCGTCAACGATCAGCGCCAGATCGTGCCGCCGCGCCAGATCCAGAAAGGTGCGCATGATATCGGCGGGGTATTCCACGCCGCCGGGGTTGTTCGGGCTGACCAGCGCGATGGCCCGCGTGCGCGGCGTGACCAGCCGCGCGGCGGCCTCGGCATCGGGCAGAAGGCCATCGCCGGTGGGCAACGGCACGGCCGTGACGCCCGACATGTCCAGCCACATCTTGTGATTGAAATACCAGGGCGTTGGCAGGATCACCTCATCCCCCGCACCGGCCAGGGTCGCCATGACAGCGGCAAAGGCCTCATTGCAGCCCGAGGTGATGGCGACCTCGCCCTCAGTGATCCGGCCGCCATAGGCCGCGCTCCAATCGTGGGCGACCTGCGCGCGCAGTTCCGGCATCCCCAGAACCGGCCCGTAAAGATGCGCGGCGGGATCGTTCAGCACGGCCTCGGCCATAGCCTGCCGCAACGCCTCGGGCGGCGGATCGACCGGCGCGGCCTGGCTGAGGTTCAAGAGCGGGCGGTCTGCCGGAAAGGTCCGGCCGGAAATCCAGCGCCGCGCCTCCATCACCGGCGGCGGCTCGGTCGCGGCCATCCGTGGGTTCAATACCAAAGCCATCCCCGCACCCCCTTGATCGGTCCCGTTTTCAATATCGACCGTAGGCTTCCGGTCAACACCTTTGTCCGCCGTTGGACGTGCCTGCGCTCCGCCTCTGCGCAAGACCAAACGGGGCGGCTGGGGCTTACTGGACGGGGACCTGAGATGACCGAAAGCAAGTGCCCACCCTAAATCCGCAAACATGACTCAGATCCTGCGGACGCCGCCCTCATCTTTCGTGGATAGGATCTGTGTATAGTGCCGCATCTCCCGGATATCCTTGAGATAGGGTTTGATGTGGCCGAAAAAGTCCTTGAATTCGGCGCTGCGGCGAAAGCTGTTCATGTGGTCTTCGGCCGAGGTCCATTCGATGCGCAAGGTGAATTGGCTGGGGTCTTCGACGCATTGGCACATGTCGAAGGACAAGGCGTAGGGCGAGGCCAGCAACGGTGCTGCGGCCGCGCGGTAATCGGCGATGAACTGGGCCTGGCGGCCTGCGTCGATTTCGTAGCGAAGATATTCAACGATCATGTCGGGGTCCTCATGGTTGATAGGGCCCGCCGGTCTCGCCCCAGCCCCATTCCGGCATGGGTGCGTCTTCGAACACGTCCGCCCCCGCTTGCGAATTCAGGACCGCAAGCCGCGACCCCCATTCCAGATACGCCAAGAGGGCCGAGGCGAATTCGGGATCGTGCGGCGCGTCGAGGTCCTCATAGGTGTCCAAGAGCAGGTTGATCCAGCGTCGGCGCTGGGGTTCGGTCAGATGGCGGTTCAAGTGGTGGCGGATCATTTCGGGATGGCCGCCATGTTGGCGCTGTAGGTCTTGGGGCCGCCGAAAACCTCGCCAATGAAGGCGGCGACATGGGCAGGGTGATCGTCGCTCATCCTGGCGAAGAGCGGCGCCAGCAGGTCATCGTGCTTCACACGCCGGTAGAACTCACGCGTCAGCGCATTCAGCACCTCCGCGCCGCCGATCCAGTCGAACAATGTCGGTGTTGTCATTCCGCGCCCCCTTTCTCTAGGGTAAATCCGAACAAACCGACCCATTCGCAAGAGGTTACCAAAAGGTGACTGGTCCAGATCCGCAGGCAAAGCTGTTCGACTGTCCGGTGCTGACGGCCTTGGGCGCGATATCGGGCAAGTGGAAAACGCGGATCCTGTGGCTCTTGAGAGAGCGGCCCTATCATTTCAACGAACTCAAGCGGACCTTGCCGGGCGTATCGGCGAAGGTGCTGACCGAGCAGATCCAGCAGCTTGAGGAGGATGGCGTCATCATTCGGCGCGAGGATATGCGCAACGGCGTGTTGCACGTGGATTATCGCTACAGCGCCTATGGGCGGACGCTGATCCCGGCGCTGGACGCGCTGGGGGATTGGGGGCTGATCCATGCGGGCCGCGACGGGCGGCAATAGCCTGATCGCAGCCCCTCAAAGGCGAAGCCGCCCTTTTAGAAAAACGCCTGCAGCCCGGTGATCGCGCGGCCGAGGATCAGGGCGTGGACGTCGTGGGTGCCCTCGTAGGTGTTGACGGTTTCCAGGTTCGCCATGTGGCGGAAGACCTGGTAATCCTCCTGGATGCCGTTTCCGCCATGCATGTCGCGGGACATCCGCGCGATGTCCAGCGCCTTGCCGCAATTGTTGCGCTTGACCAGGCTGATCATCTCGGGCGCGGCGCGGCCCTCGTCGAGGAGGCGGCCGACGCGCAGCGAGCCCTGAAGGCCGAGGGTGATCTCGGTCATCATGTCGGCCAGCTTTTTCTGAAACAGCTGGGTTTGGGCGATGGGCTTGTTGAACTGCTCGCGATCGAGGCCATAGTCGCGAGCCGCGTGCCAGCACGCCTCGGCCGCGCCCATCACGCCCCAGGAAATGCCGTAGCGCGCGCGGTTCAGGCAGCCGAACGGGCCCTTCAGCCCCTCGACATTGGGCAACAGCGCCTCTTCGCCCACCTCAACTCCGTCCATCACGATCTCGCCGGTGATCGAGGCGCGCAAGGACAGCTTGCCGCCGATCTTGGGCGCCGAGAGGCCCTTCATGCCCTTTTCCAGCACGAAGCCCTTGATCTTGCCGCCATGGGCCTCGGATTTCGCCCAGACCACGAAGACATCGGCGATCGGGCTGTTCGAGATCCACATCTTGGCGCCCGAAATCACATAGCCGCCCTCGGTCTTCTTCGCGACGGTCTTCATGCCCGCGGGGTCGGAGCCGGCATCAGGCTCGGTCAGACCGAAGCAGCCGATCCATTCGCCTGAGGCGAGCTTCGGCAGGTATTTCTGGCGCTGCTCCTCGGTGCCATAGGCGTGGATCGGGTACATCACCAGCGAGGATTGCACCGACATCATCGACCGATAGCCTGAATCCACCCGCTCAATCTCGCGCGCGACGAGGCCGTAGGTCACATAGCCCGCGCCGAGGCCGCCATATTCTTCGGGGATGGTGACGCCCAGAAGGCCCATCTCGCCCATCTCGGCGAAGATGCCGGGGTCGGTGTTTTCCTGCGCATAGGCCTCTGTCACTCGCGGTTGCAGCTTTTCCTGCGCATAGGTGCGGGCCGCGTCGCGCAGCATGCGTTCATCCTCGGTCAGCTGATCCTCAAGGTAGAACGCATCCTCCCAGTCGAAACGCGCTAGGTCGGGGCCTTTCCCTGTCATCGTGGTGCCATCGGCCATGTCGCGTCTCCCCTTCGATTTGCTTTAGACTTAAAATAGTGCACGGCGCGCGCCGAGGCAATCGCCGAGCGCGGCTAAAGATCAAGCGCGTCGGATGTCTCTTTCAAGAGGGCCGCGCTGCGGTGGAGCGCCTCATGCTCGCCCGCATCGAGATCGGGGGTCAGATCGGCGGTCACACCCGCGCGGCCGACGACACGGGGCAGCGACAGCGCCACATCGCGCAGGCCCTCAACCTCAGGCGTGATCATCGAGACCGAGAAGACCGCCTGCTCGTCGCCCGCGATGGCGCGCACGACCCGCGCCAGACCCGCGCCGATCCCGTACCAGGTTGCGCCCTTGCCCTCGATGATGCGGTAGGCGGCGCGGCGCACGCCATTGTCGATCTTGTCGCGCACATCTTGGGTGATCGGCGCGCCGACCTGCGCTGCGAAGGACATGATCGGTACGGTGCCCGCGCGCGCGCCCGACCAGACCAGAACCTCGCTGTCGCCATGTTCGCCCAGCACATAGGCATGCACCGAATGCGGCGAGATGCCCAGATGCGTGCCCAGCAGGCTGCGGAACCGCGCCGTGTCCAGGATCGTGCCCGACCCGATCACCCGGGCCGGCGGCAGGCCTGACAGGCGCGTGGCGATGTCGGTCATGATGTCGACGGGGTTGGTTGCGATCAGCAGGATCGCGTCAGGGGCGGTGCGACGGACCTCGCCAATGACGGCGCGGAACACCTCGGCATTGCGCGCCAGAAGGGCCAGCCGCGTCTCGCCCGGCTTTTGCGAGACGCCGGCTGCAATGATCACCACGCCCGCGCCCTTCAGATCGTCATAGCCGCCAGCGCGCACGATCACCTGCCGCGCGAAGGGCACCGCATGGGCGATATCCTCGGCCTCAGCCTTGGCGCGGGCCATGTTCTGATCGACCAGCACCAGATCGCTGGCCTCCCCGGTCAGCGCCACCGCAAAGCCTGCCGCGGACCCAACCATGCCCGCCCCGACGATACCCACCTTCATGCCTGCCTCCTGTTTTGTCGCGCGGAAGGGTAGCCTAATCGCGCACGGGCCTCCAGCGGGCCCAAAGGTCTGTGGCGATAGGACGCTGAGGGAAGGGGGGCGGTGCTATCCGGGCGCGCTCAGTGGCAATGGACCTGCCCGGTGCTGGTCTGCATGTGGCAGCATTGGCCGGGGGGAGAACTTTTGCGGCACCCGCCGCCATGGCCGAGGGGCGTTGTCTGCAACCCTTCGGTGAGGGGCGGCGCCGCGACAGCGGGCGTCACGATTGCTGCGGTGGCAGCGAGTATCAGGGCGAAAAGGCGCGGCATGCGGGACCCGATCATGATAACGTTTGGTTAATCTATCGCGCGGCAATATGGCTTTATGATGATCCCTTCATCGCGGCTTTCGATCAGGTCCGCCAAGGCGCGTGATCAAGGGGCAGCCCGGCATGTCAGACCATAGCTTGAAGCACCAGCCGTTCCAGACCCTCGTGTCGGACACGTGTCATCACCGCGAGAGCCTCGTCAGGCTCATCGACATGCCAAAAGCAGAGCGAGATTGGCTGATGTGGATCATTCACACTGACAGGAGCGCGCCTGTCATGTCCGAACGAAATCTCGTCGCCCTGACGTTCCAACCAAGGCGTGGCCGCTGCTGCATATCTGAACGCGCGGGGCCGGACGTGAAAGCGCCGCAAATCCGGCCCGATGGTCTTCTGGATGTCGGAGACATCGGTGCTACCGATGGGATCGATCTTCAGTGTTGGATGATTGGGGATTTTGATCTGCATCTCACGCCTGTCCCGGCCGCCCTGCCGGCAGATTCTAACCCTTGCAACCAAGCCTGGTGAGCAGCTTCGGGGCGGTCAGCTCTCGTTGCGCTTCGCGGGCCGTGGTGGCGGCCGGTTTTGAACCTGTCGCAAGGCGCGCGGCCGTTTCGCGGGCCGCCATGTTCAGCCGCGCATTGCGCTTGCCGGTTGCGCGGAGCGCCATGCTGACGGCCTTGCGGACCATCGGGCGAGGATCGTCGGCATGGGCCTCGCAAAGCGCCAGCGCGTCGAGAAAGTGGGCATCGGGCGCGGCTTTGTCGTGGATCGAAAGCGCCCAGATCAACGCAAAGGCCGCGCGGCGGACGAATTCCTCGTCGCGGGTGGCGTAGTCGGCCACCTTGTCCCAGGCGAAGGGGGCGCGGTCGAAGAGGCGGAAGCAGGCCGTGTCGCAGATCGCCCAATTGTCGAACGCGGCCGTCCATGCATCCATCTGGGCGGGCGTCACGGCGGCGGGGTCTTCGATCAGGAGGGCCAATGTGCGGGCCTCATAGCGGCCATCGGCCCAGAGGGCCTCGGCCAGCGCGTGATCCTTGGGTCGGCCCTTGGCCCAGCCCAGCATCTTGCCCATCGGCACGCCGATGGCGCGGTCCATGGGGATACCATAGCGCTTGAGGCCAAGACGATCCGCTTCGGTCGCTTCGCTTTCAAGCCAGCGCAGTGCTTGGGTCACGCCCATTCCGGCAAGAGCGTGTCGAGTTTCACATAGCCCTGCTCCATCCCGTCGGCCATGGGGGTGGCAAGGGCCGTCTGGCGGCCCTTCGCGCTGGGGTAGAGGATGTCCATGTCCATTAGCGTGGCCTCACCCTTGTCGATCAGGCGCTGGGTGACGATGGTTTCGCCATCGGTCCAGTCCTGATCGAAAAGCTCGGTATGAACGAGAAGGCCGGGCGCCTCGACCTTCAAGTAGCGGCCCGAAAGCCACATGGTGCTGTCGGGTGGCATATGCCAGCCCCAGCGGAGCTTGCCGCCTTCGCGCACATCCATTTCGCAAAGCGCCATCGGGTAGTCGTCGGCCCAGAGCCATCTTTTGACGAGGTCCGGTTCGGTCATGGCGCGCCAGACAACGGGGCGTGGCGCGGCGAAAGACCGTGTGACGCGAAGGGTGCGGTCGCCTTTCGGCTCGACGGAGAGCTTTGTGGTGAGGGGCATCTTTTGTCCTTTCGGGAGCCGCCGGTGGCGGGTTTGGGGAGCCTCCGGCGGAGGTATTTGCCGACAGGATGAAGCGCCGTCAGGTGGCCAGCAGGCTGTCGAGGTGGGCATAGCTGGCCTCCATCCCATGCTCCATGCCGGTGGCCAGCATCTGGGTGCGGGTCTCGGCGTTGGGCAGGGTCATGTGGAGCGTCAGGAGCGTGCCGTCGCCATCCGCCCGGAAGGTGGTTTCGATGTGATTGTCAGGCGTCGGGTCCGGCATGTGCATGCGCTCAACATGGACGATGCGGGTGCCGGGATCGAGGGCGAGGTATTCGCCGGTCAGGTGAAAGCCGTTGCCCGTGCCATCGGCCCAGTCAAAGCGGAACGCGCCGCCGGGGCGGGGGTCGCTCTCGCAGCGCGGCATGGTCCAGCCGTCAGGGCCGGTCATCCAGCGTTGGATCAGGCTCGGGTCGGTATGGGCGCGCCAGACCAGATCGGGCGGGGCGGCGAAGCGGCGGGTAACGAGGACCTGCGTGTCGCCGTCGGTGGTTAGGTTGAGGGGCGGCATGGATCAATCCTCTTCATTCGCTTGCAATTCATCCAGCAGCGCATCGAGGCGGGTGTAATTCGCCTCCATCCTGCGGCGGAGCTGGTCGAGCCAGCTCCAGAGGCTGTCAATCGCCTCGGGGCGCAGACGCCGGGGGCGGGCGGAACCGTCGATCCGCGTCTCGATCAGGCCGGCCTGTTCAAGCACTTTCAAATGGCGCGAGATCGCGGGCTGGGTCAGGTCGAACGGCGCGGCCAGGTCCGCCACCGTCGCCTCGCCCTGCAGCAGTCGTTCGACAATGGCCAGGCGGGTCGGGTCGGCCAGGGCGGCGAAGGTGGTTGCAAGGGGTGGCTGTGTCATGTGAGCGAATCCTTATATAACAATAATATTATATATATTGACCGATGGCAACCCAACTTATGCTGGCGTGACCGGCGCGAATTGGCTAAGGTTACGCCCAGATCCGGAAAACCGGACGGAATGAGGCAGACGAGGCGGTACTTCAGATGACGGCAATGGTGCACGGCTCTGTGCATGTGCGCGCGGGTGATCCGGTGATCCCCCGCTGGTGGCGCACAATCGACAGATGGACGATGACAGCAATCTTCGCGCTGTTCGGGATCGGGCTTTTGCTGGGGCTTGCGGCCTCGGTGCCCTTGGCCGAGCGCAACGGGTTGGACCCGTTTCACTATGTCGAGCGGCAGGTGGTGTTCGGGGCCATCGCGCTGGCCGCGATGATCCTGACCTCGATGATGTCGCCCGATCTGGTGCGGCGTCTGGCGGTTCTGGGCTTTGCCTGCGTCTTCGTGGCGCTGGTGGCGCTGCCGTTTCTGGGCACCGATTTCGGCAAGGGGGCGACGCGCTGGTATTCGCTGGGCTTTGCCGCGGTGCAGCCCTCGGAATTCCTCAAGCCCGTCTTCGTCGTGCTCTGCGCCTGGCTGATGGCCGCCGCGCAAGAGATCAACGGCCCGCCCGGGCGGCTCTTTTCTTTTGTGATCGCCATTGTGGTTGCTACGTTTCTGGTGTTTCAGCCCGATTTCGGGCAGGCCGCGTTGATCCTTTTTGCCTGGGGGGTGATGTATTTCATCGCCGGCGCGCCGATGGTTCTCCTCTTGGGCCTGGCCGGCGGCGCGGTGGGCGCGGGCTGGCTGGCCTATCAGTCGTCCGAGCATTTCGCGCGCCGCATCGACGGGTTTCTGGCCCCTGAGGTCGACCCCCGCACGCAGCTGGGCTTTGCCACCAATGCCATTCAGGAGGGCGGCTATTTCGGCGTCGGCGTCGGCGAGGGGCAGGTGAAATGGTCGCTGCCCGATGCCCATACCGATTTCATCATCGCCGTGGCGGCCGAGGAGTATGGGCTGGTGCTGGTGCTGGTGATTATCGCTTTGTTCGGTCTGGTCGTGACGCGGTCGCTGATCCGCCTGATGGGCGAGCGTGATCCGTTCATCCGGCTGGCCGGCGCCGGGCTGGCCTGCGTCTTCGGGGTGCAGGCGATCATCAATATGGGCGTGGCCGTGCGCCTTTTGCCCGCCAAGGGCATGACGCTGCCTTTCGTCAGCTACGGCGGTTCTTCGCTGATTGCGGGCGGTGTGCTGGTTGGCATGCTTCTGGCCTTCACGCGGTCGCGCCCGCAGGGCAAGATTGCCGACGCATTCGGAGGGCGGAGGCGTTAATGGCAGAAAAGCATCTGATGATCGCGGCGGGCGGCACGGGCGGGCATATGTTCCCCGCCCAGGCGCTGGCCGAGGCGATGGTGCGCAAGGGCTGGCGGGTGACCTTGTCGACCGATGCGCGGGGCGCGCGCTATACCGGCGGTTTCCCCCATGTGGTGAAGGTTGAAAAGGTCGGCTCGGCCACCTTCGCGCGGGGCGGCGTTCTGGCCAAGGCGATCGCGCCGTTTCAGATTGCGGGCGGCGTGGCCTCGGCCAAGCTGAAGATGATGCGCGACAGGCCCGACGTCGTGGTGGGCTTTGGCGGATATCCGTCGATCCCCGCTTTGACGGCGGCGACCATTTTTCGCGTGCCCCGGATGATCCACGAACAAAACGGCGTTCTGGGCCGGGTGAACAAGATGTTTGCCAAGCGCGTTGATGCCGTGGCCTGCGGCACCTGGCCCACCGATCTGCCCAAGGGCGTTGAGGGCGTGCATACGGGCAACCCCGTGCGCGCCGCAGTGCGCGAGAAGGAGGGCGCGCCCTACATCCCGCCTGGCGACTATCCGATGAGCATCGTGGTGATTGGCGGCAGCCAGGGCGCGCGCATCCTGTCGGATGTGGCGCCCGCGGCCATCGCCTCGCTCTCCGAGAAGGCGCGCGGGCATCTGCGCATCGCCCATCAGGCGCGTGAGGAGGACATCGCCCGCGTGACCGAGGCCTATGCCGAGGCCGGTGTGGTGGCCGAGGTGAAGAGCTTTTTCAACGATGTGCCGCGCCGGTTTTCCGAGGCGCAATTGGTGATCGCGCGGGCCGGGGCCTCAACCATCGCAGACCTCACCGTGATCGGCCGCCCGGCGATCCTGATCCCCTATGCGGTGGCCGCGGGCGACCATCAAACGGCCAATGCCCGCGGCATGGTTGACGCAGGGGCGGCCATTCTGATCCCTGAATCCAAGCTTGACGCCGCCGCCCTGGCCGAGCAGATCAAGCTGGTGCTGCGCCGGACCACGGGCGCGGTGCAGATGGCCCATGCGGCTTTGGCCCTGGGGCGCCCCGACGCGACCGAGCGTCTGGTCGAGATGGTCGAAAGCCTGGCAGCGAAGGAAAAGGCATGAACGCGGCGACGAAGCTTCCCGGTGAAATGGGCCCCATTCACTTCGTTGGCATCGGCGGCATCGGCATGTCGGGCATCGCCGAGGTGTTGTTGAACCTGGGCTACAAAGTCCAGGGGTCCGACCTGAAACGCTCGAAAATCACCGACCGTCTGGCTGAATTGGGCGCCGAGATTTTCGAAGGCCAGCGGTCGGAGAACCTGGCCGAGGCCGAGGTGATCGTGATCTCGTCGGCGATCAAGTCGGGCAATCCTGAGCTTGAGGAGGCGCGCCGCCGCAAGCTGCCGGTCGTCCGCCGGGCCGAGATGCTGGCCGAGTTGATGCGCCTGCGGTCGAACATCGCGGTGGCTGGCACCCATGGCAAGACCACGACCACCACCATGGTCGCCGAATTGCTGGTGGCCGGCGGCATCGACCCGACCGTGATCAATGGCGGCGTGATCCATGCCTATGGCTCGAACGCGCGGGTGGGGCAGGGCGAATGGATGGTGGTCGAGGCCGATGAGAGCGACGGCACCTTCAACCGCTTGCCCGCGACCATCGCCATCGTCACCAATATCGACCCCGAGCATATGGAGCATTGGGGCTCGATCGAGAATCTGCGTCGTGGTTTCGACGATTTCGTCTCGAACATCCCGTTCTACGGCCTCGCGGTCTGCTGCACCGATCACCCCGAGGTGCAGGCGCTGGTCGGCCGCATCACCGACCGGCGGATCGTGACCTTCGGGTTCAACGCCCAGGCCGATGTGCGGGCGGTGGCCTTACGCTATGAACGCGGCGTGGCGCAGTTCGATATCGCGCTGCAGGCCGAAGACAAGGTGATCGAGGGCTGCAGCCTGCCGATGCCGGGCGATCACAACGTCTCGAACGCGTTGGCCGCCGTGGCCGTGGCCCGGCATCTCGGCATGAAGACGGTTGAGATCCGTGACGCTCTTGCGGCCTTCGGCGGCGTCAACCGGCGCTTCACCAAGGTGGGCGAGGTGGGCGGCGTGACCATCATCGACGATTACGGCCATCACCCGGTCGAGATCGCGGCCGTTCTGAAAGCCGCGCGCCAGGCCGTGGCCGACACGCCTGGCGCGCGCGTCATCGCCGTGCACCAGCCGCATCGCTACACGCGCCTGCATTCGCTCTTTGAGGATTTCTGCGCCTGCTTCAACGATGCCGATGTCGTGGCCATTGCCGAGGTCTATGCCGCGGGCGAAGATCCCATCCCCGGCGCCAGCCGCGACGATCTGGTGCAGGGCTTGATCGCCCATGGCCACCGCCATGCCCGCGCGATCCTGACCGAGGAGGATCTGACCCGCCTGGTCAAGGAACAGGCCCGACCGGGCGACATGGTGGTCTGCCTCGGCGCGGGCACGATCTCGACCTGGGCGGGGCATCTGCCGGATCGGCTGAGCGGTCTGGCCGCGTGAGGGGCTGGCGGCGATGGCTGGTGGCCCTTGCCGTTTGTGTGGTCGCCATACCGCCACTGATCTGGGCGGCAAGCTGGCGGTCACCGCTGAGAATCGGGTCGACCTTCGAATGCGGTGAAGCGCCGCTTGGCCTCTATCAGGGGCAAATCGTGTTCTACGACTGGGTCGCGTCCCGCAACGGCATCTATGTAACCCATGGCGATTACGGCGGGGTGTGGCGGTTTCTCTCGATCAAACTAGGTCTGCTTCCGACCTGTCCAACATGATCTGCACCGCCGGTTGACCCTGCCCCTCACGCCATCGGTTGGTGATGAACGGTGCGCATGGCGAAAACTGTCGGAGTGGCGCCCTATCCAGTTGGATATTGATCGTAGCCTGCTTGGGTGTCGGCCCGCTGGGTTGGTCTGACAACCGGGCCGGCGACCGCGTCTTGCGTTCGGTCGGCACTCTGTTCCCATGAAAACCGTCTCATCCTGAGGAAACTGGACAGAATGCGCGGCGGCGGTGCTCGGACGGCATCGCGCATATGTTGGGCGATCTGCGGGTGTCATTTTTTATGCACGGCGCCGCCCTTGACCCCACCTTGCGCCGGGCAGACAAGCGGACGGATGGAAACACGCGCGAAAACCGATTGGCGGCTGGTGGGGCTGCTTTTCACCGTCGGCCTTCTGGCGGCGGCGCAGTTCGGCAAGGTGTCGCTGACGCTGGCCGAGACCGGTGCGGTTTATGGGCGCGGGGCCACATCCGTCGCCTTTCTGGTGTCGCTGGTCAGCATCGTCGGCATCCTCTTCGGCGCCATCGCGGGCGGCTTGGTGGCAGCGCTTGGCGGAGGGCGGGTGCTGCTGGGCGCGTTGGTCCTGGGTGCGGCTCTCTCGACTGTTGAGGCGCTTTTGCCGCCCTTGCCGATGATGACGGCGCTGCGGGTGGCCGAGGGGTTCTCGCACCTGGCACTGGTCGTCGCGGCACCGCCGCTGATGGCCGCAGCCGCCAGCGACGCGGATCGGCCCGTTGTGATGAGCCTTTGGGCGATGTTCTTCGGTGTGTCCTTCGCGCTGAGCGCGATGATCTTTCCCGGTATCCTGGCGGCCGGTGGCCTCGGCGCGCTGTTTCTGGCCCATGGCGTGGCGATGGCCCTGATGGTGCCGTTGCTCTGGCCGATCCTGCCCCGGCAGGTGCGTCAGCCGTTCACGATCCAGCCGTTAAAAGAACACCGCGTGATCTACACGACCCCGCGCGTTGCCGCACCCGGGACCGGCTTCGTCTTCTACACCGTCACTTTCATCGCGCTTCTGACCTTTCTGCCCGATGCGATGGACCAACCGGGTCTGGCGCAGAGCCTGCCGTTGATCAGCCTGGGGGGCACCTTTGCCGCCGGCTGGATCGCGCGTCGTACCGCGCCCGACCTCATCGGTGTTGCGGGGTATGCCAGCAGTATCGCCTGTGCGGCCCTGATGGGCCTTGGGCAGGATTGGGCGGTCTTCCCGCTTTTCTTCGCGCTCGGCATCGTTCCGGGCGCCAGTTTCGCCTCGATCCCGCATTTCAACGCCAGCGCGCCGGATCGGGCGCGGTCGTCGGGGGCCATCGCGCAGCTGGGCAATGTCGGCACGGCCAGCGGCACGCCGATCTACGCGGTGCTGGTCGCGGCCCTAGGTTTGCCGGGCCTCTTGGTAGGCATCGTCCTCTTTGGACTTCTGGGAATTGCGGGGCTTTTGATCATGCGCCGCCTAATCTTGCGTCAAGGATAGATTGTTCACCCTCTGTTCGCAATTTCCCATTGGAGACTCAGTGAACTTCGCCTATCTGTACCTCCTTCGCTCAGAGGTGGGATATGGCCGATCAGAAATACATCGAGGTTCGCGGCGCGCGCGAGCACAATCTGAAAAGCATCGATGTGAAGCTGCCGCGCGATCAGCTGGTGGTGATCACCGGGTTGTCGGGGTCGGGCAAGTCGTCGCTTGCCTTCGACACGATCTATGCCGAGGGGCAGCGGCGTTACGTGGAATCGCTCAGCGCCTATGCGCGGCAATTCCTCGATATGATGCAAAAGCCCGATATGGACCATATCTCGGGCCTGAGCCCCGCGATCTCGATTGAGCAGAAGACGACGTCGAAGAACCCGCGCTCAACCGTCGGCACGGTGACCGAGATCTACGATTACATGCGCCTTCTTTTCGCGCGCGCGGGCACGCCTTATTCGCCCGCCACTGGCCTGCCCATCGAGGCGCAGCAGGTGCAGGACATGGTCGACCGCGTGATGGCGATGGAGGAGGGGACGCGCGCCTACCTGCTGGCCCCCATCGTGCGCGACCGCAAGGGTGAATACCGCAAGGAGTTCCTGGAACTGCGCAAGCAGGGCTTCCAGCGCGTCAAGATGAATGGTGAGTTCTACGAGATTGAGGACGCGCCGACGCTCGACAAGAAGTTCCGTCACAACATCGATGTGGTGGTTGACCGTCTGGTGGTGAAAGAGGGGCTGGAGACGCGGCTGGCCGACAGTTTCCGCACCGCGCTGGATCTGGCCGATGGGATTGCTGTGCTGGAGACGGCCCCTGCCGAGGGTGAGCCCGAGCGGATCACCTTCAGCGAGAAATTCGCCTGCCCGGTCTCGGGCTTCACGATTTCCGAGATCGAACCGCGCCTCTTTTCGTTCAACGCACCCTTCGGCGCCTGCCCGTCCTGCGACGGGTTGGGGGTTGAGCTGTTTTTCGACGAACGCCTTGTGGTGCCCGATCAGGCCATGCGGCTCGACAAGGGCGCGCTGGCGCCCTGGGCCAAGATGAGCCCGTTCCAGACCCAGACGGTGGAAGGGATCGCCAAGCATTACGGCGTGAACATGCGGACGCCTTGGAAGGATCTGCCAGAGGCCGTGCAAAAGGTGTTTCTGTTCGGTTCGGGCGACGACGAGATCGATTTCCGCTTTGATGAAGGCGGCCGCGTCTATCAGGTGACCCGCCCCTTCGAGGGCATCATCCCCAATATGGAGCGGCGCTATCGCGAGACCGACAGCGCCTGGTCGCGCGAAGAGATGGAGCGCTATCAGAACAACCGCCCCTGCCATGCCTGTGAGGGCTACCGCCTGCGACCCGAGGCGCTGGCGGTAAAGATCGCGGGGCTGCATGTGGGACAGGTGGTCGAGATGTCGATCAAGGAGGCGTTCGCTTGGATCGGCGATGTTCCGGGCAGCATGACCAAGCAGAAAAACGAAATCGCACGCGCCATCCTCAAGGAAATCCGCGAGCGGCTGGGGTTTTTGGTGAATGTCGGGCTGGACTATCTGACCCTGTCACGGGCTGCGGGGACGCTTTCGGGCGGTGAGAGCCAGCGGATCAGGCTGGCGAGCCAGATCGGTAGCGGCCTGACCGGCGTGCTTTACGTGCTGGACGAACCCTCGATCGGGCTGCATCAACGCGACAACGACCGCCTGCTGGGCACGCTGAAGAATCTGCGTGACCAAGGCAACACCGTGCTGGTGGTCGAGCATGATGAAGAGGCGATCCGCGAGGCCGATTACGTGCTGGATATTGGCCCCGGCGCCGGCGTGCATGGCGGGCGGATCGTCTCGGAAGGCACGCCGGCCGAGGTACAGGCCGATCCCGCCTCGCTGACCGGTCAGTATCTGTCGGGCGCCCGCGAAGTGCCGATCAGGTCCAAGCGCCGCAAGGGCAACGGCAAGAAGGTGACGGTGGTCAAGGCCACGGGCAACAATCTGAAAGGCGTCACCGCCGACTTTCCGCTGGGCAAGTTCGTCTGCGTTACCGGCGTGTCGGGGGGCGGTAAGTCGACCCTGACGATCGAGACGCTCTACAAGACCGCCGCGATGCGCCTGAACGGCGCGCGCGAGACGCCCGCACCTTGCGAGACCATCAAGGGGTTTGAGCATCTCGACAAGGTGATCGATATCGACCAACGCCCCATCGGGCGCACGCCGCGCAGTAACCCCGCGACCTATACCGGCGCCTTCACACCCATCCGCGACTGGTTCGCGGGCCTCCCCGAGGCCAAGGCGCGGGGCTATCAGCCCGGCCGCTTCAGCTTCAACGTCAAAGGGGGCCGCTGCGAGGCCTGCCAGGGCGACGGTGTCATCAAGATCGAGATGCACTTCCTGCCGGATGTCTACGTCACCTGCGAGACCTGCAAGGGCAAGCGCTACAACCGCGAAACGCTTGAGATCAAGTTCAAGAACAAGTCCATCGCCGACGTCCTGGACATGACGGTCGAAGATGCCGAAGACTTCTTTTCCGCCGTGCCGTCGATCCGCGAGAAGATGACGGCGCTGCGGCAGGTGGGCCTCGGCTACATCAAGGTGGGTCAGCAGGCCACGACGCTGTCTGGCGGTGAGGCGCAGCGGGTTAAGCTGTCGAAGGAGCTATCGAAACGGGCCACGGGCCGGACGCTCTATATCCTCGATGAGCCGACGACGGGTCTGCATTTCGAGGATGTGAGGAAGCTTCTGGAAGTGCTGCATGAGTTGGTTGAGCAGGGTAATTCTGTCGTGGTGATCGAACATAACCTAGACGTCATCAAGACCGCGGACTGGATTATCGATATCGGCCCTGAAGGCGGTGATGGCGGGGGCGAGATCGTGGCGACAGGCACGCCAGAGAAGGTGGCCGAGGTGGGCCGCAGCCATACCGGCCACTACCTGAAACCGATCCTTGAGACGGCGGCCAAACGCAAAGTCGCGGCAGAATAGGATTTACATGGCGCGCAATTTTTCTGCGAAAAATTGAAAGACCGATCCTTCTGCGAAGGATCAGAGCTTTCGCAGAAAACTCGCTCTGCCTGAATCTTCGCAGAAGATTCGTTTGTCCCGTCCTATTCTGCGGCGCGGAGTGGCTTTTCCTTAGATGCAGGCAGTGTAAAGGGGTCTTCCTGCCAGATAATCTCGGGCGCTTTCATCTTGCGGACTGCCTGTGCAAGCGCCGCATCACGCGCCTCGCGGCTGCCGCGCCCAAGCGATAGCGCCTTCAGCGCGTTCACCGACTTGTAAGCCCCGATGCCGATCCAGACCCGCAGCGCCAGCAGCGATGGCGTCAAAACCAGAGTCAGCACGGTCGCAATGCCCAAGCCAAACACGACGGCCGTTGCCAGCTGCTTCCACCAGAGCGCCGTTGGGCTGTCGATCGAATAGCCGCCATTGATGAAATCAAGCGATAGCCCGAACATCATCGGCGCCAGACCGGCCATCGTGGTGATGGTCGTCAGCAGAACAGGCCGGATCCGTTGCTCGGCCGTGCGGATGATCGCCTCGATCCGCGGCATGTAGCGGCTGAACTCCTGATAGGTATCGATCAGCACGATGTTGTTGTTCACCACGATGCCCGCCAGTGCCACGATGCCCGTTCCGGTCATGATGATCGAGAAGGGTTGCTGCATTACCAGCATTCCGATCAGCACACCTGTGGTCGAGAGGACCACCGCCAAGAGAACCAAAGCGGAATTGTAGAACGAATTGAACTGGGCCAGCAGGATGATGAACATCAGGGCCAGCGCCCCCGCAAAGGCCTGCATCAGGAAGGCGCCGGATTCCTCCTGATCCTCCTGGTCGCCGGTCCATTCCCAGACCACGCCGCTGGGCAGAGGGTTTTCGGCCTCCAGCCATTCGCTGAGGAAAGCGATCCGCTCGGTCGGGGTGACGGGCACGGTTGCAAATTCAGCCTCTGGATCCTCCATCAGCGCCTGAATGCTGGCGGCGTTGTGATCCTCGGCCGACCAGATCAGGTCGTAATGCGCGACCTCGTCGTCCGAGAACCAGCCGCCTGGGGTTGTCACGGTGAAATCGCCTGTCACCCCGCCGGCCACCTCTTCGTCTTCGATGGGGCGAATGACGGCATGCTGGGTGATCTTCTCTTCCTCTTCGCCCTCTGCATTCGTGACCGTCTCGGTCGTGTTAACGGCCATCAGCCCCGGCGCGACATCGGCTTTCACATCGTAATGCCGGGTCTGGTTCACGCGGTCGATCCGGCCCAGCTTGGCCACCGGCTCACGCGTGATGAAATTGGCCAGCGGCACGAGGCCGGAATTCGTGCGTACCTTCAACATGTCGAGCGTCGAGAGAACGCGGTCCTGTTCGGGCAGGCGCACGCGAATGTCGATCTCTTCGTCCGAGCTGTCGACCCGCATAGTGTCCAGCAAGATCCCCCGCGTGACCAGCTGTACCATGGCACCAACCGTCGTCACATCGGCGCCGAAACGCCCCGCCTTCTCGACATCCACGTTGATCTGCCAGTCGATGCCGGGCAGCGGCAGGTTGTCTTCGATGCTGATCACGCCGCCGGTTTCGGCGAAGCGGGCATTGGCGATCTCGACACTTTCCCGCAGCGCCGCCCAATCGTCGCCCATCAGCCGCAGATGCAGCGGCTTGCCCGAGGCCGGGCCCTGAGCAAGGTTCAAAAGCTCAATCTGGATGCCGGGGATCTGCGTCAGCGCGGCTTCCATCCGTTCGACCACGCGGTCGCCATCAAGGTCGGGGTCGTCGCCGCGTGTTTCCCAGCGGTCGAGCTCAATCTGAAGCTGCCCGACTGTGTCCAGGGGCGCTTCACCACCACCGGTATTGTTGTTCAGCCCGCCCGATCCGGCGAAGGCGAACACGCTGTCAACGCCGGGGATATCGATGATCGCCGCTTCGGCCTGAGCGACCAGCGCGTCCTTTTCCGCCAGGCTGAGGTTGCCGCGCGCGCGGACATAGGCGATGACCTGTTCGGGCTCGGTCTCAACGAAGAACTCAACACCGCGGTTGTTCTGGCCATAGACCGAGAACACCGTCATCACGAAACCGATCACCATCGCAATCACGACCAGCGGCATGACCGGGTTGCCCGCGATCAGCGCCGTGATATGGCCGAAGACAGTGCGGCGATAGCCTGCCTCGATCACCCGGCGCGGTTTGGTCGATTTCGCCGAGCTGACGGTGATCGAGGTCAAGACAGACCCAATGATGAACACGATCACACCCGGCAGCCAGGCAATCGCGCCGGGCAGGGGTGAGGTGCCGCCGAAGAGGTACCCGGGGTTCAAAAGCTGCATGGCGCCGGCAAAGATGATCCAGGCCGAGGGCAGGATCAGAAGCATGCGCAGCCAGCGCGGGAAGCCCATCAGGAATTCCGAGCTATGCTCAAACTTGCGCGACAGACGCCCCGCGACACCACCCATGACCGGCAGATAGATCAGCGCCACGACCAGCGAGGCTGACAGCACGAAGATCAGCGTGACCGGCAGCATGCCCATGAACTGCCCCGGCACACCGGGCCAGAACAGCATCGGCAGAAAGGCGCAGAGCGTTGTAGCGGTGGACGACACGACCGGCCAGAACATCCGCTTGGCGGCCTCGACATAGGCCGCCATGGGGCCTGAGCCTTCGTTGATGCGTTTGTCGGCGTACTCGACCACCACGATGGCCCCGTCGACCAGCATGCCCACGGCCAGGATCAGCCCGAACATCACGATGTTCGACACCGAAATCCCCATGATCGCCAAAAGCGCAAAACACAGAAGGAACGAAGTGGGGATGGCAAACCCCACCAGCAAGGCCGAGCGCGCACCAAGCGACGCCAGGACCACGATCATCACCAGTGCGATGGCCGTCAGGACCGAGCCTTCCAATTGCCTGACCATCGAATCAACATTTGTCGACTGGTCATTCGACAAACCGACATTGACCGATTGCTGCAATTCCACGGGCCAGGTGGCGGCCTCGGCCTCAACCGCCTCGCGGACCATGGCCACCGTATCGATCAGGTTGAAGCCCTTGCGCTTGACCACCTGCAGGGCCACCGTCGTCTCGCCATTGAAGCGTGCGGTGCCCATACGGTCTTCGAAGGTCAGCCGGATATCGGCCAGCTCTCCCAATGTCACAACGCGGTCGCCGTTGACCTTGACGGGCAGGGCGTAGACATCGCGCGGCTCATCGAAGGATGAGGGGATCTTGACCGCAAAGGCCCCGTCGGGCGTTTCCACCTCGCCGGCGGCGATCAGTTGGTTGTTGTTGACCACAACGTTGATCAGCTCGGCCGCGGTGACGTTATAGGCCTCAAGCCTGAGGGGGTCGATCACGACCTCAAGCATCTCTTCGCGGTGTCCGGCCAGCCCCGCCTCCAACACGGGCTCAAGCGATTCAAGCCGGTCCTGCAGGTTCTCGGCGACGCGCAGCAGCGTGCGTTCGGGCACATCGCCGGAGAGGTTCACGATGACGATGGGAAATTCGGAAAAGTTGATCTCGTTGATCGAATATTGCTCGGCGCCCGCGGGGAATTGTGCCTCGGCATTGTTCATCGCGTCGCGGACATCGGCGATGATCTTGGTCTTGTCCCAGCCGAATTCGAACTCAAGCACGATCCCGGCATAGCCTTCGGAGGCCGTGGCCGACATCCGGTCAAGCCCGTCGAGATCCGACAATTCGGTCTCCATCGGCTTGACGAGCAGCTTCTCACTGTCCTCGGCCGAGATACCGGGGAAGGGGACCGAGACGAAAAGGGCGGGGATCTCGATATCCGGCTCGCCCTCTTTCGGCAGGCCCACATAGGCCACACCGCCTGCTAGAATCGACAGCACGATGAAGGCCAGGATCATCCGCGCCCGGCCGGCGGCCCAATCGACGAGGCCGGTCATGGTGTCTGATCCTCGCGCAGCGTGACGTCGACCGGCACACCGTCGATGACGAATTCCTGACCCACCACGATCACTTCGGCGGTTTCGGGCAGGCCGGTCAGCCAGACCCCCTGCACCGTATCGCGGAGCAGCGTGACGGGCACGAAACGCGCCACGCCCTCATCCGCGATCCGGACGCCAAGCTGCCCCTCGTCATTCAGGGTCAGGGCCGAGGCGGGCAGAAGATGCGCTTTTTCGCCATCGGATTCGACGACGATCTCAACCGTCTGGCCGTCGCGGATCATGAGGTCGGAATTGGGCACCTCAACCTCGACGCGGAACGTGCGTGTCGCCTCATCTGCCGAGCGCGACAGAAACGTCACGCGCCCCTGAACCTCGCGACCGCTGGACAGACGTGCGCCGGCGCGGGCGCCGACCGTGATGCGCTCAACCTCGGTCTCGGGCACGAAGCCCACCATCTTGATCGGGTCCAGCCGGATGATATCGGCGCACAGCGTGCCGGGTTGCAGCAAGACGCCAAGCTCGGCGGTATCGCTTTCCAAAAGGCCACCGAACGGCGCGGTGATCTCAAGACGCTCGATCTCGGTCTCGGCGGCGGCGATGCCGGCCTCGGCGGCTTGCAGACCGGCGCGTGCGGTCTCAACCGCGGCCAGGGCCGATTCAACGCCCGCCTTCGTGCCGGCCACGCGTGTGTCCGAGGCAAACCCACCCTCGCTCAGCGATTGTGCGGCCCGGTCGTTGATGCGCGCCTCGGCCAGGCGCGCTTCGGCCTCGGCCACCCGTGCTGCGGCCTCGGGCAGGCGCGCGCGGGCCTCCGCCAGGTTGGCCTCGCGCGTTCCGGGCGCAATGGCGCAAAGCACATCGCCCGCCTCGACATAAGAGCCCCGGCGGAGCGGCTCCGACACGACCCGGCCCGAGGTCTCGGACATCACGCTGACATTGCGCGCCGCTTCGGTCCGGCCGCGCAGCAGCACGGCGCGCTCGATTACCTCGGCTTGCGAGGCCTGGGCCACGACGGCGATGCGTGGCCGGTCATCGGCAGGATCCAGATCCTCGGTGTCGGCTGCCGCCTCTTCGGTGGCCTCGGCCTCTTCGGTGGGGGCGGCGCCGGCAAAGGCAAGGATTCGGTCACGTTCAAAAATCAGGCCATAAAGGGCCAGGACCACCAAGATGGCCGTTAATATAGAGAATAGTCGCATTACTGCCTCGCCAAAAGTGACCCCACCGGCCGCTTTCTATCTGTTTTCGCTATGTCGTCAGGGCTTGAAAAAAGCTTCCCTTGGGGCACCTCTTACGCATTTTACGCTAAACCGACCAGTTCAGATTAAACTTTTCTTCCAATGCGCGCAAGATATGGCCGAGGGCTTGTCGCGCCGGTCCGCTTCAGAGTATGAGGGGGCGCATTATGAAGGGTGCCCCAAAGCCCCTTGTTCGGAGGATTGGTGTGACCAATAGCAGTGACAGCTTCATTGACGAAGTGACCGAAGAGGTCCGCCAGGACAAACTCTATGGCTATCTGCGCCGCTACGGCTGGATCGGCATCCTGGCGGTGCTCCTGCTGGTGGGCGGCGCTGCCTATAATGAATGGAACCGCGCCCGCGAGGCGGCGGCGGCCCAGGCCTTGGGGGATGCGTTTTACGCGGCCCTTGAGGCGGAGGGCCCGTTGGAGCAGGCCGACCAACTGGCCGCTCTGCCCACGGATGGCGCAGCCTCGGCCCCGGCGGCGATGCTTGAGGCCGCGGCCCTGGCCGAAGCTGGCGAGACCGAGCGCGCGGCCGAAATCTGGGCCGCGCTGGCCGCTGATCCCGGCCATCCGCGGGTCTGGCGTGATCTGGCCGCGCTGAAGCGCGTGCTTTTGCTGGGCCGCACCCTGCCGGCGGACGAACGTCTGGCCGTGCTCGCGCCCCTTGCCACGCCCGGCGCGCCCTACCGCGTCCTTGCGCGCGAGCAGGAGGCCCTGGCCCATCTTGATGCCGGTGATCAGGAGGCTGCCGTGGCTATTTTCGAGGCCCTGATGGTTGATCAGGAGGCCACGCAGGGCTTGCGCTTGCGGGCCGCTCAGTTGATGGTGGCGCTTGGTGCCACATCCAACGGCACCTGAGCCCGTTCGATGCTGGAGACGAGGGGACGATCCGTGCGACTGACCACGAGTGTGGCGCTGATGGCCGCTGTTTTGGCGCTGGCCGCCTGTGAGCGGCGCGAGTTGATCCTGCCGGGCGAACGGCTGGATCTGCGCGCGCTTGGCACGGCCGAGGTCGCGGACCCGCTTGATCCCAATGCCGAGGTGATCGAGGCCGCGCAAGCCGAAGGTCGCGCGCCCGGCACCCCGGCCAATCGCGCCCTGCCGATTTCCCTGCCCGCGCCGCAGGCCAATGCCGCCTGGACCCATCGTAACGGCAGCCCGACCCATCGCCTGCGCCATCCTGCCCTGTCGCCCGCGCCCCAGCGGGTGTGGAGCGCCAATATCGGCCAAGGCAACAACCGCCGGGGCCGCATCACCGCCGATCCCATCGTGGCGGGCGGCCGTATCTTCACCCTTGATGCGCAGGCCGGGGTGGCTGCAACCTCAACCGGTGGCGCCCCCCTCTGGCAGCGCGACCTGACGCCGCCCTCCGATCGTCAGGGCGAAGCCTCGGGCGGGGCGCTGGCCTATGGTGACGGCCGGGTCTTTGTGACCTCCGGCTATGGTACACTGACCGCGCTCGACCCCGCCACGGGCGCCGAGATCTGGACGCAAAAGCTGGATGCCGCCGCCACCGGCGCGCCGACCGTCGTGGGCGATCTGGTCTACGTCACCGCGCGCGACAGCCGCGCCTGGGCGATCCGCACCGATAACGGCCGGGTCGAGTGGCAATTGCCCGGCACGCCCACGCCCTCGGTCATGACCGGCGGCGCGGGCCCCGCCGTGACCGACCGGCTGGCGATCTTCCCCTTCGGCTCGGGCGAGTTGGTGGGCGCGCTCCGCCAGGGCGGCGTGCGCGTCTGGGCCGCGACCGTGGCCGGACAGCGCCGCGGCCGTGTCTATGCCACCGTCAGCGACATCACCGGCGATCCGGTCGTCGATGGCGATGTGGTCTATGTCGGCAACCAATCGGGCCGTGTGGCCGCCCTGCGCGCAGCCAATGGCGAACGGCTCTGGACGGCGGCCGAGGGCGCCTATTCGCCGGTCTGGCCCGAAGGCGGGTCGCTGTTTCTGGTCTCCGATCAGGCCGAGCTGGTGCGGCTGGACGCGGCCAATGGCGAGCGGATCTGGGGCGTCGAGATGCCGTACTTCCAGAATGACCGCCCGCGACGGTTCAAGGCGGTCTACGCGCATTACGGGCCGATCGTGGCTGGTGGGCGTGTCTGGGTCGCCTCGGGCGATGGCATCTTGCGCGGGTTCAACCCCGAGACAGGCGCGCTGGTCCACCAGGCCGAAATCCCCGGCGGCGCGGCGGCCAATCCGGCCGTTGCGGGCGGCATCCTCTATATCGTGTCCGAAAACGGCCAGCTTCACGCTTTCCGTTGAGCGTGAAAGGGTGTAAGGCGGCGCCTTCCAACCCTGAGGCCTTGGGATCATGAGCTTTACTCTCGCCATCGTCGGGCGCCCCAATGTGGGCAAGTCGACGCTGTTCAACCGTCTGGTGGGCAAGCGCCTGGCCCTGGTCGATGACCAGCCGGGGGTTACGCGTGATCTGCGCGAAGGGCCCGCGCGGCTGGGCGATCTGCGCTTTACGGTGATCGATAGCGCAGGGCTGGAAGAGGCGACGGATGATAGCCTTCAGGGCCGCATGCGCCGGCTGACCGAACGCGCGGTCGAGATGGCCGATATCTGCCTTTTCGTGATCGATGCGCGCGTCGGTGTCACCCCGTCTGACGAGGTCTTCGCCGATATCCTGCGCAAAAAGAACACCCATGTGATCCTGGCGGCCAACAAATCCGAAGGCCGCGCGGGCGAGGCGGGCTTTCTCGAAGCTTATTCCCTGGGCCTCGGCGATCCGATCCGCCTATCGGCCGAACATGGCGAGGGGATGGAGGATCTTTACTCCGCGCTGATGCCGCTGGCCGACGGGTTCGCCGCGCGGGCCCAGGCCGACACGCCCGAAACGGACGTCGATGTCAGCGAGGACGAGGCCGATGTTGCGCCGCACACCCCCACCACCGACCGCCCCCTGCAGGTGGCGATCGTAGGCCGGCCGAATGCCGGCAAGTCGACGTTGGTCAACGCGATCCTCGGCGAAGAGCGGATGCTGACCGGCCCAGAGGCCGGGATTACCCGCGACGCGATCTCGGTCGCGACCGAATGGCAGGGCACGCCGGTGCGCATCTTCGACACGGCGGGCATGCGCAAGAAGGCCAAGGTGCAGGACAAGCTTGAGAAGATGTCGGTCTCGGACGGCTTGCGCGCGGTGCGCTTTGCTGAGGTGGTCGTGGTGCTGCTCGATGCCGCGATCCCGTTCGAGACGCAGGATCTGCGCATTGCCGACCTCGCCGAAAGCGAGGGGCGTGCGGTGGTCGTGGCGGTGAACAAATGGGATATCGAGGATGATAAGCAGAACAAGCTGAAGGGCCTGCGTGATGCGTTCGAGCGGCTCTTGCCGCAGCTTCGCGGGGCGCCCTTGGTCACTATCTCGGCCAAGACGGGCCGGGGTCTCGACCGGTTGCATGACGCGATCGTCAAGGCCCATGACGTTTGGAACCGGCGCGTGACGACCGCGCAGCTGAACCGCTGGCTGGGCGCCATGGTCGAAGCGCACCCGCCGCCCGCGCCCGGAGGGCGGCGCATCAAGCTGCGCTACGCCACGCAAGTCAAAACGCGCCCGCCCGGTTTCGTGGTAATGTGTTCGGACCCCGAGGCAATGCCCGCCAGCTATAACCGCTATCTGATCAACGGGTTGCGCGACGATTTCGACATGCCAGGCACGCCGATCCGCCTGACGCTCCGCAGCCAGGCCGAGAAGAACCCGTTTAAGGGCCGCACCAAGGCGCAACCGTCGCGGCTGAAGAAGCATATCGGCAAGGGCTCGCGGACCTGAGAAAGGGGCCCTCCCGCCCGTCGTCGCGGATCGAAGATCCGCTCCTTACGGTTGGGCCCGGCGCCTCGCCTGCGGCTCGG
>CANNFR010000011.1 GCA_947503935.1 uncultured Paracoccaceae bacterium
TCAATATAGCCCGACATGCCCGCCTCCAATTATTGGAGACGACTATACACCAGGCCCGAGTTTCCACACAGCCTCGGACCAAAGCAGCCCTTGATCGACCTCTATTCTTGCTGCGGCGCGGCGAGTCAAACCAGACTTTCTCTGCAAATGCAAAATCTCGGTAGATGGGAACTCACAGCTTGCGCGTCGTCAGCCAGCAATGTGAGACGAAACTACTTAGTCCGTCATTTTTCATTGCTGGCGATCGCAGGTGGGACCATAGTAGAACCACAACATATTGATGGGCAGCATGTCCATCACACAAAAGTGGGGGGAGCAGCATGGTTGAAGATTTTGTCCCGCTGTCGGTGCAACAATTTTCGCGCGAAGCGATGGGCACAGATCGACGCCGGGACGATGGTTCATTGAATTTTCCGCTTCTTGGGCTATTCGGCGAGGTGGGTAGCCTTCTGGCCGAAGTCAAAAAGAAGCAGCGCGATAAGATCGCGTACCTCGCCTATGCCGACGCCGTGACGGAAGAACTAGGCGATGTCCTGTGGTACTTCAATCTCGTCGCAAGCAAAGGCGGCGTGCCCTTCGCCGACATCGTCACCAATCTGCATCAACGTGACGAAGACTGGCACTCCGCTTCCGATAAGCCGCTGACCTTCGCCGCGCTGCAACCATCGATCATCGAGCCGCAGAAAGCGCCGACAGACGCTTTCGAACAGACTCTGATCGAATTTGCGGCCGCCACCGGTCGCCTAATGGATGAACATGCGCAAACCGATCTGAGCCATGATCACCGTCGCCTCGGTCCAAAACTAGCGGCCATCCTCGAGCTCCTTATCCGTGCTGCAAATGAGGCAGGGGTCAGCTTAGAAGCGGCCGCCGTCAAGAACCGGCATAAGACGCAAGACCGGTGGCCCGTCGCCAAGAGCTATCCCCCCCTGTTAGACGAGAACGCTGATCCGAATGAAAAGCTGCCGCGTCAGCTGGAAATCGCCATTTTTGAGCGGGAAGTTTCCGGCAAGAACTACGTCTTTCAGACGTGCCAGGGGCTCAACATTGGCGACCGCCTAACCGATAACGCGATGACCCCGGACGATTACCGCTTCCACGATGTGTTCCACTATGCTTACGTCGCTGTCCTGGGGTGGTCGCCTGTTACGCGTTCGTTGTTTCGTTTGAAGCGGAAGAGCCAACCAGAAATCGACGAGGCGCAGGATGGAGCGCGCGCAACGCTCATCGAAGAGGGGGTTGCGACCTGGATCTTCGGCCAAGCCGTCAACATGGAGTTTTTCGACGGCCTCAAACCAGGCGATCTACCCTTCGACCTCCTCAAGCAAGTCAGACAGTTTGTAGCTGGCTACGAGGCTGAAGAGTGTCCTGCTTGGCTGTGGGAACAAGCGATCTTGCAGGGCTATGCGGCCTTCCGCTATTTACGCGAACACCGACGGGGGAAGGTCACCATCGACATGGTCAACCGCCGTCTCGACATCGAGCCACTCTCATGAAAACAGCAACCGATTTTGTCGACGCGCTTAGCGCTGTCACCCTCGACAATGCCTTCAATCCCTACCGGGATATCTGCCCGGTCCATGATACGCCCGATGCTGCCGAGCAGCGCCGCGCCAATCTCCTACATTGTCTTGAAGCGTGCATGGCAGGCGGTGCCGATACCATTTGGGTTGCGCGCGATCTCGGTTATCGCGGAGGCCGTCGCACCGGCATCCCACTTACCGACGAGGCACATCTGCCCGACGCATCACGACTTTTTTCGGATGCAGCGTTGTCCAGAGCCACCGTCGGATCGCTGGTTGCCGAGAGAACCGCGAAGATCACATGGGGCCAATTGAAGGCCATCGGTAAGCCCGTGATGTTGTGGAACGTCTTCCCGCTCCATCCACACGCGCCAGGCGATTCAATGTCAAATCGGTGCCATAAGAAATCAGAACGAGTTGCCACCTGGCCCTTCATGCTCGCCCTGTTAGGGCTACTGAAGCCAAGAAAGCTGGTAGCGATTGGGCGCGATGCAGGCCTAGCCTTGGCCGACCTCGATATCGACGTATCCGTTGTTCGTCATCCCAGCTATGGTGGCCAGGCGGACTTCATCGCGGGCATTCAAGACATCTACGGCCTTGCGCCAACCGCCGCTGATGATCCAGAAGCTACGCTGCCGTTTGCTGAATTTGCCTGATCTGGCGCAGCAGGCAAGGCGTCATAACCGGTGAGCAACGCTGCCAAATCTGTTCGGGTCGTTGCTCCCCCACAGGTCGTCTTTGGCAAGTCGATGATGGCGTGCGACGAAATAACCGTTAGCGGCCCAACTTCCTGTTCTGTCTCTTTAGCAACAAACGCCATCAGCTGGCCCAACCCAATCAGGTTCCCCAGCAACTTCTCAATGTAGTAGTGGTTCCGATAAATTGCTGTCAGTGCCACTTTTTTTGGCGATCCGGGTAACAGCTTGAAGCTCAAGAAGCTCAAGCATTGGCCACCGTAGGGTGACCGGGTTGAATCACGTGCCGGGTCAAACAGCGCAAGCTCGAACTTATTGTTCGACCGAACAGCTGGATCCCGCATCCGCGTGACGATATCCCACAAAGGGTTGCCCATCGGCGCGTTTGGCCAATCGGTCATGCGCTCAAAGTAATATCCCGACCAACGCTCGCTTTTGCGCACTGTCGGCAGCACTTTGTTGTGGAACGCGTCGAAAAACTCCGGCGCGCCATGCCGCCTATACAGGCTCTCTGGAAAAATGGTGTTCGAGATAGTCCGCACGGATTTGTCGTGACGGCGCAAAAACTCGTCGACCAACGCGACCCGTGGGTCGGCAAACTGCGCGCCGGTGGTCGGATCATCCACACACAACATCACGTTGTGCGCTTCATGACCTGGCGCGGCGTCGACTGCCTGCACGGCCTCACGCCAGGTTTCGACAGCGCTAGGCTGCGACAGCACGATTGGGGACATCGCATGCCTCCTTTAACAACGCCAAGCCGTACATATGGCGACTTAGATAATCCTCTGTGAGCCAGATATGACCCGCCACGCCCCAGCTATCGCCCCAGCTATTGCGGATAAGAATGACCCTCTCTCCGGCCATGTCACCGTAGCCGACGGCGATCACCGCGTGGCGAGGTGCTGGAAACACCTGATCATTGTCATCATGGCCAACGACGCCGCTCGATGGCGGCGTAAAGAAGCGCCGCGTTAGGGTACTCAGAATGATGGCTGGACAGTGCTGGTCCAGCGCGTCCCGGATAAGGCTAAGGTTGTGGCGGAGTTGCTCGGACCCGCGCCCGTACAGATCACCAACGGAACGCGGCGGCGAATATTGGCTCAGATCGCTCGGCAACGCAGGCAAGTAGGGCCACCCCGTCTCTTCTGGCTGACCATCATTCTCCAAAGTTGCCAACATATCGCTCAGAAACGCCCCCTTTTCCGGCGACCGCCCGGAGCGCTTTTGGGCGTGAAAGAACGCATACTCACACGATAGCGGGTCCCAACCTTGACGCAGCCCGGCATGGGCATCGCTCGCGGCGAAAGCTAAGCAAGTGGGCCGTGCACCCTGATCGCGAACCGGCCCGAACTGGCTACGCAAATCCACATCAATCGAAATCGTCACTTAGGCGGCCTCCAATGTCAGCCGCTCACGGCGCTCAACGCGCGACAGGCCTTCTTCTTCTGGTCCGGTGAAATCAACATCCAGCTCAAACCGTGTCAGCGTCTGTTCGAGATCCCAGGGTCGTGCTTCGTCGAGGATGAGGCGGCCGCGATAGTCATCGGGCGGCTGCGCCGTCACACGGCGAACGCCGGGATCGCCAATGCTGTCCGCCTCTACTTCTACAACCTCATCACGCACCACGGCGAAGCCGCTTTGGCGGAGGTCTTCGATATTCCACAGATAGCCACCATTGCTATGCTCTGTCAGCTTCAACACGAAAAGATCATTTCGGCTGCCATCGATGCGAGTACCGGCATCGCGTTCGGTCAGCAGCCACACGTCACCCCGATAGTTCGTCGGTCGATGGCCTTCGAGGAGCCCCTCTTTCAATGCTTTTCGCTGCGTACCGAGCAACTCCCGCGCTTGCTTCGCTTCAATCATGCGATAGCGCACGAGCGTCCAGCACAACGCCTCGTAACTCACGCCCAACCGCAAGCTAAGCTGATAGATGACATTCGGCCGACGTAGATAGGGCGTAGTCCAACCCTGACGCTTCATGTGGTTGGCGATAAGCCACTTTGGCAGGAGGAATGCGACCGCGAAGCCATCGGCTTCAACTTCCTGAAGGTCTTGGCCAGGCTGTGCACTCATGACCATTCGGCGCAGAATATTATCGTCGTCAAGGCTTGGTTGATGATCAAGCATGCAGTGGCCCAACTCATGGGCGGCCGTAAACCGCTGGATGCTCAGTGTCCTTTGCGTGGTCACAAGAATACCCGGCGACGGAAAATTGAGAAACGCGCCTAGCAAACCGTCCAACGGCCGAAACAAGAGGGGCACGTCTAAATCGGCGATGGCCGCGAACACATTGATCGCGCCACCAGACTTTTCAATCTGTTCCTTAATGCCGAGCTGGCGGAGCAATCGCCCAGCGGATTGCGCACCTTTCCTGACGGCCTGAGCATAGTTCGTAGCCATGGGCTATTCCTCGACTGCCGTCGATCGTGACCGAAGGTATTCGGCGAAACGCCCAAGCTCATCACGATCCTGACGGGACAGATCAGCCGCGCGACGTGCAAGATGGGCTACATCCACGGGCAGCGTCGCCTCAGCGTCTTCCTCTCCAATGAAGAACGACACTGGCTGACGGTACAGTTTCGCTAACCTATTTAGCTCCAAGGCTTCGACCCGGCGGTTACCAGCTTCGATTTCAGACAGCGCGCTGCGCTGTATCTTTAAATACTGAGCAACCTCTTCTTGCTTGAGGCCCAAATACCGCCGCGCTTCACGCAACCGTTCCCCCAACACACGGCGCTCTTCCTGGTCTACATCATCTACCTTTTTGGGAACGCTCATCCGACTTCTCCCTGCTTTTTGCGCCATTGCTGTTCCAGACGAGGAAGTATGTGGTCTAGGGCGCCCTGAACAGAATTATAGCCACCCGTCCTCACGGTCGCGTCTTTCGGTTGAAATCCAAGCACATCCTCGACGGAACATAGAATTTCCACCACGGCGAGGGAATCCATCGGCACCGGCGCTACCGCAGCAACGCTCGGCTCTCTTGGCAACGCGAAGCCGTTGATGTCGGCTTCGGTCTCCGCGACCCCCATCAACTCATCCCGTAGGAGGGCCTCAACAGCCTGCCGCGGGAAGACGTCAACATTTACCGCCTCTTTGGTGTCCGATGTCACAGCCATGATCGATGTCCGAAAATCTGTCTTAGCGCTTAAATAATGTCGGAATTTCCAACATGCAAGCTTTTTTGCGAAAAAAGTGCCAAGAGCCACAAAGCCGTGCTAACGCCGAGGCCGGTACCACCAAGAGGGTGAGTTATGCGTTCCGATCTAGCCCGCATCCACACTCACGTGTCGCGTCTACCGCGGTGAGAAGCTCATCAAGCGTGAGGCCTTCACGATCAACGGTCCGCTTGAGACTAAGCCACACGGATGCTTCCAAGCGAAGGCTGGTCCGCTTTCCGCACGCATTATTGGTTTGCTCGCGCCCGCAGCGAACTTCCGCTTCCCGCCCTCTCGTGCAGGATTTTCTCATAAACTGACTGGACTTCAGCTGCTGGCAGAGCGTTAGTGTCAGTGCGCGCGACAAGTATTCGCATGGCTCCCCGGAACCACCGGGCTCGGCTCAGTAGCAGCGGGATCTTTCCGCTGATCAACTGAGGAGACGGCCATGACCAATTCACCAAAGAAACGCGCCACCAAGAAAGACCAGCTGATCAGGCTGCTCGGCACGAAGTCCGGCAGCGATATCAGATCACTGAGCGCAAAGCTTGGCTGGCAACAGCATACGACACGGGCGGCGCTGAGCGGTCTGCGGAAAGCCGGGTACGAGGTTGCAAGCAAGAAGCCTGCGACGGGAGAGCTTGCAAAGTATCGTATCCTGTCTGCGCCAGAGCAGGGCGCGCCGACCGTGGATCAGGCCCATGGGGCGTAAACCCGATCCGGCGCGTCCGGCGACACTTGCACAGTGGGAGGCGGTCTTCGGATCGCCTCCGCCACCGTATCTGTCTGTACCGTTTATGCAGAAGGCGCTGGCATATGAAGCACAGTGTAAAGCGCTGGGCGGCGTGCCTGCGGGAACAAAACGCGCGTTGAAACGCATTGCAACAGGGGAGCCGGTTGCCGCGTCGAACAGCAGCAGCCTGCGGCCGGGCGCGCAGCTTGTTCGGGAATGGAATGGCAGAACCTATCAGGTTCAGGTCGCAGAAGGTGGCTTTGAACTGGACGGTAAGACTTGGAAATCGCTCTCCGCCATCGCGAAACACATCACGGGGGCCACGTGGTCAGGCCCGCGCTTCTTCGGACTGAATGGCCGGGTAGGGGGGCGGTCGTGAAGAAGCTCCGCTGCGCCATTTACACGCGGAAGTCGTCGGAAGACGGCCTGGAGCAGGAGTTCAACTCGCTCGACGCGCAGCGCGAAGCCTGTGCTGCCTACATCACCAGCCAGAAGCACGAAGGCTGGGTGCTGCTGTCTGAGCACTATGATGACGGTGGCCTGTCAGGAGGCTCGCTGGACCGGCCTGCGCTGCAAAAACTGCTGCAGGATATCGCGGACGGGCGCGTCGATCAGATCATCGTTTACAAAATCGATCGGCTGACACGGTCCCTCGCGGATTTCGCCCGGATCGTCGATACGCTGGATGCGGCAGAGGCGTCTTTCGTCTCGGTCACGCAGTCGTTCAACACAGCGACCAGCATGGGGCGTCTCACGCTGAACATGCTGCTGTCGTTTGCGCAGTTTGAGCGTGAAGTCACGGCAGAGCGCATCCGCGACAAAATCGCGGCCTCCAAGCGCAGAGGGCTTTGGATGGGTGGGCAGGTACCGCTGGGGTATGCTGCGGATGGCAGGACGCTTAAGATCAATGACAGTGAAGCGAAGACAGTCAGGGCGCTCTACGATCTCTACGAACAGCATGGCACCGTCCGGGAAGTAAAGGCCGCTGCAGATCAGCGGGGCTTACGCAGCAGAGTTAGATCGACAGCTGATGGAGCACAAAAAGGCGGCGGGGCGTTTGATCGCGGCCACATTTACCAGATCCTGACCAACCCGGTCTACGCGGGACGCATCCGTCACAAGGAAAAGGTCTTTGACGGGCAGCACGATGCGATCGTTGATCTGGACCGTTGGGATCGGATCCAGCGGCTTCTGCAAGACGGCGCGGCAAAGGCCAGGGCCCGAAAGACGGCAAAGCAGCGGTCCCTGCTTTGCGGCAAGCTCTTTGATGAGACGGGTGATCGGCTGACCCCTTCGCACAGCAAGACGAAGGCAGGAGTTCGGCTTCGGTATTATGTCTCCCACCGCCTGATTAAAAACAGTGGTGAGATCAAAGGCGATGGCTGGCGATTGCCTGCGCAGGATCTGGAGGCGAAGGTTGCGCATCTGATGCGTCAGCGGCTCAGCGATATGACTTTCGTTGGCAGGCTGGTTCCGAACCGCTCCGCAGAAGACATAAAGCATCATCATAGCATCCTGCAAAAGTTGTGTGCCCATAAGGACATCAGTTACATGTTTGATCTCGTTGCGCGGATCGATCTTAGCCCCGGTGAGCTGACCGTCACCATGGATCGCGTTCAGCTTGCTTCAGTGATCAAAGTGGGCGTTGATAAGATCGACGAGTCGGTGCGGATCATCACAGCGCCGTTCCAGCTGAAGAAGCGCGGCGTCGAGACAAAGCTGGTTCTTGGTGATGCTTCCGGCGGCGCCGATGAAACTCTGATCCGGAACATCGCCAAAGCGCATCTTTGGTTCGAACAGATCAAATCCGGCAGAACACTGTCCGAGATTGCAAAATTTGAAGGCACAACGAATGGCAGGATTTATCAGCTGATCGATCTGGCTTTCCTTGCCCCCGACATCATCCGCGATGTCCTCGACGGCCAACAACCTCTGGGCCTGACATCCGACTGGTGCGTGCGGCACACTCTGCCAACCAACTGGCAGGACCAGCGCGCTCTGATCGCGACTCTCTGAACATCCCAGACGGACACCCGTATCGCAAAATGCCCGACCTCAGACTTCAGGGGATATCGGGGTTTGTTTGCCGGACATGGATAGTCTGCGTTGAACTTACTTATCCCTAACCTGCGGAAATCACGTCGCTATTGTGAACGACAGCCGTATCGTCTGCATTCCTTGAAGTGTTTGGCTGGGGTGGTAGGATTCGAACCTACGATCTCCTGTACCAAAAACAGTTGCCCTACCGCTAGGCCACACCCCAATAGTGAAGCGCTAATTACGCCGGGTGAGAGACGCGATCAACCCCTTTTTGCGGCTTTTTCATCCAGTCCGGCCGCTATTCTTCCGGGGCGTTTTTTGTCAGCAAATCTTCGGTCTGGTCACGCTCGACCTGCACGAACCGGTCGAGCTCTTCTTCCGAGTTCGCATCGACATCGGTGCTGACCGCTTCGCTTGGTTGCGGTTTGCCGGCGGCCTTCGGCGTCGGCATGGTCGATCCGGCAGGCGGTGGGTCGAGGCGGACCCGGTAGGTGGTGTCGGGGATCTCGATCCCTTCCGCCTCGATCGCCTGCTTGACCAGCCGGATCGCCTCGCCACGCGCCACGGCGAAGTCGGTCGAGTTCTGCAAAATCCATCCGGTGACCCGCAGGATGGCGCCGGTTTCGTTCAGGTTTTCCAGCCAGACCAGCGCCTTGGGCGTTTCCAGAACAAAGGGCAGGGCCTGCACGGTCTGTTGCGCCAATTCACGTGCGAAGCCCAGATCCGCCTCGGGATCAACGCCCATGTCGAACTGAAAGCGGCGTTCGTCATTGCGCGAATAATTCACGATGCGGCTTTTGAAGACCGTCGAATTGGGGATGCGGATGTGGTTGCCGTCAAGCGATAGCAGGATCGTCGCGCGCGAGGTCAGGCGGATCACCTTGCCGATATCGCCCTCGATCTCAACCAGATCGTTCGGGCGGAAGGGCTGGCGGATCGACAGCATGATCGAGGCGATGAAGTTCTCGACCGTATCACGCACCGCGAAACCGATGGCGAGGCCCACGATACCGGCGGCGCCGAGGATGGTGCCCAAAAGGGCCGTCGCCCCCAGAATGTCCAACGCGACGACCACGCCGAAGACGAAAAAGATGACGCGCAGAAGCTGGCGGTAGATATTGGCGATGAACTCGTTCGGGGCGAGACGTTCCCACGGGCGGCGGAGGCGTGCCAGGAACAGCCCCGTCACAAAGACGGCCGTGCCGGCCGCCAGCGCGACGAAGATGATCGGGAGCGCAGCAATCAGCTGCACTACGCGCTGTTCGAAGCGGGCGATGGCGGGGTCGAGGCGTTCGCCTAAATCGGTTGTCTCGGCCACATCGTTTTCGATTGTCACGACACCTTCGACGCGGGTCACCAACTCATCCAGGCGCCGGATCTGCTCAGGCTCGGCCACCCGGCCGCTCAGGCTGACGACGCCTGCACGCACTGAAACGGTCACGTTCTGGTAGCCGTCAAGCTCGCGCAGGATATCGCGGATGCGTTGTTCGATGGCGCGATCTTGGCGGAGGCTTTCGGTGCTGGAGGCCTCAACCTGGATTTCGCCATTCGGTTGCGGCGCGCTTTCGGTTTGCGACTGGGCAGGTGTTGCGCAAAGCGCCAGGCAGAGCGCGAGAAGGCGGAGGGAAGTCAGCACGGGCGGGGTCCAGTCATCAAGGCGCAATGCCGCGATCATTGTCCGAACCGCACGCATTGGTCCAGCCCCCGCGTGTCAGAGGCGGATGGGCCTGTCCTTGGCAAGCGTGTCGAACGCCATCAGCGTTTCCAGAAGGGCTGGCATCTGGTCCAGCGGGATCATATTGGGGCCGTCGGACGGGGCGGTGTCGGGGGCCTCGTGCGTTTCTATGAAAACCGCCGCGATACCCAGCGATACGGCCGCGCGTGCCATGACCGGCGCGAATTCCCGCTGGCCGCCCGATGTTTTGCCCTGTCCGCCGGGCTGCTGGACTGAATGGGTGGCGTCCATCACCACCGGATACCCTGTTTTCATCATCTCGGGCAGGCTGCGCATATCGGCGACAAGCGTGTTGTAGCCAAAGCTGACACCCCGTTCGGTCAGCAAGATGCGGGTATTGCCGGTACTGGCGATCTTGTCGGCGACATTGGCCATGTCCCACGGCGCCAGAAACTGACCTTTCTTGACGTTGACGACAGCGCCGGTGTCGCCCGCGGCCAACAACAGATCGGTCTGACGGCAGAGGAAGGCGGGGATTTGCAGAACGTCCACCGCCGCGGCCACCTCGGCGCAATGGGCGGCCTCATGGACGTCTGTCAGAACCGGGCAGCCGATCTTCTTGCGGATATCCGACAGGATTGCCAGGCCGGCCTCGCGCCCCAGGCCGCGCTTGCCCTGCAAGGAGGTGCGATTGGCCTTGTCATAGCTGGCCTTGAAGATATAGCCCGCGCCCACCTCGGCGCAGATCTCGGCCATCCTGCCTGCAATCGTCTGGGCGTGATCAGCACTTTCCAGCTGACACGGCCCCGCGATCAGGGTCATCGGAAGGTCATTGCCGACACGAAGTGACCCGATGGAAACCTCGCGCATCAGGCCGAGACCTGTTCGCGGAGGATGGAGGCGGTTAGCGACATCATCAGATAAATCCCGGCAAGGATAAGGAATGAGACGGCCGTGTTCTCAAAGGCCCTGGGGTAGCTTGGATCATCCGGCGCGACCGGGCTGACACCGGTCGAGAGATAGCGCACTTGTCGATTGGCCTCAATCCGAGCGGTCTCCATTTGCTGCAGGGATTGCGCCAAAAGCATCCGGCGGGTCTGCAGATCCGCCTCGGTCATCATCAACTCGCCCGTGATGCTGGCCAGCGAGGCGTTGTTTCCGCCATTCTCGCTCATCTGTGCGCGCATGTCCGCGATCAGTTTTTCAAGACGGGCGATGTTGTTTTCGGCAACGCGGACGCGGGTGGCGTTGGGGCTTGAGTTCTCAAGCAATTCCTCCAGCTCCAGCCGCTCCTGAATCAGCTCGACCTCGAAAGTGCCGATCTGGTTCATCAGCAGACTGACCTCGGCCTCGGCTGACATGATGCCGCGCATTTCCTGCAATTCGACGACCTTGCGCTGGGCCTCCTGCACGTTGGCCTCGGCTTCGAGGTAGTTTTGCCGCGCATCGGCCATCTGGTTTTCGCGGAGACGTTGGGTTAGCTGATCAACTTGCTCTTCCGCGTAGGAAATCAACGCCTCAGAGAAGGTCGCGCTGACCTGAGGATCGGCAGCGATCACCTCCATCTTGATGATCCCTTCCGTTGGATCATAGCTGATTTTCACGTTGCGGCGATAGACTTTGTAGGCGTCTTCATTGCTGGCATCCGCTTCCAACCGCTGGATCGGGTCGATCGAGAGATCGGAAAAATGCGCTTTGAAGCCGTGGTCCGCGTCCAGCCTGAGCATGGCTTCACGCGATTGCAGATAGCTTTGGACGGTGATCGAATCCTGAGCGGTGGCCATTGCGGTGCCCGAGAAAAGCGAACCCGCCCCGCTCATCCCCTGGGGATCGGCCTGCTGGATGATGAATTCCGACTTCGTGCCATACATCGGCGTGGCAAGATTGTAGAAATAGTAGCCCGCCAGGAAGGTCGGGAACAAAACGAATGCCGCAAGACGCACGAACAGAAGGGCCAGACGCCGCCGCCGCCGTTTGGCGATATCGCGCTGGACGCGAATGATCTCGCGCGCGCGGCGGTCTTCGGCCGAGATATCGGGTGTGGGCAGTTGAGGCCCTGCCGGCGAAACGGTTTGCGGCAATTGCTGGGTGTTTGCCTTGGCACCTGCCGCCTCACCAACCACCAATTCCAGCATGTTGGCATGTTTGAAAGGGTTGATCCCCTTCTGGCGCAGCAGGCGCACGGCCTCAAAATCAGACGTGGCGTTGATGCCGTTTTTCTGTGCGACGCGGCGAGCCATGCGCAATTGCCGCCCGGTCAACCCTTCCGCGCGGATCGCGGCAATCTCTGCCTCTGCGGCTGCCTCGCCGGGCGTCGACATATCGGCCTTGGGAACGTCATCGGAGGCTGCGGCCGTGGGAAAGACGCGGTCACCGAACCCGTCATCGGTGTTCTCAAACGGGCTTGCCGGTGCGGCGGGCTTTGCCGGTTTCGCGGGCGTATCCCCTGTCGGCGCCGTGCGGCCGAACCGGAATTTAGAGGCTCTTGGTTTGGTACTCATAAAGCGCCTTCGCTTCCTCAAGCGTGTCAAACAAGGTCAGTTGTCCATTGCTGAGCACAGCCGCCGAGCGGCAGAATTTCTCAAGCGTTCCAGCCTGATGCGACACGATGATTACTGTCCTATCCTTCAGCCTGTCAGCCAGAACGTTGCCCGCTTTGCGGTTGAATTCAACATCCGTGCTGTTCGGCATACCCTCATCGATCAGGTAAAGGTCAAAATCCAGCGCCAGCAATAGCGCAAAGTTGAAGCGGGCCCGCATCCCCGAGCTATAGGTTGCCACCGGCATATCGAAATATTCATCAAGATCACAGAGCCAGCGGCAAAACGCGTCGACATAATCGGGGTCAAGCCCATAGAGGCGGGCGATGAAGCGGGCATTCTCTGTCGCGGTGTGCTTGGTCACCACGCCGCCCATATACCCCAGCGGGAACGAGATGCGGCAATCCCGGCGCACTTCGCCTTCGTCAGGTTTCTCGATGCCGGCCATCATGTTGATCAGCGTGCTCTTGCCCGTGCCGTTCGGCGCCAGAATGCCCAGGGAATTGCCCAGTTCCACGCGGAACGACGCGCGATCAAGAATAACCTTGCGCTGCCTACCGGTCCAGAAGGACTTGCTGACATTCTCGAACTCGAGCATTCGCCGCCTCGAAACTGACCTTTCTGCCCCATCGCACCGTGAAGCCAACCTGGCCGAGAGCGCGGGACGCTAAGACCTCTTTAGGGCTATAATATGTCTGAATCCTCAACGCGAGGTGGTCTAGTTTTTCGCAAACAGCCCGGTGTGGCGTCAAATCACCTGTTTCTCGACCCGGCAGAGCTTGCCTGCGATGATCGCGATCACTGCCGCCCCAAAGCTGAACAACGCCCCCATCTTGGCGGCATCCTGCACCGGCCCGGGATCAAATGCGACCGAGGCCACGAAAAGCGCCACGGTGAACCCGATGGCGGCCACGAATCCGATCACGATCAGGTCGATCACGCGCATGCCGACCGGCAGGCCCAGGCCAAGCAGACGTGCCGCGAACCAGCCAAAGAGTAATATTCCCAAAGGCTTACCGATCAAAAGGCCGGCCAGAACCAGCCAAGTCGGCTCACCTATGGCCGAGAGTTCAACGCCTGCATTCAGAAGGCCAAAGAAGAACAGGATGACCTCGACAGGGTGCTTGAGCAGAAGTTGGGCACGGTTCAGCAAGTCCGTCAGATACTGCTCGGCCTCGGCGAAGATGCCGAAAGCGCGGTCGGCATGGGGCAGGGTGGGGACGATCGGCAGCAGGCCGAGGGCCGGATGCAGGCCGGATTCCTGAAAGCCATACCAGCTGATCGCACCGGCCAGAAGATAGGGCCAGAATGACAGCTTTTGCCGCATCCATGTTGATCTCGGACGCAGCTGATCCCCCCGGTCAAGGCGCCGCGGCAGCCAGTTGAACAGAACGAAGACGCCTACGGCAGCGGCCAGTGAAACCAGCAGCCAGGCTGGCGCCAACGCGGCCGAGGGGTAGAAGATCGCCACGATCAGAAGACCCGCCGCGTCATCAGCAATGGCCAGCAGCAACAGGAACCGCACCGCCGGGTGGCCCGCGCCGAACACCATGCGACCCACGAGGTAGGAAAATGCGATATCTGTGGCCGTGGGAATCGCCCAGCCATTCGCGACCTCGCCGAACTTTGCAGGCCCCAGCAGCAGGGCCAGACCCAGATAGACCGAGATCGGGCCGACCATACCCCCTAATGTCGCGATCAGAGGGGTCACCGCCTTCTTGCCGCGGAGCGACCCGTTTTTGAGGATAATCGCCTCCCAGACTTCCTTCGCGGTGATGGCGAAGAAGAAGGCCATTAGCACGTCATTGACCAGATAATGCAGCGTCAGCGTCCGGTGGATACGGCCATCCTCGACATGCGGATGGCCGATGAAGAAGTCGTCGATCAGAACGAATTCAACGACGTCACGATAGCTGTGCGGATTGACGTTGGCCCAGACCAGGGCAATCACCGCCCCGGCAATCAGAAGAAGTGAGTAATTGGTGAGGAAATTCCAAACGCGGTACATCTGCTGACTGCCTTTTGCTTTTCACAGTGCAATAGCGGATCGGAAAACGCAGGGCAAAGGCAGGCTTGGGGCTGGCAATCGGTTTGCTCTTGCATATGCCCCACGTTATCACCGCCGGATGGAGAAACTTGCGTCTGAGATCGCGGCCTGTCGCATCTGTGCCTCGGCTTTTGCAGCCACGGCATCGCGTCATGCGCCAAGGCCGGTCGTCTGGTTCAGGCCGCCCGCCCGCCTTCTGATCGCCAGCCAGGCGCCGGGGTTGCGCGTGCATGAGGCCGGCACCCCGTTCTGGGACCGGTCCGGTGCACGCCTGCGCGATTGGCTGGGGCTGAGCGAGGAGGAGTTCTACGACAGGTCACGGGTGGCGATCCTACCCATGGCCTTTTGCTTTCCGGGATATGACTCTGCAGGCTCTGACCTGCCGCCGCCGCGGGTCTGCGCCGAGACATGGCGTGAGAGTGCGATGGCCAAACTTGCACATATCGAACTGACCTTGCTGGTCGGCGGATATGCACAGCGCTGGCATCTTGGCCGCAAGGCCGCGCGCAATGTGACCGAAACGGTCAAGGCCTGGCGCGAACATGCCCCTGATATCTTTTCGCTTCCGCATCCCTCCTGGCGCAACACGGCCTGGCTGAAACAGAATGAATGGTTCGAAGCTGACCTTCTGCCGGCTCTACGACGGCGGGTGAGAGAGGTGATCTCGGCATGACGAAAACCGGGACCCATCTGGATCGCGCCCATGCGGCTATGGTCAGCGCACCTCAGGACGATGCCGCCCGGCTTGCCTTTTTCGAACGTATTGCTGATGCCGAGCTGTTCCTGCTTCTGGCGAAAGACGCCGAAGGCGATCACCTCGACCCCAAGGTTTTCCCGCTGGAAGATGGTCCTTTCCTTCTGGCCTTCGACCGTGAAGACCGGCTTTCGTCCTTTCTGGGCGGCCCCGCGCCCTACGCCGCCCTGTCCGGCCGATCCATTGCGGCGATGCTGGCGGGCAAAGGTATTGGATTGGGTCTGAACCTTGGCGTTGCGCCGTCAGAGTTTTTGATGCCGCCTGAGGCGATTGACTGGCTTGCCGAAACGCTGGGTCAACGGCCCGTCGAAGTTGAGGCCAGGCCCGAGATGCTCCATGCCCCGTCGCGCATGCCTGAAAAACTGGTCGAGGCGCTGGCCGTCAAGCTGGCTCAGGCCCAGGGTCGTGCCCAGACGGCCTATCTGGCTGGTATCACGTACCGCGATGGCGCGCGCGGAACGGTTCTGGCCTTTATCGGAGCGTGGCCCGGGGCCGAACCCGCCCTGGCGCAGGCGGTCTCGGAGGCGTTGATCTTTACCGGAATTGACGCCGCCCAGTTGGATGTGGCCTTCTTTGACGCAACCGACCCGATGGCGGCGCGTCTTGCGAAGGTGGGTTTGCGCTTTGATCTGCCTGAACCCGAGCCGACGCCTCAAGCGGCCCCGCCCGGATCGAACCCGGACAAACCGCCCAAACTCCGCTGAAATCCGCCATCTTTTTGGTTTCCAGATACCCCCGCCGTGTGCCTGCTAAGTCCAAGAGTGGGGCGATACTCCGGGCTCGCAAGGGCGCCGAAAGGAAAAGCTCAATACCCAGCTTTCCGATTGACCAGATGCAAGAACGGCTCGCCAGCCTCGCCGCGCCGGATATTCTCGGCAATCACCTTCGAGGCGCTGGCAGGCCGTGTCTCGGCTGCGATATGCGGTGTCACGGTTACTTTGGGATGGCGCCAAAAGGCATGACCCTGGGGCAGAGGCTCGGTCCGGAAGACGTCGAGTGTGGCATGACCCAGACCACCCGCATCCAACGCCGCCAAAAGCGTATCATCGTCGATCAACGCGCCGCGGCCGGGGTTGATCAAGAACGCGCCTTTCGGCAGAAGCGCGAGGCGGCGCGCATTCATCACACCTTCGGTTTCGGCCGTCAGCGGCAGAAGCAACACGACGATATCCGCCCGGCGCAGTGTCTCGGCAAGACCATCCTCGCCATTGCGGCAGGTCACGCCCGAGATGTCTTTTGGCCCCCGGCTCCACCCCAGCACCTGAAATCGCATGGCCGACAGCGCCTGGGCACATGCCTGCCCCAACGCCCCCAGACCCAGAACCGCGACGGTGCGATCCCGCGCCAGCGGCGGGGCCTCGTGCGACCAGACGCCGTCGGTTCCGTGAATATGTGTGTCCATCCCCAGATGATGGCGCAGGACATGGCCCACGACATATTCGACCATCCCTTCCGTCAAGGACGGCTCAACCATCCGGGCCAGCGGCAGTGTCAGGGTCTGGTTGCCCGCCACGTCCTCAACCCCGGCCCAGAGGTTCAAAACCGCCTTGGCCTTCGTATAAGGGCGAAAATCGCTGACCGGGCCGTTGGGCGCAAAAACGATGTAATCGACCTCGGACGGGTCCGCTTGCAACACCACGCGCGCCTCAACGCCGGTCCTGGCGATCGCGTCCGGCAGGGCGGTCTCATATGCGGGCCAGCGTTCCTCACGGGCGGCGAAAAGAACAGTCAGCATGGATGCTACCTTGGCCTGTGAAGATGCGCGCTTTGCACCAAGCCGAAGGCGACCATCAGAACCATCATCGCCGACCCGCCATATGAGACCAGCGGCAAGGGCACGCCGACCACAGGCGCCAGGCCCATCACCATCGCCATGTTGACGGCGAAATAGAGGAAGAAGGTCATCGCGATGCCCAAGGTCAGAAGCGAGGCGAAGCGGTCCTTGTTGGTCAGCGCTGAGACGATGCAAAAGCCGATGATCAGCGCATAAAGCGACAACAGCGAAAACGCCCCGATAAAACCGAACTCTTCGGCCAGCGTGGTGAAAATGAAGTCGGTATGCTTCTCGGGCAGGAAATTCAGACGCGATTGCGTGCCTTGCATGAAGCCTCGACCGGTCCAGCCACCTGAGCCCAATGCGATCTTGGCCTGGGTGATGTGGTATCCCGCGCCGAGCGGGTCCGAGCCCGGGTCAAGAAATGTGTCGATCCGCCGGTACTGGTAATCCTCCAAGATCTGCCAGGTCGTGCCACGGGAGGCCAGCACAGCGGTGACGGCGCCGACGCCCATGGCCGTGACGGTGGCAAAGTATATCCAGCTGACGCCGGCCACGAACATCACCGCGGCACCACCGAAGATCAGCAAAAGGGCTGTCCCTAGATCGGGCTGTTTGAGCACCAGAAGGGTCGGCACGATGATCAGAACCGCCGGAATCAGAACGAATAGCGGATGCGAGGTTTTGCGGATATCCAGCCAATCGTAGTAAGCCGCCAGCAGCATCACCATTGTGATCTTGGTCAATTCGGAGGGCTGCAGGCGCATGAAACCAAGGTCGATCCAGCGCTGGGCGCCCATTCCGACCTCGCCGAAAAACTCGACCGACAAGAGCAACAGGATCGAAATGCCGTACCCGACACCGGCCATGTTGCGCCAGAACCAAATCGGCACGAAGGCGATGACGAACATCACTACCAATCCCACCGCAAACCGTTTGATCTGCGGCTCGGCCCAGCGGGACAGATCGCCGCCTGCCACCGAGTACAGCATCAGAAAACCGACGCTGGCCACCGCGACGATCAACACGATCAGCGCCCAGTTGAGGTGCAGAACCTTGCTGAAGCCCGACGGGACACGTTTGACGGAATATTCAAGATAGCTCATGCGCGGCTTGCCCCGCCCACATCGCCCGGCTTCAGAAGCGGCAATTGCTCCTGCATCGAGCGGATGCGCCCCCGCTGGCTTTCGGGATACGAGGTGAGGGGGGGCAGACCCTGATGCAAGGCCTGCAAGACCACGTCACGGGCTATGGGCGCCGCGATGGTTGACCCGCCGCCACCATGTTCGACGACAACCGACACCGCAATTTCCGGCACCTCGGCCGGCGCGAACGCCACGAACAAGGCGTGATCGCGCCGTTCCCATGGCAGATCCTCGTTTCGGGTCACACCGGCGCGGCGCTCTTCGGCGGTGATGTTGCGGACCTGGCTGGTGCCGGTCTTGCCGGCCATGCGCCGCTCATCCTCAACGATGCGCGAGCTGTAGGCCGTGCCGCGCCGGTCATTCGTCGCGCCAAACATCGCCTCATGGATCAAGCGCAAGTTCTGCGGATCGATCCCGAGATCGTCGAATTCGGGTGGCGGCTCTTCGACCCCGTTTACCGATTTGATCAATCGCGGGACCACGGCCTTGCCGGTTGCCAGCCGGGCCGACATCACCGCCAGTTGCAGCGGTGTCGCCAAGATGTAGCCCTGGCCGATCGCGGCATTCAGGGAATCGCCGATCAGCCATTCCTCGCCCCGCCGCTCGCGCTTCCATTCGCGTGAGGGCACCAGCCCCTCGCTGACCGCCGACATCGGGATATCGAACCGCTCGCCCAGGCCAAAGCGGCGCGCCATGGCAGCGATCCGTTCGATCCCGGCGCGTTCGGCCAGTTCGTAATAATAGATGTCGCAGCTTTCGACGAGGCTCTTCTGCAGGTCCGTTCGACCATGTCCACCGCGCGACCAGCAATGAAACCGCCGTCCGCTGACCTCGCGAAATCCACCGCAGTAGACGGTTTCCTCAGGGTCGATAACGCCGGCCTCCAAGGCTGCCAACGCGGTTATCATCTTGAACGTCGACCCCGGCGGATAGGCGCCTTGCACTGTCTTGTCGGCCAATGGCAGGTAATTGTCTTCGGTCAGGGCCTGATAATCGGCGAACGAGATACCGCGCACGAAAAGATTGGGATCGAAGGAGGGGGATGAGTTGATGGCCAAGACATCGCCTGTGTTGACATCCAAGACGATGCCGGCCGCGCTTTCCGTGCTGAGACGTGCACGGATGAAATTCTGCAGACGGTGATCGATCGTCAACTGGACATCGGCGCCCGCGGTGCCTTCTTCCCGGTCAAGCTCGCGCATGACGCGGCCCGCGGCGTTCACCTCGATCCGCTTGCTTCCAGCCTTGCCGCGCAGGATGCCTTCCAGACGGCCTTCGACCCCGATCTTGCCGACCTGGAATCGCGGGATCTGCAAGACCGGATCAGGGTCGTCCAGCCTTTGCAAATCGGTTTCGCTGACAGGGCCGACATAGCCCAGAACATGCGCCATATCGGGCCCAAGCGGATAGACCCGGCTCAGGCCGACATCGGGGGTCACGCCGGGCAGGGCCGGGGCGTTGACCGCAACAGCCGAGATTGCGTCCCAACTCACACGGTCGGCGATGGTGACCGGCACGAAGGCCTTGCGCTGCCCCATCTCGCGCAGGGCGCGCTGCAGGTCGTCATCGTCCAGTTCGACGATCTGGCGCAGGCGTTCGATGACCATGGGGACATCGCGGGCATCTTCGCGCACCATCACGATGCGATAGTTCTGTTCATTACCGGCGATCAGCGTGCCGGTCCGGTCAAAGATACGGCCGCGCGCGGGCGGGATCAGACGGATGTTGACGCGATTCTCTTCGGCCAGAAGGCGAAACTGATCGGCCTGTTCGCCTTGCATATACCGCATACGCAGGCCCAAAATGCCCATCGAGGCCAGCATCGTGCCGCCCAGGATCAGGCCGCGCCGCGTGATGCCGCGTGCGCTTTCCTCGGTATCGCGGGCGGTGCGCTTCAAATCTTCCTCCCCAGCCTGTCGACCTCACCGGGTGCCGCGCGGCGCAGGCCCAAGGCCAGCCAGAGGGTCGCCACCACAATCGGATAGGCAAGAAGGGTGACAAGGATATGCAACAGCGCAATTCCCAATGTGACGTCGGGCACCATGAAGATCGCCAATAGTATCGTCTGCCCAAGGGTGGCTGCAAGTAACACGGCCGAGACCATGACCCATTCCATCAAAAACGGCAGCTCGCGCATCAATCCCTCTCGGGCGCGCAGGAATTCGGTCGCGGCCAGGATCATCAGGGTCCAAAGGCCGGGGGGCCGCATGAAGATCAGATCGCACAGCAAGAAGATTGCGGCGATCAGCAAGGGCGGAACGTGATCGGGGCGGCGCAAGACCCAGGCGAAGGTGATGCAGATCAGCAGGTCCGGGCCTGGCAGACCGCTGGGCGTTGTGTCCAGCGGCAGCAGGCGCACGAAGATATAGCTGATGGCCAGGGCCACATAGATGGCGCGTCCGGTCCAGAGTCTGAAGGTGATCGTATCAGCCACCACTGCCCCCGTCGGTATCGGCCGTCAGGGCCTCGGTCGCGGCCTCTTCTTCGGCATCGAAGGGGCGCGCGGGGGTCAGCAGGCCGCCGGGGTCTTCGATCCGCTCGGTCGGGCGCGAGCGCAGGACGCGCAAGAAATCGATCCGCTCGTAATCGGCCGCAAGGCGCACGCGCAGGCGCCTGCTGGTGTCCTCGGCCACCTCGCCCACGAGAAGGCCGGCGGGAAAAAGACCCCCGTCGCCCGAGCTGACAACGCGGTCGCCAGCCCGGACGATTGTGGGGTTTTCCAGAAACTCAATCAGCGGGGCAAGGCTATTGTCGCCAGCCAGGATGGCGCGCTGGCCCGAGGGCAGGATCGTCACCGGGATGCGGCTGTTTGAATCGGTGAGGAATATCACGCGCGAGGTCGTCTCGCCCACGCCCGAGATCCGCCCGACAAGGCCCAGACCGTCCATTGTCGCCCAACCATCGCGAATGCCATCACTGCTGCCGACATTCAGCAAAACCGATTGCCGAAAGGGCGAGCCGACATCGGCCATCACGACGCCTGTGACAAAGGTCAGCTGCGGATCAAGCCGCACATTGTTCAGGTCAAGCAAGCGCGCGTTGCGCTGGTCCAGCTGCAAGGCCGTCTCGCGCCAGGCCCGCATCTGCTGCAATTCGCGCCGAAGCTCCTGATTTTGTTCATAAAGGCTGGCATAGCTTTGAAAGCCTTCGAACATGTCGGCGATCTTGGTGAAGGGCACCATCGCCCAGTCAAAACTGGGGACCACGCGATCGACAAGATCGGCGCGAATGCGCTCAACCCGCGGGCTGTCGATGCGCCAAAACAGAAAGAGGCCTATCAGAAACGCAAACAAAAGCCCCACCAGGATGCGCCTGATCGGTCGGACAAAATCGTCGCTATTCTGCCAGTCTCTGGCCAAGATTACCCCTTTTCGTGATGCGCCGGGGGCGGCGTCAGCTTTCGTAGTCTATCACGTGACGGAGCTGTTTTTCATATTCCAGCGCCTTGCCGGTACCGAGGGCCACGCAATTGAGCGATTCGTCGGCAACCGAGATCGCCAAACCCGTCTGTTCGCGCAGCGCCAGATCCAACTCGCCCAGAAGGGCACCACCGCCGGTCAGCATCACGCCGCGATCGACGATATCGGCGGCCAGATCTGGCGGCGTCGCTTCCAGCGCGATCATCACCGCCTCGCAGATCGATTGCACGGGTTCCGCCAGCGATTCGGCGACCTGCGCCTGGTTGATCTCAATCTCTTTCGGCACGCCGTTCAGCAAGTCGCGGCCGCGGATCTGCATGCTGGCACCGCGCCCGTCATCAGGCATGCGCGCGGTGCCGATCGAAGTCTTGATGCGCTCGGCCGTCGCCTCACCGATCAGCAAGTTCTGCTGGCGGCGAAGATAGCTGATGATCGCCTCGTCCATCCGGTCACCACCGACACGGACCGATCGGGCGTAGACGATATCGCCCAAAGACAGCACCGCCACCTCGGTCGTCCCGCCACCGATATCAACGACCATGTTGCCGGTCGGATCGGTGATCGGCATGCCGGCCCCAATGGCCGCCGCGATCGGTTCGGCGATCAGGCCCGCGCGGCCTGCGCCTGCTGACAGCACCGAATTACGGATCGCGCGCTTTTCCACCGGTGTCGCGCCATGCGGCACGCAGACGATAACCTTGGGCTTGGTGAAGGTCGTGCGCTTGTGCACCTTGCGGATGAAGTGCTTGATCATCTCTTCGGCCACGGCGAAATCGGCGATCACGCCTTCGCGCATCGGCCGGATCGCCTCGATGCTGCCCGGCGTCCGTCCCAGCATCAGCTTGGCATCCTCGCCCACGGCCAGCACCTGCTTCTTGCCGTCTTTCACATGGTAGGCGACCACCGAGGGCTCATTCATGATGATCCCCCGCCCTTTGACGTAGACCAGCGTGTTCGCCGTTCCGAGATCGATCGCCATATCCGACGAAAACAAACCGCCCATCCAGGCCATATCGCGCGTTCCCCTGCCCCAAAAAACAAAGCGCTGCGACTCTGCAAAGGGTCACAGCTAAGCCTGTTTATAAAGAGGTGTGCCGACAGGGAAAAGGGGCTTGACGCGACGGCGCGGCGCGATGTTGCCACTTGTCTCTTATCAACATTCAGACACGAATTTGGCTATTTGAGAGGGCCAGGATTGCAGTTATGCAACCAAGTCCTCTCTTTCCCGAATTCTGCTAGCCAGCATCCTTATAGGTCACCGTTTTCACATCGGCGTCGGGATCAGACTTCTGGCGGCGGATGATCAGCCGGTTCAGCGCGTTCACATAAGCTTTCGCGCTGGACACGACAGTGTCGGTATCGGCGGCCTGACCGGTCGCGATGCGTCCGTCCTCCTCCATCCGCACGCTGACGGTCGCCTGAGCGTCCGTACCTTCCGTCACCGCGTGCACCTGGTAAAGCTGCAGCCGCGCATTGTGGGGGTAGAGCGCCTTGACCGCGTTGAACGTGGCATCCACCGGCCCGTCGCCCTCAGCGCTGACCTGATGCTCCTGACCATCGATGATCAGCACCAAATCGGCGGTCTGGGGCCCCTCGGTGCCGCAGACCACCCGCAGGGATTTCACCTGAATATGGTCGCTGTCGGTGTTGGCTTCGCTGTCGCGCATCAGCGCAATCAGGTCGTCGTCATAGACCTCCTTCTTGCGATCCGCGAGGGCCTTGAACCGCACGAAGACATCGTTCAGCTGATTGTCGGCCAGCTCATACCCAAGCTCTGCCATCTTGGCGCGCAGAGCGGCCCGCCCGGAATGCTTGCCCATCACCAGATTGGTCTCTTTCAACCCGATATCCGAGGGGCGCATGATCTCGAAGGTCTCGGCGTTTTTCAGCATGCCGTCCTGGTGGATACCGCTTTCATGGGCGAAGGCGTTCTTGCCGACGATGGCCTTGTTGAACTGCACCGGAAAGCCTGAAACAGTCGCCACCCGCCGCGAAATGCCGATCAGCTTGGTGGTGTCGATGCCGGTCTGGTAGGGCATAATGTCGTTGCGCACTTTCAGCGCCATGACGACCTCTTCCAGCGCGGTGTTTCCCGCCCGTTCGCCGAGACCGTTGATCGTGCATTCGATCTGCCGCGCACCGGCATCAACGGCTGCCAGCGCGTTGGCTGTGGCCATGCCGAGATCGTTGTGGCAATGGGTGGCGAACACCACCTCATCCGCGCCCGGCACCTTTTCGATCAGCATACTGATCAGATCGGCGCTTTCGCGCGGTGCAGTGTAGCCCACCGTATCGGGGATGTTGATCGTCGTGGCCCCCGCCTTGATGGCGATTTCGACCACGCGGCAGAGGTAATCATGCTCGGTCCGCGTCGCGTCCATCGGCGACCATTGCACGTTGTCGCAGAGGTTGCGGGCATGGGTCACCGTCTCGTGGATGCGCTCAGCCATCTGATCCTGATCGAGGTTCGGGATCGCGCGGTGCAAGGGCGACGTGCCGATGAAGGTGTGGATGCGCGGGCGGCGGGCATGTTTCACGGCCTCCCAACAGCGGTCGATATCCTTGAAGTTCGCCCGCGACAGGCCGCAGATCACGGCATTTTCGCTGCGTCTCGCGATCTCTTCCACCGCGGCGAAATCGCCCTCGGAGGCGATGGGAAAGCCTGCTTCGATGATGTCCACGCCCATCTCGTCCAGCATCTGGGCGATTTCGAGCTTTTCATCATGGGTCATGGTGGCGCCCGGCGATTGCTCACCGTCGCGCAATGTCGTGTCGAAGATAACGACGCGGTCCTGGTCGGTATTCTGGGTCATGGTCGGTCTCGCTTAATTGATCCTGAAGTCTTGCTGACAGGGCGCTTGCTACCTCCGAGCGGTCGCGCCCATGGGCACGCTCAGAGGCGGCTAAGAAGTAGGATCAGGGCACGAGCCGTGGCGGTGCTGAGTGCACCGGGCCGGGTTGCGATATGTGTCATACGTGCCATTGATGCAAATCATACGCCCTATGCCTGAAAAGGGAAGCCGGAAATTGACGTTTGTCGTCAGGCACCTAGGTCAGGCTGCGGAGGGTTTGGTATGAAGCGGGCATTGGTGATCGGCGCATCCGGCGGCATCGGGCGGGCGATGATGGCGGCCTTGGCCGCGCGCGGGGCTGAGGCTGTGGGGCTGTCGCGGTCGGGCCAGGGCCTGGATGTGACCGATGAGGCCAGCGTGGCCAAGGCATTGTCCGAGGTCGAGGGGCCGTTTGACCTGATCTTCGTGGCGACCGGAGCGTTGGAGATCGGCGATCACCGCCCGGAAAAATCGCTCCGCGCGCTTGATCTTGTTGCGTTGTCGGCGCAATTCGCGCTGAACGCGGTCGGCCCCGCTTTGGTTTTGAAGCACGCTATGGCGTTAATGCCGCGCGACCGCCGGGCCGTTTTCGCGGCTTTGTCGGCGCGGGTTGGGTCTATCGGCGACAATGGTCTCGGCGGCTGGTATTCGTATCGGGCCTCGAAAGCCGCGCTGAACCAGCTGATCCATACCGCGGCGATTGAGGTCGCCCGCACCCATCCCGACGCCGTGGTGACGCTGCTGCATCCTGGCACCGTGCAGACCAAATTCACCGAGAAGTACGTCGGTCGTCACCCTGCCGTTCCGGCGGCGGAGGCGGCGCGCAACCTCTTGGCGGTGATTGACGGTCTGACGCCCGATCGCTCGGGCGGCTTTTTCGACTGGGCAGGCAAGGAGGTGCCGTGGTGAGCCGTCTGGTCCTGATCCTCGGCGATCAAGTCTCGCCCGATATCGCCGCTTTGCGAGAGGCCGACAAAGGCACGGATATCGTGATGATGGCCGAGGTGGCGGATGAGGCCAGCTATGTCGGCCATCATCCCAAGAAGATCGCGTTCATCTTCGCCGCCATGCGCAAATTCGCGGCCCGGCTTGAGGGCGATGGCTGGAAGGTCGTCTATACCAAACTGGATGACCCCAAGAACGCGGGCAGCATTCCGGGCGAGATTCTACGACGCGCCGAGGAGTTTGGCGCGCAAGAGGCGCTGGTCACTCGACCTGGTGAATGGCGTCTGATCGGGCTTCTGGGCGATATGCCGATCCCCGTTCATCAGCTTGAGGATGATCGCTTCATATGTTCGGAAAGTGAATTTCAGAGCTGGACCGCGGGACGCAAGAGCCTGCGGATGGAATACTTTTATCGCGAGATGCGCCGTAAGACGGGCTTGCTGATGGAAGGTGACAAACCGGCCGGAGGGCAGTGGAATTTCGACCACGAAAACCGCAAACCCGCACCGGATGAGGTGCACCATTCCGGCCCGATGCAGTTCACACCGGATGAGGGTGTCGAAGAGGTTCTGGACCTCGTCGAGGCGCGATTTGCAGACAATTTCGGCCAGCTCCGCCCATTCCACTTCGCCACCGATCAGGACCAAGCGCGCCGGGCGCTGAGCTATTTCATCAAGCACGCCTTGCCGCGCTTCGGCGATTATCAGGACGCGATGCTGAACGACAACAAGTTTCTCTACCACGCCGTGATCTCACCCTATCTGAATGCCGGGCTTCTAGGGCCGTTGGAGATCTGCCAAGCGGCTGAAGAGGCTTGGAAAAATGGTGATGCGCCGTTGAATGCGGTTGAGGGGTTTATCCGGCAGATCATCGGCTGGCGCGAATATGTGCGGGGCATTTATTTCCTGGAAGGGCCTGATTATCCGCGCCGCAACGCGTTGAACCATCAGCGCAAGCTGCCGGCACTCTATTGGGGCGCCGAGACCAAGATGAATTGCCTGTCAAAAGCCGTTGCCCAAACCCGAGACGAGGCTTATGCCCATCACATCCAGCGCCTCATGGTCACCGGCAATTTCGCCCTTCTGGCAGGCATCGACCCTCACGAGGTGCATGAATGGTACTTGGCCGTCTATGCCGACGCCTATGAATGGGTCGAGGCGCCCAATACCGTAGGGATGAGCCAGTTCGCGGATGGCGGGGTGGTAGGCTCAAAGCCCTACGTTTCGTCTGGCAACTATATCGACCGGATGTCCGATTACTGCAAATCCTGCGCTTACAAGGTCAAGAAGAAAACGGGGCAGGGGGCCTGTCCGTTCAACCTGCTCTACTGGCACTTCCTGAACCGGCACCGCGACCGGTTCGAAAACAATCCCCGCATGGCCAACATGTACCGCACCTGGGACCGGATGGATGAAGGCCGCCGCGACACCGTGCTGGCTGAGGCAGATGATTTTCTAAGTTGCCTCTCAAGTGGTGAGACCGTTTAACTCGTGGCTAAAACCGATCGGACGTACAGAGGCCATGGACTGGATTGCAACTGAAAGGGTTCTGCCCCTCACCGGTACATCTGCAACAGAGGGGCAGATAGTTTGGGCCTCTGCCAAGTCGCTTTGGTTTCTGGCACATGCAGTTCTTGGCCTTACCGGAATAGTTCTTTTCCCCCAATGTGATGCGCTTGCGGTATTCGTCCTTCTGACGGCCGTCACAATCTGCGCGGGGCATTCGGTCGGCATGCACAGGCTGCTGATCCATCGCAGTTTCAAGACCCCGCTTTGGGTTGAGCATGTGCTGGTCTGGCTTGGCACGCTGGTTGGCATGGCCGGGCCTTTTGGCATGATCCGCGCGCACGACATGCGTGACTGGCATCAGCGGCAGGTCGTTTGTCCGCCGCATCCCTCACATGATGCCAGTTTCTGGCGAGATGCCTGGTGGCAGATGCATTGCGAGTACCGGCTGGCCCGTCCGCCGGAATTCCGGATTGAGCCCGAGGTTGCGCAGGATCGCTTCTACCGGTTTGTCGAACGCACCTGGATGGCGCAGCAGCTTCCGCTGGCCCTTGTGCTTTGGCTTCTTGGGGGCTGGGCTTACGTGCTTTGGGGCGTCTCGCTGCGCATTGCGGTTTCGCTTTTCGGGCATTGGATGGTGGGCCATTATGCCCATCGCAAGGGCCATCAGGGGTGGCAGATCAAGGGGCTACCGGTGCAGGGCTACAATCTGCCAGGGCTTGGCCTGGTGACGTTCGGCGAGAATTGGCACGGCAATCACCACGCCTTTCCCCATTCGGCCAGACTGGGCATCGACGACGGCCAAAGCGATCCGGGGTATCTGTTTATTCGTGCCTTGCGGGCTATGGGATTGGCGCGGGATATCAAAGGCCCGGCCAGTGAACCCGCGCGAGAGGGGTTGGAGCGCGTTACCGCTGAATGGCCAGAGCCTGAAACAGCGCCCCGAACGCTCTAAACTTAAGCCGGTCGAATGGGCCTTAGGGTACCTTGTCCCGGGCTTGACGCGGGGCCTCCCGTGCGTCGCAAGAATCCTTAACACGTGGCTCCAAGCAAAGCGGAAAGGCTCTAATTGCCGTCAGCCGCTGGCAAAGCCGCATCCGGCTGTGGTGTTTCAGCCGAGACGAGCAGTCCGTTTTGCCAGCGCCCTGAGGCCACCTCTCCCGAGGCGTATTCCAGCGTGCCCTCACCCTGACGTTTGCCATCGACAAACTCGCCGACATAAACATCGCCGTTGGGATAGGTGGCCGTGCCCTGGCCTTCCATCTCGTTCTCGTCCCACATGCCCGAATAGCGGAATCCATCTGCCATTGTCAGCTCACCCTGGCCTTCCCGGACGCCGTTGACGAAACTTCCGGTATACACCGTGCCATTGGCATAGGTCGCGGTGCCTTGGCCTTGGCGCACGCCATTTTGCCATTCGCCTTCATATCGGTAGCCGTCCTCGTTGGTCATGACACCCTGCCCGTGATACTTGCCGGCCAGAAAGGTGCCGTCGTAGGTCAGCCCGTTGGGATAGGTGGCAACGCCCTCCCCCTCGATCACCCCGGCCTGCCACTCACCCTCGTAGGTCGAGCCATCCGCATAGGTGATGGTCCCGGTGCCTTCCGCCAGCCCGTCACGGAAGGACCCGCTGTAAACAGACCCGTCCGGGTTGGTTGCGGTGCCTTGGCCCGAGATCTGGCCCTGAACCCAATTGCCTTCGTAGACAAACCCATCAACCCGGCGGAAAACGCCCTGGCCATGGCGTCTGTCGGCCTCGAATGTGCCTTCGTAGACATCGCCATTGCCGTAGGTCACACGACCTTCGCCCTGGCGCTGGCCATCGACGAAATCGCCTTCATAGACATCGCCATTGGCCAGCGTCAGCATGCCCCGGCCATTGATCTCATCGCCGCGCCAATTGCCTTGGTAAACCTGCCCGTCGGTCATCCGAAGCGTGCCCTGGCCCGAGCGCTGCCCGTCCGCCATATCGCCGTTATAGACCGAGCCATCGGGATAGGTGATCGTGCCCTTGCCCTGCTTGGTGCCCATCGCCCAGTCGCCTTCATAGCGATAGCCGTTGGGGCTGACCATGATGCCGGTGCCGTCATGGACACCATCGGCAAAGCCGCCATCGTACACCACACCGTTTGCGTAAACCGCGCGGCCCGTGCCCTCGATCCGGCCATCCACCCAATCGCCTTCGTAGGTACCGCCATCGGCAAAGGTGATCTTGCCGAAGCCTTCGGGCTTGCCGCGGGCAAAATCGCCCTCATAGACCGAACCGTTGGGAAAGCGTGCCACACCCTGGCCACGGATTTCACCATCAATCCACTCGCCGCTATATTCATATCCGCTCGGCAAGCGGTAGGTGCCGCGCCCGTGCCGCATGCCGTCTTTCATGGTGCCTTCGTAGACACCCCCATCGTCATATTGCTTGGTCACGATCTCGGCTGCGGTTTGCGCGAAAGCACCGCCGCCGCAATGCGTTGCCACCACAAACGCCATTATGGCGCCTGAACGCGCCAGGGTCCCAGACTTGCCCACGAAGGCCCCCTTATCTTTCCCACCACTCTCTTCGTTGGCGCAAAGGTAACCGCGAGCCCTTGACCTGACAACGTTTTTTCCAAGCCGCGCGCGCTTCCCATCGGGTGTGGTTCTGCTAAGTACCACTTGCGAATGCTGGGGAAATGACAATGAGTTCCAAATTCCGCCTGACGCTGGCACAGCTGAACCCCACACTCGGGGCGTTGTCGGCCAATGCCGCAAAGGCAAAGGCCGCTTGGAAGGACGGGCGCAAGGCAGGCGCCGGTCTTGTGGCGCTGCCCGAAATGTTCCTGACCGGCTATCAGACCCAGGATCTGATCATGAAGCCCGCATTTGAGGCCGATGTCGCGGCCCATCTGGCCGACCTTGCGGCTGAGTGCGCCGACGGGCCCGCCCTGGGCATTGGCGGGCCCTGGCGCGAAGGGGCGCGGCTCTACAACGCCTATCACATCCTGCAGGGCGGCCAGACCGTCGCCCGTATCCTCAAACATCACCTGCCCAATGACGGCGTTTTTGATGAGGTCCGCCTTTATACCTCGTCCGAGATCCATGGTCCCTACCGCATCGGCCCGCTCCGCATCGGATCGCCCATATGCGAGGACAGCTGGTATCCTGACGTGGCCGAGGCGCAGGCGGAATCGGGGGCCGAGGTGCTGCTGGTGCCCAACGGCTCGCCCTATCACCGCGGCAAATTCGATTTGCGCATGAATCTGATGGTGTCCCGCGTGGTCGAAACCGGCCTGCCGCTGGTCTACCTCAACATGGTGGGCGGACAGGACGATCAGGTCTTCGATGGCGGATCGTTCGTGCTGAACCCGGGCGGCAAGTTGGCAATGAAGATGCCGGTTTTCGACGAGGTGATCGCCCATGTCGATTTTGAGGAAACCGATGACGGCTGGCGCGCGGTTGCGGGCGAAAAGGCCGTCCACCCTGACGATTGGGAGCAGGATTACCGTGTGATGGTCGAAGCCTTGCGCGACTATCTGGGCAAGACCGGGTTTTCAAAGGTGGTGCTGGGGCTTTCTGGCGGGATCGACAGCGCGATTGTCGCCACCATCGCATCGGACGCGATCGGCCCGGAAAATGTGCGCTGCGTGATGCTGCCGTCGGAATACACCTCGCAGCATTCGCTGGAAGACGCCGCAGACGTGGCCAAGCGGTTGGGCACGCGGCTCGATACGGTGCCGATCGGCGGGGCGCGGTCGGCGGTGACCGAGGCCCTGGCACCGCTTTTCGAGGGCACGGAAGAGGGTGTGGCGGAAGAAAACATCCAGTCGCGCCTGCGCGGCGTGATGCTGATGGCCTTGTCGAACAAGTTCGGCGAGATGCTTCTGACCACCGGCAACAAATCCGAGGTCGCGGTGGGCTATGCCACGATCTACGGCGATATGGCCGGCGGCTATAACCCGATCAAGGACCTCTACAAAATGCGGGTGTTCCAGACCTGCCGCTGGCGTAACCAGAACCATAGGCCCTGGATGAAGGCCCCCGAGGGCGAGGTGATCCCGCCGCGCGTCATCGACAAGCCCCCCTCGGCCGAGCTGCGCGCTGACCAGAAGGACGAGGACAGCCTGCCGCCCTATGAGGCGCTCGATGCGATCCTCGAAGGTCTGGTTGACCGCGAAGAAAGCGTGGCCGATCTGGTCGCCGCGGGGTTCGAGCGTGAAACGGTCAAGAAGATCGAGCATCTCCTCTACATCTCGGAATACAAGCGCTTTCAATCCGCCCCCGGCGCCCGCCTGACTTCTCGCGCGTTCTGGCTCGACCGCCGCTATCCCATCGTGAACCGCTGGCGCGACCCGTCTTGATTTTCAGGTCCGCGCCTTTTCGAAGGCGGTCCAGGCGGCCTCGAACGCGGTGAAGTCGAAGCCGGGCGCCGCGGCGGCATCCAACACGATGCGCTCGGTCGCCAGAAGCTTGGCGATTGCACCCTGCATCTGGCCAATCAGGCCTTCGGGGATGATGACGGCGCCGTGGCGGTCGGCATGGACAAGATCGCCGGGCTGGATTTGCAGGCCAAAGACAGTGACGGGAGTGTCGATCTCGCGCACATGCACGAAGCCGTGGCTGGGGCCGATGGACCCGGCGATGACGGGGAAACCGTCGGGCAGATCGCCCAGATCGCGCATCACACCATTGGTCAGGGCGCCGGACAGGCCGAACCCCTTGTGGATGGACGTATTGATCTCGCCCCAATAGGCGCCGACGGCATCCGCGCCGTCGAGGTCTTCGATCACGGCGATTGAAGGGGCGGGCGCCTCGGCCATGTAGCGGTAATAGGCCATCCGGCGGGTGCGGATGACATCCGGTGCCTCTGTCGGCGGGTCGATGGCGGCGATCTTGGCGGTGCGGGCGTAACCCACGATGGCGCCGCCTGTCGGGTCGCTACATTGCACGGTGCCGCGGGTGAAGCGGTTGAACCCGCGTTTGCCTTCGGCCACCTCGATGGCATTGCAAACGGTCGGCGTGTCGACCCGGCGCAGCAGGGTCAGAAGATCGTTGTCCATTACTCCTCCAGCCAGCGGGCGAGGGCCGCTGTCGTTTCTCTTGGGCGTTCCAGGGTGGGTAGATGCCCGGCCTCTTCGATGATCTCAAGCCGGGCATGGGGCATGAGTTGGTGCATCAATTCGTGACGCGCGACAGGGCAGAGCTGGTCATGCCGCCCGCAGAGGATCAGCGCGGATTTCTTGCAGCTGCGCAAGGTGTCCTGCTGATCGGGCCGGTTGCGGAGCGCGGTGGATTGCCGGACAAACACCTCCGGCCCGAGATCCATTGCCATCGTCATGCAGAGGTCGAGGATGGCGGGTTTCGCCGGGCTCTCGACCAGATAGTTTGGCTTCATCTCGTCGCGCATGACATCGGCCAGGCCACCGGCGCGAACCCTGTCGATTTGCGGGCCGCGGCGGGCCTGCATTTCTGGCGCCTCGGCCAATGGGTTGGTGTCGAGAAGCGCGATGCGGGTGATCCGATCCGGTGCCTGGCGCAGCATCTCCATCGCGACAATCCCGCCCATGGACAGGCCCGCGAGGGCAAAGTGCGGTGGAGCATAGGCCAGGACCTCGACTGCCAAGGCCTGCATCGTATCCTGCCTGCCGATAGGAGGCAGGTGGATCGCCCGCATCAGCCCGAACGCCGCGATCTGCGAGCGGAAGAGCCGCCCGTCACACATCATGCCGGGCAAAAGGACCAGCGGTGTCACGAAGCCAAAGCCGCCCCTTCGGCCAGCGCGGCAAGCTTGGCATAGGCGATATCCGGGTCGACCGCGCCGAAGCCCGCGAATGTTCCAAAACCACAATCGCTGCCCGCAATCACGCGATCTGTGCCCACGATTTGTACGAAACGTTCAAGCCGCTGGGCGACAAGCTGCGGATGTTCGACAAAATTTGTGGTGGTGTCGACCACTCCGGGGACAAGTACCTTGTTGTCGGGTATCTCGGCCTTGCGATCACGAAACACCGCCCATTCGTGACCATGTCGCGGGTTTGAGGTTTCGAACAGCACATAGCGTGCCTTGGCCGCCATCAATGTGGTGAACATCTTGTCCATCGGAATATCGCAGACATGGGGGCCTTCGTAATTGCCCCAGCAGATATGGATGCGCACCTTCTCGGCCGGGATATCGGACAGCGCATGGTTCAGCGCGTCGATATGGGTCCGGGCGACCTTGATGAACTCGTCATCCGTGAGGTCAGTGAACAGCATATGGCGCGACAGCGCCAGATCGGGGCAGTCGAGCTGCAAGTCGAGGCCAGAGGCCACAATCGTCTCGTATTCGGCCTTCATCGCGTCGGCCAGCGCGGCCAGATAGGCCTCGCGCGTCTTGTAGTAATCGTTCTGCAGGAAAAGCGAGATCACACCGGGCGAGGCGGCATTCATGAAGCCGCGCTTGGCGCCGTGCTGCTCCATCGCGGCCTTCAGGTTGGCGATGTCCTTTTCCAACTCGCCCTGGCCCTTCGACCGCACCTCGCCCACGCACATCGGCCGGGCGTATTTCGGTGTGCCGCCGTCATTGGCCAACCGTTCGAGGAACTTCGGGAAAAGCTTCAGATCGGCGGGGGCGTTGCGCGGGCTGTCGCCGTCGAAGCCGGTATAGCGGTCTTTCACGTAAGTCGCGTAGCTGATCTTCGAGGTCTCGCCGTCCGACACGATATCGACGCCCGCCGCGACCTGGCGGCGCACGGTGTCGGACACCGCCTCGGTCATCGCGGTGTCGAAATCGGCCGCGTCGTAGGGCTCGCCTCGCTCGCGGGCGAAGATGAAATCGACGACTTTCTGGCTGCGGGGCAGGCTGCCGACATGGGTGGTGAGGAGGGTCATCGCGCGTCTCCCATCCAGGTGGGGCCGGCCGGATCGTCGGTGGCGACCACGTGGTAAAGCGCGGCCTCGCCAGTCATCGAGGGCCAGGCGGCATGGTCGAGGTTTTCCGGCACGCTCATCGTGTCGCCGGGGGCGAGGGTGGTGGCGCCGCCCTCCCATTCCACCCGCCAGTGCCCCTTGACCGGCATCAAGACCGACGGGCGGTCGTGCCGGTGCTTGGCGTCTGTCGCCGAGGCGCGGGTAATGAAATCCACCTCGAAGCCAGGGCGGTCGCGGATGATGCCCTTCTCGCCGATCACCTTGACGGGCCGGGCTGAGGCCAGCGCCACCATATCGTTGTAGCGGCGCACGCCCATGCCCACGACCTGCATCGGCGACATCTCGGGGAAGTCCTTCAGCTGATCCTCGGTCAGGACCGGCATCGGCGCGACCCCCTCGGGCAGCGACTGGCCCTTCTTGCTGTCATAGAGCTTGCCGTTCTCGCCCAGGATCAGACCGTGATCGCGCGCATCCTCGATCACCTGCGGCGCCCATATGACGCCGCCACCGGCATCGTCCCCGCCAAGGATCGCCATGATCATCCCGTAATCGGTGCCGATATTCTCGAACCCCCGGAAGATGCCGGTGGGCAGGTTGATGATGTCGCCCTCCTCCAGCACCACTTCGCCGGCATTGCCCCAGCGGCCCCAGAAGAACCGCCAGCGGCCGGAGAGGACGAAGAACACTTCCGCCGTGCGGTGGCTGTGCAGCGAGTTGCGGCATTTCGGCGGCTGACCCGCAGCGCCGATGTTGAAGCCGTGAGGGATGGCGATGTGCACGTGCTGATCGGGGGATTCCGAGACACCGCCGCCGATGATGGTGAAGTTCTCCTTCTGGTCGGAGCCCGGTGTGTGCGCGTCGATAAAGGCGGTCTTGCAAGGTTTGAGTTGGCCGTAGCGGACGATGTGGGCGTTCATTTCTTGCGGTGTCATACGACATCCCTCCCCTTTACGCGGCTGCAATCACTTCGATCTCGACCAGCCATGTCGGATCGAGCAGTTGAGCGACAATTGCGGTTGTCGGGATAACGCGCCCGCCCAAAGCCCGGACGCGCGCGGCCCCGTTAGCCTCAGCGTAGCTACGGTCAGCAAGGTAGCTTGTCAGGCGAACGATATTGTCCACACTCATGTCGGCGCTTGCGAGGATGGCCCCGATATTGTTCCAGATCATTTCGAGTTGTCGGTCGATGCTAGCGGGCGCGTCGCCGTCCTTCTCGAGCCCCATCGTTCCGGCAACGAACACGATTCTCTGGAAGTCGCTAAGCTCGAGCGCATGAGTATAGTCAGAGGTAGCCGGGTAAAGGCCTGTCGCCTGGACTGCTTTGGTTTTCATAGGTCACCTCGGTGCAACAGGATCTGCTTCCAGATCGCGGTTTCATCCACCATCACGTATTCCCGGCGGAGGCCCCAGGGGCCGAATTCGGCGTGGGAGATGCCTAGCACGTAGACCTCGGCGCCGGTGGGTTTGCCGAAGCTGCCCCAACCGGAATGTGTGCCATGGAGGCTCCACCGGATCGCGGCGCGGGGCGGCATCAGTGGGTCGTCGCGACCGATTTGGTGATGGATCGTGAAGGCGGCGTCGGGAAAGGCGGCGCGGAGGCCCATCCAGAAACGGTCGGCATCGCCATGGCTGTGGCCGGTGACGCCGCCGGGATATTCCAGCTGGCATGCGCGGTCGTAGGCGGCGGGGATGACGGCCATATCCGCACCCATGATGCGGGTCAGGATATCCCCATAACGCTGGCCCCATTCGTTATCGTTGCCGTGGCCCTGATAGGGGCCGGGCTTGTCGGCGGCCGGGGTCAGCGGTTTCACGCAGGCGTCGGGTCCGCCCTCACGCGCGATCTGGTCCCGCGCGAAATCGGCCGGGTCCCAGCCCATCTGCCGGACGATGGCGCCCTGGTCGCGGATCAGCCATTCATCGTTGATCTGATTGTCGATCGCGTGGCAATCGGCGATGATCCGATAGGTCAGCTTGCGCCCTGTGGCGGCGCCATAGGCACCGTCGCCCAGATGCGTCGCGGTTGAGAACAGGCGGTGCGAGGACAGCATCCCATCCTCCGGGGTGCCGGACCAGATCACATCCTCGCCCAGAAGCGTGCGGTCGGGAAACTCGGCCAATGTCGCCATGGTGGCCGCGATCACCCCCTCATTGCCGACCACGACTGAGGCGGGCGAGCGGACGACGATGTCGGGGGCGTAATAATCATGCAAGGTCGCGATGCCGCGATCTTCCCAGATTTCCTTGGTGATCCCGATGATGTAATCGGGGAAGTCCTTGAATTTGGGGTCGAAGCCTTTCATCGCGTCCATCCCTCGGGAATGCGGGCCGTTCCGCGCAGGACCAGAGGCCCGTCGATTTCAATCTTTTGCGCAGGACGGCTGGGGTCATCGATCTTGCTCAGAAGCGTCTCGATCGTCGCCTCGACCATGCGATTGACTGGTTGGCGCACGGTTGTCAGGTCGTAGGCCGCCCAGGCGGCAAGGGGCACGTCGTCATACCCCACGATCGCGATGTCATCGGGGATGGTCAGGCCAAACTCGGCCCGCAGCGTATCCATCACGGAAAAGGCCATGTAATCGTTGCCGACGAAAATCGCGTCCGGCCTCTCGGGCCTGGCCATTAGGCCGCGGACCGCCTCGGCGGCGATGTCGCGTTTGTACATGCCGTCAACGGTTGCCAGCGGCGCCAACCCGTTCTTTTCCAGCGTTTCCGCAAAGCCGCGCCTGCGGTCCCGCCCGGTCGATGACCCGCTCCAACCCGCGATGTGGGCGATGCGCGTATAGCCGCCGGCCACCAGAAACTCCGCCGCCTTGCGCCCACCTTCCACATTGGCCGCCGTGACAGACGAATGTCCGGTGCCGTCCTGACCCCTGTTGAACATGACCACGGGGATACCGGCCGCGGCACAGCGGTTGGTCAGGTCGTTCGACATGCCCACGCTGGCAGTGATGATGCCGTCGACCTGATAATCCATAAGCTCCCGCACGACCTTGTCGATATCGCTGTGGATGTCGGGCGCCATGAAGATCAGCACGTGATAGCCCTTGTCCTGCAGCGCGTTCGACAAAAGCTCAAGCGCGAGGGGGTAGAACTGGTTTTCCAGATAGGTCAGGACCAGGCCGATGATGCGGCTCTTGCCGGTGATCATCGCGCGGGCCAGGGGGTTCGGCCGATAGCCCAATTCGGCGGCGGCTTTGCGCACCTTCTCAACCGTGGCTTTTGAGGCCGAGGCGCCCGGCGTGAAGACCCGGCTGACCGCGGACTGGCTGACGCCCGCCAGGCGGGCCACGTCGAGGGAGGTGACTTTCGCGTCTGCCATTACTCTGCCGTCCATCCCCCGTCGATCAACAGTGATGTGCCGGTCACCAGCGCCGAGGCGTTCGACGCCAGGTAGACGACCGCGCCCATGATATCTTCCACCTCGCCCACGCGGCCCAGCTTGATCTTGTCTTCGATCCACTTGACCCGCTCGGGGTTCTCAAAGGTCTGCTCGGTCAGGGGGGTGCGGATGAAGGTGGGGCAGATCGTGTTGACGCGGACGCCGTGCGGCCCCCATTCGATGGCCATCGCCTTGGTGAAACCCTCGACAGCGTGCTTGGTCGCGCAATAAACGGCGCGGTCGATGCCGCCGACATGGGCCATCTGGCTGGAAATATTGATCAGGCTGCCCTTGCGGCTATTGGCGATCAGGCCTTTGGCGACGGCGCGGGTCAGGAAATAGGCGCCCTTGACGTTCAGATCTGTGGCGGCATCGTAATCGCCCTCGGTCGTATCGACCGACGGCGCATGCCGCGCCAGACCGGCGGAATTGACCAGAACGTCGAAGGGGCCGTTTTCGGCCACGGCGGCCTCGGTCGCGACGATGTCGGCCACGTCCAGCGGCAGGATACGGACCGCCATGTCGGCCGCGATCATCTCAACCGCCAGCGCCTCAAGCTTGTCGGCGCTGCGGGCCGCCAGTGTGACCTCGGCGCCTGCTTCGGCCAGAGCCACGGCGCTGGCCCGCCCGATACCCGAGGACGCGCCGGTGACCAGCGCGCGGTATCCGTCAAGGCGGAACGAGGGGGTGCGGGGTAGGGTCATGGGGCGCGCCTTGGTGGATCTGGGTAGCTGATACCACGAAAGGCCGGAAAGTCAGCGTAGCGTTCGGCGCGGTCTTTCGCGGGTTCGGCGGCGTAATCGCCAGCCCGTAATAGACAGATACGACGCGGCATGTAGCCATCGATCGACCGGGCGGGCTCTTCGCGCCAGGTCAGGTTGAAGGCCGCCAGCCGCGGAAAGAACCACATGGAGGAGTAATCCAGATGGTCATGCACCCACCAGGCCAAATCCCGCCAGTCGCGCCCGGCCTCATATAGATCGGCGAACCACGGGATGGCGATGCAGGCGCAGGCGCCCATGCGGCCCTTGGCATCGCGCCGGTCCCAGATGTGGTGGGCGTAATTCGACGGATTTGCTGCGCATTTCTGCGGTTTCACCTCGGTCGCGCCGAAATGGTTCAGCTCGGGCGAACGGTACGAGGACCGTACCGCGATCGGCCCGAAGGTCTCGACAATGGGGTCGAGCAGCTCGGTACACAGCTTGGTGCCCGCCGCGATGGCGAGGTCCGGATCGTCAGGGATGTTCGGGCGGCCAAAGAAATTCCCGATCTCGGAATAGAGAAAATCGCGCATGTAGAAATGCCGCGAGAGGCGCACCCGGCCCAATTTCTCAAGGCCGACATACGATCGCGGCCGTCTCATTCCGCCGCGTTGAGCTCTGCAGCCGCGCCATAGGGCACATTGCGCCCGCCATAGCGGCGTACCCGCAGGTTGCATTGCTCGGCATGGCCCACGAAGCCTTCCAGCATGCAAAGACGGCTGCCATATTCGCCGATCAGGGCAGCGGCCTCGTCGGTTGTAACGCGCTGATAGCTGTGGGTTTTCAGAAACTTGCCGACCCAAAGCCCGCCGGTATAGCGCCCGGCTTTCTTGGTGGGCAGTGTGTGGTTGGTGCCGATCACCTTGTCGCCATTGGCCACATTGGTGCGGGGGCCGAGGAACAGGGCGCCGTAGCTGTGCATGTGTTCCAGAAACCAATCGTCGCGGTCGGTCATCACCTGCACATGTTCCGACGCGATATCATTGGCGGCGGCCAGCATCTCGTCATGCGTGTCGCAAAGAATGACCTCGCCGTAATCGGTCCAGCTTTTCCCAGCGGTCTCGGCAGTGGGCAGGATCGCCAACAGACGGTCAATCTCGGCCAGCGTCGCCTCGGCCAGCTTGCGGGAATTGGTGACAAGCACGGCGGGCGAGTTATAGCCGTGCTCGGCCTGGCCCAGCAGGTCGGTCGCGCACATTTCCGCATCGACCGTATCGTCGGCGATCACCATGGTCTCAGTGGGCCCCGCGAACAGATCGATGCCGACGCGACCATAAAGTTGGCGCTTGGCTTCAGCGACGAAGGCGTTGCCGGGGCCAACCAGCATATCGACCGGGTCGATCGTTTCGGTGCCCAGGGCCATGGCGCCCACCGCCTGCATGCCCCCCAGCACGTAGATCTCATGCGCGCCGCCCAGATGCATGGCGGCCACGATGGCCGGATGTGGGGCGCCATCGACCGGCGGGGCCGAGGCGACGATGCGCGGAACGCCCGCGACATTGGCGGTCAGCACCGACATATGCGCGCTGGCCACCATCGGAAACTTGCCACCCGGCACATAACAACCCACTGATTGCACGGGGATATTCTTGTGCCCGAGGATGACGCCCGGTAGCGTCTCGACCTCGATATCGGTCATGCTGGCGCGCTGGGCCTCGGCAAAGGTGCGGATCTGGGTTTGCGCGAATTTGATGTCGTCCATCTCGCGCGCGCTGACCTTTTGCATCGCGGCCTCGATCTCGGACGCACCGAGGCGGAAGGACGGCGGGTCATAGCGGTCGAACTTGACTGACAGCTCACGGATGGCCGCATCGCCGCGCGCCTCGATATCGGCCAACGTCGCCTCGACGATGCCGCGGACCTTGGCGTCGTCCTCGGCCCGTTCGGCCTCGGGCTTGCCGCGCTTGAGGTGGGTGATTGTCATCGGCTTATCCTTGCTCTTCTGGCCGGGGCGGCGTGCGCGCGCCGGTGTCATAGGCTTCCCAGCCCTCGCCGCCGAAGACGTCACGGCCGAGCTGCGCCAGAACGCTTGCGAAATCGACCGAGACGGGGTTGTCTTTGATGCGGCCATCTTCGACCCGCCAGAAATCCATGTAAGGAATCTTGACGCGTTTGCCGGTAGGGGCCAGCCCCATGAAGGGGCCGGAATGGGTGGCCTCGATATGGCCGAAACACGCAGCCCATTCGCCGTCTGCCAGGAATTTCTCGGTCACGTATTTACGGTCGGTGAAGGCGGCACGCAGCGGCAATTGCCAGTTGGCGCGGAAGGCGACAAGGCCCTCTTTGGTGCCGCAGCCGTGATTGCCGCGCCAGAGGAAATCCTCATGAAAATAGCGCGCCATGTCGTCTTCGCCCGCGGCCAGACCGTCTTCCATACGGCGCACGGCGGCCAGGGTTTCGGCGCTTTGCGCGCGATGCTGTTCGGCGTCCATCAGGCGAGCCTCTCGCCGGTTTCGGCATCGAAGAGGTGGCAGATCCCTGGCGGGATCGTGGCGCTGACCGGGCTGCCGATTTCGGCCCGAAAATCCTTGTGCGCCTTGACCGAAACTAGCGCGCCACCGGCCCGGACGGTGATCATGGTGGCATCGCCCAAAAGCTCGAGCGAATAGATCGGCGCACTGATCTGACCGGCCTCGGCGAGGCTAGCATCCTCGGCGCGGAACCCTAAGGTCACGGGGCCGGAATGGCCGGCCTCCAGCCCGTCAATCTGCACGTTCTTGCCGCTGAACGTGCCGTTCTCCAGCGTCCCCTCCATCAGGTTCATGGCCGGTGAGCCGATGAAGCCTGCGACGAAGGTATTGGCCGGGCGGTCATAGATGTCGGTGGGCGTGCCGACCTGCTGGACGATGCCGCCCTTCATCACGACCACCCGATCGGCCAGGGTCATCGCCTCGATCTGGTCATGGGTCACGTAGACGGTGGTGACCTGCAATTCGTGGCTGAGGTTCTTGATCTGCGCGCGGGTCGAGACGCGCAGCTTGGCGTCGAGGTTCGACAGCGGCTCGTCCATCAAAAACACGTTCGGCTGGCGCACAATGGCGCGGGCCAGCGCCACGCGTTGGCGCTGGCCGCCTGACAGCTCGGCCGGGCGACGATGCAGGAAATCGGTCAATTCGACCATCTCGGCCGCGCGGCGCACCCGCTCGTCATGGGTGGCGGGGTCGGATTTGCGGACCTTCAGGGGGAAGCGGATATTCTCATAGACGTTGAGGTTGGGATAGAGCGCATAGCTTTGGAACACCATCGCCACGTCGCGGTCCTTGGGGTCGAGATCGTTGATGCGCTTGCCGTCGACCAAGATGTCGCCTTCGGTCACATCCTCAAGCCCCGCGATCATCCGCATCGTGGTGGTCTTGCCGCAGCCCGAGGGGCCCAGAAGCACCAGAAATTCACGATCCGCGATGGTCAGATCGAAGTTGTGAACGCCGACGAAAGATCCCCACCGTTTCGAGATATTGCGAAGCTGTATCTCGGCCATCGGGCTTTCCCTTGCATACGAATGCAATCAGTCTATCCAGGAATCTATTCCCGCTTCAAGCTTTCTTTTTGCAGTTTTCAGCGACCACTGTGCAGAGAAATGTCTTGAAAACAGAGGGCTTTCCGGGACTACTTGCATTCGTATGCAAGTGTGATCTTCGATTCGGCGTGCCAGGTGCCCGCCGCGCGGCCTTGTCCGCAAATGATAATCGCCCCGGCAACAGGGGTGTCCAGACAAGGAGGTTTCGACCATGAAGATGTGGAAAAGTGCAACCCTGGCGACAGCGCTGGCGGTGCTGAACGGGACGAGTGTGATGGCCGCTTGCGGCCTCGATGCGGGGCGTGTGAGTATTGTTGGTAACGAGTTTCCCGCCATTCAGACAGTCGCCGCAGGGGCTGCGGCCTGCGCGGGGGGCGGTGTCGAGGTTGAGGCGAACCTGACCGCTGATCACCAGAAGATCAATGTCGCCGGTATGCAAGGCAACCCGGCGGAATATACATCCGCCATCATCGCCAATTCCTCGATCGTGGCGCTGATCAACGAAGACGTCATCCGCCCGCTTGACGACCTGATTGCCGAACATGGTCAGGACATTCCCAGAAATCAGTTGATTACGGTCGACGGCAAGGTGATGGCAGTGGCGTTCATGGCCAATGCGCAGCATCTGGTCTATCGGAAGGATGTGCTGGAACAGATCGGGGTGGAGCCACCGAGAACCTATGAAGAGCTTCTGGCCGCGGCCGAGATGATCCGCGAGCAGGGAATCATGGAAAACCCGGTCGGCGGCCCCTATCAGGCAGGCTGGAACCTGGCGCAGGAATTCACCAACATGTATCTCGGCCATGGCGGGCAGTTCTACGAGCCAGGCACCGCACAGGTGTCGATCAACAACGAACAGGGCATCGCCACGCTGAATATGCTGAAGGCGCTGACCGAGTACATGAACCCCGATTTTCTGACCCACGATTCCAACGCCACCTCGGCCGAATGGGAAGCGGGTAATGTCGCCTTGATGAATATGTGGGGCTCACGCACCGGCGTGTTGATGGACGACGAAGGTTCGGCGGAGGTCGTCTATTCCAATACCATGGTCGGCGCGCCGATGACGGTGGGCGGCGGGTTGACGCCGGCCTCGACGCTCTGGTGGGATGGCTGGACGGTGGCCAAGAACATCTCGGACGAGGATGCCGTGGCCACGTTCATTGCCCTGAAAAACGGGATCAGCCCGCAAATCCTGAATGACGAGACGATGGGCCAGGCCGTCTGGATGATCGAGGGGTATGAACCCGCGCCCGTCAACGAGGGTGTCGTTTCGGCCATCCAGATGGGCACAACGCCCTATCCGATGCTGCCTTATCATGGGCTGTTGCACACGGCGCTGGGCGACAATCTGGCCGATTTCCTGCAAGGCAAGGAAAGCGCGGAACAGGCCTTGATGGATATCGAAGCCGCCTACACCGCAGCGGCCCGCGAGAAAGGCTTTCTGCAATAGGCAGGTGACGCGATAGAAGGGGGCAGAGGCCCCCTTTTTCATCAGATGTTTGGGAAATTGCGACGGCCATGAAACACAAGACTTTCTTCTGGTTCGTCTTCCCCTCGGCCGTGGCGATGCTGTTATTCATCGCGCTGCCCATCGTCTCGGTCATTATCCAATCCGTCCATGTGGCCCACGAACAGGTCGTCGTGACGGTTGAGAATTGCGGGCCCTTCGGCTGCACCGAAGCCACGATGATCGACCAGGAAGCCACCGAGGAGTTGAGGCGCGAGAAGCCCCTTGGGCAGTTCGCAGGTCTTGAGACCTATTTCGACCGTGGCCACCTGGCCACGACCGAAGTGGCCGCCGCCTGGCGCGTTTCGGAAAGCTGGGGCGAATTCGGCGGGTATCTGATGAACCTGCCGTTCTACAAGGCGATGGGCTTCACTCTGGCGTACACGTTCATCGTGACGCCGCTGACCATCATCCTGGGCTTCATGATCGCGGTCGCCGTGAACAGCGTCACGCGCCGCGTTCGCGGGCCCCTGATCTTCTTTTCGCTTCTGCCGATGATCGTGACACCGCTGGTGGGGTCACTGATCCTCTACTGGATGATCGACGCGCGCGGCATCATCGGGACGGCCTTGCAGATGCTGGTGGGTGACCCGACCCTGTCGGTCAAGGCCTCGACCCCGCTGACCTGGATCATGCTGATGGTCTACGGCGTCTGGCATTCGGCACCCTTCGCCTTCATCGTCTATTACGCAGGATTGCAGACCGTGAACCAGGATACGCTGGAAAGCGCCATGATCGACGGCGCCAACAGGTGGGAGCGGATCCGCTATGTCGTCCTGCCCCATCTGATGCCGCTGACAACCTTCATCGCGCTGATCCAGCTGATGGACAATTTCCGTGTTTTTGAACCGATCGTCAGCTTCTCGGCCTCGGCCCATGCGACGTCCCTCTCCTGGGCGATCTACAACGATCTGGGCGGCGAGACGCGGCAGCTGTCATCGGCCGCCGCTACCTCGGTCCTGACGATTATCGGCGTCGCGATACTGCTTTCGCCTGTGCTGGTGCGCACCTGGCGCGACTTCAACCGGAAGGCCGCGTGATGGCAAGCAAGGCGCAAGCCCGCTCACTACCGCTACGCTTGTTCGCTATCGCGTTCCTGGTGCTGTGGATGCTGCTGGCGGCGTTTCCGTTTCTCTGGACGCTTTGGGGGTCGTTCAAGGTTGAGGGCGATTTCTTCTCAAAGGCCGACTGGGCCTATGCGATCTTCGGCACGCGCACCCAGGTGGAAACCGGCGGGGCCTTCACTGGCCAGGGCTATTACGGCGCCTGGGTGCAGGAGGATTTCTGGCGCGCGGTTCTGAATACCTCGCTGGTCTGCCTTTTCGTCGTCACCATCTCGCTGACCTTCGGGACGCTCGGGGGCTACGCCCTGTCGCGCTCGACCTATCGCTACACGTTCTGGTTTCTGATCATCGCGTTGATCTTTCGCGCGATGCCGCCGATCACGCTTGTGTCGGGGTATCTGCCGGTGTTTTTCCAGTGGAACCTCTGGGGCCATCTGCCCACCGCGATCATCGTGCTGGTGGCGATTAACCAGCCCTTCACGCTTTGGATGCTGCATTCGTTCTTCAAGAACATCCCCAAGGACCTTGATGAGAGCGCGATGGTCGATGGCTGCAACCGCTTCCAGGCGTTCCGCCATGTGATCATTCCGGTGATGTGGCCGGGGGTGATCACGACGGGGCTGTTCTCGTTCCTTCTGGCCTATAACGATTTCGCGGTGACGGCGATGATCCTCGACCAGCAGAACCAGACCATGGTGCCCAAGATCGCAAGCTTCCTCGGCACCACGCAGACCAAAGGCAACGTGATGTTCGCGGTGGCGGCGGTGGTCTCGGCCACGGCGCCCTTGTTCATCATGATCATGTTCTTCCAGCGCCAGATCGTTTCTGGCCTTACGGCAGGGGCTGTGAAGGGGTGAGCATGGTGGATTTCCAGGCCGAGAAGGCGCTGGTGCTGGCGCAATACGAGGCCATGGCCGGGGCCACGCCTGAGACGGTCGCAAGCCTTCTCGCCGAACGCACGGCGTCCGACTGGCACTGGCGCGGCATGCATCCGTTTCACGAACAACGGGGGCCCGAGGCTGTGGCGCAGGCTTTCTGGGGCCCGTTTCTGACAGCGATGGCCCGGGTACAACGACGCCAGGACATCTTCTTTGCGGGCCTGAACCAGATTGATGGCTTCCGATCGGTCTGGGTGGTGTCGATGGGGCACCTGATGGGCCTTTTCGATGCGCCGTTTCTGGGCATCCCGCCGACCCGAAAAATCGCCATGCTGCGCTATGCTGAGTTCAACCGCGTCGAGGGCGGGCGCATCGTGGAAACCGCGCTGTTCTGCGACCTTCTGCACCTGATGCGGCAGGCGGGCCTCAACCCCCTGCCGCCGCAGACGGCCGCGCATCTGGTGCCGCCGGGGCCCGCCACCCATGACGGCCTGATCTTCCGGCCGCAAGACGGGGCCGAGGGTGAAGCCACGCTCGACCTGATCAACCGGATGATCGGCGACATCGCGGCCAATTCGAATGCGCCCGATGTGGTCGTTCCGCGCGATCCCGACCCGCGGGACGAGCTGTCGCGCAGCTGGCACGACGATATGATCTGGTGGGGGCCCGAGGGGATCGGTGCGACCTATACGATCGACCGCTACATCGAACAGCACCAGCGCCCGTTCCGCACCCAGATCAAGGACCGCATGTTCAACGGCCACATCGCCAAGTTGGCCGAGGGCGATTACGGCGGGTTCTTCGGCTGGCCGAACCTGACGCTGACGCCGACCGGCGGCTATATGGGGCTACCGGCTAACGGCCTTGGCACAGCCGACATGCGCGTGGTCGACATCTATCGCCGCGCGGGCGACAAGTTGGCCGAAAACTGGGTTTTCATCGACATGCTGCATTTTTTGAACATGCAGGGCCTCGACGTGTTGGTGCGCTTGCCAGTGGCGCGGCCATAAAGCCGTCTTGGCCCGTCAAAAGACTTTTACAAACCTGACATAGATGCCTACCGTGATGTCATAAAAAGTCAGGGAGGAATGACATGAAAACGATGGCGCTATTTTCGACGGTGGCCACGGTTGTGATGCTGGGGGCGCTGCCCGCCATGGCGCAGGAGGATTGCCCGAGGGGTGATCTGGACCAACGCTTTTGCGACCGGGATGGCGACTTGCTGGCCGACGTGCCGACGGACGAGTCCGAGTGGCTCGACCCCGACACCTTGATCTTCGCCTACACCCCGGTGGAAGACCCCGCCGTCTATCGCGAGGCTTGGGCCGATTTTCTGACCCATCTGACCGAGGCGACCGGCAAGGAAGTGGTCTTTTTCCCGGTCCAATCGAACGCCGCCCAGATTGAGGCGATGCGCTCGGGCCGCTTGCATATCGCGGGCTTCAATACCGGCTCGAACCCTTTGGCGGTGAATTGCGCGGGCTTCCGGCCGTTCACGATCATGGCCGCCGAGGATGGCAGCTTCGGCTACGAGATGGAGATCATCACGCACCCGGAATCAGGAATTTCCGAGATTGCGGATATCAAGGGCGGCCAGCTGGCCTTTACCTCGCCCACCTCGAATTCAGGTTTCAAGGCGCCGTCGGCGATCCTGAAAAGCGACTTCGAGATGGAGGCCGAGCGTGATTTTGAACCGGTCTTCTCGGGCAAGCACGACAACTCGATCCTCGGCGTGGCTAACAGGGATTACCCGGCCGCGGCAGTGGCCAATTCGGTTCTGGCACGCATGTTGGAACGCGATGTCGTGTCCGAGGATCAGTTGGTCTCGATCTACAAATCGCAGACCTTCCCGACCACGGGTTACGGGGTAGCCTACAACCTCAAGCCCGAATTGCAGGACCAGATCCGCGAGGCGTTCTTTAGCTTCGATTGGGACGGCACATCCCTGCAGGAGGAGTTTGAGAAGAACGGCGAGGCGCAGTTTCTTGAGATGACCTACCAGGAATTCTGGGACGTGATCCGCAAGATTGACGCGGCCAACGACGTCTCTTACGCCTGCGAATGATCATGGCAGCGGCGGCCCTTTGGGGAAGGGGCCGCCGCACCCAATGATATAATGTACGAGGGGGCGGGACATGCTGCGGCTGGAGAAGCTGACCAAGACATACAAAACCGGGGATCAGGCGCTGAAGGCCGTCGATCTGGACGTGCCCAAAGGCCAGGTTCTGGCCCTGATCGGCCCGTCCGGCGCGGGCAAATCCACCTTGATCCGCTGCATCAACCGCCTGGTCGAGCCCACCAGCGGCAAGGTCTGGCTGGGCGAGACCGAGTTGACCGGCCTCGGTTCCGGTGCGCTCAGGCGTGAGCGGCGGCGCATGGGGATGATCTTTCAGGAATATGCGCTGGTCGAACGTCTGACGGTGATGGAAAACGTGCTGTCGGGCCGTTTGGGCTATGTCGGCTTCTGGCGCAGTCTGGCGCGGCGGTTCCCGCAGTCGGACGTGGACGAGGCGTTTCGCCTGCTGGACCGCGTGGGTCTGTTGCAGATGGCCGATAAGCGCGCGGATGAGCTGTCGGGTGGCCAGCGCCAGCGCGTGGGCATCTGCCGCGCGCTGATCCAGAACCCGGCCTTGTTGCTGGTCGATGAACCGACCGCCAGCCTCGACCCCAAGACCAGCCGCCAGATCATGCGCCTGATCTGCGAGCTTTGCGCCGAGCGGGATCTGGCCGCGATCATCAACATCCATGACGTGGCCCTGGCGCAGATGTTTGTGCAGCGCGTCATCGGCCTGCGCTTTGGCGCGGTCGAATTCGACGGCCCGCCAGAGGCGCTGACGCCCGATGTGCTGACGACGATTTATGGCGAAGAAGATTGGCACGCGACGATCAAGAAAGATGACGAGGCCGTCGCATGAACGGCGAGGCCACCGAACTGAACGCCTATCTGGGCAAGCGCTGGAGGCGCCCGCCGATGATCAAGCGGCCATGGCTGCGCTGGCTTCTGATCATCGGTGGCCTGGCCTATCTGGTCGCCGCCATCGCCTCGGTCGAGGTGAACTGGTCGCGCGTCTACGAGGGGCTCGACCGGGGCGGGGCCTTCATCATGTCGTTCACGCAGCCCGATTTCACCACCCGCGCGGGCGACATTTGGGAAGGGCTGTTGGAGAGCATCATCATGACTGTCGCGGCCTCGGTCGTCGGCATCCTGATTTCCATCCCCATCGGCCTTGGGGCTGCGCGCAACATCGCGCCCCTTCCGGTCTACATGATCTGCCGTGGCATCGTCGCGATCAGCCGCGCCTTGCAGGAAATCATCGTGGCGATCTTGCTGGTTGCGATCTTCGGCTTCGGGCCGCTAGCGGGCTTTCTCACCCTGTCCTTCGCGACCATCGGGTTCCTGTCGAAGCTGCTGGCCGAGGATATCGAGGCGATGGATCGGAGCCAGGCCGAAGCCGTTCGCGCCACTGGGGCCCGCTGGACCCAATGGATCAACTATGGGGTGCAGCCGCAGGTGATCCCGCGCCTCGTGGGCCTGTCGATCTATCGCGTCGACATCAATTTCCGGGAAAGCGCCATTTTGGGGCTGGTCGGCGCCGGGGGCATTGGGGCCACGCTGAACACCGCGTTCGACCGCTACGAATTCGACACGGCAGCGGCCATCCTGATCCTGATCATCGGGATCGTCATGGCGCTGGAATACATCTCGGGCATTGTCCGGGCGAGGGTGCAGTAATGCCGGTGACAGACCTTTCCGACGGCACCCGCATCTGGCAGCGCCGCAGCCAGCGCGAGGCGCTGACCCATTGGGCGATCTGGCTGGTCGGGGTGGCGATTTTCGTCTGGTGCTGGAACTGGATCTCGGACCAGACCACCTGGCCCTTCGTCTGGGACGCCCCGCGCATCGCGGGCGATATCCTGACCCGCGCCACCCCACCTCGCTGGTCGTATATGGAGCAGCTCTGGTGGCCGATCTGGGACACCATCAACATCGCGACCCTGGGCACGCTGATCGCCTTGGTCATGGCGGTGCCGGTGGCCTTCATGGCCGCGCGCAACACCACGCCATCGGCCCTGTTTGTCCGGCCCATCGCGCTCCTCATCATCGTATCGACCCGGTCGATCAACTCGCTGATCTGGGCGCTTTTGCTGATCGCGATCATCGGGCCGGGCGTATTTGCCGGCATCATTGCCATCGCGATCCGGTCGATCGGGTTCTGCGCCAAGCTGCTTTACGAGGCGATTGAAGAGATCGATCGCACACAGGTCGAGGCGATCACCGCCACTGGCGCCAGCCGTTGGCAGGTGATGGCCTACGGCATCGTGCCGCAGATCCTGCCGGCCTTTGCTGGCATCTCGGTCTTCCGCTGGGACATCAACATCCGCGAAAGCACGGTGCTGGGGCTGGTGGGTGCAGGCGGTATCGGGCTGCAATTGTCAGGATCGCTGAACACCCTGGCCTGGCCGCAGGTCTCGCTGATCCTTCTGGTGATCCTTGTCGCCGTTGTTATCAGCGAATGGGTGTCGGCCAAAGTGCGGGGCGCGATCATCTGATGGAGGGGAGGGCGGACGAGGAATGGGCCTTTCAGGCCTATGAGGCGGTGCGCGGGCGCTTGCCGCAAGCCACATTTCCCGATCACGCAAAGCAGGTGAACACGCTGGCGGACTTGGCGGATGACGTCGATGTCTTCCTGCTCGATGCCTTCGGCGTGCTGAATATCGGCGAACGCGCGATCCCCGGGGCTGCGGCGCGTATCCGGCAATTGCGGGGCATGGGCAAACGCGTGCTTGTGGTGACCAACGCGGCCGGATACCCCAAGCGGCTGCTGATGCAGCGCTACGAACGTCTGGGCTTTGACTTTACACCCGATGATGTCATCTCAAGCCGCGATACGCTGCTGGCTGCCCTGGCCGATCAGCCCGCGCGGCATTGGGGCCTTATCGCCTCGCAGCGCTTCGGCGTGGAAGAGCTGGATCATCTCGACACCGAATTCATGGCCGAAGATCCCACCGCCTATGATCGGGCCGAGGGGTTCCTCTTCATCGGCGCGGGCGAGTGGACCGAGGCGCGGCAAGCTTTGCTCACGGCCTCGCTGCGCGCCCGGCCCCGGCCGGTGCTGGTGGGCAATCCCGATATCGTCTCGCCCGGTGATAAGGGTCTGAACCGTGAGCCCGGCCATTACGCCCATCGTTTGGCGGATGAGACAGGCGTCACGCCTCAATTCTACGGCAAACCCTTTTCCGGCATTTTCGATCTGGCACTTGCGCGGCTAGACCCCGACCAGGACCTCTCGCGCCTCGTAATGGTGGGCGATACCTTGCAGACCGACATCCTTGGTGGGCGGGCCGCTGGCCTGAAAACGGCGCTTTTGACGGGCTATGGCGCCTTGCGCGGATTGGATATCAACAAGGCGATCCAAAGCGCGGGGATTGTCCCTCACTACCATATGCCAGAGCCCTGACTTCAGGGGGGGGTCTGGGGGATCACTCAGGGTCACAGCTTTCACGGGCCGCATTTGGCGTTCTAATCACCTGATATCTATAGGAAATGAATAACGCCCCGCCTGGGTTTTCATCTTCCATTCATCTGCTTTCGAACACTCTGTTCATGCCCGGGGCCAAGCGCATGTCATCCCCATGCTCCAGATTTGATGTCATCGGATACCTCCAAAGGGGACATGCAAGATGACCTATATGACAAATCTCGACACCGGCCTTCTCGACATCGCCAAATGGGCTTTCACCACGCGGCGCGTAAATCGTGACGACGTGCAGCGCCTCTCGCGCGACCTGAACGGCGCACAAGCGGGCGATCTGCTGCTTTGCAGCATTGCCGAGATCGGTCAGCACAAAAAGATCCAGCTGGCTGACCGGCGCAACTCGGCCAGCTATCCTGGCGACCTGGTGGTGCTGTGTCTCGGCGACCGCTATGCGCCGGATCAGTTCCAGGCCCGCGCCGAGATTGGCGATGGATACCTTCAGCTGGCCGCCGGCGGCGGTGTGGCGGGCACGATCGAAGCGGCGCATCATTTCATGGAGGAGCCAACGCTTCTGACGCCGATGGCTCTGCTGATCGGACCAAACGGTGACGCGATGAATGTCGGCGACTACGCCTTGCCGCAGCGGCCCGCAAACCACGACGTGACGGTGATCGGCGTGTTCGGGGCTTCGATGAACTCGGGCAAGACCACGGCGGCCTCCAGCCTGGCCCATGGTCTGGTGGCGGCAGGTTATGCGGTGGCAGGTGTCAAGGCCACGGGCACCGGTGCATTCGGCGATTTCAACGCCTTTGAGGATGCCGGCGTGCCGGTTATGGACTTCACCGACGTGGGCATGGCCACAACCTACCGGCAGCCGATGGCGCGGATTGAGGAAGGGTTCGACACCCTGGTCGCCACGGCCGCCGCAAATGGGGCCGAGGTGGTGGTGGTCGAGATCGCCGATGGCGTCTTCCAGCAGGAAACCCGCGCCATTCTACGCAAAAGCGCGATCCGCGACCGTCTTGATGGCATCTTGTTCGCAGCACCCGATGCCCTCAGCGCGCTGGGCGCGGTCGTTGTGCTTGAGGGTCATGGGCTGACGCCCTTTGCAATCTCGGGCATGGTCAGCTGCTCGCCCCTGGCTGCGGCCGAGGCCGCCGAGGTGACAGGCTTGCCGATCCTCTCGCGTGAGGATCTGTGGAACTCAGCCACCATCGCCGAGACTGTCCGCCCCCTGATGCGCAATCGCGAAACACTGAGCGCGGCATGAGCCAGCTTCCCGAATTGATGAAAGGGGACCGCGTGAAAGACGCGGTCCTCATCCCTGTTCTCGGTATCCTGCAGGCCGTCGCGTTGGGTTTTGGGGCGTTCGCTACCCGCGATGCGTTCACCGCGTTGCATGACGGCACCTTGCCCTCCAACGCGACGCTGGCATGGCTGTTCGGGGCCGGTGCCACCGTCGCCGCCCTGGCCTGGCTGATGCGCCTCAGGGCCGAGGCGATTGGCCAAAGCTACGCAACCGCCCTGCGCCGCGTGCTTTACGCGCACATCGCGGGCATGTCGCTGAGCACGCTGGAAAAGCGCCGTGTCGGGGCCCTGTCACTGCGCTTTGTCGGCGATCTGTCCGCCGCGCGGAATTGGTTCGGGCAAGGCCTGCCGCCGATCCTGTCGGCACTGGTCGTCTTGCCGGGGGCGGCCACGGTTCTCTATCTGCTTGATCCGCGTCTGATGCAGATGGCCGTCGTGCCTTTGGCGCTGACACTGGCCATGATGACGCTGGTGGCCATCGGATTGCAGGCCCGCCATCGCAAATTGCGGACCAGACGCGCGAATATCTCGATCTCGATGATGGAGCGGATCGCGATCGCCCCGCAGCTTGACCTGATGGGCCGCACCGGGCACGAGCTTGACGTGCTGGATCAGGACGGTGCGTCCCTGCGTGAGGATGCACTGGCCCGCATCGGACGGGCGTCATCCTTGCGGTTTCTTGTCGATATCGGCGCGGGGGCTGCGGCGGTTCTGGTATTCCTGACCGCAGGGCGGCACGGCATCGCACCCGGAACGGTCGCGGCGTCGCTGGCGATCATCGCGATCCTCGTGACACCGCTGAAAGAACTGGCCGGCGCCTGGGACAGGTTCTGCGCCTGGCGGGTCGCGCGTGGAAAGGCCGAGACCCTGCTTCAAACACCCAGCCAACGCCGCCGGGTCAAACCGCTCGGCAGGCCGGTTTCAGTGCGGATTGACGGGCATCGCCAGATCTTCGTTTCGGCAGGCGATCTGGTCGCTCTGCCCGCGGATGCCGATGATGATTTGCTGCGGTTGATAGCGGGCATCGATCATTCCGCATCGGTCAGGGTGCATTATGATGATCTGCCCGCCGGTGATCTGCCTGCAATTGCCTATCTCGGCCATCAGGCGCCGGTGCTGCAAGGCACGTTGCGCCGTGCGGTGACGTTGGGCCTGGCCCCGCGCCCGTCGAAGGACAAGGTCCTCGCCGCCCTGAAAGCTTTCGGCATCGCCCATCTTGCCGACGGTTCGAAGGGCCTGCGCCAAAGGGTTTCCGAGGGCGCGCGCAACCTCTCGGTCGCCGAGGCGCTGCGGCTGGAATTGACCCGCGCGGTTCTTGGCGCCCCCGATCTCATCCTGATCGAGGCGCACCGCCTGGCCGCCGATCCCAATGCTGCGGCCCTGCTTAGACAATTGCGTCAGGCAACAGGTGCGACGATCATCGTGCGCGGCATCGACATCGCCACCGCCTGGCACAAGGACTTGCGGGTTGTCTCATCGACAGCCTCGAGAAAGATGCTATCATCTCGACCATCAATCACGGCCGGATAGCAAAACCCATGCGTATCACCGCCCTTCTCAGCCTCTATGCCTTGGCCTTCATCATCCTTGTCTCTGGCGTGATTGCGCTTTCGCTGTGGGATCTCAAGCGCAGCCAGTATTGGGAGGAGCGTACCGACCTGGCCCATAGCTCGCTGCAATCGCACCTAGCGCTGCAATCGCTGGTCTATCAGCTGTTCAAGCAGCACGGCGATGCCTTGCTGATCGGCGACCGCGATGAAGGGCTTCTTGAGCGCGAGCTGAAATCGGCCATTGCGACCGAGATCTCCCGCATCCGCGCCGCCATCGCCGGCGAGATCGACATGGTGGGTGACGAGGAGCTGGATGAGCTTGAGGTTCTGGCACAGATCGAGACCAAGGTGCAGGAGGTGACCGCCAAGCTGACCTGGCTGACCGATGATGGCCGACCGATCGATCCGGCCATCCGGCTGGAACGGCTGGCCGATGTGCTGGACCGTACTGTCGATCTGGAGCTGTCGCAACTGATCGCCGAAGCCATTGCCGAAGAGGCTGAAGAGGTTGCCGAAACCCGCGCGCTTGCCGAAACGTTTCGCCAGGACATGCGGTTGCTCACCTACTCGGCGGCCGCGTTGGCCACCTTACTGCTTTTGCTGGCTTTCTGGTCTTATGTACGCCTGATCCAGCGGCCCTTTGCGGACGTCATGGAGCGTGTCTCGGATTACAGAAAGGGTGATTTCTCGCGCCCTCTGCAAGTTTCCGGCGGTAAGGAGTTGCGGCATTTGTCGCACGTTCTCAATGAGATGGCCAGGGGTCTGGAAAACCGGGCGCAGGAGCAGCTTGAGCAAAACGACAAGCTGGAGGAAAAGGTGCGCGACCGCACGTCTGAGCTGCAGAAGCTGCTGGCGCAGATCGAGTTGTCCGAAACCAACCGCCGCCGTCTGATGGCCGATATCAGCCACGAATTGCGCACGCCGCTTACCATCATTCAGGGCGAGGCCGAGGTTGCCTTGCGCAGTGGCGAACAGCCCTATGATGTAACTGCCGACGTTCTGGCCCGCATCCGCGACGCGGCCCGCCACACGACCCATATCGTTGAGGATATGTTGCTGATCGCACGGCATGAGGCGGGCCATCTAAGGCTTGATCTGAAAGATGTCGATCTGCGTCGGATCGTGGCCGAGGCCCAGGATATGTTTGCAAGCGACGTGGAGGTGACGATCAACGCCAAGGATACACGCATCCGCGTGGATCCTCTGCGGATGCGCCAATGCATTTTGTCGGTTTTGCACAACGCGCAGCGCTATGGTGGGCCCAACATCCAGATCACGCTGAACGACGACGGCAATCACATATCGATTGTTCTTCAGGACGATGGCCCGGGCATGAGCGACCAGGATAAGGCGCAGGCATTCGACCGGTTTTTCCGGGGCTCGAATGCCGCGGGTCAGGCCAGCGAAGGGACGGGCCTGGGTCTGCCCATCGTGCGGGCGATCATGAACGCCCATGACGGGTCCGTGATGCTGGAGGATGCCGAGACTGGCGGGTTGCGTGTCATCCTCTCGATCCCCCGGAAGCGACAATTGTCGGTCGTCAATGAGATCGGCGAAAACACACGCAGCCGCGCAATCGGCTGATTTTTTTCTGATTATTGGTGCGATTTTCTGGAATAAAGTTCTGTCTGACCCGTTTCCCAAATACAGGACAAAGTGGTTGGGAATGAACATGAATATCTTGCTGATCGAGGATGAAGTCAGGGTCGCGGACTTTTTGCGGCGCGGGTTGGCAGGCGAGGGGTGGAGCGTCCAGCATGCCCCCGACGGTGAAACCGGGATCGAGATGATGGCGCAGGATTCCTATGATGTCGTGCTGCTTGATCTGATGCTGCCGGGCATCAGCGGCCAGGACGTCTGCCGCAAGCTGCGCGCTCGCAACGTGACCACGCCGATCCTGATGCTGAGCGCATTGGACGCGATCGATGAGCGTGTCGAGGGCCTTAAGATCGGCGCCGACGATTACCTGCCCAAACCTTTCGATTTTGATGAATTGGTGGCCCGCATCGAAAGCCTGCACAGACGCGCGAAACAGTTTTCGGGCCTGTGCGAAGCCGATACTCTGTCGCATGGGGAAATCAAATTCGACAAGCAATCCTATAAGGTTACCGTAGCGGGCGATCCGATTGAGCTTTCTGCGAAAGAGCGCGAGATACTGGTGCTGTTCTTGTCGAATGTTGGACGCGTTCTGACGCGTGAGCGTATCCTGAACGCGGTCTGGGGCCTGAATGCCGACCCGCTGACGAATGTCGTCGATGTCTATATCGGCCGTTTGCGGCGCAAGCTTAGGGACCATGGCAAGGCGATCGTGACATTGCGCAATGTCGGATACCGGATCGGATAGCCCATCTGATCGTATTGCTACGCCTCCGGCGACGACTTGCTGAATGGGCCGCCAGCCGGATCAAAGCTGGACCGATGCCCCGGTACCTGCGTAGGTTGATCCTTTAACCCCTGGGAGGATCAAATGTCAGTTGCACGCGTGACCGAAATCATCGCCTCGTCCAAAACCAGCTTCGAGGATGCCGTATCGCAAGGCGTTGCCCGCGCCAGCGAGACGCTGAAAAACGTTGAGGCGGCCTGGGTTCAGGACATGAAGGTGACCGTCAAGGACGGCAAGATCAATGAATATCGCGTCATCCTGAAGGTAACGTTCGTTCTGACCGACTGATCCCTGCTTTTTGCTGCGGTGCAGAAAAACTGTTGCGGGAGAGCGCCCGGAATGATCTGATAGGCGTGAACCAACCAGATCGGAACAGGCGCCATGGGCCATGTCATCTCAGTCGCGCAGCAAAAGGGTGGCTCGGGCAAAACGACGATCGCGGTGAATCTGGCCGTGGCGTTTCTGCGCGCGGGCAAATCGGTGGCTCTGCTCGATACCGACCCACAGGGCTCGCTGGGCCGCTGGTTCATGGCGCGGCGCGAGGTGGGCGATCCGGGGATGGAGTTTTCCACCGCCAGTGCCTGGGGCGTCAGCTATGAATGCGAGAAGCTGCGCAAGAGCGTCGATTACGTTCTTGTCGATACACCGCCCAAGGTCGATGCCGATCTGCGCCCCGCTTTGCGTGAGAGCGATCTGGTGATCGTGCCGGTGGCGATGAGCCAGGTTGATATCTGGGCGACGGAAAGCGTTCTCGACCTGGCCCGGCGCGAGGATCGCCCCGTTATGGTGGTGATGAACCGCGCCCGGGCCAAAACCCGGCTGGCAGGCGAAATCGACGCCGCGATCGAGGCCTTGCAGGCCGAGCGGGCCGAGACGGTGCTGGGCAATCGGGTGGTTTATGCCGAAACGCTGGGGCAGGGGAAGGGCGCGCTGGAACGCGGCAAGGGCCCGTGGGTGGCCGAGGTCGATGGCTTGGCGCGTGAGGTCCGTGACCTCTTGGCCAAGGGTTAGTCACCCATCAGCCATTCCAGATCGGCCAGCGTATAGCTGCGCCGGATTTTCATGAACTTTCCAGGTCGAAAAGCGGGGTCCTGCGGCAGACAGCCGATACTGCAAAGCTGGTGAACCCGCTCGGTCTTGTGATCGCTGAACCAGAGCCGCCCGCCGGGGGTTGAGATATAGCCGTCCATCGCCGTGTCGATGTCCGATTGCAGGTCCTGCAGCGACGGGATTTCGTTCAGGCTGTCGCGGTTGAAGGCGGCATGGGTGTGATAGCTGGCGAAGACGTCCAGTTGCGGTGGCGGGGTGCCCATGTAGCACGAATTGTACTTACCGGGGCGCGGTTTGGTCGCCATCAGCCGACCGTCGGAGGTGCGGGCGAAATGGCCGCAATACTCGCGGTCTTCGATGATTGAGAGGATTTGCAATTCGGCCATGAAGGCGCGGACGAAGGCGACCTCTTCATCGGTCTGGGCACGGGCCGACGTGGCGGCCAGAGCAAGCGCGAGGGCGGCAAGGATCAGGCGGATCGGCATGAGAAACGGCGCCTCCTTCAGGCTCTGCGCGGCCCCAGCTCTAGCCGGTCGCACACTGATCTGTCGAGGGGCTGCCATGGCAAGAGGTCGCCCATGCCGCGGCGTCGCGGTTGCGCAAGCGCGCTTCACGCGCTTTACTTATCCGCGAGAACGACATGTCCGCGTGGGGTGGGGCACCCGGTTACAAGCGGAGTTGAGCAGATGATCCGAGTGATGATTGTTTTGGCTATGGTCACCATGGCCTCGGCGGCCCAGGCGCAATCGTGCCGTGCGCCGTCAAACGCATCAGCAATTCAGTCCGATGTTGCCCAGATGATGAATGCCGAACGGCGCAAGCGCGGTCTGAGGGCGTTGACCTTTTCGCCGCGTCTCCAGCGTGCCGCCCAGCGTCATGTCTGTGATATGGCGGCAAACGGCGTGCAGTCGCATCGCGGGTCCGACGGATCGAACTTTGCACGACGGCTGCGGGCCGCCGGCGGCTGTGGCCCTGGGGGTGAGAACATCGCCTGGGGCCAGCGATCGGCCGCCTCGGTCATGGCCGGCTGGATGGGATCGTCTGGCCACCGCGCCAACATCCTGCACCGCCGGGCCACATCCTACGGGATCGCCGTGGCGCAACCGGGCCCGCGTGTGGGCGGTGGCCCGCGTTGGGTGATGGTGGTCGGCGGCTGCTAGGACATGATCACATCAGATCGAAACAACGGCCGCCCGCATTGCCCTCCCTCACCCTGCCGTTGATCCGAGCACCCGGCGCGGAACAAGGCCGAAGGCCGCCGTGCCATCGGCGGGCCGTCCAGACGGCACGGCGATATGTCGCCGTAGGCGCCCTGTTCGAACGTCGTTCGGGGCCTCAACCATAAAGCACCATCGCGGCAAGGCCGGATCGCCGCACCCCGGCCCGCCGATGGCTCGGCTTGTGCTTGGATGCGGCCGGTATGACTACACCACAGCACGGCGCCTTTCCAACGTTTCACGCTATTCGGATCTGGCAACACAGTGCTTTGCGTTCAAACTGCGCCGGAAATCCCGCTCCGAAACCGATATCCGGCCAATTTCAAACGCGAAGTTTGATGTAGTAAAGGCAGGGGATATAGGGTCCGCCCTAGGCCCCTCAATCCAACTGCGTAAAGCGCGGCAGGCTGTTGAAAGCCTGCCTCAGCGCGTCACCCCATCCGGTTGAGATGGTTTGGAAATACGGATCGTCGGCCTCAATCCGGCCCTGATGGGCGGCCTCGAATGTGTCGGTCAGATAGACCTGATAATCGATCGGCAGCCCGACAGACAGGTTGGCTTTGATCGTGGAATCGAACGATACCAACAGCAGTTTGATCGCGTCCTCAAAGCTCATCCCCGGATCGAAGGCGCGCACCAGGATCGGGCGGCCATACTTCGTCTCACCGATCTGGAAAAACGGCGTGTCGGCAGAGGCTTCGACGAAATTGCCCTCAGGATAGATGAGGAACAGCCGCGGCTCGCCCTCGCCCACCTGACCGCCCAGAATGATTGTGGCGTTGAAGGCCGGGTCGGCTGCCGTCTGGCCAGCTTGCGCGTTGGCCGCGATCACTTCTTTCAGCGTTTCGCCAACAAGCCGGGCCACCTGAAACATCGACGGCTCGCCCATCACCGACGGCGTGCGGTCGGCTGCGGCCTTCGACCGTTCGTCCAGCAGGCTGATGACGGCCTGCGTGGTCGCCAGATTTCCCGCCGACAGAAGTGTGATGAACCGGTCGCCGGGGGCCGCCCAGGTGTGCATCTTGCGAAAGACCGAGACGTTGTCGACGCCTGCATTTGTGCGGGTGTCGGACATGAAGACAAGCCCCCGGTCCATCCGGAGCGCGACGCAATATGTCATCGTTTGGGTTCCTTGGGGGCGCGAATCGGCCCGGTTATCACTGCTGCTGTACCTGAATATCGACCGAAAGGTTTTCTTTTCCGTGATCACCGTAGCGCAGACCGGAAATTGGGGCGGCTTCGCGATAGTCAAGGCCCGTGGCGACGCGGATGTACCGCTCATCCGGCGAAATGCCGTTCGAGATGTCGAAGCCGACCCAGCCGATCCCGTCCAGATGCGCCTCGGCCCAGGCATGGGTCGCATCCTGATCGACGCGGTCGTCCATCATCAGATAGCCCGAGACATAACGCGCGGGCATCCCCATGCCGCGCGCGGCGGCCAGAAAGATATGCGCATGGTCCTGACAAACCCCCTGGCCCTGCTCAAGCGCCATTTCGGCCGTGGTCTCGGCATCGGTCTGACCGGTCAGGTAATCGACGCTTTCGCGAATGCGGCGCGACAATTCGTGCATGCGCGGCAATTCATCTGGGTATTCATGGGGCAGGCCGCCGGCCAGCTTGCGGGTCAGGTTGCCCGCCCGGGTCAGGTCGGTGGGGCGGCGGAACAGCCAAAGCGGCGCAAAGCCCTGATGGCGACCGACCACGCCGGACTTATCGCTGGTCTCGACCTCGCCGTGCGATGTGACGACGATCTCGGCATCATCCGAGATCGACAGCAGCATGACATGGTTCATGTGCTGGTCGTCGAACTCAGCCTCCTTGCGGGCGCCCTCGATATGGGTCTGCCATGACAGCACCTGCTGCTCGGCCCGGCTTTTCGGCGTCAGGCGCAGCTCTTGCAGCCCGTAGCTGACGGGGTGGTCGTAGCGGTATGTGGTGCGGTGCGAGACCTTCAGGCGCATAAGAGTATCATCCGTAAAACCGGTAATCCTGTTCGATCTGAGCGGCAAGGATGCCGCTGTCGCGCAGGAAATCGGTGAGAAATTCATGCAGGCCGTGTTCGAAAATGGCCTCGATATCGTTGTCGTGCAGCATGGCACGCAACCGATCCACCTGGTCATGGCAGGGGTGGCGCATGCCGTAATCCCTTTCCAGATAGCCCAGATTGTCGGCCATCTTCGCGGTGCAGAACGCCAGACTGCGTGGCATACGCCCATCCAGGATCAAAAACTCGGCAATACCTATCGGCGCGACCTCACCGCCGGTCAACCAGCGATAGGCCCGCTGCCCGGCGACCGAGCGCAAGACAGTCTCCCATTGCACGTTATCAAGGGACGATCCGATCTGGCTGATCGAGGGCAAAAGGACGTAATACTTCACGTCAAGGATACGCGCCGTGTTGTCGGCGCGTTCCAGAAATGTGCCCACCCGCGCGAAATCATAGCCGTCATTGCGCAGCATTGACCCGTGAAGTGCGCCCCGGACCAGCGCGCTTTGCTGGCGGATCAGGCCCAGAACCGCCGTCATCTCGTTCTCGCGCACAGGCCGTTTCAGCGCCGCCTTCAGCGCCATCCAGCATTCATTGGTGGCCTCCCAGACTTCGCGGGTCAGCGCGATGCGCACCAGCCGGGCATTAAAGCGCGCGGCCTCGATCGAGGACAGGACGGATGACGGATAATCAGGGTCGCGCAGCAGAAAGTCGATCACAGAGGGGCCGTCGAACGTATCGAACCGCGCGAGATAGGCGTCGCGCGCACCGGCCGTATCGATGACCGAGGCCCATTCGTCGGCCGGGTCGCCGCCCCGCGTCATGGCCATGCGGAAGCCCACCTCGACCAGGCGCGCGGTATTCTCGCACCTCTCGAGATAGCGGAACATCCAGAAGAGGCCCCCTGCGGTTTTGCCCAGCATCGCGGCTATTCCTCCAGCACCCAGGTATCCTTGGTGCCGCCCCCCTGGCTTGAGTTGACCACCAGCGACCCCTGCTTCAGCGCCACCCGCGTCAACCCGCCGGGCACCAGATCGATCTTGTCGGGCGATACCAGCACGTAAGGCCTGAGGTCGACATGACGGGGCGCCAGGCCTGCCTTGGTCAGGATCGGCACCGTCGAAAGCGACAAGGTCGGCTGGGCGATGTAATTGCCGGGCTTGGCCTCCAGTTTGGCGCGGAAGGCGGCCAGCTCTTTCTTCGATGCCGCCGGACCCACCAGCATGCCGTAGCCACCCGATCCGTGCACCTCTTTCACCACCAGCTCGGCCAGGTTGTCGAGCACGTATTTCAGCGAGTCTCCGTCCGAGCAGCGCCAGGTGGGCACGTTCTTCAGGATCGCCTTTTCGCCCGTATAGAACTCAACTATATCAGGCATGTAGCTGTAGATCGCCTTGTCGTCCGAGATACCCGTGCCCGGCGCATTGGCAATAGTGATGCCGCCTGAGCGATAGACATCCATGATGCCCGGCACGCCCAGCATTGACGCGGGGTTGAAAACCAGCGGGTCGAGATATTCGTCATCGACGCGGCGGTAGAGCACGTCGATCGCCTTATAGCCCCGGGTCGTGCGCATGGCGATGCGCCCGTCGACCACGCGCAGATCGCTGCCTTCGACCAATTCGCCGCCCATCTGATCGGCCAGGAACGAATGTTCGAAATAGGCCGAGTTGTGGATGCCGGGCGTCAGCACAGCCACCACGGGCTTGCCCGAACAGGCCGGCGGCGCCGAGGCCGCAAGTGACCGGCGCAGCCGCGCGGGGTAGTCACTGACCTGCTGTACCCGGACTTTCGAGAAAAGCTCAGGAAACATCTGCAGCATCGTCTCGCGGTTTTCCAGCATATAGCTGACACCGGACGGCGTGCGGGCGTTGTCTTCCAGAACATACACCTCATCCTCGCCGGTGCGCACCAGGTCGGTGCCAACGATATGGGTATAGACGCCGCCGGGTGGGTTCACGCCGATCATCTGCGGCAGGAATGCCTCGTTCCGGGCAATCAGCTCTGGCGGCACGCGGCCGGCGCGCAGGATTTCCTGGCGGTGGTAGATGTCATAGAGAAACGCGTTGATGGCGCGGACCCGCTGTTCGATACCGCGCGCCAGCCGCGACCATTCGCGGCCCGAGATGATGCGGGGGACAATGTCGAACGGGATCAGCCGCTCATCCGCCTCGGCCTGGCCGTAGACGTTGAAGGTGATGCCGGTGCGGCGAAAGAAGGTCTCGGCCTCGTTCGACTTGTGACGAAGGCGGGCGATATCCTCGCCCTCGAACCAGCGGTGATACTCGGCATAAGGCGCGCGCGGGGTGTCGCCGCTGCCTGTCATCTCATCAAAAAACTCGGGCTTATCTGTCATATGTCAGGGGTAGCTGCCTTCCTGTCGCGCGCGAAGTGGGTGTCCGATCCAAGCGCGTCTGGCCTGCCATGACAACCCCTTATGCCCTTTTTCAAGCCATCCGCCCGCAATTTGGGCGATCCTGGTTGGCTACCCGTCGATCCAGATCGTCACCGGCCCGTCATTGACCAGCGCGACCTGCATATCGGCTCCGAACCGCCCGGTCTGCACGGAAATGCCCAAGGCGGTTAGCGCTTTGGCGGTATGCTCATAAAGCCGGTTGCCGGTGTCGGGGTCGGCGGCGGCCGAAAATCCGGGCCGATTACCGCGTGAGGTGTCAGCAGCCAGGGTGAACTGGCTGACGATCAAAGCCGCCCCGCCGATGTCCACAAGCGAGCGGTTCATCTTGCCCGCCTCGTCGCGAAAGATGCGCAACTTGGCGATGCGGGCGGCCAGGGCCTCGGCGCGGGCTTCGTCATCGCCTTGCATCGCGCAGACCAGCACCAGAAGGCCCGGCCCGATCTGGCCGACCACGGTACCGTCAACGGTGACCGACGCTTCGCTGACCCGTTGAATCAGCGCCCTCATAATTCGTGCGCCCAGGGCGGGTTAGCGCCGGCCCGCGACACGGTGATGGCCGCGGCTTTGGTGCCAAGGGTCAGTGCCTCGCGCAAGGTATCCTCATCAAGCGCGCCGATCATATCCTTACGCAGCGCTTTGGCACACGCCAGGGCGGCCAGGACGCCCGCATTGAACGTATCGCCCGCCCCGACGGTATCGGCCACCTCAACGCGGGTGGCCTCGACAAAAACGTCGTGCTTCGCGGTCAGCGCGCGCGCGCCCTCGGCCCCTTCGGTGATGCAGACCATCTGGGCGCCCATTGCCAGAACCTCGCGAGCGAGCGCGGTGATGTCACCGCTACCTAGCAGCCAGCGCAAATCCTCATCCGAAAGCTTGACGATATCCGCGCGCGCGATCATCCGCCCAATACGGGCGCGATAGGCAGCCTGATGGGTGATGAAGCCGGGCCGGATATTGGGATCGATCATGGTGACCCGCGCCGCCGCCTCGCGCAGCATCAACGCCTCATAGGCCTCGCCACAGGGGTCGACCACCACGCTGATCCCGCCGAAGAACAACGCCTGCACCTGTTTGGGCAATGTCGGCAGATTGTCGGGCGTCAGCATCCGGCCGGCTGTATTCTCATCGTAAAAGGCATAACGGGCCTGGCCGTTCTCCAGCGTCACAAAGGCCAAGGTGGTGGGGCGGTCTGACATGTGCGCGAGGTTCTCGACCTTGCTGGCGCCCAGAGCCTCGGTCAGCATCTGTCCGAAGAGGTCGGTAGACAGGCCGCTGAAGAACCCGGTTTTCGTACCAAGACGCCCCAGCGCTATGGCGGTGTTGAAAACCGCCCCGCCCGGATAGGGCGCAAAGGCAGCCTCATCCTTGTCCGAGCGGCGCGGCAACATGTCGATCAGGGCTTCGCCTGCACACAAGATCATCTGGATCGTCCCCTCTGGTCGCCCAAGGCTTAGCCCCGGCTCGGCCCGGGGGCAATTCTTCTGCGAAGAATTTGACGAGGCGATCCTTCTGTCGAAGGATCAGATTTTTCGCAGAAAAATCGTGAAGCGCGTCAGATCAGCAGGCGCGCCACAAGATTTTCGCAGAAAATCTTGGCCCCCGTCGCGTTCTATTGCATCTCGCTAAAGTAATACCCCACCCCGATCACGATCATCGCCAGGATCACGGCGAAGGCGATCTTCCAGGGCGACCATGGCCGTTCCCCTTGCACTTCACCGGTTTGGCCGTTGACGACGAACCTGTAGCTTTTGCCGCGGAACTTATAGGCCGCAAGCCATAGCGGCAGCAGGATGTGCTTGAAGGTCTCGTCCGAGACATCCGTATCAACGTGGCTGATCCGCTGCACATCGCCGCCGATATCGCGGCGCACGTCTTCGGCGATGATCCTGTCCATCTCGGCGCGCGCGCGGGTGTGGCCTTCTTCAAGCTCGACGGTATATCCCTCGGCCCGAAACCCGGCGAGGAAATCGGGGCGATAGGGCTCAAGCGCAGTCAGGTCCCAGGGCTGCAGGCTATCCACATATTTCCGCGGCAGACTGCGCGAGGCCAGCACGACCACATCGTCGAAATGCCGTGAGACGCGGCCCGAGGCCGGCCGCCAGCGGGTTTTGCGCACGCGCTTTTGCCGCATCTGGCTTTTGCCGTTCACGTTGACGCGCACGTTTCGTGTCACATAGTAATGGTCGCCCCTTTGCCCGCGATAGCGGCTGCGCGTGTCGGCGTCGAAGGTCCAGAACGGCGTATAGATGCCCTGCATCCGGCGGCCCTTTCGGGCGTATTCCTGCACCCCGTTCGGTGCGAACCAAAGCCCGCCCAGCCAGCGCGAGAGGTTGCCGCGGGCAACCTCTTCGGAAACCGCAAACGGCAGCAGACCTTGCGGTTTGATGTGCCGGTGCGTGCCTGTATCGGTGACGACCGGCGTGGCGCAGAACGGGCATTCGGCGGCATGGATCGATGGCTCAAATTCAACCTGCGCGCCGCAATTGGGGCACGATAGCACCCGTGTTTCCTCGATCAGTTCGGCGGGCAGGGCGTTCCTGATCGCCGCGCGATAATCGATCTCGGCCATCGCCTCAAGCTTGGCGCGCCCGGCGGGGGCGACCGATTGCGCATGGCCGCAATAATCGCAGACCAGCTCGGTCGCGCCGGGCGAAAACCGCAGGTCGGCCCCGCATTGCTCGCACGGGTAGCGATGCGTATCGACGGGCGCCGCCGTTTCGGTGCCGTCCCAATCGGCCATGGGCGCTTATACTCCGGGCGGCGGGGGCGGGGGCATCACGGTAAAGAGGCGGGCCAGATCGGTCACATCTTCGGCCCGCATCCAGCCGTTCTGGCCCGGCGTCCAGACCATGGTGTCACGCGTCAGGCTGCCATCTCTGGCCATCCGCCCCATCGAGGCGAGCGAGAAGGGGCCCTTGGTCGCCCCGGCCTCGGCGATGTGCCAGACATGCTCGACCGGCGGGGGAGGCGGCGGTGCGGCCTGCGCCGCGGGGGCTGCCGCGGCGGGGCGCGGACCCCAGGGGCCCTGGCTTCCCATCAGCACGCCCATGCCTAGCCCCATTCCCGCGCCCATCGCGCCATTGGGGTTGTCGGCCGCATTCGTCATCGCCTCGGCCGCGGAAAACTGTGTGAACCGGCCCAGATCGCCAACGATCCCCATCGACGTGCGCTTGTCCAGCACCGCCTCTACCGCCTCGGGCAGCGAGATATTCTCGATGTAGAATTCCGGGATGGTCAGCCCGTAATCGGCGACCGTCGGCGCGATGGCCGAGGTCACCAGCTTGCCCAGATCGGCGGTGTTGGCGGCCATGTCCAGCACCGGAATGCCCGAGCCCGCCAGCACGCGCGCCACCTCCTGCACCACGATATTGCGGACCTGAAAACTGATCTCGTCCATCGTGAATTCGCCGTCTGTCCCCACGATCTCCTGCAGGAACTTCGCGGGCTCCGTCACGCGGATCGAATAGGTGCCGAAGGCGCGCAGGCGCACGGGCCCGAATTCGGGGTCGCGCGCGATGATCGGGTTCTTGGTGCCCCATTTGAGGTCGTTGAACCGGGTGGTGTTGACGAAGTAGATCTCGGACTTGAAGGGCGATTTGAACCCGTGATCCCAATGCTGAAGCGTGGTCAGGATCGGCAGGTTGTTGGTCTCAAGCATGTAAAGTCCGGGGGTGAAGACATCCGCCAATTGCCCCTCATGCACAAAGACGGCCGCTTGCCCCTCGCGCACGGTCAGCTTGGCGCCGTATTTGATCTCGTGGCCCTCACGCTCAAACCGCCAGACCATCGTATCGCGGGTGTCGTCAGTCCAGTGAATAACGTCGATGAACTGTCCGCTCAGGAAATCCAGAATACCCATGGCTTAAATCGTCCCTCGTCTTGCGCGGCCTTGGGAGGGCCGCCGGTTCCGGTCATTTATAGGGCGATTGCCCGGTGATCGCCATCGCGGATTGATGGGGGCCTCATGACAGAAGCGTCACGGTCAGCACCAGGCCGCCCCCGATCGCCAGGCCGGCTAGGCAGACAAGCGCGGTCTTGGCCAAGACGTCGCCCTCGCGCCCGACAAGGCCCACCGTGGCGCTGCCCGCGATGATGTTGTGCGGGGCCAGCACATTGCCGATGGCCGCGCCAAAGCCTTGCGCGGCGACCATGATCACAGGGGGCAGCGACAGCGCCTGCGCGGTACTCAGCTGCAATTCGGTGAACAGGATGTTCGATGCGGTGGCCGAACCCGTCAGAAACGTGCCAAGCACGCCCAGCCCCGGCGCGATCACAGGCCAGGCCGTGCCGACCTGCGCGGCAGCCTGGGCCAGCGTGGTGATCATGCCCGCATGCACCATGATCCGCGACAGCGCCAGCATCATAACCAGCGCCAAGGCCACCGGTGCGAGGCGCTTCAGGCCACTGGCCACGGCGCCGCCGAGATGGGCCGCACGCCCGGTGACCAGCGCGCCCAGGATCAGCCCGGCAAACAGCAACGTGCCGGGGTGATAGAGCGGCTCGAACGTGCCCGAGAACCGCTCCATCAACGTCCAGCCGACCTGCACGTCGCGCAGCGGCGCCTGGATCTGCGGCACCAGACGGGTCACCAGCACGAACCCGATGATCATCAGATATGGCGTCAGATCGGGCAGAAGGGCGCGCATATCGGGTGTCTTGCCCGGCTGCTTCATCCGCAGCACCGCGCCAAACACCACAACCCCCAAAAGCGCGCCGCCGAGGCTGGGCAATTCGGGGCCGGCGAACCGGGCCAGAACAAGGGCCGGCAAGAAGAAACAGATCAGCGCCAGGCCCGCCCAGCTCAGATCGGATCGCGTCAGCGGCCCGTCATCGGCCAGCCGGACCATCACCAACAGCAAGAGCGGCCCGGCCGCCGTCAGCAGTACGGCAATCGCGATAGACAGCATCTGGGGGTCGAGCCCGGTCAGTTCCAGTTGCGCAAGCGTCGGCGTGCCGACCGCGGCGAAGGGCACCGCCGAGACGTGGCCGATCAGCGCCAGAACCACGGCGCGGATCGGCGCGTAGCCGAGGCCGACCAAAAGCGGTGCCGCCAGAGCGACGGGGGTGCCGAACCCGGCCACGCCTTCGATGAAAAGCGCAAAGAACCAGGCGATCAGGATGGCCTGCAGGCGGCGATTGTCGGTCAGCCCGCTCAGCGCGTCACGAATGCGACCGATCGCGCCGGTGCGGTTCTGAAATTCGTAAAGGGCCAAGGCGGGCAGGATGATCCAGAGGATCGTCGCGGTGGAATGCAACGCCTCGGCCAAGGCGCCGCCGCCCGTCAGAAGGGTGGGGGCCAGCGTCTGGCCCGATGGGCGGAAAATGGTCAGAGCCAGGGCCAGTGCCACGCCCAGGCCCAGGGCACCCGCCATGGCCGCCGACCGGCGCAGGATGCCCATCATCACCAGGACGGCGATCAGGGGCGTGGCCGCGAGCAGGGTGGTCATCGGGCCGGCTCGGCGGCGCGCGATAGCCTTGCCTCAAAGCCAGCGACGTCCATCCCTAGCTCTCGCCGCCCACCAACTCGCCCGCGATCTGGTCGATGATCGGGCGGGCCTCGGCTGAGGTCATGCCGGGCTTCAGGCGTGGATCGTAGAGCATGCGCAGCAATAGCTCGTCATGGGTGGTCAAAAGGCCGAACTCTTCGTCATCATTGAAGATCGAGGGGCGCGCGGTGGGGCTGTCATTGGCCAGACCCATCGCTTGCGCCAGTTCTTCATGGATGCACGACAGACGCAAGGCATCGGGATGCTCGGCGCGGACCACGGCGATGGCGCGGTTATAGGTCGCCGATTGCCCATCCGAGAACGCGAAGACCAGGCAGAACGTGCTGCGCGGCATGGCGGTGATCGTGGTCACCGCCGTTTCGCTGATGCCAGGAATGATCTGGCGGATCAGGGGCCCCGATGCGCGCCGCTCATCCTCGTTCAGAAACAGCAGATCGAAATTGGGCGACGCCGCCGTCAGCCGGATCGGAACGCCGGTCAGGCCCGACAGGCGGCGCGTGTAATCGGCCACATCCTGACGGTCACTCTCGCGCCGGGCCTCGGGAATGCTTTCGCCGAAGGTGACCCGCATGCGGATCGGCCCGTCCCACCGGCGCAGCTTGCTTGCCGAGGTGCGGGCGACCAATTGCCCGCCTTCGGCGATGTATTCGTCAAAGAGGGCCACCTTGGTGAAATTCTCGGCCAGATCGCGCGCGGTGAAGGGCGTGTCAGGCCCACCGCCATCTGCGCGCAGAAGTCCCTGCGCCAGCAGATCACGTTCAACCCGCGCAAAATGCCCCCGCATGGCCACGCTTTCGGCCGATGGCGGCGTCGGTGTCGGCGTGACCGGGCGGTCAGGCCGGGGGCGGGGCGTTACGACCGCATCGGTCGAAAACGTTCCCTCGCACCCGGCCAGTGCCACAAGGCCCACCGCACCCACGAATGTCTTGAACCCCAGCCCCCGCATGGGTTCGTTTACGCGTCTGGAACAGAGGTGCCGGCATTGGTGCCGGTCTTGCCTCCGCGCGCCTTGGCCGAGGCCAGCGTTTCCTTCAACTCACGCTCCATCGTCTTGAGGTCCTCTTCGGCCGCGGCGCGCTTGCGCTTGCCTTCATCGGCGATTTGCAGGCTGTCCTCGATCGTGCCGATCAGTTCGGCATTGGCGGTCTTGACCGCTTCGATATCGAACACGCCGCGCTCCATCTCTTCGCGGACGATCTTGTTGCCTTCGCGCAGGTTCTTGGCGTTGGCCGTCAGCAATTCGTTGGTCAGATCATTGGCCTCGCGCACAGCCTCGGCCGCCTCGGTGCTGCGCTGGATCGTCACCGCCTGGGCCAACTGTGTCTCCCACAAGGGCACGGTGTTGACGAGGGTCGAGTTGATCTTGGTGACCAGGCTCTTGTCGTTTTCCTGCACCAGCCGGATCGAGGGCAGCGACTGCATTGTCACCTGCCGCGTCAGCTTGAGGTCATGCACACGGCGTTCCAGATCGTCGCGGGCGGCGCGGATGTCGCGCAGCTCTTGCGCCTTCATCACCTGATCGGCCTCTGGCGCTGCGGCCATCTCGGCCTCCTTGGCGGGGATATCGCGCGCGTCGAGTTCCTTGATCTTCTCCTCACCCGCCGCGATGTAGAGCGCCAGTTCATCATAGAAAGTCAGCGTCTTGTCGTAGAGCATGTCCAGCGACTTGATGTCTTTCAGCAGCTTGTGCTCATGGCTGAGAAGATTGTCGGTGATCTTGTCGATCTGATCCTGAACCTTCTCGAACCGCGAGATGAAGTTCGAGAACGGCGCGGCGCGGCCCAAAAGACGCTCCCACCAGCTTTGCTTGCGGCGAACGTCCAGCTCTGACACCGAAAAGCCGCGGATCGTGCTGACGATGTTGCGCAAGCTGTCACCAGCGGGCCCTACATCCTTGTTGCGGACATCGGCCAGCATTGCCTGGCTGATCTGCTGCAATTCGGCTTGCGCGCCCGATCCGAAAGACACGATCGATCCGGTATTGCCGATGTCGATCTCGTCCATCCGGCGGCGGATTTCGGCGGCCACGGGCGCGGGCGCCTGCTCAAGTGGGACGATCTCGGTCGCCGCTTTGGGTTCGGGCAGGATGACGGCTGTCACCTCTTCCACCTCGGCTAGCGCCCGTTCGGCGCCGCTGCGTACTGTTTCGCTCATTGTTACTCCCTCGTACCCGTATCATCGGGGCGAATGCCCTCTCGCTGCAATCTTTCGCGCAGCACGTCAATTTCTATATCCAGTGCGTTCCGATCGTCGGCCAGCAAGGTTTGCGTCCGCGCGGCGAAATTCGCCTCAAGATCATCCAGCAGCGTTTCGTAATCGGCCTTGGCCTTTTCGTCGCGCGTGCGGGTCCAGAGGTTGACGAATTGCACCGTCGCATCGCGCGCGCCCTGCAGGTAGACGCCCATGTATCGCCGGGCTGCCACCAGATCGCGGGGGTCGGCTTCAACCGTGCGAAACATGGTGCGCGCCGTGGTCTGGAACCGATCGACCCGCGCCTCAAGCGCCCGGTCGCCGGCGTGCAGGATCGCGTCTTTCATCGCCGCCAGATGCTTCTCGGCCTCGTCCACCGCGCGGGCCACCCGGCCCGATTGATGGCCATCGATCCCCGCCATTCCCTTGTCGCGGAGCGGATCGGGCCCGAACGCGAAGAGATGCAGGCCGAAGCCAAGGGCGGCGAAAATCAGCGCACCGAGGCCCCCCGTTTCCGGCGAAAGACCGCCGATGAAAAGGCCCGCGCCCGTCAGAACGGAGGCGAAGATCTTGCGCGGGATTGCCGGGCGCTTGGCGACATTGCGGGCCTCATAGGCCTCCTGCGCCAAAATACCCTCGCGCGTCAGCCAGGCGGCCAGGATCAGCGTGGCGAAGGCCGCGATATCCAGCCCCAAACCCACAGGCCCTTGGCCGAAGGCGGTGAACAGAAACGGAAGTGGTGCGAAGAACAGCAGGTTCACGCGACCGCCCGCCCGGGTGCGGCGCTTGCCCTGGAACGCGCCCTGCGGGGTCGCGCCGTCTTTCGGCTGGGGGCTGTACTTGCCGCCGTAACGCTGGGCCATCAGGCGCCCCCCGTGGCGGCGACAAAGACGATCAGCACGACCAAAACGACGAAGGCCAATTTCTGCAAACCGCTTTCGGTCATCCTACCCCCTTGGCCCATGCTCTGCGCAGGTGCACCATTCAAGATATAAACCAAGCCGCGACAGGGTGCTAGCGCCGAGCCGTGCAAAGAAAGGGGGAAAGTACGGCGATCTTTCCCCGTTGACGTTGGGTCAGCCTTTGCGAGGCGCTCTGCCAGCCGGCGATTTGCTGGCCGGTCTTGTCCGGCGCGCTTGGCCCTTGCCGGCTGGGCCTTGGCCGCGCCGCGCCGGTTTGGCGGGCGGTTCCGGCGCCGGGCCGATCCCCAACTGATCGCGCATCACTTTGGGGCGGATTTCCTCGACCTGGCCGGGTTTCAGATCGCCCAGACGGAACGGGCCATAGCTGACCCGGATCAGCCGGTTCACGCTAAGGCCCACGGCGTCCATCGCGCGGCGGATTTCGCGGTTCTTGCCCTCGCGCAGGCCGATCGTCAGCCAGGCATTGGCACCTTGCTGACGGTCCAGCGTCACCTCCATCGGCTGAAATCGCTCGCCATCGATCGTCAGACCCCTGCGTAAGGGGTCCAGCGTGGCCTCGCCCGGCATACCGTTCACCCGCACCCGGTACTTGCGCAGCCAGCCGGTGGAGGGCAATTCAAGCTTGCGCTTGATCTCGCCGTCGTTGGTCAGCAGCAGCAGACCTTCCGAGTTCAGATCAAGCCGCCCGACCGACACGACACGGCCCAGATCGGCGGGCAGGGCGGCAAAAACCGTGGGCCGGCCCTTTTCGTCCTTCTCGGTCGTCACCAGCCCGATGGGTTTGTAATAGAGCCAGAGCTTCGGCGGCGCCGCCTCGGCCAGCGGTTTGCCATCGACGGCAATCTTGTCGCGCGGGCCCACGTTCAGCGCGGGCGTGTCGATCACCTTGCCGTTCACCGCTACGCGCCCTTCGGCGATCATCGCCTCGGCCGCGCGGCGCGAGGCGACGCCGCGCCGGGCCAGAACCTTGGCGATCCGGTCGCCCTGTTTGGTCTCTTTGTCCATGCGCCCCGTCTACTCCGCCACGGTCCGCAGCGAAAGCGCCTTGTGATGCGGGCCGCGCCGGGGCAGGAAAGGGCAGATGACCGGGTTCAAAAGCCATATGGAGGCCGCCTTGGCCGAGGCGCGCGCCGCTGCCGCGCGCGGCGAGGTGCCGGTGGGTGCGGTGATCGTGGCGCCGGGCGGGCAGGTCGTGGCCCGCGCGGGTAATCGTACGCGCGAATTGGCCGACCCGACAGGCCACGCCGAAATCCTGGCGCTGCGCGCGGCCTGTGCCGCCGCGGGGTCCGAGCGTCTGCCGGATCACGACCTCTACGTCACGCTCGAGCCATGCCCGATGTGCGCCGCCGCCATCGGCCAGGCCCGCATCGCGCGGCTCTATTACGGCGCGGCCGACCCGAAATCGGGCGGTATTGCGCAAGGCCCGAGGGTGTTCGACCACCCGCAGAGCCACCACAAGCCCGAGATCTACGACGGCATCGCCGCAGCCGAAGCCGAGGACCTGCTAAAGGCATTCTTCGCGGCCCGCCGCTGAGCCACTGTTGCGCGATGGGCACATTTCCGCCCGCCCGAGGCTTCCCACGCGTCAAGCGCTTCGCGTCATACGGGAATCGGTGTATGCGAGCGCCACTCTAATCTTGCAACAGGAGGCGGACTACATGGCTTACGTACTTTGCTCGCGCCAAGGTGTTGCGGATTTTCCGGCTCAGGGTCTCAGCACCCTGATGGGCGCCCATTGCGCCTAAACGCCGATCGGGTCTGACCGGACCCTTTCTTCCAAATCCACTCTAACGCCATCGGGCTACCCCGCTCAGCCATCGGCTGTGTGCAACCGGCCCAGACATTATCCCAATTGAACAGGGGACCGGTCTGCCATTTGGGGCGCCGGTCATGTGCGAAGATGACAGCAATACCCGTTAAAGACGATTTCTCTCCGTCCGAAGTGATTGAAAAGCTGGTTGACCGGCATGGTCTGCGGGCGGTTCTGGCGGCCATGCTGGCCTCGGTCATCCGCCGCCGCAAAGCCAGAAAACTGCCCCCGGCCGGTGATCTGCCCGATCATCTGCGGCGCGATATAGGCCTGGCGCCGCAGGCGCATCAGCGCCAGTATTGGGAACTGCGCTGAGGGGCTTGACTAAACGAGAATACTGCCGGGCAGCCACCTGTGTCCCTCTACCGGACCAGACGCTGCCCGGCGCCTTTGGCTTGGCTCAGCGCGACGCTCACCGAATGCTTCTAGCGAAAGGGGGCTTCCCAAAGACCCGCTTGCGTCATGGACCCTCTCAAATCACGATAGGCTCAAGCACCTGCGGCTCAATCACATTCACGCCCGGCAGACCCGCGATCAGCTCGTCCGCCGATTGCGCAAGGATGGGGAAGGTGCGGTAGTGGCACGGGATCACCGCCTTGAAATCGAAGAACTTTTTCGCAGCCCAGGCCGCCGCCTTCATATCCATCGTATAATGCCCGCCGCAGCATAAGATCCCGATATCGGGGGCGTAATACTCGCCCATCCAGCCCATATCGGCCATGATATCGGTATCGCCCGAAACATAGATCGTATGGCCCTCGCCCGAGATCATGAACCCGGCCTCCGAGCCCGCATAGACCGGTCTGCCGCCACGAAAATCCACGCTTGAGGAATGCACGGCGTTCACCATCGTGACCCGTGCCTCGCCCGACGTGATGGTGCCGCCTTTGCCGAAGCCGATGGTTTCGACCCCCTCTGTCGCGCCCCACCATTCCGACAGCTCATGAATGCAAGCGATCGGAATACCCTTCTCTTTCGCAACTGCCAGTGTATCGCTGGCGTGGTCGCCGTGCCCGTGGGTCAGCAGGATATGCGTGGCCGCTTCGGTCACCTCATCCCGTCGATCCTCAGGGAACATCGGATTGCCCGTCATCCACGGACCGATCAGCAACACCGCCCCTGCAATCTCAATCCGAAAGCCGGAATGCCCAAGCCAGGTGATTTTCATCTCGCCCTCCCTATCTGTCCTTGCAAGATTATAGCCCAGAACGGCGAGGATGTGATGGACTGGACGCGGACGATCGACGGCTATTGCGAGCGCATCGATGCTAGCTATTGGTCCGAGCCGATAAATGCGATCACCAATGCGGCGTTCCTGATTGCCGCGTTCATCCTATGGCGCCGGGTGCGCGGGCAGGGCCTGCCCCTGGCAATGGTGCTGGTGGCGATTTTGGCAGCCATCGGGGTGGGGTCGTACCTTTTTCACACCCATGCGACGGTCTGGGCGTCGACCGCCGATGTCCTGCCCATCGTCCTTTTCATCCTGACCTACATCTTCGCCTCGAACCTGCATTTCCTGCGTTGGCCGCTATGGGTTTCGATCCTCGGCACTCTGGCCTTCATCCCCTATGCAATGGCGCTGACGCCGGTCTTCCGCGCGCTGCCGTTTTTCGAGGTGTCCGCGTTCTACTGGCCCGTGCCGCTTCTGATCGTCTTGACGGCCCTGATCCTGCGCCGCCGTTCTCCCGCAACGGCGCGGGGCCTGGCGATCGGCGCGGGCATCCTGGTCGTCTCGCTCACCTTCCGCTCGCTCGACCGGGCGCTTTGCGACGCCTGGCCGATCGGTACCCATTTCATGTGGCATATCTTGAACGGCCTCATGCTGGGCTGGATGATCGAGGTCTATCGCCGACACATGCTTGCGGAGCGGGGGGCAGGGCGGTAAATGCGGGGCCGACCCTCAGAAGGAAGAGGCCCCATGTCCATCGATATCGACACCGCCCGCCGCGTGGCCAAACTGGCCCGCATCGCCGTACCCGAGGACGATCTGCCGAAACTGGCGGAAGAGCTGTCCGGCATCCTGACCTTCATGGAGCAGCTGAACGAGGTCGATATCGAGGGTATTGAGCCGATGGTCTCGGTCACGCCGATGCAGCTGAAACGCCGCGCCGATGAGGTGACCGACGGCCGCCAACAGGACAAGGTGCTGGCCAATGCGCCCGATGCGCGTGAGGGGTTCTTTGCCGTGCCGAAGGTGGTGGAATGAGCCAGCTGAACACATTGACCATCGCCGAGGCCCGCGACGGCCTGCGCAAGGGCGAGATCACCGCCATCGATCTGACCATGTCTTGCATGTCGGCCATCGATGCCGCAGGCGCGCTGAACGCCTTCGTCCACCACACGCCCGAGATCGCGCTGGAGCAGGCGCGCGCCGCCGATGAGCGCCTGAAAGGCGACGAAGAGGCGCCTTCGATGTGCGGCATTCCCGTGGGCATCAAGGACCTCTTTTGCACCGAAGGTGTGCCCAGCCAGGCCGGCTCGGGTATCTTGAAAGGCTTTTTGCCGCAATATGAAAGCACGATCACCGGGAAGCTCTGGGCCTCGGGCGCAGTCATGCTGGGTAAGCTCAACATGGACGAATTCGCCATGGGCTCGTCGAACGAGACCTCGGTCTACGGCAATGCGGTGAACCCTCGGCGGCGCGGTAATGACGCGGCCGAACTGACGCCCGGCGGCTCGTCCGGCGGGTCGGCGGCGGCCGTGGCGGCTGACCTCTGCCTTGGCGCCACCGGCACCGATACCGGCGGGTCGATCCGGCAGCCCGCCGCCTTTACGGGCATCGTCGGCATCAAGCCCACCTATGGCCGCTGCTCACGCTGGGGTATTGTGGCCTTCGCCTCGTCGCTGGATCAGGCGGGGCCGATGACCAAGACGGTGCGCGATGCGGCGATCATGCTGCAGGCCATGGCCGGGCCGGACCCCAAGGATTCCACCTCGGCCGATATCCCTGTGCCCGATTTCGAAGCCGCGCTCACCGGCGATATCCGGGGCCAGACCATTGGTATCCCCAAGGAATACCGGATGGACGGCATGCCGGACGAGATCGAAAGGCTCTGGGCCGAGGGCACCGAGATGCTGAAGGCCGCAGGCGCCAAGATCATCGATATCTCGCTGCCGCATACGAAGTATGCGCTCCCCGCTTATTACGTGATCGCGCCGGCGGAGGCCTCATCAAATCTTGCGCGCTATGACGGCGTCCGCTACGGCCACCGCGCCAAGCTGGCTCAGGGCGATGGCATCACCGAGATGTATGAAAAGACCCGCGCCGAAGGCTTTGGGGCCGAGGTCAAACGCCGTGTCATGATCGGCACCTATGTTCTGAGTGCGGGCTTTTATGACGCCTATTACAACCGCGCCCGGAAGGTCCGCGCGCTGATCAAGCGCGATTTTGAGCAAGCCTTCGATCAGGGGGTCGATGCGATCCTGACACCTGCCACGCCTTCGGCCGCCTTCGGCTTGGGCGAGATGGCCAATGCCGACCCGGTTCAGATGTATCTCAACGACGTTTTCACCGTCACGGTGAACCTGGCCGGCCTGCCCGGCATCTCGGTTCCAGCGGGGCTGGATGCGCAAGGCCTGCCTTTGGGATTGCAGCTGATCGGCAAGCCTTGGGACGAGGCGGGGTTGTTAAATGTGGCACACCGACTGGAAACCGACGCCGGTTTTGTTTCCAAGCCCACAAAATGGTGGTAAAAGTGCAAAAACAACAAGTGGGCAGGACGATCGACATGCGTATTCTTATTCCGGTACTCTCGGTGCTGGCCCTTGCGGCGTGTGAGCCGACTGGGGTTAACACTCAAGGTGGCGTCGGCTTTCAGGACTATTCCGCTTATCAACAGCAGCAAGCCTATCTGTCGCGCAGTCGGGGGCCGGTCCGGCCGCAGGCAACGGCGTCCGCCGCCGCAGCACCCGTAGCACCGGCTTCGGCCCAGATCACCTCTGGTCCGATCACCAGCGGACCCATCACTAGCGCCTCTGCAACGGGCGCACCGCTTTCCGCCCTGAACCCGAATGCGGCCATCACCAGCAATGCCGGTATCTCGGATGAGCAGAATTTCGACGCCGTCGCGTCGCGCGAGACCATCGAAAGCGATCGGGAGCGTCTGGAGCGCCAGCGTGCCGAGTATCAAGCCATCGCGCCGACCGCTTTGCCCGAACGCACAGGCCCGTCCGGCCCGAACATCGCGGCTTTTGCGCTGGCGACATCGCACCCGGTGGGTCAGCAGATGTACCGGCGCTCGAACCCGTTCCGCAACAGCCAGTTTGAGCGTGCCTGCGCGCGCTTTGCCTCGGATTCCCTGGCTCAGGAAGAGTTCCTGCGCCGTGGCGGGCCTGAGCGTGACCGGCTGAACCTCGACCCCGATGGCGACGGTTATGCCTGCCGTTGGGACCCCACGCCGTTCCGCTTCGTGCGTGGCTGAAACCGCAGGCGGGATCGCGGCCCTTTCACATCCGTCGCCCAATTTCGGCGAGCGGCGGGAAGGGGTGCGACCCGATCTGGTGGTCCTGCACTACACGGCGATGCAAAGCGCCGAGGCCGCGCTTGAGCGGCTCTGCTGCCTCGATCATGAGGTCTCGGCCCATTACCTGATCGCGGAAGACGGGCGCATCTACCAACTCGTCGACGAAGACATGCGCGCCTGGCATGCCGGGGCGGGGGCCTGGGGCGCGGTCACGGACGTGAACTCACGCTCTATCGGGATCGAATTGGCAAATCCCGGCGACGCCCCCTTCGCGGCCCCGCTGATGGCCGCGCTTGAGGCCCTTTTGGTCGACATTCTGAGGCGCCACGCCATTCCGCCGGAACGTGTCATCGCCCATTCCGATTGCGCCCCCCTTCGCAAATCTGATCCCGGCCCCCGCTTTGACTGGCGGCGGCTGGCACTGGGCGGTTTGTCGGTCTGGCCCGCACCATCAAAAGTCTCCAAGCCTGACGAGAAGGCGTTCCTGAGCCACCTCGAAACCATCGGCTACACTGCCGCGACCCAACCTGAGACATGCCTTTCCGCGTTCCGCCTGAGGTTCCGCCCCGGTGCCACGGGCCCGCTTGCCCCGGCTGACATGGCCGCCGCCGCTGATCTGGCGCGGCGTTATCCCGTTGACCGGCCGCTGTTGCTCACCTAAGTCGGACATCGCGCGGATGGCTGGGTGATCGCGGGCGGCAACGTCCGAGGAAAGTCCGGACTCCACGAAGGCAACGGTGCCGGGTAACGCCCGGCCGGGGAAACCCGAGGGAAAGCGCCACAGAAATGAAACCGCCACGTCTTCGGGCGCGGCAAGGGTGAAACGGTGGGGTAAGAGCCCACCGCGGGACGGGCAACCGGACCGGCACGGCAAGCCCCACCGGGAGCAATGCCAAATAGGGGCCTCGCGGGCGGCAACGCCCACGGGCACGCTTCGGCCCAAGACGGCCCGGGTTGGCAGCTAGATCCGCGCGGTAACGTGCGGGCCAGAGGAATGATCATCCATGGGCAGCAATGCCCGGGACAGAATCCGGCTTATAGGCCATCCGCGCGCTTTCAGTCATCCGGTACGCGTCACGAACCATCTCGGCCAGGGCCATGACGGGCGGCGAGCGATCGGCATCGCGCACATACATATTGATCATCTTGGTGCCCAGATCGGGCAGGGCGCCATGATGGGCAATCGGCTCCATCCGGGGCGGACAAGCACCCTCCAACGCCGCATGCACGCCCAGGTCGGCGCTGACGATGGCTTCCAGTGCCCGGGGTTGTGTGGTGCTGACCCCCATCTCCCAATCGATGCCCGCGGCGTCGAGCGCATTGATGGCGGCGGCGCGAAAGACGCAGGCCTCCTCAAACGCCAGGCGGAGGGGTCGGTTGCGCCAGGCGACACCATCAGGCGCGCCGACCCAGATCAGGTCAACCTCGGCCAAGGTCTCGCCACCCTGGTCGCACCCCTCTTCGGTGGTCAGGATCAGATCGGCGGCACCGCGCGCGAACTCGGCCTTCAGGTCCAGCGTGAAGGACGAGATCAGCTGCACCTTCATCCGCGGGAACCCCGCCGCAAAGCGCTGCAGAACCCCGGGGATCGCGGGGTAGACGATGTCATGCGGCACGCCCAGCACGATCGCGCCCTCATGGCCGTCGCAGGTCAGCCTGGTCCAGGCCTCGTCGTTCAGGGACAGCATCCGGCGGGCATAGCTAAGAAGCTGTTCCCCCGCCCCGGTCAGCGCCACGCCGCGCCCGGTCCGGTCAAGCAGGGCAAGGTCCAACGCCTCCTCCAGACGTTTGATCTGCATCGAGACGGCCGATTGGGTCAGATTCAGAAACCCGGCCGCACGGGTCACGCCACCCGCATCGGCCACAGCCACGAAAGAGCGCAGGGCGGTTAGGTCTAGGTTCCGGGGCATATCACAAATCCTGATGCTTCAATCCAAAATAATTCGTTTCAAGAATGAATCACAATGCATCAGGATAATCAAGCATTGTGATGGATCGCCGACTGTTCGTCACGAAAACAGAAGGACTACAGCCATGAGCATCATCGAGCTCTTTTCGATCCGCTCCCATCCCTCGGCCCGGCGCGGCGTCCTGCCGCAGCTGGCGCTCAGCGTAACCCTCTGGCGTCAGAGGCGTGTCTTGGGGCGGCTTTCGCCTGAATCCCTTGACGATGTGGGCATCTCGCCCAAGGCGGCGCGGGACGAGGCCGCCCGGCCGATCTGGGATGTGCCGGCGAATTGGCGCGATTAAATGCGAAATCGGCCCGAAAACCTGACCATTTCGGTTCTGAATCACTTGAAATACCGCCAAACCCGCACGATATTCCGAACATACCCGCGCGAGCCCTGTGTTCGCGCGAACAGGTAGGGAACACGAAACGGAGGCATTCATGGCTGAATATGGAACGGTCCGCAGCGGTACCGCAGGTATCCGCACTGCCGAGATCGATCAGGGCCTTCGGGCTCATATGAATAAGGTCTACGGGCTTATGTCCGCAGCCCTTCTGGTATCTTTTGCAATCGGCTACACGATCAGTGCATCGCCGTCGCTGATGCAATTAGTCTTTGGCACGCCGCTTTTCTACGCCGTGGTCTTCGGCCCGCTGGCCTTCGTGCTGGTGGCAAACTTCGCGTTCCACAAGCTGAGCGTGGCTGCAATCAACGGCATTTTCTGGGCCTACGCGGCGCTGACAGGTGCATCGCTTGCGATCATCTTCTCGATGTTCAGCATGGGCAGCATCATCACCGGCCTGCTCTATACCGGTATCGCTTTCCTTGGTCTGACCATCACCGGTTACGTCACCAAGAAAGATCTTGGCGCGATTGGTCAGGTCGCCATTATGATGGCGTGGGGCCTGGTGGCCGTCGGTATCGGGTCGTTCTTCTTCGGTGGCCTGGGTGAGCAGGGCTTCATGCTCTTCAACATCGCGATCCTGGGTGTATTCGCCGTTCTTACCGCGTTTTCGACGCAGGAGATCAAGAACACCTATCTTGAGGCACGCACCGTCGGCGGGCCCGAGGCCGAGATGTTCCTTGAGAAGGCTGCCATCATCGGCGCGTTGCAGCTCTACATCTCGTTCATCGCGATGTTCCGCTCGATCATGTATCTCTTCATGTCGGAAGACTAAGAGAGACCACGCAGGATTTTCGAAAGGGCCGGAGGTTTCTCCGGCCCTTTTTCTTTTGTCAGAGCGATCGCGTCATCTGGACGGCCTCAAAGGCAATGCCGGGGCCAAGCCCGATGGTTACCGGCCCAACCGCCTGAAAACCCATCGACTGATAGAATGGCACGGCGTTTCGGGTGGCCAGGCAGGCCATGCGCCACAGGCCTGCGCCTTTGGCCTCGGCCAGTACGTTTTGGACGATCCGCCGACCAACGCCTTGGCGAACAACGTCCGGGTCAACCGCCAGATGCCGCATCTCGGCCGTCCGGCCCGCGCGGCTTCTGACGCTCCAGCCACCCGCCCCGACAATGCGCCCGGCCTCGGTTTCGGCGACATAGTATGTGCCAGAGGTGACCAGCGCGGGATTCGCCCGCGCCAAGATGGGTACGGCCGTCACCATTACCGACGGCGGGTACGCCTTGCGCAGCAGGCGCGGATAAGCGCGCGCCAGAAGCACATCGACCCCGGCAATGTCGCGGTCGGTCGCCTGTCGCAAGATCAGTGCCTCGGTTTGCATGGGGCAAAGATAAGCCATCCCTGTCCGATGACAAACAGGCAAGCTTCGGTCTCATCGTCCGAATAGATTGGCGCGAGATCTCTGCTGCGATATCGTTATCGGCACAAACTGCCGGGGCCTGCATTCAGGATGCAATCGCGCGAACATGGAAAGCCGCCACTCCGCGTTGTGGTCGTGCATGGTGGACCGGGCTGCGCGGGCGAGGTCGCCCCGATGGCAGAAGAACTGGCAAAGCGCGGTTTCGGCGTTCTGGAGCCGGTCCAGACCGAAAGGACGGTCCGGGGTCAGGTTGAGGAGTTGGCCGCCGCAATCCGCGAGAGGTGCGAACCTCCGATCACCGTGATCGGATGGTCCTGGGGGGCGTGGCTTGCCTCTATCCTGGCAGCCACGCATCCTGAGCTCCTGTCAAAGCTGGTGATGGTCGGCAGCGGCCCGTTCGAAGCCGAGGGTGCCAAGTCCATCAAGGCGACCCGCCTGTCGCGCCTCAGCGCTGCCGAGCAGGCGGAATACGCAGTACTGTCCCCCAATCTCGAGGATGCGGGGCAGTTGGCGCGTGCGATGGAGTTGTTCGACCGGATGGATGCCTATGCCGCGAATGGAGAGCCGCACCCGTCGGCCCTGTTCGACAGGTCGATCCATCAGTCCGTTTGGCAGGAGGCGAAGTCGATGAGAGAGGCAGGTGAGTTGATGAAGATCATCGCCAAGATCCGCTGCCCGGTCATCGCCCTGCACGGGGATCACGATCCGCATCCCGCGCAAGGTGTTGAGAAACCTCTGCGCGCGGCTTTGCCGTCGGCAACCTTCGTTTTGCTTGAACGCTGTGGTCACAAGCCCTGGAGAGAGGTCTACGCGCGCGATATCTTCTATCGCGAGCTTGAGGCCGCTCTCGGCCAAGGCGAAGACCGGTAGCCGCCAAAGAAAAGGCCGCACCCGATGGCGCGGCCTGAAATCTGTCAAACAAGATCAGCTTACTTGATCTTGCCTTCCTTGTATTCCACGTGCTTGCGCGCAACGGGGTCATACTTTTTCACAGTGAACTTCTCGGTCATGGTGCGGGCGTTCTTCTTGGTCACGTAGAAATGCCCGGTGCCTGCCGATGAGTTCAGCCGGATCTTGATGGTCGTCGGCTTCGCCATGTCTGTCGTCTCCGCTTCGGGGGTGCGCGAATGGTCAGGCGCGCCGCCCGTGAAAATCCGTGAAGCCCGCCTTTTACGCAAGCGGGGCGCCGAGTCAACTGCTCTTGCGCCTGAAACCGGCGAAAACCTTACATCGTGACAACAACCTTGCCGGTGGCCTTGCGATGACGCAGCAGGTCAAGGGCTTCATCCGCGCGATCCAGCGGCAGGGTATGGCTGATATGGGGCTTGATGCGGCCCGCCTGGTGCCAGTCGAGGAGGCATTGCAGGCTGTCGGAGACAACTTTGGGTTGAAAGGCCAGATAGCCCCCCCAATAGAGGCCCATCACGCTGATATTCTTGACCATCAGATGATTGGCCTTGATCTGCGGCACCTCACCCGAAGCGAAGCCGATCACGATGATCCGCGCCTCGGGCCGGGCGGCGCGGAATGCGGCCTGGAACTGATCGCCGCCAACCGGGTCGTAGATTACGTCCGCCCCGCCCAAGGCCGTGATGGCCTCGCGCAGATCAGCGCTTTCGCTGTCGATCAGGTGGTCGGCGCCCGCGGCCTTTGCAATGGCCAGCCGATCAGCCCCACGGGCCACGGCAATGACACGGGCCCCCATCATTTTGCCGATCTCGACCGCGGTCAGCCCCACGCCACCTGCCGCCCCCAGCACCAGAAGGGTTTCCCCCGCACGCAAGCGGGCGCGATGGGCCAGCGCCACGTGACTGGTCCCGTAGGCCACCTGAAACCCCGCCGCATCGACCATCTCCATTCCGTCCGGCAGCACCGCCGCACGGTTTGCCGGGAAACAACCTGTTTCCGCCAGCCCCCCTGATCCGGCAAAGATAGCGACCCGCTGACCGGGGGAAAGATGCGTCACATCACGGCCGATCTGTCGGATGCGTCCGGCCAGTTCCATGCCCAGAATCACTGGCGGATCCGGGCGCTCCTGGTACTTGCCCTCACTCATCAGAAGATCGGCGAAGTTCAACCCACAGGCTTCAATTTCCACCAGAATTTCGTCTTCCCGGGGCGCAGCCTCGGGCAGCGTCATCCACCCGGGCGGCTGGCCCCAATCCGTCAACCCATAGGCTTGTCGCGTCAGTTTCCGCTGCATGATTGTGGCCTTTTTCGGCATTATTTCTGCTTAGGGGGCCAAAGACAATCTGCGGTTTACCAAACGGTCAATTTCCGGTCTAAAACCCTCATCTCGATTTGCTTTTTCCCGTGAAACGTGTATCACCGATATGTTGTGCGCAGGGACAGACAGAGCAGCCGTCTGCGAAACGGAGCTTCTGAGTTTCGGTATAGGATCGGGACGGATTGTGCACTCATACGAGTTCAGGAGTAAAAATATGCCACACCCCGTTGACGTCCACGTAGGCAAGAGGGTTCGCCACCGCCGCTGGCTGGCGGGTATGACCCAACAGCAGCTTGCGGAAAACGTGGGCATCAAGTTTCAACAAATCCAAAAGTACGAGACCGGTATGAATCGTGTCAGCGCATCCCGCCTTTGGGATATCGCTACGGCACTCGGTGTGCAGGTCAGCTATTTTTTCGAAGGTCTCGATGCATCGTCCCAGGTTGATGACGGTCTTCCTGGCGATATTCTTGCGGATAAAGAAGCGCTTGAGCTTGTTCGGTCGTATTATGCGATCCCCGAGCAGCAGCGCCGGCGCCTTTTCGATCTGGCCCGGGTCTTGAGCGACGCGGCCTGATCGCGCTATGCGGTGGGGGCGGGCATCGGCCCGCCCAACCGCCGCGAGGGCCAGATGTTTGATGTAAGCGATGCTGACAGGCGCGCCCTCCTTGATGTGGCCGACGCTTTGGCTGATGCAGCCCGTGCAGCGACCCTTGCACATTTCCGCAAGGACGGCCTGATCTCCGACAATAAGGACGAAACGGGCTTCGATCCGGTGACAATCGCCGATCGCGCGGCGGAGACCGCCATGCGCGATGTTCTGGCGCGCTTGCGCCCCGACGATGCGATTTTGGGCGAAGAATTCGGAGCGACCTCCGGCACCAGCGGTCTGACTTGGGTTCTCGATCCGATCGATGGAACCCGCGCCTACATCTCGGGCACGCCGACATGGGGTGTGCTGATCGGGCTGCGCTCTGCTTCAGCCGCGATATTGGGAGTGATTGACCAACCTTACATCGGCGAGCGTTTCCTGGGAGGGCTCGGCACAGCGCAGATGACCGGTCCGCAAGGAGCGTACCCTCTGCAAACGCGGCAGGCGCGTCCGCTGTCGGAGGCGACGATCTTCACTACTTTTCCGGAAGTCGGCACGCCGGCTGAAGGAAAGGCCTTTCAGGCATTGGCCAGCCAAACCCAACTGACCCGCTACGGGATGGATTGCTATGCCTACGCCCTCCTGGCGATGGGACAGGTCGATCTCGTGGTCGAGGCCGGTCTACAATCCTATGACATTTTGGCCCCCATCGCGGTGATCGAGGCGGCGGGCGGAGTGGTAACCGATTGGCAGGGCGGATCCGCGTTAGAGGGTGGCCGCATCATCGCAGCGGCAAATCCGCAGATTCACGCCGAAGCCCTAGAAAACCTGAAGAAAGCCCCATCGCCATGATCCGTGTTCTGACCCTTTTCGCGGCGCTGATTTCCGGCGCATTGATAGCTCCCCCGGCCCACGCGCAAGCCTGTGGCGATTGGCGCGCCGAGGTTTGGGACACGGAAGTCGGGCCGATGCTGACCGCCTTTGTCTGCAATCCGACCGAGGATGGCTATGGGGTCTTCCTCAGCGTGCAATGCTTTGGGGCCGACAGGGTGAACCTCCGCTATGACGCCGGGGGCAGCGGAGACGGCGATTTGATGGTTGCCTTCATATCCGACGGAAGCATCGTGCGGGAAAAGATGGTCTATGAAGCGATGGACCATGCGCTGGCCGCCTATCCGCCGGTGGATGGCCCCTTGATCACCCTGCTCAGATCCGGGAGCGACCTGCGAATTGAGCCACCCGAGGGGTTTCTGCCTGGCGAGTTCAGTCTTACCGGATCGTCTGCGGCGATTGCTGAAATCCTTGCCAATTGCCGAGGATAACCGGCTGATAGCTGGTGCCGATTAGTTGGTCGGCCGCGGTGGCGGTGAGGCGAAGACGGTGGTCAGGCCTTGCGCGTCGATCACCCTCACTTCGGCCATTGGGGCGATCGCATCTTCAAGCGTCAGGGCGGTCAGCACTGCTTCGACGAGGAACCGGGCCGGATTGGTGCGTTCGTCCAGCAGAACCTGATATTGCCATCCCGGCGGGCAATTCTGCAGCGGCCCCGTCCAGCGCCGCGCGCCTTCCGGGGGCGTACCGCCGCGACAGACCCGGCCATCCGACAATGTCACCCGCAGCCCGGAATTCGAAAGCCGTGCCGATACCGGTTCGCCGCCAGTGCCAGAGGGCATTTCGCAGGCCGCGAGGAACAGCAGCGCCAAAGGCACAAAGCGGAGCATGGGCATTTCCTTCTCAGACGGGCCAGATCATCGGGATCAATAGGCTTGCCGACAATCCTAGCATGATATTCAGCGGCACGCCCACCCGCAGATAATCGGTGAACCGATAGCCTCCTGGGCCATAGACCAGCATGTTGGTCTGATAGCCGATCGGTGTCGAAAAAGCCGAGGAGGCCGCGAACATCACCGCCACGACCAGTGCGCGCGGGTCCATACCAAGGGCCAGTCCAAGCTCAATCGCAATGGGGGTGAAGATCACACCGACGGCGTTGTTCGAGACGAGTTCGGTCAGGGTCGAGGCCAGCGCATAGACGCAAAAGATCACCAGGAAGGTCGGCAGATGCATCAGCATCGGCTCGACCGCGCTGACGATCAGCCGTGCTGCCCCTGAATGGTCCAGCGCCGCGCCCACCACGAGCATTGAGAAGATCAGCGCCAGCAACCCGCCATCGATGAAAGAGAACGCCTCTTCGGCATCGATGCAGCGGGTCAGGAAGATAACGGCGACCGCGATCACCGCGCAGGCCAAAATGGGCGCCACACCGAGGCTGGCCAGCACCACGATGCCCGCCAGCGCGCCGATGGCGATGGGGGCATGGCCGCGGCGGAACGCCTTGACGCTGGGCTTGGTGATGTCGACCAGATCCATGTCGGCGGCCAGCCGCGCGATATCCTCAGGCGCGCCCTCCAAAAGCAGCGTGTCGCCCACGACGACCACCAGATCGTCCAACTGGCGCCCGATATTCTGGTTCCGCCGGTGCACCGCCAGCGGGTACACGCCATAGCGCCGACGCAGGCGCATCGACCCCAGGCTGCGGCCGACCATCCGGCAGCCGGGCGAGATCAGCACCTCGACCGTCTCGGTCTGCACCGATGACAGCTTGTCGACCATGCGCACGTCTTTCGATTGCTGCAGGCCCAGAAGCTCGGCCATCTCGGTGCGCAGAACCACGCGGTCGCCTGCCTGCAATTGCACGGCGGCCAAGTTCCTGCGCAGCGAGGCATCGCCGCGCAGCACGTCGATCAGGCGCACGCCTTCGCGTTTGAAGAGGTCGATCTCGTTGGCCTCCTGCCCGATCAGCGAGGATTCTTCGGGCACCGCGACCTCGGTGAAGAATTTCAGTTTACGCCTGTCCGACAGCATCACACCCATCGATTGCCGGTCGGGCAGCAACCGCCGCCCGATCAGCGCCAGATAGGTCATGCCGATGGCCACCTGCACCAGCCCCAGCGGCATGATCTCGAAGATTGAGAAGGCCTCCAACCCCTTCGACCGCGCCACGCCGTCAACCAGCAGGTTGGTCGAGGTGCCAATCAATGTCAGCGTGCCACCTAGGATGGCGGCGTAACTCAGCGGGATAAGCAATTTTGACGCGGAAACCCCCAGTTTCTTCGCCACCTGTATGAAAACCGGGATCATCACCAGTACGACGGGCGTGTTGTTCATGAAAGCCGAGGCCACGGCGACAACGGCGAACAGCATTACCATCGTCAGCAAAGGCCGGTCATCGACCCAGCGTTCCGCCGCGCGCGTCAGCCAATCGAGCGCGCCAGTGCGCACCAGCCCGCCCATGACCAGAAACATCGCCAGGATCGTCCAGGGGGCAGGGTTCGACAGAACATCCAGCGCGTCATCGTAAGGGACAAGGCCGAAGAGCAGCATGGCCGCCGCGCCGAAAATCGCCGTCACCTCGGCGGGGTACTTCTCGCGCACGAACATCGCCAGCATCACGCCGACAATCGCCAGGGTGAAAAGGGCCGTGCCGGTCTCGCCAAGGGGCAGGGTGATCATGGGTGCCGGATACTCCAGGCCAAGCGCTGACTAAACGCCATTACTAGCGTCCTTTGGCGCCACCGCAATGGTCTCGCGCGGGCGAGGCTGCACCAGAGCCAGCCCGCACATCATCGCGGCCATCGCCAGCCAGACCCAGCCCGAATAGCGTTCGCCCAGGAAAATCATCGCCCAGATCACACCAAACCCGGTGACGAGGTACGAGACCTGCGCGGCAAAGACCGAACCCGCCCGCCCGATCATCCAGACATAGGTGGCATAGACCAGCGCGTGGATCACTGACGATGCGACCAGCGCCTGTTCCGCCGCACCTAGCCCCTTCAGCGGTGAAACCCACTGCCCCGAGGCCAATGCCAGCGGCAATGACAGGCAGGCCCCGATGATCGATGCGCCCAACAGGACCTCGATCGGGTCGCATCCCGCCGTGCCCCATTTCGCCACGTAATTCCCCTCGAACGCGTAGAAAAGCGGGGCGATCAGGGCAATTGGCAGGAAGGCCAGCATGGCGCGGTCGGGCAGGCTGGCCTCGGGTGCGGCGATCAGCGCGACGCCCACAAGGCCGAGTGTCAGGCCGGCCAGCCGCGCGCGGCTGAACCGGTCGATCCCCAAAACCAGTGCGATCGGGAAGGCGAACATCGGCACCAAGGCCAGCACGATCGACAGAATACCCGAGGGTAGGTGAACCGCAGCGGCATAGGAGGCTGAGTTGGGAAGGACCGTGCCGATCAGTGCGATGATCAGATAAACGACCAATGCCTCGCGGTGCATCGGCAAGCCGCGCCGGCGGAATGCCATGATGACCCCGAGCAGCACGGCCCCGATCAGCATCTGCCAGAAGATCAGACCCAGAGGCTGATGCCCGGTCGAGACCGCGACCTTGGCCAGCGGCTGGGTCGCGCCCCAGCCCGCGCCCAGCAGAACCAGAACGCCGACCAGCCATGTCCTGTCGCTCATGGGGCCGCCTGTGGCAGCAGCCCGCCCTGGCGCACCATGGCCACCCGGGTCGCGCGGCCGGTCTTGTCGTCGGTCTCAACGAACAGGCCGCTCAGCGTGCCGTCACCGGCGGCCGGGGTGAACCGCTCTTTCGGCATGCCGGTGATGAAGCGGCGCAGCGGCTCGGCCTTGTCCATCCCGATGACTGAATGATAGTCGCCGCACATGCCCGCATCGGTCAGGTAAGCCGTGCCGCCCGGCAGGATCATCGCGTCGGCCGTTGGCACATGGGTGTGAGTGCCGACCACCATGCTGGCGCGTCCATCGCACCAATGGCCCATCGCCATCTTCTCGGACGTGGCCTCGCAATGCATGTCGACCAAAACGGCCTGGGCCTGCCCGCCCAGAGGGTGGGCCTTCAACACCGGCTCGATCGCCGAAAACGGATCGTCGAATGGGCGTTTCATGAAGACGCGGCCCAGCACCTGGGCCACCAGCACCTTGCGACCGTCTTGCAGCGTGTAAAGGCGAGCACCCTTGCCGGGCGCGGCCTTGGAGAAGTTGATCGGCCTCAGGATGCGCGGCTCACCGTCTATATGGCCTAGCATGTCCTTTTGGTCGAACGCATGATCGCCCAGCGTCACGCAATCGGCGCCGGCCTCGAGCAGCAGCTTTGCATGGGCGGGCGACAGGCCTGCGCCGTTGGTCGCGTTCTCGCCATTGACCACCACGAAATTGAGACCCCATTCAGCGCGGAGCGCTGGCAGGCGTTCAGCCACCGCGCTCCGGCCGGACCGGCCCATCACATCGCCCAGAAAGAGAAGTCTCATGGGCCAAGTGCTAGGGGGCCGCATTCAAAAGCGCAAGCCGCCACAGCGCAAACATCGAAACGGGCCCGGCCGGGGCATACTCCCGACCGGGCCCTGGATCAGCGGGGAACGTCAGGCAATCGCCCCCGCCGATATCTCAGCCACCGGCACGGCGTTCGGCGGCCCTGGCGTTTTCGGCCTGGGTCTGGCTGCGGCGCTCTGGCGTGACGCAAACCTTGTCGCCGGCGAAGGCTTCGCGCCAAACGAACCCGTCCTTGCAGGTGTTCGACCCATAGCGCCCGGTTGGATCGCGCCGGGCCGAGGCTTGGGCATTTTCCTGGGCGACCATCGCGCGGATCCTGGGTTCGACGCAGACATGATCCGACGGAATCGCCTCGCGCCAGACATAGCCGCGTTTGCAGGTGTCGGGCCCATAGGCAAGAACCGGGGCGCGGCGTTCGGCGGCCATGGCGTTTTCGGCCTGGGTCTGGCTACGGCGCTCTGGCGTGACGCAAACCTTGTCGCCGGCGAAGGCTTCGCGCCAGACGAAACCTTCCTTGCATGTGTCCGACCCATAGCGCCCTGTCGGATCGCGCCGGGCCGACGCCTGGGCGTTTTCCTGGGCGACCATTGCGCGGATTCTGGGCTCGACGCAGACATGGTCCGATGGAATGGCTTCGCGCCAGACATAGCCTTGCGCGCAGGTGTCCGGGCCGTAATCCTGCGCGGCGGCGGGGGTTTGGGCTGCCATGAAGGCGGCCAGTGAGAGCGCGGAAAGTCCGATAAATCTGATCATGAAAATCTCCCGATCCTTCAGTGTAAAAATGACGCTTCGCGCCCTGGCTTGCCCTTGTGAGTAGGACCTCGCCGCGATCGGGTTCATTTTTTCTACGGGAGGAGCCGCATCAGGCGCGGCTCAGACCGGCTGGATGATCTCGGCGTCTGTCACGATGAGATCGAGCCGCTGATCGGTTGGTTCGGCCGGAATGTGCGAAAGCTCCTGCGCCGCGTAGGCCAGCCCGATTGCCATAACCGGGCCGCGTTTGCGCAATAGGTCCAGGGTGCGGTCGTAATGGCCCGCGCCGTAGCCAAGCCGATGGCCTGACCGGTCAAAGGCCAAAAGCGGCACGACCAGTGTTTCAGGCTGAACCTCGGGGCCGTTTGCCGGAACGTTGCATCCGAAATCATCGCGGATCAGAGCCTCTCCGGGTTGCCAGAGTCGGAATGTCAAAGCCGCGTCCCGGCCATGGGTGACAGGCAGGCAGATCGCCGTGCGTCCGGCCAAGCGCTCCATGACGGGGCTCGGGTCGATCTCGGACCGGATGGGAAGGTAGAACGAGATCGCCCTGCCCAACCGAGATGCAAGAAGCCCTTCAAGCGATGCCAGGGCCGGCGCGGGGTCGACCGTGCCATGGGCCTTCGCCCGCGCATCGCGCGCCGCCGCGCGCAAGGTCGCCTTGGCGCTTGTCACAGCAGCATGCTCGCCGCGAGGCCAAGGAAGGCGAAAAAGCCCACCACATCAGTGACTGTCGTCACGAACGGTCCCGAGGCCAGCGCCGGGTCGACACCGAACCGATCCAGCACGATGGGGATCACGATGCCCCCCAAAGCGGCCGCGATCAGGGTCAGCACCATGGCGATGGCAATTACCACCGACAGCATCGGAATGCCGAACCAGACCCCCGCGACGACCGCCATGATCAGGCCGAACCCGAAGCCGTTGATCGCGCCCACCGCGATCTCGCGCCGGATCACCCGCCACGAGTTGCGCACCGTCAGGTCGCGCGTGGCGATCGAGCGCACCGCGACGGTCATCGACTGCGTGCCCGCATTGCCGCCCATCGAGGCGACAATGGGCATCAAAACCGCCAGGGCCACGAACGTCTCGATCGTGTCCGAGAACATGCCGATCACGATCGAGGCGAAGATCGCCGTCAGCAGGTTCACGAACAGCCAGACAAATCGCAGCTTGGCGGTCTCAAAGACCCGGTCGGACAGGCTTTCATCGCCCACACCGGCCAGGCGCAGGATGTCCTCCTCGTGCTCCTCGTCCAGAACGGCCATCGCGTCGTCGATGGTGATGACACCCACCAGCCGTTCATCGTCGTCGATCACCGGGGCTGAGATCAGGTGATACTGGTTGAAGGCGTAAGCGACATCGCCTTCTTCCTCCAGAACGCCGATGGTACGGAAACTGTCTTCCGCGATATCGACCAGCTTGGTCGACCGTTTGGTGGCCAACAACTTGCCAAGCGTCACATATCCGGTCGGCCTGTGACGCGGGTCGACCAGGATGACGTGGTAGAATTCATCCGGAAGGGCGTCGCGCGTGCGCAGGAAGTCGATGGTTTCGCCCACGGTCCAATGCTCGGGCGTGGTCACCACCTCGCGCTGCATCAGGCGGCCGGCGGAGTATTCCGGGTAGGTCAGCGATTGCTCGATTGCCGCGCGGTCGGCATCTTCCAGCGCGTCGAGGATCATCTCCTGCTGCGGCGCCTCGAGGTCTTCCAGAAGGTCGACCACATCGTCGCTGTCCAGCTCGCGGACCGCTTCGGCCAGCACATGGGCCGGCAGATAGTCGATCACCTCTTCGCGGACGGTTTCTTCCAGCTCCGACAGGATCTCGCCATCGATCTCGCCCGACCAAAGGTCGATTAGGGCGCGCCGCTCAACCTCGCCGATCTGCTCCAGAATGTCGGCAATATCGGCAGGGTGCAGCGGGTCGAGCAGCCCGGTGACACGCGCCGCATCGCCTTCGGCGACGGCGGCCAGGACGTCGCTTACCATGCCTGAGTCGAGATCGTAGGCCGTATCCTCGCGCTCTTCGGTCTGGGTCTCGCTATCGGCCATCCGGATTACTCCCCTGCATTGCCGGTGACATTAGCGAAACCAATGTGCGGAGCAATGACGAATGACCGGTTTCCTTCGGCCTGACTTGCGCTATTCTTAGCGGTTCGCTTTCAAAGGCCGTTTCATGACCGATCAGCGCCTGATTCTGGGTCAGACCATCGAATTCACAGGCGATCCCTTTGAGGTGCCGCCTGCCGAGGCTGTGCGCCATCAGCGTCATGGGGCGGTTCTGGTTGAGGGCGGTCTTATCGGCGCCGTCGGCATGGCTGACGATCTGCGGGCCACATATCCGCAAGCCATCGTCGAGGACAGGGGCGATGCGCTGATCTCGCCCGGCTTTGTCGACCCGCATGTGCATTATCCGCAGACCGCGATGATCGCAAGCTGGGGCAAGCGGCTGATCGACTGGCTGAACACCTACACCTTTCCCGAAGAGATGCGCTTTGACGATCCGGCTTACGCGGCCGAGATCGCCGCGCGCTATTTCGATCTGACGCTGGCCAACGGCACCACGACCGTTTCGACATTCGCCACCAGCCATCCCGCCAGCGTGACGGCCTTTTTCGCCGAGGCAAAGGCGCGGGGCCTGCGTGCCTATGGCGGCAAGACCTGCATGGATCGCAACGCTCCCGACCCGCTGCTGGATACGGTCCAGTCAGCTTATGATGACAGCAAGGCGTTGCTGGAGACATGGCACGGGGCAGGGCGGCTGTCATACGTCATCACGCCGCGCTTTTCGCCGACCTCGACGCGCGACCAGCTGGCCGCGCTCGGCGCGCTTTGGGCCGAGTATCCAGATTGCCTGATGCAGACCCATCTGGCCGAGCAGGCCGACGAGGTCGCCTGGGTTGCCAGCCTTTTCCCCGAAGCGCGCGATTATCTCGATACCTATGAGGCGGCGGGTCTTCTGGGCGCCAAGGGGCTCTATGGCCATGCGATCCACCTGAAATCGCGTGAGCGTGCCCGCTTGGCCGAGGCGGGAGCCGCGCTGATCCATTGCCCGACCTCAAACACCTTCATCGGGTCGGGCCTCTTCGATATGGGGGGCCTGAAGGCCGAGGGGCAGCGCGTGGGGCTGGCCACCGATACCGGCGGCGGGTCGTCGTTTTCGATGCTGCGCACCATGGCCGCGGCCTATGAGATCGGCCAGCTCAGCGGCACGCCGCTGCACCCTGCCCAGCTCTGGTGGCTGGCGACGGCGGGGTCCGCCGAAGCGCTGGGCGCGGGCCACCAGATTGGCACATTGGCCAAGGGGATTGAGGCTGATCTGATCGCTGTCGACCTGGCCTCCACCCCTGCCATTGCGCAAAGCGCCGCCCGGGCCGAGGATATCTGGCAGGCGATCTTTCCCACCATCATGATGGGGGACGATCGCGCCATCGAGGCGGTCTGGATCGCGGGCGAAAAGAGGCTTTAGCCCGCCTTCATCCCCGCCACCATCTGCTGGACAAAGGTCGAGATTTCGGTGGACAGTTCATGGGGTTTCGCGGCCGCGAAGCGGTCCTCCAAGGATAGGCGTACGATCCCGTGAACGGCTGAAAACAAGGTCCGTGCCCTCAGGGCGAGGCCATCGGGCGTCATGTTGGGCTGCAACTGATGCAGCGGGCCCATGATGTACCGGATCAGCACCTCGTGTTCGGCATGATGCCAATCGGGGATCTCGCGGCTGACCATGTTGTGGTCAAACAACGCAAACCAAAGGTTCCGATTCTGCATCGCGAAATCCATATAGGCCAGGGCCAGCGCCTCTAACCTGGCCTCGGGCGTGCTTTGTCCGGCCGCAGCCACCTCCAGCGCCGCGCCCAACCGCGCCAATGTGCGCGAGCTGACCGTCAGGATCAGCATGTCCAAATCCTCATAGGCCGTATAAAGCCCACCCAGCGCACAACCTGCATCGGCGGTCACATCGCGTGCGCGCAATCCCGTCAGCCCCTGCTTGGCAATCCGCGCCTCCGCCGCATCCAACAGCCGTTTCTTCAGGTGTTCCCGCTTGTTGCTCATCTTTTCACCTTTCTTGAACATCGTTCATAAAAGTCCTTGAACGGCGTTCAGAATCATGTATATCACCTTCATGAACAACGTTCATAAACCTGGAGAGCCCAATGTTCAAACAGATATTCACCCTCGCGCGGGGCCGCAACTTTGAGGCGGCCCAAGCCCTGACCGACCGGCACGCGCTGCCGCTTCTGCGCCAGCAGATCCGCGAGGGCGCAGCGGCGGTTGAGGCGTCGCGCCGGGCCGTTGCCGTCGCCATGGCCCAGAACGAACAGGAGAAAACCCAGCACAAACGCCTGCTTGACCAATTGGCCGAGCTTGAGGGCCGGGCGCTGGCCGCCCTCGAGAACGATCGCGAGGATCTGGCGCATGAGGCGGCCGACACCATCGCCCATCTTGAGGCCGAGCGTGACGCCTCTGCCGCCGCGCAAGCGCGGTTCGAGACGGAAATCGCCCGCCTGCGCACCGTCCTGCGCGAGGCCGAAACCCGGCTGAGGGCGCTGCAGCGTGGTCAGCGCCTGGCCGTGGCCACCCACAAGACGCAGACCCTGCAACAGGTCGTGCCCGACACGGGGCTGGCCACCCTGCGCGACGCCGAGGCCACGCTTGCGCGCCTGCAATCGCGCCAGGCCGAGCTTGACGCGACCGCCCAGGCCATGGCGCAGCTTCGCGCGACCGACACGGCCGAAACGATCCGCGAAAAGCTGGCGGATGCGGGCTGTGGCGCGCCGATCAAGACAACCGCCGAACAAGTGCTCGACCGGCTGAAGGCCCGTCAGGCCAAAATCAAGTAACCCACCCCAGACCACCCGATAAGGAGACCAAAAATGGACGATTATACCCCCACCCGCCCGACTGCCGCCTGGAATATGTTCACCATTCTCAGCTTCATCGTGGCCGCCAGCATGATGGCCGGTGGGATCTACTTCCTCGAAGCCAGCTTTTCGGCCAAGGGCTTTTACGCGATGTCGGCCCTGATGCTGGTTCACACGACCGTCTCGATCACCAAGACGCTGCGTGACACCGAAGAGGCGCAGCGCCTCCACAACCGCCTCGACGAGGCGCGCACTGAAAAGCTGCTGATGGAAGTCAACGGCCCCAAAGCAGCCTGATCTTCAACCCCCACGGGGATCAGGCCGCCAGGCCGGGCCGCGCCTTCGGGCAAGGCCCGGCCGTTTGGCTTTGTTTGCCGTGCAGTCCGGTTACGTCGCGGGCCGCTTGAGGAACAGCCCGGCGATGCCAGAGGCGATCAGCAGGCTGCCGCCAATGCGATTGACCCAAAGCAGGACGGCGATCCGCCGCACGAAACGGCGCAAAGCATCCGTGCCAAGGGCGAAAGCCATCGCATTCAGTGTTGCAAGAACCGCAAACACGGCCACCAACACCGCCGCCTGGCCGGCATAGCTTGCGCCAGGGGCGATGAATTGCGGTATGAAGGCAGCCGAAAACGCGATGCTTTTCGGGTTGAGGAGGGTCACCAGAAATCCATCCCGCAGACCACGGAGCGCCGAGGCGCCCTGCACCGGGGCATCAACCTGCGGTGGTGTCGGTTGGGCGCGCAGCAGCTTCACGCCAAGATAGACAAGGTAGAGGCCGCCGATCAGCTTGATGATCGTAAAGGCTGCGGCCGAGGCCAACAGGACCGCCCCGGCCCCGGCCAAAGCGGCTGCCGAGCCCGCAAGCGTCCCCGCCCCGATCCCAAGCGCCAGAGGAACCGAGACGTGCCGCCCGTCCGAAAGGGACCGGGTGATTACCAGCGCGATCGTCGGGCCGGGTATCGCAAGGGCGACAAGGCTTGTGCCGATGAAGAAGACAAACGTGGCAAGGTCAGGCATTGTGGCGTTTCACCTTTAACTTCACGTTTTGCGTCTTTGAAGCGCGGCCAAGAGGCCCCCCGAACCCCGTGCAGGAACGCCTTGGCAGGACCCGTCGGCGTCCGGCCTTCAGGCAACGATCGACGCGTTCAGAAGCTCTCTCGAATAGGGGTGCTGGGCATTGTTCTGGCGCAGGGTGTCTGCGGTCATGACCTCGACGATCTCACCTTCTTTCATCACGGCCAGACGGTCGCACATATGGCCGATCACGGCCAGATCGTGAGAGACCATGAGGTAGGTCAGGCCATGTTCGTCCCGCAGGTCGGTCAGCAGGTTCAGGATTTCGGCCTGCACGCTGACATCCAGCGCCGAGGTGGGTTCGTCAAGCAGCAGAATGTCGGGCTCGCCCGCCAGGGCGCGGGCGATGGCGACGCGCTGACGCTGACCACCGGACAGCTGGTGGGGGTAGCGGAACCGGAACTTGCCGCCGAGGCCCACGTCGTCGAGTAATTTCATCACGCGGGTGTCGATATCGGTCAGCCCGTGCAGGGTCAGTGTCTCGCTCAGCACCTGATCGACGGTGTGGCGCGGGTGGAGCGAGGCATAGGGGTCTTGAAACACCATCTGCACGGTCTTGTAGAAGGCGCGATTGCGCTTTCGGCCCGTCAGGGCCATGCCCTCAACGATGATGCTGCCAGACCAGGCCGGGGCGAGGCCGGTGATGGCGCGCAGGATGGTGGATTTGCCCGAGCCGCTTTCACCGACAAGGCCGAAGCTTTCCCCTTCGGCGACGGCAAAGGACGCGCCTTTCACAGCATCGACACGGTCATACCCGTCGCCGAACCAGACATCGAGGGTATCGATCTGAAGGGCCGTCATGCCTGCCCCCCGACACTGGGCGCGTCGGCCCAGCTTTCATCGCGGGCCAGCACGTCGAGGTATTTGCGGGGCTGGTCCAGCCGAGGCAGAGAGTTCAGCAGCCCGCGCGTATAGGGGTGCTGTGCCTCGTGTAATTTGCCCGCGTCGCAAACCTCGACGATCCGGCCGGCATACATGATCAGCACCCGGTCGCAGAATTCCGAGACCAAGTTCAGATCATGGCTGATGAAGATCAGGCCCATGCCGCGTTCCTTGACCAGCCCGTCCATGATGTCGAGGACCTGGCGTTGGACCGAGACGTCCAGTGCCGAGGTCGGCTCATCCGCGATCAGGATCTTGGGGTCGGGGATCAGCATCATGGCGATCATGATGCGCTGGCCCATGCCGCCGGACACCTCGTGCGGATAGGCGCGCATGACGCGCTCGGCATCGCGGATCGAGACGGCGTTGAGCATGTCGATCGACTTGGCGCGCGCTTGGGCCTTGGAGGTGTTGTTGTGCAGCAGGTAGGCCTCCATCAGCTGGTCACCGACGCGCATCACCGGGTTCAGCGAAAACTTGGGGTCCTGCATGATCATCGAGATCTGCTGGCCGCGAACGGCGCGCATCTCGCGCTCGGACAGGTCAAGAAGGTTGCGGCCCTCCAGCGCGATACGATCGGCCTCGACGATGCCCGGCTTGCGGATAAGGCGCAGGATGGCACGGCCGGTCATCGACTTGCCCGACCCGCTTTCCCCGACGATCCCGAGACGCTCCTTGCCCAATGTAAATGACACCCCGCGCACGGCATCGAAAACGCCCTGGCGGGTGGGGAACTTGACCCAGAGGTTTTCGACATCAAGGAGGGTCATCGGTTGTCATCCTTCGGGTCAAGCACATCGCGCAGACCGTCGCCCAGAAGGTTGAAGGCAAGGCTGACGGTGAAGATCGCGAGGCCCGGCATGGTGGCCACCCACCAATGGTCAAGGATGAAGCGGCGCCCTTCCGAGATCATCGCGCCCCATTCAGGGCTGGGGGGCTGTGCGCCGAGGCCCAGAAAGCCAAGGCCCGCCGCGGCCAGGATAATGCCCGCCATATCCAGCGTGACCCGCACGATCAGCGACGAGATGCAGAGCGGCCAGATATGCTTGGTGATGATCCGCAAAGGGCCCGCGCCCTGCAGGCGAATGGCGCTGATATAGTCCGAGGACCGGATCGTCAGCGTTTCGGCCCGGGCGATCCGCGCATAAGGCGGCCAGGCGGTCAGCGAGATGGCCAGCACTGCGTTTTCGATCCCCGCGCCAAGGGCCGCAACGAAGGCCAGCGCAAGGACAAGGCGCGGGAAGGCCAGAAAGATATCAGTGATCCGCATCAGCACCACATCGACCCAGCCGCCGGCATAGCCCGCGACAGTGCCCACCAGAAGGCCAGCAACCGGTGCGATCAGGGCGACCAGGGCGACGATGTAAAGCGTGATCCGGCTACCGTAGATCAGACGTGAAAGGATATCGCGGCCCAGGCTGTCGGTGCCCAGCAGGTGCCCCTCGGTCCCCAGGGGTTGCAGCCGGTTCGAGAGGTCTTGGACAAAGGGATCGTACGGCGCCAGAAGCGGCGCCATCAGCGCCATCAGGACAAGCGCGATCAGGATGCCGAGGCCGAACATGGCCATCGTATTGCCGCGCAGCGTCAGCCACCCCTGGTAGAGGCTTGCCAGACGGGCATGGCGGCGCGAGGTGGGCGCATCGGTCAGCAGCCATTGGCGCAGGGTAAGTTCGCTCATTTCGACCTCGGATCGAAGACCCGGTAAAGCAGGTCGGAGAAGATGTTGAGACAGATGAAGATCAGCCCGACGACCACCGTGCCGCCGAGGACCGCATTCATGTCGGCTGCCAGAAGGGCGGTGGTGATGTAGCTGCCGATGCCAGGCCACGAGAAGATGATCTCGGTCAGGACCGAGCCTTCAAGCAGGTTGGCGTAGCTCAGCGCGATCACCGTGATCAGCTGCACCCGGATATTCTTGAAGGCATGGCCCCAGATCACCTGACGTTCGGACATGCCCTTGACGCGCGCGGTGGTGATGTATTCGGCGCTGAGCTGTTCCAGCATGAACGACCGCGTCATGCGGCTGATATAGGCCAGCGAGAAATACCCCAAAAGCGAGGCCGGCAGCACGATATGGCTGAACGCATTGCGGAAAACGGCCCATTCCCCGGCGATGGCGCTGTCGACCAGGATCATGCCAGTGCGGGTCGGCACGATGTCCTGAAAGAAGATGTCCAGGCGGCCAGGCCCCCCGACCCACCCCAGGATGCCGTAGAACACCAAAAGGCCCATCAGGCCCAGCCAGAAGATCGGCATGGAATAGCCCACGAGGGCCACAACCCGCGCAACCTGGTCAATCCACGAGCCGCGGCGGACGGCGGCGATCACACCCAAGGGGACGCCCAGAACGACCCCGAAGATGACCCCCAGCGTGGCCAGCTCAAGCGTGGCGGGAAAGACCCGCGCGATGTCTTCCGAAACGGGGCGGGCATTCAGCAGTGATGTACCGAAATCGCCGCGCAGCACATCGCCGATGTAATAGAGAAACTGCACGATCAGCGGTTGGTCGAGGCCAAGTTGCTCGTAGACGGCATCGTAGGTCGATTGCGACGCGCGCTCGCCCACAATGGCCAGAACCGGGTCGATCGGCATGACCCGACCGATGATGAAGGTGACGAACAACAGCCCCAGCATGGTAACCGCGATCGACCCCAGGGTCAGGACGGTGCCCCTGATCCAAGGGGCGAGAGGCGCGCGGCGGCGCCTCTCTTTCGTGGTGTCGGTGGCGGTCATCTACTTGGTGACTTGCCAGTAGGACGCCGCGGTGATGGCCTGACCCGTCGAGAAATCAGTCACATTCTCGCGCATCGCCGATTGCTCGACCTGCTGGAACATGATCACGAAGGGCGAGGTTTCGCGGAACTCGGCCTGGATATCGAGATACATCTGGGCGCGTGTGTCGCGGTCATTTTCGATGACGGCCGCATCGACCTTTTCGGTCAGCCCGCCCGTATCCCACGAATTCCGCCAAGCCAGCAGGCCGGTGGCGTTGGCCTCATCCGAATTGTCGGGGTTGTAGGCGAACGTGCCCGCATTGGTCTGCGGATCGGGATAATCCGGCCCCCAGGCGCCGAGATAGACATCAAGATCGCGCGCCCGATACCGGTCGAGGATCTGCGAGGCGGTGCCCACGGTGATGTTCATCTCGATGCCAACCTGCGCCAACGCATTCTGCATGGTCTGGGCGATTTCGATGCGTTCCTGCGCCTCGCGGACGCCGACCTCGATCGACAGGTTCTCAACCCCTGCTTCGGCCAGCAATTCGCGGGCCCTTTCGATATTCAGGCTGAAGGGGTTTTCGTCCGAGGCACCCAGATAGGTTTGCGGCAGGAAGTTCTGATGGGTGACGTATTGACCATTCAGAAAGCTGTTCTGCATACCCTCATAGTCGATAAGGTACTTGAACGCCTGACGCACTTCAGGCTTCGACAATTCGGGATGCTGTTGGTTGAGCGAGATATACATCAGTCGCCCCTTCAGCTCATCCACGATCTTGATGCCATCGGCGGCGCTGGCGCCGGCCACGTCCTCGGGGTTGAGGTTGCGGGCGATATCGATATCGCCGCGTTCCAGCAGCAGCCGCTGTGAGGCGCTTTCAACGACATGGCGCACGATCACCCGTTCCATCGCGGGCGCGCCGCGCCAGAAATCGGGGTTGGATGAGATCGTGACGCTTTCATTGGGCTTCCAGCTGTCCAGCTTGTAGGCGCCCGATCCGGCCGAGTTGGTCTTCAGCCAGTTATTGCCCATGTCGCCATCGACCTCATTGGCCATGGCAACCTCCTTGTCGACGATCCCGCCGATGGTGGCCGTCAGACAGTTCAGCACGAATGAGGTCGCATAGGGCTTGTCGGTGGTGATGGTCAGCGTGTTGCCATCCGCCACGATCATCTCGGTCACGTTTTCGGGGGTGAAGCCGAACTGCGTCAGGATGAAAGACGGTGTCTTGTTCAGGATCACCGCCCGTTGCAGCGACCAGGCGGCATCTTCCGCGCGCACCGGATTGCCCGAGTGGAAGGTCAGCCCCTCGCGGATCATGAAGGTGATGGTCCGGCCATCTTCGCTGACCTCCCAGCTTTCCGCGATTTCGGGCTGATAGCCTGCGTCGAGGTCCATCGGGTCGAAGTTGACCAGCTTCATATAGATGTTGCGGCTGACATCCGAGCCCGCGAATTCAAAGCTTTCGGCGGGGTCCAGCGTCTTGATGTCGTCGATCCGGTGGGCGATGACCAGCATGTTGGCCGGCGTCTCGGCGATGCCGGCGGTTGCGGTCAGGGCAAGCCCCAGGGCCGCACTGGCGAGCAATCGGTTAAAGGCGTTCATTGTCGTTCCTCTCTCTGTTGTGGAAGGTGGGGCCTTTGGGTGGCGAGACCTCTCGCACCGGCGGCCCGGCTTTGTGGCTTGGGTTTGCCGGCGCCAAAGACGCCGCCTCCCAGCTCTCGTAATCTGTGGTTCCGGGTTCCGGAAGGTCTGCCACTGCCCAAGGCGACCCGGAAGAGCATGCCCCAAGGCGGAAGCCCCCGGGCGCCTGCATTTTCGCCCCTGACGACACTAATCATGCGCTGGCGACACCGGCTGCATGAAAAATGGACAATATTTGATCGATGGCCGTCGCTGACACACAGTGTCTCCGGATGAAAGGTTAACGCTAGATCATATGACGACGTTAGGGAAGCCTAGAACTGCCCCCACCGCCTCAGACCTCTGGGCCTGGCCGCCGCATGCATCCCCAACGGCTCGAGGGTTAGTCGACCAAAAAACCTCAGTGAGGCTCGAGTCTTCGGGATGCCCTAGAAATCACCCCGACATGCCGGGTGCTTAGTGTTGCTTTGTTGGAGAGACTGAGTGATCAGCCTCTGCCCTGCAATATGCGTTTTCAAACCTTTGGGACTGCGGCCGGCGAAAAGCATAAATTCGCTTTGTTCGCTCAAACATACGAAAAGTCAGTAAAGCAGACCTCTAGCTCCCCGTCTCGATCCACGCAGGTCTTTGAGGGCAAAGCTGGTATGGTGATCTACCGGCAGCATCAACTGCACTACGCTCACCCAAAGATTGTATATTGTAAGTAAAAAAGGAAATCAGAAAGAGCGCAGCAAGCGGAAATCCATGGGCCGAGTTAGAAGATTGAGTTTAGGGAGAATCTGATGGGTCGCATGAGTGACTACATGATCGACAATGGCTTTGGAATGCAGCGATGGGTGTCAGAAGTCACGCTCGTTTGCCCAGTTTGTAACAGAGTAATTTCGAAAGAGTTGGATGTACCAGAGCCAGATTATTCAGCTGAAAAATCTCGGGACATGAAAGTTGATGATGAGCTCGAAATTGAGTGCGATAGTTGCGGTAGCGTCTTCGACGCGTATGTTTGGGCTGGCCCTGCGCATTGCGATATCACGCTAAGAGAATATGAAAACGTGAACGTGTCTTGCTCACCTCCAGGGTATGATCGGCCTCCAGAGGACTGGGATGAATATTGGGGAACTCCGGAGCATCCAGTTGAGATTTTTGACGCTAACTATGATGAACTTCGTAAGATAATCGATACCCAGGCCACCACGGATGGTGCCAGCTTGATGAACCGGATGATCTTTGCCCAGATCATCACATTCCTGGAGGCTTACTTTTGCGACAATCTCGTTACGGGACTTCTAAACCACAAGGAGTGCTTGCTCCGCTTCGCGGCTAAAGATGGGGCGATCCAAGGCGATCCAATTCCAGCGGTAGAAGTACTTAAAGATCCAGAGATTGTGGTCAAAAAGATTGTCCGAAGCCTCAAAGAAGGTCGCCTTTACCACAAATTCGGAAAGCAGACGGATCCGAAATCACAATCCAAACCAAAGTTAGAGGGGGTGCCGTTGTGGTATCGGCATGCGTTTGATTTTTCTCTGACCCCTTCAGAGGACATTCTTGATGAATTGAGGGGTTATGCGGTGCTGCGTCATGACTGCGTGCATCGCAACGGGGAAACAAAGGACGGCGAAGCACTCACTATGTTCAACAAGGATTACCTGCTAAAAGCGCTAAACACTGCAAAAGCGGTAGTCCAGCATATTGATGAGAATATGGAAGCACTTGATAAGACTGACGAAGCTGATCCTAAGATCAATTCAGCCTAACTGAACGGCTGCTTTGCGAAAGGGCGCCTTGGGCCGTTCGCATCATCCTCCGCACGGAAAGGCTTGATCACCCGCGCAGGCTATCGGCGGCGGTCTCGGCGGGAGCTCATGGGTTGGAAGGCGACGCCGACATGGGCTTCGCAATAGGGTTTGCCGGGGACGGCGGAGAGGCCGCAGAACCAGAAATCCTCGGTTGCGGGGTCGCCGACGGGCCATTTGCAGGTCCGCTCGGTCAGCTCCATCAGGCTGATTTTCTTCGACGTCTTCTCAACCTCGCGGACGGTTGCCAACACTTCAGGGCTGATCTCGTTCGCCGAGGGTTGCGGCGGCAGGGGCTGGCCGGAGGCGACGAAGGGTTTGCGCACAACAGGGGCGGGCGCGGGGCGTTCGGCGGCGGGCTCGGCCTCGGTGCGCACGATCTGGGGTTTCGGGCGTGGCTCGGCCTTGGGCGCCGCGGCTTCGGGCTTGACCTTCGCCTCGGCCTTGGCGGCGGGCTTGGCGCTGGGCGCGGGCGCGCCGGCGCGGTTCGACAAGCCCAGGCGGTGGACCTTGCCGATCACCGCGTTGCGGGTGACCCCGCCCAGTTCCTTGGCGATCTGGCTGGCCGACTGGCCCTCGGACCACATTTTCTTCAAGAGCTCGACGCGCTCATCCGTCCAGGACATGGCCCTGACCTCCGCATGCAAAAGGCAAGACGCGGCCCGCCGGTTGCGTGCGCGTCTGCAGAAATTCCGTTGGCCTTATACTAAGCGCTCCTCAGGGGGTGTTACAAGCGGTGCTGGATGAGATTACGGCAGGCCGGGGTCGGTTTCCGCCAGGCTGGGGCGGGTGGCCATGGTTTGCCACCAGGCCTGCAGGTGCGGCGCCCCGGCCAGAAGGGGCGCGGTGCCGGGCGCCTGAAGGAACGCCGCCAGCATCGGGGCCAGGTGCAGCGCTGCCAGATCGGGCGGCGTGTGGGGCGAGAGGGTCAGGCCGCCCGCCGCAATCGCGTCGAGCGCGGCCAGAACGCGCGGGGCGGCGGCCATGCCGTCGGCGATGGTCGCGGGGTCGGGTGGCTCGCCTATCGCCGGGCGGAAGACGGCATGGGCGAAGACCTGACGGACCAGCGGCCAATAGGCGTAAGCGTCAGTGATCGCGATGGCCTGGGCCATGCGGGCACGTGCCTCTGGCGCGGAGGGTTGCAGGGCGGGCCCCGGGAACGCCTCGTCGAGATAACGGGCGATGGCGGTGGTTTCGTAAAGCGTGAAGCCGTCGTGGTCGAGCATCGGCACCCGGCCGAACGGGTGCGGGTTGGGCGCGTCTGGCGCGAAGGGATTGACCTCAACATGGGCCGCGGTCAGCCCCTTTTCGGCCAGCACCAGACGCACGATGCGCAGATAGACGCTGTAGCGGTAGCCGTAGACGACCAACTCCATGGTGTTTTCCCCGTGGCTCGGTTTTCGGGCGTTGCGCCCTTCTCATTGCCTAAGGGGGCGGGCTACAAGCGGCAAGAACGAAAGGATGCAGGCGATGGCGACGATTTCGGATATGGGCGAACGGCGGTTCGGGCGGGTGAACTGGCTGGGCCTTTACACCCTGGCGCGGCGCGAGGTGATGCGGTTCATGGCCGTCTGGTCGCAGACGCTGATGGCACCGCTGATCACGGCGGGGCTGTTTCTGGTGGTGTTCTCGCTGGCCATCGGCCCCGCGAGGGGAGAGGTGATGGGCGTACCGTTCCTGCATTTCATCGCGCCGGGCATCTTGATGATGACGGTGATCCAGAATGCGTTTGCCAACACGTCATCGTCGATGATCGTGGCCAAGGTGCAGGGCAATATCGTCGACACCCTGATGCCGCCTCTGTCGCCCGGTGAATTGGTGGCGGGCTATGTGGCCGGTGCGGTGGCGCGCGGGCTGATCGTGGCTGTGGTGATCGTGGTGATGATGGTCGCGGTGATCGGGATGTCTGTGGAGCATCCTTTGTGGTTGATCACGTTTGTCGTTCTGGCCTCGGTGCTTCTGGGGGCCTTGGGGATCGCGGCGGCGATCTATGCCAACAAGTTCGACGAGATGGCGCTGATCACCAATTTCGTGGTGACGCCGCTGTCGTTCCTGTCGGGCACCTTCTATTCGCTGGAAACCCTGCCGCCCGCCTTGCAGGTGATCACCCATTGGAACCCGTTCTTCTACCTGATCGACGGCGCCCGCTACGGCGTGATCGGCGCGTCCGACAGCTCACCCTGGCTGGGGCTGGCGGTGTGCCTTGGCGTCACGGCAGGCGTGCTGCTATTGTGCTGGATCTGGTTCAAGCGCGGATATCGGATGAAGGCCTAAGCTTTGATCCGCACCCGGCGCCCGGGCGATCAGACCAGCCGTGATACCTCTTTGGCGGCACGGACGAAATCGGCGAAAAGGGGATGGGGGGCGAAGGGTTTGGATTTCAGCTCGGGGTGGAATTGGACCCCGATGAACCAGGGGTGGTCCTCGATCTCGACGATCTCGGGCAGGCGGCCATCGGGGCTCATGCCTGAGAATTTCAGCCCGCAGCCTTCCAGTTTTTCGCGGTATTTGTTGTCCACCTCGTAGCGGTGGCGATGTCTTTCCTCGATGGTGGCCGAGCCGTAGATTTCCGCCACTTTCGAGCCCGGGTCCAGCATCGCCGTATAGGCCCCAAGGCGCATCGTGCCTCCCTTGTCGTCATCGACCTTACGGGCGACGGTGTGGTTGCCCTGGACCCATTCCTTCAGGTGATAGACGACCGGTGTGAAGCGCTTCTTCCCTGCCTCGTGATCGAACTCCTCCGACCCGGCGTCCTTCAGACCCGCCATGTTGCGCGCGGCCTCGACCACGGCCATCTGCATGCCGAGGCAGATGCCAAGATAGGGCACCTTCTTTTCACGCGCGAATTGTGCCGCCTTGATCTTGCCCTCGGTCCCGCGTTCGCCAAAGCCGCCCGGCACAAGGATGGCGTGGAACCCCTGCAGCGAGGGCGAGGGGTCCTCCCGTTCAAAAATCTCGGCATCGATCCACTCGGCCTTCACCCGCACCCGGTTGGCCATGCCGCCATGGGTCAGCGCCTCGGCGATGCTCTTGTAGGCATCCTCTAGCTGGGTGTATTTGCCGACGATGGCCACGCGCACCGTGCCCTCGGCATTCTCAAGCCGGTCCATCACATCTTCCCAACGGCGCATGTCGGGGCGCGGGGCGGGGGAAATGGCGAAGGCGTCCAGAACCGCCTGGTCCAGCCCTTCGCGGTGGTAAGCTAGCGGCGCCTCGTAGATCGACTTCAGGTCAGGCGCGGCGATGACGGCGTCCTTGCGGACGTTGCAGAAGAGCGCGATCTTCTCACGCTCCTTCTCGGGGATCGGATGTTCCGACCGGCAGACCAGCACATCGGGCGCAATACCGATTGACCGCAACTCTTTGACCGAGTGCTGGGTCGGCTTGGTCTTCAACTCACCCGATGCCGTCACGTAAGGCAGCAGCGTCAGATGCATGAAGATGCACTGCCCGCGCGGCTTGTCTTGGCTGAACTGGCGGATCGCCTCGAAGAAGGGCAGGCCTTCGATATCGCCGACCGTGCCGCCGATCTCGCACAGCATGAAATCAACCTCATCCTCGCCCACGGCCAGGAAGTCTTTGATTTCATTGGTGACGTGCGGGATCACCTGGATCGTCTTACCCAGGTAGTCGCCGCGCCGCTCTTTCTCGAGCACGTTGGAATAGATGCGCCCAGACGACACGCTGTCGGTATTGCGCGCGGCAACGCCGGTGAAGCGTTCGTAATGGCCAAGGTCGAGGTCGGTCTCGGCGCCGTCATCGGTGACGAAGACCTCGCCATGTTCAAACGGGCTCATCGTGCCGGGATCGACGTTCAGATAGGGGTCAAGCTTGCGCAGACGGACCGAAAAGCCGCGGGCCTGCAAAAGCGCGCCCAAGGCGGCCGAGGCAAGGCCCTTTCCAAGCGACGACACAACGCCGCCGGTGATAAATACATAACGCGCCATGACCCGAAAGCTCCCCGTGAACCCTTGCGTTTGATCTGCGAGGCAGGGGCCCCTGGGGCCGCACCATCACGGGATTTGAGCTATAGGGGATTCGTAAGCATCCCGCAACCGTACCGCTAGATGATGTTTCGGCGCGTGCCGCTGGGGCAACTGCTTGTGGCGGCTGGTCAGTCGGCGCGCGGGGGCGTCAGCGGCGCATCGCCTGTTGTCGGCGGCAACAGCTCTTCCGCCGGGGGCAGGACTGGCAGTTGATCCGCGCCGTCCTCGGCAGGGGTTTCGACACCAAGCCGATCAATCACCGATCCGCCCGCCGAATTCGCCTGTGCGATAATCGTCAGCGTGATCGAGGTGACGATGAACGCCGCCGCCAGAATCCAGGTGGCCTTGGTCATCGCGTTCGCAGCCTGGCGCCCGGTCGTCACACCACCGCCACCGCCGCCACCCATGCCAAGGCCGCCACCCTCAGAGCGCTGAAGCAGCACAACGATGATCAGCGCAAGCGCGAGAAGCAAGTGGATCGTGAGTACGACGTTTTCCATGAAGCAAGCGGCCTTGTAGCGTTTGGCGCTATCTAGGCAATCAGGCCTGATCCCGCAACCCTTGATTCGTGCAAGGCCGTCAGATCACCTGACGGAAATCTGTGCATCCGGATATGCGATTTGCGGTTTCATGCAGTGGCCCGCATCGCTATACCGGCCAACGGATTTCCGGGCAGGGAGAAGCAAGCCGTGGCCAACGTTGTCGTCGTGGGCGCCCAGTGGGGTGACGAGGGGAAGGGCAAGATCGTCGATTGGCTGTCCGAGCGCGCCGATGTGATCGCGCGGTTTCAGGGCGGTCACAACGCGGGCCATACGCTGGTCATCGACGGCGCGGTCTACAAGCTATCGCTTCTGCCCTCGGGCATCGTGCGGCAAGGCAAGCTGAGTGTGATCGGCAATGGCGTGGTGCTGGACCCCTGGCACCTGGTGGCCGAGATCGACAAGCTGCGCGGGCAGGGGGTTGAAATCGGCCCCGACAGCCTGATGATCGCCGAAAACGCGCCCCTGATCCTGCCCTTCCACGGAGAGTTGGACCGCGCGCGCGAAAGCCAGAACTCCGTGGCCAAGATCGGCACGACGGGCCGTGGCATCGGGCCAGCCTATGAGGACAAGGTCGGTCGCCGGGTGATCCGCGTGGCCGATCTGGCCGACCGGCCGACGCTGGAGTTGCGGGTCGACCGTGCGCTGGTGCATCACGATGCGCTCCGCCGGGGTCTGGGGCTTGAGCCGATCGACCGCGCCGCCCTGCTTGACGCGTTGAACGAGATCGCGCCCAAGGTTCTGCCCTATGCCGCGCCGGTCTGGAAGGTGCTGAACGAACGGCGCCGGGCGGGCCAGCGGATTTTGTTCGAAGGGGCGCAGGGCGCACTTTTGGATATCGATTTCGGGACTTATCCGTTTGTCACATCCTCGAACGTGATTGCGGGCCAGGCGGCCACGGGCACCGGCCTTGGCCCCGGAGCGGTCGACTTTGTGCTGGGCATCGTCAAGGCCTACACGACCCGCGTGGGCGAAGGCCCTTTCCCGACCGAGCTGGACGACGAGGTGGGCCAGCGTCTGGGAGAGCGCGGGCATGAATTTGGCACCGTCACGGGCCGCAAACGCCGCTGTGGCTGGTTCGATGCGGTGCTGGTGCGCCAGACCTGTGCGACCTCGGGCGTCAAAGGTATTGCGCTGACCAAGCTGGATGTTCTGGACGGGTTTGATGAGCTGAAAATCTGCACGGGCTATGAAATCGACGGCGAACCGCTGGATTATCTGCCCACTGCCGCCGACCGGCAGGCACGCGTGAAACCAATCTACGAGACGATGGAAGGTTGGCACGACAGTACGGCGGGCGCACGCAGCTGGGCCGACCTTCCGGCCGCCGCGATCAAGTATGTCCGCCGGATCGAGGAGTTGATCCAATGCCCCGTCGCGCTACTTTCCACCTCGCCCGAGAGGGATGATACAATTCTGGTCACCGACCCGTTCGAGGATTGATGGAATTCAGCTATAAAACCCGCAGGCGTCTGTCTTTGCTGATCTTGCTGATCGGGCTGCCCGCTTACATCGCGGCGGCCCTCTATGTGGTCAGCCTCTTCGAAAGGCCGTCGATCTGGCTGGAATTTCTGATCTATGTCGCGCTGGGCGTGATCTGGGCTCTGCCGTTCAAATTCGTCTTCAAAGGTATCGGCCAGCCCGACCCGGACAAGCCTGCGGGCGAATAGAGGAGACGGGCCCCTTATTCCGCGGCGCCGACGATCCGCTCGCGAAACCGTGAATCCTCGGCGATTGTGAACTGACCGCGGCGCACTTTCTGCAGACGCCCTTGGCGCAGAAGCGCCCCGAAAGAGCGCAAGCCTTCTTCGCGGGTGAATTCCTCTTCCGGGGTGATCAGGGCGACCTTGCGCATGATCTGCGGCCTGGAAAAGACCTCCTGCCCCTCATGAACGGCCAGAAAGGCCGCGGCGGCTTCCAGAAGTTCGGGCAATTCGCGCGCGCCTGCGGCTTCGGCGAAGTTGACGAATGACAGCTTGGCCGAAAGCTCTTCGGCCTGCTGCATCGCAAGGGCACGTTCATCGGCGCTGGCACTACCGGGCCGACGCGGCACGATGGGCTCTTGCGCGTCGTCTTCGTCATCCTCGTCGATCTGGTCGGCGACGGGCGCTTCGGCTTTGCGCGGGCCTTGCACCACGCGGGACAGATCGTCCCGGTACCGGTCCATCGTATTGGCCTTATTGGCCTCTTCGCCGGTACCATTGCGGCCCATGACCCGTTCGGCAACCGTGGCAGCAACGGCCGCCCTGAGGTGCGATATGGCCGACAGGCGCCGCTTGTTCTCTGCCACTTCCAGCCGGGAGTTCGCGGTTTCGACCAAGCGCGTGACGTCGTCTTCTTCAAGCGGCTCCGTCTCCTCAAGGATCGACCGGCCGCTGCGCTGGCGTGGCTTGCCGTCTTCCACCCCGGATTGCTCTTCGCTGGCCTTCTCTGGCGACGGCTCGGCCGGTGCAGGTTCGGCCTGCATTTCCCGCGGGGGGGCTTCAGGCGCGTCCGCTGCGGGCAGGGGAGGCGCGGGTGTTTCGCCAGTTTCTGCCTGCGGGGTTAGCATCCGGCGCAGTTTGTCCTCAACATTCACCGCGTCTGCTTTGGCGCTATCCTGCGCGACCGGCCTCGGCGTTTCTTGAGGTTGCGCTTGCCCCGGCTCCGGCGTCATCTCGGCGAAAATGTCCTCGGACTCGTCTTCAAATTCGGACGTCTCGTCCATCTGCGCAGGCTGAGAGGGCGGTTCCTGAGGTTCAGGCTGGGCCGTCGCAGGGCGCTCGGCCGGCGTGTGTTCAGCGGCCTTGGGTGCCTCGGCTTCCTGCGGAGGGCTGGCAGGCCTTTGCGGCGCTACCGAGCCCGCCGCATCGCCTATTGTCTGCGTGCCCGACGCTGTTTTTGCCGGGGTGATCTGGTCGCCATCCAAATCGGACCCCAAGAGCGGCGTCGCCGGTGCAGCGCTGTCATTGGCATCATCGTCTGGATCATCCGCAAAAATGGACTTCAGATTGTCCTTTTCCGGCGGTCGGCTCTGCGCGACTTTTGACCGTAACCGCGCCAGACGCGCGGCCACGCTTTCGGCAGGCTGCCCGGGCGCGGGCGCCGGTGAATTAACCTGCGCAGCCGCAGCTGTTGCGGCAGGTTTGGGCGATTCTGTGGTTCTGGGCGGTGAAGCTGGTGCCGCCTTGGCCTGCACGCTGGGGCGCAGGGTTACACCGCGATCATGAACACGGGCGTCGACTTTGTGGTGACTTTCACGCTCGGCGATGCGCTGAAGCTCGCCTGCGTCGGGGCGCGGGGGCACGGCACCAAAATATCTGTCTTCGGCTGAGAGTTGGCGAAAATACTCGGTGATGGCTTTCATGGTGGCGAAAGCATCGTCAAAGCCTTCCAACGTGCACGAAAACGTGCCGTAAGAGACTGTCAGAGTTTTGCCTGAACCCGTCATATCCTCGTTACTTTCTTCTTTTTATGGCAATGTGTTGCCAAACACCTTTCCACCACGCAAACAGAACCGAACTACGGAATTCGAGGTATCTTTTCGGGTCCGAATTATGGTTTGTTTCTGTCATGAGACCTGTCCAACATGTGTGATCTGATCGTTGAAAGTGCAACAGGCATCACGATCGTCGGCTCCGGCGAGACTACGCTCGATACTCTTCAAACAGCATTATACAAAGCCCCTACCTTGGTCGCCGCCGACGGGGGCGCGGCGCGCGCGTTGAATTTAGGTTACACTGCGACTGCCGTGATCGGAGATCTCGATTCAATCGATATCCGTACACGAACCCTTCTTCCCCCGCATATATTTCACCCTATTTTTGAGCAAGAAACAACAGATTTCGATAAAACTTTACGGTCAGTGTCGTCTACTTTACTCATCGCCGTGGGCTTCACGGGGGGGCGGCTCGATCATGAATTGGCTGTATTTTCGACCCTTGTGAAAAGGGCGGATGCACCTTGTATCGTGCTTGGAGCGCAGGATCTGATCTTCGTGGCGCCGCTGCAATTGAAGATCAAACTGCCCGTCGGAACCCGTTTTTCCCTCTTTCCCATGGGGCCCGTACGCGGGACGAGTGAGGGCCTCCGCTGGCCCATCGACGGGCTTGATTTTGCGCCGGACGGACGGGTTGGAACGTCGAATGAAGTCACGGCCGACGAGGTCGCCTTGCGCCTGACTGCCCGCAACATGCTGGTGATCTTGCCCGCGCAGTGCCTTGACGCGGCGATCACGGCGATCGCGCCGGACTATATTCCTCCTGTCAGGACGTGAGGACAGTGCCTCTGGTCACCATGGGGCATACACAGGTCGCTCAGCAATTTGGCACGTTGACGGCAAGGCCGCCGAGGGCGGTTTCCTTGTATTTGTGGCTCATATCCTCGCCGGTCTGGCGCATGGTTTCAATCGCGGCATCCAGCGGCACGAAATGGGTGCCATCGCCGCGCAGGGCGAGAGACGCCGCCGAAACGGCCTTGATCGCACCCAGGCCGTTGCGCTCGATACACGGCACCTGCACCAGCCCTTTGACCGGATCGCAGGTCATGCCGAGGTGATGCTCCAGCGCGATTTCGGCGGCGTTTTCCACCTGCATCGGCGTGCCCCCCATCACCGCCGCCAGACCCGCCGCCGCCATCGCGGCGGCCGAGCCCACTTCGGCCTGGCAGCCGCATTCGGCGCCCGAGATCGAGGCATTGGCTTTGACCAGCCCGCCAATCGCCGCCGCTGTCAGAAGAAAGTCGCCAACCCCCGATGGGCCCGCGCCCGGCACGTGGTCCAGCCAATAGCGGATCGTGGCCGGCACCACGCCTGCGGCCCCATTGGTGGGCGCCGTTACCACCTGGCCGCCGGCGGCATTCTCTTCGTTCACCGCCATGGCATAGACGCTCATCCAGTCGTTGATCGTGTGCGGCGCGCTCAGGTTCAGGCCGCGCTCGGCAAGCAGCTTTTCGTGGATAGCCCTGGCGCGTCGCTTGACCTTGAGGCCGCCTGGCAGGATGCCGTCGGTCTGAAGCCCGCGGTCGATGCAATCGGACATCACCTGCCAAAGGCGGGCCAGACCGTCGTCCAGCTCGGCCGCACTGCGGAAGACCGTCTCGTTCGCGCGTTTCATCTGGGCGATGGTCCGGCCCGAGCTTTGCGCCATCTCCAGCATCTGGGCGGCGTTCTGGAACGGGTAGGGAATGGGCGCGATCTTGGGTTGATGCCCGGCCCGACTGTCGGCCAGTTCCGCCTCGGTCAGAACGAAGCCGCCGCCGATGGAATAGTAGCTTTCCTGCAAGATCACATCGCCCTGCGCATCGGTCGCCATCAGGATCAGACCATTGGCATGCCCCTCAAGCGGGCGGTCGTAATCGAAGATCAGGTCGGCCTCGGGATCGAAGCGAAGGCGGCCCAACCCGTCGGGCGAGACCGCCTTTTCGGCCTTGATGACGCCCAGGGCTTCTTCCGCACGCTGGGCATCGTAGGTGTCGGGGGCAAACCCCGCGAGGCCCAGGATCACCGCCCGGTCCGTCGCATGGCCGACCCCGGTGAAGGCCAGCGAGCCATGCAGGCTGGCGCGCAGGCCCGCCGCCCGAAACGGCGAGGCGCGCAGCAGATAGAGAAACCGGGCGGCAGCGACCATCGGCCCCATCGTATGGGACGAAGACGGGCCAACGCCCACCTTGAACATCTCGAAAACGCTGAGAAACATAGCCACCCCTTTGCCGCACGCCCCCTCCACATAGGCTGTTTGACAGCCGCGATCACGGCCAAAATCGACACCTTGGCGGGGAAACGCGCAATGGTCTTGGCGTGGCGTTGAAATTCACGCTCGCCGCGCGGGGTGATCTTGCCTATAACGGCCCTCGATAGATACGGAGGCCAATCATGAGTTCTGAGCTTTCTCCCATCGACAAGGCCAAATTCCTTGCGGCCAAAAGGTCGGTCGCCTTTGTCGAGAACGGAATGCGAGTGGGCCTTGGAACGGGGTCGACGGCGGCGTGGATGGTGCGCTGTCTGGGCGACCGCGTGCGCGAAGAGGGGTTGCGCATAACCGCGGTGCCGACATCGTCGCAGACGGCGGCCCTGGCCCGCGAGATGGGCATCAACGTGGCGCCCCTGGATGAGGTGAAGTGGCTGGATCTGACGATTGACGGGGCCGATGAGTTCGACAGCGACCTCTGTCTGATCAAGGGCGGCGGCGGCGCGCTGCTGCAGGAAAAAATCGTCGCGACAGCCTCGGACCAGATGATCGTGATCGCCGATGCGGCGAAAGAAGTGGCGACACTGGGCGCGTTTGCCTTGCCGGTTGAGGTGGTGCCCTTTGGCTGGCAGACCACGAAAGCGCTGATTGAAGAGGCTCTGATCAACCTCGATGTGATGGGGCGCACCACCGCGCTGCGGCAGCAGGGCGAAGACCCGTTCGTGACCGATGAGGGCAACTACATCCTCGACCTTGAACTCAACCGCATCGGCAATCCGCGGCAATTGTCGCTGATGCTGAACCAGATCCCCGGCGTGGTGGAAAACGGCCTCTTCATCGATATCTGCGACATCGTGATCATCGGCCATGGCGATGGCCGGGTTGAGCTGCGCGATATCAATGCCGGCACGACCGATGAGGAAAAGATCGATTTCATGGAAGATGGCAACATCTTCGCCGATCTGGCTGAATAGGGGCGCTTGTGACCTTCGACTATGATCTTTTCGTCATTGGCGGCGGCTCGGGCGGCGTGCGCGCGGCGCGGCTGGCGGCGTCCGAGGCCGGGGCCAAGGTGGGGCTGGCCGAAGAATACCGGATGGGCGGCACCTGTGTGATCCGCGGCTGCGTGCCGAAAAAGCTGATGGTCTTCGCGTCGGGCTATCGCGAGTTGATGGGGCAGGCGGCTGATTACGGTTGGGATGTGAAGGCCGGTGACTTCGACTGGCCCAAATTCCGTGCCCACCTGCATTCCGAGCTTGACCGGCTTGAGCAGATCTACCGCACCAATCTGGAAAAGGCGGGGGTGACGATCCATGACGCCCGTGCCGAGTTGGAAGACCCGCACACGGTCAAGCTGTCGACAGGTGAGACCTTTACGGCGCGTCACATCCTTGTGGCCGTCGGCGGCCACCCCGACGTGCCGGACCGCCCCAATGCCGAGTTGGGCATCACCTCGAACGATGTGTTTCTGTTTGACGAACTGCCCAAAAGCATCCTGATCGTCGGCGGCGGCTATATTGCCTCCGAGATGGCGTGCATTCTACACGGGCTGGGTGTGGAGGTGACGCAATTCTATCGCGGGGCCCAGATCCTGCGTGGGTTCGATGACGAGGCGCGCGGCCATATCGCCAGCACGATGGTCGAGGACGGTATCAACCTGCGGCTGGGCACCGATGTGCTTGAGATGAAGGCCGAGGGCGACGCGATCTGGGTCAAGGCCTCGGACGGGTCCGAGCGGGTCTATGACAAGCTGCTCTGGGCCACGGGGCGCAAGCCCAATACCGGCAATCTCGGCCTCGACAAGGCGGGCGTGAAGCTGGGCCGCCGTGGCGAGATCGTTGTCGACCAGTATAGCCAGACCGACGTGCCCTCGATCTATGCCGTGGGTGACGTGACCGGGCGGCTGCAATTGACGCCGGTCGCCATCCGCGAGGGCGCGGCCTTTGTCGAGACGGTGTTCAAGGGCAATCCGACCGCCTTTTCGCACGATCTGGTGCCAGGCGCGGTGTTCACCCAGCCCGAATACGGCTATGTCGGCATGACCGAGGAGGAGGCGCGCGACGCCGAGGCGATCGAGGTTTACTGCACCTCGTTCCGGCCGATGCAGACCGCCTATATCGAACGGACCGAGCGGGTGATGATGAAGCTGATCGTCAGCAAGGAAACCCAGAAGGTTCTGGGCTGTCACATCGTTGCGGACCATGCCGGCGAGATGATCCAGATGGCCGCTATCGCCATTCGCATGGGGGCCACGAAGGAACAGTTCGACAGCACCTGCGCGGTGCATCCGACGATGGCGGAAGAATTGGTGACGATGAAGACACCGGTCAGAACGGCGTGACCAGCGCTTGATTTCGCGCGTTTGACGACCACTTAGCAACATGACTTGAGAGCAAGACGACCAAAAGGGGAAAAGACCGAATATGTCTGGCAATAACGGCGGACCTTGGGGCGGCGGTGGCGGCTCAAACGGTAATAATGGGGGCGATAATCGCGGAGGTGGCCGTAGGCCGGGCGGCGACGGGCCGCAGATTCCCGAAATCGATGAGATCGTCAAGAAAGGGCAGGAGCAACTGCGCGTCCTGATGGGCGGTCGTGGTGGCGGCAATAATGGCGGGGATGGCGGCGGTGGTTTCCAGATCACGCGCGGCACGTATTTCCTAGGCTTTCTGGCCTTGGCAGCCGTCTGGGTGTTCTCGTCCTTCTACACGGTGCGCCCGGAAGAGCAGTCGGTGGAATTGCTGCTGGGCGAACGCTATCAGGTGGGCAATCCCGGCCTGAACTTCGCGCCATGGCCGATCGTGAGCTATGTGGTCATCCCCGTGACGCGGGAAAACACAGAAGACATCGGGATGTCGTCAGGTAGTCGTGGGGAAGATGGCCTGATGCTGACCACTGACGCGAACATCGTGGATATCGATTTCCAGGTGGTGTGGAACATCAACGACCCCGAAAAGTACCTTTTCAATATCGCCGATCCCGAGCAGACCGTTCGCGCCGTGTCCGAGGCGGCGATGCGTGAGATCATCGCCGAAAGCGAGCTGGCACCGATCCTGAACCGGGATCGCGGTGTTACCGCGGATCGCGCGCAGGCAACCATTCAAGAGGCGCTGAATGATTACGAGAGCGGCATTAATATCGTGCGTCTGAACCTCGAACGCGCTGACCCGCCGCGCGAAGTGATCGACGCGTTCCGCGAGGTGCAGGCGGCCGAGCAGCAGCGTGACCGTTTGGAACGCCAGGCCGACGCCTACGCCAATACGGTTCTTGCCGGTGCGCGGGGTGAAGCGGCCCAGATCCTTGAGCAAGCCGAAGGCTACCGGGCCCGCGTGATCAACGAGGCCGAGGGTGAAGCCAGCCGCTTTCTGGCGGTTCTTGGCGAATACCAGGATGCCCCGGAGGTAACGCGCAAGCGTCTCTACCTCGAAACGATGGAGCAGGTCTTGGGCGATGTCGACAAGGTCATCCTGGACGAGGGCGCGAGCGGCGGCGGGGGCCAGGGTGTCGTGCCCTACCTGCCGCTGAACGAACTGCGTCGGAACACAACCTCGACAGGAGGTAACTGAGCCATGAAGAAGTCAGTTTTCATCATACCGGTTTTGGTTCTTGCCGTTGCCGCCATCCTGTCATCGCTGTTCATCGTGGATGAGCGTGAGAAGGCGCTGGTTCTGCAATTCGGTCAGATCAAGCAGGTCAGGGAAGAGCCAGGGCTGGCCTTCAAGATCCCCCTGATCCAGGAAGTCGTGCGTTACGATGACCGGATCCTGTCGCTTGACACCAACCTGATCGAGGTGACGCCCTCGGACGACCGTCGATTGGTCGTCGATGCGTTCGCCCGCTACCGGATCAACGATGTCGTGCAGTTTCGCCAAGCCGTTGGCGTGGGCGGACAGCGGGTGGCTGAAGATCGCCTGCAATCGATCCTGAACGCGCAGATCAGAGAGGTCCTGGGTGCGGAATCCGTGACGTCGGACACCATCTTGTCGCCTGATCGTCGTCTTTTGACGAACCGTATTCGCGACCAAGCCCGTGTTCTGGCCAATGGTCTGGGCCTCGACATTGTCGACGTGCGGCTGAAAACCACGAACTTGCCCGAGCAGAACCTGGAAGCCACCTTTGCCCGGATGCGGGCCGAGCGTGAGCGCGAGGCCGCGGACGAAATCGCACGCGGTAACGAAGCCGCGCAAAGGGTGCGCGCCCAGGCCGACCGGACGGTGGTTGAGCTTGTGTCGGATGCCAACCGCCAGGCCGAGATCACCCGGGGTGAGGCCGATGCGCAAAGAAACAATACCTTTGCCGAGGCTTTCACGCAGGACGCGGAATTCTTTGAATTCTATCGGTCGCTGACAGCCTATAGCCGGGCCTTGCAGGGCAACAACTCGACATTGGTCATCACGCCCGATAGCGAGTTCTTCGACTACTTCGACAGCCCCACTGGCCGGGCGACGCCTGCGGCCGAGTGATTGGGCTGATCCTTATGGCGCTGGGTCTGGCGCTTGTGGTTGAGGGGCTGGTGCTTGCACTGGCCCCTTCCCGTATCGAAGAGGCGCTGGCGTTTCTGGCCTCTCTCAGCCCCGAACAGCGGCGGCTTATCGGCCTGGGCGCTTTGGCAACGGGTGTCTTGCTGGTAGGGCTTGCCGGACGGCTCGGTGCCTGAGAGACTGCACACGCAAGCGTCACGTGCATGTGAGAGATCGTGGTTGGGCTTTGAGTTGCGGCTAACCTGCCCTATCTTTCATACAGCAGAATGAGCCGGGCAGGGTCCAAGCCCGACGCAACAACGATGGATGGGCTGTCACTCGGCCCCCAAGAATGAAGGAGTTCCTCTCTTGCAACCCAAAGCCCTCGTCCTGACGCGGCCAAGTGTTTCCGAGCCTCTTCGGGCATTCTGGGCGCTTGTCCTCGGTCTGGCGCTGTCCTTTGCATTGGCCATCCAGGCCGAGGCGCGCGGCGCACCGGAAAGCTTCGCCGACCTGGCCGATCAGGTCAGCCCGTCGGTGGTGAACATCACAACCTCAACCACGGTGGCGTCCTCAGGCAGGCCCGATCTGAACGTGCCAGAAGGGTCGCCGTTCGAAGATTTCTTCCGCGATTTCCTCAACCCCGAACAGGGCCCCGGCGGCCCGCGTGCACGGCGCAGCCAGGCGCTGGGGTCGGGTTTCGTGATCTCGGAAGATGGCTTCATCGTCACGAATAACCACGTGATCGAAGGCGCCGACGAGATCGAGATCGAGTTCTTCTCGGGCGATCGTCTGCCGGCCACCATCATCGGCACCGACCCCAACACCGACATCGCGGTTCTGAAAGTGGAAAGCGATGCGCCGCTGCCTTACGTCCGGTTCGGTGACAGCGATGTGATGCGCGTCGGCGATTGGGTCATGGCCATGGGCAACCCGCTTGGCCAGGGCTTTTCGGTTTCGGCCGGTATCGTATCGGCCCGTGGGCGTGAATTGTCGGGTCAGTATGACGACTTCATCCAGACCGACGCTGCCATCAACCGGGGGAATTCGGGCGGGCCGCTCTTCAACATGGATGGTGAGGTGATCGGCGTGAACACGGCGATCCTGTCGCCGAATGGCGGCTCGATCGGCATTGGCTTTGCGATGTCGTCCACCGTGGTGACCGACGTGGTGGCGCAATTGCGCGAGTTCGGGGAAACCCGCCGTGGCTGGCTGGGTGTGCGCATTCAGAATGTGACCCCGGAACTGGCCGAGGCCATCGGCCTTGAGGATGAGCGCGGCGCGCTGGTTTCGGACGTGCCCGAGGGCCCTGCGATGGATGCAGGCATCCAGCAGGGTGATGTGATCGTCTCTTTCGATGGCGCAGAGGTGGCGGACACCCGCGAATTGGTGCGCCGTGTGGCAGGCACTGCTGTTGGCAAGGAAGTGCCTGTGATCGTCTTCCGCGATGGTGCGACCCAGACTTTGCGCATCACGCTTGGCCGTCGTGAGGATGCCGAGGGGGCCGTACCGGCCGCAGCCACCAGCGAGGAACCGGCCGAGGCGGACATGCTGGGCATCACGGTCACAACCGTGACGCCGGACATGCGCGAACAGCTGGGGCTGGGGGCGAATGTCAGCGGCCTGGCTGTCACCAATGTCGATGAGACCAGCGAAGCCTTCGAGAAAGGTCTGCGTGCCGGTGACGTGATCACCGAAGCCGGGCAGCAATCGGTGTCGGCCCCTGCCGATCTGGAGGCGCGTATCGAAGAGGCACGCGAAGCCGGGCGCAAATCGCTCTTGCTGCTGGTTCGCCGTGGCGGTGACCCGCGCTTTGTTGCGCTGTCGGTCGAATGATCTGACCCCCTTTATCGTCAGTCCGAAGGGGCGCCACCGGGCGCCCCTTCGCTTTTTCGGCGCGGAGGCCTCTGGCAAACCCGCGCATCTTGGCCTATGTCGCAACCCATTGGGGATTTGGCCGCAATAAGGGAACGACATGGCGAAAATCACGTACATCGAGCATAATGGCACAAAGCATGAAGTTGACGTGCCCAATGGCCTGACGGTTATGGAAGGCGCGCGCGACAATGGCATCCCCGGGATCGAGGCCGATTGCGGCGGCGCCTGCGCCTGTTCCACCTGCCATGTCTATGTCGACCCCGCCTGGGTCGACAAACTGCCCGAGAAGGAAAGCATGGAAGAAGACATGCTGGATTTCGCCTATGAGCCTGACCCCACCCGCTCGCGCCTGACCTGCCAGTTGAAGGTCAGCGATGCGTTGGACGGCCTTGTGGTGCAAATGCCGGAAAAGCAGATCTGATGCGGCTGGCCGCCGCGATCTTGGCGCTTTGCCTGGCGTCTCCGGCCCAGGCCCAGATCGTCTCGGCCGAGTATGCCGACCCGACGACCCGCTACGCCCATGGTGTTCTCGGCGATGCGATTGAATGGGGCACGCTGGAACTGCGTCTGGCCGACCGCCGGGTTTTGCGCATCGTTTTGCCCGAGGCCCGCGTTTTTGAGGACACCGCGCCGCGCCTTGCGGATCTGGATGGCGACGGGGCGCCCGAGGTCATCGTCGTCGAAAGCAGCCTGACGCAAGGTGCGCGGCTGGCGGTCTATGACGAAACCGGCCTTCTGGCGGCAACCCTCTTTATCGGGCGGCGCAACCGCTGGCTGGCGCCGGTGGGTGCGGCCGATCTGGATGGCGATGGCCGGGTTGAGATCGCCTATGTCGACCGCCCGCATCTGGCCAGAACCCTGCGCGTCTGGCGCTACGACCCCGTCGGCCCCCGACTGACCGAAATCGCCAGCGCGGAAGGCCACACGAACCACCGTATCGGCGATCGCGACATCCTGGGCGGCATCCGCATGTGCAATGGCAGCCCGGAAATGATCACCGCCTCGCCAGACTGGTCCCGCTTGCTGGCAACGCGGCTGCAAGGCGCACGCCTGATCTGGCAAGATATCGGACCCAATGAGGCCGGTGCCGCAGGCCGGGCACTGGCCTGCCGCTAATTCCGGCTCCGTTCTGATCTTCGGGGCAGGGTTCGCAGACCGGCCTGATGTCAGGGCAGGGCGCGCCAGCCGATATCTCGGCGGCAGAAGCCCTCGGGCCAGTCGACCGCGTCGACCAAAGCATAGGCGCGTGCCTGTGCCTCGGCCAGGTCCGCACCCCGGGCCGTGGCGTTCAGAACCCGGCCGCCCGAGGCGACAATCCGACCATCCTGCAAGCTGGTTCCGGCGTGAAAGACCGTCTGCAGAGAGCTCTCTTCGATCGCCTCCAGCCCGCGAATGGTCGATCCCTTGCCATAATCGCCGGGATAGCCCTTGGCGGCCATCACGACCGTCATCGCATGATCGTCGGCCCAATTCACCCGGGCCTCGGCCAATTGTCCCTCGGCACAGGCTTGCAGCAGGTCCAGAACCTGCCCGCCGAGGCGCATCATCAACACCTGGCATTCCGGGTCGCCGAAACGGACGTTGTATTCGACCAGCCGCGCGCGCCCGTTTTCGATCATCAGCCCGGCATAGAGCACGCCCTGATAGGGCATGCCGCGGCGCATCATCTCGGCGACGCTTGGCTGGACGATGTCCTCCATGGCCTGCCGCAGCACCGCGTCGGTCAGCACCGGCGCGGGGGAATAGGCGCCCATGCCGCCGGTATTGGGGCCGGTATCGCCTTCGCCCACGCGCTTGTGGTCCTGCGCCGTGCCGATGGGCAGCACAGCCTCACCGTCACACAGCACGAAGAGCGAGGCCTCCTCGCCGCCCATGAATTCCTCGATCACCACCTCGGCGCCCGCCGCGCCGAAAGTACCGCCGAACATCTCGTCCACCGCGGCCAGCGCCTGGTCCAGATCCATGGCCACGATCACGCCCTTGCCAGCGGCCAGCCCGTCGGCCTTCACGACGATGGGCGCGCCCTGGTCGCGGATATAGGCTTTTGCGGCCTCGGCCTGATCAAAGCGCGCCCAGTCGGCCGTTGGCGCGCCGCAGGCATCGCAGACCTCCTTGGTGAAGGCTTTTGAGGCCTCAAGCTGCGCTGCCGCCGCCGATGGCCCGAAGGTCAGGAGGCCAGCCGCCCGGCAGGCATCGGCCACGCCGGCCGCCAGCGGGGCCTCGGGCCCGATGACCACGAAGTCAACCGCGTTCTCCTCGGCAAAGGTCACCACGGCCGCGCCGTCCAGAATGTCAATCTGCGCGCATTCGGCCACATCCGCGATGCCGGCATTGCCAGGCGCCACGATCAGCCGGTCGCATTTCGGATTTTGCTTGATCGCCCAGGCCAGGCTGTGCTCGCGCCCGCCGCTGCCCAGAATAAGAATGTTCATTTAAGCGCTCGCTTGGCCTCGTGTCGCGAGCGTTCTAAGGTTCCCCCTGACAGGACACAAGTGAGGCGCGGCGTTTGGATCTTTTGGAAGATGACACCACCGGCGGAAACGCCCATGATTACACCGTCGCCGAAATCGCGGGCGCGGTTAAAAAGGTGATCGAGGGTGAATTTGGCCAGGTCCGTGTGCGGGGCGAGATCGGGCGCGTCTCGCGCCCCGCATCGGGCCATGTGTATTTCGCCATGAAGGATGACCGGGCGGTGCTGGATGCCGTCGCCTGGAAAGGCCAGGCCGCGCGTCTGTCGGTCATGCCCGAAGAAGGGATGGAGGTGGTGGCAACCGGCCGGATGACCACTTTCCCCGGCAATTCGAAGTATCAGCTGGTGGTGGAGGAACTGGCGGTTGCCGGGGCTGGTGCGTTGATGGCGATGCTGGAAAAGCGCAAGGCGGCGCTGGCCGCCGAGGGGCTTTTTGCGGCCGAGCGCAAGAAGCCGCTGCCGTTTCTGCCAGAGGTCGTCGGCGTCGTTACCTCGCCCTCTGGCGCGGTGATCCGTGACATCCTGCACCGCCTGCGCGACAGGTTCCCGCGCAAGGTGCTGATCTGGCCCGTGGCGGTTCAGGGCGAGAAATGCGCGCCCGAGGTGGCCGCCGCGATCAACGGGTTCAACGCGCTTGAACCCGGAGGGGCGATCCCACGGCCCGATCTGTTGATCGTCGCGCGGGGCGGGGGCAGCATCGAGGACCTCTGGGGGTTCAATGAAGAGGCCGTGGTGCGTGCGGCGGCGGCCTCAGATATCCCGCTGATCTCGGCCGTGGGGCACGAGACGGACACGACGCTGATCGATCACGCCGCCGACCGCCGCGCGCCGACGCCCACGGCGGCGGCCGAGATGGCCGTGCCGGTGCGGGCCGACCTTCTGGCCTGGGTGGCCGAACAGGAGGCGCGTCTGGCCCGCGCGGCTGCGCAGGCCACCGGGCAGCGCCGTCAACGGCTGCGCGATGTCAGCCGCGCCTTGCCGCGCGCCGACGCTCTGATCTCAACCCCGCGCCAGAGGCTGGACTTTTGGGGTGAAAAGCTGCCTGCTGCCTTGCGGGCGCGGACGGCCAAGGCGCGGGTTCATTTGGCTGAGACGCCTTTTCGCCCCGACGTTCTGCGTAACTATTTGGTTAATCGACACCGCCGGGTTGGCGAATGGTCTGATCGTCTTGGCCCTGCTCTCGACCGGTTGGCCCGAGACCAACGCCGTGGGTTCGATAAGCTGGCCGCGCGCCTGACGCCAACGCCAGTCGCCGCCGGGATCGCACGCCAGCGCGGTCAGGTCGACCAGCTCTGGGCCCGCTTCACACGGGCGGCCTCCGCGCAGGCCCCCGCCTGGCGCCGGCGGCTGGATGCGCTTGACCGGCTGCGCCAGACCTTGGGCTATGAGGCGACGTTGGAGCGTGGCTATGCGGTGGTCCGTGCCGCCGACAATGTTGTGACAACCAAGGCCGAGGCAGCAAAGGCCGACGCTTTGGAAATCCAGTTCCGCGATGGGCGCCTAAAGGTCGGGACGGGCGCAGTGGCCCCTCGTCCCAAGCCCGCAAGAAAGCCCAGCGACCCGCCGGAGGGGCAGGGCAGCCTTTTTTGACGCTGTCTATCCGTTAGTCCGGGCGCTGGCCGGGGGCTCGGCCCGGAGATCAAACGCCGACTTTCGGGCCCCTGCACGCCAGGGGCTCGTCGCTTTGACGCACTTCGTAAAGCTCGGTGCCCGAGGGCTCATTTTCGAAACGCGCGGCCAATCCGCCGCCCCGCTCCCAGAAACTCCAGCATTGCGGGCCAAAATCAGTCTCGTAGACAAAGCAGATCAGGCCATTTTCTTCGTACCAGGTGCCTTCCTGACATTCGTCTTCCAGAAAGGTCCAGATCACACGTCGCCCGGGCAGATATTGCTCGGCGCCATAGGGGGTACCCTGAACCGAGTAAAACAGCGTCTTACCGGTCACATAAGCCTCGAACTCTGCCGCGCTCATCGGGGTGTCTTCGGCCTGCGCAGTGGTCAGCATGCCCAGAAAAAGCAAGGTCGCCAGGATAAGCCGCATAGGAATTGATCCTTTATCGGGACGCCCATGATCATGACGCGTCACATAAGATTGCCTCAGCCGCGCCCCAACGGGCCCGGCCTATTGCCGAGGGGGGCGGGGCGGGGCGCCATAGAGGACTGTCGCCAGACCCTTTGCGGCAAAAGCGGCCCCGCGGACGGCTCCGCGCAGACTGCCCTTCTTCCTGACGGGCTGCTCTCCGCCATCCGGCTCGAGATCCGGGAATTTGGCCCGCTGGCGGCGACCGTCCTTGCGCGATCCCGCGACGACATCTGCAATCGCCGCCTCCACCGGAGAGCCGGGCGCGCTGGTCTCTTCGGCGGGCGCCTCATCGGTGCCCTCTTCGGCCGGCATAGGTGATCTTTGTGCCTCTTGGGATGGTGCAAAACCGGTGTCATCCGCATCGTCCGACCAGAGTTTGGATGTTGCGGTTCCGGAAGCGTCGGCAAGGTCTTCTTCCGCCGGGGTATCCGCTTTTGCTATCGCCGCTGTGTCGTCGGCCGTCAAATCCTCCCGCAAGGCTCGAAGCGGGTCGTCCGCGTCGTCTGACGGGGCAGGTTGCGGATCGGGTGGTGGGGTGGGCGCTTCTTCTGGCTTGGCCTCAGCTTCGGGCGTGTCGGTGGCCATCTTGGCGCTCACCCGGGCGGCGACGGCTTCGATCTCTGACTCGGGCTGGGCAGGTGCCTCGGCACGCTCTTTCCGGTTTGGCTTGCCGGTTTCGGCGCTGAGCGGCAGGGGCAGGCGCTTGAGAGGTATCTTGCCCTCATCAATGCGCTCCTGCCATGCGACGGCGCGCTTATCCATCATGTCGGCCCAGATCGGCGGGACCAGTGCCAAAAAGCCCATCGTGACCGGAGAATGCGGCATGCGCGGTCCCTCCATATGGTCGGGCAGCGCGCGTTCGGCGAAGTTGCGCGAGGGATCCATGTGGTGGGCCGAATGCCGTGTCATGTTCAGCGTCAAGCCGCTTGAGACCCAGTGCGCACTGTTCCAGGCCAGCCAGGGCGCGATGGGTTCGAACGTGTCGTCGTCCAGAATGCGGCGGCGCAGGCCGTAATGGTACACATAGTCGCGAAGCACGATTTGCAGATGCACCGCAACGAGCAGCATCAGGTAGGACAGGATGCCTCCGAACCCGAAAACGATCGCCACGAAGACCAGAATGCCGAAGGCTCCGGCGGCATAAGTCACATAAGGGTGGCGCCAGTCGGGCAGCGTGTCGCCCTTCATCTCGGCGATTGAGCGTTCGATCTCCCAACCGGTCTCAAAGGCGCCGGGCCAGGCACGGGTCAGGAAGCTGTAGAAATTCTCGCCCATGATCGGTGTACTGGGGTCATCCGGCGTGCCGACGAATTGGTCGTGCACATGGCGGTGGGCCGTGACGTAATGCCCCGCGAAAAGCGAGATCATGATCCACTTTCCGAACATCTGTTGCCGTTTGTCGGGACTGTGGATCAGGTTTGCGGCATTCGACAGGCTGACCTGGCCCAGATAGATGCCGAAGGCCAGAAGGGCGCACATCCCTCCCCAAAAGCCCAGGCCGGTATAGCCCGCCACCGCGGCGATCGCCAGCGGCAGCAGCAGGATATGCGCGATCGCCAGCCCGTCAGACAGCTTGTTCGCGTCTGGAAACACGACGCCCGGCGTGGCGGGTGCACCTGCGGTTGTGAACATGCGGTCCATAGCCATGGGCACCACGGTCAGGCATAAAAGGGCGATCAGGACAATGAAGCCGCCCAGAAATGACCCAACAACCAGAAGGGCCGCTGGAATCAGCGTGGCGGCGGCGAAGGGCGGGACAGGGCGTTTTGTCATCGTGCTCATCCCTCTACGCTAGCATGAGTGAAATGATTCCCGAATGCCCTGACGCAAAGAGCGGCATGGCGTTGCGCAAACGCACATCATCAGGCACCGAAGGCTCGCAATGTCATTGGAATTGCAAGGAATTCGGGTGACCGCCGGATCTGTCGGACGGGCCAGGTCAGCGGCGAAATCCACGCCAGACGACGGCAGAGGCGCTGCGCGTCGGCCCAGATGTCAGCACGGTCGACCGCGCGGTAGCTTTCGGCCAGGGCGTCGGTCTCGGCGCAGGGGCGTCCGGCATCTGCAAAGGCCGAAAACAGCAAGATCACCAGATCCTGCGCGTGACCATTGCGGGTGTTGCGTTTGGGGGCATAGCGCTCAAGGTCGAGAAACGTTACGCGCTGCCCGTCCCAGCAGATATCCTTGATCGACGGGCGCCCGTGGCTGAGCCCGTTTTCATGAAACCGGGCCAGCCCTTTGGCGGCGGCGCGAAAGGCTGGCAGGCGCGCTGAGGGCTCAAGCGATGTGTCGCGCAGAAGCCTTCGCAGCGATTGTCCGCGATCTGGCATCACAAAGTAGTCGGGGCCCTCGGCGACCACGGGGGGCACAGGCGCGCCCGCTTGCGAGAGCGTGTGCATCGCCTGACGTTCGGCTTCGAACGCGTTGTGCGCATCCCCCTTCTGAAGGCGCATCCGCATCGTCAGACGCTCTTCGCTCTTGACCCAGTAGAATTGTCCAGCGACTTCAATGCGCTGGATGCGCTTGGCCCGTTCGGCCAGCGCCGCTTCGGCGCGGGCGGAGATTTCCGCAGGGCATGGCATTGGGTCTGTAATCATAACGTCATGTACATAAGCTGACGTCTGGCGCCGCGCAATTGGCGGCGTGGCGGCAAGGCTTTCCAATCGGCGCGACAGGGATTAGGTGGAAAGGGGTATCGCGGGAGGCGGCATGGCGTTTTTCAGCAAGCTTAAAGAGCGGCTTTTCAAATCTTCCTCCAAGCTGGAGGAGGGTCTGGATGCGGTCGTGGCCGAGGGCGGCGAGGCGGATACCGATCCCGCGCCGCAGCCCGCGCCGTCCCCAGCCCCCAAGCCGGAACCCGAACCGATCAACATTCCGTTGGGCGAGCCTGAGCCAACACCTGAGGCCGAACCCCTTGGCATTCCCCCGGCGGCTCCCGTCGAGATGCCCAAGCCGGCCCAACCCGAACTGCCTGATCCCACACCACCCGAATTGCCGCAACCCGAAGCGCGCAAACCCGGATTTCTGGGCCGCATGTTGGGCCGCGAAACTGATGAACCCGTCGTGCGTCGCGTGCTGGACGACGCCATGCTGGAAAGCCTGGAAGAGGTGTTGATCCAGGCCGATATGGGCGTGGACACCGCCTTGCGCGTGGCCGCGAACCTGGCAGAGGGCCGGATGGGGCGGCGCGTGTCGACCGATGAGTTGAAGCGCCTTCTGGCTGATGAGATCGCGCGCATCATGGAGCCTGTGGCGCGCCCCTTGCCGCTTTACCCCACAAAGCCGCAGGTGGTGCTGGTGGTGGGCGTCAACGGATCGGGCAAGACCACGACGATCGGCAAGCTGGCCAGCCAGTTCCGCGCGGCGGGCAAGAAGGTGGTGATCGCGGCGGGCGACACGTTTCGCGCCGCGGCGGTTGAGCAATTGCAAGTCTGGGGGGATCGCGCGGACGTGCCGGTTCTGACCGCGCCCGAAGGCTCGGACCCTGCGAGCCTCGCCTTCGAGGCGATGACCAAGGCGCAGGCGGACGGCGCCGATCTTCTGATGATCGACACGGCGGGGCGCCTGCAAAACCGCGCCGATCTGATGGAGGAGTTATCCAAGATCGTGCGCGTCATCCGCAAGAAAGACCCCGAGGCGCCGCACAACACTTTGCTGGTGCTCGACGCGACCACGGGGCAGAATGCCCTGAACCAGGTCGACGTCTTCCGCAAGCTGGCCGATGTGTCCGGCCTGGTGATGACCAAGCTTGACGGCACGGCCAAAGGCGGTGTCCTTGTTGCTCTGGCCGACAAGTTCGGCCTGCCGATCCATGCGATCGGCGTGGGCGAACAGATCGATGATCTGCAGGCCTTCGACCCTGAGGATTTCGCCCGCGCTCTGGTGGGAATTGAGGAGTGAGACCTATGAAATCAAACGTTCCGATGTTTGTATTTGCCGTGTCATTGACCTTGCCGGGCGCCGCGCTGGCGCAGGATCAGGCCGCGTGCCGCGACGCCTGGACGACGCTGAATGGCGCAGCCTCGACCGAAAGCGGCGCGCCCGCGATGCCGCAGATCGTCCGGTTCGAAGACGGCTGGTGTGTCACGAACGGCGTCTCGCGCCCGCTTGGCAATTCCGGCGCGCGGGCCGAAATCGGCGAGCTGAAATGGCGCAGCGACGGCGCGTCGAGCGGTCAGGTCGTGCGCTACCAAGTGCAAGCGCAGAATACCCGGCTGAGCGGCCCGACCAACGAAGCCGGGTTTGAGGCCTCTCTGGCGGCGGCCCCCCTGCGGGCGGGGCTTGACCTGAGTGTCGATGCCAATTGGGCCGTCGCAGATAAGGAACTGTCGATTACCGACCTTGTCGTCGACCTCGGCGGGGGCGAGACATTGCGGCTGAGTGGCAAGGTCGACGGTGTCGATCTGACCTCGCCGGAAACGCTGATGTTCAGCGCGGCCGGTGCCTCCCTGGCGGGCCTGAAACTTGAACTCGCCAGCAAGGGCGTTTTCGAGGGGCTGATCCATGAAGCCCTGACAGGCGGCACTGGAAGCTCGCCCGACCGGCAGGCGCGCAAACAGGCCGAAGCCGTGGCCTGGGTGTCGGATCTGCCGACCTCTTTCATCGACGATGCCTCGCGGTCGAGCCTGGTCGACATGTTCGAAACCGTGCCTTCGGGGCAGGGTAAGATGGTGCTGGACGTTCAGGCGCCGCAGGGCCTGGGTTTTCTGCGTGTGTTGAACATCATCACGGTAGAGCAGCCCGAAACGCCCGCCGAGGTTGCCGATGCCTTCAGCGGTGTAGAGGTTTCATTCACCTACGAATGATCCTCCGGCAGGCGTTTGCCCCGACATGAGCGATTGGCTGATCTCGCTGGAGAGTACCGAGGCGGGCGCCGATCTGGCGCTGGCGCTGGCCCTTCTGGCGGCATTTCTCCACGCTCTGTTCGGAGCGCTGCAAAAGGGCCGCCATGACCCCTGGCTGTCGCGCGCGACCATCGACGCCTCGTATTGCGTGATCGCGGCGCCGTTTGCGTTCTTCGTGGTGCCATGGCCCGAGCCGTATATGTGGCCGATCTTTACGGGCGCCGTGGTGATCCATATCGGATACAAACTGCTCCAGGCCGCGGCCTATCAACGCGGTGCCTTCACCGTCGTCTATCCCGTCGTTCGCGGCACCGGGCCGCTCTTTGCGGTGATCGGCGCCTGGATCATCTTCGGCGAGGTCTTCACCCCGGTGCAGTGGATGGGCCTCCTGGTGCTCCTGACCGGCATTTTCGGCCTCTCGGCCTACAATCTGCTTTTCACGACGGTCGATCGGGACACGCTGGTGCCCGCGCTGTGGCTGGCTGTCGCTACGGGTGCGTTCGTCGCGCTTTACACCACCTACGACGCCTACGGGATCCGGGCCACGGCCGATCCGTTCACCTTTCTCGCCTGGTTTTTCTTTCTCGACGGCATCTTCATGCCGCTTTTTACCGCGCCGCGCTGGCGGCAATTGCCGGCCACCGAGGCGCTGCCACTGTTGCGCCGGGGCATCATCGGCGCGTTTGTCGCCTATTTCAGCTTTGGGTCCATAATGTTGGCCACCCGGCTGGATAATGTGGGCGAGGCGGCCGTCATGCGCGAGACCTCGACGGTTTTCGCGGCCTTGATCGGCTGGCTGGTTCTGGGCGAAAAGGTCGGGCCGCGCCGATTGGCACTGATGGCATTGATTGCAGCCGGTGCCGTGATAGTAGAGGTGGGCGGCTAGGAGGGCACAGATGACCGAGAAACGTATCAACCCGGCGATGAAGACCTTGCTGGAATTCGGCCCGGCCCTTTTGTTCTTTGCCGCCTATAACTGGCTGAAGGATGAGGTCTATACGATCGGCGGCACGCAATATTCCGGCTTCATCGTCGTCACAGCCGCCTTCGTGCCGATTCTGCTGCTCTCGATCTACCTTTTGTGGAAGCTGTCGGGCCAGATCTCGCGCATGCAGGTGCTGACAGCCGTTCTGGTGATCATCTTCGGCGGCATGACCGTCTGGTTCAACGATGAGCGTTTCTTCAAGATGAAGACAACGATCGTCTATGGCCTCTTCGCGACGATCCTGACGATTGGCCTTCTGCTGAAGCGGTCGTGGCTGGAATATGTGATGGGCGAGATGATGCCCATGCGCCACGAGGGCTGGATGATCCTGACACGTCGTCTGGCCCTAGCCTTTGCGGTGCTCGCCATCGGAAATGAGATCGTCTGGCGCACCATGTCGACCGACACCTGGGTCAAGATCGAAACCTTCGGCTTCCCGATCATCCTCTTCATCTTCCTCTGGACCCAGATTGTCGGGCTGCAAGGCTACATGATCGAGGAAGAGAGCGACTCGGGCGAGGCCTAGAGCGTTTCCGGGACAGTCGGAAACAGCTTATCTCCAAAAGCCCGAGAGCGCGCAGCGCGGCAGGATTTTGGCGATTCCGCTAAACCCGGAAACGATCTAGGCGCACGCCCGTTTTCTTTCAGCCCTTCCGCTTGAACAAGACGTCCTGCGCCTTGCGGTCATCCTCAAGGTTCGCGCGCTTCTCGGCGGCGAGGGCCTTGCCTTTCTGAACGGCGGGGCGGGCGCCCACCTCATCCAGCCAGCGGGCCAGGTTGGGCTTGTCGTCAAGGCTCTGCTGCTGGCCTTCCCAGAGGATAGCCCAGGGCCAGATCGCCATATCGGCGATCGAGTAGAAGTCGCCCGCGACAAAGGCATTGTCGGCCAGCTGACGGTCAAGCACGCCGTAGAGCCGCGCGACCTCGTTGCGGTAGCGGTCCTTGGCGTAGGGCAGGTCGTTCGGCGGGTCCATCGCGGGGGCGTATTTCAGGAAATGGTGCGCTTGGCCTGCCATCGGCCCCACGCCGCCCATCTGCCACATCAGCCACTGATCTACCGCGATCCGGTCGCGCTCGGTCGGGCCGCCGAACTGGCCGGTCTTGCGGGCGAGATATTGCAGGATCGCGCCTGATTCGAAGAGGCTGATGGGTGCGCCGTCGGGCCCTTCAGGGTCGACAATGGCGGGCATCCGGTTGTTTGGCGCGATCTTGAGGAAATCGGGGGCGAACTGGTCGCCCGCGCCGATATTGATCAGATGCAGCTTGTAGGGCAGCGCCATTTCTTCCAGCGCGATGCTGATCTTCCAGCCGTTCGGCGTGGGCCAATAGTACAGGTCAATCTCGGCGGCCATGATGTTCCCCTCTGTGATGCAGGGTCCAGAATGGCCCTTTCGGTACAAAGGGCAAGTGCGGGCCTTGGTGCCTCAAGCAGGCGTGACCGGATCGCGGTCGATGCTTGACGCAGAGCGCCCGCTTGGCTATTGCCGACATCGTGGCGATTTGTTCTCCGGATTGCGGGCCACGTTAAACACACCGCTAAAGAGGATGAGGGTGTCGCACCCCCGTGCCTCTGATGGTCCGGGGGTTTTCTTTTGCCCGGGAGGGATCGATGGCCGACACATGGAAAGCGCGCACCAAGGCCGTGCATGCAGGCAGCCGCCGCAGCCAGTATGGCGAGCTGTCCGAGGCGATCTTTCTGACCCAGGGCTTTGTCTATGACAGCGCCGAGGCCGCCGAAGCGCGGTTCATCGAGGCGGGCCCGGATGAGTTCATCTATGCCCGCTACGGCAATCCGACGATTGCCATGTTCGAAGACCGGATCGCCGCGATCGAAGGGACCGAGGCCGCCTTTGCCACCGCCAGCGGCATGGCCGCGGTCTCGGGCGCGCTGACTGCGATGTTGAGGGCGGGGGACCATGTGGTCTCTTCGCGGGCCTTGTTCGGCTCGTGCCTCTATGTGCTGGAGGAGGTGCTGACCCGTTACGGCGTCGAGGTGACCTTCGTTAATGGCACCGATCTGGCCCAGTGGGAGGAGGCCGTCCGGCCTGGCACCAAGGCGGTGTTCCTGGAAAGCCTGTCAAACCCGACGCTTGAGGTGATCGACATCGCGGCCGTCGCCAAGATCGCCCATGCGGCCGGCGCACTCGTGCTGGTCGACAACGTCTTCGCGACGCCGGTCTTCTCGCGGGCCGTTGAACAAGGGGCCGATGTGGTGATCTATTCGGCCACCAAGCACATCGATGGCCAGGGCCGCGCGCTGGGCGGGGTGATCTGCGGTACGCACGACTTCATCCGCAAGACGGTCGAGCCCTATATGAAGCATACCGGCGGCTCGATGAGCCCGTTCACCGCCTGGATGATGCTGAAAGGGCTGGAGACGCTGGATCTGCGGGTGCGGGCGCAGGCCGAGACCGCGACCAAGCTGGCCGAGGCCTTGGAGGGCCATGATCGCCTCACGCGAGTGATCTATCCGGGCCTGGCCTCGCACCCCCAGTATGCGCTGGCCAAGGCGCAGATGGAGGCGGGCGGCACGGTTCTCTCGCTGGAGATCGATGGCGGGCAGGCGGCGGCATTCCGGTTTCTGAACGCGCTTGAGATCGTGAAGATATCGAACAATTTGGGCGACGCGAAAAGCATCGCGACCCATCCGGCAACGACCACTCACCAACGGCTGCCGGATGATCAGAAACGAACATTGGGCATCACGCCAGGCTTGGTGCGGTTGTCCGTCGGGCTTGAGGATGCGGACGATCTGCTGGCCGATATCAGCAAGGCGTTGGGCATGATCTGATCGGGCGACTGGCGCGTATAAAGTTCATCAAGACTGGATTTTCGGTGCCAGCGACCCATCTATGGTCTCCGGCATGACCCAGAGGGAGGCCTTGTATGAACATCCATTCCGCCGAGATCGAGCGTGAGCCAACCCGTGAAGAGGCGGCCCTGGCGCTGAAAGTGCTTCGAAACTGGGCAGCCGGTGCGTCTGAAGATGAGGTGACGACCCTCGACCCCATGATCGGCCAGCTTCTGCCCGGGGCAGAGCGGTCGAATTATCCGGCTCTGGCGCGCGCCTATCCTGAAGATTTCAAGGTGGATGAGGCCTATAAATCGTCGCTGCCGGACCTGCAAAACGGCCCTGAAAGCCTGATCAAGGGCGCCAAGCGCCAGATTCAGCACGTGGGCATCTCGAGCTTCCGCCTGCCGATCCGCTTTCGCACGCGCGACAACGGCGATCTGACGCTGGAAACCTCGGTCACAGGCACTGTCAGCCTGGATGCCGAGAAGAAGGGCATCAACATGAGCCGGATCATGCGCAGCTTCTATGCGCAGGCCGAGCGCACCTTCAGCTTTGAAGTGATCGAGACGGCTCTCGACGCCTACAAGGCTGATCTGGAGAGCTTCGATGCGCGCATCCAGATGCGCTTTTCCTTCCCGATGAAGGTGCAATCGCTGCGCTCGGGCCTAGAAGGGTATCAATACTACGATATCACACTTGAACTTGTCGAACAGGACGGCGTCCGCAAGAAGATCATCCATCTCGACTATGTCTATTCATCCACCTGCCCCTGCTCGCTTGAACTTTCCGAACATGCCCGGCAATTCCGCGGTCAGCTGGCGACGCCGCATTCACAACGTTCGGTTGCGCGGGTGTCGGTTGAGGTGCTCTGCGGCGATTGCCTGTGGTTCGAGGATATGGTCGAGCTTTGCCGCGCTGCCGTGCCGACCGAAACGCAAGTCATGGTCAAGCGCGAGGATGAGCAGGCGTTTGCTGAACTAAACGCCGCCAATCCGATCTTCGTGGAAGACGCCGCGCGCCTTTATGCCGAACGTCTGATGGCCGATGCCCGGATCGGTGATTTCCGGGTGATTGCAAGCCATCAGGAAAGCCTGCACAGCCATGATGCGGTCAGCGTTCTGGTCGAGGGGCCGACCTTTGCCTCCGACAGTCTGGACCCCAAGCTGTTCAGCACGTTGTTCCACGTGGGCTGATCTTGACGGCCTTGGGGGCGATGGGGCACCAATTGGCGATGCGCCGTGTTTTCGTAGCCTTCGCCCTGGTTTTGGGCCTTGTCGCCACCGCCGCTCTGGCCGCGTCCCGTGAGGCGCGACTGGCATGGCAAATCGTGTCGGGCCTGATCGTCACGCCCGGCATTGCGCAAGGCGCGACATTCACCGAGCCGACGCCTGACGCAGCCGCGTTGATCGCGGCGGCCGAGGGGCAGGTGGGTGTGACCCGCATTTACGACGGCTCCTACGTGGCGCTGGACTTTCCCGGCGGCGACATCGCGCCCTCACGCGGCGTCTGCACCGACGTGATCATCCGGGCATTGCGCGAGGGCCTGTCGATTGATCTGCAACTGGCCGTCAATCGCGACATGAGCCGGAATTTCCCGGCTTATCCCGCGAATTGGGGCCTTTCGCGCCCCGACCGGAACATCGATCACCGCCGGGTGCCGAACCTCGCCCGGCTGCTTGAGCGTCTGGGCGCCGCCCGGCCGATCAGCACCGATCCCGCGGATTTTCAGCCCGGCGATATCGTGGCCACCATGCTGCCCGGCAATCTGCCGCATATCCTGATCGTCACGCATCGCGCCAGCGCGGATGGCCAGCGGCCCTTGATTGTTCACAATATCGGCGCCGGCACACGGGTTGAAGACAGGCTGTTTGAATATCCCATCACTGGCCATTTCCGCCTGACGCCCGAGGTTTTGTCGCAACTGCGCGATCTGGGCGGCATCTGAGCCCCGGTCACTCGCGCTTGACACCCGCCAAGCGCCCGGCCAAGCCTGCACCTCATGCCTGATATGCGCCCTGTCGGATATGTGATCGGTCTGCTCGTCGCCGCTTTGGGCGTGACGATGCTGCTGCCCATGGTCGTCGACATGGTCTACGGCAACGGCCATGCGCCGGTTTTTCTGGAAAGCGCGGTCATCACCAGCCTGACCGGCGCACTGATCGCGGTGGCCTGCTCAAACGGGGTGCGCGACCGTTTGACCCTGCAGCAGACCTTTCTGCTCACCACCGGCGTCTGGGTGGCTTTGCCCATTTTCGGCGCCATTCCGTTTGTCTTTGGCGCGACCGAGGCGCGCATTGTCGACGCGGTGTTCGAGGCGATGTCGGGCCTGACGACCACCGGTGCCACGGTGCTGAGCGGGCTCGATACCCTGCCCCAGGGGCTGCTGCTCTGGCGGTCGATGATGCAATGGTTCGGTGGCATCGGGATCATCGTTGTTGCCATGGTGTTTCTGCCCGAACTCAGGATCGGGGGGATGCAGATCTTCCGCTCGGAAGCCTTTGACACGATGGGAAAAATCCTGCCCCGCGCAGCCGAGATCGCCAGCCAGATCTCGGTGATCTACGTGGCCCTCACAGTGGCCTGCGCCTTGGCCTATCTGGTCGTCGGCATGCCTGCCTTCGATGCGATCAACCATGCGCTGACCTCGGTTTCGACGGGGGGGTTTTCGACGCGCGACGCCTCGTTCGGGGCCTTCCAGGGGGCGCCGGAATATGTGGCGGCGCTGTTCATGGTGCTGGCCAGCCTGCCGTTCGTTCGCTATGTCCAGCTTGTGGCCGGGACGGCAAAACCGATCTTCCGCGACAGCCAGATACGCACGTTTTTGATCATTATCCTGACCGTCACGCTGATGATGACGGCTTTTCGGTTTGTCGTGAATAACGACAATATCGAACACGGCTTCCGAGAGGGTATTTTCAACGTCACCTCGATCATCACCGGCACCGGCTATGCCAGCACTGATTATCAGCTTTGGGGCGCGTTCCCGGTGGTGGTCTTCTTCTTTCTTGGGCTGATCGGTGGGTGCGCGGGGTCGACCTGTTGTTCGGTCAAGATCTTCCGCTACCAGATCCTCTTTTCTGCCATCGTAGCGCAAATTCGGCGACTTCATTCGCCACACGGCATCTTCACCGCGCGCTTTGATGGCCGCCCTGTGGGCCAAGAGGTTTTGTCATCGGTAATGTCGTTCTTCGTGATCTTCGTGGTCTCGATCGGAGCCATGTCGGTGGCGCTGGGGATGACGGGGCTCGACTTCATCACCTCACTGTCCGGGGCGGCGACGGCCATCGCCAATGTCGGGCCGGGCCTGGGCGACATCATCGGCCCCTCGGGCAATTTCGGCGCCTTGAACGACACGGCCAAGTGGCTCCTGTCTTTCGGCATGCTGATCGGGCGGCTTGAACTGCTGGTTGTCTTCGCGATTTTCACGGTGCGGTTCTGGCGGGTTTGACGGGCGCCCTGGCCCCTACAGAACCCGGTCGACGACCGTCTTCAGTCGCCCCAAGGTGCCATCCACATCATAAAGCTTGTCCAGCCCGAACAGCCCGATACGGAAGGTGCGAAACCCCTCAGGCTCGCCCACCTGCAAGGGTACGCCGGCCGCGATTTGCATGCCTTCGGCTGCAAATTTCTTGCCGTTCTGCACATCCGGGTCGTCGGTGTAACTGACCACCACGCCCGGGGCCGCAAACCCTTCGGCGGCGACCGAGGCGATCTGTTTGCCCGCCAGCATCTCGCGTGTGGAGTTCCCCAGCCGCCACTGCGCCTCTTTCAGTCTTTCGAAGCCGTAATCGCGCGTCTCGCGCATCGCGTCGCGGAAGGCCCGCAAGCCGTCGGTGGGCATGGTCGCGTGATAGGCGTGACCACCGCCTTCATATGTCTCCATAATCGACAGCCATTTTTTCAGATCGACAGCGAAACTGTCCGATTGGGTCGCGCGCACACGCTCAACCGCGCGATCCGACAGCATCACCAGCCCCGCCGATGGGGTTGAGGACCAGCCCTTTTGCGGGGCTGAGATCAGCACATCGACGCCGGTCGCGGCCATGTCCACCCAGATGCAGCCCGAGGCGACGCAATCCAGCACGAAGAGGCCGCCCACCGCATGGACCGCCTCGGCGATGCCGACCAGGTATTCATCGGGCAGGATCATTCCGGCGGACGTCTCGACATGGGGCGCGAAGACGATATCGGGCTTCATGCGATGGATCTCTGCCACGATCTTATCTAGGGGCGGTGGTGCGAAGGGCGCTTTGGGGCCGCTGCCTTGCGACTCGGCCTTGAGAACCTGCGTCTCAGAGGCAAATGCGCCCGCCTCGAAAATCTGGCTCCAGCGGTACGAGAACCAACCGTTACGCACCACCAGCACGCGCGCGCCATGGCCCAATTGCCGCGCGACGGCCTCCATCGCGTAGGTGCCCCCGCCGGGCACCACGGCCACGGCTTGCGCGCCGTAAACCTCTTTCAGCATGGCCGAGATATCGCGCATCACCCCTTGGAAGGCCTGGCTCATGTGGTTCAGCGACCGGTCGGTGAAAACGACCGAAAACTCCTCAAGCCCGTCGGGGTCGATGTTGTCCAGCAATGCGGCCATGGCGATGTCCTCCTGTTGCGCAAGACCTAAGCCTGTGCGCCGGTCCGGTCAAAGAGATAACACCGTATCGCCCAGAGGCTCCCGCCTTCAGCGCTCAATCCGATATGGCAACAGGCCGCGTCGGTCAGGATCAATCGTCAGGCTGCGTTCCAGCGGCGGGACCGAGCGTTGGTGACACTCGGTCCGCTCGCAGATGCGGCACGAGATACCGATAGGCTCAAACCCCCGCCCAAGGTCCAGATCGTCTGCATAGACCAGGCCCTTGGCGTGGGTAATCTCGCAGCCCAGCCCGATGGCGAAGCGGCGCACCGGCGCGCCCCAGGCGCCGCCGGGTTTTGAGATTTCGCGCGCGAGGCAGAGGTATCGCACCCCGTCGGGCGTTTCGGCCAGTTGGCGCAGAAAGCGCCCTGGCGTCTCGAAGGCGCGGTGCACGTTCCACAGCGGGCAGGCGCCGCCGAAGCGGGCGAATTGCAGCCGCGTGGCCGAATGCCGCTTGGTGATTGTGCCCGCCTGATCGACCCGCACGAAGAAAAACGGCACGCCCTTGGCGCCAGGGCGTTGCAAGGTCGACAGCCGGTGCGCGATCTGTTCGATCGAGGCGCCAAAGCGGTCGGCCAGACGTTCCAGATCGTGGCGCTCATCCCGCGCGGCATTCAGGAAGGCCGTGTAGGGCAAGAGCGCGCTGCCCGCGAAGTAATTCGCCAGACCGGTCTTTGCGATGTCGCGCGCGGTGTCGGACTGAAACCGGGCCAGATCGAGCGTGGCCTCCAGCAGATCATTCTGTGTCAGCAGAGCGACCTGATGCAGCAGCTGAAAGGTTTGCGTGGCCCGTGCGGCGCGGGCCGACAGCCTGAGTTTCCCGCCTTCACGATCAAGATCGCGCAGCGGCGTTTCTTCGTCGAACACCACATCGATCCCGGCATCACCCAAGGCGGCAATTGCGCGCTCAAAGGGATCGGCGCGCTGGCCGTCGGGGCAGGCAAACCGCTCGGCCGCGCGATCGACCGCATCGATGTAATTGTCGCAATAGTGAAAGAAATCTCGCACTTCTTCCCAGGGAGAGGGCTGTAATGTTGCCATATCACTCCCCAGCGCCTCGTCCAGAAGGGCCAGCCTTTCGCGGGTTTGGCGGTAGGCCCGGTGCAGTTCCAGAACGGCGCGGGCCAGAACGGGGGCGTTCGAGGCCGCCAGCCGCAGGTCGGCCAGGGGCGGAGCGGCCGAGAGGGCGGGGTCGGACAAGGCTTCGCGCAGATCGCTGACCAGACGCTCGGCATCGCCGGTGGACAGCTCGGTCACGTCAAAACCGAATTCCTGTGCCAGACCCAGAACCACACCGGTTGAGACGGGGCGGTTATTGTTCTCCATCTGGTTCAGATAGGGCAGCGAGACCCCCAGCTTTTCGGCGAAGGCCTTTTGCGTCAGGCCCAGCCTGGTGCGGACCTCGCGCAGTTTGACACCGGCATAGAGTTTTTGCGTGGCCATCTGGACCCCCAAGCGATTTGCAGGCGCAAACTACACTTTGCAAAGAGCCTCAGGCAACGCCTACCTGACGCTCGCGCCGGATCACGTAGAGGATGGCCAGCACCGATGCGGCCGAGGTGGCCAGCATGAGGTACAAAAGCGGGTAGGGGCCCGACCCGGGTGTAAGGACCGCACCGGCCAGTGCTGACAGGGCCGCGCCACCACTGATCATGATCGATCCGCCGAGGCCCGAGGCGGTACCCGCCAGATGCGGCCTGACCGACAGCATCCCCGCCGTCGCATTGGGCAGCACCATGCCGTTGCCGAGGCCCACCGAGGTGAAGAACCCGAAGAAGACCGCGGGATGATGCAGGCCCAACGCATAGACCGCGATCAGCAAGGCCAGCCCGATACAGGTGACCAAAGTTCCCGCAAGAACCATCCGATTGATGCCGAAGCGTACCGAATAACGGCCCGAGAGGAAGTTGCCGAACGCATAGCCCAGCGCCGGCGCGCCGAAGTAAAAGCCCAAGGCCGCAGGCGTCAAGCCGAAGACCTCGGTGCCGACGTAAGGGGCGCCGCCCAGATAGGCAAAAAACGCGCCTGAGGCGAAGGCGGCCGCCGCGCAATAGCCCCAGAACCGCCGGGCGGTCAGCAATTCGGGATATTGCCGGAACTGCGCGGCAAAACTGGGCGACCGGTTGATTGCGGTCTCGCCCAGATCGGCCCAGGCCAGCCACAACATCAGCACGCCGCAGACAAACAGCAGGACAAAGCTGGCCTGCCAGCTGAACAGCTCATCCAGCGCGCCGCCGATCATGGGGCCGATCATTGGGACAATCGCCATGCCCATGGTGACATAGCCGATCATCGAGGCGGCTTCCTCCTGCGGAACCATATCGCGCACCACCGCCCGGCTGAGGACAAGGCCCGCCACGATGACCGCCTGCAGCGATCGGAACAGCAAGAAGACCTCGACACTTTGCGCCATGAGTGTGCCCAGGGTCGCCACAAGGAACATGGCGATCGAGGCCAGCATCACTGGACGGCGACCGTAACGGTCGGAAATCGGGCCGATGAAGACCTGAAGGATCGCGTTGACCCCCAGATAGAGCGACACGGACAGCTGGATCAGCTTGTATTCGGCATCGAAATACGTGGCCATCGTGGGCAGCGACGGCAGGAAGATGTTCATCGACAAGGCACCAAGACCGGCCAGCAAGACCAAGGTCATGATGTGGGGCGGGGTGGTGCGGTCGAGAAACCGGATCGTCGGGCGGGCTGTCATTCGGACGGAGGTATGCCGGGGCGCTGGCGTTGTCCATCGCAATCACGCGGGCAGGGCTTTCGCCTGGCAGGCCGAGCCACGTCCGGAAATTTGCAAGTTTGCGATTTTCAGCGAGGGCTCTGCGTAGAAATTGCAAATCTTCTGCAATCCGCTTTGCCGCAGCGCGAACGGGCGTTAGAGTGGCCAAAAGCGGGAGGGGCGCCATGAAAGACATCCATGACGAATTGGAAGCGCGGCGCGCCGAGGCCCGGGCGGGCGGCGGTGAAAAGCGGATTGCGGCCCAGCACTCAAAGGGCAAGCTGACGGCGCGAGAGCGGATCGAGCTGTTGCTGGATGAGGGCTCGTTCGAAGAGTTCGACATGTTCGTCGCCCATCGCTGCACCGATTTCGGGATGGAGAAGGATCGGCCCTCCGGCGACGGTGTCGTGACCGGCTGGGGCACGATCAACGGGCGCATGGTCTACGTGTTCAGTCAAGATTTCACCGTTTTTGGCGGATCGCTGTCCGAGACGCATGCGCAGAAGATCTGCAAGATCATGGATATGGCGGTTCAGAACGGCGCACCGGTGATCGGCATCAACGATTCGGGCGGCGCGCGCATTCAGGAGGGCGTCGCTTCTCTGGCCGGCTATGCCGAGGTGTTTCAGCGCAACATCATGGCGTCCGGCGTGGTGCCGCAGATCAGTCTGATCATGGGGCCCTGTGCAGGGGGCGCGGTCTATTCGCCCGCGATGACCGACTTCATCTTCATGGTCCGCGACACCTCCTACATGTTCGTGACCGGCCCTGATGTGGTCAAAACGGTGACGAACGAACATGTCACCGCCGAGGAACTGGGGGGCGCCACGACCCATACGCGCAAATCCTCGGTCGCAGACGGGGCGTTCGAGAATGACGTCCACGCCTTGGCCGAGGTGCGGCGGCTGTTCGATTTCCTGCCACTCAACAATCGGCAAAAGGCGCCGGTGCGCCCGTTTTTCGATGATCCGGCCCGCGTCGAGATGAGCCTTGATACCCTGATCCCCGACAATCCGAACACGCCCTATGATATGAAGGAGCTGATCCTGAAGGTCGCCGATGAGGGTGATTTCTTTGAAATTCAGGAGGATTTTGCGAAGAACATCGTCACCGGCTTCGTCCGCCTCGAGGGGCAGACGGTGGGCGTGGTGGCCAACCAGCCCATGGTGCTGGCCGGGTGTCTCGATATCGACAGCTCGCGCAAGGCCGCGCGGTTCGTGCGGTTCTGCGACGCCTTTGAGATCCCGATCCTGACCTTCGTCGACGTGCCGGGTTTTCTGCCAGGGACCGGTCAGGAATATGGCGGGGTCATCAAGCATGGGGCGAAGCTGCTCTTCGCTTATGGCGAGGCGACGGTGCCGAAGGTGACGGTCATCACCCGGAAAGCCTATGGCGGGGCCTATGACGTGATGGCGTCGAAGCATCTCAGGGGCGATTTCAACTATGCCTGGCCCACGGCCGAGATTGCCGTGATGGGCGCAAAAGGGGCGGTTGAAATCCTCTATCGGTCCGAATTGGGCGACGCAGACAAGATTGCCGCGCGCACCAAAGACTATGAGGACCGCTTTGCAAATCCCTTTGTTGCGGCGGAAAAAGGATTCATCGACGAGGTGATCCTGCCGCATTCGACACGGCGCCGCGTGGCGCGGGCCTTTGCCTCGCTCCGCAGCAAGAATGTGCAGAACCCTTGGAAAAAACACGACAATATTCCGCTATGATCCGATCGCTCGCCTTCGCCTGCTGCGCATCCTCTGCCTGGGCCGGGGGCGATCTGCCGTCGGGGCTGACGGCGGCGGCCCATGATGTGCTGGTCGAAACGCAGCCGACAGGCGAGGCCTGGCTGGTGTTGCGCTATGTCGCCCCCGCAATTGCCGGCGGGGCTGTTGATTACGGCGCGGTCGTGCCTGACCTTGACCATCTATGTGCGACGGACGGCCTGTCGCAGGTGTCCGAGGCCGAAGCCGAGATCGCGCAGGTGATGATTGTCTTGATGGACCGCCCAGTGGATCGGGGCGCGCCGGATGTTCAGGCGACGCAATACATCGGCGCTTATGTGCCGAGCGGTGAGGGGTGTCTTTGGCAATGATCACCGCGCAGATATCCTTGCACTCCAGCATTTCATCGCGATGGGCCAGCGATGATGCAATTGAGTCACACGGGCGCGCATCGCCATTGTCCCATGATGATTTCCGCCCAGTTTTGCGTATCCTGCCGTTGGGTAACACCCAAGAAACCGCACGCGCGGATGTGGATGTCGGGGGCAATCCCCTTCGGCCGGTATTTGTGCGTTGCAGCAGGAGAAAAACATGTCGACCACCGTCAAAACGCTTCTCGCGCTCGGCCTTGTGGCCGTCGTTGCCGCTTGTGCCCGTGAGCCCGAGCCCGCACCGCCGCCGCCCGTCATGGAAGAGCCGGTCTACAACAAGTACTGAGTTCCAAGCGCCTCTTGGCGCCCCTTTATGCTATTTCGCAGGCCAAAAGCTTGGCCTGCGGACATTCTTGCAGGAATGCCAGGCATTTCTGTCTCTGGTGCCGTCGGGTAAAGTCGTCTATTCTGGCGACCGCTTAAGAGCAACTGAGGGGACAGTATTATGCGAACCATTCCATTCTCGGCCGCCGTTTTTGCCGGTCTTCTGGTGCTCGGTGCCTGCGCGCCGCGCGGACCCGAACCCATCCGGCCCGAGCCGATCTTCAACAAGTACGGCGATGTCATCGGCGGATGTATCCCGGACGGATACCAGGGAACGGCTGCTGCGGCATCTTCAGGTCTGCCACTTTGTGACTCGCCGTGTCGTGCTGGACAAACAAATGTTGGCACAACAAACGATGTTGTTTGTGTTCCGATCCGTCAGGGCGATGACGATAACGACCGTGATCGTGGTCAGCAGACCGGGGCGCGCAACTAAGTCTAGCTCTCTCGATACTGGCATGGCCGCCCCAGTCGGAAGGTTGCGGCCATGCTGAAACATCGCGGCTTTCCAGGCCGCCTTCCGGGAACAGACTTTCAGTTCGTTATCCGCCGGGCGAATCCCAAAGGCGCCACTCCGCTGGTTGCCCGCGAACGCTATGCCGATCGGCGGCCGGCCGACCGCGAGGCAGACCTCTATTTTCTCGCGTCTCTCTGGAAGCATTTCGGTGAAGAGCCGTTTGAGCGCGGCAATCTGGATGCAGGACGTCTTTCTTGGCTTTTCGGCCGCGAGGTCGTCGCAGCTGAAGATCGTTTTGATCCAAAGAGTTACGAAGCCCTTCTTCGCATTGACGTGGCCCGCGCACGAGCGACATTCCCCGACATTTTCGATGACGGAGACATGCCGTGATTTCGTGCATAGGTTGTATTTATCGGCGGAATTCAGCTTACTTTTCGTCAACAATCCAATTCGTAATTGCGTTGTGTGTCGAATCCGGCAATCGTGCTCTTACGGTGGAACCCTCCAGCAAGAATTTCCATCGTGATTGTCAAAACCGTTACCCTTCCCCTTCTCTACGGCCTGATCCCTCTGGGGTCAGGCCACTTTTCTGTTTCAGGCGGGAAGGTGCCTTGCATCGGCGGCCTTTCGCACAGCATGGCTTGCGGGCGCGTTGCCCCTTTGACAGCCTGCGCGGTGCCCTGAATACTGACGGCATAACAATTGCTGTTGGAGGCAGACAAAGATGCAGTTTCTCAAAATCGGCGCGGTTATCGCGCTTATCGGCCCGCTTGCGGCCTGTGACAACGATACCGAGCGCGCCCTTGTCGGCGCGGCAGCCGGTGCCGTCATCGCGGATGCGACCGAAAACGATGTGGCGACCGGTGCGATCATCGGCGCTGGTGCCGGCGCGTTCTGCGACGACCTCAACGTCCCGGGCTGCGTCAACCGCCGCTGATCGGGCTGATCTGACCGGGCGCGAGAGCGAATCGCGCCCTTACAAAAGACCATACGCCACCGCGGGCACTGCCTACGGTGGCGTTTTCATGTCTGCCGGGTGGTTGCCCCGGCGCGCTGATCCCAAGGATTCCAGATGTTCAAGAAGATCCTGATCGCCAATCGGGGCGAAATCGCCTGCCGTGTCATCAAGACCGCTCGCAAAATGGGGATAGCGACCGTCGCCGTCTATTCCGATGCCGACCGTCATGCCCTGCATGTCAAGATGGCCGATGAGGCGGTTCATATCGGCCCCGCCCCGGCGGCGCAGTCCTACATCGTGATCGACAAGATCATGGACGCCATCCGCCAAACCAGTGCAGAGGCCGTGCATCCCGGTTACGGCTTTCTGTCGGAGAACATGAAATTCGCCGAGGCGCTGGAGAAGGCGGGCGTTGCCTTCATCGGTCCCCCCGCTAAGGCCATCGAGGCGATGGGCGACAAGATTACCTCGAAGAAACTGGCCGCCGAGGCGAATGTCAGCACCGTACCCGGCCATATGGGCCTGATCGCCGATGCCGATGAAGCCGCCAAGATCAGCGCCCAGATCGGCTATCCGGTGATGATCAAGGCCAGCGCGGGCGGCGGCGGCAAGGGCATGCGGATCGCCTGGAATGACGACGAGGCGCGCGAGGGCTTCCAGAGCTCAAAGAACGAGGCGGCGGCCAGCTTCGGCGATGATCGCATCTTTATCGAGAAATTCGTGACCCAGCCGCGCCATATCGAAATTCAGGTTCTGGCCGATGGCCACGGCAACATCGTCTATCTGCATGAGCGCGAATGCTCGATCCAGCGCCGAAATCAGAAAGTCATCGAAGAGGCGCCATCACCCTTCCTGGATGAGGCGACACGCAAGGCGATGGGCGAACAGGCCTGCGCGTTGGCACGTGCAGTCGACTATACCAGCGCGGGGACAGTGGAATTCATCGTCGATGGTGACCGGAGCTTTTACTTTCTTGAGATGAACACCCGCCTTCAGGTGGAACATCCCGTGACCGAACTGATCACCGGCGTCGATCTGGTGGAACAGATGATCCGCGTGGCTGCGGGCGAGAAACTGCCCTTCGCCCAGAGCGACCTCAAGATCAACGGCTGGGCCATCGAAAGCCGCCTTTACGCCGAAGATCCCTACCGCAATTTCCTGCCCTCGATCGGGCGGCTGACCCGCTATCGCCCGCCGGCCGAAGCCAGCTCGGCCGAGGCCGTGGTGCGCAATGACACCGGCGTTTTCGAGGGTGGCGAGATCAGCATGTATTACGACCCGATGATCGCCAAGCTCTGCACCTGGGCGCCGACGCGTCTGAAGGCCATTGCCGAGATGCGCACCGCACTGGACGCGTTTGAGGTCGAGGGGATTGGCCACAATCTGCCCTTCCTCTCGGCCGTCATGGACCATCCGAAATTCATTGAAGGCACTATCACGACGGCCTTCATCGAAGAGGAATATCCCGAAGGGTTTCAAGGCGTTGAACTGCCAGAGTCCGAGTTGCGCCGCGTCGCCGCCGCCGCCGCCGCGATGTTCCGCGTGGCCGAGATTAGGCGCACGCGCATCTCAGGCACCATGGGCAATCACGAACGCCGGGTCGGCAGCGATTGGGTGGTTCAGGCGCAAGGCGCGCAGATGCCCGTCAGCATCGATGCCGACCGCGCCGGTGCGACCGTCACCTTCGCCGATGGCGAAAGCCTGCGGGTGACCTCGGACTGGACGCCGGGCGATAGCTTGGCGCACCTGAATGTGGCCGGGCGCCCCTTGGTCTTGAAGGTCGACAAGATCTCGGCGGGCTTTCGTCTTCGCAGCCGGGGCGCGGATCTGAAAGTGCATGTGCGCACCCAGCGTCAGGCCGAATTGGCCGCACTGATGCCCGAGAAACTGCCCCCCGATACGTCGAAAGTTCTGCTCTGCCCCATGCCGGGTCTGGTCGTGAAGATCGATGTGGCCGAAGGCGATGAGGTGCAGGAGGGCCAGGCGCTCTGCTCTGTCGAGGCGATGAAGATGGAGAACATCCTGCGCGCCGAACGCAAGGCGGTGGTCAAAAAGCTGAATGCCAGCCCGGGCGCTAGCCTGGCGGTGGACGATGTGATCATGGAGTTCGAATAGGATGCAGCAAGGCGTTCTCAAAACGCTTCTTGTCTATTCCACAGCCTTCGCCCTGGCCGGTGCGGCGGCCTGGGCCGTGGCGACCTTGACGGCGATCGCGATGCTCGAGACGCCGACAAGTTTCGCGACCATCCGCAGCATCCTCTTCCCGCCGCTGGCCGGCCTTGCCACCTTCGCGCTGGTCTTTGGTCTGGGGACCGGCCATCCGATGCGCGCCCAGTTTTGGCTGGTCGGCCTTGCCTTGACATTCACCACCCTCGGGCTGGCCCTTGCGGCGATCTGGCAAGGCTACACAACCCCGCTCGAAGCGCTTGTGCTGGGCGTTCTGGTGCTGTTCGGATCGGGATTTTTCGCGGCTCTGCGGGGCCAGTCGCCCCAATCGGGCGAGGCAAAGCCGTGATCTATCCTCCGCCCAGCCCCCGTTCACGGATCTCCTGCTGGCGAAGCGGCATCTTGTCGATGGTCCGCGTGATTTCGCGCACGTCCCAGGGCCGTGGTTTGCGGATCTCGACCTGGCCGTCCTTGCCAATGATCACCATCATGAAGCCACGCGGACGCAGCGACAGGCGCACGTCGCTCCGCGCCTCGGGGTCGGTATCGGTGATGACGACCACGTCCCGTTCGGCCAGGGCTTCGGGGCGATTTCGCAAAAGCTCCATCTGCTGCTGGAAAGCCGGATCGGCGGGCGTATCGGCGAAGACCACGATGGGCCGCGCCGTCCACAGGAAATCGCGCATCTCGATCTCGGCGCCATCGAACGGCAGGTCGGGTGTGCCGCGCACCTCTTCGGCGGCGTCGGCGACCAATTCAGGCGCGGCGGCCGCAACATCCTGGGCAGTGGCGGCCATCGGCGCCAATGCAGCCAGGGTCAGGATCAGCAATTCTCTCATTCGTCCTCCAGTCCCCATCGATATAGGCGGACATTCGACCAATGCGAAGGGTCTTCCGCTCTGGCGGGCAATTCGGCGCAGTTCTGGGCGCAGACGACACGGAAAGGACCTCGCATGACCGATAAACGTAAGGTGTGGGCCAACCTGGCGCAGAAGGAAATGAAAGGCGGCGATCCCGACAGCCTGATCTGGGACAGCCCCGAAGGCATCGCGATACACCCCGTCTATACGCAAGACGATGCGAACGATCTGCCGCATATGGGCGCGATGCCGGGCATGCCGCCCTATACGCGGGGTCCGAAAGCCACGATGTATGCCGGCCGCCCCTGGACGATCCGCCAATATGCGGGCTTTTCCACGGCTGAGGAATCGAACGCGTTCTACCGCAAGGCCCTGGCCGCCGGGCAGCAGGGCGTCAGCGTCGCCTTCGATCTGGCCACCCATCGCGGTTATGACAGCGATCACCCCCGGGTCGAGGGCGATGTCGGCAAGGCGGGCGTGGCCATCGACAGCGTCGAGGATATGAAGATCCTCTTCGATGGCATTCCGCTGGATCAGGTCAGCGTCAGCATGACGATGAACGGTGCGGTGATCCCTGTTCTGGCCAGTTTCATCGTCGCGGGCGAAGAGCAGGGCGTCGATCGCGCCAAATTGTCGGGCACCATTCAGAACGACATTCTGAAGGAATTCATGGTGCGCAATACCTATATCTACCCGCCCGAGCCCAGCATGCGGATTGTGGCCGACATCATCGAATACACCGCCGCCGAGATGCCGAAATTCAACTCGATCTCGATCTCGGGCTATCACATGCAAGAGGCGGGCGCGAACCTTGTGCAAGAGCTGGCCTTCACCCTGGCTGACGGGCGCGAATACGTGCGCACCGCCATCGCGCGCGGCATGGATGTGGATGCCTTCGCCGGGCGGCTGTCGTTTTTCTTCGCCATCGGAATGAACTTCTTCATGGAGGTTGCCAAGCTGCGCGCCGCGCGCTTCCTCTGGCACCGCATCATGTCGGAATTCGAGCCGAAGAAGCCCGGCTCGCTCGTCCTGCGCACCCATTGCCAGACGAGCGGAGTGAGCCTGCAGGAACAAGACCCCTATAACAATATCGTGCGCACCGCCTACGAGGCGATGAGCGCGGTTCTGGGCGGCACCCAGTCGCTGCATACCAACAGCTTCGACGAAGCGATTGCCCTGCCGACCGAATTCTCGTCGCGCATTGCGCGGAACACCCAGCTGATCTTGCAGAATGAAACCAAGGTCACCAAGGTCGTCGACCCGCTGGCCGGCTCCTACTACGTCGAGAAACTGACCGCCGATCTGGCCGAAGAGGCCTGGAAGCTGATCGAAGAGGTCGAGGCGATGGGCGGCATGACCAAGGCCGTGGCCTCCGGCATGCCGAAGCTGCGCATCGAAGAGGCCGCCGCGCGCCGCCAGGCGATGGTCGATCGCGGTGAAGAGGTGATCGTGGGCGTCAACAAGTTCCGGCTGGAGAAGGAAGACCCGATCGACATCCTCGATGTCGACAACGTCAAGGTGCGTGAGGCGCAGGTGGCGCGGCTGGGCCGCATCCGCGGCACGCGCGATGCAGCGGCCTGCGATGGCGCCCTTGCGGCGCTTGAGCAGGGCGCGCGCTCTGGCAAGGGCAATCTGCTCGCCCTGGCGGTTGAGGCCGCCCGCGCGCGCGCCACGGTAGGAGAAATCAGCATGGCAATGGAAAAGGCGTTCGGCCGCCACCGGGCCGAGGTGAAGACGCTGGCCGGTGTTTATGGCGCGGCCTATGAGGGCGATGAAGGCTTCGCCGCGATCCAGGCGGATGTCGAAAAATTCGCCGAAGAGGAGGGCCGCCGCCCCCGGATGCTGGTCGTCAAGATGGGCCAGGACGGCCATGATCGCGGCGCCAAGGTGATCGCCACGGCGTTTGCCGATATCGGGTTCGATGTCGATGTCGGCCCCTTGTTCCAGACCCCGGAAGAGGCCGCGCAGGACGCGGTCGACAATGACGTCCATATCATCGGCATCTCAAGCCAGGCCGCGGGCCACAAGACACTCGCTCCGAAACTGGTCGACGCCCTCAAGGCCGCAGGCGCCGAGGATATCCTGGTGATCTGCGGCGGCGTCATCCCGCAACAGGATTACGACTTCCTCTACAAATCCGGCGTGAAGGCCATCTTCGGCCCCGGCACGAACATCCCCGAAGCGGCGAAGGACATCCTCGCGCTCATCCGCGCCGCCCGCCAGGGATGACGCGCCGCCCGGCGATGGTGGCGTGGGGGACGGCGGGTGGTGTCTGGACGCTGACCATTCTCTCTTGGGGTTACGCCGGGTGGGGGTTGCCGCAAGGGTTTCCCGCCACCCTGATCCTGGGGGCCCTGCCGGTTGGCTTGGTTCTGGCGGCCATGATCGGCCGTCTCGCCCAACGCCGCTTTTTCGACGACACCATCATTGATGGGCAGCCTTTCCCACCCGGCAGTGGCGCCGAAATTGATCAGCGGGTGCTGACCAATACCTTCGAACAGGCTCTTTTGGCTGTCCTGATCTGGCCGGCCGCCGGTCTGCTCATTGCACCGGCCATGCCGGTTGCCCTTGGGCTCGGTTTCGCCGTTACGCGCCTGGCGTTCTGGGCGGGCTATCACGCTGCACCCCATCTGCGTGTGTTTGGTTTTGCAGGCACGTTCTACCCGACAGTGCTGGCCGGTCTCTGGGCCGCATGGCAGACACTTCTCCAACTGCTTTAGAAAAGAATGCCCTTTCTCAACAATGCGTCCTGCAGGCCGCCGTCATATCCCAGAATGTCGAGATATGTGTGATGCGGCATAATCTGCTTGCCTTCAATGGCCGCGATACGCGCTTCCGCGTCGGCTTCGGTGGCAAAGTCATTCGGTTCGGCAATCAGGGCCGGGGGTCCGGATGTGGGCACGCGGATGACGGCGAACCGGGTCATTCCTCGTCAAGCGAGCCGTGGATGGCGAATTGTTCGATCCCTGCCTCGCTGGCCTCGATATAGCGGTATTGCTCGCGCACGCCGGCATCGGTGAGCTCGCGCAGGACGGTCAGCACGGTGTTGGGGGCGTGGTCGGCGCAAAGTTCGGCCATATGGTCCAGCTCTTCGATGGCGACGGGGCGGGAGGCTTCAAGGGATGGCGCGCCGTAGACGGTCACGAAATGCTGCGCGAGGTGCTCGACCAACGCGTCATACTCGGCCGGTTCGATCCGTGTGACGGCGACGAAAGTGACCCGCCCGAAGGTCTCGCAGCCCAGCCAGCCATTGGCAAAGGCCTGGCGCGCCTTACCGACCAGATCGCCCTCGGACCAATTGGAGAACTCAAACCCGCCCGAGACCGCCCATTCGCCGGTGCGGGCGGGCGAATGGAACACGTTTATGTCGCTTTCGTCGAAATGGATGGCGCGGGCCAGGTGCATGTCATGCCTCCGAAAGATGGGCCGTCAGCGGAATCAGGCGTGTCTGGTCGCCGGATTTCAGCAAAAGGCCGAAATGTTCGTCAATGCCGAGGAATGTGCCGACCTCGGGCGCGATGACCTCTTTCCCGATCCCCCAGGCAAGGCCGGTCCACTCGCCGTGCAGCCGCGCGCGGCCGCCGTCTTCCTCCAGCGCATTCAGCCAGATCAGCGTGTGCCGCGACCAGGCCTCAAGCAGATGCACCGGGTCGATCTCGGCGCAGCCTTCCGCGGCCAGCGAGGTGCGCTCGGGCGCCTGCCCGGGCTCGGTTTCGGCCTCGGGCGCCGGGGCAAGGGCCAGATCGAAGCCCACCACCAGCCAGTTGGGCTGCGCATCGGGGTCGGTCTGGTCCGAGGCCACCTGCATCCGGCCCGCCACCGCCCCGTTCAGCCGGACCTCGCCCGCCCAACCCAGATGGACGGCCGTCTCAGGCGGGGCCAGCGCGCCGAGCGCGTTTTGCAGGCCGACCGCGCAGGCGGGCAGGGCGGCCATGGCGGTGCCCAGCGGCTCGTCCGGCGCCAGAACCAACGCAGCGCTAAGCGTCTCTGGCGATACCACCCAGACCAGAAGCCCCGCATCGACGCCGTCGCGCGCCTTGTCGCAAGCCACCTGCATCGGGTCGCCCGCGACGGCGTAGAGCCCTTCCATCAATGGCGGAAAGAACGGCCCCTCGCTCATGCATGGCCCTGGTCGATCAGCTGGCGGGCCAGTGTGCGGAAGGCCTGCGCCTGGGGCGTATCGCTTTTCGACACCACGATGGGGGCCCCGCCATCCGAGGTCGTGCGGATATCCAGATGCAGCGGGATCTCGGCCAGCACGGGCACGCCCAGCTTTTCCGCCTCTTTGCGCACACCACCATCGCCGAAGATATGCTCTTCATTTCCGCATTTTGAGCAGACATGTACCGACATGTTTTCGATCATCCCGATGATCGGTGTCTCCAGCTTGCGGAACATGTCGATACCCTTGCGTGCATCCAAGAGCGCGATGTCTTGCGGGGTCGACACGATGATCACGCCGTCAACCTGCGACTTTTGCGACAAGGTCATCTGCACGTCACCGGTGCCCGGCGGCAGATCGACGATCAGCACGTCCAGCGCGCCCCATTGCACCTGGAACAGCATCTGCTGCAGCGCGCCCATCAGCATCGGGCCGCGCCAGACGACGGCCTCGTCCTCCTGCGTCATCAGGCCCAGCGACATCAGCGTGACGCCATGGTTCCTGAGCGGCAGGATTGTCTTGCCATCGGGCGAGGCGGGGCGGCCGGACACACCCAGCATGCGCGGCTGCGAAGGGCCGTAGACATCGGCGTCAAGCAGGCCCACGCGCCGCCCTTCGGCGGCCAAAGCGGTGGCCAGGTTGGCCGAGACGGTCGACTTGCCGACGCCGCCCTTGCCCGAGGCGATGGCAAGGATGCGGTCGACGCCGGGGATCTTTTCGGGCCCCTTCGGTTTGGCCGCGGCGGCGCCCTTCAGGTCGGGCGGCGGGGCGGCGGCGGCATGCGCCGTCATCGCGATCGAGACTGTTTCGACCCCGGCCATGGCCTTCAGCTTGGCCTCGGCCTCGGCGCGCGCGGCCTCCATCTTGGTGGCGCGGGCGGGGTCGATCTCCATCACGAACCGCACCGTGCCGCCTTCGACACTCAGCGCGCGGACCATACCGGCTTCGACCAGATCCTTGCCGCTGAGGGGGTCGTTCACCTGGCGGAGGGTGGCCAGGACATCGTCACGCGAAAGGCTCATTCAGCGGGACCTGTGATCTTGCCTTCAACGACATGTTCAACGTCCAGCCCGTCGATGGTCAGCACGACCTTGGCCGTGTAGGTCTTGCCGCCGGTATCGCCCGCCTCGCGCATCGCCTTTTCGATGGCCTGTTGCGAGGTGACGCCCACCTGCTTGAGGAATTTGCGCATCGACATATTGAAATCTTCGTCCATCGGGGCCTTCCTTTAAGGTGCCGCACTAGTGATCGCGGCGCTTGCTGAGGTAATCGTCGGTCGTCCGCACGCGGGGCCTTTCGGCTGAGGCGAACGGGTTCTTCTCGCTGTGATATTGGGCCTTGATGCGGCAATCATCGCACATCTGGATCAGACGCCCGGTATCGGTCTCGGCGAACATCGGGTGCTTGCCGGCAAGCTTGTCCATGATCTTCTCGACGGTCGATTTCACGCCGAAAAGGCTGCCGCATTCGATGCAGGCGAAGGGCTCTTCCTCGTTCAGCACCACCTGGGTCAGCGCGGCGTCGGTGGGGTCAAAGCGCGGCTCCAGCGTGATCGCGTTTTCTGGGCAGACATTGGCGCAGAGGCCGCATTGCAGGCAGGCATCCTCCTGAAACCTCAGCTGCGGCTTGTCCTCATTGGCCAGGATCGCCCCCGAGGGGCAGAGCGAGGTGCAGGCGAGGCAGAGTGTGCAGGCCTCGGTATCGACCAGCACAGCGCCATAAGGCGCGCCATCGGGCAGGGGCATCGGGGCATCCGCCTCGGGCATCAGCGCCTTGGCGGCCAGGCGCGCCACCTGACGGCGGCTACCCAGCGGCAGGACGGGCGTGTGCCCATGGGCCTCGGGGGCGTCTCCATAAAGCGCGTCCGACAGCGCATCGGGATCGGCCAGATCAAGAAGCTGGATGCGCCCCTCGGCGCCCATCGCCTGGGCCAGGGCGGCCTCGCGCTCAATCGGCTCGGCCTCGGTGCGCGGGGCCAGAAGGATGGCGACTTCGGCAAAGCCCATGGCCAGGGCGGCCAGCATCTCGGCATGGCCGAAGCCTGCCAGAGCGTCCACCGAGAGCGGGATCACGTCTGCAGGCAGGCCACGCCCGAACCGCGCCGACAGCGCGATCATCTCGGCGCCGTGGGGCGCGTCATGCACCAGAAGGCGGGGCGCCTCGCCTCCGGCGGCAAGGTAGGTTTCGGCCAGCGTCTGCACCCGACGCAAAAGGTGCGAGACGGGCGGCGCATCATAGGAGATCGCGCCGGACGGGCAGACCGAGGAACACGCGCCACACCCGGCGCAGACCATCGGATCGATCGCCACATGCTCGCCATCGGGCAGGATCGCGCCGGTTGGGCAGACATCAAGGCAGCGGGTGCAGCCGGTCTGACCGGCGCGCGAATGGGCGCAGAGATGCTCGGTCAGCGCGACGTAGAGCGGTTTTTCAAACGTGCCAACATGCTGCGCCGCCTCGAACACGGCCGCCGCCACGGCGTTCGGATCGCCCGGATCGGCGCGTAGGTAGCCGTCGCGCTTGTGATGGGCGGGGAAAAGCGGGGTGCCGCCCGACAGGTCGAGAATGATATCGCAGCGCGTCTCGGCCCCGTCGCGCGGGTCGGTCATCTCAAGCGCGCCGCGCCCGCCGGGCTGGACCATCTGCAATGCGTCCAGCCGCAGGGTGAACTGCCCCAGGCTGCCAGAGGCGCGGGCCAGCTTGCCGCGGATCACCTCATAGGCCCGCGTCATCGGCAACTCGCCCGCATCGGTCATCAGCACCGTCACCGCCAGGGTATCGGCCAATCGCTCGGCCGCGGGGAAGGCCACCTCGGCGGCCCCGATGATCAGACACGCCCCACCTGAGACGACATCCACCGCCTTGACCGGGCCGGCCGGCAGCAGCGCTTCGGCCAGAAGGGCGGCCATTTTGGGGCCGGTCTGGGTGTCGTCCGACCAGCCCGCGCGGTCGCGAATATCGACGCAAAGGGGCTGCGGCGCGCCCAGCTCGGCGGCCATTTCCTCAAACCTGGTCTGCTCCTGGGCGCAGGCGATCACGACATCTCCTTCGGCAATCAGCTTGCCGGCCGCGTCCGCCTGATGCGTGCACAAGCCACTATGAATGCGCGAGCACGGCACGCCGGTGGCTTTCGCAATAGCATCTGCGTCGATGTTCTGGCTGCCAAGGCAGTCACACAAGATGATCTGCCTTGTCATATCTCTCCCCCCGTCATCTGGCCCGCCTCTTATAGCAGATTTTCAGCGCGCCGTAGGTAGCCACGAAGCAGCGGGCGCGTAAAGGCCCGAATCCAGCCCTCAGGCCTTGATTCGCAGAATTTGCGTGACCAACAGCGTGGCGAGGCAGCAAGGCGTGCAGAAACAGCTGATTAAACCTTAAGATGTGTCATAGAGTCGCGGAACACTCTGTTGACGTGGGGATATCTGGGCATATGTGACGCTGTTTTGCGAAAAACATGTTGGCGTTCCGCCCCGTTACAGGCAAGACTATTAACAAAGGCGCGACACAGCGCCTGTCGGGAGCCGACCTGAGGAGGTCCATAGAACGCATGGCGCTGGTCCGCGCAACACTTCCGCTTGGTATCGTCGTCCGCCGGACGCCGGGCGTGACCCGTTGGGCCAAGTGGTCCTGGAAGGTCGTCGCGGTTCTGCCGGGCGCAGGGGCCGCAGATTGGCGTGAGTTGCGGCGCGAAGGTGAGGCGGTCGAATACCATGCCGCAACCCTGCCGCTGACGCTCTGGTCGTCAGATACCGAGGCGTATCAGGTGGCCCTGGGTTCACGTGTACCCGGTGTCACGGTCGTTTTGGCCGAAGCGGACGATCTCAACGCAACCATGCCTTTTGTGCCCACGTTGGTCACCGCCTCGGCCTATGAAGGGCAGGATCATCTCGATAGTGGCGACGGCCTGGTCGAACTGGTGCCCATGCCCGAGGGTCTGATCGCCTGGGTGCGTGATTTTGTCGACGAGCATCATGTCGAGGAGCCCTTCATCAAGCGCAAGCGTGATCGCAAGCGGATCGATCTGGTTGAAGATGGCAAAGGCGACCCTCGGGTGCGGCAGATGTCGGATGTCTACCGCGCGCCCCGAACTCTAACGGGAGGCGAGGTGTAGAGATGGTCACGAACGCCCGTCAGGATTTCTGGTCGCGCCGCCGCCAAGCGGTTCAGGCAGAGGCCGAAGCCCAGCAAGCGGCGCAGGCGGCGGAAATCGTCGGTACGCCCGCGCTGGAAGACGAGCGCCCCGATCATGAAGTATTGGCCGAACTTGGCCTCAGTGATCCAGAGAAGATGCAGTCGGGTGACGATTTCACGTCGTTCCTGCGCAAGGAGGTGCCCGAACACTTGCGCCGCCGCGCCCTGCGGCGTCTTTGGCGGACGAACCCCGTTCTGGCCAATGTCGATGGCTTGGTCGACTATGGTAGCGATTTTACCGATGCGGCCACGGTGATACCGAATATGCAAACGGCGTATCAAGTTGGGCGCGGGATGACGAAACATGTGATGGCCCTGGCAGAGGCGGCAGAGGCCAGCAACGCGACCGAAATTGAGCCGGAGGGTGAAGCCGACAATCCCGATCCTGACGTCACGCTTGCCTCGGTGGCCCCCGATGACACGGCCTTGGCCGTGGAAGAGGCGGCCGAGACGGGCGTGCCCGATCCTGTCGTCTCGCCAGATGACCAACCAGACCAAGCTGTGCCGCCGCAACGCCACATGCGTTTTGCCTTTACCGGCTGACGTAAGGAAAGACGAAGAATGACCGAACCCGCAACCGAGATACAGATCCCTGAAGAAGATCGCCTGCGCGGCGATCTCTACGGGTTCTTGTCGGCGTTGCTGGCCGGCCCGCCCGACAAGGTGATGCTTGAGCGTTCGGCCGCGCTGACCGGCGACAACACGCCGCTTGGCACGGCCATCGGGGCACTGTCCAAGCTGGCAGCGGCAACCAGCCCCCGGGCGGCCGAGCGGGAGTTCAATGCCCTCTTCATAGGTCTCGGCCGGGGTGAGCTTTTGCCATATGCGAGCTATTACATGACCGGGTTCTTGAACGAAAAGCCGCTTGCGGTTTTGCGCGGCGACATGGCGGCGCTTGGCATTCAGCGCGCACCGAATGTGTTTGAACCCGAGGACAATATCGCAAGCCTGATGGAGATGATGGGTGGTTTGATCACGGGCCGGTTCGGCACGCCGGCGGCCCTGGAGACACAGAAGGACTTCTTCAACCGCCACATCGCCCCCTGGGCCTCGCATTTCTTCACGGATCTTGACGGGGCCAAGGGCTCGGTCTTCTACGCGCCCGTGGGTGCGATCGGTCGCCATTTCATGGAGATCGAGCGCGAGGCGTTTCGGATGAGTGGATCATGAGGCCTTTTATATCAGTCGGCCTGGTACGGCCCGAACGGCAATCGGCGAGAGCGCTCGCCAGAAACGAAGAAGAGAGGGTAAACCGATGAGCAAACCAGAACAGACCGCCAATCGAGGCCGGCGTAATTTCCTCAAACTTGCCAGTGCCTCCGCCCCCGCAGTCGTGGCCGCTGTCGCACTAAGCGGCACCGAGGCCGAGGCAGCAGCCCCGGCGGCCGGTGAGACCCTTTTGCAAGATACCGATCACACGCGCGCCTATTTCGCCAGCGCGCGGTTCTGATTTCCCCTTTGGCGCGCCCGCCCGTTGATGGGAGCGCGGCGCCGACACGAAACCCAGCCGCCGGCAATCCGGCCTCGCAAGGGAGAAGACAATGCTGAGAAGAAAGACAAGCGGCACTACGCATGGCGCCCGCCCGACACCTGTTCTGTCAGGTGCCGCGCAGACATCCGTTGACCGCCGGACATTCCTGCGCGGATCGGGCCTGGCCATTGGCGGCCTGGCCGCACTGGGCGCCACGGGCGGCACCGTCACCCGCGCCAATGCGCAGGCGGCCGTGGCCAGCGCGGTGCAGAAGATCAAATCGGTCTGCACCCATTGCTCGGTCGGCTGCACCGTGATCGCCGAGGTCGAAAACGGCGTCTGGACCGGGCAGGAGCCCGGTTGGGACAGCCCGTTCAACCTCGGCGCCCATTGCGCCAAGGGCGCGGCCGTGCGCGAACATGGTCATGGCGAACGCCGTCTACGCTATCCGATGAAGCGCGAAGGCGGTGAGTGGAAGCGCATCAGCTGGGAACAGGCGATCAACGAGATCGGCGACGGCATGATGAACATCCGCGAGGAAAGCGGGCCCGACAGTGTCTATTGGCTGGGTTCGGCCAAGCATAATAACGAACAGGCCTACCTGTTCCGCAAGTTCGCGGCCTATTGGGGCACCAACAACGTCGACCATCAGGCTCGGATTTGCCACTCGACCACCGTTGCGGGGGTTGCGAACACATGGGGCTACGGCGCCATGACGAACTCCTACAACGACATCCACAATAGCCGCGCGATCTTCATCATCGGCGGCAACCCGGCCGAAGCGCACCCGGTCTCGCTGCTGCACGTGCTGAAGGCCAAGGAAGAGAACAATGCGCCGCTGATCGTCTGCGATCCGCGCTTCACGCGGACCGCGGCCCATGCCGATGAATACGTCCGGTTCCGTCCGGGCACGGACGTGGCGCTGGTCTGGGGCATCCTGTGGCACATCTTCGAGAACGGCTGGGAGGATAAGGAGTTCATCCGCACCCGTGTCTGGGGCATGGACCAGATCCGCGAAGAGGTTGCCAAGTGGACCCCCGAAGAGGTTGAGCGTGTCACCGGTACGCCCGGCAGCCAGTTGGAACGTGTGGCCCGCACCATGGCCAACAACCGCCCCGGCACCGTGATCTGGTGCATGGGTGGCACCCAGCACACCAACGGCAACAACAACACCCGTGCCTATTGCGTGCTCCAGCTGGCGCTGGGCAACATGGGCACCTCGGGCGGCGGCACCAACATCTTCCGCGGCCACGACAACGTGCAGGGCGCGACGGACCTTGGCGTTTTGTCGCACACTCTGCCGGGCTATTACGGCTTGAGCGATGGGGCCTGGGCCCATTGGGCGCGTGTTTGGGAAGAGGATCTCGATTGGCTCAAGGGCCAGTTCGCGACGACCTCAATCGACGGCGAAGAGCAGCCCTTGATCAACCAGACCGGCATTCCGGTGTCGCGCTGGATCGACGGCGTTCTTGAAGACAAGGAGAACATGGATCAGCCCGATAACGTGCGGGCGATGGTTCTCTGGGGGCATGCGCCGAATTCGCAGACCCGCATGACTGAAATGAAAACGGCGATGGAAAAGCTGGATATGTTGGTTGTGATCGACCCCTATCCAACCGTCTCGGCCGTGCTGCACGATCGCGAGGATGGCGTCTACCTGCTGCCGGCCTGCACCCAGTTCGAAACCCGCGGATCTGTCACCGCTTCGAACCGGTCGATCCAGTGGCGCGATCAGGTCATCGAGCCGCTCTTCGAAAGCAAGACCGACCATGAGATCATCACACTTTTCGCCCAGAAGTTCGGCTTTGCCGATCGGCTGTTGCGGAACATCTCGATGGAAAGCGAAAACGTGCCGAATGTCGAAGACATCACGCGCGAGTTCAATCGTGGTATGTGGACCATCGGCTATACCGGCCAAAGCCCTGAGCGGATGAAACTGCACATGGCCAATCAGCATACCTTCGACCGGACTACGTTGAAGGCCCTGGGTGGCCCGGCTGATGGCGACTATTACGGCATGCCATGGCCCTGCTGGGGAACGCCCGAGATGAACCATCCCGGCACACCGAACCTTTACGATATGTCCAAGCCCGTCTCGGATGGCGGCCTGACGTTCCGCGCCCGCTTCGGGGTTGAGCGGGATGGCGACAACCTGCTGGCCGAAGGGGTCTATAGCGCGAATTCCGATATCCAGGACGGATATCCCGAATTCACCTATCAGATGCTGGTTGACCTTGGCTGGGATGGTGAACTGACCGAGGAAGAGCGTCAGTCGATCGCGCGCGTTGCCGGGGTCGTGGTTGAGAACAGCATCGGCAATGCCGATGATGGCGACAATCAGGACGGTATCACATCGGGCACGGGCGACCAGGCCTCGAACGAGGAACTGGGCGAGCAATCCATGTCGCCCTTCCCGTCCGACTTCAACGAGAGGGCGGCAGGCGTCAACTGGAAGACCGACCTGTCGGGCGGTATCCAGCGGGTCGCGATCGCTCATGAATGTGCGCCCTTCGGAAATGCGAAGGCCCGCGCGGTCGTGTGGACCTTCCCCGATCCGGTGCCGCTGCATCGCGAGCCGCTCTATACCAACCGGCGTGATCTGGTGGCCGACTATCCGACCTACGAGGACCGTAAGTTCTATCGTCTGCCGACGATGTATGCCTCGATCCAGGAAAAGGATTTCAGCGGTGATTATCCGATCATCCTGACCTCCGGCCGTCTGGTCGAATATGAAGGTGGCGGCGACGAGACACGCTCGAACCCCTGGCTGGCCGAATTGCAGCAGGACATGTTCGTCGAGATCAATCCGCGTGATGCCAACAATCTTGGCATTCGGGACGGCGCGCAGGTCTGGGTCGAAGGGCCCGAAAGCGGCAAGGTCAAGGTCATGGCGATGGTCACCGAACGGGTGGGTGCAGGCGTTGCCTTCATGCCCTTCCACTTCGGCGGGCATTACCAGGGCGAGGATCAGAGGTCGAAATATCCCGAAGGGGCCGACCCGTACGTCCTCGGCGAAAGCACCAACACCGCGCAGACCTATGGCTACGATTCCGTGACGCAAATGCAGGAAACGAAAGCCACCCTCTGCAAGATCAGCGCAGCTTAAGGAGCAGATACTATGTCTAGAGTTAAATTTCTCTGCGACGCCGAGCGCTGCATCGAATGCAATGCCTGCGTCACCGCTTGTAAGAACGAGCATGAGGTGCCCTGGGGTGTGAACCGCCGCCGGGTGGTGACCATCAACGATGGCTCGCCCGGCGAACGGTCGATCTCGGTCGCCTGCATGCATTGTTCCGACGCGCCCTGTATGGCGGTCTGCCCGGTCGACTGTTTCTACCAGACGGCCGACGGCATCGTCCTGCACTCCAAGGACCTCTGCATCGGCTGCGGCTATTGCTTCTACGCGTGCCCCTTCGGCGCGCCGCAATTCCCGCAGGCCGGCAATTTTGGCTCGCGCGGCAAGATGGACAAATGCACCTTCTGCGCCGGTGGCCCAGAGGAGACCCACTCCACCGCCGAATTCGCGAAGTATGGCCGCAACCGGATCGCCGAAGGCAAGCTGCCGATTTGCGCCGAGATGTGCTCAACCAAGGCGCTTCTGGCGGGTGACGGTGACACGGTGTCGGACATCTACCGCGAGCGTGTGGTGGCCCGTGGCTTCGGGTCGGGCGCCTGGGGTTGGGGCACGGCCTACGACCAAAAGGGCATCTGAGCCATTTGAAACGATTGCGGATGCGTGGAAAGATCTGCGCATCCTCACTGACTTTGGGGCGCGCAAGCACATCTTGCGCCCCTTTGCACTCACCATCGGGGGTTCGGGATGATCCTGCACAAACTCTATGCGTTGTTCTTTGCGATCTTTCTGGGCGTCGTGCTGCCCGCAGGTGCGATGGCGCAGGAGGCCGAGGCACCGACTGTCGAACCCCGCGCCGAAACCGGTGGCGCACAGACCTTGGAAGATATCCTGGCCCGCCAGCGCGGCGAGGATGTGGACAACACCTTCCGCAGCGAGGCCACGGGTGATCCGAACTCCGCCGCCGCCATCGTCGACCAGCTTGGCACCCGTGGCGGTGTTGCCGACCCCGAATTGTGGCGCGCGCTGCGTTTCGGATCGGCGGATGTGACCGTCTCAACCCAATCGCCCGCCGCCGAAATCCTGATCCAGGACAGCGGGATGGGGTGGCTAGTGTTTCGCGAAGGGCCCTTGATCAAATGGGGCGGCTATCTGCTGTTGGCGACCTTCGGATTGTTGGCGCTCTTCTACCTCTTCCGGGGGCGAATCCGGATCGACGGTGAAAAGACCGGCCGGTTGATTGAACGCTTTCCGCCAATCGAACGCTTTGCTCATTGGCTGCTTGCGGGGTCCTTTATCTTGCTGGCGGTCACGGGCATTTTGCTGATCTTCGGGCGCGTGGCGCTGATCCCGCTTTTCGGGCACGAGCCTTATGCGGTCATCGCAGCGGCGTCGAAATGGGTGCACAACAACGTCTCATGGGCCTTCATGCTGGGTCTGGTCATGGTCACCATCTTCTGGATCCTCGACAACATCCCCAATCGGCATGACCTGAAATGGATTGCCGTGGGCGGTGGCCTTTTCAAGAAGGGCGTCCATCCGCCGGCCAAGAAATTCAACGCGGGCCAGAAGATGATCTTCTGGTCGGTGGTGATCCTGGGCGTTTCGATCTCGCTCTCGGGTCTGTCGCTGCTCTTTCCGTTCGAGCTGCCAATGTTTGCCGCCACCTTCGATAAGCTGAACATGCTGGGTCTGCCGCAGCTGGTCGGCCTCGGCACATTGCCGACCGAGATGCCGCCGCATCAGGAAATGCAGCTGGCGCAAGCCTGGCACAGCATCGTGGCCTTCATCTTCACCGCCATCATCATCGCCCATATCTATATCGGGTCGGTCGGGATGGAGGGCGCGTTCGATGCCATGGGCTCGGGCGAGGTCGATGCGCAATGGGCGAAAGAGCACCATGGCCTCTGGTACGAGGAGGTCACGGGCCGCAAGGCGAAAGATGCCGAACCCTCGGCCGCCAAGGCCCCAGCCGAATGATCATTGACCTGCCGAAGAGCGGGAAGGAGCAGACAATGAAAAGCATGTGGTTGGCCTTTGCCGCGATCATCGTATTGGCCGTCATCGCCGATTTCGGGCTGAACTATGCGGGCTTCTCCACAGCCGATGTCACCAGCGGGCCCTCGGTCCGGCTGGACTGACCAGCCGCCTGGTGACGCGACTCTTTTTAAGCAGAGTGTCCCGCTACGGGTGGTAAAATCCATCCATAGCTGATCTGACCCCGCATCAGATGCGAACCTTCTCCGAAAGCCGATACGATGACAAAAACGATCCCGGTCTTTGATGGCCACAATGACCTCTTGCTCAAGCTCTATCAATTACCGCCCGGCAATCGGGATCAGGCCTGGCTGACCGGCGATGGCGCGGGGCATCTTGATCTGGCGCGTATGGAGAAGGGCGGATTTGCAGGCGGCTTTTTCGCCATCTATGTACCCTCTCCCCCCGACGGCATGGATTACGAAGCGCTCATGCGCGATCCGCCCTACGAGGTGGCCCTGCCGCCCTTGATCGAGGCGCCCGACGCGCAGCCGGCGGCCCTGGCCATGGCGGGCATCCTGATGCGGATGGAGCGTGTCGCGAAGGGCCGCTTCCGTATCTGCCGGACCGCGCATGAGGTGGGCGAGAGCATCGCGAACGGCACCATCGCCGCGATCATGCATATCGAGGGCGCCGAGGCGATCGGCCCCGATCTGGACGCGCTGCATGCCTTTCACGCGATGGGCTTGCGGTCGCTCGGCCCGGTCTGGAGCCGGCCCACGATCTTCGGCCACGGCGTGCCGTTTCGCTTTCCCGGCTCTCCCGATACCGGCCCGGGCCTGACCGATCTTGGGAAAGCCCTGATCCGCGAGTGCAATGCGCTGAAGATCATGATCGACCTCTCGCATCTGAACGAGAAAGGGTTTGACGATGTGGCGGCCCTCTCGGATGCGCCTCTGGTCGCCACCCATTCCAACGCCTATGCGATTACCCCGTCGACCCGCAATCTGACCGACCGTCAGCTGGCGATGATCCGCGAGAGCGGCGGCATGGTCGGGCTGAACTTTGCCACCTCCTTTCTGCGGCCCGATGGCCGCCGGGCGGCCGACATGGATTGGGAGCCGGTTCTGCGCCATCTCGATCATCTGATCGCGCATCTAGGCGAGGATCACGTGGGCTTCGGGTCGGATTTCGACGGCGCCCAGATGCCGCAGGACCTTGGCGATGTGACCGGTCTGCCCGCCTTGCTGGGCGCGCTGTCGGACCATGGCTACGACCAGGCGCTGATCCGTAAACTGGCGCATGAGAACTGGCTGGACCTCCTCAGCCGGACCATAGGCTAACCGCGTAAGACCCGCCCAAGCAGCAGCGGCGTCAGATACATCGGGATCTGATAGCAGCCGATGAAAAGCAGCAGCGTTGCGGCAAGATCGGCCGGCAGCACCCCGAGAAACAGGGCGATATTGCGGTTGCCTGCGACGATCCCGATTGCGGGTGCCTCGAGGGGCTTTTCTCTGCGGGCCAGCCGGGCCGCAACGATCTGCAAGGCGAAATTGGCGGCAAATGCCGCGGCCATCGCCGCCCAGAAGGCAGGACTGGCCATGCGCAGCGCAGGCCCCACCGCCGACATCAGCCCGATCACGACGATTGCCAGGGTCAGCGCGGCAAGGCTGTCGATGGCGTCGCGCGTGTGCGGCCCTTCATGCACCACGCCGAAGGTGCGAAGGGCAAAGGCCGCGCCACCTGCCACGGCAATCATGGCCAGAAGGCCCGCCACGGCCATTATGATCTCGGCCGGGCCACCAAAGGCCGGAATCAAGAGGAAAACCGGCAGAGCCGTCAGCGGCAGAATGGCCGTTCCCAGCAGAAGCTGCCGCAGGGCCGGTTGTGGATCGGCGCCGATCATCACCGCGATATGCGGGCTACCGGTAATCGGAGCGGCGGCGAGCATCAGAACAACGCCAAGGACCAGCGGGTGGCCAAGCCATCCAAGCCCGCTGAACAGCGCGATGGCCGCAAGGGGAAGCGCCACTTGCAAGATCAGGGTGATGACGACGGCCGTGCGAAGCTGGCCCAGCCCGGCCCGAAGCCCCTCCGGCCCGATCCGCAGCATCGCCAGAAACAGCGAAAAGACGACCAGCGGCGCGATCAGCGGGCGCATGGCCTCGGCCAGCGCCGGCAGCAGCAGCCCCGCGACCAGCCCGGCCACCAGCGCGTAACGCCCATGGCGCGCCAGCCAGGCCAGGGCGCTCACAACGCGGCGGCTGACCGCGCCGCTTGGTCGTAGCTGCCCGACAGCGCCCGCAACAATGCGGCCAGGCGCGACATCTCTTCGGCATCGATCCCGAGATGCGCCGCCGCGCGCACCACCAGCCGCTCGCGCACCTCGCCGTATCGTGTGCAAAGTGCCGCGCCGGCCTCGGTGATCGCGATGGTCTTTTCCTTGCCGGTGCGCCCCACCTTCACCAATCCGGCCTTGGCCAGTTTCTTGGTCGCGTAATTGGCCAGGTGGGTGTCCTCAACGTTCAGGACCAGACAGATATCGGCCAAGGTCTTCGGCCGCTCGCGATGGTTCACCAGATGGACGATCAAGACCTCAAGCGGCGACATGGCGGGGCCGCCGGCGGCGACCATGCAGCGCACCATCCACCGGTGGAAGGCGTGGTTTGTCATGGTCAGCGCGAACTCGACCTCGGACAGGGCGGGCAGGCTGGATTGCGCCAGATGCGCGGACGAGACGACCGGCCCTACCGGGCCAGCATCGTGCTTGGAAGCCATAGGGCAATCTCCGGGAAAAGGCTGATAAGCGCGGTCGCGGCCACTAGGATCAGGAAGAAGGGCAGGGCATAGCCCGCGATCTGAAAGATGCCGCGCCCGGTGATCGATTGCAGCACGAACAGGTTGAAGCCGACGGGCGGGGTGATCTGGCTCATCTCAACCACCAGCACCAGATAGACGCCGAACCAGATCGGGTCGATCCCTGCGGCCAGGACCATCGGCAGGATCACCGAGGTGGTCAGCACGACGATGGAGATGCCGTCGAGGAAGAAGCCCAGCACGATGAAGAACACCAGCAAAGCGGCCAGAAGCGCGAATTGCGAATAGCCTTGTTCGCCGATCCACGCGGCCAGCGCGCGGGGGATGCCGGTATAGCCCATGGCCACGGTCAGGAACGAGGCGCCCGCCAGGATGAAGGCAATCATCGCGGTGGTCATCGCGGCCCCGCCCAGCGTATCGCGGAAGGTCTGCCAGCCCAGCCCGCCAGAGAGGCCTGAGATCGCCAGCGCGCCCGCGACGCCCACCACCGCCGCCTCGGTGGGTGAGGCGAGGCCCGCATAGATCGACCCGATCACGGCGATCACCAGAAAGACAGTCGGCAAAAGCAGCATCGCCGCCCGCCCGCGTTCGGCCCATGAGGGGGTCGGTTCAGGTGCTGGCATCCTGTCACGGTTCAGCATCGACCAGATCATCACGTAGCCTGCGAACATCACGGCCAGCATCAACCCCGGCAGGATGCCCGCCAGAAAGAGCCGCGCGATCGATTGTTCGGTCGCCGCGCCATAGACGATCAGGATGATTGAGGGCGGGATCAGAAAGCCGAACGTGCCCGAGCCCGCGAGGGACCCGATCGCCATGCGCATGTCGTAACCGCGCCGCTCAAGCTCGGGCAGCGACATGCGCCCGATCGTGGCGGTGGTCGCGGCGGAGGAGCCTGAAACGGCCGCGAACAAGGCACAGCCCAGAATGTTGACATGCAACAGCCCGCCCGGCAGGCGCCGCGTGAACGGGGCAAGGCCCGTGAACATGTCCGATGACAGGCGTGAGCGGAACAAGATCTCGCCCATCCAGATGAACATCGGGAGCGCGGTCAGATCCCACACATTCAGCGCGCCCCAGACTTTGGTGGCAAAGACCGCGCCCGGCGGCGCGCCCGTGGCCAGCACCATGGCCGTCAGCCCCACCGCGATCAGCGCGAAGCCGACCCAGAGACCCAGGAACAGGCAGCCGAAGAGGACGACGACCAGGATGAGGGAAAGCGTTTCAATGCCCATCGGTCGCGCCTCCACCGGTTTGGCTGCGCGCCTGTTCAGCCGCGCGGAAGGCGGGCGTCCGGCCGCTGAGGCTTAGCATCAATTCGTCCAGAAGGCAGATCAGGAACAGGGCCAGACCGGCCGTCATCGCCCCCTGCGGCAACCAGAGCGGCACGCGGACCATCCCGAAGGACACCGATCCGAATTGCCAGCTGTCCAAGACCTGAAGCCCCGAATTCCAGGTCGCGAACCCCGCCAGGGCGGCGGCGCCGATCAGAACTAGCACCTCCATCACGCGGGCCACGGGGCCTTTGCGAATGGCCTGCGCCAGCAAGGTGACGCGCACATGGTTGCCCGCCTTCAATGTGGCGGGCAGCGCCAGAAAGGCCGAGGCGACGAAGAGGAACCCGCCGATTTCGGCCAGTGATGGGACGGCCAGGCCAATCGCGTCGCGCCCCATCCAGAGCAGCGTGCGGTCCGTGATGCGGCCCAGCACCTGGGCCAGGACCATCACCGCGATGGTCACCATGGCGATAGCCGATAAAACAAGGCCCGCCGCATAGAGCCGGTCAAGTGCCTGACGCATCGCGCCCTCCGATCCACTGGGAAAGGCCCGGCGCGACAGCTCTCGCACCGGGCATATGCCTTACTGGCTTTGATAAGCGTCGATGACCGCTTGGCCCGCTTCGCCGGCACGCTCAAGCCATTCGGTTGTCATCGTCGCGCCGATCTCGGCCAGCGAGGTCGCCAGCGCGTCGGAGGGTTGCGAGACGGCCATGCCGTTTTCTTCCAGCGCGGTGATCTGGGTTTCGGTCTCGGCCCGGCTCATCTCCCAGCCGCGAGTTTCGGCGGCGGCGGCGGCCTCGCTCAGGGCAGTGCGCTGATCATCGGGCAGGGCGTCCAGCGCGGCGGTCTGCACGATCACCATGTTCTTCGGCAGCCAGGCTTGGGTGTCGATGTAGTGCGAGGTGAAATCCCAGGCCTGGCTCGACACGCCGGTGGACGGCGAGGTGATCATCGCGGCCACGCGGCCGGTGGAGAACGCGGTCGGGATATCGCCCGCCTCGACCTGCGTCGGGATCGCGCCCATCAGCTGCGCCAGACGCTCGGTCGCCGCGTTATAGGCCCGAAAGCTGACGCCCTGCATCTGCGCCACATCCGTCACCTCTTCGTTCAGATAAAGCGACTGGCCCGGCCACGGCACGGCAAACAGCAGCGTCAGGCCCTGTTCGGCCAGCTTTTCCTCAACCGACCCGCGCGAGGCAGCCCAGAGCTTTTCGGCATCGTCATAGCTGGCGGCCAGGAAGGGGATCGAATCGACCTCGAAGATCGGGTCTTCATTGGCCAGGCGTGAGATCAGAACCTCGCCAATCGGCGCCAGGCCGCGCCGCACGCTGTCCTTGATCTCGGCATGGCCGAAGAGCGAGCCCGCCGAATGCACGGTGATGTCCAGCCCGCCATTGGTGGCCGTGCGCACATCATCGGCGAATTGAGTGATATTCTGCGTGTGGAACACGGCGTCGCCATAGGGCGTGGGCATATCCCAGGCCGTCTGGGCCATAGCGGTGCCGGCGCCCAGGGTCAGGGCCGCTGCCAGGAAAGTAGTGCGGAAATGGTTGGTCATGATCGTCTCCCCGTCGCGATGTGATGTCGGACATTTCGTTTTTTGCGCCGCGTTCTGCGGCTGCCGTAAAGGAAGGTTGACGATTCATCGGTAATTTGTCAACAAATTATGAATGTGCCGCATTGGCCACGGGGAGAGAGCCGAGATGAAAGATCCACATCACGAAAACGATGGCCGTTGGGATTTCTGGATCGACCGTGGCGGCACATTTACCGACGTGGTGGCCCGCGCGCCGGATGGTGCGTTGGAGCCGCTTAAGCTTTTGTCCGAAAACTCCGAGGGCTACGAGGATGCCGCGGTTGAGGGGATCCGCAGGCTGCTGGGCGGCGCGATCGATCCCGCGCGGATCGGAACCGTCAAGATGGGCACCACAGTGGCCACCAACGCGCTGCTGGAACGCAAGGGTGACCGCACATTGTTGTTGATCACCAAAGGCTTCCGTGACGCTTTGCGGATCGCCTATCAGGCGCGGCCTGACATTTTCGCGAAAGAGATCATCCTGCCCGATCAGCTTTATGAGCAGGTGATCGAGGTCGATGAACGTCTGCTGGCCGATGGGTCGGTCGAGGCGCCGCTGCAGGCCGACGGCCTCCGGCCCGCCCTGCAGGCTGCGCAGGAAGATGGCATCGATGCGGTTGCCATAGTTCTGATGCATGCCTGGAAAAACCCCACGCATGAGGCCGCCCTGGCGAAAATGGTGCGCGGCATGGGCTTTGGCCAGGTGTCGGTCAGCCATGAGGCATCGCCGCTGGTCAAGCTGGTCGGCCGTGGCGACACGACGGTGGTGGATGCCTACCTCTCGCCGATTCTCCGCCGCTATGTCAGTCGCGTCGCGGGTGCTTTGGGCGCTACCCCACCGGGCGAGGCAGGCCCCACATTGCAATTCATGATGTCCTCAGGCGGCATGACGGCGGCTGAGCGGTTCCAAGGCAAGGATGCGATTCTCTCAGGCCCGGCCGGCGGCGTGGTCGGCATGGTCCGCACGGCCGAGCTGGCGGGGCATTCCAAGGTGATCGGCTTCGACATGGGCGGCACCTCGACCGATGTGGCCCATGCCGCAGGCGAATATGAGCGCGCTTTCGATACCGAGGTGGCCGGCGTGCGCATCCGCGCGCCGATGATGCGCATCCACACGGTCGCGGCGGGCGGCGGGTCGATCCTGCATGCCGAACCGGGCCGCTTCCGCGTGGGCCCCGACAGTGCGGGCGCCGATCCCGGGCCCGCCTGCTACCGGCGCGGCGGGCCGCTGACGGTGACCGATGCCAACGTCATGCTGGGCAAGCTGAACCCCGATTTCTTCCCCGCCATCTTTGGCCCGGATCAGGACCAGCCGCTTGATCGTGACAGCGTCGCCGCGCATTTCGCCGAGATCGCTACGCGCGAGGGCCGCACGCCCGAGGAAGTGGCCGAGGGGTTTCTGACCATCGCGGTTGAAAACATGGCCAACGCGATCAAGAAGATCAGCGTGCAGCGCGGTTATGACGTGACGCGCTATCTGCTGAATTGTTTCGGTGGGGCGGGGGGGCAGCATGCCTGCCTGGTCGCCGATGCGCTGGGGATGGAAAGCATCCTGATCCATCCCTTGTCGGGCCTTCTGTCGGCCTATGGCATCGGTCTGGCCACGGTGTCGGCCAGCCGCCAGCAGGGGCTGGTTGAGCCGCTGACCGAAGCCAGCCTGCCCGCAATCAACGCCATGTTGGGCGAGCTTGAGGACGCGGTGCGTGCCGAGCTGGCAGAACAGGGCATCGCGGGCGACGGGATCGACACCGCGCCCCGCGTCCACCTGCGCTACGCCGGCACCGACACGGCCATCACCGTCCCCTGGACCGATCTGGCCGAGGCGCGCAGGGCGTTCGAGGCGGCGCACAAGGCGCAGTTCGGCTTTACCTCGCCCGACAAAGACGTCGTGGTCGAGGCGGTTGAGATCGAAGGCACCGAACGCGCCGGTGCCGAGGAAGCCGAGACCACCCAAGACGCGCCCGAGGCCCGCGTGGAAACCGGGCAGACCACGCGCCTCTTCAGCGGCGGCACCTGGCACGAGGCCGCCATCGCGCATCGGGCCGATCTGCGCCCCGGTCATACGCTGCGTGGTCCCGCCCTGATCATCGAGCCGAACCAGACCATCGTGATCGAACCCGGCTGGCAGGCCCGCATCACCGAACGCAACCACGTGCTGATGACCCGGCACCAGCGTCTGGACCGCGCCCAGGCCATCGGCACCAAACAGGCCGATCCGATTCTGCTTGAGGTTTTCAACAACCTCTTCATGTCCATCGCCGAGCAGATGGGCGTGGCGCTGCAGAACACCGCGCATTCGGTTAACATCAAGGAACGGCTTGATTTTTCCTGCGCCGTCTTCGATGCGACCGGTGCTCTGGTGGCCAATGCGCCGCATATGCCGGTGCATCTGGGCAGCATGGACCGCAGTGTGGAAACCGTGATCCGCCTGAACGAAGACAAGGTCCGCCCCGGCGATGTCTTCGCACTGAACGCGCCCTATAACGGCGGCACGCATCTGCCCGATATCACCGTGGTGACGCCGGTCTTCGATGATGCGGGCCGGGAGATCCTGTTCTGGGTCGCCTCGCGCGGCCACCACGCAGATGTGGGCGGCACGGCACCAGGGTCGATGACACCGTTGGCCACGAGCGTCGATGAAGAGGGGGTTCTGATCGACAATTTCCACCTGGTCGAGGGCGGCCAGTTCCGCGAGGCTGATCTGACCCGTCTGTTGACCGATCACCCCTATCCGGTCCGCAATGTCGCCCAGAACATCGCCGATCTGAAGGCGCAGGTGGCCGCCAATGAACGCGGTCAGGCCGAGCTACGCCGCATGGTCGCCGATTTCGGGCTGGAGGTGGTGCAGGCCTATATGGGTCACGTACAGGACAACGCCGCCGAAGAGGTGCGCCGCCTGCTGGGCCGCCTGGAGGATTGCGACTACGAGTACCCCACCGATACCGGCCAGGTGATCCGCGTGAAAATCAGCGTCGACCGCGCGGCGCGCGAAGCAACGGTCGACTTCACCGGCACGTCCGAGGCGACGACGAACAATTTCAATGCGCCCGAACCCGTGACGCGGGCGGCTGTGCTTTATTGCTTCCGCGTGATGGTCGAGGCGCCGATCCCGATGAATGCGGGCTGCCTGCGCCCGATCCGCATCGTGGTGCCGGAGGGTTCAATGCTGAAGCCGGCCTATCCGCGGGCCGTCGTGGCGGGTAATGTCGAAACCTCGCAACATGTGACCAACGCCATCTTCGGCGCGCTGGGCGCCATCGCCAACAGCCAGGGCACGATGAACAATCTGACCTTCGGCAACGATACGCACCAGTATTACGAGACGATCTGCTCGGGCTCACCTGCGGGCCGCACGAACGATGGCACAGGCTTTGCGGGCACCTCGGGTGTCCACGTCCACATGACGAATTCGCGCCTGACCGACCCTGAGGTTCTTGAGATGCGGTTTCCGGTGCTATTGGAGAATTTTGCCCTTCGTCCCGGCTCGGGCGGAGCGGGCGCCTTCACCGCGGGCGATGGCACCACGCGCACGATCCGGTTTCTCGAGAAGATGGATTGCGCGATCTTGTCGTCGCATCGCAACCGGCCGCCGCAAGGTTTGCAGGGCGGCGGCGCGGGCGAGGTCGGGCGCACGGAAATCCGCAGGCGGGACGGACGGATCGAGGTTCTGGAGGCCTGCGCCCAGACCAGCGTGGAACCGGGCGAGGCCGTCACCGTGGTAACCCCCACAGCCGGAGGGTACGGCACGCCCAAGCGTTAAGACGCTCCGAAATGCTGTGCTGAGGGTGATTTAAGCGAAAGCGCCAAGCCTGAAAACCAAAGACAGGTTTTCAGGCTTGGAAATCGCAAGGATCAGTTGGCTTCCGTTACGTCGATTGACGAAATCAGGTCGGCCACCGATGCGTCAAGGTTGGCGGTATCGCCTGTCACTGTCAGGCACGAGCCTTCCAGGGCCTGGTCCACACAAAGCCGTGCCTGGGCGCCGCCATAGGTGCGCACCGACGAGATCTTGTTGTTGAAAACCGGGTTCAGGGCTTCGACCTGGCCAGGGCCAGTGCAGAATTGCGGGCCCGAGAAATTGGCGTTGACATAGAAGCAAACGCGGGGCTCTTCCCCGACACGTCCCGGCGTCGCGGTCGCGGTGGCCACCGGCTGATTTGTGGGCTCGGGCGCGGCTACGGGCTCGGGCGTGGCTGCGGGCGCGGGGGCCGGTGTTTCGGTCGGCGCCGCCGCAACAGGCGCAGGGGCCTCGGATGCGGGCTGATCTGTCATCATGATGACCGTGCCATCGGCGCAACTGACCGACAATCCGGGAGGGCCACCGGTTCCGCGGCCGAATTCCAGGGTGCATTCCGCACCGCTTGGCGAACTGCCGGGCGCGGCCGCCAGCAGGTTCGAACTGACCCAGCCCTCGGGGCCGTCACGGGTGATGAAGCACCAGCGGTTGCTGTCGCATTGCGTGACCTCGACCAGCTCACCCGGGGCGAGTGTGCCCACCACATTGAAGTTGCGGCCAGGGCCCGACCGGACATTCAGCCATGTCGATGAGGCCACTTCGAACGAAGCAGCCGGCTCGGGCACAATGGTCAACCCTGCCAAAATCGCACAAATGGCAACCGAACGGTATCTGGATGTCATGTCGAACCTCTTCTTCTGGCCTGCCTGGCCGGCATCGCTTGCCATAACGTTCTGGCGTCAGACCTCTGATTTCTCCTGACTATATTCCTCGCCCATGGGCGGGATCAGATCAACCCGTCTTGTACCCTGTGGGCTGATTGCTGCGGGAAAGGTCTACAATCAGCGCGGGCAAACCCGAGAGTGTGTCGAAAGCTGCCGTATGCGGGATCTGTTCGACCGGTGTCTGCCGATATCCGCCTGTAAACAAGGCGAAAGGAATCGCGGCACGGTTGGCCGTTTGCGCATCGACCTCGCTGTCGCCCACGAACATAGGTCGCGCGGGGCCGATCTGCCTGGCCGCATGCAGGAGCGGCGCCGGATCGGGTTTGCGCTGGGGCAGGCTATCACCGGCGACGACGACCGGAAAAAACTCGGTCAAGCTGAAATGATCGAGCACCGCGCGGGTGGGCCCAAGTGGCTTGTTGGTGCAAAGCGCCAAGGGGTGCCCGGCCTCGGCCAGGGCCGTCAGCGCCTCGCACGCGCCGGGATAGAGCGTCGTCAGGGTGTGCTCATGCTCATACCGCGCGCTGAATTCAGCCACCATCCAGGCGTGCAGATCGGGATCGGACGGCAATCCGCTGGCCTCGGTCGTGCGGCTGACAAGTACCCCGACGCCATTGCCGATGAACGAGCGGACTTGCGCGAAAGACAGCGGTGACAGGCCCTTCAGCGCCAGAACCTCGTTTGCGACGTGGTGGATGCTGGGCGCGCTGTCGATCAGCGTGCCGTCGAGATCGAAGATCACAGGGGTCATGCTGTGCCCTTCTGGCCGGCAAGGCAGGCGCGCGTCACGCCGCTTTCCATTTGATCGAGCAGCCCATGCTGGCAATCTGATCTTGCGGCCCCTGGCCCGCCTTGGCGATCTGCCGCATCGCCAGTAAAAGGTCGCGCCGCGTGTCGGGATCAGCCGGTCGGGGACCGGCGGCATCAAGGCGGCCGCGATACTGCAGCTTCAGATCGGCGTTGAAGCCGAAGAAATCGGGCGTGCAGACCGCGCCCCAGCTATGGGCGACGCTTTGGCTTTCGTCATGCAGGTACGGAAAGGAAAAGTCATGCTTTTCGGCCAGGTCCCGCATCTTGGTAAAGCTGTCATCGGGATAGGCATCCGCATCATTGGAACAGATGGCAGCAACGCCGATGCCAAGGCTCTGCAGGTCTTTCGCGTCCTGCACGATCCGGTCGAGCGCGCCGATCACGTAGGGGCAATGGTTGCAGATGAACATGATCAGCGTGCCGTTGGGCCCCGCGATCTGGTCCAGGCTGTAGATTTTCCCGTTGGTCGCGGGCATGGTGAAGGCGGGCGGCGTCCAGCCGAATGCGCAGACGGGCGGCGTTGCGGCCATCAGGCAGCCCTCCTCGCGCCCTCGGCGGCCGCCCGGATGGCGGCGATGTTCTGCCCGTAGGGGGCGGGGTTGTCGACCGACCCGCCTTTGAAAACGGCTGACCCGGCCACCAGTACGTCGGCGCCTGCCTCGACAACCGAAGGGGCTGTTGAGGGATCGACGCCACCATCGATCTCGATATGGATCGGGCGGTCGCCGATCATTTGCCTGAGACCGCGAATTTTGGCGGTCATATCGATGAACTTCTGGCCTCCGAAACCTGGATTGACCGTCATCACGCAAATCAGATCGGTCAGATCGAGAAGGGTCTCGACCCCGTCGATGCCGGTTCCGGGGTTCAGCGCCAGCCCCGCCTTCATCCCCGCCCCCCGGATCGCCTGAAGCGTGCGGTGGATATGCGGGCCAGCCTCGACATGCGCGGTCAGGATATCGGCGCCCGCCTCGGCGAAGGCCTCGATATAAGGATCGACCGGGGTGATCATCAGATGCACGTCCATCACGGTCTTCACGTGGGCCCGGAGCGCCTTTACAGTGGCCGGGCCGAAGGTCAGGTTCGGCACGAAATGGCCGTCCATCACGTCGATATGGACCCAATCGGCACCCTGATCTTCGATAGCGCGGCATTCGGCGCCGAAATTGGCGAAGTCGGCCGCAAGGATAGAGGGGGCGATCTTGATCTGGTTTGGCATTCTGCGGCGTCCTCTGGGGCAATCCTCGCCATTTTGAGCGATCAAGGAGGCGTGTGCAACATCAGCCTTCGGCAGGGCGCGCGGCATGTGTTGACGTCCCGACAGAGGGGCCTGTCTACGGTGAAAGAATAGTCTCAGTTGCCGCGTTACAGATCAGCGGCGCCTTTGAATATCGTGGTGGGTTTGTTCCGCCGTAAGATAAGGAGCCCAATCTGGGACCGGACCGCGCCGAACTTCAATACTAGGGTCTGTGGACATTCAGGATTCCCATTGGCTCTGATTTCTGATTCAAACTTCCAAAATGGAGGTTTGAATGAA
>CANNFR010000012.1 GCA_947503935.1 uncultured Paracoccaceae bacterium
CTGATTGCAGCTACGCAGCGTGTTGGAACCTTGTCGCTACACTCATAGCATCAAGATGATGGTCCACAGGCCCTAGTATTCCAGAGACATATCCCGGCAAGCTGATCGACACCCTTTTTCGATGGGCCGATGTCTAGCGGCCTTGATCGCTATGCTTGAGCCACCGGGGTCAAAGCTGCCGGTCCTTTCTCCGCGTCATCACAAGCCGCAAGGCGCTTTATCCCAGACGTATGATCCTTCCATTGGCGGCCTCGGCATCTGCGGCATCATGGGTCACCAGAAGCGTCGGCAGCCCCCGCTCGCGCGCCATCGTGAAGACAAGGCGGCGGGTCTGATCGCGCAGCGTGGCATCGAGGCGCGAGAAAGGCTCATCCAGCAGCAGCGCTTTTGGCTCGGACAACAGCATCCGCATCAGCGCCACGCGCGCCTTCTGCCCGCCCGACAAGGTGGCCGGATCACGTTGTGCATAACCTGCCAGATCGACCTCGCTCAAGGCGGCCTCGACCCTGTCGCGCCGCGCGTCGCCCTTGATGCTGGCGGGTAACCCAAAGGCCAGATTGCCGCCGACCGACAAATGCGGAAACAGCAGCTCGTCCTGAAACAGGATGCCCGTGCGGCGGGCTTCGGTCGGCAGATCGGTGATATCGCGCCCGTCTAGCAGGATGCGGCCGTGCAGGGTGAAGGCGGCGTCCAGCGTGCCGGTAATGGCGGCCAGGATCGTGGACTTGCCGATGCCGGAGGGGCCCATGACGGTCAGCACCTCGCCCGGGGCGATATGGGTGTCGATCTCGATCAGGCGGGCAGTGCCGCGCTCGATACAGACGTTGGATAGCGTCAGGCCGGGCTCAGCCATGGACAACCCCCTTGCGTTTGCGGAACACGATGCGCGGCAGCGCGAGCGCCAGGATGAACGGCCCGATCACCGCGGCGGTCTGGGCCAGCGCGGTCAGCCCTATCAGACGGCGGTCGCCGCCCGAGGCCAAGGCCACAGCCTCGGTCGTCAGCGTCTGCACGCGGCCGCCCCCCACCAGCAGCGTCGGAAGGTACTGCCCGACCGACACGGCGAAGCCGACGGCCGAGGCGGTCAGAATGGGGCGCAGCAACATCGGCAGGCGGATGGTCAGAAGCGTGCGGGTAGGCGAGGCGCCCAAGGCGCGGGCCACGACGGCATGGCGAACGTCCCAGGCGCGCCAGGTGTCGGCCAGTGCCAGGAACGTGTAGGGCAGCACGAAGACCAGATGCGCCGCGATCACCGGCAGGCGGGCGCCGTCAATGCCCAGACCGATTGCCAGCGTCTGAAGGCCCAGAAGAAACGCCACTTGCGGCACAAGAAGCGGCAGGTAAAGCAGCCAAAGGCTGCGCGCGCCGGGGCTGAGGCCATGGCGATGCTCGGCCTCAAGGCAGGTGATCGTCAGGATCAATGCCGCCAATGTAGCGGCGGCCGCGATCGTCATCGTCTCCCAGAATGGCGCGCCCAGCGACGGCGCATGCCGCATCCAGGTGCGGGTGGTCAGCGCATCAGGCCAGGCATCGGGAAAGCTCCAGAATCCCGCGACAGACCAAAGTGCGAGGCTCGCCAGACCCGCGATGATCGCCAGAGCCGAGACGGCGGCAAGCGTGACACCCAGCGCGCGGGCGCCTGCCTCGCTGGCGCGATGGCCCCGGCCGCCGGACATCGCCCAACGTCGGCCGAGTCGCGCAAAGACGCTCTCGCCCAGCCGCCAGACCGCCAGCGCGCCCACCACCAAACCCAATTGCAACACCGCTCCGGCAGCGGCCTGAAACCGCATGGATAGATCGGGATCGTTCATCCAGCGGACCGTCTGCACCGCCAGGGTCGAGGGCGTCGACGGCCCGAGGATCAGCGCCACATCGACAACTGACATCGAAAACGCCAGCACGGCGTAAACCGGCAAACGGATCTGAGCGTAGACCGCCGGCAGCACGGTTTTGATCCACCCCGTCACCCGGCCATAGCCCAGCGATCGCGCAATGGTCAGCCGTTGTGCCGCCCGTGCCTGCGGCAAGGCCGCCAGCGCCATCAGCAGCAGAAATGGCATCTCCTTGGCGACCAGCCCCAAGGTCAGTCCGATGCCCCAAGGGTCCTGCACGATCAAAAGGTCAGGCGGGCGCTCCCATCCTGTCGCCCAAGGCGACAGCGCACGCGCAATCCAGCCCGACGGCGCGATCAGAAACGCGATGCCGAAGGCGGCCGCCGCATGGGGTACCGACAAAAGCGGCGACAAGGCCCGTTCGATCACGCCGAACGCCCTCGTGCCCTGCCATCCCGCCAGGATCAGGATCACCAGCGCCAGCGAAATCGCGGTCGAGGCCAGCCCCGTGGTCAGCGACACCCGTACGGCTTGCCAGATGCCGGGCCAGTCGAACAGCATCCGAAAAGCCTCAAATCCGAAGTCTGTGCCTCCAAGCGCAGGCAGATAGCCAAAGGCCGGCCCAAGGGTGAACGCCAGACCCGCCCCCACCGGCGCCAGCATCAGGGTCAGCGTCATCACCGGCGCCAGCGGCAAAAGCCGCCGGCCCTGCGCGCGTGCGGTCGACGTCTGGCCCATACCCTATTGGGCGATGCCGTAGCGCTGCGTCCAATCTTCGGCAACACGGGTCATCCACGACGGGTGCGGCTCGGGCAGGGCCGCGCCCAGCTCGGCCGGTGACAGCGTGGCCACGCCCAGATCGAGCGCGGCGAAGGCGGCGCTGTCTTCCTCTGGCAGTGCCTCCATCGACAACACCGTGCCCCATCCCAGATAATCTGGGTCCTGCATGCGCAGCTGCGCCTCGGCCGACAGCAGGAAATTCGCCAGAACCATGGCACCGGCCTTGGCATTGGCATTGTAGGGGATCGCCACAAAGCTGGCATTGCCGATCGTGCCGCCGTCCAGCACATAGGTGCGCACGCTGTCCGGCAATTCGCCGTTCGCAATGGCAGCCGAGGCAGCGCCAGGCGAGAACGAGATCGCCAGATCGACCTCTCCATCGGCCATCAGCGGCTTCACCGCCTCGCCGGTTTGCGGATAGGCCCGGCCCGCGCGCCACAGATGCGGGGTCAGCGCGTCCAGAAAGGTCCAGAGCGGGGCCGTCACCTCGGCATAATTGGTGTCATCGGCCGGTGCCAGCAATGCCTCCGGATCGGGTGCCAGATCGTAAAGCGCCTGCTTCAGAAAGGTCGTCCCCAGGAAGTCAGGCGGCTGCGGATAGGTGAACCGGCCGGGATTCGCGGCCGCCCAATTGAGCAGAGCTTCCATGCTGCGCGGCGGTTCCGCGACGCGGGACGTATCGTGCCAGAAGACCACCTGCGCCATTGCCCAGGGCGCCTCCAAACCTTCGGTCGGCACGGTGAAATCGGCCGTGAGGGCCGCGTTGCTTTCTGGGTCGACAAGCGCCCAGTTCGGCAGGTCCTCGGCCCAGGGACCAAACAGCAGGCCCTGCTCTTTCATCGCCGCAAAGTTCGGCCCGTTGATCCAGATCAGGTCAACCGCGCCGCCCTCATCCCGGCCCGCGGCCTTCTCGGCGATCACCCGGCTCACGGCGTCGGCGGTGTCCGACAGTTTGACATGTTCCACGGTCACGCCGTGGTCGTCGGCAATCCGCGCCCCGGCCCAGGCGATGAAATCATTGGCCTGAACCGACCCGCCCCAGGCGTTGAAATAGACGGTTTGCCCCCTGGCCTCCTCCAGCACTGCATTCCAGTCGGTGGGGTCCGGGTCAGCTGAGGCGGGGCTGGCCGCAAGGGCCAGAGTGGCAGCCAAGGCGGTGAAGAGGCGGGTCATGGATGTGTCTCCGGTCCTGATGCCGCGCAGGTGCGGCTATTGCCCCGTTCCTTGCAGGAATTCCGCGCGCAGGGAATTCATATTCCTGTCAGATATGTGTCAGTGCTTGTACCGATCTCTTCAGCAGGACATGGCTCTAATGCTGGAACATCAAGACAGCCAGCATCGGCGGTCGTGCCTCATTCCCACCGCTCGGGACAATGAAATTGGGCAGGAGCCTCCGGCAGGGATACTTTTATCAGAAGGAAGCAGGTGGACCCGCGCCGAGCCGCAGGCGAGGCGCCGGGCCCAACCGTGAGGAGCGGATCTTTGATCCGCGACGACGGGCGGGAGGGCCCCCGGTCAGGCGTCATTCCGGCGGATGAGGTCAGGTTCGGCCGCCGCACGGGCGGTTTCGAACAGGGCCTCCAGAACGGGCGTGGCCGGGTCGCGGTGCGGGGCGATGAGGCCGACCAGATGGTCGGCTTCCGGCGCCCGGATCGCGACGGCCTGCAAACCGCCCGAGCCAAGGAAAAGTTCGGCCGCCTGGGTCGGCATGATGGTGGCGTAATCGCCGCTCAGCACATGGGCGATGAGGGTGACGAAGGAATTCGATTCCAAAAGCGCCTGCACCTCGACGCCTGCATCGGCCAGATGCCGATTGACGATGCGGCGGTTCTGCATATCGGGCGTCAGCAGGCAAAGCGGCACATCGGCTAGATCGGCCCAGCGGACATGCGCGGCGCCGGCCAGCTCGGTGCCCTCTGCCACGATCAGCCGGTATCGCTCGCGATAAAGCGGCACGGTGGTGACGCGGGGCAGAGGGGCGTCCTCAAGATAGGTGAGGCCCGCATCGACCTCGAGGTTCTCGATCATCGACAGGATCTCGGCGAAATTGCGCGACAGGATCGTGAAGCGCACACCGGGGTGGCGGGTCCGGAACGGCGCGGTCAGCCGGGGCACCATGGCCAGAGCGGTCGGGATGACGGCCAGACGCAGGTTGCCCGACAGCCCGGTTTTCGCCACCCGCATCTCTTGCTTCAGCGCCCGCGCGTCCCCCACGATCTGGCGGGCCCGCTCGAGCGCCCGCGCACCTTCCGGCGTCAGCCCCTGATACCGCGAGCCGCGCCAGACCAGCATCACACCGAGTTCAGCCTCGAGGCTCTTGATCGCGGCGGACAGGGTGGGCTGGGTCACGCCGCAGGCCTCGGCCGCGCGGCCGAAATGCTCTTCAGTTACCAGGGCGATGAACATTTCCAGCTTGTCGATCATGGACGCCTCCGGCGCCGATCAAACACTGAATAACCGTGCGGCGCGAGGGGTCAGTTCTTCTTTTCGCGCTTGATGAAGAAATCGACGAAGGCAAGGCCAAGGGTGATGGCCAGAACCACGCCAAGATCGATGCGCGGCACCCAGTAGAACAGGATCCCCAGAAAGCCCAGGAACACGGCGAAGGCGAAGACGGCCAGGATATTGTCAAGCATGGGTCTGATCCTCCGATTGGGCGAGGTGATGGTCAAGCCAGCGCGCGGTGCGCAAAAGGCGCGCGTCGTCGCCCTTGCAGCCGACAAGCTGCACGCCCATGGGCAGGCCGCTTTCGGCCTGCAGCAGCGGCAGCGTGACAGCGGGCAGGCCCAGATAGGTCCAGAGCCCGTTAAAGATCGCGTCGCCGGTTGAGGCCAGCCCTTCCGGCGCAGGGCCCAATGCGGCGGGGCAGAGGATCGCGTCGGCGCGGGCCAGAATCTCGTCCACGCCGCTGGCCAGCACCCGCTGCCAATCGAGGGCAGCAAGATACTCTTTCGCGGTGACGGCGCGACCCTTCTCCAGCGCGGCGCGCGTTTTGTCCGAAAGGCCGCTCTCCGGCATGTCGTAGCGATGGTAGTTCTGGGCCATCTCGGCGAAATTGATCCGCTCACGCAAGGCCGCGGCATCGTTGTAGATATTGGGCAGGGGCGCCTCAAAGCATTGCTCGCCCAAGGCGCCGGTCAACTCGTGGAACGCGGCCCTGGTGTCGGGGTGGGCGCCCTCGAAGCCCGGCATCTGCACGAAAGCAAAGGTGGGGGCCACGGGCGCATCGCTGGCGGCGATTTGCAAAAGGTTGGGCGCGGGCTGCGGCGCGGTGGCCAGATCGCCGGGGTCGTGACCAAAGAGCACCTCGGCGATCAGCGCGGCATCCTCGGCGTCATGGGCGAAGACGCCCAGCGTGTCGAGGCTTTGGGATTGTTTCAGAACGCCCGTGCGGGGGATCGCGCCGAAGCTTGGTTTGAAACCGGTCACACCGCAGAACGCGGCAGGCCGGATGACCGAGCCGCCGGTTTGCGTGCCGATCGCCAGAGGCACCATGCCGGCGGCGACGGCAGCCGCCGAACCGGAGGAAGAGCCACCCGGCGTATGGGCCGGATTGACCGGGTTCGTCGTGGGGCCGGGCTGCATGAAGGCCAGTTCGGTGGTGACCGTCTTGCCCATGATCACCGCGCCCTCGGCCTTCAGCCGCGCCACGATCCAGGCATCTTGCTTGGGAATGCGGCCCTTATCCATGGCCGCGCCGTTCTCGGTGGGGATTTTCGCGGTGTCGATGATGTCTTTCAACGCTACCGGCAGCCCGTGCAGCCGCCCGAGGGGGCGGCCCGTGCCGCGAAAGCGGTCAAGCTCGGCCGCCTGGTGGCGCACGAAATCGGGATCGTGCCAGACGAAGGCGCGCACCGTTTCTTCCCGCGCCTCGATGGCGGCGAGATAGGCCTCGGCCACCTCGGCCGCTTTCAGCGCCCCCGTCGCCATCCGCTCGCGCAGCACGCGCGCGGGCAGCGCCCGGATGCCCTGGGCCAGATCGGCCTGGCTGATCTTCATGCTAGTTTGCACCATAGAAGAGTTCCGGCAGGTAGAAGACGATGTTCGGGAAGGCGTACATCATCCCCATACACATAAAGACCATGAAGAGGAACGGCATGCATCCCTTGAAGATGTCGGTCAGCATCACCTGTGGCGGCGCGATGCCTTTGAGGTAATAGGCCGACATCGCCATTGGTGGTGTCAGGAACGAGGTCTGCAGGTTCAGCGCCACCAGCACGCCGAAAAACAGCGGGTCGATCCCGAAGAATGGTAGCAATGGCAAGAAGATCGGCACGAAGATGATGATGATCTCGGACCATTCCAGCGGCCAGCCCAGCAAGAAGATGATCAGCTGGGCCATGATCAGGAATTGCCACGGCTCCAGGCTGAGGCCCTGCACGAATTCGGCGATGATGTGCTCGCCACCGAGATACGAGAACACCGCCGAGAAGGTGTAGGAGCCGACGAAAAGCCAGCAGACCATCGCCGTGGTGCGCACGGTCAGGTAGACGCTTTCGCGCATCCGGTCCCATGTCATGGCGCGGTAGGCGAAGGCCAGAAGGATGCCGCCAAGCGCGCCGATGGACGCGGCCTCGGTCGGGGTAGCGAGGCCCAGAAGGATCGAGCCCAGAACCGCGAAGATCAAGAAGGCCAGCGGAAAGAACGAGGTGGCGATCATCACGAAGAGCTTGCCGAAGGGAACGTCGGGCACTTCCTCTTTCGTGGGGTTGGGTGCGATCGAGGGTTGCAGGATAGACCGGCCGATCACGTAGACCAGATAGAGACCGACCAGTGTAAAGCCCGGCAAAAGGGCCGCCGCGTAGAGCCGCACGATCGAGACACCGGACGAGGCCGCATAGACGATCAGCATGATCGAGGGCGGGATCAGGATGCCCAGCGTGCCGCCCGCACAGATGATGCCCGAGGCGAACGCATTGTCGTAGCGCGCCTTCAGCATCTGCGGTAGTGCCAAAAGACCCATCAGCGTGACCACGGCGCCCACGATGCCGGTGGCGGTCGCGAAAAGCGCGCAGGTGATCAGCGCGGCCACGCCCATTGACCCCGGCACGTTCCGCGAGGCGATGTTGAGCGTCGTGAAGAGCTTCGAGACGATGTTGGCCCGTTCGACGATATAGCCCATGAACAGGAACAGCGGCACCGCCGTCAGCACCTCGTTCGACATCACCGTGTAGGTTTGGTTGATGAAGAGATCGAATATTCGGTTGTTCAGCCACCCTTCGAACCAGAGCGAGAAGCTCTCCCAACCACCGGCCTCTTCGCCGAGGCGGTTGAAGCCGCGCCACATGCGCCCCTCGTCGTAATAGGCGTAGTAGCCGAACGCGATTCCCATCGCCATCAGGGTGAAGGCAATCGGAAAGCCCAGAAACACCATGACGATGAACAGGCCCAGCATCATCAGGGCCACTTGGGGGTCGGTCATAGGCTGTGGCCTCCGGTTTCGGCCTCATGTGCCTTCTTGATCAGGATGTCTTCGGTTTCCAGCACGTCCTCTTCTGCCTCCATCCAGCGGTTCTCGCGGATCGCGATGATGCAGCGGAAGACCTGGGCGATGCCCTGGATGAACAGAAGGATACCGGCAGCGACCAGCACGGTCTTGAACTGAAAGATCGGGATGCCCGCGGGTGAGTTCACGCTGACCTCGCCATACCCCCATGAGCGCGAGGCATACTTCCAGCCCGCGAAGATCAGCGCCAGGATGCCGGGAAAGAAGAAGAGGAAATAGAGGACCAGATCGACCTTGGCCTGCGTCTTGGGCTGCCAGGTGCGGTAAAGGAAATCGCCCCGCACATGCTGGCCGCGTGACAGCGTGTAGGCCCCGCCCATCATGAAAAGCGTGCCATACATGATGAACGACACATCCAGCGCCCATGGCGTGGGTTTGTTCAGCACGTAGCGCACAAAGACTTCATAGCTGGTGCCCAGCGTCATCAAGACGATGAGCCAGGCAAAGGCTTTGCCGAACCAGGCCGACAGGCTGTCGGCAAAGTTGATGTAGCGGATCATGATCTGCCCCCGGTCTGTTGGAATGACCCCGGCAGGACAGGCCCGCCGGGGTCAGGAGCGTTTACTTGGCCAAGCCTACATTTTCAGCTTGCCGGGGAAGTAATGCTCATACGCCAGGGCATAGTCCGGCGCGTTCATCAGCTCGTAGAAGGTGACCTGCTCAACCCATTCGCGCTGGCTGTCGAGGGTCTTCTTCATGAACGGGTCCTCCTCCAGCGTCGGGATCAGCTGGTCCCAGGCCGCGATCTGGGCGTTCAGGATGTCGGGCGAGGTGCGGTGCACGGTGACGCCCGCCTCTTCCTGCAGCCATCTCAGGTCGGACGAATAGCGCCGCATCGCCTTGGCGGTGTTGGCGGTCGAGACGGCCTCGACGCTGTATTTCAGGATCGCCTGAAGGTCGGGGTCGAGGTCTTCCAGGAAGCCGCGGTTGAATAGGAATTCGAAGCTTTCCGAGGCCTGGTGGTAGGACGACAGGTAATAGTTCTTGGCCACGTCCTGCGCGCCGAAGTCGCGGTCGGACGAGGGGTTGTTGAACTCGAACGCGTCGATCACGCCCCGCTCCATCGCGGGCACGATCTCGCCGCCCGGAAGCTGGGCGACCGACATGCCCATCGATTGCAGAAGGTCGGCGGCCAGGCCCACGGTGCGGTACTTGAAACCGTTCAGGTCTGCGGCGGTGTTCACCTCTTCCTTGAACCAGCCGAAAGGCTGGGCGAACATCGGAAAGCCAAGATAGCCCACGATATCGAGGCCCATGATGTCTTGCGTCAGCTCGTTGTAAAGCTCCTGCCCGCCGCCCTCATAGAACCACGACAGCATGGTGGTGGCCGAGCCGCCGAAGACCGGCCCGGTGCCGAAAAGCGAAGCCGCCTTGTTCTTGCCGTACCAGTAGACCGGCACCGAATGAGCCGCATCCAGCACGCCGTCATTGACCGCGTCGAGCACCTGGAACGCGGCGACGACAGCGCCGGCCGGCAGCACGTCAACCGTCATGCGCCCGCCTGACATTTCATTGACGCGGGTCGCGTAATCCTTAGCGAACTCGTCCCAGATATTGGACGCGCCCCAGGATGTCTGCATCTTCACCACGATCGGGGCCTGGGCCAGCACCGCGGGCGCGGCCAGCGTGGTCGCCGCTGCGGCCGAGCCCCCGATGGCGCCCTTGCGCAGGAACGAACGGCGCGACAGCGCCTTTTTATCAACCATATCCGACATTTGAGTCCTCCCTCTTTTCTTCCCCGCGCACACACCGCGGATTATAGGGTGACTATGCGACGTAGCGTCAATCTTGGCAAGCTGTCGTGGTCATATTTTCTTACCAAAATAGCCGTTTGCGCTATCAGGCGACGCGGTCCTTCGGGGGCTGTCCGGCGAAGAAGGCATCAAGGTTATCCAGCGCGCGGAACCCCATCGCATCGCGGGTCTGATCGGTGGCCGACCCGATATGCGGCAGAAGGAACGTGTTGGAGAGCTTGGCCAATTCTGGATTGCCGCCAGGTTCGGTCTGAAACACATCCAGCCCCGCGGCGAAGAGCTGGCCCGATTTCAGCGCGGCAATCAGGTCATCTTCATCGACCAGCGCGCCGCGCGCGGTGTTCACCAGGATCGCGCCCGCGGGCAGCAGCGCCAGAGTGCGCGCGTTGATCATGCCCGCCGATTCGGGCGTCGACGGGCAGTGCAGCGACAGCACATCCGACACGGCCAGCAGGCTTTCCAGCGTCTCGTGGAAGGTGGCGCCCTTTTCCAGATGGTCGGGCAGGCGGCGGCGATTATGATAATGCACCTCCATCCCGAACCCCCGCGCCCGTTCGGCGGTGACCTGGCCCACCCGCCCCATGCCAACGACGCCGAACCGCTTGCCCGTCACCTGACGACCCACCATGAAGGCGGGCGACCAGAAATCCCACGCGCCCGCGCGCACCATCGCGTCACCCTCGGCCCCCCGCCGCGCCGCGCCCAGCATGCACAGTATCGCGATCTCGGCGGTTGCGTCTGACAGCACATCGGGCGTGTTGGTCACCACGATGCCCTTGGCCTTGGCCGCCTCCAGATCGACATGATCCGTGCCGACCGAGTGGTTGGCGATGATCTTCACGCGATCCGGCAGGGCGGCGATGACCTCGGCCGAGAAATGCTCGGAATGACAGGGCAAGACCGCGTCGGCTTCCGAGGATTTGGCGATCAGTTCATCCTTGCTGAAGACGTGATCATCCTCGTTCAGCACCACATCATAATCCCGCGCAGCCCGCGCCTGAACGGCATCTGTCAGCTTGCGGGGTATCAACAATTTCGGCTTAGCCATGATCCTCTCCCTCTTTGTGGAAGATCATAAGTGGTCTGGTGAAAATGGCCATTGGGGTTGGCCGGCGGCGGATCCTGTCAATGGTGTGTGTGCCGAACTGCCGCGTTCTGTCCGTCGGGCAGAGCTTTGAAGACTGCAATGTCACATTTCATTCGCAGATAATCGGCCATAGATGAACGGGGCTAAGCCTCAAGCATTGTGGCAGCAATCTCAACAGGTTTTGGAGGAATGAACATGATAAGCAGACGGACATTCGCAATGCTTGCGGCGGCGGGTGCTTTGGGACCGGTCGCCGCGCGCCAGGCGGCTGCGCAACTGGCATTGCCCGAAGGGTCGGCGCGGGCGAACCTGACAGAGCCGCTACATGACATGTCGCATTGGCCTGCCGAATGGACCGGATCAGAGCAAATTGTCATGCTGGCCTATCCCGGGCTGACGGCCCTCGATCTTGTGGGGCCGCAATACATGTTTGGCAGCCTTTGGGGGGCAACAGTCAAGGTTGTTGCGAAAACACTGGATCCCATCGTGAGCGATACCCGCCTGACAATCGTGCCGGACACGACCTTTGATGGGGCACACGAAACCCCCGATATTCTGTTTGTGCCGGGGGGGATATCGGGCACATTGAACGCGATGGAAGACCGCGACACGGTCGATTTTTTAAGCTCGCGCGGGGCAGAGGCGCGTTACGTTACATCGGTATGCACCGGGGCCATGTTGCTTGGCCAGGCCGGACTTCTCGACGGCTACCGCGCGGCCACCCATTGGCTGGCCATGAAGTCTCTTGACGCATTCGGCGCTGAAGCCGTCGAGGCGCGCGTGGTCAGGGACCGCAATCGCATCACAGGTGGTGGTGTTACCGCCGGTCTTGATTTCGGTCTGGCAATTATTGAGGAATTGCGCGGAACGGAATACGCACAATCCATCCAACTTCTCGCAGAATATGCGCCAGAGCCCCCCTTGACCGTTGGCACACTTGCGACAGCACCCGCCGAAGTGCGCGACAGGATGGTGGCGATGTTCCCTGGATTTGATGCGCATGTCCGGGCCATTGCATCGGCCAGGCTGTAGCGGCCCAGGGACACGCGAAGGGGGCTGGCGGAATTAGGTCTTGAAGCAGCAGCCAGCCCTGTAAGCCATTGGGCAGCCGCGTTCGTTTCTTTAGCTCTTGCCTAAAATGCGGGCCTCGCGCGCGGCTTTCTGCCGTGGTGTGGGGGCTTGCCTTGCCGTTCCGGCGGTGATGGAGGACACCTGCTGCGCCAGAGGGAGTGATGCCATGACCATGCTGACAATCCAGACGCAACCCATCGAGGGCCAAAAGCCCGGCACGTCGGGGTTGCGCAAGAAGACGAACGTTTTCATGGGGCCGCATTACCTTGAGAATTTCGTCCAGGCGATCTGGGATGGGATCGGCGGCATCGCTGGCAAGACGTTTGTTCTGGGCGGTGACGGGCGGTACTTCAACGATCGTGCGGCGCAGGTGATCCTGCGGATGGCCGCGGCCAGCGGTGCGGCGAAGGTGATCGTGGGGCAGGGCGCGCTTTTGTCGACGCCCGCCGCCTCGCATCTGATCCGATCGCGCGGGGCCGATGGCGGGATCATCCTGTCGGCCAGCCACAACCCCGGCGGGCCGGATGAGGATTTCGGCGTGAAGTACAATACCGCCAATGGCGGGCCTGCGCCCGAGGATGTGACCGCGCAAATCTTCAAGGCGACCGAAGCGATCAAGTCCTATCGTATCTTGGAGGCGCAGGATGTCGACCTGTCCAGGGCCGGGGCCACCAAACTGGGCGAGATGCAGATCGAAGTGGTCGATCCTGTCGCGGATTATCAGGCGCTGATGCAGCAGCTTTTCGATTTTGGGGCGATCCGCGCGCTTTTGGCCCGCGGTTTCTCGTTGCGTTTCGATGCAATGCACGCGGTGACCGGCCCCTATGCCAAGGCCATTCTTGAGGACGCGCTGGGCGCCGCGCGCGGATCGGTGATCAATGCGGTGCCCTCACCCGATTTCGGCGGCTTTCATCCCGACCCGAACCCGGTCTGGGCCAAGCCTCTGGTCGATCTGATGATGGGCCCCGAGGCCCCTGATTTCGGCGCGGCCTCGGATGGCGATGGCGACCGCAACATGGTGCTGGGCCGGGGGATTTACGTGACGCCCTCCGACAGCCTGGCCGTTCTGGCCGCCAATGCGCATCTGGCGCCGGGCTATTCGGGCGGGCTGAAGGGTGTGGCGCGGTCGATGCCGACCTCGAAGGCGGTTGACCGGGTGGCCGAGGCCCTGGGCATCCCGTGCTATGAGACGCCGACGGGCTGGAAGTTCTTCGGCAACCTTCTGGATGCAGGGCGCGCGACGCTCTGCGGCGAGGAAAGCGCCGGCACCGGCAGCGACCATGTGCGCGAGAAGGATGGGCTTTGGGCGGTGCTGCTCTGGCTGAACATTCTGGCGGTATGGGGCGGGTCGGTGCGGGACCTGATGCAGGCGCATTGGCAGCAATACGGGCGCAATTATTACTCGCGCCATGATTATGAGGCTCTGCCTGCCGAGCAGGCCGAAGGGATGATGGCCGAGCTCAAGGCGCGCCTTTCGGACCTGCCTGGCACGCAGGCCGGCGGCCTTGTGATCGAAAGCGCGGATGAGTTTGCCTATGACGACCCGGTCGATGGCTCGCGGTCCGAAGGGCAGGGGGTGCGGATCGGGTTCGAGGGCGGCGGTCGGATCGTGTTCCGCCTGTCGGGCACCGGCACGGTCGGGGCGACCTTGCGGGTCTACCTTGAGCAGGTCGACGCCAAAAACCTTGATCTGGACCCCGCACAGGCGCTGGCCCCGGTGATCCGCGCCGCCGATGAAATCGCGGGGATCGCGCGCCATACCGGGCGCAGCGGCCCGGATGTCACGACCTGAGGTTATGCCGCGACCCTCAGGCCAAGCGTGTCGATCAGTGTCGGGATCTTCTCCTTGAAGCGGAAAAAGCCGTGGGTGGCGTGGGGCCAGGCGGCCGCGTCATAGGGTCTGAGGGTGCGGTACAGCGCGACGCCCTCATCAGCCAGCAGACGCGCGGCCTCTGTGGCCTGCGTCGCGGCGGGGCCGACCGGTGCGTAGGGCATCACCACCTGGGTGAGGCCGGCCTCCTTCGCCCAGGCCACGATTTCGGCCGCGTTGGTGGCGGGCTCTGACAATGCGCCCAGCCTGTCGCCCAAACGCCGGCCCATATCGGCGGCGGCTCCCAGGGTGAAAGCCTCAACCATCGGAGCGATCTTCAGAGGCGATCGGCCAGTGTGGCCAAGAAGCGCGGCCGTTGCCTGTGGCTGCACTCCGGCCTCCAGCAGGAAATCGGGGGAAAGATCGTCCTCAGTAATCAAGAGGCCCGTGGCAGGGCTGGTCTGCCAGCTGTCCGAGCTTGGCGGTGCCAGGCGCGGCGGTGTCGGCCCCGCCGGTAGGGGCGGCGCGGTTTCCGCCAGACCCGTGGGCTGCACCCGACCTTCGGTATACCGCGCGATATTGTCGGGGCGGGCAAGATAGGTTTTGCCAACCGTTTGCAGACCCCCAACCCAGCGCCAGCCCAGCGTGTTTGAGGCCGGATCACCATCCAGCAGATGGCGCAGGAAGAAATCGGCGCCCAGTTCCCAAGGCAATTCCAGCGTGAAAATCCAGATCGAAGCGAACCACATCCGCGCGTGATTGTGCAGATATCCGGTCTCGATCAATTCATGTGCCCAGCCGTCGAACCCCTCGATGCCGGTCTCGCCGCGGCAGGCGGCCTCCCACCCGCGGCGAAGGCCGGATTCGGTCTGGACCCGGTTCAGGACGCCGTTCAGATCCCTCAGATAGTCGGACCAGACCGAGGGCCGCATCTCAAGCCAGCCCTTCCAGTAGGTCCGCCAGAACACTTCTTGCACGAATTTCTCGGCCTCACGCAGAGGTGTTCGGCCCAGAACGGCGGCCAGAACCTCGGCTTCGGTGATCAGACGGTGCCGGAGATAGGGCGACAGGCCCGAGACGTGGGGGTGCCCGGGAAGGTCGAAATTGCGCAATCGGGCATAGTTTTGCCCAGCTTTCGGCAGAAAGGCATGCAATTTGCGCAGGGCGGTATCGCGGGATGGCGGGGGAATCGTTTGCATGTTCGGCAATTATGGCGTGTGGGTCTTGCGTCAATATGGCCGGTCGGCTTCTTTTTCTCCCTCCCTTGCAGCCCCGGAAGCGCGACACTAAGACTTACGCAAGGTTTAGCGGTTTAGACATACCCCGAACGGTTTGAGGCAGCGGACATGAGAGACCCAATCGACACCTACATGAACACGCTTGTCCCCATGGTGGTTGAGCAAACGTCGCGTGGCGAACGCGCATATGACATCTTTTCGCGCCTTCTGAAGGAGCGGATCATCTTTCTATCGGGCCCTGTGCATGATGGCATGTCCAGCCTGATCGTGGCGCAACTTCTGTTCCTCGAATCGGAAAACCCGACCAAGGAAATCTCGATGTATATCAACAGCCCAGGCGGCGTCGTGACGTCGGGCCTGTCGATCTACGACACGATGCAATACATCAAGCCCAAGATTTCGACCCTTGTGGTGGGCCAGGCGGCCTCGATGGGCTCGCTTTTGCTGACGGCGGGTGAAAAGGGTATGCGCCTGTCGCTGCCCAATGCCCGGATCATGGTCCACCAGCCCTCGGGCGGATATCAGGGCCAGGCGACCGACATCATGATCCATGCGCGCGAGACGGAAAACCTCAAGCGGCGTTTGAACGAGATCTATGTGAAGCATACCGGCCAAAAGCTGGAAAAGGTGGAAGAGGCGCTGGAGCGTGATAACTTCATGACCGCCGAGATGGCGAAAGATTGGGGTTTGATCGACGAAATCGTCGAAAGCCGCCCGAAAGGCGCTGAGGATGACAAGTAACGCCGCGTATGATGTGGCATTTTTGACGTTGTGCAGGGCGGGGGGCTGGCCTAGACTTGTCCCCCAGCGGGCCCATGCAGGCGCGGGCAACCGCAGAGGGTAGGCGATGGCGAACAATTCCAGCAACGACAGCAAAAACACACTCTACTGCTCGTTCTGTGGCAAAAGCCAACACGAGGTGCGCAAGCTGATCGCGGGCCCGACCGTGTTCATCTGCGACGAATGCGTCGAGCTGTGTATGGACATCATCCGCGAGGAGACGAAGGCCTCGGGGCTGAAATCCGCCGATGGCGTGCCGACGCCGCAGGACATCTGCAAGGTGCTGGACGATTACGTGATCGGCCAGATGCATGCAAAGCGCGTCCTGTCCGTTGCGGTGCACAACCATTACAAGCGCCTGAACCATGCCGGGAAGTCGTCGGATATAGAGCTGGCGAAATCGAACATCCTGCTGATCGGTCCGACGGGCTGCGGCAAGACGTTGCTGGCGCAGACGCTGGCGCGCATTCTGGACGTGCCGTTTACCATGGCCGATGCGACCACGCTGACCGAGGCGGGTTATGTGGGCGAGGATGTCGAGAACATCATCCTGAAGCTGCTGCAAGCCTCTGAATACAACGTCGAACGCGCGCAGCGCGGCATCGTCTATATCGATGAGGTCGACAAGATCACGCGCAAATCCGACAACCCGTCGATCACACGGGACGTGTCGGGCGAGGGCGTGCAACAGGCGCTTTTGAAGATCATGGAGGGCACCGTCGCCTCCGTTCCGCCCCAGGGTGGCCGCAAGCATCCGCAGCAGGAATTCCTGCAGGTGGACACGACGAACATTCTTTTCATCTGCGGTGGGGCCTTTGCGGGCCTCGAAAAGATCATCTCGCAGCGCGGCAAGGGCAGCGCGATGGGCTTTGGCGCCGATGTGAAGGACAGCGAAGCACAAGGCGTGGGCGAGGCGTTCAAGACGCTTGAACCCGAAGATCTGCTGAAATTCGGCCTGATCCCGGAATTCGTCGGCCGCCTGCCGGTGATCGCAACACTGGAAGACCTCGACGAAGACGCGCTTGTGACGATTTTGAGCGAACCGAAGAACGCCCTGGTCAAGCAATACCAGCGCCTGTTCGAGATCGAAGGCGTGGACCTGACATTCACCGATGACGCGCTGAAGTCGATCGCACGCCGCGCGATTGAGCGGAAAACCGGGGCCCGTGGCCTCCGCTCGATCATGGAAGATATCCTGCTGGACACCATGTTCGAGTTGCCCGGCCTGCGCAGTGTCGAAGAGGTCGTGGTGAACGAAGAGGCCGTGACAGCCAATGCCAAGCCGCTTCTGATCTACGCCGAAGGCAAGAAAGAGCCGGCAAGCGCGGGCTGACCCTTGGTCGTCCGCCGTATCTCCTCCGGTTCGACCTATGAGCCGAAAATCGGTTATTGCCGCGCCGTTGTTGCTGACGGCTGGGTGTTTGTCTCGGGGACAACCGGCACGGATCATGAGACGATGACCGTTCCTGAGGGCGTTGTCGACCAATGCCGTCTGGCGCTTGAGATTATCGGACGCGCCCTGACCGAGGCGGGGTCTAGTTTCGCCGATGTGGTTCGTGTTACATACATTCTTCCTGATCGCGCTGACTTTCCGGCGTGCTGGCCAGTTCTTGCGGATGTTTTCGGCGCAAACCCTCCCGCGGCGACAATGATTGAGGCGGGCCTGATCGACCCCGCGATGAAGATCGAGATCGAGGTCACGGCGCGGGCACCCGCCACGTGAGGTGGCCCTAGACCTTCTGGTCGGCATGCGGCATATGTGTGAAGACCAAGACGGAGAGAACATTTTGGGCATCCTGACCCCGATCCTGCGCGCTGTGACCTGGTGGAACGGCCAGACGCTGAACACCCAACTGTGGAGCTGGCGTAAAGGCGTGAAGGTGGGCGAAGACGCGCAAGGCAACCGCTATTTCGAGACGCGCGACGGCAAGCGGCGCTGGGTTCTGTTCAACGGCGAGGCCGAGGCGAGCCGCGTCAGCCCGGAATGGCATGGCTGGTTGCATCACACCTGGGACAAGCCGCCGACCGAGGCGCCTTTGCCCAAGAAAGTGTGGGAAAAGCCTCATATCGAGAACCTGACGGGGACGCCTGCGGCCTATGCGCCGGACGGGTCGCTCCGTCGGCCCCAGCCGGCCGAGCGGCGCGATTATGAGCCTTGGGTGCCTGAATAACATGATCCGATCGTTCATGCTTGGCGCCTTGATGGCCGTGGCGCTTGGTGCGGCGGCGTCGGCACAGGACACCGCCCCATCGGGGCCTGAGGTGACAAGGGCCACGGGTGGCATCGTGCGGGGTCTGGACACCGTCACCGGCCAGACGCGCGACTTCGATCTGCAATCAGGGGAAAGTGCGCGGCTTGGGCGGTTGACCATCACTCTGGGCGAATGCCGCTATCCGACCGAAGATCCGGCATCGAACGCCTATGGATGGCTGACCGTGTTGGATGATGTGGCCGCCGAGCCTGTCTTTCAGGGGTGGATGATCGCGGCGGCACCGGCGCTGAGCGCGCTGGATCACCCGCGCTACGACGTCTGGCTCATCCGCTGCAACATCTCCGACGGCTGAGGGATCGGACCCGCGCCTGCGAAGTCGGCTTTGCCGCCAAGCGCCTCTGACAGACGGCGGTGATAGTCGGCCCGCGTGATCTCAATCGCGCCGAGCGAAGCGAGGTGGTCGGTCAGAAACTGCGTGTCGAAGAGGGTGAATCCGCCCTGCCGCAAGCGGTCGACCAGGTAGGCCAACGCCACTTTCGAGGCATCAGTGCGGCGCGAGAACATGCTTTCGCCGAAAAAGGCCGTGCCAAGCGTCACACCGTAAACGCCGCCGACAAGCTCGTCCGCCTCCCAGACTTCCAGCGAATGCGCGAACCCGGCCTCATAGAGGTCATTGTAGGCGCGAAAGATCGGTGGGCTGATCCAAGTGTCTTCGCGATCGGCACATCCGACAACGACTTGCCGGAATGCGGTATTTGTTCGAATTATGTAATCCGAGCGCAGAATCCGACGTTTCAATGACCGGGAAATGTGGAATCCGTCCAAGGGAAAGATCCCGCGGCGACGTGGATCGACCCAAAAAACCTCACGCGCGCCATGGCTGTCGGCCATCGGGAAGATGCCGGAGGCGTAGGCGTTAAGAAGGATCTCCGGGGTCAGGGGGACTTCGGTCACAGCCCCTTAGCCGAGGTTTTCGGCCAGCCACTTTTCCAGCCAGTGAATGGTGTAATCGCCGGTCAGCACGTCCTCTTCCTCCAGCAACGCGCGGAACAGCGGGATCGTCGTATCGACACCATCGACGATAATCTCGCCCAAGGCGCGCCTCAGGCGGGCCAGCGCCTCGGGCCGGTCGCGGCCATGGACGATCAGCTTGCCGATCAGGCTGTCGTAATAGGGCGGAATGCGATAGCCGTCGTAGAGGGCGGAATCCATCCGAACGCCAAGCCCGCCCGGCGCATGATATTGCGAGATGCGCCCCGGAGAGGGTGAGAAATTCGGCAGCTTTTCAGCGTTGATCCGCACCTCGATCGAATGGCCGTTCGGTACCAGATCGTCTTGCTGAAACTCCATCGGCAGACCAGCGGCCACGCGGATCTGTTCACGCACCAGATCGACGCCGTAGACGGCCTCGGTCACCGGGTGTTCGACCTGCAGGCGGGTGTTCATCTCGATGAAATAAAACTCACCGTTTTCAAACAGATATTCGATGGTGCCGGCGCCGGAATAGCCGATCTTGGCCACGGCCTCGGCCGAGGTGCGCCCGATTTCGGCGCGCATCTCGGGCGTGATGGCGGGGCCTGGCGCCTCCTCCAGCACTTTTTGGTGCCGTCGCTGAAGCGAGCAGTCGCGTTCACCCAGATGCACGGCGCGGCCCTTGCCGTCGCCGAAGACCTGGATTTCGATGTGGCGCGGCTTGCCGAGATATTTCTCGATATAGACCTCATCATTGCCGAAGGCGGCCTTGGCTTCGGACCGTGCGGTGCGGAAGGCGTTTTCCAGCTCATCCTCGGATTTCGCCAGCTTCATGCCGCGCCCGCCGCCGCCGGCCGTGGCCTTGATGATGACGGGATAGCCGATTTCAGCGCCGACCTGCTTGGCCTCGGCCACGTCGGCCACGCCGCCCGCTGACCCGGGCACGCAAGGCACACCCAGCGCCTTGACCGTGTCCTTCGCGGTGATCTTGTCGCCCATAATGCGGATATGTTCGGCGGTGGGCCCGATGAAGGTCAGCCCGTGATCCTCGACGATCTGCACAAAATTCGCGTTCTCGGATAGAAACCCATAGCCCGGATGGATCGCCTCGGCACCCGTGATCTCGCAGGCCGAGATGATGGCCGGCACCGAGAGGTAGCTGTCGGGCGAGGGCGGTGGGCCGATGCACACGCTTTCATCTGCCATGCGCACATGCATCGCATCGGCGTCAGCGGTAGAGTGCACGGCGACCGACCCGATGCCCATCTCGCGGCAGGCGCGGATCACGCGGAGGGCGATCTCGCCCCGGTTCGCGATGAGGATCTTCTGGAACATGCGATCACTCGATGATCATCAGGGGGGCGCCGTATTCCACCGGTGCACCGTCGGACACCAGGATGCGCTTGACCGTCCCGGCCTTTGGCGCGGGGATCTGGTTCATCGTTTTCATCGCCTCGACGATCAGGATCGTCTGGCCCTCGCTAACGGTTGATCCGACGCTGACAAACGCATCGGCGCCTGGTTCGGGCTGCAGATAGACGGTGCCCACCATGGGTGAGGTCACCGCGCCGGGGTGATCGACCGGATCGTCCGAGGCGGGGGCCGGCGCCGGGGCGCCTGCGGCGGGCGCGGCCTGCGGTGCCGGGGCCGGTGCGGCGGCGGCCGGCGCGGCCGGGATCTGCACCATCTGCGGCGCGGCCTTCGAGACGCGCACATTCAGGCTGTCATCCTCGCCATATTCGCGCATGACCTCCAACTCGGTCAGCTCATTTTCCTTCAGAAGCCGTGCAAGCGCTTCGATGAAGGCCACATCGGCCTCGTGATTGTGTTTGGTCATGCCGTCCTCGGGTCCGATCTGCCTTGCCCATCTGGTGTGGGTCCTCGCGTTCGGCCGCTTATACGGCAGAGGGCGCGGGGTGAAAAGCGCGAGTTTTGTAGCCGTGTGACGGGCGATACCCCGCCTTGTGCTGCATTGTTGGGCAAAGGGGTCCGCTCAGGGCCGGCGGAAAAATTTACCGTTTGATAAAAAAATCACTCTGTGGCAGCGTTTTCCTTGAAGATCAGCGCGCCATGGGGAGGCTAGCCAACATGACTGACCGCCATCTGACACCGGGTGTGGTTGCAAATCGTCTGGCACCCGAGGCCTATGACCGGAATTTCGCCGACCTCTATCCGCCCTATGACAAGCATGAGGCCGCCGTCGCCGCCGATCGGTGCTATTTTTGCCACGATGCGCCGTGCATCACGGCCTGCCCGACGGGCATCGATATCCCGCTCTTCATCCGCCAGATCCAGACTGGCATGCCCGAGGGCGCGGCCAAGACCATCCTTGACGCCAATATTCTGGGGGGCATGTGCGCCCGCGTCTGCCCGACCGAGACGCTTTGCGAAGAGGCCTGCGTGCGTGAGGCGGCCGAGGGGCAGCCGGTTGAGATCGGGCGCTTGCAGCGCTTTGCCACCGACACGCTGATGGTAGAAGGGGTGCATCCGTTTACACGGGGCCAGGCTACTGGCAAGCGAGTGGCGGTGGTGGGCGCGGGGCCTGCCGGGCTGGCCTGCGCGCACCGTCTGGCGATGCATGGCCATGACGTGGTGATGTTCGATGCGCGCGAGAAGGCGGGCGGTCTGAACGAATACGGCATTGCGGCTTACAAAACCGCAGGCGGGTTTGCGCAGGCCGAGGTGGAATGGCTGCTGCAGATCGGTGGGATCATGGTGGAAACCGGTAAGGCGCTGGGCCGTGACGTGACGCTTGAGGGGCTGAGGGCCGAGTACGACGCGGTGTTTCTGGGCATCGGTCTGGCCGGGGTGAATGCACTTCGCACCGAAGGCGAGGACCGCGCGCATGTGCATGACGCGGTCGATTTCATTGCTGAATTGCGGCAATCGCGCGATCTGTCAAAGCTGCCCGTGGGCCGCGATGTGGTGGTGATCGGCGGTGGGATGACGGCGGTCGATGCGGCGGTGCAATCCAAGCTGCTGGGCGCCGAGAACGTGACGATGGTCTATCGCCGTGGCCGCGAGGCAATGGGCGCCAGCGGTTATGAGCAGGATCATGCGGCCTCGAAAGGCGTGCGCATCATCACCGGCGCGGCGCCTGTGCGGATCATCGGCAACGGGGCTGCGGAGGCAGTGGAATTCGCCTATACTGAGGAAGGGGTCGAGGGCCTGACGCTGAGTGACAAGATCTTCCGGTTAAAGGCCGATCAGGTGTTCAAGGCCATCGGCCAGACCCTGGAGGGCCTGCCTGAAGGGCTGCAATTGTCCGGCCGCAAGATCGCCGTGACGGGCGCGGGCCGCACCAATCTGGACGGCGTCTGGGCCGGTGGCGACTGCGCGATCGGGGGCGATGATCTGACGGTGACGGCGGTGGCCGAGGGGCGCGACGCAGCGATGGATATTCATGCGACACTGACCGCCTAGTGCCGCGGCGCCCCGGACCTGATCCGGGGCCTCATGGGAAGGCGAACAGGTCGAGGCCCCGGGTCAAGCCCGGTGCAGCTTGGGAAAAGGAGAGAGCCGACATGGCCAACCTCGCAACCGATTTCGTAGGGATCAAATCCCCGAACCCGTTCTGGCTGGCCTCGGCGCCGCCGACGGACAAGGAATACAACGTCGTCCGCGCTTTCAAGGCGGGCTGGGGCGGTGTGGTCTGGAAGACACTGGGCGAGGCCGGGCCGCCCGTGGTGAACGTCAACGGCCCGCGCTATGGCGCGATCTGGGGCGCGGATCGCCGCCTTCTGGGGCTGAACAATATCGAGCTCATCACCGACCGCCCGCTTGAGGTGAACCTGCGCGAGATCAAACAGGTCAAGCGCGACTGGCCCGACCGCGCCATGATCGTCAGCCTCATGGTGCCGTGTGAGGAGGCCGCCTGGAAAGCCATCCTCCCCCATGTCGAAGAGACCGGCGCCGACGGGATCGAGCTGAACTTCGGTTGTCCCCATGGGATGAGCGAGCGCGGCATGGGCAGCGCTGTTGGCCAGGTGCCGGAATATGTCGAAATGGTCGCGCGCTGGTGCAAGCAGAACACCCGGATGCCGGTGATCGTGAAACTGACGCCGAACATCACCGATGTACGCCAATCGGCCCGCGCGGCGGTGCGCGGCGGGGCCGATGCCGTATCGCTGATCAACACAATCAACTCGATCACGGGCGTTGATCTCGACACGATGTCGCCCGAGCCCTCGATCGACGGCAAGGGCAGCCATGGCGGCTATTGCGGCCCGGCGGTCAAGCCGATTGCCCTGCATATGGTGGCCGATATCGCGCGCGATCCTGAATGCAAGAACATTCCGATTTCGGGCATCGGCGGGATCACCACCTGGCGCGATGCGGCCGAATTCCTCAGCCTCGGGGCCGGCAATGTGCAGGTCTGCACGGCGGCGATGACCTATGGCTTCAAGGTCGTGCAGGAGATGATTGCAGGCCTGTCCGACTGGATGGACGACAAGGGCTATGCCTCCGTCGCCGAGGTCTCGGGCCGCGCGGTGCCGAATGTGACTGACTGGCAGTATCTGAACCTGAATTACGTCACCAAGGCGCGCATCGATCAGGATCTCTGCATCAAATGCGGGCGCTGCTATGCGGCCTGCGAGGATACCTCACACCAGGCCATCGCGATGTCGGATGACCGGGTGTTCACGGTGATCGACGAGGAATGCGTGGCCTGCAACCTTTGTGTCGATGTCTGCCCCGTCGAGGAGTGCATCACCATGGAACGGCTGGAGGCAGGCACGACCGACCCGCGCACCGGCAAGGTGGTGTCGGACGAGTATGCCAACTGGACGACGCATCCGAACAATCCGTCGGTCCAGGCGGCGGAGTAACCTCGGAGGCATCTCCTTAGCATAAAGGCCCCTGACCTAACTCAGCTTGTCCAGTTCGGGCTTTCCGCCGGTTTCCAACTGACGGAGGGCTTCCACCGAACTGCGCGTCTGGCCGGCCAGAAGAACCGGTTGCGGATCTTTGTCGGTCTGGTCCTTGTCGTCACCCTCATCCGGCGCCGTCTCGACCGTGCGATCAAGCGCGCGGGCGCGTTCGGCTTCAAGCACGTTGGCGGCGAAGGTGGGCGGTGGCCCGACCGGTTCGGCCGGATCATAGCGCCGCGCCTTGACGTCGCGCGCGATGCGCTCGGCCTCCTGACCACGGTCGCGCATCATGTCGTTGCGCGCACGATCGCCCGCCTCGGCGCCACGAATGGCCGTTGGCGTCTCTGCGGTCTTCGGTGCCCTGACGGGCTCAAGGCCCGACACGGCGATTTGAACGGGTTGTACTGTCAACATCCCCTTGGCTCCACATCGGAACCCCCACCGATTCGGTAGCTTATCCACAATCCCTTACCGGCGCGTTAAGCCCGGTTAAGGCGACAGAAGCTTTGTGAACAGGGTGTCAATGAAGAGGGAGGCCTCAGGGTAGGGGTCAGTGCCCTCATCCCCCAGAACGGCGCGCACCTGCACATCGAAATCGGCATAATGCTGGGTCAGCGCCCAGATCGAGAAGATCAGGTGCACCGGGTGCAGCCGCGCGATGCGCCCCTCGTCCATCCAGGCCCGCAGCACCACGGTTTTCTCATCGACCAGCGCCTTCAGCCCGGTGCCCAGAAGCGGGCCCAGATGCGGCGCGCCCTGCAGCACTTCGTTGGCGAAAAGCCGGCTCTCGCGCGGCATCTCGCGGCTCATCTCAAGCTTGCGGTGAACATAGCGCAGCAGTTCCGCCTTGGGGTCGCCCGCGGGATCGAGCGCGCGCAAGGGGTCGAGCCAGGTATCCAGAAGACCCGACAAAAGTTCGGTGTGGATCGCCTCTTTCGACGGGAAATAGTAGAGGAGGTTGGGTTTCGACAATCCCGCCTTCTCGGCGATCTGATCCAGCGTCGTGCCCCGGAACCCGTGGGTTGAGAACGCGTCCAGCGCCGCGTCCAGAATGGCGCGGCGGTTTTCCTGCTGGATGCGGCTGGGTGGTTTTGTCTGAAGTCCCGGCATTGGCGCCCTGTCTTGCTATCGGGCGCCAATCGCCCTGAGCCAGATGAAATAGCGCCCGTTTCCCGGTTGCAAGACGGCTTTGCTGCAAATGCCGAACACTTCTTGACGCATGCGATGGCGTTACCTAGCGTGATCCTGACCAATCGGTCAAAAGATAAACGACGCCGCCCCTTTTCGGCCCCTGGCCGCGGGGGCTTTCCCCTGGGGGCTACCATGGCGCTTGACCGCAAACCTGCACCGAACGACCTGAACGCCTTCTGGATGCCGTTTACGGCCAATCGGCAGTTCAAGAAGGCGCCCCGCATGCTGGTGGCGGCGCAGGACATGCATTTCACCAATTCCCAGGGCCGCCAGATTCTGGATGGCACGGCCGGCCTCTGGTGCTGCAATGCGGGCCATTGCCGCCCGAAGATCACGGAAGCGATCCAGGTTCAGGCGGCCGAACTGGATTATGCGCCCGCCTTCCAGATGGGCCACCCCAAGGCGTTCGAGCTGGCCAACGCACTGGTCGGCATGGCGCCTGAGGGCATGGACCACGCGTTTTTCTGCAATTCGGGCAGCGAGGCGGTGGAAACCGCGCTGAAGATCGCGCTGGCCTATCACCGGGTCCGAGGCGAGGGGGCGCGCACCCGTCTGATCGGGCGCGAGAGGGGCTATCACGGGGTGAATTTCGGCGGCATCTCGGTGGGCGGGATCGTCAACAACCGCAAGTTCTTCGGTACTCTCTTGGCAGGGGTCGACCATCTGCCGCACACGCATCTGCCGCAGAACCAATGGGTCAAGGGCCAGCCCGAACACGGCGCCGAACTGGCCGATGAGTTGGAGCGCATCGTGGCCCTTCACGGCCCCGAGACCATCGCGGCTGTGATCGTTGAACCCGTCGCAGGCTCGACCGGGGTGATCTTGCCGCCAAAGGGCTATCTTCAGCGGCTGCGCGCGATCACGCAAAAGCACGGCATCTTGCTGATCTTCGATGAGGTGATCACCGGGTTCGGGCGCCTCGGCGCGCCGTTCGCGGCGGATTATTTCGGCGTCATGCCTGACATGATCACCTGCGCCAAAGGTCTGACCAACGGTGTGATCCCGATGGGCGCCGTGCTGACCTCGGGCGCGATCCACGATGCCTTCATGACCGGGCCCGAACATGTGATCGAGCTCTTCCACGGCTATACCTATTCGGGATCACCCATCGCCGCCGCCGCCGGGCTGGCAACGCTTGAGACCTATCGCGAAGAGGGGCTGTTTGAGCGCGCAGCCGACATCGCGCCCTACTGGCAAGAGGCACTGCATTCGCTGCGGGACCTGCCGCATGTCATCGACATCCGCAATATGGGCCTGATCGGTGCGGTCGAACTGGACCCCATCGCGGGCGAGCCCACCAAACGCGCGTTCGAGGCGTTTCTGGCGGCCTATGACAAGGGCATCCTGATCCGTACGACCGGGGACATCATCGCGATGAGCCCGCCGCTGATCATCGAGAAGACCCATATAGACGAGCTGATCGGGACTTTGCGCGACGTGCTGAAAGCGGCCTGAAGGCAGGCTGGCCTTTCGGTCACGTTCTCCAAAAATGCAGTGTCACGCTGGCATCTCGGCGATCTGATGCCAAAAGGATGGGCGTCTTTCCTCCGTTGAATCGCCGATGGGTGGCGCGGCCCGAGTTTTCCGTTGACGCCGCCATCTGCCTGTGATCGCGTCGATCGGACTGAAAGATGAGCATTTCGGGGACAATGGAATTGATGGCGCGTGCGCAAGCGGTGGCAACACTGTTGATTGACGATGGGCGGGTGCGGACCACCCGGTTTGATTTCGCCCCTGGTGCCGAAACGGGATGGCATCTGCACGCCCATGATTATGTCATTGTCGCCCTGACCGATTGTCTGATGCGCCTGGACGAGCCCGGCGGCACCAGCCGCGATGTGACGGTGCCCGTGGGCAATGCTTATCGCCGCGATGCGGGCGTCGAACACAACGTCATAAATGCCGGCACCACAGCCATGGCCTTTATAGAAGTGGAACTGAAGGAAAGCCCTGTCGCATGACACTGGACACCGCAAATGCCCCGCTTGTTCTGACCGAGACCCTGACAAGCGCGCCCTTCAACTTCATCGTCGCGATCCGTCACCCCGAGACGGTGATCAGCCTGCATGAGCAACAGACCGCTCTGGCCGATCTGTTCCGCTCGATCGACGCCCAGACCGACCGGCGTTTCGCCGTCTATGTGGCGTGCAACCCCGAACAGATCCTGCCCGAACACGGGCCTTACGTGCACCGCGTGAATGTCGACATTCCGCCCAACACGCAGATGGCCAAGGCCAAGACGCTGGAGGAACTGTACGAGCTTTTCCGCAATGACAAGGGAAGCCGTGTGGCCGCCGCCTTGGATGTGATCGACCGCGATGCCTATGTGATGATCGTCGATGACGACGATTTCGTCAGTTCTCGGATCGTGGAATTCGTGCTGTCGCAGCAGGGAGAGCGGACTGGTTGGCTGGTGGATAAGGGCTATTCCTGGACCACCGGCTCGGGTGCTCTCTACGAGGTTGACGGGTTTCACAGGCTCTGCGGTACCAGTGTGGTCGCGCCTGCGCGCTACTACAAATACGTGCGTAAACAGGGCAGTACCCGCGATGGCATTCAGGAATTGGGCGGCCACCGAGCCGTGGTCGACAATGCCCGCCGCAACAAGCTGACCTTTCAGCCCCTGCCATTCCGTGGCGCCATCTACCGGCTGGGCCACAGCAATGCCTCGCAGGCCGATGTGCAGCGCCTGACGGCCAATGGCAAAGGCCCGAAGAAACCCACCCTTGTGGAACGCGGCATCGGCAAGGTCAGCCGGGCGCTTACGGGTGCGACGGTTGAAGAGGGGCCGAAGATCAGGATCGATCACCCCATTGAAATCGAGACCGATTTGATGCGAGAGTTTTTCGGACGAAAGGCCACATAGCACCCAGAAGGAGCCCCCATGGCAGCGCCCGGCGAGAACCTCAAGATCAACGGCCAGCGGTTATGGGACAGTCTGATGGAAATGGCCAAGATCGGCCCGGGCGTCGCGGGCGGCAACAATCGTCAGACCCTGACCGATGCCGATGCCGAGGGGCGCGCGCTGTTCCAGACATGGTGCGAGGAAGCCGGCTGCACCATGGGCGTCGACCAGATGGGCACCATGTTCGCCCGGCGCGAGGGCACTGACCCCGACGCGCTGCCGGTCTACGTGGGCAGCCACCTCGACACGCAACCCACCGGCGGCAAGTATGACGGCGTGCTGGGGGTGCTTGGGGGGCTCGAGATCCTCCGCACGCTGAATGACCTCGACATCAAGACGAAGCATCCCATCGTCGTGGTCAACTGGACCAATGAAGAGGGCACCCGCTTTGCCCCCGCCATGCTGGCCTCGGGCGTCTTCGCCGGGCGGCATGATTTGCAATGGGCCTATGACCGCAAGGATGCCGAGGGCAAGACCTTCGGCGATGAGCTCAAGCGCATCGGCTGGGTCGGGGACGAAAAGGTCGGCGACCGCAAGATGCACGCTTTCTTCGAGCTCCACATCGAACAGGGCCCGATTTTGGAGGCCGAGGGCAAGGATATCGGCGTCGTCACGCACGGCCAGGGCCTCCGCTGGATCGAATGCACCGTGACGGGGAAGGAGAGCCACACTGGTTCAACGCCCATGCACATGCGCAAGAATGCAGGCCGTGGGCTGGCACTGGTCACCGAGCTGGTCCACGAGATCGCGATGAAGAACCAGCCGAACGCCGTCGGCGCCATCGGCCATATCGACGTCTACCCCAACAGCCGCAACATCATCCCCGGCCGCGTCGTCTTCACCATCGACATGCGCACCCATATTCTGCCCAAGCTGAACGCGATGGTGGACGAATTGATGGAGCGTGCGCCCAAGCTCTGCGACGATATCGGCGTGGGTTTCGAGGCCCAGATCGTCGGCCAGTTCGACCCGCCCGCCTTCGACGAGGGCTGCGTGAAAGCCGTCCGCGACGCCGCCGAGCGGCTGGGCTATTCTCACATCGACATCGTCTCAGGCGCCGGCCACGACGCCTGCTGGATCAACGACGTCGCCCCCACCGCCATGGTCATGTGCCCCTGCGTCGACGGGTTGAGCCACAACGAGGCCGAGGAGATATCGCCGGAATGGGCTGCGGCCGGGGCGAACGTGCTGTTCCACGCGGTGGTGGAGACGGCGGAGGTGGTGGGGTGAGGGTCATACTCCTAGCGAGTGTATACATTGGATTTTTAGGGCCTGCGTTAAGCAGTGACGCGGAGGCACAAGAACCTCTCAAGGGGATTGGGGTGGCAGAATGTCAGACCGTGCTAGACCTCCGCGAGAACGCTACTTTGCACCAGGCTCTATCTAGTTGGGTTTATGGATTTTTCAGCGCGCTGAATTTCCAGAGCATGAACCAAAACTACACGATGCGGGACCTCTCAGGAGCATCTATGGAGCCTGACGCACTCGCAGAACGGATTGTTGGAAGATGCTATGACGATCCAAAAAGGACGGTTCTGGCGGTCGCCTTTGACGTATTTGATCAGCTACCGCTTGTTGACGTCTCCAACAATCGCTAGCTCCGAGGATAGGAAGCGCACATGACAACACTCATCAAAAACGGCACCATCGTCACCGCCGATCTGACCTACAACGCGGATGTCCTAATCGAGGGCGGCAAGATCACTCAGATCGGCCCGAACCTCAAAGGCGACGAGACGCTCGACGCCACCGGCTGCTACGTCATGCCGGGGGGGATTGACCCGCATACCCACCTCGAGATGCCGTTCATGGGCACCTATTCCTCGGACGACTTCGAAAGCGGCACCCGTGCCGCCCTCAGCGGCGGCACCACGATGGTGGTCGACTTCGCGCTGCCCTCGCCCGATCAGGGCCTGCTCGACGCGCTTCAGATGTGGGACAACAAGTCGGGGCGCGCCAATTGCGACTATTCCTACCACATGGCGATCACCTGGTGGGGCGAGAAGGTCTTTGATGACATGAAGGATGTGGTGGGCCGGGGCATCACCACGTTCAAGCATTTCATGGCCTACAAGGGCGCGCTGATGGTGAACGATGATGAGATGTTCGCCAGTTTCCAGCGCTGTGGTGAGCTTGGCGCGATCCCGCTGGTCCATGCCGAGAACGGCGATATCGTGGCCGATTTGCAGGCCAAGCTTCTGGCCGAAGGCAATAATGGCCCCGAGGCACATGCCTATTCCCGGCCCCCCCAGGTCGAGGGAGAGGCCACGAACCGCGCCATCATGATCGCCGATATGGCGGGCGTGCCGCTTTATGTGGTCCACACCTCGTGCGAAGAGGCGCACGAAGCGATCCGGCGGGCCCGGATGCAAGGCAAGCGGGTCTGGGGCGAGCCCCTGATCCAGCACCTGACGCTGGACGAAAGCGAATACGCCCATCCCGATTGGGACCATGCCGCCCGCCGGGTGATGAGCCCACCCTTCCGCAACAAGCAGCATCAGGACAGCTTATGGGCCGGGCTGCAATCGGGCTCGCTCTCGGTGGTGGCGACCGACCATTGCGCCTTCACGACCGAGCAGAAGCGGTATGGTGTGGGCGATTTCACCAAGATCCCGAACGGGACCGGGGGTCTCGAAGACCGGATGCCGATGCTCTGGACCTACGGCGTGGGCACCGGGCGCCTGACGCCGAATGAGTTTGTGGCGGTCACCAGTACCAACATCGCCAAGATCCTGAATTGCTACCCGAAGAAGGGCGCGGTTCTGGTGGGAGCGGACGCCGACCTCGTTGTCTGGGACCCTGAGAAGGAGAAGACGATTCAAGCCAAGACCCAGCAATCGGCCATCGATTACAACGTCTTCGAGGGCAAGAAGGTGAAAGGCCTGCCGCGCTTCACCCTGACCCGTGGCCATGTCGCCATCCATGACGGCGAGGTGCGCACGAAGGAGGGCCACGGCGAATTCGTGGCGCGCGAGCCGATGGGCGCGACGAACAAGGCGCTCTCGACCTGGAAGGAGTTGACCGCACCGCGTAAGGTGGAACGGTCGGGGATACCGGCGAGCGGTGTTTGATGCGGTGAAGCTCTCCATTGTGGCCGCGACCTATACATTGGTCGCCTCACTCGCGACTTTTGCGGCCTCGGCGGTGCTGCTGATCCAGAAAACTTACATCGGCGCGCCATGGCCCAGTCTTTCACGCATACTCGACGTCTCGCTGCCTCTGGTGCTTGTTGGTGTGATGGCGGCCGCGCCGGTCTTCGTTTTGGTCCGAATGCTGCTGCATCTTGCAAAGATCCGCAATTACAGCGCCTTCGCGGCTGGCGGCGCCCTTATCGGGTTTGTCGTGCCGACCGTCCTTTGGGGCTTCTCCATAAGCGATCAGTTGATATTGGCATCTATCGGTGCCATTGCCGGATATCTTTATGCCATTCTCGAACGCCGTCTACTAAGGGCCGCTGCCGCGTGACGGAGTGACGTGACTGTGGCCCTGCGATTGGCGACCGGACGCCCCTGTTGCTCTGAGCGCCGCAGAGCCAGGCGATGCGGGAAGTGTTCGCACTCAGTTCTAGCACAATGACTGCGCAAAACTTGCGCGAATGCGGCTATATCGCGCGCTGCGGGTGATTGAGGCGTTGTCAGCGCACAGGACTCTGCGGCAGAAAGGCAAAAGGGCTTGCAACAAGGGATGCTATGGATCTGCACATCACGATAGCTGCCCGCGGCCTTTTGCCTGAGCGCGCCCCGTTCTTGGATGGGCCGGGCATGCAACAAGCAGCTACCTATGTGCTGGCGCGTTCGCGGATCAGTGCGGTATTCCCTCGAACGGGGCAACCTATGTCCTGCAAGGCGGGACGGTTGGCAATACCGGCGAGCGGGGTCTGACATGCGGGTCGTGGTCGCAACCGTAATAGCCTATGCGCTGGCATGTGTTGCGGCAGGCCTGGTCCTTGTAACCATGGCGCTTCTCACGCAGAACCTCTACTCGGGACCAGGGCATCCGATGGGTGAGGTGGTGGGTGATCTGATTGACCTGATCTATTTGATTGGGGTCTTTGCGGCGCCCGGATTCTTGTTGGTCCGCGGCGTTTTCTTCCTCCTCCGTCTTCAGCATTGGACAATTGCCGCGATAGCTGGCGTGGCTGCGGTGTACTTGCCCGCACTCCTCATCATCCAGGAAATGCCCTCGCAAGAGTTGGTGATCGCAGGCGGGAGCGCGGGCGTCGTCTATCGCCTGGTCGAGGCCGCACTTTTGCGCAGCCTAAAGCGGGGGGCGGCGGTGCTGGAGACGGGAGATGCCTGATCCACGCCGCCGTTTTATCGACGGGGCCGTCTGGGTGCGGCGGCGTCCGGAAGCAGGGTCGTAGAGGGGGCATCTCGGTTCAGATGGCCGGTCTTTCTGCGCAAGATCTGTGCAGATGCGCATCTATGTTGCGTAAGCGGCAGCAGAGGCGTTGTCAGCGCATGTGAGTCTGCGGCAGAAAGGCAAAGGGGTTTGCGGCAGGGGATTCTATGCATCTGAAAATCGCGAGACTTGTTTTTGGCCCTTCGTCCGGCCTGTGCATGGGGATTGCATGAGCACATCGGTGATTATGGCCCAAGGCCTCGACCTGACATTCCAAACGGCGGATGGGCCGGTGCATGCCTTGAAGGACGTCAACCTGTCCGTCGATCGGGGCGAGTTTGTTTCGTTCATCGGACCCTCGGGCTGTGGCAAGACGACCTTTCTGCGCTGTGTGGCCGCCTTGGAGACGCTGACTGAGGGCTCGCTGACCGTCAACGGTATGTCCCCCGATGAGGCGCGGAGGGCGCGGGCTTATGGGTATGTGTTCCAGGCGGCGGGGCTGTATCCTTGGCGGACCATTGCGGGAAATGTGAAGCTTCCGCTTGAGATCATGGGCTATTCCAAGGCTGAGCAGGCCGAGAGGGTTCGAAAAGTGCTGGAGCTGGTCGAGCTTGGGGCGTTTGGCCAGAAATTTCCCTGGCAGCTTTCCGGGGGCATGCAGCAGCGCGCCTCGATCGCCCGCGCGCTGAGCTTCGACGCCGACATCCTGCTGATGGACGAGCCTTTCGGCGCGCTGGACGAGATCGTCCGCGACCGTCTGAATGAGGAGTTGTTGAAGCTCTGGGCGGCGACGGGCAAGACGACGCTGTTTGTCACGCACTCGATCCCCGAGGCGGTGTACCTCTCGACGAAGATCGTGGTGATGAGCCCGCGGCCGGGGCGGATCACCGACGTCATTGACAGCCCCCTGCCGAAAGAACGGCCGCTGGATATCCGCGATAGCGCGGAGTTTCTGGAGGTCGCCCACCGGGTCCGCGAGGGGTTGAGGGCGGGGCATGCCTATGAGGATTGAGGCCCTGCACAATGTGTGCACCGGATGTGCACCGAACGTGCACTGGTTGGTGCGGCGGAGGTCCGATGATTGACACCGCAACCGCAGACGTCCGACGCGCCGAACCCGCCGACATTCTTGACTGCGCGGCGATAAAGAATGCCTGGATCGACGCAACTGAGTGGATGCCGCGGGTGCATTCGGCGGAGGACGTGACGCGTTACTATCGCGAGACAGTTTTTCCCAGCCGCGAGGTCTTCGTTGCCGGAACCGCCGGGGTTGAGGGCTATCTTGCGCTCGACGGCGAGGAAGTGACGGCGTTGTTCGTGGCCGAGGCCCGTCGGGGCGGGGGCGTCGGCGCCGCACCGTTGGCCCGCGCAAAGGCGGCGCGGGGGCGGTTGGAACTCTGGACGTTCGTCGCGAACGAAAGGGCGCGGCGGTTCTACGCGCGGGAAGGGTTCGTCGAGTTGCGGCAGACCAAGGGCGAGAACGAAGAGGGGCTGCCGGACGTTCTGCGTGGATGGGAGCGGGACGGATGAGGAACCTCCTTCCAGTCCTGACGGTCGTCGCCGTCCTTATGGTGCTCTGGTACGCTGGCGCGGTCTGGCTGAACGCGCAATGGACGCGGGATCAGGCGGCGCGGGCGGGGGTGGAGGTGTCGTTCTCGGAGGTGGTTGCGGCGAGCTTTACTCAGGAGCGGCCGGTGATGCCCGCGCCGCATCAGGTGGCGGTGGAACTCTACGAATCGACCATCGAGGAGGAGCTTTTCGGGCGGCGCGGCATCGTCCGCTCGGGCACGCTGTCGAACCGGTCGCTGATCTATCACGGTTGGGTCACGATCTCGGCCACGCTTTTGGGATTTGCCATCGGCACTTTGGCGGGCATCCTTTTGGCCGTGGGCATCGTGCATAACCGCGCGATGGATATGAGCGTGATGCCCTGGGCGATTGCCAGCCAGACGATCCCGATCCTGGCCATTGCGCCGATGATCATCGTGGTGCTGAACTCGGTGGGGCTGTCGGGGCTGATCCCGAAGGCGATCATCTCGGCTTATCTGTCGTTCTTTCCGGTGGTTGTCGGCATGGTCAAGGGGCTGCGCAGCCCCGATGCAATGCAGTTGGATTTGTTGCGCACTTACGGGGCAGGGCAGGCCGCGACGTTCTGGAAGCTGCGTCTGCCGGCCTCGATGCCCTATCTCTTCGCCTCGCTGAAGGTGGGGGTGGCGGCCAGCCTAGTGGGGGCGATTGTGGGTGAATTGCCGACGGGCGCGGTGGCGGGCTTGGGCGCGCGGTTGCTGTCGGGGTCGTATTACGGGCAGACGGTGCAGATCTGGGCCGCGCTTTTTGCGGCGGCGATCGTGGCGGCGTCCCTGGTGGGGATCATCGGTTGGCTTGAGCGGCGGACCTTGCGGGGTATGGGGATGGCGCGATGAGCATTCGGCGGGCCTGTTGCGGCTGTGGGAGCCTCCGGCGGGGATATTTTTGTCAGAAGGAAGGCGCATGAGCTGGGTTTTGGGCGTGACCCTGTTCTGGCTGGCGGCCTGGTGGGCCAATACGCGGATTGCGGCGTCGCGCTTTGCCGCGACACGGGCCGGCAAGCTGGCCGTGCCGGCCCTGTTCGGCATCACGCTGTTGGTCTTGTGGGAGGGAATGGTGCGCGGCCTGAACGTGCCCGGCGTGATCCTGCCCGCGCCCACGGCCATTGCGGCGAAATTCGCGGCCTCGACCGATATCCTCTGGGTGGATTTCGTGCAGACCTTCGTGAAGGGCGCTTTGTCGGGCTATGCGATCGGCTGCGGGGCGGCCTTCGTGACCGCCATTTTGATCGACAGGTCGCCGTTTCTGACGCGCGGGCTGCTGCCGGTGGGCAATTTCATCGCCGCCCTGCCCATCATTGGGATCGCGCCGATCATGGTGATGTGGTTCGGGTTTGACTGGCAGTCGAAAGCCGCCGTGGTTGTGGCGATGGTGTTCTTTCCGGTTCTGGTCAACACCGTTGCAGGTCTGACCGCGACCGAGCCGATGCAGCGCGATCTGATGCGCACCTATGGCGCGGGCTATTGGCAGACGTTGTTCAAGCTGCGCCTGCCGGCCGCGATGCCGTTCGTCTTCAACGGGCTTAAAATTTCAACAACTCTGGCGCTGATCGGTGCTATCGTGGCCGAGTTCTTCGGCTCGCCCATCAAGGGGATGGGATTTCGCATTTCGACCGAGGTGGGGCGGCTTGGTCTGGATATGGTCTGGGCCGAGATCACGGTCGCGGCCCTGGCCGGATCGGCGTTCTACGGGCTGGTGGCGCTGATCGAGAAGCGGGTGACGTTCTGGCACCCCTCGCAGCGCGGATAGATTTCAAGAAGGCCCTGAAAACAGGGGTCGCAACACGGAGGTAATGGAATGAGAAACGCAATGACCGGGGCGATCGCGGCCAGTTTTCTGGCAAGCGGCGCGTGGGCGGCGGATGATGTGACGCTGCAGCTGAAATGGGTGACGCAGGCGCAGTTCGCGGGCTATTACGTGGCGCTGGAGAATGGGTTTTACGAAGAGGCGGATCTGAACGTCACGATCAAGCCGGGCGGGCCCGACATCGCGCCGCCGCAGGTGATTGCCGGTGGCGGGGCCGATGTGATCGTGGAATGGATGCCGGCGGCTCTGGCCGCGCGTGAGGCGGGGCTGCCGCTGGTCAATATCGCGCAGCCCTTCAAGTCGTCGGGCATGATGCTGACCTGCCTGAAGGAGACGGGCATCGAGAGCCCCGAGGATTTTCCGGGCCGCACCTTGGGGGTTTGGTTTTTCGGCAATGAATACCCGTTTCTCAGCTGGATGAGCAGTCTTGGGATCAGCACCGAGGGGGGTAATGGGGTGACCGTGCTGAAGCAGGGGTTCAATGTCGATCCGTTGCTGCAAAAGCAGGCCGATTGCATCAGCACGATGACCTATAACGAGTATTGGCAGGTCATTGATGCGGGGATCACCGAGGACCAGTTGATCACCTTCAAATACGAGGATCAGGGCGTTGCGACGCTGGAAGACGGCCTTTACGTGCTGGAGGACAGCCTTGAAGATCCGGCCTTTGTCGACAAGATGGCGCGGTTCGTCGCGGCCTCGATGCGCGGCTGGAAATATGCCGAGGAGAACCCAGACGAGGCGGCGATGATCGTTCTGGATTACGACGATACAGGTGCCCAGACCGAGAGCCATCAGAAGCGGATGATGGGCGAGGTGGCCAAGCTGACTGCGGGGTCGAATGGCGCTCTGGACCCGGCTGATTACGCGCGGACGGTGGCCACGCTGATGGGCGGCGGGTCGGACCCGGTGATCACGGCTGAGCCTGAAGGCGCGTGGACCAGCGTGATCACGGATCAGGCGCTGAACTGATCCATTCTGTCGACACGTTAAGAAAACGCGCCTTTCGGGGCGCGTTTTTCTTTGCGCGCCTTGAAAACCGGTGGTGAGAGGTTTGCTTGGAAACGGTTTTTCTGTGAAGTTGACGTCTGAGCAATTGTCAACGGAGCTGCCATGCCGCGCTCAACCCTCACCGGAAGCCGTATCCGCGACAGGCGGTTGGCGGCGGGGATCCGGCAGGCCGATCTGGCGCGGGATGTGGGCATCTCGGCCTCGTATCTCAACCTGATCGAGCACAATCGGCGCAAGATCGGCGGCAAGGTTCTGAACGATATCGCGCGGGGGTTGGGCTGTGAGGTCACCGCTCTGACCGAGGGGGCCGAGGCCGCCCTTTTGGCGGGCCTGCGCGAGGCCGCGGCAGAGGCGCCCGGGGCCGAGACGGACCGGGCTGAGGAATTCGCGGGACGCTTTCCCGGCTGGGCGGCCTTGCTGGCGGGGCGGCACGACCGGGTCGGCCAGCTTGAGCGCGAGGTGGCAACGTTGTCGGACCGGCTGGCCCATGACCCGCATCTGTCGGCCTCGCTGCACGAGGTGCTGACGGCGGTCACGGCGATCCGGTCGACAACGTCAATTCTGGCCGGAACCGATGACCTCGACCCAGCCTGGGCGGCGCGGTTTCTGACCAACCTCGACGCCGATGGGCGCCGGCTGGCCGAGGGGGCCGAGGCCCTGGTGCGTTATCTGGATGGTCCGGGCGCGGTGGATGCGGTGGCCAGTACTCCGCAGGAGGAGGTCGAGGCCTTTTTCGCGGCGCATGGCTGGCATCTGGAGGCGCTTGAGGTGGCCGGGGCCGGGCCGGATGTGATCGACAAGGCGCTTGATGGGGCGCCGGAGATTGCCGGCGCGGCGGGGCGGGCCTTGGCGCGGGCGGCGTTGGCCCGGTATCTGGCGGATGCGCGGGCCTTGCCGCTGGAAGGGGTTTGCGAGATGGCCGACCAGCCCGTCGGCGCAATCGCGGCCCGTTTCAATGTGGCGCCGGATGTTGTGTTGCGGCGCCTGGCCTTTTTGCCGCGGCGCGAGGCGGGCCTTGTGATCGTCGATAGTGCGGGGGCGATCATCTTCCGCCGCCCGCTGGCTGGTTTCGCCCTGCCGCGCCATGGGGCGGCTTGCCCGCTCTGGCCCGTTTTCCAGGCGCTGAACGTGCCGTCCTTGCCGGTGGTCGACCATCTGGAAATGCCGGGGCCGAATGCCCGTTCGGTCCGGGCTGAGGCGATTGCCCTGCCGAAGGGCCCGGTCGATTTCGGGGTGCCGCCGGTCTTTGAGGCGACGATGCTGCTGACCCCCGATGCGGCGCCGGGCCGGGCGCGGGCCGTGGGCACGACCTGTCGCATTTGCCCGCGCGACAACTGCCGGGCGCGGCGCGAGCTGTCGATCCTGAGCGGCGGGTTTTGACACCAGCCGGTAAACCGGCAATAGTTTTCCGCATAACAACAAGAAGCGTGTGGAGGGGAGAGGCCAGGCCGGATGGACAAGCGCGTCCTTCTGATTGAGGATGAGCCCAGCATCATCGAGGCGATCCGGTTCATCCTGACGCGCGATGGCTGGACGGTGCAGACCCATTCCGACGGGGTCAGCGCGCTGGCCCGTATCCATGAGGCAAAGCCCGATGTGGTGATTTTGGATGTGATGCTGCCGGGGCGGTCAGGGTTTGACATTCTGGAAGACCTCCGCGCCGATCCCGCGACCGCGACACTGCCGGTTTTGGTGCTGACGGCAAAGGGCCAGGCGGCGGATCGCGCCCGGGCCGAGCGGGCGGGTGCCAGCCTTTACATGACCAAGCCCTTCTCGAATGCCGAGGTTCTGGCCTCGGTCAGGGCATTGGCCGGCGCGACATGAAGCGGCCCAGCCCGCATATCTTTGTAGGGCGCGATGTCTATCGTCGCCGCCGTCTGATGGATGCGGCGCGGCTTTTGCCGGTTCTGGGGGTGCTGTTGTTTCTGGTGCCGGTGCTCTGGGCGCCGCAGACGACGCCCGAGGCCGATACCGCGCGGGGTGGGCTTTACGTCTTCGTCGTCTGGGCCGGACTGATCGGGGCCGCGTATCTTCTGTCGCGCCGTCTGGGCCGGTCGCAGGAGGATGGGGCGGGCAAAGGTGGGGAGGGCGGCTGATGCTGCCGCTGAACGCGCTTGTCGTCGCGTGCCTCGCCTATGTGACGTTTCTGTTTTTGCTGGCCTCGATGGCCGAGCGGCTTGCGGCGCGCGGGCAGGGGGAATGGCTGCGCTCACCCTGGATATACACCTTGTCGCTGTCGGTTTACTGCACCGCCTGGACGTTTTACGGCGCGGTCGGCTATGCGGCGCGGTCGGGTCTGGAATTCGTGACGATCTATCTGGGCCCGACGCTGATGATGGTGGGCTGGTGGCTTTTGTTGCGCAAGCTGGTCCGGATCGGCAAGGCGCAGCGCATCACCTCGGTCGCCGACCTGATTTCGGCGCGCTACGGCAAATCGGTGTCGATTGGCGCCATCGTGACGCTGATCGCGGTGGTGGGCACCACGCCCTACATCGCGCTCCAGCTGCAATCGGTGACGCTGGCCTTTGCGGCCTTTGCCGAGGGCACGCCGGGCGGGCCGGGCTGGACGGCCGAGCAGACGGCCCTAGCCGTGGCGGCGGGGCTGGCGCTGTTCGCGATCATCTTCGGCACCCGTCATCTGGATGCGGATGAGCGGCATAACGGCGTGGTTCTGGCCATCGCGGCCGAGGCGGTGGTCAAGCTGGCCGCGCTGATCGCGGTGGGGGTCTTCGTGGTGTGGGGCGTGGCCGGGGGGCCTGCCGACATGCTGGCGCGGATCGAAGCCTCGCCCATCGCTGAGTGGCAGTTGGAGCCCGGGCGCTGGGTGTCGCTGACCTTCCTGTCGGCGGCGGCGCTTTTGTGTCTGCCGCGGATGTTTCAGGTGCTGGTGGTCGAGAATGTCGATGAAAGGCAATTGGCCACCGCCTCATGGGCCTTCCCGCTCTATCTGTTTCTGATCAGCCTTTTCGTGGTGCCGATCGCTGTGGCGGGGCTCGACCGGTTCGGCGCGGGCGCCAACCCCGACCTTTTCGTGCTGACGCTGCCCCTGGCCAGCGGGCGCGAGGGGTTGGCGATGCTGGCCTTCTTGGGCGGATTTTCGGCGGCGACATCGATGGTGATCGTCGCGGCGATTGCCCTGGCGACGATGGTGTCGAACCACCTTTTTCTGCCGATCTGGCTGTCGTTCCGGGCGCAGGGCGCGCGCTTGTCCGAGGATGTGCGCCGCATCGTGCTGAGGGTCAGGCGGGTGTCGATTGCGGTGATCCTGGGGCTAGGCTGGTACTATTACAGCCTGTCGGGCGGCGGCGCGGCGCTGGCGGCCATCGGGTTGATCAGCTTTGCGGGCGTGGCACAGTTTCTGCCCGCGATGGTCGGCGGCATGTTCTGGCGGGGCGCGACGCGGGCCGGCGCGGCGGCGGGGCTGATCACGGGGTTCGTTGTCTGGGCCTATACGCTGTTTTTGCCGTCCTTCGGCGACACCACCACGCTTTGGGCCGAGGTGCAGGCCATCGGGCCCTACGGCATCGGCTGGCTGCGGCCGCAGGCGCTATTCGGGATCGAGGGGATCGATCCGCTGGTCCATGCGGTCTTCTGGTCGATGCTTCTGAACACCGGGATTTTCGTGGCCGTTTCGCTCTTGTCGTTTCCGGGGCCGATGGAGCGGTTGCAAGGCGTTGAGTTCGTCGGTGTTTTTGAGCGCGACGGCGCGGCGCCGCGCGGCTGGCGCGGCGGCGGGGCCAGCGCGGAAGAGCTTTTGGCGATGACGCAGCGCATCCTGGGCGCGGGCGCGGCGCAGCGATTGTTCCAGCGCGCGGCGGCCGATCAGGGCACGGGCGGGTTTCTGCCCGAGGTGACGCCTGATTTTCTGGAGTTGCTTGAGCGGCGTCTGGCCGGTGCCGTCGGATCGGCCACGGCGCATGCGATGATCGCGCAGGCCGGCGGCGGCACCAGCGTCTCGGTGGATGATCTGATGGCAGTGGCGGGCGAGGCGCAGCAAATTCTGGAATATTCCCAGCGGCTTGAGGCGCAATCTGACGAGCTGTCGCGCACCGCCCGGCAACTCAGGGCCGCCAATGAAAAGCTGACCGAGCTGTCGGTGCAAAAGGACGCCTTTCTCAGCCAGATCAGCCACGAGTTGCGCACGCCCATGACCTCGATCCGGGCATTTTCAGAGATACTGGGCGAAGGGGGCTTGAGCGATGACGAACGCGCGCGCTATGCCGGGGTGATCCATGACGAGACGCGGCGATTGACGCGGCTTCTGGACGACCTTCTGGATATCAGCGTGCTGGAAAGCGGCTCGGTGCAACTGGCGCTGGCCGAGGCCAATCTGGGCGAGATTATCGACCGCGCGGTCGCCACCGCCAGCGCCGCCCCCGGCGCACGCCCGTTTCGCATTCTGCGCAATCGTGAGGCCGAGGATCTGGTGCTGCAGACCGATCCCGATAGATTGGCGCAGGTCTTCATCAATCTGGTGACCAATGCGCGGAAGTATTGCGATGCGGCCGAGCAGGAGATCCGGATCGAGGTCAGCCGCCGGGGCGATCAGGTGCAGATCGACGTGATCGACAATGGCAGCGGGATCGACCGCGACAGCCAGCAGATCATCTTTGAGAAATTCGCCCGTCTGGGCGATGAGGCGCGCGCGGGTGGCGCGGGTCTGGGCCTGGCGATCTGCCGCGAGATCATGGAAAAGCTGGGCGGGTCAATCGCTTATCTGCCGGGCCAGGGAGGTGCTGCCTTCCGCCTGACCTTGCCCATCCGGTTGGCGGCCGCTGCCTGATCTGGCCCCTTGCTAACGATTCCTCAACCTTGATCGGGCATTCCCTGTCCGTCGAAGGATGGCGGAGGCCATGGCGGAAAACGGAACAGCATCGGTACTCAGGCGCAAGGTCGATCAGGGCCGCGCCGGCGCGGCAGAGCTGAAAGGCGTGGCCGAGCCGGGCAAGGCTTTGGCCGATGCATTTCGCCGTGCGGCCGAGGAAGAGCTTGAGCTGGCCGTCATCGTCTCGCAGCCGAAGGAGACGCGCGCGACGCCCGCCGAGCTGCTGGAAAGCCTGCCCGAGCAGTCTTTCCTGGGCGTCCTGATTGGGCCCGAGGACGGCGCGGGCCTCTTTTGCCTCGACCCCGGCGCGTTGTCGGCGATCATCGAGATGCGCACGATGGGGCGTGTCAGCTCGAACCCGCCGCAGCCCCGCAGGCCCACGCGCACCGATGCCGCGATGGTCGCGGACGTGATCGACCGGGTCCTGGCGGAATTCGAAGCGCCACTTCTTGAGCTTGACGCGGCGCGCTGGGCGTCGGGCTGGCGCTATCAGCTTTATCTGCCTGACCCGCGTCCGCTTTCGGTGGTTCTGGAAGAGGCGCAGCACAGGGTTTTGGAGGTTGAGATCCTGTTCGGCGCCGCAGCCAAGCCCGGCCGGGCGTTCATCGTGTTGCCATCAACCGGGCGCGCCCGGCCCCGCCCGCCGACCCCGCCGCCCGACGACAGCGTCGAGGCGGCCGAGGCGGCCGCGTGGCAGGACGCGATGAGCGAGGCGGTCGGCACGGCCGAGGCCTCGCTTGACGCCGTTCTGGGCCGGGTCAGGCTGCCGCTGGCTGATTTGTCGGGGCTCGCGCCGGGCGACCGGATCGCTCTGCCGCTGACGGCCCTGGGCGGCGTCCGGCTGGTGGCGCCCGGCGGCCAGGTCATGGCCGAGGGCAGGCTGGGCCAGGCCGGCGGCGCACGTGCGGTGCGCCTGGTCGAGCCGGGCGAAGACAGCCCGCCCCATGCGCCCGACGGCACGATCATTCCCGCCGGTACGCTGCAATCGCGGCCCGCCCCGCCTGCGCCACCGCCGATGGATATGTCGGATTTTCAACCCGCGGCCCCCTCGATGCCGCCGATGGCACCGGATGAGCCCGACCTGGGCAGCGTGCCGTTCGACACGCAAAGCCCGCTGGACCCCGGCGACTTCCCCAGCATCAACGCCTTGGACGACATGCCCGCATTGGATTGACACGACAACGGCCCAGGGCTCGTCGCCCAGGCTGTTCAAGACTGGATTGTCATGGTCGGTGCCAAAACGGCCGGCATCGAGCCGGGAGCACCTTGGGAAAACCGATACTGCAAGAGCTTCAACGCCAGGTTCCGAGACGAACTGCTCAACGGCGAAATCTTCTATGGGCTCCGCGAGGCACAGATCCCGATCGAAAAATGGCTGAGACGCTAAACACCAGGAGACCCCACAATGCTCTGCATTATCGCCGCCAGCCCCTGAAACCATCGTCACGATGGACCAAAAGCTGGTCATGCACCAACCATCAAACCGGACCACTCAGTTGGGGCTGATCAGCGCTTCGACCCTTCCCGCTATGACGCCATGGTGACCAGCATGTTGGGGCAATCTAAATGAACGCGGTGGAGATCGAACAGGCCATCAGTGAACTGGCCGACCAACCCTATGATGCAACGGAGTTCCCCTTCGCTTTCCTTGAATGCTTCGACAATTTCCCAGCCCGGTCCAAGAAGCTCCGCAAGGGTACGTCGAACAAATCCGACATGGGCGGTGTCCTGCAAGCAGGCTCGATCCACATCAAGACCTGCGAGGCGGGCCAAGTCCCCGAAACCCTGACCGCCCTCAAGGACAGCAAGGCGACCTAGACCAAACGCAACAAGGTCCGCTTCGTCATGGCCACCGATGGCCTGCAGATCGAGGCGGAGGACCTGCGCACAGAGGATGTAATTGCCTGCACGTAGACCGACCTGCCCAACCACTTCATCTTCTTCTGGCCCATTGCGGGGGCTCTCCAAGACCAAGCAACTGGCCGACGCCAAAGAAAGCGATATCTTTGGCAGCACTCTTCGGGGCGCTGGTACGTTCGCAAGTGCGTCAACGGCAAGATCATCTATTTGGACCGTAACACGGCTGCAACCGGGACGGCTGACTTCGACCACCACTACTGAGAGTTCGTGAGCAAGAAGTCTTCTGCCTCAAAGACATCTTGGTCATTGCTTATCGAAGAGATGATGCAGACCGATAAATGGGCCAACTATTCCCCTCGGTATCAGGCCGATCTAGAAGAAGTCTTCGAGGACCTCGTTGAAAAGATTGCCAAGGCGGATGTCGCGCGCCTCACCCAGACGGACATCTATGACGCAATGGACAAGAACCGCCACCGGGTGCGTTTTGCAAACTACATCCCCACTGCGATTAGCATGTTGTCGAAGCTGACCGGGCATGGCCAACGATGCACTGGATGATCGGTTCTGCAAAACTTGCTTGGCCCAGCCGCGTCACGACTGTGTGCCGTAAGCTGTGAAACACCAGTCCCGGTTGCTTGATGCCCAGCTTTGGCAAGAAGCTCTCATTGCACCAGCGCCCTAAGTTGCGGCCATAGCCTCCATTTGCGCTGTAGCTGTAATCTGGGAACAAGCGTGTGCTGGCCTTGCGACTCGCTACAAAGTCGAGAAAGCCAAGCCGGATCAACTCAGAATGCAAAGGTACCTTGCGCCTCCCTGCCTGTGACTTCACGCTCTTGTCGTCGTCGCCTTCGTCAGCGATGTTGAGGAACCAAGTTTCGCCGTCTTGCTGCACATCTGCAATGTCGAGTTGGCAAATTTCATTCAAACGCGCCCCGGTGAACATGCCCAAGAGCATCCCCCACTTGTGGCTGTCTTTGAGTACCAGCCCGGACGCATTGTCGGTCAACTCTGCAAAGATCAAACGGGCTTGTTCAGGCGTGAAGGGCTTGCGTTCTGTGTCGCTATTTTTCGCCTTAGCGACCTTCACCTTGTCAAACAATGTGTGGGGCGCGTAGCCATGCCGCTCTGCCCAGTCAAAGAAGCTCTTGAACATCTGAATATGACTGTTGATCGTCTTGGGCGCGATCTTGCGGTGTCCCGGCTCGTTGATGACTTCCATCAACGGCATGGCCTTCAACTTTGGCTTTGTGTTTCGGCTTGCTGGCAATGCTTGGAAGACCTTCTTGACCTTGTTGGCATCCTGTTTGGTGATGGTGCCAAGAAGCCTGTCTGGTCCAAAGCATTCAATGAGAACGTTGAGATAAGCTCGGTTCTGATCGATGGTCTTGGCCGCCCATTGCCTTGAGTGTTCCGCGATGAAGTCATCCACAGCCACGCCCAAGGGCGAAGACGCTGGCAGGGCGGGCAGAGTAGGGGCGGGTGCTATCGGCGGGGTGTCGCGGCGTAGGAATAATGCTCAAGCCGCTCAGCGGCTTCCAGAACGCGCCTGAGCATGTCGTGGCGGCCCCTCCTTAGCTCAATCGTGGCGCGGGGCTGGCTTGCGTCCCAATCGGTATCGGAAATGTCCATTTTTCGCTTGAAAAGAGCCACGGGAAGCCATTGTGGGTGTGCCGTTTCCATGTCCACATAAGTTTCATGGTCCAGCATTTCTTCTCGAACATCTACTAATGCGTTCTGTGACAGGCCGCGCCGATCTAGCCAGTCAAGGTATTGATCCTGTTGTGCCTTGAAGTAAGTCTGCACTTTTTCGCGTATTTCGTCCTGTCGTAGTCCAGCCAAAGTCTTGTTTTCCTGTATCAATCGCCCACAGGATGCAAGATGGCGGGCTAAATCGCCAGCCCGATCTGGGCAGCGCGTCCGCAAAGACAGTCTAACCGTTCTTCTTGGTTGGCCTTCCAAGGCGAGGAGTGGCCAGCGAAAGTAGAAAACCCCGTGTCTTGAAGGGGATAGATAGGATGACAGCATCATAGGGTGTGTGTCCCACTTTGTGCCACACTCGATCGTTCAGCCGCTAACCCTATGATTTAGAATGAAATGGAGGCGAGTACCGGAATCGAACCGGTGTACACGGATTTGCAATCCGCTGCGTAACCACTCCGCCAACTCGCCGAAGTCCAAGGGTCAGATAACCGATGCATAATCGTCGCGCAAGGCGGTCTCTTGCCGAGCTTGCTTGTCGGGCCGCAGGTTCTGTGGCAAGAGGGATTTCAGTGAAACTAGACCGAAGAGTTTAGTCTATGAGCGATTTTGCCGAGCGGCGTATCATGATGGTCGACACGCAGGTCAGGCCGGCCGATGTGACCAAGTTTCCTGTCATTGCAGCCATGCTTGAGGTGCCGCGTGAGCTTTTCGTGCCTGATCGTCAGCGCGAGGCGGCTTATGTGGGCGAGAACCTCGATCTGGGGGGTGGCAGGGTGATGCTTGAGCCGCGCACATTGGCCAAGATGCTGGACGCCCTGGATATCCAGCCGGGTGAGATGGTGTTGGATCTGGCCCCGGGCTACGGATATTCCACGGCCGTCATCGCCAGGATGGCGGAAGCCGTCGTGGCTGTGGAAGAGGATGAGGTGCTGGCCTCCGAGGCCGAGGCGGCTCTGTCGGCGGGGGATGTGGACAACGCCGTCGTGGTCGCAGCGCCTCTGACCGAGGGCGCGCCACAGCACGGGCCCTATGATGTCATCACGATCCAGGGGGCGGTCGAAATCCTGCCCGATCCTCTGTTGGCGCAGTTGCGCGAAGGTGGCCGGATCGGCTGCCTCTTCATGGATGGTGCGCTTGGTATTTGTCGGATTGGTTACAAGATCGATGGTGCCATCACTTGGCGCTTTGCCTTCAACGCCGCAGCACCCGTCCTTGCGGGTTTTGCGGCCAAGCCGGAGTTTGTTTTGTGAAGATGCTTCATTGGCGCAAAGCACTGGCGGCAGGGTTTGTCGCATTCAGCCTTGCCGGCGTGGCGCAGGCCGAAACCTTGGCCGATACCTTGGCCGACGCCTATCGAAACTCGAATCTGCTTGAGCAGAACCGCGCCTTGCTGCGGGCAACCGACGAGGATGTCGCCCAGGCCGTGGCGACGCTGCGCCCGGTGATCACTTTCGTCGCAAACTCGACCTATACGGACCCGAGCTTTGGCGATGAGCTGACCAGTTCGCTGGCGCTGACGGCCGATATCACGATATTCGATTTCGGCGCGAATCGTCTTGGGGTCGACGCGGCCCGCGAAACCGTTCTGGCGACGAGGCAGGCGCTTTTGAATGTCGAGCAAAGTGTGCTGCTGGCCGCTGTGAGCGCGTATACCGATCTGGTCAGTGCCAATGAGTTTCTGCGGTTGCGGCAGGCCAATATCCGCCTGATCAGCGAAGAGCTGCGGGCCGCGCAGGACCGCTTCGAAGTGGGCGAAGTGACGCGGACCGATGTCTCGATTGCCGAGGCGCGTCTGGCCGGTGCGCGCGCCAGCTTTGCCGCGGCACAGGGTGATGTCGAGGTGGCGCTTGCCTCATTCAAGGCCGTGGTGGGTCGTGAGCCCGGCGCATTGGCCGGGCCGGGGCGTGCCCCGCGCACAGCGAACAGTCTGGACGAGGCGCGCAATGTGGCCGTGCGGACCCATCCGTCAATCATGCAGGCGCAACACGAGGTGTCGGTGGCCGAGCTGAATGCGCAGCGCGCCAAGCTGGGCACCCGTGGCCGTCTTTCGGCCGATGCCCGTATCGCTGTGGATCAGGACGGCAATGACAGTTCCAGCGTTGGCCTGACCTTCCGTCAGCCGATTTACCAGGGCGGCAATCTCAGTGCGCTCTATCGCCAGGCGCTTGCCCGGCGCGATGCGTCCCGGGCCAATCTTCTGGAAAGCCGGCTTCTGGTCGAGCGTGACGTTGCCAATGCCTGGGCCCGGATCGAGGTTGCTCAGGCGCAGATCGTGGCGAGTGACCGCCAGATCCGCGCGGCACAGATCGCCTTTGAAGGCGTTCAGGAGGAGGCGACCCTTGGTGCCCGCACCACGCTGGACGTCCTTGATGCCGAGCAGGAGCTTCTGGATGCCAGAACAGGCCGGATCGAAGCCAGCGCCAATCAGGTGGTCGCGGTCTATGCGCTTTTGCAGGCGATGGGCCTTCTGACGGTTGAACATCTGCAATTGGGCGTGCCGATCTATGACCCGTCAGCCTATTACAACGCCGTCCGCACAGCACCGGCCACCTCGACCCAGGGGCAACGGTTGGACCGGGTGCTGGATCGCCTCGATCGCTGAGGCCACCGACGCCGACCGCATAACGCAAAGTGTTGTGTGCCCGCAGAACAGCGGCTAGCATTCCGTGGTACCAGGTGTGAGGACGATGATGTCGGACCACATGACAACCGGAGAGATTGAGGATGTGCTGTCGTCAATCCGCCGTCTCGTTTCGGAGGATGAGCCCGTGACGTCTGAGAAAGACGATAATGCAGATCGACTGGTCCTGGGGCCGGCCCTCAGGGTTGAAGGCGACACCGCCGATGCGTCCGGCGCCAAAGGGGACAAACTTGAAGCGGAACTGGCCGAGCTTGAGGCTTCGGTTTCGAAAAAGGCAGACCAATGGGGCGATGATGACGAATGGGAGCCAGTGGATCCCGACACCGTTCGCGGCCCGGAAGCGGCCCCGGCCCAAACGATTGATGCGGATGTTGTGACATTCCGTCCCAGCGCTCGCGAGGGCGCATCGCCCGATGCCGAGAATGTCGGCAGCCCCGATCTTGATGCCTTGCTGGATGAGAATGAGCTGCGCGAATTGGTCGCTGAGGTTCTACGGGAAGAGCTGAAGGGCCCTTTGGGTGAGCGGATCACCCGTAACGTGCGCAAGCTTGTGCGCCGAGAAATCGCCCAGGCCCTGTCCAGCCTCGACGTCGATTAGAGCCTTCCTGTCTGTATCCAGAGCAAAGCTGTCCCGGGCCTGACCCGGGACCTTCTGCAGCGCGTCCCAGACGGTCCGAAGCCGAAGTGCTCCGCAAACACCCGATCTCCTCGGACAATCAATGTCTAAAGTGGCGTCCGAAAAATCTGCCTCAGATTTTCTGGATTTCGCTTCAGGTCAAAGCTGTTGAGTTGATCCGCGCGTTTCTCACACCAAACACAAAAAAGCCGCGCTGCAAGAGCGCGGCTTTTCCATGTTACTCAGAAAGTGACAATCAGGCGGCTTCGGCCTGCTCCGCCGCATTGCGACGTTCGCTTTCCTCGCGCGACAAGGCAACCGATGTGCGAACGCCCTTGCCGACGAATTCCATAAGCCCCGACACGACCCGTTCATTCGGGTCGATCCCGGCGCAGGACAACACTTCGCGCCCATCGCGTGAGCGGGCCCAGCGGGCAATCTGCTCAGGGCCGTTGCCATACTTCTTGTCGTCGGCAATCGCGTCGTCGAGGGCAGCCAGAACGACGGCGGCAAAAAGTTTCCGCGCCCGTTGACCCTGTTCGAAGTTGAATGCCGTACCGTCGATGAAATCGGCCATGGGAAGGTCCTTATTCTTGTTCTTGCATTTCTGATCTCGCGCAGACTATGGCGGGTTTCCGTCGATTCGGCGTGCACGTTTATGCATGGCACCTATGCGCTGCATGCATAACTCATTCAGAATTCACACCGTATTTAGTCACCTTGCCAGTTCGTCTAGGGGCATATATAGGGGCTGCCATACTCCTATCAACCTTCCGTCAAGGTTTTGTCTTATGCCTAAAATCAACGGCAATGAAATCCGCCCAGGCAATGTTCTGGACCATGAAGGCGGTCTGTGGTCGGCCGTCAAAGTCAATCACGTCAAGCCCGGCAAGGGCGGGGCCTTTGCACAGGTGGAGCTGAAAAATCTCCGCGATGGCCGCAAACTGAATGAGCGGTTTCGGTCGGAAGACAAGGTTGAACAGGTGCGCCTGGACCAGAAAGACCAGCAATTTCTCTATGAGAATGACGGAATGCTCGTCTTCATGGATAACGAGACCTTCGAACAGATTGAGCTTTCCGCCGATCTCCTCGGCGATCGCCGCCCTTTTCTGCAAGATGGCATGATCGCAACGATCGAGTATTTCGGCGATGAACCGCTTTCAATGCAGATCCCGCAGAAGGTCACCTGTACCGTTGTCGAGACCGAGCCGGTGGTAAAGGGTCAGACGGCCGCCAACAGCTACAAACCCGCCATTCTGGACAACGGGGTACGGGTGATGGTGCCTCCCTTTGTCGGGACCGACGAGGCGATTGTCGTCAACACCGAACTTTTTGAATATGTTGAGCGGGCCTGAATTTTCGCAGAAAAATCGTGTCCTATCCGCGATAGCAGAGTGTCGCATCGCCCGCCTGCATGTCTGGCCCCGCCCGGTCAAAGCGCAGATAGGCCAAACCCTGACCCTCGGCTTGCGTGTAAAGCGTGCCCGCCGCTTTACCACCTGCGACGATCTCGGTCCCAACCGGTGCCGCGCCGTCGACCTCGACTTGGGCCAGCCCTTTGCGCAGTTCGGTCTTGTGTTTCATGCGCGCCGTCACCTCCTGACCGACATAGCAGCCCTTGTGGAAATCGACGCCATTTAGGCGTTCAAAGCCCATCTCAAGAATATAGCTCTGGTCGGGGATCAGCTCGATCCCCGTTTCGGGGATGCAGGCCGCCACGCGCAAGGCGTCCCAATGAACCGAAGGCGGGCCACCGGCCTCGGCCGAATACAGCCGCCACCCAAGGGACGGATGGCGCGGGTCGGCCAGCGCGCCCTCGGGGGCAGGCCCGATCCCGCGCGACACATTCAGCGCGCTCCGCTCAAGTCCCACTTTCGCGCGCAGCTTGTACATGCTCAACCTGCGCAGAAAGGCGTCACTTAGATCGGTTTTCACATCGATCAGGATCGCATCATCCTGCGCCAGAAGAAAAAAGTCGGCCAGATACTTGCCCTGTGGGCTGAGGAAAGCGGCGTAGACCAGCCCGTCCCGGGCCTGCGCGACATCATTGGTCACCAGACCTTGCAAAAAATCGAACCGCTCCTCACCGGTCACCGCAATCACGGTTCGGTCCGTCGCGCTTTCGCCCGGCATGGCGTCTTTCCTTTCGGTTTTATGTGTCGCTGAATTGCAGGCGGCAAAGATCCGCATAGAGCCCGCCGCTTGCCATCAAGTCCTCGTGGCGGCCCTCATCCACGACGCGGCCCTGGTCCATCACGATGATCTTGTCCGCGCTGCGGATCGTCGCCAGGCGATGCGCGATCACAAGGGTCGTACGGCCTTTTGACAGCCGCTCAAGCGCTTGCTGCACCACTGCCTCGCTGGCCGCATCCAAGGCCGATGTCGCCTCATCCAACAGCAGGATCGGCGTGTCGCGCAGCACGGCCCGGGCAATCGCCACACGCTGCCGCTGACCGCCTGACAAAGCCGATCCGCGGGGGCCCGCCGGGCTTTCCAACCCACCCGGCAATTGATCCACGAAATCGGCCACATGGGCGTCCCGCATTGCTTGATTAAGGTGATCGGGGGCGACATCCTCACGGCCAAGAAGGATATTGTCGCGGATCGTCTCATCAAACAGCAAAGCATCTTGCGTGACGACCGAATAGAGCCCGCGCAACTCCTCAAGCTGCAAGGCGCGAATGTCCTGCCCCCCCAAGGTCACCTGGCCCTCCTGCGGATCGATAAGCCGGGTGAGTACGTTGAAAAGCGTGCTCTTGCCGGCCCCCGATGCCCCGACCAGGGCCGTGGTCTGACCCGCCTCGGCCACGAAGCTCACATCGCGCAGAACAGGCAGATCCCCGTAAGCGAGCGAGACATTCTGAACCCGGATCGTCATGTCCGACGGAACCGGGGCCGGCGTTGCAGGCGAGGTGATCGTGGGGGCGATGTCGAACACGTGGTAGAGCCGCTCAAGGCTGGCGGCAGCCACCTGCCAGATGCCGGTGATGGCACTCAGCCGGCGGAGCGGCTGAAAGGTCAGCGCCATCGCGGTGAAAAACGCCATGAACTCACCCACCGTCTTTTCGCCGTTGATGATGTCCTGCCCGCCGATGACCAGCACCAAGAGGAACCCAAGGCCCGTGACGATATCGACCAGTGCCGGGATCAGCGACCGCGAGGCCTGGATCTTGATCTCGGCGCGCACGATGGCATTGACCACTCGCTTGAAGCGGCTGACTTGATAGGGCTGCATCGTGTTCAGTTTCACCGGAACGATGCCATGATATACCTCGTCCAGATAGGTGGTGCGATGGCCCGAAATCTCGCGCGTCTGTGCGGTTTTCTTGCGGATGTATTGCTGTGCGATGGCGACAGGCGCAATCATCAGCGGCGCCCCCACAAGGGCCAGCAGAACCCACATCGGATCGATCAGCAACGCAACGACGGCCAGCGAAATCAGCGAGATCGCATCGCGCCCAACGCCCGTGATCAGGACCGACCAGACGCCCTGAACCGCCTTGGTGTCGCCCAAGAGCCGCTCCAACAATGCGCCGGGCGGGTTGTTCTGGAAAAACGACATGTCCAGCGTCAAGGTATGACGCAAGAGATCGGTCTGCATTGCGGTGGAACTCTTCTGCGCCACACGGGTCATGATGGTCTTGTAGGCCACCGAGGTGATCGCCCGGATCACGAAGAGGCCAAAGATCGCGCCGCCGACCCACCAGATCACGCCAACCTCGCCCTCCACAAAGACCCGGTCGAAAAGCGGCTTCAGCATCCACGACAAAAAGCCCAGCGTCGCGCCTTCGATCATCATCAGCACGAAGGCCAGCGCCATCCAGCCCTTGTGCTGGGTCAGATATCCACGCCACAGCCGGCCGAAAAGACGGCGCGAATTGTAGGGGTTTGTGCTGGAACTCTCGGTCAAGTCAGGACCTTTGGCCTGTCATCGGGGCTGCAAGCGGCATAGCCGCTCGGCCCGGCAGTGGCAAGCCAAACAGGGCCCCGTTGACGGCAGAGGTGCCGCGCCCTACCCATGGCGGGTCTGATTGCGGGAGAGATGCAGATGACCCTTGGCCACGGCCGCCACACCCTTGCCATCCCAGGGCCCTCGGTCATTCCCGACCGTGTGCTGGCCGCCATGCATCGCCCTGCGCCCAATATCTATTCCGGTGAATTGGTCGAGATGACCCATTCGCTGATCCCCGATCTGAAAGCGGTCGCCCGCACAACGCACGCCGTTGCGATCTATATAGGCAATGGCCACGCGGTTTGGGAGGCGGCCTTGGCCAACGTGCTATCGCGTGGCGATCATGTGCTGGTGCCTGCCACCGGCCGCTTCGGGTTCGGCTGGGGCGAGATGGCCACGCGGCTGGGCGCCGAGGTTGAGGTGATGGATTTCGGCAAGCGCGCGCCCGTCGATCTGGCCCGGCTGGAGGAGCGGCTTGTGGCCGACAAAGCCCACAAAATCAAAGCGATCCTGGCTGTGCAGACCGACACCTCCACCTCGATCCGCAGCGATATTGCCGGCATGCGCGCCGCGCTCGACAGGGCCGGGCACCCCGCGCTTTTGATGGCTGACTGCATCGCCTGTCTGGCATGTGACGTCTTCCACATGGACGATTGGGGCGTCGATATCACGATCTCGGGCAGCCAGAAGGGGTTGATGACGCCGCCGGGCCTTGGCTTCATCTGGTTCAATGACCGCGCCGATGCTGCGCGCGAGACGGCCAATTGCGTGACCCATTACTGGGACTGGCGCCCGCGCGCCGCGCCCGATGATTACTACCAGTATTTCGCGGGCACATCCCCCACCCATCATCTCTACGGCCTCCGCGAGGCCCTGACGATGCTGCTGCACGAAGAGGGGCTTGAGGCCGCCTGGGCGCGGCACGAAAAGCTGGCGCGCGCCGTCTGGGCCGCGTTCGAGGCCTGGGGGCAAGAGGGCCCGGTTGAGTTGAACGTGGCCGACCCCGCCCATCGCAGCCATGCGGTCACGTCCGTGCGCATCGGATCGCCCCATGGCACGGCTTTGCGCGACTGGCTCAGCGAAAAGGCGGGGGTGACGTTGGGCATCGGCCTTGGCATGGCGCCACCGGGCGATCCGGCCTGGCACGGGTTCTTTCGGGTGGGCCATATGGGCCATGTGAATGCGCACATGATCATGGGCACACTCGGCGCAATCGACGCGGGCCTGAAGGCGCTGGGCCTGCCCCATGGAAAAGGCGCGCTTGAGGCGGCATCGCAGGTGATTTCCGAGGCGTGAGATCTGCCAAGATCGGCGCCTCCTCGCACGTGCAGGTCCACTCCTCGGGCGTTTTGCAGGTCCAGAACCCCATGGCTTTGTAGGAGCCAAGCTGTGGAACGTCAGATGACCTTGGTCTTGATAAGACGGCTCCGACTGAAAATTGAGCAAAGCGGACCGTGGCGCTAGACGCGATGGAGGTCGGCTTTGAGCCCTTCTTGCAAAATTTTTGCATCGCGGCGAAGGTCGGTCGTGATCACCCAACGAAGCCGGATTGGTTCAAGGCTAATTGCAATGCTCAGACCGGATAGACCTAAAGGCTAGGATATGGCTATCTCTGAAAGAGTTCTAAATCCCTCGGATCGCGAGATTCTTAGACCATACTCGACGGCAGACGCGAAACGACGCAACTACCTGAGTTTTTCTGTGATATCTTTCATGCTGTTTGCGGCGCTGTTCGTCACAGTGGGATTGCTCTGGGAGCTCTTTTCGTGGCTCTTTTCGTGGCTTTTTTCATGGCCCGATTTTGAAGAGGCGGAATGGTGGTTGTTTGCCGCATCCGCTCTTGCAAGTTTCGGAGTCTCTGGAAGGTGGGCTTTTGCAGAGCACAAGCTCATAACATCCACCAAAGGCGTAGCGGCATTGGTAGATGAAGACTTAAAGAACGGAGTCGCAATCATTGAACACCTTGAAGTTGTTGCGGTTTCTGAGGTCGAAGAGGTGGACGATGAAGGGGCCGGTTTCTTGCTGGAGCTGAAGGACGGTCGTGTTCTATTTCTCATTGGCCAGCACTTGTACCCATTTTCCTTAAGCGTTGATCCCGAAGAAAAAGCGGAAGCTGAAGGCAATGTTTTCCCGAGCGACAAGCTGGATTTTAGTTATGCCCCAAAAAGTGGTGTGGTTTTGGACGCAGTAGGAAAAGGAAGCTATTTGAAGCCAAGATCATGGGCTCGCTGGCAAGGTGATGGACCACGATCCAAACACTACAAAGGTCCGACTCCAGACAGCTTTAACGAAGGTCCACTTGACGAATTGATTGAGCGATGCGGGTTTCTTGAAGTGCCAGTGTAGAGTTCCGTTTCTGCGGGTGTTTAGAGAACTTAATGTCTGGAACAGACATTGTTGCCGTAAAATCGAACGGCGGCAATGTCCGCATTGCGCACTCACCGGTGCGAGTCCGGTGTCTGATCTAGGTCAGAATCTGTTGAGTTTGGTTTAAATTCTCGTGGCGGGTGTGGGCAACTTGGTTTGGGAAATTATCGTTCCGGGTCAGAGACACGAGGCGGGTGAGCTGCCTAAACCGACACCTCATAGCCTTTGCAGATCAGGCCCTCGGGCATTCTGTAGGTGCGAAATCCCATCGCCTCGTAATAGGCGAGGCCTTCGGGGTTGGTATCGGCGATGCTTGCGTCGATGCTTTGCAACCCGGCCTTTGCTGCGATCTGACGTGTCGCTGTGAACAGTGCCCGGCCAACCCCGCGGCGGGCGGCTTCGGGCCTGATATGGGTGCCGATGATGCCCCAGCCGACCTCGACGCCGTAGATGTTATCCGCCGTGGCGCGTTTCAGCGATTGGAACCCCAGGATCGTTCCGTCCTCATCCTCGGCGGCCAGGCATTCGATCCGGGCTGGGTCTTGAATGTAGTTTTGCAAAACGAAGGCCGCATCGCTGCGGCTGGTGCGTTTTCCCAAAGCGGCGAGTTGCTGCAAGAAGGCGCTCATCTGGGCCACGTCATCCTCGGTTGCGGGTCTGACCTTCATGCGCGCGCCCTCATCCGCCGACCGAGCGCCGGGCTTCGGCCAGTGCCTCGGGCAGGGCCTGGGCGAAGGCGTCAAGATCGTCCTTGCGGCCTGCGCTGACGCGGATGCAGCGGTCATGCGGCGGCACGAAGGGCATGCGCACGAACACGCCGCGCTGGCCGAGGGCGGCCACAACGGCGCGCGCGAAATCGCCATCCGCGCCGCAATCGATCGTCACGAAATTGGTGGCGGTCGGCAGGGGCGACAGGTCGTTTTCGCGCGCGATCGAGGCGATGCGGTCATTGGCGGCGGCCACCTCCTGGCGGACATGGGTCAGCCAGCCGCGATCCTTCAGCGCCTCCAGCGCGCCTGCCTGCGCGATGCGGCTCATGCCGAAATGGTTGCGCACCTTGTCGAAGCCCGCGATCAGGTCGGCCGCGCCCAGCCCGTAGCCCACCCGCGCCCCCGCCAGGCCGTAGGCTTTCGAGAATGTGTGCATCCGGATCACGCGGGGGTCTTCCACATCGATGCGCAGGGCCGTGCCGCGGGGGGCGAGGTCGATATAGGCCTCGTCCAGCACCAAAAGCGCGCCTTCGGGCACTGCCTCAACCGCCTCCTGCAGCGTCGCGTTGTCGTGCCACGAGCCCATCGGGTTGTCGGGATTGGCCATGTAGATCAGCTTGGCCCCCACCTCGCCCGCCTTGGCCATCAGGGCGGTCGGGTCCTCCTGACTGCCGGAATAGGGTACCTTGTGCAGCACACCGCCATAGCCCGCGACATGGTAGTTGAAGGTGGGGTAGGCGCCGTCCGAGGTCACCACCGCATCGCCGGGTGCGACCAACATGCGCACCAGATAGCCCAGAAGCCCGTCGATCCCTTCGCCGACCACGATGTTTTGCGGTGTCACCCCGTGGAAAACCGCCAGGGCAGCCCGCAGATCGTGGCTTTCGGGGTCGGCATACATCCAGACGTCGCGGGTGGCCCGCTCCATCGCCTCGATCACCTTGGGCGAGGGGCCGAACACGCTTTCATTGGCCCCCAACCGGGCCTCAAAGGCACGGCCCATCTGCCGCTCCTGCGCCTCGGGGCCGACAAAGGGCACTGTGGCGGGCAGTGAGGCGACGAGGGGGGTGAAACGTGGGCCGGTCATGAAAAATCCTGCAAAGACATGGGTGCCCGCGCAGCAATAGCCGCCCCTGCCGGGTGCTACAATGGCCGAGCGGATTATCCGGCCTCGGCGGCGATCATCCGGGCCAGCAGCGCGCTCCATTCGCGATAGACATCAGGCCCGGGGTGGAACCCGTCCTCGGCCATCGCTGAGGCATCAAGCGACAGGCTGAGCTGCACGTAAGCGCAGCCCGGGCGGGCAGAGGCGGCCTGTCGCAGAGCCTGATCATAGCGCGCGGCCTGCCGCCCCAGAACCCAGCGGAGCGGGTGCGGCAGAAGCGGAAAATCCTTCATTGGCGGCAGGCCCGAGACATAGATCCGCCGCGCGCCGAACCGGCCCGTCAGCAGGTCCCAGAGCTGGCCTTGCTGCCCGATCCATCGCCGCAACGGCACACCGCGGGTGATGTCGTTCACGCCAAGGGCCACGACCACGGCATCGTATTGCCCCAGCGCCGCACCTTGCAGCTTTTGCAGGGTTGAGGCGGTGGTGGCGCCGGTCCGCGCGATCAGACGCCAGTCGACGCGGAAGTCGGGCGACAGGGCCTGCACCAGCTGGCCGCTCAGCGCCTGGCCCTGGCTGGCCGCGCCGACGCCGGCGGCCGAGGAATCGCCCACGATCAGCAACCGCAGATCAGGGCCCTTGCCGGACGTGCCCTCGCGCGGTCCAGGGGGTTCGGGCAGGATCAGCGCGGTCTTGCGCACCCGCAGGCCTTGCGCGATCAGAAGTGGCGCCAGCAGAACCTTGGCTGCGGCGTCCAGCGCCATCACCCCATCTCGGCCAGGCGGGCCAGCGCGGCGCGCAGTTTGGCGGCCTCGTCCTCGCGCGCGGCCAGGTTTTCGCGGGTCTCTTCCACCACGTCCTCTGGCGCGCTTTCGACGAATTTGGGATTGCTCAGCCGCCCTTTCAGGCCGCCCAATTCCTTACCCAGCTTGTCCAGCGTCTTTTGCAGCCGCGCCTTTTCCTCGGCCACGTCGATGATGCCCTCCAGCGGCAGCGCAAAGGCGCCCCCCGGCACGGGGATGCTGACCGAGCCTTTGGGGGCCTGATCTGCCTCGGTCACGCTGTCGATGCGCGCCAGTTTGGTGATCAGCGCCTCATTGGCGGCCAGCGCCGCCTTCGCCTTGGCGCTGAGCTCCAACTGCACCAGCGGCACTTTCAGGCCGGCGGGCACATGCATCTCGCCCCGGGCAGAGCGGACGGCCTCAATCAACCCGATCGCCCAGTTCAGCTCGGCATCGGCATCCGCATCGACCATCTGATCGGCTTTGTAGGTCGGCCAATCGCCATGGACCAGCATTTTTGGGCGCGGCTTCTGGCCCCAAAGCTCTTCGGTGATGAAGGGCATGATCGGGTGCAGAAGGATCAGGCATTGGTCCAGCGCCCAGGCATAGGTGGCGCGCGTCTCGGCGATGGCGTCCGCATCGTCGCCATCGAAGATCGGCTTGGTAAACTCCAGATACCAGTCGCAGAACTTGCCCCAGACGAAGGCATAAAGCGTATTGGCCGCGTCGTTGAACCGGTAGGCCCCAAGGGCTGCATCGACCGCCTCGCGCACCTTGGCAATCTCGCCCATGATCCAGCGGTTCAGCGGCAGCTTCGCCTCAGGCGGGGCATCGGCATGGGGCACGTCGAACGCGCCCTGCATCGCGCCGTAAGAGGCCGCATTCCAAAGCTTCGTGCCGAAATTGCGATAGCCCGCAATGCGTTGCGAGCTGAGCTTGAGGTCACGGCCCATCGCGGCCATCGAGGTCAGCGTGAAGCGCACCGCATCGGCGCCGTATTCGTCGATCAGCTCCAGCGGATCGAGCACGTTGCCCAGGCTTTTCGACATCTTCTTGCCCTTCTCGTCGCGGACGAGGGCATGGACATAGACATTGTGGAACGGCACCTCTTTGACGATTTCAAGCTGCATCATCATCATCCGGGCGACCCAGAAAAAGATGATGTCGAACCCGGTGATCAGGACCGAGGTCGGGAAGTACTTTTGCAACTCGGGCGTATCCTCGGGCCAGCCCAGCGTGCCGATGGGCCAGAGGCCGGAGGAGAACCAGGTGTCGAGGACGTCTGGGTCGCGCCAAAGAACAACAAAGTCAGTTTCACCCAGGTTATGTTTCAACTCGGCGTGTGTGTTATAGGCGTCTGTCCAGTCAGGTTCGCAGACTTTCTGAACCCCATAATATGCTTTTGCCTTTTCTAGCACTTCCTGCTGACTTGCGGCGCAGAATGTCACCAAGTTGGGGCTGTCATAGTCGAAGCCATCGAAAATAGATCCTTCCACATCCTTTTCCGGCCCATACCAAACCGGAATCTGATGCCCCCACCAGAGCTGGCGCGAGATGCACCAGGGCTCGATGTTTTCCAGCCAATTGAAATACACCTTCTTGTGCTGCTCGGGCAGAATCTCGGTGCGGCCGTCGCGGACGGCCTCCAGCGCGGGCTTGACAATCTTTGCCGTATCCACGAACCACTGGTCGGTCAGCATCGGCTCGATGACGACCTTCGAGCGATCTCCGAAGGGCTGCATGATCGGCTTGGCGTCAACCAGCGGAATGAACGGCGCCGCGCCTTCCTCGTCGCCCTCGGGGTTGGGCACCATAACGGCCAGGCCCTCGGCCGTGATCTGGTCAACCACCTTCTTGCGGGCGTCAAACCGGTCGAGCCCACGCAGATCGTCGGGCACCAGGTTGATGGCATCCGCCTCGGCCTCGGTCAACTCGCGCTTGCCCTTGGCGACCGCCATCGCAACCTCTGCGGCCTCGGCATAGGGCGCGCCGTCGTCCCGCATAGCGCCCTTGGTGTCCATCAGCCGGTACATCGGAATGCCGCCGCGCTTGGCGACCTCGTAATCGTTGAAATCATGCGCCCCGGTGATCTTCACCGCGCCCGAGCCGAAGGCGGGGTCGGGGTATTCATCGGTGATGATCGGGATCAGGCGGCGATGCTCTTTGGGCCCGACCGGAATCTCGCAAAGTTTCCCGACGATGGGCGCGTACCGCTCATCCGACGGGTGAACCGCCACGGCCCCATCGCCCAGCATCGTCTCGGGCCGCGTCGTGGCGATTGAGATATAGTCGCGCACCTCGCGCAGAGTGACGTTGCCGTCGGCGTCTTTCTCGACATATTCATAGGTCTCGCCGCCCGCCAGAGGGTATTTGAAATGCCACATATGGCCGGGCACCTCGATATTCTCGACCTCAAGATCACTGATCGCGGTCTCGAAATGCGGGTCCCAATTGACCAGCCGCTTGCCGCGATAGATCAGGCCCTTGTTGTAGAAATCGACAAAGACCTTGATGACGGCATCGTGGAAATCGGGGCTGTTTTCATGCCCCACCTTGGTGTCGCCCGGCGCCCCCGCCATGGTGAAGGCGTTGCGCGACCAGTCGCAGGAGGCACCCAGGCGCTTGAGCTGATTGATGATCGTGCCGCCTGAGATCTTCTTTTGATGCCAGACCAGATCGACGAATTCCTCCCGGCTCATGTCGGACCGGCGGCGGTTGGTCTTGGCCAGCTCCCGCTCAACCACCATCTGCGTGGCAATGCCCGCATGGTCCTGGCCCGGCTGCCAGAGCGTGTCGAACCCGCGCATCCGGTGCCAGCGCGTCAGGATGTCCTGCAGCGTGTTGTTGAAGGCATGCCCCATATGCAGCGAGCCCGTCACATTGGGCGGCGGGATCATGATGCAGAACGTCTCATCGCGCGAGGCATTGGCGCCCGCGCGGAAGGCGCCCGCCTCCTCCCACATCGCTGAGATGCGGGCCTCGGCCTTCGCGGCATCGAATGTCTTGTCCATCGGCATGCGTCATGTCCCGGAAACTGATTGGCGCGTGGTGTTTAGCGCGCAGCGATGCTAAGGGAAAGGTGATTACGCAAGAGGCGTTTTATGCATTTAAGACCACGTTCGTTTTTGTCGTTGTTCTTTGGTCTCTGGGGCGGGGTTAGCCTACTCTTTATTGCGGTCATGCTGGTCTTGCTTGTCATGTTGGTGGCCTTCTCGCAGAAGGCTAATCGTCTGGCGGCTGGAGGGGTTGAAACGATTGCTGTTGTCGTTGGCAAAGAAGTCCAAACATCCTTCACCAGCAATCGAAGTCGAAGCTCTTTTGTCTTGAGCCTGCGGTTCCAGACTGCATCAGGCACCACGGTGGAGGAGAATACTAGTGTCTCACAGGCGCGTTTTAGAGATGTCTCAACCGGCGATGAGCTTGCGGTGCGTTATCTGTCATCAGATCCTGCAGTTATCGAAGTTGGGTCTGGCAGCTCGGCCGAATTCGTGAGGGTGTTGCGGATCATTCTTCCTGCTCTAGCCGCGATTGCCGCGTTTACATTTTGGAAAGCATGGTCGCGAGCGCGTCGCCTGGTGCGTCTGCGAGATCGCGGGCTTCGGCGGAAAGTGGTTGTTTTGGAACATCTTGATACCGGGATTGATACGGGCAAGAAGCGATTGTACCGGGCAGCATGGCAAGAGGCCGGTGACCGTATCGGAGCTACCGGGCCCATGTTGCAATCTGAGTTGCCACCATTGGGCAGTGAGATCGTTGTTTTCACTGATCCCGACGGGAAGGGCCCAAGCATTTGGGAAGGCGATCTGACCCGGGCCTAAACCGCGCGGTCGATCTTGGTGGACAGCTGGATCAGGCTTTCGGTCGCCTTCACGCCGGGAATGGCGCCGATCTTGTCCAGCGTCTCGTCCAGGCTTTGCGTGGTCTCGGCCGCCACTTGCAGGATCAGATCGAAGCGCCCGGTGGTGGTGTGCGCCTGCTCGACCTCGGGCGTGGCTTTCAGGCGCTGCAGGATCTGCGCGCTCGACCGCGCCTCGATCTGCACCAGAACGGTGGCCCGGATAAGACGCAGTGTGATCGCCTGGCCCAGCTTGACGGTGTAGCCTGCGATCACGCCGGTCCGCTCCAGCCGCTCGATCCGGGCCTGCACGGTGGACCGCGCCACCTTGAACCGGCGCGCCAGACGCGAGGTCGAGGTGCTGGAATCCGCGGCCAACGCGGCGAGAAGTTTCTGATCAAGCTCGTCCATGGCATCCTGACCGATGTTTTCGTCATTCTGCCGATGATTTCGGACAATTCAACCCTTTTCATCGGTGAATTCGTCCGCCATATGCAGCCTACTCGTTTTCAGGAAAAGGGCGGCTCATACGCACCTGGCCTGGTTGGTTTGACTAAGCGTCTCCCAACCCGTTTTGGCCGGGGCAAGAGCTATCCGCATGACATTGGCAAAAAGGGCAGGCTAATGGGACTTTCGAAAACGATCTGGTCGAAGCCGACCGAACTTCTGCGCACGCAACAGCCTGAGAATCCGGTGCTTTTCTTTGCGCCCGCCATTCTGCAGGGCATGGCGCGGCGCTTTATCCAGGGCTTTCCGGGTCTGGTGACCTATGCGGTCAAGTCGAACCCGGACGAGGCGGTGATCCAGAACCTCGATGCCGCCGGTATCCGCGGCTATGATGTGGCCTCGATCTACGAGATCGAGCTGATCCGCCGCGTCGCCCCCGGTGCGGCCATGCATTACCACAATCCCGTGCGCTCGCGCAGTGAAATTGCCCGCGCGGTTGAGCTGGGCGTGACGTCCTACTCCGTCGACAGCCGGACCGAGCTTGCCAAGCTGGCCGAGGCCGTCCCCGCCGAGGGCGCCGAGATTTCGGTGCGTTTCAAGCTGCCGGTCGAAGGGGCCGCCTACAATTTCGGCGCCAAGTTCGGCGCAACGGCCGAAAAGGCCGTAGAATTGCTGACCGAGGTCGCGCGCCTTGGCTATACGCCGTCGCTGACCTTCCACCCCGGCACCCAATGCACCGACCCGATGGCCTGGGACAGCTATCTGCGCGCGGCGGCAGACATCACACGCGATGCTGGCGTGAAGATCGCGCGTCTGAATGTGGGCGGGGGCTTCCCCTCGCACCGTCTGGCCGACGTGACCCCGGCACTTGAGCCGATTTTCGAGTTGATCGACCGCGTGACCACCGAGGCCTTCGGCGATGACCGGCCTGCATTGGTGTGTGAGCCGGGCCGCGCGATGGTGGCCGAAAGCTTTTCGCTGGCCACCCGTGTGCGCGCCGTGCGCGACCGGGGCCATGTGTTCCTGAACGATGGTGTCTATGGCGGGCTGGCCGAATTGCCGATCATCGGCATCATCGACAGGGTCGAGGTGGTGGATGCCGATGGCGCCATTCGCAAAGGCGCGCCCGAGCCGCGCATCGTCTTCGGCCCCACCTGCGACAGCGTTGACCGCCTGCCGGGCGAGTTGAACCTGCCGTCGGACATTGCCGAGGAGGATTACGTCATCTTCCACGGCATGGGCGCCTATTCCACCGTCACCAATACGCGCTTCAACGGGTTCGGCGAGATGGAAATTGCCACGGCCATGTCGCTGCGCGACTGAGCTAACGCGGCATATCCCGAAACCGCGAAAACCGAGGCAGATGCTTCGGTTTTCGCTTTTGTCGGCCGGCCTGCGGCGTTTCGTTTGCCTAGGTTTACTCGGTCTCACGATCAATCGTGTACCGGGTCCGGCGCCCCTCTGACCTATTTTGGTTTGTACGCGCGAACGGTCCGACCATCGGTGGCGCTGGGTCGTGCGCGCTTTTTTGAAGCCAGGGCCAAGGTTGGCGGCGGGGCAGGCCGGAGTATGGAACTCCATACCTGTGCGCTTTCTCGCATGGGTGTAGGCTGAACGACGAAATAGGTTCTGCGAGTATTCTTTCAAGTACGCGGGGCGATAGTAGAGAGTACTATTTTTCTGAGTAAGGATTGATGCGATTGTCGACAAAAAGCGAGAAGAAATGGTCTGCTCAAGAAAAGACTTTGTGGTCAATTGCTCCAAAACATTGTGTTTTATTTTTGCCTCTGCATTTACACTTTTGTTATCAAGCCCCGCATTCTCTCAGCAGGCCGTTGATCTTGGCTGTGATCCAATCTTTACGGGTGAATTTGCAGAAATATCTGACCAGATCTCTAAAGGGGGAGATTGGCATTTGCACGTGGAAAAATACGGAAGTGGCTTAAGATATCTTTATGGAAAGAATTGCGATCCTCAAATCTTTACGGAGCTCATGGAGCGTGCAGGTTGGGTTCTTATTCCTGAAAGACTACCACGCGCAACGGAAGAGAATCCTCAATATACTCTACAAATAATTTTCGACTTCCCTCATAGAAATTGGTTAGCTAAGCTTTGGCACAGTAGAGCTCGTGCGCGAGCAATAGTGCGGTTTCAGGAAGATGAGCTGGTCTTGGTCGTCATCGGGCCTTACGATTGGTTTTAAAAATGCATTCCTCATTTATTTGAGGTAAGACAGAATGCGAACGTATACTGAAGCACGAAACACTGATGGTATAGGCGGGCTAACTTGTGATCATATGTATTCAGCGTCAGGACTTATAGCCAGAAAATGATGGCGGCAGCAGGCGGATAGAAGAAACTTTGGGTGCCTGCCGATGCGCACCGCATTGTCTGTCTTTGTTACCGGTAAAACTGTCCTCGGTATTGTAGCGCTGGCGGTGCCGATCACGCTCGATTGATAGTGGGGTGCTGCAAAGCCTTTAGCGGTTGCAATGCCTTTTCATGGGACTTTGGCGATAAAAGAAACGGGCGACCCTTTCGGCCGCCCGCATCAGGTTCATGTTATCCGGCGGCGAGGGCCTCTGCTTCGGCTTTCGGCACCTGACCGTAATGGTCAAACACCATCGCAAAGCTGGCCCGCCCTCGGGTGAGCGACCTCAGGTCGCCCACATAGCCGAACATCCGCGCCAGCGGCACATGGGCCGTGACCAGATGCCCTGCCGGGCCAGGGTCGGACGCGGCAATCGTGCCGCGCCGCGACCCCAGATCTCCGATCACCGCGCCCAAATGGTCGGCGGGCACCGTGATCTCAACCCGCATGACGGGCTCCAGCAAGATCGGCCCCGCCTGGGCAAAGGCCTCGGCGGCGGCTTCCCGTGCCGCCCGCTCAAACGCCGTGGCCGAGCTGTCATTGGGGTGGAATGCCCCGTCGATCAGCGTGACCCGTGCGCCCGTCAGTGGCCAGCCATGCGGCCCACCGGTGCCGATTGCGGCGGTCAGACCCGCGATCACGGCAGGAATGAACTCTGCCGGAACCGCGCCGCCCGCGATCCGGTTTTCGAAGACAAGACCGCTCTCGCCCTCATCCACCGGTTCGAAGACCAGCTTGACGCGCGCGTATTGGCCGGGGCCGCCGGTCTGCTTGCGCAGGGTCCGGTCAACCTCGACCCGGCGCGTCAGCGCCTCGCGATACGCCACTCTCGGCTGCCCGAGACGCGCCGTGACGCCATGGGTTTCCGCCAACTCCTCCAGACAGATCTGAAGATGCAGCTCACCCATGCCGGCCAGAAGGGTCTGGCCGGTTTCGGCATCGGTCGACACCCGCAAGGACGGATCCTCACGCGCCATATCGGCCAACGCGCGGCCCATCTTCTCCTGCGCGGCTGCATCGGCCACCTCGACCACCGCCTCGATCACGGGATCGGGGCAGACCAGACCGTCCAGCACCACGGGCGCCGCCGGATCGGACAGGGTATCGCCCGCCCGGACCGACTTCAGACCCATGATGGCCACAACGTCGCCCGCGCCCGCCTGCGTCAGATCGATGTGATCATCGGCATGCATGCGCAGGATGCGCCCGACCCGCTCGCGCGTGCCGGTCGTGGCGTTCAGAACGGCCATGCCCTTTTCCAGCCGGCCCGAATAGACCCGGACCGTGGTGAGGGTGCCGAACCGCGTGACCCGCGTCTTGGCCACAAGGGCCGTCAGCGGTGCCGCATCGTCGGCCGGGCGGTCCACCTGCGTGCCATCCGCGCCCAGGCCCTGAACCGCGGGACGGTCCAGAGGCGACGGGCAATAGGCCGCCACCGCATCCATCAGCGGTTGCACGCCGATATTGTGATAGGCCGACCCGCAGAGAACCGGCACACCCAGCTGACCTATGCAAGCCTGCCGAACCAGCGCCCGAAGACGCGCGGCCGGCACGTCCTGCCCGTCGAGATAGAGCGCCAGGATCGCGTCATCCTGGGCTGCCACCTGTTCGATCAGGGCCAGGCGTGCGGCTTGCGCCGCATCGACCAACTCGGCCGGGACGGGTCCATCGACCGGCTCATGCGCCTCGGACGGCCAGACAAGCGCTCGCATCGCGATCAGGTCGATCACGCCGCGATAGCTGTCTTCGGCTCCGATCGGCACTTGCACGGCCAAGGGCTCGGCGCCCAGACGGGTGCGAATGTCATCCACGCATCGGGCAAAGTCCGCGCCCAGACTGTCCATCTTGTTGATGAAGCAGATCCGGGGCGTGCCGTGCCGATTGGCCTGGTGCCAGACGGTTTCCGATTGCGGTTCAACCCCCGAGACGGCGGAAAAGACCGCAACCGCACCGTCAAGTACGCGCAAGGACCGCTCGACCTCGATCGTGAAATCGACGTGGCCGGGTGTGTCGACGATGGTGATCTCGCATCCCGCGCAGTCGCAGGATGTGGCCGCCGCCGAAATGGTGATGCCATGGGCTTTCTCGGCCGCGCGGCTGTCCATCTCGGTATTGCCGGTATGGACATCACCGATCTTGTGGATGCGGCCTGCGTTGAACAGGATGCGTTCGGTCAGCGTGGTCTTGCCGGCGTCGACATGCGCCATGATGCCGATATTGCGGATATGTTGCAGGGATCTGCGGGTCATATTCTTTCTCCTTCGCACCTTGCGCCCATCCGCCGGGGTCAGACGGCCCGGCTGGACATGCAAAGCACGCGTCGCGCCGGCCTGTCAGACCGGTGCAGCTTTAACGATGTTTTGCGAAAACCAGGCGGTCGAGACCGAAACGCTCGAGCGCGTGGACATCAGGAGGCACGCGAAACACATCTCTGACGAGGGTCAGAGTGCCTCCGGCAAATAGCTATCTTCAGACATCACTCGCCTCCTGACAGAGAATGATAGAGGCACCAAAAGCCAAAGCCTGCTGATCAAGTCAACAGCAAAGGTCGTAACCCCGCCGATTTCGGGTGTTTGATGTGGCAAAGGGCGCGCAAGCGTCGCGACTGCCTCTGGACAGTGCGGCTGGGTCGCTTACCCTTGGCCTCACGGTAGCACAGGAAGGGCGTTGGCGTATGGACAAGTTTGGCAAGGCGCAAACGGCGCCCCGGCGCGAGGATGTGCGGTTCCTGACCGGTGCGGGGCGCTATGTCGATGACATCGCGCCCGGCGATGCGCTGCACGCGATCTTTTTCCGCTCGCCCGTGGCGCACGCCGATATTGCGGTGCTTGATGTGCAAGAGGCCCGTGCAGCACCTGGCGTTCAAGCGGTGTTGACTGCGGATGATCTGGAAAGCGCGGGCGTCGAACTGGCGATGAAGGCCGATACGGTGAAAAACCGTGACGGCACCGATGCGCCGGATCCGTTCCGCCCGGTTCTGGCCAAGGGGCGGGTGCGCCATGTGGGTGAGGCGATTGCCATCGTGATTGCCGAAACCCTTGATCAGGCCCGCGACGCCGCCGAATTGATCGGGTTCGACTATGAAGAGCGCGACGTTCACATCGAAGCCACCCCGGGCGGCCTGGCCCTGCACGATGTGGCACCTGACAATATCGCCTATGATTGGGCGCTGGGCGACGAAGAGGCGACCGAGGCCGCTTTCGCCAACGCCGCCCACCGCGTGGAAATGCGGGTTGAGCACAACCGCATCATCCCCAATTCGATGGAGCCGCGCGGTTGTTTCGCCGAATGGGCCGAGGGCCGTGTGCATCTGTCAGTGAACGGGCAGGGCGTCTGGGGGGCCAAAAGGGTTCTGACACGCCAGCTTGGCCTGCCTGGCGATGATGTCCGTGTCACCAACCCCGATGTCGGCGGCGGGTTCGGGACCAAGGCGATGATGTACCCCGAATACGTGGTGGTCGCCCATGCCGCCCGCGCGCTGGGCCGCCCCGTCCGCTGGATGAGCGAGCGGACCGAGGCCATGCTGACCGACAATGCCGGCCGCGATCTGGTCTCGACCGCCCGGATGGCGTTCGACGACGATCACCGGCTGATCGCCTATCGCGTCGACATCCTGTCGAACCTCGGCGCCTATAACTCGCAATTCGGGCAGTTCATCCAGTCGAACGCCTCGTCGCGCGTTCTGACGGGCGTCTACGATGTGCAGGACGTTTTCGTCAGCGCCAAAGGGGTTTACACCAACACCACGCCCGTCGATGCCTATCGCGGCGCCGGGAGGCCCGAGGCGATCTATACGATCGAGCGGATGATGGATCGCGCGGCGCGGCAGATGGGGGTCGACCCCTGGGCCTTGCGTGAAAAGAACTTCATCAAGACCTTCCCCTATAAGACCGCGTCGGGCGAGCTATACGATGTCGGTGATTTCACCCGTGTTTTGGGCCGTGTCCGGCGTGAGGCCGATGTCGCGGGTTTTCCGGCCCGTCGGGAGGCGGCAAAGGCGGCGGGCAAGCTGCGCGGGATCGGCCTTTGCTGTTACATCGAATCCATCCTTGGCTCCGCCTCGGAGGATGCCAAGATCGAGTTTCGGGGCGATGGCACCGTGGCGCTCTATGTCGGGACGCAGTCGAACGGGCAGGGGCATGAGACGGTGTTCGCCCATTTTCTGGCCGACCGGTCGGGCATTCCGGCCGAGCAGATCGTGGTCGTGCAGGGTGACAGCGACCTGATCCCGCAAGGCGGCGGCACCGGAGGCTCGCGCTCGGTCACCGTGCAGGGCACCGCGACGATTGCCACGATTGAAAAGATGGTGGCGGCGTTCCAGCCGTTCTTGCAGGAGGCGTTGGAGGTCGAGGCGGTTGATTTCGACGGCACGGCCTTCCGCGCACCCGGCACCAATTACGCGATCACGCTGGTCGAGGCGGCCGAGATGGCCCGCAAGGCAGGCCGCGATGAACTATTGACCCATGCCGCAAGCGCCACCCTGCCGGGCCGAAGCTATCCTAACGGCGCCCATGTGGCCGAGGTTGAGGTTGACCCCGAGACGGGCCAGGTCGATGTGGTGGCCTATACGGTGACCGACGATTTCGGTGTGCTGATCCACCCGCAATTGGCCGAAGGGCAGGTGCATGGCGGGGTGGCGCAAGGCTTGGGTCAGGCAATCACCGAACGCGTGGTCTTCGATGAGACGGGCCAGCTCCTCACGGCAAGTTTCATGGACTATGGCATGCCGCGCGCCGACACTCTGCCCATGATCGGATTTACGACAGAGCCTGTGCCGTCCACCGCCAACCCCATTGGTATGAAGGGCTGCGGCGAGGCTGGCACGGTGGGCGCGCTGGCGGCCATCGCCAATGCGGTGGCCGACGCGCTGGCGCCTGCCGGTGTGACGGACGTTCAGATGCCGTTTACACCCTTGCGCGTATGGTCCTGGCTCAACCAGGAGGACCCCATTGCGGCTGAATAGCCTTCTCCGCCGCTGGCTGCGCCGCCCGCCGCTGGCCGAGACCCACGGGGCCGAACCGCGCCGCCGCGGGCCGGTCGACCATGTGATCGTGCTGGATGGCACGATGTCCAGCCTGGCCGAGGGTATGGAGACGAATGCCGGGCTGACCTACAAGCTACTGGCCGAGCGCGGGCGCGTGGCCGATCTGTCGCTTTATTACGAGGCTGGCATCCAGTGGCGCCAATGGCGCGAGGTGTCGAACGTGGTCACCGGGCGGGGCATCAACCGCCAGATCCGCCGCGCCTACGGCTTTTTGGCCTCGCGCTATCGGCCGGGCGACCGGATCTTTTTGTTCGGCTTTTCGCGTGGCGCCTATGCGGTGCGCTCGCTGGCCGGGGTGATCGACCGGATCGGTTTGGTGCGGGCCGATCAGGCCACAACCCGCGCGGTGCGCGATGCGTATCGCCATTACGAATGCAGCCCCGACAGCCCCGCCGCGCGCCGCTTTGCCGAGCTGCATTGCCATGAGTCCGCCCCGGTGGAGATGGTGGGCGTGTTCGATACGGTGAAGGCGCTTGGCCTGCGTCTACCGCTGGTCTGGATGCTGACCGAGCCGCGGCATGCGTTTCACAGCCATCATCTGGGCGCCACGATCCGGCATGGCTTTCAGGCGCTGGCGCTGAACGAGACGCGCGATGTCTACACCCCTGTCCTGTGGAACTGCGCCGACCGTCAGGAACCGGGCCAGCATGTCGAACAGGTCTGGTTTCGCGGAAGTCACGGCGATATCGGCGGCCATCTGTCCGGGTACGAACCGGCGCGGCCCCTGGCCAACATCCCGCTGGTCTGGATGTTGGAGAAGGCCGAGGGCTGCGGATTGATCCTGCCGCCCGGATGGCGGGCGCGGTTTCCGCGTGACGCCGACGCGCCCTCAGTCGGCACCTGGCGCAGTTGGAGCAAGACGTTCCTCTTCCGCAGGCGGCGCAAGATCGGGCGCGATCCGTCAGAATCCATTCACCCGACGGCAATGTCCTCGCATCCTGGCCTGACGCTGGCTGAAACGGGCTAAAGGCCGCGCGTTTCTCCCGGCAGGATCGATAGTCAACCTTCCAAGATAATGCAGGTGGTCGATCCGGTGGCGTAGACGCGGCCATCCTCAACCCCGCGGATCGTACCCTGCGCCACGCTGGTCTTGCGCCCGGCATGCTGGACAATGCCGTCCGCCTCGATCAGCATGCCAAGGGGAATGGCGCGGGTGATATTCACCTTGTATTCCAACGTCGTATACCAATGGCCCTTGGGAACTTCCGTCATCACGGCGCAGGCCATGGCGCTGTCCAACAGCGTGCCGTACCAGCCGCCATGGACGGTACCGAGCGGGTTTGTGTGCTGAAAACCCGGGGCGCCGCGGAAAACCACGCGGCCCTTTTCGACCAGGTGCAGATGATAGTCCAGCACGCCTGAAATCGGCGGCTGCGGCAGGCGCCCGTCCAAGATGCCTTGCATGAATTCCAGGCCCGACATCGACAAAAGCTGATCGCGGGGGACCAGATCGTCAGGTGTGGTCGCGATTTTGGGTTGGGTCATAGGCGCCTCCGGGCGGGCAGCCTAGAGGCGCGATGGCGCATAGAAAAGAGGTCAGGCGACCTTTTCCAGCACCACTTCGGGCGTCACACCCAGCGCATGGCAGATATCGCGGGTCAGATGCGGGCGGTTCAGCGTGTAGAAATGCAGATGCTCGACCCCGCCCTCCAAAAGCTCGGAACAAAGCTCGGTCGCGATGGCGGTGGAGAGCAGCTCTTCGCGGTTGTCGCGCTTGGCGGCTGTGAAGGCATCGTCCAGCCATTGCGGGATGTTCGCGCCGCAACGGGCGGCGAATTTGCGCACGCCGTCCCAGCTTTCGATCGGCAGGATGCCTGGAATGATCGGCGCGTCGATCCCGGCTTTCTCGCAGGCGTCGCGGAAGCGGAAGAACGTCTCGGCCTCAAAGAAGAATTGCGTGATCGCCGAGGTGGCCCCGGCATCAATCTTGCGCTTCAGCCAATCGACATCCTGGGCCATGTCGGCGGCATCGGGGTGCGGTTCGGGATAGGCGCCGACGCGCAGGGTGAACTTGCCGGTATCGGCCAGCGCCTCGATCAGTTCGACCGAGCTGGCGAAGCCATCGGGATGGGCGGCGAAACGGTCGGCGCCCTTGGGCGCATCGCCGCGCAGCGCCACGATCTCGGTCACACCCGCATCGGCATAGGCCTGAGCGATCTCCAACGTCTCGGTTTTCGAGGCATCGACGCAGGTCAGATGCGCGGCCACGTTCAGCCCGTAATGCGCGCCTATGGTCGACACCGCCTCATGGGTCAGCTTGCGCGTCGTGCCGCCCGCGCCATAGGTCACCGATACGAAATCGGGCCGCAGGGGCGCCAGCGTTTGCACCGTGTCCCAAAGCCGAAAGCTGGCCTCCAGCGATTGCGGCGGGAAAAACTCGAATGACAAACGGGGCGCAGACATCTGACTCTCCTGATTTCTGTTGGTTGTTGTAGGACGCCGCCCAATGTGAGACAAACTCATATTCCTCATCACGATCATGAGCCGAACCGCAAGATGCACCTGGAATTCCGCCATCTCCGCACGATCAAGGCCATTCATGAGGCCGGTGGCCTGGCCCGCGCGGCGGATCTGTTGAACATCACCCAATCGGCGCTGAGCCATCAGGTAAAGGGCCTGGAAGATCAGGTGGGGGTTGAGCTTTTTGCCCGCCGCTCCAAGCCCTTGCGCCTGTCCTCGGCCGGTCTGAGGCTGCTGAAGCTGGCCGACAAGGTGCTGCCCGAGGTCGAGGCGCTGGAGGAGGATTTTCGCGCGCTCCGCTCTGGCAAGACGGGGCGGCTTCACATCGCCATCGAATGCCACGCCTGTTTTGAATGGCTCTTCCCCGTGCTGGAACAATTCCGCCACCGCTGGCCCGATGTCGATGTCGATATCCGGCCCGGCCTGGCCTTTGGCGCGCTGCCCGCCCTGATGCGCGAAGAGGTCGATCTGGTCGTCTCATCCGATCCCGAGGATTTGCCAGGAGTGACCTTCGTGCCGCTTTTCGATTATGAGCCGGTCTTTGTCGCCGCCTCGGCGCATCCGCTGGCCAAGAAAGACTGGGTTGAGGCCGAGGATTTCCGCGAGGAAGTGCTGATCACCTACCCGGTTGAGCGTGCGCGGCTGGACGTGTTCAGCCAGCTTCTGATCCCCGCCAAGGTCGAACCCCGCGCGACCCGGCAGGTCGAACTGACCGCCGTGATCTTGCTGCTTGTCGCCTCAAACCGGGGCGTGGCCGTCTTGCCCGATTGGGTGGTGCGCGAGGTGAAGTATTCCTCCGATTACGTGACCCGCCGGGTGACCGAGGCGGGCCTGACGCGACGCCTCTACGCGGCCGTCCGCGACGAGGATGCCGCCAAGCCGTTCATGGCCCATGTCCTGCAACTGGCCCGCACCGTGCCGGTCAAGCTGCAGCGGGCCTGAGCCCCCATGCACCCGTTTCTCGACCATCCGACACCCATCGCCTTTGCCCATCGCGGCGGGTCGCTTGAGGCCGAGGAGAACACTGCCGAGGCGTTCGAACGCGCGATCGCGCTGGGCTACACCCATATCGAGACGGATGTGCATGCCACGCGGGATGGCGTGGTCGTCATCCACCATGACGAAACACTGGATCGCATGGCCGGGCGGCCAGAGCGGATCGACGCGCTGGATTGGGCTGCGCTATCGGGCATTCGCACCAAAGGTGGCGCCGCAATTCCGCGGCTGGACGCCGTGTTGGCGGCGTTTCCGGCTCTCAATGTGAATATCGAGCTGAAAGCCGATGCCGCCGTGATGCCGACGGCCGAGGTTCTGAGCCGTGCGAATGCGCTGTCGCGGGTTTGCCTGGGGTCGTTTTCGCCAAGACGGACGGAAGAGGCACGCCGGCTGCTCGGGCCCGATCTGGCATGGTCGCCCGCCCATGGCGGGGCGTTCTCGATCTGGCTGGCGGGGTTCGGGATGCCCGTCGGCCGGCCCGCCTTCCACGCCCTGCAGGTGCCCACCCATTACAAAAGCATTCCCCTTGTCACCAAGGGCTTCATCCGTGCCGCGCATAAGAGGGGCCTTCATGTCCATGTCTGGACGGTGGATGACGCGCCCGAGATGGAGCGGCTGATCGACCTTGGCGTCGATGGCCTCATGACCGACCGCCCGACGCTGTTGCGCGACGTGCTGATGCGCCGCGGTCTTTGGCACGGCTGAAAAGATGCGCGAATCCGATCTCTACCCCCCGATCAAGGCCTATCTCGAGGCGCAGGGCTATGAGGTAAAGGCCGAGATCGGCGAGTGCGACGTGATGGCCTGCCGGGGGGATGAGCCGCCTGTGGTGGTCGAGCTCAAGCTGACCTTCTCACTGGCGCTGGTCATGCAAGGGGTCGCGCGCCAGACGATGTTCGATCATGTCTATCTGGCGGTTCCGGTCTCATCCGACCGCGGGTGGAAGCTGCGCTATAAGGATATCATCCGCCTCTGCCGCCGTCTGGGTCTGGGCCTCTTGGCGGTGCGCGTGGGCCCCGAGGCCACGATCGAGGCGCATCTCGACCCCGGCCCTTATGCGCCGCGCAAGGCCACCAAACGGGCCGGGCGGCTTCTGCGCGAGTTCGAGAGGCGCGTGGGCGACCCCAATCTGGGCGGTGTGACCGGCGTGAAGCGGGTCACGGCCTACCGGCAGGATGCCCTGCGCTGCGCCGTGCATTTGCGCGACAACGGCCCGACCAAGGCCGCCCATGTCGCCGGTGCAACAGGTGTCGGCCGCGCAGGCAATCTGATGCGGGCCGACCACTACGGCTGGTTCGAAAGGGTGGCGCTGGGCATCTACGCACTGACGCCCAAAGGCCAAGCAGCCCTGGCCGATTTCGACACCGAGCTGCGCCAGCTTTCCGATGATCGCTGACTGTCAGACGGTTTTGACCTTTGCGTCATAACTGATCCAAATTTCAGAAAGCTGCGTTGTTGCCGTTCGTCCGAACCAAGCGGAGGTGCTAGAAAAGCCCCTTTGACCATTGTTGAGTTCAACACAGACTTTCACCAATGATGTGAAATTGCACTTAGGTTTCATACCGATAATACTGTCGACTGGAACTTCGAAAGGTTAAGATATCTCTAGGAGATAATAGAAATGACAGCTGCTAGAAACGAATTTTCGGAGACAGCACAGCTCCTGCAAGAGTTACTCTTGCGAAAACACATTGCCGGGTTTTCGACCGGAGACGTTTGGACGTTGCGTTTTGTGGAAAACGAGTATCAGCTAGCTTTCCAAAACTTTTCATGCTCGAAAGAATCCTCTATCAATGAAGCTCTTAGAGGACATGACATGGCTTTGTTCGATTGCGCTGATCCGGACGGCATCGCAAAGGCGGCTATCTTGTCCTCAGTTACAATGCGCAAGGTCATGTCGGCTTCGGTCGATGAAGACGCAGCTCTGTCTCTAGTTTTTGAAGGCGATATCGAACTCATTTTTAATACTGATACTGATGTAGTCGACTGGCAGTGGTGCGTGACCAAGAATGTCCCAAATCCCTACGCGGAAGAATATGAATTGGCATGTTTTTGGAAAGGTGAGGTCTCTCACCGAAACCGAACTTAAGTCGGCTTTGTCCGCAAGGCCGACCTGCTGATCGGAAATTCTCGATGCTTGGATCAGGACTGCGCGCGGCCGACAATCTCACGGCTTCAGAAAACCGGCGACAGAGGGTCAAGGAGGCCGGACGTTTCGCGGATGTTGCCGCCCTCGGCTGTAGCTCTGGGGCTTTTCATCCTGTTCATGCGCGCGTATGAGGCCGTCTGACCGACCGGAGGGCCGACATGCAAGGCAGTGCAAATCTCAACATCATGATCAAGGCGGCCCGCAAGGCGGCGCGCTCGCTGGTCAAGGATTTCCGCGAGGTTGAGAACCTGCAGGTCTCGGCCAAGGGCCCTGGCGATTTCGTGAGCAAGGCCGACATCGCGGCCGAGGCGATCCTGAAAGAGGAATTGCTGGGCGCACGGCCGAATTACGGCTGGATGGGCGAGGAAAGCGACGAGATCGTGGGCGAGGACCCGACCCGCCGCTGGATCGTCGACCCGCTGGACGGGACCACGAACTTTTTGCACGGCATGCCGCATTGGGCGATCTCGATCGCGCTGGAGCATAAGGGCGAGGTCGTCGCCGGTGTCGTCTATGACCCTGCCAAGGACGAGATGTTCTATGCCGAAAAAGGGCAAGGCGCGTGGCTGAATGACAGCCAACGCCTGCGCGTGGCCGCCCGGCGCAACATGGCCGAGGCGGTCTTTGCCACGGGCGTGCCATTCGGGGCCAAGAACACGCTGCCCGCGATGCTGCGCGATCTGAGCCGCCTGATGCCGCAATGTGCGGGCGTTCGGCGCTGGGGGGCGGCCTCGCTGGATCTGGCCTATGTCGCGGCGGGCCGGTTCGACGGCTATTGGGAGCGTGAGCTGCAGCCCTGGGATCTGGCCGCGGGCCTGATCATCGCGCGTGAGGCGGGGGCCCTGGTCGAGGCGTTTCGCGGTGGGCCTGAGATCTTCGACAGCGGGTCAGTTCTCTGCGCCAATGAGGCGCTGTTTCCCGGCCTTGCGAAAATCCTGCGCGAGGCTTGAGGCCCGATCGAGATAGGCTATCGCCTGCGCCGCCCGACCTTCGGGATTGAGGAACGCTGAAACCTGTATTGCGCTTCGGGATGGGGCGGGGCGCCGTGGGTGCGGTTCCAGAATGCGGGCCCTCCGAGCCGCAGCCAGAGGGGAAGCGCCAGCGCAATGCCCGCGACGAACCCTCCGGCATGCGCCCAATACGCAACCCCGCCGCCATTCGTGGGGGTGGAGGCGCCCCAGAAAAGCTGAATGCCGAACCAGACGCTCAGCACGATCCAGGCCGAGATGGGAAAGATGCGGAAGAAGACCACGATGATGATCAGCACATCGATCCGCGCCTTGGGGAAAAGCAGAAGGTAGCCCCCCATCACGCCTGCAATGGCGCCTGAGGCCCCGACGATCGGAATGGTCGAATAGGGCTCGGACACGGTCTGGGCTAGGCCCGCAGCCACGCCTGCGGCGAGGTAGAAGCCTAAGAAAGGCAAGTGCCCCATCTCGTCTTCCAGGTTGTCGCCGAAAACCCATAAAAACAGCATATTGCCGGCCAAATGCATGAAGCCGCCATGCAGGAATTGCGAGGTGATGTAGCCGCCGATATCGCCCTTCGCCGGGATCAATGCCCAATTCGCATAGAACGGCCCAATATCGCGCGGGTCGGCGTAAAGCGGCAGCATGTAGAGAAAGATCGCGATATTGGTCGCGATCAGGGCGTAGGTAATGAAGGGTGTACGCCCCGAGGGGTTGTGGTCGCGTATGGGAAACATTCTGTGAAGGTGGGGGTTTGGCGGGAAAGCGTCAAGCGCCGTTTGATCCACGGTTTGGATTCCGGGCCGGGGCCCTCCCGCCCCTTGTCGCGGATCAAAGATCCGCTCCGCGCGTTGGGCCGGGCGCCGTGCCCAAGGGCACGGCGCGGTCGGAAGGGCGGTCAGGCTTTGCTCATCTCGGCCAGGAGCGCGGCATTTCCGCCAGAGGCTGTGGTATCCACGCAAAGATGGCGTTCATGGAGCGCATGGGCCGTGTCGGGCTGACCCGTGATCAGGGGCAGGATCGGGCCGTCGCGCCTGGCAAGGGCCTGGGCATAGGCACGCCCGGTTTCTGCGTCGCCCCACCAAAGCGCACCGGAGAAATCTGTAAGCGTGAGGAGCGCCTCAGGGGGCAGGTCCCCCGTCGCTTCGACGGCGGATCCGCAGAGTGAGCGGATGGCCTGGGCCTGATCGGCGGCGGCTTTGGGGCCTGGACCGAGGCAGAGGAGCGGTGGGCGGGGCTGGAAGGACAGGCGGTTGGTCTCGCCCGTCGGCCCGGGCATGATCTCTGGCGGGTGCGCCGTTTGCGGAGGTTTGGCGTTGTCGAGAGCGGCCTGCGCCTCGGCCTGCGACATCTGGCCGGACCATGGGCCGGCGCCCTCGGCCGGTCTACGGAGGAAGCGCGGCAGGTAATGCGGCCCGCCGGCCTTGGGGCCGGTGCCGGACAGACCTTCGCCGCCGAAGGGTTGGCTGCCGACAACCGCGCCGATCTGGTTGCGATTGACATAGGCGTTGCCTGCGGTGACGGCGTCGGCCACCTCCTGCACGCGGTCGTCGATGCGGGTGTGCAGGCCGAAGGTCAGGCCGTAGCCGGTTCCGTTGATGTCGGCGATGATTTGCGGCAGGTGCTCGGCCCTGAATGTCGCGATGTGCAGGACGGGGCCGAAAACCTCGCGCCCGCCGAGGTCGGCGATGCCGTTGACGCGGATGAGCGTGGGCGCCAGGTAATGGCCGGTCTCGGGCACAGGGTTCTGGTGCAGCACCCGGCCATCCTTCCTTGCTTTTGCGACATAGTCCGCGATGGCGGCCTTGGCATCGGCATCGATCAGGGGCCCTGTATCGGTCGCCAGATCCCACGGATCTCCGGCGCTAAGCGCCTGCATCGCGCCGATCAGCATGTCGGTCAGATCCTTGGCGATCTCTTCCTGCACATAGAGGCAGCGCAGCGCCGAGCAGCGCTGGCCGGCCGATTGGAAGGCCGAGGCGAGGATGTCGCGCACGGCTTGCTCGGGCAGCGCGGTGCTGTCGACGATCATCGCGTTCAGCCCGCCGGTTTCGGCGATAAGAGGGGTGCCGGGGGCGAGAGTGTCGGCCATTGCGCTGGCGATGGCGCGCGCGGTTCCGGTTGAGCCGGTGAAGACCACGCCGTTCACGCGGGGGTCGGAGGTGAGTGCGGCACCCACCGTCGCGCCGTCGCCGGGCAGCAATTGCAGCGCGGTTTTGGGCACCCCCGCCTCGTGCAGGAGCGCCACGGCTTGCGCCGCGACCAGCGGGGTCTGTTCGGCCGGTTTGGCCAGAACTGCGTTGCCGGCGGCGAGGGCCGCGGCGATCTGGCCGGTGAAGATGGCCAGCGGGAAATTCCAGGGGCTGATGCAGGTCACGATCCCGAGCGGTGTGGCGGGTGAAGCGTCGGAGCCTCCGGCGGAGGTATTTGGGACAGAATGAAGATGGGAGATTTCGCCGGCATAATAGCGCAGGAAATCGGTGGCCTCGCGGAGTTCGCCAACCGCGTCGGGCAGGGTCTTTCCGGCCTCGCGGGCCAGGATCGCAAAGAGGGCGCCATGATGGTCTTCGTAAAGCGAGGCCGCCTTGCGCAGGATCGTGGCGCGGGCCTCGGGGCTAGCGGCCCAGGGCTCGGCCGTTTCAAGGGCTGCCTGGATGTCAGCCGGGGTCGCGTTGCGGACGTCGCCCACCTGATCGGTCGGATCGGCTGGGTTCAGGATTGTCGCGGGGTTGGCCCCGTCACCCTGTGTCGGACCGGCGGTGAATTGGGCGCGGCGATGCGGCGCGCGGGCTTGATCGATCGCCGCAAGCGTCGGTGCATGGGTCAGGTCCCAGCCCTGGGAATTGGGCCTGTCGGGGAAAAGGGCGGCGCCTGTGCGGATCTGGCTGGGCCCGGCAGCGCCGAGGGCCGCGAAGGGGCAGGCGGCGACCTCTTCGGCCGGCACGTCCTCATCGACGATCTGGTTCACGAAGGACGAGTTGGCGCCGTTCTCAAGCAGGCGGCGGACGAGATAGGCCAAGAGATCGCGATGGGCGCCGACCGGCGCATAGATGCGGCAGCGGGTGGCCTCGGAGGCATGCACGATCTCGTGCAGGCGTTCGCCCATGCCGTGCAGGCGCTGAAATTCGAAGGCGTGCTTGTCATCGGCCATATCGAGGATCGCGGCCACGGTATGGGCGTTGTGGGTGGCAAATTGCGGATAGATCCGGCCTGTCATTCCCAGCAGCTTGCGCGCATTGGCGATGTAGCTGACATCGGTTGCCTCCTTGTGGGTGAAGACGGGGAAGGCCTCCATCCCCTTGACCTGCGCCAGCTTGATCTCGGTATCCCAATAGGCGCCCTTGACCAGCCGGACCATGATCTGCCTGTCGAGCTTGTCGGCCAAAGCGTGCAGCCAGTCGAGGGTCGGCCCCGCGCGATGGCCATAGGCCTGCACGACCACACCGAAGCCGTGCCAGCCGGCGAGGGCGGGGTCGGCCAGGACCGCCTCGATCACGTCGAGCGAGAGGGACAGACGCTCGGCCTCTTCGGCGTCGATGTTCAGGCCCATGCCCGCCTTGGCGGCGGCGCGGGCCAGTTCGGTGACGCGGGGCACCAGATCGCGCATCACATCGGCGCCTTTGGCGACTTCATAGCGCGGGTGCAGCGCGGAAAGCTTGACCGAGATGCCGGGGTTTTCGCGGATATCATCCGAGGTGCAGGCCGTGGCAGCCGCCTTGATGGCGGCGAGGTAGGACGCCTGATAGCGCAGCGCATCGGCTTCGGTCCGCGCAGCCTCGCCCAGCATGTCGTAGCTGTAGGTATAGCCTTTGGCCTCCATCCCTTCGGCACGCTTCATGGCCGACTGGATCGTCTCGCCCAGCACGAATTGGCGCCCCATTTCTTTCAGCGCGCGGCCCACCGCAACGCGGATCACCGGCTCGCCCAGGCGTTTGACGGCGGCCCGCAGGTGGCCTGCCACGCCCGGCTCGGCCTCGTCCAGCACACGGCCCGTCAGCATCAGCGCCCAGGTCGAGGCATTGACCAGCGGCGAGGCGGAATGGCCCAGATGCCGGCCCCAATCAGAGGGCGCGATCTTGTCCTCGATCAGCGCGTCCATCGTGTCGGCATCGGGCACGCGCAAAAGCGCCTCGGCCAGACACATCAGCGCCACGCCTTCATCGGTCGACAATCCGTACTCAGCCAGAAACACCTCCATCAGGCCGGGCTTGGCCGATTTGCGGATCGCACGCACAAGATCGGCGCCGCGCGTGGCGATGCGGGTACGGTCGGCCGATGACAGATCCGCTTCGGCGATCAGGCGTTCCAGCACATCGGCTTGCGGGCCATACATGACCGCATCGATCTGGCTGCGAAGGTCGGAGAGGGGGTGATCCAGCATGGGCGCTTTCCTTTGTGGTGGCGCATGTTACCCTAGGTCGGCACGGCGGTTGGCCTGCATTTTGCGTACTCACGGGCGGATCGACTGAAAATGAAGCTTCTGACAGTCCAAACGGCCCATGCGGGCCTTGATCGCTACGACCGGGCGATTCTCGAGGCGCTGGCCCGCGATGGCCGGATGAGCATCGCCGATCTCGCGCGCCATATCGGCCTGTCGAAAAGCCCGACCCAGGCCCGCGTCAAGCGCTTGGAGGCCGAGGGCGTCATCGCAGGCTACCGCGCGCTTCTTGACCCGCTTAGGCTGGGTCTGACCCATGTGGCCTTTGTCGAGGTGCGGCTGGCCGATACCCGCGAGGCCGCTTTGCAGGCCTTTAACCGGGCCGTTCGCGCAATCCCCGAGGTCGAGCAGGCGCATATGATCGCCGGTGGGTTCGACTACCTGCTGAAGGTCCGCACGGCCGACATTCAGGCCTATCGCCAAGTGCTGGCCGAAAAGCTGGGCGCGCTGCCGCATGTCGCCTCGACCTCGACCTATGTGGCGATGGAGGCGGTCAAGGAAGGCGGCGTCTGACAGCGCTTGCCCTCGGACAGCCTGCGGCTATGCTGCGCCCGCCCGCCCGCGTGGTGGAACGGTAGACACAGGGGACTTAAAATCCCTAGGCCGAAAGGCCGTGCCGGTTCGACTCCGGCCGCGGGCACCAGGTTTCTTTCAAGATGCTGCAGGGCGTTGGTCAGCCCCCGGAAGAGCGTGCATCGATGAAACTCTTCTATTCTGCCATGCACCGAGAATGGCTGTCTGGCAGCCGGAATGCCGATCTTCGAGCGGGTTCGCGAACGGGATCATGCATCTGAGCTACGTATGATCCCGGGTCGGGCCCGTAGGATTTTGCGTAGCGAGCACCAGTCGACTGAATCAGCTCAAGTTGGTTTCTCCAAGAGTTAGAAACGCAAGGAGAACCATCATGGCGAACGATCTTCCGGTCAGTGGCAAAACGACTTCGGACGGGGGCATTCATGGCCTTCCCGGGCCCGAAAACATATCGCCTGTTGGGAACCAGCCAATCTCGGCCAACGGCGCCGGGCAAACCGGAGCATTGACCGCGCCGCAGCCGGCTCTGTCGCCCGACCAGTGGAGGAATGGTGTCATTGCCGGCGGGTCGGAAATCAGATCCTCAAATGGTCGATATCAAGCGATCTTCCAGACGGACGGCAATCTTGTTGTTTATGACACATCGAAGTCGGGCGAAGAGGCCGTCTTATGGGCCAGCGACACGGACGACGACGCGGCAGGTGGACATCTTGCCATCCAGGCGGATGGCAATCTTGTCATCTACGCCGCCGATAGCGATGCCGAATGGGACACCAACACCTATAGCAAGACTGAGCCACCTTCTGAACGCGCCTACAACCTTGTGATGCAGGATGACGGCAATCTCGTTCTCTATGACGAACTGGCGCATCAACCTCTTTGGATCAACGGAGATCGCATCGCGCGCGCCGACGATCTTTCGTCAGGATGGGGCGATATCCGCGCGCTCGAATACATCGCATCCCATCCTGATCTCGTGGATGCTTTTGGAACGGATGCGGACGCAGCCCGCGACCATTACAATGCCGTTGGGCTTGCCGAGGATCGACGGTTCACGTTTTCGGCCGTGAACTACCTTGAGGCCAACCCCGATTTGGCCGCCGCATTCGGCGGTGACCTGGAAGCCGCGACGCGGCACTTCATCGAGACCGGCCGCCATGAGTCCCGCATGCTTGCCCCAGGCGAGGCGCCCCGGACGCCAGACCCGGTAGAGACGATCACCGATCCTGAAGGGGACGGCACCGGAACCGTCACGATCGGTGGAGAGGCCCAGAATGTCGAAATCATCGATCTGTCGTCATATCTGGCGACAGGTCGCGGATTGGCGGAGTTTGACGATGGCCGACGGATTCTGGTCGAGCGTCCCGAAGGCGCCGCCCATCCCGAGGTTGATCTCGGCACCAGCATCAGCAGCCGACATTCGCCGAATATCCTTACCAATCAATACATGACATCTCAGAACGGTCAGTACCGGGCGGTCTTTCAATCGGACGGCAACTTCGTTGTCTATGACATGGCGGCAGAAGGAGGCCCGCAACCGATCTGGGATACTGGGACCAACGGGGACGCTGAGTTCGGCCAGGTCGCGATGCAATCTGATGGCAATCTCGTGATTTACCGGCAGGGACCAAGTCTTCCGGAGAATGCCGAATGGTCTTCGCACACCTATAACGAAGGAGGCGAGGCGAACCGCGACTTCCACATGACGCTGGGTGACGACGGGGCGTTGTTGATAACCGATCCCGAACGCGGCGGTGCGGTTCTTTGGACAAGCACCGGCGGCCACATCGAAGACGCGTCGGGCATTCCTGAGGATGCCGCGACAACGATCCGGCCGAACGAGCAACCTCACAACCCGCTTAACGCCGCACCGGTCGTGCTGAACGGCGCGGTCTTCAACCCAGAGATCCCTGACGGCGCGGAGCCGTCCGATTACCAAGATGCTTTGATGCAACTGATGAGCTGGTACCAAACCGAATTCATCTCGGCGGGACAGTTCGAGGTCTATGCCAACGATCTGCCGACGTTAGCCGGATTGCAGCAGATCATCGAGGCTGGAGGTGGTCGTCTGGATGTTTCCGATCCGTTGAACCTGAACCTGCAGCAATATGCCGACATGTCGATCGCGGACGCGCAGGTCGCACTCGATCGCGGTTTCGATCTGCAGACTGGTCCGGATGCTGAACAGATTGCGGCGTTGAACGTATTGGCAAAGGGCCACGATACAGCCTTCATCGAGCTTCTGATGACCTGGACGTCCAATGTGCATCCCGATGTGAATTTGGAGTTCAACAACAGGTCTTCGAGAGCGCGCAACAAGGGTGATTTCCGTCTGACCTTGGGGGAAGGCCAAGAGCCGACGCCATTTACCAACTGGCTCGGTGGAATGTTCAAAGCGCATGAGATGAGGGGTAAGGGCGGGTACGGAAAGGACAGCGACGGGGATAAAGGGAACCCGACCGATGCATGGCAGGTGGTCCGGCCCGATCTGGGAACGACACAGGCCGTCAGTACCGATGCCGAGTTCGATGCGATCCTGCAGGCCGTGTTCCAGGATGGTGACCCGACTACAGTGACGGATCCCGCCGCAAGCCACCTAAGCTACAACGCGACCATCGTCGATCGGGAAGACGGTGCCCAGATCTTCGACGTGGACAGAAACAAGGGGCATGCCCTCTTTCACGCGTTTGGAAGTGGTATGGCACGGCAAGCCCTGAACATATTCGCACCAGATGCAGTCGGAGCGACCACGACGTTTCTGATCAATGCTCAAGGGGAAACGGTCGAGAATGTTTCGAACATCGGCAATATGGCGATTATCGAGGACGGTGGTGGCAACAACGTCTTCACCACGGATGCCGGAGACGTCACATTCTCATCGCGCGGCGCGACCGACAGTATCATGCGCCCCGGAACCGGCGACCTCTATGCAGTCGTAGACAGCACGAGCTATCTGAACATCGAAGACCGCGAAGCGGGGATCGACACCAGCCCCCTGGCTGAGGGTGCCGATGCGGTACCAAACGGGGAAGGTGAGGCCAGCAGTCTGAACATCGTCAACTACACCGGAGAGACGACCGGCAATTTCATTCACAGTGATGACGGCCGGAACGAGGTTAATTTCGCAGAAGGTACTGCGCGGGGCTTCCGCCTGGAGGCCGACGGCCGGATCACAGTGAACGTGTTGGGAGGCGCAGAGGTCGATAGCAGCGTCTTCGTCTTCGACGATACCGACGGCACTTTTATCACAGAGGCCGGATCCAAGTTGAGCTACAGCACCATCTTCGGCGGCGATGGTGAAGACACGCTGATGTTCAACGGCGAGAATGTCGGTAACTACATCCGCACCGGAGATGGCAACGATTACATCGAAATCGGCGAGGATTTCCGCGGTGATTTCGATGTTCGTGACAGCGCCTCATCCTGGATGTGGGCCAACGACGACGAGATTTTCGAGAACGATACCATCGTCATTCGGGGGCTGGCGCAAAATCCTGACGGCACCACGCCCACGATGTCGGATCGGATGCAAGCCGAGGGCTGGACTCTCGTCGATGGTAACAAACTGGTTTCGTATGACGAAGACGGCTCTATTCTTGCGCAGATCAATCTGTCCGGTGACGCTGAAGATATTGAAAACATTATCGTCTCGGACGGCGACGGTGGCGTAACCACACTTCAAGAAGTCCCGCCTGAAGTGAAGACGAAACTGGCTGCGCTTGGCTTCATCAGCCAGGCTCTGATGGTCGTGGGTGCCTTCTTTCCGCCAGCCGCCATCGCAGGGGCGGTAACGCAATTCGTCTATGACGCAGCGAACGACAACCTTTCGTTTCAGAGCGCCATAATGACGGCCGCATCCGTGGCCGGCGCAGGTGGAGGAATCGGCGGCGTCGGCGGCGGTAACGCTATCGCTCCCGCTTGGGTGTCGCCGGCGTTGCAGGGCACGGGGGCCGCGCTGAGCGGTGACTGGAAAAATTTTGGGAAGAACTTGTTCCTGACAACGGCGGGAATGCAGGCGCAGAATATCATGGGCCTCGGCAACGTGCCGGTGAACTTCGCCAAGATTTCGGACGGGGTCGAGGCCGCACTGATCACGGTCGACGGCCTTGATGAGGGCTCTGCCTTCAAGGTGGCCGAGGGCGTCTTCTTGCTTGGCACGGCCGTTGGCGTCGACGGCTCCACGCAGCTTCTGCTTGGCGGCGCCGATGTAGCGCGGATTGGTCAGGCGATCGATAGCGGCGAGCTAGACGCTATTCTGGCAGCGACCGCAAGCTTCGTATCGAACCAGGGTATCTTCAATGAAGCCGCCAAGCAGATCGGAGGGACGCCCCTACTTGAGCCGAATGATCGAAATTACGTCGCTGGCTTTCTGACCGGCGCCTCAACCATCGTTGGTTTTGCGGAAACCCTCAACCACGGCGACGGCATCGGCCAGGCCCTTGTGGACGCCTTTACCGGCAGCATGACGACTGCGGAATACTTCACGGGGACGAATCCGGTGCAGGTCTTCTTCGCCGATCTGGAAGGAGAAGTGCATGGCCGCAACCCTTACGGACAGAACGAACAGGTCATCGTGGTCTACGAGGACAACCCCGATGCCGACATGCCGGTGCCTGTGGCCATTGCCGATCAGAACGGTGACGAGAATGGTCGGGTCGAGCAGGCTGCGGATGGGTCCTACAACTATTATCTGAGGGATGCCGACGGAAGCGAACAGTTTGCTTTCAACCACACCCCCGGGTCGGATGAGTTCCCGTCAGAAGTTCGCGCGCAAACCCAATCGGAGATCGAGAGCGAGGATCAGGCAAGCGCAGTACCCGATCTGGGCAACGCGCCTGTCGCTTCGACCGAGCGTGGCGGCGTTCCACTGGAACAGCTGGGAATTACCCAGGCCGAGTACGATGCACTCAACGATCAGCAGAGACTGATCTTCGACACGTTGATCAGCGTCCGAGGCGATGCCGCCATTTTCCTGAATGGTCGATCATTGATCTCGCCAGTTCTCGGCCATTTGCAGACGCTTTCGCCGTCTCAGATGGATTCCTTCATCAATGACACGCTGACCGTCAATACTTTCGGCGGTTTGGACAATATTCCAAACGCGGATTTCGAGAATGCGGGTACGGATTTCCTTGGATTGGTCTGGGAGCATTCGAGCGCGGAGCAGAGAGCCGCAATCGGGGCATCGATCGAGCGCAAATACGAGAACGGCACGTTAACACCCGAGCAGATCGCAAGCTTCGCAAGTCCGGTATCGTATACCACTGACGAGGGCCTTCTCAGCGACGGACCGCCCCCCGGCCGGCTGCAGCTGTCTGAGATCATCGAGCAAATCGACAATCCGAATCTGACGGCTGATTATCGCTATGCGTCCGATGGAAACTTCGCCCGGATGTACGACCAGGCCAACGCCCGACATGGTGTCGATCTTCACGAATTTGCAGCACTGCCGGATTATGCTCAGATCGGACTGGTGCTTGGAGATGAGGAATTCATCCAGCAAGCGGCTCTGATCGACGATCCGCAGACCATGGACATGATCGCCAACTACGTGATCCTGCAGACCGCGAAGGCCTCACCTCAGCGCTTTTGGGAAGCGGTCAAGGAAAATCCGGGTCGATTTATCTCTCAAGCTGCCATCGAAGAACTTCTGGAAAAGGTCATTCCCGGTATGGACTTGATCGAATTCGGTCAGCTTGGTGTCAATATCGTCGGCGGCACGATCAATCTCAACGGACAGGTTCAGGCATATCATGATGCTGAAACGCCCGAGGAACGTGTGGCTGCGTTGCGCGGCATCGTCGGTTCGACCACACAAGCCATCGACCCCGCAACCGGTTTTGTCGCGACATCAGGCGGTTTCCGCGCCGTAAATCTTGGCGGCAACGCGGTTTTTCAGGGTTACCAAGCTGTAACCGGCCAGAAAAGCACCATCAACAACGCCGATCTGGAGGGTGATACGACAACTGGGAATGCGGCAGAACCACAATTGCTTCCCGATGGAACACCACTTGCACCCGGCGAGTCCATCGTCGAAGCGGATGCCCGTGTGGGCGATGTGGAGGGGACATTCTACACCGATGACTGGGGGAACCTGATATTCACTTACGTCAATCAAGACGGCGTCCGCGACTTCATGAACTTGGATGACGCGGACCTCGAGAGCGGGCGCACCCTTGTCGCGAATGAGTTCACGATCGATGTCGATTCACGACCGGATACGGACGCCGACACGACCGTGAACGCGTCAGAGCGGGCCGAACCCACGGTCGAGCCGGTGACCTCGGTTTCCGGGGCGGAAGGTTCGATCACCGTCACCTCCGAAAACGACCCTGTCGTCGTTTCGTATATTGGTGAAGACGGGGCCGAGCATCAGTTCGAACTCGCTGCCGGTACGACCTCGGCGCAGGCTGACGAGGTCTTTGAATATCGCTATCTTCGGGGCGATCTCGAAGGCCTGACGCCCACCTATAACGGAACGCTTACCCTTTCGGACGGCGTGGCGGTTGAGGTCATCACGGTGGACGAAAAGGTCATGGCCCGGGTCAATGGCGAGATCACCGAGATTGGCACCTTCGACGATATCGCCGAGGCCAATGACGCGATCCGCGAGCATCGGAATGCTGGTACGCTCGCCGGGGCAGGTGTGGCGGAAACAGCAAGCAGTCGGGTTTATTCACCGGAATGGGCGGCGGACCGGGAATTCCACATCGAGGTTCTCGCGCCGGAAAACGCCGCGAACGGCACAGGACATTTCCAGGCGACCTATGAAATCGGGGGGCAGACCCATGTCATCGACCTGCCCGCAGACGGTGTCGTCACGATCGCCGATGCGGAGGCTGCGGTGCAAGCGCAACTCGATCAGGAGCAACTGGACGGTCTGAACCGGATCCCCGAGACAGAGCCGCAGCCAGAGAGTTCGGTCGACATTCCTTCTGAAACGCCCGAACCGGAGTTGGGTGGCGGCGGTGATGGCAATGACGGTGGGACCCCTCGAAATACCGCAACCGGCGGGACGGATGGTGACGGAAACGACGGCAACGACGATGATCCGTTCGACATCCCCCTTCGCAATGAGGACGGCACGCCCGTCAATCCGGAACTTGATGCCGATTTCGAGAATACCGAGCTCCCGACGCCCGATGCGGCAAAACCATTCTTTCCGCAAGTCGACAATGCCAAAGACTATTTCACCATTTTGACTGGCGAACAGGTCGCCAACGAATTCCGAGAGCGCAATGGCCTGGAAGGACGCTTCGACAATTGGCACGAGACGTTCGCGCATTTGTTGCAACCGGCCAACGAAGTCTCCTACGAGATGCACTTCACGAACCTTGTCGACGACGTTTTCGGCCAGGTCAGTGAACGGATGCTTCCGAGCTTCACTGTCCACCAGGACAATGGTCAGGGGCTATCCCCGCAGCAACTGAGTGAAAACAGAGAAGTTCAGGCCCAGGCCGAAAGGGACCAGGCGCCCGTCACCCCCGAGGAGATCCGTGAGTTTGCCGAACAGCAGGCGCGCGCCTACGACGAAGACCTGTGGTCACGGTTCCCGGGCGGAACCGTGGAGGAAAACAGAGAGACGGCGGTTAACTATCTCATCGACAACATAAATCGGATGGCAGAACTGAACGGAGTTGAGCCGTACCAGTTCATTGATCTGGCAAGCAACGCAGAACTGACGGAAGGCCTGCTGCTGGTGAGGCCGACCTCACAGCCGCTCAGCACCGGCGTTCCTATACCGGAGGATCCGCAGGCCAGCGACTTGGTCGATTATGATCCCATCGTGCCGTGGAGCAACATCAACAGGCCGGCAGAGCCGGAGGCAGACACCCAACCGACCCCCGAAGATGGCGGCGCGGGGAACGACGGTGGCAATACTCCGCCAGTAAGCACAGGTGGATCGGATGAAGGCGAAGGGTCGCAGGAGAACAGCGACGCGACCAATGAAACGGAAAATTCGTCCGGAGAGCCGGATGGAAACGGACCAGACCAGAGCCAGCTGGATTTCGAAACGGCTGTCCTTGGTGCACCAGCGACCGAGGCGGATTTTGCCGAGATCGAGACTCGCACGCTTGAAGAATGGAAAACCCTTCTTCAGGAAAATGATCTGGCTGAGTCATCGGGGCATGATCGTCGCAGGCTGGCCGAATATCGGATTGACGACATGTTTATCCGTGTCCGGAAGTTCAGTTCGGCCCACCTGGACGCATTGAAAGCGTTCGATGATCTTGGGATCGGTATCCCTCAGCGAGGCCAGTTGGTGAGTACTCCCGACGCGGCAGGTTTCTCCACTGGGATTGTTGCTACAGATTTTATTGAAGGCATCAATCTCAGCTATCAGCTTGAGGCAGATCGCTCTGGATCAATACAGATAGATCGAGATGCTTGGGCGGATGCAGTCGTTGAGATGGTCGCAACCATGCATAACGGCGGATGGCTCCATAACGACCTTCGTGCCGATCAGATAATGGGTGATCCGAGCGCGCCCTTCCTCATCGACCTGGAGACGGCGGACAGAATCGACTCACCGACCGAGGGCAGGCAGGAAACATCCTGGGATATGGCCGGCTTGCATCGGATCCTGATGGAGCTTCGGGACGGAGATCAGGAACAGGTCGAAAGCGATCTAGAGAGTTACTATGAGCAGCTGTCCCCTGATCTGAGAGCCGATGCGCCGCAGCAATTACAGATCGGCCTTGAGAACCTGGAAGTGGTTGAGGCGGAAATTCTGTCAGAGATCGAGTTCGCTCCCCAATTCCTTGGACTATTTGGACCGGTAGGGGATGGTGTTGATGCACGCTTCTCCGATTGGGCCAAAAGCACGCTCGAGCAGTTTGCGCTTGTAAGATATTCGAACGCTCCGCTGACGCCTAATCGGCTTGCCCTGGAAGCTGAAAGAGTGGCGGGACGTGAAGAGTATGCATCCGTTTTTGAAACTCCCGAAGATCTTGCGTCGGGCATCAGTTTTCTCGAGGCAAATCTTTTTCAGAACGCCGAGCGTCTCGATATGGATATGTGGACATTCATGGGTGCGCTGCAGAATTCGGGTTCCAGTGATCTTAGCATCACCCAATTCGGTGAATTCCCGGCCTTCTTGGCGGAGAATCAAGATGGTACCCCGGTTGACGAAGGGTCTTCTGAAACCAATCCCACGCCGGGCCAGGAGCCATCCACGCGGCCTCTGGACGTTCTGTCCGAGGGGCTGGACGCCTTCCCCGAGCCGTCGCCCGAGAATAACCGGTTTGGTCTTCGGCGGATCGATCTTGTGGAATACGTTGTTGAGCGGATCTCGAAGCGGAGCCTGGGCAAGGGCGTAAAAGTCGACGTCGGCGCCCCCGTCTCCAACGAACAGATCCGCGCCCGTCTGGAGACGCTTGTCGGCAGCCGGTCCAGCAGCCTCTTCGCAAACGAATCCGCCGAGGATCAGGCCGCAGTGGTCGATCAGCTCATGGGCGATTTTGAGCGTCTTACCGACCTCAACGGCCTGGAGACGTGGGAGCTTATCGACAAACTGGCCGACCCGACAGAATCCGGTTTGATCACGTCTTCTCAAGACGCGGTCGATGATCGCCCCTCATCCAACGAAGAGCCGGGCGCAACTGATCAAAACAGTGACCCGACCGATATCACCTCCCAGAGAGACTATCCCGACATTCATAACACCCTCGGCGGGTCCGGCGGCGGAAACACGAACCCCGTCGTCCGGCCGGAAGAATGGCGCAACGTCGCAGGATTGTCCGAAGACAACGTAGAAAGGCTGGAGGGGCTCTTCTATGTCGGCAACCGCCGTATTTCAGATCCCTATCAAAGGAAGGCGATAGCAGAGCGTGTTGCGGACGGTGAAAACCCGGCTGCTGCAGCGCTCGACGCAGTCATGCGCAATGCAACAGCCAGATCTCCGCATGTCACCGACGAGTTGCTTGAGGTTGTTGAGGCTACCGAAAGGAATGCTGGCGTCACTGACCCGGGGCAGATCAAGTATTCCGTTCGCCTTCCGGGCTTTCCGCCGGATGCGAATTATTCGGCATTGAGCGAAGGCTATGTGCAGGTGATAACACAAGATCTCGAGTCCACGATTGCGCGCGGCGAAGCCCCTCTCACTTTTTCTAGAATTTCCCGGGATGTCGGCGCTATGCGCGTTGCGCAGAATGCCTATCTGGGCACTGGCAATCCCCGCGGACGCTATGGCGAGTTGCGTCAGGGGGGGAATACCCCAACACCGCAAACGCCGATTACCGAGCGATACGAGCCGTATCGCGAGCGTATTCGTAGGTACGCCGAGACCGTGTCCCCTTACGTCGCCAACAGTTCGGTCGGCGGGATAGCCGAAGTCTCGGGCGCCGAATACGGCATCACAAAACTTTCGCAACTTTCCGTAACTCCGGCAACGCAGAGTGGCGGGACACCTGCAAACCAGAATGGTCGCGACGTCATGTTCTATGCGACAGGGTCGATCGATCTTGATGCCGGTATTGCAGCACTCGATCGCCTGTTCGTCGAGGCGCAGCAGGCGGCGCCTGAGGATGCTGTTGCCAAGATCGCCGAGTTCGCCTGGGTGTTCTACCAGGTCGCCCCTTATGTGAACGGGACCGCTGCAATCGGCCAATGGCTGACGACTTCCCTTCTCAACATCCATGGTGGCGATTATACTGCGGTCCGCCCCGGCATCGCCCTGGACCTTGAGGCTTTCGCGCAGTCGAAAGATTCGTTCATCGAGAATTTTCCAACGTTCTTCGAGGGTTTTGAGGGCCCGGCCAGCCAATCCGGCACGACGCCGGTCCAGCCTGATCCTAACACATCCGGCCCCGGGCCTGCTGATACCCCAGGGCAATCGAACGATCCCGCGGAACAGCCGACCGACACATCTGGGCAAACCGACGAGGTTGCCGAGCAGCGTGAAGTGCCCTCGGAAACCGCGGGTTCAAGCGCAATCGTGTTTGCCGAGGATCAGATAATTCCTGAAAATCCCTTCCTCCTGCCGCCTCGGCCGGGCGACATTTTCGTGATCGATCCAAGCGAGGTGCTACCAACCGACGGGCCGGGCCAGACGACACCCTCTGAACAAACCCGTCCAAATCCGTTCGAACGCATTTTCCGCGGTCTGGGGGAGGGTGTCAGCGCCGGTCAAGACGCCGTGACCGGTTTTGTCGACCGGTTCGGAGCAGATCTTCTGAACAGCCCGCTTTTCGATTGGGCCCGCCGGCGTCGCCTGGGCGCTGCCGCCGAAGAGAATTCCCTGCGTATCGAATATGACGACCAGGGCAACGCGACTATTGATATCACAGCGCGCGAACCTGACCTTCTGGACGCGATAATCGACAGTAACCGCGATATCGCATTCAGCCTCAACAGCAGCTTTTCTGACCCGACTGGCCTGGCGCAGATTGCAAGTGCTGGCATCTCGGTCAGTCCGGCGACGTTGGGGTCGCTCCGCGCAGATTGGCCGCAGCTTCAGAGGGCGGTTGCAGATGGGAGCATGTCGAGAGTTCGCGAAATCTTCGCCAAAGCATTCGGTATCACCGGAAGCCTGGCGCAGGGCCTGACCGATCCGCGACCGATGGACAGCGTTCTGGGCCAACTCAACATCGATATCAGAACCGGTGGTTTCCTTCAGTTCAATGTCTCGACACTGGAGGAATCGGACGCGTTTCGCGAATTGCCCAATGGTGGTTGGGAACTGACGGGGCGCCGGATCAACGCAAGTGAACTTGCGGATGGTCGCCGCGACATGGCCGGCCGGCCGGCCCGGGAGACCGATTATGTGCTGGAACATGATCTTCCCCTTGATGCCGCGGCGACTCAGCTGTTCGGCGGTCCAGTCGCCGGGACTAGCCTTTTCTCGCGAACCTCTCTGGAAGCGGCGGATCTCAACCTCACCATCCCGGCCGGCACGCCGATCCCGGCGACGGTCTACGAGCGGATCAACGGCCGCTTGCGATTGGGCGTCAACGTCAGTTTGTTCTCGGGGCCGGGATCAGCCTACGAGGGCGGCCAGCGGATTGTCGTTGCCACATCCGACCCCGTAGCCTCGGGCGCGGCGCGTAGTTCTGACGATGTTCGTTTCGATCGCGATTTCATCGGCGAGACGGTGCTGCATCTCAATGGTAGGACTGACCTGGCGGAGCTTTACACCGGAGATCTCGACGAGGCGGGTACGTTGATCGTGGGCGGCGGAATGGCGATACCGATCCCCGGTGTCGGCGGCATCAGCGCTGGGATCACAATCGTCCGCGGCTCTGACGTCGAGGCCGATCCGGATGAAGTGACGCCGATGTCGGTCGAGATGGAGTTTACCTCGGCCTCGTCCGATCAGGTTATCAGCGTCACCGATCCCGAGAGGATCGCGGTGATGCGCGTTCAAGACGATAATACGCTCCTCGAACTCGGTTCGGTGAACGTGCGTGATGTGTTCTCGCTTCCCCCAGTGGAAGGGGCAACGTCTACGCCGGGCATCTCGGTCATGGCGATTGATCTGGGTCCTGATGGAAATACCGGCGCGCCTCTCATCGATGAGGCGACAGGACAGCCTGTTATCGACGAGACCGGGGAACCGGTGATCGACGAAGCGACGCAAGGTCGGATTTACGAAAAGACGCTTGTTCCGACATCGCTGCTGGATCTAATGCATGGTGAACCCTTGACCGTTAAATCCCGGATCGAGCTGGCTGGTTTTCTACTGCTTTACCGCGACATCAATGACCCAGCAGTCAGTCAGGCGATAACCGAGGTCTGGCCGCTCATCGAGTCGTCAATTCTTAATGAGCCGCTTACCCCCGACGTGAGTTCCGGCATCGGAAAGGTGATACGGAGGGCGGCCGAGCGCGGTCTGTTGCCGACAATTCCGCTGGAAATCTTCGGCAATGGCACGAACGAGAGCGATCGCCCGTCGAATGGCACCCCGAGTGGGGAGGAAGCTCCGGAAGAGGGGGCGTCCGCCATATCGCGGAATTCTGCTGGCGAACTCATCCAACCGGATACGCTGCGCATCACAGATATGCGCGATCATGATGGCGGATTTGGCGACACGGCCATTGCGGCGGCGCTGAACCTCGACGCTCCGACAAGCCGGATTTCCACCGACCAGGTGGCGATCGCCAATCATCTCTATAAATCAAAAGAAGGCAAGGAATTGCGCAATCTGTCAGATCGCGTCTACAGCCACCCCGATCAGGCCGAACAACGCGCCGCAGTGGTGATCCGCGATTTCATGAACACGTTGCCCGGCGATACGCGGCACGAGATTTCGGTCATCGTGATTTCTGATGCCGAGGGCTATCGGATCCGCCCGGTCATCAATATCGGAACAGATGGATCGGTTGGAATAGAGGGGGCCGATATTGCCACCGCTCCCGGCCCGGACGGCACGCCCTATTTCTCGGTCGTCCATTTCCATCCGTGGATTGGAGTCCCTAATGCCGGGATCGATTTTAATGCCGGCCTGTCCGTAGGCGATTACAATGCGGCCGTGGAGCGGCAGCATAGGATTGCGCACAATTTGAAGCGACCGGTCGAGGATGTTCAGGTTTCGACCGTCAGCATTGATGGCGCGACGGGAACCACGACGAAGATCAACGTCCAGACGGGCGAATTGTCGATCCTCGGAGTGACCGGCCTGATGCCCAATCAGGTGACCCAGCAGACGCCAATCATGGAGCGCGGCTCTGTTACAGACCTTGCCGATTATATCTCGCCCGAGATTGAACGGCTTGTCGGGCTTGATCGGTCCAATGCGAGTGCAGAGGATATCTGGCTCTACGATAACCTCAACGTCGCGTTTCTGGTACCGAACGAGGTCGACCCAAATCTTCCCTTCGATCAGTATGCCGAAGCGGTCATGCGCGAACGCAATGCCTCAGGTGATCAGTCCAGGCCGTTGGGCGAGGCCCAGGTTAACGCCATCTTCGATTCCCTCAAGATGACCCGACCTGAGGATACCGATGCCGAGATTTTCCAGCTGGTTGTCGATGTCGAGAATAACGGCCTGTCGGAAACCGAGTTCTATCAGGCACTCGATCGTGAAATCACCCAGTTTGAAACCGACACGTTGGACATTCTCACAAGCGGCAGACTTACCCCTGATGCCGCGGCCGAACGCATCGATTTCCTTGAAAGGATCAAGGACCTCTCTGACTTTCTGACCGGCCCGCGACAGACCCCACGGAGCGCGATTGCGTCGTGGATGCAGGAGCTCATGGAGAAAGCCTCGACAACAGGCGGGCTGAACGAGGTTGAGCGGGTGGAGTATGCGGCTCTGACCGAAGCCTTGCTCGGCGACACGGAAGATCCCGCTTATCATCGTGAAGTTATCGAGGGCTCATCGATCCAGGATCCGCTTTTGGGCAACGATCTGTCCCGCCTACCGGACTTCCAGAACCCGGCTGTGTTTGACTTTTTCCGTAATCTGGATCCGCAGGTGGCGTCGACCTTTGGTCGCCTCATCGCCGGCCAGCCCCTTACTCAACCCGAAGTCTCGGCCATGCGCGATCTTCTCAACGATATCGTTCGTCGGATCGTCAATCCCGCAGGGGGCCTTCCGCCCTTGGCAGATTTGACAGTACGACAGATCGAAAGCTTGCAGGACACGATTTCCATCATACTCAGTGTCGCCGAGACGAATGGCGGCTCGCTGGATCCGTTTCAGGCAAGCATCCTTCGCAGTTCAATTGCCGCAGTCAGCGGCGCGATCTCTCCGCTGACGGCGGGCAATGTCCCCGGGACCACGCAGCAGGAGAATTCACCGCTCGATCATACCGGCAGCGATCCGGCAGAGAATGGGCCAAGTGAGGGGGCGCCAGACAACAGACCCGATGTTGACGCAATTCTTGAAGAGCTTGGGATAGACGATCCGGCTCTCCAGGCCGAGGCCCGGGCATTGACACAGAACGGGACGTTCAATGAGGAAGACCTGAGGGATTTCTTGCTGAAAGCCGAGCCGGGAACGCTTCGCACGGACGATCCGGATGTGATTCCGCGGCTTGGCGTTGAAACCGATCAGACGACGATCGGTGAGATGCGCGACATCACTGCGGCAGCCCTTAATTCCGGACGGCTTCAGAATGTGGGTATCGCCACAAATCTCAGCATCGGTTTTCTTGCCAGCCGCGACTCGGTTCTGGCCGATATCGTTCAGCAATCCTTCGACGTGCATCAGCATGGCGGCGGTACCATCTGTCTTGACTGCAATTCCACGGCACTCGGTGCGTTGTCCCAGGCCTTTGGCGGTGGCAGCTACAGCGATGGCAATCGGGGCTCGTCCTTCGCGAACCTGATCGAGGTCACCGCGCGGGCGGGAAATCTGGCTGAAGGGACAAGAACCTTCATCTTCAACGTGCCACAGTCGGTCGACTCACCGCCAGAGGGGGTTGGGGCAATCCCGTATTATCTTTACTCCGCACCCGACAGCGGCGCGATCTACACGGGAGGGTCGCGGGGCACACAGAGTTTCAACCCCAAAACGCCCCTCGAGATAACACCGGTCTATCCTGACTGGAGCGACCCGGAGGCGCCAACGCTGTTTTTCCCCGCGATCTTCTCGCGTGACGACCCAAGCCAGATGGTGCGCCCACCGATGAGCATTCCCTTGGCGGACATGCCGCAGCTGGTCGCGCAATCGCAAAATAGTCCCGATGGGCTGAATCTTGAAACGCTGACCACCTACATTCTCCCCTCGCAAGTTCCTTACATGGGGATGGCTGGCTTCGAACGTGACCTGAAGAGCATCTATCAGTTGTTCCACGATGTGGGTGACGACAATGCGGCAGGTCTGTCACGGATCAATCTTGGCCTCGTCTCGGGCGATCCGGTCAAGGCGAATGCCTACGAGTCTTTTGAAGTGGCCGTCTCGTGGGTTCAGCATTTTGAGGAGCAAACCGGATATGAACTCGGCGGCATCGGTCTTGGTGAGACGACGATCGCCAAGGAAGGCGTCATCCCCTTCCTGACCGATACAATTGATCTTGCAAATCCTGAGCATATGGCCCGGATCAAGGATTATATTGGAAGTGTCGGGGAAGCCGGTGCGGCAATCGTTCTGCACGCAGATATCGGCGCCACGCCGAGCGCTGTTGCGTATCAGAGCAATCCTGACGGCACATACGTCCTTGACGACAACGGTAACCGGATCCCGCTTTCCGCGATCATGACGACGGCTGAAAGTGACAATGCGAACTACGACCATATCCGCGAGGTTGCATCCGTCACCGAGTCACCGCTGATCTGGGCCCATTTCGGTGGGATCGGGCGAACGCAGAAGCCGACATTTGAGCATCTGGCGAAAATCCGGGACATTCTTGAGGATCCGGCCCTAGACCATGTCTATATCGACCTCTCTTGGGACATCGTGTCCAGTTACTTCGTGGGCAACACAGCTCTTGCCTCGTCTGCGGCCGATCTGATCAAGGAGTTCCCCGACCGCTTCCTCTACGGGAGTGATACCGTCGCGGGGGATGGCTCAAAGCACCAGGCGCTGGAGGACTATCTACAGGCGGGCGTGTTTGACAAACTCACCGTGGATGAGTTCGCGCAGGTCATGTACGGCAACGCGCTTGATCTCTTTGACCAAGCATCGGTAGATGTGCGGGCGTGGATGGATGCAAACCGTGACCGGCTTCAGGAGCTCCGGCTGAATAACTCGATCGTGACCGAGGACGAGGCCATAGAGATCATGCTCGAACAGCGGAGCAATCCGGGCGAGACGCCCAATCCCTGACACCCGGCTTTCATCGCCTGGGCGACTGGGCGTGTCGGGTCTGTTCTCTCACCGTTGCGGAGACTGCGTTACTGCGGTCTCCGCACTTTTACTGAATATCACACCCATAACGAAGGCCCCAGATGGCAGCGGAAACGGACGTTGCTCAACCTCGTGCCTGACATGCTGGTTGGCGTCCATTCGGGTCGGATTGCCGCAAGCGCGACGTCCGAAAAACCTGCTCCGCAGATTTTCCCGGCGTCAAGACAGGCACAGAGTTTGCGCCTGTCTCGAAGTTAAAAACCTGAGTTGGATTTTGGGATTTCGCTTCAGCGCGATGGTGGCGAGCTGAGGGCCGATGGATTGCCATGGTTGATCTGAGAGCCCAGACCGTCTTCCGTAGCCTGTCGGGCCGCATGCGACGCCACCATCTTGGATTAAGGGCGAGGTGTCATGGGACGTCGCTTTAAGCCATCTTCAGGCGCGCCGGCAGTAAACTCGCCCCGCTCTTCGCGGCAGCCGCGTCACTTCAACGACGGCCGCGCCGCGCAGATCGGGTTGAGAGCCAGTTTTCAGACCCCAGACGAGGCCGGATCGCCAATTGTTATCGGACGGATTGAGATTGCGACGCCAATCGATAGCATCGGCGCAAGGCATCCGAAGCCGGAGAGCCCGGTGCGAGCAACGGCTTCGAGATGTCAAGGAAGCGCGCGATATCTCCTTGCCGGAAAGTCACGAGCGCCAGCAATTCGCGCAGCTTTTTGTTGCCGGGGGCGATCCACAATCCGAGGTTCAGGATCGCCGCCGCTTTGTGGTAGCGCCCAAATGAGACATAGCCCGCCGCCAGAGTATGGAGCAGATCCAGATCCGCGTCCGAGAACGTGGTCGCCTGTGACCTTGCTTCATGCATCAGCCGACCTCCTCTGAATTCGACTGAAGCAGATAGAGATGTTCGTACATCAGGGCCGCCTCGGACATGGCGGCGATCCCGGCCTTTGCCTCCGCATTGTCGATATCGTTGATATGGTGTTCGATCCGCAGGGCGAGCTCGGCGACGGAAAAGGCAAAATCGGCCATCTCCGTTGATTTGATTTGGGCAAGCTGGGGCGCCGCCACCGCGTCGATATCTGTGACATCCTGGATTGGCGTGTTTTGTACGCGTAATTCAGGGGGCTTGCGGCTTACGGTTTTGAGTTCTCTCAGCGGAACAAATTCCGGTGGCTGATCATCGCGGCGCGGCTCGATCCAAAGGTCGTTTTCCAACTGGCCAAGGCGCGCGGGCGCCTGATCTTTGGTATCTACCCGACCCGAGGTTTCCTGAAGAACGTTCATGATCGTGCCGCCTTCTGTTCAGAACCGGACCACGACGGTTTCGGTGTTGCGTTTGAGGGTGACGCTTTGCCGCTCGATCGCGTCGATGATCCATTCGTCGCGGACCGGATCTCCGATGCGCGCACGCTTGCCATTGGCAAAGAGGATCATGGGATTATCGCCAAGCTCGATTGCAGCCACGGGCGGAAAGTCCCTCAATTGGGGCGCTTCCGTGACGTTCGACACGACGACGTCTCCGGTCGTCAGCTGGTCAATGGCGCGACGGGTCTCGCGCCAATCCGGTATCAAGGCCGCGGGCAATGACCCGGTGATATTGACAATCCCCTGGTCGGAGGAAGTGACGGTCAAGAATTGCGACAAGCCGGCCTGATCAATCTGGGCGATTGAGATCTCGGCCGCACTTTGCCGCGGGGCAGCGGCTGCGCCAGGCTCCTCGGCCTGTGGCGCCGTCAGGGCAAGGGGCGGATCGGGGGTGAAATCCAGAACTGCCTGCAGCCCAAAGGCGCCAAGCCCGACCGCAAAAAGAAGCGGCACGGCAATCGCTTCAAAGTGATAGAGGTTCAGCGGTGCTCTCTTGTCGGCATTTGAGAACCGAATCCGAACACCGCCGACCGCAATCTCGCATGGCAGGCGCAGGGGCGCGGTCTCAACACCGGGCGAAAGAACCTGATTATTCGCAGAAACATCGGAACGGTCTGTAACGATCGTCAGGAGCGGTCCGAAAACCGAGCGCTGGCTGGTGAAGCGGATGTTCGGCCCGAGGACCTCATCATCCAGCAACATCACGTCGTTTGATGTTTCAGACCCGATGGTGAATTGCGCCTCATCAATTGAGCCGGTCGAGCCAAGATGAAGTCCGCTCAAGACCTCGACATCCAGTGTGACCGCTGCCGAGGATGCCGGCATGACCTTCGTCAGCAATTGGCGAAACTCGGACTTCGCCAGGGTTGTGTATGTCTCGATGGAGTGTGCCATAGCGGAAATCCCTGTCTTGTCACTGACCACGCAGCAATGTCTCGACATCGCGGCCCGTGCGTTTGGCCATGTTCCAGGCAACCTGATAGACGGCGATCTCGTTATAGAGACCAGCCATCTTCTTGGCGAAGTGATCTGAGAGAGCTTCAGGCTTTTGTGGTACGAGGTCTGCGGGCAGGTATGGGTTGCCCCGGGCGTCACTGAGGATTTCGGCCTTCAGCTTTGCATCCTGTGTTGTGGCACCCGGGACATTGGTGAAGGCGGCAAAGGCCTCGCGGGAGATATCGGACAGAATATCTTGGCGATGTATGTTGGCGCTGGTGTCCTTGGTGACATTAGCGAGACTTACTTCGCTTTGCACTTTCACTGCTGCTGTCGCTATTTCCATGTCTTTTCTCCTGTCGCGCGGGCCTTTGCATAACGAAAAGCGTACTCGCTCTACTCTTCGCCTTCCCGATCTTCTTCGAGTGCGTCCATGACTGGCCCGAAGAATATTACCTGCATCATGAGCTGCTCGATCAGCTCTTGTGCGTCGAATGGGACTGTCTCGTTGCCCGTACTTCCAACACTTGGGCTATCTGGCATTCTCTTACTCCTCTTATGGGTTTGGCTGCGTGAAGTGGTGATACCGCGCCGATCTTGGCAGCAGCGATCATGACGCCTACGCAACGCCGTACGTAGCTTCGTACGCTTCTGCGAGGTGACCGTAGAGATTGCCGCAACACTACAGGCGCTTGTCCCGGTCCTTACGGATGCATCTGATTGGGTCGAGTCCGCTAGGTTGATCCCACAGCAGGCCACACGGCGCTTGCCATAGAAGGAGCAACCACGATGATCAGGCACACAATGACATGCGTAATTCTCGCGGCCACTTCACTGGTGGCGCCGTCACTTGCCTCCGCCGAGGTGGGTGCCAATCAGTCAACGAACTCCGTGGCCTCAGCCAGCAATGAAAAGGCGGTGGAATACAATATCCTCGAACTGCCGGTGGTCGAATTCTTCGAGACGCTTCAGTGGGACACCGGGCAGCGGATCATCGTCGGCACCGAGATTTCAGGAGTTCTGAGAAACGAGGACCTGTCAGGTACCGCCGCTGAAATCGTCAATCAGGTAACGGCCGAACACGGCCTTGACTGGTTCGCTTACGATGGGATCATCCATATCTCGCGAGCGGACGACGACATCACAAAATTCATTCCGCTTGAGGGCTATTCGGCAGAACGCGCCATCACCTCGCTGGGCGAAAGCGGGCTATCATCAGAATTTGGCGTCTTCAAACCGGTGGCCGAGGGCGCGGCGATTTCAATCTCGGGTCCGCCTGAATTCGTGGCGATCGCCGAAGCCATCCTGGAGCTGACGCAAGCCAACCCAGAACATGCGGCCGTTCGTGTGCGCCGCGGCACGGATGCGACGGTGGAGTACTACGGCTCAAGCGGCCTGGTCGCGGCAAAACAGTCTCCGCAGGCTCCAACCCATAGCTTCCTGCAGGTGCAGACGGCGCCTGCGCCCTCTGGCCAAACCAATACATCGAATTGAGCAGAGGAGCATGACCATGATCATCCTCCCTGCTTCCGCCATTCCCCGGCGTTCTACCGGCCGGGGAAGCAAAGGCACCCGGCATTCCGTCAGGTGTATCCAAAAGGCTCCGGTTTCTTGTACGCCCGCCAGCAATATGGGCTGCCGGATCCCTTCGAAACCAACCCGAAAGTTCTGAAAAGGAGAAACCAATGTTCACTAAATTTGCAAACTTCGAAGCAAAGATGACTAAGAACGCAGCCGGCGGTGTCGGCGGTGGTGGTGGCGGTGGCCCGGACTACGGCGCCATGATGGCTGATCTGATCAACATGGCCGCCCAGAAACAGTTTGAAGCTGCGGAGCATAAAGAGCCTGCCAAGGCCAACAGAACCATCACCCAAGGCTGATCCAAGTCAGGGCGAAGCATCCTCCGTCCGCTTCGCCCTGCCAATTCCCTTTCACGCGAAGGATTTTCCCATGCGGAAGGACATCGCCCTCATCGCCGTCATCGTCACCTCGCTGGCGCTTATGGTGATACCGCTCAGTTCCACGATCATCGATATTCTGCTGGCGGTGAACATCTCGCTCGGTGTGCTTCTCTTGATGGTAGCGGTCTATCTCAAGAATCCTTCCGACTTTTCAACATTCCCCTCCGTTATTCTGATCGGCACTGCCTTTCGTCTGGCGCTTTCCATCGGGACAACCCGACTGATCCTGTCAGAGGCCGAGGCAGGCGACATCATCGAGACATTCGGCGAATTCGTCGTCAGCGGTTCGATCGCGATCGGTCTGGTGATCTTCCTGATCATCACCGTGGTGCAGTTCATCGTGGTCACCAAGGGGGCCGAGCGGGTGGCCGAAGTCGGTGCGCGGTTTGCCCTTGATGCCCTGCCCGGAAAACAGATGGCCATCGACGCAGAAGCCCGGGCCGGTAATCTGACCGCCGAAGAGGCCGCGACCAAACGCAGACGGCTTGATCGCGACAGCCGATTTTTCGGTGCCATGGACGGCGCAATGAAGTTTGTGAAAGGCGATGCGATCGCCGGGCTGATCATCATCATGATCAATCTTATCGGCGGGGTCGCGGTCGGTATGTCGACCCACGGGTTTGGCTTCGGCGAGGCTGTCGGCGTCTTTTCACTGCTGACCGTCGGCGATGGCCTTGTGGCGCAGATACCTGCATTGCTGATGTCGCTTTGCGCGGGGATCATCGTAACGCGTGCCGACGGCCAGGAGAGTAAGGACCTCGGCAGCGATATCTCGGCCGAGTTGGTGTCAGATCCACGCGTGCCCGCTATCGGCGCCCCTATCATCCTTGCAATCGGTTTTATTCCCGGATTCCCGACGCTCGTCTTTGCTTTCCTCGCAGTTGGACTGTTCATTATCTCCTCAGCCATTCGCAGATCGATACGTAAGGCAGAAGAGGCAGTCGCCGCGCAAAAGGACGTCGAAGAGGCGGCTGCGGCCGAGGCTGAACGCGCGGGCACTGAACTGCCGGTCGGTGACAGGGTACGGCTGAAGATCGGCCGTGGCCTGGCTGGCGATCTGGACATCGACGCTGTAGAGGCCATGCTGGCCGGACATCTCGGTGCGCTTTATGCCGCCAGAGGCATCCGGTTTCCACGACCCGTCGTGGAATGGGCTGACCTTTCGGACCCTCTCGGCCTGACCGTCGAGATTGACGAGGTTCCGATCGCAAGTATCGCTTTTCCGCGTGGACACATCGCCATCGTAGGGTGCAGTGCAATCGATCTGCTGGCGGATGCGGAGAGCTCCAACTGCGTTCATTGGCCCCTTGTCGACACGGTCTGGATGTCTGATGCGCGCCGTACCGAGGTCAATCGGCATGGCTTGGAAGAAACACCTGCGGAAACGGTTGTCGCAAACTGGGGTTTCCGCCTTTATGAGCAAAACTTGGGCGGCCTTTTTTCCCATGCGGTCTTGAATGATCTGCTGGCAGACATCCGGGGTGCCGAACCCGAACTGATGGCCACCATTGAGGAAGAGTTGAACCAGGGATCACTCTACAAGGTTTTTCGCTATCTCATCGAAGATGGTGTCCCTCTGCGCCCTCTTTCACTTGTCGCCTCCTCAATCCGCTACTGGCTCTCGACGCTGAATGAGGTAACACCGGTCGCCCTGGCCGAGGGGTTGCGTGCGTCGATGAAGCGGCAATTGTGCCATCGGATCGCGGGCAATGACGGTGTGCTCGGCGTGGCACTGCTGGGTCCCGACCTCGAGGTGCAGTGCCGCAAGCGTTTGGCAGAGGCGCAAAGAAACGGGATCGGCGTGGATCATGAAAGCCTGATCCTCGATACGGCCAGCAGTGAGCGTTTGTTGGTGGCTGTCCGCGGCTTGAGCGACCGCAAGGCAACGGGTGGCCGACAGGTGGCGCTGGTTGCCGCCGCGGATCTTCGGCGCAGGGTTCGAAATTATCTTGCGGGCAATAATATCCACATCGCGGTGCTCGCTCCGCACGAGTTGGCTGCCGAGATCCCGTGCTTTCCCGTCGAGCTGGTGGAGAACAAGACCCCCGTCGCCCGCATGGTACGCTCGCAAAACGCGCCGCATGTTGCCGACGCCACGGCTGCCTGAACCCCCACACATCCTGGCTGGACGAAATTGCGGGCGCCTGGGGCAGGGCGCCCGCAAAGACATGCGTGCCCTACGTAGATGTCTAGGGGATACGAGCCCGGGCGCGTAGCCGCCCTTACAGAATAATCTGCCCCCTGGGGCGCAAGATGACGTCACACAGAATCTTGCAAGGGCTTCCCAATGAACCTCATCGTCACAAAAGCCAGAAACTACGCTCTGATCGGTCTTTGTTGCCTCGCGCTCTCGGGTTGCAAGGAGGTTCTGTTCTCTCAGCTGGACGAGACCGAGGCCAACGAAATGGTTGCGGTTCTCTCCGCTTCGGGCGTGCATGCCACGCGGGAGCGGGACAAGGACGATGCCTATGCACTCCTCGTCGAAGAAAGCGACATTCCGCTGGCCACAACCTTGCTGCGGAGTGCTGGCTACCCCCGGCCGCAATTCGATACGCTGGGAAAGGTGTTCAGCGATGAAGGCATTGCCGGAACACCGTTTGAAGAGCATGTCCGCTACATTTATGCCATGAACGAAGAGCTGTCGCGCACCATCAGCTCGATCAGCGGTATCAGCTCGGCTCGTGTCTTCATCACCGCGCCGCCAAAGGGCCGCTACGAGGACACAGCACCACCCGCCAGCGCGTCCGTCACGATCAACTACGAAGACGGCTTCAATGCACCCGGCGAAGTATCGAAGATAAAGACCATCATCGCACATTCGGTGCCGAACCTCGATTACGACGACGTCGCGGTCGCCCTCTTCCGGGAAACCGGACCGACGGTTCAGACAAAGCTGCCTCAACCCGCCCCCCGTGTTTTCCAGGCCAGCACCCTTCCGATCGGGTCACCGTCGCATGGCAGGGCGTCAGGCGGATGGGCGCTGGCCCTCATCGGCAGCATCTGCATGGGCCTGAGCGGCTTTCTGTTTCTGCGCAAACAAGGGGGTGGCAGATGACGCTTTTCGTCACAACCCATGGCGATGTCGGCTTCCCGGTTCACGATAGCTGGACTGAGAGATGTCTGACCGACGTCACCGATAGCACTCTGCGCGATACGCTGCTGCAATCAGCACGGATCGCCGACCGGATCGTATCGGCCCTTCTGCTCGACGCTTTCGGCTGGAGCCCCAAGGTGCCTGCCACCTCGGCACTTGCCCAGGCCGAGGCGACATTGGTCGAGCGGATGGGCCCTGATTTCAACAAGCGCGTCGGTCTGATGTGGCGGGCGCCGATCCTGGCGGAAAAACTGCTCCGTAGCTGCCCGCCGCAATTGCTGGAGGACTTTAGCCGGGCCGATCTGCACCTGGTGCTGTGTTACCGGGACCATTGTGCGCCGCATGTCGCCGGCTCGTCTTCTGACGATATCGGTTATGAGGCGGACGGCGAAGCCTGCATTCTGTCCTGGCTGCTGGGACGCAATAGCGATTTTGCAGATCGGCTGTGCCTGACATTCCCCTCCGCCATGCCCGACAATCGGTCAGTACGTGCGGCCCTGGTCGATCGTCTTCTCGCCGATCCAAGCTTTCTCGGGGGTCTTTGATATGGCCTTCGATACCCATCGCGTCACCGTCTCGCGCCTTTCCAGAAGCGATTTTGAAACTGCACTCGGCATCGTTGCGACGGCCCATGCGGAAGCGCAAGAGGCCAAGCGCAAGGCCGAGGATGAAGTCGCCATCCAGTTGGATGAGTTGAAGGCAAAAGAACGCGCGTTCGACAAGCACAAGGCGCTGGTTCTCAAATCAATTTCAGGCGCCCGCGCGCGCGCCACATCAGCGAAGCGGAACGCGGCAGAGGCCGACAACCTGCTGAGAGAGAGCGCGGCTGCACGGCAGCGCTACGACGATATCACGCCTTGGCTGGTCGATTTTGTCGACGCATGTCTGCGCAAGATCATAGGGCAGATCGACCACTCCGACCTGATTGCAGCTGTGGTGACCGAGGCGATTGCCGATGTCAAATCCACCGAAGGGCTCGTGCTGCGCGTGGCCACATCGGATCGCGCTGCTCTTGAGTCTCTCATCCGCAGACATCCCGAACGGTTCGCCGCCATCGAAACTGTCGTTTCCGACAGCGCGCTGCGCAAGGGGGGCCTTGTTCTGCAAGGACAAGGCAGCAGCGCCGAAATCGGTATCGAGGCGCAGCTATCGGTTCTGGCCGCGCAGATTGGAGCCGCGACATGACCGCCGGGATTACAAATCTTGAGGCGCTTCGCAATCGCCTGGACAATGTCTGTCTGCGTCCGCGGCACGGTGTGCTGACGGAGGTGCAGGACGCCGTGGTCAGGGCGCAATTCGCGGGTGTTTCACACGGCACCATCTGCCAGGTCGTTCGGCCATCCGCGCCCCCCTTGCAGGCAGAGGTTATCGGCATTTCCGGCGACGACATTTTGCTGAGCCCCTTTGGCCCGACCAAGGGTCTGCAGGCGGGCTACCGCGTTCACGCATCAGAGGCTGTGCTGACGATCCCCGTCGGTGATGCGCTTCTGGGGCGCATTGTCGACGTTTTCGGGCTGCCCATGGATGGAGGGGAACAGATACCGCCAGAGACGCTGCGCTATCCCGTCAGGGCCGATGCCCCTGCTGCAATGGAACGGCCGCTGATCGATACGCCATTGCCGACGGGCTTGCGCGCCATCGACGGGCCGCTAACGCTGGGCAAAGGGCAGCGTGTTGGTCTTTTCGGATCTCCGGGCACGGGCAAGTCGACCCTGCTGGCCGCAATCGCGCGGCATAGCGATGCCGACGTGATTGTCATCGGTCTGGTGGGCGAACGCGGCCGGGAAGTCCGCGAGTTTATCGAGCGGGATTTATCTGCAGAGGCGCGCGACCGCATCACGATCGTTGTCGCGACATCCGACCGGCCGGCGATTGAGCGGGCAATCTGCGCACAGAGCGCGACCGCCGTCGCCGAAGGCTTTCGCGATCAGGGCAAGAGTGTCTTGCTACTTGTCGACAGCCTGACCCGTACCGCGCGCGCTCTGCGCGAGATCGGTCTGGCGGCCGGCGAATTGCCGACGCGCCGGGGGTTTCCCGCCTCGGTCTACCCTGCGTTGCCCGCGATCATCGAGCGTGCGGGGCGCCACGGCACAGGTGATATCACAGCGCTCTACACAGTTCTGCTGGAAGGGGAGATCAACAGCGACCCCATCGCGGAGGAAGTCAAAAGCCTGACGGATGGGCATCTGATCCTCAGCCGCGCTCTTGCCGAGGCTGGGCATTACCCGGCGCTTGATGTGGTTGAAAGCCTCAGCCGCAGCATGAATGCCATTGTGCCTGCGGCCCATCGCAATGCGGCATCGCGGATGCGGAGGCTGATGGCCAAATATCGGGAAATCGAACTTCTGCTGCAGGTCGGCGAGTATTCCAGCGGCGGTGATGCCGATGCAGACGCCGCCGTGCAAGCCAAGGATCGGATCGATGCGTTCCTGCGTCAGAATAGCGGGGAGCGCGCGGTCTTCGACAGCGCCGCGGCCGCAATGGCGGAGGCGATCCAATGACCCGAATGGATCAACTTTCCGCCCTCAGGCGGTTGCACGAAATGCGCGTCCGCAGATCGCAGCTTGCGATGCACCAGGCCGCCGATCAGGCACGGACTTGCGAACGTCTGGCTGACGAAGGCGTCACCAGGCACGCAAGGAAACAAAAAGCCGCCGATCAGTATTTTACCGACCATCTGGCCGATATCAATCTGGACAGCGGCGCAAGTATCGCCTTGGCCAGCCTGTTTTTGGGTCAACGGAATGCCAGGCAGGAGGCGATGGTCCTTGGTGCCAGGGCCGGCCGCCTGAAGGACCGGCACAAGCAAGCCAAAACCACCAGAGCGGCCAAGACCCAAGCCTATCTCAGCGCGACCAGGCGCCAGGATCAGCTTTCTGAAACCGTAAAACTGACGATGAGACAGCGCGATATCGCAGCAGATGAGGGTCAAGAAGAAGAGATCCAAGATCTGTTCGCCGGGAGGGCACGCCATGGGACGTCATGAGACGATCGAAACGATGGATCCGATCATTCGGCGCTTCACGCCGAGACTGGTTGCGATTACCGAACAGGAAGCCGCCCTTGGCGCCAGCTTGCGGCCCCCATACCGCACATTCGACGTCAGCGTCGGGAATACTGCCTTTCAGCTTCGGGGCATACGCCCCAGGCAGGGCGCCGCGCCAGGGGTTCGCGTCAATGCGACTTTCGGCAACCAACCGGTTGTCTTTGTTGTCCCCGAAGGCCTGATCGATGCCATATTCACAGCAGTCGGCGTTGCCGATGATTGGCGAAGCTATCGTCCGCAAACCCGGGCAATCGTGCTTGAACACCTTCTGAGCGATGCGATCACCGCTGTCGAAGAGGCGATGCAATGCGCGGTTGCGCTTGGCGATGTCGGGGGTGTCGAAGCCTCGCCCGACGCATTCGCGCTGGCCTGCGACGTCAGTGCCGATGGCCTCGGCGCCATGCCGGCTTGGCTATTGGCGGATGGCGATCTTCTGAAACGCATCGCCGATTGCATTTCAAGCCCGCAAGACACTGCGGATGTACAGGTCTGCCCCGACATCCGGTTCTCGTGCCAGGTCTTAGGCCCGTCCCTCAGGATCAGCCGGGATGAGCTTGAAGCCTGCCGCGTCGGCGATGGCCTTTTGCTGCAGGCGCCGCAACCCTTCTTTGGCGCCCGCAGCATCGTCATCGCAGGGCAGTTTCTGGCCCGCGTCAGCCAGAGCGATACCAAGCTGACCCTGCAATCAAATCTTTCGCATCTCTGCAACAAGGATAGCCAGATCATGGAAAACTCGGCACCGTTGTCCGCACAGGACAGAAGTAACCTCACCGTCAGCCTGGACGTCACGCTGGCAGAAATGGAAATGCCTTTGTCCGAGTTGGAGGTGCTTGCCGCGGGCAGCGTGATCTCCCTCGCCGATAGCTTTCCGTCGGACGTTGGTATCACTGCCAACGGCGTACCGTTCGGCCGGGCCGAACTGGTGCAGGTCGGCAATCAGATCGCCCTGCGCTTTACCCAGATCGGGTGACGTCATGGAAAACCTGACCACACCGCTTGTCCTGAGTTTTCTGTCCGGCTTCATGGTGCTGGCCGTGCTGACGCTGACATCATTTGTGAAACTGTCGGTGGTCTTCATGATCCTTCGACAGGCACTGGGTTTGCAGCAAGTGCCGTCAAACCTCGTCGTGATGGCGCTGACGGTCTTCACGGCGGTTTTCATTTCACTACCGGTCTTTTCCGCATCTCTGGCCGCGCTGTCCGAGGCGAACCTGAGTGCGGCGACGTTGTCGGGGCTGGTGCGCCTTTGGCAGATCGGGATCGAACCGTTTCAGGGATTCATCCTCAGAAACACCGACCCGCAACACCTGGATTTCTTCGTCCTGGTTTCAGAAGACCTTTGGCAGGGCTCGGGGATGGTCGGATCGCGTGAGGATTTCATCATCCAGGTTCCGGCCTTCATGATTTCCGAGCTGACCGAGGCCTTTCGGATCGGCTTTCTGATCTATCTGCCCTTCGTGGCGATCGACATTGCCGTGACCGCAATTCTTATGGCGCTCGGGATGCAGATGGTTCAGCCGAACATCATCGCAACGCCCTTCAAACTGCTGACATTCGTGTTCGTCGACGGTTGGGGCAGGCTGGTCGAAGGACTGGTCATGAGCTACGGGGGCGCGTGAGCGATCATGGAGACGTCTTTCTCGACATTATTGGTCTCGTTCATGGTGGATATCGCCCTGCTTGCCGGCGTCCCGCTGGGGATCGCCACGCTCAGCGGACTGGTTGTCTCGTTCTTTCAGGCGGTCACGCAGATACAGGATCAGACGCTGTCGCAGACCGTCAAGATATCCGCAGTTGTGATCACCTTGTTGATCCTCGGCCCAAGTCTTGTCAGCCCCCTGATGACCTCGACGGTTGAGATCTTCGACAACTTTCACCTGCTTGCGCAATAGGCGGGGGGCGGGACGTGCTGGAAGACTTCACCCGATTGCTTGCTGTTCACGGCGTGTCCAAGATCTATCCGATCATGATCATCGTCGCGTTGCGCCCACTGGGTTTGCTGTTCGGTTTTCTGGCCTTCAATTGGGCGCTCGGCCGTGGCCTAATGCTGCGGATATCCATTGCGATCGCGTTTTCCTTGCCGACCGTGGCAGGAAACCTCGATCAAATCGCGGTATTGATCCAGACGCCCGATATCCTGACACTTGCCCCGATCAGCCTGAAAGAGTTTGGCTTGGGCTACGCCATCGGTTTCTTGGCCTCCTTGCCCTTTTTCGCGCTGCAATATGCAGGTGCGCTGACGGATGCGTTTCGCGGTGAAAACGACACCGGCATACCGGACCCAGTCGGCGGCACATTGCACACGTTTTCAGTCGTCTACCTGATCGTTGGCTTCTTCGCATTCTTCAGTCTGGGCGGCTTTGAGCAGATGATGCGAAATTTCTACGGGACCTACACGATCTGGTCGATCGCCACGGGCTTTCCAAGCTTTGCGACCTCAGCCTGGCTGCAGGCGGCCGACCTGGTAACCCAGACGCTCTATATCGCGTTTGTGGTTGCGCTGCCGCTTTTGGGGGTGCTGGTGGTGGTGGAGCTGTCCGTGGCAATCGCGGCCCGTCTGGCCAAGCGTTTCAATTTCTATGACATGAGCTTTCCCCTGAAGAACTTCGTGACCGTCCTGACCTTGCCGCTGATCCTTTGGGTCATCTGGGTGCTGTCTGACGCGCGGACCGCCGAAAGTGCCGGCGCGCTGGATCTTCTGCAAAGGATGATGCGATGAGCGATGGTTCAGAGGACAAAAAACACTCCGCAAGCCATACCAAGCTGCGCAAGCAGCGCGATCAGGGATCGGTTGCCAGTGGTCAGGAATCGTCAAGCTTTCTGGCCGCGGCGCTTGGCCTCATACTGATCGCCGCGATGGCGGGCACCATCTGGCAGCAATTCCAGCGGATGATCATCAAGTCGTTCGACCTTGTGGGCATGCCGTTCGACCAGGCGGTTGAGGTCGGCCTGCGCTCCGTCGGGCCCACGCTGCTGATTTTGCTTCTGCCGCTCGTCGGCATAGCGTTGAGCATCGCGTTCCTGGCGGCGGTGATCTACAACAAGGGACTTCTCTTCGCGCTAAAGCCGGTCAGCCCCCAGATCGCACGTATCAACCCCATTGAAGGTTTCAAGAGGATCTATGGCAAGCGCGGCTGGGTTGAAACCGGGATATCGGTGCTCAGGATCAGCAGCTGGTTGATATTTGCGGGTCTGCTTGGTGCTTTGCCGATGTTGAAGCTTTTGCAGCAATCCACCTGTATGGGAGCATGCTTGGTCAATCAGATGCTGCCGGTGTTCAAGATTCTTCTGATTGGCGCGCCGCTGATCCTGATCCTGGCTGCGGTGTCGGACATGATCGTACAACGCAAGCTTTTCCTTGGTGAGCAGAAGATGACCGAGACTGAGAAGAAGCGCGAAACCAAGGATCAGCACGGAACGCCTGAAATCCGGCAGGAACGGCAGCGACGCATGCGGGAAGCCGCCCGCCCGATGCGCAAACCCGGTGCCGAGAACGCAACGATGTGCTTTTACCATCGCGAGTGCGCTGTTGGGATCGAGTTCAAACCACCCAGCGTGATATTGCCTTATGTTGTTGCCAAGGCGCGCACCGCCGAGGAGGCAGTGAAACTTCGCAAGGCGATCTCGCGAAAAGGCTGGCCTGAAATGGAACATCCAATTTTGACCCGCGCGGCCCTTGCCCGTCCTGAAGGCGACGCGCTGGATGAAGCGAACTTTGCCACCTTTATTGAGGCGGTGAATGCAATGTTCGAAAGATAGTTTGCTGTGGTGCGGTGGCGGCGCGACCATTCAGATCCGACGCAGAGGTCGTACTTTGCGCCGAAAACCGCAATGAGAAGATCGATCCGCCGCCTGTCCGGTCCAGAATTTCGATAGACCCCCCATGAAGCTGCAGGATTTGTGAGGCGATGGCCAACCCCATACCCGATCCTCCCGGTGTGGGTGACTTTCCCTGCGCAAAAGGCATCAGGATATGTTTGCGATCCGATGGTGGAATCCCCAGGCCACGGTCCAGGACATCTATCGTTGCCGGTGCGCTGACACTGACCGTCACGGTTGTCCCAGGCGCAGTGTGCGCGAGGGCGTTGTCCACCAGATTGCGCAAGGCTTCGATGGCAAGATGCGCGTCGCCGGAAACAAGAACCTGCTTCTCAGCCCCCTCCAATTCCAGCGCCTTTCCCGTCTCCACCGCCATCGGAGCAAGGCCGATGACAACCTCTCTGGCCAATGCCGCAAGGTCAATTCGTTCTGCCGGATCGATGGTCACGACCGACAGGCGGGCACTTGCCAGCAACTGCCGGACAAGGCGGTCCATGTGATCGAGGTCGCTGGACAACTGATCACGGCCATGAAAGGCGGGCAGGCTTTCCAGTCGTGCCCGCAAGACGGCGAGCGGCGTTTTCAGCTGATGCGCGGCGTCGATGGTAAAGCGCTTCTGGTGATCAAAGCCGTCCGCGACCCGATCCATCGCATCGTTGAATGCCAGAGCCAGCGGAATAACCTCGGCAGGGGCGACATGGACGGGAAGACGCGCGCGAAGGTTTTCTGGCCCGATAGCCTGCGCTTTATCGGAAAGTGAAGACAGACCGCGAGTGGAGTATCTGACGATCCCAACGGCCGCGAAGAGAAAGATGACAATGAATGGAGCAGCGATCAGCAGCGCATCGCTTGTCAGCTCACGTGAAACAGCCGTGACGAGGAACTCATCCATCACGTGACGCTGGGTGACAGTGATGAAGAGGGTGCCAACTTCTGTCTCAACGCGCTCGGTCAAGCCGAAACGTTGCGCGTCGGACAAGGCCCGTCCCGCCGTTCCAGAAGTAACGATTGGGAAGAAGTCGAATACGGCCGGAAATGTCAGATGATCTTGCAGGTCCTCGGCGGGGGTGTTCGCACTCTGAAACAAGACGTCGCCATCCGCGTTTCTGATGATAAACAAGGTGTCCGCGCGGTCTTGCGCGTAGAAGCGACGCAGCTCCGGCGTCAGGTTCAATTGCAGCGATCCGTCATCCGCAACCGAAAGCGTTTCGACAAGATCCTGTACCTGATGCCCAAGGGCGACTTCCTGCACGACATCATCAAGCTGACGGATCTGCCAGTTCAGGAACACTGCGGCCACTACGATCGCGACCAGCGCCAACGCGGCAAATTGCAGATTAAGTTGAGATCTAATTGAAGAGGCGTTCACGGATCAGATATCCCACCCCTCTGATCGTGTGTATTTCCGCAGTTGACTCTGCCTCTTCCAGACGTTTGCGCAGTCGGTAAATCGCCACCTCCAGGCTGTTGGGAGTGACTTCTTCGCCATAGCCATAAAGGCCCTCTTCAAGCGATTCCTTCGTCACCACGTTACCGGCCCGACGCAGAAGATGCTCAAGCAGCATCAATTCGCGTTTGGACAATTTGATTGGGTTGCCCGAAACACTGGCCTGTCGATTTGCCGGATCAAGAGACAGGCCGCCGCAGCTTAATTCCTGCAGCAGCGTGGTTTGCGGTCGTCGCAGGATTGCGCGCAGGCGCGCCACCAGTTCGGCCGGAGCAACGGGTTTGGGCACATAATCATCAGCCCCCGCATCCAACCCCTCTATCCGGTCTTCAATTGCATCCCGCACTGTCATGAAAAGCGCAGGTATGGTCAGCCCGTCTTTACGTAATTGAGAAAGCCAAACCCGGCTGTCGCCATCGGGGACCTGACGGTCCAGCAGCAGCAAATCGTAGTTCGCTCCCAACAAAGCTATTGCGGCGTCTTCCAGCGTGATGACATGGTCAATCGCGTAGCCCGCCTGGCGCAGATGATCGCCATATATTTCGGCGTTCTGTTCATTATCTTCGAGAAAGAGAATGCGCACGGGGTCCTCTCGTCAAGCCAGCCTCTGCAGATCAGCCACTAACCTCTGGGTTGTGTCCTCATGGTGCATCTTCTCGCGGGCATGTCACCTGTTTTATACGCATGTCGCCAAGCCCGTCGCGATTGACGCGGGACCTCAGTTGACCTGGGCCAAATGGAGGGACGGTTGGCGGTTGGCGCTGATCTGTGCGCGAAGTGCGTCGTTCTCTGCGCGCAACATGGTGATCTCTTCCACCAGACGGGCGTCTCCATTATCGGGCAACGGCCCCTCTTCGAATTCCCGGATCCAGCGGTTCAGAACCCAAAGGTCCAGCCCCAATTCCGAAGCGACCTGAAAGCGGGTAAAGCGGCTGGTCAACGCAAGAAGCACTGCGTCCCTTTTGAAGCTTTCGCTAAATATCTTGCTCATTTTGAACCCTTTCTGAGCTTTTATGGTCTTGGCTGGAAAGCCTTAGCAAAGCTGCTCGGCAATCCGGTTGAGGTCTTGCACGTTGTGGCACGAGGTCTTGCGATAGATCGCGCAGCGATGTGTTTCGACGGTCCGCGTGCTGATGCTGAACTGGTCGGCGATTTCCTTGGTCGTGTAGCCTGACGTGCAGGCTTCCAGTATTTCCATCTCTCTCGGCGACAGACCGAACATGTTGCCCGAGCGCGAGACATTGCGGCGCAGCGACGTGAACTGCTCCATGTACTCGGCCGGGATGCACATGTAGCCAAGTCCGGCAGAGTTGATCGCATGGACAAAATCTGCGCCTTTCGCCTGTTTCGGCACGTAACCGACAGCGCCGAAAGACAAGAGCGAAAAGACATCTGCCTGGCTTGCGTTGGACGATGTGAGGATGATTTTCAGATCGGGCATTGCTTTGCGAAGCTTGCGGAAAGTGTCCTTGCCGCTCGGCCGTGTCAGGGACACATCCATCAGCAAGATGTCCGGATTGTGCATCTTGCAGAGTTTAATGGCGGTGTATCCGTCTTCTGCCAAGCCAACGACCTCAACGCAGTTGGCAGAAGTCAGGCGTTCCGAAATCGCGTCTCTGACGATTTCCATTTCATCGGCGATGACAAGTTTTGGCAGATCTTGCATGGTCGTCTCCATGGTTTTCATTGGCTATGAACACACCATGCGCTGCCCAGCTTACACGAACCTGACAGATTTCTGTTTTTGCAAAACAGCACTGCCAATGCGGTATCATCCACAAAGAAGGTGCTGATCATGGCCCGGCTTTCCGGGAACGGATCATCGAGTTGCCCAGATCCGGCCGGAGCGCTGGGAACCTCGCGCGTGAGGTCGAGCTATGTATCGCAACGATCCACACCCGGATCAGGCAAGCCGCGCGGAACGACGGCAAGCGCGCCGATCTCCTGAGTAGCGAAGGCCGCAACGCGTTGCGCCGACTTAGCCCTGAGAACAAGCAGTTGCGGCGGGAGGGAGATATGCGGACGCCCAACGGCCCACCTACCCTCGCTTGCCGAGCCCGGCCCGTTTCGGGCGGATTCTGTTGAAGAACTCGGCGCAAATGATAGCGAGATCGTCGCCTGTTGCTGGCGTGGGTGCAGACGCCATCCACTCAATTCGCATCTGGACAGTTCAACTATCTATGGACTTTGCGCCGGCAGCGAGTGGCGACAAAGTAGGCTGCAACCGCTGCGTCAGATGGGTAGGTCGAACGGCCGGTCTGGGCCGATGATGTAGTGATTGGACCCGAATGGCCTGGGTGTTGCGCCGTTACGAAGGCCGGATTGGGGCAACTTTTTTCTTGTCTTATGCCCCATGGTGGAAAATCCTGCGTCCTCAGATGCCTGCTGGCTATTGCCAGGTCTTGTCATCTTCACAAGGCCGCGCTGCGCAAAGGCACAACTTCGTGGAATTTGCCGCTTGCAGTGAACTTGGGGGGTGCATCGCCTGCTTGCACTTTGACGTCATCCAGCCCGTTATCGCGAAAAACCTGCTTTACCCTCTCGACGAGATCCCGAAAGACAGGCTCTGCCGCTGCACCCTTGGCCAATTGTATGCGCAGTTCGAATTCCGACTCCCCGATCTGTATCAATTGGACGCGCTGCACCTTGACGTGCTCAAGATCGAAGACAAGCGGTGAAAGAGTAATTCCACCCGTACGTATGAGGGTCGCTTGGCGGCCCTCCACCTGGAAGCTGCGAAACGGCGAACCGCAAGCACAAGGGTCGACGTCAAACCGAACACAGTCACCAAGATCATAGCGGATGAACGGCTGCACCTCATTGGCGAGCACCGTCAGGAGTACGGTCGCCGACAACGTGCCGTCCGAAACAGGCTGCATCGCTTCGTCGACGGCTTCGAGGATGACCCAATCCTCGTTCACATGCTTCCGCCCGTGGCTGCATTCGAACGAGAGCGCCAGGCATTCAGTGCAGCCATAGGGATCGGCAATGCCGTACTTCAGCGAGGGGAAGGCTCGCTCGACCTGCTCGCGCAGGTCCGCTGTAAGTGTCTCGCCGCCCGTGGTAACGAACGCCGGTTCGATCCGTAGCCGCCCCGCCTCCTTTTCCTTGACCAGAATGGCCAGCATGCTGGGGTAAGTCACGATCCAGGCGACGCTCCCAATCGCATTGAGTCTTTTGACAATCTGACCAATCGGCTGCTCGGCTTCGATGAAGGTTACCCCAAACCCCTTCGCCAGCCGCGGATTCAACCGTTGCACAAGTTTGTTGAATCCGTTTCCGGCGAAATGGCCATTCCCGCCAGTGATCGTCACTCTATCGCCAAGCTTTCGGATGTCTTGCACGAGTTTCCGATGATGTCGTTCAAAGCGCGCGAGCGTGATGCCGTAGGCATACTCCACGAAGGATTCAGACAAGACAATGACGGCAGGTTCGCCTGATGTCCCGGACGTCTGAAAGACAGCAACATCGTCGATCGGCACACCAACCTTTTTTATGTCTCGGAGATGTTCGTACGCCTTGTCGAGGGTAAGAGAACGGATCGTCAGCCAGTCGTCGAACTCCGCCATCAGCTCGGGCTTATGGGTTACCGGTAAGTCATGCAGTTCGATTTCGGCTGTTGGTGGCAGCTCTGCGTATAGTCGGCGAAACAGCGGTGAGTCATGGCGCGCCTTGCTCACGAGCCGCCGCAGGTTGCGGAGTTGTTTGGCTTCTATTCGCCTGCGTCCACCCCAACCCGTCCAGAGCCCGCCTGCCAAATACGCCAATGCTCTAGGAAGGCTGAAATGCATTTTCTTTGGCAATTTCCGTTTTCCTTAATCCAACGTCAAAGAATTGTTGATCGCAACTTACACCAAGGGGCTTCGCTCCATTGACCAATGTCAAACGCGATTGTCGCTCTGAGGAATAGGCATCCAGTACACGGTAACAAGAGGACACAACGGCTCCAACACCGATCGTCAGCATCCTGCCGAGCGACCGTAAATTACATCCGGCACAGATTTCCATCACAAGGCCATCTAGAAATCTGGTACCGTGGCAGCATGACGGCAAGTGAATCGATGAAAGCTGTTGTGTTCGAGCGCTACGGATCTCCAGACGTTCTTTCGCTCCGGACGGTGCCTCGACCCTTTCCATCAAGGGGTGAAGTTCGCGTGAAGCTTTATGCCTCCACAGTGACCCGAACCGACACCGCGACGCTGCGAGCACATCCCTTCTTTGCACGCGCGATGACGGGGCTGATCCGACCGAAGATGAGCATCTTGGGCATGGACTTCGCTGGCGAGATCGACCGTCTCGGAGACAATGTGAGCGCATTTGACGTCGGAGATCGCGTCTTTGGGATTTCTCCCGAGATGTTTGGGGCGCACGCCGAGTATCTGTGCGTGCCGGCCGACGGAGCCATTGCACATTTTCCGAGAAGTCTTCCGTATTATCAGGCCGTCGTCGGAGAAGGCGCCTGGTACGCAAATGGAACAACCCGGGTTCTCTCTGAGGGCGAGCGCTGCATGATCTACGGGGCGTCCGGGGCGATTGGCACCGCAGCGGTTCAACTTGCCAAGGCACGCGGAGCGCATGTGACCGCTGTCGTCGGAACTCGTCATATCGATTTGCCTGTTGCGCTCGGCGCGGATTGCGTCGTGAATTATGAGACTGAAGATTTCACGGCGCTGGATGAGACGTTCGACCTTGTCTTCGATGCGGTCGGAAAGACTTCCTTTTTTGCATGCCGCTCGCTCCTGACGAAGACCGGTATCTTCTCGGCCACCGACCTCGGCCCGGGCTGGTCCAACATCGTCCTCGGGACGTTCTACGGAGCCACGGGAAGCGGGCGCGTGCGCGTTCCTTTCCCAGAGGACGCGCCGGATTTCATCCGGCAGCTTGCCGACCTGATGTCCCAGAGCAAGTTCCGGGGCGTTTTGGATCGGAGATATGCGTTGGACGAGATTCCCGACGCGTTCCGTTATGTCGAGAAGGGACAGAAAACCGGGATCGTCGTGGTGGACGTTTGTTGAATGCCACCTGAGCGGGGTGGCGTCGTTGTCTGACGGCCGCTGGTGGCTAAGAACCGGCATCCGGCCCGAATTTCCATTATCACCATCGCGGACAGGACGCGCCTCACGGCTTAATGACCAATTTGCCTTTCACGTCGCCCGATCCCGTGCGGCGAAGCGCCTCCGGCACCGAAGACAGCGGCAGGACTGCATCCAGATGTGGCGAGATTTTTCCATCGATCGCTGCGCGCGCGACACGCTCTGTCAGGTCCGGTCCGCTTGGGACCATTAGCAGTCCGATGGACTTCCCAGTGAAGCGGTAGATCAACCCGCCAAACACCAAGGCAAGCAGCACTTTGACCCGGCCACCCAAAGCCCGGTAGACACCCCTCGTTCTTAGGCACCGTGCAATCCGGGACGGGCCGCGGGTCGCGACCATGTCGAGGATCCGTGTCCACTTTCTTCCCAAGCTTGCGAAGTCCTGCACTTTGTAATCGATGGTCTCGTCGGCGCCGAGCTCTTTGAGCCAAGCGATCTTACTGACATTATCGACCGCCGTGACATGAGCACCTGCCGCCTTCGCCAGTTGCAGAGCCATCGTGCCGGACCCACCGCCCGCGCCATTGATCAAAAGCGTGTCGCCGGGCGTCAGTCCCTCTGTGCCGGCCAGCGCAATGCCTCCTGCCTGAGGCAAACACGCGGCGATTTCGTCCGAGAGACCCTCCGGCACCTTGATCATCTCGGCCTCGGATACGCACGCGTATTCGGCGAAGCCCCCCCGCACCATGACGAGATCGCCCATGATCCTGTCACCGATCTCGAACCTGGATGCCCCCGCGCCCAGCTTGTCGACGGTGCCGACGATGTCGGATCCGAGCACGGGGTTCTTCGGGCGAAAAAGGCCACCGACAAGACGCGCGTAAAGCGGGTCGCCGACAAGATATTCCCAGTCCGACAGGTTCACCGCACAGGCAAGCACCTTGACCCGGATCTCGGATGCGCGCGGCTCTGGCATCGGTATGTCGGCCAGACGCAGGTCTTCCGGCCTTCCGTATCTGTCCTGAACCACGGCCTTCATCGGATTGTCCCTCTGTTCGGATGGTTGCGCTGACAACGCACTAGTATATCTAGACGCATGGCTTTGCGTTGAGGCTTTTTGCATGTATAGCCCATGGTTTGCCTTGAGCGAGGTCAATCAATCTTGCTCATAGCAAGATTAGCCATTTGCCCGCGCTCCGGTCATCTGAAACCCAACTGTGATGTGTTTGCAGCGAAAGTCCTCAATGCAGGCTGCGGCCGCAGCATTCAAGAGTCAGGCTCAAGGTCGGCAACGGGCCGCTTTGTCCCGCAAGTCGGAAGTTAGCTGTCTGAGCAATGAACGACAGGTGTACGGAGAAGGTGGCTTATCTGAGAGATTTTCAGCACCAGCCAACTGATACATCCAACCGGACAAGTTCATGGGGCAACTGCTCAATCATCCGCTGTAAAGATGATCGATCCCCTTAAGATACAGCCCTGCTCTCCGCCGGGATATCGACCCCTACTTGCGCCAGCTGTCAAGGCTGACGATCTCGGCATCGTGCGGCTCTTCCTCGGCGTCTTCTTCGATCTCGGCCTCGGCCTCATCTCCGGGATCGTGGGCATCGAATTTCAGGCCGAACTCAACCGACGGATCCATGAAGGTACGGATCGCGTCATAGGGAATGTACAAAGGCTCGGGCGTGTCCCCGAAATTCAGCGTCACGCCGAACCCGTTCGCATCGGTATAAAGGTTCTCGTACCAATGCTGCAGGACCACTGTCATTTCTTCTGGATACCGCTCTTTCAGCCAATCGGCGAGGCGGGCCTCGGGATGGGTTGTGTCGAAGGTGATGAAGAAGTGATGCGCGCCAGGCAAGCCCTCGGCGGCGATGTCGCTGAGCACCTCGTCGATCAAGCCGCGCAGAGCGCGATGCATGAGGGAACCATAGTCAATTGAGCGGGACATACGGACAGCCTGTTGATTCCGGTTCAGCATAGGGGATTCGTTTTACAAGGAAAGTGGGCGGTGACCTTGATCGGGGTCAGAGCGCCGAAAGCAGCGCACCGCCCGCCGCCGCAACCGCCAGCACCGCGGGCAAGCCCCAATGCAGGCGAAAGATGAGGATGCCCGCGAGCACGGCCAAAGCGCCGGCACGCCAGTCGAAACTGCCCGGATCCGGGGCGATCAGGCGGATGGGCCCGAAGATGGCCTCGCCCAGATCGGTGAAAAGCACGTGCACCGCGAACCAGAGCGAGAGGTTCAGGATCACCCCCACCACCGCCGCTGTCACGCCCTGCAAGGCGGCCGCCAACCGCGGTCTGGTGCCGATCCAGCCGATCCAGGGCGCGCCTGCGAAAATCCAGAGGAAACAGGGCGCGAAGGTGACCCAGAGCGTGACCAGAGCGGCGGCCAGACCCAGCATGAGGCCGCCTTGCTGGTAGCCCGCCATGAAGCCCACGAATTGCGTGACCAGGATCAGCGGGCCTGGCGTTGTTTCGGCCAGGCCCAACCCGTCGATCATCTGCGCGGTGGTCAGCCAGCCCTGATCCTGCACGACCTCCTGCGTCATATAGGCCAGAACGGCATAGGCCCCGCCGAAGGTGACAACGGCCAGCTTGGAGAAGAAAAGGCCGATATCCGCCAAAAGCCCGCCGCCGGCGATGTGGATCAGGATCATCGGTGCGGCCCAGATCGCCGCCCAGATGGCAATGGTGCGCAAGGTGTGCCCGGGCGAGGCGGCATGCTCCGGCGCGGGCTCGGCCGGGGCGGGGCGCGACAGGGTGGCGCCCAAGATTGCGGCCAAGGCGATGATCGCCGGGAACGGCACCTGCAGGGCAAAGATCGCCACGAAGGACAGGCCCGCGATGACCCAGGCAAGGTTGCTTGTCAGCGCCCGCTTCGAGACCTTCAGAAGCGCCTCGATCACGATCATCACCACCGCCGCCTGCACGCCCAGAAACATCGCCTGCACCAAGGGCACAGCACCCAGCGTGGCGTAGAGCAGCGACAGCGCCAGCACGACAAGCGCGCCTGGGATCACGAAGAGAAGCCCCGCGATCAGCCCGCCCGGCACGCCGCGCAGCTTCCACCCGGCATAGGTGGCCAATTGCATCGCCTCGGGCCCCGGCAGCAGCATGCAAAACGATAGCGCCGAGAGGTATTCCTTCTCGGACAGCCAAGGGCGTTCTTCAACCAACTCGCGATGCATCAGCGCGATCTGCGCCGCCGGTCCGCCGAAGGACAGAATACCGATCCGCCAGAAGATGCGTGTCAGGGCGCCATAGTCCGGCGCGCTCATGCCGGGCCTCGCGATGTCGGCCAGTCGTGCCCCTCCTCAAATCCGTCGCGCGCCCAGCGGTAGAGCGCGTCGTAGACCTGCAATCCCACCTCAAGCTGTTCCAGATCATCACGAAACTGGCGTGACAATCCCACCGATATGGCCAGAAGGCCCGCCGCCTCGGGCGCCAGGTCATGCCGGTTGGTATCGGCGGCACGTATCACCTTGGCCAATCGCCGCAGGGCGTCGGTTTCCAGCTGCCACTCGGCCAGCATGGTGTCGAAGGTGCAGGCCTCGCCCCGATGGCTCCAGAATGTATCGGGGATGTCGAAGGGCAGGGCCCCGAACTTTTCGGCCACCGCCGGCACCTCGCTGGCGGGGACGAAGAGAAACTGCGCCTTGGGGTCAATGAACCGGCGGATCAGCCAGGGGCAGGCGATCCGGTCGATCTTGGGGCGCGCGCGCGTAACCCAGTGCGAGGTTTGCGGCAGCGCCTCGGCGGGGATCATCGGCTGGCAGGCTTCGGCCCAGGCCACCGCGCCGCCCTCCAGCACCTCGGCCTGAACACCAGCGCTGCGCAACAGCGCCGCCGCGCCATGGCTGATCTTGAGGCCCCGGTGGCAGATCGTGACCACCTGCCGCTCCGCAAGGTCGGGCGCCAGATCGGCCACCTGCAAAAAGGGCACGCGGCGCGCCCCGGGGAGGAGACGTGGATTGGCGTCGAAATCCTCATCGATCCGCAGATCAAGCAAGACAGGCGCATCCGGCAGCCCAATGCGGCGGGCCAGTTGCGGGACGGATATTTCGGTAAATGACGGCATAAAGCACCCCGTTCGATCAGGTTGGGATGCGAACCTTTGGCCGAAGCCTCACGGGGCGGTCGCAGAGGCCCCATGGGCTTGAGCAATGCACGCGGAAGACGCCCCTGTCAATCGCCCGCCCCGGGTGGCCTTGTTTCGCTTCACGTCACGACTTCCGTGCATTCCGTTAGGAGCTTCGCATAACGTTTGAACGCGCGCAGCGCATGTAGCCGTTAGCTATCCGATCGCCCGGCAACCCTTGGCAACCCGCTGAGCGGCGTCTGTGGGGCGTGCGGCGAATTCACAGTTGGAGCCCATGACGACAAATGCTGTACGCAGCATGAACGACAGATCTGGCGGATCATGCTGCGGATGCGGAATAAAGCTGCGTATTGATCCATGCCCGTCCGCCGAAGCGTTCTCAAGCTGCGAAGGAGCCCTGCCGAACCGGCCGATCCATTTGGCCGTCCAGCCAAGCTGCACCCGGAGGGGACGTTCGCGCATCACGCGCAGGCTCTCTTCTTCCGTCTCAGGGTGGCAGGGCAGAGCAGATGGTCGCCTCGTTGTGATCCCAGAAGCGCAACGAGGCGGAGGATTTCTGCTGTGCAAGCTGGACGGCCTCCACGGGATCGTCCAACCGCCTTCCGTCCAAGACCGGCGGGCCGAGTGCGTCGAGGAGGGTAGAGGTGATCTCTTTCGCCTCCCCGGCGGTACGCTTCCATGGCGGATCGCCGCGCAGGCAATGACGGATCGCGCCGATTCGCAGAGCGTCGAGATGGGAGTAGGCGCTGAGGATGAGGATAGGCCGCATGATCATCTCGGAGGGTTCCAGATGGCGCAGGGGACGCCCGCCCGGCGGCGCGAAAGCCATCTGTTGGACAACCAGATGAAGGGCTGCGCCATTCTCCCATCGCCAGCCCCCAAGCACCAGCGGTCCGACACCGTCGATGATCTCGTAGTCATTGGTGGCGCGCGCCTGCCTGACCCGCGTCATGTATGCCTCGACCGTCTCGACGACGTCGTCGGGATCGAGCGGCGTTGCCGACGGACCGGTCTGATCGCAGTTCCGGAAGCTCGCGTGCATTGCGGTACAGGATTCGGAGAGGCGGGGCCAAGAGGTCTTGGCAATGCGCGAATAGATGTCGGCAATGGCGGCGATATCGACGGCCTCATCGGCACTGGCGAGGAGTTCGACGCCTTTGGCATCCGTACGCCCCGGTTCGGCCAGGGCGAAATTCACATAAGTCGCTCGAACGTCCGTGATGACGTCGACGGTTCCGCCCACGGTCAGGCCCAACGCCGCCCAGGGTATCGTGACGACGTCATTGCCGTCGCGCAGGACCAAGGGGACGCCGCCAGTCTCCCCGGCGCCCCATTCCACGATCAAAGCGCTGTTTCTCACCGGGGCATCGGCCATCGATCTGCCCGACGGCTTGTGCATATCGGCGAGATGGCCGCCCAGTTCGACGACGGCCGGGTGTGGTGTGTCATCCGGCGTCGCCAGGACGATGGCCGCGGCCCCCGCGAGCGTAGCCGCAACAGCGGCAAAAATGACAGACCGGACCTTCATCCGCCGCGAATCCGGGCCAGGTCCGCGTAGAGGATTGCCCGCGTGTCCGGGGGTATCATCGTAGGATCGATACTATCGAACGCGCCGACCTCGTCCCGTTGAAGCAGATATCGCCGATAGGGCGAGCGCTGGCGCATGTCCGGCCATGGAAAAGCGTTGTTCTCGACCGTCACAAAATGCCGCACGACATCCTTAAACCAGGGTGTTCGGACGTCTGGCTCGGTAAAGTCGGACCCGTAATCATCCGTGAACGGAAAGACAAAGGGCTGGTCGCCATGGGCGAAAAACTGACGGACCGGCGTGATCTGTTCTTCGCCCAGCAGATAAGGCTCTGGATAGGCGCTGAGGATCGCGCGAATTCCGTGAAACCGCGGATCGGAACCGATCCCGTTTCCGATCTGCACCCTTTCAAGCGCGTTCATGAAGTCGCTGAATTCGCCATCCGTACCCAGTTGGGCCACGTCACTTGAAGGAACGCGATTGCGATCAAGGCGGTACATATATGGTTGAAGGATATTGCGCTGTTCATGGTCAACGATCTCGAGGCTTCCTTCCACATCGCCCTGCGCAAGCGCCTCCAATCCTCGGCGTAAGTATCCGCCCTCGGTCGAGCCGAAACTGCCGTCGGGACCATAGACCGGATGATCTGAGGCGTGGTTGTCCCGGACATAGAGGACGAAGCGATCGAAGCATTCTAGGAACTCGTCCACCCGACCGTCCCGGAAGAAGCCGAAACGCTGTTCGTGCAAAAGGCAGAACCAAAGGACCGCGCCCAGATCCATGTATATCGCCAGGTTGCCATAGGTCAGGCGGCGCAGGCCGGTCAGCGTGTCCTCGTAGCCGACCCCTGTCAGCAGACGCGCGCCCGCTTCCATGGGGTCGAGGGGCAGACGGTCCGCGTCGCTTGAGATGCCGCGCCCATCCGGCGTCGTCACGTCGATCTCGCCGGGCCGCCCCGGATTGCCCATCATGCGCAATGTCTCGACCGCAAGATCCATCGCATATCCGATATGGGTCGAGCCGAAGGCGGCCCCGCCCGCGAATTTCAGCCGCTTCGCCTCGCCGTCGAGCGTGAGGTAGATGCGGGCGTAATCAGCGGAAATGGCCAGGTTCCTCCGACGAAACGCGGCGAAGTCGCCAAGCGAGCAGACAGTGCCGCCGCAGGTATCCCGCACGGCCAGCACCCGCTCCATGACGCGCGCGAAAATCTCATCGCAGACGCATTCATGGCACCCCGCCGCGACAACCGAACCGACTGGCGCGTTCGAAGAAAAGGGGTTCGCGGCACCACCAGAGCCGGTCTCGGCCTGCTGCCACAAAGGAACGGCCTTGCGTTGCTTCCATCCGATCATTCGATGCCTCCTCCGACAGCGCGCGCCTTCGACTCTTGCGCGAGAAGCTGATGTATCTGTGCAACCTGCGAGGCCGCGCCGGGCGCAAGCTCATAACGCATCTCGATAGGCGCTCCCAAAAGCCAGCAGGCGGCGACGTATTCCGAGACAGACCGTTCGTCTCGCAGACCTAATACCTTTCGCGCACGCAAGACATGTTGGTAGGCAAAGCGGAAGACGTCGTCCTGGTCGCCCCGGGGGCCATGCGTCTCGATGAGCCACGCCGCGATGCGCTGGGCGAAGTGTCGGACCGATACGGCGCTCAACGCGGCGAGATCCTCGTCATGGAGGCGGAAAACGCCTGTCGACTGCGCAGGCGCGCGGGCTGGCGCCCGGAAAATTGAGAAGACACCTTCAGTCTTATTGAGGATCAAAACGGATGCCGCCGCAAGCAGACGCTGGCCTGTGTCGCCATGCCCCTCGCGCAACAGACCTTCCAAGCACATCGGCTCCCAGAAGCGGAAATAGTACCACTTCTCGTTCCGGGCGCGAACTTTCGTGAACTTTCTCAGGTGCTTTCGCAGATCATCGAGCGATCCTTGTGATCTTAGAAAGATACCAGGTTCGCTGTCCCACATCTGCCATGGTGCGTCGCCTCGGGTGAACAACCCCCGCGTGAAGGGGTCACCCTCCTCCAGTCGCACGAGCCAAGGGGCCACATCGCGCAGCTCGTCGGCGGCGTCGCCGGCAAACAAGCAGGCGTGCTCGAGGCCGGATGTCTCCAGCATATCGGGCAGGCCCAGCACCTTGGCGGCGTCAAGCACAGCGTAGGTGTGCAGCGGTCGTGTCGCGCGGCCCTCGGTGCTCTCGGGCTGCCCGAACAGCGCCTCGCGAAGGGCGGGTGGGACGGTCAGTGGCTCAGCCACGCCGAACTGAGCGTCCAAAGGCTCGACGCCATTGATGGCCTCGACGGTCATACCCCTGGCGGAGGCTGTCACCCCAGCGTCTTCGGGGCCGGGCGGCCGCAACCAGTAATCGTTGTTGTTTGTCATTACGCGGCCTCCAACGGGCGGTGAGACGATATGCCAAGCATTGCGGTATGGAAAGGCGGTTTCGGTTACCGTGTTTGTGACAAGAACCGAGGGTTACGTTTCACTGATGTATAGCTTTTTGGTTTGAACAGACGTCTGTGGTTGGCGCAGCGAACGTCCGGAATGCGGGCTGCGACCGCAGAATAGCCGCACCTCGGCAAGTGACCGGTTTGGGGCGTCCGTGTCAGCGCGGCTCAAGCGAGGGTGTCGAAAGAGCGCAAAGCAGGCCTGACCCGCCCAAAATGAAAGGGAGCGAGGTTTCCCCGCCCCCTCCTGCAGCGGCATATTTCGATAGGTCATAACCTCGCGACCCTCGATTTCACCCCAGTCAAGCCGGATGAAGCTGTCACTGGCACCCGCATTGGTGGCGAGTCCGTCGAGCATATCCTTGTTGGCGTAGATCGCGACCCGGCCACCTGCGGACGGATTTTGTAACACGCGATCAAGCCCGTGCCGATGTCTTCGATTACATCGAACGCTTCTACAATCCGACACGCGGCCACTCGACCATCGGCTATCTAAGCCCTATGACATTCGAGGAGCGAGCTATGAAAGCTTAAGTTGCCGTCGACGAAACCGGCAGCGGCTCATTCAACACTCTCCTCCAGATGACCGCTCCATTCTCGACGCTCCCTCAATCTGTGTAGCTGATCGTCCAAGATTGAGGGACGGAACTGCCTTTAAAATCGGGGCCTGCACCCAAGTCGAGATTGCTGCGCCGCATAATCTGGCGGGTAATTTCCGGCACCATGATCCCCGCGATATGTCGTCCGAGACAAGTGTGCATCCCATGCCCAAATGTGTAAGTGTCGCTGAAATCTCGGCCCGGATCAAAGCCGTCGGCGTTTGGAAATGCCGACGGGTCGAACATGGCGCTGTGGGTCACCGCCAGTACAGTGGTGCCCTTGGGGATGACGTGCGCGTGGGGCGTGCCGCCGGCGAGTTCCGTATCCCGATGACAGACCCGAAAGAAATAGGGGAAAGCCGGATTAAACCGCAACGCCTCAAAGACGTAGCCGTCAAAGTCTTCGGCCCGTCCACTAAGGGCTGCGTCACGCGCCTCTTTGAACAATGCGGAACCGGACATCAAATGGGTGAGCGCATTGCAGACCGCATGTGACGTTGTCTCCACCGCCCCGATCAACAGACCGCCCACGTTGAACACGACATCACGCAGGTCAAAATCCACGCCGCCACTGAACGACAACCGCAACAGGCGCGATACGGGGTCATCGCGGCGGCTGCCGAGCCTGACCGCCGCGCTGCGCCTCAGCACCAGGCGGCCAAGATATATCGCCATCATGACACCGGCTTTTTCGCGGTTCTTTACCACCGCTTCTTGATCAAGCCCGTCGACCACGCTGTCAAACGGCTGGTTCCAGAATGCGTCCTGTTGGTTCCAATACGACCAGTCGATCAGTTTTTCCGGGTCAGACCGGGTAAAGCCAAACCAATCCTGCACCAATTTGACCGGCATGCCGCGTGTGACAGCCCGCACCAGCTCGGCTTTACCCTTACTTTCATGAAGCGCCTTGTCGGTTTCCTTGCTCACGAAATCCCTGATCTTCGGCAGGTCCTCCACATCCAGTATGGATTTCATAATTGATTTTTCGCGCCAGTGTTCAGCGGTGTCATCCTGCGCCATGAAGTAGCTGCCCTGTTTGGGCTTGTAGAGATCAACACCAAAGGTCAGCGGTCGCCGTAAGATCAGATTGCAATCGGCAAAGCGGGTCACAAGGGTGACCTCGTTCATAGGTAAAATCGGCCTTTTTTCGCGGAGTTCAGCAAAGAACGGCAGTGGGTCACCAAAAAGGAGTCCACGCGCGATTTTCCAGCGGTCTGCGGGGGCCGCAGCATCCAGTTGGTCCAGATAATTGGTCATTGCAGTCCCTCACAATCGCTTCATGAATTCGACCAGGGCGCGGCGGTCCTCCTCGCTGAAGCTTTCAGCGCCATATTCATGACCGGCGTTGGAATCCCCCTCGATCACGCGGTTGCCTTGGCGGGTGACAAGCTCAAATCCGCCGCCGGTCGTGACGTAGCCGACATTGACTGGGTCGTATTCATGGTTGCCGACCGTGAAACTGTCGGAACGTTCGGAGGCGGGCAAAAGCAACTCGTAGAGGTTTGGGACCGACCCATTGTGCAGATAAGGTGCCGTGGCCCAGATGCCGTCGAGAGGACGGGCTTTGTAGCCAAGGACCAGCACGTCCTTTTCCGTGAGACATGTCGATCTTTCACCAGCGCGCGGGTCAAACGGGCCCGGGGCAAGGTCAACTTTGGGCTGCAGGCGGATGCCGAAAAAGGTCGGGATCGCTTCTTTGATAATATCCCCTTTGGCGCCGAGCAGTGCCCCTTTGACAGTTGCTCCAAGCATATTGGCTACGGGGGCCGTTTCGCCCATGACGATCCCGTTATTGTCCTTTGTACCGTTCAGAGGGCCCGTCGGCCCCTGATAGAGGAATGCGTTACACGCCATCCAGATGTCGGTGAGATCTTTGGGGTCATCCTCCAAGGTTTTTTCGAACGAGATCATACGTTCTGTTGGTTTACCCTCTTCCTGCATGTCAGGCAGCAGGTGACAATGGGCACACTCCTCGCGAAAGAGGGTATCGCCTTTTGCCGCGAGGTCCGTGTCAACAGCCGGAAAGACCTCTGGCCAGTCGGGCGCTTCGAGCACCTGTAGCACCTGCTCCAGACGCATCAGGTTGTTGACGCGGACAGAGGAAGTATAGCCTCTGAGCGTTTCACTGGTGCTTTGTTTTGGCGTGATCAGGACCTCGCCGAAAACCCCGATGACCTCGCCTGCGTTGCGCCCAAGCGCGCCGTATTCCAGCGTGTCCCCGGGAAGGTTCAGGCGGCTATTGGCCGCGACACCATTCCATTGCACCCGGTCCTGCCGCCAGATGTCCCAAATGAACGGATAGCTGACGGGGGCATTTGCCGGGTTCCCGTCTTTAGCGTCCGCCCCTGCAAACATCAGAGTTTTGTTGAGGATGTGCCCAACGGCATCCAGCCGTCCAAAACCATAACGGACAGGTGTCTCGTTCATTTCATCTGTCTTGCGTTGCCAGGCAAGGAACTGGTCAAAGGCAGCTTGCAGCAGGGCGCGGTTGGCTTGCGTGTCTTTGCCGTCGAGCGCGGCCGCATTAAAGCGTTCCCACTTATCTGCATCACTTCGGGTTTGTTCGAGCGCAAGATCCAGGGCTTCGACAAAAGACTGAAAGTCAAGCAGGCTCGGCCCCCCGTCCACGATCATTTCAGTGCCTTTGTAGGTGATCCGGGCGGTGTGACAGGCAGAACAGTTCAGGCCAATCCAGGTTTCGGCCGTGGTGTCCCCGCCTTCTTGCCCCTCGTACCAACGCAAGCCGGAATTCGTGAATTGTTCATCTGCCTGGGTGTCCTTAGCAAAACCAATGGGTCGGTCGACACCTGAAGTCTCCGGTGGGGCCACAAAGCCAAAAGACGTCAGAAATGCCATGTCGTTGAACGGCGCTGTGCTGTCTGGCTGTTCCAGCGCGGCAAACCAGGTCTCCGGGATCAGCCGCGAGCCTTGCGTAGCCCAATACCAGTCGGATCTGTTTTCCTCGGTCCATCCCTGTGAGATCTTGGCATCGATTGACTTGTCGTGCCAGCAGGCCGAGACAATAATCGGAATTGACAAAATGCATGTCAGAAAAACGGGGCGACTGACCAAGGGTTTCATATGCTTTCCTTCAAAAAAAATTCAAAAATGCGGTAATGACTTGGCTATTTGGGTTCCAAAGCCCTCTTCAGAATTTCGACTGATTGTGCAGCGTCGTTTGCCGGATTGAGTTCAATGCCCAGCCGCCGCTCCGCGAGGTTCATGGCGCGTATCGTCTTGGCGCCGAGGATGCCGTCTATGGACCCGACCGGGAGGCCGATTTCGGTCAACGTACGTTGCAATTCCCTTACGTCCGCGTCTCCGATGATCCTGTCGCTGGGGTTCTCTTTCGCTTCATTGCCGAAACGCATAATCGCGCGGTTCTCGGCGGAAACAGCAACGGCGAAATTGCCCGACTGATCCACGGCGATGTCGGCTGGGCGACCGGGCAGCTTGATCGTGCCCACCCGCTCTAGCGAAGCCAGGTCCTCGTTCCGCGCAAACTGGGCAATCTCATAGCTCGTCTTGCTGCCCAGGAAGATGACCGACTGGTCGCATGATGCCGAAATCAGACCGGCCGGCTCACGCATGGATGTTCCTTCCAGGCGGCCCATGATGGCTCTTGTGGGCGCAAGGTTGAATTCAACGAAGGACAGCATGTCGAGACTTTGGAAGGCTTCATTAAAATCCACCAGCGACAGCACGTTGCGGGTCATGTCAGCGATCAGAAAGCTTGGCTCCCGATCTCCACGACAGGCATCGTGCCCGAACTGCGCAGTGATGGCATAGGGCTCGCTCAACTGCCCGTTGGCGGTCTGCACGCCAAATTCGCTCATCAGATAGGGTTTGCCAGTAGCAACGGCCAGCAGGCGGGAATCCCACGCGGCACTCAGAAAAATGGCTCCGAAACGGGTGTCGAGCCATCCGTTCAAGACCCCCCGCCGCGCATCGACGGCATAAATGTCATCGCGGAGGATCGGTTCTTTGAAGTTGCCAATATCGACCGCCGCAAAAAACCCATCAGAGAATTCGGTCTGCAGACCAGATACTGCCACTTGACCGTCTGATGTGGTGGTCAGTGTCGGGTGGCCGATGCGGGGTTTTATCGTGATCCCGCCCAAGGGATTGAGCTTCGGGTCCAGGACCTGAAAAAGCGTGGCTGATCCGTTGTTTCCAACGGCATAGACAGCGGCACGATCCGGATCAGCAGCAATGTCCTCAATCGTGAACTCGGTCGCCCTGCTACCGACCAGCTCCAGCGAGGCGGCATCGCGAATCTCGATCTCGGAGACACCGGCTGCGTTCACACCAAGCACGTAGGCAAAACCGCCACTCAGGATGACATTCTGCGCTTCAATATCAAGAGGAGCACGGGCCTCCATTGCAAGGGTGGGGATGGGCCTGAACGCATCCTCCGCGCTGGCCGCCACAATCGAAAGGCTCAGCAACATGGACGCCATCATCAGAACAGGAATTTTACGGGCAAACATCATTGGTTGTCCCACTCATATGTTGGAATAACGGTCAGTTTCCGTGTGTTCAGCGTATTGCCATCGACGACAGGAATGATCGTGACTTCAAGATCCCTAAACGGGTCCTGGATGTAGATGTCACCAAAAAGCTCTGTCATCAGCCCCAGTTTCTCCCGCAAACCGGGGATAATAAACTCTCCAACACGCTCGTCTGCATCGAGGATCTTTTCTTCTACGAGGCCGCCTGTTCCGGTGCCCAGCTTCAACGGCGAGCTGCGCTCCACAATAGCCCCGCCCGGCGTTATTTTGCGGACAGACGGCACCACATGGACCCTGACATTTTCGACCTGTGAGCCGCCGCCGATCAACTTTTCATACCGCACGATGAGGTCGCCCTCCGGGGAGGCATCGGCAGACCATGTGAAGCGGTTGCTCAACTCGGTCATATTCTCTTCGATACCCAGAAGGCGCTCGTGGAGAGGCGGATCATCGCGTGTCATTTCGCCGATGATGTCGAGTAACAATTCCACCCGGTCGTTCAGCCGGTCAATCTCCAGGTGACCGATGAGCGGCATTGCAAAGTCGATCGGGATCATGAGTGTCAGTTCGTCATCTGTGCGGTGGGTACCTTTGATGACGCCCAATACGTTGCCATCTTTGTCATAGACCGGACTGCCGCTCTGGCCGCTGTTAGTCTTGACGTTGATCTCCCATGCATAGGGAAAATCGCCGTTTTCGGATCTGTTGAACTCGACTTCCTTCTGGCGAAAGTTGGTTCCGTGAAAACCCGAGGTAAACAATCGGGCCGGGTTATCACGATCAAAAGTGCTGATACGCCCGACGGTCAGCGGTTTGGGAGGTGGCATGTCGAAAGGCATGTTGGCCTTGAGCAGCAGAAGATCCACACGTTTCAGTTCCGATGCGACCAGCACCTGAATTTCGCCGGAGCTGGCCCCGCCGATGGACGCAGTGATGGAGATCTGTCGCGCTTCGGCGTCTTCCAGTGGTTTGAGAAAATGCAGGGTCGTGAGAATGAAGCCGTCTGTGCCCACGAAAAAACCAGTGCCCTGACTGACGACGCCACCCGGCACCCCGCGTTGAGGATGCTCCTCTTTGCCAGGCGTACCACTGGCTTCAAGGTAAACCAGACCGGGTTGGATCCCGGTGTGTGGTGTATCCTGCGCTACCAGCGGCGGAGCGCACAAAGCAAATACAAGAAAGCAGGCAATCCTGATCATATCAGCTCTTTCCATAAATATATTGCACAGCCGCAACGTCGAGATCGCTCAGAACACCACCATTCCCAAACAAGGCATTGCAGTAATTCATTACGGATGAGGGGTCCCATTCGGTAACGCTGGTGTTGTCGCCAACACTGCCCTGCGCGCGGTCACAATCTTCAGGTGTGTCAGGTCTGTTTTGCTCATGGGCAAACCCAATGGCATGACCGAACTCATGCACTGCAATAATCGTGGTGCAGTATTCAATCCGGTCCTGGCACTCCGGGCTCCAATTGCTGTAAGTAAAGTTGAGCACCATACCTTCGGCCATTCCGTCGATGAATTGGCCAAGCATTTTGACGTGAGGGCCAACATCCCTCACGGCGATATGGATGCCACCTGCGCCTTCAATACATTCGTCCCAGCCAAAAAACTTGAGGGCGGAAGCGGCCTGCCAAGTCTCCGTTACGGCATTTCGCACCATTTCCCGCTGGTCTGCGAATGCATCATCCATGTCTTCCCAACATACGAAAATTTCGGTAAATTCCCAGATCGCCGTGTCCAATGGAAAAGCGCGATCAGTAATATTCTTCTCCTGCTCGTCGGTCAGGCGGCCGATAAAGTTGCGATTGTCTACCGGTGCAGGTGTGCTTTCAAAATCTGTGCCGTCACCGCCGTCAAGCAAGCGCATTTCAATAAAAACACCAACCGGAGAGTCGGCGTCAGCAGGTGCGATAATTTCTGCTTCAGAACCCCGTGTCTGCGCCAAAATGGCGAGGGAATAACAGATTGATAATACGGCTAAAATGTACCGCGAAATAATAATAAACATGTATCCTCTTGAAGCAAAAAAATGCTTTTATCAAAGGCGAACGTCTCTAAATACGGAGAAGGATACCACCTTTTCGTTCAACCAAGAAGGAAATTCTGCGATGGACCCGCGACGGCTTTCCCCGCGCGCAGAACTTCGCGATGGGCGTGCCGCTGTCAGGGGCTGCCGCGCGAAAGAGCTGATTCCGGTGAAGTGGAAAGTAGGGCATTCGGTATTTACCTCGTCCGCATTTACGAGGGCCTTGGTCGGTTCAATGCATCAAGGCCTACTTATGAAGAGCTGGGCTTGCATTGTAAGATCCGCTTAACCCAGAGGGCTGTCATCGGAGCAAAATGCAGCACTCGGTAGATCGGGCTCAAAGCCAAAGTTCATTGAATGTGATGCAAATTACCACTTCGTGGGGTCGAATTCGAACTGATGATCAGATGACATACCCATCTGGGTATCACTCGGGTACCCCACGAAAATCTGCTGTCACTTTCAATGTTGAGGCAGGAAGGCTTTCTGTTCTTGTATGAACCCATGCAACAAGTGTCGTCATAACGACTCCTCAAAATGTATTGCTTTCGTCCGGAACCTCTCAACCTGAATAAATACCTGCAAACTTTCGATGAGCTTCGGATAGGCTCACCTAGCACTATTTCGCAGAATGTGAGTCGAGCAGCGCTTAACTTTGCTTATGCAGCGAATGGCGGCTCTGACGGGCCGCACCTCAGCATCTAAGCTGTAGGTCCAAGGTCCGGTATGGGCCGAGGCTGTGTGGAAACTCGGGCCTGGTGTATAGTCGTCTCCAATAATTGGAGGCGGGCA
>CANNFR010000013.1 GCA_947503935.1 uncultured Paracoccaceae bacterium
CGCTGAGAACCAATCCAGAACGCCAGAAGTGGAAAATCCCGCCGGTGCCCCGAAGATCCGCTAAACAGCCTTAGACCCTCACGCGGGCTGTAGTTTCCACACAGCCTCGGCCGTGAGTGCAGCCCGACGAGGGCCCAATGGAGAGTATGCTGCGCCGCATCCGAGGTCCTGGTCTGCCCCCATCGGGTGGTCCGGTTTGATTGTTAGTGCATCGTGGGCCTCTGGTCCATTGGAACGCTGCTTTCTGGGGCTGGCGGGCGGTAGCCCAATGCGCTGCGCGGCCTGACGGTGTTGTAGTGGATGCGCCATTGCTCGATCAGGATTTGCGCCTCTTTCAAGGTGTAGAACAACTCGCCATTGAGCAGCTCATCGCGGAACCGGGCGTTGAAGCTTTCACAGTACCCATTTTCCCACGGGCTGCCTGGTTCGATGTAGGCGGTCTTCGCCCCGACAGCAGCGATCCAGTCTCGCACTTTCTGAGCGATAAATTCCGGGCCATTGTCGGACCTTATGTAACCCGGCGGACCGCGCAGGATGAACAGGTCCGTCAGCGCATCCAAAACATCGGTTGAGTTGAGCCTGCGATCGACGCGGATCATCAGCGCCTCCCGAGTGTATTCGTCGATGATGTTCAGTGTGCGATAGACCCGCCCGTCAGCGGTCCGATCCTGGACGAAGTCGTAGGACCAGACGTGATTGGGGCGTTCCGGCCGCAGACGCACACACGACCCGTCGTTCAGCCAGAGCCGTCCTCTCTTCTTCTGTTTCTGTGGGGCTTTCAGCCCTTCGCGTCGCCAGATACGCTCAACCCGCTTGTGGTTTACATGCCAGCCCGCGTTGTTCAGCAGGCCGGTGACCATGCGGTAGCCATAGCGCCCGTATTGGTCAGCCAACTCGATGATGTCGTCGGTCAGACGCTCTTCATCGGCCCGACCCTGGGGCACCTTGCGCTGCGTGGATCGATGCTGGCCCAACGTGCGGCAGGCGCGGCGTTCGGACACGCCCAGTTCCTGCCGCACATGTTCGATGCAATTACGGCGACGCGAAGGGCTTAGAAGTTTCCCTTTGCTGCCTCGGTCAGGATCAGCTTGTCCAGGGTGAGATCAGACACAGCCCGCCGCAGCCGCTGGTTCTCTTTCTCCAGTTCCTTCAGCCGTGCGAGCTGAGACCTGCCCATCCCACCATAGAGCTTGCGCCACCGGTAGAACGTCTGCTGCGTCACGCCGATCTGGCGCACCGCCTCGGCAACCGTCATTCCTTGTCCCAGTAGTACCTCAACCTGCCGAAGCTTCGATACAATCTCTTCGGGCTTCTCTCTTTTCCCAGCCATCGCGGATCCTCCAATTTGCGGGACAATCTATCCCAGTTGGTGGACCACTTTCAGGGGGCTACTCCACACCGCTTACAGTTTATCCAGGGTGCGTTTGGTCGGCAGATGCGACCGCTCAACCAGCTGGATGATCTCCAGCTTCTCAGTTGCGGCATACCTCATTCGTCGTCGCCCCCATCGGCGTCTGTGATCCGCACCAATTACGAGGTGCCCAAACGTACAGATTGTGATCTTGACCCACACCACAACTTAAGATAGAAACAATTAAGGGCAGATAGTATCTTCATAAAGCTATTCAGAGTAGAGTCATGACTGATGATCGCTTGGTGTTCCACAATGGAGACCTCATTGTTTCAAGAGATGGTCTAATCAAAGATTCCCATGCCAAGGAAAGCGATATCATTGTAGTGTCCGGAACGCTGCTAGAAGGCATAGGAAATAGCCACTCCGATATTGATGTGTACGTCATTACGGAATACCTCTCACCTGTAGAAGAAATTGGTAAGCACAATTACGTGGGAAGTGAAAAAGGACTAGTCCGCCAGTTCTATGACTACTTACCCGAAGGCAATTTCGGCCTAGATGTGGAGTTCTATACTGTACCCGAAATCCACGCGCTGTTTGACAGGATGATCTCACTCGCCGAAAGGGCGGCGATGAACACGAAAATCTATCGTCCCAAATTGAACACTTCAGACTCGGACGCAATCCACAAACTGTTGATTGGAAAGTGTCTCGCTGGCAGCGCTAGGCTAAAAACAATCATCGAAAGCCGTCACCGTGAGGCCTTCTGCTTCCTTCAATACCGAAACAAGATCGGCGGCTATCCCGAGTTCAAAGATATCGCAGGAGCCTACGCCAGTAAAGATGTGGACACTGCCCTTTACAATGCGCGAATATATCTTGCCCAGCAAATTTCTGCCCTGTGTCATATTTCGGGAAATACAAATAGCAAGCCGAAATGGTTGATGCAGAACATTAAATCTTTGCCGGAGAAAGATTCGAACTTGGGGCAAGCTGTGATGTCCTTCCTCTTTACTGAAGCTAGGACGCAAAGCGCCAAGATGAGCCTGTTCAAAGACTGGTGCGAATTGGTTGATCAAGTCTTCTTAGCGACTCATGAGTATCTCGCTGCAGCTACAAGTTTCGGCTTTAATATTGAAGAGGCAATCAAGCTTACTGAAGTTGAATTTGAACAAGAAGAGTTTCACGACAAACAAACTGTTCTTGAGTTCCAGCACAGGCGCCGATTGTCCGACAGGAGTGGCCCCAGTATCCCCGAGATTTTCGAGGCGTGTACTACCCCTTAATGATTCAATCGTTTCGACCAGATCGGTTCCCGATTGAGGAGAGGAAAAACAGTGTTGTTTATGTTTGCACTCATCTGCACAAGCATTCAACGGGGATTGATCATAGTGATCCTAGCCTGGAGTGGGCTTGAGGTGGGCGGAACAGTTGCCGCAACAGGGCAAGTGTTTCTTCTCAATCACTCCATGAACGTCCTCTTAGGGCCTTTCTTCGGTGTTGTGTCGGACAAGCTCGACAGAAAAGTGAGCATTGTCATTGGCCAAGGTTTGACCGCTTTAGCTTTCCTTGTCCCTCTTATACTTTGGTCGAAGAACATTCCACTCACATTCCTAATCCTACTTATTATCGCGTTCTTCGCTCGACTCGGAGGATTGGTATCCATTGGGGCGCTCGATGGCCTTCTTCAGCAGCTCAATGCAAAGGATGGGCTAAGAAGGGCAGCAGTGATAGCCAATGGCGTGCGCCAAGGATTCATGGTCGCTGGCGCCGGGGCCGGTGGGTTTCTTATACACGCTTTTGGTATTCCCGGTGCATTCCTTATCGCGAGCACACTATCGATCGCGGTTATGATTTGCATAGCGAATATTGAAGTGAACAAACCGGTACTAGCTCGAAAAAGCAACGCCGCAGGTGTAATCGAAAGCTTAGTCAGCGGGATCCGTTACATGCGAACTACTCCCACGCTGATCCCGCTAGCATTAGCGACTTCTTTTGCTTTTTCGGTAGGACAACTTGGCAACGCACTACTCCCAGGGTTTGTTAAGATCCAACTTGAGGAAGGTAGCGCTACCTATGGCTTAATAGACGCGATGTGGTCAATCGGAGGTGTATTGGCGGCCTTCGTCGCTAGTTTCATAATGTTTCGCCACCATCAAGTTCGGATGGAATACGTCGGGCTAGCTGCGCTAGGCGCCTGCTCGATGGTTATGGCATTGTCCGGAACTTCGCTCGCTGCTGCCCTCACATTTGGACTGATGGGACTACTATTCTCCGTTAGTAAGATAGCAGCTGACAGCCAGCTGTTGGTCAACTGTAGCGAAAGGAGCATTGGACGCGTTCGTGCGAACATACGTTTCATGACCAGCATCCTCGGGATCGCTATCTACTCTGCGCCAAGTTTCTTTCCATCCAGAACAAGCGCTGATCTATTCATGATCTGGGGAATGGTCGTTCTCGCCGTTGGTCTTGCACTTCTTCTAACAACGAAAAATTCGATTGCGGCGGAGTCATATGAGAAAAGTTGATTTCTTGGGCATAGGTGCACACGGTGCAGGAACGACTTGGATCTGGAGATGGCTTTCCCGTCATCCTAAAATAGGGTTCCTAAAATCCGATTCTGGTCAGGGAATTATCGGCAAGGAATGTCACTACTGGGACCGAAATTCTAGCAAGTCGGTACAGTGGTACTATAGCCAGTTTGATTGGAGTCGGCCGATAGTCGGGGAAATTACTCCGGCCTACGCCAGGTTACCAACCGAAGTCATCAACGATGTCGCTAAAACTTGTCCCCATGCCAAAGTTTTTTTCGTTATTCGAGATCCTTTAGACCGAACCTGGAGTGACATACGGAAGCGAAGACGAAAATTGCTTAGATCGAATGACAACCCAACATGCGGTTGGTACATTAATCAGGCTTCGCGGCAGAAGGTCTGGATCAGAAATGACTACTTGCGCACGGTTAAAAACTGGCACCGTGATTTTGGCGCTGATAGGCTCAGAGTGTACAAGTTCGAGGATTTTGTTAAGAGTCCTCGTCCACACTTTTCTGACCTTCTGAGCTTTCTGGGCGCCAACAAAGAAGAGATAAAGAGCTGGTCTGACGCTGAGATCAACACTCCTGTGAACTGCGGTGTTGCCGAGCCCATTCCTGAAGAATTTTCAGGTTGGTTTTCTGGTCACTTCCATCACCGATACCCCAATCAAATTGGAAGCATTCGAGCTCTAGGTTGCCTTGCTGAGTTGGAGACAAGATGAAAAGGAAAAAGATCCTTATTTTGAATGCTGGACGAGCACCTGGAATTACGTTCTGCAAATCGCTAGCTGAGCACGTTCACACCTTCGAACTGATAGGTGTCGAGCGAAATCAGTTTTCATTACTAAATGCATGTGTGGAAAGGTGCTACTTCATTCCACCGAAAGACATTGATGAATACCTCAAGGAAATTCAGAAGATTGTTCTTCAAGAGAGGATCGACCTGATCTATGCATCAAAAACGAATGAAGAACTCCTCATGGTATCGGAGCACCGGGACGAACTAGAATGCGCTGTATTTTTGCCTTCTAAAGCTAGCGTACGGCTCTTTGAAGATAAGTGGGAAACATACCAAGAATTGCTTCGATACGACATTCCGGTCCCGGCTACTTTCCAAGTTAATTCTGATAGCGACATTCAGAGCTCGCTAGATGAATTCGGAAGTATCTGGCTTCGTGCCACGCACGGTTCTGGAGGAAACGGATCGCTTCCCACCTCCCACTTTGAATTCGCTCGTGCCTGGGTCGACAGCAGCGCCGGTTGGGGAAACTACACTGCATCAGAAGTATTGAACGGGAAAACAGCGACGTGGTCCGCTGTTTGGTGGGAAGGTGAATTGATCGTTGCACAAGGTAGACGGCGGCTCTATTGGGAGCATTCCTGCCTTTCACCGTCAGGTGTCAGCGGTGTAACTGGTGCCCAGTATACGGTATCAGATCCTGCGATGGACGAAATTGCGATTGAAGCTATCACGTCGCTAGATCGGATGCCCCATGGCATTATTTCTGTCGATTTCACTTGCTCCCACGAATACTCTGACCCACGCGTAACGGAAATTCAAGCTAGTAGATTCTATACCTCAATTGATTTTCTTGCGGCTTTAGGGCTAAACCTTCCCCTAATTTATTGTTCTCTCGCTCTCGATATCGAGCCCGACCTTCCTGACAAGCCATTAAACCCCCTTAAGGATGGCAGCTTGTGGATCAAGTATCCAGAGACCCTGCCGCGCCTAACTTCATTAAGTGAAATAAATCAATTAGTTACCAGAGGTGGTGTCAATGTCTGAACTTCAACTCCCTGCAACGGGCCCAAGAGTAAATGATTGGGTCTTAGAAACGCCTGCATATAGCCTCCCAACCGAGCCTGAGCGAAATATGGTGCGCTTGCATATGAACGAAAACCGCTATGGACCGGCTCCTGACTGTCTTACTCTAGATTGTAAGACAGGAGACGATCACAGTGTATTTGAATACCCGTACCACCGGAACCGTGTCCTCAGCGAACGACTAGAAGCATTTCTAGGAATAAGTCAGGAGCACCTCACGATCAATCACGGCTCTGCAGCATTGATCCAACAAATTTTTCATTGTTCGATTAAGAGCGGCGATCTGGTGCGTATTGCTTCCCATAGTTGGGCATACTACCCAACCTTAGTTAACTTGTGCGGAGCCCGAGTTGAGTTTTTTGCTCTGGATGAAGAAACTGACAGGTTTACTTTCGACGAAGGAGGCCTGATTTCGACAAGAACTCGGCCCCAACTGATTGTTCTAAATACTCCACATATGCCGACCGGCGCTATCGCATCCAAGAAGCTAGTTCGCAAGCTCCTAGAGGACCATCCTCAAGCGCTAGTTCTCTTGGATGAAGCTTACTGGGGATTTGTAGAGAAACCGAGTAGCGAAGAGTTCGCGGAGCTCGTCTTAGAGTTCCCAAATCTAATTATTACGCGAACGTTTTCAAAACTATTCGCGTTGGCTGGCGAGCGGATTGGATACGGGATCGGTAGCCCAGCACTAATAGAAAGTCTTAGGAAGTGGGAGCCACTGTTTGGAATCCATGCTGCTTCCCAGCGGCGAGCAGTTCGAGCACTTGACAACGTTGAGTATTATTCACATCTCAGATCAACAATCAGGAAACAAACAGATCGGCTGGCTTCTGCGCTCGATCCGGACAAGTTCACACTAATGAAGTCTGGTGGAAACTACGTCCTAGTTAGATGCACGGGAGTGGATGCCGCGTTGGTCGAAGAGCACCTTAAGCAGAGCAAACTAGTCGTTCGCGCTTGCCAGCACTATGGCTTACCAAACTTTGTCCGCGTCACAATCGGCTTATCTCATGAGATTGATAGTCTAATATCAATAATGAAGGAGCTATAGAAAAAGCGTGCCAATAGTTAGGGGGAACAGTGCCGTTTTTCAGAAACTCGGTGCTTCTGTATGGGACGTTGTTATTGCCGGGAGCGGGATCTCCAGCGCGACTTCTCTGTGGCGGCTGCTGACAACAACTGGAAAGTCATTGCGCATTCTCGTGATCGAGAAAGGTGACTTGGACCATCCTTATGCAAAGGTTGGCGACAGAGTAGCGCACCGGTTAAACACTTACTTGAGAACAAAGAGCGGATGCCAAAAGATCGATCCCTGGTGGGATGCTGATGCCGTGGGAGGGGGGTTCAATGTCTGGTATGGACAGTTGGGACGCTTCAATTCGGCAAGTTTCTCAAAAGCCTCGCTGACAGTGTGCCCAGGTTCTGCCGAGCTCGCGGACTGGCCCATAAGTCACCAGGCTCTGCTACCATATTACGAACTAATTGAAAAAGCGCTGCTACCGTATGGAGCAGCTGACACTGCACTTCCTCAAACCGGTAACACAGTCTCCCAAAGCAATCTTACAGTGCGACCACGTCTTTCTGACTTCGAAACCACGGTAGCGGCAAACCTGTCAAGCTCTGGTCACTTGTGCTATGTTGTACCCACGTGTCTTGGTGGGCGATTGTGGGACACACATCCGATCGACCCTATTACTGCTGAGGCCGTTCAAGGATCCGCCGCAGAGAATTTGAAGAAAGGTTTCAGACAGTATTTGTTAGACGCTGCAGAAGCAAATGCGAATGTAACACTTCTTACCGGAGGAGTAGTTGAGGCAGTCGAGCAGAACCTGAATGAAGTACAACTGAATGTAAGAAGTGTTGTCGACGCAGAGTCTGCTCGGGTCTCTCTGCAGGGGAAAAATCTATTTCTCGGGTGCGGCGCTATGGAAACAGTGCGCATACTATTCGCTTCCGAAGCCTTAACACGAAATCTCCCCATAGGGCGGTTCTTCAACACTTCAACGGAACTCATAGGATACATTGTTACCAGAATACCTCGAGCGAAAACTCGTGACCCATTGGCCCGCTTCGGACATTTGGCGGTAACACTTAAGCAGCCAGCCACCAACGCCATGGGTAAGGTTGCCATCTACGATGCCGCTATGGTTGATGGTTTCGACAAGTATCTTAGTTACCACGGAGAGTTTTCAACGGAACCACCCGTGCCTCAAGATCAATTCGATCAGTACTTTGTATTGAAGCTGAGCTTTAAAGGAGAGTCTGTCAATTGGGCAGGGAAGCGCATCAGTAAGCAAAGACGTAACAAGGGCACAGTACCAGATCTTATTGTCGACTACCAAGATCATCCTGACGATATCAAACTAATCGAATATGCTAGGGCAACGTTCAGGTCTATTGCTGAAGCATGTCCTGGCGGACAGCTCTTGTTTTGCTTTCGCCCGACGAAGGGGTTCGGTTTGAGTGCTCACCTCCACGGTGGCGCAATTATGGGCCACAACGCCAAGGCATCTGTAACTGACCCTCAATGCCGCATCTGGGGTTCAAAGAACATATTCGTAGTTGATTCTGCCTCGTTCCCTACTTCGGGCGACCTGAATGGCAGTCTAACAATGATGGCAAATGCAGCCCGAGTCACAGACTGCGCGATCTTAGGAGAAACACTCGCATGAAGGTCCTGGTGATAGGTGGAACTGGTTTTGTTGGGAGCGCGTTGGCATCTAAGCTCGAGAAGCTTTCTTCAGAAACGGTATGTGTTTGCCGCAAGAAACCAAACTGCTTCCCAGGAGAAGTGATCCAAGCAAACCGAGCCGACATCCGAAGGATCCTAGATAAGATTGGAGGTAGAACATTCGACTTTACGATTGATACATGCGCAATGTCCGAACAAGACGCCGAACTATTCTTGGAGCTTCAAGACATTTCTCGTAAGTGGCTTCACATTAGTAGCGGAGCCGTTTACTCGGATACATCTCGGCCTATTTTCGACGAGGAATCAGTAGCCTTTGGCGCGGCTCACTGGGGGAAATACGGACGAAACAAGGCAAAACTCGAGAGTAGATTGCTGTCTGTCCAGAACGGAAAGTGCGAGCTAGTAGTTGTAAGGGCTCCCTACATTTACGGTCCGGGCAATAGCGCTGATCGCGAACAGTTCATCTGGCGACATGCAGCTAAAGATTTACCTATTCTTGTCCCTCAGGAACCTGCTTATGCAAATTTCGTGCATGTGAACGACTTTGCAAATGCATTGATTGCAATTGGAGCTACAGACAGCCATTTCTTAGGAAACGTGGTCAATTTCTCTTCTCCTCGGGCAATGTCACTAAGGGAGTTCGTGCATACCTGCCTATCTGTGTATGGACCCACGAAGTCTTCAATCCGTGATGTAGACAACACGGCTGCTGGTGTTGCTGCGCGTGAGTTTTTCCCATTTCGAACGAATAGCCTAGTGCTTTCGAATAGCAGGTTCAAATCTGTTTTCCAAACTGGCGAATTTGAAACAGATTTCCGACAAGGCCTTAAGAGCACTCTCTCAACGTACTCAGAGAACACTCTACTAGAAACCGGGCAAACTAGCGAAGAGCGGTTTGCGTCAGCTTTAAAGCAAGCCAAGCTAAAGCCTTAGGCGGCCAGTATTGTAGGACTAAGAATGTCAGATCTAACCACAAATATATGTGTAGCGGGAATTATGATTGCCCTGAAATCAAATTGCCCATCGATATTGAAGCGTCAAATTGATGCCCTGTACCCTTATACTTTGAGCAACAAATCAGCACCTCCAACCCGTCGAATATCGATTATGCTGACTAAACTCAAAGTGAGTCCCTCTATTCGCACGAATGATACAGCCTATGGTTCCAAGTTTGCACTGGTGCGGTGCCCCACCAACCCACGCAATAATATTTGGCTTCACGAAGCCCCACCAAAGTCCGGGCAGCGAGTTGTGAGAGAATTCGATAGTGGGGTTGAAATATTGTTCGCTCAGGACAGTTATGAATTCAGGTTTTCTGGCTCCGGTTTCCAAGCGGCCACTAAGGTAATCTATCACGCTCTTCAACAAATCATAGCTTCACACTGCGCGGTCGATGGTCGGTTCTTGGTGCATGCCTCAGCAGTGGAAACCGAGCTAGGCACAATTCTTTTTGTAGGTCAGAAGCGAGCCGGAAAAACTACTTGCTTCCTAGATGCTGTAATAAACTTGGGTTGCAAACCATTAGCTTGCGACAAAGTCTATCTTTGTCGCGGTGCCGAACAACTAACTGTCGACAGTCACCCGTCGAAATTCCGCGTCCTACCTGGAACCTTGCAAAAATTCGGCGCCCAACTCACTCAGTTCATCCCCCCTGAATTTGCAAACGCCGATGCAGAAGTGTACTGGAAAGGTGAAAGCAAAGGCAAAACCTCTATACCGCTGCTACAGCTAGAGGGAGTTCTCAAACAGAGGTTTTCCCTCTCCAGCAGTCTCTTGGGCATTATTTTTCCGAACTTGGGCCAAAGGAACGTTGGGTTTGTGAATCGTATAAGTGTGGACGAAGCGAGAAGCATACTTCTTGCCAACACCTTTGCGTTACACAATACAGAATTTGATGACTGGATTATCCATGATCAATACCAAGCTGACATTGTAGAAAGAACCGAACATATATATGCAGGAATCGCTAACGTATCTTTAATGTCCCTCAATGCCGCAGAGGAGACCACTCCACACCTCAGAAAAGCCCTAAATACGATGGGCTTAAAGCGATGACTTGATCATCAGAACTTACCCATCTTAAGGACCCAAAGATAGCTGTTTTGACCTGCCCATTGTCTTCAGGAAGTAAGTTCGGCAATGCATACCCCCATCCGATTGTCAGCCCGATCTCAATGGCTCTGCCGCACGAACTTACCATGATTGTGCAGCCATTAGTCCCTGGCAAAACAGGCTTTCATTGTGTCATGCGGTTCGGTCAGCTTTGCAGGACAAAGCATGGGTAATCGGGCTGGCCTGATGGATGGGTTGGGTTCTCGATAGAGTTGCAGCAGTTGCTGCAATCTGAGGAGAACGAGATGGATTACTTTGTTGGTTTGGATGTGTCGCTGCGGTCTGTTGCTATTTGCGTGATTGATGCAGATGGCCGGACGGTTTTTGAACACTCGGTTGCGTGCGAGATCGACGACATCAGCGACTGTCTTGCAGGCCTGCCTTCGAGTGACCTTCGGATTGGGTTCGAAGCCGGCGCGATGAGCCAGCACCTGTTCTTCGGATTGCGGGCGGCAGGCTTCAACGTGGTCTGCATGGAGGCGCGGCAAGTGAATGCGGCGCTTTCGGCAATGCGCAACAAGACCGACAAGACAGATGCAAAGGGGATCGCCAATGTGCTTCGGTCTGGCTGGTTCAATCCTGTCCATATGAAGAGCCGGGAGTCTCATGCAGCTCGTGCGTTGCTCAGCAGCCGCAAGGCTGTGCAACGCAAGTGCATTGATCTGGCGAACGAGATACGTGGGCTGTTCCGGATTTTCGGGCTGCGCCTGCCATCGCGTGTCGATCAGGCATCCTTTGATGAGAAGGTGCGTCCAATCATCGAAGCAGATGCAGACCTGTCCCATGCGTTGCTACCGCTATTGGATGCTCGCGCGGTGCTCTTCGCTACCTACCGGGAACTGGATCGGCGCGTGAAGCGGATTGCCAGCCATGATGAGACTTGCCTACGCTTCATGGCGATCCCCGGCGTTGGGCCGATCGCGGCCCTTACCTTCAAGGCGGCAGTGGATGAGCCCAGACGCTTCACCAGTTCAAGAACAGTCGCCGCCCACTTCGGCCTAACGCCGAGGCGCTATCAGTCAGGGGAGATGGACAACCCTGGCCGCATCTCAAAGGCAGGCGATGCCGATGTTCGGTCCGCGCTCTACGCAGCGGCGAACGCGATGATGATGCGATCCGTCGCCAGCTCTGAGATCAAGAGTTGGGGCCTTTGGCTGATGCGCCGGAAAGGCCGCCGCAGAGCCGTTGTCGCCGTTGCCCGCAAGCTTGCTGTCATCATGCACCGCATGTGGGCCGACAACACCGAGTTCCGTCAAAGACCGTTGGAGGGTGCCGCATGAACTAAACCTCCAACAATCAACGACGGGAACGTCCCTCACCGGACGAGGTCAGCGGATGACGCCGAAAACGGCTGCTGCGCCATTCAAAGCGCGAGACTAAGCTGGGTGCTCCGCGACCGATCCGACACATGCATGCAGCGGTCCAACCGAACCGGACCAACAATGACTGCGAAGAGAAGCTTGACCCGGATGAGAGACCAGATCCCAAAGACGGAAACGAAATGATGAAATGAACTTGACCCAAACGCCCGATTAGAGAAGCTACCGTTGATGTTCGGAATACAAACGGCGACTTTAAGACAAGTCTTGATGATCCACTAAAGTCGCCATCTGCATTCGCAAATCAAACAGGTATTAGGTTTCCGTCCCATGTCTCGAAGCGTCCGGTGTTTTCATGTGATAGGTATTCAAAGCGCTTCATTAGCCCACTGGCAGAATCTTCTGGGGTAACGGTGGCATTCGGACCACCCATGTCGGTGCTAACCCATCCGGGATGGTAAACGCCAACAGGAACAGGGTCTAAGGCAGTCGCTAGGTTAAATCCTAGGTTTGCGACTGCCGCCTTGGAAGCTCGGTAAACCAAAGCGTTACCTTTCGCTTTTGTCGATGAACCCATCTGCGATGAGATGATAGCGATCTTTCCATCAGCCGCTTCAACATTTGGCAAAAATGCCTGAACAGTCAAAAACACTCCCATGACATTTGTTGCGAAGCTATCGGTCCATTGCTTGACAGGGTAGCCATTTCGATAGCCTTCTTCTTTATCCAGATAAACGCCTGCATTGCACACAAGCAAATCTATGGGTTCACCCGACAGGTTATCCGCAAAGCTCTTCACCGACCTTTCGTCAGTCACATTCATATCCTGCCGTGTCGTGCCGGTAACCCGATAGCCAAGCGCTTGGTATTGACGAGCTAATTCAGCCCCAATTCCGCGAGAAGTGCCAGTTATTAGAATGTGCATGAGTCTATCCCAAATCATTTCCTAAGCCGACTTTGGCGCTGTAGCAGAACATTTGCAATATGGGCTCTTTCGACACCTTCGCCGCTGATTCAACGGATGGGGTCTCTGTGTGTTGGGACAGAAATGCTTGAGGTTTGGGTCGGGATTGAATGACTTGAATTCTTTGTTTCGTAAGTTTTGACTACCACAAGAGTCAAAGGTTCGTGACGTTCCACACCGGGACTGTCAATGGTCGTAACCGGTGCACTGACCCCACCTTCCTTGTGAGCTTCTGATCTGCGAGCCCATGCGTGGTGTAGTTTTGCAGGGGTTTTCTCCATGGAGCGCTCAACGGAGTTTCTCACGGACATTGATGCGATTGTTGGACCTCGGGGTCACCGGCGGTGGCCGGATGCGCTGAAGGCGCGGATTGTGGCTGAGACGTTGGTCAAGGGTGTGGAACGGCATGCAAAACTGACCCCCATCTTGGGGTGATCGGCGTCCAAAAGTGACCCCCCTGATAATTCTGATCAGAAGCTTCCTCAAAAGCATGAGGGAGCAGTCAGGGGATGTTGGTTGTGGAGACGATCGCGAAGATCAGGCGAACTCATTTTGCCGAGGGCAAGTCGATCAAGCAGATCTGCCGCGAGTTGCGGTTGTCGCGGAACACGGTGCGGAAAGTCATCAGAACTGTTGCGACCGAGCTCACCTATGACCGCACGACGCAGCCGCGTCCGAAGATCGATCCCTGGCGGCCCGAACTGGACGACATGCTGGCCGAGAATGCCCGACGGCCGAAGCGGGAACGCCTGACACTGATCCGGGTCTACGAGGAGCTGCGCAACCGCGGCTATGACGGCAGCTATGATGCCGTGCGCCGATATGCGGCCAGTTGGTCGAAGGCGGCACAGGAGGCGTCGACCAGCGCCTATGTCCCGTTGAGCTTCGATCCGGGCGAGGCCCACCAGTTCGACTGGAGCCATGAGATCGTGATCCTCGACGGCGTGACCACGACGGTCAAGGTCGCCCATGTCCGTCTCTGCCACAGCCGGATGCCGTTCGTGCGGGCCTATCCCCGTGAGACCCAAGAGATGGTATTCGACGCGCACGACAGGGCCTTCGCGTTCTTCGGCGGGGCCTGTGCCCGGGGCATCTATGATAACATGAAGACGGCGGTGGACACGATCTTCGTTGGCAAGGATCGCGCCTACAATCGCCGGTTCCAGCAGATGTGCGGGCATTATCTGGTCGATCCGGTTGCCTGTACCCCGGCCTCCGGCTGGGAGAAGGGTCAGGTCGAGAACAAGGTGAGCGTGATCCGGCGGCGGTTCTTCGTGCCGCGGCCGAAGTTCAGATCGTATGCCGAACTGAATGCCTGGCTCGAGGACCGATGCATCGCCTATGCCAAGGCGAACAAACATCCCGACGTCCCGGACAAGACGATCTGGGAGGTATTCGAAGAGGAGCGTCCGAACCTGGTGCCTTATGTCGGCCCGTTCGATGGATTCCATGCCGTCCCCGCGTCGGTGTCCAAAACCTGTCTCGTGCGGTTCGACAAGAACCGTTACTCGGTCGACGCCCGCTCGGTTGCCCGGCCCGTCGAGATCCGCGCCTATGCCGACCGTCTGGAATGCTGGCAAGATGGACGGATCGTGGGACGCCATGATCGCGCCTTTGGCCGCGGCAAGACGATATACGACCCGCTCCACTACATCCCGGTTCTGGCGCGCAAACCTGGTGCCCTGCGCAACGGGGCACCGTTCAAGGAGTGGGACCTGCCTCCAGCCCTGCGCCGTGTTCAGCGCAAGCTCGAACGGCAGCCCGGTGGCGACCGCCAGGTGGTCGATATCCTCGGCGCCGTGCTCACCGACGGTCTGGATGCAGTCGAAGCCGCCTGTGCGGAGGCACTGTCTCACAACGTTCACTCCGCCGGCGTCGTGCTGAACATCCTAGCGCGTCACCGCGAACCGCCGCCACCCCTGACGATCGCGACGCCGGAGGCGCTGAAGCTGGGCCGCGAGCCTGCGGCCAATTGCGATCGTTATGACAGCCTGAGGAGAACAACGAATGGAAAGATCACAGGTGCTGGACGCCATGGGTCAGCTGAAGCTCTACGGCATGAGGACGGCCTACGACGAGATCATCACCACGGCGGTCAAACGACAGCACGAGCCGCAGCAGATCATCGGCGATTTGCTGACCGCCGAGATCCGTGAGAAGCAGGCGCGCTCGATCAAATACCAGATGACCATCGCCAAACTGCCGCTGGCCAAGGAGGTCGACGAGTTCGACTTCGAAGCGGCCGAGGTCAACGAGACCCTGATCCGCGACCTCGCCACCGGCGACTTCCTGGATCATCAACGCAACCTCGTGCTGATCGGCGGCACGGGGACCGGCAAGACCCATCTCGCGGTCAGCATCACGCGCGCCTGTATCCGGAACGGCCGCCGCGGGCGGTTCTTCAATGTCGTCGATCTCGTCAACAAGCTCGACGCAGAAGCGCGCGCCGAGCGCCAGGGTAGAACCGCCGATCTGATCTCCCGCCTCGACTTCCTGATCCTGGACGAACTTGGTTACCTCCCGTTCGCCCAGACCGGCGGCCAGCTCCTGTTCCACCTGATCAGCAAACTCTACGAACGAACTTCTATCATCGTCACAACCAACCTCGCCTTTGGCGAATGGCCGACCGTCTTCGGCGACGCAAAGATGACCACCGCACTCCTCGACCGCCTCACCCACCATTGCGAAATCGTCGAGACCGGCAACGAAAGCTGGCGCTTCAAAAACAGAGCATAGCGCGAACGGCAACCCCGCTGGCCCGCCGCCGCTGCGTTATATGGAGACTACGCAGCGCCGGGCCAGCTCACCTCCAGGGGGTCAATATTGGACGCCGATAGGGGGTCACGATTGGATGCCGATTGACACAGTATCGGACATGGACCGGCTGCCCACCTCCAGGCAGGTGGCCTTCGCAGAGAAACTCGCCCGGATCAAACGGCGCGCCGTCCCCGACGAATGTTTCCGCGACAGAGGGCTGATGTCGAAGTGGATCGACGGGAACAGGTGAGGACGGCACCGGCTGGTGACACCCGTGCGGCCGTCCGGAGCTCTTGCCACACCGTAGTTTGGCAAACTGAGCGTAGTTGCCAGCCTACAGGCTGGCAGATTGGCTCTTCAGGACTTCAACCGCGGTCAACCGCCTTTCAGAGCCGGGCCAGCTCGGTGAGGGCCGCGTCCTTCATCTGCACGGCTTACTCTTCAGCGATGAGCTTTCGAACGACGCTGACTGGCAAGAACAGCCTCAGCAGGTTCGATGCGAGCGGCAGAAAGCCGTAGCTTTCGTATGCGTGCTGTTCGATCAGCTTTGTCAGCCCGTCGATGCGAGCATTGAGGCCGTTCAGTTGATGGCACATCACGCCGAGAATGCCGTCTGCGATCTCGGGCATTTCCAATTGGTCTTCTGTGCCGTGCTCACGGGCAAATTTGGACACAGCCTCGATTCCTGTTGGCAAGATATGTCCAAACTCCCGGAGTATGCTTCGGATCATATTCACGACCTGAGTGCGCTGTCGAACGACCAGATCCCGGGCACGATGAATGGCAAGTACGGCCTGCTGGTCCTCGGACTTGATCTCAACAAACCGCATGGTTGGTCGACGAACCGCTTCACAAATCGCCTCGGCATCCGCCGCGTCCGTTTTGCCGCGCTTCACATAAGCTTTGACGTAGGCTGCTGGCATGAGCCGAACATCATGACCAAGCTTACGCAGCTCACGACCCCAGTGATGCGCTGATCCGCAGGCTTCCATGCCGACCACACAACGGGGCAATGCTTCGAAGAACGCGAGCAGCTTCGCACGTTTGATCTTCTTGTTGATGATCTTGCGCCCGGTGGCTGAAACGCAGTGAACTTGAAAAACGTCCTTGGCCAAATCCAGGCCCACAGTCTTTACTGTCATTGGATGGCTCCTCTCCTAGCAGTCGATGACAACTGCACTTTGGCACGTTCGATGCCGGTGGAGCAGGAGCCATCCACCTCATCCGGTTTGGGCCGATTCCTGTTGGCCATTGCACATTGCGAATCGAGAGATCGGCAGCCTCCGTCATGCGACTTTCGACTGGACTTGGCGGCCAAAGGAAGCGTCAGTCGCCGGTATGGAGAACGGTCCCAAAGACACGGTTCAGCGGCTCTTTGGCGAGGTGACGGCGCATCTAGAAGATGCAGCCCTTGCGGCGCTGGAAGGATAGTCGCCGTCGATCGACGCGGAAAAGGTGCGGGTCGCGGCAACGTCGGTGCGAGGGCATCTGGAGCAGATTGGCCAGAAGCTCGATGCGGCGGAGATGATTACGGCTCGGTATCTGCGGCGCTGATGGCGCAGAACTGATCCGTGAGATCATGGCTTTTCAGTCTTCGAGCGGGATGATCTCAGGCGGTACTATTGATATTCGGCTAGCGGGGGGTCGCCGCCAGGCGAGGAGTTGAGTCAGCGCGTCGACCTGATCGTCATGGCGCAGGCTGGGAAAGCCCAGCAGCTCGCGTTCGAAGTCTGCCAGCCAGGGGGCGTCGTTCGGCAGGAACAGATCGCCGGCCTCGATACGATGTGTCTGCGCCGAAAATCGCGTGACCTTGTCGGCCTCTGGCTGGCGGGCGATCGGCGAGGGCACGCCGTCAGGCCGTTCCTCGCGCAAGACCTGGATCAGCTGGGCGCCGCTTGCCGCATCCTCGATCAGAAGCGCATCCGCCTTGCGGTCCCGGGCCAGGTCAATCGCAAGCCGACGTAGGTCGGGGAAGTGCAGTTTGCGCCGGAAGGCATCGAGGACGAATACCTGCTGCCCGCGAAGCAGCGCTGTGATGCAGACAGAATAGTCGTTGAACACACCTTCCTTTGACGCCGTATCCCAGCTCTGTACGATCATGTCGCCAGGCGCTCTGTCTGGGAAGCGATCATAGCGGCGGAACCACGCGGCTTTGACATAGAGCCCCTCAGCCGGCACCGGAGATTGCTGATACTGGGCGGAATACGTGGCCGAGCCCATGACTGCTTTCAACTCGTTAAGTCGGGTGGTGTTTTCGCGTTCAGGGTGGAGGACCTCGCCTGCCATTCGTTCATGTAGACGCCCGCCGCCGAGCGGAACCCGTTCATTGGCTTCGGCGATGGCCGGCAGGCTTAGATGTTCCCATCCGCCGGCCGCGAGTAGGTGTCCGGCCAAGTCGTCCTCGTGCAGGCGCTGCATCACCAGGAGGATCGCACCTTTAGACTTATCATTGAGGCGCGAGGTCAGCGTATTAGAATACCAGTTGATCACCCGGCGGCGGGCGGTTTCCGACATCGCCTCTTCCGGCTTGATAGGATCGTCGATGACGATGATGTCTCCGCCGCGGCCGGTGAGCGTACCTCCGACGGAGGTCGATAGCCGCCCGCCGCCCCGTGTTGTGCCGAAGTCCATCTCCGCACCGCCGCCGCGACGGATGCGGGTGCCCGGGAAGATGCGGCGGTACCAATCGGTCTGCATGATCGCCCGGCAATCGCCGGCATGCTTTTGTGCCAGTTCACCGGAATAGCTGACACAGACGAATTTGAGCGTGGGATCGCGGCCCAACATCCAGGCGACCCAGGCCACGGAGACCGTGATCGACTTCAGATAACGCGGCGGCATCGTAATGATGAGCCGCGTTGCCGCGCCGTCGGCCACGCGTTTCAAATGATGTCCGATGGCTTCGTGATGCCAGTTGGGCACAAAGCTGTCGCCACCCGAGGCCGTACCGAACGCCTTAGCTAGGAAGGCGATGAAATCCTCGCGCAGGACGGCGTCGAACAGGGTTTGGCGATCATTCATGTTCGCCACTCTCCGCGTTCCTGGCCAAAAACCCCTGCAGGATAGCTTCGTCTTCCGGCGCAAGTTTTGTTTTGCTCACCGGTATTTCATCGTCCGGCCCCAGCAGCGTGATCACGAGCTCGGACAACTTACTGATGGCCTTCATCTCGCCCTTGACCGCCTTCGCCGTCAGTTGCTTGACCATGAGCTGTTGCTTGGTCAGTTTCCGCGGCCGGCCGTTCTCGGTGATCGTGACGCGCTGGTTGAGCTCGGCCTTCAAATCGGTCTTCAGGCCACGAGCGCCCCTGGGCCGGCCCTTCGGATTGCCGGACTGCCCTGGTTTGAACTGCGCGTGTTTCGGCGGTTTTCCGTAGCCGACGTCGTAGCTGTCGTCGTTCCGGTCAGTCATTCAGCCACCCCGCGCTCTTTTGCGACGGCCTCAAAGCTCTCGAAGCTGTCGCCATGAATGACGGTCTCGCCTGTGGCTTCCGCGAGGCGGTGCAGGGTCAGATCGGCGTAGTGCGGATCAATCTCGATGCCGACACCAACACGACCGGTCTTGGCTGCGGCAAGCAGCGTCGAGCCGGACCCGGCAAAGGCATCGGCAATAATGCCGCCGCGCTTCGAGCAGTCCATGATCGCGTCGACAATCATATCCACCGGTTTCACCGTCGGATGTGCCTCGAGATCATCCATGCGGCCGGCGCGAAAGGTGTTAGCGCCGGCATAGGTCCAGAGATTCGAGCGATGACGGCCGGTCTCGCCAAGCCCGAAATTGTTGATGTGTCTGCCAGTGCCGTTTTTGAACGCAAAGACGAGCTCGTGCTGCGAGCGATAGAAGGAGCCCATACCTGCATTTGTCTTGGCCCAGACGCACAGGTTCTTCAACTCGGCGTAGAGACCATCCGCGGCATCCAGAACCTCGCGCATGTGCCTCCAATCCATGCAGATGAAGTGGATCGCGCCGTCCTCGCTGATGTCGACGAGGTTGCGGAACGACCGCTGCAGGAATTCTGTGAAACCGGCCCGCGACATCTCCCCGGATGCCATCGCGAACTCGCGGTGCTGCGTCTTGCCGAGACCGGACACATGGCCCGAGATCGGCACATTGTAAGGCGGATCTGTGAAGATCATCTGAGCCTTGTCTTTGCCCATCAGCGCAGCCCAAGACGCCGGATCGAGCGCATCGCCGCAGAGCAGGCGGTGCGGCCCGATCAGCCAGAGGTCGCCGTTGCGGTTGACAGCAGGCTTATCTGTATCTGGGCGAGGCACGGTCTCCGGCGTCGCCGGTTTGTCATCGGCCAGCAACACATCGATCTCGCCCATCTCAAACCCGGTCAGTTCGATGTTGAAATCGAGATCGAGATCCAGGAGGCCCTGAAGTTCGATCGCCAGAAGCTCGTCGTCCCAGCCCGCATTCTCCGCCAATTTGTTGTCAGCAATGACATAGGCCCGCTTCTCGGCCACGCTCATGTGATCGAGGCGCAGGACCGGGACTTCCGTCAATCCGAGCAGCCTCGCCGCCTCAAGCCGGCCGTGCCCGGCAATCACGCCGCCGTCGGCGTCGATCAGAAGCGGGTTGGTCCAGCCGAAGGCACTGATGCTGTCGGCAATCTGTTGGATCTGCTTTTTCGAATGCGTTCGTGGATTGTTGGCGTAAGGCGAAAGGTGATCAACCGTCGCCAGTGAGAGGCGAGGATATTGCGCGAGATCCTTCATGTGCGCAGCCTTTCTTTCACCTGGGCCAAGATGTCGCCGGGCTCAGGAATGAAAGAAAACTGCCACTTTAGGTCAATGGCTCGGCCCAAGGCCATCTGGCACCAATCGAAGACAAAGACGGTGACGATACCGAAGCTAGATACTTGGACCTGATGGGCGCCCTTTAGGAGGATCGGATTGAAATCTCCGATCAGTTGGGTAAGGGGCATGAGTTTCTCCGAAATCTGTCTGCCCGCAGATTTACCGGTCGGAGGCGGCTTCAGTCATTCCCGTCAAATCGCGGTTTTTCGGGAGGAGATCCGGTTGGCGATCTTCTTGGCATGGCCCTTGTGGCCATAAAACCAGACCGAGGTGAGGCCGGCGGCGATTTCGTGACGGGCACGGCGTTCATCGAATTCGGACATATGCTCTTCGACAAACGCGCCGACCTCTTCGGGCAGATCACGATCTCCGTTCAGCCACCTCATCAACGCCGAATAGACCAGGCTCATGTGTGCATCGATGATGGTCTTGCCACCTTCAGGACGCCGGCCCCGGCCCTGTCGGATGGTCCCATCGAGCAGGCCGGCGGCGTGGTCAATCAGCTCGACCGGCCAGCCGTTAGGTGGATCGGCTCTCAGGAGACCCCCGATATCCCTGGCCGAGATGAACTCGCCCCGCTGCAATCGCTCCGCCAACTCCTCTGCTGGCGTGCGCTTCAGATGGGCGAAACGGCCCGATCGGGCGTCTTCATCCGGCACCGTCAACCTCTTCGAGCAATCGCCAAGTGGGGATTCCAAGTGGTGCCGCCAACTGCTCCAGAACCAAGACGGTCGGATTACGTACTCCGCGTTCAACGCCGCTGACATAGGTCCGGTGCAACCCGCATTCGAGCGCCAGCCCCTCCTGCGAGAGCCCGGCCGCCTTGCGGTGTTTCTTCAGATTGAGCCCAACCCGCCTGCGAATATCCATTCCCAGTCTGGGCCACAGATGCAGACAGTTGATCTACAGACTATGAGTCTCTTTTTACTTGACTGTCCGGCCATACAAAGCGTGACTGATCACGTGATCGAACCGGAAAGCCCATGCCAGACACCTTCCACAACGATGCATCAAGCCTGAGGGAGCAGTACATCGAGTACGGCTTCCTCGGCGAGTTGTGCCGGGAAATGTGGAAGCGTGGCATCGAAATGGACATCCTGCGCAGCCACACCGACCGCAGCGGCTACGACATCCTGCTCGAAGCAAACGGCATTGAGCGCCATGTGCAGTTGAAGTCCAGTTTCGTCGGTGCAAAGACAGCCCGGCAGACGGTCAACACCCGGTTGGCGGACAAGCCGTCGGGTTGCGTCGTCTGGATCCTGTTCGATCCCGAAACCTTCGAACTGGCCGCGTTCTTGTGGTTCGGAGCACCGTCCGGGAAGCCACTGCCGTATCTGGGAAACAAGATCGCCAAGCATGCGAAAGGTGATCAGCACGGCCATAAGGCGCAGCGTGACGCCATCCGGGTTGTCAACAAAGGCCGATTTGAGGGCTTGAGGGGTATTCCCGAGCTGGCGGATCGATTGTTTGGGCCCGTCGAGAATTGATTTTGCCTGTCTGATTTAGCGGATAGACCTGCCTTTCTGCGTGGATAAGACGAGGCCCCCTATCCTCAGCTGACCGCCATCGCGCCGACGGTCATGTCGGAGGAGTTGCACGGCGACTGGAAGATCAACTTCAGTCTCTATGCGGAAGCGCTCGGCCGCACGGAAAACGGCGTCGCCGCGATAGACGCCTACACCGATGCGGTCGAGTCGCTGCGCGAGCGGCTCGGCACGGCGACCGGAGAAGAGGTCTCGGTCATCCGCTTCCTGCCGGGGCAGATCCGCATCTACCAGCTCGACAGCTTCCCGGGCGTTCTTCTGCGCGACCTGGGCTTTGCGAGGCCCGCGAACTAGAACGTAGACGCATTCGCGATCCGCACCGGCAAGGAGAGCATCCCAGATATGGATGGCGACCGCATCTTCCACTTCACCTGGGACAAGGGCGACGGCGAGGGCGACGCGCTGGCAGAAGACGTGCTCTCCGACCCGCTCTGGAAATCGCTGTCGGCGGTCCGGGCGGGCCGCGTTCACGCCGTGAGCGACGCGATCTGGAACACCCCGGGCGGCATTCTCGCGGCGCGGCTGATGCTCGACGACATCGCACGGATCTACGGCGTCGAGTAAGGCGGGCGGATGTGACGCGACAACGGATGAGACTCAGGGTTAACGCGTTGAAAGGGCGGAGAGAATGGCCGGCACAACGTGTGCACCGGGCGTGCACCGTCGGAGCGCCTTGGAGGCCGGGGGGTGTTGCAGTTAACCGGCCGCGCGGGGCGGCGTCGACGCGGCCCGCTTTAGAAGTCTTCCCGCAGCCTCTCCATCAGCCAGCGTCCGGCCGGCCCCAGCGCGCGGTCCGCGCGGTGCGCCGCGTAGAGGATGAGCTCGTGGCCGCGGGCATCGTCGCGCTCGATCTCGAGCGCCACGAGCCGCCTCTCGGCCAGAAGCGGCCCGACGACATGACCCGGCATCCGGCACCAGCCGAAGCCGGCCAGCAGGAAGTCGAGGCGCCGCGCGAGGTCGACGAAGCGCCAGCGCCGCGCGCCGATTACGCCGTAGTCGCGCCCGCCCGCCTGATCCTCTTCGGAAAGGACGAGCTGGACATGGGGCGCGAGGTCGTCGCGCGAGATCAGGCGGCCGAGGCGCGCCAGCGGGTGACCGGGCGCCGCGACGGGGCGCATCGCGGTCGTGAGGATCGGGTGCGCGACGATGTCGTCCGGCACCTCGGGCAGGAGCGGGCAGAGGGCCAGCGCCGCGCCGTCCGACCGAAGCTGCGCCAGGGCCCCGCCCAGGCGCTCGGTCGAGAAGGCGACCGGCAGGTCTGGGAAGGCGGCGCGCAGGCCGTGCAGCGCCTCGATCAGCGGCGCGCTCGGCATCAGGGGGTCGATGGCGATCGCGAGTTCCGCCTCGAGCCCCGCGCGCATGCCTTGCGCCATCGCCTCGAACCGCGCCGCCGCCGCGAGCGTCGCGCGCGCCTGCGAGACCAGCACGCGGCCTGCCTCGGTGAGACGGGGCCTGTAACCTGCGCGGTCGAAGAGCGTCACCCCTTGCGCATCCTCCAGCGTCGCGACGGTCTGGCTGATGACGGATTGCGCGCGGTCGAGGCGCCGGCCAGTGGCCGAGAAGCTGCCCGTCTCCTCGATGGCGACGAGGACGCGGAGCTGGTCGAGGGTCAGGCGGCCGATCATGCTCCATCGTATCAACAGATGGAGATCATCGCAATTTCATCGCTCCCGCCGTTTGGATGATTGGTCCACTCTCGCCGCCGACCCAAACCCGCATCGGAGAGACCCCATGCCCAAGCTCCTCGTCGTCGAAGCCAGCCCCCGCGGCGACGCCTCGATCTCGCGCAACATGACCCGGCGATTCGTCGAGACCTGGAAAGCCACCCATCCCGATGGCGAGATCCTTGGGCGCGACCTGACCGAGACCCCGCTGGAATTCGTGACCGCCCCGTGGCTCAGGGCCTATTTCACCCCGCCGGACCAGCACGACGCGGAGATGAAGGCCGCTCTCGCCCTGTCGGACCGGCTGGCCGCCGAGGTGCTGGAGGCCGACGAGATCGTCATCGCCACGCCGATCTACAACTACAACGTCCCCGCGATCGTGAAGGCGTGGATCGACCATGTCGTGCGCAAGGGGGTGACGCTTGGCTTCGACGGCAAGGGTCTGGTGACCGGCACCACGGCCACGGTGATCTTCGCGGCCGGCGGCGCCTACGGGCCGGGCTCTCCCATCGCGCACCGGGCGATCGCGCAGCAATACATGCGCGTCGTCCTCGGCGCGATCGGGATCGAGGATGTGACCATCGTGGCTGGAGAGAACGCCAAGCTGGTCGACATGGGCGAGACGACGATGGAGGCCTTCGTCGCCGACCATGCCGAGGCGCTCGCCTCGGCGGCGGCATGAGCGAGGCGGCCTATGCCGCCCCTGCCGGAACGGCGATCGGCCATGTGCACCTGCGCGTGGCCGATCTGGGCCGTGCGCTCGCCTTCTATCAGGGCGTGCTGGGCTTTCACCTGCAGGCCCGCATTGGCAACAGCGCAGCCTTCCTCGGCGCCCCGATGCCGGGCGGATCTGGCCTGATCTATCATCACCATATCGGGCTCAACACCTGGGAGAGCCCCGGCGGCACGCCGGCGCCGCCGTGCCATACCGGGCTCTACCATGCCGCGATCCTCTATCCGTCGCGCGCCGATCTCGCCCGCGCCGTGCGCCGCGTGGTGGAGGCGGGCCATCCGCTGACGGGTTCCACCGATCACGGGATTTCCGAGGCGGTCTATCTTGACGATCCCGACGGCAACGGGATCGAGCTTTACCGCGACCGGGCGCCGGGCGACTGGCCGCGCGATGCCGGCGAACGGCTGGTGATGGACCTCAAGGCGCTCGATGTGGCTGCGCTTATGAAGGAGGCGTGACGCTTTGCCGGATCGGTCCAGGAGGGCGCTGGTGAGCGTGCCGCTGGTCCGACACTGACGCCATCGATTGCCCGCTAGCGTGCGGTGCCTGCGCGAGCCTTCGGTCAGGTTTTGGGCTGCTGCCGATGTAGAAAAATCGTGCTGTCGATGATCTTTGGTTGATGCACCGAAAACGGTCTCGAAACAAGGACATCGCGCACCGTTATCGGCGCAATACCAGCCACGCGCGGCGCTTTCCGATTGCCCACAGGATCGTGCCCAGGACCAGCACACAGATTGCCGTCTTCGACAGATCTCCCATCGTCCCTTCGATCTGCCAGACATGGATGACCGTCCCGATCACGACGACCGACGTCGCGATCGTATGGGCGAGGCGCCAGACGCGCAGACCGATACTCTTCCGGACCGCCGCGAGGAGTGCGGCGGCAAAGACCGCCCACATCGCCATCGCCCCCCAGATTGCGAAGGGCGTGGGCGAGCGGAAGAGCAAGACGTCGACGACATCCGGCGGGCTCGTGATCCAGAGGCCGACCACGTGGACGACCACGACGAAGACGAGCCCGGCGCCGACCCAGGCATGGACCCGCCGGGCCGGTATGCCCGGCAGCGCGCCAAGGATAAGGAGCGGCTGGACCAGCAGCAGGACGAGCCCGAGGATCCCCGCAAAGCCGGCGGCGATGTATATCGGCTCCCGCCACTCCAGCAGGGGGCTGCGGGCGGCGACGATCAGAGGGATCGACACGACCGCAAGCAGGCCCGCCCATATCAAGGTCGCGCGCAGCGTCATCAGGCGGGGCGCAGGACGAACTCGACCTGGAGGCTGGTATCCGACGCGCGTGCCATAACGGGACGCAGGAACACCGTCTCGAAGCCGCCGTCGTCATAATCGGTGTCATAAGCCAGATGGCCGTGCGGCTGGCCGAAGGCCGGCACGATCTGCGGCATCTCGATGCGGAACACGCCGTTCGCATCCGTCAGCGTCGCGCCGTGTGAGCGGGCGTCGCGTTCGTGGCCTTCGGTCGTGTGGGCCCAGACCTGAATGCGCCGCCCGGCCAGTGGGGCACCATCGCCCGCGCGGCGCACGGTTCCGGTGGTCCAGAACCCGCCGCCGCCGATCCGCTCGACGAGAGGCGCGCCGGGGCGGTAGTTGTTGGCGCCGCCGCGCATCGTTCGTGTCGGCGCAAGCGATTGTGCACGCGCGGGTGCGATCAGCCCGGATGCGCCCAGAAGGAGGGCCGAGCTGGTGGCGGACAAGACGGTGCGGCGGGTTGGGGTCGAGGTGGTCATGGGTTTCTCCTGTTTGGCTGGTGAGGTCAGGTCGGATGGGTCCGGTTTCGGTCGTGCTCTCTAATGGCAGCGGCGACAGCCTCCTGCACGGACGTCGTTCGACGCCCGATCAGTCGCGCGAGCGTTCCGCTTTCGTCGTAGAGCGCCCCGCCCGCGGCACTCGCATTCCGTATCGGCGAGGATCGTCGCGAGGTGGTCGGGCGTGCCGGTTGCTCTGCGAGCGTCCTCAAAGGCGGCGGGCGCCATGTCTTGATATCGCACTGGTCGGCCTGATTGCCTGGCGATCTTGGCGGCCAGATCCGTCATACTATATGCCTGATCACCGGCGAATTCGAGGGTTCGGGTCTCGATTGCGGCACCCGGCCGCATGAGTGCGGCGGCTGCGTCCGCGTAATCCGCGCGGGCCGCCGACGAGAAGCGGCGCTCGCCAGCCGCTCCGCGGATCGTGCCGTTCTGCAGCGCTTGGGGCATCGCGACCATGTGGTTCTCAAGGTACCATCCGTTGCGGAGGAACACGTGTTGAAGGCCGGAGCCCGCCAGCATAGCCTCGGTCTCGCGATGGTCGGTCGCCAGCATCAGCGGCGTGGGCTGCGCATCCAGAATGCTCCTATAGGCGACGAAGCCAACGCCGGCTGCCTTGGCTGCATCGATGACGTTACCGTGTTGCGTCCGGCGCTGCTTGAAGGAGCTGGACGAGATGAGGAGGAGCCGCTCGACGCCCTTCATCGCGGCGCTCAGCGACGCGGGATCTTCGTAGTCCCCGGTCCGCGTCTCCACCCCGCGCCTTTGGAGCCGCGCGACCCGTGGATCGATATCTGCCCCCGTCGGACGCACCAAGGCCGCGATCTGGCCTGCATCGACCGCGCCAAGAAGCGCGTCGCTGACGAGGCCGCCGAGCTGGCCCGTCGCGCCGGTGATGAGAATTGGTCTATCGGGCATTCCCCTAGTCCGATCCGGTTCAGCGCATCAGGTATTGCAGGGCGGGCGCGATGTAGTTGGGCTGCTCCCATGTGGGATAGCGTCGGCGCATCTCGGCGATCATCGCCTCGATGTCCGATCCGCCTGCGGCGACCTGCTCCAGCGCGCCGAGATAGCCGTCCACGTCTTGCGCGATCTCGGTTCCGCCGAGGGCGCCGTGGCCGGGCACGATGACGGAAGGCGCCGACGCCTCTATCGCGCGGAGGGCGGCGCGCCAGGTCGGCAGGTCGATATCTTCGGCCCCGATCAGCGGCGGGAAGAACGGGACGATGGGATAGATGCGCTCCTCAATCAGGTCGCCCGCGAACAGCAAGCCCGCATCGGGCACCTCGATCGTCTGGTCGCCGGGCGAATGGGCAAGCCCGACCGAGCGCAGCACCACCCCGCGTCCACCGAGGTCGATACGGGTCTCCGAGTCATCATAGGTTTCGTCAGGCGGGGTGATCTCGATGCCGTCGAGTAGGAACTGATGTTCGGGCGGCAGGACGCCGGCGCGAAACCCGTCTAGCAACCCTTGACCCGAGCGCGCCAGATGATCTGCCTGTGCGGTATTGTAGAAGATGCGCGCGTCTTGGGCGAAGACCTGCGCGCCGAATCCGTGTTCGGGATGGGCATGGGTCAGGGTCAGGATAATTTCGCGCCCCGGCGCAAGACGCCGCGCCGCGTCAAGCACCGCCTCCGCACTGTCGATCCCCAGGCCGCAATCGACGACGAGAACCCGCTCTGAGCCCACCACGATGCCGACATTCGGTACCAGCGGAATGCGGCGGTCAGGTAGGACGTACACGCCCGGCGCAATCTCGGCTGGAAAACGTGCATCCACGCTCGGCTGCGGGTAGGGTGTCGGTGCGGAATCTTCATTTTCAGTTGCACTCTCCTGCCCAAGTGATGCCGTCGGAAGAAGGCCTGTCGCGGCGATGACGGTAGAAAGCTGAAGGAGTGTTCGACGGTCGGTCCGAGTGTTAAAAATCATGCGGATATCCCCTTCATAGAGTTGCTTGTGAGGGGGTGCTCGAGTGGTCAGCATGGATCACAGGTCGCAACTCGGCCTCGGCCCAGGCACGGAACGTGGTCGGCGTATCGTTGCGCGTGGCATTCGGAAGCATGTTGTCCATGCCTTCGTTTTTCGCAGTCATCATGGCGACGTAATCGCGGGCCATACCCTCGCTCGTCCCGGCAGAGCGGAGCATTTCGCCAAACCGTTGCATCGACATCTCGTGGAATGCGACCGGACGGCCCAGAACATCCGAGAGAATGTTGGCCATCTCATCGAAGGATAGGTCGCTCGGGCCGTGGAGCGGAACGTCCTCGCCCCCCCGCCAGTCCAGCGACAGCAACAGCCGCGCTGCCACTGCCGCCACATCCGCCTTGGCAACTTGAGGCAGCGGCAGATTGCCCGGTGTCGGTGCGTAGAAAGCCCCCTCACTGATTGGCTCGACCTGCCGCATCAGATTATCCATCAGCGATGCGCAGGTCAGCGCCCGGTAGGCAACGCCAGTGTCAGCGATCAAATCGTCCATGGCGAGACTCTCCGACACGAGACCTGCTGGCCTATTCCAGCCACGGCCGAGGGCAGAGACACCTACAACATGAGTAACGTTCGAGTCTGGCAAAGCCTCCGCAAACGGACGCGAGAATGCGACGTAGGCCGCATGGGCGCTCAGCGCGGTTGGATCGCCTGGCGGCAGCCAGAACACACAATCGATTCCGTTCAGAGCTGGACCGATCATTTCTGGGGCATCATGCGATCCCTCTAAAATCTCAACTCTGTCACGCGCACTCTCGGGCAGCTTTGCCGCATCGCGGACGATCACACGGACAGATGCTCCGGCATCCGAAAGATGACGCAGCACCCGCGCGCCAATATCTCCGGTAGGGGTTGTGACGAGGATCATGACCAAACTCCTGGCTTGTTCAGATCTCAGATATGAGCGATGATCGGAACGTTACATGTCTAGTGATACGTATTAATATCGCTATCGTTCAGAAAGCTGCCTATGGATCCTCTGTCCGACATCGTTTCCCTTTTACATCCTCACGATTGCGTCGCGGCGGGCTTCGACGCGGCCGGCGACTGGTCTATCCAGTTCGAAGCGCATGAGGGGATGAAGTGCAACGCGGTGCTAAAGGGCGCATGCTGGATTGCCGTGAAAGGTGAAACACCCGTTCGACTGGATGCAGGAGACTGTGCGATCCTTCCGCGCGGTCGCCCTTTCCTGCTTTCCTCCAAACCCATGCGATCAGGCCAAGATGCGCAGATCCTCTACGCACCCGTCCGCCATGGCGGCACGGCGGTTTACGGCGGCGGCGGCGGCGGCGGCGGCGAATTTTACATGACAGGGGCGCGCTTCCTTCTGTCCGGCCCACCCGCAGATCCGCTGCTACGCAGCCTTCCCCCGCTCATTATCGTCCAGACCAGATCGGAAGGCGATACACTCCGATGGACGCTCGACCGCATCGCCGCCGAGTTGCGCGACCCAAAAGCCGGGAGCACGCTCTCGATCACGCATCTGTCACATCTGCTCTTGCTGCAGGTTATGCGCTGCCATCTTGCAAGTGCCGCGCCGGAGGGGGTGGGTTGGTTGGCAGCCTTGTCCGATCCACAGATCGCGCCAGCCATTGCGGCCATGCACGACGATCCCGCTCGGCCTTGGACGGTTCAGAAACTCGCCACAGTCGCGGCGCAGTCTAGAACATCCTTCGCCGTGCGGTTCCGGCGCGTCACGGGCCAGACCCCGATCGAGTATCTGACCGAATGGCGAATGCTTCTGGCGGCCGATCGTCTAAGGCGCACGGGGGTCTCGGTCGCCAGGGTCGCGGCGGAGGTCGGCTATGTTTCCGAAAGCGCGTTCGGGGTCGCCTTCAAACGCGTCATGGGCGAGCCGCCGAGGCGTTTCGCCCGGGACCGGGCTGTACACCGCGCGGCCGGGTGATCCGGGATGAGCCTCATCCCATGGATATCCTGTCCTTGATCCGGCGGTATTCGAACGATCACAACAATGATCCGGACTGCTGGACATAGCACGTCCTCCTGCCGGGCTTACCTCCCGATCAGCCATGCAGGAGAAACATGATGGACATCGTCATGCACTCAGAACGGAATGCTCTCTCCCTCACGATTATCACACTCTCGATTGCTGCCGGTCTGGGTGGACCGGCAGTCGCTCAGCAGATGGCGGAGGGTGGACCGGCGATGCAGATCATCCCTCTCGAAGACGGTCTCGACCGCGAGTTTCGGCCCCTTTACGAAGCCGAGCCGGACGGCCCACGGTTGAGCGTGCTGGAAGGCGATCCGCAGACCGGGCCGTCGGTGACCCTTTTTCGCTACAGCCAGGACTATACGTTCAGCGGTGGTCTGCACTACCACACCCATGACTACCGGCTTTGGCTCATTGAGGGTGAGCTGAAGCACTGGGATGAGACCGGCAGCGAAGAAACAGCGACCGTTCTTCGTCCTGGATCCTATCTGTACCAGCCCGCAGACCTGCTGCATGCAGCCAACTGCATATCGGAGCAGTGCACCGCATATGTGATCTTCGACGGGCCGATCGAGACGCCGCGAGATTGAGGCATCTGTCGTCGCAGAAGAAAGCCGTGTGACCGGAAGATCCAATGCGTTCGCGTGTCGGCCACTTGCCGGTCGGTGGGTGCCGGCACGCGGTCCGGCGGTCTTCTTGCTACTTCAAGAGCGCATTTCAGTTCCGTTATCCGGGACCACCGAGCATGGATATCGAGGTGTCGCAGCGAGTTGAGACGTGACGGCGGCGCCGCCTTATTGACCGGAATTCATTGCCTTGCTGGCCGCAGACTTCGGGCGCGCACCGAACTCCTTGAGGAAAGCGCGCGAGAATGCGTCGGGCGCGCGGTATCCGTATCTGTGCGAAACGCGGTCTATGCGCTCGCCGCGTTCCAGGTCCGCCTTGGCGAGAAGCATCCTCCACCCGCGCAGATAGCTTGCCGGGCTCTGGCCGACGACCTGCCTGAACAGTTCCTTGAAGCGGCTGTGGGAGAGACCCGCCGCCTCTGCAAGGTCGGCGTTCTGCCAGAAGCGCCCGGGGTCGGTGTGCATGGCCACAAGGGCGTAGCTGATCCGAGGGTTTGCAAGGCCCGCCAGAAGACCCGGCGTCGTGACGCCACGGTCCATCTGCAAGCGCAACATCCGCACGACGAGAACCTCGCCGAGGCGGCTCAGGACCGCCGGAGCGCCGCAGCGTCGTGCCTGATGCTCGGACGAGAGAAGGGAGACGATACTGGAGAGATCGCTGCCAGGCGTCACGGCTTCGGTCATACGGTCTGGCAGGGCTGCGCGCAGCGGATTTGACAGGGTTCCGAAATCGATCCGCAGGGCGAAGGACGTTTCCCTGCCCTGCGGTTCGATCCCGTCTTCTCTGGGGCTGAACACGAGCTGCTCTGCTGGCCCTCCAGGTTCGCCGAAGGCCGCCAGATTTGCATGCCCGAGCGGCGCTTCCGACGCGTGCAGGCGGAAATGCTCCAGGAGCGCGCTGAGACGGTCGAGCTTGGTCATTTCGTCCTTCCGGTCGGATATTCCAACCTCACGCAACAGAAAAGACTACTAACGTCGGTCGGGAAGAGTTTCAACAGGAGACAAAAGATGCTGATGCCTCGAAAGAAGACCCCCTCTCTATCGGTCGCAACCCTGGACGGTGAGGACTTCGACCTGGCCAAGGAGACGGCGGAGCGCGGCACCCTTGTCTGCTTCTACCGCGGATACCATTGCCCGATCTGCGCGACCTACCTTACCGAGCTCGACCGGAAGGTCGCCGATTTCGAGCAGCGCGGCGTGAGCGTCGTGGCGATTAGTTCCGACACCGAGGACCGGGCGCTGAAGATGCAGCAGAAGATCAGCTCGAAGAACCTGAGCTTCGGTTACGGCCTTCAGCTCAGCGTGGCGCGGGAGTGGGGCCTTTACATCTCGACCTCCCGCGGCAAGACCTCGACGGGCGTGGAAGAGCCCGCCCTGTTCTCGGAACCGGGTGTGTTTCTGGTCAGGCCTGACCAGTCGCTCTACTTCGGCCTCGTTCAGACAATGCCTTTCGCGCGGCCGCATTTCGGCGAGTTCGTCAGCGCGCTGGATTTCGTGATCGCCAACGACTATCCCGCGCGGGGAGAGTACGATGGCCCGGTCTGACCAGCCGCAGGCTTGATTACCTAGCCCGCTAGCCTTAAGGCTCGCCTCAGGGAATGAGGCGGCCTTCAATGACCGATACAACCGAGAAACACCGACTTCTGATCGACGAGCAGCTCTGCTTCGCGCTTTACTCGACCTCGCGCGCGATCACCAAGGTCTATGCGGGACTGCTTCGCGGTCTGGGCCTGACATATCCGCAATACCTGACGATGTTGATCCTCTGGGAGCAGGACGGGTTGAGCGTTCAGGAAATCGCCGACAGGATGCAGCTTGAGGGCGCGACGACCACCCCTCTCGTCCAGCGGCTGGAGGCCTTCGGCCTGGTGCAGAAACAGCGCAGCAGCAGAGACGAGCGGCGTCAGGATGTCTTCCTGACCGGGGAAGGCGTGGCCCTTCGCGACAAGGCGCTCGACATCCCCGAGCGTCTTGGCTGCGCTCTCGGCATCTCGGACGCGACGGCAAGGGCGCTTTTGCTCGACCTTCGGACGCTTCGCGCCGGACTTCGCTGAGTCCGGAAAGTCGGGAAAATCGTCCGATCGGTAAATTGACTAGGGCACTAGATACCCGCTAATAGCTAGTACCCTAGTCAATTTACCGGAGAGCAGAGATGAAACGAACCTTAGCCAACAAAACCTTCGGAGCCGCCCTTGCTCTTCTGAGCGTAGCGTTGCCGACGACCGCCCAGGCACAAGAACTGACCGCCAGATCGGTCGTCCTGATCCATGGCGCGTTCGCCGACGGGTCGGCCTGGAATGATGTCGTCCCGATCCTGGAGGATGCGGGTCTTGACGTGATCTCGGCGCAGATCCCGCTGACCTCGCTTGCCGATGACGTCGCCGTGGCGAACCGGGCGATTGCACGGCTGGAAGGCCCGGTCGTTCTGGTGGGCCATTCCTGGGGCGGCATGGTGATCACCGAGGCCGGTGCGCAGGAGAAGGTGCACTCGCTCGTCTATGTCGCGGCGTTCGCGCCCGATGAGGGCCAGTCGCTTGCCAGCTATACCGCCGATTTCCCCCATGCGGAGGGCCTCGACCACCTAGAGAAGGACGGCGCTGGCTACTATCGCCTCACCGATCAGGGTGTCGCCGAGCATTTCGCCTTCGATCTTTCCGAAGAGCAGATCGCGCTGATCGCGGCATCTCAGGGCCCGATCAACAGCGAGGCCTTGGCCACACCGGTGACGCAGGCGGCCTGGAAGACGAAACCCAACTTCGCCGTCGTCTCGACACAGGATCGCATGACCTTGACCGACATCCAGCGCGCTCAGGTCACGAAGATGAACGCCACCGCGGTCGAGGTCGAGACGAGCCATGTGCCGATGATCACCTACCCGCAGGTCGTCGCCGAGATGATCATCGAAGCCGCGAAGTGACGGAACGCGTGGTTGCGTTCAAGGGGCTGAAGGCCCTGAACGCTGTCGATCACCTATCCGAAGCCGGTCCGACCGCCGGCTTCGCCCACCCAGAGGAGAGACATACGTGGAATCTGCCCAAACCTACCTTGAGAAGGCCAATGCCGTGGTTCCGAAGATCACCTTGGAGGAGGCGATCAAGCTCCATGCCGCTGGCAACGGCGTTTTCGTGGATGTCCGCGACAGCGCGGATATCACGAAATCCGGCACGATCGCGGGCGCGCTAATGATCCCTCGCGGCCTGATCGAGTTTGCCGCCGATCCTCAGACGCCGTTGCACAATCGGGCGCTGGCCAAGGATGCCGACATCTATCTTGTCTGCGGCCTTGGCGGACAGGCGGCTTTGTCAGGAAAGACCCTGATCGAGATGGGCTTCACCTCGGTCACCAATATCGGTGGCTTCGGGGCGTGGAAAGAGGCCGGGGGGCCGACCCAGCAGACGTGAGGCCAGCACAGAAGAGGAGCGGGGCATCGCGCCCATGAACCGCGATGCCCCGGCTTGTTCGTGACCTGCCGCAGTCTTCAGGCCGGCGATGCAGTGGGACGAATGGTGATCTCGGACGTATCGACACGGTCGGGTGCCTCGATCACATGGCGGACCGCCCGCGCGATGTCAGCAGGCTTCAGGGCGATCTTCCGGAAGTCGTCCATGAGAGCCTTGGTCTCCGCATGGGTGATCGTCGATGCGAGATCGCTTTCCACGACACCGGGATTGACGCAGGTGACGCGGATCCTGTCGTTTTCCTGGCGCAGCCCGTCCGAGATCGCGCGAACCGCGAACTTCGTCGCGCAGTAGACCGCGGCCGTCGGCACGACGTAGAGGGCGCCAATCGAGGCGATGTTGATGATGTGTCCGCTTCCCTGACGTTCCATGTGTGGAAGCACGGCGCCGATGCCCCAGAGCACGCCTTTGATGTTGACGTCGACCATCCGATCCCATTCGTCGTGCTTGCCTGCCGACAGGGGAGAGAGCGGCATGACCCCGGCGTTGTTGACGAGCACGTCGATCCGGCCCCAGGTTTCGATGGCACGTTGGGCGAAGGCCGTCATCGCCTTGCGATCCGTCACATCGACCGCCATCGCCTCGGCCTTGCCCCCTGCCCTCACGATGTCCCTTGCGACCGCCTCGGTCCTGTCCTGCCGGCGCGCGCCGAGAAGCACCGTCGCGCCCGCTGTTCCGAGCTCTCTCGCGATGCCTTCACCTATGCCACTCGATGCGCCGGTGATGAGAATGACCTTGTCCATATTGACCTCCTGTCCTGTCTGGGAAGTCGAGAGATGGGTGGGTGCGAGGATATCGGTTAGTCCTCGACCGCTGGACGCATTGGAAAGCAATGCTAACCAATGGTTCAGCGCTACGACAGGTCTTCGCCCTCGGCCTCAGCGAAGATCCGCTTGGCCGCCAGAAGGCCGTTCAGCGCGGCGGGGAAACCTGCGTAAACGGACATCTGCATGAGGATTTCGACGATCTCCTCGCGGCTGAGACCGCAATTCAGACCCGCGCGGATATGCACCTCGAGTTGCGGGGTGGCGTTGCCCACGGCACAGAGCGCCGCGATGGTGGCGATCTCGCGCTCGCGCAGGCCGAGGCCCGGCCGCGACATGATATCGCCGAAGGGATATTCGAAGAGGTATTGCGCGAAGTCGGGCGCAATGCCGTCGAGCGCGTCGATGACGGCCTGTCCGGCCTGTCCATCGATCCGCTCCAGCATGCGCCGGCCACGGTCGAGCCTGGTTTCGGTGTTCTGTCCGGTCATTGGTGCACTCCTGCTGAACCGAGTATCGGGGACGGGAATAGAATGCCCCGGCCGGATACCGTCGCCCGCATCCGGCCGGGGCGATGGCGAGCCTAGCGGCGATAGAGGATCATGCCCGCATGATGGAGGACGCCGTCGATGAACTCACCGTCCGCCGTGAACCCTGTGTCGTCCCAATACTCGATACGCGTGCCGGTGATCCGGTAGCGGCCGGTATATGCGCGCTCGCGGCTTCCCCGCGCCTCGACATAGCGCCCGCCTGGCAGAAGTTCGTGCCGGACATGTCCGTCTTCGGTGACCCAGAGGCCGATATGGGGATGCGAAGCGATCTGAGCCGTCACCGCGTCGCTCCCGGCTGCTGATAGTAGTGGGCGATCTCCTCCGGCGGCACGATCCCGGCATAGTTCAGTTCCTGACGGATCTTCCACGCGCCGTCGGTGCAGACCCAGCCAAGCTGCGAGCGGCCGTCGAACGCGATGACCTCGCCGTCGAGACGGTCGATGATGCCGACGAAGCCGAGGGTGGTCGAGGCGACGTCACCGCTGACGATCATGTCATCGCCGCCCGTCAGGGCGTGGAGGACCGATCTGGCGCCGTTCTGCAGGTCTTCCCAGTTGGCACCATAGACCGTGGCGTCGTCGAAGAGCTGCGTCTCACCCGGCGCGAAATTGTCGAAAAAGACGCCTGCGGGGTTCGCGATGTCGTAGTAGCGGCTCATCTTCTGCGCAAAGACGAAATCCCGATCGCCTTCGTTTCGCTCCCAGCCTTCCATCATCCATTCGGAATGCAGGTCGGCCGGCGACCCCTCGCCCTCCTGCGGGCAGTCTTGCGCGAGGGCTGGTGCGGTCGTCAGCGCGATAGCGGCTGCAAGTATGGTGATCTTCATGATCCTGCTCCATTTCGGTTCGGCGGGCGTCGCCCGGTCCGGGTTGACTCGACCCATGGCTGCAAGGTGGTCCTCAAGCCTTTTCGATGGTAGCTACCGCGCGATTACCTCACTGGTTAGCGTGGCTACACAATGAAGCTCGATCTGAATTTGCTGCCGCTGTTTCTTGCCGTCGCCGAGGAGGAGAATTTCCGTGCCGCCGCCGATCGGCTGGACGTCACCCGGTCGGCCGTCAGCCAGGGGATGCGGCGGCTAGAGGACAGCCTCGGCATGACGCTCGTCACACGGACCACGCGCGCGGTCCGCCTGACTGAGGCGGGCGAGCGGTTGCGCGAGGCGCTTTCCCGGCCGATGTCCGAAATCGGCGCGGCGCTGGAGCAGGTGGCCGGGCGCGACAACCCGCGTGGCCATCTGCGCATCGCGGCCACCTCGATTGCGGAACGGTTCCTGTCGGGCCCTCTCATCGCCGCCTTCGCGCAGGCTCATCCCGAGGTGACGGTCGAGGTGACCGTCACGGACGAGGAGTTCGACATCGTCGCGGCGGGTTTCGACGCTGGCGTGCGCCTCGGCGAGATAATCGAACAAGATATGATCGCAGTCCCGGTATCGGGCGAGCAACGCGAGACGGTCGTCGCCGCGCCGGACTACCTGACCGCGCACGGGGTCCCGTCGCATCCTCGCGATCTATTGAACCACCGCTGCATCGGCTGGCGCCCGGCGCCGAACGTGGCGCCCTATCGGTGGGAGTTCGAGGAGAATGGCACGCCCTTCGACATCGCGGTCGATCCGCAGATCACCACCAACGACCTGAACCTGATGCTGCGGACCGCGGCGGCGGGTGGAGGCATCACCTTCGTCACCGAGGCTACGGCCCGCGCCTACGTGCAGAGCGGTGCACTCGTGCCCATCCTCAAGGAATACATGCCGCCTTTCCCCGGCTTCTTCCTCTATTTCCCTCAACGAAGGAACATGGCCCCCAAATTGCGCGCGCTTGTCGATCACATGAAGGTATACCCGGACCGGTCGGCTGGCCTCTGACAGTTCAACCATGACTCGACAGCCGAGGAGCCTCGGCATATTCCGGCCGCTGGGGAGTGAAGACATCGATATTGACGAATTCCTCGGCGCCGACGACCACGGCGTGATGCATGACGTTGGACGGGATCACGGCCATACCGCCGGGGCCGAGGCGCACGACGTCATCGCCGATGTGGAAGTCGACGACCCCCGAGACGATGTAGGCGATCTGTTCGTGGACATGGCTGTGCGGCTTCGGCTCGTGACCCGGTTGCAAGCGGTGCATCGCGACGGTCGCGCCTTCGCCCGAGAAGGCCTTTTGCTCGACACCTGGGCGGATCGTCTTCCACTCCATGTCGTTCCAGTTCACGCTGTGAATGTTCATGTGCCGCTTACTCCTGTGCTTCCGCGGCGCGTGCGAGTTCCACGCGGAGCCGCGTCTGATAGTGGCTATGGTCAGAGCCGACGATGAACCAGGTGAACCCATCGGCCGCCCGTCGCGCGGCCGCCGCGCCATTTGGGACGAAGAAGCCGCATGGCAGGTCAGCCGCGCGCGCGGCTGCGAGAATGCGCGCGATTGCGGCCTCGACTTCGGGCGCGCGCATCGGAACGCGGAGTGAGAGGGCCAGATCGACCGGTCCGACAAAGAGCGCGTCGACGTCTTCCACGGTGGCGATGTCCTCCACGGCGTCGATGCTCAAGGCGCTCGGCCGGGAACGCGGCACGACCACTGTGATGGTGACCCATGACAACAGGATCCTCGAGCTTGCCGACCGGATCGTCATGCTGGAGGATGGCCGGATCGTGAAGGATACCGCTGCGGCTGCGGCCAAAGGTAATGGCGATAGGAGATGTTAAGGGTCGCAAGAAAGGGTCGACCCATGCATTTGAGGAGCGCACAGGCAACGATTCAAGACTACCAACGGGCACACGTTCATGCTGATCGCTTCCGTTCTTGCAAGTTGGATCGCCTAGGAAGCGCACAAGCACGAAATCGCGCGATCGAAGCATGAACACGAACTGCACGCGACATCACGCAAATCGTGGAACTCTTTACAAGTCGCCCCCATCCATCACGGGTTCTCTCGAAAGTAATCATTAGCGCACTGCAGACATCCACTCCCTACGCAACATCTAGCAATCTGGGCGCGAAGCGCGCATTCACCTAACAGCGTGCGAATGTCGGCTTTCCCGAGCGCTTGTCGCTTTCGCTGTTCTCGGATCCGGTTTCCCTGATCAGTCTCTATGAAATCCCTGCTCTTCTTAGCAAGGAAATCGCCGGTAAGTCCCTGACATTATAAAGAAAAATAATGTGGCATATGCAATTATCGACGACTTTTATTGATCTTCCCTGTATTTTCCCAGCTATCAGAGAATTCCGACTAGAGACCGACTAGCTCGAGACTACCACCCCAGCCAAACACTTCATGGAATGCGGACGATACGACTGTCGCTCGAGGTAGGGGCGGTATTTCAGCAGGTTACGGGTATCGCTGCTCAAATCAGACTGTCCGCGCCCCGAAGATAAGCCCCAATATGCCCCAAGTTCTGAGGTCGGACTTTGCGCGATACGGGTGTCCGTCGGGGATGTTCAGAGAGTCGCGATCAGCGCGCGCTGGTCCTGCCAGTTTCCCGGCAAAGTGTGCCGCACGCACCAGTCGGATGTGAGGCCCAGAGGTTGTTTGCCATCAAGGACATCGCGGATGATGTCGGGGGCAAGGAAGGCCAGATCGATCAGCTGGTAAATCCTGCCATTCGTCGTGCCTTCAGATTTTGCAATCTCGGACAGTGTTCTGCCGGATTTGATCTGTTCGAACCAAAGATGCGCTTTTGCGATGTTCCGGATCAGAGTTTCATCGGCGCCGCCGGAAGCATCACCAAGAACCAGCTTTGTCTCAACGCCGCGCTTTCTGAGTTGGAATGGCGCTATCATGGTCTGCACCTCCTGGTCGATCTCATCGGTGCCAGCTTTGATCACTGCAGCGAGCTGGACGGGATCAATCGTGACGGTCAGCTCACCGGGGCTAAGATCGATCCGCGCAACGAGATCAAGCATGTAACTGATGTCCTTATCTGCACACAGCTTTTGCAGGATGCTATGATGATGCTTTATGTCTTCTGCGGAGCGGTTTGGAACCAGCGTGCCAATGAAGGTCATATCGCCGAGCCGCTGACCCATCAGATGCGCAACCTTTACCTCCAGGTCCTGCGCAGGCAATCGCCAGCCGTCGACATTTGCTTTGCCGCTCTTCCTGATCAGACGATGGGACACATAGTACCGCAACCGCACGCCTGCGCGGGTTTTGGTATGCGAGGGGGTCAAACGATCACCCGTTTCGTCAAAGAGCTTGCCGCAAAGCAGGGATCGCTCCTTTGCCGTCTTGCGGGCTCTTCCCTCGGCGGCTCCATGCTGCAGCCGCTGCTGGATGCGAATGGCCGTTCGATAGCCGTTTCTTTGCGCGGGAAGCTTGGGGATGAAACGGGAGACGGCTACCAAGGCATCGTGACGTTTGCGGACGGTATCGAGCATTCTGTGTTTTGTACCTTCGGATAGTAGAAGTAACGAAGGTCCGGTTTGTCCCGCGAATTGTCAGTTCGCCCAAGCCACGATTTTGCGCCCGTAGCGAATGTCGGCAATGCGGGCTGCGTCTGCTGCGTTCCAATATTCCGTCGAATGGCCGCTCAGGGCCGTGAGTGCAGCCCGACGAGGGCTCGATGGAGAGTATGCTGCGCCGCATCCGATGTCAGGTGTGAGCCCAAAGTGACGGATGCTGCGAAGTGCCAGGACGATTGCTTTCATGACGAACTCGTTGCTTTATGCACTGTTTTAAGTACGGTCATGGCTGTATTTGGGGTGTTTCTGGGAGGGTGAGAAATGGCACTCTAGGCACCGTCGGCCGAAGCAGTCGTTGGTGCAGCACTCAGCAAGTTCTGGCTCAAAGCCCATTCTGGTTTCGAGTCCGGTTCGGGGCGAAATCGTACCATACTTTGTTCTGGGCCTTCAGTGCATGCTCCCAGCCTCAACTGTACTTATCTTGGAAACCAAGGTGTCCGCCGTCAACGATTTCGAGGTAGATGCCCCCGCTTGCCATCAGGTTGTTTTCGACATTCATTGCCGTGTTGAACCCACAGCCGATAGATAGGAGGAATTGGAGAAGCGCGGCCTCGGTGTTGCGCCGTTGCCATGCCAGCTGTCCTTTATCTCATGCCATTCGGAGTTCGTGATACAGACGCTGAAAGCCCCTGTTGCTGCTGTTAGGCGGCGGCCTTATACGTCAAAGGGCTTGGATGAACGGAAGGTGTGGGCAGAGGGAAAGTGAGCGCGCCATGGCACGAGCGGTGTCCATAAAGATCCCAACACCTCGGGCGCAGGTTGCCGAGGGATGGGGCGAGTATCATTTCGCGCTTTCGCTGAAAGGCGCGCTGGACGCGCTCGGCTACGACTGCAGCATTGACTTCTTCCAGCGTTGGCAGGGCGATCCCGGAAGCGCCGATGTGAACTTTGTGATCTATGGCGGGCGCTGGTTCACGCCGCCGCGTGGGTCGCTCAATTTGCTTTGGATCATCAGCCATCCCAGCGGCGTCCTCCGGCAGGAGCTTGAGCTCTATGACTGGGTCTTTGTCGCTTCCCGGAAGGTTGCCGAAGAACTGACGGCCGAGGGGCACGGCAATGTGAGTTACCTGCCGCAGGCAACAGACACTAGCCGGTTCTTCCCCGGCGATCGCGACCCGGAGCTAAGCCATGATGTGCTTTTCGTTGGTAACCGCCACAAGAAGCAGATTCGCAAGGCGGTAGGGCTGGCGCTTGAGGCGGGGGTACCGCTGTCGGTCTATGGCGGGAAATGGGACACCCTTATTCCGAAGGCGAACGTGGCCGGAGCCACGATCCCCAATGCGGGGCTCGGACGCTACTATCGCTCGGCCGGAGTTGTCCTGAACGATCACCGGCCGGACATGGCGGCCAATGGCTTTGTTTCAAACAGGGTCTACGATGTTCTCGCCTCGGGGCGACCGCTTCTGACAGACCGGATAGAAGGGCTCGCCGAAGAGCTGCTCCCGTTTCTCTACTTTTATGACGACGCGCTATCTCTTGATGCCGGCGTGGCAGCCGCCCTGGCGGAGCCCGAGACACGGATCGAGGAGCGGCGGGCCTTTGCCCGCACTATCATGACCAATCACAGTTTCGCGGCACGCGCCCATACCATAGACGAGAAGCTGACCGAACTGGGCCAAACCCGGGCGGCCGCCGCAGGTGCCAGCAACTACCGGTTCTGCGTCGTGACGTGCATCAAGAACGAAGGGCCCTACATCCTCGAATGGGTGGCCCATAACCTCGCCATAGGCGTGACGGATTTCCTGATCTTCACGAACGACTGCGACGACGGCAGTGCCGAGATCCTCGATCGGCTGGACGACCTGGGGATCGTCCGGCACCTGCCGAACCCAAGCCAGTTCATCCCGAAAAGCTCACCGCATCGGGCATGTCTCAACTATGCGCCCTATCACAGAAACTTCCAGGAGGCTGACTACATCGTCATCATTGACGTGGATGAATTCATCACCATCTCTGCGGGCGACGGCACACTGAACGACCTTGTTCGTATCACCGGTGAGCCGGACGTTATCTCGCTCTCCGAGCTAATCTTCGGGTTCGGTGGAGTGGAACGCTATGAGGACGGCCTGGTGACCGAACAATTCCAGTGGTCGAACGACCTTCGCCCCGGCAAGAACCGGGCCCGCCGGGGGGTGAAGTCGATCACGCACAACAGCACCAGGATCCGCGAGTTCTCAAACCACCGGCCCTTGCCCGTCGCCGAAGATTCGGGCGGTCTCGTTTGGGTCGACGGCTCGGGCCGTTCGGTAACCGACGAATTCATCGTCAACGGCGACCGCGGGCTGGATTGCAGGGGCGGCTACGGCCATGCGATCCTAAACCACTTCACCCTGCGATCGGGCGAAGGAACGCTGGCGAAGTTCGAGCGGGGCGATGCGGTACGCAACAACCGGCTGACAATGAACTATTTCCGCAAGCGCAACCGGAACCGAGTGAAGCCCCGACACATGGAGGATATCCATGCCCCGCTGCGCGCCAAGCTTTCCGAGTTGGTGGAGGACGACACGCTGCGTCGGCTGCACGAGGCCTCCGTTGCACGCTACCGTCAGAAGATTGATGACTTGAAGGCTACAGAGCGGTTCGGAAAGATCTGGGAAGAGATTCAGCTTGTCGTGCGCGAAACTTCGGAACGAATCTCCGCCCGCGAGGAAGAAGATGCAATCGTGCCCGCAGCGACGCAAAAAGGGGAACGAGACAAGTGACAGAGGCGTCTCAGATCCTTTCCAATTACCACCATGAGCGGCACTTTCTGCAGATTGTTCATGTCGCGCGCGCCGGAACAGCGCGTGTACCGTTTATCTACATGAAAAACCACAAGGCGGCTTGCACCACCATTCTTGCAACACTGATCAGGTATCAGCAGGCCCATCTCGGGCAGCCCGTCACGACCGTCGCCGAAAGCGTCATCCACAAGCCACCTGCAAGGTTAATGCAGAATGGTCGTCGCAGCTTGGATACTGGCCGGGCGCTGGCCTTCCTGAACGATCCGCAATACTTCCGTTTCACGGTCATTCGCGATCCAATCGCGCGCACGGTGTCGGCTTATGCCGACAAAATGGTGAAGGGTGGCAAACAAAAGGCTGCCCTGATGCGGCATCTCGGCCGCCCTGCAGAAGCCGACATTACCCTGTCGGAATTTCTCGACATCATCGCCCAAGATTCCGGCGCACGCGACGTTGACAGGCACTGGCGCAGCCAGCGCAAGGAGATCTCGTACGATACCGTAACCTATGATTTCATCGGCGACATGCGGGACCTGGACGGCGCCATGTCGAAGGTGATCGGCATGTGCTTCGACGATGGCGAGATGCTGGTCCAGGACACGCGCAAGACGCTTGGCCACAAGTCCGACAGCCGAAGCCGTTTGGAGGGGCTGAGCGCGGAGGACAGGCGAAATCTGGAGACCGCGCTGGAAGACGATCTGGCAATGTATGAAGAGGTCCGCGCCGCTCTAAAGTGATCAGAGCACTTCGCGGAGATACCCTACCCAACATCCTTGTCGTAGGGTGCCGCGGCCTCGCTTTCGCTGGAGATGATCGCTAGTTCTTCGTATAGCCGATCCTTTCCATACGATGAAATCGTAGCCGGTTCATACTCCTTGAAGATATCGTCATACGCTTCTGTGAGAACGCGATTTTCAGGATCAAGTCCAGTGACGAGGACAAGCCCGCTGGGAGGACAATCCACCACGCGGATCTGCAGCCCAGGGCGATACTTCTGAAGGATCGGCACCAGTTTCCAGACATCGCCGGTCCACTGCCGCGTGCGTGACCGGACCCAAGTTCGGTCGGCGGCCGCGAGAGTGATCGGAACGCAGTCGTGGATGGCGATCACGCTCTGGGATGCGCAATAGCGTTCGGTGTTGATGAAGTCGCGCAGCAGATACTCGAAGAGGTGCATCCCGTCGAGGAACGCCAGATCGAAGCGAGGCATCCAGGCCTGGCGTTTGGCGTCGTCGAAGAACTCGTCGGAGGTCATCTGGAAGAGGTGGAGTTCGCCCTTGTGCACCGCGATGTCATGCTTGATCCGGAACGCCGGGTCGACAGCGACCGATCTTGCCCGCGACAGAGCCAGACTGTCGCCACGGGACGTGCCGATTTCGAGGTACCACTCAGGCTCAACAACCGCGTGCAATCGCGTCAGGAAGCTTCGGTAAGGAACGCCACTGAGTTGGGGGTAGAGGCGGATAAGGTCGCTGTCCTGCCCGGATGTGTTCGTTGCGGCATCGGCCATATCTGCCTCCTTTAGCGATGTGTACACATTTTGTCATTTGGACTGGTGATGGCAAGCAGTATTGCCATATGTTGTTTCTCACAAGTAAGTTCAAAAGCTATTATCAATTCCATTGAATCCGCCATTTCAACGGAGACCTCAGTGAGCGCCAATTCCGGCATTTCGATCAAGGAAACCTACGAAGAAGATGTTGGGAACGTCTCAATGCGGATGATGGTGGATGCTCAGGATGCGCCAACATGATTGCATTCCTCTTTTCTGACGCCGGTAAAGCAGCCTCAAGCCAATCAGTCGGTTTGTATGGGGACCACGAGGCCGCTGCTGTGAAGGTTGCGTTCCTTAGCGGGTCGAAGCCAATCCTTCGCAGTTCTCGATCACCGCATTCATGTGAAAGCTGACATTGAACGCTGCATACCGAACGGCAGTTTTGTCCGCAGAGCAACCTCTCATTACCGTTGAAATCGAGCAGGTGCAGCGAATATCGGCAATACGGGCTGCGAATGCAGCAACTATACCGGATGGCCAATGTCCGCAAAGGGCCGCTCACCACACTTTGCAAAGTTTGCTTTCTGCGCATAGCAGACAACTAGGCGTGGCGCAGCCTTCGGCATACTAGGCTAATTTTGTCGAAAAATCTGCGCTCTGCGGAAGATGATCAATTCACGAGAATGTCGTCCTTCAAACTGGCCATATCGCGGGCGATGTTCGCAAGCAGGACCGGTGCGATAACGACAAGTCTTGGGCCGTTGCGGCCCTCTGTGCGACACGCCCCTGTTGCACACCCGCGCGAACGAAAAAGGGCCGCCGCGATCCCTCGCGGCGGCCCTGAATTCCGGCTGATCCGAGGGATCAGTTCTTGGCGTAGTATTCCACGACCAGGTTCGGCTCCATCATCACCGGATAGGGCACATCGCCCAGCTTGGGGGTGCGCACGAACGTGGCGGTCATCTTGGAATGGTCGGCCTCGACATAATCGGGCACGTCACGCTCGGCCAGGCCCACGGCCTCAAGCACCAACGCCATTTGCTTGGACTTGTCGCGCACCTCAACCACGTCGCCTTCCTTCAGGCGGTAGGAGGGGATGTTCACGCGCACGCCATTCACCTTGACGTGGCCATGGTTCACGAACTGGCGCGCGGCAAAGATCGTCGGCACGAATTTCGCGCGGTAGACGAGGGCGTCCAGGCGGCGCTCCAGCAGGCCGATCAGGTTTTCGCCGGTATCCCCCTTCACGCGGGCGGCCTCGGCATAGATGCGCTTGAACTGCTTTTCGGTCAGGTCGCCGTAATAGCCCTTGAGCTTTTGCTTGGCGCGCAGCTGGGTGCCGAAATCCGACAGCTTGTTCTTGCGGCGCTGGCCGTGCTGGCCGGGGCCATATTCGCGCTTGTTCACGGGGCTTTTCGGGCGACCCCAGATGTTTTCGCCCATGCGGCGGTCGATCTTGTACTTGGCAGAGGTGCGTTTGGTCACCGTCTGATCTCCTTCTTGCGGTCAAAAAGGGCGTTGTCCTTTGCCTTGCGGCCGACAGGCAATCCCTTGCGGGGGCCACCAACACCAATGATGCGCCGCCCCGGGCAGGGGCGACCCGCGCCTTCTAAGGGTTTCGCGCGCCCTGTCAACCGGAATCCCTTGAGGCCGCGCCTCTGCGCGAGTAAAGCGCCCCTCATGCTTTCCTACCAGCACGCCTATCACGCCGGAAACCGCGCCGATCTGCACAAGCACGACATGCTGGCGCGGGTGCTGGCCGCGCTGACCCGCAAGGCCCGCCCGATCACCTATATGGAGACGCATGCCGGCCGCGGGTTGTATGACCTGACGGCGCCCGAGGCGCTGAAGACAGGCGAGGCCGCGCAAGGTATTCTGAGCGCGGATCTGCCTCCGGGGCCTTATGCCGATGCGGTGGCGCAGGCCCGTGCCCTCCACGGCCCCAACGCCTATCCCGGCTCGCCGCTCATCGCGCGCAGTCTTCTGCGCGACCAGGATCGCCTGCACCTGATGGAGTTGCACCCCGGCGAACACGCCGCCCTGAAGGCCGCGCTGAAAGCCCCCGGCACCGCCATCCACAAACGCGACGGGCTGGAGGGTGTATTGGCGCTGTCGCCCCCTACCCCGCGCCGGGGGTTGGTGCTGGTCGACCCGTCTTATGAAGTGAAATCCGAGTATCAAGCCATCCCCACCTTTGCCAAAAAGCTGATCGGCAAATGGCCAGAGGCCTGCATTCTGGTCTGGTATCCGATCCTGCCCGACGGGCGGCAAAACCAGCTGGTCGAGGCCTTTGCAGCCCTGCCGCATGAGCGCCATGAGGTTGCGTTCGACCTTGGCAGGGACAAGGGCATGACAGGCTCGGGCATGATCGGCGTCAACCTGCCGCATGGTTGGGACAGACCTTAAGGCATCAAGTCTTGCTAAGGTGCGCCCCGCCCGGCTAGGGCTTTGTGACCTATGATTTCTGTGAAGGCATTATGACCGAGTATAAGATTGGGATCGCCGGGGCCGGGATCGGCGGATTGGCCGCCGCCGCGCTTTTGGCGCAGTCCGGCTGTGACGTCACCGTCTTTGACCAGTTCGATGCGCCCCAACCTGTCGGGTCAGGGCTGGTGATCCAGCCTGTTGGCCTGGGCGTGCTGGACCAGATCGGGGCCGGCGCGGCCGCCCGGCAGAAAGGTAACGCCATTGCGCGAATGATCGGGCATGACCGGGTGTCAGGCCTGCGCGTGCTGGATGTGGCCTATGCGCACAAACCCGGCGGGCGCAACGGGCTGGCGATCCATCGAGCCAGCCTGTTTCAGGCGATCCTCGACGCCGCAATTGCGGCAGGCATCACGCTCCGCCCCTCTGCCCGCGTCAGTGCCGCCCCGCTTGACGGGCGCCGCCGGATCACGCTGGAGACGGGCGAGGATGCCGGCGCCTTCGATCTGGTCGTCGATGCCACAGGCGCCCGGTCGCCCCTGTCGCCGCTGAAGGGACGCGCGCTCAGCTACGGCGCGATCTGGGGCGCGGTACCGTGGAGCGGCGACACACCCTTGCCGAAAGATCAGTTGACCCAGCAATACCACCGCGCCAGCCAGATGGCCGGGATCATGCCCATGGGCACCCTGCCGGACAGCGACAAACAGCTGGCTGCAATCTTCTGGTCGCTGCCGACGAAGACTTACGACGCCTGGCGCGCAGCACCTCTGGAGGATTGGAAGGCCCAGGCCTGCGACCTCTGGCCCGATTACGCGCCGTTTGTTGGTGCTATTCGCAGCCACGACGACATGACCTTTGCCCAGTATACCCACGGCACTCTGGCGAAGCCTTCTGCGGAGCGGCTGGCCTATCTGGGCGATGCCGCGCACCGCGCCAGCCCGCAGCTGGGCCAGGGCGCGAACATGGCGCTGTTGGACGCGGCCGCTTTAGCGCAGGCCGTGCGCAGCCATGGGCCGGAAGAGGCCCCGGCCGAATACGCCCGCCTGCGCCGCTGGCATGTGCGCGCCTACCAATTGCTCAGCGCGGTGTTCACGCCGCAATACCAGTCCGACAGCCGCGCCCTGCCCCTTCTGCGCGACCGTGTGCTCATGCCCGTCTCGCGCGTGCCGCCTGTGCCGCGCATCCTGACCCGGCTGGTCTGCGGCGATATCATCCCGCCGCTCAGAGGCGCACCGCGTGAGGTGCCGGACCTGCGCGCCGAGCCTGCGGAGTGATGGCGCAGATAAAGACCTCGCAAAAGATCAGCGCGTAAATTGTTACCTTGATACCAAGATAACATTTTTATATGCTAAGCGCATGAAATCCATTGAACGCGTCCAGACCGGCCTCCGAATAGAAAAACGCCTTCTGAAGGTGCTCAAAGGTCTGGCCGAACATCTCGAGATGCCGGTGGCCGAACTTGTCGAGGGCATCGCGCTGCACGCTTTCGAAGGCAAAGCGCCGTTTGGCGAGACGACGCTGGAAAAGATCGCCCAGCTGAAAGCCGTCTATGACCTCGATCTGACGGCCGAGGACAGCCATCGCCTGACCGAAGCCGACCCGCAATGACCGACACGATGCTGGAGGCTCTGCTAAACGGCACGCTGGAAGCAGATGCGTTCAGCCACCGCGACCATATCATCGTCGCCTATGAGGCGCTGGAGGGGGCCGATTTCTTCACCGCACTTGGCCAAGTCGCCGATGGGCTCGCGCGCCTCGCGGCCAGTGCCGGAGCAGCGCAGAAGTTCAATGCCACTGTTACGTTCGCTTTCATGAGCCTGATCGCCGAACGCATGGCCGCAACCGATCATAAAGGCGCCGAGGATTTCATACGCCGCAACCCGAACCTTCTGACCGGCGCGCCGCTCAAGCGTCACTACTCATCCGCGCGGCTGACCTCTGACCTCTCCCGTCAAGTGGCGCTGTTGCCGGACCTTTCATCCGCGTCCTAGATCGTTTTCGGGTTTAGCGGAATCGCCAAAACCCTGCCGCGCTGTGCGCTCTCGGGCTTTTGGCGATGAGTTGTTTCCGACTATCCCGGAAACGCTTTAAGACCCGCCATGACAGACGGCGCAAGTCCCCGCCGCCCTGGTCGCCAAGCCACCCTGCCCGTTGGAGATCACGATCAATCCCTGATGCACCACAGCCATTGCGAAAACGGCAAGACCCGCCACCACAGCCCACCAGATCAGCTTTCTCATCGGTGCCTCCCCGCTTCACACCGGGCAAGATTATCATCCCCGGCCCCGCAGGTCACCGCGCCACAAAGCCGCTTGGGCCTTTCCCACCGACCACCAAGGATTTTGGCGGGTCAGTGTCTCGGCCTGAACGCGCGTTTCAACCGTCAGACCAAAGCCTACCCGGAGCCTTCGAACTCCAACCAGGCTACTCCTGATCGTCGAGATAGGACCAGACCTCGGCGATCACGACGCTGCCCTCCCCCACGGACGAGGCGACCCGCTTGACCGACCCCGCGCGCACGTCGCCCACCGCGAAGATGCCGGGGTAGGAGGTGGCATAAGACTTCTCGGCCCCCACCTGCGCGCCAGTCAGAACGAAGCCCTTGCTGTCGAGCTTGACCAGCCCAGACAGCCAATCGGTATTCGGCGCCGCCCCCACCATCACGAAAACCGCCCGCGCGTTGATCCGCCAATCCTGCGCTGACATCTTGTCGCGAATGGTCACCGCCTCAAGATCATCCTCGCCATGCAACTCTCTGATTTCCGAGCAGTAATGAATGGTGATTGCGGGGTCCTTTTCCAGCCGGTCCGACAAATAGGACGACATCGACGAGGCCAAACTTTCGCCGCGCACCAGCACATGCACATGTTTGGCGCTGCGCGAAAGGTACATCGCCGCCTGCCCGGCCGAATTGCCCCCGCCGATCACCACGGCATCGCTGCCCATGCACCACCGCGCCTCGACCTCGGTCGCGGCGTAGTAGATGCCGTGGCCCTCGAACTCCTCCAGCCGATCAATCGGCAGTCGTCGGTATTGCACACCGGTCGCCACGATGATCGCCCGGGCCGAAACCCGCGCGCCATCCTCGGTCTTCAGCCGGAAACACCCGTCGTCATCCTCCACCTCGGCCACCCGGCGCGGCATCACGAAACGGGTGCCGAACTTCATCGCCTGCAACTCGCCCCGCCAGCAGAGGTCGGCGCCCGAGATGCCCGTCGGAAACCCCATGTAATTCTCGATCCGGCTGGAAGTGCCCGCCTGCCCGCCGATGGTCAGGTCCTCCAACACGATGGCCGACAGCCCCTCGGCCCCAGCATAAACGCCGGCCGAGATGCCCGCAGGCCCCCCGCCGACAATCGCCACATCGAAGGTCTTGTCGTCGCCCAGCGCCATGTCCAGCCCCATCCGGCGGGCCAAGGCCGAGGGCGTTGCCTCATCCAGCACCTCGGTATCGCCGAAGATCACGTGGGTGTCATGGCGGTCGATGCGACATTCCTGAGCCACCTTGGCCGCCCCCTCGCTTGTCGGGTCGAACTGGCGCACCGGCAAACGGTTGCGCCCCGCAAACGCGATGATCTCACGCACCGCGCGGTCATTCGCGCGCCCCACGACGGTGATCGAGGTGCGCCCGTGTTCCAGCTGCGCCCGCCGCCGCGCCGCAAAGACGGAAACCAGAATGTCCGACATCTCGGGGTTGGCCGACATCAATTCCATCAGGGTGGCGCGATCGACCGCGATCACCCGGCTGTCACGGCACACACGCATTGAAACCGTATGGTTGCCACCGCTCAGCAAGCTGACATCGCCGATGAATTGGGTCGGGCCCAGCGTGAATTCACCGATCCGGATCTTCTTGACCGGATCGAACAGCTCAATCTCTCCCTCCTCGAGGTAATAGAAGGTCGTGATCGGCTCGCCCGCACGAATGATCAGATCTCCTTCTGCAAAATCAAGGCGCCGGCCCTCGCGCGCCAAAGCCCGCACATGTGCCTCCGCCAAGGGGCGACGCACCATGGTTTCGAGGTTTTCCGCCAGACTTTCCATCTAGTCGTCCTTTCCAAAAAGCCCGGTCAGGGCGCGTTGCAACAGGCTGGTGACCCGCGGACGGGGGCGCACGGCAAATGGCAGGGGCCGGCAGACCTCCATCGCGGCGATGCCCACGCGCGCGGTCAGCGCCCCGTTCACCACCCCTTCGCCGAACCGGCGCGAGACCTTGGCCAGCACCCCGCCTCCGGCCATCGAGCCGATCATGTCATCCCCCACGGCCACGGCGCCTGTGGCCACCAGATGGGTCATGACCGACCGGGTCAGCCGCCAGGCGCCCAGCGTGCCCGCCCGGCCCCCGTAGATCTCGGCGATCCGCCGGATCATCCGCAAATTCGCCGTCAGCGCCATCACCACATCGGCCAGCGCCAAAGGCACCAGCGCCGTCACCGCAGCGACATTTCGCGCCGCGCCCTCGATCTCGCGCCGCGCGGCGGCATCAAGCGGGCCCAGCAGCTCCACCTCGGCCAGCGCCAGCGCGGCCTCGGCATCGAAGATGTCGCCCTGGCGTTCGGCCAGCCGCGCGCGCCCAAGCGCCAGTTCCCGCCGCCCGGCATAAAGTGCGGACAGCTTGCTCACCACATCCCGTGCCGCCTTCACATCATCGGCCGTCAAGGCCGCCTCGGCCGCCTTGTGCAAGCCATCCACCCGCCGCAGCCGCGACAAGGCCGCAAGCTCCCGCAGCACAATCGCCAGAGCCGCCCCCAGCACAACCACCAGCAGCCCGGTGGCAATCGCCCCCAAGACCGGACTGCGCGCCAAAAGTCCGGTCACGAAGTCCCAGGCGGCAAGCGAGACCATGAAGCCCAGAAACGCCACCAAGGCCGACCAGAAGAGCCGCCCAATGCGCGACCGGGGCCGCGCCGCCAAAGCCATCGCGCCCTGCATCGCCCGCGGCTCGGGCAGCCCCGCATCAGGGACAGGCGGCGCTGAGGCAGGTGTCACCTCGGCCGGCGCCTCGCGCTCGATCACGACGGGTCCCTTGGGGCTCATGCGGGCACCTCCCGGCCGCGCCACAGGCCGCCCTCTCTCGTTTCCAAGTATCCTCCGGGGGCGCTCGGCCTGCCCGAGCGGGGGGCGGAAAGCCCCCCTCCACCACCGGCCATCCCTGCACGACAGCTCATCGCAAACGATCCCCGATCAGAAATTCCGCCGCCCGGTCAAGGCGGATATGGGGCGGCCCTTCGCCCGGCTTCAGGCTCAGCGCAGCGGGCGCAAACGCCATCACCGCATAATCCTGCCCCAGCCAGGCCTCGGCTCCCGACCGCGCCGGCGCCAAGAGATGTGAGGGGTCCTCGGGCAATTCACCCGCATACATCGCCGCCTCGCGACCAGTCTCCAACAGCCGCCCGCGCACCATATCAAGAGGCGCACCCTCATGCTCGGCCGTCTCCTCCACCGTCGCGCGCAAGGACGCGATCGCCATCGCCGCCGTCTTGGCGCCCGCGAAATCGGCCCGGTCGCGCGCCTCGCGCAGCATCGCCTCCATGATCGCGGTCAGGCGGCCATGCTGGGTGTGATGCAGATGATCGGCCTTGGTCGCGGCAAACAAGATCCGCTCGACCCGCCGCCCCCCGAAAAGGCTGGTCAGCCAGGCATTCCGCCCGGGCCGAAACGCGCCCAGTATATCTGCCATCGCGCGGCGCTTATCCTCGATCGCAGCAGGCCCCGCATGGATCGCGCCCAGCACATCGACCAAGACGACCTGCCGGTCGATCCGCGAGAAATGATCGCGAAAGAATGGTTTCACCACTTCGCGCTTATAGGCCTCGAACCGCCGGTCAAACTCGCGCCAAAGCGATCCGCGTGGCGTAGTGTCGGACTTGGCCAAAGGCGCAAAGGTCAAAACAGGTGAGCCCGCCAGATCACCCGGCAGCAAAAACCGCCCCGGCGTGCAATCCGAAAACCCCGCAATGCGCGCGGCCTGCAAGTACCGCGTAAACGTCTCTGCCAGGGTCTTTGCCTCCACTTCGTCCAGCTTCGCCGCCCCATCCGTGTCCTCTGCCAAAGCGCGATATTCCGCAGCCGAGGCCCGGCCCCGGATCCGGCCCAGAACATCGTCCGACCATTCGGCATAGGACTTGTCCAAAAGCCCCAGATCCAACAGCCACTCGCCCGGGTAATCCACGATATCCAGATGCACCACACGGGGGCCCGAGATCGCCCCCAAGATCCCCGAGGGTTGTACTTTCAGCGACAGCCGCAACTCAGACACCGTGCGCGTACTCTCAGGCCAATGCGGGGCCTGACCCTTCAAGGCGACCAGGTGCGCCTCGAAATCAAACCGCGGCACCGTGTCATCGGGCTGCGGCTGCAGATAGGCGGTCTGGATCACGCCATCCCGCGCCGCCAAAAGCTGCGGCATCCGGCCGCGATCCATCAGATTGGCGACAAGCGAGGTGATGAACACCGTCTTGCCCGACCGCGCCAGACCGGTCACGCCCAGCCGGATCACCGGCTCGAACAAAGCCTCGTTCACGCCCTGGGTGACCCCTTCGATCCCCCGCGCGATCCCGTCCGCTAACCTGCCGATCACCACATGCAGCCCCTCATCCTGACGCCTCAACATAAGGCCCCGGCACGCCGGTTCCTAGGGGCGACCCGCAGCCCCTTCATTCTGTCTCAAATACCTCCGCCGGAGGCGGCTTGAGGGATCGCCGCGCAAGCGGCGACCCGAGGCAAAGATCTTGCGCCGCAGGCGCTCCGCTTGAAAACGGCCCCGTCAGAGGCTAGGCCCGGCAAATGCCCCGCTATGCTCTCAAGATCGAATATCACGGCGCCCCCTTCGCGGGATGGCAGCGCCAGGCCGAACATCCCTCGGCTCAGGGCGCGATTGAAAACGCGCTGGCCAAGCTTGATCCCAACGCCCCGCTCATCTCGGGCGCGGGCCGCACCGATGCGGGCGTCCATGCCACCGGGCAGGTCGCCCATTGCGATCTGACCAAGGAGTGGGATCCGTTTCGCCTGTCCGAGGCCTTGAACGCGCATCTGCGCCCCGCGCCTGTCGCCATCTTGCAGGCCGCCCGCGTGGGGGACGATTTTCACGCCCGCTTTTCCGCCAAAAGCCGCCGATATCTCTACCGCCTGATCGCGCGCCGGGCGCCCCTGACGCTGGAGAACGGCCTCGCCTGGCGGGTCAGACAAGAGCTGTCGCTGATCCCGATGCAGGACGCCGCCCGCCATCTGATCGGGCACCACGATTTCACCACCTTCCGCTCGTCGATCTGCCAATCGGCCTCACCGGTCAAGACGCTCGACCGGCTGGAGGTCGAGGCGATCGACATCCCCCACGGCACCGAATTCCGCTTCCATGTCGAGGCGCGCAGCTTCCTCCACAACCAGGTGCGCAGCTTCGTCGGCACGCTGGAACGCGTCGGCGCTGGGTCCTGGGCGCCCGACGATATCAAAGCCGCCCTTGAGGCCAAAGACCGCGCCGCCTGCGGCCCCGTCGCACCGCCCAACGGGCTGTCGCTGGAACATGTGGGCTATGACCCCGATCCCTTCGCGTAGGGCAGGCTTCAGCCCGCAACAACTCTCAATCCGAAGAACTTGGAATTCCCCTCTCGCCCGACTGCAAGGTCGGGCAGCCCCCGACCGCCCCCACGGGCGGGGGCTTCTCCCCCACCCTCGGTCGGAGGGCCGCCCTCAGTGCCTCAAAATTGGCTCTAGCAGATCAGGCCGAAACCCTAATTCAAGTCTTTCAACAGCCGTCCGTGCTTTTTCACCTCGGCCACCACATCGCCAAATGTCTCAAGCCCCCGCGCCGATAGCATCGGCAGCATCTTCAGGAACGCATCCGCCGTGGCCACCGTGTCGCCCATGGCGGTGTGGCGCGCTGCTTCAGGGATGTGGATGCCCAGCCGCTCGGTCAGCGCATCCAGCGTATGGGTTTCGTGCTGGCCGAACACCACTGCTGAAAGCAGCACGGTGTCCAGCACCGGGTGATCGAACCGATGCCCGATGCCCGCCTCATGCCGGCGCAAAAATTCCAGATCAAAGGGCGCGTTATGGGCCACCAGAACTGAGCCTTCGGCAAATTTGTGAAAGGTCCGCCCGACTGCGGCGATATCCGGCGCCCCGGCCACCATCTCATTGGTCACATGATGCACGGCGATCGATGCCGCAGGGATATTGCGGCCGGGGTTCACCAGGCTCTCGAAACTCTCGCCCTCGATCCGGCGGCCATTGACACAGCGCACGGCGGCGATCTGCACGATCTCATCGCCCTGGCTGGGCAAAAGCCCGGTGGTTTCGGTATCGAAGACCACGAAGGTCAGATCGGTCAGCTTGCGATTGGCCACGGCCTCGGTCCGCGCCTTCGACAGCAGATCGAAATCGTAGATGGCCGAGCGCGGCGCGGGATGCGGCGGTGCGACGGCAGGCCGGGCCGCGCGCAACGGCAGAAGGATCGATGCGCGGCCGTCCTCTTCCGCTTCGGGCCAGCATTCGGTGCCATGGGTGCGTAACACCGCGCGGCCCGTCACATCGGCCAACCCGACTTCCAGCGGTGCTTCCAGCCATTGGTCCAACTCGGCCACCGGCAGGGCAGCGCCTTGCCAGCTGAGCCGCACAGTCGCGCCTGGCGGGTCGGCGGAAATCGCCAAATGCAGCCCCTCGCCGCGACCCGCGCCGGCCAGATTGCGCACCAGCAGCGACAACAGCGCCACGATCTCAAACGCGTCGATCCGCAGGATCAGGCGCTCAGCCTCAACCTCGGCCGCGATCCCGTCGGCCGCCACCCGCGCGGCCAGACCATCGGCCAGATCGCGGGCGCGGGTTTCCGACATCGGCCACCAATCGGCGCGCGCATCGTCATAGCGCTGCCCAAGCTCGGTGATGGCCGAGGCCAACGCGCGCATCTCATCGCTCAGCGCCGTGTCGTCGTCACCCCGCGCGCCGATCACCATCTGCAGGTTCGCCGCAGGACGGCGCACGCGATCGAAAATTTCCTCCAGCAGACGCTCACGCTTGGCATGCACCGCCAGGTCCGAGGTCACATCGCGCAGCGTCAGCACGTAGCCGGGATAGCCGCCCTCCTCCTCTGGCAGGCGCAAGAGCCGCATCCGCGCGGACAGAACCCGCCCCCCATCCACCGTCGCGCAGAGTAGATCCGAGGCCGCATCGCCCTCGGCCGCCAAGAGCCGCTCATAAGCATGGGCAATCGGCCCCTCGCGCAGCCAGTCGAAGACCGGCCGGTCGAGCCCCGGCGCGTGGGCGCCGCCGATCAACTCGGCCACCTGACCGTTATAGAACACGATCTGATGGTCGGGCGAACAGAGCAGCACGCCCTCGGGCACATCGGCCAGCAAGGCCTCAAGCCGCGCCTTCTCGGTCGCCAGGCGGGTGGTTTCGCGCTGCACGGCCTGGGCCAACGCATTGCGCGTCTCGCTCAGCGTTTCGGCCACGGCATCGGCGGCGGGCGCCAGATCGCCCAGATATTTCGCGCGCTCGCCATCGATCCCGCCCTCGACATCGGCATGGGCCTTGGCCCGTAAGCGCGCCGAGAGCCCCTCGATCGCCTTGGCCACGTTTTCGTCGAAGAGCAGCCAGATCCAGGCCACCAGCCCCAAGACCACAAAGCCTGCAATCGCTCCGGTCGTCACAAAGGCGGAAAGCGCATCGGGATTGCCCAGCCGCGAATACCCCAGATAGACCGCCACGCCGATCGCCGCTTCGCTGCCCAGCGCCACCAGCGCGAAGAACAAGAAGATGCGCAGACGCAGCGAGAGGCCTTTAAACATGCCCGCCCTCGCCCAGAAGGCGCTGCATCTCGGCCTTCAGATCGGCCAGATCGAAGGGCTTGCAGATGAAGCCGTCAGCGCCCAGCGCCAGGCCTTTGCGCCGCTCCATCTGGTTGCCGCGCGCGGTCATCATCAGGATCTTCACATCGGCCAATCCTGGGTCTTGCCGCACGGCCTGGCAGATTTCATAGCCCGAGACCTCGGGCAGCATTACATCCAACAGCACCAGATCGGGATGATCGCGGGTGATCATAGGCATCGCCTCGGCCCCGTTGGCCACGCGGGTCAGGGCGTATCCCTCGCGCCGCATGAGGTGTTCCAGGGCCAGTGCGATATTGTCCTCATCCTCGACGATCAGAACCGATTTCCCACCCTCGGACATCCCTCAAACCTCCGCACAGGCGGCCCGCAGAACAGGATCGTCCGCTGCCAGATCGCGCCACTGGGCGTTCGCGACCGTGCCGTCTTCGGCAAATTCCGCGCCGCGCAGCAGATCGGCCCGACGGGCCCCGGCGCAATCATAAAGGACCGGCACGGTCACCGTGCCCTGCCACCGCGCGATCAACAGAAGGTTGACCAACCGCTGATCCGGCGCGGCCTCATGCGTGCGGATCGACGTCCGATCGACGGCGATGAACCGGCTGGTCAGGGGTGCGACGTAGGTCCAAGGGCGCCACCAGGCGCTCTCGGCGTTTTGCGAGGCGACTGTGACCGTGTCGGGCAGTTGCTCAGCCACCCGTGGAAACCACGAATATTCCGACCAGATCGCATAGCCCAGCATCGCCGCGCCCGCGCCCACCGGCACCACCCATTTGGGGAATGGAATGCGCAGCACCCGCACCAGAAACAAAATCACCCCCGCCGCGGCAAAGGCCGCTGCAAATGTCGCGATCAGATCGAGAAACATGGACCTCTCCTCCCCCTTTTTGCCGGGCTCCGCTCAGCCCAGCATACCCTTGCCTTGCCCCAAAGCCGATTGCATCGTGCGTACCACGACGAAGGCATCGCGCAGATGACTGCGCTCAAAATCCGACAGATCGTTCGGCGCCATGAAATTGTCGGGGCGTTGCCCGGCCTTCACCAGGGCGGCCTGATGGTCAAGCCGGACCTGGGCGATCAGGTCATACGCATCGATCAGCGAATGCCCGCCCGAGGGCGACACGACACCCGCATCCTCGGCCGCCCTCAGCCGCGCGCGCGTATTCACCGCCGTGAACTGGCCCTGCAACGCATAGACGCGCCCCAGATCGACCACCGGCACCACCCCGTTATGCTTGAGGTCCAGCCTGTCCTTATGCTCGCCCGAGCGGATGGTGGCAAAGCTGCGGATCAGGCCCAGCGGCGGCTGATGTTTCAGCGAATTGGCCACCATATGCGCCACGAAAATCGTGTTATTTGAGGCCCGCGCCAGCGTGTCGGCCTGCAGATCGGCAAAAAGCGACACCGTGCCCCCGATAGGGCGCAGGTCGAACATGACGCTGGCCAGCATCTGCGCCTCGGGGCTGGGCGTGGCAACCCAGCCTGCGAAATAGTCGCGCCAGACGCGCACGGGCTGGCGCCAGCGCGGGTTCGTGGCCATCATGTCGCCCGGGCAATAGATATACCCGCAGGCCGCCAAACCGTCGGAGACGATCTTGGCCAGTGCCGCGAAATAGGTGTCATCGGCATCTTTCGCCCCGTCGTCAAGGATCAGGCAATTGTCCTGATCGCTGACACCGGTCTGCTCCTGCCGGCCCTGGCTGCCGCAGGCAAGCCAGAGATAGGGCACAGGCGGCGCCCCAAGCTGGGCCTCGGCCATCTTCAGAAGACGGCGCGTGACGGCATCGGCGATGTCGGTGATCAGCCGGGTGACCACCTCATGCCGGTTGCCCGCCGCGACCAACTGCACCAGAAGCTGCGGAATGCGCGCTGTCGCTGTGGCCATCTCCTCGACGCTGTCGGCCATGGTCACATCGCGGATCAGCTGGGCCGAACTGACGGCCTGGTATCGGGTCAGATCGGTCTGGGTGATGATGCCAACCAGGCGGCCATCCTCGGCAATCGGCAGATGCGCCACGCGATGTTCCAGCATCACATGCAGCACGTCCGAGCCCAGCGCGGTAGGCGGCAACGCCTCGGGCCGTGGTGTCATCACATCGGCCACCGGGCGGGCGGGGTCCATCCCCTCGGCCAGCGCGCGGTTGGTCATATCGCGGGTGGTGACGATGCCGACCAAATGCTCGGCCTCGACCACGCCAAGGCATGAGACACGGGCATCGCGCATCATCTGCGCGGCCTTCAGGATCGTTGTGTCTGGCGTGCAGGCAAGCGGCTCGGTCGCCATCAGATCGGTGACCAGCAGAGTGGCCAGATCGGTCTTCTTGCCCTCGGCAGGTCGGGTCCGGTCAAAGAACCGCGCGAAAGCGGGGAACGCCTCGATCAGGCGGCGGAATTCCACGGGCGGCAGGACCAAAAGCGCGCCGTCCTCGATGGCTTTTGCGGTCGTCACAGCACGCCCGTCGCGGCCAAGCCCCCGTTCGCCGAAGGAATTGCGCGGGCCCAATAGCGAGACCTGAACACCGTTGGCATCGGTGATCTCAACGGCCCCCTCTTCGATCACGAAAAGACCGTCGAGCATATCGCCCAGGCGGTAGACGATATCGCCCACGGCCATATCCCTGCGGCTGAAAGAGGTGGCGACACGCGCCAACTCGTCCCGCGGCAGGACATCATAGGGGTGGATCGTTTCAAGAAAGCGGGCGGTATCGGTCATATCCATCGGGCCAGCCTTCGGGTGAAAAAGGGCGCGCCCCGAAGAGGGGACGCGCCAAAGGTGTCGGCCCGCGCGAGGAACACGCGGGCCGGGCTGTCTTTAGTGGCCGGTGGCCACGCCGGCGCCACGCGGCACGCGGATCGATTCCACCAGATCCTGCACCTCTTGCGGCGGCTCTTCTGTGGCCGAAGACACCACATAGGCCACGACAAAGTTCAACAGTGCGCCAATCGGCCCGAAGGCTGTGGGCGGAATGCCGAACAGGTAGTTGGCGGCCGTATTCTCCAGCATGTTGGTGCCGGGGATGAAGAACCAACCGAGATACGTGAAGAGGTAGAGACAGGTCACGATCAGACCGGTCAGCATCCCCGCCGTCGCCCCGAGCGAGTTCACCCGTTTGGAGAAGATGCCCATCATCAGCGCCGGGAAGATCGTTGCCGCCGCCAGACCGAAGGCCAGGGCCACCGTCTGCGCCGCAAATCCTGGTGGATTGAGGCCCAGATAAGTCGCCAATGCGATCGCCCCCGCCATCGAGATCCGGGCGGCCAGCAGCTCGCCCTTTTCCGAGATGTTGGGGTTGAGCGCATCCTTGATCAGGTCATGGCTGATGGCCGATGAGATGGCCAGAAGCAGACCCGCCGCCGTCGACAGCGCGGCCGCAAGACCACCCGCCGCGATCAGCGCGATCACCCAGCCCGGAAGCTGTGCGATCTCGGGATTGGCAAGCACGAGGATGTCACGGTTGAAGGTGACCAGCTCGTTGCCGGCCCAGCCACGCTCGGCCGCGATGGCCTGCATGTCGGCATTGGCGTCGTTGTAGTATTGCAGACGCCCGTCACCGTTCTTGTCCTCGAAGGCCAGAAGGCCGGTCGCCTCCCAGTTCGCCATCCAATCGGGCTTGTCGGCAACCGCCAAGGCTTCACCACTCAGGGCTTCACCGGCCGTCGCATTTGGCCACATCGTGGTCATCACGTTCAGACGCGCCATCGCACCCACGGCCGGGGCCGTCAGATAGAGAAGCGCGATGAAGACCAGCGCCCAGCCTGCCGACCAGCGGGCATCGGACACTTTCGGCACGGTGAAGAAGCGGATGATCACGTGCGGCAGGCCCGCGGTCCCAATCATCAGCGACAGCGTGAAGAGCAGCATGTTGAAGGTCGAGGTGTGCAGGTTCGTGTAGTCGTTGAACCCAAGCTCGGTCACCACCTGGTCCACCTTCGTCAGCAGCGGGATACCGGATTCGGCATGGGTGCCGAAAAGGCCCAGCCCCGGGATCGGATTGCCCGTCAGCTGCAGCGAGATGAAGATCGCCGGGATCGTATAGGCGATGATCAGCACGCAATACTGCGCCACCTGCGTGTAGGTGATCCCTTTCATGCCGCCCAGAACCGCATAGGCGAAGACCACGGCCGACGCGATGAAGAGCCCTGTGGTGCTTTCCACTTCCAAAAAGCGCGAAAAGGCCACGCCCGCCCCGGTCATCTGACCGATCACATAGGTGACCGAGATGGTGATCAGGCACACCACCGCCACCAGGCGCGCAGTCTGGCTATAAAACCGGTCGCCGATGAACTGAGGCACAGTGAACTTGCCGAACTTGCGCAGGTACGGTGCCAGAAGCAGCGCCAGCAGCACATAGCCGCCCGTCCAGCCCATCAGGAAGGTCGAGTTGCCATAGCCCACGAAGGCGATCAGACCCGCCATCGAGATGAACGACGCCGCCGACATCCAGTCGGCCGCCGTGGCCATGCCGTTCAGCACCGGGTTCACACCCCGGCCAGCGGCATAGAATTCCGAGGTTGAGCCCGCCCGGGCCCAAATTGCGATCCCGACGTAGAGGGCGAACGACGCGCCGACCACGATCAGGTTGAGTGTATACTGGTCCATCTGTCCCCGCGCTCCTATTCTTCGTCGACGCCGTGTTCACGGTCGAGCTTGTTCATCCGCCATGCGTAGAAGAAAATCAGCACGATAAAGACAAGGATCGATCCTTGCTGCGCGAACCAGAAGCCCAGGTCGGTTCCACCGACCGCGATGCCCGACAGAAACGGGCGAAACAGAATGCCACAGCCGAAGGACACGAGCGCCCAGATCACCAAAGAGATGTAGATGATCCGTTTGTTCGCGGCCCAGTAGGCGTTGGCTGAAGTATTGTCCGCCATGATAGCGTACCCCCTTTTGGGTTTGTTGCCTCCACCGAACGGCGCCCCCCTCCTCGCGGGGCGCCGTCCTCTCCCTCATGCCGATATGCGCTGAACGATGGCGCCAAGGGCCGTGGCGATGGCGGGAATGTCTCCCATCGCATCCACACGGGCCAGAACGCCCCTCCTGTCGTAATACGCAATCAGCGGTGCCGTCTGCGCATGGTAGGCATCAAGCCGTGTCTGCACAGTTTCGGCGTTATCGTCGGCCCGGCGCGTGAAGTCCGAACCGCCGCATTTGTCGCAAGCCCCGGCCCTGGCCGGTTGCTTGAACGTATCGTGATATCCCTCGCCGCACTTGGCGCAGGTGTAGCGGCCTGAGATGCGGGTGACCATCGCGGCGTCCTCAACCTCAAGGCTGACGGCGGCGTCGATCTTTTGCCCCGCCTCGGCCAGAAGCCGGTCCAGCGCTTCGGCCTGGCCGGTGGTGCGCGGAAAGCCATCGAGGATGACGCCGCGCTGCACGTCCGGCTCGGCCAGGCGATCCTTCAGAATGGCCAGCACGATCTCGTCCGAGACCAGCCCGCCCTCTTCCATCACCGCCTTGGCCTGCTTGCCCGCCGGCGTGCCCGCCTTGACGGCCGCGCGCAAAAGATCACCGGTCGACAGCTGCACCAGACCGAACTTGTCCTGAAGCATCCGCGCCTGGGTGCCTTTTCCGGCGCCTGGCGGGCCCAGAAGGATGTAGACAGCCGACGCCGTCATCGTGTCGCCTGCCGCGCTCATCCGCGGTTCATCCGGTTCTCGATCAGATCGTCGACCACCTCGGGCTCGGCCAGGGTCGAGGTGTCGCCCAGGCTGCCGTAATCGTTCTCGGCGATCTTGCGCAGGATGCGCCGCATGATCTTGCCCGAGCGGGTCTTGGGCAGGCCCGGCGCCCATTGGATCAGGTCAGGCTTGGCGATCGGGCCGATCTCGGCGCGGACCCAGGTTTCCAACTCCTTGCGCAGCTCGTCGGTGGGCTCGACATTGTTCATCAGGGTGACGTAGGCGTAGATGCCCTGGCCCTTGATCTCATGCGGGTAGCCCACGACGGCGGCCTCGGCGACCTTCTCATGCGCCACCAGCGCGCTTTCCACCTCGGCCGTGCCCATGCGGTGGCCAGAGACGTTGATCACATCATCGACGCGGCCGGTGATCCAGTAATAGCCGTCCTTGTCGCGGCGGCAGCCATCGCCGGTGAAGTAATACCCCTTGTATTGGGCGAAATAGGCCTCCTGAAACCGCTCATGATCGCCCCAAAGCGTGCGCATCTGCCCCGGCCAGCTATCCGTGATGCACAGAACGCCCTCGGCCTCGGTTTCGGACTGAATTTCCGCCGTGCCGGCATCCAGCACCACCGGCTGCACACCGAAGAACGGCAGGGTCGCGGCGCCGGGTTTGGTGGCCATCGCGCCCGGCAACGGCGTGATCATGTGGCCGCCGGTTTCGGTCTGCCAGAAGGTGTCGACGATGGGGCATTTGCCCTTGCCGACAACGCGATCGTACCAGGCCCAGGCCTCGGGGTTGATCGGCTCGCCGACCGAACCCAGCAGCTTCAGCGACGACAGATCGTGCTTGGTCACGAACTCCTCACCCTGACCCATCAGCGCGCGGATCGCGGTGGGGGCGGTGTAGAACTGGTTGACCTTGTGCTTGGCGCAGACCTCCCAGAAACGGCCCGCATCGGGATAGGTCGGAACGCCCTCGAACATGATGGTCGTCGCGCCATTGGCCAGCGGGCCATAGACGATGTAGCTGTGCCCCGTCACCCAACCCACATCGGCCGTGCACCAGAAGATATCGCCGTCATGATAGTCGAACGTGTATTGATGCGTCATCGAGGCGTAGACGAGGTAGCCGCCGGTCGTGTGCACCACGCCCTTCGGCTTGCCGGTCGAACCGCTTGTATAGAGGATGAACAGCGGGTCCTCGGCGCCGACTTCGGCCGGCTCGCAGGTATCTTCGACGCCCTCTTCCATCTCGTGCAGCCAATGGTCGCGGTCGGCGACCCAGGCCACCTGCTGACCGGTGCGCTTGACCACCAGCACCTTGGGGTCGGTGTTCGAGTTCACCAGCGCCTTGTTGACGTTGTCCTTCAGGTTCGTGACCCGCCCGCCCCGCGGCGCGCCATCCGAGGTGATCACCACCTTGGCCTCGCTATCGTCGATCCGGTTGGCTAGCGCGTCGGGCGAGAAGCCGGCGAAGACGATAGAATGGATCGCCCCGATCCGCGCGCAGGCCAGCATCGCATAGGCCGCCTGCGGGATCATCGGCAGGTAGATCACCACCCGGTCCCCCTTGCCGACGCCCATTTTCTTAAGGACATTGGCAAACTTGCCGACATGGGCATGCAATTGCTGATAGGTGATGTGCTGGGCTTCGTCATCTGGGCTGTCAGGCTCCCAGATGATCGCGGTTTGGGTGCCGCGGTCCTTCAAGTGCCGGTCGATGCAATTCGCTGCGACATTCAGTGTGCCATCCTCGAACCAGCGGATATCGACCTTGCCATACTCGAACGTGGTGTTCTTGACCGTCTGGTAGGGCTTGATCCAGTCGACCCGCTTGCCATGCTCGCCCCAGAACGCAGCCGGATCATCGACCGAGGCCTTGTACATCTCGGTATATTTGGCGGCATCGATATGCGCGCGATCTGCGAAATCGGCTGGAATATCGCGCCGCTCGGGCGCCCCCTCGGCCTGCACGTTCATCAGGCATCCTCCCTTAACAAGTACCCCCTTGGCCGTCCCCTGCCCGGATCGTCGCGCGCTGCGATCGGTGCAGGGGTCATGCCACTCGCCCGTCAGCATAAAGCATTCGTCAAGAAAACCATAAACCTTCCGTATTGCGTCATTTTTCTGTAAATTTATTAACCATCCGGCGGGGCTTTCTGTAAATTATCACGGGCTCGTGACCGCTTTCCTTAAGGGAAACAGCACTTTATAGAGACAAGCGCCGGGCCTTGAGCCCGGCCCCCTCCCTAAGACCAAAGGCCTATTGCCGGAAACGAGGCCTGCGAAAGCTGTGCCCGCACTGATTCGTGCTGACCGAATCAACCCTGACGCTGCGTCACGACTGTCTCCGGCAAGGCTCTGCCCAAACCGCAGACCGATTGGGCGCCGCCCCGCCCAAAGATCAGACGGCCGCTCCCACATCCCCCTGCGCGGGAGCAACCGATTTCAGCACAGCGAAAAGCTCCATTCCCTCATGCAACCCCAGCGCCTCGGCCGACCGGCGGGTAATCCGCGCCAGCAATGCGTCCTCTCCAGACCGCAGCGCCACCATGATGCCGGGCCCCTCGCCGGGTTGCAGCCGGGTGATCGTCACCGGCAGCACGTTCAGCGCCGAAATCCCCTCGGGCCGGGCCAGTGCCAGCATCACGTCCTGCGCCTGCAGGCGCAGCCGCACCATCGCGCCTGGCGCGGCGGCAAGGCGCGGCAGAAACAGCGCGCCGCCGCTGACCGCCAGTTCGGTCAACCCGTCGCCCGCATGCGCCACCACACGTGCGGGCAGGATCGCACCCGCTTCGCGCACGCCCAGCATCGGCGCCGAGGCCGGGTCGCTGAAAACCTTGGACACCGGCCCGGCCCTGACGACACGGCCCCCTTCCAGGATGACCAGGGTATTGGCCAGACGCGCCACCTCGCTCACCGAATGGCTGACATAGAGGATGGGCAACCCGGTCTCGCCCGCCAACCGTTCGAGATATGGCAAAAGCTCGGCCTTGCGAGCGTTGTCCAAAGCCGCCAGAGGCTCGTCCAACAGCAATATCCGTGGCCGCGACAGCAGCGCCCGCCCGATGGCCACCCGCTGCCGCTCGCCCCCCGACAGCGCGCCGATGCGCCGGTCCAGAAGCGGCGCGATGCCCAGCATGTCCGCAATGCGCTCGAGGCCGGGGCCGTCGCCCTTCGCCGCGAACCGGGCCCCATAGGCCAGGTTCTGGCGCACCGACAGATGGGGGAACAGCCGGGCATCCTGAAACACATATCCCACCCGGCGCCGATGCGGCGGCACGAACACGGCCCGCGATGTGTCGATCAGCACGTCATCGGCCACGGCAATCCGCCCGGTATCGGGGCGCAAAAGCCCGGCCATCGCGTTGATCACGCTGGTCTTGCCCGCGCCTGAGCGTCCGAATAACGCCGTCACCCCGCCAGGCGTCTCGAACGCGATATCCAGATCGAAGCCCCCGAAATCATGGGCCAGCTGGACCGAAACACTCATCGCCCGGCCACCCGATGCCCGACCCGCCGCGCCATGACCTCCGAGGCGACCAGCGCGCCCATCGCGATCACGATCGACACGATCACCAGTCGCCACGCCGCCGCGTCGCCCCCCGGCACCTGCAGGAAGGCGTAGATGGCCGACGGCAATGTCTGTGTCTCTCCGGGAATGTTCGACACGAAGGTGATCGTCGCCCCGAACTCACCCATCGCTTTGGCGAAGGCCAGAATGGCGCCGGCCAGAATACCGGGCAGGATCAGCGGCAGGGTCACCGTCAGAAACACCTGCACGCGCGAGGCGCCCAGCGTGGCCGCCGCCTCTTCCAGCTTGGGATCGACCGCCTCAACCGCCAGCCGGATCGCGCGCACCATCAAGGGAAACGCCATGACGCCCGCCGCCAGCGCCGCCCCGGTCCAGCGGAAGGCAAAGACCAGTCCGAAGGTCTCTTCCAAAAACCCACCCAAAGGCCCGCGCCGCCCGAAGGCCAGAAGCAAAAGATAGCCGGTCACGACCGGCGGCAGGATCAAGGGCAGATGCACCAACCCGTTCAACGCCTGCCGCCCCCAGAACTGCCCGCGCGCCAGCGCCATCGCCGCGGCCACCGCCAGAGGCAGGCTGAACAATGTCGCCACGAACGCCACCCAAAGCGACAGCCGCACCGCCTGCCATTCCGCCGGGCCCAACCAATCGGTCATCGGATCTTCATTCTGTCAAAAATACCTTCGGGGGGCCTGCCGCAGGCAGGCGGGGGCAGACAGCCCCCTCGACCTCGGTCAATGGCGCACCTGCGGGTCATGGCGCCGCCCCAGGGGTCGCAAAGCCCTCCGCCGCGAAGACGGCGCGCGCGGCCTCCGATTGCAGATAGGCCAGAAATCCCGCGGAGTCTGGATCAGCCTCTGCCGTCAGCGCCGCCGGATACACGATCGGCGCATGCGCATCGGCGGGAAAAACCGCCGCGACCGACACGCGCGGCTCGGCCCGCGCATCGGTGGCATAGACGATCCCCAAAGGCGCCTCGCCCAACGCCACGAGGGCCAGAGCGGCCCGTACGTTATCGGCCTGCGCCACCCGCGCCGCCACGCTGTCCCAAAAGCCCAGAGCGGTCAGCGCCTCGCGCCCGTAAATCCCCGCAGGCACCGCATCCACCAGGGCCATCGCCAGCCGCCCGTCGCCCAACGCGGCCAACAGATCGAAATCGGCCCCGATCTCAACCGGCGCAGCGCCCGCCCCGTGGCGCACCAGGACCAGGCTGTTGCCCAAGAGATCGACGCGGGTCTCGGGCCGGATCAGGCCTTGCCCGGCCAGCGCGTCCATCCAGTCCGGCGAGGCCGAGATGAAGATATCCGCCGGTGCCCCCGCCTCGATCTGCCGGGCAAGGGCCGAGCTTCCGGCATAGGACAGAACCACCTCAGCCCCCTCCCAATCCGCCGCGATCCGGTCCAGCGCGGTTTTCAGGCTGGCGGCCGCGAACACGGTGATGCGGTCCGCAGCCGCCGCGGGCGCAGCCGCTAGGCTCAGCACAAACGCCAGTGTTGCAAGGAACCGGTTCATGGCCGCAGCCTCGCCATTGGCCGGGGCTTTTGCAAGCCCGGACCGTGGGCGGCCGGACAACCCGCACCGACGCAGGTCAGAGACGAGTCGTCATCCGGTAGGTCGACGGATAGCTTAAGCGGGCATAGGTCACCGGCTGACCCTCCAGCCAGGTCGTCCTCTCGGCCCGAAAGATCGGATCGCCCCCGGCCAGGCCCAGCGCGTGGGCCAGGGCCGCGTCAGCGCTGGCTGCGGAAAACACCATCTCGGCCTCGGAAAACGGCAATGCCGCGATCAGCCATTCATTGGGCCCGACGGTCTTGAAATCCTCTTCCGATGCCGCTGGCACCACCGCAAGATTGATCCATCTGTCCTCGAATTGCCACGGGCGGCCATCCGCCAGATGCAGCGCCTCGACATGCGCGACAGCGGCCGTTTCGGGCAACGCCCAGAGCCTTGCCAGCCAATCGGGCGCCACCACCTCCTCCCGCCGCAAAAGGCGATAGGCGTAGGTCGCCCCCGTCTGCTCAACCTCTGCGCGGGTTTGGGGGATGTCGAACCGCGCGGGCCGCACCGGTGCGGTGCTGACACGTGTGCCGGCCCGGCGTTTGCGATCCAGCACGCCCGCCTCGGCCAGCTCGCGCATCGCCCGGTTCACCGTGGCGCGGGCGCAGCCGAATTCCGCGGCAAGTTCGGTCTCGGCCGGCAGCAGATCGCCCGGGGCCCAATCCCGCGCGCGGACCCGGCGTAGGATCTCGGCCTTCACGGCGCGAAAGCGCGAGGGGGGCTCGGGCCTGCTCACGCGCTCAGGTCCGCAACCGCACGCGCGTAGCGCGCAACGATCGCCGCGCGCGCCACATGGCGCCCTTCGTGCACCCGGTGGCGCCCCGCTGACCAGACATCGCGCACCAGCCCGTCGCCGCCCGCAAAGACCAAGCCGTCGACAAGCGCATCCCCCCGCAGCCCCACCAAGGCGGGCGCCGCACTGTCAATCGCCACCAGGTCGGCCAGCCGCCCGGCCTCGATCACGCCCGCATCGCGGCCCAAAGCCCGCGCCCCGCCCCGGGCCGCGCCCAGATAAAGCGCGGCCCCGGCATGCCCCGCGCCCGTCAGCATCAGATTGCGGGATCGGTCGCGCAGGCGCTGCGAATATTCCAGCATCCGCAATTCTTCGCCCAGCGCGATCCGCACATTGGAATCCGACCCCACCCCGAACCGCCCGCCCGCTGCCAGCCAGCCCGGGCCGTCAAACGCGCCGTCGCCCAGATTGGCCTCGGTGATCGGGCAGAGCCCGGCCACGGCGCCGGTCGCGGCCAGCGCCTGGGTTTCAGCCTTCGTCATATGCGTGGCATGGATTGCGCACCAGCGATCCGAGACCGGCGCGTTCTGCAAAAGCCACTCGACCGGCCGGGCGCCCAGCCAGGCGACGATCTCCTCGACCTCGCGGGTCTGCTCGGCGACATGGATATGCACCGGCCCGTCACCCGCCAAAGACAGCACGCGGGCCAGATCGTCCGGCGCAATCGCGCGAAGCGAATGGGGCGCCAGGCCGATCACGTTATCCTCGGGCAGCGGTGCCGCACGCACTGCATCGATCAGCGCGGCGAACCGGTCTGGGTCGCAGCCGAACCGCAACTGACCGCCCTGCAACGGCTGCTGGCCCGCGCCGCCGTAATGATAGAAAACCGGCAGATGGGTCAGCCCGATGCCCGTCTCCTCGGCGGCGGCGAAGATGCGGTGCGACAGCTCGGCGGGGTTGTCATAAGCCGCGCCACCGGGGGCGTGGTGCAGATAGTGAAATTCCCCCACCGCAGCATAGCCTGCCTCCTGCATTTCCATGAATGTCAGCGCGGCGATGGCCTCGATCTGATCGGGGATCAGGCGGCCGACAAAATCGTACATCACCTCGCGCCAGGTCCAAAAACTGTCATGCCCGTCCCGGCGCATCTCGGTGCGGCCTGCCATGGCGCGCTGGAAGCTGTGCGAATGCAGGTTCGACAGCGCAGGCAGCAAGACGTCGACTCGCGTATCGTTTGGTTCAGCCGCCGCCCCGGTGACCACAGAACCAATGCGCAGCCCATCGATCTGCACGCGGACATCATCGGCCCATCCGTCGGGCAGGCGCGCGCGGGCGGCGTGGATTGCACTCATCGGGGGCCTCCGATATGTCTAGACATATTAATCATAGCTTCATAGATTTTCACCTGACAACCGGATTCGCACATGCCCAAATCGCCAGACCTTCTGCTGACCGGGGCCCGCCTTGCCACCATGGCCGGGCCCGGGCCCTATGGGCTGGTCGATGACGGGGCTTTGGCGATCCGCGACGGCCTGATCGCCTGGGCCGGCGCCATGGCCGACCTGCCGTCGGACTACCGCAATTGGCCCAAGCACGCGGTCGACGGCTGCCTTGTGACCCCGGCCCTGATCGACTGCCACACCCACACGGTTTTCGCAGGCTCCCGCGCGCTGGAGTTTGAGCAGCGGCTGCAGGGCGCCAGCTATGCCGAGATCGCCAAGGCGGGCGGCGGCATCCTGTCAACCGTCCGCGCGACCCGCGCGGCGGGCGAGGACGCGTTGCTGCAGGCCGCTCTGCCCCGCATCGACGCGATGCTGGCGGCCGGTGCGGCGACGATCGAGATCAAATCGGGCTACGGGCTGGATATCGAGACTGAGTTGGCCATGCTCCGCACAGCCCGTCGGATCGCCGCGGAACGCCCCGTGCGCATCCGCACCACCTTTCTCGGCGCCCATGCCGTGCCGCCGGACTACAAAGGCCGCGCAGATGCGTATCTGACCGAGACCTGCCTGCCCGCGCTAGAGGCTGCCCACGCCGCAGGTCTGGTCGATGCGGTCGACGGGTTCTGCGAAGGCATCGCCTTCTCCCCCGCGCAGATTGCCCGCGTCTTCGATGCGGCCACGGCCCTGGGCCTGCCCGTGAAGCTCCATGCCGAACAGCTGTCGAACCTCGGCGGTGCGGCGTTGGCTGCAAGTTACAGGGCCTTGTCAGCCGACCACTTGGAATATCTCGACGAGGCTGGGATCGCCGCGATGGCGGGGGCCGGGGCGGTCGCGGTGATCCTGCCCGGCGCCTTCTACACGCTGCGCGAACGCCAAGCGCCGCCGATCGAGGCCCTCCGCGCGGCGGGCGTGCCGATGGCGGTGGCGACCGACCTCAACCCCGGCTCGTCGCCGCTATCCTCGCTGCCGCTGGCGATGAACATGGCCTGCACGCTGTTCCAGATGACCCCCGAGGAAGCGCTGCTTGGCACCACCGTCAACGCCGCCCGCGCTTTGGGCCTCAGCGATTGCGGCCGGATTGCCCCGGGCCTGCGCGCCGATCTGGCGATCTGGGAGGCTGCACATCCGGCCGAGCTCAGCTACCTCATCGGGGGCCCGCCATTGCGGGCCCGCCTCTTCGGGGGGCGGATATGCTGACCTTCTGCCCAGGCGAGGTGCCACTTTCCGCATTGGAAACCCTCTGGCGCGATGACGCCCCCGCGCGGCTTGACCCGAAATGCCGCAAGGCCGTCGACCACGCGGCAAAGGTTGTGGCCGAGGCCGCCGCTGGTGACGCGGCGATCTACGGCGTCAATACCGGCTTCGGCAAACTCGCCTCGGTGCGGATCGCAGCCAAAGATACCGCCACGCTGCAACGCAACCTGATCCTGTCGCATTGCTGTGGCGTTGGCCCGGCGACACCGTCCGGGATCACACGGCTGATGATGGCCCTGAAACTGCTCTCGCTGGGGCGCGGCGCCTCGGGGGTCCGCTGGGGCGTGATCGCGCTGATCGAGGGCATGCTGGCCCATGGCGTCACGCCGATTGTCCCCGCCCAAGGCTCGGTCGGCGCCTCGGGCGACCTTGCGCCTCTGGCCCATATGGCCGCCGTGATGATCGGCGAGGGCGAGGCCCAGATCGGCGGACAACGGATGCCCGGCGCCAAGGCGCTTGCCGAGGCGGGCCTTGCGCCCATCGCCCTTGGCCCGAAGGAGGGGCTGGCGCTGATCAACGGCACGCAGTTTTCCACCGCCTATGCGCTGGCGGGCCTCTTTGGCGCCTGGCGGGCGGCGCAGTCGGCCCTGGTGACGGGCGCGCTGTCGACGGACGCGATCATGGGCTCAACCGCACCACTACAGCCGGCCATCCACAGCCTGCGCGGCCATGCGGGCCAGATCGACGCGGCCGCCGCCATGCGCGCACTGCTGAGCGGGTCCGAGATCCGCGAGAGCCACCGCGACGGCGATACCCGCGTGCAGGACCCTTATTGCATCCGCTGCCAGCCGCAGGTCACCGGGGCCGCAATGGACGTGCTGCGCATGGCCGCGCGCACGCTTGAGGTCGAAGCCAACGCCGCCACCGACAACCCGCTGATCCTGCCCGGCGGCCAGATCGTCTCGGGCGGGAACTTCCATGCCGAACCGGTGGGCTTTGCCGCCGACATGATCGCGCTGGCGGTGGCCGAGATCGGCGCCATCGCCCAGCGCCGTATCGCGCTGATGGTCGACCCGACGTTGTCCTTCGATCTGCCGCCGTTCCTGACGCCGCAGCCGGGCCTGAACTCGGGCTACATGATCGCCGAGGTTACCACCGCCGCCTTGATGAGCGAGAACAAGCACATCGCCAATCCGACCGTCACCGATTCAACCCCCACCTCCGCCAATCAGGAAGACCATGTCAGCATGGCCGCCCATGGCGCACGGCGGCTGACGCGGATGGTGGGCAACCTTAGCACGATCCTCGGCGTCGAGGCGCTCTGCGCCGCGCAGGGCATCGAATTTCGTGCGCCGCTGACCACATCCGCCCCCCTGGCCGCCGTTATCGCGCGCCTCAGGCAGGATGTGCCGACGCTGGGGCAGGATAGGTATCTGGCGCCCGATATCGAGGCCGCCACCGACCTTGTCGCCTTCGGCGCTTTGGCGCAGGCCACCGGCACCGATCTGCCGGGGCTGGCATGACGCCGGTCGAGGTGATCCAGGGCGATGGCCCGGTGGTGCTTGGCCAGCCCCATGGCGGCACCTGGTTGCCGGGCGACGTGCTGGCCCGGCTGAATGACAGAGGCCGCGCGCTGGCCGATACCGATTGGCATATCGGGCGGCTTTATGACGGCGTGCTGCCCGGCGTGACAATCGTCCGCGCCACCTTCCACCGCTATCTGATCGACGCCAACCGCAACCCCTCAGGCGCCTCGCTCTATCCCGGGCAGAATACGACCGGGCTGGTGCCAGTGACAGATTTCGACGGCCGGCCGATCTGGGCCGAGGAGCCCTTGGGCGAAGAGATCGAAGCGCGCCGCAAGGCCTTCCACGCCCCCTATCACGCCGCGCTTGCGGCCGAGCTTGACCGCGTGAAGGCACGCTACGGCTATGCGATCCTCTGGGATTGCCACTCAATCCGCTCACACATTCCGCATCTCTTTAGCGGCACGCTGCCCGCCCTCAATGTCGGCACGAATGGCGGCACCACCTGCGCGGCAGCGCTGGAACGCCGCGTCGCCGAGGCGTGCCGAACAAGCGACTACACCTCGGTCTTGAACGGCCGCTTCAAGGGCGGCTGGACCACCCGGCACTACGGCCGCCCGGCCGAGGGCCTGCACGCGATCCAGATGGAGACCGCGCAGTCGGCCTATCTGGAAACCGAGGCACCACCCTGGACCTACTCCGAAGCGAAGACGACGAAGCTCCGCCCGCTCTTTGCCCGCATTCTGACCGATCTCGCAGCATGGAGGCCTTCCGATGGATGATATCGTCATCGCTCCCGGACTTGCTGATGCCCACCGATCCGAAGCCGCGCATCTGTTCTTCTCGGCGCTCTGGCCCAAACTGACGCGCATCCTGGGGGCCGATGGACTGGAAGGCATCGCCCGGGCCGCAATGCCAAAGCTGCGCGCCGACCGGGTGATCTCGGCCGTCTCGGGCGCCAGCCTGCTCGGCATTGCCGGGTTCAAGCGTGACGGCGCCGGCTTCGCCGAGATCGGCCTCGCCGACCTGCGCCCGATCTACGGGCTTTGGGGAAGCCTCTGGCGTGGGCTGGCGCTGTCTCCCTTGAACCGGCGCGAGCGCCCCGGCGAGTTCCTGATGGATGGCATCTTCGTCAAGCCCGAGGCGCAGGGGCGGGGTATCGGCACGCGCCTTCTGGCGGCGATCGAGGCCGAGGCGCGCGCCCGGGGCGCCCGCCACGTCCGCCTCGACGTGATCGACATCAATCCGCGCGCCCGCACGCTCTATGAAAGATGCGGTTTCGTCGCGGTGAAGACATCGTCGATCGGCCCCTTGCGGCACCTGTTCGGCTTCAACGCCGCCACCGAAATGCACAAACCTTTGGGGAGCACGCCATGACCAAGCCCGACCCCCGCCACAACCTCCGCGATGTCTACCCCCCCACCGGCCCCGAGATCACCGCCAAATCGTGGCTGACCGAGGCGCCGATGCGGATGCTGATGAACAACCTCCACCCCGACGTGGCCGAGAACCCGCATGAGTTGGTCGTCTATGGCGGGATAGGGCGCGCGGCACGCACCTGGGAGGATTTCGACCGGATCGTCGCTTCGTTGAAGACGCTGGAAGCGGACGAGACCCTCATCGTACAGTCCGGCCGCCCGGTCGCGGTGATCCGCACCCATGCCGATGCCCCCCGCGTGCTGATCGCCAATTCCAACCTCGTGCCGCATTGGGCGACCTGGGACCATTTCAACGAGCTCGATAAGAAGGGCCTCGCGATGTACGGCCAGATGACGGCGGGCTCGTGGATCTATATCGGCACGCAAGGCATCGTGCAGGGCACGTATGAAACCTTCGCCGAGGCCGGCCGTCAGCATTATGACGGTGACCTCAAGGGGCGCTGGATCCTCACGGCGGGCCTCGGCGGGATGGGCGGCGCGCAGCCTCTGGCGGCGGTGATGGCCGGGGCGTGCTGCCTGGCGGTCGAATGCGACGAGACGCGGATCGATTTCCGCCTGCGCACCCGCTATGTCGACGAAAAGGCGCGCACCCTCGACGAGGCGCTGGCCCTGATTGAGACATGGACCAAGGCGGGCGCGGCGAAGTCCGTCGGCCTTCTCGGCAACGCCGCCGAGATCTTCCCAGAACTGGTCAAGCGCGGCGTGCGGCCGGATATCGTCACCGACCAGACCTCGGCGCACGATCCCCTGCATGGCTATCTGCCGCAGGGGTGGACGGTGGCCGCCTGGCGCGCCAAGCAGGAGAGCGACCCCAAGGCGGTGGAAAAAGCCGCGCGCGCCAGCATGAAGACCCATGTTGCGGCGATGGTGGACTTCTGGAACGCTGGCGTGCCAACCTTGGATTACGGCAACAACATCCGCCAGGTCGCCCTCGACGAAGGGCTGGAGAACGCCTTTGCCTTCCCGGGTTTCGTGCCCGCCTATATCCGGCCCCTCTTCTGCAAGGGCATCGGCCCCTTCCGCTGGTGCGCTTTGTCGGGAGACCCCGAGGATATCTACGCCACCGACGCCGCGATGAAGCGCCTCTTCCCCGACAACGCGCATCTGCATCGCTGGCTCGACATGGCGCGCGAACGCATCGCCTTCCAGGGCCTGCCCGCCCGCATCTGCTGGATCGGGCTTGGCGACCGCCACCGCGCAGGGCTGATGTTCAACGACATGGTGGCGAGCGGAGAGCTCAAGGCCCCCATCGTCATCGGCCGCGACCATCTGGATTCCGGCAGCGTGGCCAGCCCCAACCGCGAGACCGAAGCCATGAAAGACGGCTCCGACGCCGTCTCGGACTGGCCGTTGCTGAACGCTCTCATCAACTGCGCCTCCGGCGCGACCTGGGTCAGCCTGCACCACGGCGGCGGCGTCGGCATGGGGTTCTCGCAACATTCCGGCATGGTCGTCGTCGCCGACGGCACCCCCGACGCCGCCCGGCGACTTAAGCGCGTCCTCTGGAACGACCCCGCCTCGGGCGTCTGGCGCCACGCGGATGCGGGCTACGACGCGGCGGTGGAATGCGCGCGGGAAAACGGGCTGCGGCTGCCCGCGCTCTTCGGGAACTGACTGACGCGTTTGCCTATTCCACAGATTTCCCAGCGGATGTTCGGGCGGATACAGTTGCAATTCACGTTGATAGGCTTCGCAGGAATAGGCAGATATCGGAAATATAGGCGGGCCGATACCGGCTGATAGTTGAGAAGTGCAGGCACAGACATGGACAAGGAGTTGAGCGCGGAATTGGTCTGGTCACTCAGAGCGCTTGCCCAAGATGCGGCTGCTCAACGCAGTCTTTACCCGAGCTTTGTAGTCGTCACCGATGAATTGGTTTCGGATTTCGAGGAAGCTTATTCATTCAATAACGCCGACTTCCGCGCTCGGAACTCTGATCTTGAAACTCTGGACAGACATATCGAAAGCAAATCGGGCATACTGGAATTCTGGGATGATGATGCGTTGCAGCACTCCGAGTTCTGGGCGGAAATCAGGAGACAAGCGCGAGAGGCACTAAGGTCACGAGACCTGTCGGTCTTCGCGCCTCACCCAAGCCCGGCCACCTACGCTACCGAAGACGAAGTCTGGGTCGCAGGCCGTCCACTGCGGGAGAAGCAGGGAGACAGCGTGTCTGCCGTCATTTCGAAGCTGAGAAATCTCTTCCGCTGAGGGCCTGCAGCAGATCAATGCGGCGTGTGCGTCCCGTAGTGCGCGAATACGCGGGACCTTATTCAACCCTGTGCGGCGTTCGTTCGACCGCCTCCATCAACCATTTCGCCAGAGCCACCGCCACCAGGGCGCCGGCGCATTCGGCCAGGAAGAACCCCGGCAGATCGATCGGCCGGATGCCCGAGAACGTGTCGGTCAGGCTGCGGGCCAGGGCCACTGCGGGGTTGGCGAAGCTGGTGGATGCGGTGAACCAGTACGCTGCCGTGATGTAGAGGCCGACGAGCATCGGGATCGCCTCGGCCCGGGTGCGCAGGGCGGCCAGGATCACGAAGACCAGCCCGAAGGTCGCCACCGCCTCGGCCAGCCATTGCGGCCCGCCGGTCCGCATGGTGGCCGAGGTCTGCAGCATCGGCAGCGCGAACATCGCATGCGCAAGCCACGTGCCGAGCACGCCGCCCACGCATTGCGCCAGAACGTAAAGCCCGCCATCGCGCGCGGAAATCTCGCGCCGCACGGCGAAGGCCAGCGTGACGGCTGGGTTGAAATGTGCGCCCGAAACGGGGCCCAGCACAGTGATCAGCACCACCAAGATCGCGCCTGTGGGCAGCGTATTGGCCAGCAATTGCAACGCCACATCCTGTGTCAGGTTCGTGGCCATGATGCCCGAGCCGACTACGGTGCAGACCAGAAGGCCCGTCCCCAAGCCCTCGGCCACCAACCGTTGTGGCAGCGCCAGCATGGGTTCAGCAGGCACAGGCGACCTCTTCGATGACCGGTCGGCAGAGGTCAGGATTGCCGCCGCAGCAATCCTCCATCAGGAAGCCAAGGAGGCCGCGCAACCCCTCGATATCCGCGAAATAGCGCACCGCCCGCCCCTCACGCCGGTTGCGGATCAGACCGGCGGCATGGAGGATCGACAGGTTCGCGGACATCGTATTCTGGCGCACGTCCAGAGCCGTGGCGATCTGGCCCGCCAGAAGGCCGTCTGCCCCCGCCTTAATCAGCAGACGGAGCACGTCCAGACGTGTTTCCTGAGATAGTGCCGCGAAAGCATTCAGCGCCTGAGTTTTATCCATATATCATGAATATTGGATAACTTCGGATGAGGCAAGCGCTAACGCTGAAGCCCTTCCAGGTAATCGGCGAGACCCAACAGCACCTCGGGCGTCGGCGTCACGGTGCCGTCCGCGCCCTCGATCATCACAACCCGGCCTTCCATGATGGCACCGAATTCCGGCATCGGGTGGCCGGTATCATCGCGCCGGAAATAGCCGTCGATCGTCGACATCACCTGATTGCGATCGAAAACACCACCGTTGCGGGCCGCGATCGTGGTTAGGTCGACGGGTGCGCGCGTCAGCGTGGCCGCAAGCGGCCCGCCGCGCCCGTCGGCCCCATGACAGCTCGCACAATTCTCGCCATAGAAGGCGCGCCCGACCTCGACAGGCTGCTGCGCACAGGCAACGACACCTGCGCAGATCGTGGCTATCGCGATGGCATTTCCAAATTGTCGGCGCATGGTGCGGGGCCTCCCTTGCCTGTTGCGATGACTATCGGCCAGAACTTGGCCACCCACATTGATCCTGATCAGATCGCAAGTAAACCCAACCGCCCGGGCAAGTCATCCCGCGTGTCATCGGTGAAATGAAAGGCCTGCCAGCCAAGCGCCCGGGCAGCGTCCACATTGCGCGCCAGATCATCGATCAGTAGCATCTCGCCCGGCGCAACCCCCAGCGTGTCCGTGACCGTCTGGAAAAAGGCAGGATCAGGCTTGATTACCCCCAGATGGCCCGAGGCAAAGATCTGTTCGACCCGGCCGGCAAACCCCATGTCGTCGGCGATATACCGCGCGCGCCGGGCTTCGTTATTGGTGGCGATGACCTGCCGGATCCCGCGTGCGGCCAGGCGGTCCATCAAGGCGACGGTCATCGGGTCCGGGCGGGCATCCTTGGCGAACCAATACGCGATCAGCGCCTCGGCGCCCGGGGCGAACCCCACCAGATCGGCCCAGGCCTGCACGCGGGTCGCCAAGTCTTCGCGGCCGGTCATGACCGCCTCGTACCCGTTTCCGAAAACCGCGGTCTGAAATCCCTGCGGCGCGTGCCCCAGATCGGCCTCGAACGTATCCTGCCACACAAACCGGCCCGCCACGATATTGCGGTTCAGCACACCGTCGAAATCCCAGGCGACGACTTTGAAATCAGTCATCGCCGCTAAACCAGCCGTCCGCCCTCAAGCCGCAAGGTGCGGTCCATCCGTGCGGCAAGCTGCAGGTTATGGGTGGCGATCACGGCCGAAAGGCCGGTGCTGCGCACCAGTTCAAGCAGGGCCTCAAAAACCTGATCCGAGGTCGCGGGGTCCAGATTGCCGGTGGGCTCATCGGCCAGCAGAACGCGCGGTGTGTTCGCCAGCGCCCGGCAAAAGGCCACGCGCTGCTGTTCGCCGCCCGATAATTGCGCGGGACGGTGGTTGGCGCGGGCCTCGATCCCGACGCGGATCAGGAGGTTACGCGCACGCGCCTCGGCGGCGGCACGGGATACGCCATTGGCCAGTTGCGGCAGCATGATGTTTTCAAGCGCGGTGAATTCGGGCAGCAGGTGGTGGAACTGGTAAATGAAGCCGACCTCTGCCCGCCGCGCGGCCGTGCGGGCCTGATCCGACATCGCCTCCATGACCTGCCCGCCCAGCCTGACCTCGCCCGCGTCGGCCGTATCGAGCAGCCCCGCAATGTGCAAAAGCGTCGATTTGCCGGCACCCGACGGCGCAACCAGAGCCACCACTTCGCCAACCCGCACGGTCAGATCAGCGCCGCGGAGCACGGCGATCTCGCCGGGTGCGCCGCGGTTATAGGCCTTTTCGATGCCACTCAGCACCAATGCCTCACTCATAGCGTAACGCCTCCACCGGGTTCATGCGTGCCGCGCGGCGGGCGGGAAAGATGGTAACGATGAACGAAAGCCCCAAAGACAGCGCCATGGCCGCCGCCACGTCAAACGGCCGCAAAACCGCTGGCGGAAAGAAGAAACCCTGCGCCTCAAGGCTCGCGCGGCTGCCGCCGGTGATGACATCCATCAGCGCGTAGACATGTTCGATGTTGAGCGCAAAGAGTGCCCCGAGGATCGTACCCAGAATGGTGCCCGCAATGCCGACCGATGCACCGACCAAAAAGAAGACGCGCAGAACCGACCCTTCGCTGAGGCCGATGGTGCGCAAAATGCCGATGTCGCGCCCCTTGTTCTTGACCAGCATGACAAGCCCCGACACGATGTTCAGCGTCGCGATCAGCACCAGAATGAACAGCAGGATATAGAGCGCGTTGTCCTGCAATTGCAGCGCCCGCAGCATGCCGCCCGCCCTGTCACGCCAGGTCCAGCCGAAAGCCTGCTCATCCGCCGCCTGCAGGATCGGAAACATGACCTCATCGACCGTTTCCGGGTCAGCCAGCATCACGTCGATCTGGTTCACCCCACCCTCGCGGTTCAAGAATGGCTGTGCCTGATCCAAGGGTAGATAGGCGCGCGTTGCGTCAATGAAGCCTTGGCCCGAGCGGAAGATGTAGACCACCTCGAACGCCGAGATGCGCGGGCTGAAACCAGACGGGGTACGGACCCCGTTTGGAAAGATCAAACGCACCTGAGAACCCACGCTAACGCCCAGCGTGCGGGCCAGTTGATCGCCCAGCGCGAGCCCCTCGGAAAAGCGAGACAGATCGCCCTGACTGCGATCGGCCTCGGCAATGCTGGGAAAGGTGGCGAGATCTTCGGGCGCAATACCGTAGAGCTCAACCGGCGCATTGTTCCGCCGGGCATTCCCAATCAGGCGTTCCTTGACGACGGGAACCGCCTGCAAGACGTCGGGCTGTGCAACAATCCGATCGGCCACGGCCTGGTAATCTCGGATCAACTGGTCGCGCGCGCCATTTTCGCGTTCCTGTTCGGGGTAGAAGACCTCCAGATGCGCCGTGCCGCCCAGGATAATCCGCAACGTCTCTTCACGGAGCCCCGTGCGCACGGCAAGCGTGGCGATCAAAGCGAAGACAGCCAAGGTGATCCCGATCAGCGAAATCCAGGTCATCACGCTGACTCCACCCTCAGCGCGGCGCGCGCGGAGGTACCGCCAGGCGATCATCCACTCGAATGCGGCGAAGGGTCGGGTGCGGCCTACCACGTCTGCTCCTCATGATTTTTGCGCGGAGAGTGGTGGTGTCTTCCCCGAACGTCAAGACAGGCACAATTTTTCTGCGAAAAATTGCGGAGCAGTCGGAGAGGACCGACCCGATTTTTCGCAGAAAAATCGCTCGCCATTCCCAATTCTTCTGCGAAGAATTTCGCGCGGAATCAGTTGGCCGCCATATGTGGCGTGTAAATCTCAGCCACCTTGGCGACCGCCGCCTCCGGCGACATCTCCTCACTCTCGCCGGTCCGGCGTGAGGTCAGTTCAACCACGCCGTTCTTCAGGCCCCGAGGCCCCACGGTGATCCGCCAGGGCAGCCCGATCAGGTCCATCGTCGCAAACTTCGCCCCCGCGCGCTCATCGCGGTCGTCATAGAGCGGGGCTAGCCCCTTGGCAGTCAACGCCTGGTAGAGGCCCTCACACGCCGCGTCGGCCGCGCCGTCACCCTGCTTGAGGTTCACGATTCCGCAATGGAACGGCGTCACGCCTTCGGGCCAGATGATGCCTTTATCATCGTGGCTGGCCTCGATGATCGCGCCCAGCAATCGCGAGACGCCAATCCCGTGCGAGCCCATATGCACCGGCACGCGCTGGCCCTGATCGTTTACCACGACAGCCCCCATGGGCTCGGAATACTTGGTGCCGAAATAGAAGATCTGCCCCACCTCGATGCCCCGCCCGACCTTGCGCCGCGCCTCGGGCAGCGCGTTGAATAGCGCCTCGTCATGGGTCTCGTCGGTGCGGGCATAGGGTGCCGTGAACTCATCGCAGACAGCCTTTACCGCGGCCCGGTCGGCATAATCGACCGCCCGGTTGCCCAGGGTCAGATCGGTGACCGCGCTGTCATAGAACACCTCGCTTTCACCCGTCGAGGCCAGCACCAGGAATTCATGGGTATCGTCACCGCCGATGGGGCCGCTATCGGCCCGCATCGGAATGGCTTTCAGGCCCATCCGTTCATAGGTGCGCAGATAGCTGACCATGTGGCGGTTATAGGCATGCAGCGCCGCGTCCTTGTCGACGTCGAAATTGTAGCCGTCCTTCATCAGGAATTCCCGCCCCCGCATCACACCAAACCGCGGCCGCACCTCGTCGCGGAACTTCCACTGGATGTGGTAGAGCGTCATCGGCAACTGCTTGTAGCTTTCCACATGCGCACGGAAGATGTCGGTGATCATCTCCTCGTTCGTGGGACCGTAGAGCATGTCGCGGTCATGCCGGTCGCGGATGCGCAGCATCTCAGGCCCATAGGCATCATAGCGCCCGCTTTCCTGCCAGAGATCGGCGGGCTGGATGGTGGGCATCAGCATCGGGATGTGGCCCGCACGCACCTGCTCCTGATGCACGATCTCCTCGATCCGGGCGAGCACGCGAAAGCCCAGCGGCAACCAGGAATAGATGCCGGCGGCCTGCTGCTTGATCATCCCGGCCCGCAGCATATAGCGGTGGCTGACAATCTGCGCCTCGGAGGGCGTTTCCTTGAGCACGGGGAGGAAGTATCGGGACAGGCGCATATGGGTTCCAGAGTTGATCAGGACAGGTTTCGCCGGTCTAGGGCAAAGCCCGCGTCCCGGCAAGGTGACAGGCTTTTGTGCCGCCTTTTCAGGCCGAGTTTCGGCCCCTTCCGCTCATGACCCCATGGGCGAGAGATCGGCAACGCTTGGCAGGCGGGTAGCGGGGGGGGTGTTGCGGCTGCGCAGGGAGCGGACCTCGCCATCGATGATGGTCATGCCGACACCGGGCAGGTTGCCCAGTTCCACCGATTCCAAGATGGATTTGCCCGGTGCATGCTGGGCCTGATCCATCAGCACAAAATCGGCGGCCCAACCCGGCTCGAGGATACCGACATCCAGATCCCGCTGCCGCGCGGTGTTGCCGGTGGCAAAGCAGAACGCCGTCGCCGCATCCACATTCCCGAAGGCCGACAGCATCGCGACCATGCGCAGGATACCCAGGGGCTGCACGCCCGAGCCGGCTGGCCCGTCGGTGCCCAGGATGATCTGGTCCAGCTTGCCCAACTCGCGCGCGGTGTTCAGCGTCAGAACGGCCGCGCGCTCGTTGCCATTATGGACGATCTCAAGGCCCTTGCCGCAATTCTCGCACAGGCACACGATCTGGTCATCCGGCAAGGCCGAATGGCCGCCATTGATGTGGCCGACGACATCCGTGCCGGTCTCAAGCACCATATCCGCGTCGATCAGGCCTGACCCGGGGATCGACGGCCCGCCGGTATGAATAGTGGATTGAATGCCGTATTTGCGCGCCCACTCGACCATCTGACGCGCGGTCTTGCCATCCTTGACGCTGCCCAATCCCACCTCGCCCAGAAACTTCACACCGGCCTCGGCAAGCTCCTTGAAGTCATGCTCTTCCATGCCGTGTTCGATCACCGGGGCCCCGGCCAGAACCTTCACGCCCGAGGGGCGGAAATTGTCGTAGGCACGTTGGGCGAAGATCGCCATCGCCTTCAGGCCGACGATATCTTTCGGCCGGCCCGGCATATGCACCTCGCCCGCCGAGATCATCGTTGTGACCCCGCCATTGAGCGTCGAATCGATCCAGTGCAGCTGTTGCTGACGGGGGGTGTAATCGCCCACGACCGGGTGGACATGGCTGTCGATCAGGCCGGGTGCAAGCGTCACGCCCATGGCGTCGACCACGTGCGTTGCGCCTTCGGTGTCGAGGTCTTTTTCCTGCCCGAAGGCGGTGATCCGGCCATTCGTGGCGACCACGCAATCGCCATCGGCCACGGGCGCCTCGATCTTGCCGGTCAGGATTAGCCCAATGTTGCGAATGACAAGCTTGCGGTCCGGCATCGTCGCTCCTCCTGGATCAAACATTTGTATGCTAACGTAAATGCGGTGTGAGGCAATCAAGGAGTTTGCATGTTCAAACGCTTTGGCGTAACCGCAGATGCGCAGTTTGCCGTCGTGCTCAAATAGGGATTGGCGCGTGACCGTGCGCTTTGCCTACGGGGGAGAGGACGTTGGAGAGCCAGCCAGACGATATCGCGCAAGGATCCTCGGACTACCTTCTGGACGATCAGGTGGGATTCCTGCTGCGGCTGGCCAATCAGCGGCATACCGGCATTTTCGCGCAACACATGGCCGATGGTTTGACGCCGACGCAATTCGCGGCATTGATGAAGCTGGCAGAGCAAGGCGAGTGTTCGCAAAACGAGTTGGGGCGGCGCATTTCCATGGACGTCGCGACGATCAAGGGCGTTGTGGACCGGCTGCGCTCGAAAGGTTTGGTCCTTTTGCGGGCTGACCCGGCGGACCGGCGCCGCACGATGCTGTCTCTGTCGAAAGAGGGCCTGGCCTTGGTGGATGGGTTGCGCCGGGCGGGCGCCAAGATATCGGCGGCGACCCTCGCCCCTCTCTCGCAGACCGAGGCCAAGACCTTTCTGAAGCTTCTGCGCAAGATCGGCTGCGAATAGGGGCAGGCTGCGCACCACCAGGCCGCAATCGCTCCAAATACTTTTGACATTATGAAAATCCGGATGGTAACGTTCGCATGCAAACGATCTGGAGAGCTGCAAGGTGCCCTATCATGCGCCGGACAACGTGACGGAGGCTCTGGGCCTGCTGCGTGATGGCCAGATGAGCATCATTGCCGGCTGCACCGATTTTCTGCCCGCTCTGCAAGACAGAACCGCGCCTGATAACATTTTGGATATCACCCGTATCGAAGGCCTGCGCGGCATCAATATCACTGAAGAGGGCTGGCGTATTGGTGCCGCGACCACCTGGACGGACGTGCTCAAGGCCGATCTTCCGCCTGCTTTCGATGCGCTGAGGCTGGCCGCGCGCGAGGTCGGCTCAACCCAGATCCAGAATCGTGGCACATTGGCTGGCAACCTCTGCAACGCGTCGCCTGCGGCCGACGGGGCGCCGCCGCTTCTTGCCTTGGACACCCAGGTTGAGATTGCGTCGGCGACGGGCAGCCGGGTGATCCCGCTGTCGGACTTCCTGAAAGGCGTGCGCAAGGTCGATCTGACTGCCGGCGAGATGGTCACCGCGCTGATCGTGCCGCCGATTGACACGGGCGCGCGCTCCTCCTTTCTCAAACTGGGAAGCCGAACCCATCTGGTGATCTCGATCGCGATGGCGGCGGCCGTGATCACCCTACGCGACGGCTGTATCGCCAAGTCCACTGTCGCGGTGGGCAGCTGTGCACCGACGGCAAGGCGCCTGACGGCCCTGGAGGACCGCGTGAAGGGCATGTCACCTACCCAGCTGGCCCTGGCCGATCTGACATCGGCAGATCTGATCGCGCCGCTCAGCCCCATATCGGATGTCCGCGGCTCGGCAGAATACCGCGTCGACGTGGTGCCAGAGCTTTGCAGACGCGCCCTTCTGCGCGCAATGGGCGGGGGCTGACGGGATGGATGGTGCCTCGAACATCGCCAAGGTCGACTTCCTGCTGAACGGCAAACCGGTCTCGGTGGATGCGGGTTTCGGCCTCCGCCTGTCCGAAGCGCTGCGGGAAAGGCTGGGCGCGCGGGATGTGAAGATCGGCTGCAATGCGGGCGATTGCGGGGCCTGTTCGGTGCTGGTCGACGGTGAAAACGTCTGCGCCTGCCTGATGACGTTGCAGCAGGCGCAAGGCAGGCGGGTCGAAACCGTCTCGGGCCTGATGGCGGCCGACCCGATCGCGGCACGGCTTGCCGAAAGCTTTCAGGACCACGGCGCGGCCCAATGCGGCATCTGCACGCCGGGCATGATCGTCTCTGCCGTGGCGCTTTTGCGCAACAATGCGGCGCCGACGGAAAGCCAGATCAAGGATGGCCTGGCGGGCGTTCTCTGCCGTTGCACCGGATATCGCAAGATCATCGATGCGGTCGCCATGCGGCCCGGTCAGCTTGATCCAGACGGCGCAAGTGGCGCGGCCATCCGCCGCGTCGATGGGGCGGCCAAGCTGTCGGGGGCCGAGCGCTTTGGCGATGATGTCGCCCCCGAAGGCACGCTTGAGATCACCATCGTCCGCTCGCCCTTTCCCCATACGACCTTCGAATTCGGTGACTTCGATGCCTGGGCGAAAGCGCGGCCGGGCCTTGCCACCGTGCTGACCGCCAAGGACATTCCCGGCCAGAACTGCTTCGGCGTCATTCCCAATTTCGCCGATCAACCCGTCTTCGCGGAAGGCCGGGTGCGGTTCCGGGGCGAGGCCGTCGCGGCGATTGTCGGCACGCCCGAGGCGATGCGCAGCCTCGATCTGGGGTCTTTCCCGATAACCTGGCGGGAAGAGCCCGCGGTGATGGTGCCGCAAGACGCCATTGCTGACGGCGCCCCGCAGCTTCACGACACCCGCACTGCGAACGAGATGTGCCGGGGCTTTGTCACCTGCGGCGCGCCGGAAGATGCCCTGGCTGCCGCCGATGTCGTGGTCGAAGGCCATTTCACGTCGGGCTTTGTTGAGCATGCCTATATCGAACCCGAGGCGGGTTTCGCCCAAATGGTCGACGGGCGGGTTGAGGTGCATGCTTGCACCCAGGCGCCTGTGATGGATCTTGAGGGGCTTGAGATCATCCTCGGCCTCGACCGCAGCCAGATCCGCGTCGTGCCGACGGGCGTGGGCGGTGGCTTCGGGTCAAAGCTCGACCTCAGCGTCCAGCCCTACCTTGCGCTTGCGGCCCTGAAGACCGGTCAACCAGTGCGCCTGACCTATTCGCGCATCGCTTCGATGCAATCGACGACAAAACGGCACCCCTCGGACATCCGCCTGCGGATCGGGGCGATGCGGGATGGCAGGCTCAGCGGGTTCGCCTTCGACGGCGTGTTCAATACCGGCGCCTATGCCTCATGGGGGCCGACGGTGGCGAACCGTGTGCCGGTTCATGCCTCGGGCCCCTACAGAGTGGCCGATTATCGCGCCGAGGCGACCGGAATTCACACCCATTGCCCACCGGCAGGTGCGTTTCGCGGCTTTGGCGTGCCGCAATCGGCCATCGCGCAGGAGGTTCTGTTTGACGACCTGGCGGACCGGTTGCAGATCGACCCCCTACAGTTCCGCATCCAAAACGCGCTCGACAACAACGTGCCCACCGTCTGCGGACAGGTCTTCGCGCAAGGCGTCGGGATCAGGGCGTGCCTTGAGGCGTTGCGTCCCGCATGGAACAAGGCGCGCGCCGAGGCCGAGGCGTTCAACGCAGCCGCCACTGGCCCGAGGCGACGTGGCGTTGGTGTGGCCGCCGGCTGGTATGGCTGCGGCAACACCTCCCTGCCCAACCCGTCGACCATCCGCGCGGGCGTGACGGCGGCGGGCACAATCGTGCTGCATCAGGGCGCTATGGATATCGGGCAAGGGGCCAATACGGTCATCGCCCAGCTTTTCGCCGAGGCCCTTGGCGTCACGGCCGGGCAGGTGACGTTGCGCGGTGCCGATACCGACATCACGCCGGACGCAGGCAAAACCTCGGCCTCGCGCCAGACCTTCGTCTCGGGCAATGCCGCGCGCCTTTGCGGCGAGGCTCTGCGCGCCGAGATCCTGCGGCAGGTCAACGCCGCGCCAGACGCGCAATTGCGCTTTGCAGACGGCTGCATCGAGGTGATCGACGGCGCCGGGCCTCATCAGATCGACCCGACGGCACTTGCCCCCGACACGCTGGGCTATGTCCTCTTCGCCGAAGAGACCTATGATCCGCCCACCAAGCCCCTTGATGCCAATGGCCAGGGCGCGCCCTATGCGCAGTTCGGTTATGCGGCCCAACTTGCCGTCGTCGAGGTGGACGAAGCGCTTGGCACCGTGACCCCCCTGCATTTCGTCGCGGCCCATGATGTGGGCCATGCCGTCAACCCGATGCTGGTTGAGGGGCAGGTGCAGGGCGGCATCGCGCAGGGCCTCGGCATGGCCCTGATGGAGGAGTTCATCCCCGGCCGCACCGAAAACCTGCACGATTACCTGATCCCCACCATCGGTGACGTGCCGCCCATCGACACTCTGATCATCGAGGTGCCCGATGCCCACGGCCCCTATGGCGCAAAGGGGCTGGGCGAACATGTGCTGATCCCGACGGCGCCCGCGCTTCTGAATGCCATCCGGCATGCCTCGGGCATTCGCCTGCGCCAGGTGCCCGCAACCCCCTCGCGCGTGCGCGCCGCCATCAGGGAGCGTGACCATGGCTGATGGCGACGCGAAGCCCGAAAAGATCCGCTGCGATGCCTGCCCGGTGCTTTGCTACATCGCCGAGGGACGCTCGGGCGCATGTGACCGCTATGCCAATCATGATGGCCAGCTTGTGCGGCTTGATCCGCTGACGATCATCGAAAACGCGGTCGAGCGGGGAACAGATGCCGTGCCCTTCCTGCAAGGTGACAGCCAGGAATGGGACGGGACCCTGCTGCGCGCAACCCGACCCTTCGTGACCGCGATCGGGGCCGGCACCACCTATCCTGACTACAAACCGGCGCCTTTCATCGTCAGCCAGAGCGTGGCGGGCGCTGACATGGTGACGGTCGTGACCGAGGGCATCTTCAGCTATTGCGGCGTCAAGGTGAAGATCGACACCGACCGCTTCATCGGGCACGAGCGCGCCATCGTGCGCTGCGACGGCGAACCGGTCGGCCACGTGATGACCAGCGAATATGGCTCGAAGATGTTGTCACTCGGCGGGGTTGAGCATCTGACCGGCGGCAGCAAGAAGGAAGGCCGCGTGACCTGCGATACGCTGCTGAAACTTTGCAATTGCGAGGCGGTCGAACTTGAGGTCGACGATGGCGCGACGGTGGTGGTGCAGGCGGGCAAGGCCCCAGTGATCAACGGCGTGGAAGAGCGGTTGATGCGGGTTGGCTGCGGGTCGGCGACCATCGGCATGTTCGCCGCGCAATGGGTGGGTCATACCGATGAGGTGATCGTGGTGGACGATCACATCACCGGTGTGCTGTCCGAACACCAGGCCGGCAAGATGCTGGACATCCCGCCGACCGGCATCAAGATCAGCGGCCGCCGGTCGACGCCCGGGCGCTATTTCCAGGTGGCCGAGCCGGGCACAGGTTGGGGCGGCACGGATATCGAAGACCCGCTGGCCATCCTGAAACCCGCAGACGCCAAGGTCGCCTGGCCCGGCCTGCGGCTTTTGATGGTCTCCACCACGGGCGAGCAACATGCATATTACGAACTGGATCAGGACCTTGCGCCACAACCCCGGCCGCTGCCCGATGTATTGCGCGCGTCGGTTGATCTGATCGCCGAGAATTGCGAGCCTGCGGTCTGCTCGGTGCTGTTCATGGGGGGCGCGGGCGGGTCGCTGCGGGCGGGTGTGACGACCAACCCCGTCAAGCTGACCAATTCGGTGAAGGACGCGCTGACCCATGTGTCCTGCGGCGGGGCCGATTGTTATGTCTGGCCCGGTGGCGGCATCACCGTGATGGCCGATGTGACGCAGATGCCAAGCAACGCCTTCGGTTATGTCCCGACGCCCGCCATCGTCGCCCCGATCGAATTCACCATGACGCTGAGCGATTACATCGCACTTGGCGGGCATGAGGACCGGGTGCGCCCGGTGGCCGATGTGGTGACATCCGGCACGCGGCGGATCGGGCGGGTCGGCAAGGATGCGGGGCCCTCCAACGGCGACCGCAGGGCAGAGAAGGAATGACGGCGTGAGCGGACCGGTCGCCGCCTCTCTCGGCCCCGACCGGTTGCATTTGCAGCACGGCCCCATCGACCTGATCATCGGGGCGGAAGGTGCCGGTGAGGCCCGAGACATAGCGTTTCGGGCGGCCGCGCGGCAGTTTTCGACGATTCTTGGCGGACTTGCGGAAGACCTCCCTGCGCACCGAAAGCGCATTTCACCAGAAACACCCGACCCGTCCGACCCCGTCGCCTGGCGGATGTATCGCGCAACGCGCGCCTTCTCGGCGGATCAGTTCATCACGCCCATGGCCGCTGTGGCCGGTGCTGTGGCCGATACCGTTCTGGATGCCATGACGGCCAGCGCCCCGCTTGACCGCGCCTTCGTCAACAATGGCGGGGATATCGCGTTGCATCTTCGGCCGGGCCGCCGGTTTGACGTGGCGCTCGCCGGCCTTGACGCGGCCGGTCTGGGCCAGCTTCGGGTTACGGCGGACAGCGCCGTGCGCGGCATCGCGACAAGCGGCAGCGGCGGGCGCAGCCTGTCCTTCGGCATCGCCGACAGTGTCACCGTCCTGGCCCACGACGCCGCCACGGCCGATGCGGCGGCCACGCTGATTGCCAATGCGGTGGACCTGCCGGATCATCCGGGCATCGAACGCAGGCCCGCCTGCAATCTTTACCCCGACAGCGATCTGGGGGCGCGCGCGGTGGTCACCAGGGTGCCGGAGCTCTCGGCGCGTGAATGCAGGGCTGCGCTTGCCGCCGGGGCGGCGCAGGCCCGCAAGATGCTTGCGGCCAAGCTGATCACCGGTGCGGCCTTGTTCCTGCAGGGCGAGGCGTTGCTGGTGGGCCAGGCGGACGTCCAGAGAATTCCGGGAGAGCAGTATCACCATGTCTGAATTGCGCGTTCGTCAGCGGCTGACCACCGTCGAAGAAATCTTTCACGAAGGCGGGCCGGTGGCCGATCAGCCCCTCAAGCGCGGCGCTGCCATGGCCGTTGTCGCGAACCCCTTTGCCGGGCGCTTCGAGCCCGAGATCCAGTGGTTCATGGATGATCTGCGGCCCCTCGGCCTCGACATGGCCCGGCAACTTGCCGAGGCCTTGGGCGGGGCGGAGCGGATCGAGGGCTACGGCAAAGCCGCGATCATCGGCGCCGCCGGTGAACTGGAGCATGGCGCGCTTTGGCATGCCCCCGGCGGCTATGCGATGCGCGAGGTGCTGTCGGGCACCAAGGCGATCGTTCCGTCGTCAAAGAAGGTCGGCGCGGTCGGCACCCGGATCGATGTACCGATCACCCATATCAACGCCTCTTACGTGCGCAGCCATTTCGATTCGATGGAAGTGGGGCTGAACGGCGCGCCACGGGCCGACGAGATGGCGGTGATCCTGGTCATGACGACCGGCCCGCGCATCCACAACCGGGCGGGAGGGCTAGGCGCAAATGAAATCAAGGGAGAGGATGGCCTGAGATGACCGCGAAAATCCGCAAGATCGCCACCTGGGTGGAAGAGACGCATCTTGAAATGGGCCAGCAGATCGCCCCCGCGACGCGCAAGGCCGTCGCCGCCGCGGTGATCGAGAACCCTTTCGCGGGCCGCTATGTCGAAGACCTGACGCCCCTGATCGAGATCGGCGCCGCGTTGGGCGACCTTCTGGGCCGGCGCGCGGTTCAGGCGCTGGGCGTCTCACCGCAGGAGATCGAGAGCTACGGCAAGGCCGCGATGGTGGGAGAGAACGGAGAACTGGAACATGCCGCGGCCCTTCTGCACCCCAAGATGGGCGCGCCCCTCAGGGCGGCGGTGGAAAAGGGCGCGGCCCTCGTGCCCTCGTCGAAAAAGCGCGGCGGGCCGGGCCAGGACCTCGATATCCCGCTTGGTCACAAGGATGCCGCTTATGTCCGTTCGCATTTCGACGGGGTCGAGATCCGCCTCAACGACGCGCCACGCGCGGATGAGATCCTGGTGGCCATCGCGGTGACCGATAGCGGCCGGCCCCTGCCGCGAGTCGGTGGGCTGACGCATGGCGATGCCGAAGGCAAAGACGGCCTGCGATGACCCGAGAGGGTGCAGCCATCACCGCATTCGGCGCCAGAACCCGTCTAGCCTCGTCCAAAACCACGCCGTCCCGGGCTTGACCCGGGACCTCCTCCGGCTTGGGTCGAGGGGAGCGCAACAGGCAAAAGGGGGTCGTTTGCGGGAGGGGGCGAAGCGAACCCCGAAGCAATATATCAAACCGCCCCCATTGAACCACTTTAGGTTATAACCCTCAAAGTCATCGATTTATCTTGGCTAGAAACTTTTCCGTTCAGACAACTGTTTTATTGGAACAGAAGTTGTGAGCAGACATTCGTTGCCCGCCATGCGAACTTACACATCGCGGGACAAAGCACTATTTCGCTGCGGCTGCGCCAATGACGGCTTTGAGTAAACTGGTCTAGAGGCTGTCCTTAACTGCGCATCGCCCGGTTAACGTAATGCTACCGCCAAGTCCTTTAGCGTTGTACCCTCAATGGACTGCTGAAACGTGACTTCGGCACGCTTTAGGCCTTCGCTGATGGCACCTGCGAGCCCAATCTCTATCGCGCAATGTGGTGGATTTTCATCACCGCCCTTGTTGCCGACATAGAGCCTTTCATCCAAAGCGCGATAAACATCGGCAACTGAAATCGCATCTGGGGCTTTGGCCAGCTTCCAACCGCCAGACTTGCCTCTTTCTGAAGTGACGAGGCCAGCGCACCTCAGTTGTCCAAGCGTCCTTCGTATCACGACTGGGTTTGTCGCAGCAAAGGCTGCCATTTGCTCTGACGTGAATGGCTCGTCCGGCTTCACCGCCATATGCCCGAGCACATGCAGCGCAATTGAGAGCTTGCTATTTCTCTTCATGTAACTATCATAGTTACGATATAGAGATTTGGAAAGGCTGGATACATGGATCACGTGGACGTTGTTGTTATCGGGGGTAGCTTTGCAGGGATGTCGGCCGCTTTGCAACTTGGTCGTGCCCGCCAGTCGGTAAGGGTGTTCGACACGCGACAGCCGAGAAACCGCTTTGCGGCGACGGCACATGGGTTTCTCGGACATGACGGGCGGACACCTGCGGAAATTAGGGATTTGGGCCGCGCGAACCTTGCCAATTATCCGACTGTCGAAGTCCTGCAATCGCGCGTTTCATCCGTAGAGCGAGACGCCGACGGATTCCTCGTTCAGCCTGAAGGCAGCGCATCAATCAAGGCAAGCCGCCTGATATTGGCCTATGGCCTGCGCGACGAACTTCCCGCGCTCGATGGGTTAGCAGAGGCATGGGGGCGCAATGTCATGCAGTGCCCATATTGCCATGGATACGAGGTCCGCGACCGAAAATTGGGCGTGCTCTATACGTCAGAAGCGTCTTTGCATCAGGCCAAGATTATTCCGGATTGGAGCGCCGATGTGACTTTGTTCACGAACGGCCAAGCGATTGATCCCGCCGCCCTTGCCACGGTCAAAGACAGGGGTGTTAAGGTCATCGATGAGACTGTCATTGGGCTCGATCTTGAGGACGGCTGGATGAGAAAGGTTAAGACGCGAGATGGCAGCCATGCTCTTGATGGTTTGTTCCTTATCACCAAGACCCATCAGTCTTCGGACCTTGCAAGCCAATTGGGCTGTGCGTTCGAAGACGGGCCATTCGGTCCATACATTCGAGTGGACAACCTTCAGGAAACGAGCATTGCCGGTGTATTCGCCGCTGGGGATATCGCGCGGCCGATACATCAGTCGGTCTGGGCGGCTGCAGACGGATCAGCGGCAGGCGCTTTCTGCCATCAGTCACTACTGAACCATCGCAATCCCTATCAGAAGACCGTCGCGTAGACGAGCGGACATTCATTCCCTCCGCAGCATCCCGAAAAATGGGCTCGCTCCCGTTATTCGCCGCGATGGGGACGAACGGCTGTTAATCCGACCGAGGCTTAGAGTGCCACTTCGCACCCTCCCGCGAACGGCTCCGAAATGCTTTACTCAACGGTGATTATCGTTGCAGCCCTGACAGGGACGCCATCCGCAGCGACATAGGCCATATGCGTGTTGGTGTTCAGCGAAACCATGACTTGGTGAGTACCTGATGGCAGCTCCCCGATCGTCGCGCTTTCGCCATAGAGACGCTGCAGCTTGAGGCCATTGAGATAGAGGTGGCCGTGCCCATGGCCGGGGGTATGGACCGGTTCGGGCGTCTCGGGGTCGAAGGTAAAGTGGGCCGTGGCGATCCGCACCTTCCAGGTGCCGTCTTCGGAAGGCTCCACCTGCATCGTGATCTCGGGCGCAGCGCCCTCGTAGAGCGTCATGTGCATCGCATGGTTCATGTGCATGTCGTGCATGCCCACCTCTGCCGACACCGCGGCGCGGGTTGAAACGGTGCCGGAGCGTTCGAACTCCAGCGCAATCGGCAAGAGGCGCCCCTCGTCCAGCGCACCGTCAAAGCCGGACAGCACGGCGTAGACACCGTCAGATGACAGCATCACGGTGCTCTGCGCGGGGATCGGGAAAGGGCCGGCATCGGCAAGCCCCGCAAACCGCGCGTCGGTGGCATCGGGCGACGACACGGCCAGCAACCTGTCCGGCACCTCGCCGCCCGCAATCTCAAGGGAAAGCCGTGCCATGCCGGGCGCAGTGTCCATCGGCTCCAACCGCGCCATCGTGACCGTGACCGGCGCCGCACGGCCAAGCAGCATCCATGCCGCGAAGGTGCCAAATGCAACGGTGACAAGTAGAAAGGCAGTCCTGACCGACATATTGCTCTCGCCCACAGAAAATCGCTTGTACACTATCGAAGAGAGTTGGAAGAGACACAATGCTCCAGTTGCCACCGACATGGGCCATTCTTGCTGCCGCACCCCTTCTGCCCATGATTTTGGCACTGCCCGCAGCGGCCCATGTCTCGGAACAATCCTTCGTTCTTCTGCTGCCGACCGGGCATTACATCACCTCGGGTGTCATTGCGGTGCTGGCGTCGATCCTGCTGATTTCCGCGACGCCGGCGCGGGTGGTCGAGGCCCTCTTCCGGCCGCTTCCGCTTGGCCTGCCGACATTGCCCGATTGGGTGCGGACAGCGATCAGCACAATATCGGCAATCGGGTTGCTGATGCTGCTTTACATAGGCTGGTCGGGCCCGCGCGATCCGCTGGTCAATCTGCTTCCGCTGGTCATCTGGGTCGGGTTCTGGATCGGGCTCTTTTCGCTGATCGGGCTGGTCGGAAATCTCTGGGCCTATCTCAACCCCTGGATCGGGCCCTATGCGCTGCTGCGCGGCCGCTTGGGTCAACCCCCCGCTTTGCCAGAGAGCTTGGGCACATGGCCTGCGTTGGCCGTCTTCGTCCTTTTCTTCGGCTTCTACATGGCGGACCCCGCGCCCAGCGATCCCGACCGGCTTGCAGTCGTGGTGGCGACCTATGCAGGGCTGACGCTTTGCGGCGTGCTGATCTTCGGCCCGACCTGGCTGCAGCGATGCGAGGCTTTCACAGTTCTCTTTGACCTGATCGCCAGAACGTCCCCCTTCGGGGCCACGCGTGCAGATCATCTGGGCTTTCCGGGCTGGGCCCTTTTCAAGGATGCGCCCGTCAGGCTGTCCACTGCGATCTTCGCCGTCTTCGTCCTGGCCGCGGGCAGTTTCGACGGGCTGAAAGAGACGTTCTGGTGGTTCGCCCGCCTCGGGATCAATCCGCTGGAACATCCGGGCCGAACCGCGCTGGTGGGGTCGACGTTGATCGGCCTGTCTGTGTCGTTTCTCGCGCTGTTGCTGGCCCTTGCGGTGGTCCTATGGGCGGGCCGGGCGATTGCCTGCATGGGCGAGGCGCAGCCAAAGCCGGCGCTGCGGCGTCTGTTTTGCTGGTTCGCGCCGACATTGCTGCCAATTGCCCTAGGATATCACATCTCGCATTTTCTGGTGACCTTCATGATCGACGGCCAATACCTGCTTGCCGCGATCGGGGACCCTTTCGCCCGAGGCGACAATTTCCTGAACCTCGCCGATATCCGCGTAACGACCGGCTTTCTGACCTCGATGGGGTCGGTGCGCGTGATCTGGCTGACGCAGGCTGGCGTTGTCGTCGTCAGTCACATCCTGGCGGTCCTGGTCTCGCATCGCATCGCGTTGCATGTGTTCGAGACACCCCGCCGCGCCGCGCTTAGCCAGATCCCGCTTGGCGCGTTCATGATCCTCTACACCCTGTTCGGTCTCTGGCTGCTTGCATCGCCGCGCGCCTGAAGACAGCCGCCACGCGACCGCGACACAGGCCATGTTGTCTGCTAAGCAAGCAGACAAGCCGGGCGGCGCCACTTTCAGGCCCGCATTTTCAAGAAAAAGCTAGACAGGTCATTAGCAGACTAACAAACTGGACGCAGACTTCTTCAGGGAAAGGGAGCGTAACAATGTCCAACAGGGTATCGAAATCGACGATCACGCGCCGCACCGCGCTTAAAACGCTCGCCGGGTCCACCGGCGCCGGTCTTTTGCTACCCGGCCTTGCCGGCGGGGCCTTCGCGCAGGAAAGCGGGCCGATCAAGCTGGGGTTTCAGGTGCACCGCACCGGCATCGGCTCGGCCTATGGCCGCTGGTATGAGCGGGTCGCGACGGCGGCAATTGCGCGCATCAACGACATGGGCGGTATCAATGGCCGCCAGGTTGAGATGATTGCCGAGGATGACGGCACCGATCCGCGCCGCGGCGCCGAGGTGGTTGAGCGTTTCGCCAACCTGCACAACGTCGATGCGGTGTTCGGCCCGCTCTTTTCGCATGTGGTCATCGGGGCGGCACCCCGTGCGGGCGAGCTGAAGATGCCTTATTTCGTGGTGTCCGAGGGCCATCACGTCGCCAGTGGTGCGCTGAACCGCTACACTTTGCAGCCGGGGATCACGGATGTGAAATCCCAGGTGATTTCGATGGCGCCCTATGTGGCCGAGAATGTCGGCAAGAAGGTCACGATGATCTTTCCCGACTTCGCCTTCGGCCACGACCACCGCGATTTCTTCACCGACGCGATCGCCGCGCAAGGCGGCGAGGTGATCCAGCAGATCGCCGTGCCGCCGACCGAGACCACCTTCACCCGCTACTTCCCCAGCATCCCGCGCGAGACCGAGGTGGTCTATCACGTCATGGTGGGCCCCGGTGTTCTGACCTTCGTGCGCGAGATGGGCGAATTCTTCGGCGGCCAGGGTCCCGCGCTTTTCGGGTTCATCGACAGTCTGGAGGCCGTCGATATTGCCAGCCCGGGCCTGGAATTCCTGGAGGATTCCTATTTTTGGGAGGGGATGCCGCGCTATGCGCAGCCCGACCAGACCCCGCATGAGGCCGCCTATCGCGCGGCCGTCGGAGTGGACGAAAACGGCGCCTCAATCGATGATCCGCGCGACGTCTCAACCTATGCGCATATGTTCGGCGTGTGGGAGACGCTGGCGGTGATGAAGGCCGGCATGGAAGCGGCCGGTTATCAGGGCCCCGACGACCGGCAATCGCTGATCGAAGCGGTCGAGGCAATGTCCGACATGCCGCTGTCAGACGATCATCCGCAGGGCGACAAGGTCTTCAACGGCCGCACCCACCAGGTCTTCGGCAAGCAGAGCATCAGCCGCGTTCAGGACGGCAAGTTGGTCCGCGTGCATCAGACCTCGATCGAGGACACGCTCTACGAAGATGAGGTCGATTACACGGCGCAATCCTTCTGAACCGTCGCGACGCATAGATCGGGAACGCCCATGGATTTCGGCCCGCACCTTCTTCTTGCAACGCTGGAGGGTGCCGTCACGGCGGCCATTCTGGCCCTGACGGCCATGGGCCTCAGCATCGTCTTCGGCGTCATGCGCGTCGTCAATGTCGCGCATGGCGAGTTCTACATGCTGGGTGCCGTCATCGCCTGGTTCATCGCCACCAGCCTTGGCGCGCATCCGGCCATCGGGTTCGTGGCCGCGCTGCTTCTGGCGCCTCTGGCGGTCGGCGCGATTGCGGCTGTGTCGGACCGGCTGATCCTCAGCCGGATCGATTACGACCCCGAACGGACCATCGTGGCCACGATCGGCCTGCTTTACATCATCCAACAAGCCACCTTGATGACCTTCGGCCCCGATGCCCGCCCGGTCGAGCCGCCCTTCAACCACCGCATCGCCCTGCCATGGGTCGAATGGGGTGACGGCGGCCTGGCGCTCTACTGGCCCTGGGGGCTGTCGATCACCAGCTACAAGCTGTTCATCATCGGGGCCGCCGCTGTCGTGCTGACCGGCATCTGGCTGGTGATGACGCGCACACGGTTCGGGCTGATCATGCGGGCCACCCAGCAGGACCGCGAGATGGCCATGGTCTTCGGCGTGCCGGTCGACCGAACTTTCGCCTATGTCTTCGGTCTTGGCGCCGGGCTTGCGGCGATAGGCGCGGTTCTGGTGGTGCCGGTGCAGCAGGCGCATTACCTGATGGGGCATGATCCGCTATTGCTTTCGTTCATCGTGGTCATCATCGGGGGCCTCGGCAGCCTGCCCGGAACGGTGATCGCGGCGATCCTGATCGGCATGACCGACGGGATCATCTCGGTCTTCTTCTCGCCAACGCTGGCCAAGATCATCGCGACGCTGGCGGTGGCCATGGTCCTCGTCTTCCGCCCTCAGGGGTTGATGGGCAAGGCAAGCCGATGACGGACCGCGCGAAATCCTACACGCTGCATGTCGGCATCGTTGTCCTGCTGGCGGTTTTGTTCTTCGTGCTGCCCGCCTATCACGTCGGTAACCTTGCGCGGATCATGGTTCTGGCGGTCTACGCGATCGGCTATAACCTGCTTTTCGGATATACCGGTCTTCTCAGCCTGGGCCACGCCCTGTTCTTCGCCGCCGGGATGTATGGCTTTGGCATGAGCATCCATCTTTGGGGAACACCCACCGCCCTGGCGCTGGTGCTGGGCGGGCTCAGCGGGTTGGTCGTGGCAGGCATCGTCGGGTTTCTGGCGCTCCGCACCCGCGATGTCGCCTTCATGATCGTCACGCTGATGTTCGCCCAGGCGGGCTACCTGACGATCCTCTATTTCGGCCCGACGACGCGCGGCGATGAGGGGTTCGTCGTCAGCGATGCCGGGCGCACCTTGTTCGGCCTCGACCTTTCGGACGAGGCGACGCGCTATTGGGCGGCGCTGGTCCTTCTGGCGACAGCGCTTCTGGGCACCGCCGCGCTGGTCAAGTCGCGGCTTGGCCGCGCACTGATCGCGGTGCGCGAGAATGAAGAGCGTGCACAGATGCTGGGCTACGACACGACCCGCCTGAAATACATCGCGGTCGTCTTGTCGGGCACGCTGTCGGCGGTGGCGGGGGCGGCCTATGCCATCCTCTTCGGTTATGTCGGGGGCACGTTCGCGACGGTGCAATATTCGATCTTCCCACTGCTCTGGGTGCTGCTCGGCGGCGCGGGAACGACGATCGGCCCGCTGATCGGTGTGATCTTCATGTTCTACCTCATCGATATCTCCAGCGGGTTCACCGATGCCTACATGTTCATCGCGGGCGTGGCCCTGCTGATCTTGTGCCTCTTCGCGCCCCAGGGCATCGCGGGCGAGATCCGCAGGCGGGGGCTGAAATGGCTGCCGTGACCTTGCTTGAGACCCGCGCGCTGACAAAGACCTTCGGCGGCGTTGCGGCAAATTCGAACATCGATCTCACCCTGCACGAAGGGCAGACGATGGCGCTGATCGGGCCGAACGGGGCGGGCAAGTCCACCTTTGTCGGTCTGCTCTGCGGTCGCTTCCCGGCCACGTCAGGGCAGGTGTTTTTCAAAGGGCAGGATATCAGCAAGATGCCCGCGCATAAACGGATCGCGCTGGGCATCGCCTATACGTTTCAGATCACCTCGGTCTTCGCCAACCTGCCGGTGCGCGAGAATGTGGCCCTGGCCGCGCGGCGGGGGGGCAAGCTTGGCGAGGCGGCGGTGCAGGACAAGGCTATGGCCGCGCTTGCCCGGGTGGGGATCGCCGATCGCGCCGATCAGATCGCGGGCGATCTGAGCTACGGGCACCAAAGGGTGCTCGAAATCGCGATGGGGCTGGTACAGACCCCAAAGCTTTTCATTCTGGATGAGCCGACGCAGGGCCTGTCCGAATCCGAGGTCAATGACTTCGTGTCCCTGATCAACAGCCTGACCGGCCAGACCACCATCCTTCTGATCGAACACAACATGGATGTGGTCATGCGGACGGCCGAGACGATCACGGTGCTGAATTTCGGCGAGGTTCTGGCCAGCGGCACCCCCACTGAGATCCGGGCCAACGAGGCCGTGCAGGCCGCATATCTGGGAACATCCGATGCTTGAGGTCGACAATATCCATGCCGCCTATGGCCGGGCCAAGGCGCTCCACGGTGTCAGCCTGACCGCCGAGCGGGGCGAGATCTTATGTATTCTGGGGCGCAACGGGGCTGGCAAAACGACCACGATGAAGGCGATCATGGGCCTCTTGCCGCTGTCGGAAGGCCGGATCACCCTGGATGGCGCGAATATCGGCAGCCGACCCGCGCATGAGCGTGCGGCGCAGCGCATCGCCTACGTGCCGCAAGGGCGGCGCCTTTTTCCCGAACTGAGCGTTGAGGAGAATATCGAGATGGGCCTGATCGCCGGCGCGGCGGGCCCAAAGGTCAAGGCCCATGTGCTTGAGATGTTTCCCCGTCTGGCCGAACGCCTGCACCAGCAGGCCAGCACGCTTTCGGGGGGCGAGCAGCAGATGCTGGCCACCGCGCGCGCGCTTTGCATCCAGCCCCAGGTGCTGTTGCTGGATGAGCCGACCGAAGGGCTGCAACCCTCGATGATCGACCTCATCCGTCAGGTCACCCTGCGCATGAAGGAGGAAGGCCTGGCCGTCATCCTGGTCGAGCAGCGCGTCGATGCCGTCCTCTCGATTGCCGACAAGGTCGTGTTCCTCGAAAACGGCCGGAACCTGGAAACGATGTCGGCGGATCAGCTGCGCGCCGACCCTGCCAAGCTGCACAGCTATCTGGGCGTCTGACCAGCGGCAGGCCGCCACGGGACGCAAATGGCGGAAACCGACGCAAAGGCCGATACCGCAATCATCGGCTGCAGGCCACCAGGGGCCAAATCCGCGTCACAGCTCAAACAGTACCTGGCACCATATCAAAGAACCCGGTTGCAACACCCCGCCGAGACCGGCAACGTGGGACGATGTGATTTTACAAGAAGGGCGCGAACGATGGCGCTGCCGATCAAGGATCAGATGAAGTATTGGGGCGTGGCGGCGGTTGCGTTCTTTGTGCTGCTATGGGTGCTGGGGGACATCATCCTGCCCTTCGTGCTGGGCGGCGCGATTGCCTATTTCCTCGACCCTGTCGCTGACCGGCTTGAGCGGCTGGGCCTGTCTCGCGCCGCGGCAACGGCGGTAATCACCCTTTTCGCACTGATCCTCTTCGTCGTGATGATCCTGCTGGTCATTCCGGCCGTCGCGCGGCAAGCCACGTCGCTGATCGAGACCATGCCGCAGCTGGCGCGCAACCTTCTGGAATTTCTGACCGCACGTTTTCCGTCGCTGATGGACGAAGGCTCAACCCTGCGCACCTCCATCGCATCTCTGGGCGAGACGCTCAGCCAACGGGGGGGAGAGTTGCTGAACGGCGTTTTCGCCACCTTCTCTTCGGTGCTGAACATCGTCGTGCTGATCGTCATCGTGCCGGTGGTGTCATTCTACCTGCTGCTGGATTGGGACCGGATCGTCGCGATGGTCGACGATCTTCTGCCGCGTGATCACGCCCCCACAATCCGTCGCCTGGCGGCCGATATCGACCGGACGCTGGCGGGTTTCGTACGGGGGCAAGGCACGGTTTGCCTGATCCTGGGCACCTATTACGCCATCGCGCTGATGATCGTGGGCCTGCCCTTCGGCCTGGTCATCGGACTGATCGCGGGGCTTTTGACCTTTATTCCTTACGTCGGCGCGCTGATCGGGGGCGGGCTGTCGGTGGGCCTGGCCCTGTTCCACTTCTGGGGCGAATGGTGGATGATCGTGATCGTTGCCGTCATCTTCCAGGCGGGCCAGATGATCGAAGGCAACATCCTGACCCCGAAACTCGTCGGGCAATCGGTGGGCCTGCACCCCGTCTGGCTGATCTTCGCACTCTCGGCCTTCGGGGCGCTTTTCGGGTTCGTGGGCCTTCTGGTCGCGGTGCCGGTGGCGGCGGCACTTGGGGTACTGACCCGGTTCGTGATCTCGCAATACCGCGACAGTCGCCTTTATCGCGGTGTCTCGAGCCAGGCAGAACCGGAAGAGTAATGCCCGAACAATTGTCCTTCCCCCTGCCCCGCCTTCAGGCGCGGGGGCGCGAGGCATTCTTCGTCTCGCCAGCCAATGCGCTGGCGGTGGCCCAGGTCGAGGATTGGCAGAACTGGCCCCAGGGCAAGCTTGTGCTGGTCGGGCCGGAGGGGTCGGGCAAAAGCCATCTGGCGCATGTCTGGGCCGGTCTTGCGGGGGCTCTGGTCGTCGATGCCGCCGCCCTGCCGACGGCCGATATCCCGGCTCTGGCCAAGGCCCCCCTGGCTGTCGAGGACGCCGATCACGTCGCGGGCGGGGCCGAGGCCGAAGACGCGCTTTTTCACCTGCACAACCTGATCCTGGCAAACGGGCATGCGCTGCTTCTGACGGCCCGGAAAGCCCCCCGCCACTGGGGCCTGGCCCTGGCCGATCTGGCCAGCCGGATGGAGGGCACCGGCACCGCGACGCTGGGCGCGCTTGACGACGCGCTTCTGACGGCCCTTCTGGTCAAGCTGTTCGCCGATCGCCAGATCAACCCGCCGCCCCGGCTGATCGATTATTGCGTGCCCCGGATGGATCGCAGCTTTGCCGCCGCCGAGGCGCTGGTCGCCGCCCTCGACGCAAAAGCCCTGGCGACAGGCCGCCCCATCGGCATGGCCCTGGCCGCCGAGATCTTAAGCGGCGCGTAACAGCGCGGCAAAGCGTCTGTCTGCGGAATACAAACGGCCGGGTTCGCCCGTCACGTAACCCAAAGCCGATATCCGGACACGACATCGCTTTAGCCGGGCTGGCTCCAATATCGGTGCGCGACGATCCAGGTGATAAGAAAAAAGAGGCCGATCCAGGCGACATCCGACGCGCCATTGTAGAGGGCCCAAACACGGTCCGAGGCGTTTCGCCAGACAAGCTCGTTGGCGCTGGCCCGCGCCAGAGAAAGACCGATCCAACCCAGATGCAGGATAGTCCATCCATTGGGCGTCATGTGAATGCTATAGCCGAGTGTCCGCTGCAGAAGACTTGGCCGCATCAGCATCCCGAAAGCGACAATGGCCGCAAACGCCAGGGAGCCCAAGGTGCTACTGACCTTGACATATGTCACGTCCTCAAAGACCAGGCCCAGAGCCAGCAGAGCGATGGTCAGTCCGAATATCGAGATCGCCATCCAAGGCAGGCTTCGGTCCCATCGCCACCGCAGCAGGATCGCAATCGCGGTCGCAAGGGTCGCAACCCCCGCGCCCATGAAGATGCCACCCAAAGCATTCCCGACCAGAAACGCCGGCCCCGGGATCAATTCCACAATCAATCTCTTGTCCATAACACCCCTTTGAGGCCCAATGTGACGGGCCCTGAAAACCGATTTCAGGTCAGAAAACGAAAGAGCCTGACGATCCCGGTTGAAAACCTAGCAGCGCGCATCCCGCAGACAAATTCGCTTGCCGCTTTCAAGTCAATGCAGCCGTTTTTGCCCAAGCCATGGCGCCGCCAAGGGACGCCCGTGTCATCGGGTCAGGCGCCGTTGCCCGATGGCCGGTCCGGCGCCCAGCAGATCGGGCCTTCCGGCGCGCGCGGGGGCAGTCTATATCGTGGCCCATGTCCCAGAACCCGCCCAACCTCCGCCCCGACCTTGCCCGCGCCGCTGTGCCCCAGGCCGCGCGCCCTGGCCAGCCGACCATCGGCATGGTCTCGCTCGGCTGCCCCAAGGCCCTTGTCGACAGCGAACGCATCCTGACGCGGCTCCGCGCCGAGGGCTACGCGATCAGCCCCGATTACGCCGGCGCCGAGGCGGTGATCGTCAATACCTGCGGGTTCCTCGACAGCGCCAAGGCTGAAAGCCTCGAGGCCATCGGTGAGGCGCTGACCGAAAATGGCCGGGTCATCGTGACCGGCTGCCTGGGCGCCGAGCCCGAGTATATCACCGGCGCCCATCCGCGCGTTCTGGCTGTCACCGGCCCCCAGCAATATGAGCAGGTGCTGGACGCCGTCCATGCCGCCGTGCCGCCCGCGCCCGATCCGTTCATCGATCTTCTTCCCGCCACCGGCGTCAGCCTAACCCCGCGCCATTACAGCTACCTCAAGATCTCCGAGGGCTGTAACCACAAGTGCCGCTTCTGCATCATCCCCGACATGCGCGGCCGTCTGGCCAGCCGCCCCGCCCATGCGGTGATCCGTGAGGCCGAGAAGCTGGTCGAGGCGGGGGTGCGCGAGCTTTTGGTCATCAGCCAGGACACCTCCGCCTATGGCGTCGACATCCGCCATACCGAGGACAGGGGCCACCGCGCCCACATCACCGACCTCGCCCGCGATCTGGGCAGCCTCGGCGCCTGGGTGCGGCTGCACTACGTCTACCCCTACCCCCATGTGCGCGACCTGATCCCGCTGATGGCTGAGGGGATGGTGCTGCCCTATCTCGACATCCCCTTCCAGCACGCCCACCCCGATACGCTCCGCCGCATGGCCCGCCCGGCCGCCGCCGCGAAAACGCTCGACGAGATCGCCGCCTGGCGCCGTACCTGCCCCGAGATCACGCTGCGTAGCACCTTCATCGTGGGCTATCCGGGCGAGACCGAGGCGGAATTCCAGACGCTGCTCGACTGGATGGACGAGGCGCAACTCGACCGGGTCGGCTGCTTTCAGTACGAGAATGTCGCGGGCGCCCGCTCAAACGCCCTGCCCGACCATGTGGCCGATGAGGTCAAACAAGACCGCTGGAACCGCTTCATGGAGAAGGCGCAAGCCATCTCCGAGGCCAAGCTGGCTGCCAAAGTGGGGCACAAGATCGAGGTCATCGTCGACCAGATCGATGAAGACGGCGCCACCTGCCGCACCAAGGCCGACGCCCCCGAGATCGACGGCAACCTCTTCATCGATGAGGGCTTCGAGGGGCTGAACCCCGGCGACATCGTCACGGTCGAGGTGGACGAGGCGGGCGAGTATGACCTGTGGGGACGGGTGATTTAGTCATGCCCGAAAACCCGCCGGAGTTCCTAGGCTTTGCTGCAACGCTACTGGAAAGCCAGGCCTCTATTCGTCAAGAGATCAAGTCGAACTGGCCAAGCCTTCTCGGTGATCTCTATCCCGCCCGAGAATACTGTCTTGCTGCGATTGGCTCCGTTTTGGCGCGCCCCGACAAGGCCGTCCAAGAGTCGGAGGTCGCGCAAAAGGTCCGACGAACGACAATTCACTCGGCGGTCACACAAGGTATTTATGCCATCGACTGCTGCCTGTCCGCAGGACTATACGCCCAAGCGTCCGCGCTGATCCGTCAAGAGTTCGAGGCCGTTGATGGCCTGCGCGGGATTCGCCAAGGCAAGCAGAAAGACAAGACAACATCACAGATTAAAGCACTCCGCCACCTGGGGCGAGTGTATTCCCAACTCACCGGTCTGGCCCACCTTTCCGATCACCAAATCCTTGCTCATGCGGTGAGCGAGGAGGTGGGGAGTTTTGATCCTCGACTAAACCCAGAGCTCTGCAGGTTCCTATTCAGTGTCCACGTGAACTCGCTGGTGGGCATTTGCCTCGACATGGCCGAGCTTCGTCCGTTTGACGATCAGACTCCGCTGTCCTCGGAAGAACACTATCATTTGGGATGTGCCATGGATGTACTAGTCAAGTCGGGCTTCATTACTTTGAAAGAACAAAGTTCGGCATAGTGACTGTGTTCCAGCCCACCGACCTCCCTCACCCTACCAGCACAACCACCCAGGCCACGCCGCCCGCCAGTGCGGTCAGCGCTACGGCCGCGCTGGCGCAATCCTTGATTTTCTTGGCCCGCGGATCACGCTCGGGCGAGATATAGTCGACTGCGTCCTCGATGGCCGAATTGAAAAGCTCGGCCATAAGCACCAGAAGGCCTAGCGCCAGGATCAGCGCGCGCTCGCCAGGGGTCAGGTCCAACGAGAAGGCGAGGAGCGCCGAGGCGGCGTTCGCCAGGGTCCATTGTCTGAGCGATTTCTCGGTGGCCCAGGCTGCGCAGAACCCCTCGAGCGACCACATGCAGGTATTGCGGAGCCGCAGAAGCTCAGCCTTCAAAAACGCAATCATCACCCTCTCCCGGACTTTTTGCGGGCAACCTATGCAATCACGCGTCGCCGCGCCAGCTTTTCCAGGCGCACCGGTTCCCTGCGGGGGAAAAGCACGGTGCGGGCAGATGACTCCTTGAGCAGTTTCATGCGTGCCCCGGTCCCCTGCCAGGTCAGGCCCCGCATGGCGGCAACGACGCTTTTTCATCTTCGCGCCGCTTTTGCGTCTTGGTCATTCGTCAATCGCAAGGCATGATTGCCGCCACTAACCGGCCCAATTGACCGGACAAGGGTAACACTTAGCAGATGGGTCATTTGATCATGGCATCCAATTTTGAACTGATCGGGTTTTCCTGGGATGATATCGGCCAGCTGGACAGCATCGCGCAAAAGCCTGGCTTCTCGGGCGACGAGGTCGATTTCGGCGGCACGCGTTGTCTGGTGGTGCGCGATCCGGCGGGGGCCGAGCTTTGGGTCAGCTCACACGGGCGCGTCACGGCGGCCAACCCGTTCTTCGCCACCGGCACGCCCTGCCAGGCGACCATCGATGCCGTCATCCAGCCCAATCCAGACTACCAACATCTGGAGGCGACGCTTGATCTGAGCCTTTATCAAGACGGTGAGGTCATTACCCGGATGCGGGCGCTGAGCGCGAATGTGCCCGAGGTCGTGACAACCAAGAAAGGGTTTCTGGGGATCGGCGCCAAGCAAAGCCCCATCACCGATTTCGCCCAAAGCCCGGTGGCCCTGGGCGTGTGTGTCTTTTCGCAAACCACGATGGCCTTCGACACCGAAGAGGCGTTTTCGGCCGAGTTCACCGACCCGCCCCTGGCACCGCAATCGTTCCTGCCCCACGGCATGTTCAACGCCGATGCCGTGCCCGCCGACACGACCGGGTTCGGCGCGGGCAAGGTGATCGAAGCCGGGCTGGCCGAGAACACGTTTTCCGGCATCCCCTATGCCTGGGCAAGAGTCGACACCTGCGGTGGCCTGTTCAGCGTGGTCTGGTCGCCCGAGGCCTGCGCACCCGCAAGCCCCGGACAGATCCTGGCCTATCAGGGCGCGATGATCGTACGGGCCAACGCTCCGTTTTGGGCAGCATCGTGAAGACGGCGCAGGCTCAGCGGTAAGGCTGGCATGCGGTCCATACCTGCAAGAATCGAGCCTTTCAGCGCTCCTGTACGACCCATGGGAACAGGCGGCCCAAAGAGTGGGTCGGCGGCCGGTTTCAAAAGCACTACACCTTTCAACGCGGCTGAGGGGGCCCGCCCCGGCGCCTCTTTTGCAGGCGGTGGGCCGGGTCAGCGGTGCCGGCGGAACAACCGGAACGGGAACCTTTCGTAAAGTAAGTTGACAGACGGCCAACCGCAGACGACCGTGGCCGGATGCTGCTTGAGCCTTTCCCAAACCCCGACACCCAGCACCCGGGCGGCTGAGACGACGCGATGCCGGGATGGATGCTGACATATATACGCGTGGTCGAGGCGGTGAATTACCGCGTCGGCCGCTTTGCGATGTACCTCCTCTTCGTCCTCATGGGCATTCTGATCTGGTCGTCGATCACTAAGATCGGGTCGGATATCGGGGCGCCGATCAACCCCTCGCTCTGGACGCTGGAGATGGCGCAATTCGTGATGGTCGCCTATTACATCCTGGGCGGGCCGTACTCGATGCAGCTCGGCAGCCATGTGCGGATGGACCTCCTCTACGGCAACTGGACGCCTGAGAGGAAGGCCCGCTTCGATGCCTTCACGATTCTGCTGGTGATCGGCTTTCTGGCCGTCCTGCTTTACGGCGCCATCGACAGCACGGCCTATTCGTTCAGATACGGCGAACGTGCGCCCAGCGCCTGGCGCCCCTATCTCTGGCCGGTCAAGGTGATCATGTGCCTGGGCTTTGCGCTGATGCTGCTCCAGGCCATCGCCACCCTTCTGCGTGACATTGCGGTGATGCGGGGCGTCAAGATCTGATGTCCTACGAGATGATCGCGATCCTGATGTTCGGCTCGATGCTGGCGATGATGATGACGGGCCAGCGCGTCTTCGGTGTGATCGGCTTCGTCGCCGTGGTGGCCGCAATCGCGCTTTGGGGCACGGGCGGGCAGAACATCGCGTTTTCGGCCTCGATGAAGCTGATGAAATGGTACCCGCTGCTAACCCTGCCGATGTTCATCTTCATGGGCTACGTGATGAGCGAGAGCCGCCTGGCCGATGATCTTTATCGCATGTTCCACGTCTGGTTCGGCCCGGTACCGGGGGGGCTGGCTATCGGAACGATCCTGTTGATGGTCCTGATCTCGGCGATGAACGGGCTATCGGTCGCCGGCATGGCGATTGGGGCCACCATCGCGCTGCCGGAACTGCTCAGGCGGAATTACGACAAGCAGATGGTGACGGGCGTGATCCAGGCGGGGTCGTCGCTGGGCATCTTGATCCCGCCCTCGGTCGTGCTGGTGCTTTATGCGATGATCGCGCGTCAACCGGTGGGCCAACTCTGGCTGGCGGGGCTCTTTCCAGGGCTGCTGGTGGCGACGCTGTTTGTCGTCTACATCTGGGTCCGCTGCCAGATCCAGCCGCATCTGGGCCCCGTCCTGCCGGAAGAGGAGCGCGCCCAGATCGACCCGCGCGAAAAGATCCGCCTTCTGGGCGCGGGCGTGCTGCCCGTGGTGATCTTCGCCGCGATGATGGTGCCCTTCGTCAACGGCTGGACCAGCCTGGTGGAAAGCTCGGTCATCGGGGCGCTGGCGGCCACAGGTGCGGCCATCTGGAAGCGGCGCTTCACCCGCGAGGTGTTTGAGACCTGCACGCGCCAGACCCTGGCGATTTCGTGCATGTTCATGTGGATCATCCTGGCCGCCCTGACCTTCGGCGCGGTCTTCGACGGGCTGGGCGCCGTGCGCGCGATCGAAGGCCTCTTCGTCGACCGGCTTGCGCTTGGGCCCTGGGAAATCCTGATCATGATGCAGCTGTCCTACCTGATCATGGGCATGTTCCTCGATGACACCGCGATGCTGGTCATCGTCGCGCCGCTTTACGTGCCATTGGTGGGCGCGCTGGGGTTCGACCTGATCTGGTACGGCGTCCTTTACACGATCACCTGCCAGATCGCCTACATGACGCCGCCCTTCGGCTATAACCTCTTCCTGATGCGCGCCATGGCCCCGCCCGAGATTACGCTCATGGATATCTACCGCTCGATCATCCCGTTCGTCGCGGTGATGATCCTGGCGCTCTGCCTGGTCATGGCCTTCCCGCAAGTGGCGCTGTGGCTGCCGGACTACGTCTATGGAAGGTAATCGCCATGGGCCTTGATATGAACCCGCTGGCCAAACCGAAGCCCGGCCATGAGGCGGAATTCGTCGACCTCTGGACGCGTATTCAGGTGGCCCAGGGCAAAAGGCCCGACCCCGAGGCCGAGACGAAAGGCTTCCTCGCGCGCCTCTTCACCCCAAGGAAACCGGCCAATGTCGCCGATATGATCGCGCGCTTTCAGGCGATCTCAGTCCCGCCCTATGCAGCTATCGGCGCGCCGGTCGTGGGCAAGGATCAAGCCGCCGATGATTGGCTGCGCGAAACCTTCGACAACGGCACGATCAGCGGTGTGTCCAGCTTCGCCGAGGCGCAAAAGGCGTTTCACGGCTACCACGCGGTTGAGGCGCTGCCGGTTTGCGACGGCTTTCCCGTCTACACCCATGCGGGGATGTATGAGGGCGTCGACCGGACCAGCTTTCGCGGCAAGTTTCTGGAGATTTGTGAAGAGGTTATCGGGGATGATCTTCTGGCGCAGGCCTGGAACCCGATGCTGGCCGCTGAACTGGCCGCGTGGGGCCGCGCGCTGAAAGACAGGGCCGCGGCCTATGCCGCTCAGCACAATGTGACCCATGTCCTCGACAATCGTGATTTCATGCCAGCCGACGACACGTCGCCCGAAGCGCAGGCGCATATCGTCGATCAGGCCGCCCGGTGGGCGCTTTGGTGGTCCGACCGCGGCCATGGCAGTGACCCCTATTTCTAACGACCAAAATGGCGGGACGAACCCGCAGCAACCAGCAAGGAGACGGAAGATGACCACAAGACGCAAGTTTCTCGCCACAGGCGCCGCCGTTGGCGCGGCGGGCCTCGCAGCCCCCGCTCTGGCGCAATCGACGATCCGCTGGCGGATGCAGACCTATGCGGGCGCCGCCCTCGGCGAACACGTGGTGAAGCCCGCCATCGACAGCTTCAACAAGATCGCGGGCGACCGGATGCAGATTGAGCTGTTCTATGCGGATCAGCTGGTGCCCACGGGCGAATTGTTCCGCGCCATGCAATCGGGCACGATCGACGCGGTGCAATCCGACGATGACAGCATGGCCTCACCCACCGAGGTCACCGTGTTCGGCGGCTATTTCCCCTTCGGCTCGCGCTATTCGCTGGATGTGCCGGTGCTCTTCAACCAGTGGGGCCTGAATGAGATCTGGGCCGAGGAATATGCCAAGGTCGGCGTCAAACACATCTCGGCCGGCGCCTGGGACCCGTGCCATTTCGCCACCAAGGACCCGATCAATTCCCTGGCCGATCTGCAGGGAAAGCGCGTCTTCACCTTCCCCACCGCGGGCCGCTTCCTGACGCGCTTCGGCGTGGTCCCGGTGACCCTGCCCTGGGAGGATATCGAGATCGCCGTTCAGACCGGCGAGTTGGACGGCATCGCCTGGTCGGGCATCACCGAGGATTACACGGTGGGCTGGGCCGACGTGACCGACTACTTCCTGACCAACAACATCTCGGGCGCCTGGATCGGCCATTTCTTCGCCAATATGGACCGCTGGGACGAAGTGCCAGAAGACCTACAGGAACTGCTGAAGGTCTGCTTCGAGCAGAGCAATTACTACCGCCAGCACTGGTATTGGGGCGGTGAGGCCGATCTGCGTGTCAACGGCGACAAGATGCAGCTGACCAGCATCCCCGATGAGGAATGGGCCACGGTCGAGGCCGCCGCCCGCGAATTCTGGGACGAGATCGCGGCCGAGAGCGAGACCAAGGCAAAGATCGTCGGCATTTTCAAAGCCTATAACGAGGCAATGGAAAAAGCTGGCCGGCCCTACCGCTACACCTGATAGCCCACCAAGATACGGGCGCCGCAGCAAGCGGCGCCCGTTTGTCACCGTATATCTGAGCCACCCATGACAGAACCGATCATCCGCGAGGCAACCGAGGCCGATCGCGACGCCATGATGGCGATTACAACGCAAACGTATGCCGAACATTCCGAACGCCAGCCGGATGTCTTTCCGGGCAGTGCAGAAGCGAACAGTAAAGAGCTGATCGACGCTGTTTTCGAAAAGAACAAAGAATATCCGGAAAGAAGAATTATGGCTCTTGTCGCTGAGCAGGACGGGACAATTCTAGGTCATATCGTCATGATGATTGCGCCCAGGAAGCGCGATGAAGATACCCATGATTTGTATGCCTACATTTATGATATCTCGCTGCTTCAGAGCGCACGCGGAAAAGGGCTGGGCCATGGATTGCTGGCTAAAGCCGAGTGGCTGGCCAGCGCAAAAGGTGCCACCAAAATGCATGCAACAGTCTGGATGGGAAACGTGGCCTCACAAGCGGTTTTTGAGGCTTTGGCGTTCGAACAGACATCTCGCGATTTCATCAAGCGGCTGGCCCCCGCGATCAACGCGCCGATGCCCGATCCCTGGAAGCCAACCGGCTGGCAAAAATGGCGCCCTATATTCATTCAGTTTCTCTGGGTATGGCCTTTTGGGGCCTATGTGATCTTTAGGCTTCTGGTACCGCCATCATGAAATGCCGCAAAAAGGGCCCGCCCTGTTCACCGGCCAAGCGCTTGGCTAGAGAGACTGAAAGACAAAACCCAAGGGGACCAAGACATGCCTGGCAACCTGACCTTTGATGCACTGAAAAAGGCCGTCTCGGCCGGTGAGATCGACACCGTTCTGACCTGCATCGTCGATATGCAGGGCCGTCTGATGGGCAAGCGCTTTCACGCCGTCCACTTCATCGAAAGCGGGTTTGAGGAGACGCATTGCTGCAACTACCTGCTCGCCACGGATATCGAGATGTACACCGTGCCCGGCTATGAAAGCACCAGCTGGGAAAAAGGCTATGGCGATTACGTCATCAAGCCCGATCTGGACACCCTGCGCCTGGTGCCATGGCTGCCCGCTACGGCGCTTGTGATGTGCGACCTTCTGGACCACCACACCCACAACGAGGTGCCGCAATCGCCCCGCACCATCCTGAAACGCCAGATCGCCCGCGCCGAGGCGATGGGCTTCACGCCGATGATGGCGACCGAGCTGGAATTTTTCCTGTTCGAGCAGAATTATGATGAGCTGAACGACAGCGGCTACCGCGACCTCAAAACGCTCGGCCGCTACAACACCGATTACGCGATCTTCGGCACGACAAAGGAAGAGGGCGTGATGCGCGCCATCCGCAACGGGCTTTATGGCGCGGGCATTCCGGTCGAGAACTCCAAGGGCGAGGCCGAGGCGGGCCAGGAGGAGATCAACGTCAAATACGCCGCCGCTTTGGAGACCGCTGACAACCACGCCATCGTCAAGAACGCCTGCAAGGAAATCGCCCACCAGCACGGCCACGCGCTGACCTTCATGGCGAAATACGCCACCGACCGCGCGGGGTCATCCAGCCATGTGCACCAATCGCTTTGGCAGGACGGTGCGCCCGCTTTCCGCGACACGGACGACCCCCACGGCATGTCGGATCTGATGAAGCACTACATGGCGGGGCTTCTGGCCCATGCGTCCGACATCACCTATTTCCTGGCGCCTTACGTGAACTCGTACAAACGCTTCTGCGAGGGGCTCTTTGCGCCCACCAAGGCGGTCTGGAGCCTCGATAACCGCACTGCGGGCTACCGTGTCTGCGGCGAAGGCACCAAGGGCATCCGCGTGGAATGCCGCGTGGGGGGCGCCGACCTCAACCCCTATCTCGCCATGGCCGCCCTGCTGGCCGCGGGCCTCGACGGGATCGAGAAGAAGATGGACCTCGAGCCTGAGATGAAGGGCGATGTCTATCAGGCCGGTCAGGCGCGCGAGATCCCGAAGACTCTGGGCGAGGCTGCCGCGGCGCTGCACGGGTCAGCCATGCTGCGCGCGGCGATGGGCGATGACGTGGTCGACCACTACCACCGTGCCGCCCTCTGGGAGATCGAAGAACAAACCCGCGTCGTGACCGATTGGGAGGTCAAGCGCGGTCTCGAACGCGCCTGAGGGGGATGGCAATGACCAAGACGATCCAATGTATCTCGCCCATCGACGGCAGCCTCTATGCCGAACGGCCCGTCCTGCCGCTGGACGACGCCAAGGCCGCCGTGGCGCGCGCCGAGGCCGCGCAGGGCGCCTGGGCCGCGCTGACACTGGACCAGCGCATCGCCAAGGTGCAGGCGGGCCTTGCCGCCCTGAACGCGATGCAGGACCAGGTGGTCAAGGAACTGGCCTGGCAGATGGGCCGCCCCACCCGCTACGGCGGCGAATTCGGCGGCATGAATGAGCGGGCGGACTACATGGCCAGCATCGCCGCCGACGCCCTGGCGCCCGTGATCGTTGAAGACAGCGACCGGTTCGAACGCCGGATCGAACGCGCGCCCCATGGCGTGGTCTTCGTCATCGCGCCCTGGAACTACCCGTACATGACCGCGATCAACACCGTCGTGCCCGCCCTGATCGCGGGCAATGCCGTGGTGCTGAAACATGCCAGCCAGACCCCCCTGGTGGGCGAACGTCTGGCCGAGGCGCTCCACGCCGGCGGAGTGCCGAAGGACATCTTCCAGAACCTCTTTCTCGACCACCAAACGACCGAGGCATTGATCGCGGGCGGCGCTTTCGGGTTCGTCAACTTCACGGGCTCGGTCGGCGGCGGCAAGGCGATTGAGCGCGCGGCCGCCGGCACCTTCACCGCGCTGGGGCTGGAACTCGGCGGCAAGGACCCCGCCTATGTGATGGAGGATGCCGACCTCGACTGGGCCGTCGATACGCTGATGGACGGCGCGATGTTCAACGCCGGCCAATGCTGCTGCGGGATTGAGCGGATCTATGTGGCCGCAAGCCTCTACGACAGCTTCGTCGAAAAGGCCGTGGCCTGGGTGAACGCCCTGACCCTCGGCAACCCGCTGGACGGCGCGACCACGCTGGGGCCCATGGCGCAGGCGCGGTTCGCCAAAACCGTCCGCGCGCAGGTGGATGAGGCCGTGGCCGCCGGCGCCCGGCAATTGATCGACCCTGCGCTTTTTCCCGCCGATGACGGCGGGGCCTATCTGGCGCCGAAACTGCTGGTCGATGTCGATCATTCCATGCGCGTGATGCGCGAGGAAAGCTTTGGCCCGGTGGTGGGTATCATGCCCGTGACGGACGATGCCGAAGCCCTGCGCCTGATGAATGACAGCGATTACGGCCTGACGGCATCGCTCTGGACGCAGGATCCCGACCGCGCCTGGGCCATTGCGCGGCAGATCGAAACGGGCACCGTCTTCCTCAACCGCGCCGATTACCTCGATCCCGCGGTCTGCTGGACCGGCTGCAAGGATACCGGGCGCGGCGCGGCCCTGTCCGCACTGGGCTTCCATGCCGTCACCCGCCCCCGCTCATTCCATTTTCGCAAGGTAAAGTCATGACTGCCCCCAATGCCAACTGGTCCTACCCCACCAACATCAAATTCGGGCCCGGCCGCATCGCCGAGCTGGCCGAGCAGTGCAAGGCCGCAGGCCTCAGCCGCCCGCTTCTGGTGACCGACCGCGCGCTGGCAACGCTGCCGATCACCGCCGAGGCTCTGGCGATCCTCGATCAGGCGGGCCTCGGCCGCGCGATCTTCGCCGAGGTCGACCCGAACCCGAATGAGATCAACATGGAAGCGGGGATCAAGGCCTACCGCGCAGGCCGCCATGACGGCGTGGTCTGCTTCGGCGGCGGCTCGGCCCTGGACCTCGGCAAGATGATCGCGCTGATGGCCGGGCAAAGTATTAGCGTCTGGGACCTTGAGGATGTGGGCGATTGGTGGACCCGCGCCGACGCCACCGCAATCGCGCCGATCATCGCGGTGCCGACAACCGCCGGAACGGGGTCCGAGGTGGGCCGCGCGGGCGTGCTGACCAACTCCGCGACCCACGAGAAGAAGATCATCTTCCACCCCAAACTGATGCCCAGCGTCACGATCTGCGACCCAGAACTGACCATCGGCATGCCGCTTGCGATCACCGCTGGCACCGGCATGGATGCCTTCGCCCATTGCCTTGAGGCCTATTGCAGCCCGCATTACCACCCGATGAGCCAGGGCATCGCGCTTGAGGGGATGCGTCTGGTCCTTGAAAACCTGCCCCACGCCTATGCCGACGGCACCGATATCGAGGCCCGCGCCCATATGATGAGCGCGGCCGCCATGGGCGCTGTGGCGTTCCAAAAGGGCCTGGGCGCCATCCACGCACTCAGCCACCCAGTGGGCGCGGTCTACAACACCCATCACGGCACGACGAACGCCGTGGTCATGCCCCCGGTCCTGCGGATGAACCGCCCCGCGATTGAGGCGAAAATCGACGCGGCCGCGGCCTATCTGGGCATCGCGGGCGGGTTTGGCGGCTTCTACGACCGGGTCATGGCGCTCCGGTCCGAACTTGCCATCCCAGAGGGGCTCCGCGCCCTCGGCGTCGGCGACGACCGGCTGGACGAGCTGACCGAAATGGCCCTCAAAGACCCCTCAACCGGCGGCAACCCGGTCGAGATGACGCGCGAGAACACGCGGGCATTGTTCGAGGCCTGCTTGTGACGGCCCGAGGCGTGTCAGACGTTGACGTGACCGCGGGGTGAGATTGCAGGAGCCTCCGGCGGAGGTATTTTCGACAGAATGAAGGGCTGGTTTCAGAAGGTAAATCCGATGGCGCGGTGGAAGCTGGTCTGGAAAGCATCGGGAGATCGGCATGCGACGCCCTGAAAGACGCGATTGGAAGATCGAGACGGCTTTGGCTTTCACGTCGGTAACTGACCTGTCAGTCCTGATGCGCGGGCGGGAAATGTCCGGTCTGGGCCGAGGCTGTGTGGAAACTCGGGCCTGGTGTATAGTCGTCTCCAATAATTGGAGGCGGGCATGTCGGGCTATA
>CANNFR010000014.1 GCA_947503935.1 uncultured Paracoccaceae bacterium
ATCCCGCCGGTGCCCCGAAGATCCGCTAAACAGCCTTAGACCTTCACGCGGGCTGTAGTTTCCACACAGCCTCGGCCGCCAGCGGCCTTAAGCTCCGTTGGGTCGGCTCTGTCGACTGATGCGAACTTTTCACCTACCGCCCATGTTCGTTCCTGGGAAGGACACAACCGGCATAGCTAACTCGGGAGGAGCGCGCGAAGAAAGGGGTACCAAAAGGGGGACCATAAAAGAACGATACAAAAAAGTACTTTATAGGCAATATGTTGCTTTATTTTGTGGTGCCCGGGGGCGGAATCGAACCACCGACACGAGGATTTTCAATCCACTGCTCTACCCCTGAGCTACCCGGGCACGGGTGACGATCTTCTTCGTCTTTCTGCCCCCGAGTTGAAAGGGGCCGGCGCGCTGGAATAGGGTACCTTGCGGCGCGTCGGATGTCTCTTAGTGGCAAACCTGAAAGCAGTCAAACAGGTTTGTAGGGATGTCTGCACGCGATCTGGATTTATCGGTCTGGCGCGATGAGGCCGCCTTTGACACAGCGAGCCCCGCGGCCTGATTCACAAGAAGTAACTGGCCCGAAAGCAGGATCTGATCTGCCCCCTCACTCCTTGAGCAAAGGGGTGTCCTTCAGCGTTTTGAACAAGGCTGTGTTGCGGCAGTAATCCGGCGGAGCCTCTGCTGGCACGGTCATGGCTGCCAGCAACCTCTGACAGGCGCCGGCTTGCGTGCATTCGGTGCATCGGATGACGGCTTGCTGCATGCCTGCGCCTGTGATCTGGCCTTCGGCCAAGGCGTGGGGCAGGTCAACGCCGACCGCGCGCGTCATGTCGCTGACCAATTGGGCATGCCGTGTGAGGGTTCTTGCGTCGCACATGTCTCACCACCCCATCAGGTCGGTGCTTTTGCACCAAACCCGCGCAGGATGAGCGGACCTGATCCGGCGAACCATGATCCATGTCAAATCGTCTATTGCAGTTGTTCGTAGGTCCGCAGGACGATGGCGCGCCGTTCGGCATTCGGCGGATGGCTGGCAAGAAACCTATCGCCGGGGTCGGGGATGCGGCTGAAGAATTCCGCGCCGCGCCTTGGGTCGTAGCCTGCCCGGTAGGCAATGATCGTGCCCAGGGCGTCTGCCTCAAGCTCAAATTCCTTGGAATGGGTCCGGGCGCCGATCTGCGCGCCGGTCTGCTGGGCGGCGCGCACATCCTCAATCCCCGCACCGCTGAGCGTTGCGACGGTTCCGAAGATCACGGCGCCAGCAATGGCGGTTTGCTGGACACGCGGCAGATGGCCCCTGATGTGATGGGCGGCCTCATGCCCGAGGACAAAGGCCAGCTCATCGCGATTGCGCGCCTCGGCGATCAGCGCAAGCGTGAAGACGATCACCGGACGGCGATCCTTGTCGAGCGTCTGGAATGCGTTCGCCGCGCGCCCCGGCCGGTCGTCGACCACGATGCGGAAGTCACAATTCCGGCGTGGCGTGCGGGCGCGGCACTCGCGTTCGGCCACAGGCTCAACCTGCGCCACGACTGCGGCAAAGTTCCGCGCGGCGCTGCGCGGGTCGACGCGGTCCGGCACGGCCGTGCGCGGCACGGCGCGCTCGGTCGGCGGTGGGGGCGGGGCCACGCAGGCCGATAGCAGCGTCGCGAAGACGATGGGTAGAAAGCGCATCATCAGCAAGTCTCCTTGTGGGTACGATAGCATTGCCGGACCCCAGGGGAAGAGGCCTCACGCAGAGGTGCATGGGTCTCTTGCATTGCCCGCTGGCTGGCGTAGGCTGGCGCCCATGTTCAGCATCGAGCACGATTTCGACGCCACCGTCATCACCCTTGTCGATGAGGGGTCGCCGCATTTGCAGGAAGATGTGACAATCCAGGCCTTTGAGGATTGCGTCACCATCGAACAGCTTGATCCGCGGACCGACCGGGTGCAGCGCATCACCCTGTCGCAAGCGCAGTTGAGCGATTTGGCGGCCGCCATGAACTTGCCGGAAGGGGTTTACCGTGTGCGCAAACCCGCCAAACCCCGTTAGCGGCTTGGCATGGGCATGTCTCCATTCATCGCAACGAACTGATCCATGACCACTGGCTTTTTCTGGGATGAACGCTGCTTTTGGCACGGTGGAGGCCAATACGCGCTGACCCTGCCTGTCGGCGGATTGGTTCAGCCCGGCGGCGGATTGCCGGAAAATCCCGAAACCAAGAGGCGGTTCAAGAACCTGCTGCAAGTGTCGGGGTTGATGGCCAAGCTGGACGATCTGTCGGCCGCACCCTCGGACATAGAGGATCTGCTGCGCGTTCATCCGGCAGATTATCTCAAACGGTTCAAAGCCTTATCCGACGCCGGCGGAGGTGAGATCGGTCTGCGTGCGCCGTTCGGCGTCGGCGGTTTTGAGATCGCCGCCCTCTCGACCGGTTTGGCGCAGGGCGCTCTGGCGTCCGTTTTGGAGGGCCGGCATGCCAACGCCTACGCGCTATCGCGGCCGCCAGGGCATCACTGTCTGCCCGATTTTCCCAATGGCTTCTGCCTCTTGGCTAATATCGCCATTGCGATCGAAGCTGCGTTCGCCAAAGATCTCGCGGCTCGCATCGCCGTTGTGGATTGGGACGTGCATCACGGAAACGGGACCGAGGCGATCTTTTATGACCGTGCGGACGTCCTGACGATCTCGCTTCATCAAGAGCGGAATTATCCGCTGGATACCGGGTCTGCCGAGGACCGGGGCGATGGGGCGGGCGCGGGCTTGAACATGAATGTGCCGCTTCCGCCCGGGACGGGACACAAAGGATACCTCGAAGCGATGGAGCGGTTGGTCGTGCCTGCGCTGAAAAGGTTTCAGCCCGATACGATCGTGGTGGCCTGCGGGTTCGATGCAGCCGCGGTTGACCCCTTGGGGCGCATGCTGGCCACCGCCGCCACGTTTCGCAAGATGACCGAGATGATGCTGGAGGCCGCCGCCGATCTTTGCGGTGGCAAGCTGGTTCTGGTGCATGAAGGCGGCTATTCCGAGGTCTATGTGCCGTTTTGCGGCCATGCGGTGGTTGAGGCCTTGTCGGCAAGCGACACCACCGCGCCCGACCCGCTTGCCGATACATTCGCTGCCCGGCAACCGGGGCCGCGCTTTGACGCCTATGTCAGTGCGTTGATCGGTGACATGGCGGATTTGTTCGGTCACCCGTGATCTTGCGCTATCTTTTTGAAAACAAAGGCTTCTATTTTCGGAATGATATCATATCTATGATCCCGTGTAAGAAGGTCTGATGTCTCGGGGCGTCGCAGAAAAGGCGGCCTGGCATGCCGCAACGGGCCTTCGATCAAGGAGTTTGGAGGAGATACGCATGCTCAAGGCGAACCCGGCAGCCATGGATTTTCTGCTGACCCGACGGTCGCGCCCGGCCAAAACGCTGACCATGCCCGTGCCGACCCACGATCAGCTTATCCCGATCCTGACAGCGGCCGCAAGGACGCCGGATCACGGCAAGCTTGAACCCTGGCGGTTTGTCGTTTTCGAACATGACGCCTTGAAGCGTCTGGGGGATGCCGTGGCGGATCGCGGGCGCGAGATCGGGCTCGAAGCGGATGCAGTGGCAAAGAGCGTATCGCAGTTTTCGAACGCCGATCTGGCCGTCGCTGTCATTTTTTGCCCTAGAGACTCGCAAAAGATTCCACAAATCGAACAGATGCTCTCTTCCGGTGCGGTTTGCCTTTCCCTGGTGAACGCGGCGCTGGCCTCCGGCTGGGGCGCGAATTGGCTGACGGGATGGGCTGTCCATGATCAACAATTCTGCGAAAGCGCTTTGGGTCTTGCAGAGGGCGAGGTCGTCGCCGGGATGATCCATGTCGGTACGGAAACCAGTGCCCCGCCAGAACGGCCGAGGCCCGATATCTACGCCATCACGACCTGGATTTCAGAATGATCTTCACGGCGTTTTTCCAGGCATTGGGCCAGATCGGTGACAGGCGGTTCAGACGTGTCCTGCTGATCGGGATCGGGCTTAGCCTGGCGCTTTTGATTGGAATCTATGCCTTGTTCCTCGGGGCGATCCAGATACTGACGCCGGACACCGTGACCATCCCGTTCATCGGCGAGGTCGGCGGACTTGATACCTTGCTGTCTTGGGGGTCGCTGATCCTGATGATCGGTCTGTCGGTCTTTCTGATGATGCCGGTCGCCTCGGCCTTCACCGGCTTGTTCCTCGAAGATATCGCAGCCGCGGTCGAACAGCGCCATTACCCGACCCTTCCGCCTGCGACGCCTGTGAAACTGGGCGATGCACTGATCGACAGCCTAAATTTCATGGGGCTTTTGATCGTGGCCAACCTGTTGGCCCTGATCGTCTACATCTTTTCCGGCCCCTTCGCCCCATTGGTCTTCTGGTCCGTCAACGGGTTTCTTCTGGGCCGGGAATACTTTCAGCTAGTCGCCATGCGTCGTTTGGGCCGTCAGGGCGCTAAGGCGCTGCGCGCCAAGCACGGGCCCACCATCTGGTTCGCAGGTGCGCTGATGGCCGTGCCGTTATCGGTACCCTTGGTCAATCTGATGATACCGGTGCTTGGCGTGGCAACCTTCACCCACCTGTTTCACCGGCTTCAGGGACAGGCGGCATCCGGTTGAGCCAGTCGAAATCGCGCACCTCGATCACGCCCGAGATGATGATGCCCGCCAGAACCGCCCAGACGACGACCGCGATGATCGTGGTCAGCCGCAGCTTCTTGCCCATCTGAACGTTGTCGGGGGCGCCGGGCGGCGTGCCGGGCACGATGTTGCCGGTCTCGCCTTGCGTCACCAGCCTGAGCGGCAGCACCAGAAACAGCACCAGAAACCAGATCACAGCGAAGAGCACGAAAGCAGAAGTAATCCCCATCAGACCTGCTCCAATTCGACAAGGCATCCGTTGAAATCCTTCGGATGCAGGAACAACACCGGTTTACCATGCGCGCCGATCTTGGGCTCGCCGCTGCCCAGAATGCGCGCCCCTTCGGCCATCAGGCGGTCACGAGCGGCCAGAATATCGTCGACCTCATAGCAGATATGGTGGATGCCGCCCGCGGGGTTCTTTTCCAGAAAGCCGGCAATCGGGCTGGCCTCGCCCAGGGGGTAAAGCAACTCGATCTTGGTGTTCGGCAGGTCGATGAAAACGACGGTGACGCCATGATCGGGCTCATCCTGGGGGGCGCCCACCTTGGCACCTAGCGTGTTTTTGTACTGATTGGCGGCACTTTCCAGGTCAGGAACGGCGATGGCAACGTGATTGAGGCGTCCGATCATGGCGGTCATTTCCCTTTATCCATTACGTTTATGTAGCCGTGCCGGGCGCGCTGCAAGGGTCGACCGCGCGCCGTTTACCAGACGTTAGCCAAACTTGGGCTTTACTCTGAGTCGCTATCACAGCTGCCATTCGGAGTTTTTAACGATGCCCGATCCGTTTTCACCGCTTTTCGCCGCCCCGGCCCCCAGTGCCGAAAGGCCCTTGTCCGGCGTGACGCTGCTTTTGGTCGAGGACAGCCGCTTTGCCAGCGAGGCTGTGCGCCTGTTGTGTCTGCGCTGCGGTGCGCGGATCCGTCGCGCCGACAGCCTGCGCGCGGCCGAGCGACACTTGGCCACCTACAGGCCGACGATCGTGCTGATCGATCTTGGCCTGCCTGACGGGTCGGGGATTGACCTGATCCGCCGCCTGGCATCCGCCACCCCGCGCCTGCCGGCCATCCTGGCGATCAGCGGCGACGAAAGCGGGCGCGAGGCCGCGCTTGAGGCGGGGGCGGACGCCTTCGTGGCCAAGCCCATCCTCAGCCTGGCCGAATTTCAGGCCGCCATCGGCAAGGCGCTGAGCCTCGAGCCGGTGCAACCTCACCTCCGGCTGGCGACAAGCGATGACGTGGCGCCCGACCCGATCGCCTATCGCGACGATCTGGGCGTGATCTCGGATCTACTGACCGAGGCGTCGGATGCCCGGTCGATCGCCTATGCGGCGCAGTTTCTGGCCGGCGTCGCCCGCGCGGCCGAGGATGAACCGCTGGTCGAGGCGGCCTTGTCGCTGTCGCAGCACCTCTCATCAGGGGCGCCGATGGGGGCCCAACTGGCCCGCGTCGCGGGGCTTGTCGAACATCGCCTGCACGGAAGCGGCGCCGTGCCTGACGGGCCCAGCCGCCAATTCGCCTGAGCTTAAGTAAAATCCGCCGAACAGATCACCCGTCGGAGGGGGCTTTCGGTCAGGCGCGTTGATCTCTGGGCGTAAGGGCGGGATCTCTTGCGACGAGCACACCTCGTGTCAGGTCGGACAGGCTTTTCCGCTGCGCCCCGTCAGGTCCGAAATTCTCGGGGGCGAGCCAGTCTTGAAAGGCATTCCGCAGGAGTGGCCATTCACCATCGATTGCCGCAAACCACGCCGTATCACGGTTGCGGCCCTTCACCACGGCAGCCTGCCGGAAGACCCCTTCATAGGACAGCCCCAGCCGCTCGGCCGCGCGGCGTGACGCGAGGTTCGCGGCGTTGCATTTCCATTCGAAACGCCGATAGCCAGCGCCGAAGGCCCAATCCATCATCAGAAACCACGCCTCGGTCGCGGCCCTGCTTTGTTGAAGGCGCGGCGAAAGCGCGATATGGCCAAGCTCGATTGACCCGGCGGGCGGGTTGACGCGCAGGTAGCTGGCCACGCCCGCCGCCGTCCCCGTCTCTGCCTCGCGTAGCGCAAAGAAAAGCGGATCGTCGCCCGGCGCGTTCTGTCTGATCCAGCTGGCATGGTCGGCTTCGGTCGCGAAGGGGCCGTAGGGCAGATAGTCCCACATCGCGTCGGCGCCCTGGCAGGCTGTGAACAATTCCGGCGCGTGGCCCGGGTGCAGCGGTTCGAGCCGGACATAACGGCCCGGCAGCGCCGTCCGCTCGGGCCGAACAGGTGGGCGCCAGTCGGGGACCGGCGCGGTGATGTCACGGTCTGATGCCATGGTGTTGCCTTTCGCATGGGCCGGGCGAGCCTGTCGGCGTGCGGAAGGTTTAGCCGATCCGGGGAGGATCCGAAACTCTGCGAGCACAGGGGTCGTCGGAACCCGGCCGCGCCAGAGCGCGTTTTCGCCAGTATACCTGACCTTAGGGGAGACCGGACCATGCCATCCATCTACGACGCCATCAAAGCCGACCATGACGAGCATCGCGCGCTTCTGACCCGCATCGCGGAGACCAGCGGCGACAGCGCCGAGCGTCGCGAGGCGTGGAATACGTTCTATTACGAGGTCAAATCCCACGCCGCGGCCGAGGAAGAGACGTTCTATTCCAAGCTGATCTCAAAGACCTGGGGTCAAGATGCCGCGCGCCACTCCGTGCACGAGCACCAGCAACTCGACGACCTGATGGAAGAGCTGAATGGCATGGACATGTCCTCACCCGGCTGGCTGCAGAAGTTCAAGACCCTGCAGCATGAGTACGAGCACCATATCGAGGAGGAGGAAGACGAGGTCTTCACCCGCGCCAAAGAGGTCATCGCCGATAGCGAAATCGAAGGCTACGGCGCCCGGTTCGAGGCGCGCAAAGCCGAAGAACGCAAGCTGGTCGATGCCAAGGTCGAAGACAGCCTGGAGGACTAGGTTCAGAACCGAAAGCCCTGCGGATAATCGTGCAGCCCGTCGAAATCGGCTTTGCCGATCTCAAGCCCCTCGGCGCGCAGAACGGCAAAGCCCATCGACAGGTGGAACAGAAAGTTCGGCATCCCAAAGAGCGTCAGAAAATTGGTGCCGTTCTGGGTCAGCTCGGCAAACCCCGCACGATGGCTGATCTGCCGTTCCGCGCCGGCCTCGAAATCGGCGGGCTCCAGCGTTTCAAGCTGCGTGCGCGCATGGCTGATGCGGGCCTGAAGGCCGTCGACATCCATACCCAGCGCCGGAAACTCGGGCACGTCGCGGCCGGCCAGAGGAAAGGCCACGCGCAACGCAAAGCCGGCCGCCGTCGAGAACTGCTCGGCGGCGGTGAACATATCCGGGGCCAGCCGGGCACGCAGCATGTCGGGCTTGCCGCGCACCCGCCCGACCAGCGCTGCGGCGCGGGCAAGGTAGTGATCGAAGACAGGTACGGAGGCGGTATAGAGCGGTGGCATCACGCCTCCTTCGGCAAGACCCTCAGGTGCAATTCGCGCAGCTGTTCGTTGGTCGGGTCCGAGGGCGCGTCCATCATCAGGTCTTCGGCACGCTGGTTCATCGGGAACATGATGACCTCGCGGATATTGTGTTCGTCGGCCAGCAGCATCACGATGCGGTCGATCCCCGCCGCACAGCCGCCATGGGGCGGGGCGCCATAGCGGAAGGCGTTAACCATGCCGCCGAAGCGACGCTCAACCTCATCTCGCCCGTAGCCAGCCAGTTCGAAGGCCTTGAACATGATCTCGGGCTTGTGGTTTCGGATCGCGCCCGAGACCAGTTCATATCCGTTGCAGGCGAGGTCGTACTGGTAGCCGAGGACGTCAAGAGGGTCACCGTCAAGCGCCTCCATACCGCCCTGGGGCATCGAGAACGGGTTGTGAGAGAAGTCGACCTTTCCGGTCTCGGGGTCTTTCTCGTACATCGGGAAATCGACAATCCAGGCGAAGGCGAAGCGGTTTTCGTCGAAGTTCCCGGTCTCGCGGCCGATCTCGACGCGGGCCTTCGCAGCGACCCGCTCGAATTCGGACGAGCGGCCGCCGAGGAAGAAGGCTGCGTCGCCCTTGCCGAGGCCGAGCTGCTTGCGGACGGCCTCGGTCCGCTCAGGGCCGATATTCTTGGCAAGTGGGCCTGCGGCCTCCATGCCTTGACCGCCCTCGGCCTCGCGCCAGAAGATGTAGCCCATCCCCGGCAACCCTTCCTTCTGGGCGAAGGCGTTCATGCGGTCGCAGAATTTGCGGCTGCCACCGCCGGGGGCGGGGATGGCGCGGATTTCGGTGCCCTCGTGCTCCAGCAGTTTCGCGAAGATCGCGAAGCCCGAGCCGCGGAAATGCTCGCTGACCCGTTGCATCTTGATGTGCACCCGCAGGTCCGGCTTGTCGGTGCCGTACCAAAGCGCGGCGTCGGCGTAAGAGATGCGGGGCCAGACGGCATCGACCGTGTGGCCACCGCCGAATTCCTCGAACACGCCCTGAATGACAGGCTGGATCGCAGCGAAGACGTCCTCTTGCTCGACGAAGCTCATCTCCATGTCGAGTTGGTAGAAATCGGTGGGCGAACGGTCGGCGCGCGGGTCCTCGTCGCGGAAACAGGGGGCGACCTGAAAATACTTGTCGAACCCGCCCACCATGATCAGCTGCTTGAATTGCTGCGGCGCCTGCGGCAGGGCGTAGAACTTGCCCGGATGCAGGCGTGAGGGCACCAGGAAGTCGCGCGCGCCCTCGGGCGACGAGGCGGTGATGATCGGGGTCTGAAATTCGGTGAACCCGGCATCCCACATCCGGTTGCGGATCGATTTCACGACCTTTGACCGCAGCATGATGTTGTCATGCAGCTTGTCGCGGCGCAGATCAAGGAACCGGTATTTCAGCCGCGTCTCCTCGGGATATTCCTGATCGCCGAAGACCATCAGCGGCAGTTCATCAGCCGCGCCCAGCACTTCCAGCCCACGGATGAAGACCTCGATTTCACCCGTCGGGATCTTCGGGTTCACCAATTCCGGATCGCGCGCTTTCACCTCACCGTCGATGCGGATGCACCATTCGCTGCGCACCTTCTCGACCTCGGCGAAGGCCGGGCTGTCGGGGTCGGCCAGCACCTGGGTGATGCCGTAATGATCGCGCAGATCGATGAAGAGGATCCCGCCATGATCGCGTACCCGGTGGACCCAGCCCGCCAGGCGGACATTGTCGCCCACATGCGATTTGTTCAAATCGGCGCAGGTATGGCTGCGATAGGCATGCATCTTTGCGGTCCCTTCGGGTGCGGAATTTCAGTCGCGCCGATACACCCCGCCCGGGCCGGGAAGTCAAGTTCTCCCATGCTCCTTCATTCTGTCGGAAATACCTCGGGGGGCCGAAGGCGGGGGCAGCGCCCCCTCTGCCCTGTCAGGCTGCCGCGAAGCCCGCATCCAGCGCGGTCAGGATCACATCGACCTCATCGGCCGTAATCGTCAGCGGCGGCGACATCACCACAGAGTGGCCGACCAAACGCACCGTCGCGCCAGCCTCATAAGCGCCCGCATGGATGCGCTTCATCCCGGCCAGATCCATCGGCGTTTTCGCGGCCCGGTCCGAGACCACCTCGATCCCGCACATCAGACCATGCCCGCCACGAATGTCGCCGATGATGTCGTATTTCGCGGCCAGCGCCTTGATCCCGTCGAACAATTGCGCCCCGCGTGCGGCGGCATTCCGGTCCACCTCAAGCCGCTGCATCTCGGCCAAACACGCCGTCGCGGCGGCCGAGCCCACGGGGTGGGCCGAATAGGTATAGCCGTGGAAAATCGCGGCCTCACCGGTTTCATCGCCCTCGAACACCTCCGCCACACCCTCGGCAATCATCACCGCGCCGAACGGGAAATAGCCCGAGGTGATGCCCTTGGCGCAGCTCATCAGATCGGGTTTCACGCCCCAATGGCGCGAGCCGGTCCAGTCGCCCGTGCGGCCAAAGCCGGTGATGACCTCATCGGCGATCAACAGGATGCCGTAGCGCGAACAGATCTCGCGCATCAGCGGCATGAAGCTGGCATCGGGCACCAGCACGCCGCCCGCGCCCAGGATCGGCTCCATGATGAAAGCGGCGATGGTTTGCGGCCCCTGAAACTCGATCTCATCGACCATCGCAGCGGCGATCTTTTGCGCCAGCTTGGCGGGGTCGGTCTCGTCGAAGGGGTTGCGATAGGTGTAGGGCGCGGGGATGTGGAAGCACCCTGCCAAAAGTGGCTCGTAGGCCGTGCGAAAGCGGTTGTTGCCATTCACCGAGGCGCCGCCGAAATGGGTGCCGTGATAGCCCTTTTTGAGGCTGAGAAACTTGGTCCGCGTGGGCTCACCCCGCAAACGGTGGTATTGGCGCGCCAACCGCAGACAGGTTTCGACGCTGTCCGACCCGCCCGAGGTAAAGAAACTGCGCGTCATTCCATCGGGCAGAAAGAATTGCGCCATCGCATAAGACAGCTCAATCGCCGCATCGTTCGAGGTGCCGGCGAAGGCGGAATAATAGGGCAGCCGCTCCAGCTGCTCGGCAATCGCGCGCTTCACCGCCTCGTTCGAATAGCCCAGATTGACGTTCCAGAGGCCACCGACCGCATCGACCGTGCCATGCCCGTCGATATCGAAAATCCGCACACCCTCGGCCCGGGTGATGATCTTGGGCGCCGATTTCATCGCCTCGCCCGGATGGCCCATCGGGTGCCACATGTGGCGGGCGTTGTTCTCTTTCAGAAAATTCGAATCCTTCATGGGGCGGGCCTTTCGATGCGCTTACGGGCACTATCCTCCGGGGTTTGGATTTTGTCACGGGGCGCGTTTCGACAGGCGAAAAACAGGAAGATCAGCAATATCAATGCCTTGATATATTTTTGCGCCCAATGAAAAATAATTTCGAAAAAATTGAGTGTCGTGCAGCCAACCTGTAAAACACTTTTAAGCTTAGGGAGGGCCCATCCATGTCACAGAACCCGGTCTTCATTCCCGGTCCGACAAATATTCCCGATCGCATCCGCAAGGCCTGCGACATCGCGACGATCGATCACCGCAGCCCCCGGTTCGCGCGCATCTTCGACCCCGCGATCGCAGGTGTGAAACAGATCCTGCGCACGGACGCGGCCGAAATCATCCTGTTCCCCGCCACCGGCACTGCGGGGTGGGAGGCGGCTATTCAGAACACGCTGTCACCCGGCGATACGGTTCTGGCCGCGCGGCACGGCATGTTCAGCCATCGGTGGATCGACCTTTGCCAGCGCCATGGCCTGAATGTGCAGATCATCGAGGCGCCGTGGGGCGAGGGCGCGCCTGTGGCGGCGTTCGAGGCGGCCCTGGCCGACGATAAGGCGGAGCGGATCAAGGCGGTTCTGGTCACGCATAACGAGACCGCGACCGGCGTTAAGTCCGACGTGGCGGGCGTGCGGCGCGCGATGGACCGGGCGCAGCATGGCGCGCTTTTGCTGGTGGATGGCGTGTCCTCGATCGGCTCCATGGAGTTCCGGATGGACGAGTGGGGCGTCGATATCGCCGTCACCGGCAGCCAGAAAGGCTTCATGCTACCGCCCGGCCTGGCCATTCTGGGCGTCAGCCCCAAGGCGCTGAAGACGATGGAGACGGCGCAAATGCCGCGCACCTTCCTCGATTTCACCGATATGCGTGAGAGTTACGCCAAGGGCGGCTATCCCTATACCCCCGCCGTGGGCTTGATCAACGGGCTGGCCGAGGCGTGTGAGATGATCCTCGACGAAGGGCTGGAGAACGTGATCGCCCGCCATCACCGCATCGCCGAGGGCGTGCGCCGGGCGGTCTTCGCCTGGGGGCTGGCGCCCTGTGCCGCCCGCCCCGAGCTTTATTCCGACACGGTCACCGCCGTCGTCGTGCCCGAGGGGTTCGACGGCACCAAGGTCGCGACGCTCGCGGCCGAGAAATACGATGTGGCGCTGGGCGTGGGTTTGGGCGAGGTTGCGGGCCGCGTCTTCCGCATCGGGCATCTGGGCAGCCTGACCGATGTGATGATGCTGTCGGGCCTGGCCACGGCCGAGATGGCGATGGTCGATCTGGGCTTTCCGATCACACTGGGCTCTGGTGTGGCCGCCGCGCAGGACTATTACCGCAACCCGATGGAGGCGGCGAAAATCGCCGCGGAGTAAGATGAAAGACGCCAGCGAGATGTATATTCCGACCTATACGGACGTGATCACGGCGCATGACCGGATCCGGCCGTATATCCACCGCACGCCGGTTCTGACCTCGACCTACTTCAACGAGCTGACCGGGGCCGAGCTGTTCTTCAAGTGCGAGAACTTCCAGAAGGCCGGCGCTTTCAAGGTGCGCGGCGCCTGCAACGCGGTGTTCGGGTTGCCGGACGACATGCTGGAAAAGGGCGTGGCGACGCATTCTTCCGGCAATCACGCGTTGTCGCTGTCTTACGCGGCGGGCCGCAGGGGCATTCCCTGCACCGTGGTGATGCCAAAGACGGCGCCCGAGGCGAAGAAGGCCGCCGTGCGCGGCTATGGCGGCACCATCGTGGAATGCGAGCCCTCGACCAGCAGCCGCGAGGCGGTTTTCGCCGAGGTTCAGGAGCGCACGGGAGCCGAGTTCGTGCACCCCTACAACGACCCGCGGGTGATCGCCGGACAGGGCACCTGCTCGCGCGAGATGATGGAGCAGGTGCCGGGGCTCGACGCGGTGATCGCGCCGATCGGCGGCGGCGGCATGATCTCGGGCACTTGCCTGACGCTGTCCAACATCGCGCCGGGGGTTGAGATCTACGCCGCCGAGCCCGAGCAGGCCGACGATGCCTATCGCAGCTTCAAGGCGGGCCACATCATCGCCGATGACGCGCCGGTGACGGTGGCTGACGGGCTGAAAGTGCCGCTGAAGGAGTTGACGTGGCATTTCGTCTCAAACCACGTGACCGACATTCTGACCGCCAGCGAGGATGAGATCGTCGATGCGATGAAGCTGACCTGGCAGCGCATGAAGATCGTGATGGAGGCCTCCTGCGCCGTGCCGATGGCGACAATCCTGAAGAACAGGGATGTCTTCCGCGGCAAGCGCGTAGGCGTGATCGTAACCGGCGGCAACGTCGATCTGGACAAACTGCCCTGGATGCAGGGCTGAGGAGGAACGTTATGAACAAGCAGACGCAATTCGAAGGGCTTGAGGTTGGCTACGACATTCCCGCCCTACCGGGGATGGACGAGGCTGATATCCAGACGCCCTGCCTGGTGCTGGACCTCGACGCGCTTGAGCGCAACATCAAGAAAATGGGCGATTTCGCGCGTGAGATGGGCGTGCGGCACCGTGTGCATGGCAAGATGCATAAATCCGTCGATGTCGCAAAACTGCAAGAAACACTTGGTGGCTCCTGCGGCGTGTGCTGTCAGAAAGTCAGTGAGGCCGAGGTGTTCGCCCGTGGTGGGATCAAGGATGTCCTTGTGTCGAACCAGGTGCGCGATCCGGCCAAGATCGACCGCCTCGCGCGGATGCCGAAGCTGGGTGCGCGCACGATCTGCTGCGTCGATGACATTGAAAATGTGGGCGATCTGTCCGCTGCCGCGCAGAAGCACGGGACGCAGATCGAATGCCTGGTCGAAATCGATTGCGGCGCTGGCCGCTGCGGCGTGACGACGACCGAGGCGGTGGTCGAGATCGCGAAAGCCATCGATGCAGCCCCTGGTCTGAAGTTTGCGGGCCTCCAGGCCTATCAGGGCGCAATGCAGCATATGGACAAGTATGAAGACCGCAAAGCCAAGATCGATATCGCGGTCGCCCAGGTCAAAGACGCGGTCGATGCGCTGAAAAGCGAAGGTCTCGACTGCGACATCGTCGGTGGCGGCGGCACGGGCAGCTATTACTTCGAAGGTAACTCGGGCGTCTATAACGAACTGCAATGCGGCTCGTACGCGTTCATGGATGCCGATTACGGGCGCATTCTTGACAAGGACGGCAACCGCATCGATCAGGGCGAGTGGGAGAATGCGCTGTTCATCCTGACCAGCGTGATGAGCCATGCCAAGCCAGACAAGGCGATCGTGGATGCAGGGCTGAAGGCCCAATCGGTCGATAGCGGCCTGCCGGTCATCTTTGGGCGCGATGACGTGGAATACGTCAAATGCTCGGATGAGCATGGCGTTGTGGCCGACCCCAAGGGTGTTCTGAAGGTGAACGACAAGCTGAAGCTGGTGCCTGGCCATTGCGACCCCACCTGCAACGTGCACGATTGGTATGTTGGCGTGCGGGGCGGCAAGGTTGAGGTCGTCTGGCCGGTCTCGGCGCGCGGACGGGCCTACTGACGCAGCCGGTAGGGCTAATCGAAAACGGCAAAAGGGGGCGGTGGCGCGACGCAGCCGCCCTTTGAAAATGGGGGAGGGAAGCGCAATGTTCATCGTGCCGGAGAAAGAGATCGCGGGGCTGATCACAGCCGACGACGCGTTTGACGCTGTGGAGGCGGTCTTTGCCGCGATGGCGGCGGGCAAGGCCTATAACTTTCCCGTCGTGCGTGAGGCAATCGGGCATGAGGACGCCCTTTACGGCTTTAAGGGCGGCTTTGACAGGGCGGGCATGGCCCTTGGCCTGAAGGCGGGCGGCTATTGGCCGAACAATCTGGAAAAGCATCAGGTTATCAACCATCAATCCAGCGTTTTTCTGTTCGACCCCGATACGGGCCGGGTCTCTGCGATGGTGGGCGGCAATCTCTTGACCGCGCTGCGCACCGCGGCGGCATCGTCAGTGTCGATCAAGCACCTGGCGCGTGAAGACGCGCGCGTCTTGGGCATGGTTGGAGCCGGGCATCAATCGGCGTTCCAGCTGCGGGCCGCTGCCAAGCAGCGGGATTTCAAGAAGGTGGTCGGCTGGAATTATCACCCTGAGATGCTGCCCAACCTCGCGAAGGTCGCCGATGAGGTCGGCCTGCCATTCGAGGCGGTCTCGCTGGAGGAATTGGGCGCCCAGGCGGATGTGATCATCACCATCACCTCGGCCTTTTCGCCCAGCCTGATGGATGTGCATGTGAAGCCCGGCACGCATCTGGCCTGCATGGGAACCGACACCAAGGGCAAGCAGGAAGTTGAGGCCGCCCTTCTGGCGCGCGCCACCGTCTTTACTGACGAGGTGGCACAGTCGACCTCGATAGGCGAAGCGCAACATGCGGTAGTGGCCGGCCTATTGAGCGAAGGTGACATCACCCAAATCGGGGCCGTCATCAATGGCACGCATCCCGGGCGGACCAGCGCCGATCAGATCACCCTGTTCGATGGCACGGGCGTTGGTCTGCAGGACCTTGCAGTGGCCGCCGCGGCGGTGCAGCTTGCCCGCGCGCGGGGTGTGGCCATCGAGGTCGAGGTCTAGCCACCCGCCTTGGAGGGCAGCGTCATGCGGGTTCTGATCAACGGGTTCGGACGGATCGGCCGGTCGGTTCTGCGGGCCTGGGCGAAAGGCGGCTGGCCTGACATCGAAATCGCGCGCGTCAACGACATCTGCGGGCTTGAAATGGCGGCCTACCTCTTTGAATTCGACAGCACCTTCGGGCCCTATCTGGGAACGGTCGAGGCCTGGCCCGCGGCTCTGATACTGGACGACCGCCAGGTTCCGTTCAGTGATATGGCCGATCTGTCGGCCCGTGATCTGACCGGAATTGACCTTGTGATGGACTGCACCGGCCATGCGCAAGACCGCGATTGGTCCGAGGGGTTGCTGGCCGCGGGCGCGGGCAAGGTGCTGATCTCGGGGCCGTGCGAGACGGCCGATCTGACGCTAGTGCTGGGCGCCAATGAGGACCTGTTGGCAGATCAGCGCATCGTCTCGAATGCGTCCTGTACGACGAATGCTCTGGCGCCGCTCTTGCGCCTTTTGGATGATGCTTTCGGGGTCGAGGCCGGCTGGATGACCACGATCCATTGTTATACCGGCAGCCAGCCCACCATCGATGCGCCGCGCGGTGCGTTGGCCCGCAGCCGGTCAGCCGCGATCAGCATGGTGCCCACCTCGACCTCGGCCGAAAGGCTGACCGATCTGGTCTTGCCGCATCTGGCGGGCCGGATCGAGGGGCGCGCGGTGCGGGTGCCCGTGGCCAGCGTCTCGGCGGTGGATCTGTCGGTTCTGTTGCGGGACAGGCCGGATGCAGACGCGGTGAGGCTCGTGCTTTCCAATGCAGCCGAAACGCACCCGAACGTGTTCGGTGCGGTGACCAAGTCGCTTGTCTCAACCGATCTGCGTCAGGCGCCGCAATCAATCGTCATGGCCCTGCCCGAGACGCGGGTGACACGGGGCGGGCTGACGCGCGTTTTCGGCTGGTATGATAATGAATGGGGCTTTGCCAACCGGATGCTGGATGTCGCGCGCCTGATGGGGTGAGGCGGCCCAGGCGCGGGCCGCCACTGCGGTTCAGCCCTCGGATTTCATGCCGCGGCCATTGCCTGACAGGCCGCCAGAGACCTCCTCGGTCGCGACCGCGTCGAGTTCCTCCGGCAGGATCAGGTTCAGGACGATTGCGATCAGCGCGGCCGGCAGGATGCCCGAGGTTGCCAGAACGCGCACGGCCTCGGGCAGGTATTGCAGGGCTTTGGGTTCCAGCTGCAGGCCCAGGCCCAGTGACAGAGCGACGGCGAAGATCACCATGTTGCGGCGGTTCCAGGTGACGTCCGACAGCATCGAGATGCCGGCAGCCACCACCATGCCGAACATCACGACCACGCCGCCGCCCAGAACCTCGATCGGGATGGTCGAGATGATGGCGCCGATCTTGGGCACCAGCCCGCCGAGGATCAGGAAGATCGCGCCGATGGTCACGACATGGCGGCTCATCACGCCGGTCATCGCGATCAGGCCGACATTCTGGCTGAACGACGTGTTCGGCAGCGCGCCGAAACACCCGGCCAGCGCCGTGCCCAGACCATCGGCATAGGTGGCGCCGGTGATCTCTTTATCCGTGGCCTCGCGCCCCGCGCCGCCCTTGGTGATGCCCGAGACATCGCCCACGGTTTCCACCGCCGAGACGAAGGCCATCAGGCAGAAGCCCGCGATGGCGGCAAAGGTGAACTCAATGCCGAACGGGAACGGGTTCGGCACCTGAAAGGCCGCGGCCCGGCCGACATTGTCGAAGCTGACCATGCCAAGGGCAAAGGCCAGCACGTAGCCCACCAGAAGGCCGATCAGTACGGCCGAGACCGACAGCATGCCGCGCGCGAAGAATTTCAGCGCCAGGGTGACGAGGATGACGGTGCCCGCGACGCTCCAGTTCAAGAGGCTGCCATATTCGGGTAGGTCCTGCATCTTGGCGGGCACGCCGCCGGCCGAGTATTCGATGCCGACCTTCACCAGTGCCAGGCCGATCATGGTGACGACAAGGCCTGTGACCAGCGGCGGCAGCGCAAAGCGGATCTTGCCGATGAAAAGGCCGAGGAACGCGTGGAAAAGGCCCCCCACCAGCACGCCGCCATAAAGCGCGGGCAGCGCATCGACGCCCTTGCCCGCGACCAGCGGGATCATGATCGGGATGAAGGCGAAGGACGTACCCTGCACGATGGGCAGTTTCGCCCCCACCGGCCCGATGCCGATCGTCTGGATCAGCGTGGCGACGCCGGCCATCAGCATCGACATCTGGATCATGTAGATGAGGCTGGGAAAATCGGCTGAGTTCGAGCCAAAGCCAAAGCCCGCCGCGCCCGCCACGATGATCGCCGGTGTGACGTTCGAGACGAACATCGCCAGCACGTGCTGGAGGCCCAGCGGCACCGCCTTTACTAAAGGCGGTGTGTAGTTCGGATCGCGCAGTTGGGCCGGTGAGCCCAGAGATGTGTCTGCCATGCTAGTTCCCTTCCGTTGGGTCTGGCCCGGAATTCTGGCGCCCGGGTTCTTCTGTCATTGGTGCGATTGTGAATGGGGTGTCGAACCAGTGTTCTTCCAGGTTCGCGGTCGGTCCGATCCGGTCGACCACGGCAAAAAGCCCCGGCGCATGAAGGGGCGTCAGCACACCGTGCCAGGTGCCCCGGTGCAGGTTGATGCCTTGCGCGCCATCGGTCAGAAATGCCTGCGGCATGCCGGGTGTACCGCCCTCATTCGGGGCAACAATCACCAGGAAGGGATGTTCGCTCATCGGCAGAAAGGCCTGGCTGCCATCGGGGTGGCGTTCGACCATCTCCAACCGGTAGGGCAGGGCGCGGGGTTCAGCCTTGAAGATCGACAGGCCGGCCCGGCCCTCGGGCCCGAAATCGAGTTGGGCGCGATCGTGAAAGCGGCCGCAGAGCCCCTGATTGATGATCTTGTCGGGCGTGCCGGAGGCATCCAGCACGTCGCCGAAGGGGGCGAAGGCGGCCTGCGTTAGGGGGTGGGCGCGGATAATGGTCATGCGCTTTTGGCAAGGCTGGGGGGCTGTCTGCCCCGCCGCCATTGTCGCTCGAAGTTGCCATTGGAGCGCCATTGGTCCGAAAGCCAATGGCGACGGCGCGAAAATGGCGTCCCCACCGAAGGTATTTCCGACAGAATGAAGAGGAGCGTCATGGGTGGGGGGCTCCGAAAGCGCCCGGGCCACGCAGGCGGGCGTGGCGGTTGACGTCTTTGTAGAGAAGGTAGCGGAACGGGTCCGGCCCGCCAGCATAGCAGGCCTGGGGGCAGAAGGCGCGCAGCCACATGTAATCGCCTGCCTCGACCTCGACCCAGTCGCGGTTCAGCCGATAGACCGCCTTGCCTTCAAGAACATAGAGGCCGTGCTCCATCACATGGGTTTCCTCAAACGGGATCGTGCCGCCGGGCTGGAAGGTGACGATATTCACCTGCATGTCGTGGGCCAGATCATCGGGCGCGACGAAGCGGGTGGTGGCCCAGCGGCCCTCGGTGTCCGGCATGGCGATGGGCTTGGTCTCGGCCTGATTCGTGACGAAGGCGGCGGGCGCCTCGATGCCGGGCGCTGCTTCGTAGAGCTTGCGGATCCAGTGAAACCGCGCGGCCTCGGCGCCGTTGTTGCGGGCGCGCGTCAGCGTGCCCGGCGGGCAATAGGCATAACCGCCGGGACCAAGGTCATGGGTGGCGCCGTCAAGGGTCAGGCAGAGCGCGCCGTGGGTGACGAAGATCACCCCCTCGGCGCCCGCTTCAGGCTCCGGCGCGTCCGATCCGCCACCAGGCGCCACCTCCATCAGGTAATGCGAGAAGGTTTCGGCGAACCCCGTCATCGGCCGGGCGATGATCCAGGCGCGCGTCCCCTCCCAACCGGGCAGAAGGCTGGTGACGATATCCGACATCACGCCTTTCGGAATCACCGCATAGGCTTCGGTGAAGACGGCGCGGCCCGTATGCAGGGCGGTTTGCGGCGGCAGGCCGCCTTCGGGCGCATGGTAGCGGGTCATGGCAGCATGTCCTTCAGGCGAAGCCCGGCGATGCGTTCGACCTGGGCACAGGCCTCGGCAAATTCGGTGTCGGTGTCATTGGCGATGCGGGTCTGGAACGCGGCGAGGATCGAGGCCTTGTCGTGATCGCGGACCGCGATGATGAAGGGAAATCCGTGCTTGCCGACATATTCCAGGTTCAGCCGCTCGAATGTCGCGCGTTCATCATCGGTCAGCGCATCGAGGCCCGCGCCCGCCTGTTCCGCCGTGCTTTCAGCCGTTAGGCGGCGCGCTTGGGCCAGCTTGCCCGCGAGGTCAGGATGCGCCTTCAGCACGCCCAGACGCTCCTCACGCGAGGCGGCGCGAAACATGCGGGTCAGCGCGCTCTGGATGCCCAGGGCGCAGTCATGGGCGGGGCCCAGTTCCAGCGCATGCGCACGTTCGGCGATGAAGGCCGAATGCTCGAACACGCCGCCGAAGCGGGTGACAAACGTGTCGCGGTCCATCTGCGATGGACGCGCGCGCGCAACGGGCGGGTGATGTTCGGCCCAATGCGCCGCGATCTGGCCGCGCGTGGCGAACCAGACGCCGCGCGTCTGCGCATAGTCCAGGAACCGCCGCAACCCCATCACCCGGCCCGGCCGCCCGATCAGACGGCAATGCAGCCCCACTGACATCATCTTGGCTGCCCCCGCCTCGCCCTCGGCAATCAGGCAATCGAGCGCATCTTTCAGGTACTGGAAGAAGTGCTCGCCCGTGTTGAAGCCCTGGGGTGTGGCGAACCGCATGTCATTGGTATCCAGCGTGTAGGGGATCACCAGCTGATGCCGTTCACCGACCGGCAGCCAATAGGGCAGGTCGTCGTCATAGGTGTCCGAGATCCAGTCGAACCCGGCCTCTGCCGTCAGCCGCACGGTGTTCATGCTGCACCGCCCGGTATACCAGCCGGTCGGTCGCGCGCTGGTCACCTCGGTATGCAGGCGGATCGCCTCGGCGATCTGGGCGCGCTCTTCCTCCTCGGGCATATCCTTGTGCTCGACCCATTTCAGGCCGTGGCTGGCGATCTCCCAACCGGCTTCCTGCATGGCCGCCACCTGCTCGGGCGCGCGGGCTAGGGCGGTGGCGACGCCATAGACCGTCACTGGCAGATTGGCCATCAACCGATGCAGCCGCCAGAACCCGGCCCGCGCGCCGTAATCGTAGATCGATTCCATGTTCCAATGGCGCTGCCCTGGCCAGGGTGCTGCGCCGACGATCTCGGACAGGAACGCCTCGGACGCCGCATCGCCGTGCAGCAGACAATTCTCGCCGCCCTCCTCGTAATTCAGCACCAGCGAGACGGCCACCTTGGCGTCCCCCGGCCAGGCGGCGTCGGGCGGTGTCGGCCCATAGCCTCGAAAATCACGCGGATAGCGCTGCATATTCCCCTCAGACCGTTTCATTCTCTTCTACTCCAAGAAAATGCGCCCCGCTTTCAGTTTTTGCCTGAAAGACCTATCGGTGTTTGCCCCTGTCGCTTTTTGCGGCGCGATGGGCCAAGAAGGAGGCATACTCTGGCAAAGGGGCAGACGGAATGGCTGACGGTTACCTGACCACACACGTGCTGGACACCGCCCGCGGCACGCCTGCGAAGGGCATCAGGGTCGCGCTCTCCAGGGTTGCGGGCGACAGCCGTGAGAAGATCACCGAGACGGTGACAAACAGCGACGGCCGCACCGATGCCCCGATCCTACCCCGCGAAAACTTCGCCCCCGGCACGTACGAGCTTGTCTTCTTCGCAGGCGATTATCTGCGCGCGACGGGGCAGGCCGCGGGTGAGCCGCTCTTCCTCGACCAGATCCCGATCCGCTTCGGGATCAGCGATGCCGACGCCCACTACCACGTCCCTCTGCTTCTGTCGGCGCACGGCTATTCGACCTACCGAGGAAGCTGATCTGAAGTGAACTGGCGGAGAGACAGTCCGCATCACCATGGGGTCTATAGGTTCGTTGGCGTTCTGGAGAATTCAGTAATAATAAATAAAATCAATGGGCTAATTTCATAGCCCACCCTTGCTGTTCGCGGGCGTTCATCTTAAATTAGTGTAAAGTGTGGGAACAAATGTGGGAATGATATGCCTTTGAGCGCTCGAAAAGTGGAAACGGTTGGACCCGGACGGCATGGCGATGGGAGGGGCTTGTTTCTGTATGTTAAAGCCTCTGGCGCGAGGTCTTGGGTGTTGCGCTATCAGGTTATGGGCAAACGCCATGATCTGGGTCTTGGCGCATATCCAGAAATTTCGCTGGCGATGGCCCGTGACCGCGCGCTGGAAGCACGGCGTATGATCCACGAAGGGGAAGACCCTATTGCCAAGAAACGGCAGTCCCAACCTAAAACCTTCAAAGATGCCGCGCTGGAATTGATCGAGAGCAAGCGCCCCGGCTGGAAGAACGCAAAACATGCGGCGCAATGGACCTCAACGCTTGAAACCTACGTTTTCCCCGCCCTTGGACCTATGCAAGTTGCACGCATCGAAACGGCGGACGTGATCGGCGTTTTGAAACCGATTTGGTCGGGTAAACCCGAAACAGCCAATCGTGTGCGCCAACGGATCGAGGCCGTTTTGGACTATGCCTCCGCGCTGGGCATTCGCAGCAGCGACAATCCGGCGCGGTGGCGTGGGCACTTGGATCATTTGCTTCCCAAACCCACAAAGGTGAAGGCGGTCAAGCACCACCCCGCTTTGGCCCATGTCGAGATTGCAGGGTTCATGGATGATTTGTCGAACCGCACGGGAGTCGCGGCGCGTGCGCTGGCCTTCACCATTCTCACTGCGGCACGCTCTGGTGAGACGCGCGGCGCGACATGGGCCGAGATTGATCTTGAGGTGAAACTTTGGACGATACCGTCGGAACGCATGAAGGCGGGCAAGGAACACCGTGTGCCGCTTACGAAAGAGGCAATCGCTTACCTTGGTCCCAAGCGCGACAACGCGGCACTGATCTTTGAAAGTGAGGCGAAGGCAGGCAAACCAATCTCTGACATGAGCATGACGGCCGTGTTGCGGCGGATGGGGCGCGACGGGATCACCGTTCATGGCTTCCGCTCGACCTTCCGCGATTGGGCCGGTGAAACCACAGGCTTTCCCCGTGAGGTGATCGAGGCGGCGCTGGCCCATGGGATCAAGAACAAGTCTGAGGCCGCCTATGCCCGCTCTGACCTCTTTGAAAAGCGGCGCACGCTTATGATAGCTTGGTCGACGGTTGCGACCGCCAGCAACCTTGCCCCGAATGTCGTCACCCTGAACTGAAGCGTTTCAGTTCGCAGGTGCGTCCTCGCTAAGGGCGATGTGTGTCTCCTATGGGCGCAACTGTTTGCTATAACTTGGCAAACAACTATCGGGCAGGGAACGTTAGTGGATATTGTTGATCTCGAAGTATTTGCGGATGCGTTGAAGGCGAAATTCGCATTGCCGGGTGCAGCCTCTCCAGAAGACCAGTTGAAGCCCGAGGACGCGGCGCTCTTGGTCGCCACAGGCGCGAAATACGGGCTGACGGTTGAAACCCGGACAGAAACGCATTTGTTAGAACACAAAGTCCGGCCCGACATTGCGATTTTTGCCGGCGGCCTAATCTGCGGATATATCGAGTTGCAGCTCCCGGTCTCGGGGCCGATGCACCGAAACTGAAAGGCGACCACAACAAGAAGCAATGGGCCAAGCTGAAAGGCCTGCCGAACCTGATCTATACCGATGGCCGGAAATGGTCGCTCTACCGATCCGGTGAACGCCCGGGCGGCCAGCCCATCGTGCGGCTGACGGATGACCCGACCGACAAGGGGAAGGCCGCGACTGGCAAAGCCGGCGCCAAGGTGCTGGACCGCTTGTTCCACGACCTTCTAAGCTGTCAGCCGAATGTTCCACATACCCCTTCCGGCCTCACCAGATATCTCGCGCCGCTGAGCCGCTTCTTGCGGTCCGAGGTCGAAAACGCGCTGGGCTTGCCCAGCTCTGCCGTTGGGCTTCTGACGGGGGAAGCTGCCGTCCAACTAGTCAGCAAGGTCGGTCAGATTGGGCTCTCTGCCCGAATTTGCTGCGTTAAGCGCGAACGACCGCTTTTTGCTTCCGACGTATTATGCCGATATGCCGCGCCGAATTTCCCACTGGGCAACAGGTTGAGAGAATCGGCGCGGCATAATCCGAACCTCGGCATTATGGATTGTCTCATGGGCCAAGGTGCCAAAATAACCAGCCGCCCGATAAAACGTGCCAATCGGCGGCATATGAACGCGGTCGGTCTTGATGTTGTAGTATCCGTAGCGTCCGTATTTGTCCGCCAGTTCAATGATATCGTCCGTCAGAAGCTGCTCGTCGGCGCGGCCCTGCGGAACTTTGCGCTGCGTGGATCGGTGCTGCCCAAGTGTGCGGCAGGCCCGGCGCTCCGACACGCCAAGCTCCTGCTGCACATGGTTAATACATTTCCGGCGACGCGAAGGGCTCAGAAGTTTCCATTCGCGGCTTCAGTCAGAATGAGTTTGTCCAGCGTCAAGTCAGACACAGCGCGCCGCAGCCGCTGGTTCTCCTTCTCCAGCTCTTTCAACCGCGCAAGCTGAGACCGCTGCATCCCGCCATAAAGCTTGCGCCATCGGTAAAACGTCAGCTGCGTCACACCGACCTGGCGAACAGCCTCGGCAATCGTCGCGCCTTGTCCCTGTAGAACTTCAACCTGCCGAATCTTGGATACAATCTCTTCGGGCTTTTCTCGTTTTCCAGCCATCGCTGATCCTCCAATAGACGGGACAATCTATTCCAGTTGGTGGACCACTTTCAGTGGGCTACTCCATCAGGGGAGCAGGTAAAACGAATCGAAGGTGAGCTGAGTCTGGACGGCCAGCCCCGCGCTGCTATTTTTCATAATGAGGACGGATGGCGTCAAGACAGCGTCAATTGCTTTCCTGTCGACGAACTGGATTTCAAACTCTTCGACCAGCTCGCCGTGGTCGTTTTTTTATGCTGCCGACCCTACTTTCATACGTTTCTGCGTCTTAGAAGTAGAACCCGCTCGCGGCTAAGTCATAGGGTTGCGCGTAGAACAAGGTTATGAAATATCTGCTCTTTTTGGGTTCTGAGTTGCTCATACAACCTTGGCCTTCACCGAGAATGGCGGCAAGGATCAAGTGCGGGACCGACATCGCCCTCGCCGCGGTCGTCAATTACTAGCTATTAGGCCTGAAGACACTACTGTTGGTTCTCGCGAAACAAACTGTATTTGTCTGCAAGCGTCCAGTTAAGAGACGGTTCATCTTAGGGTTGTTAGTAAGACAAGGCTGGAGTCTTGAGAGAAGCGGAGATGTTAGTATGGCGGTTTACGAGTCAGGCCTTGCAACTATATTGTTGAGCATTGCAGCCCATGCCGAAAGAGAGGGAATGCCAAAGCTGGGGCGCCTAGTACAAGAAGCGGCAGTTGTCGCTCTTCAGGAAGTACCGGGATGCCGGCGTACCACCCACCCGATACGCGCGCTCGCTGAGCCGCGAGGAGCGGAAATTCACCATCTGTTTGAGAAAGAGCACTTCGGCACCTGACGCCTCTGGCCTGAGACCCGACTGCCCGCCAGTCTTTGGGAGAATTCTTTGGCTGGTATCTGACCTCACGCGGCCTTGGTTTCCAGTCTCGATTTCATTGCAAATTCGTGTGGTGTGAGATTGTCCAGGGATGAGTGGGGTCTGTGTCGGTTGTAGTCCTCCTTCCATGCAGTGATCTTCTCGCGAGCGGTCAGCGATGAGAACAGGGTTTCGTTCAAAAGCTCGTCCCGGAAGCTGCCGTTGAATTACTCGACGAATGCGTTCTGCATCGGCTTTCCGGGCGCGATGTAGTGCCAGTCGATCCGGGTTTCCTGGCATCATCTGAGCACAATCATACTTGTCAGTTCCGTCCCGTTGTCGCTGACAATCGTTCTGGGCCTCCCGCGTCGGGCCATGATCGCCGTGAGCTCGCGGGTGACGCGGAGCCCCGAGAGCGAGGTATCTGCGACCACGGCCAGACATTCGCGGTTGAGGTCAACCACGATGGCCAGTAAACGCGCGGGGAGGTCAGCCTTAGAGCAACCTGCTTTTCGCCTGTATCAGAGTTATTTTTAATCATATCCTTCGTCCTTCTTCTTGGTGGTGTGTTAGGCATAACTATGAAAACTAACGTAAATGCTTGTGCTGAAGAATTCTTAAGACATCTGCGTGAGAGTCGCGCCGATAGCTTACAGTTGCTTCATAGATCCGTCATCAAACCTTCAAGGAAAGTCTATCGACTAGTTGTTGGACGATGCTGCTATACGCTCAAGCTGGACATGGCCCCGGACGGATGGGCGAGCTTAAGTAATGAGTATAACCGACTTTGCAATTTGAGCAGTCAAACTGCACATGTTGCGGGCTTTCGTGTGGCACGTCCGATTTACAGCTCGGAAGCGCGGAATTTTTACGTGACTGAGTTCTATGAGGGGAAGCCTGTGCAGATGGCGATGAGAGATGCATCATCACTCAGCGAATGCTTGTCTATCTTGCGCGCTATTGGTCAATGGATGAGAGTCCTTCATTCAACCAGTGACACCGAGACACGGCCTCTATGGCCAGGCTGGGCCTTGGAACCGCTGCGCCTGCAAGTTCGTCCGAGATCCAAGTTTACGCAACTCTTCGTCCGCGAAGCCCTAGTACATAGGTGCATGCAAATTCTGGAGGACAAATGTACTCAGTTAAAGGGAAAGCCGACTGTCTTCGCAGTCCAGCATGGCGATCTTTCTGGGTCAAACCTTCTTTATGGCAAAGAAGGGGTATTGGGGCTTGATTTCGGAGAGCCAATACTGCGTATATCTTCTGTTGAGTTTGGACACTTATTCCTGCATGCGCTTTATTCAAGAAGATTTTTAGCAGCAGAACCTACCATTCTACCAAAATCAGTTTTCGCCGCCTTTCAGGAGGGTTATGGTAGCGATATTGATAGAGAAGAAGCTGTCTTTTTCATGATTGCCTCCTTAACAAAAAAATATGCTCTTGCTCGGTCTAGACGCATTCTACTATCATCCTTTCAAAGGCAAAGACATACTTTAATTGAGTGCCTATTGTCCAGAGTAGTAGAGAAAGAGCAGCTTTAGTCTTAGAGCAAACCCTACTAGGGTCAGGACTCATAACCAAGATATGACGGTTGCGGCGAGAGCGATTGCTGAGAGGAAGACCTTGGGGCATCGATCATAGCGGGTTGAGACACGTCGCCAGGCTTTGAGCCTTCCGAACATGCGTTCAATGCGGTTGCGGCGTCTATAGCGGCGCTTGTCGTATCTGACGACCTTGTTGCGGGACTTGCGACCTGGGATGCAGGGTCGCGTTCCCCTGTCTGCCAAGGCTTCTCGGAGCCAATCAGCATCATACCCCCGATCAGCTAATAGCCAATCAGCATCTGGTAGGCCGCTCAGCAAAGCCATGGCGCCGGTGTAATCGCTGATCTGACCGGCTGTGATGAAAAAGCGGATCGGGCGACCGCTGGTGTCCGTGACGGCATGTAGCTTTGTGTTCATGCCGCCCTTCGTCTGTCCGATCAGGCGTCCTCGCCCCCCTTTTTCAACCGCAGGCTTGAGGCCGTGCGGTGCGCTTTGAGGTAGGTCGCATCAATTGAGATTGTCTTGTTGTCGGGTGCTTCTGCCGCCAATCCAGTCATGATCCGCGCAAATACACCCATATCGCTCCATCGCTTCCAGCGGTTGTGCAACGTCTTGGGTGGGCCATAGTCTGGGGGTGCATCACACCAGCGTAAGCCATTGCGATTGATGAAGATAATACCACTCAGTACACGCCGATCATCAACGCGTTGTCGACCCCGACTCTTGGGAAAGAACGGCCGGAGCCGCACCATCTGCGCTTCTGTCAGCCAATAGAGATTACTCATTTGTCCCCCAAACCATTGGGGTTCGTGAATCATGACAACAACTCAGCATCAAGCCGATTTATGGGTCCTGAACCTAGCCATGGTTGCCAAAACGTTTAAAACGAACCCTGTACGGCAATCTCTTCCGTTTGAGAGCTTCACAGTCCGGGCTGACTTAGATGGGATCGTGTGATAAATACAGATCCAGGGCGGTTATTGGTGGTGGATCGATGTGATTACCCGAGGAATCTTAATTGACACTCCTCAAGGCAAAAGTCCCGTCGAGGAGCTCGCTGCAGGTGATCCAGTGCAGACGCTGGATTTCGGCTTACAGACCATCAAAGAGGTTCATCAGCGCTCGGCGTCAGGGCGCGGACCGCTCACGCCGGTGCGCATCGAGAAGGATGCGATTGGCAATACTCGTGATTTGTTAGTATCCCCCCAGATGTCTCTCTTGGTATTTGATCGCAGTGTCGCAATAGGTTCCGAGTACGCGCCTTTTGTTTCCGCATATGCTCTTGTAAATGAAAAGGATGTCAATTTCGATCCGATCGACGAGATTGAATACTTTCTCTTAATCTTCGAACGAAGCGTCGTTGTCGCAATCAATGACGTTCCGGCATTTTTCCCAAATCCATTTGATTTTTTGGTCAAGGGCGATGGTTGACAAAACTAGTTCCAGAAACTAAAGTTGCATTCGGGCTCCGGCGGCTCGCCGAAGCCCTACATATCTCATTGCTTGTTGCAGCTCGAAAATCACTGGATGATGGCATCAGTAACACGTCTGTCAAACCAGTCGAACCCTCTGTACTTGGCGTGCGCCGAAATGCTGACCAACAAACTCGCAATCTTGGCGTTGGTATTCACTCTTATTTTCCTTCCCAAATGATTTTCTTGTCGTCTCCGCTATAGGTGAGTTTGACTCGAGTACCAACTTGGCAAGTTTGAGTGGAGTGGCGCCTTTTTGATTAGCCTTAGGTGAGTCACGTTGCTTGTGCGTGGGCAGTGTTCCGTAGAGCAACTCAGAGAGTACGTCCCGCATAGCCGCTGCGGTTGCAACGAACCCCATCTGCTCGGCTAAGAAAATGCTATCGCGGAGTTCGTCTTCCAAGGTTCTCGAGGCGCGGTCGGTTTCTGTCATTTGGAACATCCATGCCGTCCATTTTTCATTCAGTTTCAAAATTCAGCCATCTTTCTTAAGGAACGGTAAACAGATCAGATCGATTTTTCGTGATCTCTTCGGTCGCACTTCTGGCGCATGAGATCGTCTATGTGAACCATTCCGGGTCTACCCGAGACTCCAACTCCTGAGTGGGATAGGGCATCATGAGCAAGACTACGAACAAGTATCCCGCAAGCGGGCTTTGGGCACACGCAGGCCTATTCTTGTGTCGGATCGTGCCAATCAGCGCTGGTCTTTGGACTTCGTGTCTGACGCCTTCGCAGAAGGCCAGCGGTTCCGCGTGCTCTGCATGGTGGATGATTGCACCCGCGAAGTTTTGGCCTCCGTTGCGGATCGTTGACTGTCTTGCGCACGAATGACCCGCGAGCTGGATGATCTCATCCGACGGCGCGGCCAGCCTGACATGATCGTCTCAGACAATGGGACGGAAATGACATCTCACGCATTTCTAAGAAGGTGCCAGGACACTGGCGTCGGCTGGCATTACATTGCACCGGGAAAGCCCATGCAAAACGCCTTCGTGGAAAGCTTCAATGGCCGCCTTCGCGACGAATGCCTCAACGAGCACATCTTCGGCAACCTCGTTGAGGCCCGGAAGATCATCGAAACTGGAGCATTGATTACAACACAGAACGACCACACACATCGCTTGGCGGACTGTCGCCGGCCGTCTCCGCCAATCTCAACCGTGCCCACCCCGCCTGCCTCGCTTGAGCTGCGCGAAGGTTCCGCTCAGCAGGCCTTGACCGGAACCCAATCAACAGAAAGAAACAGGAACGGAATCTACACTTGAACGGCCCGTATTAGGGGGCCGGGTCAGTCGATTGTGGCGATCGCGCCGATTTCACCACCAAGATGATGAAGACCTTAGAGCGTGGGTCGCTCGATTTTTTTGCTGGTTTTCCGCGGGACTTGCGGCTAACACCGGGTAACGTGGACTCAAGGCAGTATGACAGTAGAAGAATGGGTCGCGGAGCCCAGGATGTACCTAAACTGGGCATTTTTTTGGAGGCAGCATGGCTGTAGATGTTGAAGTTAAACGAGATAAGGATGCGGGGACATTCGGAGTTGTTTTACATGGCGTCGAAAACTATATGCTCAATGACGAAGAGGGTGAGCTACTTACCGATGCAATGGTAATTATAGAAGGTCTAGCCAGAACAGTCGATGCGCTCCAACAAAAACTCGATCTGGACGAAGAGCTACAACCCATAGACTTTGCGGTTCTACTTCGGGCCAAATATAGGTTTCTGGAAGTCCGGAAAGCGCTTGACGAGGTGCAAGAGGTCCTAAATGGAACGAAGTCAGCTGCGGAGGCGGGTTTTCCAGAGTTTGGTCCTGGAGGAGAAGTCTATTTGGACTAATATGAGACCTGAAGGGTGGCAGCGTCTCGGTAGTCGGAAAGTCTCTGTTTGACTGAAACCGCTTTTTGCTCCTCCTCACAATATTTGGCTTCTTCTTTTCCAACCAATTATCTCTGACTGGGCAGGACTTTGTTGCACAAATCGGGGTTGGCCGTGCTTCCCCTTTCCCAGTCGCACTCATCCCGGTGATGGTCTCGCGCAAAGGGCCAAGCTCCAGGGCCTTCGTCGAATGACATTCTGAAGCATTTCCCGATCCAGCGTCCGATCCACCACAGTCTTCTTCAGCTGGGTGTTCTCGTCCTGGAGCGTCTTCAGTCTGCGCATCATGCGCTTCCGCCCCTCTCCCAGCCTGGAAAGCTTGGTAGAAAACTCCGATCTCAACCGACCCAGTCTTCATGGACCAGATCAATTACCATAGATGTTTGCGATGGCTTGACATGGATCCCAAGTGGGATGGTACTCTGCGCTTATAAGTTGTGAGTAACTCGACGCAGGGCATGTTGTATGGTCGCGGAAGATTCTCCGTAATTAGGAGGTACTTAACTTGAAGATGCTGGAAGACCCTCATAATCCTGTTGGCCGCCTGTTTGCTTCAAGAAGCCTCCGGCTCCATTATCTTGTCATTCCAAAGTGTGGTTGTACCTTCGTCAAAAACTTAATTTGGCGGATTGATCATGGTTCGTATTATGATGATCAACGCAGGATTCATGATCTAGATCATCTCTTCGCGAGATCTAGTGATTTTGGGCTAACCGTTAAGGAGCTGCGTCGAGAACCTGCGGCATTCACTGTACTACGTAGCCCAGTAGACCGCTTCTTTTCGTTGTATATGGACAAGGTTATGGGGAGTGGGCACCAATCTTTTGTACCACTACGCCATATACTACAATCCAAGTACGGACTGAACCCTAGCGCTCAAGCACCTGATGAACACACCCGAAATTGCGAAATAATGATTGATTGGATAGGAAAAAATCTTTCTAAAGGCATCGATCTTGCGCCGGATTCTCATTGGATTCCACAAGTGGCGAGGATTAATATTATTCGAAAGCTTAACCTAAAATTACTGATGCTAAATAAGCTATCTTCACAAGTTTCACTACTCCTTAATGGTCTCGAATACAGAGACTTAGGTTTAATAAAGAATGTGAATCAGAATAAATCATCTAAGGAATTTATGAAGAGCGATATTCTTACTAAATGTTTGAGGTCGCGCATTAACGAGATATATGCTGGAGATAAGCTACTTCACGATGCAGTGCGATCGGCTTGGACAGAGCTGACTCCAAAAAGCATTGATGAAATCCCAAGATTTGAAAGCCTCAAGCCAACTCTTAGATTCGATCTTTCTTAAGTATGACCTTGATCACCCAGCTTTGCAAGTCGGACCTATAGCGAAGCAATTCATAACCCGGTGATTGTAGATATCATAGTTTTTTGTCAACGGCGGCGTAACATCCTGCCATTGGGGCGGAGCAAAAGTCGGCCACTTGCTGGTGCGCCTTGGGGCGTGATGCCCTCATAGTTGTTGAACCGCATCGGGTTTGCCGGAGCAATGATTTGTTTTAGGGTCAGGAATCATAACGGAAACATGACCACGGCAGCCAAAGCGAATGCGGGCAGGAGTATCTTCGGGCATCCGTCGTAAAGGGTCGCAACACGTCGCTAGTTCCTGAATCGGGGAAGCTGTTCTCGATCTTGCAACGTCTTCGATAGCGCGCCCACTGTACGGAAGTGGGATCTTGTGGCATTTCCTCAATGGAGGAAAGGGCTTGATCCTGTTGATCCTCCCCCAGTGAATTGGTCCTCCGCTATGTTTAGGAAAGCGGAGGAAGCACATGGCAAAGAAGCGACCAAAGCCAGAAGAGATTGTCACGAAGTTACGGCAGGTTGAAGTTCTGACGGGGCAAGGCATGCCGCGTCTGGATGCGATCCAGCAGATCGGCGTGACTGAACAAACGTATTACCGCTGGAAGAAGAAATACGGTGGAATGGGCACGGACCAATTAAGGGAACTGAAGCGTCTGCAGAAAGAGAACGAGCGGCTGCGCAGAGCTGTTTCTGATCTGACCTTGGACAAGCTTATCTTGGCGGAAGCAGCAAAGGGAAACTTCTAAGCCCCGCTCGTCGCCGTGCTTGCATTGATCGTGCGTGCTGAGCTGAATGTCTCGGAACGCCGCGCTTGTCGCGTTCTGAGACAACACCGATCCACGCGGCGTAAGGTACCAGTTGGTCGCCCGGATGAAGAACGGTTGGTGGCCGACATGATCGAACTGACCCGTCAATATGGCCGATACGGCTATCGTCGGATCGCTGCGCTGCTGAGAGATGCTGGCTGGCATGTGAACGACAAACGGATCGAAAGACTGTGGCGACGAGAGGGGCTGAAAGTGCCCATGAAACAACCAAAGAAGGGACGGCTTTGGTTCAATGACGGATCGTGCGTCCGACTTCGGCCTGAGCACCGCGATCATGTCTGGTCGTATGACTTCGTGCATTGCCGCACTGACGATGGAAAGGCGTTCCGCACGCTCAACATCATCGACGACTACCGCAGGGAGTGTCTGGCCATCCGCGTGGATCGCAAGCTGGACTCAGGCAATGTGATCGACGCCCTAAGTGATCTGTTTATCCTACGTGGAATCCCATCATTTATTCGGTCTGACAATGGCCCGGAGTTCGTTTCTCAGGCCGTGCAGGACTGGATCAAAGCCGTTGGTGCAAAGACGGCTTACATCGATCCAGGGTCGTCTTGGGAAAACGGGTATTGCGAAAGCTTCAATGCCCGATTCAGGGATGAGTTCTTGAATGGCGAAATCTTCTACAGCCTGCGTGAGGCGCAAATCCTGATCGAAGAATGGAGGAAACACTACAATACGAAACGACCACACAGCTCATTGGGCTACCGCCCACCGGCCCCTGAAGCTATCGTCCAGATAGACCAAAGGCCAATCATGCACTAACAATCAAATTGGACCACTCAGGTGGAGCTGATCAATTCCTTGCGCGTACTCCGCCAATGCAACCCATTGCGATTGATGAAAATAATCCCGCTCAGAACGCGCCTAACGTCAGCGCTTGCTTTGCCATGGGCCTTTGGAAAATTGAGTTCAAGACGCGCCATTAGCGCCTCGCTCAGCCAGCGAATATCAGACATGTCACTTTTCAGTTTTCCAAAAGTGAATTATGCCATTAAGAGAAAACTATTGGGTTCTGCCCGTAGTCTTATTAACGCAGAATCAAACTATCGACACCTTTAGCAACTGCCAACACAAAAAAACGAAAGATTTTACAAAACTCATAAAAAACTAAATCCCTGGAATTAACCGGCTGTTTACACCATCTCAAGCATCTAGCACTCGGTGAGTGATTAGGGGTGAAAATGTTAAACGGTGAGCTTATCAATTTGTTTATCGTTCAAGGTTTGGGTTCCGAAGTTAACCAAAGTCATTTTGGAATTAACTTCGTAGCAAACTATGAGCGGATCGGTGATCGTCCATGGGAGAGGTTTGATGAGGTACAAGATTCAGTTTCCTCTCAAACACTACGTTACCCTGGAGGAATTACTTCTGAAACGCTCATCGACATTTCTAACCCAGATCAAGATACCGTTATCAATGAATCTGGTGAAGAGAGAGCTTTAGTATCACTACCTCGCTTTCTAGCTCATTGTAATGAAACAGGCGCCAATCCAACTATAATAATCCCAACAGCGCAGCTTCTATCTGATACTAGGATAGATGGTCATCGTACATTCAATCAATCCCTTTCGGATGAAGTAAAGGCCTACGTTTCCTATGTACTAAGTCTCACCAATCCATCGTTGCAGATTTCCTTCGAGCTCGGAAATGAGTACGAGGCGCATATGACGTCTCGAGAGTATGGCCGTATTGCAAATGAGGTAACTTTGCTTATCGAGGAGGCGATAGCAGAGTATATAGAAGCTGGAGGAAGAATAGATATAGAGCCTGAAATCTTTGTGCAAGTTTGGGCGCAAAGTGCTGGTGGTGGGATGTCCTATGATGATTTGGAAAATCGGAACGAAGTCGTATTGAGTGAATTTTCGAATGAAGCGCTCCAACATCTCGATGGGGTTGTGAGTCATCTCTATTATACAGAAGGCCGAGGGTCTGGCACAGAATACGAACACTCAATCAACAACATTTCCACCATCATAGATCGGGCGACTGATCTTCACGCAACTTGGTCCGAGGCGACGGGAAGAGATTTGGAATCACGTTTCTCCGAATGGAACGTGCAGCACCACTCACAGGCCAACTACGGACTGGAGCAAACAGTAATCATGCTGGAGATGTTCACAAGTTTCCTAGAAGAAGGCGTTGACGCTCTCGACTTCTGGTCATCTCAGTATCACGCAACAAGCCTAGCCGATCGAACTGGAGAACTGCAGCTCGCGGGAGAGTTTTTTCGATTAATGAATCAATATCTCCACGGGACACAGGCAATGCCCACCGCTTCGTTAAGCACCGAATATATCTTAAATGGGTTTTCAAATAACAGCGAGGCCGTTTTCTTCATATCATCAACAATTGAAAATTCTGCAACACACGGTCTCGATTTCTCAGATATAACGCCGGGTTTTCAACTCGTAGAGGCCTTTATTTTCGGTGTGGACGAAACAACGGCAGATGGAAATTTTGGATCTTTAAGTGGCTTTCTTCCATATGAGGAACCAGATGTTGATGCGATGATTAGACATCTAACATTTGATAATAGCACAACCTCTAATCTAATTTTCGATCTAGACCCATATGAAACAGCAATTCTTGTATTTTCGCAAATTACTATTCCTGGCTACAATACTGTTTCAGGAACTAGTGAAGATGATTACCTTATGGCATCAAGCGATTCAACTCTCTATTTTGGTGGATCAGGTGGCGACACTGTTTCGTATGCTAACTCAGCACAAGGAATAGTGGCGATGCTTGGCCACGGCCAATCAGGTATTATTGATGGTTCCGGTGACCGCTTTGAAAGTGTAGAGAACATAGTCGGTTCGGATGAAGATGATTTGATCTCAGGAAATCATGCTGCCAATAGTTTATACGGTGGTGGAGGAGATGATGAGCTAGTCGGGGGCGCAGGAAATGACACTCTTGATGGGGGCGAAGGCGATGATTATATCGCAGGGGGTGGTGGTCATGATATCATCTATGTCTCTGCAGGGCAAGATACTGTATATGGTGGTAACGGCAATGATCAACTTTCCTTTTCACTTAGTAACTCGGCTGTACACATCGATTGTTTAGAGGGTGCAGTTGAAACCGAGAGCGGTTTAGTGCGATTCTCAGAGTTTGAGATAATTGAAGGCTCAGAATTTAATGACAGAATAACTGGTGGGCTGTTAGCGGCGCGATACTTAGGTGGTGGCGGAGATGATCATATTGTAGTCTTTGGGTCGGGCGATTACGTAGATGCTGGTAACGGGGACGATATCATTTTTGTCCATGGAGCTTCATCGGAAATTTATCTCGGCGATGGCAGTGATTGGCTCTTTATGTACGGCACGGGAGTAGTTGACGCTGGTGAAGGTGATGACTTTATATTTCTTAGTCAAAGTTCTGACCGGGCTGAGGTCAGTGGTGGAGATGATTTATATGTCGGTACAGAAGAAATTTCTTTAATCTTTTCATCCACATCCGGGCACGATCGAGTTGTTGGCTTTCAGCCTGAGCAAGATCAGCTACTTTTGCAAGGCGTAGACTTGTCTGTGGTCACACTGCAGTATGATGGTGATAATACCTTGCTTGAGATATCTGATAGCTCATCAATTATGCTAATTGGATGCCATATTACATTTGACGACATAGTATTTTCATAATTTTGGTTTTATTTACCTGCTCCCCTTTGAATCCGCTAATTTGGGTTAGCTCTGTTCAGGTTTTGGTCCTTCATTGACCGGTTGGCATATTCCGCCGGTGTGATGCCAGCGAGATCAGAATGTGGGCGGTGGTGGTTGAAGTCAGAGCGCCATGCCGCCACCAAATTGCGGGCATAGTGTAAGCTGTCGAATAGGTGTTCGTTCAGGAACTCATACTGCATACGTCCGTTAAGGTGATGTTGTGATTGTCGCGAAGTACGACCGTCTGGCGCGGTACTGGGAAGAACTTTTTGGAGATAGCCGAGACGATACGCGAACGCGGTGCCGGCTTCCGGTCCTTGGCCGAGGACATCGACAAGACGACGCCGGCATACCGAACGTGTCGATCACCGGTCCCTTGATAGGTTGTAGCAACGACATCTGAATGATCCCGACCTGAAACACCTTGAAGCACACGTCTGCAACCACGACATTAATTCTAAATCGGCAATTAAGGCACAATATGTATGGCATCCTTTAGCGGGTTTTTACGCAAAGCGCCCAGCGCCCGGTTAAAGGCATTTCTTGAGGCAAAGGGCGTCGAGATGCCCCAGGATTTTGATTGGAACAGCGCTGGGCGCGGCACTGCATTAGTCTCAGACATCAACGCGCTGATTGACGATCTGCCAGCCCGCAAACAAGACCGCCTCAAGGCTGAACTGGATCATCTGGCCAGCTTGACCAACGAGGCGGTGATGGTCAGCGCGGAACAGGTTTGCCCGATGATGGGCATTGACTTGGAAGGCCTTGAGGGCGTGCAGGACGTGCTGTTGATGCTGGCGCTGGATCATCCCCAAGCCTTTGAACGTGTCGCCGTGCAAGCCTCTCTGAACCGTCGCACGGGCGGCAAAAACTGGTCTGCCTTCCAGTTCGACTATGATGGGAAGGCATGGGCTTTGGAGGATGATGCGGCGCGCGCGGCATTCGTGGCAGAGGCGATAGATATTCTGAACCTGCCCGCACATCGCAAGCGCGAGGCTGATTGGTATCGCGCGGTTCGCGTTCATCCCATCACGGGCGAGGAAACTGAGGTTGTCCAAGCCACGATCTATGTGGAAGACCGCGCCGCGAGTGAGTTGACCTTTGGGGCGTCGGAGGGTTTGGAGCGGCAAGTGTTTCAACGGGTCTTGGAGGTGGGCATCGCCTGCAACCCCACTCAGCGAATTGTGGAGATTTGCGCCGCCGGTGGGAAAAAGGTCCGCGATGAATATGCGCAAGCCTTCTCAAAGCACTTTGCGGGGTCAGAGCCACCAGTTGAAGCGCCACGCCGCGAGGTGCTGCTGAACACGTTGCGATCCGAACCTGTGTTTTCGATTGAACCGGCGGATGGTGTTGAGGGCGTAGAGGTGTCGTCGCTCGACTTTTTCTCAACAGGCGGCGGCTTTGCGCGGTTTGAAAAACGCGGCGACGGTGAGACGATTTATAAGTTTCTCGACCGCCGCTTTGGGCAGGTCTCCCCGATCAAGGCTGGTGGCTGGCAGATTGTCTCTGCCACGCTGCGGATAGTCATGGCCGCACAAGATGGAAAGCGCCGCCGCACGCTGACAGTAACGTTGCGCGCCCCCAACACAACGACCATCCCCAACAAGACGGAGGTGGACCGCCAATTGGTGCTGAACCTGTTGGAGCGATGGAACCTGATTGCGCGCCCCACGCCTGAAATTGACGTAATCGAGGAAGGCTGATTGAACCCGGTTTCGTTGCTCTGCGAGATCATCGGGCAAGCCGGGAAGGTCGCGGCTCAGGCCTATCGTGACGATGCGCGATATGGAGCGTTGCTGGATGCAGGTCTGATACAGCGCGACGGCGTGGTGCAATCGGTGCTTTGCGAGAACTGCGACGCGCCGCACGATGCCGAGATTGTCTTCGAGGGCGGTTCATATGGCCATTATTGCCCCGACCTGGGCTTAGTTCCCGTTGAGCGCGCCGCCATTGTCGCGGTGCGTCCCAACCTTGCCGGGCTGGTGGAACAACTGCACTTCGCATTTGGGTGCGAGCCGGAAAGCACGTCGCAACTTGGGCCGCACACATGGCGTATCGGGCTGGTGGATACATTCGGCGGGCGGGCGGTGGTTTACTTTCACCCGCGCCTTCTGAACCGCGATGATCTGGACGACCTTGAGACTTCCCTGCGCACCGAAATTCGGCGCGACTATGCCCTCGTCGTCACCGCTGCCGGGCAATTGCAATATCGCAGTGCCAAAACCTGCACTCTGCCCCAAATGGTTCACTTGGATTTTGGGGCGGCGCACATACGTCAGCTTGCCAGCGTCGCCGAAGCGGTAGGCGCACCCCCGAAACAAACGGGCGGGCGACCGAACCTTCACCGCGAGCGCGTGCTGGAGCTACTAGCAGAGCGCGTCGCGCAAGGATTGTCAAAAGAAGGGCGCAACGAAGAGGCGAAGGCCGTTCTGGCCATATATGCCGCACGACACCCTAATGATCCCGCGCCCAAGCTGCCCACTGTAAAGGGCTATGTTTCGGAGTTTCGACGTGGATGAAAACTGGATGAATACCCAAGCCCTGTTTTGATCCACCCAACATCCGTGACGGTTCATCCATCTTCTCAGGATGGAGTTTGAACTATGATAGACCTGAACGAACCGAACCCGAAATACGCCCCGATTGCAGTTTCCCCGGACGAGGCGGCACGGCTTGCAGGCATCGGGCGCACCACGCTCTATGCGGCGCTGGCCAAGGGTGATTTGCCCAGCATTAAGATCGGCACGCGGCGACTGATCCGGGTGGATGCGATCCGCGAGTGGTTGGCAAGGCACGAGGCGTAAGACCCAATGCCCAAATCAGCCAAACTCAGCGGAATCAAATCGCTCCGATGTTATACGATCCAAGAGGCGGCGGATATTACCGGCGTCTCTGACCGGACCATTCGGGAATGGATCAAGCACGGTCTGACGGCAATGACGAGTGAACGGCCAACGCTGGTGCGCGGTGATGCGTTGATTGCCTACATTCGGGGCAAGCGACAGGCGCGAAAATTCCATCTGTCGCTGGATGAGTTCTATTGCCTCAAATGCCGTGCTGCATGCAAACCGGCAGGTGGGCTTGTCGATTGTGTGACGGACGACACGCGCGCAAAACTCACAGCATTGTGCGAGACTTGCGACACGATCATGCACAAACCGATCGTGCATGAAAGCGTCCCCATTCTCACAAATATCTTCGATGTGACGTTCCACGATGAGCCGCCCCAATCTTCCAAGGTCGGTTCCGAAACAAGCGCCCGGAATCGACATTAAAGAGGCGTGCAGATGCCCCCCTGATCTTCCATTTACAGCCTGCCGCGATTGGCAAGGTTTCTGACAGGCAAAACTTGAGCAAATCGGAGGCTCTTATGACCAACCACCTCAACGAGAAAAACGAACGGACCAAGCGTGCGTTTCTGACCTATCGAAAACACTCCAAACAGGTCTCAGGCAAGACCTTGGACCGCGAGATTGCCCATCTTGAGCGCTTCGACGCGTGGAACGGGCGCAAAGACTTCGCCAAGTTCCACATTGATTGGGCCGTGGGGTTCCGCGAACACTTGGATCACGCCAAGAGCGCGACCGGCAAGCCGCTTGCCAAATCCACCACCCGCGCGATCATGGCGACCTTGCGAGAGTTCACCCTATGGCTGTCACAGCAAGAAGGCTTCCGGCGCAGGATCAAGGCCGCCGATGCCAGCTACTTCCAGCTATCCCGGCGCGACGAAGCCGAAGCCCGCGCAGCACCCGAACGCCCAGCGCCCAGCTTTCACCAAGCCAAGCGTGCGTTGGACATGATGCCTAGCGAAACACCCCGCCAGATGCGCGATAAGGCGATCTTCGCCCTGTTGTGCCTGACAGGGATTCGCGTCGAGGCGCTCACCTCGCTCAAGATCAAGCATGTGGACTTGGCAGAAAAATCCGTAACCCAAAACCCGCGCGAGGTGGCCACCAAGTTCGGCAAGCGCATCGACACGTTCTTTGCCAAGGACTTCGGCGAAGCTGAGGCCCCTCTGCGCGGCTGGTTGACCTATCTCGACGAGGTGGCGCTCTACAGCCCCGATGACCCGCTCTTTCCGGCAACGGCCCTGTCGGCGCAGTCAAACAAAGGCTTCACAGCTTGCGGTTTCACCCGCGCGCATTGGAAAACCACTGAACCCGTGCGCGAGATCGTCAACATTGCCTTCGAGACCGCTGGTTTGCCTGCCTACGGCCCGCACGCCTTCCGGCACATGCTGGCCCGACACGCGGCGAAGAATAGCAAAACGGTGGCCGAGTTCATCGCCAATGCGCAAAACCTTGGCCATACGGACCCGCTCACCACCCTGCGCAGCTACGGTCAAATCAGCCGAGACGACCAAAGAAAGCTAATCACAGGCGAGAGCGATTGAAGAATTTGCCGGGTTTTGCCACATCAAACAGAAACCAGGTGTGGGAATAGGTGTGGGAACGAAATTATAAAATGATTATTATTACATATTTTTCAATAATTTACGAAAGATTTATGGCGGAGAGACAGGGATTCGAACCCTGGGAACCCGTGAAGGCTCAACGGTTTTCGAGACCGCCCCGTTCGACCACTCCGGCACCTCTCCGCGTCAGGGGTCTTGCGGGGGGCGATCTAGCGGCTTGGATGCGGCTCTGCAACTGTTTTTCGCGCAGGCGAGAGAGTGCGATGCTGCCGAGCGTCGGGCAAAGCGGGTAAATCTGCCGTGACAGATCAGCCCCGTGGGTTGGAATTTCGGGCGCCAATGCGTAGATCAGGGGCAGATCATCGAAGGACATATGCAATGCTGCGCCCGATCCTTGCCGTTTTCGCGACCAGCTTGGCCTTGGCGGGGCCCTTGCTGGCGCAATCCCAAGCGCGGATTCAGCCGCTTTATGACGCGCTGGCCTTGCCAGAATTGGTTGAGATCATGCGCGAGGAGGGGATCGGCTACGGCACCGAGCTTGAGCAGGAATTGTTCCCGCGTCGGGGGGGAGAGGCCTGGGCCGAAACCGTCCAGACGATTTACAGCCTCGACCGCATGGAACGCGCGATCATGACGGCGCTTGACGCGGAATTGTCGGAGGGCGCAATCGAAGAGATCACGGAATTCTTCGAAAGTGAGGCGGGCCAGCAGATCGTCGCCTACGAAGTGGCTGCGCGCCGTGCCCTGATGGATGAGGCCGTGGAAGAGGCGGCATCGGTCGGCTGGATGGAGATGCAGTCCGAAGGCGGCGACCGCTGGGACCTCTTGGCGGAGTTTGCCGAGACCAACGACCTGATCGAATCGAATGTGGCCGGCGCCATGACCTCGAACTACGCCTTCTACATGGGGCTGGTCGACGGACAGGCCTTCGATTTCGAGATGACCGAGAATGACGTCCTGATGGATGTCTGGAGCCAGGAGCAGGACATCCGCGAAGAGACGACCGATTGGGTCTATTCCTTCACCTCTCTGGCCTATCAGCCTCTGACGGATGAAGAATTCCGGGCCTATGTGGAATTTACGGCAACGCCCGAGGGGCAGGCGCTGAATGCGGCGCTCTTTTCATCGTTCAACGCGCTTTTTGCCGATATCAGCCGTGATCTGGGGCTGGGGGCGTCGCGGTTTCTGAGCGGTCAGGATATCTGAGCCCTTTGCGCCAAAGCGGCGCTTGACAGGCGCCGCCGCTTCATGGATAAGCCCGCATCTCCGCGGGTCGTATAGGCCTCGCGGCACGTTTCAATGATGTCCCCGATGCGGGGCACGCCGTCCGAGGCAGATGAACGCCGGGCAACCGGGGCCACAGGATGCGGGTAAGAAGAAGGAAAGACCCATGTTTGCGGTTATGAAAACCGGCGGCAAGCAATACCGCGTTCAGGCGGGCGACGTGCTTCGCCTGGAAAAGCTGGCGGCCGATGCCGGTGACAAAATCCAGTTCAATGACATCCTGATGGTCGGTGGCGACAGCCCCGTCGTCGGTGCGCCTTTCGTGTCTGGCGCGGCTGTGCAGGCCGAGGTCATCGACCAGATTCGCGGCGAAAAGCTGATCCATTTCGTCAAGCGCCGCCGGAAGCACGGCTCGCAGCGCACAAAGGGCCACCGCCAGTATCTGACGCTGGTCAAGGTGACCGACATCCTGGAAAAGGGTGGCGACAAGTCGGGCGTGAGGGCCGCAATCGGGGCCGGGTCGATCCCGGCGGCCGAAAAGAAGGCCGCCAAGGCGGAGGCGGCCGAGAAGAAGGCCGCGCCGAAGAAGGCCGAGGCCAAAAAGCCCGCTGCCAAGAAAGCCGAGGCGCCGAAAGCCGCCGCCAAGGAAAAGGCAGCCCCTGCCAAGGCCGAGAAGAAGGCCGCGCCCAAGGCCGGCAATGATGACCTCAAGCAGCTGTCGGGCGTAGGCCCCGCGCTGGAGAAAAAGCTGCATGCCGCCGGTGTGACCAGCTTTGCCCAGATCGCGGCCTGGACCGAGGCGGACATCGCCGAGTTTGACGAGAAACTGTCGTTCAAAGGCCGGATCGAGCGTGAAGGCTGGGTCGCACAAGCCAAAGAACTGACCGGTAAGTAAGGAGCAAGGACCCCATGGCACACAAAAAAGCAGGCGGTTCCTCCCGCAACGGGCGCGACAGCGCCGGACGCCGTCTTGGCGTCAAACTCTTCGGCGGTCAGGAAGCGATCCCCGGCAATATCATCGTGCGTCAGCGCGGCACCAAATGGTGGCCGGGCAATGGCGTCGGCATGGGCCGCGATCACACGATCTTCGCCACTGTCGAGGGCCGCGTGACCTTCCACAAGGGCCTCAAAGGCCGCACGTTCATTTCGGTTCTCCCAGCGGCGGAGGCCGCCGAGTAAGCCGAAACCTCAGAACGCTTCTAGATGCGGGGGATCGGCCAGGGCGCCGATCCCCCGTTTTCGTTTCAAACGCCTTGTTTGCAAAGGCCGAACGCAGGTCAGAATGTGGCCTTAGTGTCGCCCCGGTTGCACGACAGGGTATCGGTCACCATCTCTGTTCAGGGGAGCAAGGGGATGGCAAGCGGGGCGCATTTCGCCCTGAACGGCAATCGCGGCGGAGGAGGACGCCTGATGAAACATGGAACCATTGGCATGGCATTGCCCGTGATCCCGGCCGACCGCTTTGTGCTGCGGCCGCTCAGGTCGTCCGATGCGGGGCTGATCCAGCTCTACGCATCCGACAGGCGTGTGGCCGAGATGACAACGACCATTCCCCATCCTTATCCGCCGGGCGCGGCCGAGGCCTTCGTCTCGCGGACGTTGGCCGAGACCGATGCGCGCGCGGTCTGGGCGCTTGATGCCAGCGCCCATGGCTCGTCCGAGCTTCTGGGCCTGATCTCGCTCGACCGGCTTGATCGCGATCAGGCCGAGGTGGGTTATTGGGTGGCCCCCGCGCTCTGGAACGCGGGCTACGCGTCCGAGGCTGTGGGCGCGATCGTCACGGCGAACCCGCTGACCTCGAAAGCGTTGTTTGCGACCGTCTTTCAGGACAATCCCGGATCGGCTCGCGTGCTGACCAATGCGGGCTTCGAATATGTCGGCGACGCCGAGGCCCATTCGGTGGCCCGCGGCGCGAACGTGCCGACCTGGACCTATATCCGCAAGCTGGGGTGACACCATGAAAGGACCCTCAGCCGCTGCAAAAAGCGCGCTGAGGCTCCTCCCGGTGACCGAAGCGCGGCCCGAAGATATCGCCCGGGAGCTTTCGGATTTTGAGGTGACGCGGTGGCTGTCACGCGCCCCTCACCCTTACACGATCTCTGATGCCAAGGCCTTCCTTGCTGCGAACGAGACCGGCGACAAGGCCGTTCGCGCGATCTTTGATGATGAGGGCCTTGCCGGCGTCGTCGGGATGGAGCGCGAGTTGGGTTTTTGGATCGCCCGCCGTGCCTGGGGCCGGGGCTATGCCACTTGGGCCGCCTCGGCGATGCTGGCGCAGCATTTCTTCGAAACCGACGCGCCGGTGATCTCGGGCTACCACCACGGCAACGCGGCCTCAGCGCGGGTGCAGGAGCGGCTGGGCTTCCGCCCCACGCACGAGGAAACCGTCATGCCGCTCTCGACGGGGCGCGAGACTTTGCTGCACCGGACGCGGCTGACGCAGGACGATTGGCTCGCGGCGCAAGGCCTGCCTCTCGATGCTGGCGCCTGCACCGTCAGGCCGCTGAAAACCACTGATGCCGGGGCGCTGAGGCGGATCGTCACGCAGGCCGAGGTTGGCCGGATGCTGTTTCTCTTCTCGGCCGACTGGACCGAAGATGCCGCGCGCGACTTCATGCTGGCGCGGCTTTACACCCGCCGTCTCGGGTTCCGGCTGGCGATTGCCGACGCGGCGGACCGGTTCGTGGGCTCCATCGGTGTGCATACGGGCGAGAAACCTGACATCTTCTATTTCCTCGATCCCGGTGCGGCCGGGCAGGGCCGGATGACCGCAGTGCTGCGCGCCTTCGTAAGCTTTCTCTTCGTGCGGTTCGACATGCCCGCGCTCCGCGCGGATGTGTTCACCGACAACCCCGCCTCGGCCCGCGTGCTGGAGAAATCGGGCTTCGTGCGGGTGGGCGAGGGCATGGGCACGTCGGCCCAGCGGCTTGAGCCTGCGCCGGTTTGGCTTTATCGGCTGTCACGAGAGAGGTTCGCGGCCGTCGCCGGACCCCGAAAGGACAGCGCATGAAATTCCTTGATTTGGCCAGGGTCACGATCCGCTCAGGCTCGGGCGGCGGTGGGGCCGTCAGCTTTCGGCGCGAGAAGTACATTGAATATGGCGGGCCCGATGGCGGCGACGGCGGCAAGGGCGGCGACGTCTGGGCCGAAGCGGTCGAGGGGCTGAACACGCTCATCGACTTTCGCTATCAGCAGCATTTCTTTGCCAAGAACGGCCAGCACGGCATGGGCGCACAGCGCACCGGCCGGGGCGGCGAGGATATCGTTTTGAAAGTGCCCGTGGGCACCGAGATTCTGGAAGAGGATGAAGAAACCGTCATCGCCGATCTGACCGAGGTTGGCCAGCGTGTGCTTCTGGCCAAGGGCGGCAATGGCGGCTGGGGCAATCTGCATTTCAAAAGCGCGACCAACCAGGCGCCGCGCCGCGCCAACCCCGGACAGGAGGGGGTGGAGCGCGAGATCTGGCTGCGTCTCAAACTGATCGCCGATGCCGGGCTTCTGGGGCTGCCCAATGCGGGCAAGTCAACCTTCCTCTCGGTCGTGTCGAACGCGCGGCCCAAGATCGCGGATTACCCGTTCACCACCCTGCACCCAAATCTGGGCGTGGTCGGCATCGATGGGCGCGAGATCGTGATGGCCGATATTCCCGGCCTGATCGAGGGCGCGAGTGAGGGCAGGGGCCTTGGCGACACCTTTCTTGGCCATATCGAACGCTGCGCGGTGCTGTTGCATCTGGTCGACGGCACCTCCGAAACCCTGGCCGAGGATTACCGCACGATCCTGGGTGAGCTTGAGGCCTACAGCCCTGAATTATCGATGAAGCCGCGGGTCACCGCGCTGAACAAGATCGACGCGCTTGATCCTGAGACACTGGCCGCGCAGCGTGCGGTGCTGGAGGAGGCCAGTGGTGGCGATGTGCTGCTTTGTTCCGGCGTCAGCCGCGAAGGTGTGGACGAGGTGCTGCGCGCGCTTTGGCGGCAGATCGCGGCTGCGCGCCGGGCCGAGGCGCCTAAGGAAGAGACAGGGCCATGGCAGCCCTGACGCGCCCCGATATCCAAGCCGCCAGGCGGCTGGTCATCAAGATCGGATCGGCCCTGCTGGTCGACCGTGAAACCGGCGCGCTTCGCGCCGATTGGCTGGCGAGCCTGGCAAGCGATGTGGCCGAGGCCAAGGCGCGCGGCACGGATGTGATCTTGGTGTCCTCAGGGTCCATCGCCCTTGGGCGCCGCGTTCTGGGCCTGCCCGCCGGCGCGCTGGCCCTGGAGCAATCGCAGGCCGCCGCCTCGGTCGGGCAGATCCGCTTGGCGCGCGCCTATGAAGAGGCGTTGGCGCCCCATGGCATCACCACCGGACAGGTGCTGCTGACGCTGGAAGACACGGCCGACCGGCGGCGATACCTCAACAGCCGGGCCACGTTTTCCACCCTTTTGGCCCTCGGCGTCGTACCCATCGTGAACGAGAATGACACGGTGGCCACCGACGAAATCCGCTTCGGCGACAATGATAGGCTGGCTGCCCAGGTCGCGGCCACGGTGGGCGCCGATCAGCTGGTGCTGCTGTCGGATGTCGATGGGCTCTATTCGGCCAATCCCAGCCTCGATCCGACGGCGGCGCGGATCGACCTGGTCGAAGCGATCACGCCCGAGATCGAGGCGATGGCGGGTGGCCCCGTCTCGGACGTTTCAAGCGGCGGCATGAAAACCAAGCTTCTGGCGGCGAAAACGGCCGTGGGCGCAGGCTGCGCGATGGTGATCACGGAAGGGTCGGTCGCGCACCCGATCGCGGCGCTTGCCAAGGGCGCGCCCTGCACCTGGTTCTTGCCCGAGGGTGACCCGCAGGCGGCGCGCAAACGTTGGATCGCGGCGATGAAGCCCAAGGGCGAGATCACCGTCGATGCCGGCGCGGCGCGGGCCCTTGGCCAGGGCAAATCGCTGCTGCCGGCCGGGGTGACCAAGGTTTCGGGCAAGTTCGGGCGGGGCGACCCGGTGGCCATTCTGGACCCCGACGGAGCGGTTCTGGGCAAGGGCCTCGTGCGCTATACGGGCGGCGAGGCGGCGGCTATTGCCGGGTGCCAATCGGGTGACATCGAGGGCATTTTGGGCTATGCGGGGCGCGCCGCGCTGATCCACCGCGACGATATGGTGCTTTAGGATGCACGGCAAAGATCGGGAGCTTCAGCGATGAAGGACATGGAAAACGCCGCAGCCCTTGTCGAGGATCTGGGCCGCCGTGCCCGGGCGGCGGCGGCCGAGCTGGCTTTTGCGCCCGCCGCCCAGAAAGAGGCGGCTCTGAAGGCTGCGGCCGATGCGGTCTTGGAGGGCCGCGCCGAGATCCTTGCGGCCAATGCCAAGGACATGGCCTATGGTCGCGAGAAGGGCCTGACGAATGCGATGCAGGACCGTCTGCTGCTGACCGAGGATCGCATTCAGGGCATCGCCGAAGGCTTGCGCGCGGTCGCCGCGCAGGACGATCCCGTAGGATCGGTGATGGCCGAGTGGGACATGCCCTCGGGCCTGCATATCCAGCGCGTGCGCACGCCTTTGGGCGTGGTCGGCGTGATCTATGAAAGCCGCCCGAACGTCACTGCCGATGCTGGTGCGCTCTGCCTGAAATCGGGCAATGCAGTGATCTTGCGCGGCGGGTCGGAGAGTTTCCATTCCTCGCAGGCGCTCCATGCCTGCCTGGCGCGCGGCCTGCGCGATGTCGGGCTGCCCGAAGACGCGATCCAGCTTGTCCCCACGCGCGACCGCGAGGCAGTGGCCGAGATGCTGCGCGCAACAGCCTATATCGATGTGATCGTGCCCCGTGGCGGCAAGGGTCTGGTGGGGCTGGTGCAGCGTGAGGCGCGGGTCCCGGTGTTCGCGCATCTGGAAGGCATCTGCCACGTCTATGTCGACCGCGACGCCGACGCTGAGAAGGCCCGCGCGATCGTGCTGAACGCCAAGACCCGGCGCACCGGTATCTGCGGTGCCGCCGAATGCCTGCTGATCGACCGCGCCGTTGCCGATACTCTGGGCCGCCAGCTGATCGACGATCTGATCGCGGCGGGGGTCGAGGTGCGCGCCGAGGGGATCGAAGGCTCGCACGCCGCGGATGCGGAGGATTTCGGGCGCGAATTCCTCGATATGATCATCGCGGCCCGCGTGGTGGATGGCGTGGATGCGGCCATCGCCCATATCCGCACCTACGGCTCAAGCCATACCGAGGCGATCCTGACCGAGAATGATGCAACCGCCCAGCGGTTCTTCGACCGGCTCGACAGTGCGATCCTGATCCGCAACGCCTCAACCCAGTTCGCCGATGGTGGTGAGTTCGGCATGGGCGCCGAGATCGGCATCGCCACCGGCAAGATGCATGCCCGCGGACCTGTGGGGGCCGAGCAGCTGACCAGTTTCAAATATCTCGTGACCGGCGACGGAACCGTGCGCCCCTAAGGCAGAAATCGATAAGCCTGATGCGACCTCCTGCGGGTTAAATTGATCTCACTCTAGAATTCCAGAGTGATCTGGCTTTCAGCCAACCTGGCCGTGATCTTGCGCCCGATCCCGGCCGCCGCCCTCGGGGCCAGCGCGAATTGCACCTCGGCCGGGCGCAGCGTTTCAGGCAGCGCCTTCCCGTCAAGCAGCGACCAAAGCGCGGCGTCTGCTTGCAGACGGTCGGACGAGACCTCGACCCGCCAGGCGTCACCATTGGCCGAAACGTGCACATCGCCGCCGCGCGGCAGGGCCGTCTCGATGCATTGCAGCAACAGGAAGGCGACCTTGACCAGAATGCGCGGCTGATCCTCGGCGATGCTCCAATCGACATTCATACGGCTGTCGCCGAACGTGTCGGCCAGGATCAGGGCCGTCTCGCTGCGGCCCAGCATCTGATTTGGGCTGGCCACGCCGAACGCCACGCGGAAGAACCGCAGCCGCGCCGCCGCATGGGCCACGCTTTCGGACACCAGCGCGATTTCCGGCCCGTCGGGATCGACCGGGGCCATCGACAACAGCTCAACACCGTTTGAGATCGCGCCAACCGGATTAACCAGATCGTGGCAGATGCGTGAGCCGATCAGGGCGGCCAATGCGCCCGCCTCATTGACAAGGGTGGCGTCGTCGTCAAGGTCGGCAAGTGTCATGAGGTTGGCACCTTTTGGAAGGGATGGGTCATGAAGGGGATGAATGCGGTGCTTGAGCCGGGCATGCTGGTCCGCCATCCCGGCCGCGAGGATTGGGGCCTCGGCCAGGTGCAGTCTGTCATCAACGGACGCATCACCGTGAATTTCGAGCATGAAGGCAAGGTGACGATCGATGGGGCTGTGGTAGAGCTCATGCCGGTGATCGGTTCTTCCTGATCTGTTTCAACCCTAAGATGCATCCGCCAGCGGTCAAGCCCCGCATCTGTTGCCAAGCGGGGGGAGGCCCCTTAGAACCCGGCAACCGCGCCAAGATGGCCAATCGGGGTTAACAAGTCATGAACGCCGCCGCTCCGCAATTCGAGGCCCGTCTGGCACGGGATGCGGCCGAGATCCGCGCGGCCCAGGCGCTGCGCTACGAGGTCTTCGTGGCCGAGCTGGGGGGGGACGGCCCGATGGTCGATCACGGTGCCCGGCTTGAGCAGGACCGGTTTGATCCGCTCTGCGATCACCTGGTACTGCTCGACCGTGGCGCGGTCGTCGGCGTCTATCGCTTGATGCGGGGCGATCAGGCGGCCGAGGGGCTGGGGTTCTATTCGGCAAGCGAATACGACCTTGCGCCGCTGACCGCATCCGAACGGCCCTTGCTTGAATTGGGGCGGTCCTGCCTGCATCGCGATTATCGCGGCGGGGCGGCGATGATGCACCTCTGGGCGGCGCTGGCCGACTACGTGCAGGCGCACGGGATTGAAATTCTGTTCGGCGTGGCCAGCTTTCACGGCACCGACGTGGCCAAACTGTCCCAGCCCCTGTCGCATCTGCACCATGCCCATCTGGCGCCACCGGCCCTGCGGGTCCGCGCCCAGCCGCAACACTTCCAGCGGATGGATCTGCTGCCGGCTGACCAGATCGACCGCAAACAGGCGATGCTGGCCACGCCCGCGCTGATCAAGGCCTATCTGCGCCTCGGCGGTTTCGTGGGCGAGGGGGCTTTCATCGATCACGCCTTCAACACGACCGATATCTGCCTCGTCATGGATACCGCCAAAATGAATGCCCGCCAGCGCGGCCTTTATACCAAGGTGCGCGGATGACCCGTTGGTCCGATGCGCCGCCCCCGCCCGAAGAGCCGCCGATCACGCCGCTCGGCTGGTTGCGAGTTGGGCTGCGCGGCGGGGCGCTGGCCTTCGTGACCTTCGGATGCCTGATCCTTCTGCTTCTGACCCGGCTGATCGAATGGCCGCTTTGCGGGGTCCGCCGGCCGGTGACACCCTACATCACCCGGTTCGTCTGCCGGACGGCCTTTCGCATCCTCGGCATGGGCCACACGACGGTCGGGCGGCCCATGGAGCACCACGGCGCCGTCGTGGCCAACCATGCCTCATGGCTGGATATCTTTGCGCTGAATGCCTGCGACCGGATCTATTTCGTTGCCAAGGCCGAGGTCGCCCGCTGGCCCGCAATCGGCTGGCTGGCGCGCGCCAATGGTACGGTCTTCATCAACCGCGACCGGGGCGAGGCGAAAAAGCAGAAAGAGATGTTCGAGGCGCGCCTGGATGCCGGCCACCGCCTGTTGTTTTTCCCCGAGGGCACCTCAACCGACGGCCTTCGCGTTTTGCCCTTCAAGACGACGCTTTTCGCCGCGTTTTTCACGCCTCATCTGCGCGAGACCTGCGCCATTCAGCCGGTCACGCTGATCTATACCTCGCCCGAAAGTCATCCACCGGGCTTCTATGGCTGGTGGGGCGAGATGAGCTTTGGTGGTCATCTGATCAAGACCCTCGCGTCAGCCCGCCAAGGCTCGGTCGAGGTCATTTTTCATGATCCTCTGCCGGTGGCCGACTTCGCCGACCGCAAAGCCCTCGCCCGCCAGGCGGAAGAGCGGGTGCGCGGCGCCATGCCCGGCTGAACCGCGGTTTTACCGTCAACTTGGTATCGTCAAACCCTTCACTGCTTTGGCCAATTCGGCCTTGCACTGCGCCACCATGAAATCGGTGAAGGCGCGGGTCTTGGGGTCGGCGAGGCGGCGGTGGGGCGTCAGCACGGCAAGTTGCACGGGCAGGGGCGGGGTCGCCTCGGCCACCGGCACCAGCGCGCCCGATCGCAGATGCTCGGCCACCTCGAACCAGGGTTTCATCGCGATGCCGTGACCCGCCAGGGCCCAGGCTGTCAGCACATCGCCATCATCGCTTTCAAACGGCCCCCTTACCTCGTAGCGGCGGACGCCATCCGCCGTCTGTAGCGCCCATTGAAACTCGCGCGCGCCGGGAAAGCGCAAGCTGAGGCAGGCATGGCCATCGCGCAAAAGCGCCTCGCCGCTGTCGGGCGCGCCGTGGGCGGCGATATAGCCGGGCGCGGCGCAAAGCAGCCGGGGGCATTCGGCGATCACCCGCACCTTCAGGGCGCTGTCCTCCAGCGCTCCGAGGTGAAACGCCACATCCAGCCCCTCGGAGGCCATATCGATCGCCCGGTCCGACAGCCTCAGGCGCACGTCGATCAGCGGATGGGCGTCCTTGAAGGCGGGTACGTGCGGCGCGATGAACCGACGCCCCACGCCCAAAGGGGCGGCCACGAAAATCGTGCCGCGCGGGGTCTGGGCGGCCTCGGCCACGGCCGCTTCGGCCTCGGCAATCGCATCGAGGATCTTCAGCGCGCCGTCATAAAACAGCCGGCCGTTATCGGTGGGTTGCAGGCTGCGCGTGGTCCGGTTGAAAAGCCGCACGCCCAGATGCTTTTCCAGCTCGGAGATCCGGGCCGAGGCGACGGCGGGCGAGGTGCGCTGATCGCGGGCCGCGGCACTCATGCTGCCCAATTCGTAGACACGCACGAACATTCTGACGATATTCACATAGGCCATGGCGATTATTCGGGCTTCCATGAAAGTCCTGCGGCATTCTTCGACTTAACAGAAAGCTGTCCGCCGGTATAGCGTTGCCACCGGCGCAGAGAAGGGGATCAGGGCCATGTACGATATCGTCGTTCTGGGGGCGTGGCTGGAATTTGCCGTGCGCTGGCTGCACGTGATCACCGGCATCGCCTGGATCGGCTCGTCCTTCTATTTCATCGCGCTGGATCTGGGCCTCACGCGTGACCCGAAACCGGCCTCGGGCGCGGATGGCGAGGAATGGCAGGTCCATGGCGGCGGCTTCTACCATATCCAGAAATACCTCGTCGCCCCCGCCGCGATGCCCGAGCATCTGACCTGGTTCAAATGGGAAAGCTACGCGACCTGGCTGTCGGGCTTCGCCCTTCTGGTGCTGGTCTACTACCTTGGCGCCGAATTCTATCTGGTCGATGCCAACGTCATGGACCTCGCGACCTGGCAGGCCATCGCGATCTCGCTGGCCTCGCTCGCCTTCGGCTGGGTTGCGTATAACACGCTCTGCCGGGTGTTCGTCGAGGCCGACCAGACGCTTTTGATGGTGGCGCTTTTCGTCGTGCTGGTGGCGATGTCCTGGGGCTATACACAGGTCTTTTCGGGCCGCGCGGCACTCCTCCACCTCGGAGCCTTCACCGCCACGATCATGAGCGCCAATGTCTTCTTCATCATCATGCCGAACCAGCGCATCGTGGTGGCCGACCTCAAGGCCGGCCGTGTGCCGGACGCGAAATACGGCAAGATCGCCAAGCAGCGGTCCACCCACAACAACTACCTGACCCTGCCGGTTCTGTTCCTGATGCTGTCGAACCATTACCCGCTGGCCTTCGCCAGCCCGTATAACTGGGTGATCGCCAGCCTGGTCTTCCTGATGGGCGTCACGATCCGGCATTACTTCAATTCCCTCCACGCGCGTCAGGGTAACCCGACCTGGACCTGGGGCGTGACGGTGGTTTTGTTCATCCTGATCGCCTGGCTGTCGACCCTGGGTCAGCCGCGCCCGGGGGACGACGTCGCCCTGTCGGGTACCGCACTGCGCTATGCGCAGGCCGAGGGGTTCGAGGATGTCACCGACATCGTCCTTGGCCGCTGCTCGATGTGCCATGCGGCCGAGCCCAATTGGGCGGGCCTCCATTGGGCGCCGAAGAACGTCCACCTCGAAACGCCTGAGCAGATCGCCGCCCAAGCGCGTCAGATCTACCTGCAGGCCGGCGTCAGCCATGCAATGCCGCCCGCCAATCTGAGTTACATGGAAGAGGATGAGCGCGCGATGATCATCGCGTGGTTTCGCAATGCCGGAGATTAGCCTATAAAACGCAGTGGGGGACGGGCGGTGTATGATTAGGTCAAGGCAAGGTAATTTCATGCCCAACGATCCGCTTCCCGCCCTTCTCTCCGATCTTGAGACGCCCTGTCTGGTGCTCGACCTTGCCCGGCTGCGGCAGAATGTCGACAGGCTCTATGCGCGGCTTAGCCACATGGGCGTGCATCTGCGCCCGCATCTGAAAACCGTCAAAAGCCTCGATGTCGCGCGGCTTATGGTTGAGGATCTGCACGGCCCCGCCACGGTGTCTACCTTGAAAGAGGCGGAATACTTCGCCGCAGGCGGCATTACCGATCTGCTCTATGCGGTCGGGATCGTGCCGCAAAAGCTTGACCGCGTGGGGCGTATTCGCGACCGGTACAGGGCCGATCTGGCGGTTGTTCTGGACAGTGTCGATCAGGCCTATGCCGTGGCCAATTGGGCCCGCGCCCATCATGAGCATCTGCCCGTCCTGATCGAAGTCGATGTCGATGGCCATCGCTCGGGCGTGCAGCCGGGCGAGGCGGACAAGCTGATCCAGATTGGGCGCATCCTGCATGACGGCGGCGCCGAGTTGCGCGGCGTGATGGCCCATGCCGGGGGGTCCTATAGCCTGTCCGATGAAGATGATCTGGCCCAAGCCGCCGAGGTCGAGCGTGCGGGGGCTGTGCGGGCCGCCGAGACATTGCGCGGGGCTGACCTTCCCTGCCCCGTGGTCGGCATCGGCTCAACCCCCACGGCGCATTTCGCGCGCGACCTGACCGGCGTTACCGAGGTGCGGGCCGGCGTCTTCGCTCTGTTCGATCTGTTTCAGGCCGGGGTGGGGGTTTGCGCTCTGGATGACATCGCTTTGTCGGTCCTGGCCACGGTGATCGGCTACCAGGAGGACAAGGGCTGGATCATCACCGATAGCGGCTGGATGGCCATGTCACGCGATCGGGGCACGGCGCGCCAGGCGGTTGATCAGGGCTATGGCGTGGTCTGCGATCTGGTGGGGCGACCCTATCCCGATCTGATCCTCACCGACGCAAATCAGGAGCATGGCATCGCGGCCCTGCGAAAGGGCGCGGGTGGCACACTTCCTAAGCTTGCCATTGGTGACAAGGTGCGGGTCTTGCCCAACCATGCCTGCGCGACCGGCGCGCAGCACAGCTGCTATCACGTCGTGGATGGCGAGGTTGATCCGATGCGCGTGCAGGCCGTCTGGCCGCGGATCAATGGCTGGTGAGGGTGCGGGTGACCCGCGCCCGCCTCATGCAAGGCCGTAAAGCGCCGCGAAGGGGTCATCGTCGCGGTCGCGATGCCAGGTATATTCGCACCACCGGGCGACCTTCTCGGCGGTTTCGGTGCCGTGCATCAACGCGATGGCCCCCAGTGTCATATCCATGCCCGCCGAGACGCCTGACGAGGTCAGGAACGGCCCGTCCTCAACCCACCTCGCCTGTTTGACCCAGGTCACATTCGGGCATTGCTCGGCCACCTCGGTAAAGGCCGCCTTGTTGGTGGTGGCCCGGCGTCCATCCAACACGCCGGCCTTCGCCAGTAGCAGGCTGCCGGTGCAGACGCTTAACGTGTATTCGGCTGCGCCCGAGGTGTCTTTGATCCAGTCCAGCAGCCGCGCATTATCAACCTCGCGACGTGTGCCGGACCCGCCCGGCACGAAAAGGATGTCGTAGGCCACGCCCTCGTCAATCTTTCTGTCCGCATGGGCGGACGGGCCCCGATTGCTGGGGACGGCGCCCGTGCTTTCCGCGACCAGATCGATCTGGAAGAGTTTGTCGAGCATCCCAAACATGTCCAGAGGACCGAAGAGGTCGAGCAACTCGAAACCGGGGAAAATCAACGCTCCGATCTTGCGCATCTTGTGATCCTTAATCCTTGGTTTTCGTGAAGGTCCACGACGTCGTCTGCCGATAGGTTTTGCCAGGCTGCAGCAGAATCGATGGAAAGTCCGGAAAACTGGGCGCGTCGGGCCAGCTTTGCGCCTCAAGCGCGATCCCGTTGGGGTTGCCGTCATACACCTGCAATCCGGTCTCACTGGTGCGCAGCTCCATTGTTACGGCATCGCCGCTGAGCCAAGCCACCGGCGACGGGCTGCCGCGCTTGTCCGCCAGACAGAGACAATGATCGTAATTCTGGCTTCCAACCAGACGACCGGTGCGGAAATCAAACCGTTTACCCTCGACCGAGGCGATCTGACCGGTGGGCAATCGTTCGTCATCGGTGGGCAGATAGCGGTTGGCGGCCACTTGCAGCTTCTGCGGCCCGCCGAGGCACCAATAGCTGTGGTTGGCCAGGTTCATCAGGGTCGGCGCATCGGTGGTGGCGCTCAGGTCCAGCCGCAGACGGCTTGGCGCCTCGATGCTGTAGATCGCCGAAATCGTCCGATTGCCGGGAAACCCGCCGACACCATCCGCCAGATCAAGGGTCAGGATGACCGCGTCCTCGTCAACCCGTTCGACCTGCCAGAGTTGGGCATGGGTGCCAGAGGTGCCGCTGTGCAGCGTGTTGTGGCCGTCATTCGCCTCAAGCTGATAGGCCTTGCCCTCAACCGTCACCGCGCCGCCGCGCAGCCGGTTCGCGACCGGCCCGACGATCGCCCCGGCATATCTCATCGTGCCGTCGTAATCGGCCAGAGTCTCGCCGCCGCAGGTCAGGTTATGGTCCACGCCGTCCAGGCGAATGTCTTGCAAGATCGCCCCGTAATTCAGCACGCTGACCGTAAGAAGGCCCGCGCGGATCGTGACGCGTTCGACATCCTCGTCTTTTTGCGTGGTGCCGAGGGGCACACGGGTCGCCTGGTTCGGTGCGCTGCGCTCGGCGGCGGGCAGGGGCCACCATTGCACACCGGCGGGCGGGATCGTCGTGTCCTGAAACGCGACCGGCGTCGGACCGTAGTTGAACGCAAAGCGATGCGTGGCGCTGTCGCGCAGGCGCAGACCCTCGGGCAGTTCGGTGGTGGCGATGCCCTCTTCGCGGCAGGCATCCGCCAGAATGCGGGTCAGCGCGGTATCGCATGGCCAGCCGCCGAGGTAGGACAGCCATCCGCTGCGCAAAAGCACCTTGTGGCCGTCGGTCGTCAGCTCGACCATTTCGGCATCGCCTTCCAGATGCTCCAGCCAATGGCGAACTTCGCCGCCACCTTTCAGCGCGTGGGCGGTGCCGGGCGGCAGGCTTTCCACCTTGCTGACGATGATATCGATGCCGTCCAGTGCGGGCGGCAGAGGCACGGGGATCGCCATTTCGGCCGTCTTGGAATGGGTGCGCGGCCCCAGAATGGCCGACCCGCCGAAGCTCTCCAGCGCGGCTTTCAGAGGGTCCGGCAGGGTCGCGATGCCCGGCGCCAGAACCAACTTGTAGCCAGACAGATCGGTGCAATCGGGTGGCAGGATGTCGACATTCAGGCCAAGTCGCCGCAGCGCGCGGTAGAAAGCGAAGACCAGCCGGAAATAGTCGAAATCCTGTCCCTGGGGCTGCACTTCCCATGCCCAGGCCGAGGCATAGTCGAAGATCAGTGCCACATCCGCGCGGGCCGTGCCGACATCGGGCATCTCGGTCAACTCGCCCGCAACTTGGGCCGCCTCGTGAAATGCGGGCGCCGGGGCGCTGTCGGGGCGCAAGAGGCCCGCATGCATCTGCTCTTGCGCGAAGGGCGCCTGACGCCAGCGGAAATAGAGGACCGCCTCGGCACCATGGGCAAACGCCTCCCACGCCCAAAGGCGGGCCATGCCCGGCAGGGGGGCCGCGTTCCACGGCGCCCAGTTCACGGGCCCCGGCTGCTGCTCCATCACCCACCAGCGGCCCTCGGCGGCCGAACTGCCGGAGCCCTTGGCGCCGACCGCGCGGTAGAGGTCATGGTGGAAGGCTTGAAAATCGGGGTCGCCCTGGCGCAGAAAGGTCTGCTTATGCGCCTCGGAGGCTTCAAGACGGTCGGACAGAAAGCCCAAGGGGTAACTGTCCCAACTGGCGATATCGAGGTCTTCGCCCACGGCAAAATGGTCGAACTCGGTCACCCGGCCCATGTAATTATGGGCAATTGGTCGGTCGGAATGCGCGCGGATGATGTGGACCTGCAGGCGGTTAAAGCTGATAACCCCGTCCGAGGCGAAGCGGCGAAAGGCCATCACATGGGCCGGGTTCGGCTCGGTCACCGTCAGGTTGGGCAGGCCGATCTCGTCGAAGCTGTCATACTCCATCGACCAGAACACGTTGCCCCAGGCCCGGTTCAACGCCTGCGGGCTTTGATAGCGCTGGGCCAGCCAGTTGCGAAACTCATGCCGGGCCGCATCGGAATAGCTGAGCGTCGTGTCGTGACAGCCATATTCATTGTCGGTCTGCCAGGCATGCACATGCGGGTGCTGGCCATAGCGCTCGGCCAGCAAGGTCACGATGCGGGCGCATTCCGTGCGATAGCCGCGATGGCTGAAACAGTAATGCCGGCGTGAGCCGAATTCCCGCGGGCGCCCCTCGGCGTCGATGGCCAGCATGTCGGGGTGTTTGTTCAAAAGCCAGCGGGGCGGCGTCGCCGTGGGCGTGCCCAGAACCACCTTCAGCCCCGCCGCACCCAGCACGTCGATGGCGCGGTCCAGCCACTCAAGCTCGATCTTGCCCGGCTTCGGTTCGATCCGCGACCAGGCGAATTCGCCGATTCTGACCCAGGTCAGGCCGCATTCCACCATGCGGCGCGCATCCTCGGCCCAGATATCCTCGGGCCAATGCTCAGGATAATAACAGGTGCCAAGCGTGCGCTTCATCTTTGATCTTCCTGATTGAGGCCGCCCAGACCGACGAGTCGTGGCGAGATGATCAAAATCACAAGATGACGCGATGTTCCAGTTGCCCTTTGGCATCAACTTTAGCGGCAAAGGTCATGCCCGACATCGGATGGGCGGCGCGGTCGGCCAGGCTGACCCCTTGCAAGGCCGAGGTGCAAAAGAGCGTGGTCATGTCTTCGCCACCGAAGGCCGGGCACGAGGTATGGGCCGCGGGGAACGCCACGCTTGCCCGTCGGTCGCCATCCGGCCCGTAGCATGACACGCGAAAGGCGCCCCATTCGGCCAGCCAGAGATTGCCGCGCGCATCCACGACCGCGCCATCGGGGTTCAGCCCTTCGCTGCGCAGATCAAGATGCACTTCGGGCGCCCCCCTGGGCCAGCCCTTGTCGTCAAGGTGGGTCCGCATCACCTTGCCCGTCACCGTGTCCGAGAAATAGGCGGTCGGGCCATCGGGCGCGAAGCAGATTGAGTTCGAGATTGTGATCGGCGCGAAAAGCTGGCGCAACTCGCCACGGTAATAGCGATAGATCGCGCCGAGGTCCGGCTCGGCATTCTTGCCCATCGTGCCGATCCAGAAGCCGCCTTGCGGATCGGCCCGCCCGTCATTCGAGCGGGTGCGAGTGTCTTCGGCCTCAAGCGGCAGCAGGTCTTCTGTCGCGCCACTGGTCAGATCGAAGCGGTGAAGGCCCACCTTGGACGCGATCAGCAAGGTGTCACGGTCGACCCAACCCGCGGCCGAGACATGGTGTGGAAACGCCCACTCCTGTCCGGGCGTCATCAGCTTGCGGCCCATGATATCGAACCAGAAAAGCTGGCCGCGCTCAGGGTGCCAAAGCGGCCCTTCGCCCAGCTGGCAGGCGCGATCGTCGAAAACCTCGGCCGTCATTCGGTCGCGTCCCAGGCATCGGCCAGGGCGCGGGCGCGGGTGGCGACCTCGGCCGCGCTCAGCCCCGGCGTGTAGAGCGCCGTCCCGATGCCAAAGCCCGAGGCCCCCGCCTGGCGCCAGCCGGCGAAATCCTTAGGCCCCGCGCCGCCGACCGCGAAGACCTCACAATCGGTGGGCAGGACGGCGCGCAAGGCCTTGATGCCCGCGGGGCCCATCAGATTGGCCGGGAAAATCTTCAGCCCGTCGGCGCCGTTGGCCAAAGCGGCAAAGCATTCGGTTGCGGTGAAGCAGCCCGGAAAGCTCTGCATTCCCAACCGCTTGGTCGCGCGAATGACCTCGGGGTCCATATTGGGCGAGACGATCAGCCGCCCGCCCACATTGCTGACATGGGCGACCTCGTCAGGGGTCAGCACCGTGCCCGCGCCGATCATTGCCTGATCGCCCACGGCCTGGGCCATCGCGCCGATGCTGTCATAGGGCTCGGGCGAGTTCAGCGGCACCTCGATCCGGGTGATCCCTGCCTCGACTAGGGCGCGGGCGATTGGCGCGGCCTCGGGCGGGGTGATGCCGCGCAGGATGGCGATGATGGGTCGGCTCATTGGGCGGTTTCCTTCAAAAGGACGCGTGCGGCGGCCAGCCCGGCCTGGGTCATCGCCTCGGCATCGGTCATGACCGGTGCAGCGCCTTGGGCTGTCAGCGCCTGGGCGTAGAGATCAGCCAGCCCGGGCGCGCCGATCACGGCCACGTTCTGGCCCAGCCAATAGGGCCGCGCCGCCGCCAGTTCGGCGCCGATCAGCAGGCCCGACAGGCGTGCCCGCGCCTCGGCGCTGTTGCTTTGGCCCAAAAGCCCGCTGGCGCGGATACCGAAGAGGTGGCCCGCCAGACGCTCGGGCCGGGCCATCGCATCCGACAGCGCCTCGGCAAAGGCCGCATCGCTCCACGCCTCGCCCATGCTGTGGCGCAGGACCGAGTGTTGCGACAAGAGCGAGAAGACCTCGCCGGTCATGAAGCTGGCGAAGCTGACCACCTCGCCCGCGCTGATATGGGCCCATTTCGTATGGGTGCCGGGCAGGCAGAGAACGCCGTCGAAACCGGGGTTCAGCGCCAGAAAACCCGCGATCTGGGTTTCCTCGCCGCGCATGACGTCGGCCGGTTTGTCTTGCTTGAGGCCTGGGACGATATGCACGATCAGCCGCGTGTCGCGGGCGGGCGCGAGGGCCAGTGGGCCGCCCAGCGGCGGGGCCGGCACGGGGCGGTAGCCCGCATCGACCCAGCCCTGACGCGAGCCGACCATGCCGCAGGCCACGATATGGGTTGGGCTGTCGATCCAGCCTTCGATCAGTTTCAGGAGCGCGGGCTCAAACCCGTCGGCCGCAAGACGGCCCATGCCATCATCGGATTGCGCGGCTGACAGAACCGCGCCGTCGGACCCGATCGCCCAGGCCCTCAGGTGCGTGGTGCCCCAGTCGACGGCGATCCAGGCGGGGGCAATCATCCGGTGACCACCACGCCGCCATCAATGACAAGTGCTTGACCCGTCATCATTTTCGATGCTTTCGAGGCGAGAAACAGTACACCGCCCACGATATCATCGGGCTCAAGCGCGTCGCTCAGGCATTGCCGGTCGAGATGGGCCTGCAGCCCTTCGGGCGTGACCCAGAGGTCCTTTTGCTTTTGCGTCAGCACCCATCCCGGGGCAAGCGCGTTGACGCGGATTCGGTCGGGGCCGAACTCGCGCGCCAGGCTGCGGGTCAGCCCGTTGATGCCGGAATTGGCGGTGGTGTAGGCGGGGTAGCCCGCATTGCCCATCATGTAGCTGATCGACGAGAAGTTGACGATCGACCCGCCGCCTGCATTTTTCATCATCGGAACAACGGCTTGGGCGGCGAAGAAATAGGCCTTGAGGTTGATGGCCATCGACCAGTCCCAAAACTCCTCATCGACCTCTAGTGTCTTGTGGCGCTTGTCGTTGGCGGCGTTGTTGACCAGCACTGTCACCGGGCCATGGGCCTCGGCGGCCTGGCCGATGGCGGCTTTCAGGGCCGCGATATCGGTGATGTCGCATTGGATGAAAAGCGGCCGGGTGCCGGTGGCTTCTTCCATCTCATCGCAGAAGGCGGTGCTGTCCGAGCGTTGGACGAAGGCGACCTTGGCGCCTTGCCGGAGGAACCCCTCGGTCAGCGCGGCGCCGATGCCGGACCCGCCCCCGGTGATGAAGACCGAGGCGCCCTTGAGGTCGTGGAAGGTGGCCGGAACGTTCATGGGCAGGCTCCTCCCAAAGAGGCAAAACAGGGCTGCACAGAACGTGCACCAGATGTGCACCGGGCGTGCACTGAATTGATCGCGCGGGTTTCGGGCATCAATGGCTCTCCCTCGTGACGGGGCGGGTGTCTTTGCCGCGCAGAAAATCGAGGTCGGCACCCTCATGCGATTGCATCACGGTGTCGATATAGAGCTTGGCATAGCCGCGCTGGTAATGCGGCGGCGTGGGCGCCCAGGCGGCGCGGCGTTCGGCCAGATCGGCGTCGGAGACCAAAAGGTCCAGCCTGCCTTCCGACGCGGACAGCCTGATGCGGTCGCCGGCTTTCACCAGCGCCAAGGTGCCACCCGCCTCGGCCTCGGGCGAGACATGCAAGACGACGGTGCCATAGGCGGTGCCCGACATGCGCGCGTCCGAGACGCGCACCATGTCGCGCACGCCTTGCTGCACCAGCTTCTTCGGGATCGGCATGTTGCCGACCTCGGGCATGCCGGGATAGCCCTTGGGGCCGCAGCCTTTGAGCACCAGGATCGTATCGGCCGTGACCGGCAGATCGTCACGGTCGATATTGGCTTTCATGTCTTCGATAGTCTCGAAGACGAAGGCCTCGGCCTCATGCTCCAGCAGGCTGTCGGTCGCGGCCGAGGGTTTCACGATGGCGCCGTTGGGCGCGAGGTTGCCTTTCAGCACGCGCAGGCCCGCAGCGGGTTTCAGCGGCTGGTCGAAGGCGTGGATGACCTCGCGGTTGAAGCATTCGGCGCCTTCTGCATAGGCCGAGATGTCCTTGGCCAGCACGGTATTGGCGGGGCGGAGGTGGGATTTCAGCTCGGCCAGCACGGCGGGCATGCCGCCGGCATAGCAGAAATCCTCCATCAGGAAGGCGCCGGACGGCATGCAGTTGACGAGAAGCGGCATGGGGCCGCCGATCTCAAAATCCTCCAGTGTCAGCGGCACCTCCATGCGGCCCGCAATGGCCAGAAGATGGACGACCGCGTTGGTCGAGCCGCCGACGGCGGCATTGGCGAGGATGGCGTTCTCAAAACTTTCGCGGGTGAGGATTTTGGAGAGGTTCAGGTCTTCCTCAACCATCTCGACGATGCGTTTGCCGGTGAGGTGCGCCAGTGCCATGCGGCGGGCGTCGACCGCCGGAAGCGCGGCGTTGGTGGGGAGCGACAGGCCCATGGCTTCCACCAGCGAGGCCATCGTGGACGCCGTGCCCATCGTCATGCAGACCCCGGCCGAGCGGGACATGCCGCTTTCGGCGGCCATGAAGTCCTGCAAGGTCATCTCGCCCGCGCGGACGGCTTCGGAGAATTTCCAGACATCGGTGCCAGAGCCGATATCCTTGCCCTGCCATTTGCCGTTCAACATCGGGCCAGAGGAGACGACGATCGTCGGCAGATCGACCGAGGCCGCGCCCATGAGCTGGCCCGGCGTGGTCTTGTCGCAACCACCGAGGAGCACCACGCCGTCGATGCCGTAGGCGCGGATCGATTCCTCGACATCCATGGCCAGGAGGTTGCGGAAGAGCATTGCGGTGGGCTTCATCTGCGTCTCGCCCAGCGACATGACCGGGAATTCCACCGGGAAGCCGCCCGCCTCCCACACCCCGCGCTTGACGCCTTCGGCCAGCGTGCGGAGGCCGTGGTTGCAGGGGGTGAGTTCCGACCAGGTGTTGCAGATGCCGATGATCGGTCGGCCGTCGAAGACGTGGTCGGGAAAGCCCTGGTTCTTCATCCACGAGCGGTGGATGAAGCCGTCCTTGTCATGCTTGCCATACCAGGCGCGGTTTCTGCGGTCGGTCATGTTGTGCTCGATGCGTAGAGGTCCCGGGTCAGGCCCGGGACGGCGTGGGAAGGGATCATGCGGCTTTGCGGTGGTGAAGCCAGTCGGGCAGCCAGTCGCCATGGGCGTCGATCAGATCATCCATCAGGGCGCGGATCTGGTTCAGGTCAAGCTCGGCCGCCGTGTGGGGGTCGAGCATGGCGGCGTGGTAGATATGCTCGCGGGTCTCGGTCAGGAGCGCCTGGACAATCAGCTCCTGCACGTTGACGTTGGTGCGCATGAGCGCTGTCAGGTGCGACGGAATGTCGGTGACGGGGGTGGGCTGAATGCCTTGCGCGTCGACGAGGCAGGGCACCTCAACCGCGCAGCCTTCTGGCAGCTGCGGGATCAGGCCGTGGTTCGCCACATTGCCGTAGATCACGGCGGGGATGTTGGTGGCGACCGCGTTCATGATGGTGGCGGCGTATTCGTGGGATTTCACGACCTCGATATTCTCGGCTGTTGCAAAGCGGTCTTTTTGGGCGGTCCAGTCGGCGATTTGTTCCTCGCAACGGGTGGGGTATTCGTCGAGCGGAATGCCGAATTGGTCGATCAGGTCGGGGCGGTGGGACTTGATGAACCAGGGCACGTATTCGGCGAAGTGTTCCGAGCTTTCGGTGACGAAATAGCCGAAATGCTTCATCACCTCGTAGCGAACCTTGTTGGGACAGCGGGCATTGGCGCCGGTGCGGGTGGGGAAGCGGCCCTCGGCATAGCCTTGGTGGAGCAGCGGGTAGAGGTCGCGGCCCTCGGCATCCTGGAATTCCAGATAGAACGCCATGTGGTTGATGCCGCCCGCGCGGTAGCGCAGCGTCCGGGGGTCCAGCCGCAGGTCATGGGCGAGTTCCTCGGCCGTGCCCTGGACCGAGTGGCAGAGGCCGACTTGTTTCACATGCGGGTAGCGGGCGGTCAGTGCCCAGGTGTTGATCGCCATCGGGTTGACGTATTGCAGCATGATCGCATCGGGGCAGAGGCGGGCCATATCCTCGGCCACGGCCCAGAGATGGGGGACGGTGCGGAGCCCCCGCATGATGCCGCCGACGCCCAGCGTGTCGGCGATGGTCTGGCGCAGGCCGTAGCGTTTGGGCACGTCGAAATCGGTGAGGGTGCAGGGTTTGTAGCCGCCGATCTGGAAGGCGACGACGACGAAATCGGCGCCGTCGAGGGCGCGGGTGCGGTCGGTCGTGGTCTCGACCGTCGCGGGCACGCCAAGCGCGGCGATGAGCTTTTTCGCCACGATCTCGGATTCGGCGAGGCGCGTGGTGTCGATATCCATCAGCGCGATATGGGCATCGGCCAGCGCCGGATGATGCAGCACATCGCCCACGATGTTTTTCATGAAGATGGTCGATCCGGCTCCGATAAAGGCGATCTTGGTCATGTCACGGGCCTTTCGAGTGCCGACGGGTTGAAGATGTGGCGGGCGCAATGTGCGAAGGGGCCGGTGGTGATATCACTGACGCCAAGCCCGGCTGAGACAGAGGTTCGCGCCCGCCCTGGGGGGCGGGTCGGGCGCGAACCGGTCCGCAAGCGGACCGGAGGAGGGGGTGCACGCTCATTTCACGGCTCCAAGGGTGAGGCCCGCGATGAAGTGTTTTTGCATCGCGAAGAACATGATGACGGGGGGAAGGGCGGCGACAATGCTGCCTGCACTCATCAGGTGGTAGGCCGCGCGGTATTGTGCGTTGAAGGACGTGATGCCGGCGGTCACGGGCTGGCTTTCCACGCCCTGGGTCAGGACGACGGCCCAGAAATAATCGTTCCAGATGAAGGTGAAGATCAGGACCGCCAGCGCGGCGATGGCGGGTTTCATCAGGGGCAGGACGACGAACCAGAAGATGCGCCATTCGGCGACGCCTTCGACGCGGGCGGCCTCGATCAGCTCGAACGGCAACTGGCGGATGAAGTTGCGCATGAAAAGCGTGCAGAAGCCCGTCTGGAACGCGATGTGGAAGAGGACGAGGCCCGGGATGGTGTTGTAGAGCCCCATATCCAGCGTCAGGTCGCGCACCGGGATCATCAGGATCTGGAAGGGCACGAAATTGCCTGCCACGAACATGAAGAAGATCCAAATGTTCGATTTGAACTTGTAGATGCCAAGCGCGAAGCCCGCCATGCAGGACAAAGCCACCGCGCCGATCACCGTAGGCACGGTGATGAAGACCGAGTTCAGCATGTAGCGCGGCATATCGCTTTCAAAAAAGACCTTGCCGTAATTGGCGAACCCCTCGAAGGACGAGGGCCAGCCCCAGTAATTGCCGGTGGTGAAATCGCTGTCGGGCTTGATCGAGAAGACGGCGACGGCGATCAGCGGCAGAAGCCAGAGGATGAGGGCGATGGGCAGGAAGCTCTGATAGGTCAGCTGAGCGGCTTGCGAGCGTTTCTGGATCGGGGTGGGGAACATCGTCTAACCCTCCTTCCGCGCGGGCAGCGCATCGCGTTTGGCTTTCGGCAGCGACTTGCGGACGATGTCGTAGGACACGGCAACGCGGTGCGTCAGGTCGGCCGTATCGGTGGCGTCGAACGGCAGCCGCACCCAGCTTTTGTGGAAGTAGGGCGCCCGCACGGCGGCACCCGCCTCGATCAGCATCGCGGCAGTGTCGGCGTCAGCGGTCTTGACCGAGACGCCGTCCCTATCGCCGTCGCCGCCGAAACAGGCGAACATCTTGCCGCCGACCTTCCAGCTGACCAGCTCGGGCGGGTGGGCCAAAGTGGCGCCGGGCAGGGCGCCGCAGATCTGATCGGCCTGTTGCCGTGTGACGCTCATCTCACCTTCTCCTCGCGCCACATGGACCAGAGGAAATAGGCGATGAAGACCAGCATGATCAGGAACAACACCACGGCAATCGCCGCGCCGTACCCCATGCGGAAGCCGTATTCCGACAGCGCCTTTTCGAACATGTAGAACGACAGGACCCGGCTGGTGCCGAAGGGGCCGCCATTGGTCATGATCGAGATCAGGTCGAACGAGCGGAGCGCGCCGATGATGGTGACGACGAAGGCGATGAAGGTGGCCGGTTTCAGCTGCGGCACGATCACGTACCAGAGCATCCGCCAGCCCTTGGCGCCGTCCAGCCGCGCAGCCTCGACCTGCTCGGGGTCAACCGCGTTCAGGCCCGTCAGGTAGAGGATCATGCAATAGGCCGTCTGCGGCCAGAGGCCAGCGGCGATGATGCCGTAGGTCACCAGCGTCGGGTCGCCCAGCACGTTGATGGGCCCAAGCCCGACCCAGCCGAGAATGGTGTTCAAAAGCCCGAAAGTGGGGTCGTAGAACCAGGTGAAGACCAGGCCCACGACAACCTGGGAGATCACGAAGGGAAAGAAGAAGAGCGACTTGTAGAGCCGGATGCTGGTGACGGTCTGGTTCAGGAAAAGTGCGATGAAAAGGCCCGCCGGGATCGCCAGGAGGTAGAGGAGCAGCCATTTCAGGTTGTTCCAGAGAGAGACCTCAAACGCGCGGTCATTGACCAATTCGCCGTAATTGCGCAGGCCCACATATTCCGCCTCGCCCAGACCGTCCCATGCGTACAGCGACAGGTTGAAGGACTGAAAGATCGGGAAGATCACGTAAAAGCAGAAGAACAGCACCCCGGGGGCGAGGAACAGCCACGGCGTGATGGCGATCTCGTTCCGGCGATACCATGATCGTCCGCCGCCGGATGCGGCATGGGTGTCGGGCAGGGCGGCTTGGGTCATGGCGGGCCTCGTCAGCGGGGGTCGCGCACGGCGCATGCGAAAACCGGAAAATGCGGTTTGCGGATGGGCCGGGGTGGGCAAGGCAGGGTGGCCCCCGCCTTGCCCGGGAATTCGGGCGTAGGGTGGGGTTCTACCCCACCGAACCCCTCAATAGATGCGCTGACGCGCGGCTTCGAGGCGCTGCAGGATGTCATCAAGGTTGTCGGGGATCACCATGAACTCCTGGAAGCCCTGCATGGCCTCTGAGGCCATCTCGGCCGGGGCGTCGCGGTCGAAGAATTGCGCCACGCCGCCGGGTGAGTTCGACGAGAGCATCTCAAACCCCTCATTGAGGAACTTGTCATCGTCGACCGAGGCCGAGGCGTTCACCGGCAACTGGCCCAGATTTTCGCCATTGTTGATGATCGTCTGGTTCTCGGCCGAAACCACGAAGCGCAGGAATTCGCGGGCGGCTTCCTTGTTCGACGCATTGGCCGGGATGTGGAACGTGTCGGTCGGCGCGTCTTCGGACAATTCGACATCGGGGTTGATCACCGGGAACTGGTAGAACCCGATCTGGTCATCGCTGAGGCCCGCTTCGCGCATCGGTGCTACGGCGAAGTTGCCCATCAGGTAGGCGGTGGCCTCGCCATTGACCATGAAGGGCAGCGCCTCCTGCCAGCTATAGGTCTGGTGATTGTCGATGAAGGCGCCCATGTCGATCAGCTCGCGCCAATTGGCGAAGGTCTGGCGGACGCGGTCATCGGTCCATTCCACCTCGCCCTGGGTCAGCGCCATGTGGAAGTCAAAGCCGTTGGTGCGCATGTTGAGGTAGTCGAACCAGCCGCCGGCCGTCCACAGGAACTTGGTGCCGATGGTGTAGCACTTGCGGCCGGACTCGATGATGGCCTGACAATTGGCCTTTTCCTCTTCCCAGGTCGTGGGTTCTCTCAGGCCAAGTTCGTTGAAGATGTCCTCGCGGTAATAGACGCCCCACTGGTAGTAGGTATAGGGCACGCCCCATTGCTTGTCGTCGATGGTCATAGCACCCTTGGTCGAGGCCAGGTTCTCGGCGATCTCGGGTTCGGCCCAGAGGTCGGAGACATCCTCGAAGAGGCCTGCCTCAACGTAAGGACGCATGCGGTTGGCGGCGTACCACGTGGCCACATCGGGCGAATTCGCGGTCAGGAAGTTGCGGATCTGGGTTTTGTAGGCTTCCCGGTCGATCACCGTGGTCTCGATGTTCAGATCGGGGTGCATCTCGTTGAAACGCGCGATCATGTCTTCCATCGTGGCCCGCGGGGCGGGGTTCGACGTGTCGAGGAAGATCCGCAGATCGCCTGTCAGGGCCTCGCCATGACCGGCCGCCAGGGCAGAGCCTGCCATCAGCGCAGAAGTCGCCAGCGCCGCAAACGACGCCTTGAAAGTGGAACGCATGGTATCCTCCCGGGTTGGTTCCATTATTCGAAACTCAGTTTTGTATATTGAAATCTTAACGTCGACTCGCCTATGCTTGTCAACAGATTCTTCGGCATGAAGGCCCCCCAAGAGGCCCCGAAGACGGGAGGAGACAGATGGCGTCAGGCCGGGATGGCGACGGCACCGTGGGCAAAGCGCTTGAGGTGCTGGATCAGGTGGCCGCTTTCGGGCGGCCGGTGCGCTTTTCCGAGTTGCTGGCGCAAAGCCGGTATCCCAAGGCCACGCTTTACCGCTTTGTCCAGACGTTGACCAATCAGGGGATGCTGGCCTTTGATGATGAGCGCGGCACCTACGCGTTGGGCGTGCGTCTGGTGCGGCTGGCCCATGCGGCCTGGCGCCAATCCTCGCTGGCGCCCATCGCGCGGCCGCATATCGATGTGCTGAGCCGGGATGTGGGCGAGACGGTGCATCTGGCACAGTTGGACAATGCGCAGGTTCTTTACGTCGACAAGCGCAATGCCCGCGAGCCGATTGAGATGTACAGCCAGGCGGGCAAGGTGGGCCCGGCCTATTGCACCGGGGTCGGCAAGGCGATGCTGGCCTTTTTGCCTGAGGCGCAGTTGCAGCGCATCCTGCCGCAGCAATCGTTCCATCGCTTCACGCCGCAGACATTGGCCGATGAGGCCGCGTTGCGCGCCGAGCTGGGCCAGGTCGCGAAGCGGGGCCATGCCTTCGACCGCGAAGAGCATGAGCCCGGCATCATCTGCGTGGCGTTGCCGATCCTGTCGGCGGGCGGGCGGGTGCTGGGCGCGCTTTCGGTGACCGGCACGACCGGGCGCAGCAGCCTGGCCGGGCTTGAGGCGCTGGTGCCCAGGATACGACAGACAGCCGAGGCCATCGCGGCCGAGCTGGAAAGCTGGCGCTTTCCAGAGGGAATGAGACAGGCGGGGGAATGACATGACCGGAGTCACACTTGAGCGCGTGGTGAAACGCTATGGCGAGGTGCAGGTGATCCACGGCGTTGATCTGGAGATTGCCGATGGCGAGTTCTGCGTGTTCGTCGGCCCCTCGGGCTGCGGCAAGTCCACGCTTCTGCGTATGGTGGCAGGGCTGGAGGAGACGACTGAGGGCACGATCCGCATCGGCCAGCGCGACGTGACCCGCGCCGATCCGTCGGACCGGGGTGTGGCGATGGTGTTTCAGACCTATGCGCTTTATCCGCATATGACAGTGGCGGAAAACATGGGGTTCGGCCTGAAGATGAACGGCCATCCCAGGGCCGAGATCGACAAGAAGGTGGCTGAGGCGTCACGCATCCTGCAGTTGGATCCGCTGTTGAAGCGCAAGCCCAAGGCCTTGTCCGGGGGCCAGCGGCAGCGTGTGGCGATCGGGCGCGCCATCGTGCGGGGGCCCGAGGTGTTTTTGTTCGACGAGCCTTTGTCGAACCTCGATGCCGAGCTGCGCGTTGAAATGCGGGTCGAGATCGCGCGCCTGCACCGCGAGATCGGCGCTACGATGATCTATGTGACCCACGATCAGGTCGAGGCGATGACGCTGGCCGACAAGATCGTGGTCCTGCGCGCGGGCCGGATCGAACAGGTGGGCGCGCCTTTGGACCTTTATCATGATCCGGCCAACAAGTTCGTGGCGGGCTTCATCGGCAGCCCGGCGATGAATTTTGCCGAAGGCAAGGTTGAGGGGGGCGCGGTCAGTGCGCCGGGGCTTTCGGCCGATCCGGTACCTCTTGGCGTGGCCCTGTCGGCATCGGGTGGCGTGACCCTTGGCATCCGGCCCCAGCATCTGACGATCGACCCCGCCGGCACCACCCATCGCGTCGAACATACCGAGGCGTTGGGGGGCGTCTCGTACGTTTACCTCGCCGCGGCGTCGGGCGAGAAGATGATCGTCGAGGCGCGTGAGGATCGCCCGGTGCCTGGGGGCACGGAGGTTGGCCTCAGCTTTGCTCCTGAAGATGTCATGGCGTTCGATGCAGAGACCGAGGCGCGGCTGCGCTGATCTTTCTTTGTCCCCGTCCCGCGCTGGCCATTTGACCATATCGCGGCCGATCGATGCCCCAATCGCCTTCTGCGGTCAGCGACTGTTCAAAAGCGGGGTCAGGGCGGACATCATGTGGGCCGTCGCACCGGAATGAGCGGCCATGAAGGCCTCGGCCTTTCGAGAGATATCGGCGAGGGCGCCCGGGTCGGCCAGAAGCTGCAGGATCTCTTTGGCCAAGGCCTCGGGCGTCGGGCAGAGGGTCAGGACACCGGCCTCCAGAGCCTCCTGACCCGGATACTCTATCGTCCAGATATGCGGGCCGGTCAGCACCGGTTTTTGCAGGGCCAGCGGTTCGATCACGTTATGCGCGCCGGAGGGCAGGAACCCCCCGCCCACGACCGCCAGATCGGCGAGGGCAAGGTAGAAATACATCTCGCCCATGGAATCGCCCAGAAGGATGTCGGTGTCGTTCAGTCGGGCGGTGTCGGAGGTGGCAAGGCCCGCGTCGAACAGGCCCGAGCGGCGCAGCAGTCTCTGGCCCTCGGCCTCGAGAAAGTCGCCCGCGGCGGTGAAGCGCTCCGGCGCGCGGGGGATGTGGAGGAAGAGGGGCGGCGTGGCACCATGGCTCTGGAAGGCGGTTTGGACCGCGCGATAGACCTGCAGATAGGCCTGGTCCTCGCCCTCGACCACGCTGGTCACTGCGATGACAGGACGGGTCAGCTGCGGTTTCAGACGCGCGGCCGCGTCGATCAGCGGCGCGGGGATCGGCTGATCGAAGCGCAATTCGCCCGCCATATGCACATTGGGCGCGCCGAGCGTGCGGAAGCGGTCTGCGTGGCGGTCGGACTTGGCGAAGATGCCTGCGACACCCGCGACGGGGTGGCCGATCAACCGCGCCAGGCGGCGCGCGCGGGGATAGCTACGCCCTGGCACCTGGGAATTGACCAGATAGAGCGGCACCTTGGCGCGCGCGGCCTCGGCGATCATCACGGGCCAGATTTCCACCTCGAGCGACAGGGCCAGCTTGGGTTTCGTGGCGCGCAGGAAGTGGCGATAGGCGCGGCCGGTCTCAAACGGCAGATAGCGCGCGACGAGGCGGCCTTGCGCGATCTCGGGCGCGAAGGCCGCCTCGGACGCCCGGCGCCCGGCAGGGGTCAGGTGCGTGGTGACCACGTGCTCGCCCCGGTCGAGCAGCGCGCGCACCAACGGCACGGCCGAGCGCATTTCGCCGAGGCTGACGGCGTGGACCCAGACCGCGTGTTGCAGCGTCGGGCCATGGCCCCAGCGTTCGTCGATATGCTGGCCATAGGCCGGGTCGCGGCGCGCGCGGCGGCGAAGATAGGCCAGCGCGACGGGCAGGGCGAGCCACCAGAGCGCGCGGTAGAGGATCAGGGCGAGGCGGAGGCGCCGTGTCATCGGTGCACCTGCTGTAGGGGCAGAGCGGGGGCTGTCTGCCCCCGCACCCCCGAAGGTATTTGTGACAGAATGAAGGGAGCGGTTTTCATAGGCTGTCCATCAGCGCGAGAAGACGCCTGGCCATTTGGACCGGGAGAGCCGCGTTCCGTTCTGCGAGGGCCGCGGCGCGGGAGCGCATTCCGGCGGTGGCGGGATCGGTGAGGGCTGTGGCGATGTCTTCCGCGCTGGTGATCTGACGGGCGGCCTTTTCGGCGTGGAGGGTGGCGTAGTCTTCTGCGAAGTTCCAGATATGCGGCCCGTGCAGGATGGCGCAATCCAGGCGGGCGGGCTCCCACGGGTTGTGGCCGCCGATTTCGGCCAGCGACCCGCCGATGAAGGCGGTGTCGGCGAGGCGATACCAGAGGCCCAGCTGGCCGATGCGGGCGACGATATAGGCCTGGGCGGGGCGGGGCGGCAGGTTGGTGTCAGGCAGGATTTCCGCGTCGAGGCCGTGATGCTGAAGCCCGCGTCGGGCGGCCTCGGCCTCGGCCGGGTTGCGGGGGGCGAGGATCAGGCAGGCGTCCGGGTCCTGGTCGAGAAGCAGGCGGTGCGCGGCGGCCAGCGTCGGCTCATCCCCAGGGTGGGTCGAGGCGGCGAGCCAGAGCCGGCGTCCGGCCAGAGCGGCCTGAACGGCGTGGCGGTTGGGGTGGTCGGCCAAGGGGGCGGCGGCGGTTTTCAGCGATCCGGTCACGGCGATCCGTGCCTCGGGCACACCGAAATCCGCGATATGCCGGGCGGTGGTTTGATCTTGGGTTTCGATCAGGTCGAAGCGGTTGTAGAGATCGGCGAAGAGGCCCTTCGCGCGGGCCTTGCCGTCTGCGGATTTGGCATCCATCCGGCCATTGACCAGGGCCAGCGGCACGCCGCGCCGGCCGAGGTCATGGAGGAAGCCCGGCCAGAGGTCACGCTCGGCCCAGACCGACAGATCGGGGCGCCAATGGTCGAGGAAGCGCCGCCGCCAGCGCGGGATGTCCAGCGGCAGGAATTGGTGGATCACGCCGGGGGGCAGGTTCGGGGCGAGGGCGTCGGCCGATGTGCGCGATGACGAGGTGATGAGGACGTTTAGTTCGGGGCGTTCCGCCTGCAAGGCCGAGGCCAGGCCGGGCAGGGCCAGTACCTCGCCCACGCCCACCGCATGCAGCCAGACAAGCGGCCCTTCTGGGCGCGCGGCCGAGGCGAGGCCGCGCTTTTCATGCCAGCGCCCGGGGTCTTCCTTGCCGCGCGCGAGCCTGCCGCGCAGGTGGCGCGTGGCAAAGGGCGCGCCGAGGACTGTCAGGGCCAGATAGGCGCGGAGCGCGAGGCCGGCGTGGGGATGGGATGACGAGGACGGCATGGGACTTTCATTCGGGGCGGCTTGCCCATTTTGTCGGGGATCGAAACCCTGTGCCAGACCAAAGGTCAAGAGCGGACCTTTGCGCCGCGTGCTGCAACAGAGCTTCTTTGGCTGAAAGTGCCCAGAATTCAAAAGTGGGCGATTGAGTATATTGAACCATTTCAAAGCGGCGTAATACGACCATCCTCCAAGATTTGCAGATTATATGGTATTGGATCAATTTCAATGAGAAGGCCTAGTTCGATGAGATAGATTATAGTTTCTTCATCTTGATGGTCAGGCCAGAGGTATTCTTTCTTGACTTCCAAATAGCTATATCCACATCCGCCGATGGCAATGTGCTTGGCCGGGGAGAAGCCTATATTGTAATCCGTCTTGTATTCTTCACCATCTTGAGTCTTTTCGTATTGGATGCCGCGCGTGCTTGAGTCTTCTCCAACTGCCAATGGGCTATCAAATTGGTACGAGAAATCGGCAGTATGTTCAATTTTCGTACCGTTTTCGCTATAGTCAATCCACTTCGCCTCAAGTACATGCTGTACATAATGACGGGTGCGATAGCGGTTTCCGTCAATGCCGTATTCTTCGACGATCACGATCCCCGCCCGATCCATCGTATGGATAGAGTGAGCGCCTGTTTTCCAATCTATCCTGATACCCGTCTCGAGATTTTTTGCTTCTGGGCAAGCGTCCGCAGCGCCCATACTGGAAATTAAGGCTATCGTAAGAATACTTCGCATCTTTTTGCCCCCGTCGGTGCAGGCCATCCTCGCCATTCTGTTTCGCAAAGCAATGGCCAAAAACTCTTGATCAACTATTGTCCCCGGCGTCTGGCGCCGTGAAGCGCCATTTCTTCTGGCGAAAACCGCGGCGTTTTCTCAGCCAAGATCGCGGAAGGCCTTTTGCAGCGGGCGGTTCCAGAATACCTGGTCCTGCAGGACTTCGACGAAGCGGTCCGAGGAGCGGCCCGCGCCGAAGCCGTCATGGCGGGGATAGCGCTTGCCCCATTCCTGGGCGAGGAAGGCAGCGATCGCGGTGTTATCCGCGGCCTTGGCGAAATGCACCGAGGGGGCGGCTGCGCGGTTGGTCTGCCGGGTGCCGACATCGAGCGAGGGCAGGCCCAGCCAGGGGGCCTCGCGCACGCCGGCCGAGGAATTGCCGACCATGACGGCGGCATTGCGCATGAGTTCGGAGAAATGCGCGAACCGCATCGAGGGGATGCGGCGGAATCGGTCTTCGGGCAGACGGTCGATCACCTGAAAGATCGCCTCGGAGCCCGGATCGTTATTGGGCAGGATCACCACGAAACGCCGCCCCGAGGCCTCCAGCGCGCCGAAGAGCGCCTCGGCCTGGGCGCCCATCGTCTCGGCCTCGGAGGTGACGGGGTGGAAGGTGGCGATGCCGTAATCGTCGAAGGGGATCGCGTAACGCGCCTTCACCTCGGCCAGATCGACGCCCGAGGGCGCGCCGTGCACGTCCAACTCGGGCGAGCCGATGACATGCACCGCGCCCTCATCCTCGCCCATCGCCATGACCCGCGCGCGCGCCGCATCGGACGAGACGAAGTGATGCGTGGCAAGCTTGGTGTTGCAGTGGCGGAAGACCTCATCGATCGTGCCCGAGACCTCGCCGCCCTCGATATGGGCCGAGCGGACGTAGTTCGTGGCCGCCACCAGGCTGGCCGCCAGCGCCTCGACCCGGTCGCCGTGGACCACCACCAGATCGGGGCGGTGTTCGGCCAGAAAGTCGGAGAAGCCCAGAACGGTCTTGGCCAGCACCATGTCCTGCGGATCGCCCGCGCGCTGGTTAAGGTATTCGAAGACCTCGACGCCCGGCACCCGGTGCACTTCAATCTTGGTCAGGCCGTAGCGGTCCTGCATATGCATGCCGGTGACCCAGAAGCCCACCTTGAAACCGGCATCGCGGGCGGCGGTGGCCAAGGGCTCGAGCTTGCCGAAATCGGCGCGCGTTCCTGTGACGAAGAGGAGGGAGCGGGTCATTCGGGGCCGATCCAGTTCTTGCGCAGCCATGAGCAGGGGCGGGTGCTGTGCAAGGGATCGCTGCGATAGCCGTCGACGGCCTCCGACATCTTGGGGCGGCCGTGAAAACACACGATCCGGGCGTCGTCCGGCAGGTGGGGTTCGACGAAGAGGTTCAAGGGTCGCATTGGGCGGCAATCATATTTGAAACTGGCAATCCAGGCATCCGGAAAAGGTTCAAAATCGCCCGCCTCATGGGCGGCCCAGGACAGATAGCTCTGCTCGGAGCCGGAATTTCTGATGATCTCTTCCTCGGGGTTCGCGGCCATGCGTTCATAGAGATAGCTGTGCAACGTGGGATCGTATCGCACGGCCGAGCTGTTGCCCAAGCCGGCATAGCGCGACGGCTTGCCCCAGACCTTGCGCATGCAGACCTTGCCCGGCGCATAGGCTATCAGATCGTCCAGTGGGCCCGTCACCACTACATCGAGGTCGAGTGAAAGAAGAGGCCCTCGCAGATCGGGGATCAGCCCTGGCCGGCGCAGCGTGATCTTCTGGATCGGCCCGCTGCGCGCCGCCGCAATACGGCCTGCCTCAAGTTCGGCCTGAAACGGCTCGGGCGTCAGGTCGATTACCTCGACTTCGGGGTCGATACCGGCCCGATCGTCGGTGATGCAGAAAAACCGCAGATCGCCCGTGATATTGCGGCGCACACCGGCACGGAGCCGGTTGACATATTCGGGGCCGAACGCGGATCCCCATTTGATGCAGATGACGTTTGCTTCGCCCAAAATGCCCCTCGCTTTCGTTCTGGTCTTTATACGCGATCGACCAGATCGGTCACTTGCGTTGCAAAATCTTCGGTCGCGGCCCGGCAGAGCGCCAGCATTTCATCGCTGGCCCGCGCTAGGGCAAGCTTCTGGCGCCAGTTTGATGGCTTGGCATAGCCCGGCGCTACACGAAAGCTGTGAAATTTGTTCGAAAACGGGATGCAGAGCACCTTGCGGCCGAGAAGCAGCGCCCAGTACGTGCCGTGGTACGAGTTCGTTACGACGGTTTCACCGCTGGCAATGAACGCGATCGTTTGCGAAAAATCGCCGTAGCGATTGTCTTGCACCGGAATATCATCGGGGATCGTCAGCCCCATCTTGGGCGCGCGCCAATGATGCAGGTAGGCCACCACCTCATGTTCCGGCGGTGTCGGCGCATCGAAATCAGAGGCCATGCAGGTGGCGCAGGGGGCAAACGCAAATCGCCGGTCGTCCCAATCGCGCGTTCCCACCAGTGTCAATTGCCGGTAGGCGCGCGCATAGCGGGGAGACCAGGGGAATTTCTGAACCGTACTGACGCCCCAGGCAATGCGGTGACGGGCGGCCAGATCATGTGGCCCGAAAGTCTCTGCCAGACCACCCATGATCTTGCCGCCGCCATAGATCACCGCGTCGCAGGGCGGTGTCGGTTCCTTCAGGTCGTGCACGCTGGTCGTCCAGCGTTCGGACAAGCCCGGCAGGTGATCATAGGGGCTGCACCATGTATCGCCCAGATTGGCCGAGGCGCGAATATGCTTGAATATCACTCTGGTCATCGCGTTTCTTCGGGGGTCTCCAAGGGCGCGGTGCTGCCGGGCCAGGCGCCGGTGCGTCTGAGATAAGCGAAGCGGCGCAGGTAATTGCCCGCCTTCAGCCGGTAGAAGGGCAGCCGTTTGTGTTTGGGAAACTTGCGGACATCGCCGAATTGCGTGCCGGTGATGGTGCTTTCGCCTTCGTCATCGACATGGCTCGACCAGGGTTCTAGGCCCCGCTGGCGATATTCGTGCAGAAAAAATCGGTTCAGTTCGTGATCGAATGGCCGGGTCATCGGCAGAAGGCGGGGCAAGAGGCGCTGGGCGACCTCGCGCTTGATCAGATAGGCGCCATTGCCGGTGAAGGGGCCGATATAGGCGTTCAGCCGATAGGGCCCGACGGTGCCTTGCGTGACTGGGATTTTCGCGCGGATCGCGTTGAAGCGGACCGCGTCCCAATGATCGGCCACCGACAGGGCGGCATCGACGCTGTCCAGAAAATCATCGTGAAAGACCACGTCGTCTTCCAGGATCAGGGCCACGGGATGGTCAGAGGCCACAAGCTCTCGCCAGACGCGCAGATGCGAGTGGTAGCACCCCATCTTGCCCGGCAGGAGGATGCCGCCGGTGTTGCGCTCATAGGCGGCGCGATCGACGTCGCGTTCCAGCGCCTCGGCCTCGGCCCGGCCATCGACCGCCGCGAACAGTTTGTAGGGAATGCCCAAGGCCTCCATCCGCGGCAGCATGGCCGCGCGCCGGGTCTCGGCTCGTTCCAGGTTGATCAGCCAGGTGCCGATATCGGCCCGCGTCAGCGTCACGCCAGATCGCTCCATCTCAGCTGCTCGTTGCGCGTGACGGCCCGGGTCAGCGTCTTGCCCACGACCTTGTCGAAATCGTAGCCCGGGATCTCGCCCGAGCCGGGGCGGCGGGCCCAGATATCGGCCTCGGCGATCACGTGGCCCTCGGGCAGGTCGCGGTCGGCGACGACGCTGGCGCGGGCGAAGCGGTAGACGTCTTCCTCAGGGCCGGTGCGTTCCTTGGGGTTGTTGAGCGCGGTGTGGATTTCGCGGCTGCGGTCGATCAGGAAGCGCAGTTCGGCCGGGTCCATCGAGTTGATGATGTCGGGCCCCTTGCGGTAACGCGTATCGGTATAATGCCGTTCCAGAATGCAGGCCCCAAGCGCGACCGAGGCCAGCGCCATCTCGGGCCCGATCGAATGGTCCGAGAACCCCACGACGGCTTTCGGGAACGCCTTGCGCAACTCGGTCACGCCTTGCAGCGAGACGATCTCGGGCGGGCTGGGGTAGAGGTTGGTGCATTCCAATAGCGCGTATTCGATGCCCGCCGCGTCCAGAATGACGACCGAGGCTTGCAGCGTCTTGATGCTCTGCATGCCGGTCGACATGATGACCGGCTTGCCCTTCGATGCGATGTGCCGGATCAGCGGCAGGTTATCGGCCTCGCCCGAGCCGATCTTGTAGGCGGGCACGTCGAGCGTTTCGAGGAAATCGCAGGCGGCGCGGCTGAACGGGGTCGAGATCCAGATCATCCCCAGGCTTTCGGCATAGCGTTTCAACTCGGCCTCATCCTCACGCCCCAGCGCGCATTGCTCCATCACCTCCCAGATCGAGACATCGGCATTGGGCGGGAAGATCTGCTTGGCCTCGTCGGTCATCTCGTCTTCAACGATATGGGTCTGGTGCTTGACCATCTCGCAGCCAGAGAGCGCGGCCAGACGCACCATTTCTTTCGCCACGGCCAGGTCGCCGCCATGATTGATGCCGATCTCGGCGATCACCAGGGGCGGGTGCGCGGGGCCAATCTGGCGATGGGCGATCTTCATCGGCTGTCTCCGGACAGAATGCGGGCGCTTCTGCCTAGCGCCCGCCACACGCCCCCGCAAGACCCCGCAAGACCCCTCTGGGGGGTTGATCGCCGCGCCATCCCGCGCGATGCTGGTGACCTCGCAGCCTTCGGAGCGCGCGCCGATGCCCTTGATCCGCCCCTGTCTTGCCCTGATCGCCTTTCTGGCGCTGGCCTCATGCGAGACGCTGACCGACGACCAATGCCTGGCGGCCGATTGGGCGCGCATCGGCTTTGCCGACGGCACCGAGGGCAAGAGCCCACAGCACATCCAGGCCCATGCCCGCGCCTGCGCAGATGTGGGCGTGACGCCCGATCAGCGTGCCTGGCTTCGGGGCCGCGAGCAGGGCCTGCGCCTCTATTGCACGCCGGAAAAGGCCTACCGCGTCGGGCGCCGAGGCGGGTCGATCCGCGAGGGGTGCACCGCGGCCGAGCTGACGCGGATGGATCCGGCCTATGATTGGGGGCGCAATTACTGGCGGATTGAGCTTGAGATCGACGATCTGCGCAGCGATATCCGCCGGATCAATCACGAGATCGCCACCACCTCCACCACTGATCCCGCGCGCCGCGCGCTGCTGGCGGCCAAACGCTCGCGCCTGATCAGCCGTATCGGCCTTCTGGAACTGCGCCAGCGCCGCTATGCGACCTGGCCCTGACGCGCCGCGATGAAATTCGCCTATCTTATCGAGCCACCGTTCAACTATCGCGATGCCGGCGGGGTCGTCACCGGATGCGATGTCGATCTGGCCCGCTATGTGTTCGGCAAGATGGGCATTGCGCCCTTCGAGCCGGTTGAGACGGATTTCGCTGAACTCCTGCCGGGCCTTGCAAGTGGTGCGTGGCGGATGACCACGGGCATGTTCGCCACGCCTGAGAGGTCTGACATCGCGCTTTTCAGCCGCCCGGTCTGGGCCTTGCCGGACGGCCTGTTGGTGGCCAGGGGCAACCCGCTTGGCCTGACGGGATACGCATCGGTGGCGCGGCACGCCACGTGCCGCCTGGCCGTCATCCGTGATCAGGTGCAGCACAAAACCGCGCTGTCCCACGGCGTGCCCGCCGCGCGCATTTGCGTTTTCGACAGCTATTCCGAGGCGGCCGAGGCGGTCGCGTCAGGCGAGGCCCACGCCTATGCCAGCGTCGCCATGGCCCATACCGGGTTCATCGACCGGACCCCGCGCCTTGGCCTGCAATGCCTGACCGTGCCCTCCGCTGAACAAGTCCCCGCCTTCGGGGCCTTTGCCATGGCGAAGGACGATCACGCGCTCAAAGCCGATGTCGACGCGGTACTGGCGGCGTATATCGGCACGCCGGCGCATCGCGCCATGATGGCGGGCTACGGATTTGCGTCAGCTGACATCGATCTTCTGCTGGCCTGACTGATTTCGACCGGCGCCGAGTACCTCGGTTCCGCATAAGCGGAACAAAAGGTTGTACGATCTCCTGCGGATCAAATGCATCTCACGTGACGTCAGGCCAAAGGGGATCGAACGGTATCTTTGGCTTCGAACTTGTCCGCGTGCGCCTGGGCAAACCGTAGGCGCTTCTGAGTAATAGGTCTGACCTGCGGACATTGCGGCCATTTGGACGGTCAATTTTCATGATGATCGTCTATTTTGGACGTGCACTTATCGACTTACGTAAGCAGAAGTAAAGACGACGAATTGTTGTGTAGAATTCGTCGCGATCATAACCTCTTATCGTGCCGAGTTCCTCTTCACCAAGTGCTGCACTTGTCAAACAACAAAGCAGAAAAGCATTCAAGGCATCATCCTCATTGAGATCAGCAGTCGCTTGCACGGGGATCACCAGAGTTTTCAGTCTTTCCAATGCTTTATCTTCTACTTTGAAACGAGTGAGGACTTCTTTGATAACTCGACCGTCAAATCCGCCCCTTTCACTGAGTGCTCCCTTGATAATCGAAAGGTCCTTTGAGCCGAGTGGCTTTGTGACTTCAGCATACGAGACCCTAATTTCTGGTTTTTTGTCTCCTGACACTGATCATGCTCCTCTCCAGTTTTGGCGTTGAAAAAGTGTTAGGACAATCCGTCCTGAAATCACACTGCAAGGGCACTATGGGCCGAGGCTGTGTGGAAACTACAGCCCGCGTGAAGGTCTAAGGCTGTTTAGCGGATCTTCGGGGCACCGGC
>CANNFR010000015.1 GCA_947503935.1 uncultured Paracoccaceae bacterium
ATCCCACCGACACTCACGATCCGTCCAGGATTTCCGGTGCGTGTGATGGTCACGCGCGATCTGGTTCTCGAGCCACAAGGAGCCGCCCAATGACAAAGCTGAAGCTTGGCAATATCCGGGACGACAAGCCTGTGAAGCTGACCATAGAATTGCCCGCGCAGGTTCATCGCGACCTGACCGCTTATGCGGAGATCCTCGAGGTTGAAAACGGCGAGAGATTGGAGCCCGCTAAGCTGGTCGCACCGATGCTGGAGCGCTTCATGAAGACAGACCGCGGGTTTGCCAAACTCAGGAAAGAGCACCGTTCCGTTTCGCCTCGATCCGAGCAAGAGAGATAAACCGGCGAAGCGCCGGGTTATCGTTCTCGGGACGCCAAACCAAGGAAAACGGGATATGATCGGCCTCATCACGAATTGGTACAAAGGTCACGTTCGGATACGTTAAACCTCGCCAGTGATCCGTAACCAAGCTGACCCCAAGACCAAGGCCAACCAGGCTCATGATGCCCTCGCGTCCTAGCCTATGCCGTCTCACTTTTACCGAGCGCCCGAGATCGCTCAGTCGGCGAATTACGTAGTCATGAATTTCCGGGCCGGGCTCGCGGGCGCTAACTATAAAACGCTGGTCCGATAATGTGGACCACGCCAATGCGGGCTGTATCGCTAAAGGATGATGACTAGGAACCGCCAGAAACACGTGTTCCTTTGCGAGGATCAATTTGTCAAAGTCATTATAGTCGGGCTCTCCCGAAACACATACCAGATCAATCCGAAGATGACTTAGCATCGTCATCAACTCACTACGATCCGTTTCCAGCAGACAAATCTCCACCTGCGGATGCCTGTCGAGAAATCGTTGCAGCAACGTCCGAATTGGGCCTGCCGAGAGCGACGCGATGATGCCGATCTGTAAATGACCGTTCTTGGCGACGCCCGCTGACCTCGCGGCATCGACTGCAAAGTTGACCTCATCCATAATCAGTCTGACACGAAGCGCAAAACACTCGCCAGCGACAGTTAGCCTAGCGCCTGAAGGACGCCGCTCGAAGAGCGAAACCCCCAAAGTGTCCTCAAGCTTCTGAATGCGGCGGCTGATCGCAGATTGTCCAATATCAAGCGCAGCCGCAGCGCGGTGAAAGCTGCCCGCTTCCGCAACAGTAAGAAAGCATGACAACTGTGCTGTTTGAACATCTGGCCACATGCGACGTTTCATACATGCGGCTCGGAAAAGTCTCCTCCAGATTTCAAACTCAGTTTTATAGAATACGGATCAATTCCGTTAGATCAACGAGCCAAGTCGTGGCCGTTTGGCTGGGCGCAGCGTTCGTGGCGGCCAGAAATATCTAAGGTCATCTTACCCATTGCAATCGCACCGTCGACTGCCGGTTCTTCGGACCATAATTTGGGACGTTTTTTAGAGGCTTCCTATTGATCAACGACTAGGCATTGGCATGAGTTCTCTGCTTTGTGCTCCGCGAAGTCATTTCGCCAAATTGATTGTGCAGGGCCCATACCACTTTCGACAAAGAGCAATTTTGCCGCTCCCGCGGCATCGCAAACGCGCGAACCAAACCGAACCAAGCCCAATATTTTGGGAATACTGTTTGCAGAGTCCTAGGCGTGATTGCTTTCAGAACACCGCTCCTTAGGTCTAGCTACTGGTAGGAGCCAGACTTAGACGACATTCACCTTTCCCGCAGCAATTCTTCAGCGATAGCTTGAGCATTGAGACGCATGAAATCAGGAATCGGCGCAACAGGCTCCTGACCGGGATGGAGCAATTCGAACTCCTCGGCGACTTCGGTCGCTTCTTCATCCGTAAATACACCATCTTCGATACGAACGCGAACGAGGCCATGCATATCCGTGATCCATACAGCCTGTTCTTCCGCCAGTTTGGAGAGAGGAGCTTGGGCGCCGTGACCCGGGTACGCAATTGTTTGATCGCGCCCATATTTCTGGGTGACGTAATCCAGTTGCCGGAGCCACTGAGTTGTGCGTTGCTCGAGCAGAAAGCCTTTCTTGTCATTATCCGTTAAGTCACCCACGAAGACTGCGCCGTTCTGCTGATCGTAGAAGATCGTCATGGCGATGGACTCGCCCGCTCCGATATCGTCAACCGTGAGCGCAATATCTCCAAAGCGTAGAACCTCCCCATCGACCACCACTCGAGTGACTGCGGCAAGCTGTGTTGGATAAGCGTCGCCATTCACGCGGCGCGCAAAGGCAAACATCCCAAGGCTATCGCTTTGCATCTCATCGGCGGTGGCTTGGAGCGCAACGACTGGGGTGTCGGGAAAGGCTTGCAGTATAGATGGGATCCCTCCGACATGGTCTGGATGCGGATGAGTGATGAGGATGGCGAGAAGCGGCTTGCCTGTCGCCTCGATGCGCTCCGCCAAGTCCTGGCCGGCTTGAATGGTTCGCTGGCCATCTATCAACACGACGCCATCCTCACCTTCGAGTATCCATGTATTCACACTGCCGGGTCCCGGCTCGTGGAACCGCTCGATCTCATACGCCCATGCGGGAATGGCCAGCGTCATGATCAATGTGACTGTTCCGACGAAGCGGGCTGCGAATGGCAAGGTCTTCATGGTCTATTTCCTTTCGAAAAAGTTTCGGGCGGCCGCACGCGATGCATCAGACATCCATCGTGGTCGGGCCGATAAGAGTGTGCGGTAGATCGGTGGGTCGTGATGCCGTCGGTTGAGCCTTCTTCCGCCCTGCGCCGATCCAGTGGACCACACGCGGTTCGCTCTCCTCTTGCAAGGTCGCACGAAGCATTTGCTCCAACTCAACCGCTTCGGCTGACTGCCGGTTGCGTTGTCGCAGGTGGTCGTCCCAGGTTGCCACCAGGTTCACTTCCATGAAGCGCCTTGGCTCGCCGCCGTGTTCGAACAAGTCCCATGTCACTGTCCCGCTGGCACGGCGCGTGCTTGCGATGCGGCATATGATTTCGTGGAATCGCTCCTCCATGCCTTGCAGAACAGCATATTGCACTGTCACGAGGATCGGGCCGTCAGTCGGGTCGATGTCGGCATTGATGTTGGGTTCTGGCCAAACGGCGGCTCGGGTCGCGCTTGACGGCGCTTTGGCTTTCGGCATGGGCCACACAAACGTTACGGCGGTTCCGACAAGCTGCAACACGCCGGCCGAGACAAGAGCTGCGGTGAGGTCGATAATATCGGCCAAGGCGCCCCACAGCAGGCTTCCCGCGCCCATACCGACAGCGAAAACCATCATGAACAAAGAGGTTGCGCGACCTCTGATCCAACCAGGAACCGCGACCTGCACCCCCGCCGTTAGCAGCGCCATGCAGATCATCCAGCCCATTCCAGCCAAGATCATGGCGGGAACCGCTAAAGCAGGCGCGAGTGCGAGGAGGCCAATCGCAGCGCCGAGGAATACGCCAGCCATCCCGACCAGATGCGCATCATCGGCCCGCTTACGCATGGCCGCCAGCGCAACACCAGCGATGAGTGAGCCGATCCCGACAGCGGCCAGAAGCAAACCATACACTTCAGGCCCAGCTTGCAGGTCACGCCGGGCGACCAGTGGCAAAAGTGCCCAAAGCGCGCTCGCTGGAACGGCAAAGAGGGCCGTTCGCACGAGCAGGCTACGCAGGCTGGGTGCGTTGCGAGCATAGCGCAGACCGGCACGCAGCGCCGCCAAAGCCCGTTCGCGGCCGATCTGGAGTTCTCCCAGAGCAGCCTGCGTGCTCGCAGCTTTCGCAAAGAAGAGTACGCCAACGACACCAGCGAAGCTTACCGCGTTGAGCAGGAAAACCGCGCCCGGACCTATCGCAGCGACCAGGACGCCGCCGAGCGCTGGACCAACGGCGCGGGCGAGGTTGAAGGAGATGCCGTTGAGAACGAGCGCCTGCGTTAAATCATCCTCGCCGACAATGTCAGCAATCATGGCTTGAAAGGTGGGCAGCGAAAATGCGGCAGCAGCCGCTAGCGCGAAGGTCAGCCCCAAGAGAAGGGTCGGCGTCATCGCGCCCGATATCGTCACCAGGCCGAGCACGACCGTGACCAGCAGCATCGCGATCTGAGCGCCGAGCAGGAGCCGCCGCCGGTCATAGAGGTCCGCCATCACTCCGGCGGGCAAAACCAGGAGCGCCATTGCTGCCATCGCAGCAGATTGCACGAGTGCGACAAGAGTGGCGCTCGGCGTAAGTTCGGTCATGAGCCAGGCACGCCCGACATCTTGAACCCAGGTTCCAAAATTCGAGACCGTGGTGGCGATGAAGAGGGCCAAAAAGAGGCGGTTGCGCAGCGGAGCGAGCGCTGAACCCGTCTCGCGTTCCGTAGGCTCTAATTCGGTCGGTGTATGAGACCCGGTGCCGACCGGCGACGCTTCGTCCGCACTTGCTTGATCGGCTTCGCCAGGCATTCTACGGGGTCCGCGCTGCAGCTACAGCGAAAGTGTTCTCGAAGAACTGACCGCCCGCAATCCGCCCACCCTTCATATCGAAGCGGGCGCACCAATCGCTGTCGGCAAGCTTGCCTGTCTGCTTATGACGGAACAGGAAATGCCCTTCGACATAGACCCGCTGTCCCGCTTCGGCGAAGGAATGCGGGGTGAATTCCTCAACGTCGAACTCACCGAAGAGTTTGCTGTACAGTTCGGCGTAACCTTCTTCACCTTCATGGACGTATCCGGCCCAGGGGATTGCGGCGCGCAATTCATCGTTCCCAGCTGAGCCCGTAACGAAGCGAAAGTCGCCGTGACCGTAAAGCCGGAACCCTTCATCCGCTCTGCCAGCATATTGCAGTTCGAAGAAATGCCGGACCTTCTCAACATTTGATGGCTCACTGCCGCTCATCGGTCCGTTTCCATGTGATGCCGGACCAGTGCCCAGTCACGTCCAGTCCGGCCAGTCCCCGCAAGGTTGATCCAGATCATGGCGAGGGCCTCAAGCAGGTGGGATTGCCGTATGGAGCCGAGGTATTGTGGGTCGAAGCCAGCATCACTGACAACTTGCTCGGCGATGCTGCGGCTTTCGCCATCGGGACCGGCAATGAGCATGAAGGGCTTAACTCCGCCGAAGGAGTCTGGCTCCGCCAGCACTTCGACGCCCACCTGATTGAAACTCTTGTAAACATCGGCTGCCTTTGCCCAGCCAGCGATAATTTCACCCGCAGACTGGCCCGGCTTCAAAGCAATGCGCGGACCCTCATCGCCCATGTCGACGGCGTTGGTTGCGTCGATGAGAACCTTGCCCGTCAGATCGCCCGCCGCCGCGATGACCGGCTCGGCTGCGGAGTACGGGACCGCAAGAAGTACGACAGCTGCATCCGATACGGCATCAGCGAACGACATCTCGCCATTCTTCGGTGCACGCACGCCATAGACGACCTCGTGTCCGGCTGCGGCAAGTATGCCGCCAATGCCTCGTCCGACGCCGCCAGCGCCCAAAACTGCAATCTTCATGATGCTACCTCCGTTTGGAATTCTTGCGCGAAATCCCCGGCGAAGTCTCTGAATGATCGTGCAGGACGACCGGTCAAACGTTTCACACTGTCGCTGACTGTGCCCAGTTCTCCCGCCTTCAGCTCGGCGTCGAGTTCGAGCTCCGCGTCGGCATAGGCTTCGCTCTGTCCAAAGGAGAGCAGTCGCCGCTTGTGCTCTTCAGGCGTAATATCTTCATGGTGTATCGAGCGACCTAGAACGTTAGATAAAACGTCGGCTTGCTGCTGGAACGACAGGGCCTCCGGGCCAGTCAAGAGATAGGCCTGACCGTCATGGCCGTCTTCGGACAACACGGCCGCCGCACAGGCGGCGATATCTCGCGTGTCGATAACGCTGACATTCGCGTCGCCCACCGGGAGGCCGAATACGCCGTCCGACTTTATCGGTTCGGTGAACCAGAACAGATTCTGCATGAACACGTTTGGTCTCAGGAAGGTCCAGGCAAGGCCCGATGCGCGGATCGCATCCTCGACCGGTCGATGCCAATGTCCGAAGCCGAAGGTGGGCTCCTGATCAGCTGCAATGACCGAGAACTTGACGATCCGCTTGATGCCTGCCGCCTTGGCGGCTTCGACCGCTGCCAACTCGCGAGTGGGCAACGCCGGATCGGCAGAAGAAATCAGCATCAGCGTCCGTGCGCCGCGCATCGCAGGCGCGAGCGTTTCGGGCGCGTCGAAGTCGCCCCGAACCAGTTCGACACTATCAGGGAGCCGTCCGCGTGCCCGATCGGGATCGCGTACCATGCCGCGCACTGCGGCACCGCGTTCGGCCAGTAGACGAACGATTTCCGATCCGTTACCGCCTGTAGCTCCTGTCACAACAATCATTGCACCGCCTCCTCTTCGTTTCGGTTGAATTGCAATCGAACGAGTGTCGCCTCACCTGTGCCGCCGATGAACACCCCGCCCGTGCCCAGGGCGTAGAGCGTGCGCCCATCCGGCGACAGTTCGACGGCAGTCGCGCCGTTGACATCCTGATCGAGGACAGGTTCCACGCTGCCATCGCGATTGCGGACCAGCACGACGTCCGTGTGCGGCGCAAAGAACAAACGTCCGTCGGAGGCGTGCTTGAAATCGTCGATCGCGGGTAAGTTCGCGACCAATTCGAGGTCGCCGGAGGGCGCATCGTCTTCACCGATGCCGAGCCGATAGAGCGACGCGTTTGCGGAATTCGCGAGATAGAGCGCGCCTTTATATATTTGGAGGCCGTTGAGCCCAAAGCCCGATGGATCGCTTGGCGCAAGCCCCGCGTCCTCGAACCAGATCGATGCTTCGCCCGATTGCAGATCGACGCGCCAGATTCGGCCGCTCGCGGAATCGCCGAGAAGAACGACACTGCCGGACAACAATGCCATGCCATTCAGTGCTACTGCCTGCGAAATTTCGATCGCTTCTAGAACGTCTCCATCGGGCGTGACGATCATCAGGACGTTGCCGAGACCCTCTTCGGTCGGGTCCGCCATCGACCTGCGATGCGCGAGAACGACGAAGTCTGTGTCGCGGGCGACGACATTCATCGCGTGAGCGCCCAGATCGATAGGTGGCCGCAGGCCTTCGTCCGGTCGCCATATCTCCAAACGCTTCGCAGTGTAATTGGTGAACACCACATCGCCATTCGGCGCGATCTCGAGGTTCTCCAGAAAGGTCCCCGGCTCAAAACGGGCAAGCGTCTCCGCACGAGCACCGGTTTCCGCCTGGGAGACCCCGCCGGAACAGGCGACGATCAGTACGAGCGATGCCGCAAGGCCAGCCGCGCGCATCTGCCCGATCGCTCGCAGGGCATGGTTCAGATCGAGGCTCATCCGACCATCCCCGTGATTTCAGAGCCATCCACGTCGCGCATCAGCCGCGGCCAGACGAGCCACTGCCACCAAGTGTGGGCTATCGAAAAAAGGCTCGCATGATGTTTGCCGCCGTCCGCAATTCGCTCGTCGGCCGGATCGGTCGGCAGGACAAGCGTGTAGGCGTCGGTCTCTTCAATCGCACGAACGTCGAGATCCGGGTGGAACGTCCCCCCCATCTCGCTCTCCAGCGTCTTGCGCGGATCGGACAACAGCGCCGCCCGCCAGTCGGGATCGGTCCAGCTGCGCCCGATGATCTGGACATTGAGCGCGCCGAGAAAGGGATCGACCGCCGCACCATGCTCGCGGCGCATCCACCAGTAGAAGGCATGCGCCAGCATCCACCAGTCGGAAATCTGTTCGTAGCGATACCAGAGCTCGGCCTCGGGCGGCACGCGCGGGACGACGAAGATGAATTCGTCGGGAGACTTATCGACGATCCGAACATCTATGCCTTTCGGCTCCGGCAAGCCGGTAAACTCAAAGTAGGTCTTCGGGCTCTGGACGAGTTCTTTCCGTAGCGCGGCGTCCTGCCACGTAAGATGTCCGAGTTCGGCTGCGAGAGACTCGCGGTAGGGACCGAAGGTGCGAACATCGATACCGCTCCAATTGTTCTTGGTTCTCAAATTTTGAGTCATATCAGTCCTGCTCCTTCTCGTGTTTTGGTCGAAAGCAAACTATCGGTGCCCATCGGCTCGCCGGGCTCTCTTTCGAAGATTGACGTGCCATCTCATCTCTGGTCAGACCGGCATGTTCGGGGGGACGACAAGAACGCGTGCAAGTTCGACATTCGCTGGTAGGTCGAGCATGTACTGCACGACGTCAGCGACATCTTCAGGTGCAAGAGAACCGCCCGAAAAGACGTAGCCACGGTTTTCCTCGTTCCAGTCGTCGTAGAGCGCGGTCTGTACGGTGCCTGGCGCGACGGCACCGACTTTCACGCCGGTTCCCACCAGTTCGAGGCGCAAAGCATCCGTGAACGCTTCGACCGCGAATTTCGAAGCGTTGTAAGCCGCCATGCCGACCTGCGGCTTGTAGCCCGCCACCGACGAAATGTTGATGATCGTGCCCGCGCCCCGCGTCTTGAAGTTCTTTGCAAATACGAGGGCCGCCATGATGGTGGCTTCGGTGTTCAACCGCAGCATGGCTCGCGCCTTGCCGAAGTCGATCTCGTCGACCTTGCCGATTGCCATCATGCCGGCGCTGTTGACGAGGATGTCCGCATGACCGAAGTCCTCGGCTACCCGCGCCAGTATTCGCTCTCCCGCATCTTCATCCGTAACATCGAGCGCGAGCGTCGATGCGTGCTTCAACTCGCTTGCCAAGGCCGACAGTTTCTCTGCAGACCGAGCGACGAGCAGGAGCTTCAGGCCTTCTTGGTCGAGCCTTCGGCTGATTGCCTCTCCGATGCCGGAAGACGCACCTGTGATAACGGCAGTGGTGCCCGCGATACTCATGCGCTGGCCTCCGGAACGAGCCGTGGCGACGCGCCCGGTTTACCATTGTCGATCGTCCACGAGCCCGCCGTTCGGAAGGCGTTCGCGATCGCGAAGGTGTCCTCATAGAAGTGATAGGATGCGATCTTTCCCTCGCGCACCATGGCATGCATGGCGAAGTCGCTATCGGCGGCGTGCCCGGTGGATTTAGCCACAAAGCGGAGTGTGCCGAAAACCGCCACTTGGTCGCCGTCGACAATGAACGTGTGATCATCGAAGCCGCGAACTTCAAAGTTCGCATTCAGAAGTTCCTGAAAGGCGATGATCTCGGCGATGCCGGTCCACGTCCCGGCCCAGGGAATGGCCTGTTTGGTTTCGGGTGACATTTGCTCGCTGGCGAAGTTCAGATAGACCGCATCTTCCGTGAAGAGGTCGGGAATGAGGTCGCGCCAGTTGGCCTCGCGAAAGCTGGCATAATACGCGCGCACGGTCGCTTCGGGGGAGCGTGTCATTTTGTGATCCTCTTCATATCCGTCTGCTTCTGTTGCGGGCTCCTGAAGGCTGGTCGCATCACCATGGCAGCGCGCCCTGCCTGTTGCGGAAACTTCCATCCGGCGCGTCGACGCCGCCGGTCGCAATGCCAAGCGCGAGGTCTGCCGCATCCTCAGGCGTATTGGGAGCATCCGGCCCACCAATGTCGGTTTGCGTCCAACCCGGGCACATGGCGTGTACGGTAACGGACGTGTCGTTCAGTGCCTTTGAAAGCAACGCGGTGACGCCGTTCAATGCCATCTTCGACAAACGGTACGAGCCCGCCTTCATCAGCGCATAGTCGTTTTCCGGATCGAGGGTCGCGGCGATCGACCCGGCTTCGGAAGAGACGTTGATGATGCTGGCACCATCCTTCGATGCTTCCAGCAGAGGCAGCAAGGCCCGCGATATGCGCAAGGGGCCAATCGCGTTGATCGCAAGAGAGGCTTCTATATCCTCATGAGAAGCGGCAATGATGTCGTGCTCTTGGCCGACATTTATTCCGGCATTGTTGATCAGAACGGATATGCTCGAATGGGCCTTGGCGAGCGCATCTGCCGCAGCGTCTATTGATGCAGGGGCGGTCACATCGAGCGGCATGGCTTCGGCGCTACCGCCCTTCGCTGCTATAGCTTCCCGGACCTCTTCGGCTTGCGCCGCGTCGCGCGCACCGATCACGACGTGGTAGCCCGCGTCCGCGAACCGGAGCGCGGTGGCACGGCCGATGCCGCGATTGGCGCCGGTGATGACTGCAACCTTCGCCCCGCTCATGATGCGGTCTCCGCGATGGAAGGCAGCCAGATGGATTTGCTCTGGGTGTAATTCTCCAGCGCCTGTCGTCCGCACTCGCGACCAAAGCCGGATTGCTTGACACCGCCGAAAGGCACGGAAACGTCGAAATAATTGTAACTGTTGATCCAGCAAGTGCCGGCTTTAAGGGCGTTCGCGACGCGTAGGGCCTTGGCCATGTCCGTCGTCTGCACGCCCGAGGCGAGACCGAACGTGGTATCATTGGCGATGCGGATCGCTTCGGCCTCGTCATCGAAAGGAATGACAGTCAGGACCGGCCCGAAGATTTCCTCTTGAGCGATGGCCATGTCGTTTGTGCCAAGAAAAATCGTCGGTTGGTGGAACCAGCCTTTGCCGCCCAATCCTTCAGGCTCTGCCCGCTCGCCGCCATAGCGCAGGTCAGCACCGGCCTCGCGGCCCTTGCGGACATAGCTCTCAACCTTCTTCAACTGACCTTCATCCGCCATCGGGCCGAGGAATGTCGCGGCATCAAGCGGATCGCCGATGACGAGTGCACTCGCAGCCGCGACCAGTGCCGCCAAAACCTCTTCGAGAGCCGAGCGTTCCACCAGAAGACGCGATCCCGCGGTGCAAATTTCGCCTTTGTTGTAAAAGATGCCAAAGATGGCGTTTTGCACCGCGCTATTCATGTCCGCATCCGCGAAAATGATGTGGGCCGACTTGCCGCCCAGTTCCATCGTCACCTTCTTCACCGTGTCGGCGCTCTTCGCGATGATCCCTTTCCCTACACCGGTTGAGCCAGTGAAGGCGATCTTGTCGACATCAGAGTGTGTCACCAGCGTGTCGCCAATCTCCGATCCGGGTCCGGTCACGAGGTTGTAGACCCCTGCGGGCACGCCCGCTTCCTCAAACGCCATGGCGAGGCGCACGGCAGAAAGCGGCGTGGCCGAGGCGGGCTTGTGGACGATCGTGTTCCCAGCCGCCATGGCTGGCGCGATCTTGGTCGCCGAGAGCAGTAGGGGGAAGTTGAAGGGTGTAATGGCCGCCACAACGCCGACCGGCTCGCGCACGGACATGACCTGACGTGCTGCATGGTCGGGTGGCGGTGAGACGGTGCGCGCGTCACCATCCGGATCAGCTGCCGCCGCGCCAAAGAAACGGAACAAATCCGCGAGGAGGACGGCATCGATGCTGCGGGCGAACTGGATGGGCTTGCCCATATCGAGCGTCTCGCAGCGCGCGAAATCGTCAGCATGGCGCTCGACGATATCGGCGACCGTCATCATCAGACCTTGACGCTCCGGCGCCGGCATGCGGGCCCATTCTGTATCGTCGGCGCGTCGCCGCGCCGCTGCGATGGCCGCTTCAACGTCATCCTTGCCTCCCTTGGCGACAGTGGTGATGACAGACTCTGTCGTCGGGTCGACTGTTTCCATGCGATCACCTGAGGCGCTCTCGCGCCAAGTGCCGTCGACATAGAGCTGACAGTCCTCGACGGGAGACGTTCGGGTGTCGGTTCCGCAAGCTGCTGCGTTCTGCATGGTCAGTCATCCTCCATTGCACGACCAGAATTCGATCGATAAATGATGATAGCCGACGGGAACGGCCGTGTTTTCTACCGGACGCGCATGCCTTTGCACCATCCCAACATATAGCGGATCAACTGGCCCGGCTCGCTCCATTCGCTCGTTTGATGCGAACAAGCCCGATCAAAACGAAACCGCCCCAGAAATGGGAGCCGCGACGCATCGGCCTGCTCGCCAGATTGTGTTTCGCGCGCTCCGATGACTATTTCCGCGCCCAGATCGACCATGGCAACCGGCGACCAGACAAGATTTACGGTACCGCTCTGCAGCATTCGTGGATCGTCATCATCAAGGCTCTGCGTTCGGCCAACTACAATGAGCCCGTAGGTTGCCGTGCTTCGCAGCGTGTCGGACCACCAATGCTGATAGCCGGCATGTGCCGTCCATGTTGGGACGGTCTGCAGCGTTCCGTCGGCACTCACGGTTCCGTCAAGACCGTCGAATGCCAGTTCGAGGTGATAGCGTCGATGCTCTCACCGCCGCCAATTCCGAACACCAGATTATCGCGGTCTCCAAGGAAGGGCAGATCGATGCGGTCGGTTGTTTTCAGGCCCCACCTTTGGAAAGACTCAAAGAGCAGATCGATGAGCCACTCACTTGTCGCGCGAGACCTCATCCGGCCAAGCCACTGCTCCAATCATGGAGCCCAGCATCACATCGAAGGGCTTGGCGTCGCAGTTGCTGTAAACACCCTCGGTAAAATAGGGCGAACCTTCCATCATCGCTTCAGCGCGCGCTTCGTCCAAACCGTACATGAAATAGAGCCGAGCCGTCGGCTCCGCTTCCCGCCCATCGCCGTAGACCTGCCCGGCAAATGCAATCCGGGTGATATTGAGCTCAAGAAACCGGGTGTAGTCAGGCGCGGCAGCCCGTCGCCTCTCATCCGATCCTGACGCGGTGACACAGCGCACTACCGCCATGCTGGCCGCGCGCTCCATACCGGGATAGGCAAGATGAGAAAGGCTTGCCGCAAGCGACAGCCCCGGCTCACCCGCATCGATGGCAACGACATTTGCTGCTACAGGGTTTTCTGGATCGAGGTAGAAACCTCCATCGCCGACGACATAGAGCGTATTGCGATCCTCCGCACGGCGCCCGAATGCCGCCGCCGTCGATCCCGCAACGCCTTGCTCGGCGCGAGCGACGGTCGTAACAGACCCGTCCTGCTCGATCCGGACCACGCTGTCAAAGATGTGCGTGGTGCCGTAGATCGTCCCGTTTGCGGCGATCGCGAAATCGTCGAGTACGACATGTTCCGAAACCGTCTCCGGCTCTCCTGCGCGATGATCAGGCCCGATGACAGGGATGCGTAAAACGCTCATGCGGCTGGAATTGGTGGCGTAGACCGAGCCGTCGAAAAGCTTTAACCCATTCACTGCTGGCAGCAGAGGGCTGCGATCCGGATGCGACTCGAGAACTCCGCCAGACAACCAGATCCGCGCCTGTCCGGTCTCGGTATCGACCTGAAGAATCGTTCCTGCTCCGGAGTCCGCAACCAGCAGCTGACCGGGCGCGACAAGCGTAATACCGTTCAGGAACTGCGCACCTTCTATTGGGATGGTCCGGTCTAGCTCGCCATCATCCCGGAATACGAAGATCGCGCCCGTGCCGTCAGCAGTCCTGCCGGACGACATGATCCGTCCATCGATATCGACAGCCAGTCCCACCGGCTGGATATCCGAACGATGAAACTGCGTACGCGTTCCGGTCTGCGACACGCGCCAGATTGCATGGCCAATAGCCTCGGTGATCAGCAGATCTCCGTTCGGAAGAACGATGACGCTTTCAAGAAAACTTCCCTTCTCGAAACCGACCACGATCTCGGACGGTAGCGGCTCGAATGCCGTGTCTTTCTGCGGCAAGGTCGAGACATCGATCCGCGGCTGCGCCGCAGCAGGAGCGGTGAAAGCGAGAGCGGCAACGACAAAGGTCGCGGCACCATACTTAAGGCGAGCTATTCTCAACATCATAACCTCTTATCGCTGGTGCTTCTGCGCCAGATTGGAGCAGCGGTGGTGAAACTGTGTCCGAGGATCGCGACGCGAGGACACAGCAATTTCGACCAGCATGAATTCGGTCAATACATTCGATATTATCTGAACAGAGACGTCCTGTTTTCTATGATGCAAACGTGCCTTAGTGGATTTCGAACAAGATTCGGTTCAACCTCTGAGGAGAAGGGTTTCTCGCCGCGCCACTGCAGGCGTGACCCCGAAGGCCTCCTTAAAGCATCGCGTCAGGTGGCCTTGATTAGCAAAGCCGCAGCGATACGCGATCTCGGCGATCGAGACGCGCGTCGTCAGCAGCATCTCTTTGGCCCGCACGCAACGGCGTTTCTGGACATAAGCCCACACTGGATCGCCTGTTGTAGCCTTGAACGTGCGGGAGAAATGACCAGGTGACAGGCAAGCGATTGCCGCCAACTCGGCGATATCGAGCGCATCGCCGTAATGCGCCTCGATGTAATCGATCACCCGGGCGATGCGCTCGTCCTCCGGGCGTGCGCCACCCAATGGTGCGAGATTACCAGCTCCGGAAAGTTCGGCAAGAAGCTGCAGCGTCAGACCGTCAAGGAGGAGATGATTGGCTTGCAACGGATCCTGCAGAACCTGCCACATCCGATCCATCAGCCGGGACGTCGAGATCGGCGCAGCTCTGACACGCCCGATCCAATGGCCGAAATTTGATCCATCTGGCGTTATGCCCGCGCTTTGCATTTCTTCGGTTAGGGAGGTGACCGGAAGCGCCATGGACATAACCGAATGGGGGTGGTTCACCCGTGTCCGAAATACGGTGTTCGCCGGATAGATCGTAAACCCAGTGGAAGATTTTTCGTTGATTTTCAAGCCGTCGCCGGAATCGATTAACACGTCTTTCAAAGCGTTATTGCCACGACAGAACACGATCTCAGGCACAGGCGAATCGATAAAATCGATTGGTCCCTGATTGACCTTTACGATGCTAACGCCAAACGATCCGCCGGCGCGGTGGTCCTGCGGAAAAGCTGAATAAGCCGAACCAAGATAAAAGTCGGCGTAGGTCGAGAAACTTTGGTCCGGATCGGCTGCGTGCTGAGGAACGCTCATGGCTGCCGCAATCCATCACAAAGGCGCCGCAGCTCGAATAAAAAAGAGAGAGATGTAGTCGAATTGCGGCTCGACCATCGGGCATGCCCGCTAAAGTGACAAGAAACTGTTCTTATCACTGCAGTGACCTTCGCAAGTAGACCAAGCATCGATGTCAGTGTTGTCAGAGCCATAACGGGATCAGTGTATCCCATGGGAACAATTGCACCAAACTCGTTCTAACACTGGCTTTTGTGCGATCCGCGCGAAGTTTTGCAGCATTCGACCGCATGATGCGATCAACCAGACAAACCGCGCTGAAATCTGTCGATGTCCCGCGTAAGCCGCGCGTGAGCGCAAATCCAACGAAATGCCAGAATCTCAAGCTATTGTTCTATATCAGAAAAATGGCGCACCCGACAGGATTCGAACCTGTGACCTTCGGCTTCGGAGGATTTAATAGCACCTATCCGAAACATGCGATAGAGCACGTCTTTATGCGATAAATCGTTGAAAGACATTGTTTTTCTGAAGCGCTCCACCGAAGTCTCTATCCAAACACAGGTCGCAATTTCCGCCCTACTGCTTACGCAGTGCTTACGCGGGACCGGCCGGAAAGGTGCGACTTCTCATGCCAAAACTCACCAAGCGCGTCGTGGACGCGGCCGAGGTCCGAGAAAAAGACTACGTCATCTGGGATGACGAACTGCCCGGTTTTGGGCTGCGTGTCTTTAAGTCAGGAAAGCGCAGCTACGTCCTCCAATACCGCGCCGCCGGTCGATCGCGCCGGTACAGTATCGGACTTCATGGCATCTGGACGCCAGTCACGGCCCGGAATGAAGCAAGAGTCCAACTCGGCAAGATCGCACAAGGCGAGAACCCAGCCGAAGCCAGGCAAACGGACCATAATGCGATGACGGTGAGTGAGCTTGCCGAACGCTATATCGAAGCCATGGACGCTGGACTGATCATGGGCAAAGGCGGTCGCCCCAAGCGACCATCAACGATCTACGTGAACAAGGGCCAGCTGCGGGGCCACATCATACCTTTAATCGGACAGCGCCGCGTTCAGGACCTGACCAAAGCCGATGTGACGAGAATGATGAACGACGTCATCGCCGGGAAGACAAAGGCGGTGAAGAAAACAAAGAAGCGCGGCAAATCCATCCTGCGGGGCGGCCGAGGCACGGCCAGCAAATGTGTCGGCCTCACCGGCTCGATGCTCACCTATGCCATGAGCATGGGGATCATCGAACACAATGTCGCTCACGGAATAAGGAAGCCCAAGGATCAAGTACGAGATCGCAGGTTGAGTGAGGACGAGTTTCGCGAGCTTGGACGTATGCTGAAGATGGCGGAGGAAGACGCCGACCTGGCATGGACTGTCGGCATCACTCGCCTCTTGGCTTTAACCGGCTGTCGCCGTGGCGAAGTCATCTCGCTGAAATGGAGCGAAGTGGATTTCGAGAACAGCTGCTTGCGCCTGGAAGATTCCAAAGAAGGGGCTTCCGTCCGACCGATTGGGCTGCCAGCCATCGAGTTGCTTGAGGCCCTTCGAGAGACAGCGACGAGCGATTTCGTCTTTCCAGGCAAGCGTGGGGCGGACACCTATGGCGGCCTGCCGAGGCAATGGCGGAAGATGTTCGGTGACTCCGAATTGTCAGACCTCACCGCTCATGTCTTAAGACACAGTTTCGCCAGTGTCGCCAACGACCTTGGGTTTACCGAGAGCACAATCGCCATGCTGCTCGGCCATGCGACCCATTCAATCACGAGCAAGTACATCCACTCCCTCGACAGCGTGCTTATCATGGCAGCCGATACCGTGGCTGGATACATTCAAGGACTGCTCGACGGAGCGCAGTTCGAACGAACCGACTATGCGCTTGATCGCAACGCACGGCGCGAAGCTTTGTCCCAGCTTATGGCGCAGTCGACTCTAGCTGGCGATGGCAGCGCCCGAACTTGACCCTCCGGTTCATAGCAATGCGTTACATGAACAACCGATATGGGTACTCTCTGCCAGGCAACGTTGGGACGTTTGCAATGGTCTGCGCCAAGGTTTGAGAGTAACGAATTGTAACCGGTACGGGATCATAAAGTGCGTCGTTGTTCCAATCCATTTTGGTCAACGCGAGGGCTTCAAGAGCAGTGCTTTCCAATGGCCCAGACCCGGTATGCCGCACAATTTTCAGCGGCTTCGGAATGCTCTTCTTACCTTGATAATAGTTTCGCTCCAATGAAGCATCTGGTGCGTTACCTGCCACCCAAACCAGCGCAGAACATCCCGATTGAACAAGCGTCGTGCCCCTCGGAACAGGATAACCATCTGGCCGACTTGGTGCACCAGAACCCTTGTTTTCAGTCAACCAAACTGATCGCCAAGGAGATGAACGATTGATCTCCACACACTCAACTTCAGAGATCGCCGATGTAGCATCCAAAGCCCCTTCAATTTCATCCTGCTTGAAGGCGGTAGTCTTATGCACAACTAATCGTCGCGGCAGAGATCCTCCGTTACGACTTTGATATAGGCTCAGACTACGCGCCATTACCGCTCTCATATCGCTACGGCTCAGGTATGGGTTGCGTCGGATATCTGGAGTTTCCTGAACGGGATCGCGAGCTTCAAAGGCGACGAATTGCATGCCCCCGCCATCGGCATCAAACACCTGCGAACAGCATGTTACAAATTTGGTCCCTTCCGCGCCACTGCGCAATGAGTAGGCCAAGCCAATATACGCAGTATGTTCCGGGACTCCTTGCAATGGGCCAAGCTTCCAAGGAATACCTCCAGCTTTGACATAAAGGGCAATCGACAGCCGCCAAGCTAAGGATGCTTTGTAGCTGAACGAAAAGCTGCGATCATTAATGACCTGTGTCGGAATCCCGCGCGCAGCGCCAAGTGCCTTTAACTCGTCATGGGCGTTAAACCCTTCCGCAAAAAAGGCCGATCTCCACATTTCAGGTAAATGCACCAGGAGGACATCAAACTGGTCTCTAACAAGGCTGAGTTGGTCCATTCCCTCCCGCATTGCGTTGAGAAGCTGCAAATGCGGAGGTTGATCAGGGCCTGTAGAATAAAGCTCATCATTCCACTTGATATGCGCGTTTTTATCCGCTGCCACCAGCGGCACTCCAAACACCTTCTCGAACCCACCAAAAGCAGGAACATAGTCTTTTCTGTCAGCCGGAGCTTGATGAGATCTCAGGGTCGAAACCAGCCCTCTCATTTGGGCCCAACCACTCTGTGGACCCATTGTCGCCAAGCGTACATTTGGCGTAAAATTTGGAAATACGTCGCTGCTGTGAGGCCCGAACCGATCCAAACCGCGAAGTGGGTTCACATCAAGCGACCTATCATCAGTGTCAAAAGATAGATTTGGTTCGCCCAACAATGAAAATGGTGGCAATTTCGATTTGGAGTAATCTACGCTCATGCTCATCGCCTCTGAAAGTACGCATGATCATGCGACGGCCTGCTCCACGCTGTTGCAGAAGAGATCAAGAATTCCGCGTCAACACCATCGGATTTCTGAATGCCGCATGCCTGAATGCGCCCCTCTTTATTGCCAGCAATCAGCGGAACCCATGCTGAAATGATCTTTGACCACACATTATTATAGCGCCGTGCCCACCGCTCTCGCGTCCAATCGACAACAATATCTCGGTTCTTCTTTTCCTGGTCTGGATCATCGGTTCGGGGGGTTTTTACGAAAGTGGCAGGTTCGAAAGCGCACCACCACCTATCCACCACTCTATCAAGTTTAATGCGGATGCCTTCATTGAAAAAGAACCCAGATTGGTTGGGCAGCCTACCAATGAGCGCAGCCCCATAGGCGGACTGCGCCGAAGACTGCTGATTTTTTCGCTGCTCGGCCACAGAAGCATCTTCGTCACGGCGACCATGCGCAAAAACGGCCACATGGCCACTGCGCCGCAAACGTGGAAGGATTGGCTGAGTGCGGCAAATAGCATGTACTAGCGCGTCATATACCAACCCCATTGCCCAACTTTCATCGACAATATTTAGCTCTATGGTCCCCGCAATTTCCGCCCCATGATCTGAAAAAGCCGCGAGCAAATCTTCATCGCGCCCAAATGCCGCCAATTCATGACCCACACTCGCAACGATCCCTGTCTTTCGAGACGCCTTGAGGGTCATTTGCGCCTCTTGGGTGGTAATTGACTTGTTGAGCTTTATTCGACGGGCCATCTCCGGCATCTCGATTATTGGAACGGCGGAGCTTTGCAAAACCGGGAAGGCACGGCGATCCCCCGATGGAATAGGCACCATTTGATTTATTTCGGCAGGTCGTGCTTGCAAAACATGCGCGGCAAGAACGTCAGGCAGTTCGGTTCCGTCAAGCAGATCTGCTGCGAGCTCATCGAATGTCTGTGTTTCAACTACCGAAACACTCACGCCGGCATCTGCCGCAGCGTTCAAAAACTCAATGACAGCCGGCAAAAGATGCTTTGCTGATCTGCAGGTCCAAACGATGCCAGCCGGATATGCGTTTGGCCTAGTCAATGCATCTGTCAAAGCACTCATGACAGATTGGTCTCGACCACTGTAGCCCACAATAATGAGGCCGAACCGAGTGCAGGCGTTGGTCAGAACATGCCTCATCTCGCGATCTTGGGAGGCGAGTTCTTCAGTCGTGTTTTTGAGTTCAACGGACTGATAGTCACCATGCATCTTCGCAAGAAGGGGCCAACGCGACTCCTTAATACAAAGGGCGGCCCGCGCAGCATTGTCGATCCCCGCCACCGTTAAATTGGCGCGCTCGGATGCATCGAACAACTGGTCAGTTACCGTAGTGGCTGTCTCAATCATTGCATCAAAATTTGTGGTAAAAACGCATGGCACAGACTTTCTCGTAATCATTGTAGCGAGTGCCCGATGCGCAAATGATGGCGTTCCCTTCGTAACTGCATGGTCGATATATGCGCGGCGCTCCTCTGGTGTTGGATACACAGCTTCAAACGCCGCAGCATATTCCGAAGGATCACCGGGTGGCGGTAAGGCGGATCGACTTTCTAGCAGCAGATCGATCCGCTCCATCCATAAGGGGTCATTACAATCAACCTGTTTTCGGCTTGTCCCACTCAACTGACAGAACAGCTGCTTCTTGAAATCCGTGATCATATCATACCCTGTGGGTATACCAGCGGAGGCCGATGCGCCTGCCCCTAGTAGCCAAGCAAATCCACTTGGCCTCAGCCAAAAGCTTGGCACGAACTTCGGTCCGTCAATGAACTTGATCTCGGCATGCCAACTCATGTCAGCACCCCACGATATGGAATCGGATTACCACACAGGCATGCGCAGCTACTTCGCACAACCGGAACTTCGTTTAACTGAATCCTCTGGGTTTGAAATGTCATAAAAGAAGCCGTTCGAGTGCTATCGCCTGTCCCCGGTGCTTTGCGGGATCTTGCTGTTTCAACGTCTCAACATTCTGTAACTTCCAGCGAATTGCGGGGAGACCAGCTGCGTCAGGTAGTCCGATTAGGTCAAAGTCCGGCTCGCCATCTGCCAGTCCAAACAGGTATTCCGCTGTCCGTCCCGAGAGACGGCCTCGAATGTCCTGAATCAGTATGTCGCGCGCTGTTCCGAGTTCGTCGACGGTCACCGGCAACACCGTCATCCCGTCAAACTCCTTCGCGAAGACAGCTTCAAGATCGCGGATGTTTGGGTTCAGTAATTCGTGTGGCGGCCTGCCCGAACTTGCGAGGTAAACCAGAAACGATCGGAAGAGATCATCCGTGAGACCTTCATTTTCGTAGAGCTGCTTGATGTCAAAGAGGTCGCGCGGATGTTGCCGGTCGAGAGCAGCAACAATCTTTCCGCCATAAAGATCCTCGAAGGAGACAACCGCAGTCTCTGCAAATCCGAATGCGTCTTCGACTGCAGATGAGACGCGGCGGCGATCCGGCTCGAACACGACACCACGCGTGACCGGCGATGTTTCAACTTTCACCGTGGCCGCGCCACGCTGGAACAACACACGGGTGGCACCGCCCCCGCCTCCAGCGATGCGGGACGATCTGATAGTGCCGATACCACCTCTTTCCGAGATTCGATCCATGGCCACTTTGATGCCCGCAAGCGAGGTGCCGCGGTCCTGAACCGGAAGATAAGTCAGATCGATATCGACTGAGAGGCGCGGCAGATCACGGTAAAAGAGATTGATCGCTGTGCCGCCCTTGAGCGCAAACGCGCCCTCAGCGGCGACCGCTGGCAAAACATCAACCAGCAATTGTACCTGCGCGGCATAGCGTTCACGCATCTAGAGTTCCTTCGTCTGCTGCGGGTAGCAGATCTTCTGGAACAGTAATCCGGTAGAGCGGATGGAGCCGGCCCCCTTGCACAAGCGCTCTGTCACCCTTGCCGAGATCGAATGCATCGCGATCAATGTATTTGCGCCAAGCGTGTGCGTGTCGATCAGCAAAGACAAAAAAGAGACGTTTGACCTTTACACTACGGCAACGCTGCAGGAGCTCTGTCAAACGGTTTGGCCGGGCGGATGTAAGACTTTCAAAAGCGGTGTCGACGATATGAAAACTTTCTGCTGACGGAAGTTCGTCGAGCATCTCCAACACCGCGCGCTCAGGAGACGAACAGAGAATTGACCCCGCCGAAGTTTCCACTTTTGCGTGCTCTCTCGTTTGATCACTGAAAAGGCCGCTCCCGTGTAGGATGTAGGTCGTCTCACCGCCGAGACGTTTCAGCCAGGTCGGGTGGCGGGCGCCGTAGAGATGTACGACCGGGTCGCCGCCCAGCTTGAGGTAGTGGCTTAAGCCTTGTTCCTCGAGAGCGGTCCGCCCGCCCACGATCGATGAGTAATCCATGATGTGCTGCAGCGATCGAACGACCGTCCGCCAGTTCGTGTCGTTGCCAGACGGATCTGGTCGACGGTAGAGGCCCCGGACGACTGGCTCGAGCCATCCACTCTCAATATATTTGTGTGCCAGCTTCCGGTCGATGTCATGACGCTTGAGAGTACGTGTATCGATCAGATGCCCGTGCGGCAGCTGATCGAGCATCCACTTCAGCTTTGCCTCTTTTTGTCCCGTCATGGGCGACATAATAGCAGAATCTCAAAGTCTGACAACCAATCACTTTGAACGCCGCCAGATTCGTCTCCCCTGAGGCGACAAAAAACAACTCTGATGAAGTGCGATGTTAGCAACCTAGGCAAAAATCAGGAGTTTCGCTTGCAGACTACCCCGCCTCGTAGCGGGGGTATATATCAACCTTAAGAATGCGGCCTTAATCTAAAACTTCGATGCAACAGATATACTCGTCTGAAATTGCTTGCGGTTTTCAGATCGTCTACCGACTAAGATGTTCCGAAGAGCAGCTTTGCTCGCCATGGAGAGCGATCTCAGCTTGATCTGGCAAACAAACCCTAGGGGCGGAAGAAATACTAAGAAATGCACAATTGCCCACCGCCTAAAGATGCTCTCAAAGACTGGCTAAAACAGTACCCGTCGGTCGAAGACCGCTACGGGCACTTGCTTCTTGAAGCAAGGAAGGCTCCAGACACCGCACTCGTGGATGCATTGCGTCCTTATTTTGAGTCAGCCCACCTTGATGCGCGTGAGCATTTCCATACGCAGATTGGCATTGACCTTCACCCGGACTCAGATGGCGGGGAGGCAGCGCCAAGCTACCCACGATGTCTTCCGCCGACTGCCAGACGAGGTCTCTTTGGCGAAGTCGCCGCGGGCCTGGCTACAGAGGCCTATCAGAAGACTTTCCTAGGTCAGCACGCATGGGTCGTTCCAATATTTCTTTTTCGCTATCACGCTGACGTCGAAGCCTACCTCTGGACGTTGAACTTTGATCCAGACCGTAAGCGACAGATCTTCGGTCGATTTGGTTCAGACTTTATAGGAGTCGCGCTGAGTGACACCGGCGAAGTGGTGCGAGTTATCGCTGGAGAAGCCAAATGGCGGAAAAATCTTACCGAATCTCAAGTGGATGGCATCCTGCTAGGCCCAAAAAAGAAGAACAAGAAAACAGGGATCTCTGAGCATAATGGCCGCGGAGTTTGGTATGAACTGAACCGTGACACGCCTATTCCGCATGGCTTGAGGCAACTCCAACGCTTATTGGAAGCTCGGGATCCGGATGGTTTCGCTGCGGCAATTCTATCGATCGACCAAGCAATTGCAGCACGCGACGCAAGCTTCCCGCGGACCAATCTCCTAGTGATCGCCGGAAATGGTGCCGCGACGCGATCGTCCAGCGAACCCGTAATACCTTGGGAAGTTCTCCCTGAGGAATATACCGCTCCACACGATTTGCAGGTCGTAGAAATGATACTTGATGATGGAGAAGAATTGATCGACGCGCTCTACGACTCTCTATGGGATGCCGATTGATGGCTGAGCGGGACGCAGAACGCATCGAACTTGCCGAGCAAATCCGCCGCGAGTTGGCTATTGAGAACGAGATATCCAGCATACAAGCGCGATCATTCGTGAGGTGCCTCCAAACAACTTGGGATGTTGATACTATTGCTTGGGGTGATCGCGATTCCAATTCGCAACTAAGTGATGCACGGCGCTTACTGCACGCAGCACATATCTTTCAAGAAATCCAAGGCCCAGAATCAATTGGTGCAATGGACTGCTATCGCCGTGCCGGAGAGCTCTTGGAATGGATGACCCGGTCCGATGACAGCGTCCGTACACTTGTCCCAATCGAAATAATGGCATCCGCCGCCTATCAACTGGGCAAGCTGCCAGCAATGGCAAGCGGACTACTATCACAAGTCGGCATCGAACATCAGGGAGTCGCTCTCTATGCGGCATTCCTCCGAGCAGACTTTGATGGGGTCTTATCAGCAACCAACAACTTCTGGGCCGCGAACCCTGATCTAACGACCAGAGATGCAGGACAACTGCTTTCGCATGAAGACGTCAGCGACCGTGTTGGCTCGGACATCGACCCAGTCGCATGGCTTTTTACCGTCGAATTGGTGCGGAGCTTGGGGTTGATAGCCGACACCTTGCGAACCGGAAATGTTTCCAGGTTCGAACAAGCCCGTAAGAAACTCGAGGCGCTAGATCAAATGGCGCTTCGCACCCTCAGCGAAGATGCGGCTCTAATCGTTTCCCTTCTTCAGCAGGTCACAGAAAGCTACGCTAGAGCAAGCGTCTACGAACCGATCAAAACGCTCGCTGCGATGAACCCTGAACGAGAACCGCGTCTGCTTGAATTCGCCCGTGATCAGTTTGGCCGAGGCCGCGGCATGTTGTGGTCGTCCCAGATCCTTGGGCTGAAACGTCTAACTGAAGGATCGTCATTCGCTTTGTGCACGCCGACGGGCTCTGGGAAAACGCTGGTTGCTAATCTTGCGCTGGTCAAAGAGTTGCTTCTCAGACCGGCAGCGCCTCTCGTGGCGCCGCTTGCACTATACATCGTTCCTTCACGCGCTCTGGCCGGCGAAGTTGAGACGAAGCTTCGCTCGGAATTGGGGCGAGATATGATTGTTACTGCGCTTTACGGCGGCGCAGATTGGGGCATCACCGATTTTTGGCTGACTGGAGATGAACCAGCCGTCGTGGTTGTTACCGTCGAAAAAGCTGAGGCTCTTTTGCGCTATCTTGGCCCACAGCTAATTGCTCGCTTGTCGGTACTCATCATCGACGAAGCTCATCAGGTCGTGCCCGATGCTAAGGAGCAGACGATCCAAAGATTCGCTGAACATGGCAGTCGTGCTCTTCGACTTGAAAGTCTGGTCTCACGCGTCCTGACGAGAAAACCAGAAGTTGCCCGCATCGCGCTGACTGCGGTCGCGGGAGGTGCCGCAGGACCTGTTGCTCGATGGATGGAAGGCAACGCTGAGGCACAAGCGGTTGGGCTGCGGTATCGCAGCACTCGCCAAGTTGTCGGTGTCCTGGAGACCAATCCGAACGCGGCAAATCGCGTTCTCCTCGAGATCATGAACGGCAGTCTCTTAACAATCCGCGGGAGAGACGATCCTGTGTATCTTCCTTTAAGAATACCGAACATGCCAGAATTGCCAGCACGGATGCGCAATAGTCTCAACCGATTCAATTCAACAAGCGTATTGTGGACCGCGATGCATCTTGCGCAAGAAGATCAACGCATCCTGATTTCTGTAGCGCAATCTCCAGAAAGGCTCATGGAATGGTTCACAGAAGCCCTCGCTTTGGACAGTTGGGCGGGCGTTCCTCGTTTTGAGCGACCAGATGGCTTCAATGGCGAACGTTTCGACGAAGCGCGTGCAACATGCCTCGACTATTGCGGAGAAGAGTCCTTCGAACTGGCTCTTCTTGATCAAGGCATCGCCACTAGCCACGGTCAGATGCCTCAGCGCCTTCGTCGATTGATGACGGAAATGATCGAGCGAAGAATCTGCCCGGTTACCGTAGCGACCGCGACATTGACGGAAGGGGTAAATCTTCCTTTTGATCTGATCTTCCTGACTTCTCTCAAGAGAGCAATTTGGGATTCTGCCAATGAGGAGCGAGACGAACAGCCGATGTCGACGGCTGAATTTCGGAACCTTTCGGGTCGCGCTGGTCGACCCGGTGCTTCGCGTGGCGTTGAAGGCATGACGCTCATCGCAATTCCAACCCGTCCCTCGGCGACCGCCGCAGGAACGATTCCGTTGCAAAGAAGACAACAACAGGCCCTATCTAACGATTACGAGGAGTTAAGAACTCGGCTTCTGGTCGAGGAAGGCGAGCAGGATTCTGCAGATAGTCCCCTTTCAGCTCTCCTAAGAGCGATCTGGGACCGGGCCTTCAAACTAGGTGTCGGCCCCGATCAATTCCTGCAATGGCTTGAAATTACACCCGCTGAAAGCATCAGCAGCACCGCTGGCCAAGATGCAAATGACGAATTATCGCAACTTGCCGACGCCCTTGACGAACTAGACGCTGTTGTCCTCGCGGCGATTGCGGAACTGGAAGAAATTGATGACCAGGCGCTTTCCCCTGCTCAAGCAGAAGAACATCTCTCAAGCCTCTGGCGGAAAACCTTCAGTGCCGTAGCTGCAGCACAGGAGGAATGGATGCAACAAGCCTTCATCAAGCGAGGTCTTGGGGTTGCCGAAACATTCTATCCTACGACAGAAGAACGAAAGCGGCTCTATCATTATGGTTTCACCCCATTGATAGGTCGCCGCTTTGAGGCTCTATTTGAGCCCATCCGTGCAATCCTTGCGGCATCCGTTGGCTACGGATCGCTTGATGCCGAAGCGCGTATCAACATCTTCGAGGACATTGGTCATTTGTTGGCTGCTGATCGCGGTTACGGATTTCGTGTGCGGGCAAGCGTTGGTGATCAGGCTATTCTTGAGTCTTGGCCGGACGTCCTTGGTTGGTGGATGAACGAACCGGAGGTTCCCGGTCCTGGACCTAAAGAGCTCAGGTCATGGCAACGGTTTACAAGTGATAATCTCGAATTTCGGATGGGAGTGGCGATCGGCGCTGTCACCGCTAGAATCTGGCAAGAGGGTGCCGACAATGCTCTAGCGGCACCAAGCTTGGATACTTGGAAGGATACGACCGGACTTCCTTGGTTTGCGTTCTGGGCACGCGAACTTTTGCGATGGGGCACCCATGAACCGTTCGTCGCTTTCGCACTGTCACAAGGTGTTGCAAAAACACGGGACGAAGCAACCGAGCGATCGGACGAGTATAAGACCTGGTTGCTTGCAGAGACCGGCAAACAAGAACCAGAAGACCTTATTGACCCCCAACTTTTCCTGCGTTGGAGAGCATCCCTTCCACACACCGATGCAGCCGCACAGGCCATTAGAACCTTTTCCGCCAGTCTTTCTGGGACCGACGGACGACATGATCGCTATTCGGTGACGCCGATTGTGCGCGATGGTTCAATTAGGTGGCTTGATCCCGCAGGGTTTGAGCTCGCCTTTTCTACCGATCACGTTGAGGCAATTCCTGCTAAAGCGGCAAGCGACGATTATGTTCTTGAAGCATCAGCTTCAAATACGCGGGTAATACGAACGTTTGGGAAGAAGTGACCGTCTTTGTAGGTGTTTGATCAACCCACCGGCTCCAGTCCATTTTGCTTCAGTTGAGATAACCCGGCGGGGAAGACCTCCCCCCCCGGCCGAGCCTGTCGCCTCGCCCGATCCTTTCTGCGGGGAGACGCCGTGGGCGCCACCGTAGAGTAAGAGACGTGCGGCTTTCGCCTTGACGGGTTTGGAGGTCGAGAGAGAGGCTCTCGGACCGCCCGTCGTGGAGATCAGCCATGACTGCAATCGAAATCATTAACGGCCGCCCCGAGAGCGGCGGCTACAAGGTGGATGTGTCCCGCGGCGGGCATGAAGGGCGGGTTTCGTCCGAATGGTTTTCCCGGTCCGATGACGAGAAGTACCTCTCGCTCTCGGACCTCTACGCCTCGGTGAAGGGCCGGGCCGAGCGGAGCAAGACGCGGACGGTCGAGAGCGCCGCGATCCGCGTCGAGGCCCATCGCGACGATCCCGAGAAGCTCGCGCTCGTTCTGCCCGATGCGGACGCACCCGTTGCGCCGACCCATTGGAGCTTCGGCCAGCTCGCAAGCCTCGTCGGCGCGCCTGCGGCCTATCTGCGCCAACTCCCCGCGCCGCTTGCGGGCATCAACTTGCAATACGGCCTCACCAATCACCGCGCGGAACAGGTCAAGACGATGGAGGTTGCCAACGGTCGCACCGAGCTGCGCGCCGTCACCGGTCCGGACTATGGCCGCATCTACGATCATGAGCTGGTCTCTGCCGTGCAGCGTATCGCAGGCGATGGCGTCGGCGACACGCGCTGGAAGGTCCCGGGTGTGCTCGACTGGTCGACCGGCATCTACAATCCGATGGTCGACGTCACCAAGGACACCACGACGCTCTACGCCTCGGACCGCGACGTCTTCCTCTTCCTGGTCGACGACATGAACCCGATCGAGGCGGGCACGCTGCCCGATGGCTCGCCCGACCTGTTCTTCCGCGGCTTTTATTGCTGGAACTCCGAGGTGGGCGCGAAGACACTCGGTATCGCGAGTTTCTATCTCCGCGCCGTCTGCCAGAACCGCAACCTGTGGGGCGTCGAGGACTTCCAGGGGATCAGTATCCGGCATTCCAAATATGCCGCCAACCGCTTCGCGCATGAAGCGGCGCCAGCGCTCGCCAACTTCGCCGACTCCTCGCCGCAGCCCTTCATCCAGGGCATCCGCTCCGCACGCGAGCGGATCGTCGCGCGCAGCGATGAGGACCGCACTGATTTCCTGCGCAAGCGCGGCTTCTCCAAGGCGGAGACCGGCAAGATCGTCGAGACGGTGCTGGCCGAAGAAGGCCGTCTGCCCGAGAGCGTGTTCGACTTCGTCCAGGGCATTACGGCGGTCGCGCGGTCCAAGCCGCAGCAGGATGCGCGGCTCACCATGGAGACGCGCGCCAAGAAGCTGCTGGAGGCGGCTGCCTGAAGGCCACGGTTCCGCACCTATCACGAGAGCCTGTCCCCGGCCCATCGCTTCCTCAGAGGAAGAGGTGGGCCGGGATTTTCGTGACGGGTCTGGAGGTCAGAGAGAGTCTCATGACCGCCCGTCGCGGAGAAATCCCATGACGAAGTCCAAGAAAATCACCCTCAGCGCCTCGCGCGACATCCCTTTCAACAAGCTGGTGCTCAGCCAGTCCAACGTCCGAAAGGTCAAGGCCGGCGTCTCGATCGAGGAGCTGGCCGAAGACATCGCCCGGCGCACGCTCCTGTCGTCGATCACGGTGCGCCCCGTTCTCGACGATGACGGCGCGGAAACCGGCATGTTCGAGATCCCGGCCGGTGGCCGACGCTACCGCGCGCTCGAACGGCTCGTGAAGCAGCGCCGGCTCAACAAGACCGCGCCGGTGCCGTGCATCGTGCGCACCGACGGTCTTGCGGAAGAGGACAGCCTTGCCGAGAACATCCAGCGCGCGCCGCTGCATCCGCTCGACCAGTTTCGCGCCTTCCAGGCGATGCGCGAGAAGGGCAAGTCGGAAGAAGAGATCGCCGCGGCCTTCTTCGTCTCGGTGGGCGTCGTCAAGCAGCGTCTCAAGCTGGCCGCCGTCTCGGCGACATTGCTGGAGGCCTATGCCGAGGAGGAGATGACCCTCGACCAGCTCATGGCCTTCACGGTCAATCCCGACCACGAACGCCAGGAACAGGTCTGGGACGCGCTCAAGCAGCACTACAACAAGCAACCCTACGAAATCCGTCGCATGCTGACCGAAGGCGCCGTGCGTGCGTCCGACCGGCGGGCGCAGTTCGTGGGTCTCGACAACTACGTCGAAGCGGGCGGCGAAGTGCTGCGCGATCTCTTCCAGACTGACGATGGCGGCTGGCTGCAAGACGCGGCCCTGCTCGAGACCATGGTCACCGAGAAGCTGAACGAAGAAGCGGAGGCGATCCGCGCCGAAGGCTGGCACTGGATCGAGGTCGGCACCGACTTTCCTTACGGCCACACCTATGACCTGCGGCGCATTCGCGGTGAAGCCCAGCCGATGAGCGAGGAAGAAGAGAAGACCTACGAGGCACTCAAGACCGAGTACGACAAGCTCGAAGACGACTATGCCGAAGAGGATGAGCTTCCCGAGGAGATTGATGAGCGGCTAGGCGAGATCGAGACGGCGATGGAGGCGCTCCAGAACCGTCCCATCCGCTTCGAGGCGGAAGACTACGCCATCGCGGGCGCATTCGTCAGCATCGACGGCTCTGGCGGATTGCGGGTCGAACGCGGCTACGTCCGGCCCGAGGACGATCCGGAGGGCACGACCGTCGACCCCGATACGGACGATGCAACCACTGACGCACCCGATCCGGTGACGGATCAAGATGAGGACGAGGATGATGACGTCACCAAGCCGCTGTCTGATCGCCTCGTCTGCGAACTGACCGTTCATCGCACCATGGCGCTGCGCGATGCGCTGGCGAACGATCCGCAGCTAGCGATGCTCGCCTGCCTGCACGCGATGGTCCTGCAGCTCTTCTACCATTGCGGCCAGGACAGTTGCGTCGAGATCAGCCCACGCTCAACGCAGTTTGGATCGCAAGCCCCGAACCTCGGCGACGCTGCTTACGTTCAGTCGATCGATCTCGGGATCGAGACCTGGGCGGGCAATCTGCCGAAGCAACCGGAAGAGCTGTGGGATGCGCTGACCGAGTGGGACAGCGACAGCCGGGACGCGCTCTTCGCCCATTGCGTGGCGATGACCGTCAACGCCGTGCAGGAGCCGCACCACAGCAAGCCGCGCCAGATCGCACATGCCGATATCCTCGCATCGACGCTCGGGCTCGACATGGTGAAGGCAGGCTGGACGCCGACGGCCGACAGCTATCTCGGTCGCGTGACCAAGGCGCAGATCCTCGCCGCCGTCCGCGAGGCGAAGGGCGACAAGGACGCCGACCGGATCGCCGGGTTCAAGAAGCCCGACATGGTCGACGCAGCGGAAGAGCTGCTGGCTGGCTCCGGCTGGCTCCCGCAACCGCTGCGCACGGCCCCACTCGCGGAAGACCCGGACGAGCCGGAATTCGAGATCGTCGATGATGGCGATGTCGCGTCAGAGGAACCCGCCGTCGAGGACGACGAGGAAGCGGTCGCGCTCCAAGCCGCCGAGTGAGGGCACAAAGGCAGGCGTTCGGCGGCTCTTGGTCGATGGTTCGAACCACCCGATTGGGTGATGATCAACCTGTCGCCGAAGCCGCCTTCGCCCAATTCTTCGAGCAGTTGGCGACCACCAACCGAGGGAGACGCTCCCCCAACTCCCTCACCCTGGGGCCTGTCGGACGCGGCAGGCCCTTTTTTTGTGTATTTTTCAGGAGACCGACATGGACAGTCCCGCAACGGACCTATCGCAAAAGCTGAGCCGCGAGGCCGAGGCTGTGTGCCGCCAATACCTCTCCAATGGTCGCAAACACGGCAATTACTGGGTCGTCGGCGACATCGACAACACTCCTGGTCGCAGCCTCTACATCCGTCTCTCCGGGCCGACCCGCGGCAAGGGCGCAGCGGGCAAATGGACCGATGCCGCCACCGGCGAACATGGTGATCTGCTCGACCTCATAGCAGCCAATCTCAATCTCTCCACACTCCGCGACACGCTCGACGAGGCACGACGCTTTCTGAGCCTGCCACGTCCCGAACCGCCCGCAAAACAGCCCCAGACGCCGGTAGCGCGTGGATCGCCCGAGGCGGCACGGCGGCTTTGGGCGATGGGTCAGCCGATCGCGGGCACGTTGGCGGAGCGTTATCTCTCCGCACGCGGTCTGAAAGGCCTTCGAAGTGTGGGCGCACTCCGGTTTCATCCGAACTGCTACTACTGGCGAGAGGGTGCAGATGTCGACGACGCACCCGACGCTTGGCCCGCACTACTCGCCAAGGTCACCGACACTGCCGGAACCCTGACCGGCGTTCATCGGACCTGGCTTGATCCGCAGACGGCCGAAAAGGCTTCGCTCGATCCCAACCGCAAGGCGATGGGCAATCTGCTCGGCCACGCCGCCAGGATCGGATCACCGACCGACATTCTCGCTGTCGGTGAAGGCCTGGAGACGATGCTCTCGTTAAGGCAAGCACTTTCCAGTCTTACGGTTGCCGCAGCGCTTTCCGGCAACCATCTCGCAGCGTTCGATCCGCCCGCAGATCGCCGCCGACTCTATGTCGCCATCGACAATGACGGGGCCGGTCAGGCGGCTTTCGATGCACTGGTCGAGCGCTACGCGGACAGCGACCTACACCTCTTGCCGTTGCGACCCATGCTGGATGATTTCAACGGCGATCTCCGGAAATGCGGCATCGACGAGATGCGCAGCCATTTGCTTCCCCAGCTCTCACCGGTCGATGTTCCGACCTTGCTGGCGGTCGAGACCGGCTGAAGTCGAGAACCGGTCTCGTCAGCGGGACAGGCTGAATGAGCCCTCGCCACGGAGCCGCGCCTGACGGCCTTCCCGAGAGGGGCGAGCCGGAGCGGAACCCGCCCGGTCCGGCAATGGCTGCGGCGACACCGTTTTCCGCCGCCGGGCGAGCCCGGCTTTGCATCGCGATTCAAAACGGCGTCGCCTCTGCCATCCTCCGCTGACGCTCCGGCCCTTCTGGCGAAGGGTGCAGGCCCGGTTGCGTCCCGCTTTCCGTCGCCCATGAAGGCCGCGCGAGGCGCGGTCAGCGACAAGGAGGCACAACGCCCATGACCCAGCACGAACCCGAGACACGCTCCGCCACAGCCCTCGTCCTCGACGAACTCCAGCTCTTCGGACATCGCCCCTTCGCCGATGAGCCCGATCCGCGGCCATTGCCAGACGCCAGCATCGTCGAAGGCGCGATCGCCGACATCTTTGATGCACTTGTCGTGGCGCTCGGCGACACGCGGCTCGAACCCGATCTCGAAGACCTGCTCTGGTCGACCACCAATGTCTTCCACCGCATGGCGACCCGCATCGATCGCAAGCTCGACGATAACGAACAGGCGCAGCGACGCGCGCAGCGCCGCCAGGACGGCTCTGAAATCCGCTCGGTCGAACTGGAACGCCTCATCGCTGAAGGGCTGACGCTCACCGAACAGCGCAACGCCTATGAGGGCATGCGCGATCTCGCTGCCGAGCATTTCGAAGCACATCTCGGCCAGACTTGGCATCCGCGCTCGGGCAGCCACGTCAATCGCAAGCACATGACCGCCGCGATGATCGACAGCCGCGACTATCTCGACGCGAAGCGCAAGGCCGAACTCGAACCGCTGCTTCCGACAGGCACCAAGATCGCCTTCACCGGCGGGCAGGACGTAAGTGATACCGGGGCCATCTGGGCCGCCCTCGACAAGGTCCGCGCCAAGCACGACGACATGGTGCTCCTGCATGGTGGGTCGCCCAAAGGCGCGGAACGCATCGCGGCCTGTTGGGCCGACAATCGCAAGTGCCAACAGATCGTCTTCAAGCCAGACTGGACTCGCCACGGCAAAGCAGCGCCGTTCAAGCGCAACGATCAACTCCTGGAAACCCTGCCGATCGGTATGATCGTGTTCCCGGGTTCGGGCATCACCGACAATCTCGCCGACAAAGCCAAGGTGCTGGGCATCCCGCTCTATGATTTCCGCACAAAGAGCGGCGGGTCGTTATGACCCGCGATGCCCAAATAGCATCGCGATGCGTGCCAGGGGAATATTCCGTGAACACCGCCGATATGCTATGCTCGAGCAGTGCCGTGGCGGTGGTGGAGGCGCAGCCCATGAGAGGAGACCGCCCATGTTCGTATCAGCCTTCCTAAGTGTCATCGGCCTCGGCTTCCTCGTCTGGGTGTTGTTCGCACTCGCTGTCTACGCGCTCCCCGCCTTTGTCGGGATGAGCGTCGGCATGTATGTCTACGACACCGAGGCGGGCGTGATCGCGGCATTAGTGGCTGGTATGTTTGCCGCCGTCTTCACCTATCTCATTGGCCAGATTGTCTTCGCCAAGGTCCAGTCCGTCCCCATCCGTCTCGCCGTCGGCGCGCTCTTCGCGGCGCCTGCCGGCGTCGCCGGTTTTTCTGCGATCAAGGGCCTGTCGCAGATCGGGGGTGCTTCCGAAACTTGGACACTGGCATTCGCGATCATCGGCGGGATCGTCACCGCAGGCACCGCCTGGGTGCGGATCGCAAGCCTCGCCGGTCCTATTGGCGAGGATGATGGGCATCACACAGAAGCCATCCAGGCGAGCCCTTTCGCGAATGATCGCTGACACCTCGCCGTTTCAGAAAGCCTGACATCACGGTATAGCGCAGGTCAGGCCGAAGCTCGGATATGGGCATTCGGCTGAGCGCGTTTGATCTCGTTAAAGCGCCTCGACCAAGCACAACGCATATCAAACACTTCCAAGCCTAAGTGGGAGAGAGCATTCTCGCAATGCCGGGAGAGCTTGTCGATGAACATGCTCTACGCCGTTCTGCACGCTAGAGCCTGTCTTTCTCGGACCGACATTGCCGATGGATTGCCCGGTCCGAGGGTGGCGGTCATTTCTCATCCCATGCCCTCGTCACCCGCGTCCGTCACGGCCTCTCATTGGGCTGATCTGACCGGGATCGGCTGACGCCTCGACCGCCTCAGCCGCAACGCCGGGGGCGGACTTTCTTCCCCTGGGCTTTGCCCATTCCTCGCGGGGACGACCCTTACGGGTCCAAGAAAGACCGCCCCCGGCGTCCTCCGCTGGCGCTGCGGGCCAAGGGCTGCGTCGGCGGATCGTCCCGGTCCTGACGATCGCCATCGAGACCGCGACGGGCGCGGGATCGAAAACCAAAGGAGAAATGACATGGCCACCATCGGAACCTTCAAGAAGACCGGCAACGAATACGTCGGAGAAATCGTCACCCTCAACGTGCAGGCGCAGAACGTCCGCATCGTCCCGGAGGACAGCACCTCAGGCGAGAACGCTCCCTCCCACCGGGTCTTCGTCGGCCGCGCCGAGATCGGCGCCGCCTGGTCGAAGCGCTCGAACGAGGACCGCGACTATCTGAGCCTCAAGCTGGACGATCCGAGCTTCACCCAGCCGATCTACGCCAACCTCTTCGATGACACGGTCGTCGAAGGCGGCGAAGAGACCTTCAGCCTCATCTGGTCCCGGGCACGCCGCAAGAACGGCGACTGAGCACCGCAACCTCAGCCCCGCCCGGGAGACCGGGCGGGGTTTTTCCTATACGGGTAACCAGTATTTGCGAATGTGTGTATCGTGATCGCTCATCCCGCAATCGAATGGCGGCGCCGAGCCCGATTTTGAGATTCTACGGTTTGCAAACTTAGCTATTTTTATTTGGTTTCTTAGAGTTGCGCATCACACCAGCTTTGAACCGCATGACAGAACTGCTCAACTCGTGCAGGGCGCCTTGTCCCCGAAGCAAGTGCGAGATTCACTGGTAAGCGTGCGGCTCGCAGGGCCGGTTTCACGTCGACCAATCTGCCTTCTTCAAGGTCAGCCGCAACGAACCAATGCGGCATGATCGCGATGCCAACGCCCTGCATCGCGGCTTCATAAACGGCAAAAATGTTGTCGCTCGCCATCTTCGGCGTGACGGAGAATGTCTGCGGCGTTTCGCGTTCATCGAACAACCCAATCCGGTTTCCCTCGAAGGGACCAAGTGTCAGCCAGGGCATTGTCTCTAGATCAATTCCAGCATGTCGCGCCAAACATTCCGGTGTCCCGACGACAAGTCGTTCCACCCGCGCCAGTTCCCGCACGACAAGCGTCTCATCCTGGACAGGACCAACCTTGAGCCAGCAATCGCAGCCTTCCTCGGCAAAACGGATCGGATCATCTCGCAGCCGCCAGTCTATCGTGATGTTTGGGTGATCCTTCATGAACTGCGCGGAAGCCCTAATAAACAGGCTCTGGCCAAGGGCGACCGGTGCGATGACCCGGATGGTGCCCTTCAGCGCGTCATCTTCGCTATGACGATCTTCAATCGCCTCCCATTCCCCGATCATACGCCGCGCATCTGCCAACAGCGCCAGACCGTCTGGCGTCAGCGTGACATCATGTGTGGTGCGCCGCACGAGAACAACGCCAAGTCGGCTCTCCAAGGCGGCAAGCTGCCTGGAAACTGAGGGCTGTGACGTGCCGAGATCACGCGCTGCCCCGGAGAGCGATTGCCGCTCAGCAATACGAACGAAGGTTTCAAGAAGGGCGAGGCGGTCAAAACGGGTGCTCATACGTTGATCGTATAGCAGTATTACTCTTCATGCCACTACCGTCTCAAAGAGTGATGGGTATGTTCTTGGCAACAGAAACGAAAGGAACCAAGACATGACCAATGAATTAGACACGACCTTCACATTCCTGAACGGGCGGACCGTGAACCGCATCGGATATGGTGCCATGCGCCTAACAGGCCAGCCCCGCAATTTTGGTCCCTACGCCGATTGGCAGGGCGGCATTGACCTGCTGCGCCGTGCCCGTGATCTCGGAATCAACCACATCGATACAGCCCGGGCCTACGGCCCGCATGAGAACGAAAAACTGATCGCGGATGCGCTAGTGGGTGCCGATGGCAGCTATGGCGATATGTTCATCGCCTCCAAAGGCGGCGTCGAGAAAAGCGCCACCAGCCTCACGCGGGATACCTCGGCCGATACAATGAAACGACATCTCGAAGATAGTCTCGCCAACCTCAGCACGGACAAGATCGACCTCTACTATGTGCATGCGCCCGACGGCGTCACACCGGTTTCCGAGAGTGTTGCAGCGCTGGAAGAGATGCGCCAAGCAGGAAAAATTGAAATGATCGGTTTATCCAACGTCTCCCAAACGCAAGTCGAGGACGCGCTGAAGGTCGCGCCGATTGCGGCGGTGCAGAACCGCTATTCGCCCGCCGATGAACATGATGCCGCGCTAGAAGAGATGATCGACTGGCTGAACGAACAGGGCACCGCGTTTGTGCCGCACGGTCCATTGGGTGCAAACCCAATGAAACAGGGCGCAGCGGTCGATCCGGGCGAAGCGCTACGCACCCTGTTGGCGCGCGCACCGAACGTCCTTGTCATTCCCGGCACGACGACAATCGCGCATCTGGAAGCCAACGCAGCAGCACTGGCAGCCTGACATGCGCGGGGTGCTGATCACCTGGGCGACAGCATGGCCAACAATCACGGCACTGTTGTTCGCTCTTGAAGGAACGCTTGAGCATTGGCCTTTGGCCCTGCGCACGCTCCTTTTGACCGGCGTGCTGGTCCCCGCGATGACCGTCGTGATCGTTCCGGCATTGACCCGGATGCTCGGTCACTTCTCCAAAAACTATCGGAAAGGGCGTCACACGGACGCCTAGACCAGACCGGCATTCAAAAATGTGTAAACGCGAAAAACCGCCGTTCGGCTTTCAACGGTGTACGGCCGCTCCGGTCCCAAGAGCCGATATCTGGGTGGGCTGCCGCCGAAGGATTAGCCCTCGTCTCGTGTGCCTTCCTTCAACAGCAGATCCGGTCGCACATCCAGCGCCAGCGCGGCGTGCCACAGGGTTATGATCGTGACGTTCTGCTGGCCGCGCTCCATCGAACTCACATGGGCGCGATCCACGCCCATCTTCACGGCCAACGCCGCTTGGCTCATATCAGCTAAAGTTCTGTAGTGCTTGAGATTGTTCCCAAAAATCTGCCGGATATCCATCCGACGACAAAAGACCTATCGCGTATTTTAGTGCGACGTATTATAATACACACTCTATGCCATGTCGTTCAGCGATCAGATACGTAAATGCAGCCTTTCAGCCGTGCGGCAGTTGCGCGAAGCCATGTAAATGAGGCATTAACCATATGGGCATCAACGGTGCCCATGGGGGATAAGATGAGCAGCGAGATTAGTCGAAAACTTACCGATACCCCGCCAAACAGCGACCACCTGACCGAATATGACCGCGCCCAGCTCAAGCTTTATGCACGCCTCCTCGACGCGGAAGCCGATGGGGCGGCGCTTTCGGAAGTCGCGCACCGCCTGTTCGGGATCGACGCCAAAGACGAACCGGAGCGCGCCAGACGCGTGCATAACAATCACCTCGTGCGCGCTCACTGGGTCGCTGAGCAAGGCTACCGCGACCTCCTGACGAACGCCTGAAGCCGCAATAAGCGTGCTTGCGCGTGATGCCCTTCGCGCATCGCCCTATGCCGTCCGTCTCCCTACGCTTTCCCGTTTAACGCGAGCATATTGCTGAGTCCAAAGCGTCTGACGCTCGGCGCGTAACAGTTGGAGAGCGGATATGCCGACGAACTGGAGAGACGAAACCGATTACGATTACATCGAAAAACTCGATGCCTCCGGTCTGGCCTGGGAATGCCTCAGGCGCAATCCAGACTACCGCGCCGCGTTTCCAGATATGACCGAGAACGAGGCGGCCGCTTGGGGGTTGCGATTTCCCGGTCGATCCTGAGCTAAAGGCAACGGATGCGAAACTCTACTGGAAGCCATCCGTTGCGCCAGTCGTAACATGCTTGATGACGGCCAGAAATCTCTGTGAGGCCGAACACGCTGTCTTCGATCAAATCATCCTCGAAACGAGGCGTGGCGACCATGGTCGCTACTGGTCGTGCATTCGTACCGGATTGATCGTCGTTTCGGACGACGCCTTGACCGAAGACCGCCCCCGCGCCGTCATCGTGCCTTTGACGCCTGACTGGTCCATCAGAGTCGCCACCGCAGAGCGTCTAAGGCGTGTCTGGCGTGGTCAAACCCCACGCGCTCTGTTCACCCTTCAACGACGTAAACGCATCGGTCATGCGCTGCGCACGAACGATGCACGGCAATCGGGGGCGCGTCTGCGCGACATTGCGGTGACCTATTTCGGCGCACGACGGGTCGCCGCCGAACCTTGGAAGACGAGCGCTCTGAAAGCGCAGGTCGCGCGTCTCGCCGCATATGGACGTACCCTCGTCAGTGACGGCTATCGACAGCTATTGCGCGGGAAATCAGCAGCCCGCTTGCCTCGAAAGTAACTGTCTCACCGTCCCCCAAACAGATCCTATCGGAACACCACTCGTCCTTCTCGAAGGGGTGACGATTCCTCGCGAGAATCTTCATCATCCCTCCTGGGCGCTCTTCTCCGCTTCTCTGGCCATCAGCCGTCCCTCGCATCCCGCGACGGACCCGCGATGACCAGAGGAGCCCCCGATGCCCGATCCCAATGCCGGCCTTCCGCCGCGCTATCTCAGAACCCCTGAAGCCGCCCGCTTTCTCGGCCTATCCGGCCGCACGCTGGAGAAACACCGCACTTACGGCACCGGCCCGAAGTATTCCAAGATCGGCGGGCGTGTCGTTTACGCGGTCGACGATCTGCAAGCCTGGGTCAGCCGCGGCGAGAAACGCTCGACCTCCGACGACACCGGCGACACCGTGCGTCCGGCCAAACGGCATGCGGCGATCTCGCCGGCCTATAGCGGCGAGAAGCGCTCATGAGCGGGCGCACGACCATCGAACTCACATGGATCGAAGGCCGCATCGAGCGCTGGCTGCGCTTCGGACGGATCGTTCAGGAGACGATCAAAAGCCGCTCGATCCGCGTCGTCGGTGTCGATCCCGGCAGCGTCTTCGCCTTCGTCCGCTGGGCCGCGAACGACTACGGCACAATCGAGAGCCGGATCGATATCCTGCAAGCGACCCGCCCCGGCGAGCGCTATTCGACGGTCCCATTCGTGACGCCAGGCGGGGTGTCTCTGCTGCGGCTTTCGGGCTGGCCCAAGGTCGAAGCGGCGCTGCTCTCAATCGACCAGATCGAGGCCGAACACATCGCGCCGGAGGACGTCTGCCCAGACCACTGGCGGCACGTCCATAACCGCCTCAACTGTAATCTCGAACCGCGTCGTTACACAGCATTTCGGCATGCCGCCTGGCTCAAACGTCGGGCGCTCGCGGCATGAAACGGGCGCGCCCATCACTTCTCATCGGCAGCGCCGGTATCGCGTTGATCGCGCTTTCCGCGATCATCCGCGCCAACCCGATCCTCATCTGGAATGCGTCGGCCAGCGTGCCGGTCGGCTTCTACACCGTACAGCCGCTCGACGCCCCGATGGTCGGCGATCTGGTTGTTCTCGAACCGCCATCGCCGCTCGGCGATTGGCTCCTGGAGCATGGCTATCTCGGTGCCGACGTCCCTCTCATCAAGCATGTCGCCGCCCTTCCGGGACAGCGTGTCTGCCGCATTGGCGTCACGGTCAGCATTGACGGGGTAGCGGTAGCAACAGCGAAAGAGCGCGACCGCTTCGACCGCCCGCTGCCCGTTTGGCAGGGCTGTCATCTGCTCACCGACGAACAGATCTTCTTCCTCAATCCCGAGACCGAGGCGAGCCTCGACGGCCGGTATTTCGGGCCGCTGCCGCGCCATACGATCATCGGCCGCGCGGTGCCGATCTGGACGCGGGAGGGCTGACCGAATGGCTTTCCTCCTTCCTTCCGGCCGTCGTCTCATCGCCACTTCCGGGATCCTGATCGCGCTTTCCGGTTGCGCCAATCCGCCCGCCGCTGACGCGCGGGACACGGTTTCCCGTTCCGCTCAAGCCGTTACCCCAAGCTCCGATATCGACGCTTACATTACAGAAGCGGCGCAACGCTTCGGCATCCCCGTGCGCTGGATACGCGCCGTGATGCAGGCCGAGAGTGCGGGCAATTCACGCGCCGTCAGCAGTGCCGGCGCAATGGGTCTAATGCAGATCATGCCCGGCACCTGGGCGGAGCTGCGCGCCGCTCATGGCTTCGGCTCGGACCCCTTCGACCGCCGCGAGAACATCCTGGCAGGTGCCGCTTATCTGCGACAGATGTATGACCAATTCGGCGCGCCGGGGTTTCTCGCGGCTTATAATGCAGGACCCGGTCGATATGCCGAGCATCTGCGCACCGGGCGCGCGCTGCCGCGCGAGACGCGCCGCTACGTTGCAGCGCTTTCGCGGGAACTCGGCTTGGTGGATGCAGCGCCCTTGCAGCCGGTTCGCACGGTTTCGGCCGACCGGTGGCAAGCCGCGCCACTCTTTGCGCCTGTCTCGGCGTCGCGAGAAGCGCGGCGGAGTGCAGAGCCTCACCGCACATCTACCGATCCGCAGACCGCAGAAGAACCGATGCAGCCCGGTTCACCAAACCACCAACCGAACCCCCTTTTCGTCTCCAGAACCGGGGAGCCAGACCGATGACCGCAGCGATCTGGCTCCGCCCCGTTCCGTCGTGCTGCTTCGTATGGAATGCGGCAGACGGAGGATTGCAGCCGAACTCAACGAATGGAGGGCAAGATAAAAGGCCGGACGCGCGGGGGCGCTACGGCGTTGTTGTTGTTGGAGTTTTTGCGTGCTGCGCGACTCACTACAGTGCTGCACCTAGGGCCAACCCTCTGATTATAAGCTGTTTTCACCGTGCCGTTCGCGATTTTCCGGTCATCTGCGCATGACGAACCGCGAGAACGACATTCGCATCAAACCGGGGCGCATCCGCGACAAAGGTCTGTCGGCCAGGCGCGCGAAGAGCTTCGTCGGACAGGTCATGCGTGCCGCGAAGAAAGCGGGGCACACCGGCAATCATTTCAGAACGAGCGGCGGTCGTACCGGGCGTTCGACCTTCGGGCGCGGACGTTTCGTGCGAGTCTCACGCGGCCTCGCGCGAACGCAGCGGCGGGGTCGTCGTGAACGCGCGGATCGTCAGGCATCGCGGCCAGAAGTTTCGGTCAGCCCCGCTCGCCAGGCATCTCGATTATCTCAAGCGCGAAGGCGTCACCAAGGACGGTCGCGATGCGGCCATGTTCGACAAGGAGCACGACCAGGCCGACGATCGCGCCTTCGCCGCGAGCACCGAAGATGACCGTCATCATTTCCGTTTCATCGTCTCGCCAGAAGACGCCGGACAGATGGAGGATCTGCGCGCCTTCACTCGCGACCTCATGGCCCAGGCCGAGCGCGATCTCGGCACCGAACTCGATTGGGTCGCCGTCGATCACTGGAACACCGACAATCCGCATGTCCATGTGCTGGTCCGCGGCAAGGCCGATGACGGCAAAGACCTGATTATCTCCCGGGACTACATCAGCCGCGGTCTGCGGGGCCGGGCCGAAGAGCTTGTGGAGCTGGAGCTCGGTCCCCGCAGTGAGAAGGAGATCGCGGCCGGGCTCGATGCCGAAGTGAAAGCCGAGCGCTGGACCGGTCTGGACCGGGCGCTGCGGTCCTATGCGGACGACACACTCGGGATTGCGGATATGCGGCCCGGCGCACCCGATCTCGACGACAAAGACCTCAAGCGCCGGATGATCGGTCGGGCTCAGACGTTGGAACGGTTCGGGCTGGCCGAAAAACTCGCACCTTCGGTCTGGCAGTTGAAGCCCGGCATGGAAGAGACGTTGCGCGAGCTGGCTGTGCGCGGCGACATCATCAAGACGATGCACCGGGCGATGGGCAGCCAAGCGCGGGCGCAAGCCGACTTCGCCATCGAGGGTCAGCCGGACAATCCGGTCCTCGGAAAGCTGGTCGATCGCGGCTTGCACAACGAACTCTCCGGGGAGGCCTACGCGATCATCGACGGCGTCGACGGGCATCTACATCATCTGCGATTCCGCGATCTCGATCTCACCGGCGACACGCCGATCGGCGGGATCGTCGAGACGCGGAGTTGGGCCGGGAAGGATGGAGGGGCGAAGCGCCTCGCTTTGGTCGGCCGCTCGGACATCGCACTCGAGAAACAAGTCGATGCCGATGGCGCGACCTGGGCCGACCGATTGGCGCTCGCCAAGACCCGCGCGCCGCTCGCGCAGAGCGGATTCGGAGCCGAGGTCCGCGACGCCTTGGAGAAACGCGCCGATCATCTGGTCGGACAGGGCCTCGCGACGCGGCAAGGTCAGCGGGTCACCTTCGCGCGCGATCTCCTGAAGACACTGCGCCAACGCGATCTCGACAGAGCAGCGAGCAAGATCGCCGACAACACCGGCCTGCCATTCCGAACGTCCAGTGACGGCGAGACCGTAGCGGGGACCTATCGCCAGCGCCTCGATCTCGCCTCCGGCCGCTTCGCCATGATCGATGACGGCATGGGCTTCGAACTCGTGCCCTGGAAACCGCAGCTCGATCAGCATCTCGGCCAGACCGTCTCAGGCACCATCACGGCGGGCGGCGGCATCGACTGGTCGCTCGGTCGCAAGCGTGGCCTCTCGATCTGACCTGGAGAACCGTATGACCTCGAAGAAACACGCATCACCGGCCACCGCCATCCTCTGGGGTCAGATACTCATCGTCTCGGCCGTCGCGCTGCTGTTCGTCTGGGCCGCGACGCAATGGGTCGCGTTCCGGCTCGGCTTCCAATCCGAACTCGGCGAGCCGATGACCACCATCTTGGGTCTGCCGATCTACGCACCGTGGAACGTCTTCGTCTGGTGGTACTGGTATGACGCCTATGCGCCGCGCGTCTTCATGGAGGGCGCGATCATCGCTGGTGCCGGCGGTATCGCAGCGGTGGGCGTCGCGATCTTTCTCTCGGTGCTCCGCGCGCGAGAAGCGAGCAACGTGACGACCTACGGCTCCGCGCGATGGGGCACCGAGAAAGATATGCGCGAGGCGGGATTGTTCGTTGACGATGGCGTGGTGCTCGGGCGCTACCAGTCCCGCTATCTCCGACACGATGGCCCAGAGCACGTGCTGTGCTTTGCGCCGACGCGATCCGGCAAGGGAGTCGGTCTGGTTGTGCCGTCACTGCTCACTTGGCCGGGCTCCGCCATCGTCCACGACATCAAGGGTGAGAATTGGCAGCTCACAGCAAACTACCGCTCCCGCTTCAGCCGGGTGCTGCTCTTCGATCCAACCGATCCGAGTTCGGCGGCTTACAACCCGCTGCTCGAAGTGCGGCGCGGCGACAGCGAAGTCCGCGACGTCCAGAACGTCGCCGACATCCTGGTCGATCCGGAAGGATTGCTGGAGCGTCGGAACCACTGGGAGAAGACCAGCCATTCCCTTCTCGTCGGCGCGATCCTCCACGTACTCTATGCCGAAGCCGACAAAACTCTCGCCGGGGTCGCTGCCTTCCTGTCTGATCCGAAGCGTCCGATCGAGTCGACGCTCGCGGCCATGATGCGCACACCGCGTCTCGGCGACCACCCGCATCCAGTCGTCGCACAAGCCGCGCGGGAACTTCTGAACAAATCCGAGAACGAACGATCCGGCGTCCTCTCGACCGCGATGAGTTTCCTCGGCCTCTATCGCGATCCCGTCGTTGCCAAGGTCACGCGCCGCTGCGATTGGCGGATCGACGATCTCGTGACAGGCGACAGGCCGGTGACGCTGTACCTTGTGGTGCCACCATCGGACATCTCACGGACGAAGCCGCTGATCCGGCTCGTGCTCAACCAGATCGGTCGACGACTAACGGAAGACCTGCACGCCAAGCGCTCCCACCGCATGCTGCTGATGCTCGACGAGTTCCCGGCGCTCGGGCGGCTCGACTTCTTCGAAAGCCAGCTCGCCTTCATGGCGGGCTATGGAATCAAGGCCTTCCTCATCGCCCAGTCGCTCAATCAGATCGAGAAGGCCTACGGTCAGAACAACGCGATCCTCGACAATTGCCACGTGCGCGTCGCCTTCGCGACCAATGACGAGCGCACGGCAACGCGCGTCTCAGATGCGCTCGGCACGGCGACCGAAATGCGGGCGATGAAGAACTATGCCGGGCATCGGCTCTCACCCTGGCTCGGGCATCTGATGGTCTCACGGCAAGAGACTGCGCGTCCGCTTCTGACCCCCGGTGAAATGATGCAGCTTCCACCCACGGACGAGATCGTGCTGGTCTCAGGCGCGCCGCCGGTCCGCGCGGAGAAGGCGCGCTATTACACCGATCCGCAGTTCAAGGCTCGTATTGCGCCGCCGCCTGATCGCACTGCCCGCGATGAGGCGGTTGGCAGCACGACAGACGATTGGAGCGGTCGCGAGCCGATCGTTGCGCCACCTCCGAAGAAACGAAAATCGGCAACCGACGACACCGATGGCGGTATCCGCCGGCAACCCGAGTTGCCGGAACACGAGAACATCGCACCCGAACCCGCCCCCGCGCGCAGCGAGTTCGCCGATCTCGATGACGAACCGGAAGACGACGCGCAACGCGCCAAAGCGATGCGCGACCGGTTTGGCACAGTCGCACGACAAGCTTCGCTCGATCCCGATGACGGTATCGAGCTTTAGGAGGTGTCCGTGAAGAAAGAGCGCTTGAACGTGTATTTTGATCCGGCTCTGTCGAGTGAGTTGGATGCTTTGGCTGCACGTCGGAAGGTTTCGAAGTCGCAGATCGTGGAAGCCGCACTTGCGGCGTTCCTGTCGCCCGACGGTGCAGATCAGCGCGAGGCGGCAATCGTCCGGCGTCTTGATCGGCTGACCCGGGCTGTGGAGCGGTTGGAACGCGATCTATCCATCGGCAATGAGGCGATGGCCCTGTTCGTGAAGTTCTGGCTGACCACCACGCCGCCATTGCCCGACGAGATGCGCGAGGCCGCACAGGCCTCGGGCAAGGAGCGTTATGACGGGTTCGTAGAAGCGCTCGGACGGCGACTCGCAAAAGGCAAAACGCTTACCAAAGAAGTCTCGGAGGACATCCCAGACAGAAAATCGACTGTCTGACGCCATCGCGACTTCGTGCAAAATGCGCTTGTCCCTGCCTCTCTACGCCACCGCACTACTACGCCGTCAAACCTGTTGCGAATGATCCTCTAGCGGTCTTCTTGATCGACCCCGTAACCAGATGCGGGGCCGCGAATGACCGTCCACACACTCAAATCAGCAGCGATCGAGCGCGGTTCCCGCATGCTCCGCACGGCGCTGGGTTATGATATCGCCGCCTGGCTGGACGAGGACGCCGTTGTCGAGGTGATGCTCAACCCGTGCGGTCGGCTCTGGGTCGACCGGCTTGGCGACGGCCTCTGCGATACCGGCGCCGCACTCTCGCCAGAAGATGGCGAGCGCATTGTCCGCCTCGTCGCCCACCATGTCGGTGCCGAAGTCCATGCCGACGCCCCGCGGGTTTCGGCCGAACTCCCGGG
>CANNFR010000016.1 GCA_947503935.1 uncultured Paracoccaceae bacterium
GATGAGAGATAATGATCCCTACAAACCGGAACAGAAACTATGAAATGAACTTGACCCAAACGCCCGATTAGAGAAGCTGACTTTCCGCCAATGTCCGCATAAGATGTTCCGTGGAAGGACATACTATGGACCTCGGCTTAATCCTCGCGCTTGTGAGCGCCACTACCATCCTCGTAGCAATTCCAGGGCCCAACGTCGCCCTAATCGTTGCGAATACACTCGCCTACGGGTTTCGCTTTGGCGCGATGACGGTGCTTGGGACAACCATCGGGGTGGCGTTGCAGCTTGTGGTCGTGGTCTTGGGCTTGGCGGCGCTTTTGGAGTTTGCCGCTTCGGCCTTCCTGTGGCTGAAATGGATCGGAGTTGCGTATTTGATCTATCTGGGTGTCAGCGCGTGGCGCCAGGGCGTTGCAGACCTGGAAGAGTTTGAAGCAAGCAGAAAACCGCTAAATACTCTGTTTTGGCAGGGTCTCCTGCTTGCCACGATCAATCCCAAGACACTTATTTTCAACGCGGCTTTTCTACCCCAATTCGTAGCTTCCGGTTCTGGGTCTTCCGCTCTTCTCATGACCGCTGCGATCTACCTCGCGGTTATAATGCTAGGTGATCTGGTATGGGCTGCATCGGCGGAATCGGCGCGGCCCATGCTTGCCAAGTTTGGACGTCTTCGTCACAGGCTTACAGGTGTTCTGTTCTTTGGATCAGGCATAGGGCTGGCTCTAGCGAGAGTTGATCGGTAGCGGAAACCTCCGAACAGCCGTCATTCGCTGCATCCTGACTAAAGGGCAAGTTGGGCTCGTTGCGGTCATCTGGCGGTTTCGGTCAATTTCAAAGGCCGCAAGACTCAGGCTAAGGTCCGCTATGCGGACAAACCTGCCATTTGATGAATGTCGGCTCGTCACCCTATCTCAGAGTTCGACCAACCGCTCTTCAACCGGTGACGACTGCACGATAGATGAGTTCGTCGCGCCGAAAGGCACGATCCGGTCGATCACGGCCTCCATCTCGGCCACGTCGCGCACATGTGCTCGCGCAACGAAGCAATCCTCACCGGACACACGATCACAAGCGACGATCTGCGGCGTCTCCTGGATCGCCTCGATCATGTTCTTCATCTCACCGGGCAGTGGACGCGCGCGAATAAGGATGGTCAGACCGTAGCCAAGGCGGGCCGGGTCGATGCGCGCGCCGTAGCCTGTGATGATGCCCACATCCTCAAGACGCCGCACACGGTCCGCCACGCTTGGGGCGGACAGACCAACGCGGCGCGACAGCTCGGCACGGGGAACGCGGGCATCCGCACAAAGCTCGCGCAGAATCGCGGCGTCCATCCTGTCGAGGCCGGTTTTTTCGGATCGAAGGTTTTCCAATGATGTTTCCTTCTTTCTTGTATGCATCTCAGTAATTTGAATAGATAGGATCTATATCAAAATCTGTGTCCACCTTGCATTATAGGTACATGACAGATCAAGACCCCGCAAACTCCACCGCTGCCAACGCCTCCGGAGCCATGTCGCGCATGTCCGAGGCCGTCCCCCCTCATGCATGGTTCGGCGTCTCGGCCGTTTTCCACTATCTTGGCCCGGCTTTCGCGGTTCTGCTCTTTCCGGTCGTTGGTGTGCTTGGTGTTGCCTGGTTCCGGATCGCGTCAGCCGCAATGGTTTTCGTACCGATCACGAAACCTTGGCGCACTTTCAAGGATTCGTCGCCCCGCGAGCGTCTGCTTCTTCTCGCGCTTGGAGGCTGCCTCGCCGTGATGAACAGTTCTTTCTACTTGGCCCTCGACCGGCTGCCGATCTCGCTGGTCGCTGCCATCGAGTTCGTCGGCACCATCGGGATTGCCCTGTGGGGCCTCCGCACGGGGCGCAACTATCTGGCCTTCGCCTTCGCCATCATCGGTGTAGCGCTCTTGATAGATGCGCCATCGCTCCTGGCTGCGGATGGACCTGCCCTCACGTCTGACCTTCTGGGCCTGTTCTGGGCCGTGCTGAACGGGTCTCTGTTTGTCCTCTATATCATCCTCGGCCACAAGATTTCCGAAGGGGGTGCTTCGGGCGGTGTGGAGCGCCTAGGTGCTGCCATGACAGCGGCCTTCATCTTCGTGATGCCGATCGGCTTCCTGCAAGCTCTCGACGCCTTCGGCGCGCCGCTTCTGGTTCTGGCGGGGATTGGCGTCGGTATCTGCTCCTCCGTCATCCCCTATGTCTGCGATCAGCTTGCCATGGCACGTCTGCCGCGCGCCAGCTTCGCGTTCCTGCTCGCTCTCCTTCCTGCGACCGCCACGATCATTGGCGTGATCGTCCTGCGCCAGATACCGAGCGCCGTGGACATCCTGGGCGTCGCCCTCGTCATGATCGGCGTGGCCGTCCACAAGCCCGCACCGATGCCGGTCCCTACGGCGAACGATGATTGAAACCGGTCGTTCGCTGCACCCTGACGAATGAGCAAGGTGGGCTCTTTTCGGACCCTCGCCGCGTCTTGCGCCAATGACGGCTGTACCATCTAGTGATGATATTTCCCAGTTATCGTAACCGGGAGATCACTAAGGAGGCGATGCTCAGCTGGTAGCGATAATGGAGCCCCGTATCGTTACCACTGAGATGGGCGCCTCATTGTGGGGCAGGGCGGTACCAATAGTTTTCTCCTTTTTTGGCATTTAGGAAGCATTTGGCAGATTGCTCCGAAGCCGAAGGTCACAGGTTCGAATCTTGTCGGGTGCGCCATTTCTCTCAATAATTCAATATCTTAGAAATCCGCACTTCGGAGCTTTGCTGCTTACGTGGTGCTTACGCGCCGATTTTGTGTAGACAATCAGGCCATTATGACGTGCTGTAGCGATATCGCCAACTAAGTCGGTCGGTTGTGCGGTAAGTTCGAATCTCACGTGCCCCACCACGTGAGAAATGGTTCGCTGCTGTGCCAGTGAGTGCTCCTTGATGCGAAATGACCGCCGACGGTTCGAATACGACCCGGCGGGCCACGCGTGATTAAGATGCGAATTGTGTCATTGCTTTTGCACTACTCTGGCGTAGCGTGCATACGCGCGACGTGACAGTGCGCAGTGGCGCGTTACGAGAATGCGGCTTCCCCTCCGGCGTGGCAGCTTTGTGTTCTGCCGGTGCCCGTCATCACGCTTGGCTGTTGGTCGCGCCTGCCGCGCCGTGAGCGCCCAACGCAGCAACGATCTGGTCGAGCCAGCGCGTCAGCTTTGCGTGGTGGTCCGTTCGTGCTGCCCGAAGGCTGCAACGAGTTTCGGCACGAGCGCATCGATGCTCTGTTCGGCGGATGCCATTCGCTCGGGGTCCGCTAAGATCCTGTCGGCAGCGACGAAGTCGACATCGGTGACGCCGATGAAGCCGAGGATGTGGCGGACATAGCCCGAGGCGAAATCGATCTCGGAGCCATAGGCCGTTCCGCCAGAGACGAAGAGAACCAACGCCCGCTTGCCCGTCAGCAAACCGATGGGCCCGTTTTCGGTGTAGCGGAAGGTTTCGCGGGCCCGGCAGACGAGGTCGATCCAAGCCTTGAAGCTTGCGGGCACGGTGAAATTGTAGATCGGCAGGGCGACGAGGAGCAAATCGGCCGCCCGCAACTCGCCGATCAGGTCGTCCGAGAACTCCAGCGCCCGCCGATGCGCTGCGCTTCGATCATCGCCGGCGATACTACGCGCCTCGATCCAATCGGCATCGATGATCGGGGCACCGTCTGCAAGGTCTCGCCGTTTCAACGAAATCTCTGTTCGCGCTTGGAGTGCGTCGACCGTCCGGTCCGCCAACGCGCGGCTGACGGATCCGGAGGTGCGACCACTAGAGTCAATTCTCAAGACACGGATCATGGATCAAACCTCTGTCCAACCACCGTCGGCAACGAGTTCGTGTCCCAGAACGAATGAGGCGTCATCGGAAGCCAGGAAGACGACGACGTTTGCGATCTCTTCGGGCTTGCCGAAGCGCTTCATGGGGATCTTGCCGCTGATATCCTGGGCAAAGCCATCGAGCGTCTCCTGCGGCAGCCCGAGTTTGCCATAGATCGGCGTTTCGATCGGACCGGGGCTGACGGCGTTCACGCGGATCCCGTGGTCGATCCATTCGGCGGCCATCACGCGCACGAAAGACCGCACGGCCGCCTTGGACGCGGCGTAGGCGGCCGAGCCTGCCATCCCCATCTGGTTGTTGACGGATGTGTTCACGACGACCGCGCCGCCTTCGTTGATTAGCGGCAAGAGCTTCTGCGCGGTGAAGAAGAGCCCCTTCGCGTTGACGTCCATCATCGCGTCGTAGGTCGCCTCGTCGGTCTGATCGACGGGCGCAAGCTTCGTGGCTCCGGCATTGAGGAACAGGACGTCGATACGGCCGAAATCCTTTTCAACTGCCGCCCGCAGCTTGGCGATGCTCTCCATATCACCGGATTCTAGATGGACCGTCGGGACCCCAGCCCTTTCGCCGGCTTCCGCAAGCCGCTCCTCGTTCTGGCCTGTTATCATGACGTCGGCGCCTGCTGCCTTGAAGGCCATGACCGAGGCCATTCCGATGCCGCTCGTGCCGCCTGTGATCAGGACTTTCTTTCCATTCAAATTGTGCATGTTTGCTTCTCCTATTGATATGTGTACCGTTCAGTAGGTATATAGAGGTGAGTAGGCGACACAAGGATTATGTACCGAATGGTAGAAAATAAATCGAAGCCCCGAAAGCGCGGGCGACCGCGGAGCTTCGACACCGATGAGGCGCTTGACGCGGCCATCGGGGTGTTCTGGTGCGAAGGCTTCGATGGGGCGGACACGGCGTCGCTGGCTGCAGCGATGGGTCTGACCAAGCCGAGCATCTACGCAGCGTTCGGGGACAAGCGGACACTCTTCAGCCATGCGGTGCGACGCTACACTGAGACGACCGGTGCCGAGGCGGTGCTGGCTTTCGACGCAGGCCGCGATGTCGCCAGCGCCGTCTCCGCTTTCTTCGAAACGCTGGTCGCGACCCAATCCGGCGAAAGAGGCGCTCGAGGCTGCCTGCTGGCTTGTGTCGCGGCACAATGCGCCGAGACGATGCCCGAGATCCAATCGGTGCTCAGCGAGAGTCTGAGGGCCGGGCAGGCGCATTTAGCTGATCGCTTGGATCAGGCAGTTCGAGCCGGTGAGTTGCCAGACGACTATCCGGTCCAACGTCGTGCGCGTCTCATGATCGACCTGATGCAGGCCTCCGCAATCCGGGCGCGGTCCGGGGCCGGTAGGGACGAACTCCTTGGTCTCGCCCGTGAGAATGCCAATATGGTGCTGGGCCTATGGGAGCCGCCAGCCAAATCGGGGCCAACTGAGCTACAAACTTAGTTCAGAAGCAATAGGATAGTTGGTCGAGCGCCAGAGTCATAAGCGGCGTCGCGTAGCCGTCGAAGAGTGCGGCGAGAACAAAAGCAATACCTGTCGCAATCGCCATAGTGCGGAGGTCAACACGGGTCATGCCGTTGCCACTTTTGTCCGCTCCGCCATCGAAGTCTCCCGGATCGGTGCATTGACGGCGGCTGCGATGACGCTGAGCGCGATCGCGATCCACCAGACAAGGTCATAGGATCCGGTCCGGTCGTAGAAAAAGCCGCCGAGCCAGCCACCAAGGAACGAGCCAAGCTGGTGGGCGAAGAACACGATCCCGCCAAGCATAGCCATGTTCTTGACGCCAAATACGCTGGCAACGATGCCGTTGGTGAGCGGCACTGTGCTTAGCCAGAAGAGCCCCATCGTGATGCCGAACGCATAGGCGGACCAGGCCGTGATTGGCAGAAGCACGAAGACAGCAATGGCAACCGCGCGGCCCAGATAAACCCAGACCAGGAGCATCGGTTTGCTGCGACGCCCGCCCCAGAGCCCAGCGTAGTAGGTCCCGGCGATGTTCACGAGCCCGATCAAGGCGAGAACGATCGTGGCCACGCCCGCCCCGAGACCTTCGTCGGCGAGAAAAGCGGGCAGATGCGTCGCGATAAAGACCACTTGGAACCCGCAAACGAAGAAACCGAGCGACAGGAGCCAGAAATCTCGACTGCCAAAGGCTTCGGCGATGGCCTCTCGGGGTGTCTTCTCTGCCATCGCCGCTGCGGACTGCGTAGCCGAGCCCTCCGTGCGCTCAGACAGCGCAAAACTGAGTGGCAGAACGAGTGCAGCAAAGGCGGAGAAGACGAGCAATGCCCCGCCCCAGCCAACGCCGCCAATGAGTTGCAGCGCGATGGGCAGCATCGCGAACTGCCCGAAAGATCCGACGGACATAGAGATGCCCATTGCGAGGCTTCGCTTCTCGGCCGGAACCGCGCGGCTGATCGCCCCGAAGACGATCGGGAAGGTTGTGCCGGACAGCCCCAGACCGATCAGAACGCCGGCGCTGAATGCGAAAAGCGTTCCCTCCTGGGGGATGGCCATCAGGGCAAGACCGGCGGCGTAGAGCACCGCGCCGCCTGCGATGACCCGGCCGGCACCGTAGCGATCAGAGAGCATACCAGAGAAAGGCTGCGCGGCACCCCAGACCAAGTTCTGGAGGGCGATCGCGAAGGCGAAGGTCTCGCGGCCCCAACCGGCATCCATGCTGATGGGCTGGAGGAAGAGACCGAAGCTGTGCCGTACTCCGAGCGAGATCGCGAGGATTAGTGAACCAGCGATCAGCATCAGTCTGGCCGTGGCCCAGCTGTCGAGAGCGTCGGTTTGTGGTGCAGGAGTCGTGGTCATGGGGAACCTCAAGTGTGCTTGGGAGGCGAAAACGCGTCAGCGCGCCGCGGGGTTGGCGGTCCCCTCGAAGACCTGGAGAAGATCGAATAGCTCGTCGCGGCCCCCAGCGCCGAGCCGTCGCTCCCACGTATCTTGCACCCCGGCCCAGAGTTCTGCTGCGTCGAGGAGGCGCTCTTTGCCTGTGGCGCTCAAGGTTACACAGCGCGTGCGTCGATCCTGCCCCGGCGCCTGTGTGATTAGGCCCGCGCGCTCGAGGACCTTCATGTTGCGGCCAAGGGTGCTGGGGTCGAGCTGCGTGGTGTGTGCGAGATCGTTGATTGTCGGTGTATCGAGCCGCTCGATCGCCCGCAGCATTGAGTATTGCGCCACGCTTAGCCCAACAGCTTCGAGTGCGTCATCGTAGAGGCGGCTCGCCTGCCGGGCAGCGCGGCGCAAGCGGGTGGAGATACAGATCGGTAACTGTTCCATATGTTATCGGTATATACCGATAACTGAGAAGTCAAGGTATGGAGTTCGATCCGAATGCTTGTCGGCACGAGAGCCTCGACGAGCCTTCTACTCCCGCGAGCAATCTCCTTTGTTGCCAAATGCCGGGTCTCGTTCAGCCATCACTGGCGATGCTGGGCCCGTCGACTCTGATGCTCTGCTCCATCGCCAGGCATTGGTCGTAGATGAACACCTCGAACCCGGCCATGCGGTCCTGCCAGTCCGGCGTCAGGGCCGCGACGCAGTCGATCACGACTCGGTCGATGAATCTGTCGAAGACCGCCCAGGGGTTTGCGAGATCCTCCGGCGGCACGCCGTCACCGGGCGTGTTCGACGCCAGGGCTGTCGCGGCGGCGGCGTGGAGGTCGTGCATGAATTCGAGCTGCAGTTCGACGTCGGCCTTAGTGCCGGGGCGCGCTACGTGACCAGCCACCAAGTTCTCGAAATCGTATCGGGTGTTGATATCGGCCACGAGATCGAAGGTGCCGGGAATGTCCTCGGCGATGGCGAACTGGCGCCACATCATCCAACCGGGAAAGATCACGTCGACGAGCATCAGCGTGCGGCTCGTTTCGTGCCAGATCTCGATATTGCCGTCCTGGTGGTTCGGGCCGCTGTAGCGCAGGTCAAGGCGTTCTCCGCCTGCTGTGAGCGTAAAGGTCTCGCCGACGCTGTCGAATGTCGTGTCCGGCAGCGGCCGGGCTGGATCACTTGCGCGGGCGAGTTCGGCAGCCGTTTCTGCATGGGCGACGATCTCGACACCGGGATGGGCGGCCACGACCTCCGAGGCGAAACCGATATGGTCGATATGGGCGTGGCTGTAGATGAGATGCGTGATCGGCGCGCCCGGAGCGATCTCTTCGGCGGCCGCGAGCAGGCGCGGTCCGATCGTGGGCGGCGCGTCGGCGAGGATCAGACCGTCGTCAGTCTGGATGAACATCACCTGGTAGATGCCCTCGGTGACGAAGAAGGCTCCGTTGCCGAAGTCGAGGATCGCGTATCCCTTCTCCGGGTCGATCTCAGGGCCCGCCGCGCTTTCGGGCACCGGCGCGTAGCGGTCGATACCGGTGAAGGGCGTGGCGATATCCGGCGTCCCAGGATAGGGCGCGATGAGGGCGTCGTGCGCCTCATCCGCGTGCGCCTCGATGGCGAGACCGCCGAGGATCGCGCAGGAGAGCAGCAGGGACCTGGGGCCGTAGCGCCGCGCGTGCGGGCGGTTCGGTGGGACGGCCCGGGATGGGCGTTGGAAGATCGGGAGCATGGGAGAGCCTTTCGGTCGAGGGTTCGCGCTTGCGATCACTGCGTCTCGGTGCGGAATTCGCGGGCATTGCCCGCGCCAGCGCCTTCGACGCGCCAGCCGCGCAACGCCCAGTCGATGTTGCGAGCGATGACCTGCCGCCGGGCCGGGATGCCCGCCGTCGTGCGCCAATCGGGGAAGGCCGCTTCGAGCGCATCGGCGATCGCCTCGCGCTCGGCCGCGTCGACGACGCCATCATCGTCCAGGGCGGCAGCGATGTAATCGCGATGGGTTTCGAGGATCGCGATCTCGCCGGCCACGAGGGCCTCGAACGGGCCGGGCGCGCCGTGACCGGGATAGATGGTCTCGACCTCCGGAAACCGCGCGCGCAGGGTCTCGAGCTGCGCGATCCAGCCGTCGAGCCCGCCCTGGTAGAGGACTGGGAAGGTCTCACCATTGACCATGTCGCCGGTGAAGAGCGCCCGTTCGGACGGGATGTGGAACACCACCGTCTCGAGCGACTCGTTCTGGCGGAAGATCACTGGTTCGATCTCGATCCCAGCGACCTCGAATGCCACGCCGTCTTCGATCAGCTGTGTCGGCTCGGGAATCACCGTCGGGAAATCATCGCCGAACTGGTCTTCGCGATTGGCGCGGAAGCCCTGCTCATCGTGGCGGATCGAACGCGCCGTCCAGGCGGCGGCATAGAAGTCAGCGGCACCGCCATCAGCTTCAGCTGCATCAAGGAAGGCCGGCAACCCGCCGAAATGATCGGAATGCGGATGGGTCAGCAGAACGGCTTCGATCGGTAGCTCGGTTGTGGCGCGCAGTGCCTTCAGCGCGCGCTCGGCATCCGAGAGCCGCCAATGGGCGTCGATGACCACGACGCCGTCTGCGCCCTTGATCCAGTAATTATTGACGCTGTGATTGCCTACGGTGTCGGTTGTGTAGCCGCCGATGATGCCACCGCTTTCGATCGGGCCTTCGGTGGGCTGCAAGGGTTCGGCCTGTGCTGTTGCAACAATCAGGGCGAGCGTCAGAGGCGCAGCGGTGTGGAACAAGTTCAAATTGCGGGTGTGCATAGTGCAAAACCTTTCGATTGAGTTGAGGTGATTGTTGATGGCCTACCGACATCTGCGCGCGACATGTGGGTCGGATTTCGCTCTCGTCAGAATGTCTCCTTGAAGGGTCGCAGATCGGCCTCGAAGGTCCAGGCAGAAGGGTGCTGGCGATGGATCGCCCAATAGGACTCCGCGATGGCGTCCGGATCGAGCATGCCGTTCTCGCCCAGGCGATCCTTCAGTTCGGGGGCCTTGCCGTTGAGCTGATCGCCATCGACCCCGCCATCGATGATCATGTGCGCGACATGCACGCCGCGTGGTCCTAGCTCGCGCGCGAGCCCGGCGGCTACCGCGCGCAGCCCGGCTTTCGCAGCGGCGAAGGCAATGAAGGGCGGCCTTGACCGCAGCGAGGCGGTGGCGCCCGTGAAGAGAATGGTTCCAGTCCCGGCGGTCGCCATGCGTTGTCCGGCAGCCTGCCCGATAAGGAAGCCGCCGAGCGGGCCGCTGCGCCAGGCGCCCTCGAAAACCGGAGTAGGCATGGTCAGCGTGTCGTGGGCGACCATGTTACCCGCGTTGTAGAGGACAACCTTTGGCGCGGCTGTCAGACGGTCGGCGACATCGAAAACTTCCGCAACGCCCTCTTCTGTGGTGACGTCCGCGACTATGGTGACCGGATCACTCGGAAGCTCGGCGGCGAGCCGCTCCAGCTTCTCGCGCGTCCGCCCGACGAGGACCGGACGGAGGCCTTCGGCGCTGACACGCCGAGCCATCGCGCCGCCAATCCCATAACGAGACCCAGCGCCGATGATGATAGCAATCTGGCTGTCACTGTTGGCCGCCCGTATGATGTCTGACGCCGCCATGATCACCGACCCACCGTGACAGGCCCTTGCGGCGCAAAACGCACGATTAGATAGGGAGGCTCAGAGATGTCGTCGCCGCCGTTCAGGACCGCGCTGCGATGGAGCTGGTTGACCGTTAGATAGAGGCAACCATCCGGACCGGCGGCGAGGCCATCGGGCCATGATAGGCGCGCATCCTGGTGAAGAACCCGGTAGGTTCCGTCCGGCCCAGTGACCCCGACCGCCCCGTTCCGTAAATCGGTCACATAGACGTTACTGGCATCGTCGATGGTGATGCCGTCACTATAGGGTTTGTTACCGTGGCGCTCCACGCGGCTCGCGAGCGCGGCATCGCTAAGAGCTTCGTCGTATAGATCGCGTGCGCGGACGCGGTAGAGCGACGTCCCGCTCATCGCCCCGAAATAGATCCAGGTATCGGTCGGATCGATCGTGATGGGATTGAGAGCGATCCGCACTGGCTGCCGTGCGTCATCAGTGCCGGTCGTGACGACGCGGCCGTCGATCATCATGTCTTCGTCCTCGTGCGCGAGAAGCGGGTGGCCGTGGAGCGCACGCCGGGCCTCGCCGGTCGCGAGATCGACGATGACGAAGCCCGCATCCTGGGACGCGCCCGAATTGGCGAGGACGAGCTTGCCATGGGTACGATCGACGGCGAGGTCGTTGGGAAACGCGCCCGCCGGCATGAGGTTTTGGTCGAAGGTGAGGATACGATGCAACTCCTCGGCGACGGTGTTCCAAGCGACGACCCTTGGCGCCACGGCGCCGCCGCCATTATCGACCATCCAGACGATACCGTCCCGGTCGGCTTGCAAACCAAGGAGGGCGACGAGTTCGAGCGCCTCGGCTGCGTCTTCATCGAGGAAAGGAACGACCGATCCGTCTGGCAGGATCTCGACGACCTGGCGCGCAGGCTCGTAGAACTGGTGCAAGCTCGCGATTATCCGACCTTTCGGAGTGACCGCGACATTGCCCGGCGCCTCGCTCATCTCGGCGACCACCTCCACTCCAGAGACGGTACATTGCAGTTCCGCGCCTGGGCCCTCCTGGCCGTTCGCAATATCGGCGCCGAGAAGGGTTGGCAGGGCCACACCTGCGAAAAGGGCTGCAGCGATCCGGCTCATTGACTGATAGTACCCGAGAAAAGCGCCTCGGCCGTTATCGACTGGTCGGGCGCGGCGACCGGGAACAGCAGGATCGGATGATCGAGCGCTAGCGCCTCGGTGACGGGATGGCCCGTCGACGTATCGGTGTTGACGCTTGCCCAGTCGGAGGCATCGGGCAGCACGACCATGACGTGCGGGCCCATATAGTACCAATCGTCACTTTCGAAGGGTCCGGCCACGAAAGGGCTGTCCTGGGTGAAGGCTGAGCCGCCTTGCAGCATGTAGGATAGGCCCGCGGTTTCGATCTGCGCCGGCCGGCCTGTCGCGTTCGCCAGCATCCATTCGAGGAAGACCGGATCGTGGCACATCGGGTCGTTCGAGGGCGTCTGCGGCCGGTCCGGGAAGCAGGTCCAGATCCCATCGCCTTCCTTGAGCACCACGAAGGCCCCCTCGGCATCGGTCTCCCAATCCCATACGGTCGCGGTATCGGCCATGAAGGCGGGCATCGCGCTCTGCGCGTTGGCGACCTTCTCCTCCGCGCTCCAGGTCGCCTCGTAAGGCTGGGTTTCGAAAGCGGGATGCGCCGTGGTCGCTTGCGCAAGGACGGGCGTTGTGAGGGCGAGAGCAGCAAGAAGAGCGGCTGACTGGGCAACAATTCGGGACATTGGATTACTCCGTGACTGTGTTGGGGGATGCGGTTTCGGCCAGTGCTTGCGCGAAGTAAGTGGCCAAGTTGTCGGCGATTACGCTGTGCTGGCGGACACTGAAATGGAGGCCATCGATGCCCTCGATCGGACCGGTTTCGGCTGAGACGTCGATGACTGTAAAGCCTGCCCTGGCGCCCTCGCGCTGGATGGCCGCGGCAAGCCCCTGCGACTTCGCCTGAGCGCCGCGCCAGCCTTCCGTAAAGTCTGGATGAAGGTCTGGCCCGAGCGGGATTGGCGCGAGTACGATCACGTCGGGCGCGGGATAGGTGGTGCCTATCTCTCCGGCAGAGCGGCGCACGGTGTCGACTAGCGATCCGATACCGGCCGCGATCTCGTTCGGACTGCGATTGTATTGCGCCTGCAGGTCGTTCTGGCCAAGCGCGATGATGACATGATCAAGTGGAGCATTGGCAGCGAGCAGGCCCGGGAGGGCCGCGGCGCCGTTATAGTCCCGAGATGCCAATTGCCCGCCGCCGCCAACGGGATCATCGAGGTCAGTGGTCCGGAGATTGAGGCCGTTCTCGATGATGACGACAGCGCCGCCATGGCGTTCGGCAAGCTGGCCTGTCCAGCGCTCGGAAGGGCTCAGGCGCTGCGTTGGGATCCCGTCGGTGGACGCTATCCAACCCCAGGTGTTCGAATCGCCATAGGCGAGGATGCGAACAGGATCAGTGTCCTGACTTTGTGCGGCTACTGCACCCGCGCTGAGCGCGGTTGCCATGACCAGAGCCTGTGTTGACAAGCGTTTCATGTCCATCCTCGTTGTGAGCTGACGCCCGATCGGGATCCGTGACAGCTGATGGGCAATGCCGCACCGCTACGAGCCCTTTGCCAAGAAGATGACTGTGAAAGTTGTGACGCGCAAAGACCGATTGCGAACCTAGTAAGACGCAAAAGGTCTTAAGCTGGTTGCGCGTCTCAGCTTCGGGAACTTCTACTCGCCGCCCTCGCGGCCTAAAGCGGCCCCGTCGCCATGTCTCGCAGGCGGCTGACGAGCGGGCAGCCTTCATCGCGCCTCCATACAAGATGCACGGAGACCGAGATCCCAAACCCCGGCAAGTCCGCGAATGTGAGGCCTGGCAGTTTGACGTTGCGCATGGAAGCTTGGGCCAGTGTCAGACCCGCTCCTGCCGCGGCCATTGCAAAGAGCCTGGCCTCTTCGGCGACCTCGTAGCGGACTTCGGGCACGAAGCCGTAAGCCTTGGCCGCACCGAGCAAGGCGGCCCGAAAGCGCGGATTGCTTTCAGCGGGTGGTGCGATGAAGACGGCCCCATCGAGCAGCTCTGGATCTGCACGGCTGTGATCAGCGAGTGCTGGCGTTCCGTCAGCGCCTGCAAGCAGGAATGGCTCACGGGTCAATAAGAGGGACCTGAGATCATCTTGCTCACGCGGTGCGGTGTAGGTGAGGCAGAGGTCAAGCTTGCGGGACTGAAGCCGTTCGAGTTGGCGACGGGACCGTGAGAGCTCGTACTCGAACTTCGCGTCGGGCGCGGCCTCGCGCCATATGCGGGTCAGTTGCGGAAGATCCCCGCTATAGACCGCACCCTCGACGAACCCGATCCGCACGGAGCCGGTCTGACCAGCAGCGAGCGCTTCGGCGCGGCTCTCGACTGTTCGCGCATGCTCAAGCAAGCCTTCGGCCTCGGTGAGGAAGGTCCGCCCGCCCGTGGTTAGATAGATGCGCTGGCGCTCGCGCACGAAGAGATCGAAGCCGAGCTGGCCCTCGAGCTGCTGGATCTGGCGGCTCAATGGGGATTGCGAGATGTTCAGCTCTTCGGCCGCGCGACCCACATGCTCGTAGCGCGCGACGGTGACGAAGTAGCGAAGCTGGCGCAGGTCGAAATGCATCGGATTCAGTCCTCTCAGGTCTGAACCTTGGCGCAATCGATCTTGGATTGCATCAAAAATCTCCGCGACCCTGCAACGCAAGCGATACCCTGCAGGAGCGAGTCGATGACCACCACGCAACATCTGCATCCATTGCCGCCTCCGACCCTTCGAAAAGGAGCCGTGCAGTTGGCGATGGCGGGCGTCTGGGAAGCCGCGGTCAATGTCGATTCCCTCTCGCCCGGTGAACTCATCCATTGGCTGCGGACCGCCGAGCTCGATGTGGCGCTCGAAGTCCTCTTCGAAACCGACAGCGGCGCTTTGGAGGGCTTTGTCGGTCTGCGGGTTGAGGACGCCGATCCGGACGCGAGGGTGCGGTTCTGGACCCCGATCATCGCGCAGGCCCAGAAGGCGCGCTCTGTCAGATCGAAAGACTACGCATCGTTCTGGTCGTCGCGCCTGGGCCTCGCCGATCCGACCGGCGATCGGCCACCTGACGGTTGGGAGATCGGCGTCTTCAACCAATGGCGCTCGGCCACCCCGGTGATCCTCAGCGACCAGGCAGCGCCTCGACGCTCCGACGCGCCGCCGTCTTGGATCTTAGAGGGGGCTACCGCGCCGATCTGCCTCGAGGCGGTCTGGACGCAGCCCCGGCTCTGGGAGGCGCGTGTCGTCAGCCGAGCGGTGAAGGGCCGTCACGTTCTCGATCGCGAGACAATCGCCGCCGCCTTTCCGCAGATGCCCGAAACGGTCCGGCAGAGCCTTGGAGGGCTGTTAGGATAAGACACCGAGAGCCATAACTACGTCCAAATCAGTCTTTGTGCGACTGAGCTCTCCTGATCATCTTAAAGGCTCTACTTACCAAGGAGCAAACAATGACGCACCAAAACGAAAAACCGATCCTCACCCTCGCCGCGGGGCCTGCGGTCGATCTGGCTGATCCCGACGTCGCGGCGATCCATCAACGCATCGCCAAATGGCAGGAGCTGTTCTCCGCCGGGCAGGAGCGATATTCGCTCTCCGGTTACGAAGACCTGTACGTCCAAGGTCCCGATGATCTCATCGCCTATGACAATTACGCGGAGAAGGATTCCCGGTGGCTCGGTTTCGAGGCCTACCGAGCGATCTGGGAAAAAGAGATCAACGGCAATTTCCCCGGCTACGTTATGTATCTTATCGAGCTCGACCGCGTGGAAGTGAGCGGCGATCTCGCCTGGACGGCATGCACTTGGTACGGATCGATCCAGACGCCTGACGGGGAAGCCTATCCGGCCCAACACGCCACCCATGGCTGGCGGCGCATTGATGGGGTGTGGAAGATCGCCCATGAGCATCTGACGAGCGGTGTCAAAATCGACGGCGTCGTTCTCGAAGAAGCTGGCCAGTTACGTACGCCGCGTCTGACCTCCGACACGTTCACCCACCAAAGAGCCGCCTGACCGCGCCCACTGTTCGGTCGGCTCCTGTCCCCGTGGGCGCCGGTCGTTGCAGCTGGGGCGACGTCCGCTGGCAGCCGACAGGCTTGCGAAATGATTCCGGAGCGTGCAGAGGTTCAGCAATTGGCGAGCTTCGTTGTTGTCGCCGAAACCGGAAGCTTCCGGAAAGCTGCGGCACGGCTAAATGTTGGCCAGTCTGCCGTAGGCCGGCGCATCCAACGGCTCGAAGATTTGCTTGGCCTCTCGCTGTTCGAACGGCGTCCCAGCGGCGCCCGGCTGACCGAGGCCGGTGCATGCTTCGCGTCTCACGCCCGAGCCATCCTTGATGGTGCTCCCCGAAAATCGGACGCTGACGGAAGCTACGATCTTAGGTCATCCTGGTCTTCGAGAAGGAGACGGACGAGATGGCGAAGAGGAAGCGGCGCGCGGCCGCGTTCAAGGCGAAGGTGGCGCTGGAGGCGCTGCGGGGCGAGCAGACGGTGGCCGAGCTGGCGGCCCGGTTCGAGGTGCATCCGACGCTGATCCACCAATGGAAGAAGGCCTTGCTGGCGGGCGCGTCCGGGGTCTTCAAGAAGGGCGCGGGCAAGGCCCCCGAGGTGGACGCCGAGACGGTGCGCGATCTGCATGCCAAGATCGGGGAGCTCGCGGTCGCCAACGATTTTTTGTCGCGAAAGCTCAAGCCTTGGGGCGGGACGTGAGGCGGGGGATGGTCGAGAAAGGGCATCCGCGGCTGTCGGTCGCCGCGCAATGCCGGCTGCTGTCGATCCCGCGATCCACGTTCTACCACCGCCCGGTCGGCGAGACGGCCGAGAACCTGGCGCTGATGCAGGTCATCGACCGGCAGTTCATGGAGACGCCGTTCTTCGGCGTGCGGCAGATGACGTGGCACCTTCGCAACGAGGGCCACGCCGTGAAACCGAAGCGCGTGAGGCGGCTCATGCGTCTAATGGGCCTCATGCCGATCTACCGGAAGCCGAATACGAGCCGCCCGACGAAAGGCAGCCGGCCGTTCTCCTACTTGCTCCGCGGGCTGACGATCGACCGGCCCAACCAAGTCTGGTGCGCCGACATCACGTATCTCCCGATGCGGAAGGGCTTCCTCTACCTCGTGGCGATCATGGACTGGTACAGCCGCCGCGTGCTGTCCTGGCGGCTGTCGAACACGCTGGAGGCGGAGTTCTGCGCCGACGCGCTCGACGAGGCCATCGCCCGCTTCGGCCCGCCGGAGATCATGAACACGGACCAAGGGTCGCAGTTCACGGCCTTCGCCTGGACCGACCCGCTGCGGAAGGCAGGCATCCGCATCTCCATGGATGGGAAGGGCCGATTCCTCGACAACATCTTCATCGAGCGGCTCTGGCGCAGCCTCAAATACGAGTGCGTCTACCTGCACGCCTGGGAGACCGGATCGCAAGCCCGCGCAAGGCTGTCGGACTGGTTCGACTTCTACAACCACAGGCGGCCTCATGCCGCCCTCGACGGACGGCCGCCGGACATGGCCTACCGCACCGGCAAAACGATCATGCAACCCGACCAGGAGACCCGGAGAGTAGCTTAGAAACCGCCCAATCCTGTCCAAGGATCGGGGAGCACCTCAGACGTTGTTTCTCTGAGCGTGCCGGATTGTCAAACTGCGCCTATGGCATCCAAGTCTTCGAGGAAACAGGGCGACCTACGCCCAAACATTGATCTGTACGATTACGCGAAGCTGTCGGACCCCAAGCCTCGCGGTCGCCCGATTGCGGACGACTTGTCAAACTGGCGGGTAGTAGATGATTGGCCGGACGATGTTCCGATCACGCCCGAAGAGGCCGATGTCTTCGAACGCTGGTTTGGAGACTTGCTCGACGAGATGTTCGGGCCGAAGTCCGACCGCGATTGAGCGGTCGAAAAGACTTGTCATAACTGCCTCATTGGAGTATATTGAAATGATTAAAGAGGCGCCCGTCAGCGTCATCGAGACGCCGGAATTCATCTCCGCGACGGGTCGCATGATGGACGAAGAGGAGCGTGCCTTGTTGGTGGATTATCTCGCCTAAAATCGGGCAGCTGGCGATGTCATTCCCGGCACCGGCGGTGTTCGCAAACTGCGATGGGCAATGCCCGGTCGTGGCAAGCGGGGCGGCGCACGGGTGATCTACTTCTATCATAGCGGGGCGATGCCGCTCTTCGCGCTAACGGCCTTCGCCAAGAACCAGCGCGCCGATATCAGCCAAGCCGACCGCAACGGGTTTCGCGAGCTGACCGTCCGATTGAAGGAAGCCTATCTCAAGAGGAGCACATCATGAGCGGCAAGGCAGCCGACAGCATCCGGCGCGGGCTGGAAGAAGCAGTCGCCTATGCGGAAGGAACGGCGGACGAGAACCATTATGGTGTTCACATCCCTGCCGTCATTGACGTGAAGGCGATCCGTACGAAGCTGAACATGACGCAAGAAGAGTTCGCCGGACGGTTCGGTTTCTCGATCAAGACGCTGCGCCATTGGGAGCAAGGACAGCGAGCACCGGAAGGCCCGGCGCGAGCGTATCTGCTCGTCATCGACCGCAACCCCAAAGCGGTTCAGAAAGCCTTGAGGAAAGCAGCTTGAACGCGCCGCAGCCTGTCGTGAAGCAGCGGGCTGCGCTCTACCTGTGCGTTTCCACTGCACGGCAGGCCGAGCCCGACGTGTCGATCCCTGACCAGAAGCGCCAGGGCGAGACCTACTGCGAGGCCCGCGGATACGACCTCGTCGAAACCTATGTTGAGCCAGGGGCATCGGCAACAAATGACAAGCGGCCGGAGTTTCAGCGCCTGATCGAAGCGGGAACGGCCAAACCTGCCGCCTTCGATATCGTGGTGGTCCATTCGTTCAGCCGTTTCTTCCGCGACCATTTCGAGCTCGAATTCTACGTCCGCAAGCTGGCGAAGAACGGCGTGAAGCTCGTCTCGATGACCCAGGAACTCGGCGACGATCCGATGCACGTCATGATGCGCCAGATCATGGCGCTCTTCGATGAGTATCAGTCCAAGGAGAACGCCAAGCACACGCTGCGGGCGCTGAAAGAAAATGCACGGCAGGGCTTCTGGAACGGGTCGCTGCCGCCGGTCGGCTATCGGGTCGTGGATGCCGAGGAGCGCGGCGCGAAGGTAAAAAAGGTTCTGGAGGTCGATCCGCTGCATGCGGACACGATCCGGCTGATGTTCCAGCTGGCGCTGAACGGCGATGGCGAAAACGGTCGGATGGGGGTCAAGGCGATCGCGACGTATCTGAATGAGCGCAAGCTCTACACGCGGACAGGCGGGCGTTGGGGCGTGGGTACGGTCCACCTTATCCTGACCCGGCGGACCTATATCGGCGAGCACGAATGGGGGAAGAGCTACAAGGACGGTACACCCAAGAAACAGACGGAAGTCATCACCGTTGCGGTGCCACCCATCGTGGACCGCGAGACATTCGATGCTGTCCAGAAGCTCCTGAAGAAATGCGCGCCGATGGTGACGCCGGGCCGAACTGTCAGTGGGCCGACCTTGTTGATCGGCATCGCCTTCTGCGCTGACTGCGGCGGGGCCATGACGCTCCGGACGTCCGGCAAGGCGAAACACTACCGCTATTACACCTGCTCGACGGCCGCGCGGCAGGGGAAGTGCGGCTGTTCAGGCCGGACGATCCGGATGGACAAGCTCGATCATCTGGTTGCGGAGCATCTCGAACGCCGACTTCTCAATCCGAAGCGGCTGGAAGACTTGCTGTCGGCACATTTGGACCGCAGGGAAGAGCGAGACACGCGCCGCCGGGATACGGCCAACGAGCTGACCAAACGTGCAGCTGAAGCCGAGCAACGGCTGAAACGCCTCTACGACGCCATCGAAAGCGGGATTGCCGATCTCGAAGATCCGTCTTTGAGAGAGCGAGTGGGCGAGTTGAAGGCAACGCTAGACAAGGCACGGATCGACGCCGAGCGCGCGAAAAGCGCTATCCAGAACGCAGGTCAGTATCTATCGCCGGAGCACCTGCGGCGTATGGCAGTGTCCGCCCGTCAGAAGATGCGTGGAAAAGACGGCGGATTTCGGCGCGATCATCTGCGCGCTTTGGCGCAGCGAGTCGAGGTTGCAGATCGCGAAGTCCGTATCATGGGGTCGCATGACGAGCTGATCCGGGTGCTTGCCACTTCAAATGGCGTAGGAACGGCGGCGAACGGCGTTCGCACTTATGTTCCAGGGTGGCGGGCCACGCGTGATAAAAATGCGAGCTATTCCTTTGCTATCGTACTACGATAAGGTATTACGAGGTGATTTCTTCGGAAGCGAGAGATCGCAGGTTCAAGCCCTTCCGGGTGCACCGTTTTTTCATAGCCTTCATTTTTTATCGCCAAGCTTCGTTCCTGACCGCACGTTGGTAACCATACTGGTAAAGCGCCCGCATGTAGTCGCGGGAAAAACGGTCTGATGGATCATAGGGCACATCGAAATCCCGGTCGATCATGGCCACCTGGAAGCTCATCTGCGTGCGAGCCGCAAAGCGGCGCGCGCTGTCGATGGCCTCCGCTGCGTTTGAGCGCACCATTGTGCTGAATGTTCGTTGCATGATCGGAAGAGTGGATCGGGAAACGGGCTGCGGTGCCGGATCGAGAGTGTTGTTGACCAGGACATAAAGCTTTCCGTTCGGACGGACGAGTTGATCGACACGTGGAAAGGCTGCGTCGGGCACGGCGAGCAATTGCATGTTCACACCGCCATCGACATGTGTTTCGCGGACCGAGCCTTCGGTCGGTGCAGGCAGCGTCAAGGTGACGGGCGGGAAGACACCCGGGATGCTGGACGAGGCCAACATGGCATCACGGAAAAGATCATCGTAGCCGCGCGATGCGATCTCTCCCATGTTCCAGATGGTCGCGCGGCCCGTGTCCAGATTGGACGTAACCACGAAAAGCCGCGCGCCGGAGGCGTGTCGTTCGCCAACCCGTGCGATCAAATCCGCCGTTACGTAGGATGCGATAGTCTTTCGGAGCGGCGCGGTATCGCTCAGAGCGTCGTCCAAAAGACCGAGTACACCGCGCGATGTCGCGATATCCTGCATTCCGTGGGCGGTGTAGATTTGTTGCAGCGCGTTGTCATAGTCGGATCCAAGAAACGCAAAAGGCGCGATAAGGCTGCCTGTCGATACGCCTGTCACGACGTCAAACTCCGGTCGTGTGCCTGTTCGGGTCCATCCTGTGAGAACGCCTGCCCCGAACGCACCGTCTTCGCCACCGCTCGATAGGGCCAACACCGTCGGTTCGCCTCTCATGCGCTCGATGTTGAGGTGCCGGGACCATATGTCGAACTCCGCACCAGCATCGAACCTGATGTCCGAAAGCGCAAGCGCATCCGATCTCGAAAGCGTCTCGAGCCGGGGCGGGGTCGAAGCGCAGCCCGTCAGGGCTAAGGCCCCGGCGACAAAGACGCGGCGGTTCATCATGTCTGGCGAACGCGTCCAATCAGGACGACGAGGGCCAGCAGCCCCAGAACGAGGGCGGGAACAGCTGACCCGCCGATGATCGCAACATGGGTAACGATTGCGCCGAGCATGATGCAGACGATCATGGCCGCGCCGACGATCGCTGTTGCTGGGATCAAGATCAAAATGGCGGCCAGGATCTCCAGCGCGCCGGTCAGCCAGCGAAACCACTGACCAACGCCAATCTCCGAAAACAGCGTGACCATCGACTCGGTTGACAGCAACTTTTGTACACCGGCTGCGGTGAAGGCGAGCGCTAGCAGGCCCTGGCACATCCAGAGGGCATGGGGCTTCCATGTCGCGGGTGAGCGTGTTCGAAACACATCTGTCATATCGTCTCCTTTTTGGTGTTGGTTTAGCGGCTTCAGGGCAAGAAGGTCAGGCCCAGCATCAGCACGGCGCCGGAGACAATCAGGGTCACGACGCAGAAGCCCATGATGTCCCGGGCCGATAGACCTGCAATCGCCAGAGCGGGCAGTGCCCAGAACGGTTGGATCATGTTGGTCCAGGCATCTCCCCAGGCCACGGCCATCAGCACCCGGGCGGAATCCGCGCCGAGCGCCTCCGCTGCTGGCATCACAATCGGTCCCTGGACGGCCCATTGGCCGCCACCCGAGGGCACGAGCACGTTGACGAAGCCTGCGCTGAGGAAGGCAAGAACCGGAAGCACGGTCGCGTTGGCGTTCGAGACGAAGAGTTCGGTCAGACCGGCGGCGAGACCGGAGCCAACCATCATTCCCATGATCCCGGCATAGAATGGGAACTGGATCAGGATGCCGCCGACGCCTTTGACGGCCTCTTCAAGGGCAGCAAGAAATGCGCGGGCGGAGCCGTGCAGCAAGAGACCTAGAAACAAGAAGATGAAATTGACACTATCAAGCGTCAGCGCGAACTGGCTCGCCGAAACCTGCCATGCGACGAATGCCAGACCGAACAGACCGATCCCCCAACCCAGCCAAGGGCTGCGCTCCAGTTTTTCGGCCGGTGTCTTGGCGGCGGGCAATTCCGTGGCGGCACTTTCATCCAGAAAGGCGATGTCGCGCGCATAGGTGGTGGGCCCACCGTGGTTCAGCATGAGCCGATTGAGAATAGGCAACAGGATGACCATCACACCGATCAGGATGAGATTGAAGGGTGCGAAGATTGTTTCCGCTGCCGGGATCAGCCCGATATCGCCTTCCAGGAAATTGCCTGGCGTCGCTGCCGTGAGCGGCACCGATCCCGATAGTCCGGCATGCCAGATCAGGAAGCCGGAATATCCGCTGGCGATGAGCACGCGGTAGTCAACCTCGGGTACTTCGCGGGCGAGGCATTTGGCAAAGAACGCTCCGATGACCAGACCGAAACCCCAGTTCACCCAACTGGCCAAAAGCGCGACCATCGTCACCAAGACAATTGCCCGCGCCGGTGTCTTTGCGCGGCGCGCCAAGGCGCCCAGCACGCGCGAAAAAAATGGCGTCGAGGCGAGGATGAAACCGGTCACCAGCACCAGCGCCATCTGCATCGCGAAGGTCAAAAGTCCCCAGAAACCGTCACCGAAATACCCGATCATTTCGACTGGCGTGCCGCCATCGCTCAGCAACCCGGCGGCGAAGACGAGGAAGGTCAGCAGGACGACGATGACCAGCGGCTCGGGAAGGTAGTTTTGGATGAATGTGTCCAGGGCGCCGGTGAACCGGCCGAAGGCCGAGGGCTTTGGCCGGGCGTCGCGGGCGGTTTGCGTCAGATCGGTCATTCGGCGGCCTCCCGGATCGGCGTTCCGGTATCACGCAACGGGTGTGTCATGTCCTCGAACATTCCGGCGGGGTCGAAGCTCGCTTCGTGTCCTATCAAGGCACCGCGTTCCTCCAAAAAGTCCGAAGCCTGCGCGCGCCCGTGCTCGAAGAGACGATCGAGATAGGCCCATTCGACATTCAGTTTGGCCGACGGCGAAAACTCGGCCAGATCTGCATCGCAGAGCACACGGTGAAGCCGTGTCCGACTGCGATCGGGATGCAGCGTGCGGTAGTGCATCGCGATGCGCAGTTCTTTCATCAGCGCGCTGTTGAAGGTGATCTCGTTGAGGCGGTTGGCGATGTCGCGGGCGGATTTCGGGGTCTCGTCACGTTCGAACGGGTTGGTCTGAATTAAGATCAGGTCGTCGCCACCGTCGTGCTGGACGAGTGGAAAGAGCGACGGGTTGCCGGTATAGCCGCCATCCCAGTAGGGATCGCCGTCGATTTCAACGGCCTGAAACAAGGATGGCAGTGCGGCGGAGGCGAGGATCATGTCGACTGTGATGCCGGGCTGCGTGAAGACGCGCGCCGTGCCCGTGCGTACATTGGTTGCGGTCAGAAATACGCGCGGCGCTGCATCGGAATTGAGGGCGTCCAGATCGAGAAGCTCGGTCAGAAGAGCCTTCAATGGATGGTGGTTCAACGGGTTGGTCTGGTAGGGCGACCAGACCCGGCTCATCAGATCGAACCAGAAATAAGCTGGGTTCAGGTCCAGGCTCCAGTTGCCGGAGGCTCTGGCGAACCCGCTGCGCTGGATCGGCGAGAACGATCCCAGTCTCGACACCGCCCTCCAGAACAAACGCAGCGCGGTTTTTGCACCGGTCGGGCCGCTCTTTGCGATGCCGGAGGCTAGAAATGCGGCATTCATTGCGCCAGCGCTGGTGCCGCTGATGGCAGAGATATCGAAACGGTCCTCGTCCAGAAGACGGTCGAGCACGCCCCATCCGAGCGCACCATGGGAGCCGCCGCCCTGTAGGGCGATAAGAAGTGGAACTCTATCCTTTGCCATCGAAGCCTCTTTCTGTTTGGGTCTCGCGTAGAACGATGGGGCGTTCTCATCGACCAGATGAAGGGAATTTGGTGTCCTGAGTGCAGCAGCTCAGCTCGCTTTCTCGACGGGTCCGGTGCTGCCGATATCGCCGATGGGCCGACCGTTCAGGTAGAGCCCCGTCGCAACCGGCGTCGCCGCAGCGACGGATTGCAGCGCCATGCAGGCCTGACGGCAGATACCGACGAAGTCGATCAGCTTTTCTGCAGGGGCCGGACTGTCAATGATCAGGTTGAGCTGCATGAGTTCACCCTTGCCGTAGATCTCGTTCGGATTGACGCTTTCAAGGCTTGGCGTTCCGGTCCAGGTGCTGACCTGTTCCAGCCGCACCGAGTTGATCTCGATGGCGCGGGCGCGTGCCAGCCGCTCGACCTGGCTCATCAGACAGAGACCAAGACCCGCGGCGAAATACATCAGAGGCGAAGGTGCTTTGGCTTCTTGATCAGCCACCGCCCCGTCATCGGACAGAAACTCCCAGGCGCCGGCCTCCGGTGCATTGGAAAAGACCGTGACGGTCTTCAAATGCGGCGCTTCGGAAGGGCTTTCGATATTCACATGGGCATCGAATCGCGCCCGATCACCATGCATCGTCTTGCCATGCTGCGGGGTTGGCAGTGTTTCTTGCACAGCCTGATCGACACGGGTACGGCGGATTGTATCTGCGGAATGCCATCTGGCAACATCATCCATAGTCTTTTCCTTTCTGCTTCACTCGGCGGCAACAGCGGCAGGGGACGGCAAGGCGGCACGGGACGTTTTGTTGGGGAAAAACAGGGCGTAGAGCACGGGCACGACGCCGAGGGTGAGGATCGTGCCGACGGCCAGCCCCATCGCCATGACTGTGGCCATGCCGTAGAAGAGCGGGTCGCTCGACAGGATCAGTGGCAAGAGGCCCAACACGGTTGTGACGGTCGTCATGACGATTGGGCGCAGACGGCGTTTGGCGGCGCGTACGATGGCCTCGTTGCCGTCGTGACCGTCGTTGCGTTCGATATCGATCCGGTCGATCAGCACGATGGCATTGTTGAGGATGATGCCTGCCAGCGAGAGCATGCCGAGGATCGGCATGAACCCGAAATCGGCATTAAAAAGCCGCAGGCCGAGCGCCACGCCTGTCACGATCAGCGGCACGGTCAGCAGTATGATGGCGGGTCTGCGGAACGAATTGAATTGCGCGATCAGCAAGATCACGATGATGGCGAGGCAGAGCGGCATACTGGCGGCCAGCGCCGCACGACCTTCGCCCGATTGCGTGATGATCCCGTCCATCTCGATGGAATGGCCCGGCGGCAATTCGGCCCGAAGCGCGTTGAGCTCTTGCTCGATCAAAGGTGCCATGTCCTCTGCACCCATCAACTCAGAGCGGCCCTCGATCGTGACGGTTCGGGTCAGGTTCTCGCGCTCGATCCGGGCGAAACCGTTGACCAGTTCGACACTCGCCACCTGGATCAAGGGCACCGCGACGCCGTCCGCGCCGAAGATCGACAAGGTGCGGACACGGTCGATATCCGTGCGTTCATCCTCCAGCGCGCGCGCCACAATTGGGATGACGTCGTCCCCCTCCCGAAACTCCGAGATCGCCCGGCCGGAGAAATAGGCCGACATCGACCGCGCCACATCCGCCGAGGTCACACCGGCACGGCGCGCCAATGTCTGGTCCACATTGACGACGACATGGCTGACCCGGTTTTCCCAGTTCTGGCGGATGTCGCGGGCGCCAGGGACGGTGCCGATGATCCGCTCAATGTCGCGCGCGGTCTTATAGATATAATCGCGATCCGGACCCTTGATCTGAACCTCCAGGATCGAGCTATCGGATGGCCCGAGGAACATTGTGGTGACGCGGGCGCTGAGATGTCCGAATTCCTGTGCCAAATGGGCTCTCAGCTCGTCGACCGCACGGCCCATCTTATCAGACCCTTCGACATTCATGATCAGGACGGCCCGGTTTGGTGCGGGATCGACGGGGGTGAGTGACAGCACGAAGCGCGGACCGCCGAACCCGACATAAGCGACCTGATCGACCAGCCAGTCGAACCTGTCATCGGTCAACGTAGGCAGCAGCGCCTCGATTTCTGCGATCGTCCTGTTGGTCGTCGCGTCGGCCGGCAGGTCGAGATAGGTGATAATCTGCGCCCGATCGCTGCCCGGAAAGGATTTCTGCGGCGAGGTTGCCACGCCGACAGCGCCGCCCACCAGCGCAAGCCCCATGCCGATCAGGACGATGGTCTTGTGACGCAGCACCCACTCCATCGTGCGTCCGTAACCGTCGATAACTGGATCGAAGACGCGTTCATAAAGCGGTCTCTTCTCGCCCTCCTTCTGCGCTTGTGCGAACCGATGCGACAGAGTCGGCGTCACCGTCATCGCCAAAAGCCAGCTGATTGTGAGGGTGATCGCAATCACGATCGAGATCGAGCGGGTGTATTCCCCAACCACATGCTCGGCCAACATCAGCGGCAGGAACACGAGCACGGTCGTCGCAGTCGACGACAGAAGCTGCAAAGACAGTCCGGTGCCGACGCCTTCCTGTGCCTCCTCCCGGCTGGCGCCGTCTGCGAGGCGTTTCTTGTAGTCTTCCGCAACCACGACACCCGCATCGACGAGCAGACCCGAGGTTTCAGGAAGGGCGTCGCCGATCTGCATTATGACGGGATAGAGCGAGGCAGACAGGATCGATGGGCTGGCTTCAGCGTCCCGTGCCAACACCCCCTCCATAGGAGGGTCGTGGCAAGCGCGAACTGAATGGCAGCGGCAATTGCAACTAAAGCTATGGACGAGAGGACCGATAGCAAGGTGCCACCGAGCAAGGCGATGCACAGCAGAGCCAGAAAGGTTCCCGCCAGTAACATATCGATCATGGTCATCCTCCCGCCGGAGTGAAGGTTGTATTTGCTCAATCAGGAAACTAGCCATTGAGGCTGGTTCGGAAACGCATCAAAATGGAAAGAGCCGTTCCGTTAGTGAAACGGTGAAATCTCTGGAGTTGTAGATGCCGATGCGGAACGCCTTGTCGTTGGACGACCTGAATCTGTTCTATTTCATCGCGGAAGAGCGCGGCATCAGCGGTGCGTCGCGGCGCTTTGGGATTTCGAAAGCGAAGCTCTCGCGCGCTCTGACGCGCTTGGAGGAGCGTGCCGGAACGCCGCTCTTCGACCGGGTCACGGGTGGGTTGCGCCTCACGGCGGCCGGTCAGTTGCTGGAGCCAATTGCCCGGCGCCTGACGCAGACATCAAGCGACGCTGAAGAGGCGCTGCGGTCGGTCACAGGCGAGCCGTCCGGCACTCTGAGGATCGCAGCCAGTGCCTTGTCGGGGCAACTCCTCATCGGGCCGGTGGTTGCGGACATGCACAGTCGGTATCCTCGCGTGGCGGTATCCGTCACGGTCTCGGCCTTGGGGCCGGACCCTTTGTCCGAGGATCTCGACGTCGTTCTGCGTCTCGGCCGCCCGCTGGAGCCTTATCTCATCGCGCGCAAGATCGTGGCGTCTTCCCTCGCGCTCTATGCGTCCAAAGCTGTCGCGGATGATCTGAAGGGTACACAATCGGACGATCGGATTAATGCGCAGCGCATCGTTATCGGTGTCCCCGGCGTACCTTCCGATTGGATTCTGCATGATGCCCATGGGACTGCACATCAGTTCGTCGGAGCTCCAAAATCCATCGTCGGAGATCCGTCCGTGGCCTTGGGCATCATCACCTCGGGGCAAGGAGTGTCCTTCCTGCCAGATATATTTGCCCAGCCGTTGGAACGAAGCGGCGCACTCGTAAGGGTACGTCCGGATCTGATAGGGCCAGATGTGGAAATCTTTGCCTGCTTTCCGCCCAAGCGTGCCAGCGTACCTGCCGTCCGCGTCTTCATCGACATGCTGGCGGAATTTGCTGGGAAAAGAGCTGCGTCTGACCGCTAAGCGAACCTTTTGAAGTTCCAACTGTAGGCCGTCTGATCCCCTGATCCGCTAGCCTGGATCCTAAACCATAGGCTGCGGCACGCGCCCAATTGGCTGTTAGATCAGATCTGATCCCGAAGCCGCTTCGCATGCTCGATCAGGATGTCCAGAAACGCCGCGACGGCCGGCACGCTCATCCTTCGCGGTGGCATAGCGGCGTAAATCTCGAGCGGGGGACCAGTCCAGCCGGGCAGCGCGCGCACCAGAGCTCCTGCTCGTACAAGCGGTTCGCCATAGATCATCGGCAGCTTGGCGACGCCAGAGCCGGAATTTAGGATCCCGATCGCCACGGTCGGATCGCCGACGCGGACCAGCGGTTTGGCTTTCATCTCGATGGTCCGCCCGGTCTTGTCCGATAGCCTCCACTGGGCCGGCACCTGGTCGACGGCGATAACGATGCGCCCCAGGCCTTCGACAGCCACCGGATCATCCAGATCGATCTCGGCAGCGGTCGATCGAAATGCATAAAGAGCAAGTTGTGAGGATACGAGCAGGCGGGTCGAGAGATAGGATTCTTCCGGTTTTCCGATTCTTAGCACCAAGTCGAGGTCTTCCGCGACCGGATCGGGGCCGAGTCCTGTCACCTGCAGGGTGGTTTCGACTTGGGGATAGCGTTTGGCCATCTCTGCGATTGCTGGTGCGACCAGTTGCTGGCCTGAGAGCGCGCTCGCGGCGATTTTCAGCTCGCCCTGGGGAGTGCCCTTGGCGGATCGCATGGCCTCATCGGCGTCGCGCACCACCTCCGCAGCCCGCCTTGCAACCGGCAGCAATACATCTCCGATTGCCGTAAGCGTCATGCCGGTTTGCGTCCGGTCGAATAGCGGTCCTTCGGCCAATTCCTCGAGTTTGGAGACCGCGCGCGACAGAACGGATTTCGACATACCGAACCGTTTAGAGGCCGCGTTCATGGAACCGGACTCGGCAATCAGCGCCAAAAGTCGCAGATCGTCTACCGCGAATTCGCGGGTCGAATAAGGGGGTTGGTCAAGCAACTCCGACTGATTGTCTTGTGTTCTCATAACGGAACACGTTGTTCTATTTTGCGCTCTACATCAAGCCGCTTTGGGCCTTCATATCGGAGGCAACACGAGAACCGATGACCAGAAAGGCTTCCGCGATGCCCAGCAAAGTCCAGATCTTCTCCAAACCCGACTGCCCCTACTGCGAAGCAGCCAAGTCCGCACTCGATGAAACGGGCCTGCCATTTGATGCCCATGACGTGACCGCATCCGATCGTAATGCAGATCTGTCGATCTTCCATTCAGGCGTCTCGACCGTCCCACAGATCTTCATCGGCGAGACGCATGTGAATGGATCGGCGGACCTTCTGGCGCTCAAAGTTGCCGACCGGCTGCTTCCACTTGCGGCGCAGGCGTTGGGATCGCTGGATCTGGATCGTTACTCCGATGCGGAACTCAACGCAGGCGCAGAGGACTATGTCCTACGCGACGCCATCCCCGAGATCGACGGGTCGCGGTCGGACAATGAGAGCGACTGGCCGATCCTACAGCTCTACAAGGAGTTCTTCGGGTTCTGGCCGAACTGCTTCTATTACCAGTATCACTGGCCCGAGGTCGCCTATCGCCAATTCGTCTATTGCCACAATGTCGGCGCGATCGGCGGCGGTAAGGAAGTGCTCGGCGCGCCGGTGATGAACGCCCTCGGCTATGCCACGTCCAACGCCCACGGTTGCAATTACTGCCAGGTGCATTCGGCGTCCGTGGGCGGAGACGAGTCTGCAGGCTATGCGACGGCCATCGATGCGGCGCGCGATGGCGATTATTCCGGTGAGTTCGGTCCTTTTGAGGCGGCGCTGGCCGAGCTCGTCGCTCACGCGGCGACCAACAGTGTAACCGATGACGATCTCGCCAGGGTGCGCGGCTACGGCGACGATGCGCGCTTCACCAAGCTCCCCGTCGAGGCGAATATCTCGGCGGCCGCGATGATCGCATCCGCCTTTGGGTTCCTGAATGTGTTCAACGATCTGACCGGCGTGAAGGTCGAGGCGGAATGGGCGCAAAAAGCTGAAAACGGCGCTGGGATCGATACCGGCCGCCATGGCGCGTCGGAGGACCGCCAATCGACCAATTTGGACTACGATCTGCCCGAAGGCGGCCCGTCCATGGCGATGATGATCGCCAATTACGGTAAGGACGCCATGTTGGCCGGTGGACCGATGCAATACATGCGGAAACATGTGGGTCTCAAGCCCGCCTGGGTAGACGTATGGCCGTTGCCGCTTCGCCCCACCCATGTCCGCTTCTATGTCGGCGTGATGACCGACGAGGACTCGGATACAAATAGTGTCTCGATCACCCCCGAACTGAAACACCTGATGGCGCGTGTCAGTCACATCGCCAAGGGCAATGACTATCTCGCAGCGGTTGAAGGTTTTCTCGCCTGGATCGCAGGCGGCAAATCAAGCCAAGCAGTTGAGCGTGTACGCCATGCGTTCGACGCGGCCCATGGGCGTGAAATGAATGCGGAGGCCTTCACCGACCGCGAGCGGGCCGCCTTGCAGTTGGCCTGGGTCTCGGCTCAGACACCGCTGACGACACCCCGACGTTTCGTGCGTGCTGCAATCGAGCACTATACGCCGACTGAACTGGTGCACCTGATCACAGTCTGCGCCATGGCGTCGATGCTTCAGAGGTTTGCAGCGATCGCGAAGCCGGAGATGGAGCCGGAGGTTTGCGATTTCCTGTCCGACCACGACCTGCCGCTCGACACGCTGGCGATCAAGTATCCGCTGCCAAGTGACATCAGACGGTCAGTCACTGCTGTCAGGCAGATGGCCTGACACACCCTATTGCGATCCTCTGAAAGCCCCCTGTCCCTGGCCCGGGATCGCATCACCGGAAGACCGCCGTCGGCCCCCACCACTCACCGGCGGTCTTCCGGACCAGATTTAACCGCCACCGCAATAAAAAAGAGAGCCCCCATGACCCATAAATCCGAACAAACCAGATATGATCTAGCCATCATTGGCGCAGGCTCCGGCGGAATGGCCGCCGCCCGCCGGGCCGCTGCCGCCGGGCTCAGCGTTGCGGTGTTCGAAGCCGCGCATACCGGTGGCACATGCGTGAATGCGGGCTGCGTGCCGAAGAAGCTCATGGTGCGCGCCTCGCGCATGGTCGACCATGCACATGAAATGCTCACGCTGGGCTGGCAGCTTCTTTGTTCCGATGCTCAAGGGGTTTCTGGACGCCGTTGGACTGCCCCGCGCGCATCTGGTGGGTAGCTCCATGAGCGCCAGCCTCATCGTTCGATTTGCCGCTCGTTACCCGCGGATGGTCGATCACGCAGTTATGGCAAACCCCGGAGGTTTCGGGCGATACATTCATCCATTCCTCCGTGTGCCAACCCTGCCGATCATTGGGGGAATTATGAGCCGCCCTCCGAGACCCCTGAATGCCTTTGGCGTGAGACTGGCAATGGCGAAAAGCGAGAAGCGGACAGAAGCACTGATTGATGAAGCGGACATGTTTTCAAAGCTTCCGGGAGCTCACAGAGCATTTGTTCGGACTTTGCGTGGACTTGCGACGCCGTTCTATCTCAAGGATCTGAAAGAGCTCGAGATGGAAGCGCGCCAGTTTCGATCTCCAGCGCTAGTCGTCTGGGGGGCGAAAGACCGGATATTCCCGGTAAAGCAATCCAAAAAGGTTACGACATACATGCCCGGTGCTGACCTCCGCATTCTGGAAGACGTCGGTCATTACCCGCAAGTCGATGGGCCTGAGGAATTCGTTAAGCTGATCAAAGGATTTATGTCAACGGACATTGGCAATCAGGCAGCCGAGTGATGATTGATCAGAAAGCCCCACCAGGGGTTAAGTCACCCGCGATCACAAACAAGCATAGGTCCGTGATTGCAGAAGTAAGCAGGAACGATTGGCATAGACCTGTCCACCCCAGAGAAACGGGCTTTCTTCGGTCGCGGAGGGGCGCGGTGCCTCCTGCGCTGCAAATGGCGGTCAGAAGGATCATCCCGGGTCGCAGCTGAACCTTGCCTCATCCTTGGGCGCAATGATGGAATTCCGGACTTGCGCCCGCCCGCGAAAGGACAACGGCCACACCCCGTTTGCGTTCTTTTGATGTTTCTCCCGTCCGGGACAGTCGGCCACAGCTTTCGGATGTCTTGACCGAGGCAAGGCGCCACGGATGACGCTTGCCTTGTTGTGTCGCGCACCGCGCAAAAACTGCGCGCGGAACATTACTGATCGGAATACGCCCGGCCTGCGGTCCGGCTGCTCGTCCGGTCGGATACACGAGTAGTGCCAGCATCACAGATGCCGGGTGATCCCTCTTACTCAGACCCGGTGCAAACCGTGGGCTGTCAACATTAGGTTGATGCTACCGCGCTTTGATGCTCGCAGAGAGATTAAACCTTAACCAATTGTAAATTTTTTGGTGAAAATCGAGAATAAATGGTTTGCCACATTGCAGAATCTGGCTATCAGAAAAGTCATGAAGGGTATCGCCGGAGCGGCTGGGGGGCTGCACCGGTTTAACGAGGGAAGGCGCGATCAGGCCGAATGCGGCCGGTTGCGTGGCAGGCGAAAAGATGGCGACAATTCCGGGCACTGGCGGCGACGACGTTCTCAATGGTACGGGCGTTGGCGACAGCATCACGGGCGATACCGGTAATGATACGATTACCGGCGGTGGTGGTGACGATACAATCGTCGCAGGGCCCGAGGCCCCCTCAACGACATCGCTTTTGTTTGAATGGGACGCGCTGACCGGACTGAATGACGAAGACGATGTGCCGGACGGGTTCGTCCAAAACGTCGGCGGCATGAATGTCACCATCGGCTATTCGGAAACCCCGGCCAGTGCCGGGTCAAGCCTGACGGTCGAGGAGGGGACCGGCCAGTATGTCGGGCCCGGCGAGAATTTCGGTAGCAATTCCAGCGGTGAGTTGCGCACCGGGGATGGGAATACCACGGCAACGACAACCCTGGATTTCTCGGCTGGCGCCGGGTCGGGTTTTGAGGATGAAGTTCAGAACGTTCAGTTCCGCATCAACGATATAGACCGAAACAACAGTGGTGCGCGGATCGACGAGGTCACCATTCGGGCCTTCGATGAGAATGGTGATCCGGTACCGATCAACATTACCAGCAATGGCACCGACACCTTTGTTGTCAATCCTGATGGCAGCGTCACGATAACGGCCGGCCCCGGTGGCGGAAGCGCGGCTGACCTGGCGGGCTCGATGCTGGTCTCCATCCCCGGGCCTGTCGGGTCGATTGAGATTGAATCGTCCAACGCAGGCAGCGGGACCAACGCGACGGTCGTCTATGTCTCGGACGTTGAGTTTGAGGCGGTGGCCAGCGACGACGATTCCGTCGAGGGCGGCGCCGGCAACGACACGCTGATCGGCGGCTACGGCGATGACACGCTGCTGGGTGGCGCCGATGACGACCTGATCGATGGCGGAACGGGCGCCGATGTGATTGACGGCGGCACCGGCGAAGATACGGTCGATTACTCGAATTCCGATGCCGGCGTGACTGTCGATCTGGCTGCAGGCACCGCCTCGGGCGGCCATGCCGAAGGTGACACGATCACCAATGTCGAGGCGGTCACCGGGTCGGCCTTCGACGATTCCCTGACGGGGGATGGTGGGCCGAACACCCTGGTCGGCGGCGCCGGGGAAGACACGCTGACCGGTGGCGGTGGCGCGGATTCGCTGGATGGCGGGTCGGGTTTCGATGTCATCAACGGCGGTGATGGCGATGATACCATCGTCGGCGATGTCGGCGGCGATACGATCGATGGCGGGGCGGGCGACGATTCCATCACCGCAGGGCCCGAGGCGCCTCCGCCGGGGACCGACCTGTTTCTGGACTGGACCGATCAGGGCGGTGACGGCACCAGCCTGACGGGCGGTTTCATTCAGGATACTGGCGGCGTCAACGTACAGGTCACCTATACGGATGACGGTGGCGGCACCGGCTTTGCCGTGCAGACGCCTGGTGGCGACCCGGATGAACAGCAATATGTCGCGCCGGGCGATCCGTTTGATCCGAACTCAGGTGCCCAGCTGGACGGGTCCGGGCAGGGTGACACATCGACGGTCACGCTGGATTTCTCGGCCGTCGCAGGATCGGGTTTTGCCGACGAAGTTCAAAACGTCCAGTTCCGCATCAACGACATCGACCAGAATACCTGGCAGGACGTCATCACGATCACGGCTTTCGATGCTAACGGCAACCCGGTTCCGATTACCGTCACGCTTGGTGATCCGGTCAATGACTCGCTGACAATCGATCCCGTTACCGGCGCGGTCACCATTACCGGCGGCAATGGCAACAATGATCCGGCCAACCTGATCGGTTCGGCGCTGATCGATATCCCGGGGCCTGTCGACCGGATCGTGATCGACTACGACAACGGCTCAACCGGTGGTCAGCGGATCACCGTCACCGATGTGCATTTCGAGACGATTGCCGATGATGACGACTTCGTCGAGGGCGGCTCGGGGGCCGATACGATCCTCGGAGGCTATGGCGAAGACTCGCTCTTTGGTGATGACGGTGCCGACTCGCTTGTCGGCGGAACTGGTAATGACAGCCTTGTCGGTGGTGCCGATGATGACACGCTGGAAGGCGGCGAAGGGAACGATACGTTAGAGGGTGGCATCGGCAATGATCTGGCCGACGGCGGCGCGGGCGACGACAGTCTTTCGGGCGGTGCCGGCTCTGACACGCTGCTGGGCGGCGAGGGGGCGGATACGCTGTCTGGCGGCGAAGGCGGCGATGCGCTTGATGGCGGTGTCGGCGACGATTCACTGGCTGGCGGTGCCGGGGATGACACGATCACCGGTGGCGAGGGCGCCGACTCGATCGAAGGTGGCGATGGCGCCGATCTGGTATCAGGCGATGCGGGGGCCGACACGATCCTCGGCGGCATCGGTGATGACACCCTCGATGGCGGGGCCGACAACGATGTCATCGGTGGTGGCGAGGGCGCCGACCTGATCGCCGGCGGCGATGGCGATGATGAGCTTGGCGGCGGTGCCGGGGCGGATACCTTACAAGGTGGCGCCGGGTCCGATGACATGTCTGGCGGTGATGACGCCGATGTGTTTACCAATATCACGGCGGGCGATGTCGTCGATGGCGGCGAAGGCGGGGACGATTTCGACACGCTCGACCTGACGGGATCCGGCCCGCTTCGCGTCATTTTCACTGGCGGTGATCCGAGCACTGAATCCGGCACGGTCGAATTCCTCGATATCAACGGCAACGTCACCGGCTCGATGACGTTCACCAATATCGAAAGTGTCATTCCGTGCTTCGCGGCGGGCACGATGATCACGACGCCATCGGGCAGCGTGCCGATCGAGGATCTGTCAGAGGGCGATATGGTCCTGACCCGCGATAACGGTGCCCGCCCGATCCGCTGGATTGGTCAGCGGACGCTGAACGCGGCCGATCTGGCGGCCAATCCGCGCCTGCGTCCGGTGACCTTCGCGGCCGGGTCGATGGGGGCTGGTCTGCCGGTGCGCGATCTGACCGTCTCGCCGCAGCACCGGATGCTGGTGCAATCGACCGAGGCCGAGCTGCTCTTCGGCGAGCACGAAGTGCTGGTCGCCGCGCGTCACATGGCCGGTCGGCGCGGTATTGCGACATCGGATGCTGATGAGGTGACCTATATCCATCTCATGTTCGATCAGCACGAGATCGTGCTGTCCGACGGTGTCTGGAGCGAAAGCTTCCAACCCGGTCATCATGTTCTGGGCGATATGGATGCGGCCCAACGCGCCGAAGTGCTCGAGCTCTTCCCCGAGCTGGCTTCAGGCCGGATGAGCGCGGCCTATCCCGCCGCCCGCATGACCCTGAAGGCGCGCGAGGCGTCGCTGGTTCTTTGACCAGACATCCTTCGAAGGGGATTGGCGTCTGCCTCAGGGCTGACGCGCGCGCCAGGCGGCCCATTCCTCGGGCGTGTCCAGATCGGTGATCGCGCGACGGCCGGGCAGGGGGAGAAGCCGCACGTCGCCCCCCGCCAGGACAGCCCGCGCGCCCTGATCACCCGACAGGCGGGCCATGTCCGCGAAGAGGCGTTGCGGCAACAGGACGGGGTGCCCCGGCGTGCCGTCCTTGGCCGCCCCCCGCCAGACGGCGTGGTGGTCTCTTTGATGGGCCTCGGCGACGCGGCGGATATCGCCCGCCTCGATCTCGGGCATGTCCGGCAAGATCACCAACAACCCGCTCGCCCCCGCCGCCGCTGCCGCCTGCGCCCCTGCGCGCAGCGACGCGGCCATCCCCTCGGCCCAGTCCGGCACCTCGACGATGCGCGCGGGCGATTCAGCCAGAGCCGCGCGCCGCGCCTCGGCCCCGGGCTGCAGAGTCACCCAGACGGTCCCAGCCTCCGACGCCGCCGCGATATCCACCGAATGCCGCAAGGCCGGCACATCGCCCACCCGCTCCAGCAGCTTGTCAGCCCCCCGCATGCGCCGCGACGCGCCCGCGGCCGGGATCAGAATATGCACCTCGCCCATCGCCAAACGCTACGCCACGACCCACCCCACCGCAACGCCCCCGTTTCGAACAGTGGACGGCTTCGAACGTGCTACCATCAAGTTATCAAAGGTGCGAAAGGGTGATTGAGGAAATTGTCGGCAAAGAGCCTTTTTCACATTATGCTGCGCGATGAGCAAATGTCGGCTTCTGGGTCATGCACTAGTCATAGCCTTTGTTTCATTTAGTTTCAGAACTACCAATTTGCTCGTCTCAGAACTTGGGATCGAGTTTAATGTAACGCTGTGCACGTTGTATGCATGCGCTCCGTTGGAGCGCGGCCCATCGAAACCGTCCCGGATTAGCGCGGTCTAGTGCTGCTGCCGGACCGCGGCCGGGGATCATGGCTTGCTGGCGGAGGATGCAGCGGTGCAGCGGTGCAGGGCCGTGGGGTCGATGATATGTTTTTTCAAGAAACGAGTTCTGACCCAATAGTCGATTAAGGCCATAATATGGCAATCTTACGGCATAAATGTGGCAAAGCTGCACCATGGCGGACTGAGGATGATACGAGGGCTCTCCTTTTGCTAGGTCAACTTCGATCTAGCGCTCATTTTTCATCAGCCCGCCGGGGGGCACGCTCCGGCGGTGAGAATGCACAGCAGAAAGGAAAAAGCCATGAAGACTATCATTTCTTCCCTGTTCTCGGGTGTTGTTCTGAGCGCATTGATCGTCACGGGCGTGCTTGCTAGCAAGACGACACTCGCCCTCGATCAAATCGGCGTCGCTTCCATCCACGAAGTAGAAGTGGATAGCGGTCGGAATTCGCAGGCAAACTACCGGATTGAGATTGCTGACCCTACGATGCACATCGAGGACGGCCGTGTTTATGTCCAGTTGGGCGCGGTGATCCCAAACTTTGAGGAAGAGACTAATGAGCTCGCTGATACGAAGAATTTCGGGCTGAACCCGCATATGAAGTATCGCTATTCCACTCTGAAGCATGCGCGTGTGCACGAAGAACATACATCGGAGCTCGAAGTTCGTGTTGCAGTCCGCTGGAAAGAGCGCTTTTTCAACATCAAGCATACGACCCATCTCAACATCGATGTCGAAACGGAAGTTGTCTCCCACGGCACGGCTATCCGCATGCATCTCGACCTCCAGCCAAAGCGGGGATTCTCTGGCCGCGCGGAAGGAGCAATACAACGTGAACTCAGCAAATACAGCGGCACTTGGGAACTGTCCCCGGTGTTCATGGGCCTCGGCGTGCGCATTGAGAACTTCGAGTTCGCCGGCACGATCAGTGAGGATAACCTTGGCGTGAATATCGCGGTTAGTGTACCCCTCTCCGTCCTGCCGAAGCTGATGACGGGAGGTCTGCCCGATTTGACGACCGCCCTTGTGAAGCGTCCGGATCGCCAGGTTGCGACCTACATCCAAGAGCATCCGGACGCGGCGGGTGGGTATTGGGGCCCGGTCAGTAACTTGGCCGGACGGAGCGACGGTCCGATGATCTGGCACGAACCGAATTAAGCAGATCTTAGGAAGGCTCCCGTTCGTCGGGAGCCTTTCTCACTTTGATCGAATGACTAAAGCGGACAAGAGCTTCTGTTCGCGGCATAACTGTTGGGTATACCCGATCGAAATGCTGAAAAAAGTAGACTTCGGTGGCTTAGGGCGGACGGCAGCTTAGTCCCGCACTGCTGAGATCGAGTAAGAACTGCGAGGCAGATGGCCAAGGTTTGCCTGAGGTCGGTGACCAAGTTGTCCCATGTATCTTACATATCGAGTGAACGGCCCGGGCCGTTCTGTGCCTCATCTTTCCTGTTTTCAAATATGTTCGGCGGTGGGCAGATCGCCCCTCTGTCACCCCCGCATGCGCGTCCCGTCCGCATCGAACAGCGGGTCTGTCACCAGAACCGCTTTCCGCCGGTCGCCCAGAATTTCGATCTCGACCTTCAGATCGTTGCGCGCCATGCCCGCGGGCAGAAACCCCATGGCGACCGACTTGCCCGCCCAATGCGAATAGCCGCCCGAGGTGCAGAACCCGACCACCTCATCGCCCGCGAAGATCGGCTCATAGGCTACGACATCGGCCTCATCGGCATCGACGATGAAGTTGCAAAGAACGCGCCGCGGGCCTTCGGCCTTTTCCTTCGTTGCCACCGCTTTGCCGATCCAGTCGCTGGGCTTGTTCCAGCGGATGAAGCGGTCGATCCCGGTCTCGCCGGGGAAGTAGTCGGGCGAGAATTCGCGGGCCCATGAGCCGAAGAACTTGTCCAGCCTGAGGCTCATCATCGCGCGCATGCCGAAAGGCTTCAGGTCGAGGTCCTGGCCCGCCTGCCAGAGGGTATGCCAGAGGCTGCGCTGGCTCATGAAATCGCAGTAGATCTCGTACCCCAGATCGCCGGTATAGCTGACCCGCTGCACCAGGCAGTCCACCATGCCGACGGTCATCCGGCGCGCATCCATGAAGCGGAGCGCCTCGGGCGAGACATCGGCCCGCGTGACCCGTGCCAGCAAGTCGCGCGCCCTGGGGCCGGCGATCTGGAACCCGGTGCGCCGGTCCGAGATATTCTCGACCGTCACGCCGTCTTCCAGATTGGCCTCGAACCAGCGCCGGTGCTGGTCTTGCGCGCCGTAGCTGCCGGTCACCTGAAATTCGGTCTCGCTGAGGCAGGTCACGGTGAAATCGCCGATGATCTTGCCCTTGGGGCTGAGCATCGGGGTCAGACTCAGCCGTCCCGGCTTGGGGATCAGCCCCGCCATGATCCGGTCGAGCCAGGCGCGTGCCTTGGGCCCCGTCACACGGAACTTGCCGAAATTCTGCACCTCGTTAATGCCGACGCCCTCGCGCACCGCGCGGACCTCTTGCGCCGTCGCCTCCCAGGCGTTCGAGCGCTTGAAGGACGGCGTCTCGTAGCGCGGCTCGCCCGGCAGGGCGAAGTAGTTGACCACCTCAAGCCCGTATTGCTGGCCCCAGACGGCGCCCATGCCATCGAAGATGTCATACATCGGGGTTGTGCGGAACGGCCGCGCGGCGGGCAATTCCTCGTTCGGATAGGCGACCGAAAAGCGGTTCTGATAGTTCTCGATCACCTTCGGGACTGTGTAGCCCGGGGTGGTCCAGGTGCCGAAGCGCGCCACGTCGAAGCCGCGCGGATCGACCTCGGTCTCGCCATGGATCATCCATTCGGCCAAGGATTTGCCCATCCCGCCGCCCTGGCTGAAGCCTGCCATCACCGCGCAGGCCGACCAGTAATTTCTGAGGCCCGGCACCGGCCCGATCAGCGGGTTGCCATCGGGCGCGAAGGTAAAGGGCCCGTGGATCACCGATTTCACGCCGGCGCGTTCCAGCACCGGGAAGCGGCGATAGGCGAAATTCACGCTGTCCTCGATCTTGTCGAGCTGGTCGGGCAACAGCTCGTGTCCGAAGGTCCAGGGCGTGCCGTCAACGGCCCAAGGCTCGCAGGGCTGCTCATAGAACCCGATGCAGAGCCCGCGCCCCTCCTGCCGCAGATAGCTTTCGCCGCCGGGGTCCATCACATGGGGGAACTCCTTGGCGCGATTGTAGATTTCCGGGATCTCGTCGGTCACCAGATACTGGTGCGCCATCGGCAGCAAGGGCAGGTAGACCCCCGCCATCGCCCCCACCTCGCGCGCCCAGAGGCCGCCCGCGTTCACCACATGCTCGGCGTGGATCGTTCCCTTCTCGGTCACCACGTCCCAGGTGCCGCCGGGGCGCGGAGTGGTCTCGAGCACACGGTTATGCAGCACGATCTCGGCGCCGCCCATCCGCGCGGCCTTGGCATAGGCATGCGTCGTGCCCGACGGGTCGAGATGGCCGTCGAGCGGGTCGTAGAGCGCGCCCAGAACGCCCTCGACGTTGACCAGCCCGTCGGTCATCTTCACGACCTCTTCGGGCGTCAGCACCTCGGTATGAAGCCCCATATAGCGGTGCTTGGCGCGTTCGGCCTTCAGCATCTCGAACCGCGCCTGGTTGTCGGCCAGGGTGATGCCGCCCACATGGTGCAACCCGCAAGACTGCCCCGTGATCTTCTCCAGCTCCTTGTAGAGCCCGATCGTGTAACCCTGCAGGGCCGCCATGTTGGTATCGCCGTTCAGCGTGTGGAAGCCGCCCGCCGCATGCCAGGTCGACCCGCTGGTCAACTCGGAGCGTTCGATCAGCAGAACGTCGGACCAGCCGTATTTCGTCAGGTGATAGAGCACCGAACATCCGACGACACCGCCGCCGATCACAACGACCTTTGCATGGGTTTTCATGGCGTCCCTTCCAACTAAGCCCCCCCCCAAACTGGAATCTGCCCCGCTCCGCGGCATGCCCGGATGCGACATGATATGTCGCTTGCAAGATGGTCCGGGCCGGTTGTCTTCCCGTCAGGGGCCCTCCCGCCCGTCGTCACGGATCAAAGATCCGCTCCTCCCGGTTGGGCCCGGCGCCTCGCCTGCGGCTCGGCGCGGGTCCGCCTGCTTCCTTCTGACAAAAATATCCCCGCCGGAG
>CANNFR010000017.1 GCA_947503935.1 uncultured Paracoccaceae bacterium
ACTGATTGCAGCTACGCAGCGTGTTGGAACCTTGTCGCTACACTCATAGCATCAAGATGATGGTCCACAGGCCCTAGCGTATTGGATCGAACAGCGCGTTGTCGCTGCGACAGTCGCGCACGACATCCGCGCCACAGGTTCGTGGCTCAAGGTCCTCTGTCAGACAGAGTCGCGCCTCCTGAATGCGGCCGGATTTGCAGGTGATCGTCAGCATATCGGCGTGCCAATCCGGGTTCGCTTCCAGGAAAGCGTCTTCGATCACGCTGGCGGGCAGCCGGATCGGATCGTCGATACGGCGCAGGATCTCGGGCCGATTGACAAGATCGTAGGCTTTTCGCGCAGCCTCGAAATACTCTTCTGCGTCCAGGCCCGAACATCGCCCATGCTTCTTCCACTGATACCAGGCCAGCCCGCTTGTACCCATGATATCGGCCATCGCCGCCGTCTCGCCACGTGACGGATCGCGCGCGGTTGTCCGGCAAAATGACGGCCAGCCTTCCTCATATTGCGGCCAGAGCCCGTGCAGGACCCATCCGAGGTCCCGCGCCGGGTCGCATTGCTCGGACCCGCGCGCATCGCCTTCCAGCGCACACCAGGTCGGTGACCATGACAGCGACAGCACGTAGTAATCGAACGCTCCCGCCTGTTCGCCCTCGGCAAGAGCTGGTCCTGCGCAAAACAACAGTGCAAACAGCCAGCGCATTTCCTCTTCCCCTTCGCGAAGCTCGCGCCTATATAACCGGTGATCTCCCCGAAATCGAGGAATCCTGGCCCCGGGGCCAGAGCCGTTTCCCCGGCAAGGGCAGAGTAGTGCGAAGGAGTGCCACGATGAACAAGCCCCTCATGGCCAAGGCCACAGCCGTTTGGCTGGTCGACAATACCACGCTGACCTTCAAGCAGGTCGCGGATTTCTGCGGTCTGCACGAGCTTGAGGTGCAGGGCATTGCCGATGGCGACGTGGCCGCTGGTGTGAAGGGCTTCGATCCCATCGCCAACAATCAGCTTGAGCCGATTGAGATCGAGCGGGGCGAAAAAGACCCGACCTATGCGCTGAAACTCAAGTTCAATCCGGCTTCGATCGGTGAGGAAAAGCGCCGCGGCCCCCGTTATACCCCGCTGTCCAAGCGGCAGGACCGCCCGGCGGCCATCCTCTGGCTGGTCAAGTTCCACCCCGAACTGGCCGACAGTCAGATCGGCAAGCTGGTCGGCACCACCAAGCCCACGATCCAGGCCATTCGTGACCGGACGCATTGGAACATCTCGAACATCCAGCCGATCGACCCCGTCGCGCTGGGCCTTTGCAAGCAATCCGAGCTTGATGCCGCCGTGCAGAAGGCCGCCAAGAAGAAGGCGGCCGAGGGCGAGGTGATGTCGGATGACGAGCGTCGCAAACTGGTTTCGACCGAGCAGTCGCTGGGTATGCCAGCCGATTCCAAGATCCCGTCGAACATTGCCGGGCTTGAGACATTCTCGCTCAGCGAAGATGAGGAGCGTGAAGAGCCGGTGCCGGATGCGGACAGCTTCTTCAATCTGCCTGATGCTGATACGGGTGAAGATGACGAGGGTGATGACGAGCCGAGTCGTTAGGGCGAAAACCGGAGCGGGGTGCCGGATGCCTTTTCAGACCCCGGCTGAAACCTGAACAAGACCCACCCACCACTCGTCTTCCGCGAGCCTCTCGCTTTTGGAAAGCCTGCGAAGCACGAGCGCGAATTGGAGGGGCGTTTCTTCCGCGCCGCTGCACTATCTACAGTCAGAGCCACCCGAAATGCCCGACCTCACCTAGTCCTAGATGCCGCTTAAACTCCTCCTGGCTGAACTGAGCGAGATCTGCGCCGACGGCTCACGTTTCACCGAAATGACCACCCTGATCAGGCAGATTGCCCCACGGGAGGCGCTCTTCCAAGGGCCGGACATAGTTTTCGGCAAACCGGCAAGAGCAACAATAAATCGTGTGGTTCAATGGTGCGCTGTTTAGAAAGGCCCGTACACCTGCGGAAGTTCCCACTATTTTTGCTGACAGCATCTGGCTAAGATTGGTCAGTGACAAACGACCGAGGCGGCACCCATGCGCTTTGTTCTTTCTGCTTTTGCACTTCTTTTTTTGGTTTTTCCTGCCGCAGCGCAGGAAGAACCTCATTGCGAAGAGCTCTGGCTTGCACGCAACCTGCTGTTCGACCGCGCCGGGTATTGCTTCTCGACGCCGCTCGGGCAAGCCGTCTTTGACAACTCTAATTGCACAGAAACGCCGGCTGCACTCGATACGCGGGCTGCCGATACAGTGGCGCGTATTCGTGCCGAAGAGGCTGTGCGGGGCTGCGCCGTCGATACGGATATTGCCGCATTGCCGCCTTACCTCGCTGACGAGCTCGCCATGTACCGGGCGGTGCGGGATATTCCGATCCGAAATCGTTCGAGTGGGGGCTGCATCGGGTATCGCGGTCCCACCATTCTTCTGCGTAGCGCGGTCGAGGCGACCAGCGCTGTAACCGGTAGGTTCGCCGAGGGCGCCTCGCTTGGATTCTCCTACGCTTCGAACGACGGATGGACTTTTGTTACCGTCCTTCAGCCGAGTGGCGAGTTGCTGGAGTTCGGTTGGGCAGTGATTGCCATCCCCGACTTGAATTGCGATGTTTATCCGAGTTGATCAATCGGATTAGAGCGCCTTGCGTGCCCTCAGCGCAGCCGTGATCGTGCCGTCGTCGAGGTAATCCAGCTCACCGCCCATGGGCACACCTTGGGCGAGGGTCGTCACTTCGGCGCCCGTACCCGCCAGCGCGTCGGCGATGTAATGCGCCGTGGTCTGGCCATCGATCGTGGCGCCGAGGGCCAGGATCACTTCGGTGATGCCGTCGTCAGTCACGCGCGCCACCAGCTTTGGGATGCGCAGCTCATCCGGCCCCAGATCGTCAAGCGCCGACAGGGTGCCGCCCAGCACGTGGTAGCGGCCCTTGAAAACGCGCGCACGCTCCATCGCCCAGAGGTCGGCGACATCTTCGACCACGCAGATCTCGCCCGTTGCGCGCCGGTCGTCGCGGCAGATGTCGCACGTATCGGCCGTGCCGATATTGCCGCAGACAGCACATTCGCGCGCTGTTGCCGCCACGTTGCGCATGGCCTCGGCCAGGGGGGCCATCAGCACCCCGCGCTTTTTCACCAGATGCAGCACCGCCCGACGGGCCGAGCGGGGGCCCAGCCCGGGCAGCTTGGCCATCATCTCGATCAGCGCTTCGATGTCGCGGGTCGTGTCGGCCAAGATCAGAACGGCAGCTTCATATCGGCGGGCAGGCCCATTTCCTCGGTGATCTTGCGCATCTCGGCCTGGGCGCGGTCCGAGGCCTTGGCCTGCGCGTCCTTGATCGCCGCCAGGATCAGGTCCTCGACCACTTCCTTTTCGTCGGGGTTGAAAATCGACGGGTCGATATCCAGCGCCGTCAATTCGCCCTTCGCGGTTGCGGTGGCGCGCACCAGACCGGCGCCGCTTTCGCCCTCAACCGTGATCGTGCGCAAATCGTCTTGCAGAGCGGCCATCTTATCCTGCATCTGCTGTGCTGCTTTCATCATCTTGGCCATATCGCCAAGACCGCCCAGACCCTTCAACATGAAGATACCTCCATCCGTGCTTTTCGCGCCTTTCCATGAACCACAGACATATCATGTAGGGCGCTCTGTCATCTGACCGGTTAGCATTTCTGCACCCGGCATGCCAGCACGGTTGCGGGGCCCAAGTGTTATGCCGGGGCAGAGCCTGATGGCCCCGCCCCGGCAGAGTATCCTCAGGCCAGACCTGCCTTGCTCATCGGCAATTCGCGGACACGGGTGCCGGTTGCCTGGTAGATGGCATTGGCGATTGCCGGGCCGATGGGTGGTGTGCCGGGTTCGCCGACGCCTGTGGGCGCTTCGGTCGAGGGCACGATATGCACCTCAACCTCAGGCATGTCGGCCATGCGCAGCGGCAGATAATCGTAGTAATTCGATTGATCCACCTCGCCCTCGGTCAGGGTCAGTTCTTCCCGCAGGATCGCGGACAAGCCGTAGCCGAGGCCGCCTTCGATCTGGGCCGCGATATTGTCTGGGTTGACGGGCACGCCGCAATCGATGGCGCAAACCACTTTTTCAACCTTGACCGTCCCGTCGTCCCGCATTGAGACCTCGGCAATTTCGGCGACATAGGAGTTAAAGCTTTTGTGCACCGCCACACCGCGATACCGGCCCTCGGCCGGCGCGGTGGACCATCCGGCCTTGTCGGCCGCCAAGCGCAGCACACCTGCCAGACGCGGGTCATTCTTCAGGGCGGCCAAGCGGAATTCGACCTGGTCCTGACCGGCGGCTTCCGCCAGCTCGTCCATCATGGTTTCCATGACGTAGGCCGTATGGGTATGGCCGACCGCGCGCCACCACAGAACCGGAATGCCGACGTCCGGATGATGCACATCGACGTGGAAATCGGGCAGATCATAAGTCGTGTCCGCCGCCCCCTCGACCGAGCTGTGATCGACACCGTCCTGCACCGCGAATGCGGCAAAAGGCGTGCCGATCATGATGCCCTGCCCCACGATCCGGTGCTGCCAGCCCGAGATGTCGCCATCGGCATCCACCCCGGCCCGCACCCGGTGCACGTGCATGGGGCGATAATAGCCGCCCTTCACGTCATCCTCACGCGTGTAGATCATCTTGATCGGCTGGGCGTTGCCGGTCTTCTCAAACCAGGCCTTGCCGATCGCCGCGGCCTCGGCGGTGTAATGGCTGTCGTAAATCGCGCGCCGCCCGAACGATCCGCCGGCCCAGAGCGTGTTGATCTGAACCTGCGACGGGTCCAGCCCCAGAACCGAGGCGCCAACATTGTGGTCGATCGTTTGCAGCTGCGATCCGGTCCAGAATGTGCCGGATGTGCCATCATAGAGAACGGTGATGTCCAGCGGCTCCATCTGCGCGTGGTTCAGGTAGGGAAAGACGTATTCCGCCTCGATCACCTGGGCGGCATTGGTCAAAGCGGCCTCGGCATCGCCGTTGGTTGTGGCGGTCAGGCCCGGTTGCTGGGCCAGGGCGCGATATTCCTCAAGCAGCTGATCGGTACCCCGGCTTTCCGCCGCGCTGAAATCCCACTCGATATTCAGGGCATCGCGGCCCTGGATCGCGGGCCATGTGGCGCGTGCCAGAACCACGACGCCTTGGGGTATTTCGATCACGTCGACAACGCCATCCATCGCCAACGCCTCGGTCGCGTCAAAGCTGGCCAATGTGCCGCCGAACTTGGGCGAACGCGCGGTAACGGCCACCAGCATGTCGTCAAGCTGCACGTCCATGCCGAACATGCCGACAGCCCCGGTGCTTTTCTGCGGGATGTCCACGCGGGGGAATGATTTGCCGATATAGACCCAGTCTTCGGGCGCCTTCATCGTGACATCCGTCGGGGCCTCCAGCGCCGCGGCCTTCATCGCCAGCTCGCCGAAAGTGGCCGAGTTGTCACCGGCGCTGAGGACGCCGTTTTCAATCGAGACATCCGCGGCCGATACACCCCACTCCTCTGCGGCTGCGTTGATCAGCATGGTGCGCGCGGTGGCGCCGGCCATGCGATATTGCTCAAACGAATTTGCAATCGCGGTCGATCCGCCGGTACCCTGCATGCCGAATATCAGGTTTTTGTAGACCTCGGCATCGGCGGGGGCGAAATCGACGCCGACCTGATCGGCGGCGGCGTCCAGTTCATCCGCCACAAGGGTTGCAAGGCCCGTCGCCGTGCCTTGGCCCATATCCAGGTGCTTGACGATCACCGTCACCCGACCCTCGGGCGAGATATGGACGAAGGGTGTCACCATCTCTTCCATATTGGCCTCGGCCATGGCAGGGCCCACACTGCGCGAGATCATGCCGCCGATCAGCAGGCCGCCCGCGGCCATTGCCGTCATCTTCAGGAAGGTCCGGCGGTTGGTTTTGGTCGCCTCAAGCGGTTTGTTCAGATAATGCAGCATCTCAGGCCTCCATAAGGTCGGCGGCGCGGTGGATCGCGGCGCGGATGCGGACATAAGTGGCACAGCGGCAGAGGTTGCCGTCCATCGCTGCATCGATATCGGCATCGGTGGGCTTCGGCGTCTCTGCCAGAAGGGCCGTCGCCGACATGATCTGACCCGATTGGCAATATCCGCATTGCGGCACGTTCAGCTCGGCCCAGGCGGCTTGAATGGCTTCGGCCGCGGCGCTGTTCACGCCTTCGATCGTGGTGATCTCGGCGCCCGCAACATCGCCCAGCATGGTCTGGCACGAGCGCGCCGGCACACCATCGATATGCACCGTACATGCGCCGCACATCGCAACACCGCACCCGAACTTGGTGCCCGTCATCTGCAATTCGTCGCGCAGAACCCAAAGCAGGGGGGTGTCGGGTGCAACCTCCACATCCCTGACCTCGCCATTGACAGTGAACTGAGTCATGATCGCTTCCTTCAAAATGATGGGTGGCTTTGATTATCAGGTAGTCCGGAGTGCGGCAGATGCAATTAACCTGGGTTGAAAAACCCAAAGTGACATGCCGCATTGCGTGTATTTTCGCTTATTCTTTCACACGTGCCCGCCACAGCGTGAACAGCCCGGCCGCCACTACGATCCCAGCGCCGACGGCCACATTCCACTCCAACGCCTCACCGAACACGGTGATCCCGAGAGCCGCGGCAAAGACCAGTTGTAGGTAGGCGAAGGGCTGCACCGCGCTGGCCTCGGCCACGTCGTAAGCCTTGATCAGCAGCCAATGGCCCAGCGACGCGGTGCAGCAAAGCACTGCCATCCAGCCCCAGTCACGCGCGCTCATCGGTTCCCAGAACCAGACGCCGATCAGCGTCATGGTGACCGCGCCGACCGTGCCGGTCCAGAAGAACGATACCGTGGCGCTGTCCTGCCGCGCGGCATAGCGGGTCAGCAGGCCATAAAGCGCGAACATGAAAGCTGCCAAAAGCGGGATTAGTGCGGCGGGTGAGAAGACGCGCAAACCCGGCTGCAAGATCACCAGCACACCGATGAAACCGATGCCGATCGCCGCCCAGCGGCGCCAGCCGACTTTCTCGCCCAGAACAGGCCCGGACAAGGCCGCCACCAGCAGGGGGTATGACGTGAAGACCGCGTGGCTTTCCACCAGCCCCAGCAGGACAAAGCCGGTGACCATCACGCAGACCTCAAGCGCCAGCAGAAGCCCGCGCGCGATCTGTACGACAGGCTGTTTGGTGGCCGCCGCTGCCCGCAGCCCACCGGGCTTGCGCGCCGCCATCGCCACCACGAAGGCCGCGAAGAACCAGTAGCGGATCATCACCACCATCCAGACGTTGTATTCGCCCGCCAGATGGCGCGAGATGCCGTCCTGCATGGCGAAGACGAAGGTGGTCACCACCATCAGCCAGATGCCCAGCCTTCTGTTCTGTTCAGTCATGCCGGCATCCGCCCGACGCTCATATGCCGCTTGCGGCCATAGCCCGGCACGCGTTCCACTATGAACCCGGCCTCAGTCAGCGCGCGGCGCACGTGCCCGGCTGCGGTATAGGTTGCGAAGGTGCCGCCGGGGGCGGTATGCGCAGCCACTTGGGCCATCAGATCATCGCCCCAAAGCTGGGGGTTCTTGGCAGGGGAGAAGCCGTCCAGAAACCAAGCATCGGCGCGGCCCGGCCAATTCGCCAAAGTCTCCCGGGCATCGCCGATAACGATGCGCGCTTGTAACCCCGGCGCGTTCACCTGCGTCTCGCCCCGTGCCAAGGCTTCCAGCAGCGGCTCCGCGACAGCCTCGGCCTCGGGGAAGGTCGCCAAAGCCGTCGCCGTGTCCTCGGCGCTCAGCGGATAGGCCTCAAAGCTGGTGAACTGCAGCGGCCCCGCACTGCCTGTCGCCTCCCAAGCCATCCACGCCGCCAGCATGTTCAGGCCTGTCCCGAAGCCAAGCTCGGCGATGTGGAATCCTTCGCGAAACCGCCCGGGCAGGCCGTTGCCGGCCAGAAAGACGTGCCGCGTCTCGGCCAGCCCGTCTTCAAGCGAGAAATAGGGATCGTCAAACCGCCGCGAGACGGGCAGGGCCCCGCGCCATTCAACCCCGTCTGACTGGTGATCCGCCGCCATCTGCCCTACACCCCAAAGCCCGGACAATGGCGAAGGGTAGGGGCCTTGGCAATCGCAGACGTAACAATTCGCGGCGGTGGCATCTTCGGTCTTTCGGTAGCCTGGGCATGCCTTCTGCGCGGGGCCCGCGTGCGGGTGATCGAGGCGCGCCAGATCGGCGCGGGCGCGTCGGGTGGCATCGTTGGCGCGCTGGCGCCGCATGTGCCAGAAAAATGGACCCCCAAGAAAGCGTTCCAGCTGGAAAGCCTTCTGATGGCCGAGGAATGGTGGGCCGGTATCGCAGCACTCTCTGGCCAAGACCCGGGTTACGCGCGCACCGGGCGGCTACAACCCTTGCTGGACGACGCTGCCATCGCATTGGCAGAGACCCGCGGCAGAAGCGCCCAACAGCTATGGCAGGGCCGAGCAGATTGGCGCGTGGCCCCGGCGGCAGATTTCCCCGAATGGGCGCCCTCCAGCCCGACAGGCCTCGTCGTCCACGACACGCTGACCGCTCGCGTTCACCCGCGCCAAGCTGTCTTGGCGCTGGCTTCCGCGATCCGGGCGAAAGGCGGCCAGGTGATTGAGGGCGAGGAGGCCGCCGATCAAGGCGCCGTGGTTCACGCCACCGGGTGGCAGGGCCTCGCGACCCTCACCGACAGCTTCGGCACGCCGATGGGATCAGGCGAAAAGGGCCAGGCGTTGCTTGTCGCCCATTTCGCCCCGCCCCTGCCACAACTCTTTGCCGATGCGCTGCACATCGTGCCACATGCCGACGGCACAACGGCCATCGGCTCAACGTCGGAACGCATCTTCGACACTCCGGATGCCACCGACGCGAAGCTTGACGCGCTTCATGCGAAAGCCATCGAAATTTGCCCGACCCTTGGAAATGCGCCTATTCTACAACGTTGGGCCGGTCTGCGGCCCCGCGCCAAGACCCGTGCCCCGATGCTGGGAGGATGGCCTGAGCGGCCCGGGCACTACATCGCCAATGGTGGCTTCAAGATCGGCTTCGGCATCGCGCCGATGGTCGGCCAGGTCATGGCCGATCTGGTGCTGGAGGGCCGCGACGCCATTCCGGAGGGGTTTCGGCCTGAAGACAGTTTCTGAGGCTCAATCGCGAAATCCTGCCAGCATCTGCAAACGCAAGCCGGGCAACGCCTGCCCGTTGGATGGCGCTGCAACCTGTCAGCGGCGCGCTTTATGGCAGCCAAACACGTCGTTGACCTGACATGGGCGCTTGCTGAACCAAAGCGCCAGCCCGCCGGGACGGGCAGGCGCTGCCCGGCGGCCTTCGGCCTTGATCCCGGGCAAGAAAGCCTCAGCGCTTGGCCTCTTCCCGCAACAGCTCCATCAATTCGGTCAGGAACTTTACATATCCGTCGCCGGTCAGGCGCCCGTTCTCGTCGAATTCCTTCGAGGCGCTGGCCACCATCACCTCCGGCCCCGCCAGCAGCCTGGGCCGGAACGGGTTCATCGCCAGCCGCAGCGCATATTGCCCGCGCGCCCCTCCGGCCCGGCCGGCGGCGGCCGAGACAATCGCCACCGGCTTGTCGCGCCAGGGGCTTGGCCCCTCGACCCGGCTGATCCAGTCCAGCGCGTTTTTCAGAACACCCGTCAGCGACTGATTATATTCCGGGCTGGCAATGACCACCGCGTCCGCGTTGCGGATCTGCCCGGCAAGGGCCACCACCTCGGCTGGCACGCCCTCGGCCTCTTCCAGATCGCCATCATAAAGCGGCAGGCGCAGGTCGCCCTCAACCGGCGGCGCCCCGAAGAGGCGCCCGGCCTCATGCATGAGCTTGCGGTTCAGCGACCCCGTGCGGAGCGACCCGCAAAGGCCCAGAAGTGTCAGATCAGTCATGTTACTGCCTTTTCTTTCCTGTTCGTCAGGCGATGTAACCCGCCCGGCTCAGATCGCAACCCACCACTTGCCCCCCGGTTCCCAATCGCTCAGGGTCGGGCGAAACGGCGGGAGGTGGATGATGGTACTTCGGCATGGCGGGCGTATTCTGGCGGACCAACTGGCGATCCAGGGGGTGACCCGGGTGTTCTCGGTGCCCGGCGAAAGCTTTCTGGCCGCGTTGGACGGATTTCTCGATGCCGGGATCGAGAATATCGTCTGCCGTCACGAGGGCGGCGCGGCGATGATGGCCGAGGCTCAGGGCAAACTGACCGGCCAGCCGGGCGTGGCCTTCGTCACACGGGGGCCGGGGGCCACCAATGCCGCCTCGGGCGTGCATGTGGCGCGGCAGGACTCGACCCCGATGATCCTCTTCGTCGGCCAGATCGCGCGGGGGCATCGCGACCGTGAGGCATTTCAGGAGGTCAACTTCCGCGCCATGTTCACGCCCTTGGCCAAATGGGCGGCCGAGGTCGACGATACGGCGCGCCTGCCCGAATATATCAGCCGCGCCTTTCATGTCGCCATGTCCGGCCGCCCCGGCCCGGTGGTTCTGTCGCTGCCCGAAGACATGCTGAGCGGCCGGGCCGACACGCCCGACCTGCCATCCCGCGCGCCCCGCATTGCGGGTGTTCCCGAGGTGGCAATCGACGGCATTGAGGCCGCTCTGGCCGAGGCCGAGCGTCCCCTTGTCATCGCCGGCGGCCCGCTCTGGAGCGCCGAGGCCGCCGCCGACCTTGCCCGTCTGGCCCAGGCGCGAGGCCTGCCCGTCGCGGTGCCGTTCCGGCGGCAGGATTACCTTGATAACCGCAATGCGGCCTATGTCGGTGACCTTGGCGTCGGGATGAACCCCAAGCTGGGCCAGCGTTTGCAACAGGCCGATCTGCTGTTGGTCCTCGGCGCGCGGTTGGGCGACATTGCCACGGGGGGTTATGACCTGTTGAACCCCGCCGGCCCTCTGCCGCGGATCGTCCATATCCACCCCGACGCGGATGAGCTTGGCCGTGTCTTCCGCCCCGACCTCGGCCTTGCCGCCCATGCGCCCGATGTTATCGCGGCCCTCGCGGCCCGGAATGCCGCACCCGGCCCGTGGCGCGACTGGGCTGCCGGGGCGCGGGCCGATTACGAGGCCTGGCAGAGCCCCAAGGAAACCCCCGGCGCCGTCAAGATGGAACAAATCGTCCGCTGGCTGTCGGATCATCTGCCCGAAGATGCGATCCTGACCAATGGCGCGGGCAATTACGCCGCCTTCCTGCACCGCTATTTCCGCTTCAAAGGCTATCGCACGCAGCTTGCACCCACATCGGGCAGCATGGGCTACGGCTTTCCCGCCGCCATCGCCGCCAAGCTGCACCAGCCAGACCGCCCCGTGATCTGTCTGGCGGGGGACGGCTGTTTTCAGATGACGTTGAACGAGTTTTCGACCGCCGTTCAGCACGGCGCCAACGTGATCACGATCGTCGCCAATAACGGCCGCTACGGCACGATCCGCATGCATCAGGAAAAGACCTATCCCGCCCGCATCTCGGGCACCGACCTCGCCAATCCCGATTTCGCGGCGCTGGCCCGCGCCTATGGCGGCCATGGCGAAACGGTCGTCGAGGGCGCTGCATTTGCCGATGCTTTTGCCCGCGCGCAGGCATCGGGGCGGCCCGCCATCATCGAGTTGCGGCTTGACCCCGAGGCGCTATCGACCGGCATGACGTTAACCGAGGCCCGCGAATTGGGCGCGAGACAAGGCAGATGATTGAAAACAAGAGCTTTGAACCGCGTGACCCTGACTTTGAGGCGAGGGTCAGGGCCAGTTTTGCCCGCCAGCAGGTGATGCAGACGCTCGGAATTACGATCACGGCGCTTTCACCGGGGCGGGTCGAGTTGAACCTGCCGTTCGACAAGGCCTTCACGCAGCAACACGGGTTCCTCCATGCCGGGGTCATGGCGACCGCACTCGATTCGGCCTGCGGCTATGCGGCGTTCTCGCTCATGGCGGCGGACGAGGCGGTGCTGACGGTGGAGTTCAAGACGAACCTGATCGCTCCGGCGGAGGGCGCGCGATTTCGGGTTGTGGGCGAGGTTTTGAAGCCGGGGCGCACGCTGAGCGTGGCCGAAGGCCGGGCCTACGCGCTTCGCGACGATGGCGCGCGCCTTGTCGCCAGCATGACCGCGACGCTTATGGCTGTGCGTGGGCGCGAGAGCGTTCAGGGATAAGCTTGCGCGGGGCTTGTGGTGAGGCGCGCCCAACCCATGCGGCCCCTCGGAAAACAAAACGGCCGCCGAACTGTCGTCCGGCGGCCGTTTTTTTATCCAATAGCGGGATCGTCAGCCCTGACGGGCTTTGAACCGGCGCTGGGTCTTGTTGATCACGTAAACGCGGCCTTTGCGGCGCACGATCTGACAATCGCGATGCCGCGCTTTGAGCGAGCGGAGCGAGTTGCGGACCTTCATGGCGGTCTCTCCTCATATCTCGCGCCCCTCTCAGGCGCGGGTTTCGTTTTGCGCCCTGTAACGGGCACGGTGTTCATGGTGGGCGCGACAGGGATCGAACCTGTGACCCCTACGATGTCAACGTAGTGCTCTACCGCTGAGCTACGCGCCCAGACACATATTCCGCCCGTTTCAAACCAAAAGACGCGGGCGGAACCGCGTCGGTCCGCAGGTCTATAGAAGGAGTCGCGCGTGCGTTCAAGGGCTTTTGGAAACATGTGAAACTGGTCTATGTTAGCCGGTAACGAAAGGACGCTCATGGCTGTTTCGCCATTCACGCTTCGCCTTCCGGAAAGGCGACAGACCAGTGTGGTGTTTTCCTCGCCACATTCGGGCTGCGCTTATCCGGCTGAGTTTTTGAGGCGGTCGATGCTGGATGAAAAGGCGATCCGGTCCTCGGAGGATGCCTTTGTCGATCAATTGTTCGGGGCCGCGCCTGACTTTGGAGCGCCGCTTTTGGCCGCTGATGTGCCGCGCGCCTATATCGATCTGAACCGTGCCGCGGAAGAGCTTGACCCGGCTCTGGTCGAGGGGGTGGGCCGCAATGCGCATAACCCGCGCATCAGTTCGGGCCTGGGCGTGATCCCGCGTGTGGTGGCCAATGGCCGGGCGATCTATCGTGGCAAAATATCCCGCGCGGATGCCGAAGCGCGGATCGCGCAATATTGGCAGCCCTACCATGCGCAATTGCGGGCCTTGCTGGACGACGCTCATGGCCTTTTCGGCGAAGCGATCCTGATCGATTGTCATTCGATGCCCCATGAGGCGATCGAGAATATCCGAACATCCGCGTCACGCCGCCCCGATATTGTTCTGGGCGACAGGTTCGGTGCGGCGGCCGCCAGTGATATCGTCGACCGGATCGAGGCGGCCTTTGACGCGGCGGGTCTCCATGTCGCGCGAAATGCGCCTTTTGCCGGTGCCTATATCGCGCAAGCCTATGGCCGGCCGTCCCGCGCTGCCCATGTCGTGCAGATCGAGATCGATCGTGCGCTTTACATGGATGAGCGCCTTGTGCGCCCCAAGCGCGATTTCGACGCGTTCCGCGCCTTGATGACGGGGATTGTGGCCCAGATCGCCGAGATCGGTCATGGCCGCGATACGATGCCGCTTGCTGCCGAATAGGGCGACTTTTCTGCGAAAAGTCAGGGGCACGATCTTTCTGCGAAAGATCAATGGGCCGTCACGGAGGTCTACCTGAGAGCCCGGCCTTTGACGATGGCATCCGGTCCGAACCGGGCGCGGATCTTGTCGCTGGCGCGCTCGGCTTCGGCGCGTCGTGTGGCCTGGGGGTCGAGGAGGTCGCCGGACAGATCGGCTTCGATCGCGGGTGTCAGATCGGACAGGCCGACGCCGATCAGGCGGTAGGGCCCGTTTTTGCCCAGCTGATCGAACAACTCGCGTGCCGTGCGGTAGATCCGATCGGCGATCTGGGTGGGCTCGCGCAATGTCGTGCGGCGGGTGATCAGCTTGAAATCGGCGCGCTTGAGTTTCAGTGTGATCGTGCGCCCGGCCAGGCCCTTGGCCTTGGCGCGGTCTGACGCCTTTTCGGCCAGCCGCCAGATATGACCATCGAGCAGATCGGTATCGGCGGTGTCGTCGTGAAACGTCGTCTCGTTCGAGATCGATTTGACCGGGGCGTTCCGGTGCACCCGGCGGTAATCCTCGCCACGGGCGAGGTGGTAGAGACGTTCGCCCAGGCTGCCGAAGCGATGGGTGAGATCGTTGACCTCCCAGCGGCGAAGGTCGGCGAAGGTGCGGATGCCGGCGTTTTCAAGCGCGGCCTGGCCCGCCTGGCCGACGCCCCAGATCAGGCGAATGGGTTGCGGGGCGAGGAAATCCAGCGTCTCGGCTTTGCCGATGATCGAAAATCCGCGCGGCTTGTCGAGGTCGGAGGCGATCTTGGCGAGGAATTTGTTGTGGCTGAGACCGATCGAGCCCGAGATGCCCAGTTCCGTTTCCATCCGCCGCACCAGCCTTGCCAGCATCAGCGCCGGCGGGGCGTGGTGCAGACGCTCGGTGCCGGTGAGGTCGAGGAACGCTTCGTCGAGCGACAGGGGCTCGATCGCCGGGGTCAACTCCTCCATCAGGGCGCGGACCTGGCGCGAGACCTCGACATAGGCCTGCATGCGGGGCCTCACGACAACGGCGTCCGGGCAGAGTTTCAGTGCCTTGAACATCGGCATGGCCGAGCGGACGCCCTTGATGCGCGCGATATAGCAGGCGGTCGAGACAACGCCACGCCTGCCGCCGCCGATGATGACGGGCTTGTCGGCCAGATCAGGATTGTCGCGCTTTTCGACGCTGGCATAGAAGGCATCGCAATCCATGTGGGCGATGGTGAGGCTGTTCAGCTCAGCATGAGATATGACCCGAGGCGACCGGCAGGCGGGGCAGCGCGGTCCGGCATCGAAGGGGGTCAGGCAATCACGGCAGAGGGCTCGCATGGCGCGGAGTATAGCCGGGCTTGGGCCGGGAAGGGAGGGCCGAAGTTCGGGCCGTCAGGTGGGCCTAAGGGGTCTGCAGAGCGGTGGATGTTGCACAGTGCAGCAAATGACCAAGAGTTGGAAATTATGAAATTCTTGGAATTCTGTTAAGGTTTGTTGCACGGGTTGGAGTGGAATCCCCTGATAGCTTGCAAGGTCCGGTTTGAGCCCTGCCTAGACATTGAATCACGCATGCATACACATTGACCCATGTCGATGATCCATGACCTTGAGCAAATAGAGAGAACGGTCCTGCCGACCGACCCCAGCTTCCGAGCAATCGAACGCGAGGAAATGGATCGTCACATCAACGAAGCCCGGCAGAATGCACTCGCGAACGCAAAGGACGAATTCCTCCTTTCACTGATGCGACTTCTGGCACTTCCGGGGAACGGACATACACGCCTGATCCCAAATAATGCCATCTCGGTCCTACCTCTCAGGTTCGTAACCATAGGTACCGCTGTACGACTGCTCGGTGCCCCGTCCGGTTTCGCTGGGGCGATTGGCAGCGAATTAATATCCATCAATGGCATTCCTGTGAGCGAGATCGAAGTCGCCGCAGAGAAATTTCTGGCGGGAACAAGACAACGAAGACGCGTCATCGGGCCAATCCTTTTCGCTTGGCCGACCGCATTGGTCCGCTTGGGCGTGTTTTCCGGCAGCGGCCCAATCGCATACCGCATACGCAATGAGACAGGTCAGATCAGCGAGCTTGTTTCGGATACGGGAAACAGGGTTCCCGGATCTGCGCTCTACCCGCGAAATGAGCATGGGAAGGCCGACGCTTCCTGGTCTCCCAAGACCTTTCTGGAGATAAGAGATTTCGGCCAAAGCGGACTGCTGATGGTGCTTCCGAGCTTCTTCGATCCCGGTGAAACTGAATTTTCGAATGCGATTTCCGAGGCGGCGAGCCGCGTAAAATCGCGCCCCTGCACGCCGATCCTCATTGATGTTCGAGGGAATACGGGCGGCAATTTTCTGCGAACCATGCCGTTGATCGACGCGATCTGGGAGGGTGCGGAAGATCGCCTGGTTGGCGTGCTTGTTGATAAATTCACCTTCTCCGCCGCGATCGTCTTCGTCGCCATCCTGAAACACCGTCTCGGAGCGCGGCTCAAACTTATCGGGGAAGAGATGGGGGACGGTCTGACATTCTTCGCAGAAGGGGGAACAATCGACCTGTCGACCTGTGGCGCGGTCGTCCGATACTCATCGGCCTTTCATGATTGGGCGGGAGGTCGCATCGACGAGACCACTCCGAGCGAGATCGCGGAAGAGATCGTCCCTGTCGGAACACTGGAGTTGGACCGTACCTGGATCGCAAATTCGGACGATGTTAAATCGCCGGATCGGTTCTGCCGGGAGGTTCTCGACAGCCTGAATTCTTAGACGAACGTCCGCTTCTCTAATCGGGCGTTTGGGTCAAGTTCATTTCATAGTTTCTGTTCCGGTTTGTAGGGATCATTATCTCTCATC
>CANNFR010000018.1 GCA_947503935.1 uncultured Paracoccaceae bacterium
TACATCATCAGCAATTGGAACACGCTCGCGCGGATCATCTTCGAGAGCTTCGCCGGACTGGGACTTGTCGCGACAGGTGGGGCTTTGGGTGCAGGTGAACTGCTCCAGCCGGGGCGCATCGCGGCGGTTGGTCTCGAGGCCGGGCAGCCGATCCTGGAGTCCGTCGCCGACCTGATGGGCTTCGTTGCCTTCTTCGACAACTTCATCCAGATCATGATCCTGCTCTTCGCCTGGGTCGTGGTGCTGCTGTCCTTCTTCATCCTCGCGATCCAGCTCTTCGTCACCCTCATCGAATTCAAGCTGGCAACGCTGGCGGGCTTCATCCTCGTCCCCTTCGGGCTCTTCAACAAGACCGCCTTCATGGCCGAGCGCGTCCTCGGCCTCGTCATCTCCTCAGGCGTCAAAGTGCTCGTACTCGCAGTCATCGTCGGGATCGGCTCGACCATATTCAGTGAGTTCACCACCGGCTTTGTTGGCGAACCAACCATCGGTGACGCTATGGCCGTCGTACTGGCAGCCCTCTCCATCCTCGCGCTCGGCATCTTCGGCCCAGGCATCGCCAATGGCATCGTCTCTGGCGGTCCGCAGCTTGGTGCTGGGGCCGCCGTTGGTGCGGGTTTGGCCGCAGGCGGTGTCGTCGCCGGAGGACTCGCGGGTGCGAAGATGGCTGGTGCCGTCGGAGGCGCAGCCTTGCGTGGCGGTTCTGCTGTCGCGGGCGGTGCCTCCACCGCGTTCCAAATCGGCGCTGCATCGGGAACGACGACTGCCGGAAAAGCCGCAGGCGGCATGGCGGCCCTCGGACAAGCTGGTGCATCCGCCGCCGTCAGTCCGCTCAAGCGCGCCGTCGGCGACAGCTATCGTTCCGGCTCGCGCGCCGCGTTCGAGGCCACCGGCGGCAAGTTCAGCAATTCCCCGGCCAACATGCCGACCCCCGCAAACGACGGTCCGCCCGCTTGGGCGCGCCGCATGAAGCGCCAGCAATCATTGCACCACGGCGCCATGACCACCGCCCACGCGCTGCGCGCAGGCGATGGCGGCGGCGCGGGCACGTCCATCAGCCTTTCGGAGAGATCATGAGATTCAAGCGACCGAGCGTGCGATACGCCAAGACACCGGAACCGACAACACCCTATCAGAAAGCCGCTCAGGCTTGGGATGAGCGCATGGGCTCCGCCCGTGTTCAGGCCCGCAACTGGCGCTTCATGGCGCTCGGCTGCCTCGCGACCACGGCCACCTTCGGCCTCGCGCTGGTCTGGCAATCCACCCAGGGCACCATCGTGCCTTATGTGGTCGAGGTCGATCGCTTGGGAGCCGCCCAAGCCGTGGCACCCGCCACCGCAAACTACCGCCCCACCGATCCGCAGATCGCCTTCCATCTCGCGCGCTTCATCGAGAACGTCCGCCAGGTTCCGGCCGACCCGATCGTACTCCGGCAGAACTGGCTGCGCGCTTATAACTTCACGACCGACCGCGGCTCGGTCGCGCTTAACGACTTCGCCCGCGAGAACGACCCTTTCGCCCGCGTCGGTGAGGTTCAGGTCACCGCCGAAATCTCCAGCGTCATCCGCGCCTCCGACAACAGCTTCCGCGTCGCCTGGACTGAACGCCGCTATGTGAACAGCCAGCTCTCCGGCACCGAACGCTGGACCGGCATCCTCAGCGTCGTCGTCCAACCACCCCGCGATGCCGAACGCCTCCGAAAGAACCCCCTCGGCGTCTTCGTCCACGCCATCAACTGGTCAAGGGAGAACGCCCAATGAGTGATTGCATCACACGCCAAATCTGCATGTCAGCCAGGCTTTCCATCACGACACTTCTCGCCGGCTCGATGCTGGCCGGCTGCGCCACCTTCAAGCCGCCCGAAATCAGCTACGATGATCCCGTCGCCGCGACACTCGTCGCGGACCCGCCGGGTCCCGTCCGAATCGTTGAGCGGCCAGAACCACTGCCACTTCCCGGCCAGCTCATGCGGGTCGATGCCGACAATCGCCCCGCAGAGGCGGCAGAACCGACCGATCGCATCACCAATGCGAATGCTGCCGCCCGAATCGAACCCGTGCGCGATGGCTTCATCAACGCCGTCCAGCTCTATCCCTACAGTTCCGGCGCGCTTTATCAGGTCTATACGTCTCCGGGACAGGTGACGGACATCGCCCTGCAACCCGGCGAGAGCCTCGTCGGGTCAGGACCGATTGCGGCAGGCGATACGGCCCGTTGGATCATTGGCGACACCGAAAGCGGGTCTGGAGACAACCGCCGCATCCATGTGCTGGTCAAACCGACGCGCCCCGATCTGGTGACCAATCTCGTCATCAATACCGATCGGCGGACCTACCACCTCGAACTGCGCGCAACACCGCAGGCTTACATGGCCTCGGTCTCGTGGCAGTATCCCGAGGACGAACTGATCGCGCTGCGTCGCCAGAACGATCGTGCTGAAGCAAACTTACCTATCGGTCGCAATGTCGATCTCGACGATCTCAATTTTCGCTACCGCATAACCGGTGACCGCGCGCCCTGGCGGCCGCGCCGCGCCTTCGACGACGGACGGCAGGTCTTCATCGAGTTCCCGCGCGGGATCGGCCAGGGCGAGATGCCGCCGCTCTTCGTGATCGGGCCGGAAGGCGAGGGCCAGCTCGTGAATTACCGTATCCGCCGCAATTACATGATCGTCGACAGGCTCTTCGCCGCCGCCGAGCTGCGTCTTGGAGACCGCCAGCGCGTCGTCCGGATCGTCCGGACCGACGGCGTGCGCCGGAGTGCGCAGCGGGAGGAGCGTGTAGTCTCCGCGTGGCGCCAGGACGATGACCGGTGAGCGACATGAGTGATCGTGAAGCAGACCGGAATGGGGATGGCGGCGAAACCGCGCCGCGGTCCGAGCAGGAGATCGCCAAGGAGCTGCGGCTGCGCCCGGACCCGCCGCGCGTCATGCGGCTGTCGCGCAGAGCAATCACGGTTCTGACAGTCGCGGGCGGACTCGGGATCGGTGCGATCCTTATCGTCGCGCTGCAAGGCCCGGATCGGGGCGACGGGCCGTCCGAACTCTTCTCCACCGAACGTGTGCAGGAGGCGGAGGGCCTATCGCAACTGCCACGAGACTATGGATCGATCCCGCAGCTTGGGCCGCCGCTGCCGGGCGAGCTCGGACGTCCAGTCTTGTCCGCCCAGCGACGCGGTGAACCGGTGCCGGTCGTGCCCGCCACTGGACCCGCCGTCGATCCGGTCGAACAGCTGCGACTGCAAGAGGCAGAAGCCGCACGACTCGCAACACTTTTTGCCGATGCGCAGACCACCGGTGCTGCGGCCACCTCTCAACCGGCAAGGCCAGGGCCTCCGCAAGCTTCGGGATTACAGGGGCTCTTTCCTACCGCAACGGGAGCGACGGATCGACCCGATGCTGTCGATCGCCGTGAAGCGTTTCTGGACAGAGAGGTCGATCGTCGCACGACGGCGGCAGATCGCTTGCAGCCGCCAGCTAGCCCCCACGTCCTGCAAGCTGGGTCCGTGATCGAGGCCGCACTGCTCACTGGTTTGCGGTCCGATCTGCCGGGCCAAATCAGCGCCCAGGTTACCGCCAATGTCTATGACAGCCCGACCGGACAGTTCCTCCTTATCCCGCAAGG
>CANNFR010000019.1 GCA_947503935.1 uncultured Paracoccaceae bacterium
ACCGAGAGTCCGGTCAGCGTGCGCTCCTCGACAGGAGCGGAGGCGAGCGAGGTGAGCGCCGACCAGAGATGGTCGCGCGCCACCGGGTCAATTGTCACCCCTTCACGAGCGAGCAATCCGGCCAGCCAGTCCTGTGCCCAGCTACGTTCGGCGGGATCGTCGATCCGCGCGAGCGGCTGCAACTGGACCGCATCGTCTTCGTCCGACAGGGCGAGTCCGAGATCTTCCCAATCCCCGCCGCAGGCCATCGTCGCGCAGCGGATCGACCCCCCGAAATCGAAAGCGAAGATCTGCGCGTCTGCATAGCGCCGGAACTGCAGCGCCATCAGCGCCAGCAACACCGACTTGCCCGCACCAGTCGGGCCGACCACGAGCGTGTGGCCGACATCGCCGACATGGGTAGAGAAGCGGAACGGCGTCGCGCCCTGGGTCTCCGCATAGAAGAGCGGCGGTCCGTCCAGATGATCGTTGCGCGCCGGTCCCGCCCAGACGGCGGAGATCGGAACCATATGCGCGAGGTTGAGCGTCGAGACCGGCGGTTGCCGGACATTGGCGTAGAGATGGCCGGGCAGCGAGCCGAGCCAGGCTTCCACCGCGTTCAACGTCTCAGGGATGCAGGTGAAGTCGCGGCCCTGCACGACCTTCTCGGCAAGCTTGATCTTCGCGTCCGCCGCGCGCTCGTCCTCGTCCCAGACGGTGATCGTTGCGGTGACATAGGCCGCACCAACGATGTCCGAGCCAAGCTCCTGCAGCGCCTCGTCTGCATCGAGCGCCTTGTTGTCGGCGTCCGAATCCAAGAGCGTCGAGGCCTCGTTGGTCATCACCTCTTTGAGGATCGCGGCGACCGATTTGCGCTTGGCAAACCATTGACGGCGGATGCGGGTGAAGAGCTTTGTTGCGTCTGTCTTATCGAGGCAGATGGCGCGGGTGGCCCAGCGATACTCGAAGGCTTGGGCATTGAGCTCATCCAGTAGGCCGGGCCAGGTCGAAGTCGGGAAGCCGACGATGCAGAGCGTGCGCAGATAGGCATTGCCCAGGCGCGGTGCGAGACCACCGACCAGCGGCTCGTCGGCGAGATAGGCATCGAGATGCATCGGTGTCTCGGGCACGCGCACGGTCTGCCGCCGCGTCGAGATCGTTGAATGCAGATAGCCCAGCGTCTCCTCGTCGGTGAGCCAAGCGGCTTCCGGCATGAATCCTTCGAAGAGGTCGAGCAGCCGATCGCTGCGGGACCGAAACGCGGCGAGATGCTCGCGCGGGTTTGCACCCTTGCTCGGTGCATCCTCGAACAGCCATCCGCTGGCGCGGCTTGTGTCGTCTGCAGGCGGCATCCAAGTCAGCGTCAGGAAATAGCGGCTCTCATAGTGGGATGACGCTTCCTCGAATTGCGCGCGGCGCTCTGCATCGACCAGCGCCGAGACCGGATCAGGAAACTCGGAGAGCGGATACTCGCGTGCCGGGATGCGCTGTGCTTCGACGAACACGGCCCAGCCCGACCCCAGGCGTCGAAGCGCGCTGTTGAGGCGGGCCGCGGTCGAGACCAATTCCGATGGCGTCGCGGAGTCGAGGTCCGGTCCCCGGAAGGCTGCCGTCCGCTGGAAGCTGCCATCCTTGTTGAGGATGACGCCGTCAGCAATCAGCGCGGCCCAAGGCAGGAAATCCGACAGCAGCGCGGCTTTGGAACGGTATTCGGCGAGGCGCATCATCGGGTCACACCCCCATCCAGGTCGGATAACGGAGGTGGCGGCGCGCGACGTCTGCGATCTGCGCGTCATGCTTGGCAGCATAGACCGCGAGCATGTGGCCGATGGCCCAAAGAACGAGCCCGACAAGCCAAAGGCGCAAGCCCAGACCAACAGCGGCGGCGATCGTCCCGTTCGCGATCGCGATGGTGCGCGGAGCGCCACCGAGCAGGATCGGTTCGGTGAGTGCGCGATGCACAGGGGCGGTAAAGCCTGGAATGTCGGTGGGATCGCTCATACGAGGACGCCGCCACCGAAGGAGAAGAACGAGAGGAAGAAGCTGGACGCGGCGAAGGCGATCGAAAGGCCGAAAACGATCTGCACGAGCCGACGCGCGCCACCGGACGTATCACCGAAGGCGAGCGTCAGTCCGGTAATGATGATAATCATCACCGCGACGATCTTGGCGACCGGGCCTTCGATCGACTCGAGGATCGCCTGAAGCGGTGCTTCCCAGGGCATGCCGGAACCGGCTGCTTCGGCCTGACCGGCGGCGAGCAGGAAGGCGATCGCTGCGGCGCTGACGTAAATGGACCAGCGGGGATAAAGGAGATTGAGTCGGCTGGTCATGTGGCGGTTCCTTTCGGGTTGGTGAGAAGGGATTGGAGCGCGTAATCGCCGTCGGTGGTCAGACCCGTGACGCGCGAGAGGCCTGCGAGGTGGCGATCGCTGCCGCGTCCTTGCAGGACGGCGAGCACGTCGATGGTCTCTGCGATCAGGGCTCGCGGGACGGTGACGACGGCTTCCTGGATGAGCTGTTCGAGGCGGCGCAGCGCGCCGATGGCCGAACCGGCATGTATTGTGCCGATGCCGCCGGGATGACCGGTGCCCCAGGCTTTGAGGAGATCGAGCGCTTCGGGCCCGCGCACCTCGCCGATCGGGATACGATCCGGACGCAGGCGGAGCGAGGAGCGGACGAGATCGGATAGCGTCGCGACGCCGTCTTTGGTGCGCAGCGCGACCAGATTGGGCGTCGTGCATTGCAGCTCGCGCGTGTCTTCGAT
>CANNFR010000020.1 GCA_947503935.1 uncultured Paracoccaceae bacterium
CGGCTGGAGGATTGGGTTGGCGAGGATAACCCGGTTCGGGTTGTCGATGCCTTTGTCGATGCGCTGGATCTGTCGGATGCTGGCTTTGATCGTACGGCACCGGCACAGACTGGCCGCCCCGGGTATCATCCATCGGTTCTGCTGAAGCTCTTCATCTACGGCTACATGAACCGGGTTGCATCGAGCCGTCGGCTGGAACGGGAAGCGGGGCGCAATGTCGAAGTGATGTGGCTGACGGGTCGGCTGGTGCCCGATCACAAGACGATCGCCGACTTCCGCAAAGACAACGGCCCAGCGATCCGCCAGGCCTGTGCCCGGTTCGTGGAGCTGTGCCGGCAGATCGGCGTGTTGGCGGCTGGCACCGTTGCCATCGACGGCAGCAAGATGAAGGCGGTCAATCACCGGGACCGGAATTTCACGACTGGAAAGGTCAAACTTCGGATCGAGCATCTTGAGCAAAGCGCGGCCCGGTATCTGGAGGAGATGGAGCGGGCCGACCGGCAGGAACAGTCTGAAGCCACGCTTCGCAAGGTCGACCGTCTGAAGGAGAAGCTGGCCCGTGTTCGTCAGGAGGTGCAACGGCTTCATGGAATCGCGAGACGGCTCAAGGAGACGCCGGACGGCCAGATTTCATTGACCGATCCGGATGCCCGTTCCATGGCCACCTACGGCAAGGGCACCGGGCTCGTCGGCTACAACGTACAGACGGCGGTCGATGCGGAAACGCATTTGATCGTCGCCCATGAGGTCACCAATGCCGTCCATGACAGGGCACAGCTCGCCCCGATGGCTAAGGCGGCCAAGGCAGCTCTGAACGCCGAGGAACTCGATGTCATCGCTGACCGAGGCTACTTCAGCAGCACCGAACTGCTCGCCTGCCATGAAAGCGGGATCACCGCGACCGTGCCGAGGCCAGAGACCTCGGGCAACCGCAAGAAGGGCATGTTCGTGAAGGCGGACTTCAACTACGACGCCGCAACCGGCACCTACACTTGCCCGGCCGGAAAGGTGCTGACCTATCGCTACACCCGCGAAGAAAAGGGGCTCATGCATCGCCGCTACTGGCAAAACGATTGCCAGTTCTGCCGCTTGAGAGCCCACTGCACGACCGGTAAGGAACGCCGGATCACCCGCTGGGAACACGAGCATCTGATCGAGGCGATGTACGCCCGGATGGATGAGGCGCCCGACATGATGCGGGTCCGAAGATGCACGGTCGAACACCCTTTCGGTACGATCAAAGCCTGGATGGGCGCCACCCACTTCCAGATGTGTAGGCTCAGGAACGTCAGCACCGAAATGGCGCTCCACGTCCTCGTCTACAACATCAAGCGCGTGATCAACCTGATCGGTGCCGGACCGCTCCTGAAGGCGCTGGCCGCCTGACGGGCCCTGCCGGCGCATTTTGAGGGCAATTCCTTCCCCCGGGGCGCTCTTGGGCCCGCTGAGAACCAATCCAGAACGCCAGAAGTGGAAAATCCCGCCGGTGCCCCGAAGATCCGCTAAACAGCCTTAGACC
>CANNFR010000021.1 GCA_947503935.1 uncultured Paracoccaceae bacterium
GCGGGACGAAGCATGGGTAATCGGGCTGACCAGATAGCTGGGTCAGGTTCTTGATAGAGTTGCAGGGTGTTTGTGCAATTTGAGGAGAACGGAATGAATTACTTTGTTGGTTTGGACGTGTCGCTGCGGTCGGTTGCAGTCTGCGTGATTGATACCGATGGCAAGCATGTCTTCGAAAGTTCTGTTGCTTGCGAGATCGAGGATATCGTCGCCTGTTTACGCGAAGTGCCGTCAGGCAGTAGTCGCGTCGGTTTCGAGTCTGGCGCAATGAGCCAGCATCTTTACTTCGGACTTCAGAAAGCGGGGTTCGATGTTGTTTGCATGGAGGCGCGCCAGGTCAATGCAGCACTGTCGGCGATGCGCAACAAAACCGACAAGACAGATGCCCGAGGGATCGCGCAAGTGCTGCGTTCCGGGTGGTTCAGCAAGGTCTATGTCAAGAGCCGGGAGGCGCATGCCTATCGCGCGCTGCTGAGCAGTCGCAAGGCGGTACAGAAAAAATGCATCGACTTGGCCAACGAAGTTCGAGGGCTGTTCAGGGTCTTTGGCCTGCGACTGCCATCTCGTGTTGATCAGGGGTCTTTTGACGAACGGGTCAGACCAATGATCGAGGCCGATCCAGACCTCTCGCATGCGCTTCTCCCGCTCATTGATGCGCGGGCTATGCTTTACAAGACCTACCGAGAACTGGACCGTCGCGTGAAACAGGCGGCGAGCCATGATGAGACCTGCATGCGCTTCATGGCGATCCCTGGTGTCGGCCCGATTGCTGCCCTGACATTCCGCGCGGCGGTCGACGATCCGGCGCGGTTCACCAGCTCACGCACAGTTGCCGCGCATTTTGGTCTAACGCCGCGCCGATATCAGTCCGGCGAAACCGACAATCCCGGCCGCATCTCCAAAGCGGGAGACCGCGATGTCCGTGCCACGCTCTATGCCGCCGCTAATGCGATGATGATGCGCTCTGTCGCCAGCTCCGAGATCAAAAGCTGGGGCCTGCGGCTTATGCGCCGGAAAGGCCGTCGCCGTGCCGTCGTTGCCGTCGCACGCAAGCTGGCCGTCATCATGCACCGGATGTGGGCTGACAACACCGAGTTCCGTCACAAATCTTTGGAGGCCACTTTATGACCTGACAGCCTTCCAAAGCTAATTGACGGGATCGTCCCTCACCGGACGAGGTCTGTGGATGACGCCGAATAAGTCTGCTGCGACTGGCAAGCGCGAGACGAAGCGGGGCGCTCCACATCCAATCCGACACATGCATGCAGCGGTCCAACCGAACCGGGCCATCAATGACTGCGAAGAGAAGCGTGACCCGGATGAGAGATAATGATCCCTACAAACCGGAACAGAAACTATGAAATGAACTTGACCCAAACGCCCGATTAGAGAAGC
>CANNFR010000022.1 GCA_947503935.1 uncultured Paracoccaceae bacterium
ACGCTGGAGCAGATCAACAACCAGATCGCCCAGCTCCAGAACGAAGCCCAGATGCTGGTCAATCAGGCGCGCAATCTCGCAAGCCTGCCATACTCCTCGCTCTCGCGCCTGCAATCCTCGGTCCAGCAGACCCAGCAACTCCTGAACGAGGCGCAGCGTATAGCCCACGACGTGGCGACGATCGACGAGGCCTTCACCCAGGACTATGGCGCGGCCGCCGCAAGGGGCGATTTCGACGAGATGATCGCGGGTGCGCAGAACCGTTGGCGCACTTCCGTCGCCGGGTTCGAGGATGCGCTCAAGGTCCAGGCCGGCGTCGTCGGGAACATCGAGACCGCCCGCACCGAGATGCAGGCGCTTGTCGGCCGCAGCCAGGCCGCGACCGGAGCTCTTCAAGCAACCCAGGCCGGCAACCAGCTCCTCGCGCTCCAGAGCCAGCAGATCTCCGATCTAACGGCCGCCATTGCCGCGCAGAACCGGGCGCAGTCGCTCGAAGCCGCGCGGGTCGCCTCTGCCGAAGCGCAGGCGCGCGAGAATCTCTCGCGCTTCCTCGATTACGGCTCCGGCTACGAGCCTAGCCCCGTGCGAATGTTCCGGTAGGTCGCGATGAAACTGACCGCCGAGACCACCCTCAAGGGGATCGCCATCGCCATGGGCGCGGGAGCCGCGCTCATGGTCGCGATCGAGTTCCAGACCGCTCTTGAGGCGGAGCGGCCCGAAGGACCGGCGGCCGTGACCTCAGACGATCCGCTGCGGGCGACGCTGCAGCACTGCCGGACGCTGACCCCGGAAGAATTGGAGACCGACACGACCTGTCAGGCCGCGTGGGAAGAGAATCGGCGGCGCTTCTTCGGCCTCACATCCAACGATCAGGACATGGAGTAGGCCATGGGCGATGTCGGCGTCATCGATCGGTTCCTG
>CANNFR010000023.1 GCA_947503935.1 uncultured Paracoccaceae bacterium
TAGGGCCTGTGGACCATCATCTTGATGCTATGAGTGTAGCGACAAGGTTCCAACACGCTGCGTAGCTGCAATCAGTTTTGTGGTATCTTGTGGCTATCCCTCTGAACTCTTTGATCTTTGCGAAGTAATTCTCTACCAGATGCCGCCACTTGTAGGCCTCGGTGTCATAGTCGCGCTGGATTTTACGGTTGGCTTTAGGCGGGATCACAGCGGTCGCACCGCGCTGGTCGAGGTCTTGCAACAGCCAGTCCGCATCGAACGCCTTGTCAGCGACCAATGCGTCAAACGAAACGTCTTCGATCAGCGGCGCGACACCTTTCATGTCATGCGCTTGTCCCGGCAGCAGCAAGAAGCGCACGAGATTGCCGAGCGCATCCAACAACGCCACGATCTTGGTCGTCAACCCGCCGCGCGAGCGTCCGATGGCCTGAGCTTGAGTCCCCCTTTTGCGCCGCTCGCCTTTTGGTGGACCTGAACGATGGTGCCATCGATGAGCGCGTATTCAAGGTCGGGGTCTTCGCTCACAGCTTTGAAAAGACACTCAAATGTACCGGACTTGGCCCACCAGCGAAACCGCCGGAACTGGCTGTTCCAATGGCCAAAGGCAGGCGGCAGGTCGCGCCATGGCGATCCGGTGCGCACCCGCCAGAAGACCGCTTCCAGAAACAGGCGATTGTCCTTTGCCGTGGCTCCGGCATCGCTAACTTTACCTGGAAGATGCGGTTCAAGCCGCTGCCACAAGATGTCCGACACCACAAACCGCTGCTCGTTCATTCAAACCTCCATTTTGGAAGTTTGAATCAGAAATCAGAGCCAATGGGAATCCTGAATGTCCACAGACCCTA
>CANNFR010000024.1 GCA_947503935.1 uncultured Paracoccaceae bacterium
TATCTCTTCCACCTCATAGAAGCCCGGCTCGACGGGCGGCCGAGCCTGATCATCGTCGACGAGGGCTGGCTCGCTTTGGACGACGCAACCTTTGGCTCACAGCTGCGCGAATGGCTGAAGACGCTCCGAAAAAAGAACGCCAGCGTGATCTTTGCCACGCAGTCGCTCGCCGATATCGATGGGTCGGACATTGCCCCCGCCATCGTTGAGAGTTGTCCGACCCGTATCTTCCTGCCCAACGAGCGCGCCTTCGAGCCGCAGATCGCTGCCACCTATCGCAGCTTCGGGCTGAACGACCGGCAGATCGAGATCATCGCGCGGGCCACACCCAAGCGCGACTATTACTGCCAGTCGCGGCGCGGGAACCGACTCTTCGCGCTCGGACTCGGTGAGGTCGCGCTCGCCTTCACCGCCGCATCCTCAAAATCCGACCACGCCGCCATCGACGCCATCCTGAAAGAGCACGGACGCGACGGCTTCGCCGCCGTCTGGCTCGCCCGGCGCGATCTCGGCTGGGCCACCGAACTACTCGGGCCTTCGAACGAAGTGATCGAGGCCACCACATCCCCCACGACCGAAAAGGAGACTGAAAATGTTCAGAATGAAAACACGTAAGCTTGCAGGACGTGTTGCGGCAGCCTTGCTGCTATCGAGTGCGATGGCGCTGACCCCGGCGACAGCGCCACCCGCTCACGCATTCTTCGGTGGCGGCTTCGGCGGCATCGTTTACGACCCGACCAACCATGCCGAGAACCTGCTGACGGCCGC
>CANNFR010000025.1 GCA_947503935.1 uncultured Paracoccaceae bacterium
GCTTCTTCGGCCTCACATCCAACGATCAGGACATGGAGTAGGCCATGGGCGATGTCGGCGTCATCGATCGGTTCCTGCAGGTCTTCACCACCTATATCGACAGCGGGTTCGGGCTGCTCGGCGGCGATGTCGCCTTCCTCGCCACCACGCTGATCGTCATCGACGTCACGCTCGCAGCCCTCTTCTGGGCCTGGGGTGCGGATGACGACATCATCGGTCGGCTAGTCAAGAAGACGCTCTTTGTCGGCGTCTTCGCTTACATCATCAGCAATTGGAACACGCTCGCGCGGATCATCTTCGAGAGCTTCGCCGGACTGGGACTTGTCGCGACAGG
>CANNFR010000026.1 GCA_947503935.1 uncultured Paracoccaceae bacterium
CGCGACCATCTCTGGTCGGCGCTCACCTCGCTCGCCTCCGCTCCTGTCGAGGAGCGCACGCTGACCGGACTCTCGGTCCTGCTGCAATCAAACGATCTCAAGCGTGCTCTCGCGCCGTTTTGCCTCGGCGGTCCTTTCGGTCGCTTGCTGGATGCGGAAAGCGAAGCGCTCGGGAGCGCCGACTTCCAGGCCTTCGAAACGGAGGGATTGATTGGGTCCGCGGCCGCGCCCGCCGTCCTCGCTTATCTCTTCCACCTCATAGAAGCCCGGCTCGACGGGCGGCCGAGCCTGATCATCGTCGACGAGGGCTGGCTCGCTTT
>CANNFR010000027.1 GCA_947503935.1 uncultured Paracoccaceae bacterium
AGCGTCGCGACGCCGTCTTTGGTGCGCAGCGCGACCAGATTGGGCGTCGTGCATTGCAGCTCGCGCGTGTCTTCGATGAGGACGACGCGGTCGGAGGTCTTGGCCACTTCCGCGAGCATCGCGTTGGTGAGTGTCGTCTTGCCGGTCGATGTGCCGCCCGCGACCATGATGTTGGCCCGCGATGCGACCGCCTCGCGAAGTGCGTTGGCTGCGGCCTCATCCATGATCCCGGCGCTGACGTAAT